>NZ_CP060286.1:0-3947358 GCF_014303955.1 Caproicibacter fermentans | reverse complement strand
AATCCTGATCCTCGACGAACCCACGGCCGGGCTCGACCCGCAGGAGCGCATCCGCTTCCGGAACATCATCTCCGAAAGCAATATATTTTACGTAATTTGCAAGGTGCTGCGGGGGTGCATCTCGCATGTAATTACTACGAAAGATCAGCTTTGGCATACGGGAACACCTCATTTTATTATCAAATACAAAAAGGAACTGACAATCGTTCTGCCAGTTCCTTAATATCCAAATTGTATTAATCGATATTTCAAGGCTATTGATTTTGAAAAGATTGGATAACCTCTTCCACGGTTTTCCCACTCTCCTGGATCATAGAAAAAAGTTTTTCCATGTCCTGTTTCTTTTTCTGCTCAATCAGCTCTTTTTTCTTTCTTTTAGCTTCCTGTATCTTTTGCTGATAAGACTCGATCTCGGCATCCAATCCACTAATCTGCTGCTCCAGATTCTCAGGTGTTGCTTTTTTTCTACCCCTTGGCATTGTAATCACTCCTAATATAATAATTTTATACTGATTATACCATACAATAATAACTTGCAATAAAAGTTTTATGTATTAGGGTCCCATAGGTTATCCCTTATAGCTTTTTCCCAATCCACAATCAGCACTTTCAACTGTTTTTGAAATCTAATAGTTTCTATCTTCTCCGAAATATATCCTTGCTCTATTAACTGACTAAGAGATGCGTTAACTAAATTTTCATCTAATTGATTATATTCGGCTACTGAATGTACCGCGTTCCAAAAAGTTGGCCGGAAACCATTGCTTTTGCTGTCAATATATGCAATGTATTGTAAAATCAATTGATAACAATTCAAAAAGATATCATTATCGGCCGGAATTTCAAACCATGAGGAAGATGCTGCTTTTAGTGTATTGCTGAATGAATTTTTCACACCGTAAACCAAAACAGATTTTTGAAGGTTGTTTTTCAAAAAAGAGGTTACGGAATTAAAGTGCCCATCTCCTGTAAAGAGAATGAACACGTCTATATCCTTTGAAAAAATAGCTGTCTGATAAATGGCATCCAGCATTATGAAATCAGTAAAATCTTTTCGGTAATTCTCGCTGCTGTTTTTTGTTTCTATCACCTGATTGGAGACCTGACGGATTCTTGTAAGCTCACGGCTCATCGCTTCCTGCGAAAAATCACCATAAAAGCGGATATCATTTAATTCATAATTATCTTTTAGATTATTGGCCCATCGAAACGGATCAGGCTTCATATGATATTGATTCTGCAGAGAAAACAACCAGTGCTCATAGTCGACAAAAGCTACCGCCTTTGGCTTTGGTGCCCCCGCTCTGGCAGAGAGATCCACCGCAAGGGGTTTCGACACTTCTACTTTCCTCTTTTTTAAGAAGTCAAATATAATTTCATATCTCCTTCCTTTTTATTTCTTAATATATAGTATAGATTATTGGACGAGTGAATTTCAATCCCTATTTTCTTAACTTTTCTACATACTAGTGCGCGTAAGTACTTTTTTTCGGACTAAATCAAATTTCATGTTTCTGATACCGATAAGCATCTTCAAATTTGATGGAGCCGTTGATTCGCTTGACTTCGTCCAGACATTTTACATGGAGTTTCTGCAAAGCGGCGTCATCAATATCGTGGCTGTAAGCAATCACATGAGCGAGCTTTGAAACTTCGACCGACAGCTTAAACTCTGTTCTGGCAATCCTGTTTTCGCTGTCATGGACGGTTCCGGTCAAAACGGACGACAGAGACTGGAGAAGGTAGTCCTCAATTTTTCGGGAAGAAAGATAACCAAGATAAAAGCGCAGTGCGTTTTCAATTAATTCTGTTCGGCTGAGAGAATCGGTTACTTCCAGATATCGGTCGCACATTTCAAGCAGTTTAGTATTGATCCGAATGGAAAATTAGTCTTTTCTGTATTACCGCTCATGGAGCTCCTTTCCGGGGTGTACAAGCCACCCACACATATTGGGTTTAATTATGGAAACAGGATATGTAAGCCACCCGGATTTGGATAAACCTCCATTCCGGGTGGCAGGACGTAATCCCCGGACGGCTTTGCCTGTCGGTGTAAACCGTGCGGGAGGCTTGTAAAAGCCACCCGCGCTTTAACCCGCACAACTTTCGACCTTGACTTTCACCTTGCAAAAGGGGAGAGAATCACGGCAGCTCTTAAATGCAAGCTTTGGCACACAGCTCCAACGCGGGGATTTAGGGGCAGACTGGGATTGGGATGCCACCCTTGAGCCCAAAGCGGCACAAAACGGCACATGGGCGGCAACACGGGCCTTCATATCTGTTGTGCTGGTGTTCCCGTTAATATGATAAAATATCTCTTACAGATTTCACATGTTCAATTTCTGAGAATGGGAATCATAGCTTGGAAATTCGTCGAGATACATATCAAATTCAATGGGCATCCGGCAACATGTGACTCCCTTCAGATCCAGAAAATTTTCTCCCTTTTCCCGCATGATCTGCAGATCCAAGCTAGAGGCATTCCTGGGTAATTCAAGCCCATTTCCACAGCGGTAAAGCGTACAGATCGTATGCCAATTCCGGATCTCCGGATGTTGCGTCTTTAAATTCTCAAATAATTCTGTTCCCCTGATGCCTTCCTCATCCTCCATGGCACCGGAAAGAAAGTCACTGCCTGCCGGTCCGGTTTCTGCTCCCAGCAAAATATGGGTAAATAAAATATTTTGGCGGGCGGTGGCAGAAGCGAGGGAAAAGTCAATTTGGTCCCGAAGCGGCTCGGCCTTCTGATAGAAAACATTCCATGGGAGATAGGCGGCAATATCCTCCAGAAGATTTCGCACCTGCATCAGCTCACTCCGGGCATCCACTGTTCGTATCAGCTCATCAGCATAACGGGAGAGTCCTGAAACAACCGCTTTTTGATGGTCCGCACCCGCGATTTCAATCTTGGCCGGACAATGCGCGGAACAGATGTTGTCATCAAAAGGTTTTAAAATCTCTGTTTCAAGGTTCGTCGAAAGACCCCAAAACCGAGAGAGATGGATAATCATATTGCGAATCTTAGCGTTCCTGTTTTCCAGATGGATATGGAATTCGGTAGGATTCAAATGCGTGAGATTGTCCGCCTGCCGCTCCATTGCATAATAAGTCAGCCCTCGAATACATTCCAAGGCGGTTTCCTGATCCTGAGTGAAAGACATTACGGTTTCTTCTTTTCCCATCATTTAATCATCCTACGTTTCGGAATGTTTGGCGGCTTCCCCGAAATCGCGGGATTCAATATATTCCCGGACGGCTGACGGAATGTATTTTCATAAAGCTTTTGCAGTTCAGCATCCAACTCTTCATTCAGGTCAGCGTCTTTTTTCCTCATATACTGCCTGATCGCCTGAAGCTTTTCCGAATTGAAACGGACCGTTAAGGTTTCTTTTCTCATAGCAAAATCTCCTTCCTGCTCAGAGGCTGATAAACCAAATACCGGTTGTGTTTTCAATTTCCTCCGGAGTAAATGTTTCCGGAGTCTGAAATTTTTCTGTATACTGCTTGATTTTATCAGCGGACAGCGAAGTGAAATTTCCTTCTTTATCACTGCCTGTAATAAAAAAGTTCCCGCGATGATGTCGTTTCCTAAAGATCGGTTGCCCTCCATGCCGATGAGCTTTGCCTCTTCGTTACAGACAAGCGTCACGAATTTTTCCAGATCAATCAATTCGATCAGTCCGCCAACAGCGCTCTGCATCCCTTCCAGCGTTCAATCGATCTCGGCGGAATAAGGCTCTTTGTGCGGTTCAACCTGTCGGCTCCTGCTGCTTACAATCAAAATTTGAACATAAAAAAGGAGCCGGCAAAAGCAGCCGGCTGTCCGAAATAAGCATGGATTGTCTTGCACCCTATTACGATATCAATAAAGTCTATGTTTCCTATAGGCCTCCCATTGTGATGCCCTGGTTTTCCTGCTCGGGCTGCGGGGTGTCAGGTTCTTCTTGAATCGGCTGTGTATGTGCACGGCGTCGGCTCTGCCTTTGCTGGCGGCTTTGCTGTTCAGAAGCGGACGAGTTGCTTTCTGCGTGTTCGGGTCTCAATCATCACTGAAGACGAAAAAAGGAGCCGTCCTTACGGATAGCTCCTTTGGCATACTGCTTATTTGGTTTATAGATTCTGTGTGAAATCAGCAAGGCCTTTGCGCTCAGTTTTCAGTCCATTACTGAGCTTTAAGGCTTTTTCCCAAGTCTTACCGGTTTCGTATTTCAGAAATTCAAACAGCGGTTTCAGTTCTTCGTCCTCGTCGTATTTCTGCAGGCATTCATAGTACAGGCTTTTGTCTTCATTGTAAACAATCATCGGCGGGTGATCATAAGTCATCAGATAATAATTCAGGAGAGTCCTGCCCACGCGCCCGTTTCCGTCCGCGAAAGGATGGATAAATTCAAATTTTGCGTGAAGGTAGGCGGCCGCTTTGAGGATATCCTGCCCATCATACGCCTCAACTTCCTCAAGCAGTTCTCGCACGTCGCTCTCAACATTCTCAGCCGCTGAACCGACTTCATGGACGCCGGTAACGTAATCGTGCTTTTTAAAGCTGCCGGGACGCTCGCCGTTCTTTACATAGCGGTGCTCGTCGTAGGTTCCGCCCGTGAGAATCCGGTGGATTTCTAGAATTAATTCTAAGCTCAGCGGTTCTTTTTTCACAATTTTATCTTTTAGAAACTCATAACAGAGCTTCTGATTCTGCTGTTCAAACAGCGTGCGGGGGCTTCCGGTATAGTTGGACACTTTTCCGTTTTCAAAGATTTCCCGCGTGTCATGATAGGTGATTTCTTCATTTTCGATCTTCCCGGAGTGAAACGCAAACAAAATCCGGAAGCTGTCCAGATGCTGATCCAACTCAGCCGCGGAGGTAATGGAGAAGGATTTCCAAAGGCGGACTGTCTGATCATACTGTTCCAAAAGCATCGCTCCTTTCCGTGTGGTTTTTTATATTATACCACATTTTTCTTTCAATCAAACTTTGTTTTTTCTCTGCCGGAACACCGCGGAGTGATTTTATGGAAGAAATCCTCTCGGATTGACCGCCTTGCCACTGACCCGTACCTCAAAATGCAGATGCCAGTGCTGCTGGTGGACAGCGACCCGCAGGGTTCCCTCACCATCAGTTTAGGCAATCCCCAGCCAGACCAACTGTCTGTGACGTTGACAACAGTGATGGGCAAAGTGCTGACCGAAGAGCCCATCGACCCTAAGGAAGGCATCTTGCATCACGACGAGGGCGTCGATCTCATGCCCGCCAATATCGAACTTTCCGGTATGGAGGTTTCTCTTGTCAACGCCATGAGCCGTGAAAAAATTCTGAAGCAGTATCTGGACGGGGTGAAACGGCAATATGACTATGTTCTTCTGGACTGTATGCCCTCGCTGGGGATGCTGACCGTCAACGCGCTGGCCGCAGCCGACAGCGTTCTCATTCCCGTTCAGGCGCAGTATCTTCCCGCAAAGGGCCTTGAACAGCTTTTGCAGACAATCAACAAGGTGCGGCGGCAGATCAACCCCAAGCTTAAAATCGACGGCATTCTGCTGACGATGGTGGACAGCCGCACCAACTATACCAAAGAAATCAGCGCTTTGCTGAGGGACACCTACGGCTCAAAGCTGAAGGTTTTTGATGTAGAGATTCCCCATTCTGTCCGTGCCGCCGAGATTAGCGCGGAAGGAAGAAGTATTTTTGCTCATGACCCGAAGGGCAAGGTTGCCGAGGCGTACCGGGAACTGACAAAGGAGGTGTTGAAGATTGAAAAGCAGCGCCAAAAACATAAGTCTGAACAGTTACGATGATATTTTCTCCACTGAGGAAACCCGCGAGGACGCCAAGCGGGAAAAGGTCATGGATATGTCACTTTCGGAGCTGCACCCGTTCCCCGACCATCCGTTTCAGGTGCGGGACGATGATGCCATGAAAGAAACTGTGGAAAGTATCAAGGAATACGGCGTGTTGGTTCCCGCCATTGTCCGTCCCCGTGCGGACGGCGGTTATGAGCTTATTTCCGGCCATCGGCGCAAACACGCCTGTGAACTGGCGGGGCTTCCCACCATGCCGGTTATCGTCCGCGATCTGGACGATGACGCCGCGACCATTATCATGGTTGACAGCAATATTCAGCGTGAAAATATCCTGCCGAGTGAACGGGCCAAGGCGTACAAAATGAAGCTGGACGCCATAAAGCGGCAGGCTGGCCGACCATCGAAAGAAAATGCGCCGCAAGTTGCGGCTAATTTCCGAAGTGATGATGAAGTAGCGAAAGGAGCCAATATCAGCGGCGATACTGTGCGCCGGTATATCCGGCTGAACGAGCTGGCGCCGCAACTTCAGCAAATGGTGGACGATAAAAGAATCGCCATGACGCCCGCCGTGGAACTGTCGTACCTCAGGCCGGAGGAACAGACGCTTTTGCTTGATACCATCGAAAGCGAACAGGCCACCCCCTCGCTTTCACAGGCCCAGCGGCTGAAAAAGTTCAGTCAGGATGGGCATCTCAACGAGGACAGTATGCTGGCGATCATGTCAGAGGAAAAGAAACCGGAAAAAAATGACCTGACCATTAAGGCGGATAAGCTTCAAAAATATTTCCCAAAATCGTATACCCCGCAGCAAATGGAGCAGGTCATTATCCGGCTGCTGGACGGATGGCGGAAAAAGCGGCAGCGGGATCAGGAAAGATAATAACCGTCGTTTCAGGCGTTCCGAAAGGGACGCCTTTTTTCATGCCTGAATGAATGGAGGAAACCGCATGACAATTGAAAAAATCAACGAAAGCAAAGGTAAAAAGGAGGATAAAAAGCGAAAACGCAAATGGCCGTACATTCTTGCGATTCTTCTGCTGTTGCTGCTTCTCCTGCTGCTCTTGCTGCGAAGCTGCGGAAATCAACACCCCTGCCCGAACCCACCGCCGTCCAGTTCCGTTCCCTCATCGTCCGTTCCGTCTCTGGACGATACCGGCAGCGCGGAACCGGGAAGCGGCAGCACCCCGTCACGGCAGGAAATCCTGTCCCGGCTTCAAAAGCAGGAAGTCACCGTCACCGACAAGGTAAGCGCGCAGGCGTCCTTCCTCAACGGGTCGAAAGGGACTTCCGGTACTTGGGAAGTGGAGAATCCGTCTTTCAACACCGTCATTATGCAGTGTGAAATCGTGCTGAACGGCGAAACCGTGGCAAAATCCGCACCAATCTATCCGGGACAGCACATCGACGGCCTTACTCTTTCCAAGAACGTGGCACCCGGAAATTACAGCGTAACCGCAGCAATCAAGTATTATAACAAAACAACCAAGGCTTATCTCGGAATGGCCGACTACAAAATCCGTCTTTCCGTTTCGTAATCAACCGGACGATCCGGTTGATATAAAAATTTATAGGAGGCTTCTCAATGAAAAGCAAACTCAGAAAGGTCCTCGCGGGTATTGTTACCTTTGCCGTACTCGGCGTGACGGCGGCAGTCCCGGCGTTCGCCGCCGACAAGACCGACACCGGCACGGGCAGCATCACGGGAAATGTGACGATCAACGGCTCCATCTCGCCGCTGACTATTTCTGTCACACACCCAATCAACGTGGCCTACGCCATCAGCCCGGATGCCGAAACCTTTACCGTGCCCGACATCAAAGTGACCAACAACACCAAGGTAGCGGTGATTGCCACGGTGGAATCCCTGAAATCCGCTTCGGGCGGTTTGCTGACCTTCACCGACGTTGATCCGTCCGCAAAAACGTGGCGCTCTCTCAACCTCGCGGATTCCAAGAAGTACATCGCGCTCGGCATTACGGCGAAGGGTAATTCCGGATGGAACAGCGGGTACAGCACTTCCACCCATTGGGCGGTGAATGATTCGCCGTTGCAAGTCGGAACGCTGAACCCTAACACTTCCGGCGCGCTGTCCATGACAGCGGACTACGGCCTCGCATTTGATGGGGCGTACACGGCCAACCATCAGCTTGTTTTCCAGTTCCAGCTTGCATAAAGACATAAGTGGGAATTGGCCGGGATTTCCCGGCCAACCTTCCACGCCGAAAGGGGGCTTCTATTTGAGGCAATCATTCAGGCGGCTTTTTCTCGTACCGTTGCTTGCCGCCAGTATTCTGCTGTCCGGTGCTTCGCCCGTATTTGCGGCCTCCGCCGCGTCGGTTCTGTCACTGACCGCGACGCCGAACCCGTCCGGGAACTATGTGGCGCTCAACTGGACAAACAGCGACAAAAGCCAACCGTACAGCTATATGCTCTATTCCAAGTCCGCGCATGAATCGACCTTTCAGAGCATCCCCGCCAAAGACAGCGCGAAGGTTCTGAACATCTATCCCGTTGTCGCGCCGACCGTCTCCTTTACGACGTGGCAAGGAAAGAGTTACACTTTGCCAAAGTCGGCGTCACTTAAAATGTGGATGGAAACGCCGAACGAATACAATCCCAAAGGCTATGGTAAGGGCCTCATTTCCGTAGATACCGTGTCAGTTTCCAATTTCAACGCCAACCCGGATGCTTACCTGAAAAACGCGGACGGCAGCTACAAATACGACGTGCTGTATTTCGGAGCGTGGGATTCCAATGGGAATCAGGACTTGACTGCTACGGCGGAAGCAAAGACAGACGCTTTTATCAAGACCGGACGCGGCGTCCTGTTCGGACATGACACGATGGTAGATAACGACCGAATTTCCATGCCGAATTTCTTCAAGCTCGCCCACTACTGCAATATTCAGACCATCCCCAAATACACGATACTCGGCGGCACACAGATCAAAGTTGCCAAAAAGGGCCTGCTCACCAACTATCCGTGGAAAATCGGGGACGTTGGCACAGTCTTGAACGTTCCGATGTCCCATTCCAATCAGCTTGCTTTCGGGGATGTGTGGATGACGTATCAATCACCCTACACCTACAGCGGCAGCGCAGAAGCCACCGGTACGAACGGGCAGGGCACCAACACCTTTTATCTGACAAGCTGGTCGAACTGTGCCATGATTCAGACCGGCCATTCCAACGGAGAAGCCACGCCGGACGAACAGCGCGTCACGGCAAATACTTTGTTTTATCTTGCTCAGATCACGACCGACACAAGCTGGAATGACCACAAGGGACAGGATTTGGATGCGCCGGACAAACCGGTCATTTCAAGTGTCACGCACAATTCCAGCCGAACGCAGTACACCATCAACTATTCCGCGCAGGACAACGCCACTGGCTATCAGTATTATGTGGAAGCTACCGGCCAGAACGACGGCACGAAATACTATTCCCCGGTTATCTCAACTTCTTTGGAAACCGGTATGAAAGGTTATTCCATTGTGGTGGACGATAAACCGGATACCGTCCCGAATGGGAGCATTACAACTACAGTAAATAACTATACTTTCTCTCGCCCATCCGGCAGCAGTTTTTACATTCATATCGCTGCCGTGGACAAGGCCGGAAATATCTCGGCTGTCACCCACTACCATACGGATGAACTCGTCTCCGTGACACATCCGGTCAGTATCGGCTATTCTATCGACCCGAACAGCAACACGCCGTTCACCGCGCCGGACATCCCAATTACCAATCATTCTACTTTCCCCGTCCGGGTTTCCGTCGCGGGGTTGAAAGCGACATCCGGCATCGGTGACACCGCCCCCACGGTTTATTCGGACTGGAACAGTTTGACGGCAGTGCAGACCCAAAATAATTTTGCGCTCGGCGTGGTAATCAGAAAAACAGCCGGTTCAGACTGGACGGAGGTTGACCGAACGACGCCCGTTTATACGGGCGACCTCACGTCGGAAGTCCCTTTGGGAACGCTCGACGCGAACGGAGCGTCGGGAAATCTGACGCTTACCGCTAAATTCGGTTTGGCGTGGGTAAAGACAACGAACGTGTCCCATGAGCTGACACTGAATTTTACGATTGCGGACTGAATCGTCCGTACAGAAGGGAGTGATACAAAATGGCGGTTTTTCGTGTGGAACGGACGCGGGATTACACGGTTATGAGCAACCATCACCTCAAAGACAGGGCTTTGTCCCTGAAAGCGAAAGGGCTGCTGTCCATGATGCTCTCCCTTCCGGACGATTGGGATTACACCACGCGGGGCCTTGCCTCCATCTGCCGCGAGGGTGTGGACGCCATCGGAAAGACGCTCAAGGAGCTGGAAAGCGCGGGCTATATGGAGCGCCGACAGCTTCGCGGAAAAGACGGACGCATCACGGATACCGAGTACATCATCTATGAGCAGCCGCGCAAGCCACCGGGTACGCCTTTCCCGAATACGAATTCACCAGATACGGAAAAGCCATATCTGGATAACCCGGATACGGAAAATCCCGCGCAATTAAATACTAAGGGAACTAATATCCCTAAAAAATCAAATACGTATGGAGCAAATACGTATCAATCCAATCCGGCAGACCGTAAACCGGAGGCCGTTGCACCGGCTGATGCGATGGATGCGATGGATGCCTACCGCGAAATCATCAAAGAGAATATTTCCTACGACGTCCTGCGGCAGAAATGCGACCCGGAGCGTCTGGATGAAATCGTCGGCATTATGCTCGATACCGCGTGCAGCCGGAAAAAGGAGATTCGGATCGCCGGTGAGGATATGCCCGCCGAAGCGGTGAAAAGCAGGCTTTTGAAGCTCGACGACAGCCACATCGAATATGTGCTGGAGTGTCTCGACAAAAACACCACCGACGTACGCAACATCCGAAGCTACATTCTGACCGCGCTGTATCAGGCACCCACCACCATCAGCAGCTATTATTCGGCGCTGGTCAATCACGACATGTACGGAAGCGGCCCGCCCGGACGTTAAACGTCCCGCGCGGGCTGTTTTTATCCCCGACAAAAATCGGAAAGGAGTAATTTTTCCATGAAACGACCCCTTGCATACATCACCGCCCCGTGGGGCGGAAACGAAATCGAAAACACCGAGGACGCGGCGCGGTACTGCCGCAAAATTTACGACGCGGGCTTTTCACCAATCTGCCCGGTTCTGTTCCTACCGCTTTTCCTCAACGACGCCATCCCGCAGGAACACAAGGACGGCATCGACATCGCCTGCAACTTTCTGCGCCGCGCTCATGTGCTGGTGGTCTGCGGCAGGAACGTGGACGAAACCGTGAAAAACGACATCGCCACGGCGGAGCGCCTGCATATCACGGCCACCACACTGGACGGCATCCTCACCATCAAGGGACAGGGCCGGGAAGCAAGCACGGAAGCAACGCAAAGGTAACGTGCCGAGTTTCCGGCAAAAGGAGGTGCTTTGATTGCAGGAAGAAATTGAAAACCGCTCCGTGACGCTCATCATCAGCGGCACGAAACTCACGGGCCGGATGCTCAAAGCGGCGATTGCCAAGTATCTGGCACACCGGAAGGAGAAGAAAAACGCAAAAGCCCGCGCCGATCCCGTTGTCCCCCACGGCAGGCAGACGGTGAAGCAGCTCATCGGGCAGAACGCAGGCGTGTCGAACATCGAGATCACCGACAGCAACATCCGTTCCTTTGACTGTGTGGCGCGGAAATACGGCGTAGATTACGCCGTCAAAAAAGACCGCAGCGTTTCGCCGCCCAAATATCTCGTCTTTTTCAAAGCAAGGGATGCGGACGCGCTCACCGCCGCTTTCACCGAGTTCACGGCCAAAACGGTGAACCGGGCGAAAAAGCCATCCGTTCTCTCGCGGCTTCGGCAGTTCAAAGATCTGGTCAAAGCGAATACCGTTCACCGGGTGAGACATAAGGAACAGGAGCGTGCGCGATGAGTGAAAAAACAAAAAAGCCGCTCCTGATGAATCTGCCTTACCTGTTCGTCGCGCTGTTCGCCACCAAGTTCGGGCAAGCGTGGCGGCTGGCCGCAGGCGCGGACGCTTCGAGGAAGCTCTTACACCTGATAGACGGCCTCACCGCCGCGTTTTATTCTCCGCTGCCGAGCTTTTATCCGACTGATTTGGCTGTAGGCGTTCTTCTCGCCGCCGCACTCAGGCTGGCGGTCTACGTCAAAGGCCGGAACGCCAAGAAATTCCGCAAAAACGCGGAATACGGCTCCGCCCGCTGGGGAAAGGCCGAGGACATCAGGCCGTACATCGACCCTGTGTTTGAAAACAACGTCATTCTCACACAGACGGAACGGCTCACCATGAACAGCCGACCGAAGAACCCCAAAACTTCCCGGAACAAAAACGTGCTGGTTGTTGGCGGCTCCGGTTCCGGCAAGACGCGGTTTTTCATCAAGCCGAACCTGATGCAGTGCGATTCCAAGGATTATCCGGTGAGTTTCGTAGTCACGGACCCGAAGGGCAGCATCGTCGTGGAGTGCGGAAATCTCCTGCGGCGCAGGGGCTACCGCATCAAAATTCTCAACACCATTAACTTCAAGAAGTCGATGCATTACAATCCCTTCGCGTACATTCATTCCGAAAAGGACATCTTGAAGCTGGTCACGGCGCTGATCACCAACACCAAAGGAAACGGCAAATCCGGAGATGACTTCTGGGAAAAAGCAGAGACTCTCTTTTACACGGCGCTCATCGGCTACATCCACTATGAGGCCCCGGTCGAGGAACAGAATTTCGCCACGCTGATTGAATTTATCAACGCTTCGGAGGTCCGAGAGGATGATGAGGAATTCAAAAATCCCGTGGATCTCATGTTTGAGGCGCTGGAAAAAGAAAATCCGAATCACTTCGCCGTCCGTCAGTATAAGAAATATAAGCTGGCGGCGGGCAAAACGGCAAAATCAATCCTTATTTCCTGCGGCGCAAGAATGGCCCCCTTCGACATTCAGGAGCTTCGTGACTTGACAGCCTACGACGAGTTGGAGCTGGACACGCTGGGCGACCGGAAAACCGCCCTGTTCATCATTATCTCAGATACTGATGACACGTTTAATTTTTTAGTTTCGATGGCCTATACGCAGCTTTTCAATCTGCTGTGCGAAAAGGCTGACGATGTGTACGGCGGGCGCTTGCCTGTCCACGTCCGATGCCTGCTCGACGAATTTGCCAACATTGGGCAGATCCCCAAGTTTGAAAAGCTGATTGCCACCATCCGCAGCCGCGAAATCTCGGCCTGTCTTGTTTTGCAGGCGCAGAGCCAGCTCAAGGCCCTGTACAAAGACAACGCCGACACGATCATCGGCAACTGCGACAGCGCCATTTTCCTCGGCGGCAAGGAACGCACGACTTTGAAGGAACTAACCGAATCTCTTGGGAAAGAGACGATCGACACGTACAACACCGGCGAAAGCCGTGGCCGTGAGGTTTCCCACAGCCTTAATTATCAAAAATTGGGGAAGGATTTAGCTTCGGTCGATGAGCTGTCTGTCCTTGACGGAGGCAAGTGTATCCTCCAGCTTCGCGGCGTTCGGCCTTTCCTTTCGGACAAGTACGATATCACAAAGCATCCGAACTACAAGTACCTATCCGATTATGACTCACGCAACGCCTTTCATATTGAGAAGTTTCTGTCCACCAAATTGAAACCCAAACCGGACGATGTGTTCAATACATATTTCGTTGACCTCTCCGGGGACCAGAAAGCCGCAGAATAGCGGCTTTTTTCATTATTAAAACCAAAATTGGAGGTAGTATTATGAGTTTCTTTCATTCCGCAATCGGCGTTCTCCAGACCCTCGTGATCGCCCTCGGCGCGGGCCTTGCCATTTGGGGCGCGATCAATCTTCTGGAAGGTTACGGTAACGACAATCCAGGAGCGAAATCGCAAGGCATTAAACAGCTCATGGCGGGCGGCGGCGTGGCCCTGATCGGCATTACGCTGGTTCCGCTGCTCTCCAACCTTTTCGGCTGATGCCGACGCAAAAACACTCCGCGCCCCGATTTACGGGAGCGCGGGAAAGGAGGTGATGCCGCTTGGATTTCATCAAGCAGCAGATTACCGAATGGCTGAAAGAAATACTCGTCGGCGGTATCATGAACAACCTGTCCGGCATGTTCGACAACGTAAACAGTCAGGTCGGGCAGATCGCCTCTCAGGTGGGAACGACGCCGCAGGCGTGGAACACCGGCATTTACAACATGATCTGGACTCTTTCCGAAAACGTCATGATGCCCATCGCGGGCCTGATCCTCGCATTCGTCATGACGCTGGAGCTGATTCAGATCATAACCGACAAAAACAACCTTCACGACATCGAAATCGCCGTCTTCTTCCGTTGGATTTTCAAAACGGCCTGCGCCATCCTCATCGTGACCAACACATGGAATATCGTCATGGGCATATTCGACGTGGCGCAGAGTGTGGTCAACAGCGCGGCGGGAATCATCGTTTCCGATACATCTATCGACATCAGTTCCGTCACGGCAAACCTCCAGACACGGCTCATGGCAATGGATCTCGGCCCCCTGTTCGGGCTGTGGTTCCAGAGCATTTTCGTGGGCTTTATCATGTGGGCGCTCACGATCTGTATTTTCATCATCGTGTACGGGAGGATGATCGAAATCTATCTGGCCACTTCAATCGCGCCGATCCCAATGGCGACGATGCTGAACCGGGAATCGGGCGGCATGGGCCAGAACTATCTGCGCTCCCTGTTCGCGCTGGGATTTCAGGGCTTTCTCATCATTGTCTGCGTGGCGATTTACGCTGTTCTGGTAAAAAGCATCAGCGTGAGCACGGACATCAGCAAGGCGATCTGGACGTGTATGGGCTACACGGTGCTGCTATGCTTTACGCTTTTCAAAACCGGAAGCCTCGCAAAATCCATCTTCAACGCGCATTAGTCTGAGACAGGAACACAAAATTCACAGAACCCCTTGTTAACGAGAGCTACCTTATATCGCTCTAAAACAGGGCGACTCTTATCTATATGTTTTCCTTCTTTCAACAGAACATCTGCTAGAGAGGCCCCAAAGCACTGTACGTTCTCAGTGGTGTGCGGAATTTCAAAAACAAGATATGTTCCCGCAGGTAAAGCGCCAGATTGAACAGCCTGATCTTCAAAAGTTTTATCGGTTTCCAGACAAACATCATAACGGCATTGTTCAGATGGGGTAGTTGCAGGATTGTCCTGAGCGATACCGTAGATTGTGCTGAAATCATTCCAAAGTTCTTGATGGCGTATCCACTCTTTCATATCTTGCATAAGCTTGACGTTTTGTTCTCCATATGCGCCGATCCGACGCAAGTAGACTACAGGATGAGCGGGGATCTTTTCTAAATGGATTCTCATAGAAATCAACCTTTCTTTACAGGGTACTTTGAGCCTAACATGCTTTAAAATTTTATTCAACTGAATTTTTATAATCAATTAAAGGAGGCGAAATAATGGCTTATGTTCCCGTTCCCAAGGACTTAACCGCAGTGAAAACGAAGGTCCTGTTCAATTTAACAAAACGGCAGCTTGTCTGTTTCAGCGGCGGCGCGCTTGTTGGCGTACCGCTTTTCTTTTTGCTCAAATGGCCTGCAGGTTTCAGCGCCGGAGCCGCTTCTTTTTGCATGGTGCTCGTTATGCTGCCGTTTTTCCTGATGGCCGTCTATGAGAAAAACGGCCTGCCGCTGGAAAAGATCGTCCGCAACATCGTCAGGGTACTGTTTCTCCGGTCAAAACAGCGACCGTATCAGACCAACAATTATTACGCCGTGCTCGCGCGGCAAAGTAAATTAGACAAGGAGGTGCGTCGGATTGTCGGTAAAAAAGCAAAAACCGGCCATGAATCGGTCGTTATCCCGCGCCGAGAGGCACCAGATCGAAGCCGCCGTCGCAAAGGCACGGCAGACCGATAAGAAAAAGCAGTCGGCGCAGGACAGCATCCCGTTCGAGCGTATGTTTCCGGACGGCATCTGCCGCGTAACCGACAGCTATTACACGAAAACCGTTCAGTTTCAGGACATCAACTATCAGCTCAACCAGAACGAGGACAAAACCGCCATTTTTGAGGGCTGGTGCGATTTCCTCAACTATTTCGACAGTTCCATCAAATTCCAGCTCTCATTTCTGAACCTTTCCGCAACGCGAGACAGTTTTGCAAGAAGCGTCACCATCCCACCGCAGGGCGACGATTTCGACAGCTTGCGTTCGGAGTATACGGAAATGCTCCGGAACCAGCTTGCCAAAGGCAATAACGGCCTCATCAAAACCAAATACCTGACCTTCGGCATCGAAGCGGACAGTCTGAAAGCGGCCAAGCCCCGGCTGGAACGCGTCGAGATCGACATTCTAAACAACTTCAAACATCTCGGTGTAACAGCCGCTTCCCTGAACGGCGCGGACCGTCTGCGTTTGCTGCACGACATCTTCCGTATGGACGTGCCGGAACCGTTCCGTTTTTCGTGGGACTGGCTGGCTCGCTCCGGCCTGTCCGTCAAAGACTTCATCGCTCCCTCTTCCTTTGAGTTTAAAAGCGGCAACATATTCGGCATGGGGCGTCAGGTTGGGGCGGTATCGTTTCTCCAAATTCTCGCGCCAGAGCTGAATGACCGGATGTTGGCCGATTTCCTCGATATGGAATCCAGCCTCATCGTCACCATGCACATCCAATCCATCGACCAGGTGAACGCCATTAAGACGGTGAAACGAAAAATCACGGATTTGGATTCCATGAAGATTCAGGAGCAGAAAAAGGCCATCCGTTCCGGATACGACATGGATATCATTCCCTCCGACCTCGCCACCTACGGCGAGGAAGCGAAAAAGCTGTTGCAGGATTTACAGTCCCGCAACGAGCGCATGTTCCTTGTGACCTTTCTCGTTCTCAACGTTGCTGAGAACCGGCAGCGGCTGGACAACAACGTGTTTCAGGCAAGTTCCCTCGCGCAGAAATACAACTGTGCGCTGACCCGGCTCGACTTCCGGCAGGAGGAAGGGCTGATGTCTTCACTTCCGCTTGGGTGTAACCAAATAGAAATCCAGCGGGGCCTGACTACATCAAGCACCGCCATTTTTATCCCTTTCACCACGCAGGAACTGTTCCAGACCGGGCGTGAGGCGCTGTACTGCGGATTGAACGCCCTAAGTAACAACCTCATCATGGTGGATCGGAAACTCCTGAAAAACCCGAACGGTCTGATTCTCGGCACACCGGGAGCGGGCAAATCCTTCGCCGCGAAACGGGAAATCGCCAACGTGTTCCTCGTCACAAATGACGATATCATCGTCTGTGACCCGGAGGCCGAATACGGCCCGCTGATCGAACGCTTGCACGGGCAGATCATCAAAATATCACCCGCGTCTACCGATTATATCAATCCCATGGACATCAACCTCAACTATTCCGAGGAAGAAAACCCGTTGTCTTTGAAATCGGACTTTATACTCTCACTCTGTGAGCTGATCGTCGGCGGCAAAGAGGGATTGCAGCCGGTGGAAAAGACGGTCATCGACCGCTGCGTGAGGCTAGTGTACCGGAATTACCTCAGTGACCCGCGTCCGGAGAACATGCCGATTCTGGATGATTTGTACAACGAGCTACGGAAGCAGGATGAAAAGGAAGCGCAGTACATCGCCACGGCACTGGAAATCTACGTCACCGGCTCCCTCAACGTATTCAACCACCGCACCACCGTCAACGTAAGGAACCGCGTTGTCAGCTACGACATCCGGGAGTTGGGCAAGCAGCTCAAAAAAATCGGGATGCTCATCGTGCAGGATCAGGTCTGGAACCGCGTCACCGTCAACCGGGCCGTGGGAAAATCCACGCGCTATTACATCGACGAGTTCCATCTGCTCTTAAAAGAAGAGCAGACCGCCGCCTATTCCGTGGAAATCTGGAAGCGGTTCCGCAAGTGGGGCGGCATTCCAACCGGGATCACGCAGAACATCAAGGACCTTCTTTCCTCACGGGAAATCGAGAACATCTTTGAAAACTCGGATTACATCTATATGCTCAATCAGGCGTCCGGCGACCGTCAGATTCTCGCCAAGCAGCTCGGCATTTCGCCGCACCAGCTTTCCTACGTCACTCATTCCGGCGAAGGTGAAGGGCTGCTGTTTTACGGCAACGTCATTCTGCCGTTTATCGATCATTTCCCGAAGGACACGGAGCTGTACCGCATCATGACTACCAAGCCGCAGGAAGTGGCGGCGACATGAGCGTCCGTGCTCGGCGGGACAGGAGGTGACGGCAATGGAAAAACGAGCGCCTCGCCTGCAATTCACGAAGGAGGAACAAACCGACCCTGTATTAAAAAAATCTGTCCGCAGGGCGCAGAAAGCAGCGGCAAAAACGGATCAGGCGAAAAATAAAATCCCGAAAAGAACCGTTTTCAAGCGTCAACACTCCGTTGACCCAGCCACCGGCAAGGTCACGACGCACTTGAAATTTGAGGAAGTGGACAAGAAAAAGCCGTCCAAGCTCACCCACGCCGTCCGGGACACGCCCGGGAACGCCGTTTTGATGCAGTTTCACCGGGAAATCCAACAGTCCGAGGATGAAAACGTGGGCGTGGAGGCCGCGCACAAAAGCGAGAAAGCCGCCGAAACAGGCAGGCGTCTGGTTCGCAGCGCCAATCGCTTCCACAAGCTGAAACCCTACCGGAAATCGGCCAAAGCGGAAAAGCAGCTTGACCGCGCCAACCTCGGCTATTTGCAGAAAAAGGCCGCGCGCGACGATCCGCAGCCCTCCGGCAATCCTTTGGCCCACTGGCGGCAAAAGCGGGCCGTAAAAAAGCAGTACGCCGCCGCGAAGCGGGCCGGACAGTTTACCGGTTCTGCCGGGAAAGCCACCGAAAACACCGCGAAAGCGGGAAAAGCGGCGGCGCGGGAGAGCAAGCGGGCGGCGGCTTTTGTCGGGCGGCACCGGAACGGTTTTCTGATTGCCGCGGGCGTTTTTCTGGTACTGGTTCTGCTTCTGAACGTCCTATCCTCCAGCTCGGTTCTGCTGGAAGGGGCGCTGTCCGGCGTTACCGCGTCCACCTATCCTTCCACGGACGACGCCATGCTCGGCGCGGAAGCCGCTTACGCCCAAAAGGAAGCGGACCTTCAGAACGAGATCGACCATTACGAGCAGAGGCACGGCGGGTACGACGAATATCATTACAGCCTCGATAAAATCGGGCATGACCCGTATGTGCTGGTTTCCATCCTGACCGCGTTGCACGGCGGCGAATGGACGCTGGATGAAGTCTGGGACATGCTTTCCACTCTGTTCTCAAAAGAATACCAACTGACGCAGACCGTGGAGACGGAAACCCGCTATCGCACGGAAACACATACGGTGACGGACCCGGACGGCACGACCCACACCGAGACTCGCCAAGTTCCCTATACCTACACCATCTGCAACGTAAAGCTGCACAACGAGGACTTGTCCCATCTTCCCATTTCCATCATGAACGAAGATCAGGTCGTCGTGTACTCGATGTACATGTCCACCCTTGGCAACCGGCCCGACTTGTTTCCTTCGTCGGCCTATCCGAACGCATCTACTGTCAAGAAGCCCACGGAATACGATATTCCCCCGGAGGAAATGACGGACGCGCGGTTCGCCGCCATGATGACGGAAGCACAGAAATATATCGGCTATCCTTACGTTTGGGGCGGGAGCAGCCCGAAAACCTCGTTCGACTGCTCCGGCTACGTGTCGTGGGTAATCAATCACAGCGGATGGAGCGTGGGACGGCTGGGAGCGCAGGGCCTCTGCGATATCTGCACTCCGGTTTCTCCCGCCGACGCAAGACCCGGCGATCTTGTTTTCTTTGAACACACCTACGATACCGACGGCGTGTCCCATGTGGGCATCTACGTCGGAAACGGCATGATGCTCGCGGCCGGAGACCCCATCGGCTATTCAGACCTCAACACAAGCTACTGGCAAAGCCATTTTTACACGTTCGGACGTTTACCGAACCCATAACAGACTGGAGGAATCACTGTGAATCCGAAATTCAAGAAAATCGACACCGAGTATGAAAAGAACGCGGCGAAAATCTCCGCGCTGCAAAACCGGCAGAAGGAACTGGAAAAGCAACGCCGGGAGCTGGAAAATCTCGATATTGTCGGCCTTGTGCGGGGCATGGGCATGACGGCGGAGGAACTCTCCGCGCTCATGAAAGCGTCCCGCGAAAACCGCCCCGTGTCCGATCAGAACAAACAGGAGGAAACCACTCATGAAGAAATCTAAAATCCGTATATTCGTCTGCCTGATGGCCGCCGTGTCCTGCACGGCGGCTTTTTCCGTCAACGCCCTCGCCTACAGCACAGGGACGACCTCTCCGACCTTGAGCAGTTCCAGCGCCGCGCAGAACAGTACCGCATCGTCGGCGTCGTCCGAAACGTCGTCCGGGACGTCACTTAAGCCTCTGACGCCGGACGGCACCGGGACGGTGATCGACAACGTGACCAACGAGGACGGCAAGGAGTTTTTCACCATTACCACGCCGAGCAAGCACGTCTTTTACCTGATTATCGACCGGCAGAAAAATGCTGAAAACGTCTACTTCCTCGACGCCGTGACGGACAAGGACCTGCTTGCGCTGGCAAAAAGCGATAACGAGGACGTATCCGGTTCTTCTTCGTCCAAGACTGTTTCCGCACCGGAGACATCCTCCGCACCAACCGCATCGACGTCCACGGTTTCATCCGTTTCCCGGCCGGAAAAGCAGAATAACAGCGCCGGAATCGCGGCAGTCGCCGTGCTTGCAGCCGTTCTCGTCGGCGCGGCGGTCTGGTTCTTCAAATTCCGCAAGCCGGATAAAAAGGACAAAAACAGGCCCGACCCGGACGATTACGATTACACCGATGGCGGGGACGACGAATCTGAGCCGGACGACGAACCGGAAGTTCCTAACGAAGGAACAGCGCAAAAAGATGAGCCGGAAACTTCCGACGGTGAAACGGAGCGTGAGGACGAATGACCTTTTTCACCGACAGTCCTTTCGAGCGGATGATGGTACAGAAGCCCCGGTACAGGCGGGAGGAGCGGCCTCCCACCTCGCCGAAAGGCCGTCCTGACCATCCCCGTAACTGTTATCGTGACCTTATCATCACGCCGAAACGAAAGGGGGATGAAAATGCGGCTTGTAATCAGTGAAAAGCCCTCGGTTGCCCAAAGTATCGCCGCCGTGATCTGCGCGAAGCAGCGCGGCGACGGGTATTTAGAGGGCAGCGGCTACCTCGTTTCATGGTGCCTCGGCCATCTCTCGGAACTGGCAAGCGCCGACGCCTACGATGAAAAATACGCCAAATGGCGGCGTGAGGATCTGCCCATTCTGCCGGAAAACTGGCGGTTCACCATAAGTGGGGACAAACGAAAGCAGTTTGCTATTCTCCGCGACCTGATGCGCCGCGACGATGTGGATGAAGTCATCAATGCCTGCGACGCCGGACGCGAGGGCGAACTGATTTTCCGCACCGTATACGACATGGCGGGCTGCTCCAAACCGATGAAACGGCTCTGGATTTCCTCAATGGAGGATGAAGCTATCCGGCAGGGCTTTGCCGACCTGAAACCGGGCCGGGATTACGACGGCCTGCACCAGTCCGCACTCTGCCGCTCCAAAGCCGACTGGCTGGTGGGCATCAACGCGACGCGCCTGTTTTCGGTCCTCTACCACCGAACTCTGAATGTCGGGCGCGTCATGTCTCCGACTCTGGCGCTCATCGTGCAGCGGGAAGCGGAGATTTCCGCGTTTCAGCCGGAGCCGTTTTACACGGTCAGCCTCGACTGCGGCGGTTTCACCGCCACCGGCGACAAGCTGAAAGCAAAGCCGGAGGCCGAGGCCGTTGCCGCCGCCTGCAAGAACAAGGCGGTAATCGTCAGAGCCGTGGAGCGCAAGGAAAAATCCGAAAAAGGCTCCCGCCCTCTATGACCTGACCACCCTCCAGCGCGACGCCAACCGCCTGCTCGGCTACACGGCCCAGCAGACGCTGGACTATTTGCAATCGCTCTATGAAAAAAAGTTCTGTACTTATCCCCGCACCGACAGCCGGTTTCTGACGAACGATATGGAAGGAACCGTTCCGGCGCTTGCTTCCGTCGCCGCCACGATCTGCGGCGCGGACGCGCCCGAAAAGCTCAACGCCGGTCAGGTCTGCGACAGCGCGAAGGTCAGCGACCATCACGCCGTCGTTCCCACCTCCGTCGCGGGCAAAGCGGACAGTTCCACGCTGCCTGCCGGGGAGCGTGAAATTCTGCGGCTGGTTTCCCGGCAGCTTCTCTGCGCGGTCGGCAATGCGCACCAATACGCCGAAACCGCCGTCACGCTGGACTGCGCCGGGTATGACTTTGCCGCCAAGGGCAAAACGGTCCTCGTTCCCGGCTGGAAAATCTATTTGCAGGAACAGGCCGACAAACCTTTGCCGGAACTGGCAGAGGGGCAGGGCATCACTGTTTCCTCTGTTTCAATCAAAGAGGGCAAAACCTCGCCGCCCAAGCATTACACGGAGGATACGCTTCTTTCCGCGATGGAGACGGCGGGCGCGAAGGAGATGCCCGACGATGCGGAGCGCAAGGGCCTCGGCACCCCCGCCACCCGCGCGGCTATTTTGGAAAAGCTCGTCACTACAGGCTTTGTGGAACGGAAAAAGGCCAAGAAAACCGTCAATCTTATCCCGTCACAGGTCGGCGTATCGCTTGTTACCGTTCTGCCGGAACAGCTTCAATCCCCGCTGCTGACCGCCGAATGGGAAAACCGGCTCAAACAGGTGGAGCGCGGCGAACTGGAACCGGACGCTTTTATGAGTGGGATTTCTTCCATGCTCCGGGAGCTGATACAAACCTATGCGCCGGTCAGAGGCGCGGAGGTTCTGTTTCCCTCCGGACGCGAGGCGGTCGGCAAATGTCCCCGCTGCGGCGGCAGCGTGACCGAAAGCAAAAAGGGATTCTTCTGCGAAAACGACAATTGCCGGTTCGGACTTTGGAAGGACAACCGGTTTTTCGCTGTCAAGAAAAAGGCGCTGACAAAATCCGTCGCCGCCGCGCTCCTGAAGGACGGGCGCGTAAGGCTCACCGGCTGCTATTCCGAAAAAACCGGCAAGACTTACGATGCCACGGTGATTTTGGAGGACACCGGGGAGCACGTTAATTTCAGGCTGGAATTTGATTCGGGGACGAAAAAGCGTGGCGGATCATGAAACTTACAAAATATGAACGGGAGACGATCATCTGCTATAACGAGGAAGAAGCGACGGCCAACGTTTACACGCACAATAAAAAGCTCATCCAAAAACTCAAACGGCTTTCGGAGAAATACCCCGACAAGGTGAAGCCGGAGCGCCCGGAGCATCACGGGGCCGTCAGCTATCTTATCCCCAAACGCTGTGTTTCCGTCCGGGAACCGTACAGCGACCGGCGGCGCGAAGCCGACAGTTTGCGGGCCAAAACAGCAAAAATACGTCCTCCCGATAAGGAGCATACGCTCCGAAAATGAATAATAAGCGCGTTCCCGCATAGGTTTACCCCGGCCTGTGCGGGGGCGCGTCTTTTTCAATTCTATGAGCTGTGAAAGGAGCAAAACTATGCCCGAGAAGAATAAGGAACGGCTGAAAGAAATCACCGACAGCATCGAACAAGGTATCCAAAGCCTGTTCCAGAGCGACCGATATGCGCAGTTCCTCCGCACCATGTCCCGTTTTCACCGATATTCCGTCAACAACACGATGCTCATTTACATGCAGAAGCCGGACGCCACTTTGGTTGCGGGCTTTAATAAATGGCGTGATCAGTTCAGCCGGAACGTCATGCGGGGCGAAAAAGGCATCAAAATCATCGCGCCGACTCCGTTCAAAAAGAAAATCGAGGAAGAAAAGCTCGACCCGGACACCAAGGCTCCCGTGCTGGACGCGGACGGCAAGGTCATCATGGAGGAAAAGGAGATCAAAATCCCCATGTACAAGGTGGTGTCGGTCTTTGACGTATCGCAGACCGAGGGGAAGCCTCTGCCGATATTGGCAAATGATCTCACGGGGAATGTGAAGCAGTATGAGATTTTCATGGAGGCGCTGCGGCGTTCGTCCCCCGTTCCGTTTGCTTTTGAAACGATGGAACCGAATACGGACGGCTATTTCAGCGAAAAAGACCAGCGTATCGCCATCCGGTCCGGCATGAGCGAGGTACAGACCGTCTCCGCCGCCGTCCACGAAATCACTCACGCCACGCTGCATAACTATGAACAGGCCCGCCTTGCCGCCGCCAAGAGTGATGAAACCGCCGAACCACCCAAGCCGAAAGACCGGCACACCGAGGAAGTGGAGGCCGAAAGCGTTTCTTACGCCGTCTGCCAGTATTACGGCATTCAGACCGGCGAGAACAGCTTCGGCTATATTGCCACATGGAGCCGTGGCAAGGAATTGCCTGAGCTGCGGGCCTCTTTGGAAACCATCAATAAAACCGCCTCCGGTCTGATCTCCGACATCGACCAAAACTTCCGCGAGGTCCTGAAAGAGTATGACAGCGTTCTGGAACAGTTCGCCGGAGACGTGTATCGGTACACGGCTTCCGTCATGGAGCCGCCGTTCCCTCTCAACTCCATGGAAGAAGAAGTCCCGGCCACCGTGGAAGATTTGAAAAGCGGTTACGGAAAAGATACCCGTGCGGCTATTCTCAATGCCGCCAAGATCGAGGGCGCGGCGTCCCCGGACGAGTTGCTGCGGCGGCTGGATGAAATCGAAAAGATTTACCCGCCGAGGGAAACCGAGGCGGTGTATCTGCTGGACAACGCCGCCTATCTTTATTTGAAGGAAAACGAGGACGGATACGGCTATACCCTTTACGATAAGGAGAGCCTGCGGGAAACGGCAAGCGGGTTTGTCGATGAGGGTGTCAGTTCCATTCCAACCGCTTACGAACAGGCGCTTGTTGTTGAACACCTGGTTCCTGAAACCTCGGAAAAGGTGTCGCTTGATATTTTGAGCAAGATTGCCGCCGTGCGTGAACAGGATGTACAGAAATATATCCGTAAAAATAATTTGGGCGACCATGAGCAAGCTGAACCGGAACCGCAGACAGCGTCCGACCAACCGAAAGCGGCGAACATGCTGCCGGATGCACCGGAGCAGGCGCTGGACGAATACCTCATGCCGGATTCGGACCTGACCGTGGCTGATCTGGAAGCCTGCGGGTATCTGGACGGTGATCTGCTGCCGCTCTCCAAAGACCGGGCGCTGGAACTTTTTGAGCAGGACCTCACCGTTTACATGATTGAGGACGGCAGCGTAAGTATGGCGTTCGACTCGGATGAGATTCAGGCGCACAGCGGCCTGTTCGCTGTGCGCCGCGAGGAATGGGAGGAAAGCCGGGAGTTTTCCGCAGCCATAGAGGACTGGATGAAGCATCAGGAGCAGCGGGAAGCCGCTTTTCTGAAAACCTCTCAGGATGCTTTCGCTATCTATCAGGTGAAGGACGGCGACGAACTGAGGGACATCCGCTTTGAGCCGCTAAGTTGGCTGGAATCAAAAGGCGTTTCGGTGGATCACGGCAACTACGACCTCGCTTACACCGCGCCGCTTACCGATACCGGCAGTACGGATGACAGGTTGGGGGAATTGTGGGATCGGTTCAATAACGACCATCCCGCCGATTATCACAGGCCGAGCCTGTCCGTCAGCGACATCGTTGCGCTCAAACAGAACGGTGTTGTATCCTGTCACTATGTGGACAGCTTCGGTTTTCAGGAAATTCCGGACTTCCTGAAACCGGAAAACTACCTGAAAAATGCGGAAATGTCGATGGAAGATGATTACGACATGATCGACGGCGTCATCGACAACGGAAAAAATCCCTCTGTCGCGGAGCTGGAGCAGCAGGCCAAAACCGGCCAGCCAATTTCCCTTTTGGAGCTTGCCGAGGCGTCTCGGCGGGAAAACGACGAAAAGAAGAAATCCGTTGTGGAGCAGCTCAGGAATCAACCGGTCAGCCGGGAACATAAAAAAACAGCGCCCGACAGAGGCGCGGAAATGGAGCGGTGATATGTTTACTAACGATGAAATCAACCTGATGTGCATTTACAATACCGGGACGCGGGAGGGACTGATCGCGGAGCTGACACAGATGCGCGGCTATCTCGGCGCGGAGGAAACGGAGCTTCTAGCCCTGACGGATTCCGCGCTGGGAAAACTCCGGGGCATGAGTGATGAGGAATACGCCGCGCTTGATCTGTTCCCGGACTTTGATGTGGAGACTGAATCACAGTCTTAAATCTTTGGTGACATTTTCCTGAATGTGAGGTATACTGATAGGCAAACGAGGAACAAATTGCTGATTATAAAAGGAAGGCGAATATAATGGATATTTCCTCTTGTGGGATGCTTTGCGAAGAATGTCCACAGTATCAGCAACCCTGTCCAGGATGTGAGGAATTACAGGGAAAGCCGTCATGGATTGCTGAAATTGGATTGAATTGCTGTCCGTTTTATTCCTGCTGCGTTCTGGATAAAAAGTTCTTGCATTGCGGGCAATGTTCCGAGATGCCATGTCAATTATTTTATGATGCGAAAGACCCGTCATTAAGCGATGAGGCATTTCAAAATGACTTGGCTGACAGAATTGCAAAGCTGAAAGCAAGTCATTGAGGAAACAGCAATGAACGATTTAAGACAGATTCCAGGCATCGGTAAGAACATTGAGCAAGATTTGATAAATATAGGGTATGACAGCGTTGCATCGCTGGTTGGGCAGAACCCGGAAGATATATATCTAAAAGACTCCCTTTATAAAGGCTTTCAGGAAGATAAATGCCAACTCTATGTCTTCAGACTTGCCGTTTACTATTCCGAAAACGAAATACATGATCCGGAAAAGTTGAAATGGTGGTACTGGAAGGATAAAAAATACACATCAAAATATGGATCGGATTCCCGTTAAGAACACTGGGAACTCGATAATTATCATTTTTTTGTGATATACTCATATTACAATGAAAAACATAGTTATTAGAAGGGACTGATGATATGAGACTGGCCATTGCCGCTGCTCCATGCAAAGTTGTTTCGGATAGAAACTGCATGGAGTAACAATCTATCCGGGTAACTTTGCGCCTTTTCATTTTAGATTAAGGAGTAAAGTACCATGAAAAATAAAACATTGGTGTTAGGGTTCGTAGAAACGGATATAACACCATCTGTACCAATAGAAACCGTAGGCTTTGGTAGAGAAGATCAGATATCACGCGGCATTCTGCATCCTCTATCGGCGCAGGTAACCGTATGGCAACTGGGCGAGGAACTGTGTTGTGTCGCCGCCATTGATCATATTGGCTTTTCAAAACAGCACGCAAACGCTTTGCGGGACGAAGTAGGAAAAGTTCTGTGCATCTCCCGTGAAAAAATTATGCTGTGCTTTTCCCATTGCCATTCCGCTCCGAACGAAAGTGCGTCACCGGAGTATTACCGCTTTGTGTGCAACCGTGTAAAAGATGCAGCGGCACAGGCCTTGCAGGACATGGTTCCCGTGAATGCCATATGGGGCAACGCTTTTACCGATATTGGCCTAAACAGGCGCAAAGGCTGTGACGCGCTGGATAGGCGAATCGGGATTCTGAAGATCTGCGATTCCGAAAACAGCGAGCTAAAGCTCCTTCTGCTTCGTCTGACCGCGCACAATAATGTGCTGAAAGCAGATAACTATCTGATTTCCCCGGATTATTTCGGCACTGTCCGGGATACTCTGAGCAAAGAATTCGGGTGCCCAATCATGGTGACACAGGGAGCTGCCGGAAATGTCGCTCCGCGATATTTTAAATCCACCATCAATCCGCCCGATGCTGCCGATGAGCGTTTCATCCGTTCGGACACGGCGCTTGAAGATATGGCAAAGGCGGTGCTGCGCGATGTAAAACCCATAGTTGCGTCGCTGCGGCCACAGAAAATCGATCGGCTTGCTATGTACTCGCGTCAGATTACGTTGGCAGCAGATGTACCGCCTTATCCGCGCGCCATAAAAATTGCAGGCAAAGCCAAAAAACACTGCGACATTGACGGTACAGGCTGGCTAAAGCAGGTGCAACACCTGCTCCAGAATGACATTCATCAGCAAACAGAGGATGTCGAAGTGCAATACTTTTCCCTCGGAGACGGTTGCCTGTGCGGTGTCGCCAACGAGGTGATGGTGGAATTTGCCCTGCGAGCCTCAGAACTTCTCCAAGACGATTTCTTCTATTTCGGCGGCTATACCAACGGCTGTACGGGTTATTTTCCGACGGAAGAAGAATTTGACAAGGGTGGCTATGAGGTTTACTGGTCCATGCTGATCTATTATGTCTACCATGGCCGGGTGTTTCCCCTGCACCGTGACTCGGCATCTGAGTTGATCCGATTTGTTGCGGAGAACATTCCAAAAATTTAGCGCACTTTTCGAACGATAAGAGACGAGCAGCCTTTACGGGTTGCTCGTCTTGCTTCATGATCTATGTAATTGCCGTCAAGCATATGTTATACTTACCATTAGGAATGATTGGAGTGATTGTATGGAATTTGCCGAGATGAGAGATATTGAAACAGAGCGATTAATACTGAGAAAGTTTGAAACTAACGATGCCCCCGAAGTTTATCGTAATTATGCCAGTAATGATCATGTCACGAGATTTCTTACATGGCCCACTCATACTTCTGTCAAAGACTCCTATGATTACACCAATCATGTGGTTGAAAGCTATAAAAGTGGCAGGCATTATGAATGGGCAATCGTTTTCAAAAAGGTCGGAGAAGTAATCGGCGCAATCAGTATTGTAAAAATACGGGAAAAAGAAAGCGATGTGGAAATCGGCTATTGTATCGGAGAAGCTTTCTGGCATCAGGGCATCACCAGTGAAGCGCTGGCCGCCGTCATCGAGTTTATAAAAAATGATCTGAAGCCAAAGCGAATATTTGCAGGACATGACATAAACAATCCTCATTCCGGTGATGTGATGAAAAAATGTGGGTTGCAGTTTTTCAAGCGAATGAATGACGGACATAACAATCAGGGAGTGTGCTCTGTTGACGTATATGAAATGATTCTATAACATGCGCTCGCGAATCTGTAAAATGAGCGATGCCGAATATATAAGGAGCATAAAATGAATATCAAAACTTGGATGCAAGATTACTTGGACAAGCTGAAATCGTTGTTTGGCTCTCGTCTGCTGTTTGTCGGACTACAGGGAAGCTACGGTCGCAGCGAAGCAACGGAAAGCAGCGATATTGATATGGTTGTCATACTTAATTGTGTCTCCCCGGAAGATCTGAAAATGTACCGTTCTATGCTGGACACACTTCCGAACCGGGAAAAAGTGTGTGGGTTTATTTCCGGTCGGCAAGAATTAATGAATTGGGAACGCTCTGATTTATTTCAATTCTATCATGATACCACACCGATTTTCGGTAGCATTGATTTTCTTCAACCCCTGATCGGTAAGGAAGATGTCCGCCGTGCCGTCCGAATCGGAGCCTGCAATATTTATCACATGTGCGGACATAACACGGTACACGAAAGAGATGGTAAGTTGCTGAAAGCGTTGTATAAATCAGCAACTTTTACTATTCAGGCGGTTTCCTATCTACAGACGGGAACTTACCGAAAGAAAAAAACGGAATTGCTTCCGGTACTGCAACAACCGGAACGTGAAATACTTGAAACTGCGATTGCCCTAAAACAGCAGACCGATATACCTAAGGCTGAATTTGACCGGCTTTCCGGGGAGCTTTTCCGGTGGGCGTCGGATATAATTGCGGAGTACCAGCCGGAAGAAACATGAGCTCACACGGAAGGTGGATGTTGTGATGCGTAAAGCATTGTCGGAAATGACGCTTCAGGAACTGTGGCAGCTGTTCCCGATTCAGTTGACGGAGCATAAAAGCTGCTGGAAAGATTGGTATCTTGACGAACAGACATTTTTGTTGTCATTCCTGCCGAAGACCGTTCGAATGAATCACATTGGAAGTACGGCAATCAAGGGAATCTGGGCAAAGCCGATTGTTGATATTTTAGTGGAGGCGCCTCTTAAGGATCATCAAACAATTGAAGACCTGCTGTTGAAAAATGGCTATCTTTGCATGTCGCAGAATAAAACCAGCATGGATTTTAATAAGGGATACACACCGGACGGATTTGCCGAACGGGTATTCCATCTGCACCTGAGAGAATTTGGCGATCACGACGAATTGTATTTTCGTGATTACATGAACGAACATCCAGAAATTGCAAAGGAATATGAAAAGCTGAAGTTATCCCTCTGGAAGCCCTATGAGCACGACCGAGATGGCTACACGGAACAAAAAACAGAGTTTATCCGGAAGTATACACAGAAAGCAATCGAACAGTACGGAAAGGAGAAATTCCGATGAGTGATTGGTTCACAATAGACCGCATAGACACAGATACCCATATCATCAGCGAATACCGGCATTGGGAGGAAACACACTGCTATCTTCTGAACGGTTCCGAACGCAGTCTTTTGATTGATACCGGCCTCGGTATCTGCAATATTGATGACGAGGTAATAAAGCTGACGGATAAGCCGGTTACCGCCGTCGCCACCCATATCCATTGGGATCATATGGGCGGTCTTAAATATTTTCCGGATTTTTATGCCCATGAGGCTGAACTGAACTGGCTCAATGGTGAATTTCCGCTGACAATGGAGCAGATCAAAAGCATGGTAATTGACCGCTGCAAATTGCCGGAAGGATATGACGTCAATAAATATAAGTTCTTTCAGGGTACTCCGACACGGGTACTGAAGGATGGCGACATAATCGACATCGGAAGCCGAAGCATTCAGGTACTGCATACTCCCGGACATTCACCGGGGCATATGTGCTTTTGGGAAAAGGATCGCGGTTATCTTTTTACCGGTGACCTGGTCTACAAAGACACACTGTTTGCCTACTATCCATCCACCGATCCGAAAGCGTATCTTGCTTCTCTGGAAAAGGTCGCGGTACTTCCGGTAAAACGTGTGTTCCCGGCACATCACACTTTGGACATTCAGCCTGAAATTTTGGTCCGGATGCGCAACGCTTTCCGGCAGCTCAAAGCCGAAGGAAAACTGCATCACGGCAGCGGGACATTTGATTACGGCGACTGGGCTGTATGGCTATAATATAGGTTGAATTGTAGGAGGTTAGTATGAAATTTAGAAATCCCTTATTGATAGTCACTGACATGGAAAGGTCCAAAACATTTTATCAAGAGGTTTTAGCGCTTCATGTAATTATGGATTTTGGAGCAAATGTTACTCTTACAGGCGGCGTTTGTCTGCAAACAAAAGATAGCTGGAAAGAGTTTATTAACGCAGAAAATGATGATATTGTTTTCGGCGGCAAGGATTCGGAAATATACTTTGAAGAAGATGATTTTGATCAATTTATTGAAAAGATCAAAAATATAGAAGACATACAGTATGTTCACCCGGCAATTGAGCATAAATGGGGACAAAGGGTTGTCCGTTTTTATGATCCGGATAAGCATATTATTGAAGTCGGTGAGAATATGAAAGTTGTTTGCAAACGCTTTTTGGACAGTGGAATGACTGTTGAAGAAGTAGCTAAAAGAATGGATGTACCGATCAAATTTGTTAATGTATGCAACCGCTAAATTCGTTCTTTTAAAAAATTGAATAGTACACTATAGTTTTCTGTCACATAAGAGCAGCCTGCGGGCTGTTCTTTTTTTATCCACGACACCGAAAGGAGGAGTTTCACTATGCCAAGTAATGTGCAGGCTCTGGCACAAATGGCCGACCACGCAGCGGCGCAGATCACCGCCAGCCATGAAAGTTGGACAGATTTTCTGAAAACCGACGCGCGGCTCTACAAGTATCCGTATCACGAACAGCTCATGATTTTCGCCCAGCGGCCCGACGCAACGGCCTGTGCCGGTTATGAGGTCTGGAACGACAAAATGCGCCGGTATATCCGGCGCGGCAGCAGGGGGATCGCGCTCATCGACGCCTCCGGCGACAAGCCGAGAATCCGGTACGTATTTGATGTTTCCGACACGGGAAGCCGGGACGATTCCCGCCGTCCGTACCTTTGGCAGTATCGCCCAGAGCATGAGAACGCGGTTACGGCGGCGCTGGAACGGGAGTATGAAATCTCCGGCGAAAAAGGTCTTGCCGACCAGTTGGAACAGATTGCAGGACAGTTGGCGAATGAATATTGGCAGGAGCATCAATACGACATTCTCCACATCGTTGACGGCAGCTTTTTAGAGGAATATGATGAGTTCAACATCGGAGCACAGTTCCGAAGCGCCGCAGCCATCAGCACCACCTACGCGGTTTTGTCCCGCTGCGGCCTCGACCCCGACGAATACTTTGAGCATGAGGACTTTCTGAGTATCTTCGATTTCAACACGCCCTCCACCGTCGCCGCCCTCGGTACGGCGGTCAGTGAAGCAAGCGAAAAGGTGCTGCGGCAGATCGAAGTCACCGTCAAGAATTATGAACGCGAACATCTCGCGGAAAGGAGCGCCACACATGGAGAACAACCTGACCTACACGAAGAACGGGGATTACCTGATTCCAGACCTGACGATCACGGAGCCGACCGAGAGCATCGGCAAATACGGGAGGATGCGGAAGAATTACCTGAAGGAGCACCGTCCGGTCCTGTACAACAGCCTGCTTCTGTCGGAGAAGCTGTACCCGCACCTGCTGGAGATCGAGCGGACAGCAACGGCGCGGCTGGAGCGGATCATGCCGAAACTGATGAAATCGGCGGGCGTGACGGAGAGCCTGAAAGCCTCCGACCCGATGCGCTGGGTGGGCCTCATGAACAGCCTGAAAGCGCAGGCCGAGGAAACGATTCTGACGGAGCTTATCTACAGCTAAGTTTCTTTCCGTCGGAGCAGGAACAAATACAGCGGATTGATGAAGCGGAGAGCGAAAAGCCCTCCGCTTTTTCCATGCCCGCACCGCAGAAGCCGGAAAAAAGCGGCATGACACAAGCCGACATTGACGCCGCACTTCAGGAATGGAACGGCGACATCAAAAGCAAACATGCTGTTGCCGAGTATATGCGGGAACACGCTCGCGATAAGGACACGGCGGCGTTTCTGCGCGCAGAATACGGCGACGATCTCCCGGCGTTTCCCGTGACCGTGGGCCACACATCGACGGATTTGCCTTGGCCGAAGGTGCAGCGGCGTATTGCCCAGCTCATTCGGGAGAATCGGTTTTACACGCAGGAAGAACAGCCCGCGCCGCCCGATCTGAGCGGCCAGCCGATCACCCGCACCGGTGACATCATCACCATCGGAAACGGCGATGCCTCCCATGAAGTGGATATAACGCTTTCCGACGAGCAGTGGGCGGCGTTACAGCGCGCGGTTCCCGACAGCGCCACAATCCAACTCCCCTACAAGGTAGGCGACACGGTATATCTGGATAACAAGCCCTTTGAGATCACCGACATCGGCACTTCCGACGTTCAGCTCCGCGATCCGGCGCTTGCCTATCCCATCTTCCGCGCAGAGAGCCAGGAGAACTTTGAGCGCCTGCTGCGTCAGGATTCCCGGAACGGCTCCATTACGGAGTTTCTGGCTGTGGATTTGGAACACACGGACGCCGATCTGCGCGAGGCCCTGACCTCCGGCCTGCTGAAACAGCCAGACAAGGAAAATATCGCGGGATATTTCCGCGAAAACGGGGGCAATACCCGCGTGGCCCAGCACCTTTCCGAAACCTACACCGGTACTTCCGAAACGATGGAACTGACCACCGGCGAGACGGCGGATTTCTTTGCCACCACCACGGGTTTCGAGGTCGATATCCACGACAAGTTCAACAGTAAGCGCACCGCTTCATGGGAAGAAATCGCCCCAATTCTCCGCGCCCTGTACCAGCGGGAACAGGACAGCTTTTTCCATGAGCCGGTCCTGCGGGAGCCTGCGAATCTGAATGGAAAGCCGTCCTATGAAATAGGCGATCGCGCGGTTTTGGATTACGGTGGGCAGGAACTGTCCGGCACCGTGGGCTATGTCGGGGAAAAGGACGTTCGCATCGACACCGGTCCCTATTCGTGGAGCCATGAAGTGGTCAGCCGAGACGCCTTTGAAAACGGCATCCGGCAGGACGAACGCAACGCCTCTTTGTTTACGCCGGAGCAGCCCGCCGCCGGAAACTTCCGCATCACCGACGATCATTTGGGAGAGGGCGGCGCGAAAACCAAGTACGGCTTTAATATCGCGGCGATCCGCACTCTGAAACAAATCGAGGCCGAGGGCCGCACGGTGACGTCAGACGAACAGGAGACCCTTTCCCGGTACGTCGGCTGGGGCGGCATCCCGCAGGCGTTCGATCCGGACAATGCCGCATGGTCAAAAGAATACGCGGAGCTGGTCGGCGCGCTGACCGCCGAAGAATACGAAATGGCGCGGGCCTCTACCCTGAACGCCCATTACACCAGCCCCACGGTAATCCGGGCCATCTATGAGGCTGTCGGCAACATGGGCTTTCAAACCGGCAATATTCTGGAACCGGCCTGCGGCGTCGGCAACTTCTTCGGCCTGCTGCCGGAGAGCATGGCGGCATCCCGGCTCTACGGCGTGGAACTGGACAGCATCACGGGCCGGATCTCCAAACAGCTCTATCCGAACGCCAACATCACCGTGACAGGTTTTGAAACCACGGACCGGAAAGACTTTTTTGACCTCGCCGTAGGCAACGTGCCGTTCGGTAGTTACAAGGTTTCCGACCGGGCCTATGACAAGCTCGGTTTTTCGATCCATGATTACTTTTTCGCCAAAACGCTCGATCAGGTGCGTCCGGGCGGCGTGATCGCATTTGTCACCAGCCGCTACACGATGGATAAACAGTCGCCGGAGGTGCGGCGGTACATCGCCCAGCGCGCGGAGCTGCTGGGGGCTGTCCGGCTTCCCAGCGACGCTTTCAAGGCCAACGCCGGAACGGAAGTCACCACCGACATTCTCTTTCTTCAGAAGCGCGACCGCCCTATCGACATTGAACCGGATTGGGTGCATCTCGGCCAGACCGAAGATGGAATTCCCGTCAACAGCTATTTTGCCGATCATCCCGAAATGGTGTTGGGAACGATCCAATGGGACGATAAGATGCACGGCGATAAAAAGGAAACGACGTGCGAACCGTTCCCCGACGCCGATCTTTCCGTACAGCTCCATGAGGCGGTTTCCCACCTTCAGGGGCAGATTGTGGAAGCGGAGCTGCCCGATCTCGGTGAGAACGAGGAAATCGACGATTCCATCCCGGCAGACCCCGAAGTGAAAAACTATTCCTATACCGTCGTTGACGGCAAGGTTTATTACCGGGAAAACTCCCGCATGGTGCGGCCGGAGCTGAACGAAACAGCCAAAGCCCGCGTTATGGGCATGGTAGAACTGCGGGACTGTGTGCAAAAACTCATCAATCTCCAGTTGGATGAATACACAGCAGATGCAGCGATTTTTCAGGCGCAAGCGGAGCTGAACCGGCTCTACGACAGTTTCTCTGCGAAATACGGCCTCATCAACTCGCGGGGCAACAGCCTTGCGTTCGCGGAGGATTCTTCGTACTATCTGCTCTGCTCTCTGGAAGTGATCGACGAGGACGGCAAGCTGGAACGCAAGGCCGACATGTTTTCAAAGCGCACCATCCGTCAGCGGAAAATCGTCACTTCCGTTGACACGGCGTCGGAAGCTCTTTCGCTCTCCATTGCGGAAAAGGCGCGGGTGGACATGGACTACATGGCAACTCTCACCGGCAAGACGCCGGAGGCGCTGGCCGACGAGCTGCGGGGCGTCATCTTTCGGGATTTGGGAGATCAGGACCCGGCAAGCGTTCCGAAAGCCTTTTATAATTTGAAGAAAATTCCGTTTGTCACCGCCGACGAATACCTGTCCGGCAACGTGCGCCGCAAGCTGCGGCTGGCGAAAGCTCTCGCGGAAATGCGGCCCGACCTTGCCGAGAAAATTGCACCAAACATTGAGGCGCTGGAAGCCGCACAGCCGAAAGATCTCGACGCCTCGGAAATCGAAGTGCGGCTCGGCGCGACATGGATCGACAAGGGGTACATTCAGCAGTTCATGGAGGAACTGCTCAACCCGCCGTCCGGTGTACGCGACGGCATCCGGGTAAATTATTCTTCCTTTACGGCGGAATGGTCTGTTTCCAATAAGAGCAGCATCGGATACAACAACGTGGCGGCTTACGTCACCTACGGCACTGACCGGGCCAACGCCTACCGGATTCTCGAGGATACACTCAATCTCCGGGACACGCGGATCTACGATACCGTGACCGACCCGGACGGCAAGGAGCGCCGCGTCCTCAACTCCAAGGAAACCACCCTCGCCCAGCAAAAGCAGCAGGCCGTCAAGGACGCTTTCCATGACTGGATTTGGCGTGACCCGGACCGACGCCGCACCCTGACGAAAAAATACAACGAGCTGTTCAATTCCAGCCGTCCGCGTGAATACGACGGGCGGCATCTTGTATTCCCCGGTATGAACCCAGAAATCAAGCTGCGGGAGCATCAACTCAATGCCGTGGCGCACCAGCTTTACGGCGGAAATACCCTGCTGGCACACGTCGTGGGCGCGGGCAAAACCTATGAGATGATCGCCGCCGCGATGGAGGGCAAGCGGCTGGGACTGTGCCAAAAATCCCTGTTCGCCGTGCCGAACCACCTGACGGAGCAATGGGCCTCCGAGTTTCTGCGGCTGTATCCTTCCGCGAATATCCTCGTCACCACACGAAAGGATTTTGAAAAGCGCAACCGCAAGAAGTTCTGCGCCCGGATCGCCACCGGCGATTACGACGCGATCATCATGGGACACTCACAGTTTGAGAAAATTCCTGTCTCTCTGGAACGCCAAAAGAGGCTGATACAGGAGCAGATTTGGGAAATTGAAAACGGGCTGGAAGAACTCAAAGACAGCGGCGCGGAACAGTTTACCATCAAGCAGTTGGAGCGCACCAAAAAGGGACTTGAGGCCCGGTTGAAACGCCTCAACGACAACTCCCGCAAAGATGATGTCGTCACCTTTGAACAGCTCGGCGTGGATCGTCTGTTCGTGGACGAGGCGCACAATTACAAAAATCTGTTTCTCTACACAAAAATGCGCAACGTGGCGGGCCTTTCCACCACCGATGCGCAGAAATCCAGCGACATGTTCCTGAAATGCCGGTATCTCGATGAGATCACGCACAGCCGTGGCGTCGTGTTCGCCACCGGGACGCCGGTCAGCAATTCAATGACCGAACTTTACGTGCGCCCGTAAGGGTATATATCAAAAACCGCCTTTAGCAAGCGGCAGGTAAAATATCAGGAAAGGACGGTGAAATTACACCTGTCATCCCACAACTTATCCGGATGGGGAAACCCGATGGGGAGTGCAGCATGTTGTTGCCGCGCAATGCGGCAGATATGTAGCGGCATATAAAGTTTCTAAACAGCCGTTGTATATGGGGATGAAAATTCGCGTATGAGGATGAAAGCTAAACTGCCTGATACGATAGCCAGAGTTGGGACCCATCGCGCGTCCCCGTGTGAAAGGAACTGAAACACACGGCATCTTGGCGTCTGTCATGTGTATAGGGACAGATGTGAGATATTCAAGATGAAGCGCCTCCAGATAGAGGAAAATGGTGAAAGTCGCATCCGAAAACGCGAAACGCTACGTTTGATATATGCTACCGGGGATTGCCTAAATCCGCAGCCAGCGGGCAAGGCAACACAGCTTCCATAGTAGTCCGCGAACCCTGAAATGACAGGGATTGCCGTAAAAACGGAAGCGGATAATACCGCTCACATGGCGAAGGGAAGCAGTTTGTTTCTTCAATGCAAAAAGAAAGGATGGTGCGTGAGGCATCATGAGAAATCCAATTGATGTATTGAATAGTTTAAGCGATAAATCGAAAAACCTCTCGTACAGGTTCGAACGTCTGTACCGGAATCTGTATAACCCGGAATTTTATCTGCTGGCCTACAAAAACATCTACTCAAACAAGGGCAGTATGACACCGGGAGTAAATGGCATAACCATTGACGGCATGAGCAGTCAGCGTATTAGTAAGCTTATTGAATCCCTGAAAGACCGCTCATATTGCCCGAGCCCTGCCCGCCGTACATACATTGCCAAGAAAAGTAATCCGACGAAGAAACGGCCGCTTGGCATCCCATCCGGGGACGACAAGCTTGTGCAGGAAGTCGTCCGAATGATACTGGAAAGCATCTACGAGCCAACCTTTTCCGACGCATCCCATGGCTTTCGGCCAAAAAAGAGCTGTCACACAGCGCTTGTGAAAATTCAAAAGACATTCACCGGCGCGAAGTGGTTTGTCGAAGGTGATATAAAAGCGTGCTTCGACAGCTTTGACCATCATGTACTGATTGACATACTTCGTAAGCGGATAAACGATGAAGCCTTCATTGACCTTATGTGGAAATTTCTGAAAGCCGGATATATGGAACAGTGGCAATACCACATGACCTATTCTGGCACCCCGCAGGGGTCTGGCATCAGTCCGATACTCGCCAATATCTATCTTAATGAACTTGACCGGTACATGGAGGAATACAAGGCTAAAGTTAACTCAATGGTACGCACAGTGAATCCCGCGCATCGTAACATGGCAAGCAGAATTTTTCACTACAAGGCCAAAAATGACGCGATATGGGACAGTCTGAGCGCCGAGGAGCAGAAGCAGCGCGCAAAAACACTTCGGCAGATGCAAGCCGAACAGCGTAGTCTTCCTACACATCCAGTACAGGAAACCAGCTACAAGGCACTCCAATATGTCAGATATGCCGACGATTTTATTGTTGGTGTCATTGGCAGTCAGGAGGATGCAGAAACGCTCAAACAAGACTTGACAATTTTCTTAAAGGAAAAATTAGGGCTAACCTTATCAGCAGAGAAAACAAAAATCACTAACACGGCGCAGTGCGCGAGATTCCTTGGCTACGACATATTTGTGTCGCGCAGTCAGGACATTAAGCGTTTGAAAAACGGAAAACGGCAGCGCGTATACTCCGGCGTTGTTCAGCTCCGTATGCCGCATGAGAAGTGGACAGCAAAACTGCTGGAATATGGTGCAATTCGTATCAGTAAGGACACATCGGGTAAAGAACGGTGGAAAGCCATGCCAAGAGGTAAGCTCATGAACAAAACGGATATTGACATACTTAGCAGATACAACGCGGAAATCCGGGGCTACTACAATTACTACTCAATAGCCGGAAATGTTTCCACCCTGAATCATTTCTCCAGCCTGATGAAATACAGCATGCTTAAAACTTTTGGCTCAAAATACCGCTGCCAAGTCAGTAAAATCAGGCAGAGGTACATCAAGGACGGCGAATTCACCGTTCAGTATGAGACAAAATCCGGTCCGAAAGAAGCAATTTACTATCACGGCGGCTTCAGGAAGAAAGCGGAGCCGTCACTCGGACAGGTGGACATGCTGGAAATCTACAAGAAGTATGACAAGCCTAACAGTCTCGCCGTTCGGCTTCGCGCGAAAAAGTGCGAACTGTGCGGCATAGAGTGCAGCGGCCTGGAAATACATCAGGTAAAAAGGCTGAAAGACCTGACAGGGCAAAGCGAGTGGGAAATGGAAATGCTCAGGCGTCGCCGCAAAACGCTGGCAGTCTGTCCGTCATGCCATCATGAGATTCACAATTCGATGAAATCGTAAAACGATAACAAATAGAGAGCCGTGTGCATCGAGAGGTGCACGCACGGTTCGGGAGGGAGTCGGTACTGCCGGCTTACCTCATACCATGATGCGCTACCTCCAATATGAAACCCTGAAAGAACGGAACCTCGTCCATTTCGACTGCTGGGCATCTACCTTTGGGGAAACCGTGACGGCTATTGAGCTGGCCCCGGAGGGAACCGGCTACCGGGCGCGCACACGCTTTGCCCGGTTCTACAATCTGCCGGAGCTGATGCTGCTGTTCAAAGAAGCGGCGGACATCAAGACCGCCGATCAGCTCAATCTTCCCACGCCGAAAGCCGTGTACCACAACGAAGTCGCGCAGCCCTCGGAGCTTCAAAAGGAGATGGTGAAAAAGCTCTCGGAGCGCGCCGCCGCCGTCCATTCCGGCAACATCGACCCGCATTTGGACAACATGCTCAAGATTACGTCGGACGGGCGCAAGCTCGGCCTCGATCAGCGTGTAATTAACCCCATGCTCCCCGACAATCCCGGCAGCAAGGTCAACATGTGCGTCAATAACGTCTTTCACTTCTGGCATGACGGGCAGGACAAAAAGCTGACGCAGCTTGTTTTCTGCGACATTTCTACCCCGAAAAGTCGTGCCGCCGCGAAGGAGGACAGGGCGGTTCGGGCCGGTGGAAAGCTCGCGGGTGGCACGGAGCTTCACGCTTTACAGGACGCCTCGCCGGAAGCCGACGCACCGGAATCGTTCAGCGTTTACTCGGCCATCCGGGATAAGCTCATCGCGCGGGGCGTCCCTGCCGGTGAGATCGCGTTCATTCACGATGCCGATTCCGAAGTCAAGAAAAAGGATCTGTTCGCAAAGGTGCGCGCCGGACAGGTGCGCATCCTGATGGGCAGCACCGCGAAAATGGGGGCCGGTATGAACGTACAGGACCTTTTGATTGCCTCCCATGATCTGGACTGCCCGTGGCGTCCCGGCGATCTGGAACAGCGGTCCGGTCGTATCATCCGGCAGTACAATACCAATCCCGAAGGACACATTTTCCGTTACGTCACCGAAGGGACATTCGATAGCTATTTGTGGCAGACCGTGGAAAATAAGCAGAAATTCATCTCGCAGATTATGACCAGCAAAAGTCCCGTCCGCTCCTGTGAGGACATTGACGAAACGGCGCTTTCCTACGCGGAAATCAAGGCCCTGTGCGCCGGGGACGAGCGGATCAAGGAGAAGATGGACCTCGATATGGATGTGGCCAAGCTGAAGCTCATGAAAGCCAACCATCAGAGCCAGCAGTTCCGGCTGGAGGACAATCTGCTCAAATATTTTCCGGAAGAAATTGAGCGGAATAAAGGGTTTATTAAGGGTCTGGAAACGGATATGGCGACGCTGGAGGCGCACCCGCACCCGAAGGACGGGTTTGCCGGGATGGTGGTGCGGGGAGATTCGCTTACGGATAAAGACAACGCCGGAGCCGCTATTCTGGAAGCCTGCAAGGAAGTCAAGGGATTGGAACCAATGGAGATCGGCAGTTACCGGGGCTTTACCATGTCGCTGTCCGTGGAGGGGTTCGGACAGGATTTCATTCTCACCCTCAAAGGACAAATGACCCATCGGGTAACTCTTGGTAAGGACGCGCGCGGCAATCTTATTCGCATCGACAACGCCCTTTCCGACATGCCGAAGCGGTTGCAGAATGTCCACGCACAGCTTGAGAATCTTCATTCTCAGATGGATGCAGCAAAGGCCGAGATCGGCAAACCGTTTCCGCAGGAAGCGGAGCTTGCGCAAAAGAGCGCCCGCCTCGCGGAACTGAACGCGCTGCTGGACATCGACAGCCGTACCCCCGCCCAGCGGCAGGCATCGGAAGTCATGGCGAAAAGCGAAAGGCCCTCCGTACTGGAGAGCCTGAAAACGCCCTGCGTCTGCGGGACAAGCAAAAAACCAAAACGTGAATTATCCCGATAAGGAACGGTTCCGGCACGGAATTATTTTGTGTCGGAGCCGTCATTTCGGGCGACTGCGGCTTTTGACTTGCGTTTCTGCTTTTGCTCGGTTTTCTTCCGGCGTTTTTCATCTATCTCATGCAGCCAGACGCTGACGGGCGCTTTCCACGGTTCACTTTTATTGGGGATGTTTTTCACAAGGCTGCGTGGGTTCAGGCCGAGGCGCTTGGCAAGCTCAATGTCCTCGTTATTCAGGCGGCATTTCTTTTTCGCATCCTGCCACATCTGTTCACTGTATGCCATTCGCACACCCCATTCCATATCGCAAATTATATCATAAATCAGGCCAAAAGAATCAGGAGGTTAGAAATGAATACTATACCTGTCTACAAATATCCAGCGACTTACGCCCGTGAGCATAATGAACTGGAGATTTACCGCGCGTCCCACAAGGCGAACATTGCCTGCCGGGATGCCATCGACAACGCCATCCGGGACAATTACCGCAATAATTGTCTCGGCAGCGACACCGCAAAACAGGTCATTGCCGAGTTTGGATTTGACCGCACTCTCTATGTGCTTGCGAACACTGTCCGCGAGAAAGATTGGGATGGGCGCATTGACCGCAAAAATAAAGATTGGGCGCGGACGATTCCTGTCTTTGACGATGAGAACGATAATCGAAACCGGGAATTTATCGTAGATAGAGCGCATCCCGGTCTGGTAGACCTTTTTATCAATCAGGCGCGGCGCGAATACCTACTGACCCAGCCTCTGACCAAAGAGGACATTCAGGCGGAGGCCGCGCGGCTGTTGCGGCGTCTGCAATCCGAACGTGAGCCGAACAGTCCCGGCGGTACGCATTTCATGGCACAGATTTCGCCGGATTTTTTGATCCGCGCTTCCACCAAAGATCAGGATCGGCTGTTCGCGTTGCTGCCTTTCAAGTCCCTGTCATTTTCCGCACTCAAGGATCGGAAAGGGATTTTTGCGTTCATCCAAAAGGATGAAAACCGCGACCAGCCGCTTCGCCAGCGCAAGCCGTCCGTCCGAAAAAAGCTGGAGAACATCAAGACGGCAGATACGCCGTCCCCTGTGAAGCGGGATGTGCCGGAGCGTTGACGATGGCAAAACGAGAACGGGAAACTCAACTCAAGTTCCGCGTTACCCCGCAGGAGCGTGAAATGATCGAACAGAAAATGGCGCAGCTCGGCACAAAAAATATGGCGGCATATCTCCGCAAAATCTCCATCGACGGTTATGTAATCAGGCTGGAACTGCCGGAGCTGAAGGAGATGGTTTCCCTCCTGCGCCGGTCCAGCAGCAACCTGAACCAGCTTACCAAGCGGGTGCATGAAACAGGGCGTGTTTACGACGCGGATTTAGAGGATATCGTCCAAAATCAGGAACGGCTGTGGCAGGCGGCTACTGATATTCTCGCCGTGCTTGCGAAATTAAAATAGGGGCGTATGTCCCGGGAAGTGGGGCGGTTTACATCGTGTAAGCCGCCCCGTTATTTTTTTGCCGCATCCTTGCAAAAAACAGCATAGGCGTTATAGTTGTATTAGAAATTGTAAAGGGGGCCGATTTTATGAGGCTGATACTGAAAATACTCGTCGCTCCGGTCATTGTTGTTCTGACCGTTTTCGTCAGGATCTGCTCCTGTCTGCTGTACTGCTCGGCGTGGGTGTTCGGCCTTGCTGGAACGGTTCTCGGTATCTTTGGTGTGCTGGCGCTGATTACCCATCAGATAACAAACGGGATCATCCTGCTGGTAATGGCGTTCCTTGTCAGTCCATATGGAATCCCGATGGCGGCGGCGTGGCTGATCGGCAAGATACAGGATTTACGGTACGCAATTCAGGACCGGGTTTACGAGTAAAGTTGTTCCTGTACAGCTTTAAATATTGTATGATCTATATACCCCTCACGATTTCCATGAACCTGTCCAACGAATATGCGCCGGGGTAAGTAGGTTGCTTCGTTTGAAACACCATGAAATAACGGAACTGCTTACTGGATTCCTCATCCCATTTATGACCGATCCTAGCCTTCCGTTCCGAATCCGTATTGTCCAGATGATCTCCTTTCGTTTCCACGAGCAGAACTTTGCCACTGGTAGTCATGACGATGATATCTGGATAAGCGTTAATTGGGCCGTTGATACAAAATCCGAGGCGGGACATATTGCGATGCCACCATTTCACGTTATCCAATGCCGAAAGAGCCCAGACTACCTGAAACTCATACTCATTCATATTTTCTTCTGCCGTATACAGCGACTTTGGGACTGTGGTTGTAAACTCAACAGGTGAAATGGTAGAGGGAAACACATAGCTTGGCTTGCAAGTAATTCGATTCTGTTCAATCCATAAATCAAAAACATCTTCCGCATGAACCGCCAATAACGATTGCACCTTTTGTTTGATTTTGATGACAAACGGATATGGGGACTGCTCCAAATCTGCGAGCTGATCTTCGTTGAGCACATCAACAATGCGGTCTATGTAAGCGCTCAGCTCTTTGTCGTTGATATAATCCAGTTTTGATAGCTGCTTGTGTATGATTTGCTTGCACTGAGCGATCCGCCTGTCAGAGGGAAGCGAGGCAAACCACTCTTTATAATAAGTGCTGTCAAAGCCGGTTAGTTTCCATGCTTTTGGCGTAGCGTCTTTGGCATCGTCGATATCCACGCGAGCCATTTCCGCTGCTATGGTGGAGAAATCGATCTGTACATCCTTATCTTTCAGCGTAAAGCCCTTGGTAAGATGCTCCTGCTGCAAAAGCTCATAACCTGTCTCGGAGAACAGGCTCGGCCCGGTTTCGATCATGAACTGCGGCAGGCGAAGAGCCGAAGCTTCCTCGGCAAATTCTTCGTTCATCCGAAATACGTTCATCTTATCACGCACCTCCTGCGGAGCCAGATTGACGGCGGTTCCTTCCGCCGTTTTAAATGCCGTTTCATAAGCGGCATTCTGGACCAAAGCGGATGCCAACAACTCGTCGGATTCCACCGGCACTTCTTCCGTACCGGCATCTTCGGATAAAGCCGCCGCTTCCACGGAAGCTCTGATTGCCTCGGTATTTACGGTAGAAAGTTCATCCTCTTCGGATTCAGAACCGCTGAACGTAAGCTGTGTCACTGGGGCAGGTGTTGGTTCTTCCGGTTCAATGTCCTTTGCATAGTAATCTTTGCTGCTGAAACCGGCGTTGTTCAAGCCGGACACTACCTGATCCAAAGTGGCGTGGAAATCGTTGGATGAGGTCAACACATAAGAAATATTCAGTACGTCGCTCTGATTCTTTTGTGTATATGGCAAGCGCAGGACACGGCCCAGAATCTGTTCGACATCCACAGTAGAAGTTCGATTGGCTACCGTGGCAAGCACATAGGCAAATGGGCAGTCCCAGCCTTCTTTCAGCGCGTTGACGGTAATGATGAAACGGATCGGACAGTTCGGCGACATCAACTCCACATTCCGCAGTTCGTTGACATCTGCCGTTTTGACAGCAATCTGTTCCGCTGGGATACCACAGTCCAGCAGCGTTTTTTTGATCCTGTCGAAAGTCGTGCTATCATCGTTCGTTTTCGGTTGCGCCTGAAATAGCACAATAGGCCGGATATATCGCCCCGATACGGCCTGCTCTTTCTTTGCCTGAGCTTCAAGCCTATCACGAATATGAATCGCATCGGAGAACACGTCCCCCTGCGTCTTACGGTTATAGACAATAACCGGGAGCTTGACCATATGCTCTTTTTTGAGCTGCGCCGCGTCCACGAAAGAAATAATGTTGCTGCCTTTTTGGGGCGTTGCCGTCAGATCGAGAATAAAGCAGGGATTGAAATTCCGAAGCATCTCAATACTCAGGGTAGAGGTTGCATGGTGGCTCTCGTCGACAATCACCAAGGGGTTAAGCGCCCGAACGACCTGAATCAGTGCTGTCTCATCGACATCAGGGAGAAGTGCGTTTGATGTGGAAGTTTGTTTTGCAAAATCTCCCAGATATCCATTTTCCTGATATGCCTTGCGTCCATCCTTTTTGCTGGTACGGAAGGAATCATAGCTCAGTACAAAAATGGAGAGTTGTTCTGCCACAGTCGCCGGTTTAAAGTTTTGACCGAAAAGAAGCTGTTCTTTTAAATAGACCTCCACACGTCCGCTGAAATCCACATCAATCCGCTGGCGATAGGGATGGCTCGGGCTGCTCAGAGCTTGATAGGTCTGTTCCAAAATAGAATCGGATGGCACCAACCAGACCACGGCCTGCGAGTGCCCCTGCGGCATGGACTCGAAAATCGGTTTGATGGCGCAACAGGCAAGGAAGGTCTTGCCGCCACCCGTTGGTACTTTGAGGCATACATCTGGCACGTCAGAGATACGATTTTTATAAATTGGCATACCATTTAGGCCGACCGGTACATCTTTCTCCATCCATAGGTCGCTGTACGCTTTGAAAATATTTTGCCTTTTGGTTAGCAGAGCGAGAAAACGGTTCAGGTCTGCAAGGACGTCTTTTTGGTATTGTTTCAGCTCCATTTTTCCCACTCCTTTATATTTTGGCTATATCGCGGGGAATCTTTTTGAAAGTGATATTCCACTTTTGCAATTCTGTGTTTGACAGAGCACACAGATCGGCATAGATGGTATACGCGCCCGCCCGCTTTTTTATTGATGCAAGAAAGGCATAGTCAAGAGTCGTGGCAGCGTCCCGTTCATAGTAGAAATAATAGGCGGTGTTGCGGCTGATGCCAAGATAATAGGCGTTGTCCGGTTCCTGAACAGGCTGTATGGCTTCCTGTGTTTCAGTATACCAGACATATTCCCGTATCCGGTTCGTGCCGACGTTTTCATTGAGGTTTCCGTCTGGCTGAAGCAGAACTTCGCCCAGGTCGTAGAAACTGAAATCGCCACCCGTACCCGGAACGGCGCTTTTCTCTTCGCCGTAGCCACGAATGACCCGCTTGACCCGTTCCGCAGTAATGCTGTCGGCGTAGTCCATCATCTCTACGAGGATAAACCGCCGGTGCCCGCCGTCAGTCTTGTTCATGTTCAATACGGCGTGGGCAGTTGTGCCAGAACCAGCGAAGGAATCGAGAATGATGGAATCTCTTTCTGTAGTAATTTCTATTATACGCTCAATAAGGCCGACAGGTTTTGGTGTATCGAAAGTTTTCCCGTCATTAAATATAGCTTTTATCTGAGCCATTGAAGTTCGATTACTGCCAACGTCCTTATTATACCAAATTGTCTCAGGCGGGCGTTCCGTTTGCTCGTCGGCAAAAATTTCATAATAAGGTACCCACCCATTTCTGCCATTAACCCACTCTATACGATCAGGGTTATTTAACACCTTGTCCTTACTCCAGCGCCAATTCCCGTCAGAACCATCTGTCCTAATAGGAAATACATCGCTTCCGTCTGGCGCTGTCATTGCATAATATAAATTTGGACGTGCTTCTCGTGCATCATTTTTGCCCATTGCGCGCAGTGGCTTTAAGTAGTATTTTCGACCATCATTATTCGTTTTGTTATAGTGCTTTGCCACTTCATTTATATGCACTTTGTGAATGGTAAGAGTGTCTATGTTCTTGGCATAGACTAAAGTATGGTCATGCTTTGAAGAAAAAAGTTTCGCGTCCATTCTTGGACTGTCAGATTTTTCCCAAATAACATCTGTTATAAAATCACGTCCACCAAATATTTCATCACAAATTAATCGTAGAAAAGCCATTTCATTATCGTCAATACTAATGAAAATAGCCCCGTCCGCTGCCAGTAGCCGCTGCAGCAGTTTGAGGCGCGGATACATCATGCACAACCACTTGTCATGGCGCGTCAGATCTTCGCCTTCTCTGCCGACGACCTCACCCAGCCACTTCTTAATTTTGGGGTCGTTTACGTTGTCATTATATATCCACCCTTCATTTCCGGTGTTGTACGGTGGATCTATGTAGATGCACTTTACTCGACCTTCATAACGAGGCAGGAGAGCTTTCAGCGCTTCCAAATTATCGCCGCGAATAATCATATTTTCGCTGCCGTTGTCTTCGTTGTGCTGTCCTTCCTCATCAAAGCTGTACTTCCTGTCCAGCACGCGGAAAGGCACTTGCTGGTGATGATTAACGACTTTATCTTTTCCGATCCATTCAAGTGTCGGCATGGTTACTTACCTCTATTTTCTTTCGTTTGATTCGCACAGAAATGGTTGAAATTATGATTCATTCGTATTGTTTTGCCGGACCAGCTCGTCCAGTGTTTTACCGTCCTTGTCCTTCCATTCCACCCAACCGTTGTTGCTGCCACCGAGGACGAAGTCGGCGGCTCCGCTGGGTGTTTTGAATCCTATTATTTTCGTAAGATAATGCTTGCCGTCACTCTGCTTAGTAATAGTTCCATCACCAAGCAAGGCCTTGCGTCGAGCATTATAGCTTTCTAACTTTGCCGGATGTGAAAAGTCAATTTCAGAATTCGGTTGTACCTCAAAATGTTCACCAGTATAGACACCATAGGCAACTACTCCCCGTCTTGACGTGGTAAAGACATTTTGAGCATCAATACCATTCATTCGATAACCCAATGTTGCCATAATAAATTCGATTTCCTCGTAGATTTCCTCTATCAATGGAAGATCATATTCTGAAATTTTGTATTTTGGAACTGCTTTGTTATCCACACGGTAACGGTTAGCATCAATGGCACGTTGAATCGCATATTTTTCAAGTCCGCTGATGATATTTAGCGTAAAATGCTCGTCGTTCGCCAAAAACAAAATGGCCTTATTCCAGAAATCTTTTTTTGCATTGTGATCGTCAAGTCTCGTAATTCCATTTCGGGTCTGCCCTATGTATATCTGCGTCAGCGCTCCGGTTTCGTCATTGATAAGGAAGTAGACGCCAGGGTTGCCAGTGCCGGTCAAAGTCTTTGCTTCGTTGAGATACGGGCGCGGTACTACAAATACTTTGATTGTGGAGAGAGGGCGCATATAAATTCGGATGCCATCCGGTTCTCCATTATGAAAAATGATTTCTATTCGTTTTGCCTTACCCATGGTGCGCCTCCACTGTCGTCTCATCTTGAATTAAGTCTATAATATCGCCGATATTTACATGAAGCGTAGCACATATTTTTCCTAGTATTGCAAGTGAAACTTCCTCATCACGACGCAGTTTGGTCATTGTATTAGGAGCAATTCCGGCGGCTTTCCGCAAGTCGGCTTTGCTCATTTTTTTGTCAACCAACAACTTCCACAACTTGTTGTAAGAAACGGTCATTAGTGTGACCTCCGGTTTCATCTCATAATATAGCAATATTATACAATGTTTATTTATTGCGCTCAAGTCAATTTCGCATAATTTTGCGAATCTATCGCAATTTTGATGAAAACATCTTCACAGGGGATTTCTATTTTTGTAAAGGAGGTTCTGCTCATGGCAACTACGCGGCTGATGCCGCTGCATACCGGCAAGTGTCGTGACGTCGGCACGGCAATCAGCGACATTATCGAATACGCGGAAAACCCGGAGAAAACGGATTACGGCAGGCTTATCACCGGTTATGAATGCGACAGCCGCACAGCCGACGCCGAGTTCCTTTTTTCCAAACGGCAGTATGCCGTGCTCACCGACAGAACGCGCGGTGCGGACGATGTGATCGCCTATCATCTCCGACAGTTCTTTGTCCCTGGCGAGGTCACGCCGGAGGAAGCAAACCGGATCGGCTGTGAGCTTGCCAAACGCTTTACGAACGGGAACCATGCTTTCATCGTTTGCACACACATTGACAAACACCACATTCATAATCATATCATCTGGAATTCCACGTCCCTCGACTGTACCCGAAAATTCCGAAACTTTTGGGGAAGTACCAGAGCCGTGCGGCGGCTGAATGATATGCTGTGCATTGAGAACGGGCTGTCGATCGTGGAGAATCCGCAGCGTCACGGAAAGAGCTACAACAAATGGCTGGGCGATCAGGCAAAGCCCTCCAACCGGGAGCTTTTGCGTGTGGCAATAGATGCGGCTTTAGCTCAAAAGCCTGCCGATTTTGACGCGCTCCTGAAGCTCTTGCGAGACGCCGGATATGAAATTAAACCGGGGAAAATTCCCGCCCTGCGCGGAAAGAATCAAAAGCGGTTCATCCGGCTGGATACGCTAGGCAGCGGTTACAGTGAGGCGGAGCTTCGGGCCGTCCTCTCCGGCGAAAAAGCGCACAAACCGCGCAAAAAAATCGTCCGGCCCGTGCCGAATAAAAAGATCAATCTGCTGGTGGATATTCAGGCCAAGCTCCGCGCAGGAAAAGGCGTCGGTTATGAACGCTGGGCCAAGGTGTTCAACCTCAAGCAGATGGCGCAGACAGTGAACTATCTGACCGAGCACAATCTGTTAGATTACGATGTGCTGGTTGGAAAAACATCGGCGGCAGTTGCCCGGTACAACGAGCTTTCCGCACAAATCAAAGTGGCTGAAAAACGGCTGGCCGAAATCGCCGTTCTGAAAACGCAGATTATCAATTACGCCAAGACCCGCGGCACCTACGTTGCCTACCGCAAGGCGGGGTATTCCAAAAAGTTTCTTGCGGAGCATGAGAGTGATATCCTGTTGCACAAGGCGGCGAAGAAATCATTCGATGAGCTGGGCGTGAAAAAACTTCCCACTGTCAAGAGCTTACAGGCCGAATATGCGGCGCTTCTGGCAGAGAAAAAAGCGGCCTATACCGATTATCGCAATGCCCGCAATGAAATGAAGGAACTGTTGACCGTGAAAGCAAACGTCGATCATCTGCTTGGCACCGACAGGCGCGAAGCAGAGAGAGAAAAAGATCATGAGCAGCGTTAAGCTGCCTATGATCCCAGAAGCGTCCGCAGGACGCGCAGCCGCACAATTTATTGTGCGATCAGAGGGGATTGGGGGCTTGCCACCAACAAGCAATTTCCCGGTTTTCGCGCAAGCGAAAAATTGGGAAATGGGCATAGTGGGTACCACTATGCATTGCTTGCCGCTTTTCTTTTCCACAAATTTCACCTTGCTTGTTGCTATCATTAACGACAAAATTGCTTTTTCTATAACTTCCGTATATATTGTGAATAGAGAAGTCTAACATTGTACAGCATCTTCATAAAATCTTAAGACTTTCATAAGGAAAATCAACGGACTCTCGTTTGTCCTTTGCCTTATGATTAATCATGGAAGTTTAGCGGAAAAAGGAGCGAGGAAGCGGATGGGCACTGATATTTTAGTGGTAGACGATGAGCAGGCCATAGCGGATTTGGTGGAAGTATACTTAAAAAGCGAAGGATTTACCGTGCATAAATTCTATAACGGCGAGGATGCCATTCGGAGCGTAGAATCGGAACAGATCGATCTTGCAATCCTTGACGTAATGTTGCCGGATATTGACGGGTTTGCCCTCTGCCGAAAAATCCGGGAAAAACACAATTTCCCCGTTATTATGCTGACGGCAAAAGAGGAGGAAATGGATAAAATTACGGGTCTGACGCTCGGTGCGGACGATTATGTGACAAAACCGTTTCAGCCGCTGGAACTCGTCGCTCGTGTCAAAGCGCAGCTACGCCGGTTCATCCGATATAATTCCAGTGAACCAGAGCAGCCAGAATCTATTCTTTCTTTTTCCGGATTGATGTTGAATCAAGATACACATGAATGTACCCTCAATGAAAAGCCGCTGTCGCTGACGCCGACGGAATTTTCAATTTTATGGGTTCTTAGCTTCAATCGCGGACATGTGGTAAGCTCGGAAGAATTGTTCCGGGATGTTTGGGGCGAAAAGTACTACAGCAATAACAACAACACGGTCATGGTCCATATCCGGCATCTGCGCGAGAAAATGAATGATTCGGCAGAACATCCCAAATACATCAAAACAGTATGGGGGGTCGGCTATAAAATTGAAAAGTAAATTAAATACTCCGATCAAAATACTTTTGGTTGTCGCAGTTTCCATCGTGTCGAGCATTGGCATCCTGTTTGTCTTGGACAACGGAATCACCAACAGGATATTTGCCGACTGGATGCATAACTATTTCATTATGGAAGGCACACATACTTATCGCGGCATTTCCGGCACTTTCGTGGACACACAATTCAATTGGCCTGCTATGAAAAAATTCATCTGCATTGCGTTCGTTGTTGCGGTCGCGGTTATCGTTTTGCTGAGTTGCCTGATTTACTACGGTTCCGCAAAGAAAAAATCGAAACAAATGATGAACCAAATTACAAACGCAATGCGACAGGTTTTGCTGTCGGATCAAAATTTACCTGATTTGCCGCAGGAATATCAAGAATTCAAAATTCAGCTTTTGCAGTTGAAAGAAATGGAGCAGCACAGTCGCCAACTTGCGCAGACCGAAATGCAGCGAAAAAATGATCTAATTACGTATCTTGCCCACGACCTGAAAACTCCGCTGGCCTCCGTGATCGGTTACCTCTGCCTCTTAAACGAAGCTCCGGACATGCCGGAGACGCAAAAAGAGAAATATACAGGCGTGGCACTGCAAAAAGCATACCGTCTGGAAGAACTCATCAACGAATTTTTCGACATCACCCGCTTCAATTTGCAGTCTCTCGTGCTGAATAAAAGCAAAGTCAACCTTTCCCTGATGCTCCGGCAGATGGCGGACGAATTTTATCCAATGCTGGTTCCAAAAGGAAGAAAGGCCGACGTCCGTGCGCCGGAGGGCCTCACCCTGACGGGGGATGCGGACAAGCTGGCGCGCGTGTTCAACAACATTCTGAAAAATGCGATTGCTTACAGTTTTGAGAATAGCGTAATTGATATTTCGGCAGTACAGCAGAACGAAAATGTTGTGGTCACCTTTACGGATCACGGCGAACCGATTCCTCCGCAAAAGCTGGACACGATTTTTGAAAAATTTTATCGTCTGGATTCCTCCCGTTCCTCCAACACCGGAGGCGCGGGCCTCGGCCTTGCCATCGCAAAAGAGATCGTGACGGCCCACAACGGCACGATCACAGCAGAAAGCAATTCGGAGCGCACCGTATTTACGGTGAAACTTCCGTCATAAGAGAATCTTAAGAAATTCCTAAGACAGAATTTCAACATTGCAGACGAATTTGTAGTTGAATAGAGGTAACAAAAACCAAGGAGCTGTTTTACCGTTGCATTACAGAAAGAAAAAATCCGGTTGCCTGTTTATTGCCCTGATCGCAATTGTTTTCATCGCGGCATTTAAATTTGGGCCGTCCGTTATGAACGACATAACAAAAAAGAGTGTTCATTCCATAGCTTCCGGACCGGCCCTTACTCTGATGCTGCAAAGTTCCGACCCTCCTGTCTCTATTGATACGGGAAATTTGCATAGCCCCTGTGCGATTCTTGTTCGTTTGAGTGACAAATCCGTTCTGATGCAGAAGCAGAGTGATGAAAAGATTTACCCTGCTTCGCTGACCAAAATGATGACGGCAATCGTAGCGATTGAAAATCTGCCGGATCTGCAAGAAAAGGTCGAGCTTTCTTCCTCCATTTTTCAGCCGCTTTACAAAGAGGATGCGTCGAGAGCCGGTTTTCTGCCGGGAGAAAAAGTCCGGGCCATTGACCTTCTCTATGGCGCTTTGCTTCCAAGCGGAGCGGAGTGCTGCATCGGGCTTGCGGATGAAGTCTCCGGTTCCGAGCAGAGCTTCGTCAAAAAGATGAATCAGAAAGCGGAGCAGCTCGGCATGAATAACACCCATTTTGCCAACTCGACCGGGCTGCAAGACGAAAACCATTACACAACCGTAAAGGATTTGTCGCTTCTCCTTAGTTATGCGCTCCAAAATAAGACTTTCCGGGAAATCTTCACATCCTCCCGTCATTCCACGGCGGCCACGAATAAACACCCGGACGGCATTACCTTTACCAGCACTCTGTCCCAAAATTTGAATGATCACACACTTCCGGGCGGAGAGATCCTCGGCGGAAAAACCGGGTATACCGATGAGGCCGGTCTTTGTCTCGCAAGTCTTGCCCGCGTTGACGGAAAAGATTACATTCTCGTGACGGCCGGAGCGAAGGGAGACCATAAAACCGAGCAGTACGATATTGACGACGCGTGCGCAGTATATAAAGAGCTGAACTGAGACATCCCGTTGCCTTTGGATTAGCTGCTGTCAAGGGAGATGAAAAGATGCTGTTAGCACTGACCAAGGAACTTTTAAACTGCTTTGTCGCTGCACTTCCGTTTCTGCTTCTGTTTGAAATTCCCATTATCATTCGCTGCAAAAATATCAAGGGCAAAGTTCCCTTACCACATCTTGTCTCGAATCTCTTTTTTGTCTGGCTGCTGACCATTATGCTGGATTTGACAGGGATTCCTTCCATCCGTTTGCTTTTCGGCTATGGCATCATTACAGATCATGGATTGATTATTCCGGCAAGCGAAGTCAATTTAATCCCGTTTCATTATCTTGCAGCGGACATTCGCCCGTATCTGGAAAATATTCTGCTGTTCATTCCTTTCGGCTTTTTGCTGCCGCTGCTTTGGGAACGGTATCATCCGTTTTGGAAAACTGTATCCTGCGGATTCTTGCTTTCTCTGTCAATTGAACTCAGTCAACTGTTCAACCGCAGGATTTCGGATATCGACGATCTGCTGATGAATACGCTCGGAGCGTTTGCCGGATGGCTGTTTTGGCTACTGCTACGAAAATGCTTCTCCGCAATTTGCGCGAAAATCAAAAGTTCAAAGGAACAAGAAAGTCAGATATTCCTGCTGCGGCACGAAGCACTATTCGATATACTCGCCGCATTTATGGGGATGTTTCTCCTGTATAACCCGTTTCTCTGACACATCATCTTCCAAAACCCCGCCTATGATATGGGCGGGATTTTTACATTCTGGAAATCACAAAAGAATAAGATTTCCATAAGAAAACATTAAGGGTTTGATAAGGGCGAATTCCAAAATAGCCTGTCCGATTTCGGTAAGATAGTATTACCGGAATGGGCAGGCTTTTTGTCTGCCCCGAATCACAAAGGAATTTGAAGAAAGAGGCTTTTGCAATATGAAGCGTTTGAAGATCGCTGTTCTTTTCGGCGGATGCTCCACGGAGTACCCGGTTTCGTTACAGTCGGCTTATTCTGTTATTACTAATTTAGACCCTGCCCGTTACGATCCGGTGCTGCTTGGAATTACCCGCGAAGGAGACTGGAAGAAGTATTCCGGTCCTCCGGAGGCCATTATTCAGGACAAATGGAATCAGCCACAATACTGTGTCCCGGCTTTTTTAACCCCCAGCCGAAGCCTTCACGGGTTTGTTTCTTTTCGGGATGGTTTATCCACAACGGAAAAAATTGATGTTGCATTTCCGGTCCTTCATGGAAAGAACGGAGAAGACGGCACTTTGCAGGGACTTTTGAGCATGGCCGGAATTCCATGTGTCGGGTGCGGCGTTCTCAGTTCCGCTCTGTGTATGGATAAGGATGCCGCTCACCGTTTGGTACAGCTTGCAGGGATTTCAGTGCCGCGTTCCGTCGCTCTGACGAAGGAACTGCCAAAAGCTGAATTGTTGAAAGCGGTTGAAGTTCTTCATTTTCCACTGTTTATCAAGCCGGTGAAGTCCGGTTCCTCTTTTGGAATTACGAAAGCGGACAAACCTGACATGCTTTTCGACGCCGTTCATTCCGCTTTCCAGTTTGACAACAAAGTGCTGATTGAGGAAGCCGTGGATGGATTTGAGGTCGGCTGCGCCGTACTCGGCAATGATGCTCTTACAGTCGGTGAGGTGGACGAAATAGAATTGTCCCACGGATTTTTCGACTACACGGAGAAATACACCCTGAAAACCTCGAAAATCCACATGCCCGCCCGAATCGACGCAGAGACGGCTTCCCGCATCAAAAAGACGGCTCAAATCATCTACCTGGCGCTCGACTGTTCCGGTTTCGCCAGAGTGGACATGTTCCTCACGCCGGACCGGAAAATCGTATTCAACGAGGTCAACACCATTCCCGGCTTCACGTCTCACAGTCGATATCCGAGCATGATGAAGGGAATCGGCATGGACTTCAAACAAATTATTGATCAATTAATAAGGCTGGCGATAGAAAATGAAAACCGTCAATCTGCTCCGGCAGGATATCGGAAAAGGAAGTCTGATTCTGGTAAATCCCTCTCACCCGATGCGCTGCGAACCAAGCGAAAAAGACCTCAAATCCGCACTGCCGGGTTACTCTGAAATTTTTGTGGAAAGACGTATGGCCCGAATGCTTCGCAGGTTGATCGACAGCCTGCGGGCGTCCGGACAAATTGTCCCCGTTAGCGGGTTTCGTACCATGCAGGAGCAAAAGCAGATTTACGCCGACTGCGAGCGGGACAACGGGGCCGAATTTACACGCAACTTTGTGGCCATTCCCGGATGCAGCGAGCATCAGACCGGTCTTGCCATCGATTTGGCGGAAAACCGCCCGGAGATCGACTTTATCCGGCCTGAGTTTCCGCATACCGGCGTTTGTCAGAAATTCCGGGAGCAGTGCGCCCGTTTCGGTTTGATTGAGCGGTATCGCAAGGGCTGTGAATTCATTACGCAAATTGCCCCGGAGCCGTGGCACTTTCGGTATGTCGGCTGTCCCCACTCTGAAATCATCAATCGGGAAGGGCTGACGCTGGAAGAATACACGGATTTTCTCAAATGCTTTCCCTATGACGGAACCCACCTTTTTTATCCGACCCCAACCGGCAAAGCGGAAATTTTCTTTGTCAAAGCGGACGGAAACGAACCGGTTTCCGTCCGGATTCCGGACGAGACGCCTTACCGGATATCCGGCAACAACGAGGACGGCTTTGTGTTGACGATGTGGGAGCGAAAGCCATGAACCGAGAAAAACAATATGCCGGGATAGACCGGTTTCGTTTAATCGCCGCCATTCTCGTGATTACGATTCACACTTCGCCGCTGTCCTCTGTGAGCGGAACAGCAGATTTTATTTTAACGCGCGTGATTGCCCGCGTCGCGGTGCCCTTCTTCCTGATGACGTCCGGCTTTTTCGTTCTCCCCGCTTATCTGAACAACGGAAAGGAAAAACTGTTCCATTTTTTTCAGAAAACAGCTCTGCTGTATGGTATTTCAATTCTGCTGTTTCTCCCGGTCAATCTTTACGCGGGAACATGGCGGACGGCATCGCCGGGTGCGCATTTTCTGAAAGACATTTTAATCAACGGCACTTTTTATCACCTTTGGTATCTTCCCGCCGCACTACTGGGCATGGGCGTTTCTGTCCTTCTGTTGAAGATGTGCGGGTCAAGAAAATCCATGGGAATCGCCGTACTTCTTTACGCGGTCGGCCTGTTCGGGGACAGTTATTACGGGGCGGCCAAACAGTTACCGTTTTTGAACTCTTTCTATAACGAAGTTTTCTCCGTTTGCGATTACACGAGGAACGGCCTGTTTTTTGCGCCGATTTTTTTACTGTCCGGTTTCTATCTGGCGAAACACGCAAAGCAACTTCGACTGAAAGGCTGCACAGCAGGCTGTTTCGTCAGCTTTGCTCTGATGCTGGCTGAAGCCCTGATTTTGCGTTTTCTCGGCTGGCAGCATTTTGACAGTATGTATGTTTTTCTGCCGGGGTGCATGATCTTTTTATTTTGCATCCTCACCTTGTGGGGTGGAAAGGCGAAAGCAATTTACCGTCCGTGGTCTATGGTGGTCTATATCATTCATCCGCTGATGATTCTTTTCGTTCGCAGAGCGGCAAAAATCGTTGGATTGCAGGCGCTTTTCATTCAAAACAGCGTATTGCATTTTCTGGCCGTGGCAGTCGCCTCTCTCGCCGCTGGGTGGATCATCACTAAGTTGCTTGTAAGAAAGAAGAAGAAAACAACAATGTCCAAAACATATTGTGATCGGGCATGGGCGGAAATCGATTTGTCCAACCTGAAGCATAACCTTGAAACCTTAAAAAGCGTTCTGCCCCCGGAATGCGGATTCATGGCCGTTGTGAAAGCAAACGCCTACGGCCACGGAGATATTGCAGTAAGCCGATATTGCAACAAAATCGGAATCGGGCGTTTCGCTGTTGCGACGATAGAAGAAGGAATCCGACTGCGTCTGCACGGAATTAAAGGAGAAATCCTGATTTTGGGTTATACCGATCCGCAAAGGATCCGGGAACTGGTTCAGTATCGTTTAACGCAGACGGTTGTCAGTTTGGAACACGCGCGGCAATTGAACTCTTGTCATCTTCCGCTATGTGTACAAATCGCGGTCGATACCGGAATGCACAGGCTGGGCGAGGACTGCAAGCACGGGAAAGAGATTGAAAAGATCATGGACTGTGAAAATCTGAAAGTGTGCGGACTGTATTCTCATCTCTGTGCATCCGACAGCGAAGCCTCGGAAGATCGGGAATATACAAACCGTCAAATTCAGAATTTCAGAGATTTACTGAACCTCTTGAAACAGGACGGCTATTCAATTCCACATGTTCATATTCAGAGCAGCTATGGAATCTTGAATTATCCTGATTTGCGTTGCAACTACGTCCGGCCCGGTATCGCCATGTACGGCGTACTCAGTTCCGCATCGGACCAAACCGTAATGTCTGCCGACCTTCGTCCTGTTTTGTCCCTCAAAGCGCGTGTTATCCTTGTTCGCATGGTGTCGTCCGGTGAAAGCGTCGGTTATGGGAGATCTTTTACCGCTGAGAGAGAAACGACGGTCGCAGTTCTGCCCATTGGCTATGCGGACGGACTGCCGAGAAGCCTGTCCTGCGGAAACGGAGAAATTTTGTTGCACGGGCGGCGCGCACCGATTATCGGCAGAATTTGTATGGATCAGCTTATGGCGGATGTCACGGACATCCCCGACGTAAATCCGGGTGACGTTGCCACTTTGATCGGCTGCGACGGTCAAGAAACAATTTCAGCGGAACAGGTTGCCGACGAGGCCGGGACAATTACGAACGAATTGTTGAGCAGGCTGGGAACCAGACTGGAACGGTTCTACTTTCAGTCATCCTGACGGGGGATATCGTATTGATGAAAAAGGCGATTGCGCTTCTCTTCTGCGCTTTCCTTTGTTTCGGGGTAGTCAAGGCTCCTGCCTCCGCCATGAGTTTTCAGCCTGATTTTCCCCTGTCGTCGCAGAGCGCCGAACTGGTAAGTCTGGATACCAATGCGGTATTATTTCAGAAAAATCCGGATAAACGTATGGAACCGGCTTCTTTGACAAAAATCATGACCTTTATCGTAATTAGTGAACAGGTGAAGGATCTCGACAATACCCGGATAACCGTGAAAAAGGAAGTCTTGGACAAACTGCTCGGAACGGGCAGTTCCATGTCCGGTCTGAAATCCGGCGATGTCCTGACAGCGTACCAGCTTGCATGCTGTATGTTGATTCGATCTGGAAACGACGCGGCTATGGTTCTGGCAGATTACGCCAGTCAGGGAAACACGGATGCTTTTGTTGACAGAATGAATCAGGAAGCAGCCCGGTTAGGCTGCAAAAATACGCATTTTGCAAATCCGGATGGATTGCACGACCCCAACCATTACACTTCCGCTTCCGATTTCATGAAAATCGCAAAATATGCAATGAAACTGCCGCATTTCAAAGAAATCACCGCAAAAGAGGTCTATACATACAAGCCCGCCGGCGGCTCGGAATCAGGCCAAACCAGAACTCTTTGGACAACAAATCTGTTAATCATCAGCCGAACAGACAATCCCTATTATTACAAATATGCCAATGGGACAAAAACAGGTCATACGGACGAATCCGGATATTGCCTGGTTTCGACTGCCTCTGCCGACGGTTACAGTTACCTCTGCGTTGTGCTGGGTGCCCCATCCGTTGACAAAAACGGTAAAGAGATCGAACAACGCGGTGAAATGACCGATTCAAAAAACCTCTTGAAATGGGCGCTCAACTCATTTGAATGGAAAAAGATTCTCCGAAAAGACGATCCGTGTGGTGAAGTGAATCTGAACAATGCATGGAACAAAGACAGACTTCTTTTAATCTCCAGTCAGGAATATTCCGCGATATTGCCTAAGAATCTTTCATCCGATAGCATCGTCATAACACAGAATATCCCGAAAAGTGTAGATGCGCCTGTAAAAAAGGGACAGAAGATTGGAACCGCAGCACTAAGCTGTGGGAATCAGCGGCTGGTTACCATTGATCTCGTTGCGTCCGAATCTGTTGAACAAAGCGCTCTGCTGAAAACAGTGGGAATTTTGAAATCTATTTTTACGTCGGTTTGGTTCATTGTAATTATTTCAATTATTCTTGCGCTAACCGCTTTGTATACGGTTTTATTCTTGTACACTAACCAAAAACGGAGAAAAAGAAAACTCAAAAAAGTAAAAAAATATAGGAAGTTTTAGAAATTGCCGCGCGCTTGGTGACTTTCTGCTTTAGAAACTAAATACGAATCTCTCCAAACTCGCGGGTCTGGAGGGATTTTTTATGTTAAATCGCTATTCACTACATAGACAGCCGCTTGCATGCGGCCGAGCGTGATGAAGCGGACATCTTTTTTCTTCTTTTCATCTTAGTCGGTAACTCATCAAAAAAAGTTCCCTGTTTGTATGGGGCGATTATGGCTCTGTATGTACCTATACAAATAACACAATAGGATATATGTATGTTCTATCCCGATTGGACTGCGTCCTGTCGGGATTTTTGCGTCTGTCTGATTATTTTTTTGTTCACTGCCGTTCTCCACCTTCCCCTGTTTCGATTTGCCCAGACCAAAAAATTGAAACGGAGGAATATAAAATGACCAAGATCAATCTGAGAAAATACTATCCCAATTTTTATACCGCGGACTGCATCATTGAGGTACCGGACGAAATTGCGGCTCTTATGGATTCTTATGAACACGCCGAAGCCGCGTACTATCTGCGGAGATACCGCCATAACGCGTATTACTCTCTGGATCGCGGAGACGGAATCGAACGTGATATTACATTTGTCTCTCTGTCCCCATGCGAAATCTACGAACGCAAGGTGACAATCGAACAACTGCATACTGCCATGGCCGCGTTGCCGGATAAGCAGGCCAAACGTATTTATGCCCACTACTTTTTGGGTATGAGCAAAAGTGCTATTGCCAAAGCCGAAAAGGTCAACGAAAGTGCCGTTCGTGATGCCATCGAACGCGGATTGCGGAACATAGAAAGATTTTTGAAAAACGTCTGATCTGAATCAAGTTGCAAAACGGAGGGCATTAACCCTCCGTTTCTGCTGTTTTCGCTTCTCTGATTCCTTTGGCCGTAGCCTGCATAATAATCAAATCATTTTCGTTCAACCCGTCTAAAAGCTCATCCAATTGTCTACGGCGTGTGCTTTTCTCCTCGCTGTTATCGGGAAAGAAAAACTGATCGACCGAGATGTTGAACAACGTCACAAGCTCATAAAAAACTTGGAAACTCGGATGCTGTCCTTTGTTCTCAATAGACATGATGTAACGGGGTGCCAAATCGACTGCTTGTGCCAACTTCTCCCGTGTCCAGCCCCGCGCTTTCCTTGCCGCTTTTATCGCATGGCCAAAAGCTCTAAAATCATATAAATTTTCAAAATCACGCATTCACATATCACCCTATATAATTTTACAGCTCCTGTTTGAAAATCAAAACGAGTTTACATGTCCTATTATGTAGTTTTACAGTTCAATATGCTTGTTGAGGAATTCCTAAGCACCCGGAAAATTTTTTTAATACTCCTGCGAATCAGCCTCAAAAATGAAAAGGTTAATGAGGGATATATTTTTATTCTTCGCTGCATCTTGAAAATCGAATAAGGGACAAACCGGATACATACCGCAAGCAGCGGCATGCAGGGAGCCGGGCGGCGGGTGCGCCATGATTTTTCCTTACGCAGGAGGGGTGATCGATTTCAGCGTAACGGAAAAGGAGCGAAAAGTACCAGCGCCGCAAGCAGAGCAGCGTCCACTGGGCGCAGACGACTCTGCGGCAATGATCTGTATGTAATGAAACTTCCGTTCAGTCACAGCCCGAGCGTGATAAAACCGTCGCAGGCAATGAGAACGGCCCGCCATAATCATGGGGGGGTGGTGCGATTCCTATGGTAACAGGTACGCCGCCTGTTCGTCCGGAATGTCTGTAACATAAAAAAACAATCGAAACAGAGGGAAAGCCGCGTCGATCATACTTTTTAATCGCAAGATAAATCAACACTTTCGACGCGGCTTATCCTTTTTTATTTGGGAAGGAGCATCCGTCTATGGAACAGGAAAATTTGCAGCCTGTTTGTACAATGAATCAGCAATCCGGTAAGATATCCCAGGTACTGACGATAGAGGGATGCAGGGTAAAAGTTAACTATCTTTCGTCACATCCGGGAAATGGAAAGGAAAATATACTTGGCAATATTCAAAAATCTTTGCTTGCCGCCTGTCAGCCGAAATGAGTGGGTCGGTATGTTTGCACAGATCCAACCAAGGTGCAATAATGATGGTGTACACTGCTCCTTGACAACTGAATATTGAAACGAGCCATATACATCATCTTTCAGATATTTGAATCGAGGTTATGTATATGGATAAAATCATAGATTCTGACGGTTCCCCAAAACGGGTATATTGTCTATACCGCGTATCGACTCTCGGTCAGGTGGAAAAGGACGACATTCCAATGCAGAAACAGCGCTGCCGCGAGTTCGCGGACACGCAGGGCTGGAAGATTATCAAAGAGTTTTCCGAGAAGGGCGTATCCGGATTCAAGGTATCCGCAAAGGACCGCGACGCCATTCAGCATATCCAGCAGGACGCGGTCGCCAAAAAGTTTGACATTCTGCTGGTGTTCATGTTTGACCGCCTTGGACGGCGCGACGACGAAACGCCCTTTGTGGTCGAATGGTTTGTAAAGAACGGCGTTGAAGTCTGGAGTGCAATGGAAGGTCAACAGCGATTTGATTCCCACGTGGACAAGCTGATGAACTACATCCGTTACTGGCAAGCCTCCGGTGAAAGTCTGAAGACTTCCGTTCGTGTCAAGACGAGGCTGGGTCAGCTTACCGAGGAAGGATTATACACCGGCGGTTCCATTCCATTCGGATACCGACTTGTAAAGCGAGGCCGTGTCAACAAGCGCAATCGTGAGGTTTCCGATTTGGCCATCGATGAAAACGAAGCCGAAATCGTCCGCCTGATCTTCCATAAGTACGTTGACGAAGGATTCGGAGCACAGCGACTGTGCCGGTTTTTGCATGACAACGGTATCAAAAGCAGAGACGGCAAAGGGTTCCCCAACACGAGCCTGAACCGCATCATCAAAAATGTCATGTACACGGGCATTCTTAAAAACGGCGACAGCCAATCACAGTACATCGACGGGCTGCGGATTATAGACGACGATGTGTTTGTTCACGCGCAAGATATTATGCGGCAGAGGACCCAGCCCCACAGTTCGATTCCGCTCAACTGCAAAGGAAAGTCTCTGCTGGTAGGAAATATCTTCTGTGCCCACTGCGGCAACCGGCTGACGCTGACAACCAGCGGGAGAAAGAAAAAGATGCCGGACGGTAGCGTCCAGAAAGAAATCCGGATGAGGTATCAATGTCACTACAAGGTTCGGCATCCCGGGGGATGCGATGGGCAGTCCGGCTATTCCGTAAAGAAGGTCGATGCGATTGTCGATCAGCTCATCCGCATGAAATTCTCTGAAATCACGGCGGCTTCGGAATCAGAGATACTCTCCGGCCAACATGAGAAAGATATTGAACTTGCAAAGTCAAAATACGAAATGGCAAAAACACATCTGCTAAACAAGCAGAATGAGCTTGATGATTATAAAAGCGAAACTCTCAAAGTCATTCGCGGTGAGAGCAGGATGAGCGTCGATCTGCTGAACACAATGGTAGTGGAAACCGAAGCACAGATCAAAGACGCCCAGTCCACTTTGGATGCGGCAGACATGGAATTGAAAACCTTGCTCGCAACCTCGGAAAACCGAAAGCGCGAGTATGACCGGTTGCTGAGCTGGGCGGACCTGTACGACAAAAGCTCTTTCGCAGCAAAGAAAATGATTGTGTCGCAGTTTATCAAGTCTGTCCGCGTCGGCAGGGACTACAATATTGAAGTGGACTTCAACGTCTCGTTTGACGAGTTTCAAAGTTACTGCGGCGTGAAAGCCAAAGAAAGCGTAGAGGCCGAAGATACGGCACTTGCACTTGTACGCACAGCATGAGAGTAAAAAATGAGGAAATCCTTTTAACAGATTTCCTCATACATGGTGGACCTGAACGGGATCGAACCGTCGACCTCTCGGATGCGAACCGAACGCTCTCCCAGCTGAGCTACAGGCCCAAATCTATGAAATTGTAAATTTGCTGGCAAAAATCTTTTTGGGCAGGTTCTTTAACGAAAACCGAACACTCCGCGCTCCCAGCTGAGCTACGAGCTCATGTACTAGAACCATTTAATCAATTTTGACGACGGTTAATATTATATCACGTTGTGGTTAATATTGCAACTGTTAATTTCACTTTTTTCTGGGGCTTTCGATGCAATTCCGCCCAATGCATCGCCAAAAAAGCTCCCGCCAATCGAAGGCAGGAGCGACGGTTAATTTTTCAGGTATAAAGCCGCAACCGGATCTCCGGAATAATCGGGAAGCAAGCTTGGAGCCCGTACGTTTTTATCGATATAATCCGATCCGATTCCGGTGGAAGAATAGATCAGTGCAAAGAGAGCGCCCGTTTGAATCCACAAAATCGTGACATCCGTCAGTCCGTGTACAAAAACAGCGGCGGCAGCGGCCGTCATCAGAATATTCATATCCATAAATATATGATTGCGGAAGCGCAGAAGCAAAAGCTTTGCCTGTACCCCGACGTAAATTCCAATGGCAGCTAATCCGGTCACTCCAAAATTAAGCAGAATGTCAAGAATAATATTATGACAATGGTAAGTTTTGTACCCGGAAAACTGCTGATAAATCATTTGATAGGCCATGGCGCCGCGCCCGAAAAACGGGTGCTGCTCAATCCCCTTTACAGAGGCCGTCCAAATGGATAGCCGTTGGGAAAACGTATGGTCGATTGCCTCCGCTCCTCTGGGTATCAACTGCGGAAAGACTGTTAGCAGCGCGACCAGTATTCCAACCGATAAAATAAATATCATGGCAACTTTGTTTTTCTTTTTCAAAAGCAGCATTAAAGTAACTGCCGAAAACATCGCGGTAAACGAAGAAAAACTCGCGGTAAGATACAAGCCGATAAAATTGAGCCCAATCACAGCAAAATAGAAAGCACTTAATTCAGAATTTGTATAAATACGGTAAAGAGCAATAAGCACAACAAATTCAATAATCATACCGTAATAATTTGTATTCGTAAATACAGATACCGGCCTGTAATCCGGAGCACTTGCAAATGAAGACGCTTTCTGATATAAAGCCACAAACAGACTGATGATACTCCCGACACAAATCAGATCCATCGCCTGATTGAAAATCGAGCGCGTCATGATACTGCGTATATACAGTGCGCAGCTTACAACCGCATAAATCAGGATGGAGTACGCCATTCCGATATAATTATCATAGATTGCCGCAACAAAAAATGTAATAATTAAAAATAGAAATAAAAATTTCGTATAAGGCGCTTCAAATGCGCGAACCCTTTTTTTACAGTTGACCATCGTCATCAGAGCAATGCCGACTACGATAATCATACTGAAATAAAACGGGGCAAAAATCGAGGCAGCCAGCAATAATACCAAAGACCGGTCAAAATCCGCACAGATCAGTTGAACCCGCTGAAAAAAGTCAAACCTGATGCTTTCTTTCACAGCTTGAATAATAGCGGTCATCTCCTTCTTTTAAAGTTTCCGCTTCCTCAAGACCACAATTGTCAATTATATCACATCGTAGATGCGAAACAAGATAAATAATGAATCGAAACGCTCCGTATGAATCACATCTATTTGTTAATTATAACGAAAAAGATGAACTGTTTTTTAAGTTTTTAACAATTTATTGGAAACATTCCATGAAACTGCCATTTTTATGATACGATAGTAGAAAACAAAACATAAAAAAGTGGGAAAATGAAATCATGATGATGGAAAACAACAATTCTTATTGTAAACGGTTTCACCCCGACTATTCATCCGGGCTGAATTCCGATCAGGTCGAATCTCAGCGGACTCACGGACTTGCAAACGGCGAAGAAGAATCCGGGACCCGCAGTGTGGGTCAGATTATTCGCAGCAATCTGATCACACCCTTTAACATTTTGAATCTTGCGCTCGCATCGCTGATTATCATGGTCGGGTCTTATAAGAATCTGCTTTTTCTCGGTGTAATTGTCTGCAATACACTGATCGGCACCATACAGGAAATCAGAGCAAAAAAAATGATTGACCGTCTGTCGCTCATTACCGCGCCGAAGGCTCATGTAATCCGCGACGGCAAAGAAAACGAAATTCCGGTTTCTGAACTTGTTCTTGACGACGTCCTGCTTCTTTCAACAGGCAACCAGGTCTGCGCGGACTGCATTATTCTGAACGGTGACTGTGAAGCCGACGAATCACTGATTACCGGCGAGTCCGACCCTGTGTCAAAGAAAAACGGCGACAGCCTGCTGAGCGGTAGCTTTCTGGTCGGCGGCAGCTGCAGGGCGCAGGTGGAGCATATTGGAAAAGAAAATTACGCTTCTCAGATTGCGGGAAGCGTTCGCTATTTGAAAAAGCCGAATTCGGAAATTATGACATGGACCAACCGCATCATCAAAATCACGGGTTTTGCCATTCTTCCGATCGGCGTTCTGATGTTCTACAAGCAGATGGCCGTTTCCGGTCAGGCGCTCCGACCCGCCGTGGTCGGAACGGTTGCCGCCCTGATCGGAATGATTCCGGAGGGGCTGGTGCTGCTGACCAGCGTCGTGCTGGCCGTCGGGGTGCTCAGGCTGTCGCGGCATAAGGCGCTGGTTCAGGAACTGTACTCGATTGAAACACTCGCTCACGTGGATACCCTCTGTCTGGACAAAACCGGTACGCTGACACAGGGGACCCTTCAGGCTGAGGCCGTCGTACCGCTAAGCGACATCACAAAGGAACAGGCCGAGGAAGCGCTTTCGTCGCTTGCAAACGCCATGGACGACAACTCGCCGACCATGACCGCCATTCGGGAAATTATGCCGCAGCCCCCGGGCTGGACCTGCACCGGCAAAATCGCGTTTTCCTCCGCTCGGAAATGGAGCGGCGCGTGTTTTCAGGAAAAAGGAAGCTTTGTTCTCGGCGCGGGGCAATTTATCTTGAAAGATCAGTTTGAAACAATCAGGCCCCAGGTGGAAAAATACGCGAACCGCGGCAAGCGTGTCCTTCTGCTGGCTCATTCCGGCAATCCTCTTGGCGATCATGACCTGCCGGAAGGTCTCACGCCGATGCTTCTCGTTCTGCTCAGCGACAGAATCCGGCCGGGCGTGCGGGAAGCTCTCTCCTATTTTGCGGACCAGGGCGTCGAGCTGAAAGTGATTTCGGGGGACGACGTCAGAACGGCGGCAAGCATCGCCGGAAAAGCCGGACTGAAAAGCTCCGATCGCTGCGTGGACGCATCCCAGCTGAAAAGCGAGGAGGAATTAAAGGAAGCCGCCGAGCGTTTCACGGTTTTCGGAAGGGTGACCCCGCAGCAGAAACTGACCTTAATCCAGGCATTGAAAGAAAAAGAGCATACCGTAGCCATGACGGGAGACGGTGTGAACGACGTCCCCGCCCTGAAAGAGAGCGACTGCAGCGTCGCAATGGCGTCCGGAAGCGACGCCGCGCGCACCGTTTCCCAGATTGTCCTGATGGATTCCGATTTCTCCTCCATGCCCCGCATCGTCGCGGAAGGCCGCCGCTGCATCAACAACCTGCAACGATCGGCGTCCCTGTTTCTTGTCAAAGCCATCTTTTCCGCCGCCATCGCGGTATTCTTCCTGTTTCTGGCATCCGCTTATCCGTTTCAGCCGATTCAGTTTACGCTGATCAATGCCGTTTCAATCGGAACGCCGTCTTTCCTCCTCGCGCTGGAGCCGAACCGGGACCGCCTGCACGGAAGTTTTATCGGGAATGTAATGAAACAATCTCTGCCCGGTGCGGTAACGATGACACTTAATATCCTGCTTCTTGTCTCCCTCTCTTCGTACCTCGGGTTTTCCGCGGCGGAACAGTCCACGCTCGCCGTTCTGATTACCGGTTACACCGGGCTTTTAATCCTGTTTAAAGTCTGCCTTCCGTTTAATACGGCCAGAGCGCTTCTCTTTGCTTCCATGACCGCCGCTTTCATTCTGGCGCTGGTCTTCTTCCCTGCCGTATTTGAAGTAACCGCCCCTACAGTTCCGATGCTGCTGATTCTGGTGCCCATGTTCTTATTCTCCGCCAGCGCCATGGCGGTCGTCTACCATTTCATCGAACGGATTCTGCTTCGTAATTGACGGGTTACTTCAATCCTATTTTACGAAAGAAAGAATCACTGGAAATTCCGGTCGGCCTGATATACCGCCCAAGCCCGAAAAGGCAGTCCGGGTCTCGCGTGATATAATTCATTTTTTTCATGCAGTTCATGCTTGCCTGGAATCCGATTTCATGTAAAACCGGAATCGACTCCTTACTGACGGCCCCGAACGGATAAACAAAAGCGGCAGGCGTATAGCCGGTGTTTTCTTTCATTTCCCGCTGCATTTTTTCCAGGTCCTGCTTTAGTACAGACTGATAGTCCGAAGCGCTCTCCTTTTTTAATTTCAAGGCTCCGTACCTCTTTTGGGTCGAATGCAGGTTATAGGAGTGATTCTGAAATTCGACCAGGCCGGAACGCATCATTTCGTCAATTTCCCCCCAGGTCAGATAAGAGTAGTTCGCATGGTCCGCATCGCCGCCGGTATACAAATCCGTGTAATAACCGACCGGCGATATTATGATCTTTGCCTGATATTTTTTTGCAATCGGATAGGCATAGTAATAATTATTGTAGAACCCGTCGTCAAAGGTTATCATGACGGGTTTCTCCGGTAAAGGAACCTGCCGCTTCACATAGTCCAGAAGATCCTGAACCACAACCGTTTGATAACCGTTCTTTTTCAGCCATGCAAGGTCGCTCTCCAGGGTATCGGGAGATACGGTATAGTTCCCCTGCCTGCGCGACTCGCGCAAAATACTGTGGTACATAATGATGGGAAGCGGTATGCCGCGGTCAGCTCCCGCTTGCTGAACCGCCGCAACGGCTCCGCCGCAGAAACCTGATACAAGCAGTACTGCAATCGCGATAAAAAAGAAAGTACCTGTGAATTTTCACCGACAAAAACATAAAAACCCGCCTCCGTTTAATATATGGAGGCAGGCAGGCGGATATCACAAATTTCACTATTAAGCCCTTACCTCGGCAAAGCGATGCGGTAAACAACAAAATAATGAAAAACGCTTCCCGCAAGGACAAACAGATGCCAGACGGAGTGGATGTACTTTCTCTTTTTTCCGATTCCGTAAAGAACGGCGCCGACCGTGTAAAAGACTCCGCCGACGATCAGGTTCCTTACCGAGCCGGCATCAAGGACGGCAATCAAAGGCTTAAAAAAGAAAATGACCACCCACCCCAGGCCAAGATAGCAGCACATGGAAAAGACCCGGAACCGCTGAACGCTGATTGCATTCAAAACAATTCCCACCACAGAAACACCCCAGACGATATCGAACAGGACCCAGCCGGTCGCACCGCCGAAACAAAGCAGGGAAACGGGCGTGTAGGTACCCGCGATCAGTAAAAAAATAGTACAGTGGTCCAGAATCCGCAGGACTTTTTCCCCCGGCATATGCCCATGCCGTGATACAGGGTCGATACCAGATACAGCAGAATCATGGTGCCGCCGAATATGGAAACGCTGATCAGGGTAACCGCGTCCTGTCTGCATTTGGCCAACAGCAAAATCAGCCCGGCTATGGCAAACAATACCCCAAGGCCGTGCGTGACCGCGTTGAGAACCTCTTCCAGAGCGGTATAGCTCGGCAGCTGAAGTTCTTCTCTGCTCAATTTACATCTCGTTTGTCCCGCGTTCTTTTCCATGTTATATCGCATCCCGTCACATATAGTATTGATTACTATATGTTATAGTTTACATCAACATTTAACGCCTGTCAAGGCATTCCAATCCTTCCAGCTGAAACGATGGAATAAAATCTTTTCTCGCCGACTTTTGCTCTTGAACATAACCGTCCAAGTTCAGCGAGAAAAGGTGATCCTGAACCTTTTCGTATTCCCTCCGCGTGATCCGCCGGTTCAGTTCCGGAATCCGCTCCGCTTTGCCGCAGGGCACATACTGGGCCATCAGGCTGACGGGGACCCCCGGTAGATTCGCCGCGAGCCAATCCAGCACGGCGATGGAGTCCCGTGTGTGGCCCGGCAGCATCAGGTGGCGCACCAGCGTCCCTTTCCGCATCATCCCGTTTTCATCGTAAACAGCCGGACCGGTCTGCCGCTCCATTTCCAGTACGGCGGCGCGCGAAACCCACACATAATCTTCCGCCCCGGAAAGGCGTCCGGCCAGTTCCCCGTCGGCATATTTCAGGTCGGGCAGATAGATATCCACCAAACCCTCCAACATCCGAAGCGTTTCACTTGTCTCATATCCGCCGCAGTTGTAGACAACCGGAACCGGCGGCTTCCACAAAGCCAGCGCCTGAACCACAGCCGGCACAAAGTGCGTTGCCGTGACAAGATTGATATTGTGGGCGCCCTGGGACACCAGACGATGAAACACGTCCGACAGCTCCTGCGGGGTCAGTATTCTGCCCGTCCGCCGCTCCGTGCTGATCTGGTAATTCTGGCAGAAAACGCATTGAAGCGAACAGCCCGTAAAAAACACGGCGCCGGAGCCGCGCGTTCCGCTCAGGCATGGTTCCTCCCAGAAATGAAGCGCGGCGCGGGCCACCACCGGGTCCGCCCCCATGCGGCAGAATCCATTCCCCTCCCGCGCTTCGCGCAGCGCGCCGCAGCGCCGCGGGCAGAGCGCACAGTGCTCAATCCGCATTGTCGCCCTCCCCTCTCAAGGCGAGAAACGCGGAAAGGCCGCCGCGTTTTCCTTTGGTCGCCCGATGGGAAAACAGGAGGTCGGAATGACACTGTGTGCACAGACCGGAAACAGCGATATTCTGTTCCGGCACGCCGGCACGCACCAGAGCACGCCGATTTGCCTCCCACAGATCGATATGATATTTTCCGCCGCCGTCCTTATGAATCCATTCATCCGGTGAAAGATCCGTCATCCGCGAAAAGACCTCATAGACCGGGGAGTCAACTTCGAAGCAGCAGGGGCCGATCGACGGCCCGATAACACAGACCAGGTCCCGCGCAATGCTGCCGAATTCCCGGGACAGCGCCCGGACCGTTTCCGCGCCGATGCGTGCGGCTGTGCCGCGCCAGCCGGCGTGTGAAAGGCCGACCGCTTTATGAACGGGGTCCGCAAAGAAAAGGGGCACACAGTCCGCGTAGTGCGTGACCAGCGTTACTCCGGCTTCGTTCGTAATCAGGCCGTCCACGCCCGCGGGCTTCGGTTTATTAAACCCTTCCCCGCAGTTTTCACGTCCGACCCGGCGGATCACGGTTTTGTGCACCTGTGAGGACGAAACCAGCGAGCCCTCGTCAAAGCCTGCCGCCGCGCAGATGCGCCGGTAGTTCTCCGTCACGTTTTCGTCGGGGTCTCCCCTGCCGAACGCCAGATTGAGAGAAGAAAATTCATTCCGGCTGACTCCGCCGATCCGCGTGGAAAACGCGTGCGCCACAAATGGCAGAGCTTCCAGTGCCCGAAACGTCAGGAATTCAACCCCGTTTCTTCGATTCAGTTTTACCTGCTTTCCCTGTAATATCATAAAAAGCCTCCGATTTTTTCTGTGACTCCGATTGTAACACACAACGCCGACGAGTACAACGAGAAACCTGTTTAGCGGTTTTTTAGACAAAAAAAGAGAGCTTATTCGCTCTCTTTTGGCGTCTCCGGGTTCCGCGCCTCTACGGGATTTTTCGGTTCTTCCTGAAACGGCAGAACCGCTTTTTTTACAATCATGCCTTCATATTTCAATTTAAACTGGACCCTGCCGTAAAACCGGTGCCCGCAGTGCTTGCAGATAAACGGGGCGCGGAAGCTTTTATTGCGAAGCTGCCATTTGCCGGACCGCCGGGCGCGCCTGCCGCACAAATCGCAGCAAAAGGCCAAGTCCGACGCTTTAATCTGCGGATGGTTCAGGTCGCAGACCGTCACCGTCCGAAATTCCATGCGGTTATAGAATTCCTCGCTTTCGGCATCCTGCAGGAAGGGCTTCAGCTTTTCGGGGTTATAAAGTCTCTGAAAGCAGCGCAGCGACAGCATACTGTCAGCCAGGGCCCTGTGATGGTCCAAATCGCTGTCGTCGATTTCCAACAGCTGCGCGGCCGTTGAAAGGCCCATCTGTTTGGTCCGGTCATAGGAAAGGCAGCGTTCGCAGTAAGCCTGCAGATCGACATACCGTTTCAGGAACGGAATCCGCCTGCTGCCGCAGAAATAGCGGTAATTTTCAATCAGCGCCAGAATGTCGGAAGTCCCCCACGTCATCACAACGGCGTCGCCCGTCCAGCGCCGGAAGCGGCTGACAACCTGCAGAAACTGCGGACCGTCGGCCAAATCCTCGTTTGTGATGCTGGTCAGATCGCTGATTTTTCCGCTGATCTTTTTTCCGACCTGAGGCCGAATAAACATTTCGAACGTGTCTAGGATATGAAATCCCTCATCCACCTTTACCGCGCCGCACTCGATAATCTCATTCATAAAGCCCTTGAGCCGCCTGCTGTAAGCACCGTTCCACTCCAGGTCCAAAATGACGAATTTCATTATTTTTTCCTGGCGGCCTGTTTCATCCGTAGTTCCTTGCTCAGAATCATTTTACGCATCCGGATGCTGCTCGGCGTTACTTCGACCAGTTCGTCGGCGCAGATGAATTCAATACACTGTTCCAGGCTCATGGTGCTGGGCGGCGTCAGTTTCAGCGCTTCGTCGGAACCGGAAGCGCGGGTGTTGGTCGCGTGTTTCTTCTTGCAGATATTGACGACGATGTCGTCCGACTTCGGGCTGACCCCGACGATCATCCCCTCGTAAACCTCCACGCCGGGCCCGATAAAGAGCCTGCCGCGGTCCTGCGCGGCGAAAAGGCCGTACCCTGTGGATTCTCCTGTCTCATGGACAATCAGCGAGCCCTGCGCGCGCTGGATGATTTCGCCTTTATACGGCTCATAGCTGTCAAATACGCTGTTCATGATCCCGTTGCCGTTTGTATCCGTCAAAAACTCCTGCCGGTAACCCATCAGGCCGCGCGCCGGAATCTTGAATTCCAGATGGGTCGTGCCGTTCCCGCGGGCGCTCATGTTGACAAGCTCCGCTTTGCGCGTGCCGAGCTTTTCCATAACCGCGCCGACATAATTATCCGGAACCTCGATCATCAGAAGTTCAATCGGTTCGCACCTCTTGCCGTTGATCTCCTTATAAATCACCTGCGGCCCCGTCACCTGAAACTCAAAATTCTGGCGTCGCATTTCCTCAATCAAAATAGACAGGTGCAGTTCTCCGCGGCCGGAAACCTTGAACGTATCGGGAGAATCCGTCTCCTCGACGCGCATCGCGACGTTCGTCTCCACTTCCTTGAACAGCCGGTCGCGCAGGTTTCGCGAAGTGACGTATTTGCCTTCTCTTCCCGCAAACGGGCTGTTGTTGACCATAAACATCATGGAAACGGTCGGTTCGTCGATTTTGACAAACGGAAGCGGCTCGACCCGGTCGGGCGAGCAGATGGTCTCCCCGATGTTCAGTCCCGTGATGCCCGAAACGGCAACGAGGTCGCCCAGCTGCGCTTCTTCCACCTCACGGCGTTTGAGGCCCTCAAACTGATACAGCTTTGTAATTTTTACATTGGCGGTTGTCCCGTCGCGGTGGCAGAGGACGGCGCTGTCGCCCATGTGCAGATGTCCGCGCTCCACGCGGCCGATGCCGATCCGACCGACGTAATCGTCGTAGTCGATATTGGAAAACAGGACCTGCATCGGGCCTTCCGCATCTCCCGACGGCGCGGGAATGTTTTTCAGGATGGCGTCGAACAGGGGCTTCATGTCCCCCTCGCGGACATTCGGATCCTCCGAGGAGTAACCGTCGCGGGCGGAGGCGTATACTACGGGAAATTCCAGCTGATCTTCATTCGCGCCGAGTTCAATAAACAGGTCGAGTACTTCGTCGACCACTTCTTCCGGCCTTGCGCCGGGGCGGTCGATTTTATTGAGAACAACCAGCGGCTTTTTGCCAAGTCCCAGCGCTTTCTTCAGCACAAAGCGGGTCTGCGGCATGCACCCCTCGAACGCGTCCACCAGCAAAAGCACGCCGTCCACCATCATCAGAATCCGCTCCACCTCCCCACCGAAATCGGCGTGGCCGGGAGTATCCACAATATTGATCTTGACGTCGTTGTACATCACGGCTGTATTTTTGGCAAGTATCGTAATGCCGCGTTCACGCTCCAGGTCATTGGAATCCATAACCCGCTCGCTGACTACTTCGTTCGCACGAAAAACTCCGCTCTGCTTTAGCAGCTGGTCCACCAGCGTCGTCTTTCCGTGGTCGACGTGAGCAATAATCGCGACGTTTCTGACATTGTTTCTTACATCCATCGATTTCCCTCTTCTTTCAAATTCGCAAACATTATTATTATACCATGTCCCGCAGGATTTGTGAACAACGAACCAAAATATTGCAGCCGTTCCCCAAAAAAGCCGCCGCGGAAGTTCCGCGGCGGCTTTTCTCTAAAAAGAATTGGAGCGAACGACGAGGCTCGAACTCGCTACCTCCACCTTGGCAAGGTGGCGCTCTACCAGATGAGCTACGTTCGCAACACCCTGAGTGCAAGTGCTATTATATCCAATACCTTTTGATTTGTCAAGCCGGAAACAGAAAAAAATCCGCATACATTCAAGGTTCCCTATTTCGCGGGGTTATGCTATAATTACGGTTGAAATAAAAATCAGGTAGGGATGAAATGAGTTATACGGTAAATTTGGGAGCATGGAATTCGGTATTCGCAGTCCCCTGTTCCGTCGTTGATAAATATCTGAAGCTGGCCGGATCGGTTCAGCTTAAGGTCCTCCTATGGATTCTGCGCCACGCGGGGGATCCGTTTGAAGCGCGGGACGTCGCGGCGGCTTTGGGAATCGACCGGGCGGACGTTGGCGACGCGCTGCTCTACTGGCAGGAGGCCGGCCTTTTCCCCGCGGACCAGCAAACGAAGCCCGAAACCGAGCCGCCGGACGCAAAGGCTCCGGAAAAGCCGGAGCAGCCGCCCGCCGAGCCCCATTCCCCGGGCACCGCCCGCCGGGTTCTTTCCCGCCCGCAGAAGCCGGACAGCGAATTCGTCGCAAAACGGGTCGAAGAGTCCACGGAGATTTCGTGCCTGATGCAGTCTGCCCAGCAGGTTCTGGGGCGTCTGATTTCCGGCGGGGAATCCGCGACGCTTCTGATGATTCACGACGAGTTCGGCCTGCCCAGCGATGTGATTATCATGCTGCTGCAATACACCGCGAGCATCAGCAAAGCGAACATGCGGTACATAGAAAAAATGGCGATGAACTGGGCCGATGAAGAAATCAACACCCATGAAAAGGCGGAGGAAAAGCTCCGCCGGCTGACCGAATGCCGCCAGGCCTGGCGGAAAGTCGAGCAGGCCGTCGGGATACCCCACCGCGCGCCTTCCACAAAGGAAGAAGCGTTTGCGGACCTCTGGGTTACGCAGTGGAAGTTCAGCGCCGACATGATCCGTGAGGCCTACGACAGGGCCGTGGACGCGACCGGAAAATTCAGCGCGAGCTATATGAACCGGATTCTGGAACGCTGGAAAAAGGCCAATATTTCCACCGTGCTGCAGGCGGAACGCGAAAAAATGGAGCGGGCGGCTGCACGAAAGGGCGGCAAGAGCAGCTCCCTCTCCCAGGATCTGGATGACTTTGAACGTTCGGGCGTATTTGACAATTTTGACAGGAAGTGATTCTGACGGGATATGATCGGGAAGTATACGAAGCCGCCGGCCGGGTTCTGCGGGAACGCCGCCGGACCGCCGAATCTCAGGCCGAGAAACGCAGGGCCGTTTTTTACAGCGTCTGCCCGGAGGCAGAAGAACTGGAGCGCCGCCTTGCAAAAACGGCGGTCCTCGCCGCCAAGGCCGTTTTGAGCGGCAAGAATGCGAAAGATCAGCTGGAACGCCTTCATGAGGAAAACCGTTCGCTTCGGTCCCGGATTTCCGATCTGCTCCGGTCGGTAAACATGAAAGCGGAAGATCTGGAGCCGATTTATCACTGCGAAAAGTGCAGGGATACGGGTTACGTGGACGGCCGGATGTGTTCCTGCCTGAAAACTCTGTTGAAAGAAGAAGCCTACAACAGGCTTAACGCCCTGACTCCCCTTTCCCTTTCCACCTTCGAGGGATTTTCTCTGGACTACTATCCGGATCAGCCGGAGCACGGTTCCGGACGGTCCCCCAGAAGCGCGATGCGCGAGATTCTGCAAAACTGCAGAAAATACGCAGAAACTTTTTCGATTGCTTCCTCCCAGAACCTGATTATGCAGGGCGCAACCGGGCTGGGCAAGACCCACCTGTCGCTCGCCGTTGCGAACGAAGTGCTGCGAAAAGGATACGGCGTTGTTTACTGCTCCGTAAACAACCTGATTTCCCGTCTGGAAAACGAGCACTTCGGCCGGGAAGAAACCGGAGACACCGGAAGTCTGCTGGAATCGTGCGATCTGCTGATCCTCGACGACCTGGGGACGGAATTCCGCAGCTCGTTTTCCGTTGCGGCCATCTACAATATTGTCAACACGCGGCTGCTGCTGCGCCGCCCCACTATTATCAGCACCAACTTATCCATGCGGGAGCTTCAGGACCGCTATTCCGACCGGTTCGCCTCGCGAATCGCGGGAAATTACGTCAGGCTGATGTTCCTCGGCCACGATAACCGCATGCAGAAGCTTTTATACCAGCACACAAAAAAATGAGACCGCCCGGCGGTCTCATTTCGATTTTGGTCATTCGCCGGAGGCAAGTTTCTCCTGGCTTCTGGATTTTAGATAGGCATTGATAAACCCGTCCAGATCGCCGTCCATCACGGCGTCGATGTTGCCTGATTCAAAGCCGGTCCGATGATCTTTCGCCATTGTGTAGGGCATAAACACATAAGAGCGAATCTGGGAGCCCCACGCGATTTCCTTCTGCACGCCCTTGATATCGTCAATGCGTTCCAGGTGCTCGCGCTCCTTGATTTCCATCAGCTTGGATTTGAGCATTCTCATGGCGACGTCGCGGTTCTGGTACTGGCTGCGTTCCACCTGGCAGGCAACGACGATCCCCGTTGGAATATGCGTCAGCCGGACGGCGGAGGAGGTCTTGTTGACCTTCTGCCCGCCGGCGCCGCTCGCGCGGTAATAGTCGATTTTAATATCGTCGGGGTTGATTTCCACTTCGATCGTGTCGTCGATTTCCGGCATTACCTCCAGCGAAGCAAACGAAGTATGCCTGCGTCCGGAAGCGTCGAACGGTGAGATGCGGACCAGTCGGTGGACGCCCGACTCGCCCCGCAGAAAGCCGTATGCGTTTTCTCCGCTGACGAGGATGCTGGCGCTTTTCAAGCCCGCTTCTTCGCCGTCCAGATAATCGAGCGTCTGCACGGTAAATCCGTGGCGCTCGCCCCAGCGGCAGTACATGCGGTACAGCATCTCCGCCCAATCCTGAGCCTCCGTGCCGCCCGCGCCCGCGTGAAACGTCAGAATCGCGTTTTTCGCGTCGTACTCGCCGGTCAAGAGCGTTGTCAGCCGCATGGAATCAAGCCCCTCGCGGAACTCGTTCAGCTCTTGCTGCGCCTGCGGCAGCAGAGAAAGATCGCTTTCTTCATCCGCCAGTTCAATCAAGGCCATCAGGTCTTCATAAGCGGATTTCAGGCGTTCATAAGATTCTATTTTATTTTTGAGTGAGCTGGACCTTTGAAGAATTTTCTGCGATTTTTCCATGTTATCCCAAAAATCCGGCGCAGTCGCCTTCTGGTCCAGCTCGGCAATTTCCTTGCGCATGCCGTCAAGGCCGAGTGCGTCGGCCAGTTCCTTCAGCTCCGGCTCCAGGCCCTGCAGCGAAAGCCGAAGTTCTTCATATTGCAGCATCCTATCATCCTTCAGAATAAAATCTATCCGTTTAATTATAGATTATTTTAAGGTTAAAGTCAAAAAATACTTTGTGAACCCGCTGCGTCCTTTTTCCAAATCAGGATCAAGCAGGCGCTGATTTTGTCTGAATGATCCAAATTTATGAATTAGTTGAAAACTTATGAGGCAAAACATTGAAGTTTTCCCGAATTTTTTATACAATGGAAACATTGAAGGAGGTTCCAGTATGACGAATTATGTCGGTTTGAAATGTCCGGTCTGCGGCAAGACATTCACGGCCGAGGACGATATTGTAGTCTGCCCCCAATGCGGGGCGCCGTATCATCGGGACTGCTACGCGAAAGCCGGAAAATGTGTCTACGAAGACAAGCACGGCACGCCGGACGCCTGGGCGCCGCCCAGACAGCATAATGAGGACGGAACTCAGGGTAGGACGAAGCGGTGCCCGCGCTGCGGTTCTTTTAACTCCGACCAGGCCCTGTTCTGTGAGCACTGCGGCCAGTCTCTGTCCTCTGACCGCCCGGAATACCCGGGCGTTACACCGTCCCCGCCCAACCGGACGCCGAACAACGCCCCGTTTGGCGGGCAGGGAAACAATCCACCGCCGCCATATGGAAATTACGGGCAGACCGGCTTCCCCGGTGGCCCGCCGCCGTATTACCCTTCCGTCGGCATTCCGAATCCCAACGAACCGATTGACGATATTCCGGTTGGCGACGTCGCGCGTTTTGTCCAGAGCAACTCGCAGTACTACCTGCCTGTTTTTATGAACCTGAAAAAATTTGGGAAAAACAGGTTTAATTTCTGCGCCTTTCTTTTTCCCGGAGCATGGATGCTTTACCGGAAAATGTACAAAGTCGGTTCCATCGTTACGGCGGTTATGTTCGGCCTGTACATAGCGTCCGCCTGGGTATCCGAGCATTTTCTAAACCCGATTTACCAGTCCCTGTTCCTGCAAACCGGCATTGCCGGCGACACGCTGACCCCAAGCAACGAGCAGATTGAAAAGCTGATGGGATTAATCGCACAACTTCCCACTTATCAGCTCTATTTGATGATGGTGCCGGCTCTTGTATTTTTCGCCCAGTTGATCCTGATGTTTATTTTCGGTTTTTCCGGAAACCGTATGTATTTAAAACACTGCATCGGCAAAATCGGCGCGATTCGGCAAGAAACCGCCCGTCCCTCGGAAAGCGCCGTCCGGATGCAGGAAGAGGGCGGCGTTAACATCTCCCTCGCAATCTGTCTTGGAATATGCTATTTAATTCTTTCTTACATCCCATCCATCTTTTATTAGGAGAATTCAGATATGAAAGTTACAAAAGCCGTTATTCCGGCGGCGGGGCTCGGAACCAGAGTCCTGCCCGCCACCAAATCCATGCCGAAAGAAATGCTCCCGATTGTGGACAAGCCGGCCATACAGTATATTGTGGAAGAGGCGGTCCGTTCCGGCATAACGGATATTCTGATTATTACAAACCGGGGCAAGGGCCTGATCGAAGATCATTTTGACCGCGTGCCGGAGCTTGAGGCAAGACTGAACAAAAGCGGCGCGGATAAGGAAGAAATTCTAAAGGAGATCGTCGGTATCGCCCACAAAGCCAATTTCTACTTTGTCCGTCAAAAAGAAACCCGGGGGCTGGGCCACGCCGTCGGCTGTGCGCGATCCTTCGTCGGAGACGAGCCGTTTGCCGTTCTCTACGGAGACGACGTCATCATCGGAGAAGACCCCGCCTGCGCCCAGCTGATCCGGGCCTATGAAGAATACGGCAAAGGCGTTCTGGGCGTGAAAAAGGTTTCAAAAGAAGCAATCGGGAAATATAGCTCGCTGAAGGTTGAGCCATTGAAGGACAACTGGTTTTCCTGCACCGACATGGTTGAAAAACCGACGCCGGACAAGGTGCTTTCCCTCTACTCCATCTTGGGCCGCTGCGTTCTGACCCCCGAAATTTTTGACATTCTGGACCATACGGACCCCGGCGCGGGCGGAGAGATTCAGCTGACCGACGCCATGCGCACCCTCGCGCGGCGCGACGGCATGGTCGCGGTCGATTACACCGGAACGCGCTATGACATGGGCAACAAACTGGGAATCATGAAAGCTCAGGTTGAGGTGGGCCTGAACCATCCGGAAATCGGGCCGGAATTCCGTGAGTATCTGAAAGAAATCTGCAAATCGCTGTAGCGCGCGGGACTAATTTTCTATTGACGGATTCCGCGCCGGCTGATATAATAAAGCTTGATAAGCCGCTTTCGCGGCTTTTATCCTTGCTCCGGGCTCTGTTCCGGGGCCATAAGTCCAGAAGGAGGTGTTTTAACAATGGCAGATGTAAAAATTTCCTATGAAACCGTATTTATTCTTTCCGCTAAGCTGGGAGAAGAAGGGATTACTTCCACCGTTCAGAAGTTCAAGGATCTGATCGCGGAAAACGGCACCATCGACAATGTTGACGAATGGGGCAAGCGCAGACTGGCTTACCCGATCCACAAGGAAGAAGAGGGCTATTACACGCTGATCGCCTTTACCAGTTCTCCGGACTTCACTGCGGAACTGGACCGTATTTACAACATTACCGACGGCGTACTCCGTTCCCTGACCGTAAAGAAGGAAGCTCCGGAAAAGAAACCGGAAACGGACAAGACGGAAGAGAAAAAGGAAGCGTGACCTGAAATGCTGAATGTCGCTGTTTTAATGGGAAGACTCGTCGCGGACCCCGAACTTCGGCATACGCCGAACGGAATCTCCGTAACCAGTTTTACCATTGCCGTGGATCGATCCTATGTAAAAGCCGGCGCCGATCGTCAGACGGACTTTATTGATGTCGTGGCATGGCGCAACACCGCTGAATTTGTCTGCAAATATTTCCGCAAAGGCCAGCTGGCCGCCGTTCAGGGTTCCATTCAGACCCGGTCTTACACCGACAAGGACGGAAATAAGCGCAAGGCAGTTGAAATTATTGCCGACAACGTCCATTTTGCAGAACCAAAGCGTGAAGGAACAACTTCTTCCGGCAATTATTCCGCCCGGACCGGGAATCCGACGAATGATCGCAGTGAGCAGCCGGCGCCCGCGTATGCAAACGGCGATACAGATGATTTCGAGGAAATCCCGTCCGACGACGATCTTCCCTTCTGACCAACCATTTAGTGTGTAAATAAATAAGGAGGTTTCTCATGGCTGACAATCAGGACAGACCCGTAAGGGAGCGCAGAGGCGGCCGCAAAGGCCGTAAAAAGGTCTGCAGCTTCTGCGTGGATAAAGTCGATACCATTGATTATAAAGATGTCGCAAAGCTTCGCCGCTTTGTCTCTGAGCGGGCTAAAATTCTTCCCCGCAGAGTTACCGGCACCTGCGCTCATCACCAGCGCGAACTGACCGTAGCAATCAAGCGTGCGCGTCACCTTGCTCTGCTTCCGTTCAGCAGCGACTGAGCCGGACAAGTTAAAATGCTGTCCTGGAATTCGGCGAAGCCGGTGCCGGGACAGTTTTTCTTTATATGGTCAGTGGTTCACCAAATTTAAGGCCGGGGCTTTTGCCCCGGCCTTGTGCATCCTTATTTTTAGCCGCCGGAAGAGGCACCTGACGAACTGGAGGGGTTCGGTCCTTTACTGACGACAATAACAACTTTGGACCCGTATGCCATCTGACTGCCTTCTTTTGCGTCCTGATAACCGATGACAAGGCCGGACGGGACCGTCCTGCTGTACGCTTCCGCTTTGGTCGGAACAAATCCCGCCGAAGTCACATCTTCAGAAGCATCCGGCAGAGTCTCCCCCGCGATCTCAGGGAGAGTCCTCACAGCCGTCCCTTCGCTGACGACCACCACAATGGCCGTTCCCTTCGCCATCTTACCGTCTGCCGCCGGCTGCTGCGAGATAATGCACCCCTCCGGAACCGTATCGGAAAACTGCCTGGAAGAAAGAAGAACCTGGTACTCTGTTTGAGTGTTGGACGATACGGCGGCAACCAGCTGGTCATAATTTTGTCCCACCAGATTCGGAACGGTGATCTGTTCTTCAGCGGAAGAATCCTGCGTCATCATTTTCGCGGAGTACTGCTGCCCCGAAGATTCCGAGGATGCAGCCGACGAAGTCTCCGCCGTGGTTCCGGTCGCCAGATCACGGCTGTCGGCAGGAGTCCGGCTGATCCAGAAGACCCCGATTGCCGTAAAAACGACCAGCATCACGGTGCATGAGGCAAGAACCCAGACAAACCCCGGCAATTCACGCTTCTTCTTTTTCTCGCTCCTCTGCTGACGGGATTCGGCGTTTGTCTGAACCTGGCCGATCCGTCTGGTTTCCTCCAGCGCGGCGGTTACCGCGGGTGCGAGAGAAAGCTCTGTCCGCAGGCGTTCGAAGGTCGGCGTCCGGCGGTCCGGGGATACCTGAAGCGCATTGGCCAGCGCGGTAACCAAATGGGGCGGCAAAGTATGAAGCACAGCCGTGGGAATATAAAGACGAGAGTCGTTCCTTCTCTTTAACGCGTCGGGCGGAAGAGTTCCGGTCAGCGCAAAAAACAGAGATGCGGCAAAGCCGTATACGTCTGTCGCCTCGTCCGGTTTATAGTCCATGATATACTGCTCGATTGCCGCGCAGCCGGGAATCATATCCGGCGGCAGGTCGGTGTCCATCTGCCGGACGGCCCCGATGGAAAACCCGCCGAGCTTCATGCGGCCGTCCTCCATGATGGAAAGCGTATCCGGGGAAATTCCAAGATGCCCGATGGAATGGGTGTGAAGGACGCTCAGCGCCGAAAGGACAGGCATAAAAAGCTGCCTTGCGGTATTCCAGCTGAGCCTTCCTCCGCTTCTTTCTACAAAATAACGCAGCGTAATGCTGTCGTTCCACTCCGAAACGGTATACGCCGTGTGGTTTTCTTCGAAGATGTCATAAATCTGCAAAATTGCGGAAAGCTCCCGCATATGGGCAATTTCTCTTGAATAGCTTAAGAAATGAGCAAAGGACTCGTTGAAAATAATCTCACTGCCGCCGATGACCCGCACATCCGCTCCGTTGGCGGCTCTTTCGCTGAGTGTCTGAGGAAAAAATTCATGCAGCTCGATCGGAATGTTCAGGACGGTGTCATATCCGATGTAAGTGATTCCCTCTCCGTTGCTTCTTTGGACCGCGCCGACCAGATACCGATTTTGCAGCATCGTTTTCAGCGGAAGGGCATGCTTCATCTGAGGCTCATCCCCGCGGCACCCGCAGTGTGCGGACAAGCCCCTTCTTCTGTTTTTTCGGACATGCAGTTCATACACAGATTTGCCGGATCAGTCATATTGCCGCCTCCGAACCATTCATCACGATCTTTGCCGAGTTTGTTTAGTTTTCTTCATCCTGGTCCGAATTATCCCAGTTGTGCCATACGTTCTGCACGTCGTCGTTGTCTTCCAGAGTGTCGAGCAAACGCTGCATTTTCAAAGCCGCATCTGATTCTTCCAGTTTCACAGTCGTACTGGGGACCATTTCGACTTCGGCAGATACGAATTCATAGCCTTTCTTTTCAAGATCGTTCAGAACGCCGCTGAAATCATCCGGCTCCGTGTCAATTTCAAAGACGTCGTCATCCGACTGGAAATCGGACGCGCCTGCTTCCAGTCCGTCCTCCATCACCTTGTCTTCCGAAAGGCCTTCTTTTTCAATTAAAATAACGCCCTTGCGTTCAAAAAGGAAGGAAACGCAGCCGTTTTGGCCGAGGTTTCCGCCGAACTTGTCAAAATAATGCCTGATATCGCCGGCGGTGCGGTTGCGGTTATCCGTCAGAGTTTCCACAATGACGGCAATTCCGCTCGGGCCATAGCCCTCGTACTGGATGGTCTCGTATTTATTTTCGTCCCCTTCGCCCGCAGCTTTCTTGATGATGCGCTCAATATTGTCGTTAGGAACATTGGCAGCTTTTGCCTTTGCAATGCAGTCCCTTAAGCGGGAATTTGCATTCGGGTCCGGTCCGCCGCCCTGTTTCACCGCCACGGCCAGTTCGCGCCCGATTTTTGTAAAGACCTTCGCCTTGGCTCCGTCTGTTTTTTCTTTTTTCCGCTTAATATTATTCCATTTTGAATGGCCCGACATAAAAAAAGTCCTCCAAACTTTAAATAGCACTTGTTTTTCATCATAGCACAGTTTTCCGGAAATGGCAAGCAGGGCCGGGGACCCTCTAGATCAGGGTGCCTTCGTCGCAGTAAGAACACAGAAGCATGTCCCCGGCCTCCGTAAACAGGCCCGGCAAATAATGTTCCGTCTGTGTGATACATTTGGGGTTGGAGCAGCGGTGCGGATGCGTGGAACGCGGAATTTTTCTTTTTTCGGCCTGTCCCGGCTCTGCAGAATGGTCAGAATCAGGGCCATTCTGGCATACATGCCGTAGACCGTCTGGTCAAAATAAGAAGCGCGCGGGTCGTTGTCCACATCGACCGTGATTTCGTCCACGCGGGGCAGCGGATGCAGTATTTTCAAATCCGGTCTGGCGCTTCTGAGTTTTACGCCGTCCAGAACAAAGACTCCCTTTTGCCGCTCGTATTCCTCAAGACTTGCAAAACGCTCCTGCTGAATCCGGGTCATATACAGCACGTCAAGTTCCGGAAGAGCCTGCTCAAGGCTTGCCGCTTCGGTGTAGCAGCAGCCCGCGGCGTCCATAACGTCCCGCACATATTTCGGCAGCGCCAGTTCCGGGGTGGAAATCAGAACAAAAGAGGAACCTGGAAAACGGGTCATCGTCCGAATCAGCGAATGGACGGTTCTTCCGTTTTTCAGGTCCCCGCACAGGCCGATCCTCAAATGATCCAGCCTTCCCTTTTCATTATATAAGGTCACAAGGTCCGTCAGCGTCTGCGTGGGATGCAGATGCCCGCCGTCCCCCGCGTTGATAATGGGAGACTTTGAATAAAGCGAAGCCGCGGCCGCGGCACCTTCCCGGGGATTCCGCATCACAATCACATCCGCATACCCGCTGACAACCGTGATGGTATCCTTCAGGCTTTCCCCCTTGGAAACCGACGTATTTTCCGGATTGTCAAAACCGATCACTTCGCCGCCAAGACGGTACATTGCCGTCTGAAACGACATTTTTGTGCGCGTGGAAGGCTCGTAGAACAGCGTCGCCATTATTTTGCCGCGGCACGACTCCCGATAGGCCCAGGGGTTCTTGCGGATACTGTCGGAAAGCGCGATCAAATCCATGATTTCTTCCACGGAAAGCTGGTCCAGATCTATCATGTCATAAAGCTGCATCAGGTTCACCCCGTACTTTCTCTATTGATTTCGAGTAATATTTTAACATCGCGGCGGCAAAAGTACAAGACGGACTTTCAATTTTAAAAAAGAATCCCTTGACAGATTTGCTATGATTGAATTAGAATGAGTTGTTAACATATAAACGACTGAAGAAATGGCAGGGCATTGCGATGAAAATTGGATTGGATGTTGGCTCCACCACAATAAAATGCGTCGTCATGGATGAAACAGGCAATATTTTGTATCGTTCCTATGAACGGCATTACTCCAAAATCACTGAAAAAATGACGGAACTTCTGGAAAAAGTCCGCCGTGAATTCAGTCTGGACGAGACGGCAAAGCTGACTGTTTCAGGCTCCGCCGGAATGGGAATCTCCCAGACCTGCGGCCTTCCCTTTGTTCAGGAGGTTTACGCGACACGCATCGCGGTCGGAAAACTGATCCCCGACGCGGACGTGATTATAGAGCTCGGCGGAGAAGACGCAAAAATTCTATTTCTTTCCGGCGGACTGGAAGTGCGCATGAACGGTTCCTGTGCGGGCGGAACCGGCGCCTTTATCGATCAGATGGCTACCCTTTTGAATGTTTCGTTGGAGGAAATGGACAGCCTCGCAGCCCGGTATGAGAAAATTTACACCATCGCTTCACGCTGCGGGGTCTTTGCGAAGTCGGACGTTCAGCCGCTGCTGAACCAGGGCGCAAGGGCAACGGACATCTCCGCCAGTATTTTCGCCGCCGTCGCAAACCAGACGATTGCCGGTCTTGCTCAGGGCCGGCCAATCCGCGGCAAGGTGGTTTATCTGGGCGGGCCGCTGACTTTTCTGCCGCAGCTGCGCGACAGCTTCGACCGCGCGCTGAAGGTAACCGGCGTCTGCCCGGAGAACTCCCTCTATTATGTCGCCATCGGTGCGGCCTACTGCGGAGCGGTTGAGACAAATCTTGTGGAAGCTCTGGAAAGCATCCGGAAATACGGTTCCACCGGCAGCTTTCTCTCCATTCCTCCTCTGTTTCGGAATGCGGCGGAATATGAAGAATTCTGCCAAAGGCATGCGCAGTGCAAAGCTCCGCGCGGCGACATCGGTAAATACAGCGGTGACGCCTTTCTGGGCGTCGACGCGGGTTCCACCACCGTCAAAGCGGTACTGCTCGGCAGGGACGCGGAAATTTTGGACTCCATCTACAAGAGCAATTCCGGCAACCCGGTCCCCATCATCCGGGAATATCTGCTCGGTATTGATCAAAAATACCCAAGCCTCCGTATTTCAAAGAGCGCGGTCACAGGCTACGGAGAAGAGCTTCTGAAAAACGCGTTCGGAATCGACTACGGAATTGTGGAAACCGTCGCGCATTTTACCGCCGCCAAACACTTCCGCCCAAACGTCGATTTTGTCATCGACATCGGCGGGCAGGACATGAAATGCTTTAAAATTCGCAATGGCGCCGTGGACAATATTTTTTTGAACGAAGCCTGCTCTTCCGGCTGCGGTTCGTTTCTGCAGACGTTTGCCAACACGCTCGGCTACGAAATTCCGGAATTCGCCAAGCTCGGGCTGTTCGCGGAGCATCCCGTGGACCTGGGCTCCCGCTGCACCGTGTTTATGAATTCCCAGGTCAAGCAGGCGCAGAAGGACGGCGCGACCACGGAGGATATTTCCGCCGGCCTTTCGGTCAGCGTGGTGAAAAACGCGATCTACAAGGTCATCCGCGTACCGAACGCCGAAGAACTCGGGAGAAATATCGTCGTTCAGGGCGGAACCTTTCTGAACGACGCGGTACTGCGCGTTTTTGAAAAGGAGCTCGGCGTGGAGGTCACCAGACCCGACATCTCCGGTCTGATGGGCGCCTACGGCGCGGCGCTTTACGCCATGGGCAAACCGGCGGCGCAAACCACGCTGATAGGGCCGGAAGAACTCGAAAATTTCAAGCACGAAGTAAAAGTAACCAACTGCGGTTTGTGCAGCAATCACTGCAGGCTGACCATCAATATTTTCGGCGGGAACCGGCGCTTTATCGGCGGGAACCGCTGCGAAAAACCCGTAACCAAGCGCAACTCGAAAAGCGAGCTGAACATGGTCGCCTACAAAATGGATCTTCTGGCTTCCTACCGCAAATCCGAACCGGGGCCAAGAGGAAAAATCGGGATTCCCATGGGACTCAACCTGTACGAGCTGCTCCCGTTCTGGCACAGCTTTTTTACCTCCCTCGGGTTTGAAGTGGTGGTCTCCCCGATGTCGGACCGCGAACTGTACCTGAACGGGCAGAGCACCATCCCGTCCGACACCGTCTGCTTCCCCGCGAAGCTGATGCACGGCCATGTGCAGGCGCTGATCGACGAAGGGATTCAGAATATCTTTTACCCCTGCATGTCGTACAACTTCGACGAAGGAATCTCCGACAACCATTACAACTGCCCGGTTGTCGCCTATTATCCGGAAGTGATCGCCGCCAACATGAGCACTCTCGAGGGCCGCAACCTGATTCACGATTACGTCGGCATTCACCGCAAGCGCGACTTCCCGGTCAAAATGCACGCCATTCTGCAAAAAAGCTTTCCTGACATCACCGTGCGAGAAGTGAAGCGCGCTGCGAAAGCGGCATACGGCGAATACGACCGGTACATGGAACAGGTCCGGCAAAGGGGCGACGAGATGATCGCGCAGGCGGAGCGGGAAAAGCTTCCGATCATTATTCTAAGCGGCCGGCCTTATCATTTGGATCCGGAAATCAACCACGGCATCGACAAGCTGATCGTCAGTCTGGGCGCCGCCGTCATTACGGAGGACATCGTCAGCCGAAGAGTCGGCAAAGTACATACGGATGTTTTAAACCAGTGGACATATCACGCAAGACTGTACGCCGCGGCAAAATACGTCTGTTCCAGACCGGATATGAATCTGGTTCAGCTGGTTTCGTTCGGCTGCGGAGTCGACGCGATTACAACCGATGAAGTCCGAAGGATTCTGGAAGAGGGCGATAAAATCTACACGCAGATCAAAATTGATGAAATCACAAACCTTGGCGCGGTGAAAATCAGGCTGCGCAGCCTGTTCGCCGCTCTGGAACCGTGAGGGGTGCGACTATGGCAAAGCTGAAATACAACAAGCAGGGGCGTCTTCTGTTTACAAAGGAAATGAAAAAGGATTACACCATCCTGTGTCCGATGATGGCGCCGATTCACTTCCGGCTGATTGTCAATGTTATGAAAAACTGCGGCTATCATTTTGAACTGCTGAGCACAACCGGTCCCAACATCGTACAGGAGGGGCTCAAATACGTTCATAACGACACCTGTTACCCTGCTCTTCTTGTCATCGGGCAATTTATTGACGCGCTGCATTCCGGAAAATACGACCTAAACAAGACCGCGCTGATTATAACCCAAACCGGCGGCGGTTGCCGCGCCTCCAACTACATCCATCTGCTGCGCAAGGCGCTGAAGAAAGCCGGCCTGGAACAGGTTCCCGTGATTTCTCTTAATCTGTCGTTTCTGGAACGGAACCCGGGCTTTCAGATCACGCTTTCCATGGTGCGGAAATTTGTCGCAGGCGTTGTTTACGGCGACGCGCTGATGCTGCTGCACAATCAGACGGAGGCTTACGAAATCAATAAGGGTGACAGCGGGCAAAAGGTTGAAAAATGGATTGCGGACCTTTCGGAGCAGTTTAACCGGGGCCGCGGCCTGTCTCTGAAAGAACAAAGGAAAAACCTGAACGCGATCGTTCAAGATTTCGCCGCCGTTCCGGTTCGGAAAACGCCAAAGGTCAAAGTCGGTATCGTCGGCGAAATCTATGTGAAATACGCTGCGCTGGGGAACAACAATCTGGAGGAATTTCTGCGCGGGCAGGACTGTGAAATCAACGTTCCCGGTATTATGGGCTTCGCGCTGTTCAAGGTGGACAACCGTCTGGAGGACATCCGCCTGTACGGGGGAAGCCCGGCGAAAAAATTTGTGGTGCAAAAACTGATGAACTACCTGACGAAAATGCAGGACATTCTGATTGACGCGGTCAAAACCGAGCCAAAGTTTCTTGCACCGACTCCTTATACTCACACCAAAAGCCTTGTCAAGGACATTATCGGTTACGGTGATAAAATGGGAGAAGGCTGGCTGCTGACGGCCGAAATGATGGAGCTGACCGAACAGGGCTATGAAAACATCGTCTGCGCGCAGCCGTTCGGCTGTCTGCCGAACCATATCTGCGGCAAGGGTATGATCCACAAAATCAAAGCCGTTGACGAGCGCTCCAACATCGTTCCAATCGATTACGACCCCAGCGCGACCAGAGTCAACCAGGAAAACAGGATCAAGCTGATGCTGGCCGTGGCAAGAGAAAAACTTCCAAATCAGAAAGGAAATATTAACCAACAGAGTAAATAAATATTTGTTTATTTCTCCAGAATTATCTTTTCCGGATAAAAACATATTGCATAGATTCTTTTTGTGATTTATACTTTTCTTATGCAATAGTTCCTGCCAATAAGTAAAATGGCAAATCCGCCGAAAGACGGAGACGCAAAGCCAAGGGGCTAAACCCGACAGGGCATGCCAGCCGGTTGCACTTTTCACCGCAAATTCTCATGCGGTGATGGATTGGAGGAGTCATTCCGTGAAAGGGAAATCGTTCTGGTTTTTGATTTTAGGTTTTTCATTGTCCGAAATTCTGACCGCGTTACTGACAGACGGATTCCATAGAATTGCGGCGGAATCCGTGATCCTCTCCTCATTGGTTTCACTCGTCCTTCTTTTGGCGATCTGGTACCGTTATGTAGACAAACCAACCTCTGATTTTCTGGATGCGATCAACCGGGCGATGAGGGGTGATTTTCGCGCCCGATTTTCCTGTTATGATGAAAACGATAATTTTCATCGGTTGTCCGTTTCTTTCAACCGTCTGATGACCTGCGTTGAAAATCAAACGGAAGAATTGAAAGAAAGCCGAAGACTGCAAATTCAGCTGTATGAAAATGAAAAGATATACAGGTCCGCGCTTGAATTAACCTGCGAACGCATCTTTGAGGCGGACTTGACCCATAACCGTCTGATTTACGGGCTTGAGGGTTATCAAAGAGCTTTTTCATTCTTAAACACCGAAATGTTTGACGATATGATTCACAGCATTGCGGATCATGCCGTTTATGAAGAAGATCAAGAGAAATTTTTTCAAACCTTCGACCGGCGAAACCTGCTGGAAACTTTCCGTGCTTCGCAAATCCCCGAGATCACCCTTGAATACCGCCAGCGGCTGCCTTCCGGCACATTAAAATGGGTTTCTTCTTCCGTCATCCGGAGCGGGAATTCCGGTGACGGGCTGAAAGTGATCGGTTACGTCAAGAATATTGACGAGCGTAAAAAACAGGAGCTGGAAATTTTAAAGCAGTCGCGCAAAGACGGTTTGACAGGCATTTACAACAAGAGCTTCACCCAAACTCTGATTGAGGATTTTCTGGCGGGGACGGGAAAGAGCGGCCGCCACGCCGCCATCATGATCGACATTGACAATTTCAAGCGGATCAACGATACGCTGGGGCACATTCAGGGGGATACGGCTCTTTCACAGGTTGCGCAGAAATTGTCCGGGCTGTTTCGCTGCTCCGATATCGTGGGCAGAATCGGCGGCGATGAATTTTTTGTGTTTATGAAGGACTATTCCTCCTCCGACACCCTAACGGAAAAACTGAACGCGGTCAAAAATCTGTTCGGCGAAATCCGCCTTGAGGACTCTTCGTACCGAGTCAGCGGCAGTGTCGGCGTGTCCCTGTATCCGGAAGACGGAGCGGAATATCGGGAACTATACAAAAAAGCGGATCACGCACTGTATTATTCAAAAGCCCACGGTAAAAACCAGTACCATATTTATGTCGGAAACACGGCGGAAAATCAGAAGGACGTTTCTTCTAAGATGCAAATGATTCAAAATCCGGCTACATAGGCTGCAGAGAAAATGGCCCGCGCACTGCGCGGGCCATTTTCCGTTATCTTTCAGCGGCTCCACTTGTCACAGAGCGAATTGATCTGATCCGCAAATTTTGCGAGGTCCTTGTTTGCGCCCCCCTCGTTTTCCTGAATCACGCGCGTCAGACGGCGTCCAGCCTCCACCAGACGCGCGAACGCGGCCTGAACCCTTCTGGCCTTTGCCTTCGCATGCATGGGTTCGACGCCCTCATTCACAATCGAATTGCTCAAAAGATCCGCAACGGCCTGGAAATTCGGGGCATAGGCCTGGTAGCCGAGGGCGTTGAGGTTTTCCGTAAACTCACGGCAGATTTCCTGCTCGCCGTGCACGACGAACACACGTCTGGGTTTCTGCGTAAACGCGCCGATCCAGCGCAGAAGTCCGTTGTGGTCCGCGTGGCCGGAAAGAGCTTTAAAATTATGAATCTGTGCCTTGACGGCGATCTCCTCGCCGAACAGCTTCACCTGTTTTGCTCCGTCAACCAGAATCCGGCCGAGCGTGCCGTTGGCCTGATACCCGACAAAAACGACGGCGCACTCGCTCCGCCACAGATTGTGCTTTAAATGATGGCGGATGCGGCCCGCTTCACACATTCCGCTTGAGGAAATAATCACTTTGGGAACGCCGTCCATGTTTAAGCTCCTGGATTCTTCCACACTTTCACAGAGATGCAGATTGGAAAAACGGAGAGGTCGGAAGCCTTCGCGGAGAACGCGGACGGTATCCTGATCCGCGTAGCCGGTCAGGTCGCCGCTGTAAATTTCCGTCGCTTCGGCCGCGAGGGGACTGTCCACATAAACCGGAAAATCAGGCACGCTTTTGACCAGCCCTCTCGCTTTCATTTCCCGGATAAAATAGAGCAGCTCCTGCGTGCGGCCCACCGCAAAACTGGGGATGACTACATTGCCACCCGCCGCCAGCGTCTGATCAAATACCTTCGCAAGGTCCGGAATATAGTTGGCGATCGGGTCATGCTCCCGGTTGCCGTACGTGGATTCCATCACCACATAATCCGCTTCCCTAATATACTGCGGGTCGCGGATAATAGGTTGATTCAGATTGCCGATGTCGCCGGAGAACACGATTTTTTTCACTTCGCCGTTTTCTTCCGCCCACAGCTCCACCGAGGCGGAGCCAAGCAGATGTCCGGCGTCCACCATCCGGAACCGGACCCCCTCGCAGACCTGCACCATGTCCCCGTAAACACAGGGTTCCAGGCGCTCGATCGTGTCCTGAGCATCCTCAACCGTGTAAAGCGGTTCCTCCGGATTTTTCCCGGCCCGCTTTCCCTTCCTGTTTTCGTTCATTGCATCCATTTCCTGAATGTGAGCGCTGTCCCGCAGCATAATGGAAAGCAAATCGCAGGTGGCGCCCGTCGCATGGATTTTGCCCCGGTATCCGTTTTTCACCAGCAGCGGAAGACGTCCGCTGTGGTCGATATGCGCGTGTGTCACGATGACAGAATCAATCTGCTGCGCGGAAAAGGGAAACTCCCTATTGTCGCCGCCGTCCGCACCCTGCAAAAGCCCGCAGTCAATCAGAATCCGTTTTCCGCAGGCCTCCAGGCAATGGCAGCTCCCCGTCACTTCTTTGTCCGCTCCGTAAAAAATCAGCTGCATTTGTTATCCTCTCTTTCCTCGTCCAATTTGGTCCCTTCCCGGAGAATCAATTCAACCGGGCAGTGATCGCTTCCCATCACTTCCGTCAGAATTCCGCTGTCTTCAATTCTGCCCCGCAGCAGGTCGGAAACCAGAAAATAGTCAATACGCCAGCCGGCGTTTTTTTCTCTGGCGTGAAACATGTAAGACCACCAGGAATAAGCGACCCGGTCCGGATAAAGCCAGCGGAAGCTGTCCGTAAATCCGCATCCGAGCAGTCGGGTCATCTTCTCCCGTTCCTCCGCGGTGAAACCCGCGTTTTGCTGATTGCTTTTCGGATTTTTGAGATCGATTTCCTCATGGGCCACATTCATGTCCCCGCAGACAATCACAGGCTTTTCCCCATTCAGACAGGTCAGATAGTCACAGAACGCGTCTTCCCACTGCATGCGGTAGAAAAGCCTGGTCAGTTCCCGCTGGGAATTCGGCGTATACACCGTAACAAGATAAAAATCCGGAAATTCCAGCGTAATGCAACGGCCTTCGGTGTCATGCTCCGGCACACCGATTCCGTAATGCACAGAAAGCGGTTCCAGCCGGGAAAAAACCGCCGTACCGGAATATCCCTTTTTCTGTGCCGAATTCCAGTATTGGCGATATCCCGTCAGAATCAGTTCCGCCTGTTCGGGCTGCATTTTTGTTTCCTGAATACAGAAAACATCTGCGTCGGCCCGGTTAAAAAAATCAAGAAACCCCTTATTCAGACAAGCGCGCAGGCCGTTGACATTCCAAGAAATCAGTTTCACCGGTTTTCCTCCCTGTTTTTTACAATAGTATACCATATTCCGTCATGATCCGCCATGAAAAACGGTAAGCTCCGCACCTGCAAGAAGAATGTGGGGAATAGAACGAAAAAGAGAGAGAAATTTTATAGTATTCCATAAAAAAGAGACTTAAGCGACTTTGTGCCCTGTACGATATGCAAGTTTTGCAAGATTTTCTTGTGCAAAATCGATTTCGCGGCTATAATGGGAGTATTGTGCAAGCCGAATAACATTAAACGGAGGATTCCTGCATGAAATATCCGACTGTTACCATGAAAACCTCAAACGGCGTGATCAAAATAGAACTTTACCCCGACATTGCGCCGAATACGGTCAATAATTTTATCTCGCTGATTGAAAAAGGGTTTTATAACGGCACGCTGTTTCACCGCATCATTCCCAAATTTATGATTCAGGGCGGCGACCCGCTCGGCAACGGAACCGGCGGTCCCGGTTACAGCATTCGGGGCGAATTTACTTCAAACCGCTTTCAGAACGATCTGAAGCACACCCGGGGCGTGATTTCCATGGCGCGCACCGTGGACCCGAACAGCGCCGGTTCCCAGTTTTTCATCATGGTGGAGGATTCCCCGTATTTGGACGGTGAATACGCGTCCTTCGGCCGCGTTATTTCCGGTATGGAGGAGGTCGACCGCATTGTGAACGTACCTCGGGATTATGACGACAAGCCCCTTGAAGACGAGTTTATTGAATCCGTTGCGGTGGAAACCTTCGGAGAAACCTACGAACATCCGAAAACAGTTTAGAGGAAGAAAATATGCCCGTATTTAAAAAATTCATCCGATACTACCGACCGTACAAAGCTCTTTTTTATTTTGACATTTTCTGTGCGCTGCTTCTTTCCGCAATCGATATTTCGCTGCCTCAGCTTCTTCGCTATCTGACCAACGGAGTGTTCGAAGTAAACCCGCAAGGTATCTTGAAAATCCTTTTGCCGCTCGCCGGGATTCTTCTGGTCATGTGCCTCGCCCGCTTCGGCTGCCAGTACTTTATTACCTCCTGGGGTCATATCATGGGCGCCAGAATGGAAAGCAACATGCGGCAGGATCTGTTCGAACACTACCAGCGGCTTTCTTTCACCTATTACGACCGCAACAACACGGGCGACCTGATGAGCCGGCTTGTCTCCGATCTGTTCGATATTTCGGAGCTTGCGCACCACGGACCTGAAAATATCTTCATTTCCGTCGTTAAGCTGCTTGGCTCGTTCCTCCTGCTGCTGTTCATCAACGTGCCCATGACGCTGATTCTTGCCGCCGTTGCGTTCGTCATGGTTTTGTTCAGCATCAGCCAGAACAAGAAAATGCGCGCGATCTTTATGGACAACCGTAGAAAAATCAGCGGAGTTAACTCCAGCGTGCAGGACAGTCTGGCCGGAATCCGCGTGGTCAAATCCTTTGGAAACGAAGCGCTTGAGCAGGATAAATTCGAGCGCAGCAATCTGCAGTTTCTGGACTCAAAGGTCGGCAGCTATAAAATCATGGGCACTTTTCGCGCCGGAAACTCCTTTTTTGAGGGGCTTCTTTATCTGACCGTTCTGCTCAGCGGTGGTTTTTTTATCGCGAACGGGAGCCTTCGGGTATCGGACCTTGCGATTTACGCCTTGTATATTACGATCTTCATCAACCCCATCGACGTCCTGGTTGAATTTACAGAACAGTTTCAAAAAGGATATTCCGGGTTCAAACGCTTTCTGGAAGTGATTGAAACCGAACCGGATATTGTGGACAGCCCTGACGCGGTGGATTTGGAAGATGTGAAGGGAACGATTGAATACAAGGATGTTTCCTTCAGCTACAATGACACCGAGCAGGTTCTGAATCACATTGATTTGAAAATCAGCGCGGGACAGACCATCGCGCTGGTCGGTCCTTCCGGCGGCGGGAAAACGACTCTGTGTTCCCTTGTTCCGCGATTTTACGACGTAACCGGCGGCAGCGTTTCCATCGACGGAACCGACGTGAGAAAAATCCGTCTGAGCTCCCTGCGCGGCTCCATCGGCATCGTGCAGCAGGACGTTTACCTGTTTTCCGGCAGCATCCGTGAAAACATCGCCTACGGCAGACCCGACGCAACCGACGAGGAGATCATGGAAGCCGCGCGAAAAGCCAACATCCACGATTTTATTATGGATCTGGAAGACGGATACGATACATACGTCGGCGAGCGGGGCGCCCGTTTAAGCGGAGGACAGAAGCAGCGGATCTCCATTGCGCGCGTTTTCTTAAAGAATCCCAAAATTCTGATTCTGGACGAGGCGACCAGCGCGCTCGACAATGAAAGCGAACGACGGATTCAGGCTTCGCTCGATCTGCTCAGCCGGGGCCGTACGACCATCGTCATCGCCCACCGCCTTTCAACCATCCGCAACGCGGATGAAATTATCGTCATCGGCGACGACGGAATTATCGAACGCGGCCCGCATGATGCTCTTTTGAATGCAGACGGAGTTTACGCCCGGTACTATAACCTTCAATTTGAAGGGCTGGATGAGAAATAGAAAAGCCGTTCGGTTTGCCCCCCTATGCGGGAGCGGACCGGACGGCTTTTCTTTACGGCCGGGGACCGTGGTCCGGGGCAACCGTGTCAAAGGAAAGATTGTCATTTCTTACTTAAAGGATTTTCACTTGAGGCGACCGAGGCTCAATAATAAACTCCTGTCCCTGAGCCTGATCGAATTCCGCGACCGACAAGCCGCTTCTCATGAGGTACCAGCGTCCGTCGGGAAAGCGGGCGGCGATCAGAAACACAAACCTGTTGTTTTCCTCGACCAGCGTACTGCGGTACAACCAGGCCTGCGATAGAATCACCGGATCGTCGCTCGGGTAGAACGGCACGCCCCTGGAAAAATGAATCCCGTCCGCGGAACGGGAAAGGAACAGCGCGAAAGAATACTTTGTCAGGTTTACCCCCGTCTGAAGCAGATAGTACTCCCCGTGATACTGAATAATGTCCTGATGCCACGGTGCGTAATTTTTACCCAGCGAAAGACTGCATACCTTCGGGCTGCTCCAAGCGCTGCCGTCTTTGCTCACCGCATGCAGCAGACGGTGCTTGTAATCCGTATACCAAAACTCGTATTCTCCGTTTGAATAATTGACGTCAAGGCTCAGAATGCCGCCTTTCGAACTCTGCATCAGCTCCGGCTGGGTCCAGTGAATTCCGTCAAAGCTGGTTTTGCGGTAATAATAATCGATGGAATAGTCCGGCCGGTTTGTCTCGCTGTTTCCTTTATTATAGCGATACCACAGCTCCATGACATTGTTGCGCATCACAATATGGGAGTCCGAATAGTGCCCGCCTCGTCCGACATCCGTCGGAATTCCGGAAACGGGATTTTCGCGGGCATCCGGCTCCTGCCAATGCACCATGTCGTCGGAAACAGCCAGGGAGGGGTTCTCGTAATCATCGTTTCCGTCCGGGTAAGGCGTGAACGACAGCCAGTATTTCCAGCCGTTCCACTTATTGGGAAAGTAAAGAAGCTTTGGGTGCGTCAGCTGCCCCGAGCCGTCATAGGTGGGAAGGGATACCAGATTGTATCCCGCCTGCAGCTCCGGGATGGCCGGTCGGCTGATTTTGGCTCCCCTGCGTTTTGACATCTGCAGCGTTACGGCAGTGTTTGCGGTTTTCGCGCGGGCCTGAGCCAAAGCGCATTCCGAGCTCAAAAGCAAAAAAACCAGCGCAACCAGCAAAAACATGAATTTTGTCAGTTTTTTCATCATATTCATCTCCACAGAATGAGAACGTTTTCCATTATACAAGTCATAAATGATAAATTTCATAGAAATTAGAAACATATTATGAAAATTGGTAAAATAAAGGGAAGCTGGCAAAAACTCAAAAAACCCAGTCAGCTAAAGCGCTCCTTAAACAGGATTGGGGGCTCTATGCCGGAAAAGTTTTAGCACTCTTTTCGTGAGAGTGCTAAAATTCACAAATATTCAAAAATTATTTCAAAGTTTATTCATAAAAAGCAGATATACTGAAACTGTCAAAAGGGGAACGGAACAGTTCCCGATATAATCATCAAATGGAAACGGAGGCTTTTAATATGTTTGATTTGATTCCTTTTGAACGCGGCACAGACGGACTGTTCGATGAATTCAGCCGTCTCGTGAACGGAGGTTTCTGGAACGGCACGGATTCCTTCCGGACATTCCGGACCGATATTCTCGATAAGGGCGACAGATATGTTCTAAGAGCAGATCTGCCCGGCTTTCAAAAACAGGAGATCAACATTAACGTGGAAGGCGATCGTTTGACCCTGAGCGCAGAACATAAAGAAGAATTCAATGAAAATAAAAAGAACTATATCCGAAAAGAAAGAAGGTACGGGGCTTTCAGCCGCAGCTTTGATCTCAGCGGAATCGACTCCGCAGGGATCTGCGCCCGTTACAGCAACGGGGTTTTGGAACTGGAGCTTCCGAAATCGGCGCAGGCAAAATCATCGCAGAAAAGGATTGAAGTTAACTAACCTGCTTATACTAAGCGCAGGAATTAAAAATATCGACAGGAGGTTTTTCTAATGTTTGATTTGGTTCCCTTTGATTCAAGGTCGGGCGGCGTGTTCGACTATTTTGACCGGATGCTGAACAACAGCTTTTTCAGCGGGTATGACGCGGAGTGCGCGCCCTGCCGCGCCGACATTCTCGACCAGGGTGACAAATTCGTTTTAAAGGCCGACATGCCCGGATTTCGCAAGGAAGACATTAAGGTCGACGTAAGCGGAGACATGCTGACCCTTTCAGCCGAGCGGAAAGAGGAAACGAACGGCGAAAAAAAGAATTTTATCCGAAGAGAAAGAAAATACGGCACCTTAAGCCGCAGCTTTGACATTCAGGGGATCGACGCCGAAAAAATCAGCGCAGCTTATCAGGACGGCGTTCTGACGCTCGATCTGCCCAAAATTGTCGAAACCAAACCCTCTTCCCGTAAAATCGAGATTCAATAATACTGTTTGTAATGAAAGTGCTTCCCCTCGAGGAGCTTTTCATAGAAAACGATTAATTAAAGGAGGTTTTCAGTATGTTTGATCTGGTTCCATTTGAAAACAGCGCCGGCAGTATTTTCGATACCTTTGACCGGATGCTCAACAGCAGTTTTTTCGGCGGAGTCGGGATGGACACCGTGCCCTTCCGGACCGATATTGTGGATGAAGGCGACAGGTATGTGCTGAAGGCCGACTTGCCGGGATTCAGCAAGGAGGACATCAACATTTCCGTGGACGGCGGCAGACTGCAGTTAAGCGCCGAACATAAGGAAGAATCCGGCGGCGACCAGAAGAATTATGTTCGCCGCGAAAGAAGGTACAGCGCCTACAGCCGCAGCTTCGACCTTCAGGGGATCGACGCAGAAAAAATCAGTGCCAGCTATCGGGACGGCGTTTTGAGCCTTAATCTGCCGAAACTGATCGAGGCAAAACCGGAATCCCGTAAAATCGAAGTAAAATAATACGTTTTGTAAAAGAGCAGGAGGACGCGCATCGCTTCCCCTGCTCTTTCTATTTCTGCGGATTCGCGGATTCAAAGGGACAGAACAATTTCCGTTTTCGGATTTTTTGGCACGTTCAAAAATGGGATCCGGATTCTCACCTGTTCCGGAATTGATTCCGCCGGTGACAAGAAGACTTGCCTGACAGGAAGTCCGCGCGGCCCGAAAAGCGGATCGCCGAAAAAGACGGCGGTGGGACCATCCGCCCCGCCGATCACACCGATTGCGCCGCCGGCGGATGAGCACATTTGAGAACCTTCCTGACGCACTTCCAGTTTGTCGGTTTCCGGCAGCGGCGGATCGATCACATATCGCAGCAGCGGACAGTATCGATGCCTGGAACTCGTCATACTGTGAAAAACGAGATTGAGATCCGTCCCTTCCAGACTTTCTACGATCAGGCGGTGCGCATTCCCCGTCACGGGATGAACGAATTCAATTTCACGCCCCGCTGCCTCTTTTCCAACCGGAAGGGAAAAACAAACGCCTACCGGCAGAGCTTTGCACGTTTCATGCAGGCGGATCTTCAGAGTTTTCAGCATATAAAAAGCAGGAAACGGCACGCGGCACCGCGTCCACGCAAAACAGGCGTCCTTTAGAAACTCGTTTTCTTCAATCAGCGGCAGCAGTTCTCCTCCGTCGTGCGGGTCCCACGGAAAATAAGGTCTTCCCTGCCCGCGCCATCCGCTGCCGACTTTCCGCCCATTCACATAAAATTCCTTTAGCGGAAGTATTTCCGGCAGCGGAGAGGTTGCGCGGGCGAATTCAATGTCTTCCAAAGACATCCCTGCTTCTTTATCCCGGTACCGGTCATAAAAAGCGCGGGCCGCCGCGCGGTTCAGCACGGCAACCGCATCAAAAACGATTCCCTCCCGAAAACGGTAAACGCGGGGAATCCGGTACTGAAGCCCGTCATAAGAAAAGCTCCAGTCGACCGAAATCGGTTTTCCCGGTTTTTCTCCGTGCGGAGCGGGTTGTCCCGGGCAAAAATTCCAAAGGACTTCCATTCCCATCATCCTTTCCTGCGCAAAATCGGCGATTCCCGCGGTTCTCAAATTCATCGAACTTCTTCAGCGCGCACTCCGCAGGCAAAAAGCCGCACTATTCCGAAAGGAACAGCGGAACAAACTGAAACGTCGTGCAGTCAACCAGGCCGCGGTCCGTCAGGCGCAGCTCCGGCAGACAGGCCAGTGAAATCAGCGCCATCGTCATAAACGGGGAAACCATTGTACATCCAATCTTCTTCCACGCCTCGCCAAGGGAACCGACAATTCCGCTCATTTCCTCCACCGGCCTGTCATTCATCAGCCCCGCGATCGGCAGCGGAACCGTGCCGAGGACTTTTCCGTTCTGCACGGCGGTCATGCCTCCGCCGCAGGCGATCAGCGTATTCGCGGCAAGCGCCATGTCCTCGTCGTTTGTGCCGATCACCAGCAGATTATGCGCGTCGTGAGCGACGGTGGACGCCATTGCGCCACACTGAATTCCAAATCCCTTCACAAACCCGAATCCAGCCTTACCGGTTTCGTGGTGGCGCTCGAAAACCGCGGTTTTCAGAACATCCTGCAACGGGTCGGACTCCACCAGACCGTTTTTCACCGCCAGCTTCACATGGCGTTCATAGGAACCCACCCGCGCGGGAATCACTTCAATCACACGCGCCGTAACTTCATTCCCTTTTGCAGAAATTTGGAACGATTCCGGCGTAATCGCATCGCGGATATGCATGGACCGCGTCGCCCATTCCGGATAAGAATACGGTTTCAGCTGCTCCGTTAAACTCCCGTTCTCCGCGACGACTTTGCCGTCAATCAGCACTTTTGTAACATGCACCTTTTCCAGATCGTCAAGAAAAACAAGATCCGCGCATTTTCCGGGAGCGATGGATCCAAGATCCTGATCCATCTGAAAGCACTGCGCGCAGTTGATGGTTACCATCTGAATTGCCGTGACAACGTCGATCCCCTCTTCTACCGCACGGCGAACAATATGGTCCAGATGGCCGTTGTTCATCAAGGTATAGGGGTGGGTGTCGTCGGAAATCAGAACGGCGAACCGGGTGTCGACCTTATGCTGCGTGATGCTCTTCGCCACTTCGTGGAGGTCATGCCATGCGGAACCCTCCCGAAACATTGCGTACATGCCAAGGCGCATTTTCTCAAGCGCGTCCTCCATACGGGTTGATTCATGGCAGCAGCGGACACCGGAAGCAATATAAGCGTTCAGCCCTTTTCCGGTTTCCGGCATGGAATAATGGCCCGTAATGATTTTACCGGCTTTCAGGGTCTCGGCAATTTCCCCGTGCGTGTGGTCCGACGAAGAAAGAACGCCGGGAAAATTCATCAGCTCGCCGAGGCCGACCGTCTCGTCCCATTTCATCGTTTCCGCGATATCCGCCGGACCGATTGAAGCGCCGGTATCCTCAAAGCCGGGTACGGCCGGCACGCAGGAAGGCGTTGTCAGCATCGCTTTCAGGGGAGTGCGCTTTGCATCCTCCAGCATGCATTTGACGCCGTCCAGTCCAAGAACGTTGCAGATTTCATGCGGATCCATATAAATCCCGGTGGTTCCGTGCGGCACCACCGCGCGCGCGTATTCCCCCACTCCCATCATGGAGGACTCCACATGAATATGCCCGTCCAGAAAACCCGGAGCAATGTACTGGCCCTGCGCGTCTATGACAACGGTATTTTTTCCGACGCAATGCTTCGCGTCCCCGACCAGGGCGATTCTTCCGCACGAAATGGCAATGTCCGTATGAGGCAGTATCTCCCCCGTGCAGACGTTGATCAGCCGGGCATTTAAGATCACCGTCTGGGCGGGTTCGTTTCCCTGAGCTGCCGCGGCAAGGGTTTTACTGCTTTCCCACAGCGGCGAACTGCAAAAATGATTGATCATGTTGACCCTCCTGTAGAATTGATGCCTTGACCTGTTTCAAATAATGCCATTAGTGTAACATATCTTGTTGTAAAACAAAAGCCCTCTGAATCATGGCGCAGGGCTTCTGTCCCATATGGACTAAAGACACGGCTGTCACTGCCCAAAGCATAAAATGATCCACTCCGCATTCCAATTTCATGAAGCTGTTATATTAGGCTATTATAATACGATCAAACAAAAAAATCCAGCGCTCATCCGACCGGATACAAAGCAATGATGCTTGCCGTTCAGGCAAGCATCATTGCAAATAAACCATTTATCGAATGGGTCCGCAGCACCAGCACCAGCAGCGCCAACGACTGCACCAAACCCAGCCACAACGCCAACGCATTTGTATTCCCTCCTTTCATAGGAGAGTAATACATATTATGTCTTCCAGCTTTCTTCCGTCAATATGATACTTTATGATTATAAAAAAGCATTTTTGACAATTCCCGCAAAGAGAAACCCGCTCTCCCCCATCGCCGCAAAAGAAGTTTTGGGAAATTCAGAACCCCCGGCAAGCCGGAAGCCAGACCTTCAATTTTGGAAACAGCTACAATCCGGCGCATTCAAAAACGGCAAACGATTGTTTCCCCATAGCAAGACGACTGCTCTTCAAAGAACTGCTGCCGATCAGAAATCTCGGCTTTCCCTCCGCAGCTACAGGGGTTTCCGTTTCCCTGCAGGATGGATTTACCGCTATGACAAATTTTCCGCGCCGGAATACAAAGGGATATTCGTTCTCCTTCGCGTATACGACCTCGAAGTTCGGCGCCGCCTGCAAATCCGGATTGTCATGGCGCAGGGCCAGCACCCTGCGGACCGTATGCAGGAGGGAATCGCCGTCCTTTTCCTGCTCTTCCACCGTCGGCGCACAGTCCCTTTCGTCCACCGGCAGATACAGCTTTTCCGGATCGGCGGCGGAAAAGCCCCGGTTTTTCCCTCTGTTCCATTGCATGGGAGTGCGCGATCCCGTTCGCTGATAGCCGCCTTCAACGCTTGGAAGTTTAAAATACTGCATGCCGATTTCATCGCCGTAATAGAGGAACGGAACGCCCGGCATGGTCAAAAGAAACGAATACGCGATTTTGCACTCCAGCTCATCAAATCCCAGCGTCATGCGGGGCGTATCATGGTTGCAGGTGATCAGGCTGATATAGCCGCAGTTTTTAGACGCGTCGTACTGGGGCAGGTAATCGTTCAGGAACTTCATGATATTGCCTTTGCCCTGCTTGCTGAAAAAGCTGTGCTGGCTCCCGTCGGGTCCCGTCTCCCGGAACAGGGAATGGTATCCTTTGCCCGGATGGTCCAGCAGAAAATCCATGTGAAAGCCCGCCTGTACAATCGCCTGTTTCGGATCGGACCACTCGGATACCATCGCGGCTTCCGGATATTCCCGGTCCAGCATTTCGCGCACGCCCCGCCAGATTTCCGCGGTTGCAGTGCGATCGCCGTCGTTTTTGACCAGAGAGTCGGCCATGTCCACCCGGAAGCCGTCGCAGCCCGCGTCGAGCCAGAACCGCATGACATCCTTCATCGCCTCGCGCGTCGCGACGCAATCCGGATGCGTATAATGCTGCTGCCAAGGCGCGGTGATTTTGTTAAAGCCGTAATTCAAAGCCGGCTGGGATGAAAAAAAATTGAGCAGATAGCATCCGTCGCGTTCGGTAACGCCGCACATGCATCCGAAATCAGCCGGCCGGTTCCACACGGAATCCGTCCAGATGTAGCGGCCGCTGTATGGATTCTGTTGGGCTTTTTGGCTTTCCCGGAACCACGAGTGCCGGTCGGAGGTATGGCCCGGCACAAGATCGAGCAAAAGATGCATTCCCCTTTTATGCGCTTCAGAAAAACATCGCTTCAGGTCTTCGTTCGTACCGTAGCGCGGGGCAACCTTTTTGTAATCGCGAACATCGTACCCCGCGTCCATAAACGGAGAATCAAAGCAGGGATTCAGCCAGACGGCGTTGCAGCCGAGGGATTTGACGTAGTCCAGCTTTTCGGTAATACCGTCGATATCCCCGATCCCGTCGCCGTTGGTATCGTAAAAGCTTTGCGGATAAATTTCGTAAAATACAGCGTCATCGAGCCATTTCGGCATAAAAATCTCTCCCCGATTAGAAAATTTGATCTTGATACCAGTCTACTCCTTTACCGCTCCGACCACAATGCCGGTTACAAAATATTTTTGCAAAAAGGGATAAATGGCGATCAACGGTATGGTGGAAACCACAATCTTGGCCGCATTTAAGTTCTTGTTTGAAAGCTGAGTGACATTTTCCAGCGTGCTTGCACTGACGCCGGACTTTAAAAGGTCGGCAATATTGATGCTTAAAGACTGAATATATGTCATCAGCGGGTAGTTCTGCACTTTGGTAATATAAATCAGGCCGCTGAAAAAATCGTTCCAGCTGCCCACGATGCTGAACAGGGCAACCGTTGCCAAAACCGGCACCGAACAGGGAATATATACCCTCAGCAGAACCTGCATCGGGCTGGCGCCGTCTATCACCGCGGCTTCTTCCAGCGATTTGGGGACGCCGGCAAAAAAATTCATAACCAGTATGACATTGAAAATCGGCACCGCGCCCGGTAAAACCAGCGACCAGATGGTATTTAGCAGGCCTAACTGCTTTACCACCAGGTAGGTGGGGATCATGCCGCCGTTAAACAGCATGGCAAAAATCATAATTTTCATATAAAATCCGCGCGCATGGAACTCGTGCTTCGGCTTGGAAAGCGGATACGCCATGAGTACGACTAAAAACATATTCAGCACAAGCTGTAAGAAAACACGTTCCACCGAAATGAGAAACGAACGCCAGAATTGTGAGTCCTCCAACATTTTCTGATAAGGCGCAAGCGTAAAATCGACCGGGACAAGCCCTACCTGGTTGCCCGTAACAGCCGCGCTTCCGCTGAAGGAAATTGCTAAAATATTCAGCAGGGGCAGCAGGCAGCCAAAGCCCATCATCACGACAAGTATGTAGATGACCGCTTTCCCCATCTGCGCCCATGCATTTTGATGCTGCTGCATAAACATTTCCCCTTTTAAAAGATGCGGGCGTCCGTAAATTTCTTGGAAATCTCGTTCACGGCAATCAGTAAAAACATGCCTACGACAGACTTGAACAACCCGACCGCTGTGGAAAAGCTGTACTGATGGCTCAAGAGACCCATTCGGTAAACATAGGTGTCGATAATATCGCCCGTATCATAGACCATCGGGCTGTATAAATTGTACACCTGATCGAACCCCGCGTTCAGCACGTTGGAAATGTTCATAACCGCCATCAACAAGATAATGCTCAGCATTCCGGGCAAAGTAACATGCCAGACACGCTGCCACCAGTTTGCCCCGTCGATAGCGGCGGCTTCATATAAGCCCGGATCGATTGAGGTGATTGCGGCAAGATATACAATGGACGCATAGCCAAATTCCTTCCAGACGTCGGTCATGATCAAAGTCGGCTGGAACAGCGTGTTACTGCCCAAAAAGTTCGCCTGGGCAAAGCCCTGCTTCTGCAAAATCTGATTGACCGGGCCGTCAAGGCTGAACAGGTTGACGACGACCGCCGCCAAAATAACCCACGAAAGGAAATGCGGCAGATAAACAATGGTCTGGACCGTCCGCTTCAGCCAACGCTGACGGATTTCATTGAGCAAAACGGCAAACACGATGGCCAAAAGGGTGGTAAGGAGCATCTTGCCGATGGCGATCGTCAGCGTATTGCGAATGATTTCCCAGATATCCGGAAGGGAAAACATATACCGGAAATGCTTGAGGCCGACGAACGGAGACCTGAAAATCCCCTTGCCCGCGGAAAAATTCTGGAATGCCATCACGACGCCGACCATAGGAATGTAACTGAAAACCGCCAGAAATATCATGCCCGGCAGCATCATAACGTGAAACATTGTTTCCTGAGAGCGCAGCCGATTGGAGGCAGTGATTCGCGCCCCGGCTTTATGGGTTACTTCCATGGAAATCCTCCTTGATAAAGCGGGGCTGTGTTCGGCGACACAGCCCCATTTCTTTTCTAGTTGCCGGCATTTTGGGACTCGATTTCGCTTGTAATCTGGTCGCCGCCCTGCGACTTCCAATTCTTTACAAACGTATCAAAATAGCTCGGCGGAACCGCGCCGGTTATAATTTTTATGGTTGCTTCGTTCTCCTGTTTATCCAGATTTGTCCACATGGATTCCATCGAATCGGTCGTACCCGTAAATCCGGGCATTCTCCAGTCAAACAAATTCTTTTCGGTAAGCTTATAATAGAGACCTAAGCCGAACAAGCGGGAAGTGTAGTGTGACCAGTCTTCCACCGACGCGGACTTAGGGTCTTTGTTGTATTCGTTGATCTCGCCGACAATCATCTTGTCCTCCGACATATCGATGTCCTTAAGCTTGGAGGGATCCTTTACGGCTGCTGAAATCTGCTGATAGCTGTTCAGATTCAGTTCGGAGTCCAGAATTTCCATATTCACCGGTTTGGTGGCGTTATCCATCTTCATCGCCTCGTTGATATTGGGCATGACGGTCGAGGCGTCTTTTCCGTTTAATGCGTCGTAAAACAGATTCAGGACTCTGATGACGGCTTCCGGGTGCTGGTAGCCTTTGCGTACGACCAGGTATTTTTCGCTCGGCGCCACGTGCATGTAATTTACTTTTCCGTTTTTGTCCGCAATGGCATAGCACCGGAACTCCGCGTTCGGATCTTTTTCCTTGACCAGGTTGAAGCACCAATCCGGCATGTGCCACTGGCCGAACGCAATTCCGGTCTGGCCGTTTACCAAAAGGCTCTGGCAGTCGTTCCAGGTGCGCGTGCCGGTCTGCGGATCCAGGATTCCCTCCTTGAACCAGCCCGCCATGGCGGCAAGGAATTCTTTCGTCTCATTCTGAACGGAACCGTATTCCACTTTTCCGTTCGCGTCTTTCACCCAGTGCTTTGGAAAAGCGCCGTACGCATTCGCGATGCCGGTCAGCGTAAAGGAACCGCCGTCGTTGCTGCCGTCGGTCGGAGTCGGCTGCACGGGGATGCCGACGGGCTTCCCGGTTTTGCCGGGGTCCTTTGCAAGAAACTGTTTGGCTACATTTTTCAGTTCATCCGGAGTAATGCACCCGTCGCCGTCCGGGTCAACCTTGATGCCAAGCTGATCAAGCCAGTCCTGGCGAATCCACGCGACGTTGGAGCCCGCGTCTCCGCCCACATCCGGCATCGCCATGATCTTTCCGTCAAACGTGCATTTTCCGAAAGCGCCCCCCTGATAAACATCCTTGTAGGAATTGTAGTATTCTTTAATCTTGTCGCTGGCGTATTGGTTATAGACGTCGGTAAGATCCATAATCTGATCGTTGTCTACCATTTCCTTAAGGTCGCTGTGATTGTCGACCAGCATCATATCCGGCAGACTGTTTCCGGCCATGGCAAGCGAGACCTGACGGTCGTAGTCCGCGCCGTTCGCTTCAAACGCGTCTTTTATCGTTATGTTCAGCTTTTGCTTCAGAAAACGTGTGTACGCATTGTTTTCGTAGGTATCCCCCTTGGGAAAGCGCGGGTTTGTCGCCGTCTGGCGCCCTGTGTTGATCACAACCGTCTGGGAGTACTTCGCCAGCGGATCCGTCGATTTGGAAACAGCCGCCGGCGCGGCACTCTGGTTCTGCGTATCGGTCTTTGCGCACGCGGAAGCGCCGACCAGCAAAGCCGCCGACAATACAAGCGCAACGGCGCGTTTTGCATGCTGGATTCTTTTCATGAACCAAAACCTCCTCTAAAAATTTCGTAAGTTCCCCACGTCTTTCCTGCGGCGGTGGGGCGGTTACAACGCTTTTAGTATATTCTCGCAGAGCTCGTACTGTAAATGATAAAGAATCCGGTTTTTTGTACTATTCTCCTGATTTTTCTGATTTTGAACAGTTTTTTTGTCTATATGCTATACATTCCGTAACACTTGTGATAAATTTTAAGCGAAAGGAGTCTTTTTCATGTACCGGATTTTGATTACGGACGACGAAAAGGATGAACGAAAAACAATAGCTTTTTTACTCGAAAAATTTCATTTCCAGTTGTCGATAGATGAAGCGGAAAACGGACGCGAGGCTCTTGAAATGCTCCGGAAAAAGAAGGCGGACATTCTCTTTACGGATGTTCGCATGCCCTTTCTGCCGGGGACGGACCTCGCGTCCCGCGCGCGGGAAATGTATCCCGATCTTCAAATCATTTTTTTCAGCGGCTACAACGACTTTCCCTATGTCAAAAAGGCGCTTTCGCTGGGCGCCGTCGACTACATTCTCAAGCCCATTCATCCGGAAGAGCTGAAAAAAATAATGATCAAAACAATTCAAAGGCTGGACGCTCAGGCCCGTACCGTCAGGCAGGAGCGCCTTGCCTCCGTTTACCTGCAAAACTATATCCTTTCCGGCCTTCTGTACGGAACCAGGGCCGAGCTGCTTTACAGGAAATACGGAAAAGAAGACCTCGATTTTCTGGAGAAGTACGATAGGCTGTTTCTGCTGCAGTTTGACGACCCGGTTTTCAGCTGGTTCCCGCAGAATCAATTTGAAAAGACAGCCGGCGAGGTGTTCGGGGGACAGCCTTTTCACTTTTTGAATCTGAACCCAAACCAAAGCGTGATTTTCCTTCAAAAAGAAGAAACTCTCCACCGGCCTGTCGCTTACATAGCCCAGTGTCTGCAGAAGCGGTTCTCCTCCGTCTTTGCGAAAAGCTGTTACCTTTCCATCAGCAGTCCGTTTTCCGGTACCGATTCCATTGCGGCCGCGTACTCACAGGCGGAACAAGCGCTGGATGAACGTTTCTTTTTTATGAACCGCTATATCTACCCCATCTCGGACGAAAGCCCAAACGATCTGGAAAATCTTGAGGATGACGACGCCCTTCTCCAAGCCGCTGCGGACGCCATAGAATTTAAGGACGGATACAGTCTGCAAAAGAGCGTAAATCTGCTTATGGCGAAATATCAGTACAAAAAAAAGCAGTCCCATATCAGCGTGTGCTATATTTTCTCCAGGCTGGCGCAAATCCTATGGAAGGCTTTGTCTGCCGGGAAAGATGAGCTGCAGGAGATGGTTGAAAAAATATATCTATGCCCATATTATGACGGGATCAGGGTCCTCATTTCGGATACGCTTGCCAGGGTTCTGCAAAGCCTTGACGTCGGACAGGATTCCGCCGAGCATGCGATCTGCATTGTCAAGCAGTATATCCAAAATCATTACGGAGAGGAGTTGAACCTGACCCGGTTGGCCGGACAGGTATACCTCTCGCCCCGTTATCTGAGCGACCTGTTCATCCGAAAGACCGGCTGCGGAATCAACAAGTACATCAAAACCGTGCGCATGGAACAGGCAAAAGAGCGCGTGTTAAATACGAACCAGAAAATTCAGGATATTTCCAAAGACGTGGGGTATCCCAATTTCTCCTATTTCTGCAGAAGCTTCCGCGAAACCTTCGGTCAGACTCCGGAATCCTTCCGGACATCGCATTAGGAGCAGCGCCAATGCGGAAAACAATTTTAAGATGGTACCGAAACATCAATTTCCGTCAAAAAGTGTCTTTGGTGTGCATCGGCGCAGGTCTGTTCCCCGTTCTTGCTCTCGGCATATTCTGTTACGGGCAAATCCAGACTCTTTTGATAAACCGGGAAAAGCAGGCCGAGTCGGAGACGGTGGAACAAGCCGCCTTGGTTTTGCAGAGCAGGCTTGACACATACCGGAATATGATTTCCAATATCGCATGGAATGACAACATCGGTCAAGCCGTAAGCCGGACCTATTCGAATAATTTTGAGATGTATCTTACTTACCGCGACATTGTGGATCCGCTGTTTGCAACCGTCCCGCTGCTGAACGGGGATGTCCTTTCCGAAACGCTCTATACTTCATCAAATTTAAACCCGCACGGAGATACCGTTCAGACAATCAATGAAGCAAAAAAAATGCCGTGGTACTCAACTGCGGTGCATGCGACAAAACCAACTTTCTATATTTCCAGGGAGAATCAGGCGGCATATCTTTCCTGTCCGATTTTTTCGGCCTATCAAAAACGCAAAAACTATCTTTCGATCAAGCTGGATTACAACAAGGTTTACTCACAGCTGGACACGCTGTTCACCCATAATTTCGGAGTGTTTCTGCTGGACGGCAACACGGTTCTCTACGCGTACCAGGATTTCGGCAGAAAAGAACTGATGATCCCGGACGGCCAAATCGCCGCCCGCTTAAAAGGAGACTCTCTGCGGCAAAATTATATCGGAATCCGGCAGGAGCTGCCCTCGGAAGGGTGGAGCTTATACTTAATCCGCCCGTTGAATACGGTCAGAAACAATACATGGCCGATTTTACTGACCGTTCTGCTGGTTGTCATAGGCTGCACCGTCATGCTTCATCTGCTCACCCATTTTCTTTCTTTTGTGATTGTCCGCCCTTTGGAATCCCTGACGCGAAATATGCAGTCCATCGAACGGAACGGTCTTTTTATTGATCTGCCCCCAAGCGAATTCGGGCAGGATGAAATCGGCGTGCTGTCGAGGCAGTTCCATACGATGGTAGAGAAACTCCAGCAACTGGTTAACGAGGTTTACAAAGCGAGAACCGAAAAGCAGGAATATGAAATAAAGGCCCTCCAGGCGCAGATTAATCCCCATTTCTTTTATAACAGCCTCTCCCTCATCAACAGCAAGGCCATTTTGTCAGGTCAGGATGAAATCAGTGAAATGGCGCAGCTGCTTTCCACATTCTACCGTACGACGCTAAACCGGGGCAATCCGGAAATATCCGTAGAGGACGAGTGGGAAAACACGGTTTCCTATATTAAAATTCAGGAAATGATGCACAGCCATTCCTTCCAATTCGAGGAAAAATTCGACCCTTCCGTCAGCGGTTATAAAATGCCTAACCTGATTTTGCAGCCATTGGTTGAAAATTCCATTGTTCATGGGATAGACCATCGTGTTGTCCCCGGCCGGGGACTGCTCAAAATCTCCGCGGAGCTGGAAGACGGGAAAATACGGTTCGTCGTGGAAGACAACGGCTGCGGGATTTCGCCGGCCAAACTTCAGAATATTCTGACTACCGAAAGCAGCGGTTACGGCCTGCAAAACATCCAGCGCCGGATACAGCTCTACTTCGGGAAAGAATTCGGCCTGTCTTTTACAAGCACCGTGAACGAAGGAACCACCGTCATCCTGCGGATTCCGACACGGACAGCCTTGCCTAACGTAGATTTCTTTCGTCAGGAATTCGGGAATTATCAGAGGATAACTGATCCGTAAAAATGAACCAAGTCCGGACGCGCAGCCGCCAGCAGCAAAAGGCCGGTTTCCGCAGAAGCGGAAACCGGCCTTTTGCGCTCTGGGCAGCCTTTTTCAGTTATCCGGCCTGCGCCAGCTCAAACTGGGAGTTGTAAAGGTTCGCGTAGAAGCCTCCCCGCTCAAGCAATTCCTCATGACGGCCCTGCTCCACAATGTCTCCGTCGTTCATCACAAGGATCAGATCCGCGTCGCGGATGGTGGAAAGACGATGGGCAATGACGAAGCTTGTACGGCCTTTCATCAGGCGGTCCATGGCCTTTTGAATCAGCACCTCGGTGCGCGTATCGACCGAGCTGGTCGCTTCGTCGAGGATCAATATTTTCGGGTCGGCGAGGATTGCCCGGGCGATGGTCAGCAGCTGCTTCTGCCCTTGCGAAATGTTGGAGGCTTCTTCGTCAAGGACCATATTGTATCCGTCCGGCAGCGCTCGGATGAAGTTGTCACAGTGCGCGGCCTTCGCCGCTTCCATCACTTCCTCATCGGTGGCGTCGAGCCGCCCGTAACGAATATTATCCATAATGGTGCCGTTGTAAAGCCAAGTGTCCTGCAGCACCATTCCGAATTTTGAGCGCAGCTCTTCCCGGGTGAAATCCCGGCTGTCGCGCCCGTCGATTCGGATAGAGCCGCCGTTCAGCTCATAAAACCGCATCAACAATTTCACAATGGTGGTTTTTCCGGCGCCCGTCGGGCCGACAATGGCGACCTTCTGGCCCGGCTTCACCGACGCCGAAAAATCTTTGATGATGATTTTATCGGGGGAATAGCCGAAACGCACATTCTTAAATTCCACCTGATCCGCCAGCGGCTGCGCAATGTCTGTCTGCCCGGCGTCCGGACTTTCCTCTTTTTCATCCAGAAATTCGAAGACCCTTTCGGCCGCAGCGGCGGTTTGCTGAATCGTGTTGGAAATACCCGCCACCTGTGCCAGCGGCTGGGTGAATGATTTGACATACTGGACAAACGCCTGAATATCTCCGACCGTAATAGCCTTTTTGATGGCCAGCCAGCCGCCGAGGATGCACATTGCGACGAAACCGAGGTTGCCGATAAAGCTCATAGCGGGCATCATCAGGCCGGACAAAAACTGGGACTTCCACGCCGAGTCATAGAGCACCCTGTTCAGTTTGTCGAATTCTTCAACGCTTTTCTCCTCCCCGTTGAAGGCTTTCATCACCAGATGCCCGCCGTACATCTCCTCAATGTGTCCGTTGACATGGCCAAGGTAATTCTGCTGCTGAGCAAAGTATTTCTGCGAAAATTTTGCCACAGCCGTCACCAGGATCAATGACAGCGGAATGATCAGAAGCGTAACAAGCGTCATCAGCCAGCTGATGGTCAGCATCATCACCAGCACGCCGACAAGCGTCGTGACGGAGGAGATAATCTGTGAGATATTCTGATTCAGGGTCTGGTTGACCGTATCCACATCGTTTGTGACCCGTGAGAGCACCTCGCCCTGGCTGACGCCGTCAAAATAGCTGAGCGGCAGACGGTTGATCTTCTCCGAGATATCCTTGCGGAACCGGTAGGAAATTTTAACGGAGACCCCCGCCATAATCCAGCTTTGAATGTATCCGAAGAGCGCGCTCAGTACGTAAAGCAGCGCCAGCGTGAGCAGAATCCGCGCGATGGCGGAAAAGTCGATTCCCACGCCGCTGCCCGCTATTTTCCCCATCGCGCCCTCAAACAGCCTGGTGGTCGCCTGACCCAGGACCTTCGGCCCGACAATGGAAAAGACGGCGCTTGCGGCGGAAAAAGCGAAGCAGATAAGGATCGGGAGCTTATAGGACCCAAGATATTTGATGAGCCGACCAATCGTCCCCTTAAAATCCGACGCCTTCTCCCCGGGCATCATCATGCCGTGTCCGCCGAAACCGCCCGGCCCGCGGGGAGGCGACGGATTTGATTCTTTGCGACTCTTTTGTTCACTCATGCGAGTTCCTCCTTTGAGAGCTGGGAAAGCGCAATCTCCCGGTAGGTTTCACAGGTCTCCATCAGCTCGTCGTGCCGGCCTATCCCGGCAATCCGCCCTTCCTCCAGCACAAGGATCTGGTCTGCGCCCATAATCGAAGAAATTCGCTGGGCAATCAGGATCACGGTGCTGTCTCCGGTTTCGGAATTCAGCGCCTTGCGCACCAGGGAGTCCGTCTTGAAGTCGAGCGCGGAAAAGCTGTCGTCGAAGATCAGAATTTCCGGCTTTTTCACAAGCGCGCGGGCAATCGAGAGCCGCTGCCTCTGGCCGCCCGAAACATTTTTGCCGCCCTGCGCGATCTCCGTTTCGAAGCCTTTTGGCTTCGATGCAAGGAACTCCATGGACTGCGAGATTTCGGCGGCTTTTTGAAGAGTGTCCTCCGATGCATGTTCATCCGCGTATTTCAGATTGCTTTCGACCGTTCCCTGAAAGAGGGACGACTTCTGCGGAACATACCCGATCCGTTCGCGCAGCGCATGCTGCGAAACTTTGCGCACGTCGATTCCGTCCACCAGGACTTTTCCTTCCGTCACATCGTAAAAACGCGGAATCAGGTTGACCAGGGTGGTTTTGCCCGAACCCGCGGACCCGATGATCGCGGTCGTTTGTCCGGGCAGGGCAGTGAAACTAATGTTGCTCAAAGCATCCCGTTCCGCTCCGTGATACCGGAAATGAACATTTTTGAATTCGACCGTTCCTTTTTGAGACTCAGAAAACGCTTCCGGCCGCTCCGGGTCTTTGACGGAAAGGTCGGTGTCGATCACCTCGGCAATGCGCCGCGCCGAAACGGAAGCTCTCGGGAGCATGATAAATAGCACCGAGATCATGATGAAGGCCGAAAAAATCTGCATGGCGTACTGCATGAACGCCATCATATCACCGACCTGCATACCGGATTGGGCGATCTGGTGCCCGCCCACCCAGACGATCAGCAGGGACATTCCGTTCATGATCAGGGTAAGGGCGGGCATTAAAGTTGCCATCGCCCGGTTGACAAACAGATTGGTTTTTGTAATGTCGGAATTGACGCCGTCGAAGCGCTTTTCCTCAAACTTCTGCGTATTGAACGCGCGGATGACCAGCATGCCCGAAAGACTTTCCCTTGTCACAAGGTTCAGTTTGTCGGTGAGCTTCTGCACGAGTTCAAACTTCGGCAGGCAGAAAGAAAACAGCGTGAGGATTATGCCGACGAGAATAATCACCGCGACTGCGATCATCCAGGACATGGAGGTGCTCTTTTGCAGCGCCATGACAGCGCCCCCCACGCCGATCAGCGGCGCATAGATCATCATCCGGATGACCATGAAAACCACCGTCTGGATCTGCGTGACGTCGTTGGTGGTGCGGGTAATCAGGGATGAGGTGGAGAACCGGTCGAATTCCCGGCTGGAAAAGCTCTCGACCTTGGTAAAGACCTGCCTGCGGAGATCCATCGAGAAGCCGGCCGAAACCCTCGCGCCGATCACCTCCACCAGCACGGTGCAGGCTGCGGAAAGCAGGGCGAACAGCAGCATCCACAAGCCGGTTCGGGTGATGGTTCCGCTTTGGATTTTGTCCGTGTCCATGCCGATCGCCTGATATTCCGTCTTTACCGATAAAACGGCAGACTGGGTGATCGCGGAATCTGTCATGACACCTATTTTCTGATTGATCTGCGCCCGCATCGGTTCAAGCTGCGAAGCGGGCAGCTTTTGGAGCAGGCCGTACAGATCCGTCCCTTTTGGGATTGTCGTTCCGCCCAGGCTCATCGGCCCGCTTTCAGCCTGCGCCGCGAGCTTGTCGACGAGCGATACCGCCACGAAAGCCTTGCCCAGAACGGAATTGAGCCTGTTATTTTCGGCGTTATCAATGGAATTCAGCTGATAGACGGCCTCTTTGGCAAGAGCGGGGTATTGACTAACGGCCCTGCCGTATGCATCGGTAGAAAGTGCTGAGCGGTCAAGCAACGTGTAATCGGCGAGCACTTCTTTTTTCTCGTTTGCGTTCATAAACAGAGTGAGCTTGTTCATTTCACTCTGACGGATTGCCTGCGGGACTGCGTTGACGATTCCGCCCTGCTGGATTCCCTGATTGACGATATCGGACATGTAATTCGGCAGGGAAAGATCACAGACCACCTGAATGCCGAGCAGCATGACTGCAATGAGAATCAGGGCGGCATAGGGCTTCAAATATTTAACGAGTTTCAGCACGGAGGAATCCTCCTCTTTTTAGATGTTCCGACGAAGGCGGCGAGTGTTGGGAAAATTTGATTTTTCATAAATACCCCTTATTTGCGCCTCTTGAAGCGGCCGTCCCGACCTCCGTGGAAGTCGTCAAAGCCGCCGTGCGGATCAAAACCCCGCATCATGAAGCCGGCTTGCCGCATGGCGGCAAATCGTTCAAACCTTTCATCCCCCATGCGTTCCCGTGCTTCGCGCATCCACCACTCGCGCTCGTCTTCATCCATTTCTTCTCCCAGATTGGCTTCGATCGAATGGATGACCCGATCCAGATAAGCTCCGAATGCCTCCTGCTCCTCTTCCGAAAGGCAATTGAAAATTGCGTCGGGATTCCATTCCTGCTGCTGTTCGTTTTTTCCCTTTTCAGTCAGTTTGACAAGCATCACACGCTTATCGGTTTCGGATGGCTCGCGCTTAATGTAGCCGGCCTTTTCCATCTTGGACAACAATTCATTGAGAGAAGAAATGCGGATACCCAGCAGATACGACAAATCCTTGGTAGAGATGCCGTCCTGCATTTTCAAAATCGCGATCAGCCTGCCCTGCCCACGCGTGGGGTCGGCCATGGGGCCTCTTTCCGCATATGCGCGCAGATGGTGCTTGTGCAGCAATCTCATCAGTCTTCCCAGTTTTTCATATAATTCTGAATTCGTCTCGTTCATCGAGAATTCCTCCTTGCGTTTTCTGCAGGCGCCTGTTCTACAGGTACCGTACGAAGATATTATACCGGTACCTGTAGAACATGTCAAGACTTTTTTACAGGTACCGGTAATATTTTGCACGCACTTCGCGAACAATAAAACAAAAACAGGACCGGGAAACTGGCGCGAACGCACAGTTTCCCGGTCCTGTCATATCGTTTGCATCGAGACAATATCTCGTTTAAGAGGTTTGTTCTTCATAAAGGTGAGAAAATCGTATCGCGGACCGGCAAACCACAGCCGGAAATGATAACCGGAATAAATTCAGGCGGGTGTCAGGGAAACGCCAAAACCGATTACGGCGCAGGCAAGCACAAGCAGAATCAACGCCCATTTCAAAACCGCACGCAGCACTTTGCTGTCCTGTCCGACAAGCCCGACCGCGGCAACCGCTGTTGCGATACACTGGGGCGACATAATTTTGCCGATCCCGGCGCCCAGTGAGTTTGCCGCCGCCAGCCAATAGCGCGATACATTGATTTGCTGAGCGGCGGCCGTCTGCAAGGTGCCAAGCAGGACCTCCGTATTGGTTCCGCTTCCGGTGACAAACGCGCCGACCGCGGCGATGATCGGCGCCACGAACGGATAGTTTCGGCCGGTCAGAGTGACAAAAAGATGAGCCATATCGGAAATCATGCCGGAGTATGTCATAATCTTCGCAACGGCAAGTACGGACATGATGGTGACAATCGTTTTGGACATTTGCTTTACGGTGCCGGTCAACGCCTGCCACATCATCTTGCCGCCGGCCTTCTGCACAAGGCTGCCGATGATGGCGGCGAGAAAGATGATGATGCCGGGGGTATTGATCCAGCTGAAGGAGATCGAACCGGCGTTGGGAGCCGTATTAATCCTTATGGTAGACTTGAAAACAGAAAGGAAACTGTTAACCGGCGGAACCAGCTTTGAAGTCAAAAGGAGAAAGACAAAGATCAGAATAAACGGCAGGCTGGCCACCGCGAGCGACATCGGGCGTCCCTCCTGCTGAGACGATTCTTCTGAAATACCCGCACTCATGTCGTACTCGGCGGGAACCGGCTTGTTTTTCCGCGCTCTGGCCATCAAAAAAGTACAGAACAGCGAAACGACACAGCCGACAATGACGGTCAGTTCCGGCCCGAGAAACCTTGAAACAATCAGTTCCGGAAGGACAAAGGAAAGGCCGGACATCAGCGTGATGCCAACAACTCCTTTGAGCGCTTTAACGCCGCCCCCGCCCGCAATCACCATCAGGAACGGCACCAGAATCATAAACGGCACCATTTGGAACACCGTCGTGAAGGCCAGCGGCAGCATATTCAGGCCGGTCACAGCCTGAAGGGTCACGGTGGGAATACCGACCGAACCGAATGCGGTTGGAAAAGCGTTGGCAATCATGCATACCACGCAGGCTATAATCGGATCCATTCCCATACCGGCCAGCATTCCGGCAGGTATGGCAATCGCCGTGCCGAAGCCGGCCATCCCTTCCAGAAATCCGCCGAAACACCACCCGACAAGCAGGATCAGGATGCGCTTATCGGAGGAAACGCCGGTGAGCATTTGCTTAATGATGTTCATTGCGCCGGTTTTGAGGGAAAGGTTATAGGTAAAGATGGCCGCGATAATGACCAGAATAATCGGCCAGAGCGCGGTGGCGAAGCCTTCCAGAGCGGACGTGGCGCAATCCGCCGCCGGCATGTGCCAAAGCGAAAGCGCCAGAACGGCGGCGACAGCCAATGCACTGATGCACGCTTTGTGACCGGGCATTTTCAGGTATGTAAGAGCAAAGATCAGCCAGACGATCGGTACCAGAGCAAGAAAGGATTGAAGCATGATAAATCAGGACCTCCCCTTTTTATTTCAGTGGCTCCAAAGCCACAATTTGCGTATTTTGGTTCTACCAATCCAATGCAAATGAGCCGAACGATCTCAGATGTGTAGCTCGAAAAAATCTTTGGGGAAGAGCGCTTATTTTATGCATATTATAGATCGGCCTAAGCATAAAGTCTAGATATATTTAGTTATATTAAATCATTTTGTAATATATGACTAAAATGTACTGCCTTATTTGTTGGAAAAATAGAACTGCACTTTGGGGGATTGTATTTATGTGGAAAAGTGGTAGGATGGTAAGCGAAACGACTGGAACGACCAATTTATTTTATTTCCCCTGCTTCTGAATTTGCTCTATTGTAAATTTGTTCGGAAAGCAAGCAAAAAAAATTGGAGGTGCCCGATGTCAAGAATCATTCCTTATGGAAAGTCCGGAATGCGGCTGAACGAAGATCTGAGCCATGCGGAAATTCTGGAATCCAGTGTAGCGGAACTGAAAGCGGCCGATACGGAGGACGGTCTTGTGCGTGCCGCAATGGATCATCCGATTGACTCGCCCTGCCTTCGGGAACTCGCGGCAGGCAAAAAAACCTGCACCGTCATCCTCAGCGACCACACGCGCCCGGTTCCGAGCAAGCACATTGTCCCCGCGATGCTGAAAGAACTGCGCGAGGGCAATCCGGAGATCGACGTGACTCTGCTGGTAGCGACCGGTTACCACCGCCCGAGCAGCAAGGAAGAGCTGGTGGCAAAGTTGGGCCCGGAAATTGTCGAAAGGGAAAAGATCGTAATCCACGACAGCCGGGATTCTTCCGCCAATGTGCGGATCGGCGTGCTGCCCTCCGGTGCGGCTTGCGTGGTCGACAAAGCGGCGGTTGAGACCGATTTGCTTGTTGCGGAGGGATTTATCGAGCCGCATTTTTTCGCGGGCTTCTCCGGCGGACGGAAGAGCGTGCTTCCCGGAGTCTGCGACCAGGTGACTGTGCTTGGAAACCATTGCTCAAAGTTTATCGCATCCCCTTATGCGCGCACCGGTGTTTTGGACGGCAACCCCGCTGCACAAGGATATGCTCGCCGCGGCAAAAATGGCCAATCTGGCCTACATCGTGAACGTAATCATTGACGAAAACAAGCGCGTTGCGGCAGCCTTTGCCGGGAACTTTATTACGGCGCACCGCCGGGGCTGCGAGCTGCTGCTGAAATACTGCCAGGTAAAGCCGGAGCGGCGAGGCGACATTGTAATTTCCAGCAACGGCGGCTATCCTTTGGACCAGAACATCTACCAAAGCGTGAAGGGGCTGACCGCGGCGGAAGCCGCGGCTGCTCCGGGTGCCGTGCTGATTATGGTCAGCGCCTGCGGCGACGGCCACGGGGGCGAAAGCTTTTATCACGCGCTGAAAGACTGCGTTTCCCCGCAAAAACTCATGGAACAGATCCTCGCGACCCCGCAGGACCGGACAAAGCCGGACCAGTGGGAATTTCAGATTTTGTGCCGTGTGCTTTGCAAACATCACGTCATCTACGTCACAAACCCGGAACAGAGGAAAACCATCGAAGAAATGAAGATGGCCTGGGCGCCGGATGTGGATACCGCGCTTCAGGAAGCCAGGCGGCTGAAAGGCGCCAACGCCCATCTGGTTGTAATTCCAAACGGTATTTCCGTCATGGTGAAGGAATAAAGCTGAGTTACTCTTATCAGCAGACATCAATCTATTTTTAGAGGGAGGATTAACCATGCCAAATTATCTTAAGGTAACTCCGGAGATTATTGCCGAACTGGAAAAGGCCGCTCCGGGCCGTGTCGTGACCGGCGCGGACGTCAACCCCGATTACTCCAAGGACGAAATGCCGATTTACGGGGTCCGGATGCCGGATGTTTCCATCGACGCGCAAAGTACCGAGGAAGTCTCCGCGATCATGAAAATCTGCTATGAGCACGATATCCCCGTCACAACCCGCGGCGCGGGCACCGGCCTGGTGGGCGGGTGCACCCCGATTTGCGGCGGCGTTGTGATCTGCACCATGCGCATGAACAGGATTTTATCTTACGATCTGGAAAACTTCGCGGTCACCGTTCAGCCCGGCGTTTTACTGCAGCAGCTTGCCGAGGACGCGCTGAAGCACGGCTGTATGTATCCGCCGGACCCGGGCGAAAAGATGGCGACGCTGGGCGGCAACGTGGCCACAAATGCCGGCGGGATGCGCGCGGTGAAGTACGGCTGCACCCGAGACTATGTCCGCGCCATGACCGTTGTGCTGCCGAACGGCGAAATCACCCGCTTCGGCGGCACGGTTTCCAAGACGAGCTCCGGTTACAGCCTGGTTAACCTGATGATCGGTTCCGAGGGCACGCTGGGAATCATCACGGAGCTGACGCTGAAGCTGATCCCCGCTCCGCAGGCTACGGTGAGCCTGATGGCTCCCTTTGAGGATCTGGCCGCCTGCATCTCCGTTGTGCCGAAGTTTTTTATGAAGCACTATCAGCCCCAGGCGCTGGAATTCTTTGAGAAGGAAATTCTGGTATCCTCCGAGCAGTATCTTGGCAAGCAGGTTTTTCCGCGCAAAATAGAAGGCACGGACATCGGCGCCTATCTGCTGATCACTTTCGACGGAAATTCCATGGAGGAGCTGGATCCGATTGTGGAGAGCGCCTCCGAGATGCTGTTGGAAGAAGGCGCGCTGGATGTTCTGGTGGCCGACACTCCGCCGAAGCTGAAAGACATCTGGGCGGCCCGCTCGTCTTTCCTTGAAGGCATTGAGGAGCAGACAAAATTGCTCGACGAGTGCGACGTCGTGGTTCCGGTAAATAAAATTGCTCCTTATGTTGAGTTTGTCGATGAGGCGAAAAAGAATTACGATTTTGAGGTAAAGTACTTCGGGCATGCCGGCGACGGCAATTTACATATCTACGAATGTTCCACCGATATGGATCGGGAGGAGTTTAAAAAGCAGGTCAGAGAGTTCCTTGATTCCATATATCGGAAAACCATGGAATTCGGCGGCCAGATTTCCGGCGAACACGGGATCGGCCTCGGCAAGGTGCATTATCTGGAGGAGGCGGCGGGTTCGGTCAACATGGGCCTGATGCTTGGAATTAAAAAGGTCTTTGATCCAAAGCTGATTCTGAACCCCGGCAAGGTCTGCATGAAACTGTGAGACAAGGGACTTTGATAGTCTAATGGTATGAAGTCAAGAGGGTAAGTGCAAATGGAACGGATAAAAAAGCCACCATAAACGTACTGGCTGGATAAAAAAGGCAAACCTTTTCAAGCCCTGCCCTTGCAATTTAAAAAACAGGGTAACAATACCATCAGAGTTTAATACTCTTCCGGTGGAATGTACAGGCGGTTGTCTTTCAGCAGCCGAAAGACCAACCGAACCAGTTTTCTGGCAGTTAAAGCGAGTGCGCGTTTATGCTGGAACTTGTTGACCTCTTTGAACTTGAGGTCATAGTAGCGCCGGAACTCCGAGTCGCATCTTCTCATAGAGTTGGCAGCTTCCAGCAGATAGTACCGAAGGAATCGGTTTCCGGACTTGATTAGATGGGTATTCTCAGCCTCATAGTCTCCGGACTGGTGCTGAGACCAAACGAGGCCAGCAAACTTAGCCAGAGAGGCCTGAGACTGAAAGCGGTGAATGTCACCGATCTCAGCAATAATACCCGCTGAATACACCTTACCAATACCGGGGACAGAGGTCAGCGTATTGGGGATGATCTCGAACTGCTGCTCGATAGCCTTGTCCAGCGTCTTGATCTGGCTTTCCAATGCCCGCATGGCAGCGATCGAGACCGACATGGCCTGGTTGACAGAATCGTTCACGGTTTTGGGAAGCCGGTAGGAGCCTTTGGCGGCGGTTTGCACCGCCTTCGCGGTAGCTTCTGGATTGGCAAACCTCCCTCGTCCAGATTTCACGATGAAGTCGGTCAACTCTTTTATGTCGGCGTAAGCCAGTGCATCCACTGTCTCAAATCGTTCCATCAGGGCAATGGTGGTGGCGCTGGTATTTTGGGAAAGGACTTTTTCCTGAGCCAACCCAGAGCACTTGAGAAACAGGTAATTCGCAAAACGCTGCTTTTCCCGCGTTAGGTTCTGGACAGAGAAAAAGCGTGCTCTGGTTAGTGTTTGAAGGGCCTTGTAGCGATAATCGTCCATGTAAACCTCTGAGGCAATTCTGCCGAATCTGAGATGGTCGGCAATCACGAAGGCATCCACGAAATCGTTCTTGGGCAGATCGGAATAGGCTTCCTTGAACTTTCTGACCTGCTTGGGATTGAGAACATGGATCTTCCGTTGAAACCGTCCCAATCTGCCATCTTCCCGGAGCGCATAAACGAGGCAGTCCCCATAGATGGAGGTGGCCTCAAGGCCAATCATCACGTCGCTGAGCTGCATCGCGGTAAGTGCGGACACAATTCTCTCAGACATCAGTTTAGCACCACCACGGTTGTTCTGCACGGAAAAGCTGCTGTGTTTGGCTCCATCCGGCTTCATGAGGTAAGCGACGTTATTTTTGCTGCTCACATCAATGCCAACGTAAAGTGGATTCAAAAATATCACCTCCCCCACAGTGGGATTTTCAAGTCGGCAGGTTTTAAGATACCCATGATAACCGGAGCATCAGCAACCTCGCGTATTAGAATCATTCCGGAAAAGGCCAATGCGATATCCCTCACTGCTAAAAGGGCGGCCTTGCTTCCGGCAAACAGCTAATGAGTTTGCAGCTAACTTCCGGCTCAGGGGAACAGACTATCTGTGAAGCAGCCTTACGGCCCAACAGGAGGAATTAGAGCTTGTCCCTGCCGACTTGACAGCATTATATCACGGGCATCTCAAAGCCTGCCGGTATTCTATTTTTGGGGCGTTTTCGCCCTACAAAACTTATTATACGAGGAGGAATAAAATGAATATTCTGGTATGTGTCAAGCAGGTGCCGGACACAAATGAAATTAAGATCGATCCGGACACCAACACACTGATCCGGGACGGTGTCCCGAGTATTGTCAATCCGTTCGACGGCTACGCGCTGGAAGCAGCCGCCCGCATCAAAGACAACGCGCCCGACACAAAAATCGTGGTTCTTTCCATGGGCCCGCAGCAGGCGGAGACCGCGCTGTGCGAATGCCTGGCCATTGCGGCCGACAAGGCGTACCTGGTGACGGACCGCGCGTTCGGCGGTTCCGACACGCTGGCGACAAGCTATATTCTCAGCAAGGCAATTGAAAAAGTGGAAGAACTCGAAAATGAAAAATTCGACGCGGTCTTCTGCGGCAAGCAGGCAATCGACGGAGACACCGCTCAGGTCGGCCCGGAACTGGCGGAGCATCTGGGGTATCCCCAGGTAACCTGCGCCCTGGAAGTGAAGTCGGAAGCCGACGGCCTTCATGTGTACCGCGAGGCGGAGGACGGCAAGGAAGTCATCGGCGTGAAGACGCCTTGTCTTATTACATTCACAAAGCCTTCTTTTGATCCGCGTTTCCCCACCATCAAGCGCAAGATCGCGGCGCGCAAGGCGAAAATCGCGCAGCTTACCGCGGCGGAGCTCACGAGCATCGACCCGGCGCACGCCGGGCTGAAGGGCTCGCCCACAAAGGTGAAGCGCACGTATGTGCCGCCGCGCAAAGAAGCCGGCGTTGTGGTCAAAGAGGAAACCGTCGAAGCGTCCGCTCACAAGCTGTTTGATCTTCTGAGCAAGGCGCACGTGATTTGAAAGAGAGGCATCGGAAATGGGAACCAAAACCAAGGACCTGTGGGTATTGCTGGAGACGAACGAGGACGGCACCGCCAAAAACGTCGGGATTGAACTGCTGAACCCCGGCCGCCGTTTGGCCGACAAACAGGGCGGCAAGCTGGTATCCGTTGTGATTGGCTGCCACACGGACGCAGCCGTGAAGGAAGCGGGCGTGCACGGAGCGGATCAGATAATCGTGGTCGACGGCGAGGAATTCCGGCGGTATACGACGGACGCCTATACCGCCGCACTGGCACATTTGCTCAAAAAACACGCTCCCACAAGCATGCTGATCGGCGCGACCCCGAACGGCCGCGACCTCGGCCCGCGCCTGTCCTGCCGCCTTGGCACCGGCCTTACCGCGGACTGCACCGCGCTGGACATTGACGAGGCCAGCGGCAACATCGCCTGGACCCGCCCGGCGTTCGGCGGCAACCTGATGGCGGTGATCCTCTGCCCGGACCACCGCCCGCAGCTCGGAACGGTGCGCCCGGGAGTCTTTAAGAAACCCGACGTTTGCGAGGACAGGGCGGAGATTATCCGTGAGGATTTCCATGTGCCCGCGGACCAAATCCGTACCACTTTGCTGGAGACCATCCGTGAGGCTTCAGCCGAAATCGTCGATCTGGAGGGCGCCGACATTATCGTATCCGGCGGCCGCGGAGTCGGCGGAGCGGAGGGGTTCCGGGTGATCCGCGAGCTGGCGGATGTGCTGGGAGGCACCGTCGGCGCATCCCGCGCGGCGGTGGACGAAGGCTGGATTTCCCATTCCCATCAGGTGGGACAGACCGGCAAAACCGTCGGCCCTAAGCTGTACATCGCCTGCGGCATTTCGGGCGCGATCCAGCATTTGGCCGGCATGAGCTCGTCCGACGTGATCGTGGCGATCAACAAGGACTTTGACGCCCCGATCTTCGGTATTGCAGATTACGGCTTTGTGGGCAATCTCTTTGAAATTGTACCCTTGCTGACAGATGAAATCAAAAAGGTGAAAGCCTGAAGCGATCCGATCTTATAGAAAAGGAGTCTTCCGTCATGAATTTCAAATTTACCGATGAAGAGCAGGATATTCTGGATATGCTGCATGATTTCTGCGTCAAGGCAGTCGCGCCGATGGCCGCGGAGATTGACGATCAGGAGCGTTTTCCCGAGGAAACCTGGCATCAGCTGGCCGAAATGGGCATGATGGGCATGGCCTACCCGGAAGAGGTGGGCGGAGCCGGAATAAGCTACCTGGCCTATATTGCGGCGGTGGAGGAGATTTCAAAGCACTGCGCGGCCACCGGGACCATGTTTTCCGCGCACTCCTCCCTGTGCACCTGGCCGATCTTTGCCTTCGGCACGGAGGAGCAGAAGAAAAAGTACCTGCCGGATTTATGCTCCGGAGAAAAGCTGGGGGCTTTCGCCCTGACCGAACCCGGCGCCGGGACCGATTCGGCCATGCAGCGCACGGTCGCCGAGGACAAAGGCGATTGCTGGCTTCTCAACGGGTCCAAAATTTTCATCACCAATGCCGGGTATGCGTCCGTGTACGTCGTCTTTGCAATGACGGATAAAAGCTTGGGCACAAAGGGTATTTCCGCATTTCTTGTCGAGAAGGATACGCCCGGTTTTCGCATCGGTTCCCATGAAAAGAAAATGGGGATCCGCGGCTCCGCTACATGCGAGCTGATTTTTGAGGACTGCAAACTACCAAAAGAAAACCTGCTGGGCGAGCTCGGGAAAGGCTTTAAGATCGCGATGATGACGCTGGACGGCGGCCGCATCGGCATTGCCGCGCAGGCTGTCGGCATCGCACAGGGTTGTATTGACCAGACAATTCCTTATCTGAACCAGCGGATACAGTTTGGAAAGCGCATCAGCCAGTTCCAGAACACGCAGTTTGAGATGGCCAATATGCAGACGCATGTCGACGCGGCCCGCCTGCTGACATACCGCGCGGCTCAGGCCAAGCAGGACGGGGACCGATATTCCCATCTCGCCGCGATGGCAAAGCTGTTTGCCGCCGACACCGCCAGCGATGTGACCCGCCGCTGCCTTCAGCTGGTCGGCGGTTATGGATACACCCGCGAATATCCGTTTGAACGCATGATGCGCGACGCCAAGATCACTGAAATCTACGAAGGAACCAGCGAGGTGCAGCGGATGGTTGTTTCGGGATGGATGGGCGTTAAATAAATCGGCTCTTTTCATTTTTATTCAGGATCAGACAGGCCGCCGGCTGAATTCAGCCGGCGGCCTGTCTGATCCTAATTGGAAATAGAAGCACTCTTGAGAAAAAAATAAGGAAATGCTACAATATAGTGCTACAATTAGTTCTATAATACGCAGTTATATGGAAATAAGATCCAGCGATTTTTCGGGCGGGACCCGCAAAACCGGTTTTGAAAAAATCACGGATTTACAATGCCGCTGCAAGGAGATGCTTCTATGGATATAAAACCGGAAAAAAATGAAAAAGCCTATGAACGGGTAATTAACTATGTTAAGGACGAAATCTGGCGTGGAAATCTGAATCGGGGCGAACGTCTGCCGTCAGAGCGGGATCTTGCGGAGCTGCTTGGGGTAAGCCGAAATTCTGTCCGCGAGGCGATGCGAACGCTGAGCCTGATGGGCTTTATCTCGAGCGTGCACGGTGGGGGGAATTTTATATCCTGTGACCTGCAGCAAAATCTGAGTGAAACGCTCGGAATTATGCTGCTGATGGGTGAAACCAACTACCTGCAGGTGAGTCAGCTTCGCAGAGGCTTGGAGTCGGAGACGGCACGCCTGGCGGCAGGCCGCATTTTACCCCGGCAGACAGCAAAGCTAGCGGATCTGGTTCGAAGAATGCGCGAAGAACCGGACGCAGAAAAAGGCTCCCTGCTTGATCAAAGGTTTCATACGCTCCTCTGTGAAGCCGCCGGAAACAAGCTGATTTACGCGCTTTTTATGGCCATGCTGTCAACCATCAATGATTTCATCAGGATTATGTATGGAAGCATTGTGCAGGACAAGGAGCAGGCCGAGCAATTATACACGGCGCATGAAAGGTTGGTGGAGGCCTTGAGCCGCAACGACGCGGATGGCGCGGTTCAGGCGATTCAATATCATTTCGAGGTCGTGGACGCATCGATCAAGCGATAGGGGATATACTGAAAAACTCAAATGCAGACCAAACGCCGCGTCCCAAAGGCCAGTTCGCAGTCCCTTTGCCGACCCCGCCCGGACGGTGGTGAAAAGCTATCTGGTGAGCCGGACCCGTTGCAGGATGTGATCGGGATTGTACTTACAATCCTTATTTATCAAAAGCCTGTGGATAACGTTAAAAGAGCTATCTATGGAATTGTCGGGAAGCAAAGCAGCTTATCTACAGAATCCATTTCTTGCGAATGTTATACTGGCAGAAAACAAAAAGTGCTGCGGTAAAAGCAAATAATACCAAGATGCACAGGACAGGCGACAGAATGCTTACGCCGAGAATGGAACCGCTGAGCAGATCGGTTCCGTAGGTCAGCGGCAGCAGGTAGGACAAGGGGCGCAAAAAAATCGGCAGACTGCTGATCGGCAGGAACAACCCGCATAAGAACAGCATAGGAAACCGGAAAAAGTTTGAGAATGTCTGCGCCTCAAACACTTCTTTCGCAGAAACGGCAATCATTAGTCCCAAAAGCGTGGAGGTCACAGCGATCAGGAATACCGCCAGCAGCACGGCGCCCCAGTTGATCCCGGCAAGGTCAACAAAAAACGCCGCGAAGATGACAGGGACAAAAGCGTTAAATAGTCCGAACAGGATAGCACCGGACACCTTGGCGGCCACCATCGTACTTAGCGGAATCGGGGCCAGCAGGAGCCGGTCAAAGGAGCGCCCCTTGCGTTCGAAAGTAATGGTGACGGCCAGCATGGAGGTAGTGCCGAACAATACGCTCATGGCCATCAGCCCCGGAAGCATCTGCCGGATATCGGACAGATTCATGCCGCCGGATGAACGGATCATCTGCATCAATGTCCAGGACAGCGGAAAGATAATGCCCCAGCTGATATTCGGCGGTTTGAGATAGTAGTTTTGAACATCTTTTTTCAGAATGCTCCCAAAGGCAATCCATGTTTTCATCTTCCCGCGCCCCCTTTCTCCTTTTCCTTTTTCAGCTTTGCGGCCTCAATTCCGGTCACTTTAACAAAAACATCTTCCAGAGAAGGCCGCAACTCCGTGGCCTCAAAAACGGAGATTCCCTGACCATCAAGGTATTGCAGGACAGGAGAGAGCGCAATCCGTTTTTCAGAAAAAAGGGTTATGGCGTGATCCGATTCCGCCTTGACGGTACAGCCGCCAAAACGTGCCTGCAATTCTCCCGCAAGCGGTTTCAGGTTCGCATCTGCAGTGAAACGAATGCTATGCCCGTGAGAGACGCTGTCCATTAATTCCGACACCGTGCCGCTTGCCACAATGCCGCCGCCTGCGATAAAAGAGATCCTGTCACAGATGCGCTCGGCATCCTCAATATAATGGGTGGTTATAAAAACAGTGGTTCCTTCCTGCTTGAGTTTCAGCAGAAGCTGACGGATTTGCCGGGCACTTTCCACATCAATCCCCGTGGTCGGCTCATCCAGAAAAAGCATTTCCGGTTTATGAATAATGCCCGCCGCAATGGTCAGTTTCCGCCGCATCCCTTTGGAATACGCTTTGAATGGACGTTTCCCCGCCTGGGTCAGGCCGAATTGCTCCAAAAGCTCTTTCGCCCGCGTTTCCCGGAGGGCTTTTCTCATACCATAAAGAGAACCGCAGAAGCAAAGGTTGTCAAAGCCGTCCATTTCGTCATAGAGATTGCTTTCATCCGGAACAATGCCCATGATGGACTGTGCCTTTTTGACGTTCTTCACCGCATCGATCCCGTCAATGAGAATGGAACCGCCGGAAGGTCTCGCAAGGCCGATCATCATATTGATGGTGGTAGTTTTCCCCGCGCCGTTGGGGCCGAGAAAACCGAAAATCTCGCCCCGCCGAATGGAAAAGGAGATGCCGTTTACCGCGGTGAAGTCTCCGTAGTGTTTACTCAGATTTGTGACAGTGACAATGTCCGGGGTGTTCATGACCATTTCCTCCTTTTGCAAAATCTGCGCCATGACAGGATTCACGGACTTCTTCATTGCCATGCTTTTGTGTATGACAATACTCCTGTTCGGAGGAGTGGCATCCGCTTTCCTCCGGGGTGCAAAGTTCCCGTTCCATGGATGCCAGTGTCTCAATATCGGCGGCAAGTGCATGAAGGACCTCGCGGTTTACGTCGTAGTGCATGAAATAGCCCTTCTTTTCTCCGGTCAGGAGCCCGGCATCCCGAAGAACCTTCAGATGCTGCGATACCGCTCCCTCGGAAAGATTCAATTTTCTCGCCAATGCTCTAACGCAATAGTTATGATGCAACAGCAGCGACATAATTTTCATCCGTGTTTCATCGGAAATAGCTTTGAGTACAAGCATCCTGTCCATTCCATAACCTTCTCTTTTTGATTTAATTTAGCCATTGCTAAATTAAATTATACTTATTTTTTTAATTTCGTCAACACTAAATTAAAACCGGCGGCTTTAATCGCACAAAGCTATCGGTCTTAATCCTGTAAGTTGAGTTCATACGTAAAACAAATTGCCCCTACACTTTCCATGAAGTTTATTCTAACAATGACGAATGGTTGCAAAGTCGATGTAACGAGAAGTTACTATTACATCTTCAAAGAATATTTTGGAATACGAGGAGGTAATGTAATGGGTTTCCCAATCTTTTTTCTTATAGTTTTAGCAATTGCTGCTTTGTTGGTTGCCACGGTTGTTGTCTATTTTCACGCGTATAAACGAAATATTAATAAGGTGTTAGAAACGAATGAACACACACGTATCCCGATGACACCGCCTTATAAAGTTGCAATCATACTGACAATTGTGGTTTTAATCGTTGGTATATCGATAAGCTATTTTGTGGGGTATAAGGTTGCCTACGATAATTATGAGGAAAGCTCATCGCAGACGTCAATCTTCGATATTCAGACCTTCTATGCAAAAGTAAAAGAAGTCAATGACAACGCCCTATTAGTCGAAGGCATTTCTCTCAATGATCAAAGTTATCGCGGTGAGCTTAACTATGATGTATCGGAGGAAACAAGAATGGAGTGGCACAACACTCCAATTAGCCTTTCTGATTTGGACGAGGGTGACTTGGTTTCCATCACTTTGCTAACTGACCGCGGTGGTGTTACAGATATTTTCAAAATTCAGCTTTTAGATGATAAAAGGTAAAAACTAAAGTACATTAAAAATCGGAGCCGATCACACTGTGGCAATCATTTCATTGATAAAAATGAATCTATTTATTCGGTCGTCCGTATATAATATTACTCTGAACCAGTAAAGAACGGTCTTACAGCTTTTCCAGTTCAGTGTGAGACTTGGGGGTGTTGCAAAACGAATTTGCAATAGCAAGTTGTACAAATGAACCCCCCCCAAAACCGCAAGAAAATGCGCCTTGAAACGGACTTTTCAGCCCATTCAAAGCGCATTTTTTGTGCAACTTTTTTGGAGAAGCTATTTCGCAACAATCCCTTTTTCGCATTTTAAAATGGAATTGCTGTAGTTATGATTGAATAGGTTGAATAACCAAAAATGACTGCCCAATGCGGTAAAAGGACCTTTGTTGAAAATAAGCAGGGGCTGCCCTGAAAACTTCAAACGGGCAGCCTACCTGAAAGCGACGAATCTTATTGAATTTGTATTCCAGAGAGAATATACTATAAGAAAATTGTCCAAAATTTTTTCTTTCCGCGGGACGATGGGATTTCACATCGGTCAAAGCTGGGAGGCCAAGGCGCAGCATTGGATTTAGGCGATTTAATTTGAATCCCGCTTTCTTATGATTCCTGTTACTTTTACGTTTCATTTTCAGCATGGCGCTTTCCCCTGATATGTCTAATAAAAGAAAGCTTTGTTTCAGAAATAAGGACTGCAGTAAAAATCAAAGCAAAGCCGGTAACAAGCCGCAAATTTAAGGCTTCGTGATAAAAGATGGTGGAAAACAGAATGCCAAAAACCGATTCAAGGCTCAGAATAATCGACGCGCTGGAAGGATCGGTATATTTTTGCCCAATGTTTTGTAAAAGAAGTGCAGCGCCGGTACATACAATAGAAAGATATAAACCCCCCCATAGGGCCCCTTGACTCCACTGAATGGCCTCGTGCTCCAGTGCAAGGCTAAGCAGCCATGAAAATGCAGCACTGTAGCCAAATTGAAGAATTGTAATTATAAATGGATCTTTCCCCTTTCCAAACTTTGCCACCGAAACAATATGCGCGGCAAAAAAGAACCCGCTGAGGAGAGCGAGAGAATCTCCTTTACTAATGGAAAAATCCTCAGTCACCGAAGCAAGGCCGATCCCCAAAATGCAGAGAACCGCAGCAAGAATGTTGTACCGATCCGGCTGTCTTTTTTCCACCGCCCAAAATAAAAATGGAACAATTACACAGTAAACGGAAGATAGAAAAGCGCTCTTTCCCGGCATGGCAGACAGAACGCCAATCGTTTGTATCCCATAAGCACTAAATAGGCACAGGCCTATCACGGCTCCGCTTTTTAAATAGTCCCGGTTGACAACTTTTAATTTACGAAAAGAGGCAGCGCAGAGAACGGCACAGGCGAGGGTAAACCGCATGGCAAGTAAAAAAAGAGGCGGTAAACTGTTGGCCGTATTTTTAACCACAACCAGGGAGCTGCCCCATATAGCGGCAACACATAGCAGAGCCCCCCTTGCAAAAAGAACGGTTCTAATATTCTGATTCAAAAAAGCCATCCTTTCTCTGAATAAAATGAGGGCAAGCTATGCCCCCGCAGTTGAAAAACGCGCCGCGCAAAAAGAGAGGGAAACAAAACTTGGTTTCTCTCTCTCTTTGTTTTCCGGCAAAAAATTTCTTTGGTTCTTTATGTAAGACCCACAGACACTTCTTTTTGCTGAAAGAGGTGTTTGTTTATTTTTTCCCATGAAGAAATAACCGTTCCAGATTTTCCACGAAGGGCCTCGTCTGCTTTCTCAAGGGAAGAAATAATCGCAGTATGGCTAGGGCACAGACGTACAAAATTCATGCAGGCCTCAACTTTTGGCAACATACTGCCAGCGGCAAATTGGCCTTCTTTGATATACTTCACTGCCTGTTCAAGGGTCATGGAGGGAAGCTCCTTCTCATCCGGTTTGTTGTAATTCAGACACACATGGTCAACGGCCGTCAAAATCAACAGCGTATCCGCGTCCATATCCTGTGCAAGTTTCGAACAGGACATATCCTTATCAATGACTGCGTCGATTCCTCGGTAGTCCTTGCCTGCCTGAACAACCGGTATTCCGCCGCCGCCCACCGTAATGACAATCATTTTATTTTCCACCATTTTTCGAATGGCATTTAGTTCCACAATCCTGCACGGTTTCGGTGACGGAACGACCCGGCGGTATCCTCTGCCGGCATCTTCGATAAAGCGGAAGCCCTTTTCCTGTTGAATTGCCTCCGCTTCTTGCCGTGTATAAAATCTGCCAACCGGTTTTGTCGGGTTCTGAAAGGCCGGGTCGTTTTGGTCAACAACAACCTGTGTGACCAGTGAAACGACTTCCTGATCGATTTTTCTGGAAGAGAGGCTTTGTTGAAGAGCCTGCTGCAGATGATAACCGATGTATCCCTGCGACATCGCGTCACACTCCGCTAAAGGGATGGCGGGCGTATGTGGTTTGCCGCAGGCAGAATAATCCATTGCCTCATTAATCATGCCAACTTGCGGGCCGTTGCCGTGGCCGACGACAATATCGTTTCCTTCCGCTACAAGATCCGCAATGATCTCGGCTGCCTTTTTAACAGAAGCCAACTGCCGTTGTGGTGTGTCTCCAAGTGCATTTCCACCCAAAGCAATTACAATTTTTTTCTTTGCCATGAAAATTGCTCCTCTCAGCACAATGTGGCATACAAAACGGATTTGATCGTATGCAGTCGGTTTTCTGCCTCATCAAAGACAACGGAACGTTTCGATGTAAAAACCTCATCTGTAACTTCCATTTCAGGCAGTCCGAATTTTTTCGCGATATCGGCGCCAATCTGCGTGTTTTTGTCGTGGAAGGATGGCAGGCAATGCATAAAAATACTTCTTTCGGACGCATTCTTCATCAGTTGTGCATTTACCTGATATGGTTTCAGAAGTTTTATGCGGCTTTCCCATACATCGTCCGGCTCTCCCATGGATACCCAAATATCGGTATAAATTACATCTGCGTTTTTCGTACCCTCCTCCACGTTCTCCGTCAGAGTAATGGTTGAACCGCTTTCAGCGGCAATTTGCCTGCAGGAATCAACCAGCTCTTTTTTGGGGAACAGCTCTTTCGGCGAGCATGCGGTGAAATTAAGCCCCATCTTGGCACAAGCCACCATAAGGGAATTCCCCACATTATTCCTGGCATCCCCCATAAAGGTGAAATGAACACCTTTGAGCGTTCCAAAATTTTCTTCGATCGTTAGAAGATCTGCAAGCATCTGCGTTGGGTGAAATTCGTCTGTTAAGCCATTCCAGACTGGTACCCCGGAATTTGCAGCCAGTTCCTCAACAATTTTCTGGTTGAATCCACGGTATTCAATTCCATCAAACATTCTGCCAAGCACTTTCGCGGTATCTGCAATGCTTTCCTTTTTCCCCATTTGTGAACTTCCGGGTTCCAGGTATGTAACGCCCATTCCAAGATCCCTTCCCGCTACTTCAAATGCACAGCGCGTCCTGGTTGACGTTTTTTCAAACAGAAGAACAATATTTTTGCCACTTAAATAAGGATGAAGAACTCCATTTTTTTTCATGTTCTTAAAGTTTTTTGACAGATCCAAAAAATACCGGATTTCTTTGGGTGAATAGTCCAGCAGTTTTAAAAAATTTCTTCCTCGTACGTTTGTGCTCATAATCTATTTCTCCTTTTTTGTTTTAAACAGACATCCGTCTGCTTATTTTGGCTGATGAATTTCCTGCGGCTTAAATGCCGGCACCCTCCGTGCTTTCGCCGCTGGATAAAATTGAGGATCAGAGAAAAACTCGTTTTTCAGCGCTTTTACTTCTTTATTCATTCCGATTACACCAATCATATTTGGGAAAACAACACAGGCAAGAAGAATGTCCAAAATAGAAAACAGAAGACTCAGGTCACCAATTGTGCCATAGATAATAGCAGCGAGGCATACAACCCGCATCACTTTTCCAACCGTTGAATTAAATAACGCTTCCGCCTGTTTTTCACAGTAAAAGACAATAACAATAACGGTTGACAGAACAAACAGCAACATACATATGGAAACGATTCCTCCTCCCAGAGTCTCTCCAAATACGCTCTGGAAAGCCACCGACGCCATGGAAGCCGCATCTTCTGATTTCACCTGCGTCCACACTCCGCTGGTCAAAACGACAAGTGCCGTCATCGTGCAAACAATACCGGTTACTACGATTACCTCGAAGACACCCCAAAATCCCTGTCGTACCGGATGATCCGTAATGGCGGCCGAGTGCGCATAGGGTGCGCTCCCCATTCCCGCTTCATTGGAGTACAGGCCTCTGGCAATACCCCATCTCATGGTCTGAGCAATATCAGAGCCTGTAAAGCCGCCAACAGCAGACATGGGTGTTACAGCCCCTTGAAAAATCAGTACCAGTGCGTGTGGTACATTTACGATATTCACTCCAATCACGATTAAGGAACATCCCGTAAAAATCAGCGCCATAAACGGAACCAACTTTTCCGTAACCTTTCCGATTCTTGTGATTCCACCGAACACAATTAAAGCAACTAAAATCGTCACCACGATACCGGTCGCAAGTTTTGGAATTCCAATAGTCTCTGCCGTTTGACAAATAGAAAGCGACTGTGTGGAAATACTTGGGACAATCTCAATCATAAATGCAAAAGAGCACATGACAGCAAGAAAAGGTGATTTTAGTCCCTTCCGCAGATAGTAGGCAGGCCCACCCACAAACTCCCCGTCTTGATTTTTTTCCCGGTAACGAATTCCAAGCACCACTTCTGAAAATTTCGTAGCTTGCCCGATGATACTGGTAAGCCACATCCACAGTACCGCACCCGGGCCTCCCATCGCAATCGCAACCGGGACACCGACGATATTAGAAGCTCCGATGGAGGACGCCAGAGCGGAAGTTGCTGCTTGAAATGGAGAAATGGTGCCCTCGCCTTCTTGTTTGGAAAAAATCTGTCCAAAAGTCTGTTTTAAAATAAACGGCAAATATCGAATCTGAAAAAATCCAAGATTGATGCTAATGTACAGGCCACCGCCCACAAGCAATGCCAACATGGGCCATCCCCACAGAAAGTTTGCCAGGTATGTAAGTACCGAAGATATATGATCCAATTCAATCTCCTCCCTGTTTTTTCTCCATGACAAGAGTTTACAATAAACAAAACTCACAATCAGGACATTAACCTTTTAATTTTTAGTACTTTGAATTCAATCAAATAAAGGATGGACCGCAAAAATATACAGTTAGACATAAATATAAAATCATAATCCCGTATAAACTGTATAAAAGGTGCTATGACTATTTCATAAAAAAGATCTTTAAATACAATAAATTATAATCAAATTTCTTTTAATTAACAAAGGCAAGGGAAAAATTCGGATTCAAAACACAGAATATGATCTGGAGCCCGGTTCGTTTGTAGCAATACTTCCGTGGGAAATTAGTGAAGTCCCAGAAGTCAGCGAGACGCTGCAATATTACATTCTTGTCTATCGGTTTGACATGATCAATGAAATTATTAAATCCTTCTATAATTCAGATAATCAGCCGATGGACGTGATCCATATGATTTGCGAGAACCAGGTTGTGCATTGCGATAAAGAGCAAATGGCGGAAGTACAAAATATTTTTTCCATCATTCGCAACGAAGTCGGCGTTGAGTCAACCATAGAACCCATTCATCCCAAAGCACTAAGCAATATTTATATCAATAATCAACTCGTCAATTTGATTGTATTGTTTATACGAATAGGAGAAAAAGACCAACTTTTCAGCCAAAGGGAAGCACAGAATCTCAATATAGATCGCTGCGGCATTTTTCGTTACATATACACTCATCTCAATAAGAAACTGAATTTAAAAACACTTTCCAAAACTTTTTACCTCAGTGAATCGTCCATCAGTCTGTATGTCAAACAGGTTACCGGCCTTTCTTTTTCCAATCTAATTGATGAAATGCGAGTTGCGAAAACCATCAATTATCTGTTGTATACTGACTTTACACTGGAAGAACTGGCGGGAATTCTTGGCTATGTTGACGCTTCCCATGTATCCAAAGTATTCGCAGCGCGAATCGGCATGAAAGCCAATGAGTACCGAAAAACCTATCAAAAAGTAAGTGATATTTGCAAAGTGCGGGAAAGTCAAAAAGCATATGCGATTGTAGCCTATATTTATCGGAATTCCAGGGATGAGCTGACAGCAAAAAGTGTCGCGAAAAATTTTCATATCAGCGTGATCGATCTTCATCAGATCTTAATGTATGAGGTGGAAAAAAACTTTGAGGATTTTTTAAATTACATCAGAGTTAACCAGTCCTGTAAACTCCTGCTTCAGAGCAATAAAAGCATTATTGATGTCGCAATCGAAGTGGGTTATAACACAGAAAAAACATTTACACGAAATTTTTTAAAATTTAAAATGATGACACCTGGAATTTTTCGCAATAATGTTACTTATCAGCAGACGGGACTTTCTGTCGACGCCGAAAAGATTTTGACCGAAAGGGGGCGCGGACAAAAACCTGGACTTACAATAGAACGGGGGTAGTCCATGTATTCGTATTAAGATCGCTCGAAAGCAGTTCATTTCCATGAGGTTGGGATACCCATCAACGTAACATGCTGCGGCAATACTACAAAAACTAAACTTTAGCCCCGACTTGCATTTCGTCAAGTCGGGGCCTCTCTCTGTTATCAAGGGACTGCCAGGTTGGACGCTTACGTCTTTAAAAAGATACTATCTGCTGTAGGTTTAACTATAAAGCTTACCATTGAATTCGCTCAATCCTCAATTTATAATAAAGATGACGGAAAGATTGAGAAAAATTTAGGGAAAGGTGGGATTATATGGATCGGATCATGTTGATTGAGGATGATTCTGTAATTCGAGAGGAACTCTCCATTCTCCTGCAGAGCAATGGATATGAGATTGTTCTTCCAGATAGTTTTACAGCAATTTTTGAAGCTGTTAGGCGATATATTCCTCATTTGATTCTGCTGGATATTAACCTACCAGGTCAGGATGGTTTTCAGGTATGCTCAAAGATTAGGACCTTCTCCGCTGTACCGATTATCTTTGTCACAGCGCGAAATACTGATATGGATGAATTGAACAGTATCATGTTGGGAGGCGATGACTTTATCACAAAGCCCTACAATACCTCTATCCTGTTGGCCCGCATCGCTTCTCTATTCAAGCGTGCTTACCCATCCAGGGAGAAGGATGTCATGGCATATCGGGGAGTTATTTTGCATTTGGAAAGTAGCCGGGTAGAATATCAGGCCCAGTTGACCGAACTAACAAAAAATGAGCTCAAAATTCTGGCTTTTCTCTTCCGGAATGCGGGTAGAATCGTTCCCCGCGCTGACTTAGTGGAGTATCTTTGGGACAATCAGCTTTACATTGATGACAACGCACTCAGCGTGAACATGACCAGACTTCGTGAAAAGCTTAGGCAGATCGGTTTAACGGATTTTATCCAGACAAAACACCGCCAGGGGTATATGATATGAGATATGTGGATTATGTTAAGGACCAGATTCCCTGCATACTCACCCACATCATTTCCATGCTTGGCTGCTTAGCCTTTCTTTCTGCGGCAAGGGTAAATAATGGGATCATAGAAATTTTAATTGCCGTGTGGTTTCTGGTTGCCTTCGTTTATCTAAATACTCGGTATTTTTTCCGCAACCGTTATTTCAAGCGCCTCTTGTCTATGCTGGACCATCTGGATCAGAAGTATTTGCTTTCGGAGGTCATGGATTGCCCTGCGCGTGCAGATGATCAAATTTATTATGCAATCTTGAAAGCTTCAAATAAGTCAATGCTTGAACGGGTCTCTCAATCAGGGCGAGAGAAGAAGGAATACAGGGAATACATAGAACAATGGATTCACGACATTAAAACACCGATTGCCGCAATGCAGTTGATCTATGAAAACAACAAGTCAGGTTTAACAAAAAAGTTGCTGATTGAACTGGAAAAAATTCGTAATTATACAGAACAGGCACTCTACTATGCGCGGAGCGATACTGTAGAAAAAGACTATCTTGTGAAAGAAATCGTACTGTCGGATGCCATTCATAAGGCAATTGCGGAAAACAAACAGCTTCTACTGCAAAGCCATGCTGCCGTTCAGATGGAAAACTGCGAACGAATCGTCTATACGGATGAAAAATGGATTAGCTTTATTATTAGTCAGATAATCTCAAACGCGGTAAAGTACAGTGAAGAAGTCCCTTCTCTCTCGTTTCAGGCCTATTCGGAACGTAGCAGGGTTACTCTTTGCATTCAGGATAACGGGATTGGAATATCGGAAAGCGATCTTCCGCGAATTTTTGATAAGGGCTTTACCGGTAAGAACGGCAGGGACAGTCAAAACTCCACCGGCATAGGGCTGTACCTGTGTAAACGCCTGTGCGAAAAGCTCGGTATCGGAATTACCGTGACCTCAAAGTGCGGACAAGGAACATCAGTTGGACTGGATTTTCCAAAAGGTGATTTTTTTGAGGTGCGGGAGTAATTTCCACCTGCTTTTCATCCATCTGAGATCTTACAAAACTGTAAGGCCTTTGTAAGAAAAATTGATACATTTTTCTTCTTTCACTCATTAGAATTAAGAGGAGGTGAAAAGAATGGAACCGCTTTTGAAAATCGAGCATGTCGAAAAATACTATGGAAACAAGGGGAATATCACCAAGGCTATTGATGATATCGACTTCGAAGTCCAGAACGGAGAATTCATTGCAATTATGGGTCCATCCGGTTCAGGGAAAACCACCTTACTTAATTGTATTTCCACAATTGACACTGTCAGTGCCGGTCATATTCTTCTGGGCGGAGCTGATATTACGGAAATCGAAGACAGAGAATCAGCTCGGTTCCGCAGGGAGAATCTCGGTTTTATTTTTCAGGATTTCAACCTGTTGGATACGTTGACAATTCGAGAAAATATCGCAATGACTTTGACGATCAATAAAACGCCGCCCAAGGAGATTGACCGACGAGTGGAACAAATGGCCGAAAAGCTTGATATTCTTTCTATTATGAATCAGTTTCCTTACCAGGTCTCTGGCGGACAAAAACAGCGTTGCGCTTGCGCTAGAGCTTTAATCCATCACCCAAAGCTGATTCTGGCCGACGAACCAACGGGGGCGCTGGACAGTCATTCTTCTCAGATGCTTCTGACGACCATGCAGACAATGAATCAGGAACTTGAAGCGACTATTTTGGTGGTCACTCATGATGCATTTACCGCCAGCCATGCAAAGCGAATCCTGTTTCTTAAGGATGGCCATATCTTCACTGAGATCCTCCGGGGAGGTCAATCCCGCAAGCAACTGTTCGGGAAGATTCTTGATGTTATGACCTTGTTGGGAGGGGATCTTTCCGATGTACGCTAAAATGGCATTTCGAAATGCAAAACGCTCTGCAAGAGATTATCTGATTTATTTGTTAACATTAGTTCTTTCTGTGGGCCTGTTCTATGGCTTTTTATCCATCACCAGCCCGTCCTATAACAATAGGTTGCCGATCCAGATGGATTTGGAGTATTTTTCGAGTAAAATGAGAATTATCATTCCCTTGATTGCCTTGCTGCTTGTATTTTTGATTTCTTATGTCAATCGCTACATGATCCGGCGTCGGAAAAAGGAGTTCGCTCTTCAAATTATTCTTGGTATGGAACAGAGGACTGTTGCTTATCTGTTCTTTCTTGAAACGCTCCTGATGGGACTGATTGCTGTCATTTTTGGGATCCTGCTCGGTACCCTTCTGTCACAGTTCGTCAGTGTGATCATCATGGCATCCTTCGGAGAACCGTACCGATTATATTTCTCAGTTTTTTCAGATACTGTTCTTTGGACTTTTCTTTTTTTTACAGCTTTATTTGCGGTGATTGGCCTTGGAAACGTTCATGTAATCCGCCGGCAAAAGATCATAGACATGCTTCATGAAGAACAGCAAACCGAGAGTACGGTTACCGTAAAGGATATGCTGTTGAAAAGCCTGATTGCCGCTTCGCTCTCAGATGTGGGAATCCTGCTCTTGACTTTGTGCGGTGTCCTGCCCTTTTGGAACAAACTTAACCAAGCGGGAATTGAGGCAGTAGTCCCTTGTATCCTCAGCGCTCTGCTCTTTTTGGTGCTGGCGGGATTTTTTCTGCTGGAAACCTGTGTCTGGAAGCATAATGGAAGCCTGACCGCCGCAATACTCTCCGTCGCAAGCCTGGCAGCCGGAGTTTTTCTTTTACGGATGACGGATCTTTTTACTGAGTTGGTCAGAGAAGGCATATTGATGGAACTTTACACCACGATCCCTTCTATCCTTGGGGTAATTATGATATTATTCAGTATTGTATCAATTTTCAGCAGTCTATCATGGTTGCTGCTTGTTGCAAAGAAAAACTCTGCACGGTTCCATTACACTCATTTATTTCTGTTGGGTCAGATCGTTTCAAAACTGAAAACCGCTTCCCACACCATGGCTATCCTGACGTGTGTATTATTGAGTTCCCTAGTGCTGCTCGCTTGGCTACCAATTTTAACGGGAGAGGTAGATGGCTATCTAACGGTGCGATCTATTTTTGACGTACAGATATTTTCTCAATATCAAACCGTAAAACGAGTGGAGGACCTGCCTAAGTCTGCTTTGGACTATTCGTATATTGATAACTATCTAAAACGTGGGGGCTATAAGGTTACAAATTCTGCAAATGTGGAGGCTTATTTTTTACAAAAAAATGACTTTGACCGAAGAATAAAAAAGAATCTGCCGATTCTAGGCGTTTCTCTGAGCGATTATAATGCCTTACTGCGGCTATCAGGGCATCCGGAAATTGTCTTGCCGGAAAGTGGTTTTGCTGTGGCATGGGGAAATACGGCACTACCTGATGATATTTCTCATTTTGATAACACGCATCAGAGCATTACGGCTGGAAATTATACGCTAAAAAAGGCTCCTGACGCAGATTATCAAGTAAACGTTGGGATGGGAATGTTTACGAGCGGCATGGAAATGGCTTATATTCTGCCTGATGATGTTTGTGAGACACTTACGCTGGCAACCACGTCTTATGCCGCCAATACAACAAGTCCATTAGACTATCACTTCGCTTTAGCTCTGTCAAAAGATATAACGCAATGGATGAATCATATTGGAACGATTCCAGAAAACAGTGGATTCGTACGTTTAAAGACGCTGCAACTTAATGAAGGAATCTCAAATTCTCTGATGCTTCGTCTTGGAGGTACATACGCAAGTCTCATTTTGATTGTCATTTGCCTCACAATTCTTTCCCTGCAGCAATTAATGGATGCAACTGAACATAAACAGCGGTTTCAAATTATTGAAAATTTAGGAATAGATCATAAATGGATCGGAAAAATTATCCGCCAACAAATGCTATTGTGGTTTGGACTTCCTGTCATCATTGCTTTTTTAGGCTCAGGAATCGTCCTTACATATTTATCAATAAAGAACTATCGAGAATATATTCCATATGTTACAATAAGCCAAGTTTATACAAATATAGCCGAGGTTTGCGGTGCGTTTCTGTTGGTACTGATTTGCTATTTTACTGCTACCTATACTCTGTTCAGAAGGTATATCGCGGAATTATAAGTGGGATTACTTCCGTATAACAGATCAGCCAAAACCTCCAGCTTAGTGAACTGGTCAATAGAAAGTAGACAGAAAAAACAATTTTTATGTTCCCTTGTCCAAACGAAGCTGGACAGGGGTTTTGTAATTCAGTTTAGATACTATAAATGCTAATCTGAAAGTATACCGGAAAGCGAAAAAACGCTAATCAGAAAGATAGCCACTTGAAATACAGTGACGGCGCGGCGGTGCCGTGGGAGCGAAAAACGCCGGAACGAGCGCCGGTGATCATGGCCGAATAAATAGTACTCTTCATCCGGGAATGTCTGGCAGCATACCGCCAAGCGAATTTACAAAGTATGATTGCGGAAAGCCCGAGGGGAATCCATCGTGCGCGCAAAGATGTGCGAATTGAAAGAAACGGCGTCGAAGCTTTCATTCCGATTTCGTTCTCACCCGGAGATGCCATGCAGATACTGGGTATCTCCGAAATTACTCCCGTTATGTGCTCCTACGATTACGATATGGCCGGACTCGGCGGCAGTGTCTTCAACCGGCGGCACACTCTGGCGCGTGGCGGTCTATGCCGCGACTGCCACTATCAAAAGAAGAAAGGTTTTGCCCGCAGATAAGCGCGGCAGAACCTTCCTTCTCTTTACGAAATTTTTATTCTTTCCCATCAGGGTATTTTTGCTTTTCCAGGTCCGCATGGCGGCATATTGCTTCAAAAGTTTTTTCGCTGAGGTCATGCTCCACCTTGCAGGCATCCTCTCGGGCGGTCTTTTCATCCACACCCAGCCTCATAAAGAATTCGGTCAGCAGCTTGTGGCGATTCCAGGTGCGGGAGGCGACTTCCATCCCCAAATCGGTCAGTGTGATGAGGCCGTCCTTATTCATTGTAATATATCCATTTTCCCGCAGGCGCTTTGTCGTATAGGTGACACTCGGCTTGGTCACACCCAACGCCTCGGCGACGTCAATGGAGCGAATATAGCCGTGCTTCTCCTTCATCATCAACATAGCCTCCAGGTAATCCTCGAACGCTCTGAATATTTTCATGGCATTTTAACCGACTTTCATTTGATATTGATTTCAGGTTAACACACTCTAACCAGATAATCAAGATAGGCAAAAAATCTATTGACAAATTTAGTTAGAGCTATTAAACTATTATTGGTTAGCAAAGACTAACCAATAATTTGAGTCGTCGGTTAGATTCCTCTAATTAAAGATACCTCGAGGATGCTGTGATCCGGAAAGTCGGTGGAAAAGCCGATGTGGAGGATCTCGGCTTTGTCGCCGAAGGCAGCGTTACGGTCATTTTCATGAGGGAAGACAATGTTATCGTTAATATCAAAGAGTCCCCATTGCCATCAGAAGAGAGATGGCAAGCAAAATCATGATATGAAGGAGGAATGATTTATAAAAACGCTCAGGGATGTAAAGATCGGCGGGACGGTAAAAGTCGGAAATGATCGAGGTCGGATATATCATGGGGCCCCTATTTATTTATGCCGATTGGTTAAAGTACTCTAACCACAGAAAGGAAGGATATAGAAAGTGGAGATCAAAATTGCCTTGGCAGGCAACCCGAACAGCGGTAAGACAACGCTGTTCAATGCGCTGACCGGCTCCAACCAGTTTGTCGGAAACTGGCCGGGCGTAACGGTAGAGAAAAAAGAGGGCAAGCTTAAGAATCATAAAGATGTCATCATTATGGACCTGCCGGGTATCTATTCCCTTTCCCCATACACCTTGGAGGAAGTTGTGGCGAGAAACTACCTGATCAGTGAGCGGCCTGACGCGATCCTCAATATCGTGGACGGCACCAACCTCGAGAGGAACCTTTACCTCACAACGCAGCTTACGGAACTCGGCATTCCTGTAGTGATCGCCGTAAACATGATGGATGTAGTGAGAAAAAACGGGGATCAGATCACGACCAGCGAGCTGTCCCGTGAACTCGGCTGCAAAATTGTTGAGATCTCAGCGCTGAAGGTCACAGGGATTATGGAAGCGGCGGAGGCCGCAATTGAAGCTGCCAAATCCACAAAGACAATCCCGATGCACACCTTTAGCGGCGCCGTGGAACATGCAATTGCCCATATTGAGAAAGCCGCCGTGCACAACATGCCGCCTGAGCGGCAGCGCTGGTATGCCATCAAGATCTTCGAGCGCGATGGAAAAGTTCTGACTCCGCTGAAGTTGAGTCAACCGGTGCGCGATCACATCGAGGAGGATATCAAAGCCGCGGAGACGGAGCTTGATGACGACGCCGAGAGTATTATCACAAACGAGAGATATCTCTACATAGCTTCCGTCATCAAGAGCTGTTACAAAAAGAAAAAGGCCGGGAGACTCTCGGCATCGGATAAAATTGACCGTGTGGTGACAAACCGCTGGGCCGCGCTGCCCATTTTCGCAGTGGTCATGTTCATCGTATACTTCATTTCTGTCTCGACGGTGGGCTCCTGGGCGACCGACTGGGCCAACGTCGGCGTGTTCGGCGACGGCTGGCATCTGTTCGGCATCGGCTCCTCCGCTTACTCTGAAGCAGTTGATGCATATACCGAACCCGGCGCGATCAAAGGCGCTTTTGAATCCGCCGCGGAAGAAGCTGGCGTCGATCCCACAAAAGCGGCCGCGCTTGCCGCGACCGCTTATCTCTACGACGACGTCGGAAACGTGGAAGAGGAAATCCCCGTGACGTACGACAGCTATCTGGCGGTCGCCGATAAGGAGGAACCCGATCCCGCCGACTACGGCGTGTGGGTGCCGGGCATTCCCGTCTTATTGCAGAACGGACTGGACAGTATTCACTGCGCGGACTGGCTGGAAGGCCTGATCCTCGACGGCATCGTGGCCGGCGTGGGCGCGGTGCTTGGCTTTGTCCCTCAGCTGCTAGTTTTGTTCCTGTTCCTCGCTTTTCTTGAATCCTGCGGCTATATGTCGCGCGTCGCCTTTGTCATGGACCGCATCTTCCGAAAATTCGGACTCTCCGGAAAGTCGTTTATCCCGATGCTGATCGGCACGGGCTGCAGCGTTCCGGGCATCATGGCTTCGCGTACCATCGAAAACGACCGGGACCGCAAGATGACCATTATGACGACTTCCTTTATTCCTTGCGGCGCGAAGCTTCCAATCATCGCCCTGATTGCCGGCGCGCTGTTCGGCGGCGCGTGGTGGGTCGCCCCCAGCGCCTATTTTCTCGGCATCTGCGCCATTGTTATATCCGGCATCATGCTGAAAAAGAGTAAGATGTTCGCGGGAGACCCATCCCCGTTCGTCATGGAGCTTCCCGCTTACCACTGGCCGACGGTTTCCAATCTGCTTCGTTCCATGTGGGAACGCGCATCCTCGTTCATCCGGAAAGCCGGCACCGTCATCCTGTTGGCGGCGATCTTGATTTGGTTCCTGTCGAGCTTTGGCGTTGAAGACGGTTCCTTCGGGATGGTCGGCGATATGGAAAACAGCATTCTGGCCGCCGTCGGCTCCGCGATCGCCTGGATCTTTATTCCGCTCGGCTGGGGCCACTGGCAGGGTGCGGTCGCTTCCATCACCGGCCTGATTGCCAAAGAGAACGTCGTCGGAACATTTGGCGTCCTGTTCGGGGGCTTCGACGAGGTGGCGGAGAACGGCTGGCAGGTATGGAACAACATGCGCGCCGTCTTCACCCCGCTTTCCGCTTACTCCTTCCTGATCTTCAACTTGCTCTGCGCCCCCTGCTTCGCAGCCATGGGCGCCATCAAGCGTGAGATGAACAACGCCAAGTGGACCTGGTTCGCCATCGGATATCAGTGCGTCTTTGCTTATGCCGTCGCGCTGACCGTCTATCAGCTCGGCATGCTGTTTTCTGGCAACGGAAACGTCATCGGTTCTATCGTTGCTATCCTCAACGTCGCTTTCATCGTTACCATGCTGTTCAGACCATATAAAGAGTCCGAAACGCTGAAATCCAATGTAAAAATAGGCGCGAAATCCGGAATATAACAAAAAAACGAAGAGAGGAGGACAATAAAACGCTTATGTGGTTGACTGAAAACCTTGCGACCATGATCATCTGCGTTATTCTGGCCGCTGTGGTGACGCTGGTTATTATCAGCATGGTCGGAAGAAAAAAGAAGGGCAGGTCCTCCTGCAACTGCGCGGGCTGCCCCATGAGCGGCAGCTGCCATCATGGAAAATAGTCCTGAGGGAAGGATGTATGAGAATGCAGACACTGTCCGCATCATCCATCCGATATCTGATCACCATGCATTCGCTCAGCGGTGAACGCGGAATGCGATGCGTCGACATTGCCCGAGCGCTCCATGTCACAAAACCAAGCGTATACAGAATGATGGAAGCACTCAGCGACAAAGCGCTGGTTCAAAAGGAGAAATACGGCATGGTATTTCTCACGGAGAATGGCCGTGAGCTGGCTGTGCGTTATTCCGCATATTACGAGATTATCTTTCGGTTCCTCTGTCGAGAGTTCGCATTACCACCGGAAGATGCCGGAAACGCCGTATTTGCGCTTCTTGCCGGGATATCCGATGAGCGTATCGGGAGCATGTGCGAAATTATGCGGGATATGTCCTGACTGTTTACCAAAAGGGTTATGAAGATTGAAAGAACCGCCAAAAATGAAAGTGGATGCTGACGCGATGCTTTCTTTCGCGTACGGGCTTACTGCCATGCTGACCATAAGTTGCGTCTGGGCGTTGCCGCAGGCAATCGGAAGGTATGCGGTTAAAATAAACATTGCGAAAAAACGGCACTGGCTGATCAGCGGAATATCGGACTGACGAGCGTGAGCCGTCTTGTCTATGGGTTAAAAGCGCCGAGAGGCGCTAAAAAACAGAGCATTGGTTAAAGTACTCTAACTCAGTATTAAGGAGGAAGGCCATGAGCGTTGTCATTGTCGGCGGAAGCCGCTGCATGCAGCGGCTTTATGTCGATACCTGCGAAACATATGGCTGTAAGGCAAAGGTTTATGTGATAACTAAGGGAAACTTGAAACGAAAGATTGGTTCACCCGATCTGATTAAACTGTTTGCAAATACGGGTTCGCATAAGATGAAGGAAATTGCGGTATTGGAATCAGCACGGTGTAACGCAAGCATTGAACAATCCCATCTCAGCAGTCTGAACGCCCTGCGGGCCATTATAAAGAATCATTGCGAATGCCCCGGAAGGAGAGGAACATGAGGCGATCGTTTGAATCGGTTTTCGTGGAGCAATGCGCTCCAACGCTGGCCGGCGTAAAGCCGTCGAATCTGTTCAGCTTCCAATCGTTTGACGAAGACATTGTAAAAAAAGCGGTTTCGGGACAGGATTTGGAACTGCATGCATACGGACTCTCTGTTTGCCTCTTGAAGCAATGCAAAACAGGCTTCTTTCTAATCTATACCTATCGCATGGAATGGATTAACCGAATTCTATCCGAGCAGGCAAACCGTGATTTTCTGGAGCGATCGGGATATGCGATTTCAAATGGGTTTACAGGTATTCTTCGGCAGTTATCAAATCGTTTTCGCCTTGAGCGGCAGTTTCCGCATGAGATTGGCCTGTTCCTTGGCTATCCGCTTCATGACGTCGTCGGTTTCATTGAAAACAACGGCCGAAACTTTACATGCAGCGGTTATTGGAAATCCTACGAAGATACCCTCTTAACTCCCTCAGGGTTCTCGGCTGATAAACTGCCTGGATATGATGCCGTGGCATTTGGCTGCCCCGCGATGGGAACCGAAGAGTTGGATGATACGGAGTTCGGACCTATGTTCTCTGCCCTGGAAAACTCGCTGAGCGGCAAAAAAATCGCTCTGTTCGGCTCCTTCGGCTGGGGTGACGGTCAGAAAAACAAGAATACATGAAGCAGCCCGCGATATGGAGGCGGAAAAACTGCTCGGACGCAGTATCTTCAATCTGTCCGGCGGTGAAAAACAAAAGGTCGCATGCGCTTCGGTATCCGCCGCGCATCCCGATGTTTTTGTCTTGGATGAGCCGACCTCCAACCTGGATATGGATGCGATAGAAAGCCTCAGGCGTACCATTCTTTTATGGAAGTCGCGCGGCAAAACTGTCGTGATCGCCGAACACAGGCTCCACTGGCTGAAAGATATCTGCAACAGGGTGATTTATATGAGCGGCGGCAGAATCAGCCTTGATCTTCCAATGAACGAGTTTGCGGCTCTGCCGCCCGAAAAACTGCGAAGGCTTGGCCTCCGTCCGCTGTCGCTTACAAATCTGAAGAACGAATCTCCTCCCGCAGTTCCGGGAGACACCTTGGAGCTTCATGATTTTTGCTGCTCCTATGACGGCAAAAAACAAGCTCTTGATATGAGGTCACTGTTCTGCATATGGAAAACGGAGTGGCCGGCGAATTCTACCCGCTTGACAACAGCGGCGGTCAACGGTTAATTAATTTTTTTTATACACAATTCAAAGGAGGAAAAAGCCATTGAAAAAACAGTCTGACCTATTGAAGCTTTTTGATTATGCCGGAAACTTCCGATATCTGACGATATTCTCGTGGATTCTGTCCGCGATCAGCGCGCTTGTCGCGCTTTTGCCATTCGTATACATATGGAAAATGATGGAAGAGGTACTTGAAGTCGCGCCGGATTTCGGCGCGGCACACAATCTGGCGCATAACGGCTGGATGGCCGTTCTGTTTGCGGTCGTATCGATGCTCATTTATATCGGTGCTCTGATGTGTTCGCATATCGCTGCGTTCAGGGTCGCATCCAATATCAGGAGTCAGGCAATGCATCATATCGTTACACTTCCGCTCGGGTTCATGGACAGCTTCGGAAGCGGCAAGCTGAGAAAGATCGTCAACGAGTCCAGCGCAGCTACGGAGACCTACCTGGCTCATCAACTGCCGGACCGTGCCGGAGCGATCACGACTCCGGTCGGCATGCTGGCGCTTCTGCTCCTGTTCGACTGGAGGCTCGGCCTTTTAAGCCTCGTTCCGATCGCGCTGGCATTTACGTTGATGGCAACAATGACCGGCGCTAAAATGCGTACGAAAATGAAGGAATACCAGGATGCTCTGGGACAAATGTCCAATGAAGCCGTTGAATACGTCCGCGGAATACCTGTCGTCAAGACCTTCGGGCAGTCGGTATTCTCGTTTAAAAGGTTCAAGGCGTCCATCGACAATTACGAAAAATGGGTCATTGCTTACACGAAGCAGCTGCGTTTGCCGATGATGTTTTACACGACGGCGATCAACGCCGTGTTTGCCGTCCTCATCGCGGCGGCACTTTTCATGACGCAAAACGGCGTCGGCAATGCGTTCCTGCTGAATCTGCTTTTTTATATTATATTTACGCCGATTATAACCGTTACACTGACAAAGATCATGTTTTCCAGTGAAAATCAAATGATTGTCGCCGATGCGCTGGAGCGGATCGACAGCGTGATGGCGCTCACGCCTATGCCAGAGCCCATACGGCCTTTGTGTCCAAAAGACAATTCCGTCGTGCTGGACGACGTTTCGTTTCGGTACCAAAACACGAAAGCAAACGCGCTGGATCGCATTTCCCTGCAGATTAAACCCGGTGAGCATGTCGCCCTCGTCGGTCCGTCCGGCGGCGGCAAAACGACACTTGCCAGCGTCATCGCGCGTTTCTGGGATGTCAGCCGCGGCAGAATCATAATCGGCGGCGTAGACGTCAAGGAGATCCCGAAAAAGCAGCTGATGGACACGGTATCCTTTGTCTTTCAGGACAGCAGGCTGCTGAAAACATCTATTTTAGAAAACGTCCGTATGGCAAAACCGGACGCCACACGCGAGGAGGTTATAAAAGCCCTGGAAGCGGCGCAGTGCGGCGATATTCTTTCAAAAATGCCGAACGGGATAGACACCGTGATTGGGACGAAAGGCGTTTATCTTTCAGGCGGCGAACAGCAGCGGATTACCATTGCCCGCGTCATGCTGAAGAATACGCCGATTATTATTCTGGATGAGGCTACGGCCTTCGCCGACCCGGACAATGAATTTAAGGTGCAGGCGGCATTCAAAGCGCTTTCGAAGGATAAAACCGTTCTCATGATTGCCCACCGACTGTCCGCCGTTGCAGGAGTCGACAAGATATTCGTATTGGAAGATGGACATATCGAAGAATGCGGCAATCATGAAGAACTTCTTCAGGGAGAGGGCCTTTACACACGCATGTGGCAAGAATACAGCCGTGCCGCGAAATGGAAGGTAGGTGCCAAAAATGAACTTGCTTAAAACCGTCCAACATAAATACGCGCTCTCCGAACAGGGGGCGAAAGATCTTGTCAAAAGCTGTGCCGCATGTGCGGCGGCGGATTTCGTCCTTATGGTTCCGGTAGGGCTTCTCTATTACCTCGTAGGTGATCTTATGAACGGCGGCGTGCCCGGAAGCCGAATCAGCTTCTATATCATAGGGTGCGCGATATGCCTTCTTCTGATTTTCCTGACTTCGCGGATTCAGTATAACGCCTGCTACCTTGCTACCTATGTGGAAAGCGGTGTCCGACGGATTACGCTTGCGGAAAAGCTCAGAAAACTCCCGTTATCTTTTTTCGGAAAGAAAGATCTATCCGACCTGACCAGTACGATCATGGCGGACTGCTCATCACTTGAAACTGCTTTCTCTCACTATATCCCGGAACTGATCGGCGCGGTAACCTCAACATTTCTTGTCGCCGTCAGTCTGTTCTTTTTCAATTGGCGTATGGCGCTCGCAGCGATCTGGGTGCTTCCCGTCTCATTCTGCGTCGTGCTGTTTTCCTCAAAAGTTCAAAACGCGCTTGGACGAAAGCAGATGACGGTAAAGATGGCCTGTACCGACGGGATCCAGGAGTGCCTTGAATCTGTCCGGGATCTGAAAGCGAACAATGCCGAGAGAGACTATCTTACGGGACTCGATAAAAAAATAAAGGCCGTAGAGAAACGCGCCATTTTAACTGAGCTCGGTACCGCTTTATTTGTCGCTTCCGCGCAGATGATTCTGAAACTGGGTATCGCAACGGTTGCGCTGACCGGAGGAGTCCTGCTTATCAACGGAAACCTCAACATTTTGACGTTTTTTATGTTCCTGCTTGTGGTTTCGCGCATGTATGACCCGATGCAGGCCGCACTTCAAAACCTCGCCGCCATTATAGCGGCCAACGTCCAGACCGGGCGAATGAACGAAATCCTTGATCACCCTGTTCAGAGCGGCGGGTCTATTCTGAAAAATGAGGGCTGTGACATCCGGTTCAATCACGTTGGTTTTGCTTATAACGGAAAAGATAACGTTCTGCGCGACGTATCCTTTACCGCCAGGCAGGGTGAAGTGACCGCACTGATCGGCCCGTCCGGAGGCGGAAAGACGACCGTATCGCGGCTTGCCGCGCGGTTCTGGGACATAAGCTGCGGGAAAATCACCGTGGGAGGAACGAATATTTCAAAAATCGATCCGGAGACGCTCCTTTCGCTGTACTCGATTGTTTTTCAGGATGTTACGCTGTTTAATAATACAATAAAGGAAAATATCCGTGTCGGCCGGAAGGAGGCTACCGATGAGGAAGTTCTGACAGCGGCCCGATACGCGCATTGCGATGAATTTGCCGAGAAGCTTCCGGACGGCTTCGATAGCATGATCGGCGAAAACGGTTCGGAGCTGTCCGGGGGTGAACGCCAGCGCATTTCCATCGCGCGCGCATTTTTGAAAGATGCTCCAATCATTCTTCTGGATGAAGCGACAGCTTCTCTTGATGTGGAAAACGAGACCTTCATTCAGTCCGCAATCTCTCAGCTCATCCGGGACAAAACCGTGCTAGTCATTGCACACCGTATGAGGACCGTTGCCGATGCGGACAAGATTGTAGTGCTCGATAACGGTTGTGTTTCCCAGCAGGGTTCTCCCCAAGAGCTGCTACAGCAGGGCGGCCTATTCAAACACATGGTTGAACTGCAGAATAAGGCGGCGGGCTGGACGCTGTGACCGGCCTCATATTTTGCAGCGGCACAGCGAATATCAGCAGCTTGGTGTAGTCGCCGTCCACCTCGCTTTTTCAAGCTCCCGGTTGATTTGGTTATCCGTCAGGGAATAGTTTTCCCGATGCGGGCAGGAAGCTCCAGCAGGCTAGGCTCATTTATATATCGTATTCAGAACTGCCGTTACACTCTCCAGCAGAGCTTGGTCTGTGTCTTGAGGCCATTTTCCTCAAACTCCACCACTATACCGAGGACTTTCAATTCCAGAACGTAGGTCAAAAACCTTTTAGGTGTTAGCACGCCTACACATATAACATAGAAAAGCCCTCCAAACTTCACGGGTTTGGAAGGTTTCAAACGGCATTTAAGCATGTAAAGTATCCCGCCAAACTACCGCTTTTTTATATGGCGGGTAATTCACCCCAAAATTCGATTTAGACAAAGGAGCAAATCATCTTATTGTAAAAAATTTAAAAACAATGCCAGAATAATGATTCCAATTACGATCAATATCAAGACGACACATATTATTGTAGAGATGATATTCAAAACATTACGGCTTTCGCTACTTTTCACGCAGACAATGGAAAGACAAAGCCCTGCCAAAATAGAAAGAATATTGGCCCCAGCCCAAAGGTTACGTATTTCGTCCGATATCGTGATTTTCAGCAAAATAGGAATAAAGGTTGCGAGCGGCAATACGCTAACAATCAGTGCAGCAATGCTTGTTTTTTGATGTTTCTTGTTTTCCATCTTTTTACCTCATTTCTTTCTTTCCAAATTGTGTTACGGCCATGGTAAGCACCAATGCAAAGATCAGGACGGCACAGGGCAGGAACGGAAACAGCTCAAAGGCTATCCCTGAGGTATTCGTTGTAAACTCGTGCAGCGAGCAGGACACCAGATAACCACTGTAGCAATATGGATAGACAATCCAGAGCGGCGTATTGGCGGCCAAGACGCCGGGAATGACAAGAAGCAGATTCAGGCCGACGGACAGCAGCGGTTTTTCAAACAACACAGTAACAGCCCACATGGTTGCCACGCTGGGCAGCATCGTAAGAAACAGCCCCGCACACCACTTGAGCAGGTAAAGGACAGGCAGTGTTTCGGTGACTCCCATCGTGTTTGTGGCAACCCATCCGGCAACGATAAATACTGCGAGGAACACAACCATTTCCATGAACAAATAGAACATCAGTACACAGAACTTTGCCAGAGAAAGGGCATGCCGGCTGACCGGCAGAGCCAGCATCTTTAAGACGCCGTTGTGCTGTGTTTCCCTTCCTGCAATCATAACGCAAACAACGACCATGCTCAGCGGAAGCAGATAATAGGCATAGACCAGTGCACTTTGAATGAACATAGCAGGCCAAGCATTCGTATATTCCGGTGTGAAATAGCTGCTCAAATTCGCAATCCCGGATGCTACCACCAATAACGGGGCAACAAAAATCAATGGAATGATTTTTGAGCGCTTCACTTTCATAAACTCAATTTTCAGCAGTTCTAAAAAACTCATTTTAATTCCCCTTATTCATAGCGCAGATGCTTTGCCATCCACAGCCCTGCCCCAAGGAATAGGATCGTTTCCACCAAAGAAACAAGGATCACCGTGCTATCCGGCTGTGCGCTCCTAGCAACTGCCGGCTTTAGCATCACGACAAAGGGGGTGGATCATCAGCAAAGCAACTTTCGAGTTTGCCAAGGCCATCCCGCTTAAAAATCCCGCAACTCCGATCCCGAGAGGAACCCACATGTTTTCAAAACGGGAGGAAAGTAAGATCATGAAGGACAGCACCGGCATGGCGGTAACGAACGAATAGGCGGCAAATTGCACCAGCGTACCCATCTCAAAGGTGCCTTGTGGAAGCTCGGTCATGCCAATATTCATCAGAGCCAGATTTTGCAGCGCAACTGCAACCAGAAGCATCACGGTCAGGATCAGAAATTTGCAAAGGTACATCCCCGGAACGCTCATGGGCAGCATATACATCTTCTTAACCGCATTCCCCTTGAACTCCATGTTGTAGACCATGCAGGCGGCGAGTACGATGCCAAACATATTTAAGATCATGATCATGCCGTAGAGCTGGGTCAACAGAACATCCATCGGAGCCAGCGGCAGGTTCAGCAGAGTGTCCTTTCGCAACATGAAGTTGACAAAGGCGTATGCCGCTCCCAAAACGCCGACAACCAGCAGGACGGGAATTACGCCTGTCCGCTTTTCTTTCCGCAGTTCGATGGCAAGTGCGTTCATAACTGTGCCCTCTGCTTTCTGGCTGCATTGTCCTTTTCTATCAGGGAAAGGAACATTTCTTCCAAATTATCCGAGGAAAAACCGGCCTGCAGCGCACTCTGCCGCAGCTCGTCCAAGCTTGCCCTCAAACAGCAGGCGGCCGTGGTTCAGAATGCCGATATCATCCGCCATCAGCTCGATTTCCGACAGCATGTGGGAAGAAATCAGCACGGTGCAATCATAGAGCTCCGGCAGGGATTTGATCAGATTGCGGATTTCGTGGATGCCGGAGGGATCAAGGCCGTTGGTCGGTTCGTCCAGAATGAGGATGGGCGGTCTGCCCAGCAGCGCCCCCGCAAGCCCCAGCCGCTGTTTCATGCCCAGCGAATAATTCTTTGCCAGCCGACCGCCAAACTCTGTGAGGCCAACCAGTTCCAACGCATCCTCTACCGAGCTTTCCGGCAGCTTTAAAATTCGTCGGATGATATCGAGGTTTTCACGTCCGGTCAGGTTGGCATAGAACGAGGGGGATTCGATAAAGGAGCCGATCTCCCTCAGAACGGCCATCCGGTCATTTGGAAAGTGCTTCCCATCGATGATAAAACTGCCCTTTGTGGGGGCCGTCAATCCCAGCAGCATTTTCATGGTGGTAGATTTCCCGGCACCGTTCGGCCCAAGAAAGCCATAAATGCTGCCTTTCCGGATATGAAGCGAAACACTGTTGACAGATGTGAAATTCTTATATTTTTTTGTCAATTGTTCCGTTGTAATCATGGTATCCATAAGAACATCTCCTTTCGATGCTCTTATGGTACAGCGTCAACCTGACATCCACATTCTCCTATCCTTACTTTTACCTTACTTTTTGCCGATCACCACACAAAACGGACATGCTTTGGTATAATAGATCCTATTGGAGGTGAAGGAATGGATCAGGCATTTTTACACACAAAAAAGCTCCTGCTTGTGGATGACGAGCCGGAGCTGCTTAAAATGGTAACCGCCATTTTAAAGGATGACGGTTTTGAAAACATTATCTTGGCCGCTTCTGTAAAAGAAGGCACCGCAGCTGCCGAAATTGAAAAGCCTGATTTAGCAATTTTAGATGTGATGCTGCCGGATGGAGACGGCTTTTCCCTTATGGAGCAATTGCGCTCTTTTACCGATGTGCCGATCATTTTTTTGACGGCGAAGGACGAGGCTGCGGATAAATTGGCCGGTCTTGGTCTGGGGGCCGATGATTATATCGTAAAACCTTTTATGGGACAGGAACTGCTGCTGCGTGTTTATGCTGTTTTGCGCCGTTGCTACAAAATGGATAGGAAACTCCTGAAGCTGGACGGATGCACGGTTGATTTCAGCCGCGCCGAAGTTCATAAAGCAGGCAAGGTACTTCCTCTGACGGCAAAAGAACACACCCTGCTGGAAACCCTTGCGCGGAATGAGGGAAAAATTGTTTCCATAGATTCGCTTTGCGAAGCCCTTTGGGGCGACAATCCGTTCGGGTATGAGAACAGCCTGAACGCCCATGTGCGGCGCATTCGGGAAAAAATTGAAACAGATCCGTCAAAACCGGTTTCCCTGATTACAATCAAAGGGCTGGGCTATAAGCTGAACATAAGGAAGTGACGCCATGAAAGCATTCGGAAAATATATCTCAAAACATCTGGCATCCTTTGCCGCTTTTAACCTTGTGTTGGCGCTGCTCAATGTACTGGCCTTTGGTATTACGTTTCAGAGCGTTATTAGAAACGACTACGGAGATACCTCACCGCAAACCATGTTGGAGGAAATTGCCGCTGCCTCGACGGTAGAGGGTGTATCGGACGATGCTCGTCAAAAACTGGAGAGTGCTCATATTTGGGCCATGTTCCTGAACCAGGGCGGGAATCGTATATGGGCCGTTAATATACCCAAAGACATTCCCGGAGATTATACTATTCAGGATGTTGCCCTCTTTTCCAAAGGATATTTAAAGGATTATCCCGTTTTTGTCTGGAACACGGAAGATGGCCTGCTGGTATTGGGCTATCCGAAAGACAGCTATACCAAGCTGACCAGCAACTATTTCTCGATCCATGCGATTCAAACGCTTCCGCTCTATATGACCGGAATGCTGACCGCCGACTTCTTATTTTTGTTTTTAGCCTATTACTTCTCCAGACGGAAAATTATCCGAAGTACGGAACCGATCATTGATGCGATTGAGACGCTTTCCGACGGTAAGCCGGTATCGCTGGCTATCGGCGGTGATTTATCAGAGGTTGCGGGAAGTATCAATAAAGCATCTCGCATTTTGAGCAAACAGAACGAAGCAAGAGCGAACTGGATCAGCGGTGTTTCCCATGATATACGGACGCCGCTGTCCATGATTCTGGGATACGCCGGACGCATTGCAGATAATAAAACCATAAACAGCTCTGTAAAGGATCAGGCTGAAATTGTGAGACAGCAAAGCATTAAAATAAAGGAACTGGTACAGGATTTGAATTTGGTGTCACATCTGGAATATGAAATGCAGCCACTCCATAAGGAACCGGTGCGCTTATCTAAACTTCTGCGATCCTATGCGGTGGAACTGCTGAATGGCGGGCTTTCTGAATCCTATCCGGTGGAGGTTGGGATTAAACCTGCCGCTGAAAATGTCATACTGGAATGTGATTCCCGTTTAATTATGCGTGCAATCAATAATTTGGTGCAAAACAGCTTCCGTCACAATCCGCAAGGCTGTGAAATTTCGCTAACTCTTGATTACTCCGAAGCAGTGATTACTCTTACGGTTGCAGACAACGGTGTGGGGCTTTCAGCTGAAAAGCTGCGGGAGCTTAAAGAAAGTACCCACTACATGGAAAGCACGGACGAGCGGCTAAACCTGCGCCACGGCTTAGGGCTTCTATTGGTTCGGCAGATTGTGGAAGCACACTGTGGCACCATGACCATTGAGAGTGAGCCGGGGCAGGGGTATCAAACGGTGCTCTGCTTTCAGGTACAAGCCAGTCAAGGCTAATGGTTTTCGGATTTCTTTATCAAGTGGTCTTGCTGTTGAACTTACCTCAAATAAAATAGGCATAAATGAAACTGTTAGTTATTCGTTATCAAGGTACAGTTTACAAGAGACTGCACAGGGTAACGGTCTGACGGGTGATGTGTTGCCCATCAGATTTTCCATGTAATGAGTTAATATTTAAAAAGGAGGCAGAGCGATGAAGAAATAAGCCGCTAAAACAACGGTTCACATACACGTTGTTTTAGCGGCTCGAGACCGTCCCGAAAGTGCCAACAACATTTTTGTACGTAGCCTATCTTATTATTTTTTCAAATCATACAGCCAATTTCAATAGAATTGTTGTGGAATGCCGCCTTTACGTTGTGAAATGTTGAGTTACTCGTTTTATTGTATCTAATGGTAAAACATGTCGGTTTCCCCGTCTTGTTCATCTTGAAGCGGTTGTTCAATTTTACTTCTCTTATTCATATGGCCTCCTACATATGGTTGTCATAATAAAAGCATGTAAAAATCTCCGTAAACATAGAAACAGCATATGCAAATGCAAGTCCAACTCCCATACTTATAAACAAATTCTCTCCTGATACTTTCCCCATGACGAGGAATACGAGCATTAATCCAAAACAAATGCCCTGTGTCAAGCGAAAAGATTTACTCTTTGTTTTCAATTCAATAAGTTGGTTGCGTTCATCCAAACCTTCTAACTGATCTTCTCTTGACAAATTGTACGAAAGACTGCGTGCTAACAATACAACCCCGAAAAGCAAGAGGGCCAAAATGAGAATGATACCGCTCACGTCAAATCCAGTCCAAAAGCTGGCGATCAGATTTAACAAGCTTAAGGCCATACAGACTAAGCCGGAGCCAAATTTCTTTTTGTCATAGATTTTCATATTGCTTATCCTCCAATTCTTTATTTTCTTTCAAGCAGCACAGTTCTTCAACAGTTACTCCGAACACTTCCGCGATCCGATAAGCCAGCATAAGAGAAGGGCTGTACTGTTCTTTTTCAATAGAAATGATTGTCCGTGAAGAAACATGAACCAAATCGGCCAACTGCTGTTGCGTCATTTTGGTCGTCATTCGCAATTCTTTGACTTTTGTTTTCATAATCCCCCTCTTTCCCAAAATATGAAGTTGGTTTCATGTTATCATGCTTCTAAATCAATGTCAATTAGAAATAAAAAGCGGGCACATGCCATGGATTGTTAACAATCTACATCTGTTTTTTCCTGTATTTTGTGCAGCCACCCTGCACATCGCCAATTCGAACCGGCCGAGGTGTTGACAATCTTGAGAAGTAGTGATAGCATAAACGTGTTGTACGACTGACGGAAGTGGATTTAACCACAGGGAGTACAGCGTTTTGGAAGCCGACCGTCTGGGCGTAATGCTTGGATTGGTGGGTCTTTTTTTATTTCGTTCTGATTGTCAAATTTAAAATCATGAGCAGAGTAGAATTTTGTGCGTAAATCATTGATTTACAGTGCCTTCTGAACGGGGAGTTGTCAGAGGGACGAAAAGCTTTAACAGGCTTACGGTACAAGGTTCGCATCCCGCTGCTGCATATTGGGGTAATCCCCCCTTTATGTGGCATGGAATTTTGCCACATAAAGGGGGGATTTTCATACCGGAAAACGAATCGGAATACGGGGCTCCGGCTTTTGCTCCGTCGGTTGTCAGCCAGATTGGCAGAAAGGGAAATGACAGTGTCAATAGATAAAACGAAAATAGAAGAACACATACGCGGGCTTTTATTGGCTTTGGGAGAGAACCCGGAACGCGAGGGACTGCTGGAGACTCCCGCCCGTGTGGCTAAGATGTGCGAAGAAAGATTCGAGGGAATCAACTACACAAATGATGAGATCGCCGGGATGTTTCACAAGACCTTCGAAGACGATCTGTATACGCCGGAAAACAACAACGACCTGGTAGTGGTGAGGGATATTGAAATCTTCAGCTGCTGCGAACACCATCTTGCTCTGATGTACAACATGATGGCGACAGTGGCATACATACCCAACGGTAAAGTCCTGGGGTTGAGCAAAATCGTAAGAATCGCGGATATGGTCAGCAAAAGGCTGCAGCTTCAGGAACGGATCGGGTCGGATATTGCGGAGATTATGCAGAAGGCCGCGCAGACAGAGGACGTTGCCGTCATCATCGAGGGTCAGCATGCCTGTATGGCGACCAGAGGGATTAAAAATACGAATGCGCTTACCGTGACGACGGCTTTGCGGGGAAGATTCAACAGCGATCAAAACCTGATGAACAAACTCCTGATACTTTGTAATAAACATGAGACATTCGTTACCGGTTTTAACGGAAGGAGTGTTTCTGATGAAGATGGTAAATGAGCTTCTCAAACATCCGCAGTATATCAGGGATATGGAACTGAATGTCGAAGCGGAAAAAGACAGACTGTTTTGCAGGCATGATTTGCAGCATTCTTTTGACGTGGCGAGAGTGGCCTATATCATGTGCCTGGAGAGGAAATTTCCAATTTCAAGAGAGATTATATACGCGGCCGCGCTTCTTCATGATATCGCAAAATGGAAGCAATACAGGGATGGATCGGACCATGCACTGGAAGGCGCTGTTCTGGCAAAGGAAATTCTGGAGGATATCGGCGTTAGCGGTAAAGACACCGAAGAAATAACGGACGCCATAAAAACTCATCGCAGAAAAGATACCCGGAAATCTCTTTTGGGTACCGTGCTCTATGAAAGCGATAAGGCTTGCAGACCCTGCATTTTTTGCAAAAGCATAGACGTATGCAATCGGTTTACGGACGGAAAAAATCCTGAGTTAACGTATTGAAATCTGCTTTGAAAAGGAGAATCTTGATTATGACAGATCAGTTAAATATTGCAGACAGGATTTGGAAATGGGGAAATCGGACCTATATCATGGGCATATTGAACGTAACGCCGGATTCGTTTTCGGACGGCGGAAATTATTTTGATATGGACTCCGCCTTGAAGCATGCCGCGCAAATGGAGGAAGAAGGCGCAGATATCATTGACGTGGGGGGAGAATCCACAAGGCCGGGGGTCACCGTTCCGGTGTCGGCCGAGGAAGAGATTCGTAGAGTCATTCCCGTCATCAAGAGGCTTTCCAAAGAGAGCGCTCTGCCGATCTCCGTCGATACCTATAAGGCCAAGACAGCAGCACTTGCGGTTGAAGCCGGCGCTCATATGATTAATGACATATGGGGCCTCAAAAAAGATCCAGAGATGGCCGATGTTGCGGCTTCATGTAAAGTACCGGTCTGTATCATGCATAACAGAACCAACACGGGCTACGACAACCTGATGGAAGACATTCTGTCCGAATTGGGGGAAAGCATTGAGCTTGCCGTCAAGGCAGGAGTAAAGGATGAAAATATCATTCTGGACCCGGGAATCGGATTCGGAAAGACATGGGAGCAGAATTTAACGGTCATGCGGAATCTTAATCTGCTGAAAGAACTGGGATACCCCATCCTTCTTGCCGCGTCAAGGAAAAGCTTCATCGGCAAAACCCTTGGGTTGGAGGTAAATGACAGGTTGGAAGGTACATTGGCCGTTACGTCAGTCGGCATACTGAAAGGGGCAGATATCGTTAGAGTACATGATGTGCTGCAAAACGTAAGGGTCGCGGCAATGACGGACAGTATGGTGAGGTGATTGCGAATGGACAGGATCATCATCGAGGATTTGCAGGTGTACGCTTATCACGGGGTTGCACAGGAAGAAAGAACAATCGGACAGATGTTTTTCGTCTCCCTTCGGATCGGGTCGAATCTGGAAAGAGCGGCGGCAAGCGACGACGTGAACGACACGCTCAACTACGCCGACCTGTGCAATGATGTACAAACCGTAATGCAGTCTGGTAAATGCAATCTGATTGAGGCCGCAGCCATGAACATCATCCAGCATCTGTTTCGAAAATATTCGGACATTGCGGAAATAAGCATCACGCTGAAAAAGCCATGGGCCCCAATGGGACATCATCTAAAATATGCGGCGGTTGAGTTGGAACGGAAACGGGGTGACAAAGATGAGTGGTAGTCTCGTTACCGCGTATATCGGGTTGGGTTCAAACCTTGGCGACAGAGAGGCGCATCTCAACCGGGCGGTCGAGATGCTCGAAAATACCTCCGGAGTCAGAGTTATCAAGGTCTCCGCATATTTCAATACTGCTCCCGTGGGCTATACGGAACAGCCGGATTTCCTGAATGCGGTCGCGGAGATCGAAACGTCACTTACCGCGTATGAGCTGTTAGGCATCTGCTGCGGCATAGAGAAAACATTAAAAAGGGAACGAATCGTTCATTGGGGACCGCGCACCATCGATTTGGATATCCTGCTATTTGGGAATCTGGTTTTGAACGATGCGTCGTTAACCATTCCGCATCCGAGAATGCTGGAACGGGAATTTGTGCTGAAGCCTTTGAATGAAATAGCTCCGGAAAGGATACATCCCGTATGCAGCAAGAGCATTCGGGAACTGTATCATGAATTTTTACTGACAGTACAATCCGGGCCTGTCTCATTAAAACAGATGCATCTGATCGTAGCAGCTGACCAAAATTGGGCAATCGGGAAAAAAAATGAACTGCTCATCAAGATCCCGGAGGATCAGGCCTTTTTCCGCGAAAAGACTATAGGAAAGGTAGTCGTCATGGGAAGAAAGACACTGGACAGTTTACCGGGAGGAATGCCTTTGAAGAGCAGAACCAATATTGTGCTGACAAAAAACAAAAACTTTCAGGTGGAGAACGCGATAGCGGTTCATTCCCTGAAAGAGCTGATGGAAGAACTTAAAAATTACGGCGGCAGAAATATGTATGTTATCGGAGGAGGAAGTATCTACCAGCTCCTGCTGCCCTATTGCGATACGGCTTATGTCACAAAAATATTTCATTCCTATGACGCCGATACGTATTTTACGAATCTGGATCAATTGAATGAATGGAAAATGGTTTCCCGCAGCGCAGAAAAAACACAATCAGGCTTAAACTATGTGTTTATGAAATATAAAAAGCAGGGTGGTAATAGGCTATGACCTACGAGGAAGCTTTAGAATTTATCTGTAATACACAAAAATTCGGAATGAAACCCGGGCTCCATACGATATCGGAATTGCTGGAGCGCATGGATAACCCGCAAAAGAAGCTTCGGTATATCCATATAGCCGGTACAAACGGAAAAGGCTCGACGGCAGCGTTTATCAGCAGTATCCTGATGGAATCCGGCTATAAGACCGGTATCTTTACTTCTCCGCATATTCAAAGGGTGACAGAGCGGATCAAAGTAAACAACGCTGAGATAGAACAATCCCGGTTTGCAGGATTGACCGAATTGATTCAAAGCAAGATTAAAATCATGCTGGAACACGGCGGGTGTCATCCCACGGAATTCGAAATTCTTACCGCAATGGCATTTCAATATTTTTACGAACAGGGCTGTAATGTTGTTGTCCTTGAGGTGGGGCTTGGTGGAAGGCTTGATTCGACCAATGTGATCGACACGCCGGACCTGGGCGTAATAACAGCGGTCAGCTATGACCACATGAACATACTCGGGAACACAATACAGGAGATTGCCGCAGAAAAGGCGGGCATTATCAAACGCGGCGGGGATATTGTGGCATATTCGAATCCTCCTTCCGTCACAGCGATCATAGAAAAAGCCTGTAGAGAAAAAGGTGCTAAGCTTCATAGGACAGATTTTTCAGGGATAAAAATCATAGAGCAAAATATGGAAGGACAAACTTTCAGCTATAAACAGTATACGGCTCTTAAAATATCCCTGCTGGGAGAACATCAGGTTAAAAACGCTGCCGTAGCGGTTCACGTGGCAGAGGTGCTAAAAAACAAGGGGTATAATATCACGGAAAAAGCGATTCGAAACGGACTTTTAAAGGCGAGATGGCCCGGACGGCTCGAGGTACTAAGTAAGAATCCGTTTTTTTTGATAGACGGTGCGCATAACGCGGGAGGTGTGGCAGCCTTGAAGAAAAGCCTGGATTCCCTATTCCCGGGCCAAGCGCTGACGTTTATTATGGGAGTGCTGGGCGACAAGGATTACCAGTCCATGCTTGCAGAGATTCTGCCGGGCTGCGCAAAGCTGTTCACGGTTACTCCAAACAGTGGCAGGGCGCTCTCCGCTGCCGATCTGGCGAAAGCAGCGAAGGAATATTGCAAAAATATTCAAATCTGCGACACAGTTGGAACCGCGGTGAAAAAAAGCCTCGTCGAGACGCCAAAAGGCGGTGCAATATGTGCCTTTGGATCGCTTTTTTATATCGGAGAAGTAAGGAGTATTTTGAAATGATCGGATGGAAAAGATTGGGATGAATGAATATGGAACACTCACAATTTTAAATGAAAATATTCACACGGTCGTAGAAATCATTACATTTGCCTCCTGAAATTAATCCAAGAGTTTTGGTAAAAAACTGGAACCGTTTTCGGGCGGATGCTCCCCGAAATAATCGGTCGCTGTCGCTCCAACATCGGACAGGGTGCCTCGGATGCCGAGGTTCCCCGGACGGATTCCGCGCCCGTAGATCATCAGCGGAACATGCTCCCGGGTGTGGTGCGGATGTCCAATGGTCGGGTCGTTCCCGTGGTCCGCCATCACAACCAGCAGGTCTTCGTCTCCCATGCTGTCCATCAGTTGGCCGAGCAGAGGATCGGCAATTTCCAGAATATGCGCATATTTCTCCACGCTCTCCTGGTGCCCGGCCAGGTCGGTTTCCTGCACATTACAGCAGAAGAAACCGCATTCCGTTTCTTTTGACAGTTCAATCAATTTTCCAAGGACTTTTGAGGTCTCAACTATGGAGCAGCTCTTTCCGAACGGATTTTGGATGACGTCGGCCGCTTTCCCGAGCAGGGTGACGCCGTATCCGGCACGGCCCAGAATTGTGGGAACCTGTACTTCCGGGTCCACTCCGTAGCCGAGGTGGATGCAGTGGTAATCACGGTTGTAAACACCGGACTTTGGGGCATTTACGCCGATATAGCCGCCGTCATGCTCTTCCACCGCAGCGAGAATATCCTGAATGGTCACTCCCCGGCCGCCGAAGGTGATGACGCGCGGCACCTTGGAAACGGAACGCACAAGCTTGCCGATTTTCAAAACTTCGTCGAAATCGAGTGTGTCGATCGCGGCCGTGACGTTAAACGCCTGACCCGGGTCGCACTCCACATTGTCGGCAACCGTCAAGGCGTTTTCCACCACAAGCATCCGCTCGGATTCTCCCTGATAGTACTCCGCGTGATATCCGTTTTGAACCAGCGTGTCGTGAATGAGTTCAATCCGGTTTTTAATCGGTTCCCCAAACGGTTTCTGCGGCTTGGTACCGACGATTTCCTGATGACCGAAGAAAGTATCGGCTCCGGAATGCATCAGTCCGGCTTTGCCGAAGGTTGCCGTGGAACTGAACTTCATCCGGGATGATTCTGTCCCAATAATATTCATCAGACCCAGCTTTTCCAACACGGGTAGCCTGAGCTCCGGTTTATTTTCCAGAATATGCAGCCAGGTATTGGCTCCTGTATCCTGAGGCCGCGCCTGGGGAACATCCTCCATCTGGCCGACCCCGAAGCCGTCCAGCACGACAATAATAAATTTCTTCAATGAATCTCTCCTTCCTGTCTATTGAATCCTCATTCCCTCGGAGGTATAAATGCCGAGAACCTGAGGTTTTCCTTCCGATATCCCGCCAATCAGCGCCACATGGCTTCGCGTGACAAAGATCTGCGTGCGGAATGCCATTACGACACTTTCCGAGATCCGCACGGGGCCGTTCAGGCCGAAATGGTAATCAATGCTTTCGTCGGTGGGAGGAATCACGTCCAGAAACCTGTGTTCTTCCGGGGAGCCGACCAGCGCCTGCTTCACATGGGAACGCCGGTAGTGTCCTCCGCCGTAGCAGTAAGAGGTGTCACCGCACAGGTGGGAGACTTCACTCAGGTAGACGATCGCCGGAATCTCTTCACAGTTGCTTACCGCGTGCAGCGGCGTCGTCCCGGTCAGTCCGTGGCCCGGTTCCCCGTGGGTTCCGCCTGCCTGTCGGATCAGCGGAAGACTGGCGCAGCAGGTTGCGCTCGGCATGTTCATCTGGTCAATGGAAAATCCCATTGCTGTCAGGAGCTCTTTCGCTTTTTGCAGGGTCCCGATATTGGGCGTGGGCTCCACCTTCCCCGAGTTCTCGTCAAACAGAAAGCAGGGGAAAGAGGTCAGGCCGGCCACGCGTATGTGCCCGAGCTTTTTGAATTCCCGCGCCGCGCCTTCCAGCCCCGAAAGAGGAAAGCCGCCGTACTGGCCGGAATACAGAAGATCCGTTTCCCCCAGAACGCGGAGCATCAGTTTCTGCTCCAAACTTAGTTCCGCGCATACGGCGTCAATTTCACATGCCTTTTCCAGGGAATAAACCGTCACGTAATCGGGTTTCGCGCTCAGAATTTTTTTTAAAGCCGCTTTCGGAATCTGTACCAGATGACCGACGTTCCCAATCGGAATTCCCGAATCGATCATTGTCTCCGCTTCGCGGAAGTCCACCACGACAGCCCCGTCGTAGCCCAGACGCATCAGTTCCTGGGCAATGGCCGGGTTCCTGCCGAGCTGCTTGAGCATAAAGTACAAGTGGAGTCCGTTATGATCCGCTGTTTCCCGAATGCGGGAAGCGTTCTGCCGCAGCGTATCCACATCGATGAGATAGGTGTCCGGCCATAGGACACCCGATTTATGAAAGGAAACCGCTGCTTCAATCAGCGGGTAATTTCTTTCCCACGTTTTTTCTAAAAACATTTCTGTTTCACCTTTCGTTTTTCACTTCCTGCAAAGATTTTTTCAGGATGCGCATGACGGTTTCCGCGCCGCCCCGCATCGGATTGATGCGGATCATGCGCTTCTCCAAAGAGGGGTCCTGCCGGCGAAAGGTTCCCGAAATGCGGTAGATCATCGGGACAAACTCGAATTTGGATTCACACCCTACGGGGTAAGCCGCGGCTCCGTTTTTCGCCGTGAATTCGAGCACCCGGTCCGCAATCTCATCCCAGAATTCCACCAGTAGCACCTTGGACTGCGCGTTTGCAAGAAAGGCATTTTTTACCTCGGGAATCTCTCCCGAGCAAAGCCGCTGAACCAGTTCTTCGCCGACCTGCGCCTGAACGGCGAGGGCCATTGGCGCGTAAATCAGCCCGCGCAGAACCGCCATTGCCTCGTAACCCTGAACCTGACTGCCGCCCGAATAGTTGCAGTCGGAAATCGCTCGGATCAGGCTTCCTTTTCCGGCCAGTGCCCCCACTCCGGCGGGTCCCAGCAGCTTGAAACAGGAAAAACTAGACAGGTCGGCTCCGCACTGGGCTCCGATGTTCGGAACCTTCAGCACGGCGTAATTGTCATCCGTTAAAATCTGCACGGACGGTCTTATGGACCGGATCGTCCGAATTACTTCGTTACAGCGGTAACGGTCGTCTGGTTTCTGCCGCGTCAGCTGGATCAGAACCGCTGTGACGTCCGGATTCTGATCCAATACGCGAACAATATCTTCCTGATTGTTAAAGTCCGCCCGAAGCGGTTTCACACGCATTGTGTCCAAAGTGACCTGCGTGGTGGGATACACCGGCGCGGAATGCACCAAAAGTTTTCCGTCGCCTTTCAGAATGGATGTCAATCCCCAGCGGATTGCCCCCGTTCCGGCACCCCGGACTAAAGTTGCGTCTTCCGTCTGAAACAGGTCCGCGAGAACCCGCTCCACTTTCCTTGTGTAGGAGGGTTTGTTCTTTCCCTTCACAACGCCCAAATCGCCTTCCGATAATACCTCGTAGCCGTCAAAATAACGTGTGGTGAGATCGACAATGCGAAACTGCAGCTCTTTGGCCTGTTCCAAAGACAGGGAAGGCAGAGGATACGTGATCATGAACATCTACTCCTTCTGATTTGTTGCCGGAGTTCACCGGTCCAGAATCCTCGCAGGATTTTCCACTAGGAGTTTGTGAAGCTGTTCCTCTGGAACGCGTTTTGAACGCAGAAGCGGAAGAAAACTTCCCAAAACAGCAGTATATCCCTTTCCGCCACAGCGGATCAGGTAGGACTGCTTGGAAACGTCCTCCGAGAGAAGCAGATGGTCTTCCCAGCCGCCCTCCAGCAGTTTGATCAGTACCTCCGCACGCGTTTCGTCCGAAAGATAGTTGCTTTTCCCAATCGTGTCAAAGGCCAGGTTTACTCCAAATTTCAGCATTTTGATTTGGTAGTCCGCATCGGCGGTAAGGTCGGTGTGGCCGATGACGAGTTTATCCGGCGTCATTCCCTGCCCCAGCATCAGAGAAATCTGTTCCAGACCGAGACGGCCCATGTCACAGTGGGTAAACACCGCCGTGCCGGTCCGCTTGGATGCCCTGGACGCCGCCGTCAGAACCTTTTCTTCGCTCGGGTAGATTTTCTCGGAGGAAGCAACTTCTCCGATTGCTCCGGATTTGATATCGGTTCCATCTATGCCAACATTGACTTCTTTCACAAAAAACTCTTCCACATCGTCAACCGTTGCCTTTTGCAAACGGCCGCTGTGGTATTCCTTCAGATAGAAGCCGGTCGACGCAACGATGTTCAGTCCCGTCATTCCGGACAGTTTCCGAAGTCCTGTCACATCCCGTCCCATATCGACGGTTGTGACTTCAACAATTGAACGGCACCCGAGTTTCACGGCCGGCTTTAGTTCTTCTGAAATCATATCGAGATCATTCAGAACGGAGGCCTCGTCGTGACGGACTCTTCTCAGGTCCGCAAGCAGGTGCTCATGGCTCAGTGTGACGCCCAAAGCATCTTTTGGGACCGCACCGCATACTGTTTGTATCATTTTCATGCCCTTTCTGCAACACAACCCGGCGAAACAGCGGGGAATCCCGCGGTTCCGCCCAGGCCGGTTCTGCTGGATATTCCGAAATAAGACCCGCTTTATTTTACTGGGACAAACAGCCCTACGTAATAGAGAATGTTCAAAATTACGCCGGTTGCAATCGCCGCAACCGGGCCGATCGCCATCTTCATGATGCGCTTGCCCGTCATTTCGTTGATGAAATAGATCATGGCAGCGATAAAGAATCCGGTGTAGCCGCCCATTTTAACCACTGCGTTGATGGAGCCGATAATCAGGGCAAATTCCATCACAGTTGTCATTGCCGTACGGATGTTGTCGGAAGCGTCGCGGATAGACGGGAATTTACCGAGGAATTTGCCGACCAGACCCAGTAGCAGAACTTCCACAAGGATGACCGCCGCACCGCCGATCGCGGCAAAAACCGGATTCGGCATCAGATAGCCGACGCAGTAGACGAAGGTAAAGCCGGCCACGCCGTAGACACCTGTTGTAATAGCGGTCGTCGCAATCAGCGGAATAAAGCCGAGAGCCCTCATGAACTCCGCGAGGGCGGCCTGATGAATCAGCCCGGAAGCGGTTGCGGCGTCGGTCGATGTATATGCTTTTGCCAGGGTGTAGATGGAAACCTCGGACCCACCGAAAACGTGAATGTTACATGCCACAGCGATGAGCGCTCCGCCGATCATCAGGAATACAACGTTCTTGCGGATGCGTGCGGTACGCTCGGAGAAAACGTTTTGTTCATCTTCATCCATGGTTTTGCCGCGTTTTCTGTCTTCCGCCACGGCAAAGGCCACCAGGAAAACGATGCCGACAAACATTTCCATGGCGTCTGCCGAAAGAGTGGTGAACCGAACCAGCAAAATGCGGATCGCAAAGGTGACGATTGTTGCGGCAATTCCCTTTTTCGCATGGAATTGCATGAAAATCGCGACCAGCGGGAACAGCGCAAAGCAGGAGACCACCGGGTTGCTGATTTCACCCATGGCTCCGATGAAATTCACCGGAAGGCCGGTCAGCACGGTATTAATCAGGCCGAGCGCCGAAAGTGTCAGGGCGCCCCAGATGCCGCCCAGAATGGGGGCCACCCACTTTTTGGGGGAGATTACGCCCAGAATGTCCGTGGTCAGGAACAACAGCCACGGGTTCAAAAGACCGGTTGCGACCGTGTGCGCGATACCGACGGATGCTATGAAGCCAACACTGAGGCCAAAGGCGATGGTTCCAAGTTCGGAGCGTTTCATCCTGCCTTCAATGTATTCCGGGACAACGGGCCGCAGGCCGTCGTGGAACACCGCCATGCCCATGTGGGAAAGGAAAGCTGTAAAAGCACATAGAACAATGACTACTGCATAATTGAGTACGGATAAATCTCCCGTCATAATGCTTCCTCCTTAATCTTATACCTCTCAGTTTGCGTTTTTCTCAAGCAGAGCTTCGACTAATAACGGCACCGTTTTTTCAATGCTTTCCACAGACATCCCAAACGCGATTTTACCCTCGTTGACAAACTTCTCAACGTTTTCCTTTTTCACAGTTTGTCCGTTTTTCGTGACCGTGCAGCAATTGGAGTAGCCGATCATTCCGATCAGAATCGAAATGGCCGCGCCGCCGCCGCTTTCGCACGCGCCGAAGTAATAATCCACCTCCTTTTTCTTAAGCAGGGATACCGCGCCGATGTCTGTTGTGACAACTGTTTCAATCTTCCCTCCGGAAGCCTTTTCCACTGCGGCTGCCACCACGTTTTTACTGAGGCCGCCAATCGCGATTTTCATTCTGACCATCCTTTCTTTTTGTTAGTTGGAACCGTTGGGATTGGTTTCGAGGGTGTTGCAGATATGCACCAGCAGAAACTCCTCTTCCGCAGAGGGAAGCCTTCTGGCAATCTTTTCCCGGATTCTGTCCAGAATCTTCTGTGCGGTGGGGTAGACCGACTCTTCCGCTGCCTGGCTCAGAACCTCCCGGTCCAGAGGATTAACTTTTTCGCCGGCTTTCAGGCGCTTGATCGCCGCGCCGATATGGGTAATCATGACACCGCCGTTTTCTTCGGTCAGGTCAAACCGAAAATCTTCCCGAAATACTTTCACAATGCTTACAAGGTCGGCGTATGCCGCATCGTCAACGAGCGAGCATTCTTTCATCAGGTTGATCCGATCCATAATATCCATCGCTACAAATCCTTTGTTCAGTATTTTGGCAGTACTTTCCCGTCAATGACGTCCTTCTGAATCTCCAGGACACGGTCCTTCTCCAGAAGCTCCTGGATAATTTGTGAAATCCTCAGATTATCTTTTTTACAGACAAGAACCGCCTCCGTATCGACAATGTTGATCCCTTTTTCGTCCAGGGGCTCATAACGTAAATGATTCCCCGCGAGGTCGATGTCGTCGAGATTCCATACAGCGGCATCTATTTTCCCAATGGAAAGAAACGGAACGATCTGGCTGTAGATCAGCGGAACATATTCCACATTTTTTTCCGCGAAGAACTGTTGTGTCAGAGTCTTCTGGTCCACCGAGGAATGGTCGATTCCCACACGGCAGTTTTCGTAATCCCCTTGAAAGTCATCCCGCAGCAGCAGGACATGCTTTCCGACATAGGTGTACCGGCCGAAGTTTTCCAGAATTTCTATCGGCTCTCCCCTGTCAATGTAATATTTTGCCGTCAAAAAGGACATTACCGCAAAATCATAACGATCCTCCAGAAGACCGTTTAGCCGGTAATTGGAACCGTGCATGAAGGCCAGCGCCGCACTCAGACCCTTTTCCTGCAGCGCGGTATACAGACCGGTCGCCAGCCCCTCATACTTTTTGGAGTAGGGGAGCGGCATGACGCCCACCACAGTTTTAATTCCGGAAAGCTCCAGAAGCTTCGGCCGATTGATCGCTTTTACAAAGGTTCCCATGTGTCCCCGAGGCTGAAAGGATATCGCACGGTCTTCCTGCAGAAGCGTCAGCGCCGTTTGAATAGTTCCTCTTGAAACCTCGTATTCCCGGGTAAACTCTTCCACCGTGGGAATGCGTTCGCCGATCTGCACGGAAATGAACCTGCCGGCAAGGATTTGTACGATGATGCCAACTTTTTGCATCAGCTTTCCAGGCAGCAAACTCTTTTCCTCCTTTCCACAGGGTATCAATTTGAAAGGTCATTAAATGTACGAAATTTCGTACATTGATGACATTCTAGCATGAGCTTAAAAAAATATCTATTGACAAAGAACAGAAAAAAGGACGCTGTTTTTGTGCATTATTTTTAAATTATTGTAAGATTACCATCTAAATTTGTCACTTTAAATGTTTTTAATCAAGACTTTTTAAATAACAAAATATTTTATTTCGTACGTTGGAGTACGTTAAAACAGGATGGCAATTCAATTTTTTCGTTGTATACAAAATTTTCGTATATTCAAGAAGAGTCTGCCGAACCATGAAAACGATGCTTTTCGCTGCTGCGAAATTCTCTCTGTAATGCGGAAAAAAACAGATCAATTATTTTGCAAAATCAATTTAAAAAAATGGCTGCACAAAGGCAGGCACTGGATAATCTCACCTTCGGTGATCAAATTCCAGACCGACCATTTTATCTGTGGCAACACGTTCCGCTGCGTGTGGGCGCTTCGTGAGTACCCAACGTCGTAGTTATAGACGATGAAAAAAGCAATGGGAAGCTGACACAGTACATCAGTTTCCCATTTTGCTTAATTTGTGACTTTCATCTCGCTATCGAAATAAAAGTTCTTCTCCTTCATTTTGATTATTTTCCTAGAAGATAAATTTCTACGGCATTAACAGTTTCTGTAAGTAGCCTCTTACGGTTAATTTTGTTTTTTGAAAAGGCAATCTGGTCGACGACCGAGTTAATCAATGAAAAGGTAATTGCCGCAGCCGCCTCAAGGTCTTGTACCTGCAATTGGTCTCTGTATTTTTCAAAGTAACGAAATACCGTGACTTCTGTTTGTTCCTGCTGTTTTTCCAATAAAGCTGCAACAGCAGGATCTGAAAGACTTAAAATTTGAATCTCCCGGTTAAGTTCGCGTGAATTCTCATGATTTTCTATGATCATTTCCATCAATCCGCGCAGGAAATGCTTGAGGTCTTTGCTCGAATTTTCAGCGTCGCGTAAAAAGCCCTCATGAATCTTCAGAAAGGACTGATGGTATCGATCCAGAATTTCCAGGAAAATCGTTTCTTTGTTCGGAAAATAAAAATAGAGGTTACCGATTGAGATATTGGCTGCGCGTGCAATTTCATTCGTACTGACTTGGTAGTAGCCCTTTTTACAAAACAGTTCCCGCGAAGTATCTACAATTTTTTCCCGAGTCAGCGCGCTTCTTTTTTGCTTGGGCTCATGAATGGATTGATCCTGTTTCACTTATATCACTCCACCTATTATTTTAAAATAAAGAACCGGGGGATACAAGCAATTATTTTTCCTCTTTACGAACCAGAATCTTTTCAATCCAGTTAAATATCCGGTCATTCGCATAAACTCGGCACCCTGCCTGACAATGCGCACCCGCACCTTCCTTATTGGTAAAATACATATATTCTTTTGGACATTTTAAGGCATCGTATAGAAGAACCGCCTGATTGCGCCAATTCTTTTTATCATCTTCGTTACCAATCACAAGAACTGGGCATGTTATTTTTGAGGTAACCACCTTTTAGATAAAATGGCTCGTATTTCAGCATATATTCAGACGGAGTATCAACGCCAAACGTCAAAAAGCCGTGCCTGCATCTCCAATCAAAGGCGACACTCATTTTCATGAATAACCGAGCCAAACGATTGAAAACTGCCGCATGTTTCCGTATGCCTTGAAGAATAGAATCACGTTTTTCCGGATTCAAACTCAGGCAGTCGTATAAACCGCCGTTTGCCACACACGCGGATATCCTGTTCTCAAAAGCGGCTGCCCGAGGCGCAAAATAACCGCCGAGGCTTTCGCCCCAAAGGATAATTTTATCAGGATCGACGGAAGGGTCGTGAAGGGCAAAATCAACTGCCAGAGAAACCGCTGTTTCATAATCATATCGAAACGGGATATTGCGTTGGCGAATTGTTTCACCCTGACCCGGCCCATCAAAAGCAAGGCAATTCATTCCGCGCTTGATGGCGCCAATTCCAATTGCATATAGTTCCTCTTTTGTCCCATCGTTGCCCGATATTGCTATGATGGTGGGAGCTGCTTTCCCTGTATCGGCATAATAAAAATGCCCCGGAAGAGATACGCCTTCAAACGGAATCTCAACTGGTTTAATATGAAACAGTCCATATTGAATTGCAAGATTAAAACACTTCGTACTTAGTCTTACGTCCTCGACATGAACGGCGATTCCTACCGTCTCGACCAGACCCTGAAGGCACATCATTCTTAAACAGGTGGCCTACTTTCTGGTTGGCGGTAGGTGGTATACTTTTAAGTCAGCGCCCGGTCTACTTTCTGGTTGACAAACACAGTTATTCAATCAAAAGCAGAATTGTTCCCTACTTTTAAGGCAAAAAACTTCTGCTTCGCGATGTAGCGCCAAAGGATATTCAGGAATTTTATCAACATGAGTTGAATGTTGATGGGATTTCGGCTAACACGGTTATTCACCATCATGCCAATGTCCGGAAAGCCTTGCAGTATGCGTTCATAACAGGCTTGATTCCTTCCAATCCCGCCGACCGTGTTCAGCGCCCTAAGAAGCAGCCTTTCGAAGGAAGTATCTATAACGAAGAGGAATTGGAAAGACTTTTTCAGGTTGTAAAAGGGACACCGATTGAACTGGCGGTATTGTTAGGCGCATTCTACGGCTTGTGCAGGAGCGAAATTGTAGGGCTGAAATGGGACTCCATTGATTTCTTTCAAAAAACCTTTACAATTCGTCATACTGTCACGCAGGTGTGTATTGACGGTAAAGAATTAACAGTGGCACGCGACCGAACCAAAACGAAATCCAGTTGCAGAACGCTCCCGCTTGTTGCTCCTTTTGAGAAAGTGCTTCTTGATTTGAAACAACGGCAGGAAGAAAATCGAAGGCTATGTGGCAACTCGTACTGCAAAAAATACCTGGACTACATTTATGTGAATGAGATAGGAGAACGGATCAAGCCGAATTACATTTCATCGCATTTCCCTCTCGTTTTGGAACACAATCACCTGCGTAAGATTCGTTTTCACGATCTTCGGCACAGTTGCGCAAGCCTGCTGTTTGCTCACGGAGTGAGCCTCAAAGAGATGCAGGAGTGGTTGGGACACAGTGACATCAGTACAACCAGCAATATTTATACGCACCTGAGTTTTAATTCAAAGGTTTCCTCCGCCAACGCAATCCTGAATGTTTTTCCGACAGCTTCTCATGCATCTGATTCATCGCAAAGTTTTAAATCAATTGGCCCATGTAATAAAAATCCCAGCGAAAATAAAAAGAATCCCCAAATCCGCTAAAAAAACGGATCTGAGGAGTCTTTAAAATGGTGCCGGTGGTCGGATTCGAACCGACACGTCCAAAGGACACGGCATTTTGAGTGCCGCACGTCTGCCAATTCCATCACACCGGCAAATCTATTTTCAAATCTCTTTAAATTCCAGCCCTCAGATAATTAAGGGATGAAAGTAAGGGATGTTGAAAGCAAGATGGTTTATTCACTTTTTAGAAAATCAGGAATCATGCGGGTTCGTAGCGTATCAATCTACTTTCGGAAAGAATAGGGACAACAGATTTTGAGTCTGTCTCGTCTGCCAATTCCAACACGCAGGCTATTCACTTTTCTTCAATGACAACTTTGCATATTATATAATAAATTCATCAAGAAATCAAGGCTGTTATCAGAAAAAACCGGAATATCCGCAATGGATATTCCGGTTCTGTAAAAACAGTCTTAAGCGTTGTAAAGACCGATAATGTGCCTTGGGCAAATATCGACGCATTCGCCGCATCCCACGCATTTCTCGGGATCAACGGTCGCCAGGAAATTCTTTACGTGGATCGCGTCGTATTTGCATGTTTTTTCACAGCGCATGCAGCCAATGCAGCCAACCTTGCAGACTTTATTGACAAGGTTGCCTTTGTCACAGTTGCTGCACAAAACAATGGCCTGCTTTTTAACCGGAGTTAGCGTCAGCAGATTCCGCGGGCATGCTTTCAGGCACAGTCCGCAGGCAACGCAGTTCTTCGGTTCCACCATTGCCACACCGTTGCGTACGCTGAGCGCGTTATAGTTACAGGCGTTTACGCAGTCCCCCAAGCCGATGCAGCCAAAGGTACAGCTGGTCGGCCCACCCGCGACCGCAACGGCCGCAGCACAGCTCGTGATACCTTCGTACTCAACGCGGTCCGTCGTATTGTCATGGCTGCCAAGGCAGCGGACAACCGACATGTGCGGCTCCACAGAAGTCGCCGCAACTCCAAGATAAGCCGCAATGGAATTGGAAACATCACTGCCGCCAACCGTGCAAAGCCCGGGCTGGGCCTCCCCTGTCGCCAGGGCTTTCGCATAGCCGTCGCAGCCGGAATAGCCGCAGGCGCCGCAGTTTGCGCCCGGAAGCATCGCGCGGATGTCCTCCGTCTTCTGATCCTTCGGAACGGCCATCACGATGGACGCAACCGCCAGGATTAAGCCGGACAGAAGACCGATTACAACCAAAATCAAGATTGGAATCAAAATATCGTTCATTTTATATCATCTCCTTAACCCAGCATGCCGTTGACAAGGCCTGAGAACCCGAGAAACGACAGGGATACCAGAGACGCGGCAACCAGAGTAATCGGCAGACCCTTCATAAATTTCGGCACATCGTTCAGTTCCATTCTTTCACGTACGCCGGAGAACATCACCAGAGCAACAAGGAAACCGATACCGGCGCCGAACGCATTGACCAGTGCCTGCAGGTAACCGTATGCGGACGGATCCGCCGTATGTTTGTCGAGCACCAGCATGGTTACGCCAAGCACCGCACAATTCGTCGTAATCAGCGGCAGGTAAACACCCAGCGCATTGTACAAGGACGGAATGTATTTTCTCAGGATGATTTCAATCAACTGGACCAGCACCGCAATCACCAGAATGAAAACGATCGTTTCCAGATAAGCAAGATCCTTCGGAACCAGAATTCCGTAATAAATCGGCCATGTTACCGCGGTTGCAATCACCATAACGACGGTAACTGCAATGCTCATACCGGTCGCGCTGCTGCGGTTTTTGGAAACGCCCAAAAACGGGCAGATACCAAGGAATTTATCCAGGATGTAATTTTCTGTCAGAATAGCCGTCAGAATGATGGCGAAAAGCGATTTAATCATTTCGTTTCGGCCTCCTTGTCTTTACTGTCGATAAGGGAGCAATTTGACGAGAGAGCGCATCCCGCGCAGCCGGTAAAACCGCCGCAGCCGATCTCTTCCACTTTTTTGCCTTCACCGGAAAGCCTGTTCGCGATCGCGATCAGGATACCGAAGACAAAGAATCCCCCCGGAGGGAGCAGGAAAACGATGATCGGCGGCATGAAGCCGGAGAGGATGGATACGCCGAAGACGGAGCCGCTGCCAAATAACTCGCGGATAATTCCCATCGCAAGAAGGGTTGCGGTAAAACCGATTCCCATGCCGAGTCCGTCGAAAATGGACGGCAGAACTTTATTTTTGCTTGCGAACATTTCCGCACGGCCGAAAATAATGCAGTTAACGACAATCAGCGGAAGATAAATGCCGAGAGCATCGCTCAGCGCAGGCGAAAAAGCCTCCACCAGCATCTGCACAATCGTCACGAAACCCGCGATGACAACAATGTAGCTTGGAATGCGGACCTTATCCGGAATCACATTGCGCAGCAGGGAAATAACCGCATTGGAACAAACCAGAACAAAGGTTGTGGCAAGCCCCATCCCGATTGCGTTGCTTGCGGCGGTTGTAACGGCCAAGGTCGCGCAGCAGCCCAATACAAGCCGCAGAACGGGGTTTTCCTTGATAATACCTTTTGTAAACTCACGTGCCAGACTGTTTTTAGCCATCTCACTCACCACCCTTAACTTTCTGATATTCCTTGATCGCTTCATTGACGGCGGTTGTGACGGCTTTACTCGAAATCGTAGCGCCTGTCATGGCGTTGATCTGCCCTTGCCCTTCCTTTGCGCCGTCTCCCTTGACAACTTCAAATCCGTTGTCCGGAGCTTTTTGTTGATACTGTTTACGGAAGGATTCTTTCTTCGCATTCAGTCCGAGACCGGGCGTGTCGTTTGTGCTCAGAAGAATGACGCCCGTCACCTTTCCGTCTTTGTCGATACCGGTCATGACCTGAATCTTTCCGCCGTAGCTACCGGCTTCGGTGGTAAAGACATACCCTGCGATATCGCTTCCCTTTTTGCCGACATAGCAGATATCGCTTTTCGTGGACTTGTCAAAAGAGTCGGCCGTGGGCAAAGCAACCATGCGGGACTCTTCCGCCACTTTTGCCTTCTGCGCAACAATGGCGTCCTTTGTCAGCAGATTCGTGCCCGCCAGAAAAGCTGTCATGACAAGGCAGATCAGCACAAGGACCAAAGTCGGTTTCAGAACCTCTTTAGCGCTGAACTTCATCTTTTACAGGCTCCTTTCCGAATGCCACAGGACGCGTTGCGGAGTCAATCAGCGGCACAATAATATTCATCAGAACAATGGAGTAGGAAACACCTTCCGGAAGGCTGCCGAAATTGCGGATCAGCATCGTGATCACGCCGCATCCGATCGCAAATATGACCTGTCCCTTGACCGTGATCGGGGAGGTTGCATAGTCGGTCGCCATGAAAATTGCGCCGAGCATCAGGCCGCCAGAAAGCAGGTCGATCATCACGTTCCGGCCCATCACCGCGGAAAGAACCGCCGCGGTACCGATGTAGCACAGCGGAATCACCGGGGAAATGACCTTGCGGACCACAAGGTAAATTCCGCCGAGGATCAATGCCAGCGCGCAGGTTTCACCGATGCAGCCCGCGGTGTTGCCGACGAACATGCTCATCAGACTGGGCATCTGGTCCAGAGATCCGCCCTCTTTTAAGAGGCCGAGCGGCGAAGCGGTGGTCACCGCATCGCCAAGATAGGAATGAGGCTGAACCCAGGTTGTCATCTGCGTCGGGAAGGAGTTCAGCATGATGATACGGGCCGTCAGCGCCGGGTTGACAAAATTCTGCCCGATGCCGCCGAACATCTGCTTAATTACGACAATCGCGACCATTCCGCCGAAAGCGGCCATGAGGGGATTAATGGAAACGGGCAGGTTAAAAGCGAGAAGAAGGCCGGTTACAACCGCGCTTAAATCGCCAATGGTGTTCTCCCGTTTCATCACTCTGCGGCATATGTATTCGCTGAGTACGCAGGAAGCGATGGTAACGCCGATGATCAGCAGGGTACGGGGCCCGAACACGATGACCGCCGCGATGGCGGCCGGTACAAGCGCCAGAATCACATCCAGCATGATTTTCCGAGTGGTTGCCCCGCTTCTGATGTGAGGCGAGGATGATACGACTAATTTCTCTTCCATTATTTCTTCCCCTCCGCTCTAACCAGTGACTTGCCAAGGCGGATCGCCTGAACCAGAGGACGGCCCGCCGGGCAGTTGAACGAGCAGCAGCCGCACTCCATGCAGTCCATAACGTCCAGTTCTTTCAGCTGCTCCACACGCTTGGCAATCGCGTTCTGTTCCAGAAGCGTCGGCATCAGGTGCATCGGGCAGCCGGAAACACAGCGTCCGCAGCGAATGCAGGCGGAGGGCTCCAGCTTATGTGCTTCCTTTTCATCCAGACAGATGACCGCATTGTTTTGCTTGATGACGGGCAGATTGTCGCTCGCGATGGAAACGCCCATCATCGGGCCGCCCATCAGGATCTTTTTCGGCGTCGCCTTGTAACCGCCGCAGAAATCAATAATCGTTTTAATGTTTGTTCCGATCGGAACAATCACATTTTTCGGGTCGTTGACGGCGGAACCGTCGATCGTCAGACGTTTGCTGACAAGCGGCATCCCCGTTCTCAGGAATTCACCCAAATGAGCGCAGGAGGTGACGTTCATGACAATGCAGCCCGCATCGGCCGGCAGCTTGCCCATGGGAACCCGGCGGCCCGTACAGGACTGGATAAGCACCTTTTCAGCGCCCTGCGGGTAACTGGAGCGCAGCTCGAGAACCTTGATTTCCCGGTCGGACTCTTCCTTGCTGTCGCCAAGGAAGGAGTTGAATTTTGCAATGACATCCGGTTTGTTTCCTTCCACCGCGAGAATCACGCGATGCAGTCCCAGCCAGTGCTTGACGGCGCGGACTCCGGCAAAAATGTCGTCGGCGTCTTCCACGGCGCACCGGTTGTCGGAGGTAATGTAAGGCTCGCACTCCGCGACGTTGATAATCAGCGTGTCCACGTTTTTATCGTCCGGCACCTTCAGCTTGACATGCGCAGGGAAGCCCGCGCCGCCCAGACCAACCAGCCCGGATTCATGCACCGCGCTGAGAAACTCTGCAAGGCTGTTGATGACGGGAGGCTTCACGTCGGGCGAAACCTCCATTTTACCGTCCGAATCAATTACAACCGCATCCATGAACTGACCCCCGGACAGCGTCACCTTTTTTATGGCGCTGACCGTACCGGAAACAGTCGCATGAATCGGCGCGCTGACAAACGCGGAACTGTCGGCGATTTTTTGTCCAATCAAAACGGCATCCCCAACCTTTACCGTTGGAGCGCAGGGCGGACCTACGTGCTGCTGCATGGGCAAGACTACCTGCTCAGGAGGCGGCAGCATGACAGATTCCATCTGTGCGGTATTTTTCCTGTGAGGAACTGCCGCACCGCCATGCGTTTTGAATGGCTTTGTTGGAAAAGTCAATTCCATGTTTAAATCCTCCAATACATACTAAACTACACTAATGAAATAATGAAAAAACATATTCAGTCACGGCAGCTGATTCTTGAGTTTTTCTCCCGAACCGGAGCCGAAGTGAATCTTGAATCAGAAAATCAGCCCGCGAGGACGTACTTGCCGCCCGTAATCTGAAAACCGCTTTTCAGCCCGGCGGTAACATACACCCTGTTGCTGGAATCGATAAACACGCCGTCCGCGTGATACTCGGAAAGAAGCTTTTCTCCCTTTTCACGGCCGAGAACGAAGCAGGCGGTCGAAAGCGCGTCGCTGACGGCGCCGTTATTCGCTTTCACCGTAACGGAAACCAGCCCGTTGTTCTCCGGATATCCCGTTTTCGGATTCAGCAGATGATGATAAGTAACGCCGTTTTGGGTAAAAGTCTTCTCATAGGTTCCGGATGTGGAGATGAATCCGGAGGTCAGGTCGATCTGCCCCATGGAATCGGCGTTTTCATCCTTTGTCGCGGGGTCGCGGATTGCGATATGCCAGGCGGACCCGTCCGGCTTAGTGCCGTAAACCCCGATGCTTCCGCCCACAGCGATGATTCCGTAATCGGCGCCGGCGCTGCGGTAAGCGGCAACCGCGTCGTCGCACGCGGCGCCTTTTCCAATTCCGCCCAGGTCAATCGCCATATAATGCAGTTTCAGCGACGCCTTGGAATTTTTTTGATCCACCCGAAGGTTTTGGTAATCAACATATTTGATATACTTCTGCAGATCCGACTTTGGCGGAACATGTTGGTTTTCTCCGCCGAAATCCCAGAGTGACGATACCGGTAAAATCGTCGGGTCGTACGCTCCGTCCGATTTCTGCGCCACGTCCAGACTTGCTGCAAGGATGGAAGCGGTCTTCGGATCTATGGCGATCCAGTCGGTCCCGGCGGCGGCGTTCAGACGTGCAACATCGGAACTGTCAATCCGCCATGAAATCCGGTTTTCCAGCTCTGTTATTTTACTCAGCGCCGATTTTGCCGCAGCCTCGCCGTTTTTTCCATATACGGTCTGCTGAATGTACGTGCCCATCGCAAAGTCGGCACTTTCGTAGGAAGCGGGTTTTCTGGTTTTCACCCAGAAATATCCGGTGACGGAAACTGCCGCGCAAAGCAAAATGACCAGCGCCAAAATGATTCTTTTTTGATTGAGCATCAGCTTCCCCCTAAAAAAGCAAATCTATGTTAAATTATAACACCTTTTCACCGAAAGTCCAGTAAAACAAGCAAAGTGTGCGAGGTTTATTCATGTTTTTATACATTTATTGTTAATTTAGTTCGAAATTCATCTTATCATATGGAATTTGGGGGATTTTTCTTATAAAATGAAATAAAACGACTGCCAAACTTTTTCTTTTTTATGCTATAATTGACTCGATCAGAACAGGAGGATGAAAATCATGTCGGTTGACAGGGTAAAACAATATTTGTCCCGTTTTTCCATGCAGGACCGCCTGCAGGAGTTCCTGGTTTCCAGTGCCACGGTGGAGCTTGCGGCAAATGCGCTTGGGGTGGAACCGGGAAGAATCGCAAAAACAATTTCTCTATACTGCGAAGCAGGCTGCATCTTAATTGTAACTGCCGGAGACACCAAAATAGATAACGCAAAATTCAAGGCGCAGTTCGGTATCAAAGCGAAAATGCTGAACGCAGAAGATGTGGAACCCCTGACCGGATACCGGATCGGCGGCGTCTGCCCGTTCGACAACCCCGCCGGACGCCCGGGTTTACTGTGATAATTCTTTAAAGCGCTTTGATTCTGTCTACCCGGCGGGCGGCAGCGAAAGTTCCTGCGTAAGGCTTTCCTGTGACGAACTCTTCCATCTGTCCAAAAGCAAGCAATGGGTGGACGTATGTAAAAAACGGGAAGGTGCATGACCGCGATGAGAATGAGAACAAAGCACTGGGCGGCGCCGGAGCTGAATGCCTGCCCTTATTTTTACCGAAAGCCGGAGCAGTATCTGGGTCGGTGGCACAGCCTTTTTGCCCGACGGCAGCCGGTTTATCTGGAGCTGGGCTGCGGCAAGGGTCTGTTTCTGGCCGGCGCCGCCCCCGGAATCCGCAGATCAACTATCTCGGAATCGATTTAAAGGACGCCGTTTTGGGGCCCGCGCGCAGAAACATCGAACAGGCGTTTCGGGAAGCCGGCCGGCCCGTGGATAATGTGATCCTGACGGCGCTGAATATCGAACAGATCCAGAACGCGATGGGGCCGCAGGATCAGGTCAGCAGGATTTATATTCATTTCTGCAATCCCTGGCCGCGCAAGAAGCATAAGAAGCGGCGTCTGACCCACCCGCGGCAGCTGGTCCATTATCGGCAGCTTCTTGTTCCCGGCGGCGAACTGCATTTCAAAACCGATGACGACGAGCTTTACGAAGACACCAAGGAATATCTTGAATCCTGCGGATTTGAAATTCTGACGCAGACGGAAGACCTTTATGCCGATCCGCCGGCGGATAATATCCAAACAGAGCATGAAAAAATGTTTCTGCAGCAGGGAATCCGAATCAAAGCCCTGACCGCCCGAATGTTAAGCGATCCGGACTGCGAACCTCAACCGTCATGAGAGAGGACCGGGCCTTGAATGCCCGGCCCTTTTCGCGCCATTGCGTCCATGGTCTCAGCTGCCGCCAAACTCTTCGGTTGCCTTCACCGCACCGCCTCGCATCAGGGTATCGACCTCTTCATAACCGGGCAAAAATGCAAAATTATACCGCGCAGGCAGAGCAGCCACATATTTTGAATTGCGGGCAAGCTCGCTCGGACCGATGGGCGCCGCACCGATATGGAACTGGTCCTTCTGAATCGCGTTCCACTGATCAAGGGTAAAAATCAAAATCGGAATATCCTGCCGCGGCGTTTCCTTGGTCCACTCCGGGTGGCGAACAAATATTTCGGGGCCGGTTTCCGTAATTTTTCCCTCCTGGCCCGGAACCAGCGAATAACCCTGCCAATCCTCGGTTCGAACGGTATAACCTTTCCAGCTGGACGGAAGGCTTACGGTAAAGCCGTATTGCGTGTTCTCATAAACTATAGCTGCTGAAAGCGTCTGCTGATCCACCGTGACGTCGTCAATCAGCCAGAGCCCTCCGATGTTTCTCACGGAAAGCCGGATTCCCTGTTTGCCCGCCGGCTGGCCTCCGGATTCATCCGCGGAGGTCGCTTCTATGATTTCTCCCGTGACGTCGTAAGCGTCGTCAGCCAGGCGCTGAACGGAGAGAATGGCGATTCTGTCCGGCCACGGGCTTGAGACGGTCCGGCCCGGAGCGGATGAAGGGTCGGTCTGCCATTCCTCCAGCAGCGACGGGGTAACGTAATCCCCGTAATACTTTTGCATGTCCTCGGCAACCTTTTCCTTTGATGCCGTCAGAGAAACATTCTGCAGCTGTTTACCGAACTCCGTGACAAGATTCCTGACGGCTGTCTCCCGGGTTTCGACAGACTGACCGGACGAATTCTGCTGCTGGAACCCGGCTCGGCATCCGGCGGCCGGCAGACACAAAATTAAAATCAGAAACAGGCTGCCAAGCTTTTTCATCCCGATCCCCCCCCTTTTTCGGTTCCTGTACAAAATATGCGCGCCTTTTTCCGATCATTCCCTGAGAACACAAAAAGCTCCGGCATGTTTCTTCCCATGCCAAAGCTTTTTGCCGTCAGATGGTGATAATTTTTTGATCCTCTTTCAAAATTTCAGTTAACCGTTCTCCCCAATACTCAACCTCAATTCCCAAATTCAAAAGCTGATCCGTTACATTCAGCTGATCCGCGCAGGCCTTGCAGGCGGAAAACCGGACGCCCGCCTGCCGCGCGATCTTGATTCTTTCCTGTACGGAGGCATTTTCCGCCGCAAGACCGGCCGGCGCGCCCCACAAAATGACCGTTACGCTCTTCCACCAGGAATTCAGCATGCTGTTGGTCGCATACATGAGAACCATTTTCTGCGAAGTAATCGGATCGGCGTTCGTCCAGAGAATATACAACTGATCTTTCAAGATTTCTCCTCATTTCAGTTTTGATTTAACTGCTGCTGACGCTGAGGTTCACCATATAACTTCCGTACACCCAGGAGCTTGGGGCACTGCTGATGCTGAAGGTCACGGGCATTTCCGTATGACCGGTAAAGTTCTCGTTCCCGGACATATTGATTTTTGCAACAACATTATTTCCCGTCAGTTTCGAGATTTCATCCTCCGGCCCGACAACCGTGACATTCAGCGTTTTTGTGTTGACCTCCGCCGACTTGCCGGAGCTCAGGTTTTCCACGTTGAAATTTGTCACGGTAATGCTCCTTGTGGAAAGGCCGCTCAGGTCCAGCGTAACTTTTGCGGTCGGAATATTACTCAGGTTTTTGCATGTGGCGGGCAGGCTGACATCCACGTCAAAAGAATTGGTGCTTGGACTTACCTTTGAAAAATCGATCGGCGCCAGACTGACTTCAGACAGATTTGTCAGCACATCCGCAGGCCCCGCGACTTCGATCGTCTTCGGTTCGATTGCTATTTTTCCGCTGCCAAGCAGCAGGCCGGCCGGCTTGTTGGTGAATACGGCGTCCAGCGGCAGGACCTCCCTCGGCAGAACCGGAATGGTCACCTCGACCTGCTTTGGATTAAGCGTCAGACTGCTGTCCGTGATCTTGTTGTCGTTTGCGTCGTACATCACAAGATCCGCCGTAAAGTTCTTTGTTTCCCTCAGCGTGTCCGTCACCTGATATTCAAAGGCAACCCGGTTCACTTCCTGCACCTGCTTTTCAGGCCCGGAGACCGTAACCGTATCGTTGTTGAGCGTCTCCTGCCCCACAAAATACGCCGGATCCGACTTGTAATCCGTCGGATATTTGATCGCGCTTTGTATGTTGAACGTTTTTTCCTTATAGCGGTCCACAATGACAATGGCCTGTTCCGGTGATACGTACGAAACGCTGAAATCCGTCAGATTCCGTTTTTCCGTTTTCTGCGCGGTCAGAGGGAGCGTATAGGTATTGGGCGAAGTAATGGAGGAAGCCGAAAGGGCGACCACCTTGAGGTCGTCGGCACTGACCTGGTTGACCACCAGGCTGTTTCCCTTAATATATACCGTTGCCGTTTTATTCACGGGGCTGAACACCTTGAGGCCGTCCGCCTGCGCGGCGTCGGACAGCGTAACTTCTATCGGCACGCTGGTAATCGCGCGCGGATGATCCTCCGTATCCGCCGATGAAATGAACAGCCACAGGAAGACGGAAATCACAAGGGAGAAAAACAGCACGAATTTATTATTGTAAAACAAATGATTCAGTGAGAGTTTTTTTATCTTCATTGCTTTTTGGTCCTCCGAAAGGAAGAAATCCAGCTCTGCTTTTTCTCATCAGGCTCAGCGGTTTCCGACAGCACCAGATTCTCAAGCTCGCTGTTCAGCGTTTCCCTGGTATAATTCCGCGTAATGGTTCCGTTTGTCACAACGGAAATCTGGCCGGTTTCCTCCGAGACAACAACGATCACCGCATCTGAATTTTCGCTCATTCCGATCGCGGCGCGGTGACGCGTTCCGAGTTCAACGCTGACTTTGTCGCTTTTGGTCAGCGGCAGAATACACCCGGCCGCATATACCATTCCGTCGCGGACAATCATGGCGCCGTCATGCAGCGGAGCTTTGTTGAAAAAGATATTGCAGATAATCTGGGCGGAGGGAATCGCCTCAACGACGGTTCCGGTGTCGATAATATCTCCCAGTTTTGTTTTGATTTCAAATACAATCAGAGCGCCCGTCTTTTGCCTGGACATCTGGACTGCCGCATCAACGACGGCGTTGACGGCCTTCCGGCTTTTCTGGAGCTTTGCTTCCGCATCGCCGGAGACAAAAGCAAAACCAAAATTCCAGGTCTTCCCGGCCCCGATTCCGCTGCGGCCGATTTGCTCCAGGGCCCGTCTGATTTCCGGCTGAAAAATAATCAGCAGCGCAATAAACGCAAACTGGAACAGGTAACTGATGATGCTCTGCATCATATAAAGATTGAGCCAATAGGAAAGGAGCCACACGACCATCAGAACAATGATTCCGCGCACCAGCTGCCCCGCTCTTGTTTCGCGCACAAGTTTGATCGCGTTATAGATGATAAACGTTACAAGGACAATATCCAGCGCGTCGGCAACCCGGAAATTATGGATCAGCTGAAGAAAAACATTCCATAGGCCGATGATAAATTCCATACAATTTACCCTTTCCTGAAAGAACCAAAGCGCCGGAGCGCTCCGCTTCCGTAACTTATTGAAAAACGCCGACGGCTATTTTCCTTCAGCGCAAAACAATCACAGGGCCGGCGCCATATTCTCCGGCCCTGTCTTCATTTTATCATATATGATTTTAGAATCAATCCTTTTCTTCCGCATTTTTAACGGATTGTCGCCAAAACCTGCACCAGACGGTCAATTTCCTGCCTAAAGGTGAAAACGGAGGGGCATACGCGGACCGCGCCCTGCTCCAGAGTACCGAAAAACCGATGGGCCGCGGGGGCGCAGTGAAGTCCCGTTCGGACGGCGATTCCGTGTTCGTTCAGCTTTCTCCCAACGATTTCGCTGGGCAGGTCGCCGACGTTGAACGACAGCACGGGGGCAAAATAACGGGGAGTCGGTTCATCCGTATACAAGCGGATATTTTTCATCCCCGCCAAACGCTCGTATAAAAGGCGGGTCAAAGTCATCTCATGCTGAAAAATGCGGTCGGCTCCGCGTGCTTTGACAAATTCGATCCCCGCCCGCAAACCGGCAATGCCCGGCATATTCTGGGTGCCGCTCTCCATCCGTTCCGGCATGCCGTCAGGCTGTTCCTCCCGGGCGGAATTCGTGCCCGTTCCTCCTTCGATCAGCGTCGACAGCCCGCTACCGTTCGCCGTGATCAAAAGGCCCGTGCCCATCGGGCCGTAAAGCCCCTTGTGGCCGGCGATACAAAGGTAGTCGATCCCGCTGTCCGCCATGTCGACGGGAAGCACGCCGGCGGACTGAGCACAATCCACCGCGATGGGAATTCTGTATTCGTGGCCAAGCGCCGCGATGCGCTCCACCGGAAGCCGTATTCCCCATACGTTCGAAGCGTGCGTACAGACAATCAGCCGGGTATTGGACCGGATTGCCCGGCGAAAAGAGTCCACCGTCGCGTCGTTATCCCCCGGGTAGACCTGCGCCGCGGACACCTCCACCCCGGTTTCTGACAGGGCGTGAAGCGGTCGGGATACCGCGTTGTGTTCCAGGCAGGAGGTAACCGCGTGGTCGCCGGGTTTCAAAAGCCCCTTCAGAACATAATTTAACGCGTGCGTACAGTTCAGCGTAAAGGCAACGCATTCCGGACCGGGGGCGCGAAAAAAATCCGCCGCCGCCGTACGGCAGCGGTAAATTTCTTCGGCGGCGGCAATCGACATATCGTGCCCCGCCCTGCCCGGATTCGCGCCATATTTCCGAAGAGCAAGCGCCGTCGCGCTGCGGACTGAATTCGGCTTTGGATAGGTCGTGGCCGCGTTATCCAGATAGATCAAGATGCGTCCCCTCTTTCCGCGCGTCCGCCGACCCTGATCCCGTAGCGGATCAGAATATCCTCCGCCTCATCGGTGCGCTCCGGAACGTATATGCTGTACCCGCAGCCGCCGTTCGGTCCGCTGCGGGGCGTTCTTTCCACATAGGAACGAATCCCCATCCACGCCAGGATGTTGCGGCTTTTGATGGCATTTGTGATGGAACCAACTATGATTAACGGCTTGCCCACAACAATCACCCCTCTGTTATTTACTAACAGAATATGCTGTGGAAAGCCGTTTGATTATTTGACTTTATCTCATTTCATTCGGAACAGCGGAATCAATCAGGCATACGGCCTGCGCCGCGATTCCCTCTCCCGCCCCGGTAAACCCGAGGCGTTCTTCCGTGGTGGCCTTGACGCTGACGCGGTCAACCGAAATTTCACAGGCGGCGGCGATCCGTTCTCTCATCCGCGGAACGAAGGGGCTCAGTCTGGGCGCCTGCGCAATCACGGTGGAATCGAGATTCACAATGTGATATCTTTTTTCTTTCAGTAATCCGCAGACCTTTTGAAGCAGCAGGATGCTGTCCGCGTTTTGAAACGCGGGGTCGCTGTCCGGGAAAAGCTCGCCGATATCCCCGAGCGCCGCCGCGCCGAGCAGCGCGTCCATTACGGCGTGGATCAGAACGTCCGCGTCGGAATGGCCGAAAAGCCCCTTTTCACAGGGGATTTCCACACCGCCCAGGATCAGTCGGCGCCCCTGAACCATCCTATGGACGTCATACCCCTGACCGATTCTCAAATTCCCGCCTCCCTTTTTTTCAGGATTGCTTCCGCAACCGCAAGGTCCTCTTCGGTCGTCAGCTTGATATTTTCGTAGCTGCCCCTGCAAAGATGGACCCTGATCCCGATTTGCTCCACCAGCTGACAGTCATCGGTATAGTCTTTCCCGTCCGCCTGAGCTTTTGCAAGCGCCTGCCGATAAAGATCCAGATGAAACACCTGCGGCGTCTGAACCGCCCAAAGGCACTCTCTTGCGGGCGTGGAAAGAACGCATTGCGACAAATCAATTTTTTTTACGGTGTCTTTCAGCGGCGTACCCAGTGCGGAAGCGCCGCACCGGAATGCGTCACCGACGCATGCGTTAATTTCATCCGGCGTTATCAGCGGCCTGGCGCCGTCGTGTACGGCAACACAACCTACGGCCGCAGGAACCGCCCGAACACCGATGGAAACGGATTCCTGCCGTGTGCCGCCGCCCCGCAGAACCGCGGTCACCTTTTGAACCCGATACCGCTCGATGCAGCCTTTCATCTGTTCAAGGTCCTCTCCGCGGCAAACGACAATGACCCGTCCCACTTCAGAAGCGCGGTCAAACGCCCATAGGGTTCTGACGATGGCGGGCACGCCCAGAAGCGGAAGAAACTGTTTGGAACTATCGCCGCCCATTCGGGTGGACCGGCCGGCGGCCGCGATAATCGCGCAGCATTTTTCCGCTGAATGATCAGCCATATTGAATTCCCCCAAATCCATTTTATTATAAGCATTTTTTCTTCCTCCCGCAAGCGGGATACCAAAACGCCGGCAGTTGAAAAATCAGCTGAAACAGGATATGATATAAAAAAAGAAATGGTGGAGTTACTATGGGCGAATGTAATGCGAAACATGTGTCGGACTCGGTAACGGAGCAGATTCAGCCCGTTTTTTATTCTCATTTAAACTCGCAGAAACGCCTGTTCGGCGGCGAACTCGTCTCCTGGATCGACATTGTAGCGGGCGCCGTCGCGCGCAGGCATTCCGCGCGAAACGTAACGACGGCGGAAATCGACAGCCTGCAGTTTAAATCCCCGGTCTATGCGAACAACGTCGTCGTCCTTCACGGAAAGATGACCTATGTCGGCAGGACCTCCATGGAAGTCCGCGTGGACAGTTACGTTGAAGAGCTTTCCGGCGAGCGCAAGCTGGTCAACACCGCATATCTGGTGCTGGTGGCGCTGGATGAAAACGGAAGACCGACTCCCGTGCCCGGGCTGATCTGCGACACGCCGGAAGAGGAAGCCGAGTGGGAAGCGGGGAAAAAGCGCCGCGATCTGAGAAAACAGCGCAGAGTGGAATCTTACTGATATAAAAAAATGCAGCGGATATTCCGCTGCATTTTTTTAGTATCTTCTCTGGTCTCTTTTCTTGGAAAAGCAGTCGCTGCAGTAAACCGGACGGTCTTCGCGCGGCTGAAACGGAACTTTGCATTCCTTGCCGCAGGAGGCACAAACGGCGGTATACATGGTCCTTTCAGGTTTTTGTCTGTTCTTGTAGGCGTCGCGGCAGGCTTTACATCTCTGCGGCTCGTTCATCAGGCCCTTGGATGCGTAGAATTCCTGTTCTCCGGCAGTGAATACGAATTCGTTGCCGCAGTCTTTGCAGATAAGAGTTTTGTCCTGGTACATGTTGTTACCTCGCTTTAATAAATTGCCCTGAGACGGATTCGAACCGCCGCCTTTGATAATCAACGCTCTGCTTAAGCTACCCGGGCATATCGTTCAGCCGTTAAAACGGCTTTTCAGCTTGATTCTGGCGCGCTGCAGAGCATTATCGGCCGCCTTAGCCGTTATGGCCAGTTTTGCCGCTATTTCGGCATAGCTGTAGCCGCTCAAATAGAGGCGCAGCACACGGAGTTCCCGTTCCGACAGGACGGACCTGATTTTTTCCCACAACTGGCCCACGCCTTCGCTGCTGGCAAGCAGAGTCTCAGGGTCCCAACCGCCGACCGGCAGTTCCAGACCGGAATGTTCGCCGTCGCTGAGCGACACAAAATTGCTCAGCGGTTCATTTTTTCTGCTCAGCGCAGAGCGGTAAGCCATAATCATGCGATTTGCTATGCAAGTGCCTGCGTAGGTCTTAAACGCGGCTCCGTTGGCGGAATTGTAGGTGCGCGCCGCGTTGTAAAGGCCAACCAGGCCCTCCTGGCACAGGTCGTCCGTTTCCAGCTGTGCGGAATGAAACGGCGCGGATTTATAGCGGATGAGAGACATATACCGCGCCGTCAGTTCGGCAAAGGCGTCTGAATCGCCATCCTTAACAAGAACGGCCAACTGGCCGTCTGAAAAATCGGTTAGCGGCGTACGGTTCGGAACTGCCAAGGCAAAACACCTCATGATACATCACTTTCATATGCTCTCATCATACCTTACGCCGGTCAAGAAGTCAATGTAATTCTTCGAAACGTCTGTTCCGGATCAGAATTCTATTGCGGATTTTTACCGAAATGGGTATAATGAATTTGTTATTGTCAAAAAAGGGGGCTGCAGAGTGGTTTCGCATTTATACAGCATGGGACTGTATGGCATGGATTCATTCCCTGTGGAGGTGGAGGCGGACCTGTCTTCGGGTCTGCCCTCCTTTGAAGTGGTTGGACTTCCGGATGCGGCGGTCAAGGAATCCCGCGACCGGGTCAGGTCCGCGATGAAAAACTGCGGATTCGATTTTCCCGTCAGTAAAATAACGGTAAATCTTGCCCCGGCCGATAAGCGTAAGGAAGGCCCGATTTACGACCTGCCGCTGTTTATTGCCCTGATGAAAGCCAGCAGCCAGCTTGCCGCGGACCTTGAGGGAAGCGTTTTTATCGGGGAACTGTCCCTGACCGGGGAGCTCAGGCCCGTACGCGGTATTCTTCCCATGACGATACGCGCGCGGCAGGAGGGTTTCAGGCGCTTTTTCGTACCGAAGCAAAACGCCGCCGAAGGGGCGGTAATCCAGGGAATCGAGGTTTATCCCGTCACGGATCTTCCCCAACTGCTCAAACACCTGAACGGCGGCGAGCAGATCGCGCCCGCGCAGCCCTCTCCCGCCGAGTGCGGCAATCCGCAGAACTGCCCGGATTTCGCGGACGTCCGCGGCCAGGAAGAAGCAAAACGGGCCCTGGAAATTGCCGCCGCGGGCGGGCACAACGCCCTGCTGATCGGTCCGCCCGGTTCCGGAAAAAGCATGCTGGCCCGCAGGATTCCTTCCATCCTTCCAGAAATGACATTCGAGGAAACAATCGAGACAACCAAGATTCATTCCATCGCGGGGACTCTCCCACCCGGTGTTTCGCTGGTTCAGGTCAGGCCGTTTCGCTCTCCGCACCACACGGTGTCCCCCGCGGGCCTTTCCGGCGGCGGAAGCATCCCAAAGCCCGGTGAAATTTCACTGGCGCACAACGGCGTGCTCTTTCTTGACGAACTGCCTGAATTCTCACGAAGCTCCATGGAGGTTCTTCGCCAGCCGATCGAAAACGGAACCGTAACGATTTCACGGGTCGGCGGCACGGTCAGCTATCCCTGCTCCGTCATGTTTGTCGCGGCAATGAATCCATGCCCCTGCGGCTATTTCGGTCACCCGACGCGCCGGTGCACCTGTTCGCCGCAGGCCGTTTCCCGCTATCTTTCACGGGTTTCCGGTCCTCTGCTTGACCGCCTTGATCTGCACATTGAAGTTCCCCCCGTCGAATTTGAACAGCTGGACTCCCGCGTCACGGAGGAAAGCTCCGAATCAATCCGGACCCGGGTAAACGCCGCCCGCCGAATCCAGAACGACCGCTTTCGCGGCACCGGCATCACCTGCAACGCAAGAATCAGGCCGGACCGGCTGCACGAATTCTGCCGTCTGAGCGATCCCGGCCGCAATCTTTTGAAAAAAAGCTTTCGACCGCCTCGGGCTTTCGGCCAGGGCTTACGACAGGATTTTAAAGGTCTGCCGAACGATCGCGGACCTGGACGGCAGCGACGCCATCGAATCCGCCCATGTGGCGGAAGCGGTGCAGTACCGCAGCCTTGACCGAAAATACTGGCTGAAAGAACTGTGATCAAGGAGAGTTACCCCGGCACAGCCGGAAGGTTTCGTACCGCAAAGAAGGGAACATTCTCTCGGTCGCAGCCAACGCCGCAAGTAAAACGCAATTTTACGGCTGAGCGACTTAATGGTCTGAGGCCGCCGGAAGCGATTCCGGCGGCCTCAGTGTATGAATCTTTAGAGAACAAACAGAAGAAAACGAAGCACCTCAAAATAATCTGAAGCGTGAAAGGTGACCGTTTTCAAGCCGTCCGACCGGGCGCCCGGATAATAGGACGCATAATAGGCCTTGTCATGCACATGAAACAGAATCGAAACCTCAAAGGATTCCGGAAGCTTCAACAGGCATTCGGAAAGGTTTCCCTGCATGGCCTGAAGCATGCCCTTCCGGATGGCTCCCTGCGCCGCGGCCGGATGCAGGGATACGGAAGCATTGCCGATTCCTTCGCTGACAGGTACGGCAGTGATGGACGGAATCAGCTTCTTCGCGCTTTCGCACAAAGACCGGTCCCCGCTGACAAATACGACAGGCACTTTATAATACGCCGCCGTGTATGCGTTGATCATGAATTCGCTGGCAAGCCGCCCATTTAAGGTAACAGATTCGTTCTGGGTATTCATCGTATGCGCCAGAGGATTCCCGTTGGTCCCGCTCGCGCTGTGGTACCCAACCATTGCGGCAGCGTCGAAGCCGCCGTCAACACCGGCCATCATCTCCTGCGGGCCGCGCGTCCAGCCGCGCATGATCTTAACAATTTCAGGCAGCTTTTCGGGATTAATGTTGGTCGCGGTATGGTGCGCGTCCTTGACCAGAATTTCGTTGACACCGGCTTCCATGGCGCCTTCGCAGGCGCAGCGTACTTCCTGCGTCATCTCGTTTGCAAAGTACGGGTAATATTGATCTTCCGGTTCGGTTTCCGACCATTTAACAACGCCCGCGGTTCCTTCAATATCCGCACTGAGATACAATTTCATGATAATCCTCCTAAATCAGGTTTCTTCCGCTTCTCCGTTTAAAAGACGAAGCGGCGTGAGAGTATGCAGCAAAACGCCGGTCGGCAGGCAGTCCTCATCGATGTCAAAACGTGACGAATGGGCCGGCCATGTAATTTCCTTGGATGGATTGGTTGTGCCCAGACAATAAAAAGCACCCGGCGCGGCATCCAGAAAATATGAAAAATCCTCGACTCCAAGACTGGGGAACGGATCCTCCAGCAAATTTTCTTTGCCGACAAGTTCCGCCGCCGCGCCGCGAACCACATCCACCACCCGGTCCGTATTGAACAGGGAGTGATAGCTTTCCCGGATATTAACCTCCGCCCGGCCGCCCAGCGCGGCGCTGACGCCCTTTGCAATTTTCGTTATCTACTCTTTTGCGAATATCCGGGTCTCCGGGTATAAAGTCCTCAGCGTCGCTTCCATCTGAACCTCGTCGGCTATGATATTCCTTTGTGCTCCGCCGAGAATCTTGCCAATAGTAAAAACGGCGGAGTCGACCGGTGAAATTTTCCGGCTGACCAGGTTCTGCAGAGCCGTGACAACCTGCGCCGAAATTGCGATTGCGTCTACCCCGGTATCAGGATGAGCCCCGTGGGCCTGCTTGCCAAGCACCCGGATATCAATCCGGTCGCTCGCCCCGTATACGGCGCCTTTCCTGACCTCGACGGTTCCGGCCGGATGGCTCGATACGTGAAGGCCGATGACATAGTCCGTATCCGGATTTTTCATGCAGCCCGCCGTTACCATTTTCTCCGCCCCGCCGGTGGTTTCCTCCGCCGGCTGAAACAACAGACGGATATTGCCGTGCAGTTGTTCGCGGTACTGGGAAAACAAACAGGCGGTTCCCAGAAGAACAGCCGTATGAGCGTCGTGCCCGCAGGCATGCATCACGCCCGGAGTCAGTGATCGATACGGCACCTCGTTTTCCTCCTGAATCGGAAGAGCGTCCATATCCGCGCGAATCGCCACGGTTTTCCCCTCGTGGGCCCCGCAAATCAGCCCGACAACCGCGGTGCTGTCTTCATAGGTCTGAAAATCGATTCCGAATTCACTCAGAGAATCCTGAATGATCCGGCTGGTGCGGAATTCCTTGTTTCCCAACTCGGGATGCATGTGAAAGTCCCTCCTGGTCCGGGAAAGCCATGGTTTCATCTCCTGCGCGGCCTGCTTCAGAAAATCTACCTCCATTTGCCGACACCTCACTTTTCTTTCAACAAATGCAGCCGAACTTCGGAAAATGTCCCATATTCAAAAAAGCAAAAGATGCCCCAGAAAATCACTGCGGCATCTTTGTCTCAACTACTATAAAATTTTTCTTCATATTTGTCAAGAAAAATAAAATAATAAATCATCTTAGAATCGAAATCTTTTTTGCCGAAGCATCCATTTTCAATTTTTTCCCCATTGGAAGAGACATCGACGGCAGGCTGTGCCCGCAGGCAAGATTCATCAGAGCCGGCCGCCCCTGCGGCACAATCAGTTCCCTGAAAATCTGTAAGAGAGTCAGGGAACGTTCAGGCTGTTCGGCCTCGATGCGGGTCCAGTACCCGAACATCAGACCCGCGCAGTCGTTCAGTTTGCCGGCCAGCAAAAGCTGTGTCAGCATCCGGTCGATCCGGTAAGGTTCCTCATCAACGTCCTCCAGAAACAGGATTTTGCCTCGGGTATCAATTTCAAAAGGCGTGCCGAGGGAAGAAGCCACCAGCGACAAATTCCCGCCGGTCAAGCGCCCGCAGGCACACCCGGGCACAAGAACTTCCGGCTCCATTGATCCGGGATTCTCCAGCGTGCCGGCCGAATCGCCGAACATCACCCTTTTCAGGCTTTTCATGGTGTATTCGTCGGCGCCGTCGTACAGCTCCGTGGAAGGCATCGGCGTATGATAGGTAATAAAACCGCAGAGCTGGTTCAGCGCAATATGCAGGGTGGTAACATCACTGTAACCGGAAAAAAACTTTGGATGCTTTCGAATACAGGAAAAATCAAGTTTCTTTAATATCCGCTGAGCGCCGTATCCACCCCGAATGCAAAGGATACCATCAATGCTTCTGTCTGCAAACGCATGATTCAGATCATCGGCCCGCAGCTGATCCTCTCCGGCGAGATATCCGTGAGCACTTCGGCAGCTTTCATAAACGACCGGCACGAGTCCCAGTTTCTCTACCGACCGCACGGCGGGCTCCAGGCGTTCGGGGGGCACCGGACCCGACGGCGCGATCAGCGCGACCCTCGCCCCGGGGAACAGCGGTTTCGGATTTATCATTCTTAAAGCTCCTGTCACGATCAATCATTTGTGCGTCTGCCGCGGCAACCGTCATTTCACTTTATTGAAGCGAAGCTGCGGCGCTCGGGTACCCATATCCGTACTTGTTGTATCGGGCCGCGCTGTAATCCCCGTAATTGTAGACGTTGACTTCCCCCAGACGGCGATAGAACAACCCGGTGTAGAATTTGCCGCCCGCCTGGTTCCAGCGAATCAGCTCCGTCCCCATCGCATAGGCGTTCGTATAAGCAAGGTCATGGACAAGTCTGGAGGAATTCGCGAGGCTGACATACCCGGAATTGACCCAGCCGACCGTTCCGTCGGTCAGTTTGATCTGATACCAGCCGTCCTTTTTGTCGGAAAAATCACCGCCCGTAACAACAACAGCCGTTCCCGCCGTCACGGACGCGTTCTGTGCGGACATGATTCCGCTGTTACTCCTGACCTGGGTGTTTTCCGTGACCGTCGCCTCATATGTGGTTCCGGAGGAGAAATCCGGAGGCCGGACCGCATTCTTCATAATTTTGATAAAATCCATCTCAGTGGAACTGTTGAAATACCCGGAACCAACGTTGTAGGCAAAACTGATCAGACAATCCGCCTGATACTGGTTCATTAAAAACCCGTTGTTCCGAATCATCTTATTCAGCTCGGAAGTATAAGACGAGCCGTTGATCCGGTTGACCATCATGGACCACGCTTCGGTTTCGCTCACCCCGTTGTAAAACTCGGCGTTTGCCGCCAATGTGCAGCCGTAGCCGATTGTGGGGATCTGACTGGACGCAATGGTATCCGTATAAACACACGCGCGGTAACCTTCCCACTTGGAAATCAGCTGAATCATTTCGTCGCTGACACGGCGCTCCTCGGAGGATGTGACGGATTTATCGGCCTGCTTCGTGATATACGCGCTTGTGGTGAAACCCGCGGTGGTGTAAACCCCACCGGCCCGCGACTGTGCAAGCACGGTATAATTGCCCGGATCACTGAAAGTAGCGCTCGCCTTCCACACTTTGGTCGTTACGCCGTTTGTCGTTTCCTGCGTGCTGCTGACGGCGTCTATGGAACTTGTAATCCCCGTCGGTTTGGTAACATAAAACCTGACCCCGTCACGGCTGGAGTCCGTAATCGCAGTCAAAGTAACGGTTTCGCCCGGCCCTGCAATATTGGGCGACGCATAAGCCGTTCGGACCGGTTCGGCATCCGATACCGTGACGCCGCAGGTGGCGGTTTCTGTTCCGGAGGTTGCGGTGATGACCGCGCTGCCTTTTGATACGGCGGTCACATACCCGTTTATAACCGTTGCGACGGAGGTGTTGCTGCTTGACCAGCTGACATCCGCATTGCTCGGGCTGGTTGAAGCTTTCAGGTATAAAGTCTTTCCGGCCGGCACCGTCTGTGAACCGGACGAAAGCGAAAGAGAAGACGCGTTCGTTCCGCCGCCCTGATTTGTATCAGTGCTTCCGCCCGTCGAAGTGCCGTCGGAATAGATGATTTTTACATAATCCGTGCTCACATATCCGGTCTTGCCGTCCGGAGTCTGTACCTTGACCCATCCGGAAGCCGGCGCGCTGAGCACCTGCAGGCTTGTGCCGTTGACAAGATTGGAGAGGACCTTGCAGGATGTGTTCGCCTGCTCCCGCAAACGCAGCACGTCGGCGGTTACGGTCGCGCTTTTAATTCCGGTTACTCCCGAATCCGTGCCGGTATCCGCATTTCCCGTACCGCTGCTGCCGGACGACGAAGATGACGACGACGGCTGGGAAGATGAAGACTGAGAAGATAAGGCTGATGAGCTTGACGGCGGCGTAGAGGATGAGGAATTCGTTCCGGTGTTCGTTCCGCCTGTAACGGTCAGGTATTTGCGGCTGCACCAGCCCTGTGTGCCGTTCTGCGTGCGAACCTTCACCCAGTCTGAATTTGAGTTGTCCAGAACCGTGACGCTGACTCCCTTGCTCAACGTGAGCAGTACTTTGTTGCTCATGCCGGCCCCGGAACGCAGATTCAGGTAATCGGTGGTTTTTGCCGTTGCGGCGGAAGAAGAGGTGTTGGTTTCCGGCGGGGCGGCCGCGCCGGAAACCGTCAGATAAGCGCGGCTGCACCAGCCCTGCGCCCCGCTCTGCGTCTGAACCTTCACCCAGCTTGAATTGGAATTGTCCAGAACCGTAAGGGAGGACCCTTTGGCAAGAACCATCAGTATTTTTCCACTCAGGGAAGAATCCTGCCGCAGGTTCAGGTTGTCCGTCGTTTTTGCAGTCACGGCGGCTGAACCGGAAGTCGTGGTTGAGCCGGATGAAAAGCTGAGATACTGCTTAAAGCAGTATCCCGTTTTGCCGTCCGACGTCTGCACCTTGGCCCATTGGGCATCCGAATTATCAAGAACGGTCACCGTAGTATTTTTGGATATGGTCAAAATAACATTCGTATTTGTCCCGGCGCCTCGCCGCAGATTTAAATAATCCGTCGTTTTTGCCTTCGCGGAAGCCGCGCCGAAAGGCAGAGGGAAGGAAAACAGGACGAGGCAGCCCGCGCAGACTGCTGAAATTGTTTTTTTCAGTACGGTTCTTTTCTTCATTCGATTCACTCCAAGTGGAACCTTTTCACCTAATGTCATGATTATTCTCATCCAAGTTATTACTAAAAGTTATAAAATCTGTCTTGATTATAAACTAAAATATGACAAGAAGCAACCCTTTCTCTCTTTTTTCAGCTCTCTTCTACCCGGCCGAAAATACGCGGCAATACTGGGCAAACTTGATTCCCGAATGCAAAAAGGCAGCCTCCTTTCAGAGACCGCCTTTTTGATGGATCAGGAAAATAAGTTGTTATAAACAAGCAATCGTCAGTCCAGAACGTCGGCAAACGCCTGAATCGCAGTCTGAGCCTGACCAAAGTCGCGCATCTGATGATCGATTCCCAGACGGATATGAGGAATACCGGCCGCATCCAGGGCTTTTTTTAGGTACGGATACTCCATTTCCTCCGGATCGCAAAACTGCTGCATAAAAAGGATTAAGCCGTCGGCGTGATTGTCTTTGCACATCTTGGCGACGTACTCGCCGCGGCGGTTCTGGCTCGAGAACTTGTCATAGAGAAGAATATCGTAATCCTGATTCCTGAACTGGATTGCCAGCGCATGGATCGGGTCCGCGTCATCTTCAGGAGCATCGCAGCGGAAGGAGCGCGTTTCCTGAGCCACATCGTCGGCAACAATCGCGCATTGATTCTCGTCAAGGATTTTCAGGAGCGTGGGATTATCGCAGATAATGCCGGAAGTTACGATCCTGACGCCCTTCCAGTCGGAAGCCGGAAGCGATTTCAATTCCGCATTCAAGGCTTCCACCTTGTCGGCGTATTCATCCTTCAGCATAAAATAGGAGGCCTTTAAAACGCCGCTCCTCATAACCGCGGAAACCGCCTCTGGGTGTGCCCCGGCCAGTTTTACGAACTCCCGGCGGGCCGCGCGGGAACGGTTGTAAACCTTAATCGCGTTCTGAATCTCTTCATCGGTCGTCTTATGACCGGAAACCTCGTCCAGTTCCGCACGGATTTTGTTGTAGCAGGATTCCGTGTATTTCACGCCGCATTCGGGGAAACGGTTCTGGGGGTGCGCCAGGAAGATAACCTTCATTTTGTCTTTCATGGCGACCTTGATGTTCTGGGAATTCGGGCGGAGCGTATCACAGCAGGTCGGTGTAATCACCGCGTCCAAACCGTCCATCGTGCCGTCCAGAAGCATTTCAAGGTCAAGCTGCACCAGGGAGCAGTAAAAGCTTGCGCAGTATTCCTTCGCGCGGGAAATCGACTTGGTGTTGGAACCCCACATCCCCGCGGGGAACATTCCGGCGGCGAAAACCAGTTCTTCGGGGGCAAAGTAAGGCATAACGCCGACGGCTTTCATCCCTTTTGACTTATAATGCTCCAGCTGTGTCTTCGGATTGTCGGCAATTTTTCTGAATTCCGCTAATTTTTCCGCAATCGCCATTACTTTCCACTCTCCTTTTTCCTGTCGGCTTCTTCCATCGCTTCAACAAGAGCCTGCACGCGGGTCTCATACTGGGCCGCGTTAAAGTTTCTGGAATCGGCCTGGTCGCCGTCATAGCCGACAACCGGAATTCCGAGCTCATTCTGCCAGCGGCGCTGCATTTCGGGCATATAGCCGGACCAAGCCTTGCAGGCTCTGTTGTAATGAACGAGAGCGCCGTCAACCTTATTGTCCTTGCACAGCTGCGAACGCCAGTCGACTCCCTTTTCGAGGCAGACGCTGTTCGGGGCCACGGCATAAGAGCGCGCCATGCCTTCCACATCGTTAAACCGGAACGCAAATGCAGGGGCGTAAACAACCGCCGTTACATTCAGGCCATGCTCTTTCAAAGGCTTAAACAGCTCGCGCAGATGCGGCCACGGTGGAATGCCTTCCATCATGATTCTGTGCTGTTCCGGGAAAGGCAGCGTCGATTTTCCGGTTTTCAGGTTCTCCTCAAGCTCGGAAGCCAGCAGTTCGAACGCCTCTGCCGTTTCTTTCTTCCCGCGCGCGGTAACGACGTCCGCCATGTGGTTGAACAGATCAAAGCCGGACATCGGGGACGGCTTATACTGCAAATAATCGCAGACCTTCAGCCAAGCGTTCGCCGTGCGGTTTGCGTATCCGCACACGCGTTTGAACTTCTCCTCGTCGAATTTCTTACCCGTCAGCTCCTCGAGCTGTTTGATCGCGATATCGAACTGACCGCGAACATAGGCAACAAAGTCGTCGTCGACCTCCGGGTAATTGGAATAGGGAATGTCGACCATAATCAGGGGAATATTGTGGATGCGGGCGATGTTCTCATACCATTTTGTCATGCAGTTGCAGATGTTGTTGCAGCAAAGGACGAAATCCGGCATTGGCATCCGCCTGCCCTCGTTTGTCGTCTCGTTGCCCATCGCATAGGCAAGATTGATGCGGGCGTAAGAGCAGATATCGGCGTCGTAGCCCTCGTTTTCGGCGATCGTGCAGAGACGTGTATCGTCGTGGTGCGCGGCGATGCCCGCGGCCTGATTTTCGGGGTACACGACATTCAAATCAAAGGTTTCGGCAATTTCGCAGGGGAATTTGGATGAAGACCATCCGACAAGTTTCCCTTCCTTTTTCGCGTCGCGGGCCGCCTGATAAACATCATTGACGACCTTCTGCAGAGCCAAAACACCGGGAGACTGAGTTTTCTTCTTCTTGACGGGAGCCGCCTCTGCCGAAACAGGGGCCTGCTCCGCCTTCTCCTTGTCGTTCATTAAATAGCTTCCTCCTAACTGTTATTGCGCTGCCGGCAGAATCTTTTGCTAAAGCGATATAGAGTATTTTCACGGACGGATGTGAATTTTGTTTCGATACGGATTCTGCCAAAACAGCATGACGGTCGCTGCACGTTTGGAGTGCAGACTTATGTGAATCATCCCTGTAAGAGGCAAAAGGATCTTACCTGCATTTTTCAAAAGCAAACAGCGCGGCGCCCAGTGCGCCGTTATATTGGGCTAGCGGAGACGTCTGAATTTCTGTATTCAGCTCTTTTTCGAGCGCGTGCAAAACTCCGCAATTTCTTGCGACGCCGCCCGTCATGACGACGTCCGGCTGAACTCCGACGCGGCGGGCCAGCCCCCCGACCCGGCCGGCAACCGAGCGATGGATTCCGTCGATAATGTCGCAGCGGTCCGTCCCCTTCGCCAGCTGGGAAATAACCTCCGATTCCGCAAACACGGTGCAGGTGGAGCTGATTTCGACCTGAACCTGAGACTTTGCCCCAAGCCCCGCGAGATCGCCGACATCAACTTCCAGAACACGCGCCATAACATCCAGAAATCTTCCGGTTCCGGCCGCGCATTTATCGTTCATGACAAAATTGACCAGATTCCCGTCGTCGCCGACATGAAGAACTTTCGCGTCCTGACCGCCGATGTCGATCACCGTATGCACATTCGGAAAGAGAAAATGGGCGCCGTGCGCGTGGCAGCTCAGCTCACTCATCTGCTTATCCGCGATTTCAAGGGAATTTCTGCCGTATCCGGTGGCCAGAACAAAGGCCATATCCTCTCGTTTCAGACCGCCGTTTTCCAGCACCTCCGCGATCGCCCTCGAAGGCCCGCTGGTACCTGCGCCGACGGAAACCAGCGATTTGCTGACGATTTCTTTTCCGTCTTTCAGGATCACGCATTTTGAGGCCGTCGAGCCGATGTCGATTCCCATCGTATAAAGCGTATTCATAATTACCTTCCTTAGAAAGATGAATTTTCGTGAACGTTTTTGCCAGCATACGGCCGACGCCCCGAAGGCATGGTTTCGATCCGGCCCCCCAAGACGCGGCAGCGGCCGCCGCATGGTTACGTTTCCGTTCGCAGCAGCGGCCGTCATGCCAAATCATACTCTACTCCGAACTTTCTTCGGGTTCAAGTGATTTCAGAAAATCAGGTGATACGTGTCGTCTTTTTAGTGCTTAAACAGGCTGCCGAAAACCGAAAGGAAAATCGGGTTGTAAATATCGTCTATGATAACAGCGAAAGACGGATAAAGGACCCATGCGATGTTGTGCCAGCCATATTCGTCCATGATCGCTTTTTCGTTCGCGACCGCATTCGGACCGGAGCCGCAGCCCCAACCGATATTGCCGGCGGTCATGACCGCTGCGCCGTAGTCTTTGCCGAAGAGTCTGAACGAAATGAAGATGCCGAACACAGCGATCAGAACCGCCTGCATCAGCAGGATGATGCCCATCTGGCCTGCAACCGAAACGAGCTTAGTCAGGTCGATGGTCATAAGCACCAGAGCCAGGTAAAGTTCCAGGAACATGTGCTCAAGGGCATTGACTTCAGGCTCGTAAGTATTCTGGTGAGTGGCCTCCAGTACATTGCGGCCGATCGCGCCGGCAAACAGGCAGCCGATGAATTTCGGCATGGAAATCATTGGGATATTGTCAAGCAGGCAATAGATCGGCATGCCGAGTCCGGCAAGCAGAAGCAGCATTGCGAACGCTCTTACCATACTGTGGTTTTCCAGCGGATTGACCTTTCCGGTCGCCAGCTCCGCCGGTTTATCATTCGGGTCAGCCTTCAGCGAGTAGCGGGCGATCAGGAATGCCGCGACCGGGCCGCCGATGACGGAGCCCATGATATTGCCCATTGTACCTGCGGCGACGCCAACCGTTGTCGCAGCGTCTGCGCCCCAGCCTTTGAAAATAGGACCGAAAGCGGATGCGGTTCCAACACCGCCGGACATAGCCGAGGAAGAACACTGCAGCGCGAGCAGCGGATCCATGCCGATTACTTTGCCGAGCGCGACGCCCGCCACATCCTGCAGCGTAATCAGCAAAACAGCAGCAAATGCGATTTTGGCGCACAGCTTTCCGCCGGCATGTTTCAGCATCTTTGTGCTGAAACCGAACCCTACGCACAGGAAGAAAATATTCTGCGTGAAGTCCTTCATGATTTTTGTGTCGAATTCAAAGCCAATGGTTCCGGAGCCCTTGAGGACTGACACAATAATAGAGAAAATCAAACCGGATACCACCGGGGCCGGAATAGCATATTTGCGAAGCAGCTTGGAATGTTTGACCATGGCCTGCCCTGCAAAGATAACAATCGCAGCGAACAAAAGTGTAGTCAGATACTCGAATTTGAAAGAGGCAACGGCACCGTCTTTTGCGGCGGTGAAAGTCCCGAAATAGGCCATAATTTTATCCATAATTCATTCTCCTCCTACTTCGTTGCACGCAGAGCGCGGGGCAAAAGGTCCGTCTTGGAACACAGATCGAAGAATACAGTTCGTAAGAGTCATTGTTAATACTTCTCCCCTTGTTTATTTGTTTCCAATAGTTCCTGCCAAGGAAGCATCAAGCATTCAAGTAATACAGATCATTCCTCCGCATTCGCTGCTCTTGATTCCGGCCGCGCTTTTCGGTTTTTATTTTCCCCCTTTCCGATTCCGAAAAGCTTTTCCGTCAGAAATCGTCCCGCGCTTTCCCTTGTCTTCCCGGAAAAAGCAGACGCCTTTCACAGATAAATTTGGCAGACCCTATTTAAAGCTGATTGAAGGCAGCAGCCTGAGAGCCGCGCAAGTTTACTTCTTTTGGAACGTATTGTAATCGCGAAGCACGCGAGGCAGCAGCATTTGATGGAACGCGCAGATCGATTCCGGATTCTGATAAACGGAATTGACAAATGCCTTTGCATAGCCGCGTATCCGCGGAAGCTGGACAACCTCATCCACAAAGCCTTCCTGTGCACAGAACTTCGGACGGGATTTTTCCACATATTCCTGAATCATTTCGTTCATCTTGTCGATCGTCGGCTGAAGGTCTTTGCCGGCTTTCTTGTCTTTTACCAGCCTTCTGGAATACATCGCTGCTGCGGCGGTTTCGCCGTTCATCACGAACATCTCGGTCGCCGCCGTGCCCAGCGAAAACGCGTTGGTGTTGTTGCCCTGCGGTCCGCCCATAACGTAGTGTGCGGCGGCGCTTCCCTTGCGCAGGGTGATTTCCATCTGCGGAACGCCGGAATTTTCTATGGAATAGATCAGGGACTGGCCCAGACCCAGGAGCTCCGCGCGTTCCGCGTCGTCGCCGACATCGATTCCCGTCGTATCCTGAATCCAAATGACCGGCAGACGGTCACGGGCGCAAAGCGTTACGAACTCGTTCATTTTAATCAGGCCCTGGCGGTACAGCTTGCCGCCGATGCCCACCGCGTTTTCCTTATATTCCGGATACTGCATCAGCAGGCCCTGCATATTCGCGACCACGCCGACCAGAAGACCGTCAATCTTTGCAAGACCCGTTACGATTTCAGGGCCGTAACCGGGTTTGAATTCCGAAAATTCGCTGTTGTCAAATACACGGCCGAGAACATCATAAATATTGTAGGGCTTTTTCTGGTTCATCGGCACAACGTCGTACAGCTCGTTCGGGTCGTACTGCGGCTCGCGCGGATCATCCACGCGGAAGAAATCAAGGTTATAGGCCGGAATATCGTCCATGTATTTTTTAATGGCCTCCAGGACGCCGAGTTCTTCGGTGTAAACCTCGCGGAAAAATCCCGTCTGGCTGTAATGGACGGCGATGGAGCCCGGCGGATCCGTCTTCGCCTGCGACTGCGCCTTGATCAGCTGCTCGGCTCCTTCCAGATCCATGTACCCCTTCGGGTTCATTCCGCCCAGGATTCCCGCGCCGCCGACGGCCATATTAGCCTTTGCGTGCGCGATCAGAACGGTCGGGCTGATGCTGTGGTATCCGCCGCCCGCGGGATTGGTGCCGTAAATGCCGACAATGACCGGCACGCCCAGCTGCTGCAGCTCCGCGTTGCGGTAAAACGGCGTTCCGCCGCCGCGGCGGTTCGCATAAACCTTCTCCTGTTCATCCAGCTTCACCCCCGCTGCAGTTCAGAATGTAAACGAGCGGAATATGAAGGCATTTCGCGGTATCGGAAGCGCGCAGCAGGTTTTCGGACTGTCCCGGAACCCAGGCTCCCGCCAGCTTTTTATTGTCTGATGCAACCACGACAGCCCATTTCCCGTGAATGCGGCCAAGGCCTTTTATAATTGCGGTGGAATGGTTCGCGTTGCCGGCAGGATTATACAGGCTGTTGAGCGGGCACCAAGTGCCCTCGTCAACCAGCGCGCGGACGCGGTCCATTGCCGTCATCTGGCCGGACTGCCTGATGGACTCGTCGGAGCGGCCCGCGTCTTCCGCTTCTTTTACAAGCTGAAGAATTTCTTCTTCCACCTTTTTGAATTCCGCTTCATTCTCTTCATTCAGCCGGCTTAAAGGGCTCCCGGCCACGGGCATATTCTGAAAATAGCCCGGCATGGAATATTCGTGATTACTCATTCGTTACCTCCTTTATTCACTGCGGGACTTTAATGAAAGCCTGACCCGGATCAATCTCTTCGCGAATCATTCGAATGACTTCCGGATCCGGCGCATCAAGCGCGACAGCTCTTGACACATCGATTTCAAAGCCGGTATTTTCAGCGACATCCTCCGGGGAAGAAGTCGGATAGTACCCGGCAAGATACATGCGTTTTGACTGTTCGTCAAATTTCAGAATTCCGCGGTCGGTGACCACCATCTGCGGCCCGCGGTTGGTCGGAAGACCCTTTTTTGCACGGCCGTCCGGTCCGTCGATCCAGCCCGGGCTGGTAATGTAGTCGATATGATCCATGAAGCGGCGCTTTTCATGCTGCATCATGATGATCGTGTTGGAGTATGTGGAAATACCGTTTGCTCCGCCGCTGCCCGTAAAGCGGGTTTTCGGATGATTGTAATCTCCGATGCAGGTGGAATTCACGTTGCCGTACGGGTCGATCTGCGCGCCGCCGATAAAGGCGATCAGGCGGTCCGTGTCGTGCAGCCACTCGTTCGCTTCAAAGCCGATGAAGCGCACATTCGGCCATTGAACGGAGCAATGCGCCATGAAGCGGCAATCGCCCACGCTGCGCGGAACTTCGATCGGCGAACAGTCCATCAGGCCGCTTTCCACAATCAGGTTGCATTTCGGGGCATAGACTCTTTTGGCAAGCGAGGCGCCGATCAGCGGCAACCCGGTCCCAACGATAACGACCTGACCGTTCCGGATGGATTTTGCAATGGCAACCGCCTGCATTTCCTTATTGGTGTAATTCGTATAGTCAGCCATTATTTACCCTCCTTGGTCATATCGACCGAATATCCAAAGCCGGGAACCGCTTTCAGCTTGCTCAGCCGGACCGCGCCGAGCTTGTTCAGATATTCCTCATGATCCTTGACGCCGTAAACCCATTCGTCCAGGAAGGATTTGAAATCCTCGTCCGTCTTGCTGGCCTTGTCGTAATCCTGGAATAATTTCTTATCGTAGTCATAAAGCCCGTAGCACTGGGAGGGGTGCGCGCCGTAAGGAGCCAGGACAACGGCGTCCACACAGAAGCCCGGGATCGAGTTCTTCGTCGGATCCTTGCGGATTTCTTCGTCGCTGATGATTTCTTCACAGGTGACAACGCAGTGCTTGGCGGCAACCGCGATGTCCACGTCATGGAATTCATCGCCGATGATGCGGCAGGTTCCGTCCGGAGAGGCCGTTTGAACATGGATAATTGCGGTATCGATTTCCGGAACCGGGCAGAGAACCACTTTATGTCCGGGATGGAAGGGGTCGTCCTGAATCACAAACTTGTCGTTCGGCAGCTTGTCGATTTTCTGGCGTTCCTCTTTGCTGATGCCCCATTTGTCCACCAGGTCCGAGCCCATCATCAGGCGAACGGGAAGATACGGAAGACCGAGAGACGCCGCGTGAAGCTGCAGCATCAGAACGTCCTGGGAATAGTCTTCCACCAGAAGCTCGCCCGCTTCCACCGCCTTGCGGAAGCGGCGGCAAACGTTGGTAAAGCCGGAATTGGCTATGTAGCAGTTGTTAAACGCCTTGACACGGCCCTCCCCGATGAGCATATCCCAGTCGCCGCCGGCAGGGCCGCTCTCTCCGATGAAATCCTTCTGCCCCTGCCGCAGGATTTCATAGACGGCAGCATACGGCTTGCGGTTCGTTGTAAAACCGCCGAAAACCAGATGATCGCCGTCATGAACGAACTTTGAAATCGCGTCTGACAAGGAATATATTTTTCCCAAACGAAAGACCTCCTAAAATAATTTATAAAAATTACCTGTCTGTTGTAGTAATGCCTGATTCAGTGCCCGAAAACCATCATGAAAAAGCCTGCGGCAACCGCCGAGCCGATCACGCCCGCAACATTGGGGCCCATCGCGTGCATCAGCAGGAAGTTGGTCGGGTTTGCCTTCGCGCCCTCCACCTGGGCAACACGGGCGGCCATCGGCACGGCCGAAACGCCCGCGGCGCCGATGAGCGGATTGACCTTGCCGCGCGTGATGAAGCAAAGAAGCTTTCCAAACAGCAGGCCGCCCATCGTGGAAAAGCCGAACGCAAAGAGTCCCATCGCGATAATCGCCATAGTCTGCGTGCGCAGGAACAGTTCGCCGTTTGCGGTCGCCCCCACGCTGAGGCCAAGCATAATCGTCACGATATTGCAAAGCTCGTTCTGGGCGGTTTCGGACAAACGCGAAGCCACGCCGGACTCGCGGAAAAGATTGCCCAGCATCAGCATACCGAGCAGCGGAGCGACCGAAGGGAGAAGCAGCACGGTGAGCAGAACAACGAATACCGGGAAAACAATTTTTTCCACTTTGCTGACCTTGCGGAGCTGCCCCATTTTGATGGACCTCTCTTTTTTCGTGGTCATCAGCCTCATGATCGGCGGCTGAATCATTGGAATCAGCGCCATATAGGAATAAGCCGCCACCGCGATCGGCGCAACCAGAGTCGGCGCAAGATTGTTCGCGATAAAAATGGAAGTGGGGCCGTCCGCGCCGCCGATAATTCCGATTGCCGCCGCCTGTGCGGGCGTAAACAATCCGGTGGCGTTTGCAAGAATAAACGCCGTGTAAATGCCGAACTGTGCGGCCGCGCCCAGAAGCAGGCTGGCCGGGTTCGCGATCAGCGGACCGAAATCGGTCATCGCGCCGACACCCATAAAAATCAGGCAGGGGAACAGATCGCTTTTGATTCCGTAATAGATGATACTGATCAGGCCGGAATGATACCAGGGGTCCGCTTCCGTCATCATGCCCGCGAGCGGAAGGTTTGCCAGAAACATTCCGAAAGCGATCGGCAGCAGAAGCAGCGGCTCAAACTTTTTGGCAATTGCAAGATACATGAGGACAAAAGAGACCAGAATCATCACTCCGCTCTGCCAGGTGAGCGCGGCAAAACCGGATTCTTCAAGAAGCGTCCCCATCACAGAGAAAAAATTCATTGGGGAGCCTCCTTATTTCAAAGTTACAAGTATCTGATCGGTGTCTACCATATCGCCCTTCTTCACCGGAATCGATGCGACGACGGCATCGCAGGGAGAGACAATTTCGTTTTCCATTTTCATGGCTTCCAGCAAAACAAGAACCTGACCGGCCTTAACAGTGTCTCCAACGGAAACCTTAATATCAAGGACGGAGCCCGGCATCGGGCTGGTCACATTTGAAGAACCTGCGGGCGCGGGGGCCGGAGCAGCTTTCGGGGCTGCCGGGGCAGGCGCCGGCGCAGGAGCGGGAACAGATACGGGTGCGCTTGTTGCCGCCGTCGCTGCAGACCTTGACAGAGGTTTAAATCCGGTTTCCACCTTTTCCACTTCAACCTCATATTTTTTGCCGTTTAAAGTAACGATGTATTTCATAATCTTTTCTCCTAACAATGATAAATCAGCTGAACATCAGCCGGGTTCACAATCAGATTTCCTGAATCTTTGTAATTTGAAAGCGATCGACCGGAAGATTCATCTCTTCGCTGATCACCGCAATCAGAATCGCCAGAACGTCGTCTTCCTCTTTTTCACCTGTCGGCGCCTGCTGCACGGCAGAATTTTTCTTCACCGCACCGGTCCCTTTGCCGATTCCCGCGGCGGAGAAAATTCTGGAGAAGCCCATAATGGCCAGCGCAAGTGCGATCAGCGTGAGAAAAACGATGGTCAAGCCCAATCCGGATACCGTCAGCGATTGAATCAGATTCATGCTCGCTTCCGTCCACATAATGCCAACCTCCATGAAGAACATAATTTATGCATTCCGTACTGTGGAATTCATTTCACAAATTCTATAGTATTTAACACATACTTCTTTCACAATTCGGAATCCACCACATAGAATTCCGTATGATAAAACAAGTTCCACCTCGTACTGGTTATATTATATACAAACCAGTTCGAAGCTATCATAATAATTGAGAAAATACAGACTTTTTCGCAATAAATTATGAACAAATTATAAACAGAACTTTTGTGAAAGGTTACGGTTCGCGGCGAACAATCGCAGAAACGCCCATCCCGCCGCCGACGCAAAGCGTTGCAAGGCCATAGTTCGAGTTGCGGCGCTGCATTTCGTGAAGCAGGGTTACAAAGATACGGCAGCCGGAAGCTCCGACCGGATGTCCGATGGCTATGGCCCCGCCGTTGACATTGACTTTCGCAAGATCAAGATCCAGCAGCTTTGCAACCGCAAGCGACTGTGCCGCAAAGGCTTCGTTCGCCTCAATCAGGTCCATGTCATTTACGGTGAGCCCTGTTTTCTCCATAATCTTCTTTGTGCTGAACGCCGGGCCGATTCCCATATAGGCCGGGTCAACGCCGGCGGACTGCCCCGCAATCCAGGTTGCCATCGGGGTTACGCCGAGCTCCTTTGCCTTTTCTTCGCTCATGACAATCACTGCCGCCGCACCGTCGTTGATGCCGGAAGCATTGCCGGCTGTTACGGTTCCGTCCGGTTTAAAAGCCGGTTTCAGTTTGGCAAGGCCCTCTTTTGTCACGCCGACGCGGGGGCCCTCGTCGGTATCGAACAGAACGGTCTGTTTTTTCAGTTTTACCTCGACGGGAACGATTTCGTCGTGAAAACGGTTTTCCGCAAGTGCTTTTTCCGCCTTTTGCTGGCTGAATGCAGCGAACTCATCCTGCATTTCCCGGGTAATTCCGTATTTTTCCGCGACATTTTCAGCCGTGATGCCCATATGAAAATCATTGAACGCGTCCCAAAGAGCGTCTTTGATCATCAGATCCTCCAGCACTCCGTTGTTCATGCGGTAACCAAAGCGCGCTTTTGAGATCGAGTACGGAGCCATGGACATATTCTCCATTCCGCCCGCCACAACAATGTCCGCTTCGCCTGACTCTATCATTGCCGCTGCAAGATTGACGCTTTTCAGTCCCGAACCGCAGACATTGTTGAGTGTCGATGCCGGGACTTCCTGCGGAATGCCGGCAAAGACGGATGCCTGGCGAACCACATTCTGACCAAGCCCCGCCTGCAGCACGCAGCCCATCAGCACTTCATCCACCTGCTCCGGCTGAACGCCGGCTCTTTTCAGAGCTTCCCGAATCACGATGGACCCGAGCGTTGAAGCCGGCACTGCGGAAAGGGACCCTCCCATTTTTCCAACAGCCGTTCTTACGGCACCCGCCAGAACCACTTTCTTCGACATTTTTTGTTCCTCCATTTCTATAATTATCCCTGTCATGTTCATCAGGATAGGAATACCAAAAAAATATTTGATAATTGCTATTTCGTATTATGAAATGTATTCTATATGATAGAATTTCAATAAACATAATAGCATTGTTGTACGTCTCTGTCAATAAAAAACAAGCAATTTCTATTCATTGTCACAATCCGGCTTGAGAACCGGGTTTAAATGAATTGCATCATATGGAATTATGAGTTATACTTTTATTTAGAATACCATGCAGGAATTATGCAGGAAGGTAATGAATTATGATACAAAGTTTAATCCGCGCAATCAACGTTTTAGAAGCATTGAAAGAACCGGAAAAATCATTCTCGCTTGCGGAGCTGTCCGAAGCTTTGGAGCTTCCCCCCAGCACCATCCACCGCATTCTGCAAACATTCTGTTCCAAAAATTACGTGACGCGGGACGAAAGGACGCACCTTTATCAGTTGGGTCCCGCGCTGATTTCTCTTGGAATGGCCGCAACGCACCATGTAAAGCTGCAAAACGCGGCGCCCCCCATTTTAAGAAAGCTTTCCGCCATGACGGGCGAGGATACGTTCCTTGTGATTCTCGCGGGCTTTAAGGGCCTGGTTTTGGAAAAGGTGGAGGGGCCGAACAACCTGAAGGTCATTGAAAAATTCGGCTACGAGGTCGACCTTCACTGCGGAGCCATCAGAAAATCCCTGCTTGCCTATCAGCCGGATTCTTTTATCCGCGACTTTATCGAACACGGCCTCAGCCGGCACGCGGACAATACGATCACAAATCCTTCAACGCTGATGGAAGACCTGAAGAAAATCCGCAGGGAGGGAATCGCCGTTTCCTGCGGGGAATATATTCGCGACGCCATGGGAGTCGGAGCGCCCGTTTTCAGCAGAAACGGGTCAGTTGTCGCTTCCATGGGACTGATTGCGCCGATTTCACGCGTTGACTCAAAACGCATCGAGCTGCTGAAAAGGGACGTAAAGCAATGCTCTCAGGAGCTTTCCTATGATCTGGGGTACGCCGAAAACACCGCCGACCGTTACGGAAAATTCTAAGCGGTATTGACCTTTCATTTCTGTCAGCTTACAAGGAACTGCACGCAGACCGCAAACGGATAGATAACAGCAAACTGCGATATGCTCCCACAGAGGGGAGCATATCGCAGTTTTGTTCTGTTGATTTCAAAGGGGCATCATTTTGGCGCGCTACACAATGCTTGCAAAGTGCAGCGCGCCAAAACGGGGCAAGCCTCCCTTGCTTTCTGTTCCCCGGTTGCGGCAGCCATGACACGGCAAAAATCCGTCCTGTCAAAGGCCGGGTAAGCTCTGTCGGAAGTCAGCTCCGGATGCTTTGAAACATCGCAAACGACTGCCCGCGCATCCTAAGACGACCATTTTCCAAAGTACTGCGGCCTATCGTAAAAACGGGTTTGCCCTTCTCCGTCAAAGGAATTTCCACTTCACGGCAGGAAGGATTCACCGCTATAAAGTACTTGCCACGGCGGTATACAAACGGATAACAGTCTTTCTCCGCATAAATCACCTCAAAGTTTGGAACCGCCTGCAAATCAGTAATTTGATGGCGCAGGGCCAGCACTTTTCGCACCGTATTCAGCAAAGAATTTTCGTCTTTTTCCTCGTTTTCCACCGTGGGGGCACAGTCACGGGCGTCTACCGGCAGATATAGCTTTTCCCTCTCTGCGTTGGAGAAGCCTAAATTTTTCCCGTTCGTCCACTGCATTGGCGTACGCGTTCCGGTTCGGTGATAGCCGCCTTCCACACTCGTCAGGTTAAAATACTGCATCCCGATTTCATCGCCGTAATAGAGAAATGGAACGCCCGGCATGGTTAAAAGAAACGAATACGCGATTTTGCATTCCGAATTATCATAGCCGAGCGTCATGCGGGGAGTATCATGATTGCAGGTTATAAAGCTGATATAGCCCGCTGACTTTGACACATTGTATTTCGGAAGATAATCCTCCAGAAACTCCATGATGTTTCCCCGGCCCTGTTTGCTGAAAAAGCTGAGCGGGGCGCCGTCACTGCCCGTTTTACGAAAAAGTGAATCGTAACCGTTTCCCCTGTGATTCAGATAAAAATCCATGTGAAACCGCGACTTGTTAATCGCCTTGTCGGGATCGGACCATTCGGATACCATTGCAGCTTCCGGATATTCCCGGTCAAGCATCTCGCGCACATTTCTCCAGATTTCAGCGGTCGCAGCGTGATCGTCGTCATTTTTAACCAAGGACGCAGCCATATCGACGCGAAAACCATCGCAGCCTGCATCAAGCCAAAAACGCATCACGTCTTTCATCTCTTCGCGTGTCGCGACGCAGTCCGGACTTGTATAATGCTTCTGCCACGGTGCGGTTATCCTGTTAAAACCGTAATTCAGGGATGGCTGTGACGAAAAAAAATTCAGAAGGTAGCAGCCGTCTCTTTCTGTTACACCGCACATGGAGTTGAACCCGGCCGGGCGGTTCCATACGGAATCCGTCCAGATATACCGGTGGCTGTATTGATTTTGTTTCGCTTTTTTGCTTTCCAGAAACCACGGGTGCCGGTCGGAGGTATGTCCGGGAACCAAATCGAGCAAGATACGCATTCCGCGCTTATGCGCCTCCGTAAAGCACCGTATCATATCGTTGTTCGTACCGTAGCGGGGTGCGATTTTTTTATAGTCACAAACATCATATCCGGCATCCATAAAAGGAGAATCAAAGCAGGGATTGATCCAAATTGAATTGCAGCCAAGCGATTTTACGTAATCCAGCTTTTCGGTGACGCCGTTGATGTCCCCAATCCCGTCGCCGTTCGTGTCGTAAAAGCTTTGCGGATATATTTCATAAAACACTGCGTCGTTAAGCCATTTGGGCATCATACAAGTTGGATGCGCCGGCAAAAATCATTTTTGCTCCGGAAATCGGACATTTGATTATTGTACTTAATTTTTAATTCAAATGGAGTAGTAAAAAGAGAATCCGCCAAACGGATGTAAAAATCCCGATTCCGCGAGTTCCGTTTTTTCAGCGGAGACCCAGTCGATCGCTTTGCCAACCGGAAGAACAATGTTTTTGCCTTCTCCTGTGTTGTTTAATACGGTCAGAGCCTTTTCATCGCCATACCCCCGTTCCAGATAAAAGACCCCGTCGTCGGCCCACATTTTTATATTACCGTACTGAAGCGGTTTGCAGCTTTTGCGAAAGGAAATGATCTGTTGATAAAAGGCAAGTAAGTCTTTGTCCCAACGGTTCTCGTCCCAGTCAAAGGTACGCCTGCTGTCCGGGTCACCGTTGCCTTCCATGCCGATTTCCGTTCCATAATAGGTACAAGGTACGCCAATATAACTGAATAAAAACAGAATGGCCAGCATCAGTTTCTTTTTATCCCCCCGGCACCAGGTCAGGAAACGCATGGTATCATGGCTGTCCAAAAGGTTCAGCATGGAAAAATTGGCCTGATCCGAGTTCCACATCAGGCTGCCGGATAAATCCTCCGCAAATTCTTCCGCGCTGATTTCCCCTGATGCAAAAAATTGAATGCACGATTTTGTTACAGGGTAGTTCATCACCCCGTCGAATTGGTCGCCCATCAGCCATGGGTAAGAATTATGCCAGTTTTCGCCGATAATCACGGCTTCCGGATTGATCCCTTTAACCAGTTGGCGAAAATCCCGCCAGAACTGGTGGTCGATTTCATCGGAGACATCGAGGCGCCAGCCGTCGATCCCTGTTTCTTCCATCCAGTAAGCGACCGTATCAAAAAGATACTTTTTGAGCTGCGGATTTGATGTGTTGAGCTTCGGCATGTTGGGGCTTGTTCCAAAGCACCGGTATTTCGGTTCGCCGCCATGCTCAGGAAACTCAGTAAAATGGAACCAGCCGGCATATTGGGAATGACCGCCGTTTTTCAGAACGTCCTGAAACGGGGCAAAAAAGTAACCGCTGTGGTTGAATACCCCATCCAGAATTACGCGAATGCCATTTTCATGCGCCTGTTTTATGAGTTTACACAGCAGGTCTTTATCCCCGAAAGCGGGGTCGACCTTACGGTAATCGGTTGTATCATATTTATGGTTGCTGGGGGACTCAAAGATCGGAGTGAGGTACAGCCCGTTGATTCCAAGTTCTTTCAGGTAATCAAGTTTTTCAAGGATGCCCTGCAAATCACCGCCGAAAAAGCTTTTCGGCTTTGGAAGCTCGCCCCACGGGGAAACACTCCCGGGGTCATTGCCGGGGTCGCCATTGTAAAACCGTTCCACAAAGATCTGATAAAAAATTGCTTCATGAACCCAGGAGGGAACGGTGTGAACGTCGATCGGATTGATGAACGGGTACTGAAAATAATGAAAATAAGCATATTGATCGTTGAAAGCTTCGGTTACTCCGGATTCGGAATAAACGAGAGTCGCTTCGCCGTCGGAGATTAGAAAATAATAGCCCAGCCTCGGATCGTCCGTTGCATAGTTATACTGATAATAATCGAAGTAACGGTCGGTGGCGATTTTTTCCATTTGGAATTTTTGTTTTGTCATCCATGCGTGTTTTTTTGCAATTACTAACACTGCGGATTTGCAGTCATCCTTTGCCGTGCGCAGACGGATATGTAATTCATGACTGCTATAAGCAAAAGCATAGTTGCTTTTGGGGTTATGATAAAGTGCTTGTAAGTTCAAGTTTTACCTCCTGACATGTCCCTCCCCCCGCCGAAGACGGGGGAGGGACATGTCCATATTTTCAATCTAAATTGGAAATGCTGTAATGAGCCTTACGATTCCGTCTGTATAAGGCTGTTCCATTCCGACACTGCCTTTTTCTGTGCGTCTTCAGGCGACAGTTTCTCATCGAATACTTCCGGGCCGATTTCGCCGATGACCGTCCAGAAATAAGAAATTCGCTTGACGCTTGGCATGGGAGCGGATTTTTGGAACGCCTCCAGAATAGCGCCGGAGATGGGATCCGTTGAAAGCCCGCTGACCTTGGAAACATCTTTTCTGGCCGTGATTTTGCCAGCTTTGGAATAAAGCAGTTCCGCGCTTTCATTGGAAACAAGGAATTGCGCAAAAAGCTGCGCGGCCTTGGGATATTTGGTGTAAGACGCCACATGCGCGTTTTGAATGTAGGAAAATACCTTCGGCTGTTTTCCGTCATAGGTTGGAATCGGAATTACTCCGAAATCGACGTTCGCTTTTTCATAGGTTTTTACATCCCAGGGACCGCTCATGATATAACCCGCTTTGCCGCTGGTGAATTGCTTATTGAGAAAATCCGTGTTGCTGGAGTCTACCGCTTTCATCGGCATCAATAGATGGAATTTTTGAATCACCTGCAGTCCTTTCAAAAATTCCGGAGTATCGAAGTTAGGTTTATTTTCATCAGTGCCGTCGGCTCCGAACAAATTATAACCGTAGGTGCTGAGCAACGGATAAAGAGGTGATCCCTCATTCGCGTTAAACAGGAACCAGAATTTATTCTGCTTTGCATCATTATAGGTCTTCGCTTTCTGAAAAATCTCTTCAAAGGTTGTCGCGGGGGTTTTCACCAGTTTCTTATTGTAAAACAGTACCGACGTTTCAACAGAAACCGGCGCGCCGTAAACTTTGCCGTCCTTCGTCACTGTTTTCAGCGCCACGGGGCTGACAGCATCTTTCATCCCCTGGACTATGCTGTTGTCGAAAGGCAAGAGTATCCCCTGTACAATCGCCTGATAGGACAGGTCATGCGCAAGCATAAACACGTCCGCTCCCGACTTTGCCACAGCTTCCAGCTTCGCTTTTTTCAGATTATCCTCGGTTCCTTTTTGTACGGTTACCGAAACCCCGTACTTTTCCTTAAACTTTTCGGCAACCGCTTTGCCCCACGCCAAATCGCTGTCTACGCCGCCGGTGCGAAATGTTAATGTCGCGCCCTTTTCCGGCGCAGGCGCCTCCCCGCTTTCGGAGGCTGTGCCGCCGGACGCCTCCGATCTGGACGTATCGGCCGGCACGTTGGATTTGCAGGCTGCCAAAGGGAATGCCACCGACAGGCATAAGGTAACTGCTAAAATTTTTTTCAACTTCATACTTGCTCATCCTTTCATTGTGCGCAAGGCACAAATTATTTGTGATCAGGGACATCGTTAAAACGTGTATCTGTTAACAACAACCGGGATTGAGCTTATCGCCGCGATAAAGGCGGAATTCACCATTCAGCCCTTGTTCGCACCGGCGGCAACGCCCTGAACCAGGTATTTTTGAAACAAGATAAATAAAATTGTGATCGGGACCGCGATCAGAATAGCCCCCGCCGCGAACATGGTGAATTTATCGTTTTCCTTGCCGGAGATCATATTGTAAAGGCCGATCGCCACTGTCGTGTTGTCATTATCCGTTGACAAAAGCAGGCTGGGCATAATGAAGTCCATCCACGGCAGCATAAACTGGGACACCGCGCAATAGGTAATAATCGGTTTCGACATTGGCAAAATAATTTTTAAGAAAGTGGAAAAATAGGAACATCCGTCAATATAGGCCGCCTCATCGATTTCTTTCGAAATGCCGTCCAAATAGCCCTTCACAAGCCATACATTATACGGTATTGCGCCAGCGGAATAAATAATGACCAGTGCGAGCGGATGGTTTAAAAGGCCCAGCGTCAAATACAGCGTGTAAAGCGCTGTCATGGATAAAAAGTTAGGGAACATGGAAAGAAGCAGCAATCCGATTAAGCCCGATTTTCTGCCTTTAAAATGAAACCGTGACACGATCCACGCGGTTATCATAATAAGGACGACGGAAACTACCGCGTTAAGGGTCGCTATCAGGAAAGAATTCTTAAACCAGACCGGATAATTGGTTTCTTTAAAAAGTCTGGCGTAATTATAAAGCGTAAGCTGTTTCGGGATAAGCGAAGAGGAAGCCAGACTGTCCCCCGGATTAAACGACGACAAAACAATCCAGAGAATCGGAATCAAAACAAAAAGCGCTACCGTAATCAATTCTAAATGCACGAAAAAGGAGTTTATTCTTTTCTTCATTTGTTTACATCTCCTTAATAGCGGTCGTACCCTTTAAATTCCAGTAAGAAACAACACCGACTAATATAAAAATCAGAATATTTAAAACAGCGGCCAGATTATACATGTTCTGATTCAGGGTCAGTTTATAAATCCATGAAATCAGAATATCAGTGTCGCCCGCGAATTGCAGCGAGGAATTATTGGGTCCGCCGTTTGTTAGGAAATAGATAAACCCAAATCCATTGAAATTGCCGACCAGATTCATTAATACCAAAGGCGCGGTCGCTTTCATCAGCAAAGGCAGCTTAATCCGCCGAAAAATCTGAAGTTTGTTCGCCCCGTCGATTTGAGCAGCCTCATAAAGGGCCGGATCCTGATTTGCCAATACCCCGAGCAGCATAACCATAAACATCGGAAAACCGATCCACAAATTCACCACGACGATCGTAGCTTTCGCGGTAAAAGCATCGGACAGAAACGGGATTCTGCTGTGAATCAGTCCAAAGTCTAATAACAGCTGGTTCAAGGGACCGAATTGTCCGTTAAATAAATTTCGGAACATTAAAAGCGAAATCATTCCCGGAATCGCCCACGGCAATATGTAGATGGAGCGAAAAAACGATTTGTGCTTCACACAATCGCTGTTGATCAGCAGTGCCTGAAAAAGGCCCATGAAATAAGTGGAGAAGGTTGCAAGAAAAGCCCATATTACGGTCCAGGCCAAAACGACAAGGAACGTTTGAGACCAGATCGGTATGCTGATCAATTTTATAAAATTATCCAGACCGACCCACTTTACCAAATTGGCGGGAGGAAGATGATCCGCATTGTAATTCGTAAAAGCCGTAAGAACCGAAAAAATGATCGGCATGACTACGATATACAAAACGAGAAAAAGGATCGGCGCAAGCACAAAATAAGGGAACATTTTCTGATATAATTTCTTGCCGAATGCGCGCGAGCTTAAGTAAGCGTGTGTGTCGTCAACCGCTTTTCCCGTGCGATAGGCATCGACGATATTCCATAGATAAATCCCTAAAAAAATCATGAGAATCATCAGGGCCATAATTCCATTGACCATCAAATAGGTCGAATGGTCCTCGCCGGGTACGGCGCCTAAAGTAAACAGACCCCAAATTCCCCGTGAAAAATAACCGCCGTATAACCGCACTTGAAAATCCGGAATCTGTCCGGCAAAAAAATTGAACCAATAGCCGGAGACCGACTCTATTCCGAACAGCAAAACCTGGGCGGCAAAAAGCAGGATACCCTTTGCCCTTTGCCTGCCGATAAAGAACTGGCCGCTGCCCCAGAAAAGGCAGGATAAAATGGTAGAACTGATTTTTTTCGTCATTGCAATTGCCTCCCCTATTCCGACTGATTGAAACAGCAAATAAACTGCCAAGATTTGTCTGTTTCCAATTTTTTATGAAACTTGATTATAATATTTATATTTGCGGCTTCATTCTTGCGTAAATTGCCAAGCCATGATAAAATTGAACCGAAAAGAAACTCAAAGGGGCGTTTTATGTGTCAAAGCATAAAGTATCCATGCGGGACATTGCCAAAGAGTGCAATGTTTCGGTGGCCACTGTTTCATATGTCCTGAATCACTCTGAAAATGAAAAAATCGGGCATGACACCTGTTTGAAGATCGTGGAAGCCGTAACCCGTTTACATTACAAGCCCCGAAATGCCGTCAAAAAACAGAAAAGCGATCTGGTTGGGGTCATCATCTGCTGGAAAGGTCACGATACCCTTGGAAAAAGAATGGCTTATTATGATCTTGCGTCAAAAATGAGCGCTCAAATGAAAACTCTCGACTTCGAAACGATCGTACTTGAAACGGAAGATCCTGAAAAAGACGTTGACACGATTTCGAGCCATAATTTCAGCGCGGCTTTTTTTATTGATATCGACAGCAAAATTGCTGATAAAATCACAAAGCACTACTATGTGCCCGCAATTTTTTTAAATTGCGACACGAACGACAGCTTATTCTGCAAAATCTACCCCGATTATAAAAGCGCAATCCGAACGGCAAAAACCATGCTGAATACAAATTCGCCGTTTCTCGTGATGGAGGACATCTGCAACGAGGATTTAAAGAATCAAATCATCGGGGAATTTCCTCCCAACGACGTTTTTATCAATTCTTCAAATTCGGATTTGAACTTGTTTCTCCAAACGCATCGCCAGGGAAAAGGAATCATATTGGGAGATATCCTTGGGCTTGAGACGGAACTATATATCAATCGGCACGATCTTGTCGTCGTGTCGAATTTTGATGATTCCAACATATTGCTTCCCGACACAAAAACTATTTTTATCCCCAACCGAAAAATTGCCGGCACCGCCATTGAAACATTGCAAAAAATGCTTGCTCTGGACTACGGGAAAGCGGAAGAAGACAACCGGATATTGGTTCCGTGTGAGGATAAAACCGAATCGCTTAAAAAGAAATCGCCGGAATGTTGCTGAACATTTCCGGTTTTTTATTTCCGGCATTTAAAAATAATTCTTATTAAGGATGAGCAGGCAAAAAAGAATGATGCCGGTTCCATTCAGTAATCATCCAACCAGGAAAAGAGGTTCTGTTGAAAGCCTTCCGCTGCTTCTGTGTCTGCGATAATAGTAACACAATTATTGATATATGTCAATAAATTTACTTATTTATTGCATTTTATTGTGCAATTTGTATTATATTTTCGCTTAACATTAATTTTGTTAAGTGAAATGAGAATCTCGGCAACCGGCTGTTTTCCGCAGGCTTTTCACCTCGTCATAAAAGATTTAAGTTGTCTTTCATAATTAATGATTTTTAAAATTCAGGGTTTCTTCTTGGCCTTTTACCTCTATTGGGAACCCAGAACAGAATTTTCAAATGCTTTTTGGGGGTGTAATGACCTCCTGTCGCGGTTAAGCCGTTTTTTACCCGCAGTACTTGAAAAACGCCTGAAAATTTGTCACAATGGGTAGGATTGACAAATTCACCACAGGGGGATTCCATGACGCTTTTACAGCAGATCGCTATTGTTTGCCCGCTCGTTTTTTTGGCAAGCCTTGTTGACTCCATCGCCGGGGGCGGCGGACTCATCTCGCTTCCCGCCTATTACCTTACGGGGCTTCCGGCTCATTTTTGCCTTGGTTCCAACAAATTTTCATCCTGCACGGGAACGCTTTTTTCCACGGGCAGATTCCTTCGCAGCGGAAATTTCCATTTCAGAACCGCGGCCGTCGCCGCGGCGGCCGCTTTGGGCGGATCCTTTCTCGGAGCCAGGTTGACCCTGTTTCTCGACGACCGCGCGCTTCGTATCGCCATGCTGGTTCTGCTGCCCGCCGCGGCCGTATTTATTTTTTGGCGCGGGCGGCAAAGATCGGACCGCAACACATTTGACCAAATTCCGCGCCGCCGCGCCATTCTGCTTTCCGCTGTGATCGGTCTGGTCATCGGCGCATACGACGGTTTTTTCGGGCCGGGAACAGGTACGTTTCTGATTCTTGCCTTTACGACAATTCTAGGCTTCGACATGAAAACCGCGTGCGGCAATACCAAGGTTGTCAACCTGGCCTCCAATCTGGCGGCGCTCGCCACATTCATTGCGGCCGGCACCATTCAATACAATCTGGCGGTTCCGGCGGCCGCCTGTTCCATTGCAGGGCACTGGATCGGCTCCGGGCTTGCGATTAAAAAGGGGGCCAAATTCATTCGTCCGGTCATGGTACTGGTCTTGATTCTTCTCTTCTCCAAACTCGTATTCGACATGTTTGCGTGAATCGTTAGCCAAAAAAATGTTGCAGCCTTCCCGGCGGCTGATGCCGCTGCGGGAGGCTGCTTTTATTGACTTATAAAATACCCATAAAATACATTTTTACTATCAAGTATTTATTTATAAAGTCGATATATGTTTGAGGTGTTTTGACATGATAAGCAGGGCCCGGGAAAAAGCGACGAAAAAATATCTGAAAAAATTGGACGATATCATATTCCGCGTAAAAAAAGGCCGTAAGGCGGAAATCAAAGCTCACGCGGATTCTCTTGGAATGAGCTTGAACGCCTATATGAACTACCTGATTGACCAGGATATGGGGCCTTCGGAATAGCTTGATGCCAGGATGTCCGTGATTTCGCATAACCGTTTTCTGCCCGTCCGGCACAAGCCAAAACAGGTCTGTCATTACCGAATGGTACTGACAGGCCGTTTTTTTTACGCCGGATAATTGAAAACCGTAACACTTTCGGCTGAAGAACCATAGATTAGCCTAGTGAAACAATTTCAACGACCGCTATCTATGAAAATATATGGGAGGTACATCCACAATGAACCAAAAAGAGATTCCGTTGAACCAGCTGCCGGTCGGAGCAAAGGCCAGCGTGACTTCGCTTCTTTCAGACGGCACCACAAGGCGCCGGATGCTGGACCTTGGCGTCATTGACGGCACACAGATAGAATCGCTCTATCAAAGCCCTTCGGGGAATCCGGTCGCGTATTTGATTCGCGGCGCCGTAATCGCATTAAGGTCGGACGTTTCCGCTAAAATCATGGTGAACGCCTGACAGACAGGGTAAATCCGCCGGAATCAGGCAGATTGGGGATCGGATTTCCTTTCTTGCCGGCTCCCTCGGATTTGCCCTGTTTTCAGGTTAAAATCCATATATTGAAGCAGGAGGGAAATCCTATGGGCTTATCCGGAGCGTCTACCGGAGCGGGAGTGTTAAACTGCTGCGACGGCTTGCTGCGAATAGAAAAGGAAACCGAGCTGGATCAGGTCGTTGCACTCGCGGGAAATCCAAACGTTGGGAAAAGCACGGTTTTTAACAATCTGACAGGAATGAACCAACATACGGGAAACTGGCCCGGCAAAACAGTAGCGAACGCACAGGGAACCTACCGGTATCAGGGCAGAAATTTCATTTTGGTGGATATTCCGGGAACCTATTCCCTGATGGCCAACTCCGAAGAGGAGGAAATTGCCCGCGATTTCATCTGCTTTGGCAATCCGGACGCAACCGTGGTTGTAGCGGACGCAACCTGTCTGGAGCGGAATCTAAATCTGGTTCTTCAGACAATGGAGATTTCCGGACATGTGATTCTATGCGTTAATCTTCTGGATGAAGCAAGAAAGAAAAAAATCCGCATTGATTTGAAGCTGCTTTCGCAGAAGCTCGGAATCCCCGTAGTGGGAACAAGCGCCCGAAGCGGGAAAGGGCTGAACGATTTGATGGAAACCGTCATGCGGCTGACCCGATCGGACCAAAAAGCGACCCCTTTTCCAATCACCTATGACGAAGCGGTTGAGAAAGCTATTGAACTTCTCCGGCCCGCCGTCGATCACGTGCTCAGCGGAAAGCTGAACAGCCGCTGGGTTTCCCTCAAGCTTTTGGACGGAGATGAAAGCCTGTTAAAGTCGCTCAAAAAATATCTTGGCTATGATCTTCTCTCTTTTCAAGATATCGTGGAAAGTCTGGAGCGCGCCCGTTCCCTTCTGGCCGAAAACTCGATCACCGGGGATCTGTTCCGCGACCGGGTCGTGACCAGGATCATACAAAACTGCGAGGACATCTGCCGCGGCGTAATCGTGTGCGATAAGGAAAAATACGCGGAGCGCGACCGGAAGATCGACCGGATTTTAACCTCCCGGGCAACCGGTATCCCCATCATGCTGCTTTTGCTTCTGCTGATCTTCTGGCTGACGATTACGGGGGCAAACTACCCGTCCGAGCTGATCGCGGCCGGACTTTTTTGGGTGGAAGACCGGCTGACGGAATTTTTCATCCTGATTTCGGCTCCGGCCTGGATCCGGGGTATCCTGATAGACGGAATATACCGCACGCTGGCATGGGTGGTATCCGTCATGCTGCCGCCGATGGCCATTTTCTTTCCTCTGTTCACTCTGTTGGAGGATCTCGGCTATCTTCCGCGCGTCGCCTTCAATCTGGATGACTTTTTCAGAAAAGCGCACGCGCACGGCAAACAGGCGTTAACCATGTGCATGGGATTTGGTTGTAACGCGTGCGGCGTCATCGGCTGCCGGATCATCGACTCCCCGCGCGAACGGCTGATTGCCATTCTGACCAACAACTTCGTTCCGTGCAACGGCAGGTTTCCCACACTGATCGCCGTTATCACCATGTTTTTTGCGGCGGCGGTGTCCGGTCCGTTCCAGTCCGCCGTTTCCGCTCTGACTTTAACCGCCGTTATTGTTTTTGGAGTCTTCATGACCATGATAATCTCCAAAATTCTTTCCAAAACGATTCTAAAAGGGATGCCGTCCTCCTTTAATCTGGAGCTTCCTCCTTACCGTCGTCCGCAGATTGGCCGTGTGATCGTGCGTTCCATTTTCGACCGGACACTGTTTGTATTGCAACGCGCAGTCGTTGTGGCGGCTCCAGCCGGCCTTGTCATTTGGCTTCTGGCCAACATCCATGTCGGCGGCATCAGCCTTCTGGCTCATTGCGCAGACTTTCTTGACCCATTCGGCCGTCTGATCGGGATGGACGGATATATTCTGATGGCGTTTATTCTCGGCTTCCCTGCAAATGAAATCGTCGTGCCCATCATCATTATGAGCTATATGGCCACAGGGGCCCTGACGGACTACGAAAGTCTGGCTCAGCTGCATACATTATTTGTCAGCCGCGGTTGGACCTGGCTGACGGCCGTCTGCGTCATGCTCTTTTCCCTGATGCACTGGCCCTGCGGAACGACGTGCCTCACCATCCATAAAGAAACTCAAAGCATGAAATGGACTTTGCTTTCTTTCGCAATTCCTACTGTCACAGGGATTGCCGTCTGTTTTCTGGTTGCGAACTCGGTCCGATTGCTTGGGCTGGCTTAAAGCCTTCGATTTCCAGGAAAATGTCATTACTCCGGAGCGCCTTGCGAAAGAGTCGGCCAGACTGCAACGGGAAGGGAATCATCAGAATGCAGCCCAAAACGGTCCCCGGACAATCTGTTCGGGGACCGTTTTATGCACCGGAAAATCCAGCCGTTTAATGTACAAGCCCGAAGTACAGCAGAACAACGATTCCCAAAATGATTCGGTAGTAGCCGAACGGTTTAAAATCGTGCTTTTTAATGTATCCCATCAGGAAGCGGATTGCAAAAACGGATACCAGAAAAGCCGTAAGCATGCCAAGAAGCAATACCCAGGCCTCCATCGGGGTATAGGCGAATCCAAATTTTACCATCTTCAGCAAACTTGCCCCGAACATAATGGGGATCGCCAGAAAGAACGTAAACTCCGCAGCGATTTCCCGTGAAGTTCCGATTAAGATGGCGCCCAGGATTGTCGCGCCGGACCGGGACGTGCCGGGAATCAGCGCCAGAACCTGAAAAATGCCGATGATAAAAGCAGTGCGGTAGCTCAGGGACGAAAAGTTCCGGATGGAAGGGATCCTTCCGCGGTTCCGGTTTTCCACCAGAATAAAAAACACTCCGTACAAAATCAATGTAATGGCTACGGTTTTATAATTGTAGAAGAGCGCGTTGATCGGGTCGTCAAATAATACACCGATGATGCCGGCCGGAACACAGGCGCACAGAACTTTCATCCACAGAGAGACGGTTTCCCTTTTCTGAACGGTCGATTTCCGCCCGGAAAAGGGATTCAGCTTATGAAAATATAAAACAATGACAGCCAGAATTGCTCCGAACTGAATGACGACAAGGAACATTTCCATGAATTTAGCGGACAAATCCATTTTAATCCACTCTTCGGCCAGAATCATATGCCCGGTGCTGCTGATCGGCAGCCATTCGGTCAAGCCCTCGATAATACCGAACAGAATCGCTCTGATAAGATCCATTTTCTTCTCCTACTTTAATTGATATTTTTATTCATACGGTAAAATGATTTTCCCGGGAGAATGCTCTCAAGGCCCCGGCAGCCCAGAGCCTTATTATAGTTTGTCCGCAGTCAATTTGCAACAGGTTCCGGCTTTGATCCAATAACATTCTTCCATTATTTCAGGAAATTAATTGACAACTGTTTTTTACAAGACTATAATGAATACGATAATGGTCATATGACCATAATAAAAGATCAGAGGTGAGACTATGGATCATCGGGAACGCGCGGTCGAGCTGTTTCGTCAGGGCTACAACTGTTCGCAGTCCGTTTTTGCCGCTTACTGCGAAGAACTCGGGCTGGACCTTCCCAGCGCGTTAAAGCTCTCCTCTTCTTTCGGGGGCGGCATGGGACGCCTTCGAGAGGTCTGCGGCGCCGTTACTGGAATGTTTCTGGCCGCCGGATTAAAAGAAGGCTACACGGATCCGTCGGACCCGGCCGCAAAAGCGAAGCACTATGAACGAATACAGGCCCTGGCAAAGCGTTTTGAAGAGAAAAACGGATCAATTATCTGCCGGGAGCTGCTGGGGCTGAGCGTGAAGCACGACAGTCCAACGCCGGAAGCCCGAACAGAACAATACTATATGAAGCGGCCCTGTTCCGAGCTGGTCGGCATAGCGGCCCAAATACTGGATGAAATGTTTGCGTCGGAACCGACGGAGACGAATCATGGTAGCGTGAAAGGAGAGCACAAATGAAAATTGCGGTTCCATCGGAAGGGAAACAAATGGACAGCCCCGTTAACCGTTCGTTCGGCAGAACCCCCTGTTTTATAGTTGCGGATACGGAAACCGGAGACTTCAAGGTGATTGACAACGAAGCCGCGGCGGCCCAGGGCGGCGCCGGCATCAAAGCGGCCCAGACGATCGTTGACAGCGGCGCCGGAGCGGTGGTGACGTTTCACTGCGGGGAAAACGCCGCGGAGGTTTTAAACGCCGCCGGAATCCGGCTTTGGAAAGCGGTTCCCGGGACGGTCGCCGATATGGCGGACGCATGGAAAAACGGAACCTTGGCAGAGTTAAGTGAAATTCATGCCGGATACCACGGTCATGGTTGAGGGCGGAGAAATGCGGATTGCGGTGTTAAGCGGCAAGGGCGGAACCGGAAAAACATTTCTTTCCGTCAACCTCGCCGCGGCGGCAAAAGACGCCGCTTACGTCGATTGCGACGTGGAAGAACCCAACGGCTTTTTGTTTTTAAAGCCTGAAATTGAAAAAGAGGAATCCGTTGAAGTCGCCGTGCCGGAAATCGACGAAAGTGCTTGCGACGGCTGCCGGAGCTGCGTCAGATTCTGCCGTTTCAACGCGCTTGCCTTTCTCAAGGGAAAGCCCCGCGTTTTTCCGGAGCTCTGCCATTCCTGCGGCGGATGTTCTCTGCTCTGCCCCAAAGAGGCAATTCGGGAACGAAAACGCGCGGTCGGTGTGATTGAACACGGAAGAGCCGGCGGAGTCTCCTTTCTTTCCGGAACCCTCAACAGCGGCGAAGCGACCGGCGTACCTATTATCCGGCAGATGATTCGTGAAATTCCCGCAGCTCCGGTCACCGTCATCGACTGCCCACCCGGCAGCTCCTGCTCCGTAATGGAGAGTATCAAGGGCGCCGATTTCTGTCTTCTGGTAACGGAGCCGACGCTGTTCGGCCTTGAAAACCTGAAACTCGTCTTACAGCTTGCGCAGACATTTCATAAGCCCTGCGCGATCGTCGTAAATAAAGCTACGGATTCCACAAAAATGATGGAAGCGGCGGCGCGTGAGTTTCAGATTCCCATTTTCGCGCGCATTCCCTATGACGCGGAACTTGCCCGGGCGTCGGCACAGGGAAATCTTGCCGCCGGCCGAGAAACCTTCCGCCCGATCTTTCTGAATCTTTTGGAAACACTAAAAGGATCGGAGGAAAAGGAAGCATGAAGCAGCTTGTTGTACTGAGCGGGAAAGGCGGAACCGGTAAAACGACGGTCGCATCTTCCCTGATTCGGCTGTGCGGCAGCAAGGTCTACGCGGACTGCGACGTGGAAGCCCCGAATCTGCATCAGATTTTTGCAGGAAAGGAACAGCCGGAGGAAAAACCGTATTTTGGGTTGAAAAAAGCCGTGCTGAACACGAAAGCCTGCACCGGCTGCGGCCGGTGCGAGGATTCCTGCCGGTTCGGCGCCATTACAAACGGTTCCGTCAACCCCTATGAATGCGAGGGCTGCGGCGTGTGCGAGGCGGTCTGCCCCGCCCGCGACGGCGACGGACGGCCCGCGATCCGGCTGGAAGACCGGACGTCCGGAAAAACCATGCTGTTCCACACGGAGGCCGGACTGTTTTCAACGGCACAGCTTCAAATCGGAAGCGGTGCATCGGGGCGCCTGGTTTCGGAAGTGCGCGCAAATCTTTACGGAGCCGCGTCCAAAGAGCCGCTGGCCATTCTGGACGGCTCCCCGGGCATCGGCTGCCCCGTGGTTGCGTCCATTACCGGAACCGATCTGGTTCTGATTGTTGCGGAGCCCTCCCTGTCCGGCTTTCACGATATGAAAAGGGTTCTTGAAACCGCGCGGCGGTTCGGCGCCAAAGCGGCCGCGTGCATCAACAAATACGATGTCTGCACTGAAATTTCACAAAAAATCGAATCGTTTTGCCTGCGGGAGCAAATCCCTCTGGTGGGGAAAATCCCATTTGATCCGGCCGTCGCAGAAGCCGTCAATTCCGGAAAAACCGTGGTTGACAATGCCGGCAGCGAGGCAGGGAAAGCGATTCGGCAAATTTGGGAACAAGTTTATCCCATGTTAATGGATGAAAATATTGAAAAAGGAGTATGATTATGATGAAAATTGCGGTTGCATGCGACGGCAAAAATGTTTCCGCCCATTTTGGGCACTGCGAGGGATTTACACTGTTTACCGTGGAAGGCGGCAAGATCACCGAACGTAAATTCAGCCAGAACCCGGGCCACAAGCCGGGATTCCTGCCCAATTACCTCAGCGATCTGGGAGTCTCCACCATTATTACGGGCGGCATTGGAGGCGGAGCAATCGATATTTTTAACGAAAAAAATATCGAAGTGATTTCCGGCGCCGCGGGAGAAGCGGCAGAAGCGGTGGAAAAATACCTGAAGGGAGAGCTGGAATCCGCCGGCAGCGTTTGCCATGAGCACGAATTTGAAAGCACCTGCGGGGAGCATCACCAGCATTGACCGGCGGCTTCCGTATGCGCGGGAATCTGTGGATTCGGGCGAACGACCGGATAATTTTTAAAAACGATTTTGCGCGGCTTCCTCGACGGTCTGGAACGGCGGATATGTTTATCCGCCGTTTTTTCTGCCATACTAACTGTGGCGTTTGATTTCAGGCGCCGCAGGAGGAAATAATAATGTTTAAACACGAAAAGCAACTGCTGAAGGAGGTCCGCGTTGACGGACCCAACCCGAATTACGCCAACATGATGCAAGAGCAGCTTGGCGGCCCGCAGGGTGAACTGAAGGCTGCACTGCAGTATATTTCTCAGAGTTTTCGCATCAAAGACCCCGCCATCAAGGATCTTTTCTTGGATATCGGTTCGGAAGAGCTGGGGCATATGGAAATGGTCGGCACTCTGGTCAATCTGCTCAACGGCCATAATCTGGACGCGCAGAACACAACCGTTGGATCGGTGGAAGCTTCGACCTTAACCGGCCTTACTCCAATGCTGACAAACGCTTCCGGCTACCCGTTCAACGCCGCGTGGATTAACGAAACCGGGGACCTTGCCGCGGACATTTTGTCCGACATTGCTTCTGAGCAAAGAGCAAAGGTCGTCTACGAATATCTGTACCGTCAGATCACGGATACCGGCGTAAGGGAAGCCATCGATTTTCTGCTGAACCGGGAAGAGGCGCACAACACCCTGTTCCGCGAGGCTTTCAACAAATTGGAGGAAACCGGTTCGCTGGCCGATTGGGGCGTAACTTCGGACTCCAAAAAATATTTCGACCTGTCGACCCCCGGAAAATATTTCGACACCAAGAACTTGCAGAACCCCAAGCCCCCGAAATTCAACGTCCCGAACCAGACAAATCAGCAGGGTCAGGGTATGGTACACTAAAGCATCTACAAAGGGCACGTCCCGGGCAATGCGTCCGGAACGTGCCTTTGTCAATTCGTAATCAGGATATAATCTCCGTTCTTAAGCTGCACCACGTTCGCGCGCAGCGCAAGGCCCAGATCCCTGACAAGCTCTTTCTGCTTCTCCGGATCCTTTACCAGGAGCGTCAGGGGATCGCCGCCGAGAACCCTGTTTTCGTCGGCAGTGATATAGGCCAGTATTTCAATTTGCTGTTTCACGGTTAACCCCCTTTGACGATTCGGCCGATTTTTCTGCTGTTCTCAAGAACGGGAGTATGTGCGACCGCATAGTGCAGTAAATTCTTGTCGTGGATCATGGGTACAAACGCGATGATGATCATGCCGGTATCGCTTGAAAAATTCCTTCTGGTATATTTGTATCTTCTGACTCCAAGCGCCTTGACCGCTTCAAAAAGAATTGCCTGCCTCTGCCCGTAATTTTCCAGGGTCAGCCGGCTGGCCGGCCTTTTGGGTTCGATTACGACGGCAAGGCCGTCTTTGGCAAAAAGCTCTCTGCTTTTGTCGGCGCCGAGCGTATTGGTCACAAAAATTCCGTCGACGAAAAGCTCCGAGCCTTTGATCTCGATCTCCCCGTCGCGGATATTGCAGATATCCCCGATGGTTTTGCCCTTTGTAAACCGATAGAGCAGAATAATGACAACTGCTCCCGTAATGACCCCGCAGGGGATCAAAACCGCCGGGGCTTTGGAATCGCTGAGTTTCATTGCCAGCACCGAAAGCAAAGCGGTAACCATGGCGATATAGTTTCTGGACTCGAACGTTTTTGATATTCCATCGATATAAGCGTCCCCGCGCTTCGTGTATTCGGTATGCTCCAATCGGCTCAGGCTTTCGCCCTCCGCCTTGCGGGTTTCACGGAACTGCTGAACGGCGACCGTCAGAAAAGTAATGGAAACAAAGTCGCCGGACAGGATCGCCGGAATGGCGATCGCCCCCAGGCTGGAAGCAATAAATCCCATGACGATACTGTTGAAATAAGCGCACGGGTAAGTTGGAATCTGCCTGTAATCCACCTTCAGCGTGGCAATGCGGGCGGAAGCCCCCATGATGATTCCAATCACGATCATATAGATATCAGGCTCTTTCAACGCCTTTTCCATAGAATCTCTCCCTTCACTCCGTATTTTTAACAAATGAAAACGGATAATACAAAAGACACGAAGAAAAGAGGGACTGTCATGCCTAAAGCCGGAATCGGAACAACCGTCATTCGAAAAGAAGCATGGGATAAAGTCACCGGTAACGCAAAATATACCGCCGATGAGAATCCTGCGGGGGTTCTGACCGCCCGGATGGTTACCAGCACCTTCGCTCACGCAAAAATCAAAAAAATAGATTACTCGCAAGCGCTGCTGCAAAAAGGCGTGAAAGCCGTGATCACCGGAGAGGATTATCCGGTTTTAAGCGGAGGGCTGGTGGCGGACCGACCGCCTTTGGCAAACGGGAAAGTCCGTTATTACGGCGAGCCGGTCGCTCTTGTGGTTGCCGATTCGGAATTCGACGCCGCAAATGCCGTCACCTTCGTAAAGGTGGAATATGAACCGCTGCCGGTCATCAATTCCCTGTCGCAGGCTCTTGCAAGCGGAGCCCCTTTAGTTCATGAGCATCAGGAAACCTATAAACATATCTCCAAAGATCTTTATCCGCAGCCGGGAACCAATATCTGCGACATCAAAAAGATCCGAAAAGGAGACGTCAATCAAGCCTTCTCAAATTGTGATTCGATCGTCGAAGCTCATTACAGCCTTCCCCAGTCGGACCATATCGCCATGGAAACCCGGGCCGCCCGCGCAAGAATCTCACCCGACGGAACCGTTTTTGTCAAATCCGCTTCCCAGGCGCCGTTCGGAATTAAGAAGGAGCTCAGCTCCGTTTTTAACCTGGAGCAGGGAAAAGTTGTTGTAGAGGTCCCGTTTGTAGGCGGCGGGTTCGGAGGAAAAGCGGCAACCCAACTGGAACTTCTAGCCTACATGGCCTCGAAAGCGGTGTGCGGCCGCGAGGTCGGCATTCGAAACTCAAGAGAACAGGACATTACGTCCTCCCCCTGCAAGCTGGGTCTGGACGCGACGCTGAAGCTGGGCGCGACCAAAGACGGAATGATTAAAGCAGCGCAGATGACCTATCTGGTGGACGCCGGCGCTTACGCCGACATGGGGCCGAGGCTCAGCAAGGCAATGGCGGTCGACTGCACGGGGCCGTACAACATTGAAAACGTCTCCTGCGACGCGGTCTGCGTTTATACCAATCACCCTTACGCCACCTCATTTCGCGGCTTCGGACACGCCTCTTACACCTTCTGCGTGGAGCGAACTCTTGACAAGCTGGCAAAAAAGCTGCAAATGGACCCGCTGGAACTGCGAAAGAAGAACGGACTTGCCCCGGGAAACCTGACCCCCACGCAGGTTCCGCTAACCGCCAGCAGCCTGGGCAGCCTGGGCCCGTGCATCGAAAAGCTCAAGCCGCTGATCAACTGGGAGGAAGGCGAAAGGATTGAGCTGGGCAACCATAAAATCCGAGCCAAGGGAATCAGCTGCTTCTGGAAAACCTCCGATTCGTCCCCGGACGCTGTCTCCGGTATTATCCTGACATTTAACAACGACGGCAGTCTGAACGTGAACTGCGGGTGCGTGGAATGCGGGCCGAGCATGAAGACCACGGTCGCGCAGCTTTTATCCGAAAAGCTGAAAATGGACATCAGCCGCGTTCATGTCAATATGGACGTCAACACAAAGTGCAGCCCGACGCACTGGAAAACCGTTGCGAGCATGACGACCTTTATGCAGGGGCGAGCCGCCATGCGCGCCGCGGAGGACGTCTGCCGCCAGCTGGTCAGCCTTGCCGCAGCCGTGCTTCGATGCCCTCCGGAAGATCTGGAAGTGGGAGGCGAACGGGTCTACGTCCGCCATGAACCGTCCAATTTCATTCACTTCAAGGACCTGGTCCATGGATACCAGTACCAGAACGGCAACGCGGTGGAGGGACAGATCATCGGCCGGGGGAGCTTCATCATGGGGGACCTGAACCTGCTGGACAAGGAAACGGGGAAAGGGAAAGCCGGACCCTGGTGGACCGTGGGCGCCCAGGGCGTGGAAGTGGAATACGACACCGAGGAATACACCTACCGTCTCATCAAAGCTGCAACCGTAATCGACGCCGGAAAGGTCCTGAATCCGAAGATGTGCGAGGCTCTGGTAAAAGGCGGCATGTGCATGGGCCTGGGCCTTGGAACGCGCGAAAATTTCTCCTACAGCGGCAAGGGCGAGGTACTGGATACCAGTCTGCGCACCTACAAGGTGATGCATTTCGGCGAGACGCCGCAGTATCTGGTTGATTTTGTGGAGACGCCTCTTGAAAATTCTCCCTACGGCGCACGCGGACTGGCCGAACACGGAATCATCGGAATCCCGGCGGCGCTTGCCAACGCGCTCTCCGTTGCCTCCGGCGTTGAATTGGACGAACTGCCTCTGGTACCGGAAACCATCTGGAGAATCAAGACGGGAGGCAGGGCATGATCCCTTTCGACTTTGAATACGACCGACCCGACACCGTCGGCGAGGCCCTGACGGTTTTCAGACAGCTGGATGCAGAACAGAAAAACCCGATGTTTTTCGGCGGCGGAACAGAAATCATCAGCATGGCGCGCATGGGAAACGTAAAAACCGGGGCCGTCGTCGACCTGAAAGCGATTCCGGAATGCCGTGTGTTCGAATACGACAAGGACCGTCTTCTCATCGGCTCCGCGCTTACCCTCTCCGATCTTGTGGAGGCGAAGCGCTTCCCCCTGCTGGACCATACGGCAGGGCGCGTTGCGGACCATACCATGCAGTGCAAGATCACATTCGGCGGAAACCTTGCTTCCACAATCATTTACCGAGAAACCGTTCTCCCACTTCTGCTGGCCGACGCCGTTGTCACCGTGGCGACGCAGGGCGGCCTGCGGGATTATAAAATCACACAGATCTTCCGCGAACGTCTTCAGCTTCCCCGCGGAGAATTTATTGTGAGGGCCTCGATTGAAAAGCGCTGGCTGTCCGCGCCCTATATTCACGTAAAAAAGACAAAGAATGAAAAGGTCGACTATCCTTTGCTGACGGTTGCCTGCCTGAAAGCGGACGATAAAATCCGGATGGCGTTCAGCGGTCTGCTGCCCTACCCGTTCCGCGATCTGCAGTGGGAAAACCTGATGAATGACAAAAGCCTGAGCTTTCCCGAACGGGCCGAGCAGATTTCCGCTCTGGCAGCTCCGCATCTTCTGAACAATCTGGACGGCTCTGCCGAATTTCGCAAATTCGTCTTAAACAACACGCTGATCAACGTACTTCAGACGTTAAAGGGGGTGTAACATGTTCCGCATCAAAGAAAAAAGCATCCTTCACCTGAATGTGAACGGAGAAGACCGTGAAGTCGTCGCACGTCCCTCCGATATCCTTCTCGACACGCTGCGCAATCAGCTTGCCCTGACCGGAGCAAAACCCGGCTGCGAGAACGGCGACTGCGGGGCCTGCACGGTCATTGTGGACGGATGGCCGATCAAATCCTGTTTGATGCTGACGGCAGAGGCCGTCGGAAAAAAAATCACGACGGTGGAGGGGCTGAAAAACGCGCCGGTCCAAAAGGCGTTCATCGAAAAATTCGCATTTCAGTGCGGATACTGTACGTCCGGATTCTTAATGGCCTGCCATGCGCTGGCACAGAAGCATCCGAACCCGCCGGACTACGTCATCGACGAATGGCTGCAAAGCAACATCTGCCGCTGTACCAGCTATGAAGAAATCGGCGAAGCGATTCGTGTGGTTCTGTCTCAAAAACAATAACCCGATCAAATACCCAAATGAGAATTAACATGGCATGAATCAGCAACCCGTTTACAGCAAACGTTCCGAAAACCATGAACGCGGAAGAGGTGATCCAATCCCTGAGGGAAGATATGATCAACGAGTACGAGGCAATTATCGGATATGAAGCGACCACGGACGAAAGGGTAAAAAAAGTTCTTTCCGGCATCGCCGAAGAAGAAAAAGGACACATCGGTCAGTTGGAACAGCTGATTTATCTTTTGAAGCCCAACGACCAGGGCGCGGTGGTTCTGTTCTATTCCAGTCCAAAAAGCTCCCGCCTGAGCCGAAATACGGCGGGAGCTTTGCCTGCGGCATATTTAAACGCGTTCGCACTACATTCTGACGATATCCGTAATTGTTATATTCGCAAGGCTTCTGTCGTTTTTCAAATCCAGATAAACCGGAACAGAAGCGTTTTCGTCCACAACCCTGACCTTGGGCCGCAGGCAGCAGTCCTCAAAATTCTGAACAACAATCGCGGTCCGGCCGTCGCTCAGCAGAAGACAGGTGCCGAGAGGATACGCCGCGACTTTCCTGGTGAACAGGGAAACAAGCTCCGGATCGAACAGCGTGCCCGCGCCGCCCATTAAAAATTCCATCACTTCCGACGGCATCATGGCCGGTCTGTAAGGGCGGTCCGAGGTCATGGCGTCAAAGACGTCAGCAATCGAAATAATACGGCTGAATTGATTGATCTCTTCCCCGGCAAGACCCGACGGATAACCGCTCCCGTCGTTTCGCTCGTGATGCTGCAAAATCCCGATCAAGCCGGATACGGGCAGATCCAGATTGGTGTTGACAAGATACTCGTACCCCAAAGCGGGATGCTTTTTGACCTCCTCGTACTCGTCCGGAGTCAGCGAAGACCGTTTATCAATGATATCCTTGTCGATGAACACCTTGCCGATGTCATGCAGCAACGCCCCCAAACCGAGTTTGAAAAGACTTGTGGAATTCATGTTGAGCGCTGTCCCCACCACAATGGAAAGCACCCCGACATTGACGGAATGATAGTAGGTATAATCGTCGTATGATTTTAAATCGATCATGTTAACGATGATGTTCCTGTTTTCAATAATCTCTTCCACAATGCTGTGAACAATCGCTTTCACATCTTCCGCCATGGCCCGGCTGATCCCGGTATTCATGCTTTGAACATAAATATCCCTGACCGCCTTCGCGGCCGAATTTCTCAGTTCATCGTCGATCACGGCTTTGATTTCGATCTCTTCCGAAAGCTGATCGACAATATAAACACCCTGAAAGCCGTTTTGGGCAATGTGCAAAATGTATGATTGCTTCAGCGGCTGTCCCTTCTGCAGCAAAAGACCGCCATCGTAAGCATATAAACTTTTCGCAAGCACCATGCCTTCGCGCAGGCAAAGTGTCGGGACATATCTCATCAGTTCTGCCTCCGATGACAAGTATTGTTATCTAATTATAATTTTCTTTCGGTCTTCTTTCAACCGTGTAACGCAAATTAGGCCAAAAAATGCCAGAATAACAATTTTTATTCAGAGTCGGGGAACCCGCTTTCAGAAAACCCCTGTAAAGTGAAAACAGCATCCGCCAGAACACAAACGAGCCGGAATGATCTGTTTGCATGAAATACGGAATTGCTATTTTATTTTGCATTGTGCTATAATATTGCCATAAAACGACATATTAGAGTGGGTGTACCATGGACTTATATCAGAATATTGAAAAATACTACTCCGATTTGACTTCCAAGCAAAAGGAAATTGCCGATTATATGCTTTCCCATCCGGAAGATATTTGCTATATCTCGCTCAAAAACTTAAGCGAACACCTCTCGGTATCGGAATTGACCATCCTTCGCATGTGCAAAAAGCTCGGGTTTCAAAATTATATTGCGCTGAAAAATGCCTTTCGCGTGCACACCCAAAAGCTGGTCAAAAATTCTTCCAGCTCCAATTTTTTTGTTTTGGACATGCCAGTTTGCAAGGAAAACGAAAAGGAAGGCCTGTTCCATCAAATCCGTGACAATGACTGTGAGAAGAGTCTCGGCTTCTATCATGCGATCAGCGATAAGGATATTTTTGCGGCCGCGGATCGGATTCTGAAAGCACGGAATATTTTTATCTGCTTTCACGGCGTTTCCAAAATACTTGCGGATTATTTTTATCTGCATCTCTCGCACCTGAGCATCGGGTGCTCTTATATTCATCCGGAAGACATGGACAACGTGCAGGCAAATCTTGTCCGTATGAAGCGCGGCGATCTGTTAATCGCAATCGCTTTTCCAAAATATTACCCCTTGATTCAAAGCATCACAAAATACGCCGAGCAAAGCGGCGCCGATCTTATTACGATTACCGACAGCCCCACATCGCCCATCATCACAAAAAGAAGCCTGAATTTCTTCTGCAACACCTCGACCAAGCTCTTCTACAACTCTTTGTCTTTGCCGGTCGCGCTGATTAATTTGATCGCCTCCTGCATCGTAATAGAAATGGGGGGAAAATACGATGATCTGGTCACAAAAGCATATAATGTCGTGAATTTTTTAGAAGAAAATAAATCAGAATAGCTTTCCAAAGCAGTCCAACGAAACAAAAGGAGCAGGATCTGTCTGCTCCTCAGATTGTAGGCAAAAGGCCGTTCGGGATTTAAGCCCAAGCGGCACTTTAACAGTTGATTTCTGGCTGAGAACAAAATGAATGAAAAGCCGGATTTTGGTTTGAACCTCGAGTCTTTTGATTTCCACTTCTTTTTCCCATGTGCTTCCCGATCTTTGTTTGATTTCTTCCATCAACTCTTTGTGGTAGTGCTGTGCCTCCATCTGAACCTGCATCTTCATTTTCTTGTTCCGGTTGGCGCTGGCCTTAATATGCGTTGAATCAATGAATACCGCTTTCGGGTCTACATATTTCAGCTTTACAGCTTCCAGCAAAATATGGGTAAATATCTGCTCGAAAATATCAGTTCCCTCGAATCGTCGGGAATAGTTCTTTCCGAAGGTTGTGAAATGCGGGATCGGGTCGTTCCAGTCATATCCCAGAAACCACCGATACGCCGCGTTAACTTCGATTTCTTTAATGGTCTGTCTCATGCTCCGAATCCCAAACAGATATTGGATGAATACAATCTTGAACAGCACCACCGGATCAAAGCTGGGACGGCCTGTGTCTTCGCTGTACTTGTCCTTTACCAAATCATATATGAAGCTGAAATCAATCGCTTTATCTATTTCCCTCACATGCTCTTTCGGTACCAGATCCTCCATGCGGTAAAAGCCGACTTGTTTCCGACCGTCATTACTTTTTTCGTTCAACATTTTTATCACCTGTTTATATTTTACCATTTCTCAAGCACTAAAAAAAGACAAAGTACCTGATTTCGATACTTTGTCTTCAGACTGGGGAGCAGGCTCTGCCTGCTCCTTTTGGTATAATGCATTCTCCGGTCGTTTTCCGTCGATCTTCGGGAGGACCGTTCGTCTGATTTTTGTCCGCTTTCCGGGCAGCTTTCGCGCCCAAAGTTCCCGGCTGGTTTTAAAATGTGCCGGTGAGCTTATAGATGCCGAATTCGCGGTGCCCCAGGCTTTCCGCCTTCGTCTGCCTGCCGTTGCAGACCTCGACAATCTCGCGGAAAAGCTCCTCGCCGACTTCGTTCAGCTTGGCTTCGCCCGAAATGATTGTTCCGGCGTTGATGTCGATGTTGTCCGGCATCTTTTTGAACGTGTCGGTGTTTCCCGTGATTTTGATTACGGGCGCGATCGGGCTGCCCGTCGGCGTTCCGCGCCCGGTCGAAAACACCACGATCTGCGCTCCACCGGCGACCATGCCGGTAATGGAGTCGATGTCTTGGCCGGGCGTATCCATAAAGTAAAGGCCCTTCTTCGCGGCCGACACGGGCTCCGCATAATTCAGAGCGCCCACGAACGGGCGGGTTCCCGCCTTGTACATGCACCCCAGAGATTTTTCCTCGATGGTGGAAAGTCCGCCTTCCTTGTTTCCAGGGGTGGGCTGCCCGCTGCGGAGGTCCTCTCCCATCATGATCGCGCGGTCTTCCACATTTTTGACCATCCGCAGGAATTTTTCACGCTGAGCGGCGTCTTCAAAGCGCGCCGCAAGCAGGTGCTCCGCTCCGATTACCTCGGTCGTCTCGCTGAGGATGCTGCTGCCGCCTTCGCCGACCAGCTTGTTGGAGGCGTAGCCGATCGTCGGGTTGGAGGCAAGGCCGCTGGTGGGGTCCGAACCGCCGCATTCCAGTGCCAGGACGATCTTGCTTATATCGAATTCCACGCGGGTCTGCAGTGAAAGATCGCGCGCCATCTTGGCCGCGAATTCCGCTCCGACCGCGATCGCCTTCAGTGTGCCGCCGACTTCTTGAATGACGACGGATTCCACCGGCTTGCCGGTCTCGCGGATCTCGTCCGCGACGGAGCGGGCTTGAACGCCGTCGCAGCCGAGCCCGACGACCACAACCGCACCGACGTTCGGGTTCTTCCCGAATCCGACCAGCGTCTCCTGTGTTAGCGACAGGTCGGAACCGATCTGGCAGCAGCCGTGCTGGTTCGGCACACTGATTGCCCCGGGGATCTGTGCGGCGATCTTTTCCGCCGTATCGGCGGCACAGACGGACGTTGGCAGGATGAGCAGATGGTTCCGAACGCCGTACGTCCCGTTTTCCCTCTTATAACCCATCAGTTTCGTCATGATTTGATTCTCCTTATTCCTTCGTATGTTTGTCGCCGCGCCCGCGGGTGCTTTCCAGATTGTGCACATGGACATAATCCCCCGGATGCAGGTCCGTCGTGGCAGCCCCGATCACTTCGCCGTACTTGTAGCAGTGCTCGCCCTTTTTAATTTCGGCTACCGCCATCTTATGAAATTTGGGGATGTCGGCGCTCGCCGTGTAGTGCTTACCCTCAAATTCAATGGTCTCTCCTTTGGCGATCGGCCGCAGGCAGGTGACCAGATTGTCTTTCTCGTTGATATGAATGACTGCGTTCATGCTTGTTGCCTTCCTTTCAGTGATGCAGTTTTTCGCCGATTTCGATCGCTTTGAGCATGCTGTCCTCTCTTGCGACCAGCTTGCCGGCGATATCGAACGCCGTTCCGTGGTCCACAGAGGTGCGCAGCACGTCCAGACCGACCGTGATGTTGACGCCGCCGTCGAAATCAAGCAGCTTGAGCGGAATATGCCCCTGGTCGTGGTACTGGGCAACGACGACGTCGTATTCGCAGTTCAGGGCGCGCAGGAAAACCGTATCCGGCGGCAGGGGCCCCACGACGTCGACGCCATCCGCCCGGCAGAGCTCAACCGCGGGCGCGATCTCCACAATCTCCTCGTCCCCGAAGATCCCGTTCTCCCCCGCGTGGGGGTTAAGTCCCGCGACCGCTATGCGCGGCTTTTCATAGCCGGCCTTTTTCAGCGTGCGGTCCGCAAGGCGAATCACCTCCGTCTCCCTCTCCTTCCGGCAGGCGTCGCACGCCTTGCGGAGGGAAACATGGGTGCTCACGTGGATCACCTTGAGTTTCTCGCTCCAAAGCAGCATGGCGTAGCTGTCCCCGTGGGCGAATTCCCCGAAGATCTCCGTGTGCCCGGCGTACGGGTACCCCGCAAGATGGAGCGCCTCCTTGTTCAGTGGCGCCGTTACGATCAGCGAGATCTCCTTTTTCAGCGCAGCGTCGATCGCGGCCCTGACCGCGAGGAACGCGCATCTGCCGCCGACGGGGCTGACCCTGCCGACCGGGATCTCCTCAAGGGAAACGGGGTTCGGGTCGACGACGTTCAGACAGCCATCTCCGCAGTCGAAAGGGCGCTCCACGGTGCGGATCGGGAAGCCGCACCCGAGCAGCCGGCCGTAGTGGCACAGAAGCTCCGCGCTGCCGAAGACGACGCAGCGGTCCAGGTACTCCGGGTGCGCGCGCAGGGCTTTCAGCGTGATCTCCGGGCCGATCCCGCATGGGTCGCCCAACGTGATTCCAAACCGATTCACAGCGGAATCACCTCCTTCAGTTTTTTCATCGCGGTTACGATGGCGTCATCGCCGCCGAACCCGCCCGCTTTCGTAATGATTTTCAGCCCCGCGTAAGGCCCGCCGATGAGGCGCATCATCGGGATCCCGGCCGCGATCTCCATAAGGATGGAGGAGCCGGAGGCCTCCGCCGCCCGAATAAAGCCGATGGCGGTGTCCCCTCCCGTCAGGAATGCGCCGCTGACCGGCGCGGCCTCCAGAATCCGGCGCGATATTTGACTGAGGACCTCCCGGATGTAATCGCACATCTCCTTCGGGGTCATGCCCCGCTCCGCACCCGCCCGGTCGGTGCGGGCCATTTCCTCCGCATCGCAGGAGGAAGTCGGCAGAACGACGGCGTCCCTGTTTTCCCTCAGGAGCGCGGCCGCGCGCACAGCGTATTCCATCGGATCGGCAGTGCCGTCCAGCAGGCCGTAGATCGGAATCCTGACAAGGACCGTCCCCTCCTGTTCCGCATACCTAACCTGACGGCGCGTCACGGAGCTGACGCTGCCCACGACGGCGACGGCCGGCGGCACCTTGCTCTGGGCCCCGATCAGCTGTTCCGCCATCGCCGCCGCTCCGACCCACAGAACCCGGCCCTTTTCCGCAAGCCCCGCGCGGACGATGTTTCCAAGGTCCGCGTTTGTGACCGCGTCAAAGGCGAAGATGCGCCCTCCTTCGAGCCGGATCCGGTCTTCGGAAACCTGATCGAGCGGTATCCGAACGACGGGCTCGTCGAACTCCGCCTGCAGAAGGCGGGCGATGTTGTCTTCGCGCACGGGGGTCTTTGGGTCCCGGGCTAGCTCCGTCTCCAGAATCGGGATACCGTCGAGGCGGTGAATCCCGTCCTTTGTTGTGCGGCCCAGATCGGGAAGGGCAGGCGCAAACAGGATCTGGTCGAAATGCATCCGGCAGTCGGCAGCTCGGACCTCCGCGGCGATGTTCCCCCGGAGCGTGGAATCCACCTTTTTCATGAAAAGCCCGAACACGGATGGGCCGATCCCCGCAAGGGACCGCTGCACCGCCGCGCCGGCTTCCGATGCGGAAAGGGCCCTCGACTCCGTATCGACGATGACGGTGCCTTCCTCCGGAATTCGGGAGCCGTCGAACAGCACGACCGTGGGGATCCCGCGGCTCCGGAACTGGACACCGGTATCGTTGGCACCCGTGAAATCATCCGCCAGGATGAAGCAGCGTTTCACACCGATCCCTCGTTTGCAGCAGATTTTGGGAACGAATCCGGCGATTGCTTTCTCTTTTCGACCTTATCCAGCCAGCTCACCAGCAGCGGACAGAGGATCGCGGTCACGATGACGGCTGCTGCGACCTGTACGGTAGCCATGGCGGCCGCCGTTTTCAGGGTCGCATCCGTCGCCGCCAGTGCCGCGGGCGTCGCGACAGAATTCCCGGCGGAGGTCCCGATGGCGGCCCCGACCTGCGGATGCTTCGACTTGATCAGCTTCATCGCCAGATAGCCTCCGAAGCCCGTGATCGCGGTGCAGGCGACACCGAGGACGATGCCGGGCAGCCCCGCCTGGACAAGCTGTCCCAGGTTCAGGGCGGCGCCGAGTGGGAAGGCGAAGAACGGGATCGTGACCGTCGTAGCCGGCGCCAACCATTTACGGAGCTCCGGGTCCAGGTTGCCCAGGATGAGGCCGACGACGATCGGCAGAACCGCGCCGACCAGCACCATGATCGGGATCTGTGCCAGACCGGTCAGCCCGAAAGCGACCATCGTGAAGAACGGGCCGTCGTTCAGGGAAAGGATAGAAACCGCGCCTACGTCTCCCGCGTCGCCGAACTCGCCCGCAAGGGCCGCATAAAGGCCGCCGTTCGAATTGGCCAGCGAGGAAACGACCGCGAGCGGAACGATTCCGATGACGCCGGCGGGACCGCACAGCCTGTTGACCAACACGCCGATCACCGCGCCGAGGCCAACTTTGACCACGGTCAGGATCATTCCTTTGGCCAGCGGCTGCCCGGCCTGCTTCAAGTCGATTTGCGCGCCGTTGCAGAAGAGGAACACCGCGAGGATCGGCATCGCCCCGTTTTTCCACAGATCAGTGGTAAAGCTGCCGATGGTCAGGAATCCCGGTACAAATGTGTTGACCAGCACCCCCAGCAGCATCGGGACGATCATGAGACCGCCGGGCACCTTCTGGACTGTTTTCAAAATTTTCAAGTGCAAAACCTCCTCAAATTTTTTGGCTCGGTGCAGACGAGCCTACATAGAGTAGGTAACAGCAAAAAACATGCCAGGTGAAAAAACGCCCTGATCGGCTATTTTTCGCCCAGTATATTTTCTAAAAAGAATTTTTATGGGTGAATCCGTACAAGTTCTCTTTCATTTTGAAACAAGTTTGTTCAAGATGAAACGTATTGCTCCATATCCCGGCATTTCCGCCAGAGGGTGGAGCGGCTGATCTTCAGAATCTGGCAGGTCTTTTTGATGTCCCCTCCGGTTTCTTCCAGAACGCTCCGGATATAGGCCTCCTCCAGCGCCCGCAGATCCATTTTCCTCCCGCAGAATTTGTCGAACGGGTCCTCCCCGCCCGACAGGTTCGCGCTGGAAGGCAGCCTTTCGCGGAACAGCCCGTCGAAGGAAGAGACGATGACGCAGCGCTCCATCAAGCCCTCCAGTTCCCTGATGTTCCCCTCGTAGGTGCGGTTTTCCAGATAGTCCTGAACTTTCTGCGTCATTTTCAGCTCCGGTTTCTGATATTTAGTGGAATATTTTTTGATAAAATAGTTTGCGAGGACCAGAATGTCCTCCCTCCGTTCGGAGAGCGGAGGGATATCCAGCGTCAGGACGTTGATGCGGAAGAACAGGTCCTTGCGGAATCTGCCCTTCTGCATCTCCTGATAGATGTTTTTGTTGGAGGCGGTGATGATCTTGACGTCAACCGGGATGATCTTGTTCCCGCCGACCCGCATGACCTGCTTTTCCTGGATCACGCGGAGCAGGCGCCCCTGGAGCTCGATGGGGATTTCGCTGATCTCGTCGAGAAAGAGTGTTCCACCGTGCGCGAGCTCGAAAACACCCGGCTTGCCGTTGCGCCTCGCCCCGGTGAAGGAACCCTCCTCATACCCGAAGAATTCGCTTTCGATCAGCGCCGGAGGGATCGCCGCACAGTTCACTGCGACGAACGGCCCGCCGCGGCGCGGGCTGCTGTTGTGCATGCTCTGGCAGAAGAGCTCCTTGCCCACGCCGGATTCGCCGAACAGGTGGACCGGCGTGTCGTACTTGGCGTATTTTTCCGCCGTTTCGATGCAGTCCTGAATCTTTTCGCTTGAGTGGATGATGTCCGAAAAATGATATCTTGCGATAAAGCCCTTCTCGTACAGGGTCCGGCGGATCTTTTGCTCCATGCTCTGCACTTCGGAAACTGCTTGGAACGTCGCAACAACGCCGATCACGTTCCCTTCCACAACGACCGGAACCCGGTTGGTGGCCAGCTTGATCTTGCCAATATTCTGCAGCTCCCCAAGCTGGGCCTCGCCGGTGTGCAGGACCTCCGGCAGCCTTGTGTTGGGGATGATCTCCTTTACCTTCTTGCCAAGGGCGGTCTCCCGAGGGATGCCGAAGATGCTCTCGGCCTTTTTGTTATAGACTGTGATGCGCTCCTCCTCGTTGACGGCGACGATGGCGTCGTGCACGAAATCGGTGATGGTGGTGATCTCCTGCACGCGCTCCTTTTCCTCCCGGGTCGCCATGCAGATTCTCCGCGCCTCCTGAACGGCGGACAGGATGGAGTCCTTCTGAGAGGTGATCAGGATGCCGTTGCAGTTCAATTTACGGACGATCGGGATGATGTTGGCGTCGCCGATGTACGTTTCGATCCCGCGGTTCTTGTGTTCCTGAATGACCTGATAGATGTCGGATTCCCGTTTCAGCTGGACCTCGATGAAATTGCAGTTCAAAATCCTGTGCAGGACATCCATCCCGTAGACGACGTTACTGTAGCCCACCACCCCGATTGTCCCGCCGAAATCCTTGACCTTTTCAAAGCTTTTGAGGATGTCGAACGCACTCACCTTGATCTCCACGATGGGGACCCTGGGGAATTCGGCCTTGAGCATCCGGTAGGTCCCACCCCGGGACACAAGATACTTCGCCCCCCCCCTCAATCGCAAGATGGGCTGCCTTCACGCCCTCGCTCATGCTGCCCGGGACGACGTCGACGTTGTCGTACCCCCGCTCAACAACCAGCCCGACGGCTTTGTCGTACAGGTCCTGTATTGGCGCGATGACGGCGATCTCCTTCATCTTCCTTCTCCTCTCCTCCGGACGTTTTCCGGAATCCCTTTTGCCTCTCCGCAACCGGACGCGAACTCCGGACCGACGGACCGGAGAACGAAAGCGGCGCTCCCGCCCGATTTCAGGAAACGGCGGCAGACCGCAGGGGCTAATTTATTCCAGTTTATCATCTCACGAGTCAAAATTCAATGTACTAAAACAGCATTTTATGCCCCCACCGGGGTACGGCTTTCCGCCCTGACCAATCGGGTCCAAGAAAAGAATCCGATCGAAAATATTGCGGATTGCGCGGTGAAATTGCCGCCATCGCCCGCCAGATCGATGACTTGGAAAAGCGTCTCTCCATGTGGCAGAAGTATGCAGATAACAAGCCGGTTTACCAGCAGCTCACTGCCCTGAAACCAAAAACGTGTCAGAACTCTTAGGACGTGCACAGTTTGGGACTTGCCTTGTGCCGAAAATGCGTTAAAGGCTGTAAACAGAGTTACCGGGCTGCCGTGATGGACTGCCCGCATTATCTATCCAAATGGGCAAAAAATAAAGATCATGATAATCTGTAAATCATTTCGGTTGCTCTCCTTGATATGTTTTCCGGGAATCGTCGTAATGGGAGAGTGCAGATCATCCATGATCTGCTGAATCTCCGCTTCAATTTCTTTAATCTCTTCGTCCAGTTCCCGGATAAGGTGGATGGTATGCCGCAACTCCAGCGACTTTGCCGGCATCATGGAGCCAATCGGAGTTCTAGCAGACTCGCGTATCTCGACAGCTTTGAACTCCCGCGCAGCCGGGAGTTTTCGTATTACAACAAAAAGGGGCTGTTGCAAAATGAATTTGCGATAGCAAATTGCACAAACAAACAGCCCCAAAAACAAGAAGATGCGCCTTGAAGCGGGCTGAAAAGCCTATTCATGGCGCATCTTTTCGTGCATTATTTTTCAGCGAGGTTATTTTGCAACAGCCCCTTTTGATCTCGGATTCAAAAATACTTTATTCCCGGTAAAACGCCCGCACCGCGCGGTCGGTCATCAGGAGGTCAAGCTTAGAGACCACCTCGAACGGAGCATGCATGGAAAGAACCGGCACGCCGAGATCGATGACGTCCACGTTGAGCGCAGCGATAAATTTTGCAACGGTTCCGCTGCCGCCCGCGTCGACTTTCCCGTTTTCCCCCATCTGCCACAGCACATGGTTTTGTTCAAACATGCCTCGCAGTTGGGCGACATATTCGGCGGAGGCCTCGCTTGTTTTACTCTTTCCTCTTCCGCCGGTATATTTCTCGATTCCGACCCCGCCGTTCAGATAACAGGAATTGCTCGGCTCGAATACCTCCGAAAAATTCGGATCGTAAGCCGCTGCCACATCGGCGGAAAGGCATTGGGATCCAGCCAGGACACGGCGTGCGGAAAGTCCCTCTGCCTGTGCCAAATCCTCGATAAAGTCCGTCAGAAAATGAGAATTCAGCCCCGTATTCCCCACGCTTCCGATTTCTTCCCGGTCCGCCAAGACCGCAACGACCGTCTTTTTCGGAGTTTTGGTATTTAAAGTTGCCATCAGCACCGGATAAACGCAGACGCGGTCATCCTGCGCGTACGCGCCGACCATGCTGCGGTCAAAGCCGATATCCACCGCAGGGAACGCGGGGACAAACTCAAGGTCCGCGGAAACAAAATCCTCTTCCGTGATCCCATACCTTTCGTTCAGGAGTTTCATCACGTTCAGCCGAACCCGGTTTCCCTCCAGAGAGGGCTCTTCCGGGAAAACAGGACGGCTGCCGTTGATCAGATTCAGTTTCTCCCCTTCGATCCCCTTCTCCATGGTTTTCGTCATCTGTTCATCGGCAAGATGAGGCAACAGGTCCGTGACGCAGAAGCGGGGCTCTCCGTCCTCTTCCCCGACCTTGATATCAACGGCCGTCCCGTCTTTGCGGACAATTCGGCCGTGCATGGAAAGCGGAATCGCCGTCCACTGGTACTTTTTAATCCCGCCGTAATAATGCGTCTTAAAAAACGACAGCCCGTCTTTTTCAAACAACGGATGGGGTTTCAGGTCAAGGCGGGGCGAATCGATATGAGCCGCCGTAATGCGCACGCCGTTTTGGCAACCGTCCCGGCCGATGACCGCCAAGAGCAGCGCCTTTCCGCGGTTATTCAGATACACCCGGTCACCGGGCGCATATTTTTTTCCGGGTTGAAAAGCGGAAAAGCCGGCTTTCTCGGCCAAATCGACAGCATAAACGACCGCCTCCCGCTCCGTCTTCACGGTGTTCATAAACGCCTTATAACCTTCCGCGTACTCATACGCCTTGTTCCAAAGCTCTTCCGAAATCCGCGGGCTTTTGCCGCTCCTCAGAAGTTTTTCAGACAGTTTTTTGACATCCGCCGCGTCATTACTTTTTCGCATCTGACGACGCTCCTTTCTCCGCACAGGATTGCTCTTCCGTCAAGGGATAATGGCAGGCGACAAAACGCCCCGGCAAAACCTCCCTGAGCGCAGGAACCTCCGTTTTGCACTTCTGTTTGCAGCGTGTGCATCTGGGGTGAAAAACACACCCCGACGGAATATCGACCGGACTCGGCGGTTCGCCGGTAATCGCGTATTCCCTTGTTTTCATTAACGGATTTAATCCGGGCGTCGCCTTGATCAGAACATCCGTGTATGGATGAAGAGGCTGTTGAAAAATTTGTTCCGTTCCGCCCTGTTCCACGACGGATCCAAGATACATCACGACGATTCTGTGGGTAATATAGCGAACCACATGAAGGTCGTGGGAAATAAACAGAATCGTCAGGTTCAGCGAGCGCTGAAGTTCGCCCAGAAGGTTGATGATCTGCGCCTGAATGGAAACGTCCAGCGCGGAAACCGGTTCATCCGCAATCATAAATTCCGGATTCAGAGACAGCGCCCGCGCGATTCCGACTCTCTGCCGCTGGCCGCCTGAAAATTCTCCCGGAAAACGATTCGCGGCCTCCGAGCCAAGCCCGCACATGTCAAGCAGCTCTTTCACCCGTTCCGGGATCTGCTGTTTCGGAACAACATGGTGAACGGAAAGCATTTCGGACAATATTTCAGAGACCGTCATTCTGGGATTCAGGGAAGAATAGGGGTCCTGAAAGACCATCTGCATGGCCGGACGAATTTTTCTCAATTCTTCCCCCCGCAGACCGGTAATGTCGGTTCCATTGAGCAGGATCCTCCCCTTCGTCGGCTCGTACAGACGAAGGATCGTTCTTGCCAGGGTACTTTTTCCGCAGCCGGACTCTCCCACAAGGCCCAGATTTTCACCGCGGTAAATCTGGATGGAAACGTCGCTGACTGCCTTCACATACTTTTGCGGTTTCCCGGAAATGCGGTCCGCGATTCCGTATTTCTGGGCAAACCATTTGCTCAGGTTCCGGGTTTCAAGCACCTTTTGGGCCGTTTGATCATTCAATTTCCGTGTCATTTCAGTATTTTCTCCCCCTTTGCTTCCGGGACGGAAATAATCCCGCTGAAATTTGTTTCGTCCTTTTTCAGGTGGCAGCGGCTCATGTGACCCGGCTCGACCTCCACCAGCGGGGGCAATTCCTTTTTACAGATGTCACGGCAAAATTTGCAGCGCGGGGCAAAAGGGCAGCCCTGCGGAAGATTCCCCAGATCAGGGGGAGAACCGAGAATCGGTTCCAAGCGGCTTCCCCGTTTGCTCTGGTCCGGGAGCGACGACATCAGCGCGTAGGTGTAGGGGTGACGCGGCTTTGCAAACAGTGTGACCGTATCGGTCATCTCCATCACCATACCGGCATACATGACGGCCACACGGTCGCACATCTGCGCGACAACGCCCAGATCATGCGTAACCAGAATCACGCTCATATCCAGCTCCTGTTTTAACCGGTTCAGCAGCTTCATAATCTGGTCCTGAATGGTAACGTCGAGCGCCGTGGTCGGCTCGTCAGCAATCAGCAGCTTCGGGTTGGAACCGAGTGCAATGGCAATCATCGCCCGCTGGCGCATTCCGCCGCTGAACTGATGAATGTACTCGTCCAGGCGCGTCTCCGGCATCGGAATTCCGACCAGTTTCAGCAATTCCACGGCGCGGTCGTTCTTTTCCTGCTTGGAAAGGTTCAGCCCCTCGAAGGACTCGTAAATCTGCTTCCGGATTTTCAGGACCGGGTTTAAAGAAGTCATCGGCTCCTGAAAAATGATGCTGATCTCTTTTCCCCTGATTTTCCGCAGTTCACGCGCTTTCATTTTGACAAGATCCCGCCCGCGGTACAAAACCTGGCCGCCGACAATCTTGCCGGGTTTTTTAATCAGCCGCAGCACGGACCGGCAGGTCTGGCTTTTTCCGCAGCCGGATTCCCCCACAAGCCCGAACGTCTCGCCCCTGCGCACGGAAAAGCTGACCCCGTCAACCGACTTTACCACGCCGTCCTGCGTATAAAAATAAGTCTTTAAATCTCTGACTTCCAGTAAATTCTCCATCGCCGTCACCTTCCTTTTGTCCGCAGGAAATCGGCCAGGCCGTCCCCTAAGAGGCTGAATCCGATTCCGGTGACCGCCATGACAAGTCCCGGGAAAAGAGTAATCCACCAGGCGATATTGATATACCCGCGGCCCTCGTTCATGATGGCGCCCCATTCCGGAGTCGGGGGCTGAATGCCAAGGCCGATAAAACTCAGGCTCGCGCCGGTCAGCATGTTCAGCACGATGTCGGAAGTTGCGAAAACAACCGCCGCGTTAATCACGTTCGGCAGCAGGTGGCGCAGGAGGATTCTGCTGTTTTTGAAACCCGCGATTTTAACCGCCTGAATGTATTCCGCATTTTTCAGCACGAGAACATCGCCGCGAACCAGCTTTGCATAAGAAATCCAGCCGACGACCCAAAGAGCGATGTAAACATTGATCATTCCCTGACCGAGCACGGTCATAATCGCGATGACAAGCACGATAAACGGAAACGCCATCAGAATATCGATGACGCGCATCAGGATATTGTCCAGAACCCCGCTGAAATAGCCGGAAAGAAGACCGAGAATGCAGCCGACGACAAAGGGAATGACCGTGCCGAGCACGCCGAGCAGCAGGTCGATCCGCGTTCCCCATACAACCCGCGAAAAAACATCGCGTCCGTAATTGTCGGTGCCAAACAGATGCGCGCCGGAAGGACCCTGCAAAACGGCAAGGGCGTTCACCTCAAGAGGGTCGTGGGAAGTAAAAAGCTGAGGAAAAAGAGCGACGACCACCGCGAACAGCACGATGACCGCTCCGGTGAGGAAGGACAGATTTCTCAGCCAGGCGGGCCGCTTTGTGAGACGCCGTTCTTTGATCTTGGATTTAAACATCTTGCGGTCCTCCTTTTAAAATTCCACCCGCGGGTCAAGAAATGAATACAGGATGTCGGTCAGCAGATTGATGATCAGTACAAGAAGAGCAAAAAGGAAAACCAATGTCTGAACCAGCGAGTAGTCGCGCGAGAAAATCGCTTCCGTCGTGAGCGCGCCGATTCCGGGCAGGGAAAAGACAGTCTCGATAATGACGCTGCCGCCAAGCATATAAGCCATCCGCATGGACAGCAGGGTCACAGTCGAAATCATGGCGTTGCGCAGAATATGATTGTTCTTCACTTCGCCTTCCGGAATCCCCTTGCTTCGGGCAAAATCCACATAGTCCAGAAGATTGATTTCAACCACGGAGTTGCGGATATTTCGAATCAGCAGTGCGGAAGTCATTAATGACTGCGTGATTCCCGGCAGAATCAAGCATTTCAGCTGATCGGGCAGCGTGGCGCCCCAGCCGCCGACGGGCAGCACGCGGAACCAAAGTCCGAAAACAATCATCAGCAAAAGCCCGACCCAAAACGACGGCATCGCGATCGCCGCAAGCGCGGTCGTACGTATCACGTGGTCGCCCAGCCTGTCTTTGTGCATCCCCGCAAAATAGCCGAGCGGAAAACTGACAATGAGTGAAAAAAGCGTGGATACCAGCGTCAGCAACAGTGTCACGCCGGTACGCTCCCTCAGCAGGTCGATCACCGGCCGTTGATATTTCAGCGAATCCCCAAGATTCAATGTGAGAATTCCCTTGAGATAAATCCAGTACTGCTCCAGCAGCGATTTGTTCAAACCAAGCTTTTCGTGCATGGCCGCCACTTCCGCGTTTGTTGCCTTCTCGCCCAGCACCAGACGGGCCGGGTCGCCAGGAATAAAGCGCAGCATGAGAAAGATGAGAATGGAGACCACAAGCAGAACGGGAATAATCTGCAGAATGCGCTTGATGATATAATTTAATCGATTCATATGTATGGCACCTTTTTATAAAGGACCGGGAAGTCTTAGGCGCTTCCCGGTCCTTCACAAATTCTTTTCACAAACTTATTTCGCTTTTCGCCTTCCAAATTGGCTTCACAGCACTGAACTATTTCGTTTTCTGGATGTCTTTGAGCCTCATGACGCTGAACGGACTTACTTCAAGATTCTGAATCTTATTGGATGTTGCGTAAACAAAATCGTTCCGGAACAGCGGAATTACATTTGAGTTGTCGGAAATCTTCTGCTGAATCTCTTTGTACATTGTAACCCGCTTGGTTTCGTCCATCTCTTTGCTGGCCTGCGCGTTCAGGTCGTCCAGCGCCTGATCCTTCAGCCCCGTGTACCACGCATGACTCTGGTCATAATCCGCAATCCAGCCGGAAACCTCGGACGGGTCCATAATGTCGTCCACCCACTGCAATACCGTGGCCTGATGCTGAAGGCTTTGGAACTTATTGCTCAGCGCCGCCTTTTCCAGCAGCTCAATATTGACGGTAATGCCGGCTTTTTCCCATTCGGATTTGAGCAGAGTCGCAATCTGCTGGTAAACCTGTGACCCGGAGCTGACGCTGATGGTCAGTGTCACGCCGTTCGGGAACCCGGCCTCTTTCAGCAGCTCTTTTGCTTTTTCGGGGTCGTAATTTATCACCTTCAGGTCGGAATTAAACCACTTGCCCTGGGACTCGGAAAGGACGGAGGCAACCGGCTGGCCGTACTTTGTCGCAACCAGGTTGGCGATTTCCTGTTTGTTGGTCGCATAAAGGATTGCCTGTCTCACTTTCAGATTATCGAGCGGTTTTTTTGTCGTGTTCAGAATCAAGTAGCGGATCTGCGTGGATTTGAAGGTCTGTACCTTCAGATTCTGATCCTTCTGAATGGTGTCGACCTGAGAATACGGTACGTCTCCCACAACGTCGAGCTGTCCGGACTGAAGCTGCATGAGCCGGGTGTTGTCGTCCGGAATCACCGTGAATTTTAGGGTTGATGTTTTGGGGTAGCCGGACTCAGCGTAGTTTGGATTTTTGACCAGAGTCAGCGAACTGCCCTTGACCCATTCCTTCAGCATATACGGGCCGGTGCCCAGGGGTTTCTGCGCGTACTCAGTCCCGCCGACTTTGTCGTAATAGGCTTTGCAGCCCACCACCATGTTGAAGTTGCACAGGTCCGCCAGGAAAGGAGCCCACTGGTACTTCAGGGTAATGGTAACGGTCTTTTCATCCGCCTTCACATCTTTAATTTCTTCCGCGATAAAACGGTATTCGGAGGTGTCGCAGTCGCGCGCTCTGGTCAGCGACCAGACCCAGTCCTCCGGCTTTACGGGCGTTCCGTCCGAAAATTTGGTGCCCGGCTTCAGGTTGAAGGTGTAAGTCAGGCCGTCGTCGCTGATTTTCCAGTCTGTCGCCAGATCCGGTTCAATCGATGTGCTGTCCGCGCTGGTCGTAACCAGCCCCTGGTAAATCTGCTGCATCACGGTTGCTTCCGTGGGGCCGATGGACGACTGGTCCGGGTCAAGATACGCCGGGTCGCCGGCGAGGCCGATGTTGACGGTGTCCTCATACTCCGTTGCCGCGGACGAACTGCCCGCCGCCGCGCCGGACGAAGCGGATTGCCCCGAGCAGCCGGATAAGCCGACAATGCTGCAGGCCGCAAGAATCAGCGCGATTTTCCCTGTGATCTTCTTTTTCATAATACGCCACCTCTAATACTAAAAACTTTTTATGAGATCCTGATTGAGTCTTTTGATAATTTCGGTTGCCAGCCGAATCGCGTTCATGCAGTCCGACAAGGACGAAATGCCATAATGCGTATGCGCGTAGCGAACCGGAACGCCGACTACAATCACGGGGACTCCCCCTGTTGGACAAATGGATCTGCGACCCGTTGGTCGAGCCGCCGGTACGCACCGCGGTCTGCACCGGAATACCGAGCTGTTCCGCCAGATCGAGCGCGAAACGCTGGAACCTCGGATTCGTAATCATCGCGCGGTCGATGAAACGGAGCATGGGGCCTTTGTTTACCGCAGTCTGAATCATGTAATCTTCCGTAAACGTGTCGTCCGCGGGGCAACCCCTCAAATACAATCGCAATATCCGGCTTAACCGTGCGGGACGTTACCTTTGCACCGCGTGTCCCCACTTCCTCCTGGGAGGCAAGAGCGCCGACTACATCGACGTCCAGATTCTCCCCGACCAGAGTCTTCATCGTTCCGATCACGGAAGCGACGCCCAGCCGGCAGTCAAACGCCTTGCCGAACATCAGGTTTGTTTCCTCATTGTATTCAAAAGTTACGTCGGGGACAACCGGCTCGCCCATGCGGATGTGAAATCTCTGTTCCGCGTCTTCTTTCGACATGGCCCCGATATCGATCGCCATATTGGAAATATCGTTTTCCATTTTCTTTTCCGCTTCCGTCATAAAATGGGGCGGTTTACTGACGGTAATGCCCGGTATGTAGTTTCCCTCGGCGTTTCGGACTAAAACCCTGTGGGCCGCAATGGAATTCACGGGCCAGCCGCCCAGCGGAATAAAACGCAGCGTTCCGTTCGGTTTGATCGCCTGGACCATAAACGATACTTCATCCGTATGAGCGTCCAGCATTACAACCGGCTTATTCCCCGTGCTTCCTGCATGCCTGAGGTATAAGTTTCTGACACTGTCCTCCTGAATTTCGGCAATATCCCGGGCGTATTTTCTGGCTACCGCGAGGACCTCGTCCTCGAATCCGGAAGCTCCTTTTGCATTGGATAAATCTTCAGCAAGTTTTAAAAAATTTTGCTCCTTTGGCTGCATGCATTCATTCTCCAGTTTCTATATTTATGTTATCTGATCAAAACCTTTTTCAATCGATCGGCTGAGGCAGTTTCAGCTTCTTCATTTCTCCCATAAAATCAACAATATAGTCCGCAGTAGCCTGCAGCATTTCGCGGCCCCATTCGGGAGTCGCCTTTTCCGGATGGTCCGGGCCGATCCATCCGTTGCCGGCGTATTCTTTCACATAACGCGGGAACTGGACCGTTACGCCCTTATACTGTACGGAGCGGAATCCGGTGGTGATCATATTTTCGCCGATATCGTTTTTCAGCTCCATCGGGCCGATCATGCTCTTGTCCACAAAAGACTCGTTCACCGCCATGACGGCCGCCGTTTCTTCCGCGCCGCCGTGTCCGCCTTTCCATGCAGGATTCAATTCCCACGCCATCAGCCACCAGTTCAGCTCCGCCGCGAGCGCGCCCCTTTGATGCAGCTCGGAGCAGATGCGGTCCAGCACCTGAATATTCCCGCCGTGGCCGTTCAAAAATACAAACCGGCGAACCCCGAACCTGAAAAAGCCATCCGCGATTTTTTTCAGAACGCTGTACAGCACGTCGGTGCCGAGAGTTATGGTGCCGGGGAACATGGAAAGATCGTCGCACGCGCCGTAGGGCAAAGTCGGCGCGATCATAACATCCGACTTTTCTTCGATCAAATCCAGAATTTTATCGGGGATCAGCGTATCCGTACCAAGCGCAATATGTTTTCCATGACATTCGTTGCTGCCGACCGCTATGACGATCATATCGTTATTGCGGAAGTACTCTTCTGCTTTCACCCAGGAGATATGTGCCAATCTCATCTGTAATTTCCTTCCTTTTCTGAATTATTAAAAAAAGCAGCGGTCTCCCCTCGCTTTTGGGAAAGCACCGTTGCTTTCTTTTTAATAAGATAGTAAAAACATTATTATTTATACATTTATAAAGTGATTACTATTATATAATTGTTTGGTCCTGATGTCAATACATTCTGCAATTTTTCATCGTCATTAATTCAAAATAGCAGGTAAACGGAAAAATCAATCAGGCGCCGGTAAAAAAGCCGCAAGCCTTCCGGCGGACTTCTCTTTCAATTCCTCCTAAAATTTCTTCTTGACATTCGAAAGTATTAGTGATATTTTAATAGTCGGTAAACGATTACGTAATGGAGATTATAGGTAAAATGTTAAATAATCCTACTATAAAAGACGTTGCTGAAAAAGCAAATGTTTCGGTCGCTACCGTTTCCCGTGTATTGAACGGTCTTACGGGCTTCTCCGCCGAAACGGAAGTACGGGTACGCAACGCAATCGCCGAGCTGGGTTACCAGTTTAACGCTGTGGCCAGAAATCTGAAACTGAAAAAGACAAACATTATCGCCGTTCTGATTCCTCAGGTGGAAACCACATTTTACGTCAAAATTCTGAACGGAATCGAGGACGCGGCGCAAAATTGCGGTTACAGCGTCATGGTCTGCCATGTGGGGATTTCCGGGAACAGAACGCAGGAATATATTAAAATGCTGGCGGAGCGCCAGGTGGACGGTATCATCGGCTGCAGCCTCCCTCCGGATGAGAAGATCGACACGCTGATGGCAGAATGTGAAATTCCCTGCGTGCTGGTTTCCACTCTGTCCTCCCGCTATTCCATTCCCTATATCAGGGTGGACGATTTCAAGGCCTCTTACGCCGCAACTACATATTTGATTAGCAAAGGTCATAAGAACATCGCGATGCTTGCGGGCTCTCAGGATGACGTTGTCGCAGGCGTGCTGCGACTGAAGGGCTACCGAAAAGCACTGGAAGACAACCGGATTCCCTACAGCCCGAAGCTGGTCCAGTATACCCGCTTCAGCTATGAAACAGGACTGCAGGCCGCAAAGGATCTGCTGAACAGCGGCGAGAGCTTCACCGGTGTTGTGGCCTGCTGCGACGAGGTCGCCGTCGGCGCAATTTCCGCTGCGTATGAAGCCGGGTTAAAAGTGCCCGATGCTTTCTCTGTGATCGGCTACGATAACACCAGAACCGCAGAAATGGCGGTTCCGCCCCTCACCACGGTTTCACAGCCTCTCTACCCCATGGGGGAGCAGGCCTTTCATATGCTGCAAAACGAAATGGAGCAGGGAAAAAAAGCGGAGAATCAAATCCTTCCCTATGAAATCGTTGAACGCGATTCGGTCAAAAAGGTCTGATTCTTTTTTGGTCCGGTTACGTAAACGATTACCTTTATTCCTTTGTCAGGCACTTTTCAAAGTTTTATTCTATTATTTTCAGGGGGTTGCTGTTATGAAAAACAAAGCAAGTCGTTTGGCGGCACTATTCCTTTCGCTGTCCGTCATGGCAGCGTCGATGGCAGGATGCTCGTCCGGTTCTTCCGGCGCTGCTTCCGCGGCTCCGGGGGCGTCGGGCGGTACGGCGTCGGCGACATCAGCAAAAGACATAAAGGCTACGGTGACGTTCTGGCATACCTACAGCGCAAATTCAGAAGCGAAGGTGCTGAACGAAAAAATTATCCCGGCATTCAATCAGGAGTATCCGAATATCAAAATCAAATCGGTCACCATGCCGACCGATAACTTTAAGCAGCAGGTTTTACAGGCGGCGGCGAGCGGTTCCGCGCCGGACGTTATGCGGATGGATATTACCTGGGTTCCGCAGTTTGCAAATTTAAATGCTCTCGTTGCGGTCGACGGCATGGACGGATTCAGCGACATCAAGTCCAACAGCTATGAGGCTACTTTGAACACGTGTAAATGGAAAGAGAAATATTACGGTATTCCTCTCGATACCAATACGACGATCGCAATCTATAATAATGCCGATCTACAGGACGCGGGCTTGAGCGCGGCGCCGAAAACGATGGATGAATTAGCCGAAGCGGCTGAAAAAATCAAAGGCCGGCATCCAAACGGGCTGATCGGTATATCCGGAACCGGTATGTGGAGCATGGCACCGTATTTTCTGTCGCTCGGCGGAAAATATTGTGACGACGGCTACACAAAGGCAACCGGGTATGTCAACAGCGATGAGAGTATCGCGGCGCTGACAAAGCTGGTTTCATGGAACGACAAGGGCCTGATCGGCAAGTGCATGCTCAACGGTCAGCCCGGAACATGGGACGGCCTGAAAGCAAACGACGGCTACATGATGGTGAACGACGGGCCGTGGTTCTATACCCTGCAGGATAAAAAGACAACCGACAACGATACCTATGCGCAAATGCCCGCCGACACTTCCCAAAGCATTTCGGTGGTCGGGGGCGAAGACATGGTCATGTTCCAGAACTGCAAAAATCAGGAAGCAGCCTGGCTGTTCATGAAATTCATGTTCTCCGATTATGCCCAGAAGACCATGGCGCTTGAGGTAAACCAGTATCCCGTCAACAAAAAAGTGGCTCAGGACTCCGAGCTGACCTCCAACCCGATTTTCAAAATTTATATGCAGCAGCTTGAAACCTCCTGGGCAAGGATTCCGAATCCGTCGATTGAGGAAATGGATAACGACATCAGCCTTGCTTTTGAAAAGGCATTCCGCCACAAAGGCACCGTAAAAGAAAATCTGGACGCGCTGGCAAAGCAGCTCGACGACCTGTTCGCGAAGAATTCATAAAGCTTTTTCCATTACGGCCGAACAAGCCGCGCCATCCTGAATCAAATCAGCCTGCCGCTCCGCAGCGGCGGGGCGGCAGGCTGGATTTTACTATATTTTTTGACGGGGAAGGTTCTTATGAAAAAAAGCAGCAGAATGATCTGGATTCTCTTGTCGGGCTTCCTATTATTCACTCTCGTCTTCGGCTGTTCCCAAAGCAATCAGGTCAAGATTCAGCCGACGGATTCTTACGCAGCCCAGAGCAAACTGATCCACGACGTGTTCACGGACAAATCGGCGTACCGTCCGAAGGAAACCGTCCGCCTCACCCTTTCTTTAAACAATCAGACGGGCCGCGACTTCGAAGGAACGCTCCATCTGAAATTTAAACACCTGGATCAGACGGTAAAAACACAGGAGATTAAAGTCGGGCTGAAAAAGGGCGAGGAAAAGTCCGTTTCAGCCGCATGGCTTCCGCCGTCGGAGGATTACACGGGCTATCTGGTAGAGGTTCTGGCCGTAACGGGCAATCAAATAGAAGACCAGAGGAACACCGCGGTTGATGTATCATCCACATGGGAAAAATTTCCCCGTTACGGTTACCTGTGCAATTACGGTGAAATGACAAAGGAACAGACTCAGGACACGGTGGATTGGCTGTGCAAATATCACATTAACGGGCTGCAATTTTATGATTGGCAGAACTCCCACGACCAGCCGCTTGCCGGCACCCTACAAAATCCGGCGGAAGAATGGAAAGATATCGCCAACCGCGACACTTTCGCATCAACCGTGAAGAACTATATTCAGGCCTGCCACAGCCGAAACATGATGGCCTGCAACTACAATCTGATGTTCGCGGCGTACAACGATTACGAAAAGCGCGGCATTCAAAAAGAATGGGGGCTCTATAAGGACCCCGAGCATGATTTGCAGGACACGCACGAGCTTCCGACCAGCTGGGCCAGCAATTTGAATCTGATGAATCCCGGCAGCGCGGGTTGGCAAAACGACCTCCTTTCACGGGAGAAAGATGCTTTTGAAATTTACAATTTCGACGTCTTCCATGTCGATACGCTGGGCAACCGGGGAATCCGGTATGATTACGACGGAAACAGGATTTCACTTGACGAACAGTACACCGGTTTCCTGAACCAGGCAAAAAAGGCTCTGAAAAAAGGGATCGTAATGAACGCGGTAAACGGGTATGGAGCAGGCGAAGCCGCCAAAGCAAACACGGACTTTCTGTACACCGAAGTCTGGCCCGACACCTACCCGACCTACAGCCGTCTGAAAGACGCGGTTGATGATAACACACGGCTTTCCGGGGGAAAGAAATCGTCTGTAATCGCCGCTTATATGAATTACAAAGCGTCCGGCCGGGAGTTCAACGAAAACGCGGTTAAACTGACAGACGCCGTTATTTTCGCCGCGGGCGGGTCCCACCTTGAACTGGGAGATACCGGGATGCTTTCAAGCGAGTATTTCCCGAATCAAAAAATGATTTTATCGGATCACCTGAAAAATGATTTAAGAAGCTACTACGATTTTCTGACCGCCTATGAAAATATTCTGCATGGCCAGAAAAGCTGGTCGGATCTCACCGCGGAGATTGACGGTTATCCCGTCAGTGATTCGGGCGACGCAGGCAGCGTTTGGGTTTTCGGTTCCAAAAACAAAACGTGCGAAACCATTCAACTGATCAATCTATTGTCGAGGTCCGACGAGCAATGGCGCGACGATACGGCAAGCTGTGAAAACCCCAAAACACTCGGCGCCTTTACTTTGAAGTTGGACGATTTTTCCGGCAAAGTCAAAAGCGTTTTCCTGGCATCGCCGGATATCAAGGGCGGAAGCATGTTTCCTCTTGACTTTTCCGTAAAAAATGGAAAACTAAGTGTAAACATTCCTTCCCTGCAATACTGGGATATGCTTGTCGTGCAGACGCAGGCATAATCGTCCGGCTCAAGCAATTACTCGGTTGTCTTATCAGGAGGTGTGTCTATGGATAAAAACTCGATTGAAAAAACGTCTTTCCGCAAAGGCGCGCGCCAGCTGATCGCGGTTGCTCCGTTTATCCTCATCGGATTTGTTTTCGTCTGCATTTTTGTCATCTATCCGCAGATTAAAAACGTCTGGATGAGCTTAACGGAATATAACATCATGCAGCCGTCGAACAGCATCTTTGTGGGAATCCAAAATTACGCCAAGGCCTTTGTCGGCGATGAAAAAGATAAGTTCTGGATTGCCTTTCGCAACGTAATCCTGTACGGCGTATTCACCATTCCGCCCGGGATGCTGATCGGACTCATCCTGGCTGTTCTGATCAACGGCGTTAAAAAGTTCAATACGTTTTTCCGCGCGATTCTGTACCTTCCGGTTCTCATCGACTGGATCGTCGTCAGTATCATCTTTCTCTATCTGTTTTCCGACGGAAAAGCAGGCCTTGTCAACTACTACTTAATGAAGCTGAATATTTTACAGCAGCCGATCGCCTGGTTCTCAAGCACCTGGACCGCGAACGCGGTCATCTGGATTTTCGGTATCTGGAAAAGCATCGGGTGGGTGATGATTATTTATCTGGCGGGCCTGCAGGGAATTTCAAAGGATATTTATGAAGCCGCCGAAATAGACGGCGCGACCAAAACGCAGAAATTTTTAAAAATCACCATTCCCTTAATCCGGCCCACAACGTATTTCGTTCTGATCAATCTGATTATCGGTTCCTTCAACGTGTTCTTTGCCGTCTATATGCTGACCAGCGGCGGCCCCATCGGAACTACCGATGTCTTGCAGAACTACATGTACAATCAGGCCTTCAAATACATGAACTTCGGCTATGCCTGCGCGATCAGCGTCATCACAGGGCTTTCGATTCTGCTGCTGACGATATTTAGAGATAAGTTCTTTAAATATGAAAGGAACTAGGTGGCTTGGATGAAACACAGACTTGGTCAAAGTGCAAAATACCTATTTCTATGGCTTTTTGTCATCATCTCGCTCATTCCGTTTTTATCAATGATCAGCACATCCTTCAGTCAGGCGATGTACGAGCTGCCCTACCCGCCGAAAATACTGCCGGATTCCGTCAATTTTTCGAACTACGTTAAGGTCATAGAAGAGGACAATTTTTTACGGTACTTTGTTAACAGCGTGTTTTTGGCAACGGTTGTAACAGCGTGCGTTCTTCTCATCTCTTCCATGTCCGCATACGGATTTGCAAGGTTCGATTTCCCGTTTAAAAAATTAATTTTCAACCTTTATTTGTTTACCATGATGGTTCCGGGGGTGTTAAACCTGATTGCCCAGTATTCCGTCATCAGCGGAATGCATCTGGTCAACACCTACACGGGGATTCTTCTGCTGATGGTCGGCGGAGGCATTGCCGGCAACACCTTCTTTTTGCGGGGCTTCTTTGAAAACATCCCCCATGAGCTTGAAGAATCGGTGATCATAGACGGCGGCGGACGCTGGTGCGTTTTTTGGCACATTATTCTCCCGCTTTCCAAACCCTCTCTCGGAACCCTCGGCATTATGGTGTTTTCAGGAATATGGAGTGATTTTTTCACCGTTCTGACCTTTATAAAAGACAGCGACAAATGGACCCTGCCCGTGGCCCTGCAGCTGCTGCGCGGGGAACACGCAACCGAATGGGGAACGGTGATGGCAGCTTCCGTCCTCCTGTTTATTCCGGAGCTGATTATGTTTATTATCGTACAAAAAAAATCTTGTTCAGTCCGCGGGCGGCGAAGGCGCCGTGAAGGGCTGAGGTGAAACCAAGACGGGAGGCAAACCATATGATTCGAGACATCACACCACTAAAAGCTCAGTTTTCCATGAACGAACCCCTCGCTTTCGAAGTCCATGTCGAGGAGGGATTTTCTTCCGACGACACAGTGAAAATCCGGCTGTTTCATTTGGGCCGGCTTTGCTTTGAAGAAGAGAAAGCCGTTCAGAAAACCCTGTTGTTTCAATACGCTCCTCCAAACAGCCGGGGAAGCATGGAGGGATATTGGGTGCAGGCCATCCAAAAACGGGGTGAGACGGTTGTCTCGCGGCAAACCACCGCGTGCGACAGGGCGGTAAACTGGAGGTACGCTCCGAGATACGGCTTTTTATCCGATTTTGAGAAAGAAAATCTCACGGACGACAGGGACATTCTCCAGATGAACCGTTATCATCTGAATGTCATCCAGTTTTACGACTGGATGTACCGGCATGACGATTTTTTCCCTCCGAAAAGCGATTTTACGGATATTATGGGGAAAGCCTCTTCCATGGACGCGGTCAAAAATAAAATCGGGCTTGCACACCGCCACGGCATGAAAGCCTTCGCTTACGGCGCCGTTTACGGAGCCGAAAAGTACCGTCAGGAGCACCCGGAATGCTCTCTTTATGACGGGCACGGCGAGCCGATGAAATTTATCGACCGCATCTATTTTATGGATATCAGCAGGGGCAGCGAATGGCACGACCATATTCTCGGCGAATATAAAAAAGCGGTTGAATTCGGCTTTGACGGCATTCATATGGATCAGTACGGCTTTCCCAAGGAGGCGTACGCCAAAAAGAACGGAAAATGGAGGCTCCGAAAGCTGCGGGAAGATTTTCCCGCGCTGATCAACGACACAAAGGCGGCCCTGCCGGGCTGCGGGGCCATTTTTAACGCGGTTAACAACTGGCCGGCCGACGCCGTTGCGGATACGGATCAGGACTGTGTTTATATCGAAGTCTGGTCCCCCAACGACACCTATTTCGACTTAACCCGATTAATCGCCGACGCAAAGAAGGCGGCGCCGGACAAACAGGTGATTCTGGCCGCATATCTGCTTCCCTTCGCGGGCTGTGACGATCCTCAAAACATCATGTGGACCGCCTTTCTTGCGATGGCGACAATCTTTTCAAGCGGAGGCTTCCATCTTCTGCTCGGGGAAGAAAACGGTTTGCTGACACAGGCATATTATTCTGATTACTGCCGGTTGCAAAGCGGGGAATTTGTCTCGCGAATGCTTGACTATTACGATTTTATCACCGCATACGAAGAGCTCCTTTTCGACCTTTCTCTTGTCGACGACACCAGAACGCATACCGGCGGAATCAACGAAGACTATCTGTTTGCCGGGGCCGAATTTTCAACGACTCCAAAGGCCGGCTGCGTTTGGACCCAAATCAAACACACGGCGGCTTACCGGGTGATCCACCTGGTCAATTTTACCGGGATCGACCACATGGATTGGAACCGTGCCCAGGAAAAATCGCCCGATTTTGTGAAAGGAATCCACGTTGACGCGCTGGTCGCGGAGGACGTGGAGGAGGTGCGCCTGATGTCGCCCGATTTGAATCACGGAGAGAGTCAAGCGCTGAATTTCACCCGCAGTATACGCGAGAACGGGTGCCGCGCGGTTCAATTTTCAGTTCCAGAATTGAAAATCTGGGACGTCATTGCGATCAAGGTAAAATTACCCTAACGTCAATGCAGGGATCATAGGCAAAAAATTATGACGACAGCGAGGTTAAGTCAGTGGAAAAGAAATGGTGGAAAGAAGCCGTCGTTTATCAAGTCTATCCGCGAAGCTTTCTGGACAGCAGCGGGGACGGCGTCGGCGACTTGCGGGGAATCATCCAAAAGCTCGACTACATCCGGGATTTAGGCGCAAACGTGATCTGGCTCTGCCCGATCTACGATTCGCCGAACGCGGACAACGGCTATGATATTCGGGACTACCGCAAAATCATGAAGGAATTCGGTACCATGCGGGATTTTGAGGAGCTGCTCGCACAGGCCCATCAAAAGGGCCTGAAAATCGTGATGGACCTTGTGGTAAACCACACCTCCGACGAGCATGAATGGTTCCAAAAGAGCAGGCAGTCACCCGCGAATCAGTACCGCGGCTATTATATCTGGAAAGACGGAAAAGACGGCAGGGAGCCCAACAACTGGGGCGCTGTCTTCGGCGGCTCCGTATGGAAATTCGACGAATCCGCAAAACAATATTACATGCATCTGTTTGCCGAAAAGCAGCCGGATTTAAACTGGGAAAATCCTGAGGTGAGAAAAAATGTCTACGATATGATGACCTGGTGGCTGGAGAAGGGCGTCGACGGGTTCCGGATGGACGTGATCAACGCCATTTCCAAAGATCAGCGTTTTCCCGACGGAGAGGTTCCGCCCGGACAAAAGTACGGAGACGGATGGAAACACACCACCAACGGGCCGCGCGTCCATGAGTTTTTGCAGGAAATGTACCGGGAGGTTCTGAGCAAATACGATGTGATGACGGTTGGAGAAACCGGCGGAATCACAACGGCGGACGCGCAAAAATATGCCGGTTTTGACCGGCATGAGCTGAATATGGTTTTTCAGTTTGAGCATGTGGACCTCGGCGGCAACGAAAACGGAAAATGGAACGACCGGCCGGTTGCGCTGCGCGACCTGAAAGAAATCATCACCCGCTGGCAAACGGAGCTGGACGGAAAAGCGTGGAACAGTCTGTACTTTGGCAACCACGACCAGCCGCGCTCCGTTTCACGGTTCGGCAGCGACGGAGAATTCCGGGAAAAATCCGCAAAGCTGCTTGCGACCCTTTTGCTGACCCTGCAGGGAACGCCTTTTATCTATCAGGGGGAGGAAATCGGAATGACCAACGTCCCCTTTCAGAACATCGCGCAGTTCCGCGATATTGAAACGCTGAACGCCTACCGTGAGCTGAACGACCGGTATCCGGGCGAAGAGGCTCGGGTCATGCGGTACATCCGCGCTAAAAGCCGCGACAACGCGCGAACCCCCATGCAGTGGGACGATACTCCCAACGCGGGCTTTTCCCAGGCCGAGCCGTGGATCCCGGTCAATCCAAACTATCGCCGGATCAATGTCAGCCAAAACCTTTCCGACCCGGACTCCGTTTTTCATTATTACCAGAAAATGATCCGGCTGCGCCGGAAATTCCCGGCGCTGATTTACGGTTCCTACCGCCCATTGCTGGAAAACCACGAACAGGTCATCTGTTTTGAGAGAGAGTATCATGAAAAGACTCTGCTTATTGTTCTGAATTTCAGCAAAGAAGCCGCGCAGGTCAGGCTTCCGGATTCCGTCGGCCCATCCGGATCTCTGCTCATTTCAAATGATCCGGCATGCGAAAACCAAATTCTCTCGAAAACGATGGATCTTCCTCCTTTCGAAAGCCGCGTCTATCTGTTAAGCTGAACCGAAACGCTCGAAACAAAGTGCTTTAAAATGAATTTGTGACAGCAAACTACGCGAAGCAGCAGGGTCCAACAACATGAAAATGCGCCTGAAAGCGGGTTTTAACGCCCGCTCAAGGCGCATTTTTTGCAATTATTTTGTAAAGGTGTCACAGGGTTTTAAAGTATTCCGTAGGAGTAACATGGTAGAATTTCTTAAAGACCGAATTAAAATGCTTGGAATTGATAAACCCAACCTCCGCGGCTAATGTATAGATTTTCTTGTTTGGGTCCGCCTTCATTCTCATAATTGCCTGTTCCATTCTGACCCGGGTAACAAATTTGGAGTAAGGCTCCCCCACTTCCCTGTGAAACAGATCGCTTAAATAGCTGGACGAAACCCCTAATTTTTCAGCGATCAGCGTAAGGCTGATCGGTTCGCTGTAATGGGCGGCAATATATTCTTTGGCCCGTTCCGCCAAATGATTGCCGTCATCGGCAAGCTGAAGCTTTTCATCCTGATTCAGCGCAAGGATCGCCTGATAAACCGCGTCCGCCATTCCATCTCCCGCCGCCTTGCCGCGCGTTTTCTGCCATGACAGCGCAAGCTGCTGAAAACCTCTTTCCAAACGATTTCTTTTGACTTTGCCCTTCTTACAGATCTGCTGCAGAAGGGAAAGGCCAAAACGCGCGGAAACCAGAGGGTCGGCATCGTCCGGCAAACCTTGAAAAAAATCCTTGAGACCGGCGTAAATCCCGGAATCATTGCCAGATATATAGTCGGAATAAACCGAAGACGCGAGCCCCGCAAAGCCGGCGGCCGGATTCCGGCCTTCCTCCCCCGAAGAGAGCCCCGGCTGCTGCAAAAAAGCCAGAATAAAATTCTGCGACGCGGCTTCATAGGAATTCCGCAGGCACAGAATATCATGTTCCACCGTACCAATCGCGTTTAGTGTCGGAACAGAATAGTCGCGTTCCATTTGGGAACGCACCTCTTTGTAAAACCGCCGAGCCTTTTCGAGCATCTCTTCTTTTTCCCGGGAACAGATTAAAACGGCCGTGTTGTCTCCGTCGCAGTAGCATACCGCGGAGTTGGGGTCGTCTTTGCAGTTTTCCATGCAGGTCTGATTCAAGCGCATTTGATACGACTCCGTTTCCTGGTAGCTTTTTCCCTCGGTCATTAAAGCAGCCGAATCGACTCCGATTATCCCCACACAAGAATAAGCCTGCTGAAGCAGCTCCATCTTTTTGCCTGCCATGACGGAATAAATCGATTTCATGTTGGGGCTTTCCTGATGAATCACTGAACTCAAAAACCGGGACCGAAGCTCCGGATCCGTCAGCCTCTCCTCTTTGAAAAGGAAATCCTCCGAAAAGAGTTTTGACTGAGCCGAGCGGATCTGCTCGGAAATTTTCTTCAGCGTATCGGCGATGCTCTGATCGCTGATCGGTTTTAAAAGATAGTCCGAAACGCCGCAGCGAATGGCCCTCTGCGCATAATCAAAATCATCAAAACCGGAAATAATCACGACTCTGGTCTGAGGATAGATTTCGCTGATAAATTTTGCCAGCTCCAGGCCATCCATTTCCGGCATCCGAATGTCCGTGACCACAAGCTCAAAGCTCTGCCGCTGCAGCAATTCAACTGCCTGCAGGCCATCCAGCGCAATGCCGGAAACCTGCCACTCCGGAGCAATCCTTTCAATACTGTTTTTAAAATACTTCACCATCAACGGTTCGTCGTCAACAATCATTAAGGAATACATCGGTCCGCTCTCCTTTCCTGCCGTTGATCGGCATACGCAAAGATACACAAGTTCCCTCATTGGTCTTTGATGCAACGCTGATCCCATATTCCGCCCCGAATTTCAGCTGCAGTCTGGAATTCACATTCATCAGCCCAATGCTTTCGTTCAGAACGTCCTCTCCCCGGTCAGAAACTTGAGAAGGAGGAACCCGAAACATGCGGTTCATCTCTTCCACCTGCGGCTGTTCCATTCCTCTGCCGTTATCCTCAATGAAAATCACGAAGCTGTTTTTCTCCTCTTTACAGCCGATTTGAATGACGGAATTTCCCCGTTTCAGCTCACAGAACCGTGAATAATGGCGTTTTCCACAATCGGCTGCAGCGTCAAAGCAGGAATTTCATACTTCATAAACTGCTCCGGAATCTCAATCCGGTACAAAAAGCGGTCTTCATACCGGGTCTTTTGCAGACTCAGATAAGCATCCACCAGCTTCAGCTCCGCAGACAGCGGAATGTCCTTGTCTGTGTTCATGACTCCCCGGAGAAAAAACGAAAAATCCTCTATGCTGCGGATCGCCTCGTCCTGCTCCCCGCACTTGATCAATAAGCTGATCGTATTGAGCGTGTTATACAAAAAATGCGGCTTAATCTGACTGCACAGCACGTTGTACTGCGCCTCCTTCTGCAGATAGCGCGACTGATAGACCTCCTTGACGAGCCGGGTGTTTTTGCGCACCGTTTGCCGGAGCCTGTTTACCATCGTGTTGAAAGATTCGGTCAGATACCCGATTTCATCATGGTTTTTCACCGGAACCTGCACCGACAGGTCGCCGTCCTGCACCTCCCGCATCCGCCTGACGATCGTAAAAATAGGATTTAAAAAGCTGTTTGCAAACAGGACCAGTACAAAAACGGCAGCGGCCGCGCAGACCAGCGCAGCGATAATCGCGGCGTTCCTGGTTTCCAAAAAATACCGGTTTAACTGGTTGTAAGAACTGATTTTTGCGATCTTCCAGCTTGTCGTACTCAGGGTGGAAGTGTTGATGACATATTTTGTCCCGTCAATTAAAGAAATCGTGCTTCCGTCCGTCTCCAGAGCAGCCTGATAAATTGGGTCATCCAGCTTTCCGACCGTAAATCTGCTGTTCTGGTAGATAATGTTTTTATCCTGGTCGATAATAAAAAGCGCGCTGCCGTCCTCCAACTGAACTTTATCGCAAATGGTTTTAATTCCCGCGTAATTCGCGTCAACCTTGATCACGCCGAGAACCCTGGAATTATCCTCTTTGCTTCGAAGGCTCTGAACAAAGGAAAAAATCTGCGTTTTGTCGTTTCCGAAGACCTTTTCCGAATGGACGGGAAGAAAAATCTGTTCCTGGGTGGAAATGGCCTGCCGATACCACGAGGATTTCGTGTAATCAAGGTAATCCGCCATGTTATAGGGCGTTTTTACATTGGAGTAAACATCGCTGTTCGTCAGAATATAAACGCGCAAAATATCGTCGCGGGGCAAGATCATGACGGAGCCCAGATAATTTTCGATTTTTCGCTGCTTTTCCAGCTTCTCCATATCGTTTTGGGGTTGACTTTCCAGTTCCTCCATGACACTGTTATTGTAATAGGGCGTCAGGCTGAGCCGAAAAAGCTCTTTCAGGTAGGTATCCACATTCATGCTGATCTGATCGATGATCTGCTGGGTCTGTTCTTTGGTCTGCTCCGTAAAGTAATTCGTATAACGGTTATAGCTTAATACGGATACCAGCGTCACGGACAGGACGATCAGCAGAGATATGATCACCAGCAGCTTTCGCCGGATGCTCCAACTGCGATAGGGGTGAAAAAATCGTCTTTTCATCAACGCCGCCTCCCCCTTATTAACATTATACCAACAATCCGGGCGTTAAGCAATTAAACCAATAATCAATCCAAAAAACTCAAACTATTATCTAATAAAGCGGGAATTTTCTTTTCTTTGCAAACATGTTACTCTTAAAAAGGAGGCAGTTGAATTTTAAAGGAGGAATTTTCATTGAAAAAACTTTTAGCCGTACTGCTGAGTGCGGCGCTTCTTGGCGGAACATTTTCCGGATGCGCTACGTCGGTCAGCCCCTCCGCGTCGTCCCAGCCTCAGGGAGCCGCGTCTTCCGAAGCAGGCTCGCAGTCGGATTCCGGGGGAAAAGTAACCCTGAAACTATTCACGGGCAAAATCGAAACCATCGATGTCATGAATGAAATCATCAATGATTTCAATTCGTCCCAGGACAAGATCACGGTGGAGCAGGAATACCAGAAGGACGCCAGTAACATCATCAAGATCAAGTTTGCTTCCGGCGAGGTACCCGACATCATGACGACCTACGAGCAGGGTTACGTCGATGAGGGCAAATACCTTGACCTGTCCGACCAGACGGACTGGTGGAGCCGGCTTTCCGCCGCGATGAAGGCCGACTGCACCGATGTGAAAACCGGAAAGCAGTACCGTGTCTGCACCAACATGACAATGGCCGGATTCTTTTACAACAAAGATATTTTCAGCGAGCTGGGTTTAAAGCAGGCAACCACCTGGGAAGAATTCGAAAAGAATCTGGAAACCATCAAGCAAAAGAAACCCGGCGTGACCCCGTGGTTTATCTTCGGAAAAGAAGCGTGGCATCTGGGCCACCTGATTGAATTCATTCCGCACGGGTACATAAAGCAGACGCTCGGAACGGTCGGCGCGAGAAAAGCGATGCTCGACAACGACAAGGAAAAGCTGAACTTCGGCGCCGCCGACGGCCCCATGGCCGTGTTCGCAAAAGACCTGCTGGACCTAAAGGACAAAGGCCTGATCAACTCCGACGTGCTGACCGCGACCAGCGACAACTGCGTGCAGGATTTCGTCACCGGAAAAGCCGCCATGTTCAGCAACGGGATGTGGGTCCTCTCCAGCCTGACGGACGCCGATCCCAATATCGTGAGCAAAATCGGCTTTGCTCCTTATCCATCCTATATGCCGAAATCCAAATCGGTCATTTTAAGCGCGGAGGATTCCGGTTATTCCATCTCCGCCACGACCAAGCACAAAGCGGAGGCCATCGAATTTTTAAATTATCTGTTTAAACCGGAAAACCAGAAAAAATACAGCGAAGCCGCGGGAGCTCCCTCCGCCTTCACGGATGTTCAGGCCGACTGGGCGCCGGCGCTTCTGGCAAATGAGGTCACCACCGCCCTGAAATCCGCCGCCAACATCGATTTCACCAATGAAAAGCCGGCCGGATTCTCCGGTGACGACGCGGGCCGTATGGTGCAGGACCTGCTCGGCGGAAAATACACGCCGGAAACCTTTGCCACAGCGTACGAAAAAGCTTGGAACGACGGCATGAAATAAGCGAAGACATTTTGCGCGGGGGTGTCTTAAAAGATACCCCCCCGTTTTTTAAAAGGGGTTATCTGCCGGTATGATGAAAACAAAAAAAATTGGATTGCACACTTTTATGGCCGTTCCCGCTTTTCTTTTGTTCGCGGTGTTTTTTCTTTATCCGCTTTCGCAGGGAATCTGGATGAGCCTGACGGACTGGGACGGCATCAGCAGAGCTAATTTTATCGGCCTGCGGAATTTCTTTGATTTTTTTAAAGACAGTAGGGCCATTGCGGATATTAAAAACACGCTGATCTTTGCGTTGGGAAGCGCGCCGCTGCTAAATCTGGTAGGTCTTGGGTACGCGCTTTTAATGAATGGAAAATTCAAGGGAAAAGGCATTGCCCGCGTGATGATCTATCTGCCCGCCATTATCAGCCCTCTGATTATGGGGTACATCTGGTACATGCTGCTGCAGCCGGACCGTGGATTTGTTTTTCACGCGTTGGATCTGATCGGAAAATCCTCGCTTCTCGGGAACTGGCTTGGGGATTACACCGCGTGTATGGTTGTGCTTGTTCTTGTAAACGTATGGCAGTACGCCGGGATGACCATGGTAATCTACCTGGCGGGACTGCAGAGCATTCCCGATGAGCTGTACGAATCCGCGAAAATCGACGGAGCCGGTTTCTGGGACAGCTTTCGCTATGTCACCATGCCGATGCTGCTGCCGTCTATTCGGATCAACGTCGTTACAAACATTATCGGTTCCCTTGCCGTCTTCGATATCGTCATGGCTCTGACCGACGGCGGCCCGGGGTACGCCACCGAAACCCTCAGCATTTATATCATGCGTATGTGCTACGGAAGCAAAACCGGGTATTCCACCGCCGTGGCGATCATCATGTTCTTTATCATTTTGATTCCCGTCATGATTTCGATGCGGCTGACGCGGGAAAAGGAGTGAACGGTTTGAATTCTGCAGTCAATTTCATGAAACATCTGGCAATTATTCTGATCTGCGCCGTTTGTCTGATTCCGTTTTATATTCTTCTGATTCTGTCTCTCAACAAGCCTCAGCGGATCTTTTATCAGGGAAATCTGTTCGTACCGGATTTTTATTTTCAGAACTTTATTGATGCCTGGCAGAAATCCCACATTGGAACGGCGATTGTCAATTCCGCTGTCATCACTGTGGAATCGCTGGCGATCATTCTCATTTTCGGAGCAATGGCCGCCTTCACTATCGCCCGGTTCGACTATAAATTCAACAAGTTTGTGTTCTGGCTTTTCATGAGCTGCATGATGATTCCGGGAATCATTAACACCGTCCCTCTCTACGCTCTGATGATCCGTCTGAACGCAATCAACACGCTTTGGGGAATGAGCTTGGTCTGCGCCACAATCGCTCTTCCCTCCTCCGTCTTCATCTTTACGGGATTTGTAAAGTCGTTGCCAAGGGAAATTGAAGAGGCCGCGATTATCGACGGATGCTCCTGGTTCCGGGTTTTCTGGAAAATCACGTTCCCTCTGCTCAAGCCATCCGTCGCCGCCGTTATAATTTTGAACGGATTCGGCATCTGGAACAACTACGCCCAAGCGGTATTCTTCCTGCAGGATACGAAAAAGCATAACATTCCCCAGGCGCTGTCGGTTTATTTCCAGCAGTTTGCCGGTGCGCATTGGAATCTGATGGCCGCGACGGCCGTGATTGCCGTGATTCCTGTGATCGTCGCTTTTCTGATCTTTCAGAAAAGCCTGATGAAAGGCCTGACCGCCGGGGCTGTAAAAGGATGACGCTTCCGTACCTGCCGCAGGTTGGCAAAGCCTGGATTTTCCGAAAATGATCGGCAGCCGTTTCAACTGTGAATAGAAAAGGCTCGGCTTCAAGTTTCCCACTTGATGCCGAGCTTTCTCTTTTCTATTTGATTGGATATGAACCGTTAAGAAATGGTTCTTATCTTTTTTTCCTCACCGCAAAAAGCTCCCGGTAAGTCTTCCAGGTCAAGCCGTCTTCCGTATCATCGCATTGCCAGCGAAAAGAATCTTTTGTAATCTCTGAAAAAATCCACTTCATTTTCTTGTCGCCGATTTCCGTCAGTACGATTTTATCGTCTTCTTTCCGAGCCTCCAGCCGGGTGGCTTCCCCAGTGCAGCCATAGAAAATATCCCATGCGCAGGTTTTGGGATTGTAGATTCGGATTGTCGTGCCATACTCGTTATCAGGCTGGCTGTTGACCAGCCGTTCCTCTCTCGAGGGGCAGATAAACAAATCCTGAACGGCGGTGCCCTCCAGCACCCACGCAAAAATCCATTCCCCCTTGACATGCCTTCCCGCATGCGCTCCGATCCTGTCATACCAGTCAAAATCCCAATCGCCGACAAACTGTCCGAACAGGTTTTGTTCTTCCGGAATCACCGCGCTTTTTTGAGAGGCGATCAGCGCCGTGCCAAATGAATTCATAAAAATCACTCCTTCAGGTTTTCCTCATCATAGCACAACATTTACGACATAAGCATGTCATGGTTTGATAAAAATCCGGCCGCGGTACGAACCAGCCTGTCCCGATAAGATTCCGGGCTTAAAATTCTGACTTTGCGTCCCATACTGAGAAGCAGAGCCTGCCACAGTTTTTCCTGCGGCGGTACATGCAGGTGCAGCAAATAATTTCCGTCGTTCAGCCGTTCTTTCTTTTCCCCGGGGAAATACTCCTCAAGCTCCGCGATTGAGTCCTCCCTGCATGAAGGCCCGTCGCGGCTAAAATCGGAACTCTGGTTAAAGAAATACTGTCAACGTCTCTCTGGATTGTTCGGACAGAAACGTCGAATTTGTTTGCCAGCTGTTTCGCCGTGACCTTCTCGTGATTCAGAAGATAAATAATAATCTCCAGAAGCCGATCTGTTTTCACGCTGTTACTCCTTGCTCCGCATCCAAAACCCTACCCTGCTTTTCGATCTCCGAACCGTAAAATATTCAAGCATGGAAAGGAAAAACGGACCGGTGTTTTAGAAAATTATACCATACATCTCTTTCTTTTAGAATAGAGAATTGGATTTCGCATCATGCCTTTTGAACCGAAAAACGGATCTGCGGGGAGGCAATTAAGTTGACATTCTCATGACAGCTTTGCTATGATACCGGTAGAAATGGAAGTGGTGTCATGAAGGTCGACCGTTTACTCGGAATCCTGACGATCCTTACACAAAAAAACAAAGTGAAAGCAAAAGATCTTGCAGAACGGTTCGAAGTGTCGCTGCGTACCATTTACAGGGATATTGAGGATATCGGGAAAGCCGGAATCCCAATTATCACCTACCCGGGAGGGGACGGCGGAATCGGAATTGAGAAAGGCTTCACGCTGGATAAAAGCGCGCTCACACGGGAGGAAATGCAGAGTATTTTACTTGGACTGAAAAGTCTTTCAAGCGTGATGTCAAACCCGTCCATCCGTTCCCTGATCGCGAAGCTTTCCCCTGAACCGGATCGTTTTATTTCACTCAAGGATGAAATCATCATCGATCTGGCCTCTTTTTATAAAAATGATCTCGCGCCCAAGATTGCTCTGCTTCGAGACGCAATCCTGACGAGAAAAGCGGTGCGGTTTGAATATTACAGTAAAACCGGCAGAACCAAGCGGGAATTGGAACCGTATTTGATTACGTTCAAATGGTCCGCGTGGTATGTGTTCGGCTATTGCCGTCTGCGCGATGATTTCAGGCTGTTTAAGCTCAGCCGTCTGCTACATCTGGAAATGACCGACGATTCCTTTCAGTTTCGGGACGTTCCCGAAGAAAGTTTGAACCTTGATGCGTTTCTGTCCGATCCTGAAACAAAACGATACGCGACCCTTCTGCTGGACCGCAGTCTCGAATACGTGGCGGTGGATGAATACGGCCCGGATTCCTACGAAATTATTGATCATCGCATTCTTGCCAAATGGGATTATGTGAATGAACACGAAATGGTAAAAACCATTTTAGGGCTGGGGAAAGGCGCGAAAGTTCTATCCCCCAAAAGCCTTGCCGACGCTATTCGGAAAGAAGCGAAAATAATTTTAAAGCAGTACGAGTGAAGCTGACATACAGTTGTCAGGATTGATGTGGTATTCTGTATCAGTAAGAAGCGGTCAGCTAAGATCCAGTAAAAAGACCGAAGCCGGGAACCGGAGTGTCCATCAGGGCGCTCCTTACAGCATTTCCAATTTAGATTGCAAATACGGACATGTCCCTCCCCCGCCTTCGGCGGGGGAGGGACATAAGAAAATTCTACAATTCAACTGGAATTGCTGTAGGTCCCCTTTCAGACCGCTCAAACTTTTTTATGTCAAATGGAAGGAGCAGTCAAAAGAATGAGATTTGAAGTTGACGAAAATCGGCCCGCAACCTTTGCGGAAGAATGGCAAGGTCAGTATGACGTGTTTTCCCATCTTGAGTTTGCGTGCGGCGTCCCCTCCGCCCTGTTTTTGATTACGACACGAAAAGAAAACGGAAAGCCAAACGCCTGCCTGCACGCGTGGAGCACATTTTCCGGCGACGGCGGCGGCTTTTTTGCCGTCATGTCCGGCCTGATGCAAAGTACGCATACTTACCGTAATATTCTCCGCGACAAGGAATTCTGCATCAATTTCCTCAATCCGGATTATTACGACCGCTGCTTGAAAACCATCGAGCAGAATGATGACGATACCGACGAATTGGCTGTTGGGGGCTTTACCGCCGAGCCGGCAACGACAATAAAACCGCCCCGAATCCGAGAGGCCTTCTTGTGCTACGAATGCACGCTTGAAACCGCGTCCGACCTTTCGGGAAAAGGCATTAACGCGATGATTGTCGGCAGGGTCAGACACGCGGTCGTGGAAGAAAGCCATGACGTTGAAACAATCTGCAGTTCAAATGGTTTTATGTTCAATGTTCATTCGCCAAAACATCCCGTGACAGGTCAGGGCAGCGGTTCAGCCGTTGCACATTTGCAAATTGTGAAACGGACGGACTGATTCATCTTCCGTCCGCCGGCATCGGTCCGATGAAATCCAATCAAAACCAAATAGCAGGGCCGCGAGACAACGGAATTGTTTCGCGGCCCTGTCGGTTTTGGCAATCCGGAAATGGATTACCGTTTTTTAATCCTGAAAAATCGGTTCGATATATTTTTGAATCAGTTCGATTCGATCCTTGGCATCCGGTATAAGAAGCGAAGCAATGGAAATCACCATTTTTTTCTTTGTATTCACATAGATTACATTGCCTCCGTCACCCAGAGCCGCATAGCTGTCGCCGTCAAGGATCCACCAAAGATAGCCGTAGGCCAGATTTCCCCATTCGGCGCATCGGCTATGTTCGCGTGTGCTCTCAGCAATCCACCCAGCCGAAACAATTTGTTTGCCGTCCCATACTCCGCCGTTCAGGTACAACCGGCCTATTTTCGCCATATCCTCAGCCGTCAGGAAAAGGCCCCAGCCCGCCGTGTTGATTCCCTGCGCGTCAACGGCCCAGCCGCTGGTGTTTTTATCGTTCATCACAGCGATATGTTCTTCCTTATTACGCAGCACCACATTGCGCGGCACTTTCATTTCCAGTGGCGCGAATAAATTTTCAACAGCAAAATCAAGCACGGACCGCCCTGTCGCCTTTACAAGGATTCCCGACAAAATATGAGTTCCGCCGATGGCGGAATAATTGAATTCTCCGATGGCACCGTCTCCGCCTAACAAATCGAGGGCGTCCCGAATCGGGTTCCGGCTTGTAAAGAACTTTTCGTAGGGCTCCGTCTGATATCGATACGGGGCCGTCATGGTAAGTAAATTTCTGATAGTAATGTTCTGTATTGTTCTTTCGCCCGCTTTCACCGTGTAATCCGGGAAAAAGTCCAACACCTTCCGATCCTCGTTTTCAATATAACCCTGCTCGATAGCGATGCCAATCAACGCGGAAACAACACTTTTGGTCACCGATGCCACGTGGACAGCATGACCGGCCGTGTATCCGTTCCAGTAATTTTCGTATAATTTCATTCCGCTTTTTTGCACAAGAATGCCCGCGATATTGCCATACTCGGCGCAAATCACCTTTTCAAGCTCTTCAATTTTTTCCTGCTTCATGCAATCAGTTTTCTCCTTTCATTGATGAAGGATATCCTTGAAATAAAGAGTAAGTCTATTAAAAAAAGATTGCAAGAGGCATTTTAAAAAAACTAAAAAACTTTATGACCTTTCCGGCAGCCGGGGACGTCCATATTTTTAATCCGCGCCTAATTGCCATTTTGCTTTTAAAATCAGATTGCCGACGTCTTTATACTGTAACCTGCCGTAAAACCGGTTATGTTTCTCATCGTTTACGGCCTGCAGCTGAATCATCGACGCGCCCATGCTTTTTACCTGCCGCTCAAGCTCCAACATCAAAGCAGTGCCAAATCCCTTATTTTGATAGGCAAGTGCAATCACAATCTCAATCAAATCGTAAGCGACCAGATCGTCATACTGCTCAAAATAACCCATCGCAAAGCCGATTATGACTTCATTATTTTCAAGAACCAAGCAATGAGAATCCTCTCTGCTCCAAACCTGATGAATGCGTTTATAGGTGGTTTCCTTCGTCCAGCAGCTGTTATCCTTATAATTGTAGTATTCTATGTACAGCGGAATAACTTTTTGAATATCAGCTTCTTCCATCTTTCTGTAAATCATTTTCATCCTCCAGAACTTATTATTCCAAACATAAAGCCTTAAGAATTACGGTGCATGACAGGCAAATCATATTACAGCAATTCCAGTTGAATTGTAGAATTTACTTATATTCCTCCCCCTCCTTCGGCGGAGGAAGGATATGTCCATATTTGCAATCTAAAATGGAAATGCTGTAGCCAAGTGGTCGGCATTTAAATGACGGTACCAATATTCCGAATTGTCCCTCACACAAATTGCACTTTTTCCACAGACGGTGCCTTCACTCCATGAAATTGTCTGTCGTTATGCGCAACCCTTGCTTTTCCGGACCGCGCACGCTCTTTATGGGGCCGGGCCTGCCTCAGCGGTTTTTTTTAATTTCAATAAATGTATTAACCGAATCATACAGCATAACAAGCGCGGAACTCAGCAGCGCACCGCCAAGAATATCGGTAAGCCAGTGAACTCCTGACAGCAGCCGCCCGACTACAGCGATGACAACAAAGACGGCACAAACCGCATTAATGGCAATTCTTGCCGATCTGCCCTTTATCAGACGGTTGAACTGCATGATCGCCGTGGACATAACGCATAGGACAAGCAGTGTGGTGGAAGAAGGATACGACGCTTCTAAAACGTTCTGAATAAGAACCGGTCTGTAATTTACGATATTGAACTCAAAAAACAAATAAGCCCCGATCACAAGCAGATAAAACGCTCCCAGTACGAGAATGCTGTAATCCACACGCTTCAGACTCTTTCTATTAATAAGCTGAGTCAGCCCCAGGATCGCAAAGCCCAAGGCAAACAAAACAGGCACAACGCCAAGCCAGTCGGTAATGTGGTACAGGAGCATATTGACTCCCAGCCGTTCAGACATCCATTTGTTCAGAGTTGCCAACCCTACATAAGAACCCTTCGGCCCTACAGGCTTCACATCCACATACATGAGCATTGTAGTGAGCATCACAAAAAGGGAGTCAACGACACAAGCACAAAATACGGAACGAGAATATAGTTTGGTTCATCCGTGAGAGCAATGAGCGAAACGGTGTATATCATACCGTCTCCTTGCTGCCCAAAGAACGGCAGAAAAAGCAGCAGGGCCATTGTGCAGTCGAGTATTCCGAAAACCATATCGGAAAAGCTTTTTGCATTTTCTTTGCTTTCCGTTTCCGCCAGCGTTATCAATTCTTCGCCGGAAAGCAGCTCGTCAACGGATACGGAAAAGAGTTTTGAAATCGCTTTGAGGGAATCGATGTTGGGATATCCACGCCCGGATTCCCATTTGGAAACCGCCGTGCGGGATACATAGAGCGAGTCGGCAAGTTCCTCTTGTGTCAAATTTTTCTGTTTTCGTAATTGCTGCAATTTTTCATTGAATTCCATTGAGCTTCGCCTCGCTTCCGATGTGTACTGAGTTTTTTTCGCACAAGCAATTTGCGGTTTTTAAAAAGCGTGCAAATCACTGGATTTCCCTAAAGTCTATTCATTAAACTTCTTGGGAAATCGTATTTTACTTTCCGGCGAGTTCTAGGTACCTGTCAATCAGATCATAGATAAATGGTCTGATTGGAGAAAAACAAAAACCTAAATCTGACGCAAGTTTGGTATTTAAACTATAATCCACTCCGCCGTTATAGGGAGCATTATCCCCATGATTTGATAGAATTGCTTGTTTGCCTGTCTTTTCTTCCACATGCTGAATGATCTCCTGTAACGATATTGTTCCGCTGTTGCTTCCGTTCATGACGCCTGTGTACTCCTGCTCTGCTAAGAAAGCCAAAAAACGGCCCGCTTCGTTTGAACTGACAAATCCCATCTGCGCATCGATATCGTCAATCAACATGGGTATCCCCTTTACAATATGCTCGACATAAAAATACAGTCGATTGGTATAGTCGTCGGGTCCTATCACAAATGGGAATCTGACGGCTATTGTGTTTTGCGAGGGGTATGCCTGAAACGCGGCGCACTCTGCGAGTCGTTTGACTTCATCATACGGGTAATCCGCTCTGTTACACCATTTCAACGGTTTTACAAGAGGATTAAAGTCGCCTTCCTTTGTATCGACATGCAGATCGTACACAGACGCCGAGGATGTCATCACATAGCGTTTGCAGCTTATGGAATCCAACGCATATTTCACATCGTTGGAGCAGTAAGCAAGGCTGTCGCACACTACGTCAAAAAATCTGCCGCAGAATGCTTCCGCCATGCTTCGGGGTGATGTGCGCTCAACAACAACCCGCCGAACCCTGTTGCCGAAATTGTCTTTTTTCAACCCCCCTGGTGGCAATCGTGATCTGATGCCCTTTTTGAAGAAGGGCTTCAACCATATGTACACCAAAGTATCTTGTGCCGCCCAATACTAATACATTCATTCTGTTCCCCTTTTCCGGTGCGGTGGCTTTCTCATGTTTTCGGAGCGAAAGAAACAGTGCAATCGACTGATCTCAAATCTCCTTCACAACTCTTCCTGCTCGCGAAAAAAAGTTTGATTCAGGTCCAAAAAACCCGCGATCAACCGGTTAACCTGAGTAGGGTTGTCCTGATTGGAGTTATGATTTGCATGTTCAATCATATGCAAATAACAATTTCTGTCTTCTTTTGCCCAAGGCTCCGCAGCCTTCCTAATGTTTCCCAATTTGTCATCGACACCGCAAAGCAGCAGCACCGGCTGGCGGAACCGATATGCCGTATCCTCATGTAGACAGCTTCCGGCCATATTCAGCATTACCTCAACGAATGTCTGCTTATCCAAGGCCTTTTGTTCATTTTATTGCCCCAAAATATGAAATACACGGTATGGAGCCTGTAAATCTATTACGGCCATGACAATCCGATTCAACGCAGTCTTTCTGTTGGAAGAACCTATCTTCTGCGTCCCTTTCCCATGCTATAAATAATCAGAATTTTTTTCTTCCACATTATATCTCTCAGCGGAAATAAATACAATCATGAAGTTTAGAAAGGGAGATCAAAGCAGAGCCGATTCGCGTTAAATGGTGCAATTTATAGGAAGCGGACATTTCTTTTCTTCATCCAGCCTTATCCTTTACTGATCACAAGAATAAATTGCAAAATTTTAATTTTTATATAAAAAAATTGAACTGAAATCTAAAAAAATAGGAATTTAAACCAAAATATATTTGCGTTATAATGAATATGGAAATAAATGTAAATTATGGAAGGAAGTGTTACGCGTGCTTTTTTATCAGAAAAGAGGAGTGTAAAAAAGGAGGAGGATTTGATTGAAAAGGTTTCTAGCTTGCTTGTCATTGACTCTGGCCTGTGCCGTAATCGTTTCAAACGGCGGCACCGTCTACGCGGCTGAGTCGGCAGCCTCCGTATCTCAGCAACAGACTACCCTCAGCTCAACCCCATCGGCTTACGGTGAAATCATTGATCTTTACACGGATAAAGCCTGTTATCAGCCGGGAGACACCGCCATTCTCACTGCAAAAATCAAAAACAGCACCGGAAGCGGTATCGAACAGACCGTCACTACAAAGATCTACCATCTGAACCAACAGGTCTGGGAAAGCAGTGAAAATGTAACCGTAGCAGCCGGCGGAACAGTCGGACACAATCTCTCATGGCAATGCGATTCTGCCGACTACACCGGATATCTGGTACGGGTGTCGCTGGGGAATGGAAGCACCAAAGTAACGGCAATCGACGTTTCTTCCGATGTTTCCCGCTATCCACGTTATGGGTACAGCGTCGATTTTCCGGTAGGAGAATCCGAAACGGAAAGCACTTCCCTGATGCAGGAACTGGCAAGGGATTACCATATCAACCTTGTTCAGTATTACGACTGGATGTGGCGCCATGAAAAGGATATTCCATCGGACACGGCGGCCACCTGGGAGGACATGTTCGGGAACACCATTTCAAAAGCCAGCATTTTGCAGAGGATTAACGCCGGACATAATCTGAATCAAAAGGCAATGGCCTATCAAATGGTTTATATGGCACGGGAAGGATATGAAAATTACGGTGTCAGCAAGGAATGGGGACTGTACAAAAATCTCAATCATAATATCAGCTACGAAACCAACAATCCATCTTCTCTGAATCGTATCGACCAATTTATATTTCCTTTGGAGGGAAAGCCGTTCCCGATTCTTTTTGTATTCAATCCCTTTAATGAGTCCTGGCGAAATTTCATGTCCAGTCAGTACACGGGGGCCGTTAACACATTTGGGTTCGATGGGATTCAACTCGATCAGATGGGTGATTTCTGGGGCAATGTCAATTACTACGACTACTCGGGAAACTCCGTCGATTTGGCAAATTCCTTTTCTTCCTATGTGAATGAAATCAAGCAAAATTTAACGGCAAACAACAGCAGTAAAAATTATATCACCATGAACGCGGTCAATGGAGCCGCGTCTCCCAACGATGATTTTTCTTCCAACGATATTATCAAAAACGCGAATACGGATTTCCCGTTCAGCGAAATCTGGGAAAACTGCAGCAATTATAACGATCTGAAGAACTACATCGACTGGCAAAGAAAAAACGACGGCGGCAAGACGATGGTCTGCGCCGCGTATATGAACCAGTACGATAATCTCGGGACTACTTATCAGGCCGAGAGCGGCACTCTCAGCGGCGTCCATTCCGGGACGGAAAACAACGTAACCTATGTCACCGGATTCGACGAAACAGGCGATTACTCCTCCTATACCGTTCAGGCTCCTGAAACAGGGACCTATTCTCTTGTGTTCCTTGCCTCCAACGGAACCGATACCAGAGCCCAAAAAAGCATTTATGTCGATGGAACCAAAACAATGGTTGCAAACTTTGACAGCACAAGAACCGGGCTGATCCCCGCCGACCCAAGCTGGTATCAGTATTCCGCCGAATCGTCGTTCACAACGCCAAAGACGCTGTACCTGACGCAGGGAACGCACACGATCCGGATTCAGCAGGACAGCGACAATGCGGGTGGAGATATCCGTCTTGACAGCATCACGCTGGGAACCTTCGATTCAAATTCCGTCCGCCTGACGGACGCGGTGCTGGCCGCTTCCGGCGCCATGCATATTGAAATGGGTTCCGGTCTCTCCATGGCCAATGGTTCCTCCGGCTACAGCGACGCCGTCATGCTGGGGCATCCCTATTACCCCAAAGCGTATAAGTCCATGAGGGACAACCTGAGAACGGCGATGAAAAATCAGTACAATTTCATCACGGCATACGAGAATCTGCTGTATGACCCGGATATTATCCCGTCGGACGGCGGACTTCAGAACATCAGTATCAGCGGCGAAGCCGTGTCCGGAAGCGGCGAAGCAGGCAAGATCTGGTTTATCCCGAAAAACAAAGGCGACGATTACGGGATTCTGCATCTCATCAACATGACTGCCGAAACCGATACAAACTGGAGGAATGCAGCCGCGGTGCCTGACGAAAAGACAAATTTGACCGTAAAATATTACATTCCGACCTACAAATCCGTTGCCGGCGTCAGTGTTGCTTCTCCGGATGCGGACGAAGGGATATCCACGGCCCTCAACTATACGGTCTCAACAGATTCAAACGGAAAATACGTTACGTTTACGGTTCCATCCCTGGAATACTGGGATATGATCTACCTGAAATGGGGTTCGGAGTCCTGCCCGTCCATCATTGAAGCGGAGAGCTCCATCCTTTCCGGCGTGTCAACCAACACAGACCACCCCGGATACACGGGAACCGGATTTGTGGATTCGTATGGAACCATGTATTCTTCCGTAACATTTGATCTTGATGTCCCGACCACCGGGTACTACAACTTAAAGTTCAGATATTCAAACGCAACCGCGGCGGAATGCAAACGCCTTCTGATTATGGACAATGCTTCCGAAGGAGAAGTGGATTTTCCGGTAACCGCAGACTGGAACACCTGGCAGGAATCTGAAAAACAGGTTTCTATGAGGTCGGGAATGCACCGATTGGTGCTGCTGGTTTCAAGCGGATACGAGGGATACATTAACCTGGATCATATTGAAATCAGCTCCTGAAATCCAACCGGCGAATTCATGATAAATCAAAAAACAAGGAGGAAAAGAAAATGAAACTGGCAAACAAGAGAAGGTTAAAGTCCGTAACCGCAGCCATGCTCGCGTTCAGCCTGCTCGCCGGATTCGGATGGCTGCCGAAATCGGCCGCAGAAGCAAAAATTTACACGGAAAACCAGTACGAAGCCGAAACCGCATCGCTAAACAACGTGACCACCAATACGAACCATAACGGTTATACCGGCTCCGGCTTTGTCGACGGGTTCGGCGATACCGGCGATTCCGTCCAATTTACCATAAACATTTCAACCGCTGAAGACACTACTCTTCGATTCCGTTATACGAATTATACCGGAGCAACCAACGTCCGTGAAATCTACGTGGACGGCAATTTTATCAGCAACGCGTACTTCGCCGACACCGGAAGCTGGGACATATGGAACACCACGGATGTTGGAACCGCGCTTTCCTCCGGTACACACACGGTAAAAGTTGCGGTGGAAAACAGCTCGGACGGATACATCAATCTTGACAATCTTGTTGTGACCCCTAAGCATGTTTCCGTGCGCAGTCTGTACACCTCGAACTGGAACAATATGATGTCGATCTGGCAGGCCAGCAAGCTGTACGACACCGACACCTCCAGCGGAAAAGGCCCCCGCCTTTCCGAACTGAGATATTCGGGCAACTGGTCCCAAAATCAGATTCAGGATTACGCAGGCTTTTTCCGGGATGAAACCAACAATGTCAAATATGACCAGACCCATAATTTCGACTCGGAAGGCTATTTTGACGAGGACGGTATTTTACATACCAATTACCTGAAATACGACGGCAGCCAGCCTTCCATCGAGATTTCAAGAGACTATGCGACCATTCCGAATCAGAACCTGATCGTAACGCGCTATGCGCTGAAAAACAGCGGATCCTCCAGCGCAACCTACAGCGTTCTTGATATGCTCCACCCCAACAACAGCACTTCCAACACAATTTCAGCAAGCTACGATTCTTCCAGGAAAGCTATCATTGTAAATAGGAGCGCCTCTTCCCAGCCCTATCTGGCTTTGGGAGCGTTTGCGGCCCCAAGCTACTATCAGGCGGCAAACGATACCGACAGCAGCACCTCCAGCCAAACCTGCTCCCCCTGGTATACCTTTGACGGCAGCGGCACGCTCAAAAATAACTCCAGTGTCTCTGCGCAGGACGTTTCCGCCGCATTTGAGCAAACGGTGACAATTCCCGCCGGCGGCACGCAATACGTATATTTCTACCTGGGGCTCGGCGCCTCCCTGAATGAGATTCAGGCTTTGTGCAATACCGCGGCCTCCCGGAGCGGCAGCGATTGGTTTGAAGAAACGGCAAGCGATTACCAGAACTGGTTCAGCGGAAAAACCGTTCCCTCCCTCTCAGATTCCGACCTGACTGCTCTCTACAAAAGGAATCTGGTTATGATTAAAAATTCGATCCGCCCCGGAAGCTCTACCGGTGACGGAGCCATGCCGGCAACGACAAACCCTGTTAATTACGGCTATAAAATCTGGGCCAGAGATTCCGCCGTGACGGCAATGGCACTAGACGCCGCCGGATTTACCGACGAGGCCGAAACCTACTGGAAGTGGCTTGCGGCACGCCAGAATTCGGATGGCACCTTCCACACATGCTATGGATTATGGGACAACACCAATCAGAATTTCGTAGAACCTGAAAACGATTCCATCGGCATGTTTCTAATCGGCGTTTATCAGCATTATAAATTGACAGGAGACCAGTCGTTCCTCTCCGCTCTTTATTCCACAGTGCAAAAGTCAGCGAATTATATTATGAACAATATCAACCAGAGCACCGGATTTGGGCCTGCGGACAAGAGTATCTGGGAAGAGGGCGACACTTCCGAATACTACACCTATACACAGGCAGCCTATGCCATGGGTCTGAAAAGCGCGGCGCTGATTTCTGCAGCTATGGGCAACGCCGCCTTAACGGACAGCTACAACGGCGCGGGCAGTTCCATCCTGACGGCGATCAACCGCGATGACAGCAGTCAGGGCCTTTGGAATGTTTCCAAAGGATACTATAACAGATGCGTAAACTCCGACCTCTCCAACAACACCCTGGAAGACTCGTCCACCAATATTCTGTTCGCGCTGGGCGCGATCGACGTGAACTCCTCAAGGGCGTCGCGTCACATTTCCAAGCTGGAAACCGACCTCGCTCACGACGTATACGGGCTGCCCAGATATTCCGGCGACACCTTCTATTACACCTCTCAGTGGAGCCCGGGCGGCAACGAGGCGCTGGAAGCTTCTCCGTCGTGGCCCCAGATGACGATGTGGGACGCGGTTTACCAAATCTATTCCGGGAATCCGGACAAAGCATATAACATGCTGGAATGGTTCAAGCACAGAACCGCCACCGGATGGATGGTAACCGGAGAGTCCGCAAGCAACGTGACGGAGGCCCCCTGTGTCAGCACGGCCAGCGAGCCGGTTACGGCCGCCTCGTTTGTTCTGGCAAGTCTGGCCTATGCGAACAACTACGATATGCGGGTTTACGCCTCTGAAAACAATTCCGGCTGCTACAAATCCATCAGCGTAACCAGCGGCGCAAGCGGAGACTGGAGCCAGTATCAATACGTCCCCTATTATGCGGATGCTCCCGGCGATACCGCTGTTTCGGACAGCCAAACGGATATTAAAAAGGTTTACATCAGCAACGATGCGAATAACCTCTACCTTCGCATCAACAACGAAGCAGGGACTCTCCCCGGCTCCTCACAGAATAATTTTAAAGTCAGCGTTTATACGGAGGATTTCAGCAACAGCGCAAGTACATCGACCAAAACCATTCATGATTCCTCATTGGGAAGAAATATGGCGTTCCTCTTTACCCGGAGCAACACGGATTCTGCTTACAACAAATACACTGTGTCCGGCGGTAACTGGTCACTGAACAAAACCATTTCTTCCGTCATAGCACCGCAGTGGGACACCACAACCGGAGGAATCGAAATGGTAATTCCACGGTCTGAAATCGGCTCTCCGTCCAACGATGCATGGGGACACATTACGGTCGTACTGGAAAAATATCAGAACGGTTCTTATCTCGATCAGGACACAGCCCAGCTCAATTACCGGCTGACCGGCAGCAGTGAGTCCTGGCTTTACGGAAACTTTGAATAAAATACAGCATTTGTAAATCCATAAGCAAGTTCAAAAGTAAATTTAATTCAGATCCATCTAGAGCCGGCATTGTAAAGATGCCCGGCTCTAGCTTTTGATTGAAACAGTACTCGGCGCGGCTGCGGGGCATACGAAAACTCAAGACGCTTTCCCCATAGTCTTCTGCAACCGGCCGTGTTTCGTTCAATAACAGTTATCCAAATCTGCGCACCTAAGCTTTGCTTTAGGTGTGCTTTCTTTGCTCTGCTTCGGATAACTTGCTACTCAAAACGTGAAATTAATCGGGCATGACTATTTCTTTTGGGGTTTATATGCTTTACTACCACTATTTCAAACTGCAGCGCTTATAGAGATACCGCCTGTGCATTTCCGCCGCGCAGAATGAGTTTCGGTTCCAGAGAGACGGTTTTTGCAAAAAAATCCATGGTGTTTCCCTGATTTTCAAGAATCATATTTACCGCGGCAGAACCCATTTCTTCGAACGGCATGCGAACGCTGCTGATCGGCGGAGCCAGATTCGGCGCATAAGTATCATCGTGACCGATGATCTCGATGTCATTCGGGACCTTACGCCCAATTTCGTAAAGATACTGCATCGCCCCGGCCGCATAACCGTCGAAATAAGCTACCACACCCGTGATATCGGCCTGCTTCTCAAGCGCCCACTTCATTGCGGCATATCCCGAGGCGACCGAGCTGTCCGGGCAGGAGTAAATTGAATACTGCGAGTCGGCATAGCCCGCCTCCTGCACCGCATGCAGGAACCCTTTGGTCCGCGACTTTTCAACGCTGCCTTTCTTATCAAAACCAATATAAAGCAGCCGGCCGTGCTTCTTTTGGATCAGATATCTTGTTGCGTAATAGGTTCCAAGGGAGTTGTCCACCAAAACGCGGTTAAAACCGTAGCAGCCTGCTGTGCGTTCCACAAAAACAATTGGAATCCCGCATTCCTGCAGCAATTCCCTCAGGCTTTCGGAGAGATATTCGTCTCCGAAACCACAGATGACGATACCGCTGACCTTATATTTCAAAAGCTTTTCCACATAGCCGCGCAGATTGTCGTTGCAAAGGTCGCCGTTGCTGTACATTGCCACCATGCTGTAACCCACCTTATCTGCCTCTTGCAGGAGGGCGGAGCTAAGCTGATCATAAAAAATGTTGACGGAAATCTTGCGGAGAATCAACCCGATCAGATTTTCCATGTGTGCCGGCTTCTCCGGCTGAATCGGCAAAAGGTAGCCGGTTTCACGAATCGCATTTTCGACACGTTTCCTTTTTTCTTCGGCGACATAACCGGAATTGTTAATCACACGAGAAACGGTTGTCAGTGAAACTTCTGCTTGCTTTGCAACGTCATTCATGTTTACTTTTTTCATTTTATTTTAATCTCCAAAAAATAATATGTGAAAATTTGTAATTCATTTTCATAAGTTTTTCTCACTCATTTCATTATAGCTTTTTCCACCGCTTTTTCAATGGGAAAAAGCTACAAGAAAGCATTATAATTATTGATATAGCCATACCCCATAGAAAGTGCATAATACTTGTACAAAATGAACATGAAAATTTTCATATTCATTTCTTTTAAATTAGTGTGTGAATTATCGAGAAAATTGCCGGTTGTATTCAGGAAAAAATCCGTATATAATTTCATATGTACCGAAAGAAAGCCAAGGGCAAGACGACAGCAAGTTCTGCAGAGCAATTCATACTATATGAAAATATTTGCATATTATACCAATACAATGTTGCAACTCCGTCAGGAAACACTACCTAGGTAAGTTCTCCCTTTTACTCTGCAAGCTGTTAAAGAGGTGTTTGTCATGGAAAAAGATTTGTTTTTGGAAACGAAAAATTTAGAAAAGGCCTTTGACGGCATCAAAGCATTGGATGGGGTGAGCCTAAAGGTTTACTGCGGCCAGATTCAAGGACTGATTGGAGAAAACGGCTCGGGCAAGTCAACCATTTCCTCCATCATCAGCGGAATTCACACGGCCACCAAAGGCGAAATCCTGCTGCGGGGCAAGCCGTATCGTCCGCGCAGTCCGTTGGATGCCCGGGACAACCGAATTTGCATGATCGTCCAGGAAACAGGCACCATCAGCGGGCTCTCCGTCGCGGACAATCTGTTTCTCGGCGATGAAGCAATGTTCCTGCAGCACGGTTCCATCAACCGGAAAAAAATGCAGCGCGAAGCGGAGAAGTCATTGGAAAAAGTCGGTCTTTCTTTCGATGTTACCGCACCGATTGAAACCCTGAGCTTTGAAACGCGGAAGCTTGTTGAAATCGCCCGCGCACTGTATTTCGATCCCACTCTGCTGATCGTGGACGAAACCACAACGGCCCTTTCCTATGAAGGAAGATCCTTGATTCACAAAATCATGCGGGATTTAAAGGAACAGAACAAGGCGGTTCTTTTCATTTCACACGACCTGCCGGAACTGATGGAAATCTGCGACCGCTTAACGGTTCTGCGTGATGGCAAACTCATTTCCGCCTTCCGGAAAGAAGAATTTGACGAGCGCCTGATTAAGCAGACCATGGTTGGGCGTTCCATTCAGGATAACTTTTACCGCAGCGATTTTGATGCCAGCCACGGCGAAAAGCGAATGATGCAGGTCAGCCATGTGGACGCAGGACCGCTGAAGGATGTCACCTTTGATCTGCATGAAGGCGAAATTCTGGGCGTTGGGGGGCTTTCGGGAAGCGGGATGCATGAATTGGGAAAACTGTTGTATGGGATGCTTCCTCCACTGCGCGGCGAAGTCACGGTTTTGCAAGATACAAAATCAGCCGGCGGGAAGGAAATTCCGGTCCGAGTAAAAAATATTCAAACCGCCATGGAAAACGGCATCGGCTACGTTTCCAAGGACAGAGATCAGGAAACTCTCTTGCTGAACGCTTCCATCAAGGACAATTTGGTGATTTCCGCACTGGACAAACTGAAAACAGGATTTTTTATCCTTCCGCGCGCCGAAAAAGAATTCTCTCAAAAGCAGGTGGGCAGCCTGCACATCAAGTGCAGCGGCGTCAACCAGACAGTCGGCGAGCTTTCGGGGGGGAATAAGCAAAAGGTATCCTTCGGAAAGTGGATCGGAAACCAGTCCAGGATCCTGATTTTGGACAGCCCGACACGCGGCGTCGACGTAGGAGTTAAAACCACCATGTACCAGTTGATTTATCAGCTGAAAAAGCAGGGCTGCGCTATCCTGATCATCAGCGAGGAGCTGCCGGAACTGATTGGAATGAGCGACCGTGTCCTTATTATGAAGGATGGATGCGTTTCCATGGAGTTTCAACGAAGTCCGGAGCTGGTGGAATCCTCGATTATTGAATATATGATTTAGGCGGTGCGATCGTGGAAGAGAAAAATACATTAAAAAGCGGTTTCGGTTCCCGTATCCTGCACTGGATTCAGAATTACAAACAATATATTATCCAATATTTCGGGCTGATTTTCGTCATCGCGGTCTTTCTGTATCTTACGGACGGCGATCTGTTCAGTGCCCGAAATTTGGAAACGCTGATCCGTCAGCTGGTCGTGATCCTCACCATTACCTTGGGAATGGCATTTATCTATTCCCATGGGGGAATGGACATCTCCGTCGGCGCAGTGGTCGCACTGAGTTCCCTGTGCGCCACGTATGTGATGAACCTGACGGCAGGCCAGGTTTTGCCGGCAATTTTGGTGTCAATCGCTGTTTCCGTCACGTGTTATCTGTTAAACATCATAGTGACCAATCAGTTTGGTCTGATGTCCACAATCTCCTCTCTCTCCGTGATGTTCGTCGCCCGCGGAATTGTCACATACGTCAATTCCATGAGCACTGATAAAATTGAGGTGCACAATACGGCCGGCCTGGAACTGTTCCGCTCCAACACACCGTTCCTGATTGGCACAATGGCGGTTCTTTGCATCGTGATGACGGTTCTTTTCAATCTGACCAAGCTGGGCAAGCAGAACCGTGCCATTGGTGATAATCCGCTTTCTGCCATGCAGAGCGGGGTCCGTGTCAAAAAGGTTAAGGTGGAAGCTTATGTCCTGGCCGGCATCATGGTGGGGATTGCCGCCGTTTTCTCTCTGTCCAGAACCGGAAGCGTCAGCGAAAAAACCGGTTCCGGCCTGGAGATGGACGCGATTGTCGCCCTGATTCTTGGCGGAATGGCTTTGAACGGCGGGGCAAAATCCCGCATCAGCAGTGCAATCATCGGCAGTTTTACGTATGTGTTACTGAACAACGGGTTGGTTATGGCAGGGGTAGACACGCAGGTGGTCTCTTTGATTAAGGGCATCATTTTCCTGATTGTCGTATTCCTCACCATCCGTCAGCCAAAGTCTAAAAAGGTTCTGCCTCGTTAATTTATTTTTCACGGCGGAAAACACCGCCTGCAGATAAAATAAAACCAGTAAGGAAAGGAAATAAAAATGAAAATGAAAAAACTGACTGCTTACCTTCTGGCAGCGATAACAATTTTTACTCTGACGTTTTCCATGACCGGATGCTCCAGTAACAACGGGTCTGCAGACAGCACGGCGGGTTCCAGCTCGGCGTCCAATCAAAAACCAGTTAAAATCGGCGTAATTCTTTACAATTATACAGACATACAGGGAAAAGAAATTAAATCCTACGCCTCCTATCTGGAGCAGAACTTTAACGTAAAGTTTGAGTATGCAACCGTGGGCCAAAGCGAAGACCAGCACATCAGCGGCCTGGAAAATCTGTTGAATAAGGGCGTAGACGCCGTGATCAGCGGCTATGACACCGCACTTGACAACAGCATCAAGATGTGCGAAGAAAGGGGCGTCTATTACGGAGTCGCGCTCGGCGATATTCAAAGCTCCTATAAGGGAAACAGCAAGTACTTTGTGGGCGGACTGAAGCAGTTCAACGGCGACCCTGAAAAATTTGGAGAAACCTATGCTGAAATTGCCAATCAAAAAGGCCTGAAGCACATCGGGGTCATTTCCTTCCCGGCTTTCACCTTTGTGGACGGAACCAAAATCGCCGACGGCTTCAAGAAAAAGATGTCGCAGCTGGACCCCAGCGCGGAAGTCTACGATATGGAAACTTTCATGTACACCCCTGACCTTGCCAAAGCGGCTGTGACCAACGTTTTCACGAAGCACAGCAACGTCGACTCGATTCTTGGGCTCGGTTCCGGAATGGATATGATTTACCCCGCCATCAAGGACAGCACAAAGCCAAGCACCAAAATCCTTTCGCTGGGCTACAACGATTCTACAATGACTGCGATCAAAGGCGGCAGCGTCGTTGCGGCCGGGACAAACAATTACAGCCAGATCGTGGCCAATATGTTCGCTCAGCTATATGACCGCGTCAACGGAAAAAGCTACAGTGATTGGAGCCTGAACGGCACGGTCAGCTACCCGATTGTCACCAATGAACAGGAAGTCACCGATTTCCAGAACTACGTCATTCCGGCCGACAAGTCCAAAGGAAGCGTTACGGCGGACGAGCTGAAAAAAGTGATGAAAACTTTCAATTCAAACGCAACATGGAAAGACCTGAATATATTGACCAACCGCTCTCTTGCGGAAATCAAGGCGGCAAGAAAAGCGCTATAACGCAGAAAAGCAAAGCCGCGCGGTTCACAACGGTTGAGCTGTGCGGCTCTCTTTTCAGGGAAACCGGAAAGGTCTGATTGAGATCATGAAATACAAGATTATGAAACAACTGCTGCGTCTGATGAAAACATTCTCTTTTCCCTTTCTGATGTATGCGGTCATTTTGCTGGTTTCGCTTGGCGCACAAAAAACCGGGTATTGGAGCGGCAACGCATTTGATATTATCATTCGGGGCAGTGTTGTGTCTACCATCATTGCTTTTGCGATCGCGCTTCCGCTTTCTGGAGCGCGGTGGGACTTCGCCGCCGGAACCATCGTCATTCTGTCCGGCATTCTGGGCAGCAACCTTGCCTCCATGCTTGGTCTGAATGCGGTTCTGATGCTGCTTTTAACCGTAGCCATCGGCACTCTGCTGGCTTTGCTGGAGGGAGTTCTGTACCTGTTCCTCCGCGTTCCTACCATCATTGTTTCGCTCGGTGTGGTGATGATCTATGAAGCGCTCAGCGGTCTGGTTTTTGATGGTTCCGGCGCCAATATGTTTATGGATACCAAGCTCACTATATTTGCGAAGGCGCCGTACTGCTATCTCATTCTGGCTATTGTCCTCGGCGTCTACTATTTTCTCCTTACCGACACAAAATTCGGCTACGATACCCGTTCCCTCGGCATCAATGCACAGCTCGCGGTAAATAACGGCGTCAATGAAAAGAAAAATATCATCCAGACCTATTTGCTGGTGGGCGCAACCCTTGGGGTGGCGGCCGTGCTGAACGCTTCCACCGTTTCGGTTAGCCCTGCCTCAAATCTGGGCTCCACCTCTATTATGTTCTCCTCCATGGGGCCCGTTCTTGTGGGGCTTTATCTGGCCCGCTTCTCAAATCTGCCGCTGGGGATTTTCTCCGGGGCAATCGGAATGAACGCGCTGACTTACGGGATGGTCGTTCTTGGAATCGACGGCTCCGTCCAAACAATTATCCTCGGCGCCTTTATTGTGATCTTTATGGGGTACACCACCAATCAGGAAAAGCTGCATGCGTTTTCTCAGCGGATGTTCCACCGTTCCGGCATTGTTTCAGCATAGCAAAGGAGTACGGCAATGAATATTGAAAACTTAAAACAGAATCCTTTTTTTCCTAACAGATGACGATGTGAATTGGGTTGAAAGCACATTAAAGGCAATGACGGACGATGAAAAAATCGGGCAGTTGTTCTTCATGGTAGGATACCGTCAGGACGAGGAGTTTCTGACCCATCTTTCCAAAGATCTCGGCGTGGGCGGATTGATGTGCCGTCCCATGGATAAGGACAGCGTGATTGCCGCAGTAACAACTCTGCAGCGAAACAGCCGCATTCCCATGCTGATTGCAGCAAACCTGGAAAACGGCGGGAAAGGCATTGTACAGGAGGGGACTCGAATCGCCTCCAATATGGCGGTAGCCGCGACAGGCGACCCCGATTATGCTTATCAGCTTGGAAAAATCTGCGCGGAGGAAGGCAAAAGCGTCGGCGCTAATTTCGCCTTTGCCCCTGTGATCGACATTGATTACAATTTCCGCAACCCAATCACCAACACGCGCACCTTCGGCAGTGACCCCGACATGGTGCTCCGCTGTGGAGAAGCGTATCTGAAGGGCTGCCAGGAGCAGGATGTCTGCGTTTCCATCAAGCATTTTCCCGGTGACGGAACCGATGAACGGGACCAGCACCTTGTCACCTCCATCAATTCCCTCTCCCCGGAGGAATGGGAAGCGACCTACGGCAGGAATTACCGCTATTTGGTCGACCACGGGGCCAAGGCTGTGATGGTAGGTCACATTGCGCAGCCGCAATACTCTAAAAAGCTGAACCCCTCGCTCTCGGACGCCGATATTCTTCCCGCTTCGCTTTCGCCAGAGCTTCTCAAGGGACTTCTGCGCGGGAGCATGGGTTTTAACGGACTGATTTTGACCGACGCGACCACGATGGCCGGGTTCGCCATGGCTATGCCGCGCGATCAGGCGGTTCCAAAAGCGATTGAAAACGGATGCGACATGTTTCTCTTCACCAAGAATCTGGAGGAAGACGTCGGTTTTATGCGAAAGGGCTTTCAAGACGGGCTTCTAAGCCGGGAAAGGCTGGAGGAAGCCGTCCGCAGGATTCTTGCGCTGAAAGCCTCGCTGGGTCTTCATAAAAAGGACAACATTCCGGACGCTAAGGCTGCGGAACGTGTGCTAGGCTGCAACGAGCACCGTCAAGCGGCGCGTGAGATCGCCGACCGCTCCATCACGCTTGTGAAGGAACAGCCGGGGCTGCTTCCTCTTTCTCCCGAAAAGCAGAAACGCGTTCTTCTGTATGACATTGAGGGCGAAGCAAACGCAATCGGCTACTCCAGAGAGTCGGGCCTGACAGGCCAATTACGCGGGCTGCTTGAAAAAGAGGGATTTACGGTAACCCTCTTCCACGCTGACGGCGTTTATGAAGGGCACCAGTCATCCTATTCAAAAATGCGTGAGGATTACGATCTGATCCTTTACCTTTGCAGCCTTGCCACCAAATCAAATCAAACCGTTGTGCGGATTGAATGGCAGAATCCCATGGGCCTGAACGTACCAATCTACTTTAAGTCCATTCCAACCGTTTTTATTTCGGTAGAAAACCCGTATCATCTGCTGGACGTGCCGCGTGTACCGACATACATCAATACATACGGCGTGAACGACTATACCCTGGAGCTACTGGTAGATAAGCTTTTGGGGCGTTCCGAGTTTGTCGGGAAAAGTCCTGTGGACCCCTTCTGCGGGAAATGGGACACAAAGCTTTAAGGAGATATTAAATGAAAAATTTTGTTTTTCCGGTGTCCGACAGCAGCGACGCCAAACTGACCGCGAACATTCTGGATGACGGGGAATTTGCCAAAAAAGGCATCCGTCGCCCGGCTGTTGTGGTGTGCCCGGGGGGCGGGTATACTATGATTTCGAAAAACGAAGGCGAGCCCGTTGCCTTGGCATTTGCGGCAAAGGGATACCATACTTTCGTACTCGAATACTCCGTCAAAATTGATCACCCGTTCCCCACTGCCCTGAAAGAGCTTGCCGGGGCGATGAATATTATCCGCCAAAACGCGGAGGATTGGCTGCTCGACAGTAACAATATCGCGGTAATCGGGTTTTCCGCCGGCGGGAATCTGGCGCTCTCTCTGGGCATCTATTTCAATCAGCCTCTCCTCACCGACGAGATGGGTCTGACGGAAGATCAAATCCGCCCGAATCATATTATATTAGGTTATCCCGCCATAACCCTGATTCCCCAAAACAGGGAAACTCCTGAATTCGTACTGGAAATGATGGAGCAGGGCCTGATTCCGGATTTTCGCGGCCCAAGTATCCAGGAAATCATGATTGGGCACGAAAATATAACGCAGGAGGAAGCCGCATCCCTGAACCTGATTCCTAAAATCCATAAAAAAGTGCCTCGCACATTCGTCTGGGGCACCTATGAAGACAGCCTGATCCCTCCCACGGATCTGTTAGGGCTTGCCACCGCGCTCCATTCGGTTCGTGTCCCCTGTGAACTGCATCTGTTTGAAAAAGGGCCGCATGGAATGTCTCTTTGTGATGAAAACACGAAAAGTGAGGCGGAAATCAAGGGGCTAAGCATCCCCTACTGGCTCCCTCTTAGTTTGAAATGGCTGAAACAGGGAATGGCAGAAAGGACGCAGAAATCTTGAAATCCGTTATTTTCGATCTGGACGGCGTGATTGTATCCACCGACGACCTGCATTTTCAGGCTTGGAAGTCCATGGCGGACCGGAACGGAATTCCCTTTGACCGGCAGATCAACAATCTGCTCCGCGGCGTTTCCCGCGCCGAATCTCTGGAAATCATCCTGCGAAAGTCGGAAAAGTCTTACAGCGAACAGCAAAAACAAGAATTGATGCAGTACAAAAACGACATCTATGTAAAGCTGCTCGATAATCTGAAGCATTCGGATATTTTACCCGGAGTGGTGGAACTGATCAACCGCCTGAAAAAAGCCGGTGTAAAAATCGCGATCGGAAGCAGCAGCAAAAACACCAGGAAGATTCTTCAAAAAATCGGTCTTGAAACCGTTTTTGACGCGATTGCGGACGGAACTGAAATTCAGCATTCCAAACCGGACCCCGAGGTATTTCTTGTCGCTGCCCGAAAACTCGAAACAAAACCAGAGAACTGTGTTGTCGTGGAAGATGCGGTTGCAGGAATTGAGGCGGCGAAAGCGGGAAACATGACGGCAATCGCAATCGGCGACGCAGCGAGCTCCTCTCTTGCGGATTACCGGGTCAATACTATGATGCAGATTGCTGAAATTCTTAATTTGGAATGATGCCATAAAAATTCGGTTTGCCACTTTTCCTCCCTTGCCCCTAGGATACTCCCCATTTGGACCAATATGCAAAAAACAGACCCGAAAAGCTGGCATACATGCTGCTTTTCGGGCTTTTTACTTGGAGCGGAGAAATGAAGAATCGTGCAGAATATAAACAAACCCGCCCTGCGGATTGCCGGTATGGATTTGAATAGATTGTAACAGGTCATAATGTACCGGAACACGATGCTTTTAGCCAAAGCAGCCCGAAGCGTGATCACCGTAAACCTTGCGCTTCTGGAGCCATTCCGGCAGCGTGTAGTAGGCCGCACCGAGTTGCGCGGCTGCCTGCTTGGTCCCAATTTCATCTGAAAGTTTTACCGTATGAAAACCGTCTGTCATGACCTTTCTGATAACCAGAGACGTCCTTAATAAAATAGCTCACGACTCAAGGAAAAACATGGTTTTGACTGGAATCGCACTCTTACTGAAAATATGGAGTCTGCGAGGGATGATCAAATTTATTTAATAATTTTCGACTGAAGCGAAAAAACTACTAAAAATTCATTATACTTAATATTGTTAAAATATTAACATGAAGGAGCGATAATAAATGCTGGCTTTAATGAGAGCACCGTCAAAATATGTTCAGGGCCCTGATGCTTTACTCGAACTGTATGATCATGTGAAAGATTTGGGCACATCCATCCTTTTTATATGCAGCAAAAGCGGCTATAAGGCAGCACGGCCCAAAATTGAAAAGAGCTTCGCAGGCAAAAATGCATCCATAAAATTTGAGATTTTTGGCGGCATCAGTTCAGTCGGCGAGATCGCTAAAATGCAAAAGATTGCAAAAGAAAACAAGGTTGGTGTAATCTGCGCGATTGGCGGCGGCAGCGCAATTGACACAGCGAAAGCCACAGCTTATTACGAAGGACTTCCGGTTGTAATTATTCCGACCGTATGTGCTACGGATGCCCCGTGCACCGGCCTTTCCGTAATTTACAACGACGATGGGTCCTTTGCAAAGTATATCTTCTATCCCAAAAATCCGGATGCGGTCATTGTTGACTCTTCTATTATTGTAAAAGCGCCGGTTCGTTTTCTCGTCTCTGGCATGGGCGATGCATTGGGAACTTATTTCGAAGCTAGAATGTGTCAGAAAACGAATTCTCCCAGTTTAGAAAACGGCGGCATCACAAAATCCGCCATGGCACTTTGTAAGCTCTGCTACAACACCCTCCTTGAGGACGGTTTCAAGGCGAAAAAATCCGCTGAACTCGGTATCCTCACTCCGGCAGTTGAGGCTATTATTGAAGCCAACACCTATTTAAGCGGTGTAGGTGCAGATAACGGCGGCCTTGCAACTTCTCACTCCGTCTACAATGGTTTTACCGCACTGGAAGAATGCGAAAAAACAATGCACGGGGAACTGGTCGCGTTCGGAACGGTTGTGCAGCTCGTTTTGGAAGACGCTCCCATGGAAGAAATCGAAGAGGTGATGGACTTCTGTGTTTCCGTCGGTCTGCCGGTTACGCTGAAGGAGGTTGGCGTGACCGACCCCTCCAGAGTAATGATTGCCGCGGAAAAGGCATGCGCTTCGGGGGAATCCATTCACAACATGCTGGGTGATGTTACTCCGGAACAGCTTTATGCCGCAATTCTGGCCGCTGACGCTCTCGGCAAGGATTATATCGGCGAATAACAAAGGAAAACGTACAGTAAGAAGCCCGGAAAGCTGGCATTCATGCCGCTTTCCGGGCTTCTGCCTTGCGTCTTTTGCTAATTGAGCTGCAGAGTAAAAACATAGGTGTAGCAGAATTGCAAACACTTTTTGCAGGTTCCTTCTTGTGTTGCTGACCGTGATAAAAAATGATATAATTTAAAAAAATTTTAAGGTGATTCGATTGTTTTGTAATATTGGCAATGCAAATATCTATTATGAAGTGATTGGCAATGGAAAACCTATTGTTATGCTTCATGGTTTTTCACCGGACCATAGGCTGATGACAGGATGTATGGAACCCATATTTCGGGAGCATGAAGGATATAAACGCATTTATTTGGATTTGCCCGGCATGGGAAAATCTGATTCTCCCTCTTGGATCATCAGTACAGATGATATGCTGAAAGCAGTTATAACCAGCATCAAACGCATAATCCCAAACCAAAATTTTTTGCTTGCGGGCCAGTCTTATGGCGGCTATCTTGCCCGGGGAATCATTCACAAGATGAAGAATCAGGTAGATGGACTCCTTTTGATTTGTCCCGTTTTCATTGCAGAAAACACTCAAAGAGACTGTCCAGAAGATACGGTTGCCTATCGTGATGAAAAATTTCTTTCCAGTCTTTCACCGGATGAAGCAAAGGAATTTTGTGAAATGGGTGTAATACAAAACGAGTACACTTTTCACAGATACCAAAATGAAATTGCAGTGGGATTAAGCATTGCAAATGAGCCCTTTCTTAAAAGACTTCGGAAAAAATATTCATTTTCTTTTGAGGTTGACGACCCGTTCTATGCCAAATTCCAAAGGACTACTCTTATGATTGCCGGGCGGCAGGATTCCTGTGTTGGTTATCGTGATTTATTTAAAATCATTGAAAATTATCCAAAAGCGTCATTGGCTATTTTAAACAACGCGGGGCATAATCTGCAAATTGAACAGCCGGAGGTATTCAGTCACCTTGTTAGCGAGTGGCTTAAACAATTAACGTGCTAAATCATAGATAAAACCGGTTTTCAAATCCAGTTGCGATGCCCAATGCTTAATCATACTAATTTATCTCACCATTTACAGGATTTATATCCATAGACGTATAAACAACATCTTAATCAAGGCCAAGAAAGGCTTTGAAACAAGCACAGCCTTGACCAGTATCCGGCGAATGTTTGTGCTTTTATCGTACCAATGCGAAGACTGATTAGAGATATTCGTCAGCTTTGTCTGAATATATTTTCTTTAAGGTCATTTTTACTCCGCTTTTCGCTATAAGAGTGAAATCAGGCTGAGCCCCGTGTTCCGATCAAGCGTCCGATCTGGAAAAGGCGTTCTTCATCTGGCTGCTCAACTCAAAGAGGACTTTGTCCAGTGTATCAGCGGTTTCTTTTTTCAACATGTCCGCGACTTTTTGATTGGCCTGTTCCCGAAGGGCGGTTCGCTTGGCAAGATCTGCTTCCCGCCGGAGCTTTTCATCATATTGGTTGATCAGCTCATGCCCTTTGGATTGCACGGCAAGCTGATATCGTTCAATATGAAACACGGATTTCCCATAAGAAGCGTCCGCCATAGCGGCGATCATGCGGCTGGACCAATAGAAATTGTCGGTTGAAACTTCCTTTGTCGTATTGGCAAGATAGTCCGGTGTTGCGGACACATTGGCGTAAAAAGGTGCCAGTACATTGAAGGTGTTGGACGCAAAAGCGATCCATTCTACCGAGCGGAACTCCTCCGGGACGTCCGGGCGAATCTGGATCAACGCCATAAAGTCATTCCTGTTAATACCGATCGGGCGGAAGACGCCTTTCATCGCTGGATCGCCATATCTTTCATAGGGGTCGTACGGCGTTCCCTGATAATGAGAGGACAGTGCATATTTTACATCCTCCGGCGTGATCTTCTTCTCCGGCACCATGCACCAGGGCAGATCATCGGAACGCGGCGTGAAATTTGCATCCAGACCGTCCCATACTTTGGTGTGCGGGTTAAAATACCGCAGCATATACCAGGCGCGCGGCGTGTTGTAAACATGATCCGCGTCATTGTGACTTCCAAAAGCGTCTCTCGGATTAAGGTCTCTGTTCAGCGATAAATCCAAATGGTTCTTTTCAATGAACTCCTTCATATCTGACGAACACATATAGTCTTTCTCTTCGGTAACTGCATCTTCCAAATCAAGCCGGTCAAGTCCCAGCTGATTCGGCATCACGACATAAACATCATCCGGCACCTTTCTGGCGATCCAGTGATGGCCGCCGATGGTCTCCATCCACCAGATTTCATTGGCATCCTGAAAGGCAATACCATTCATCTCGTAGGTACCGTGCTTCTCCAGCAGGCCGCCCAGCCTCTTAACCCCTTCTCGGGCACTGTGAATGTAAGGAAGTACAATAGAAACGATATCCTCCTCGCCGATGCCGCCGGCTGTTTCAGGCTGCCCGTCCTGCGCCGGATGATACTCGACCAGCGGATCCGCTCCCAGCACTCTCGGATTGGAAGTAATGGTTTCCGTGGCTGTCATGCCTACATTTGCCTCATTCACGCCGCTGGCTGCCCAAATGCCATCGCCTTCTGCGGCATTCGGTACCGCCGTAAACCGCATGGGATTTTGGGGCAGTTCGATTACCACATGGGAAAGCACTGATTTGTAGGCTGCCGATTGGTCTCCGGGATGGATCGTTACGAATTTTTTAGCGGTAAAATGACCGGAACCGGAATCATCGTTCCGTGCGATCATGGTAGAACCGTCATAGGATGCTTTTTTTCCAACCAGAATCGTTGTACAAGCCATAAATATGTCCTCACCGTTATAAAGTAGTAGTATTTTGAGCCCCTCTCCAAGGGCTTGAAATCGGAACGCTGCTTTCGATTTAATGGGAACTGGTCCTCACCGCCGCAGGCCTGCTGAACTGCAAAGCTTTAAAAAAGTCTGCGCTGAGGGCCGGCCGGCTTTGCTGTTTCTATTTTAACCGCAATTTGAATGTTTGGGTAGTACTTTTTTCATTTCCGCCTAAAAAACTCGTAGTTGTGATTCTTTAACCGGAAAACCAAAACGCTTTTCCCATAGCCTTCTGCTAACCGACTGCGGTTTCGTCCTCACGATAGCCTGAATAATCTGATGTTTTTACCCTTGTAGGTATAGGAATAATAGGCATTCCGATGCGTTCAAATTAGTTTTGTGGCGGGTATTGTTTTCTGTCTGAAGCGACATCTGCTGCTGTGACATGTGGATTATGATACTTTTTTCGTTTCCGTGTGAATTTTGGGAAATTGATTGCCTGTTTTGGGCAGAATGAAATACAGGCCATGCATTGGCTGCACTGGTGAAGAAAAGTTGGTTTGCCATTTTTAAAACTGATATTATGGCAGGGACAGACCTTCGCGCACAATCCGCAGGAAATGCAGTCATCCCAGACAGAAAAGTATTTATCGTTTGACGGGCAATGCTCAATAAACTTCTGCATCTTCCGTGGTGCGAGCCATCTCGTTATTGCATTGGCGTGCGGATAATTGCGAAGCTTCTTTTCAGCAACTTCTTGGGCAATGTATAAAAGCTGTTTTTCGGTTTTTGGAACGCGCTTGTCAGGATCAGGAAACGGCGGATACATAGCCACATAATTGGCAACACTGTAAACTTTCTCTCCGTAGGAAAGTGTGCAGTGTTTTTCTTGCAGCAGTTCCGCCAGTCTATCCTGACAGCCTCCATTGATCAGCCCTGGCGTAGAGACCGCAAAAATGTATGCACGCGGATTTAACTTTACCTGCTCTGCAAAATGAATCGCGTACGCCGGCATTGTCCAGTGATGTACTGGAAAAACAAAACCAATCCTCTCAGCATTTTCCGACGGGACATCCTTTGGGTCGCATCGCATGGAGATGATTTCTGTATCGCCTAGGCGTTCTGCAATAACCTGTGCCGCGCGAAGGCTGTTTCCCGTCCCTGTAAAATAGTAGATCACATTTTTCATAATATCGCCTCACAATTGCAGATGTCTCACTTGTGACATTTCATTATTTTTATTATAATGAATCTACAACAGTAATTCAAGATTTCAGGAACAAGTGCTACATCTGGCCGTTTTTGAGACACTTGAAGGAGGCCACATGAAAGATACACAAAATCCAATCGCTTTACGATCCAGGAAGTGGTTGGCGAATGCGCTTTTAGAGTTAATGAAAAGAAAACCATTTCGGGAAATCAGTATTTCAGAAATTGCGGAGAAAGCCGATTTGTCCCGCCGAACTTTTTACCGTTCTTTCTCCTCGAAAGAAGAAGTGATCTGTTTTCATCTGCAGACGATCTGGCGCACGGGAATTCTAAAGCTTGCCACTGATGAAGATCACAGCTATTCTCATACAATTCGTTGGTATCTGGAGCTTTGGAATGAACATCGGGAACTGGCTCTTTTGCTTTACCGTAATAATTTAATGTCGCTGTTATTGCAGGAGTACAACCAAATATTTCGGGAAGTGTATCTGATGCGTAAAGGCAATTATCCTCTGGCCAAAAATTCAGAGGCAATGAAATATGCTCTTTCATACAGTGCCGGGGGCCTCTTAAATGTCCTCTGGCAATGGGCAAGCGAAGGAATGCGGAAATCTCCTGAAGAAGTTGCCAATCTGTTAATGGTCGCCCTCCAACTGCCTGGTACGGAGTAATGCTGAATTGTAAATTTAAGTTTTCGTGCGGATTTTATAATTGATACAAGACAAAAAATCCATGTGCACGTTCAACTCCTGACACATGGATTGTTTAACTGTTCATTTGCTCAATTTAGATACAGGCTAAAACACTGTTTTGAATTCAAAACCATTGCTTTACAATTCACATGATTATCCTTGTATTGTTCGAAAGAGCGTAATGTGGCGGTAATGTAAAGCCATATGGATTATACGACCTTGAAAGAAGCAAGCGAAAAGCGGGCTGTTACTCCCAGAAGGATAAACGATTTCTGCACTGCCGGTCTCATTCCGGGAGCTAGAAAGATTGCGGCAATCCGGTCAATCCGAAAAAGATAAACCGTTGATAAGCGATATAAACTCAACAAACCAAGGGGGAATGAAAGCAAATGAAGCGTATTCTATTGGTTGAAGATGATTTAAGCTTAATGCAAGGTCTGTCCTTCGCAGTAAAAAAGCAGGGATACGAGATAGAGATTGCCCGCACAAGCTATGAGGCAAGTGTAATATGGGCGGATGGTGAATATGATTTGGTGATTTTAGATGTTTCTCTGCCCGATGGTTCCGGCTTTGATATTTGTCAAAAAATCCGGCAGACTTCAAAGGTACCCATTATATTTCTAACTTCGGCGGACGAAGAAACCGACATTATCATGGGACTTGATATTGGCGGCGATGATTACATTACAAAGCCCTTTAAACTGGCAGTATTTATGTCAAGGGTAAACGCGCTGCTCCGCAGAAGCAATAATTTTATTCAGGAAGATTCCGAACTGTGTTCTAACAGTATCAGAATTCAACTTCTAAAAGGAGAAGTCTATAAAAACGGTGAACCGCTTGAATTAACGGCAGGCGAATATAAGCTGTTGCGTCTTTTTATGGAAAATCCGGATATAGTACTTTCACCGGAACAGATTTTAAGCAGGTTATGGGATTGCAGCGAAAATTACGTGGACAGCAATACGCTTTCTGTATACATTCGAAGATTACGCGAAAAAATTGAAGATGATCCGGGCAGCCCCAGAAGGATAATTACCGTCCGGCGGATGGGCTATAAATGGAATTCGGCGGATTGAGGTGTACGATGAAAATACTGGCAAACAAAAGAATCAAGGCGCTCTTTTCCAGGATCCTAATGTGCATACTTGTGTTCGCGGTTGTTGCAGCAGTCTTTATGAACGTAACAGCTCAAAATACAGCGGTCTCTATTTATCTATCCTCTTTATGCATGGCCGTGGCAATCTTGATTTTCTGCTATGCGTATTTCAAAGAACAGCACGTGATTATTGAAACCGCCGCAGAACAAATTACCGATTATATCGCCGGAGATCCAGACGCCCGTATCCAGTGTGATGAGGAAGGCGAGTTATACAGACTGTTCCAGGAAGTAAATTCTTTGGTTTCCATTTTGAATGCCCACGCTGAAAACGAACTGAGAGCAAAGGAATTCTTGAAGAATACGATAGCGGATATTTCGCATCAGCTTAAAACGCCGCTCGCGGCGCTTAATGTGTATAATGGCATTTTACAGGGTGAAGCTGGGAATTCACAAACGATTCAGAAATTTACAGGTCTTTCGGAACAAGAACTGGAAAGGATAGAAACACTCGTCCAAAACCTTTTGAAAATCGCAAAACTCGATGCCGGAACAATCGTGATAGAAAAGGCTGAAGAAAACGTATCCGAAATGATGGGCGGGATTGAGAGGCACTTTGCATTTCGTGCTATGCAAGAAGAAAAGAAAATGGTTTTATCCGGTGATGAAGATATTTCTCTAATGTGCGACCGTAATTGGCTGATTGAAGCAATCGGCAATATTGTAAAAAACGCTTTTGACCATACCCAGAAAGGAAATGAAATTGATATTGAGTGGAAACAATTTGCGTCTGTGATACAAGTCATCATTAAAGACGATGGAAGCGGTATTCACCCGGAGGATTTGCACCATATTTTCAAAAGGTTCTATCGCAGCCGTTTTTCGAAAGACGCGCAGGGTGTAGGGCTCGGTTTGCCGCTTGCAAAAGCCGTGATTGAAGCGCACAACGGAACGATCGAGGTTGACAGCGAATTAGGTATCGGCACTGCTTTTACAATCAATTTTTTAATCCCTACAAAATTGTAGGATGTGCGTCATCTGACAGTAGGCTTGATGTGATACTCTTTCCATATCAAGGCAGAAAGAGGTAGGTAACCTGTGAATTTATTGGAAGTTCAATCAGTTTCCAAAATCTACGGCAGCGGGGAAGCAGCCGTACACGCATTAAAAAATGTCAGCTTTTCCGTTCCAAAAGGTGAATTTGTTGCAGTCGTCGGAGAATCCGGTTCCGGTAAAAGTACACTGTTGAATATGGTGGGCGCGCTTGATAATCCCACTTCCGGAAAAGTATTTATCGACGGCAAAGATATTTTTGCTATGAAAGGCAGCAGTCTGACAATCTTCCGCCGCAGAAACATCGGGTTTGTTTTTCAGAGCTTTAATCTGATTCCAGAACTGAATGTTGAGCAGAATATTATGTTTCCGGTACTGCTCGACTATCAGAGACCCAATAAAAAGTATCTGGAAGAATTGCTTACTGTGCTCAATTTGAAAGAGCGCCGCAGCCATTTACCCAGTCAGTTATCAGGCGGACAACAGCAGCGTGTGGCGATAGGGCGCGCATTGATTACGCGGCCGTCCCTGATCCTTGCGGACGAGCCGACAGGTAATCTGGACACGCAGAACAGCAGCGAAGTAATTGCTTTGCTGAAAGAAGCCGCAAAGACGTATGAACAAACCATCGTTATGATTACCCATAACCGAAGCATCGCACAGACCGCAGACCGGATCCTGCAGGTCTCCGACGGTGTATTAACTGATTTCGGAAGGTGCCGCGAATGAAAAGCTATCTTAGCCTGATTCCGATTTCCGCAAAGGTACACAGACGGCAGAACCGCATGACGCTTCTTTGCATCATCTTTGCGGTGTTTTTGGTAACGGCAGTTTTTTCCATGGCGGACATGAGCGTCCGAATGGAGACCGCAAGATTGCTGGCAAAGCACGGCAGTCAGGCGCTTGAAAATATGATCGGCAGCGCTGCGGTACAGAATTATTTTCTTCTTGCTGCGGCTCTGTTTGTGCTGATCCTGATTGCAGGAGTGCTGATGATTTCAAGCAGCATTAACAGCAATGTCGCTCAGAGGACAAAATTCTTCGGCATGATGCGCTGTATTGGAATGAGCAGGCAGCAAATAATTCGTTTTGTAAGATTAGAAGCGCTGAACTGGTGTAAAACGGCTATTCCGATCGGCGTTTTACTTGGAATCGGAATCACATGGGCGCTGTGTGGCGTGCTGCGGTATCTTGTCGGGGAAGAGTTTTCCAACATACCGTTATTTGGAATCAGCCTGATCGGAATTGTCAGCGGAATCCTTGTAGGTATTATTACGGTTCTCATTGCCGCCGGTTCTCCTGCAAAACGGGCCGCCAAAGTATCCCCTGTAACAGCGGTATCGGGCAACTCTGAAGCTGCAAACCACGCAAACCATGCGTTGCATACCCGCTTTTTCAAAATTGAAACCGCCCTTGGTATTCACCATGCCGTGTCGAATAAGAAAAACCTGATTCTTATGACAGGTTCTTTCGCGCTCAGCATTATCCTCTTTTTGAGCTTTACGGTTGTGATAGAGTTTGTAGGCTGCATTATGCCGCAGTCGTCGAATACCGCCGACATCAAAATTTCCGGCAGCGATGCTTCAAATTCCGTTGACAGTGCGCTGCTGAATAAGCTTGAGGGTATGGATGGCGTGAAACGTGTTTTTGCCCGCCGTAACCTGTCTGATGTTCCGGCGGAAGTCGGAAAAGACAATTCCCGGTCTGAAAGGATTGACCTGGTTTCCTATAGTAACTTTGACTTGGACTGCCTTACGAAAGACAAACTACTGAAAGAAGGCAGCGATATTGGGAAAGTGTACGGGAACAGCAAGTATGTGCTTGCTGTTTGCGGCAAAAACGATTCTTTGGAAGCGGGAGACGTTCTAAAAGCAAACGGTCAGAAGCTGACCATCGCGGGGACGCTGAAATACAACCCCTTTAGCAGCGACGGCAGTTTGGACGAAAAAATAACGCTCATTACTTCCGACGAAACGTTTACCCGGCTGACCGGCATTTCCGATTATTCGCTCGTGCTGATCCAAACGTCAAAAGACGCTACGAACAAAAATGTGGCCGCCATCCGCGGCGTAGTAAACGAAAACGGTACGCTTTCCGATCTGCGCGACCAGCGCACGGCCAATACCTACATTGCGTTCGTACTGTTTGTATATGCGTTTTTAGCCATTATTACTTTGGTCACGGTATTAAATATTATGAACAGCATTTCCATGAGCGTGTCCGCAAAGATCAAGCAGTACGGAGCCATGCGTGCGGTTGGCATGGATGAACATCAGATAATGAAAATGATAGCTGCCGAAGCGTTTACCTATGCTGTATGCGGTTGTGCCGTCGGCTGTACCGTTGGTCTGCTGGTCAGTAAGCTGTTATATGACTACCTTATTACTGCTCATTATAGCTACGCTGTGTGGAGTATTCCCGCTGTTCCTCTCGTGATCATTCTTCTGTTTGTTATTGCCGCCGCTATCGCTGCGGTCTATGCTCCGGCAAAACGAATTCAGAATATGGCAGTTACCGATACGATTAATGAACTATAAGGCGCTATTGATGTAAATAGTGAAACAGACCTTTGTATTTTCTGCCGGACGGCTGCAAAAAAGCGTCGTCCGGCAGATATATTCCTCTTTTCAAAGAAACGGCGGCTTTGAATTTCAGAGCCGCCCTTTCTTTTGTGCTGGGCAAAAGCAGACGTCGCAGCAACCGCCTACCGCATCGGCGAAAAGCTTATAGACGAGTGGGACGGATGATATACGACTATACGAAAAAAGGCGGCGTTGTTCATACGCAAATCACACTGTCCTCTCATGCCCCAGGTAATGTCAAGAGATGTTCGGGTATGATAACTTTTGCGGTAATATTTTCCGACATTAAACCGGAAAGGTTTAAGATAGTTTAATAAGTTGTATGTCCCAAACGAACATGATTGATATGGAAAACTTGAGTTTGTTTTTGATTGTCAACTATATGATACCCGGCGTAGCCGTCCGTCACCAGAAAGCCGGTAAAGTCTTTCAGGAAAGCGGCCGCGTGCTTCCCACTGCGGTCCGGCTGATATTCAAAGTATCGGATCGGCGGCCGCCGCGGTCATTGCTGGCGTAAACCCACATCCGCGATTTCGAAGCGGCCGGCTTACCGTCTTCTTTCAGCACCTGCATCACGGTCTCAATCCGCATGAACGGCCCGGTTGTTCAAAAGGCTCTTTATTTATTTGCCGGTACAGAGGCTTCGGTCATGTCTGTGACGTTGGCACAAGCTTCCCACTGCATTTGTCGCATCTGGTAAGCCCCTGGCAGTATTATCAATAAAGGACAATGGCTGACAACCACTTATAAAGTGACAGTCAGCTATTTTAGTCGTCTAAAAAATGATGCTATGCAGAACCGGCTTATCTGAATACAACCACCTCTACAAACAGTATACCACTATTCTGAGTATTTTAAGTTATATATGATTGAACCCTCAAATCCGCAGAAAAGAAGGTGTGCATCTATGAAAAACGGGAGTCTTGAATTTCTCATTCAAAACTCCCGCAGCCCGCATAAATACTGGCTTTATGGGCCATGCAACTATGATTGGGCAATTGTCTTGGAGCGGGAAACGGGATTCGAACCCGCGACATTCAGCTTGGGAAGCTGACGCTCTACCACTGAACTACTCCCGCATGCAAAATATTTTATCATATTGTATCAGGATTTTCAAGTGTTTTTTTGACTCAGTAAATCTAAAAACAGTTTTTCCTCCGCCGTTGTTACGCTCCCCACAGAAACCAGAACATATCGTCCTTTCTGGGAAATTAAAACATTCTTCAAGGCGTTGTACTGGGTTGGATTCAGACTCTTAAATCCCGAGGCCTTTGCACTGATGTGCGCATGAATGGCCTGCTGCAGCTGATCGTATTTTGACGTATCAGTCAGAAGAAAGCATGCAAGTTCCGATGCGCTTTCACTGGATTTGCTCATATACAGCGAACTTGCCTCAACAACGCCGTCCGGTATGTCATAATGCTTTGAGATTTGTCCGGGTTCTACTTTGACCAGGTCTTCCGGCTCCAATTCTTTCATGATTCTCTGAGTAATCTGGTCCGGCGAATATCTTGCGTAATTCTCCCGAATATGATGAACCATCAAAAAAGCACCGGTCAGGATCGCAATGGTAAAAATCAAAGTGACAACGGTGAAAATAATCCACTTTTTTCTGCTCTGTTCCGCTTTCTCCATCCTGGTGCCTCCTTTCCGGCCTTTGCTAATAATCGCCATTGTATTTTACATTATTTTCAAGGTTAAATAATTACATATAAGAAAATATAGAATCAGGATTGCCTCTGATCGGTTACTTGCACTTTACATAAACCTGTTTTTTATTTTAATATTGTAGAATTTCGATGTTGATTATTCAACACTTTCCACCTTGTTTTCAACAATTTCCATCTTACAGCGGCAGCAAAACCCCAGTCTTTCAACAATCGGGGCAAACATGTTGAAAAAAACCGGTTGAAACAAAAACTTACGCTTCTGTTAACATAATATAAAATTATGGAAAGGAGGCTGTTCCATCAGCAATTTGCGACAGCAAAATACACAAATAAACAACCGGAAAAGTAAGAAAATGCGCCTTAAAACGGCTATCAAAGCCTGATTAAGACGCATTTTTTGCTCAATTTTGGGATGAGCCCATTTTGCAACAGTCCAGTTCTGCCGTTTTTTAGAATTGCCTGTACATTTCCTTTTTCGCCCCGCAAATCGGGCACCGGTCCGGCGCTCCGTCCAGAACCGTGTGGCCGCAGACAGGGCAAACGTAAACAGCCTTCAATTCCATGTCTCTTCCTTCTTTTGCCGCGTTCTGGGCGTCTTGGAAGAGCTTTGCGTGGACTTTCTCCGCTTCCAGTGCAAAATGAAAAGAGCGTTTTGCTTCGGGTTCGTTTTGAAACTCCGCAGCATTCAGATATACCGGATACATCTGTTCCACTTCATGAAGTTCGCCGTTAATTGCTCCCTGAAGATTCTCCGCCGTTCTGCCGGTCCCGAAAACCCCGCCGGCCGCGACAGTGGAATCGGATGTCGAACCGCCGAGCACCTTAAAATGGTTGCCTGCATGAACCCGTTCCGCATAGGCGATCGCCGTAAACAACTTTGCGATTTTGGGGAAACCTTCTTTTTCGGCCATATCGCCCCAAATCAGGTAGCGCATGTGCGCCATGCTTTCTCCGCCATAGGCGGAGCGAAGATAGTCCGCAGTCATTGCATTCTGTACTGCCATCCTGTCATAACCTCCTGAAATAATAATGGTACCGGTATTATTCGAAGTTTTTGCTTTAATCATTCGCCGTTTTAGAATTCCTTTTAAAACTCCGCTTTCCAAAGACCATGCAGATTGCAGTACTCATAAACCGTTCCGCTTTCCGCGTCTTCAAAATCGGCAACCGGCTGCATACCAGGCTGCAGGTATTTAATCTCCACCCTTTCGCCTGAAACCAGCGCAATCCACTCAATGTGATGCTCCGGCAACATCGGATGCAGCGTGGATCCCACGGCAACCCTGATTCTGCCGTTTTCCCTTGTCACAACCGGCACATGCTTTTCCTGAGCGGCATCCGTACTGTTCGCCACCAGCTTCGTCATATCCTGACCGCAGCACACGAGCGTTCCGCCGCCGTCTTTCACCTTAACAACAATATTTCCGCATCTTTCGCAACGATAAAAATCTGCATTTGACATAATGATCTCTCCTTCAAATTAATTTAAATTTTATTCAAACGCCACAACAGCGTTTTTATTTTTGATACGGGGCAAAACGGTCTCAAGAACACGGAAGCAGTGATTCAGTTCCTTCTGCTCCAGATAAGCGACCGCAAGGTCCTGCCCTATGACAAGATCCATATTAGCCGGCTCAGAGCAAACCAGAACCGCCTTGCCGCTGCCCAGAGCAGCCGACTGGTACACCTTTCCGTCCAGCATCTTTTTGATTCGGTCGATTTCCAGCAGGCCGGTTCCCGGCTGTATCCGCTGAAGATCGAGATAAAGGTCGGGGCTGAGAGACAAGGCATAGGTGCCGTAAATCTCTTTTGCCGCCATGCTCTCGATTCCTGCGGCGATGTCCGTAAAAGCGTTCTCGCCGGTCTTCCACTCGGACCTTTTTCTCTTCTGAATTCCGGAAGCGGTCAGTAAGCCTTCATAGCCCAAATCGCCGTTCCCGAAATAAATGAATTTGTCCTCCATCCGGGCGCATGCCTGCGCGGCATGCACCGCTCCGGTCAGATCGGCCTGATAACCGAGGCGCGCGCTGTTTTCGAGGTCTCTCGCCGCCAGGGTAAAGTCCTGATAAAGGGCGGGGATTTCCATGTATTTTCTGGCTTTCGTCGTAATAAAGCCGTTATTGGCAACTTCGCCGACTTGTCCCGCGCTGTCGATCGAAATGCTTTCCACACCAACGCCGAGCGGTCCAAAGACAGGAAGAAAACGCCGACCGGTTAATGTCTTTCTGGCGGACTCCAACACCGCCGTATCGATTTTTCGCCACAGCTCCGCAGATAGTGCGGAGCTCTCTCTTGACAGGTAACTCATCCTCATTCCTCCTTTCGTGATTTTTTATTCCAACAGGTTTCCAACGGTTGATTGATCCGCCGCGTGCCGGGTCTCCCCACCGGAAATTCCAAGGTCCTCCAGCAGTTCCCTGACCTCCGATTCCCCGGAGGCAAACAGCTCCGCTTCCTTCGGATCGAGTGTTCTCAAAAGCGTCATCAGTTCTCCGACATGGGCTTTTTCCTCATCCCTGATATCCGCGATTACGGTCTTGGCCGTTTCGTTGTCCGTCGCCTGAACATGTGCATCGTAAAGGTAGATTGCTTCCAATTCTCCGGCAATATCCAAACGGATTGCCTGAATCAGTTCCTCCTGGCTCATTTTTCGTTCAACATTGCCTGAAAACGGATTTGTAAATGCCGGCATTTGAATCAACCTCCAATTAAATAATAATCATTCTTAATTTATGAATTTATCTTATCATAACCTCTTCCAATTTGCAAGGCCTTTACAAAAAAATAATAAAAATTATTATTTTTTACAGCAGGGGTATTTCTTCCTCCAGAGCGCAATCGCTTAATCCACCACCACTCCCTGAATTCCTCCGGCACAGGAGCTTTAGAACCGTCTCATCCACGCTGGTTAAATGTAGTCGGATTTCTTTTCCAAAGGATGCTCCTTCAAGAAAATCAGTAAAGCACCGACTCGCAAACCCTGAAAAAGTCATTGCAAAAAGCCGGAGCAGCCAGTACCCTTTGGGTACGGTTGTTCCGGCCTTTTGCTGGATTTCGACTTTTCAATATTTATCTGCATTCAAAGCGAAAAATTGTGGCGGAATGGAAACGTTGGCCCGGTACCAGGTTCCGGTAAGGAAAATCCGGCCGATGAGGCGAATCCGGAAAATACTGTGTTTCCAGACAGACTGCATGGTGCGGCTGATATTTAATTCCTCCGAATCCAACCGTACCCGGGGCAAAGCTGTTCGCCGTATATACCTGAATGCCGGGAAGATCGGTCATGACCAGCATGACTCTTCCGCTTTGAGGGTCAAAAAGCTCCGCGGCTTTTTTAATTCCCTCCGGGCCGTTCAGAGCATAATTCACATCGTATCCCCCGCACAGGACAAGAAACGGATCGGGCTCGCCGATCTGAGAACCGATCGGAACGGCGGAGCGAAAGTCAAACGGCGTCCCTTCGACCGGAAGAAGCCTTCCCGTTGGAATCAGACCGCCGTCCGCTTCCGTCATTGCGTCCGAAAACACCCGCAGCTCCATGCCGAGAACATCCTTTGCAGCATTCCCCGTGATGTTAAAATAGGAATGGTTTGTCAGATTCAGCGGCGTCTCAGCGTCCGTTTCGGCACGGTAGTCAATCCGAAGCGAACGATCCTCTGTCAGAGTGTAGGTGACTTCCGCGCGCAAATTGCCCGGGAATCCTCCGTCGCCGTCCGGGCTCAGGAGCGAGAAGGTTACAGACGGCTCGCCGCCGTCCGTGGTCTCCTTTACCTGCCACAGGCGGTTCTGGAACCCGGCCGCCGAACTGTGAAGCGTGTTGTTCCCCTCGTTTTTGGCAAGATGATAAGACTTCCCGCCGACGGTGAACTCCCCGCCCGCGATCCGGTTGGCAAAGCGGCCGATGACGGCGCCCTGCACATCGCCGGGAGCCTCATACTCCGCCAGCGAATCGTGCCCCAGAACCACGTTTTCAAAAACCCCGTCACGGTTCGGGACCGTCAGACGGACGATGCGGCACCCATAATTCAAGAACTCGCCCGTCATCCCGTTTTTGCTTTTCAAGCTTACCTTTTCAACGGGACGTCCGTTGGAAAGTCTGCCAAATTCCAGCTTTTCCATCACTGTACTCCTCCCGCGATTCATTGAATCTGTATTTATACGCCCAGCAAAGCGGCGCCGAGAATTCCCGCGTCGTTGCCGAGCTGCGCCCTGCAGATGAGGGTTTGATGCTGAGCGTTTCGCGCGTAGTTTTCGTCGGCGACCGCTTTGCGAAGGGGAACCATCAGCGACTCCCCTTCGTTGCTGATTCCTCCGCCGATGCAAAGAATATCCGGCTGGAAGATATTAATGCAGTTTGCAAGGCCGCACGCAAGATAAAATATGTATTCATCCACAACTTCTTTTCCGGTCGGGTCACCGGCCCTCATGCCCTCGAACGCGGTCCTGCCGTCCACATTTTCCAGAGTGCCGGCCAGCTTCCACAGCAGGGATTCCCGATCCTTTTGCATGGCCTCCCTCGTCATGGCGATCAGGCCGGTGGCGGAAGCATAAGATTCCCAGCAGCCCTTGCGTCCGCAGGTGCAGGGCCTTCCGTTCGCCACGATCACGGTATGTCCGATTTCGCCGCCCGCGAAATTGCTGCCCGCGTAGATTTTTCCGTCAATGATAATGCCGCTGCCGACCCCGGTGCCGAGCGTGATTGCAAGCGCGTTATTGGCCCCTTTCAGGGCGCCCGCCCTGTACTCGCCGAACGCCGCCGCGTTGGCGTCGTTTTCCAGAATCACATCCCGATTCAGCCGTTCGGACAGAAGCTTTTTGAGTTCAAGATTTTCAAAGAAAAGGTTATTGGAGTATTCAACCACTCCGCTTTCCCGATTGACCGTGCCCGGCGTTCCGATTCCCACATAAGGAATATCATTTAAGGTCAGCCGCGCGTTTTTCAGCGCTTCCAAAGCGGTTAAAGCAAGCTGTTCGGTGATTTCCTGCGGCGTGCAGGGTACGGATGTCTTTCTTTTTGCCCTTGCCGCAATCCGGTAATCTTCATCAACCACACCGGCTGCAATATTTGTTCCCCCAAGGTCAATCCCAAGATAATGCATAAGAGATATCCTTCCTTTTTCCCCGTGATATTTATCAGTATAGCATTTCTTGTAGAGCAATGTAAATACGATTGATACGAATTCAAAAAATAAAATCATTCGCGTAAAAGCTGTGATATAATGGTACAATAAACTTAGTAAATTGAAAATGGTGAAAAAGACATGACATTGAAAGCTCTTCCGCCAAACATGAAAAATGAGTTTACCCAGGAATATTGGAATCAGCTGCAAAGGAAACGCTTTACGCTGTTTTTAAAGCGCACCGGAGACATCCTGGCGTCTCTTTTCATCCTTTTGATATTTTCGCCTGTTTTGCTCCTTTTGGCAATCGCGGTCAAGCTTGACTCGCCCGGCCCTGTTTTTTACCGCCAAGTCCGGGTCGGCCGCTACAATCGGGACTTCAGAATTTATAAATTTCGCACCATGGTACAAAACGCGGACAAAATCGGCCCCGCCGTTACCACCGGTGAAGACGCGCGCATTACACGAATCGGCAAGCTGATCCGCAAATGCAGGCTGGATGAATTTTCGCAACTGATCAATGTTCTAAACGGAACCATGAGCCTAGTCGGCCCCAGGCCGGAAGTCCGGCGTTATGTGGACGCCTACAGCCCCGAAGGGATGGCGACGCTTCTGGTTCGTCCCGGGATTACGGCTCCTTCCAGCATTGCCTTTAAGGACGAAGACAGGCTTCTGGTTGCTTCCGGCGATCCGGACCGGATCTATATTGAACAAATCCTGCCGCCGAAAACTGAACTGAATTTGGAATATATACGCAAAGTCAGCGTTTGGGGTGACATAAAAATTATGGTTCAAACCGTTGCAGCGGTAATTTGAGCCATATTTTCAGGGCGATTCACATATGATTGGGTAGAACAGCGGGGGATGAAATGTTGTTTTACCATACGGGAAAGGCCCTGAAAACAGTTTTACTCCTTTTTCTGGCGGTTGTCCTTCTGACCGCTTCCGCCGGCTATGTCCATCAGTCGGTTCCTACACAGATTCAAGAAAAAAAGAAGCGGATTACATTAAATATGTCGAATTCAACGTTTCGTATCTTGCCTTGAAAAAGGCGATGAATCTGGATATTAAATCCCATGAACAAGGCGGGAGCCTCAGCTGGATTCAGATTCTAGCCTATCTGGGGGCAAAATACGGCGGGAATTTCACCCGCTATAAAAGCTCCGACATGGATGCTTTCGTTGAAAAGCTGCAGACTGCCGGCATTGATGAAATCACCAAGGATATGAAATACTATCATTACTATTTGGAAGCCTATACGGCGGTGCTGGGCGGACTTCTCGGAAAATACCGGGAAAACGGTGAGGAAAAATACGGTCTGATCGGTTATTCGCCGATTGCGAAGACATTTCCTTACTCGGAATGTGATGATTTCGGGGTGCGGCGCACCTATGGATACTCACGGCCCCACCTGGGTCACGATATGATGGCGGCGACCGGAACACCGGTCATCGCGGTAGAATCCGGGATCGTGGAAGCGCTTGGATGGAATCAGTACGGCGGCTGGAGAATCGGGATTCGCTCCTTTGACACCAAACGGTACTATTACTATGCGCATCTTCGACAAAACCGCCCGTATGCTGCCGGTCTTGGCGTCGGCCAGACCGTCAAGGCGGGCGATGTGATCGGGTATGTCGGCCGTACGGGATATAGTTCCAAGGAAAATGTGAATAATATCAAAGTCAGCCATCTGCATTTCGGGCTTCAGCTGGTTTTCGACGAAAGTCAGAAGGAATGCAACAATGAGATCTGGGTGGACGTTTACGCCTTGACAAAACTGCTCCGGCAGCATCAGTCGGAGGTTTACCGTGTCGCGGAGACAAAAGAATACTTCCGTGTCAAAGATATTGAAATCGAATCATAAATATAAGATTTGATTTGCTTTTGCCGCCGAGCTATGGTATAATAACTCCTGCTAAAAACTGAGCCGCTGTGGTGGAAACGACGGACACAGAGGACTTAAAATTTGTTCAGTCCATTGTCGCTTGAAATCTGCAAACCCGCATGGCTATTTAGTTTTTTAAGGTTCAAAACAGCTTTTCGCTTCGCATCCCCTACTTGCATCCCTTAATTTTCCGAAGTGATGAAATTCAGGGAAGTTAAAATTAAATTTGCCGCCATGGTGAAATTGGCAAACACAAAGGACTTAAAATCCGTTCAGTCCATTATCGCTTGAAATCTGCAAGCCCGCATGGCTATTGAATTTTTTCAAGAACAAAATCTGTTTTTTCTTTCGCATCCCTTACTTGCATCCCTTGAATTTAGGAATTTCAAAATTAAAGATTTGCCGCTGTGGTGAAATTGGCAGACACAAGGGACTTAAAATCCCTCGGTAGCAATACCGTACCAGTTCAAGTCTGGTCAGCGGCACCATTACGAATGACCCTCGAGTGGTCATAACGACAAAAGCAGGCTGATGATATGTCAGTCTGCTTTTCTTTCATTATTAGGTTTAATTTATTAAAAAATATTTTGAGATTGCCCTTATATCAAAAGTTTATGATAATATATTTATATCGTTTACTTGCACAAATAAATTATAAATCTAAATAATGTTGCCCTTTTCAGTGCAATGCTTATCCTTTTTGGAGGTATATGTGGAGGCATATTTTTTGCCTGCTAAACTTTCCAAAGGGTGAAAAGTGTGACTAGTGAAGAATTCAGAAGCAACCCGTTGTTTCTGAGAAATCAATTCAAGAGTGATGGGATCTTTGAAATGCCAATTATTCGTCGGCAAAACATTGACCTCAAAGATGTCCAACTGATTGGTTATGACCAAATTAAACCCGGCGATAAAGCTAATGAACAAAGTTTTGTCCACTTTTTTTGGATGATTACAAATTTGAAGTCGTCTGGAATGATCCTGAGCCGCGTCTTGAAAAACTTAGTCAGTACAAAGGTGTATTGTCACCTCAATTTAGCGCCTATTATACCATGCCGGTATCGTTGCAAATTTACAACACATTCCGTTCGAGGTGGTGCGGTGCATATTTACAGTCTAAAGGATTTACGGTAATCCCTACTGTGTATTGGGGACAACCTCAAAGCTATTGGTATTGTTTTGATGGAATCAAAAGGAACTCCGTTGTTGCACTTTCTACATTAGGTGTAAAAAAAAGAAAAGGATTTTTTTCTACAAGGCTACAACGAAATGCTCCGACGTATTGAGCCGAAAGCAATTATTTGCTACTGTGATCCGTTCCCCGAAATGAAGGGCCATGTTATCAAGGTTGATTACTCCAAAACTAACAATCTGCCACATAAAAAGACTTTTTACGGGTTTGTGGATAATAGCTGTTACAAAGCAGGATCGACACAGTTGCTTGAGGAACCAAAAGAAGTCAACGGACATTATGTAATTAAAACAGGCGGATATGTTATCACATCCGGATTCGGCGGAGGAGGGGGAAGCGGAAATATTGGCGAAAGAGAACAAAATAGTAAGCCAAGTCTTAGAAAAGTCGATAATAAAACTGCTGACCGTATTGCAAAATCCAAGGGATATAAAGATGCACACGATCTCAAAGAAGATTATGTTGGTAAAAGCAACATATCAAAATTCGATATTAAAGTCGATAATAATACTGGTCAGTGTTATTTGGAAGGCAAACAAACCGGAATTAAAGTTTCAATTGAATAAGGAGTATGTGATAAATGGAAAGTGAAAAAACTTGTGTGATGGTAGATTTTTGGATTGTCGGAGATAAATTTGATATCGATCAGGTATCACTACAATTAGGTTTAACTCCCACAGAGACCCGCCGAAAAGAAGATTTTAAAATTCCGGAATTTGCAGAAACAGAATGGTGCATCTCGACGGGATATGAAGAATCCCAAAATGTTATGATCCAATTCCAAAAAATAATGGATCTTCTCAAAGAGAAAGAAATAGCGATTAACTCTATTTTGACAGAGAACAATCTAAAGTGTGGTTTTGGAATAGTAGCTAAAATATATGATAGTGAAAGCCCCCTTATGGAATTCTCACGCGCCTGTATCCAATTTGCTGCAAAAATCAACGCCGAAATCAACTTTGATATTTATCCCTATTAAAAGGTTGAGCAATTTACCATTTGTCGGAGGGTATAACCAATGAAGAATATTTGTCCTGTATGCAAATATGACGGACTGCTAAATCCCCCTTATGATAATCGTGGCGTAGGTTCTGATGAAGTTTGTCCCTGCTGCGGATTTCAATTTGGGTGCGACGACTTTCTAAATAAAGATGAATCTATTGCAATCTGGCGTAAACACTGGATTAGTTTAGGGTGTAAATGGTTTTCAGGAAAAACACTGCCGTCCATTGACTGGAATGCAGAAGAACAGATGAAAAGATAACTGCTTTACTTTTAATGTAATATCCGTTTGCCTGATGCCGAAAACCTTTATTTTATACGGGTTCCCGAGTTTGTCGTTATGAACACTCGCACCAGTATAGAATCTCTCCAAGCCCAGTATTCATGCGGGTTTGGAGACTTTTTTGTTCTTCTGCGTTTCACTGAATTTACAGAATTTGTTAATTTTTTCTGTAAGGGATGTGTAAGGGATGGAGCACCGGGAAAAACATTCAGGATCGCATTGGCGGAGGAAACCTTAGAATCGAAACTCAGGTGCGTGTAGATATTAGCGGTTGTGCTGATGTTGCTGTGTCCCAACCACTCCTGAATTTCTTTGAGGCTTACCCCGTGAGCATACAGCAGACTCGCGCAGCTGTGGCGGAGATCGTGAAAACGAATCCTGCGCATATGGTTTTTCTCCAGAACTCGGGGAAAGTGGTCCGTAAGATATGCCGGTTTAATCCGTTCTCCAATTTCATTTACATAAATGTACTCAAGATATTTTTTGCAGTAGGAGCTGCCGCATAATTTCCGGTCCGTTTCCTGCCTCTGCTTCAGTTCTTTCAGTACCTTTTCAAAAGGAGCTACTAGAGGCAATGTTCTGCAGCTGGATTTCGTTTTGGTGCGGTCGCGCGCAATCGTCAGAAATTTACCGTCGATGCTGACTTCCGTAACGGTATGGCGAATCGTAAAGGTTTTCTGGATAAAATCAACGGAATCCCATTTCAATCCGACGATTTCACTCCTGCGCAAACCATAGAACGCGCCCAGAAGAACCGCCAGTTCAATCAGCGTTCCCTTGACAACCTGAAACAGCTTTGCCAACTCTTCTTCATTGTAGATGTTCCCTTCGAACGGCTGTTTTTTGGGACGCTGCACGCGGTCGGCGGGATTGGATGGAATCATTCCCGTCACAAAAGCATACTGTAAAGCCTTTCGGATGTTGGCATGATAATGAATGACCGTGTTTGCGGAAACTCCTTTGTCGTTCAGCTCGTACTGATAGAAATCCTGAATATGTTTTGGCTTTACGTCCCGAAGCAGAAGTTTCTTTTCCTTGAAATACGGAATAATATGGTTTTTCACAACATAGGCATACGACCCATAGGTAGTGAGTTCCACACTGTTCTTCATCATATCAAGCCAGTTTAACAGAAAATCCGAAAACAGAATGTCTTTGTTTTCACCTACCGATTTCTGCTCAAACTTTTTCCGCTCCGCCTGTAGCATGCTTTCCGCCCGTTTTTTATTTCCCTTGACCGGAAGCCCCGTGAATCATGTTGATGTTTTCGGCGGTAACGGAAACGTCAAGGTAGGCGTCGATGGCGTGCCGGATCTCCTTGGATAAATCCGTTCCATTTTTCGCCGCCAGCTTTTCCAGTGCCTTGATGGTATCGATCGGCAAATGGAGCGTTTTGCGCTCCGTTTTACACTCTTCTTCTTTCAAACAGGGCCTCCTTTGACTGCCTTTACAAGCGGATCTGTTCGGGATGGATTGTTTTCTCCCATAGACAGCGAAAAGCAGCCTTAAAAAATGAGACTGCTTTTCTTCCATTTAAATTGAGTTTCTGTGTTATTCTTCCGTGTGCTTTGCAAGCTCTGTGTCTATATCCCGGCCTCCGTACAGAATGCGGATAATGTTGACAATTTTCTTTTCAAGATCAGGGATATAGAACACGCAGTAGTTGTCCACTGGCATGATGCGCAGGCCTCGGTTCAGCCACGGCTTTTCGCTGTATCGGCGGAAACGCTCCGGCATATGGTCCAGCGACAAAATATTCTTTTCAAGCCGTGACAGCTGTCCCTCTGCATTCTGAAAAGATTGCAGTCCAAAGGAAATATATTCGAAAATTTCCCTCAGATCTGAATTTGCCTGTTCGGAGATTTTCACCGAATAGCTCATACTCCGTAATCCTTTCGGATATCTTCAAACACAGTACCAGCCGCTTTTGTACGACCGGCAGCTACATCCGCATAGCCCTTTTCCAATTCGGTATCCAGTTGTTCTTTTGTAAGTTTACTGAGGTCGGGAACCCGACTTGCAGGAAGTTTCATTTCAAAGGGAATCCCACGCTGTAAAATTATTTGCTTATAAAACATGTTGATGGCGTTTGATACCGGAATCCCCAGTGCAGACAGGATTGATTCAGCCTGTTCTTTTACATCAGGCTCAATCCGGGCATATAGATTCGACGTCTTTGCCATTGGTTCATCGCTCCTTTCGCGCTCATCGGCAACAATCTTCTTTTATATTATATGCAAATGTCCGCACAATAGCAATACAAAATGAAAAATTACAAAGTATGACGCAAATCATACTGAAAATATAAAATCATACCTGAGAAAAGATGTTGAAAGCTCTGCTTTCAAGCTGTAAACGCGCCGGAAGTATGACGGCTATTCCTGCCTTAACTCCAGAATTTCAGATTTTGGCATTAAGTTGCCCCTGCCGGTAACCCGGCAGGGGCTTGTCGCTTCGCTCCCTGAAAAAGCGAAAACGGAAGTGTTCGTATTGTGGTTATAGATAAAAGATAACGAAAGGGATTCCAAGTTAATATTAATGGATATTGAAAATACTGGTCTGCTATACCTATCCTCCTGCTGCCTAATATTTTCCAATAAATGCTTGCATGAAACTGGTAGAAAAAAGAAACAGAAATGATATAATGTTAATAATAAATACAATGCTTTATAATAACTATTAGAACTGATATTTTATCTGCTTACTTCGGGAAGACGCTGGAATTAACAACTTCAATTAACTTTTTTCCATGGGTTATAAATTTCTTGCTAGTCAGTGGAACGGCGAATTAGAATCAGACTGACTAAAATAGAACAATAAATAAAAAAGAGGGAAGAAATGAATAGAAAGAGACAATTATCTATTACACTTATGGCGCTCACCTTATTGCTCCTTTTGGTTGGATGCCAAACGAACAAAAGCCCAGTGGGAAATTCACCGGTTTCAATGAAAACTGTTACACAAAACAGTAAAGGGGATCTTGCGACTTTTGAATTCGGAGTACCAGAAGGTTGGGCTTCCGGTCCACATTATAATTTATCCGTTGTTGCGTGTCCTAAGGATGCGGCTGAGAAAAAGTTTGAAGCAGAGGAAGATTCCTTGCCTTTTACAGTGAGTATTGGAAATTACTATTATTCAGCATCGGCGATAACTGAGGAAGACAAACAAATGTATAAAGATTTGTTTGCCGGAAAAACCAATGCTTATGAAAAGCACATGAAAAAATCATTTGACAATGCTGCGAATATACTAAGTTCAGATCAATCGAGTAAGGTGAATCCGCCAAAAATTGATTTCAATTATCAACATTATGATGGCACTCACGGCAAAATAACGGAAGTTCAGTATTCCTATACCTATGGGGGCAAAAAACATCATATTATACAATGCTATCGAGAGGACATTCCTTATTTAGTTACCGGAGCATTTGATGATTCCGTAGATTTGTCTTCTGGAAAGATTGCGCTATGGGTCGCTGATTCCTTGAAGGTAACGGAACACTTTACTGTTAAAGATAACAAGATACAAAAGGAGGGCTGAAATCAGTATTCTTTTTGAGACTGAGAGGAAAATTACATGAGGAAAAAAACGAAAATAGCCATTGCTTTGATATGGCAAGGGTTTATAGCTTTGATTTCGCCCATTTGGATAGGCTTTATCTATATGTTTATTACAGGTCACGGAAAAGGGTATTCATATGATTTAAGAAGTGAAACGGATATTTCTATCATGATTGGTGCAATAGCTCTAATATTTTTGCTCGTGGCCACTTTACCTGTTTCTATATGGTTAGGGAATACATTCTATCACAAGGAAAAATGGATGTGGGTAATTCCCATTTTATTATTTGTTGTATTGTTTGCTATAGCAGTCATGCTAATTGGATTTAATAACTTTTTAAGTATGTTTGGCCTCTAATAACTGAAACTTTCACTATTGACAATTAAATTATAACAAAAAACAGCCTTCAGTAATGCGAATAGCTGAAGACTGTTTTTTTATAGAGTTTTGTACTAAGAAAGCTGTGTCATAATTTAATTATTATATTTGTTAAAAATTTTATACCATTCAGCACAATCTTTCCCATAATCGTTTGGCATGTCTGAAAGCGAATTGTATTTAGTGAAAACCATTGCGATTTGATCCATCGAATACTTTACAAAATTGTCTTGATATCCCAAAGTTGAAAGAGATTCATATATTAGTGTTAAGGTGGCACATTTAATATTGAAAGTGTCATTATCTTTCAATTTATACCAAATAGTTTTCAGATCATCAAGATTCTCACCGTTATATTTTCTCTCATCAGAAATTATTCCTTGATCGACAGCAAAATTAATTGCTTTAATAGCCGTGGCTGCAAATATTTGGGACAATCCAGTACTGCAATCGTGTCTATATGGAATTGGAATCTGCGGGGCGGGAACAATTAGCTGTTGTGCTGGGGACAATTTCATCCATTCAGCGAGCGCAGCGTCATAGTTATATGATCCCATTACGACCCCATCTGCAACATCATCTGCAAACCATACGAAGCGTTGCTCTCTAAAAATTACCGTTTGCAACAAGGCTTTTTGCATAGAAAACTGATTGCAAATATTAGTAATGACATTGTCGTACTTTAATACGTTACTTAATGCTTCTTCGCTGGAATGCCACTTTCCAAGTTTATGCAACCAATCAATGTCACTTTCCACTTGTGCCGATAATTCTTTTTCTAAAGCTTCGTGATTTGATTCATTGAAAGGCCTATTTAGTTTTTTCAAAATGACAATGGCCTGACTGGATAAACCTTTATAGGCAGCTTCGACGGATGACTTACTGTAAAATTTCAAGGCTTGTGTTTGCAGAGGATCGTTGAAAATATAATTGTTATCATCATATCCCACTAGCAGTAAACAATGTTCCGGTGCAATCCATTGGATTGGTCTACCGTTGAAAGTCCACGTGGAACCAATATATGGTGGATTCATATACATCGTAGCCCACATAATTACTGGAATATCTTCGTCAATGTATTGGGAGCACAATGTTTCCAAGGATACACTATTTAATATATCAGCCTCATAGCCTTTACCGGATAACACTCGATCTAAAGCTTTCTTAATCACTGGCGAGTAACATCCATATGAGTGGGACGATCTGGGATCTCCGCCAAATGTGAGATTTGGATCAAATGGTATAGTGGATTTATCCAGATAAGTATCAATAAATGTATCCACCGAGGTATTAATCCCCGCGTAATTAAGTGCCATGACGGCAGTCACACTTTCACATCCGGTGGGATAATCCCCCAATTGTGAAATAAATGGCGCCTGAATAATTTTATAATTTCCTGTAGGCGTAGTAGGTGTTGTATTTATTCCATTCTCTTCAAAAACTCGGATCTCGATACCACTGATATTTTTACCCGCTATACCAGCGTAGTAGCCGTTGGTATCCAGTGTTCCACCTAAATCGTATTTGCTTTGAACGCTCCGCATCCACTCAGGATCGGCATTACTTACCCAAGGCAGCCAATTTCCGTCCACATAAGCCCTAAGCATGACAACAACACCGGTTGTTAATTTTACACCATCACTTCTATAGACATGGAGTCCTACTCTCTGAATTGGCTTTCCTGCTGAACCTGCGTAATCGTTTTCTGTGCTGGCAACTTCCGGATAATAGGAAGACTGGCCGGAATTCCATGTTTGATATTTAATATAATATTGTTTATTCGGGTTGGTTTGTATTTTTATTCCATCGATGTGTGCTGACATCACGCTTTTGTCAAAGGAATGCCAGTTTGAAATGCTGTCGTACATATAACTTAAGGATGGCGTGGTTTCTGTTCCGGGCAAATCTTCTATAGGAGTAAGATTTGTGTCGCCTTTAAATGCCCGAATTTCGATACCACTGATATTTTTACCCGATGCACCCGCATAAGAGGCATCTAGATCCAATGTTCCACCCAGGTTATACTGAGTTTGAACGCCACGCATCCACACGGGGTCAGCGTTACTGACCCAAGGCAGCCACCTTCCATCAACCAAAGCCCTATACATTACGACAATGCCGGAAGTCAATTTTGTACCATCATTTTGATAAGCGTGGATACTTAACCTCTGGATTGGTTTTCCTGCTGAACCCGCATAATCATTCCCCGTACTTGATACTTCAGGATAGTACGTATCACGACCGGAATTTAGAGTTTTATAAAGCAGATAAAAGGGCTGAGCCGAGTCTGTCTGAATTCTGATTCCGTCAATATGTGGTGCAGTTACACTTCCATTGAAGCCGTTCCAATTATCGTTACTGTCAGCCATATAACTTAATGATAGACTGAGTTCGTCTCCTGAGAAATCATCTGTTCCGGCGTTCAGGGAATCATCTTCAAAAATACGTATTTCAATGCCGCTTATATCTTCATTTGCTTCACCAGCAAATGAACCGCCCGTGTCCAACGTACCGCCTAAACTGTATTTGTTCTGTACGTTTCTCATCCATTCTGGATCAGCGTTGCTCACCCAAGGCAGCCACTCGCCATTTACGTAGGCACGGTACATAACAATAACACCGGAAACCAATTTTGTGCCATCGTTCTTATATGCCTGAATGTTTAATCTCTGAATCGGCTTCCCCGCAGAGCCTGCATAATCATTGTCGGTACTCTTGACAGCCGGATAATAAGAGGACTGACCGGAGTTCCACGTTTTATATAAGAGATAATAAGGTTTGTTTGTAGTTTGCATTTTGATCCCATCAATATGGGATGCGACTGTGCTTCTTTCAAAAGAATTCCAATTTGAAGTACTATCAGCCATATAACTTAGGAGTGCTGTTGCTTCCCCTCCGGAAAAATCTCCAATTGCTCCTTCTTCATAAACACGGATTTCAATACCACTGATATTTTTGCCTGATTTACCGGCATAAGAATCATCAGTGTCCAGAGTACCGCCCAAATTATACTTGTTTTGTACGCTTCGCATCCATTCAGGATCAGCATTGCTTACCCAAGGCAGCCATTCTCCATCAACAAATGCCCGATACATTACAACGATACCTGCTGACAGTTTTGTGCCATCATTTTGGTATGCCTGTATTTGGAGCCGTTGGACAGGTTTGCCTGACGAGCCGGCATAATCATCTACATTACTTTTTACATAAGGATAATAATCTGTTTTCCCCTGATTCCATGTCCGATACTGTAAATAATAGGAACTGTTTGAGCTTGTCTGAATTTTGATGCCATCCATAGAGCTTTGTACTTGGTCATTAATGGTCTTCCATGTACCGCTGCTCAAGTAGGAAATCTGGACATTGGATGCTGCTTGCACCGTAGATATGGACTTTTGACTCATTGAACCTACCTCCTATGAATTGTTTGCCTAAGTTTATTTGGCTGTTGTTTGACTTCCAAACAAATTGATCTCCTTTCACTTATCCCGTAGAAATCAAGAAAAATCGCCTTGAAGAGGGCAATTTTTTCAAAATAAGTGATAATATTTTATATGCGTCTATTAATCATAACAGCACCTTGTGGAGACCTTTCTGTTTCTAACGCCATCTCCATAGAAGTATAAAAGGGGCTGTTGCAAAATAGTGCATAAAAAATACACCTTGATTGGGCTCAAAGAGCCGTTTCAAGGCGCATTTTCTTTTTATAGAGACTGTTTCTTGTGCAGTTTGCTATTGCAAATTCGTTTTGCTGCAGTCCTTCCTAATAATATTTAGTTACCGTTCTAAGTCCTCATCCTCGGTATCCATTCCGCTATATGCCACATTTTCCGTCACATCCGTACTTAAATCGTCCACAGGGAACAGCACGACGCGGGAATTGACGATTTCCATCAGCATTTCCACCCGCCTGCGGAGTGCAAAGCACAAGGCGTCGCGCCGTGCTTCGTCAATGAACAGAGAACCGTTCAGGATTTCATGGAATTCCTCGTCGATACCTTTTAGGGCCGACAAGTCAAGCCAGTCAAACGACGATACAAGCCTGATTTGTTCCTCATGGTCGGCCTTAAACGGCTTGCACGGAACCTTCGCACCGGGGGAAATAAGCGCCGTGGGCTTTGCAAACCAAAGGGAAGATCCGCTATCGTAAATCGGGGCGGCTCCAAGCCATTCCAGTGTTTCCGCGTTTCTGATCGCTCCAAAATTGTTCTGGTGACGGTCCTCGTTGGCAATGATGTAATCCAGCACCATCATCCGGTCAAGGGAATCCTTTACGTAGGGAATTACAAGTGCCTCACAGCAGTCAAGATAGTGCTGATATACGGAAACATGATTCTGCTTCTTCTGCGTCTGCATAATGTACCAAGCCGGAACCAACTCTGTCTGCGGAGTAATAAAGTCCTCGCAGACACTGTACGGATAATCATCCTGCAACATCAGTGTGTAAGGGACATGGGGAATCCCAAGTCTGTCCATGATATGGCTTGCCAGAACCTCGTTGTATGGCTCCTGCTGCGTCGCACCGCTGCCGCCTTTAATCAGGCATCGCTTTCCGTCAAGGATCGCCCATTTCTTTTTCAACCAGCCGTCCGAGGTATTGTCAGGAGACATCAGGCTGATTTTGTCACTGGACGAACCCTTTCCGAACAGGATATTGCCAATATCGTCGGCGAAGGCATGATCGAAAAAGTTTATGTCTTTCCACTCAATCCCCGACTTCTTGGGGCATATCCAGTACTGATCCGATAAACTGAGGCCCAGGCATTTATCCAAAAGCTGCTGTGTCGTGGACACATTCAGTTTCAGCAGTGCGTGGCGTATCCCGTCGCGGCTTGCCGGAATCGCGCGGCCTTTCCACCATTCGTTCAGGGCTGCACGGTCAATTTCCCCCTTTTTCACTGGAATGCCAACGGGGATATGCGCTTCCTCATGAGCGGAGCCTATGGCGGAGATGGAACCGGAAGCAGTGTCAAGCTCCAAATCGACAACAGGTATGTTTTTGTGCATCAGAACATATTGCTGATGCAACTTGTCCGCCATCTTCACCAACTCCTTTTTCATTCTGATTATATTATTATACTGAAATTATTCTGCGAATTCAATGCTATTCAGGGGACAAAAGATCTGTTTTTTTAGCGTTCATAGCGATAATTCATCTTCACTATCTTGTTCCTCAGCCGGGTCTTCCGCCGCGTCCCTTTCAAACTCGGCTTGCAGTTCTGACTCGCGCTGGCGATCCAGATCATTCGGTGTCCGGCCTTTCCTCATTTCGGTCAGGTCCAAATTGAAATCCTTTAGATGAGGCCGGTGAACCGCACACTCATAACCTTTCGCGCTGTACTTTTTACACCACTTGGCGGCGGTTCGCTGGCCCCAATTTGTTAGGACGCCGTTCTTGTTTCGGGAAAGGTAATCGTTGTCCACCGCGAACACAAGACGCTTAATCTGAGGATGATTTTTCAGATACCGTTCCAGCGCACCATCCCACAGGCAGCCGAGGGAAACACGGTGATCCCGGTCCAGTCGAGACTGTAGTACACCTTTGCCAGCGTTGCGTGGCTCATAAGATCAATCGGGCTTTCGCTGACGATCAGCAAATCGCTTTTTCCCTCATGGAAGAAGGGATAGCTTTTGTCGGAATTTTCGGCATCCATTTTAAAGCTGCTTTTTTCACTTGCTGCCCGCATGGCGCAATATTTCGCCGTTCCGTCCGAATCGTATCCCACAAAAACGCAGTTGCTGTGTTTCTCCTCCTGATAGATCATCTTTTGACCCATAAAGAACCGAACGATCTCCGGATCGATGCCGCGAACAGACGTAAGATACCAATAGGCAAACCTGAAATTTTTTCGCTTTATCCGGCAGCACAAGCGGTTTTCTCGGACATTTCTGATAGGGCTTTCTCTCACAGGTGCAGGTGGCGTACTCCTTTCCGAGCAGCTTCCCGACTGCTTCTCCGAAGGAGACTTTTTCCTCCCTCATAACAAAATCGATGGCACCGCCTTTGATTCCACCGTCAGGGCCGGTCCATTGGAAAAAGCGATTGCTCTCCGGAAACAAGTACAGCCCCCCGCTATGCTTCATGTGTACAACTTTCCGGCCTGCTTTTTCCGGTTCATAGCCGTATTTTTCAGCCAGGAAAAGAATATCGGTGTGATTGGCATTGTCAATCTCTTCATCGTGAAATGGCGGTAAGATGTATCAGCGTAGCGCATCGACAATCACCTCACCGTTCCAGCTCATCCGACTCCGCTTCGTGATTCAAGGACCGTTCCATCTCATTTGCCTCGTTGCCTGTCGGAGACACTACCAAATCCAGCTTTTGAATCATCCGGTCAAGCGTTTCTCTGCCACGTTCATTCAAAGCGTCCGTTTTTCCGGTATGAAGTAAAATGGAGTCAAGCAGCAAAAGCTCTTCTCCAGAAAATAGTTTCCCTTTCATGGACGGGCGTTTCACCAAGTAATCCAGCAGCTTTTTATCTTCCAGGCGGATGCCAAACAATGTTTCGTGCATATTCAGGCGATCCGCTTCCTTTACGGACGGGATTAATTCTTTTCGGTTGTCGGGGTACAGTGCGTAGGCTGGAATTCCCCGCCGAACGGCTTCGAAAACATCATCGGGGATTACATATGTCATATCGCCGACTGTATAACCGCGGCTGCAAAAATGCTGCCGCACCATTTCGGAAACATACTCGTCCACGCCAACCGGTTCCGCTTCTTGGAAGCAGGCGTTCCGAATGTCGGCAATCTGGTTTTGCAGGGCAGCTTCGTTTTCCACCAGAAAGCTCCTATTGTAGATATCACCGTTTTCCCTGTGAATGGCATACCAGTTCTTATCGTAGTCTTCAAAATCATAAACCCGCACCGCAGCGGGACGCTTGAATACAAGCTCCACACGGTTCGGCTGAACCGCACTCTTTTGGACCTGATCCGCGTGTTTGGGATAATCGAGTTCACAAATCGTGCCCGTTACCTTATGATCTTCGGACTGTTTGTCAAATATGACCCAGTAGGCTTTTACGCCCTGATCGTTCCGGTACGACTGCCATGAATTGTACGGATGCGTGCTTTTGATATAAACGTCCCGTTCGGGAAAGTACCACGTTCCGCTTTCGCGGCTCATCCATAAAAAAGGCCGGGTCCATGAATTGGACTCGGCGGCGTCGGCCAGTGTGCGTATGTCGTATTCAAAATCCGTCTGATAGTATCGCGTGTTGTGGAGCATGATTTTTCGCAGCGTGTCAATCACGTCCACATTTTCAAATTTCTTAATCATACTTATCCCCGTTGAGTCTGGATCATTTTCAGACTCCGGAGGATGTTATCTTGGCTTACTTTGGCATTCTGCGTGAAGCCGCCAACATGGCGGGTTATTCGGGCGGCTGCGGAACTATCGGCTGGGCCACATTGCCATACCCGTATAGTATGTCATCCTGATATTTCCTGTCACCGTAGGTACTGTAAATCTTGCCGAGAGAAGTTGCTTTCTGTTCCGGAGATAAACCATCTTGTTCATATAGGATGCGGACGGTGCGGTACAGTTCAGTCGGGTACAACCCTGTGCTGGTGAGGATGGATTCGCAATTCCGTCTTACCTGTTCATCCGTAAGGGAAAAAGACACAAAAAAGGAGCCATCCTGCGATGACTCCTTTTCCGTATTCTGTTCGGTTGGCGACGGGCTTACCTCGGTTTCAGCACCAAGTCGCGTAGAACGATTTCCTCCGCTGACCGCCGCAGGCTGTTGAGATGTTTCGTCCTCTCCAGCGTGTCCTCGGTATCCGGCATCGGCTTCTTTTGAAGCATCTGCTGCGTGAGAGCCTCGATCTGTTTCAGAGCTTCCTCGTTGACTTGGTGCATTTTCTCCATCAGAGTGCCATCCATTTTCAAAGTCATATACCGCTGCGGATGGCTCTCCCTGAGATATTCCAGCGCCAGCCTGCCGTACCGCCCCAACGGCCGGTCGTTCTCCTGATTGTTGGATACTTGGATGTTCGGTAGCATCATGCCGTCCTTCTCTGTGTAATTCAGTTCCACCAATGGCTTTTCCATGATTTTCAGTCCTTTCCTTGTTGACAATTTTTATGGTACGTTCTATTTCCAAAAGGGCATTTTTTGAAATTGAGGTAACGGCGTTTCCAAGCTGCCCGACAAGCGGAAGAGTATTGAAATGATGGATTGTATCCATGCCGTTTCCCAAAGGAATCTCTTCATCGGGAAGCCCGCATCGTTTTCCCATAAAATATGTTACGCTGTCGTCAGAAGATCCACGAACTGCGCTTCAAATCCGCCTTCGGGAAGTTCGGAAAACAGATTGCCGTCGATGTCGACACTCAAATCTTGCAAATAGGCTTCATAGTGGTCAGAAACCGCTTCAGCGGCAAGATGGTGAAGCAGGTCAGGAAACCCGCCGTCTTCAAAACCATGGGAAAAAGCCAGCCGCTTTGAGATTTCACTTTTTGTGTTCTCTGTCAACTGCCAGTCGGTCGGTTTGATTGCCCGCCCGTTGGTCTGTGAAATATCGAAAAGGTATTTGATCGTCAGTCTGGCATTTTCGTATTCGCAGACGGCGATGCCCTTCGCCCCTGAGTTCACATATCGACCCGCCTGATTCCACTGTTTGGTGGTGGCAAGCATCGTTACGTCGGGATTCTGCGCGTAGATCAGCAGCATATTATCAAAGGAATGCTTGAAAAACCGTGCTCCAAACGTCAGGTAATCGCGCCAGTTGTTTCCGGTTCGGGTAATGTAGGGGGCAATCGTTTCATAGATTGTCCGAAGTTTTTCGTCCTTTCTCAACGTATCGCCTCCGTTTCATTTTCGATATTGGATTCCGTTATACATCTTCATGAAGGAAATACAAAAAAGAGCCAATGCCTTCATATTCTATAAGGCATTAGCTCTTTTGGTTATGAAATTATCTCACTATTGTATGTGTTGGATAAAAGCTCGCAGAGGTATTGGAATGATCCATGATATATTCGACAGACCTTGAAAAACAGTTCATAATGAATTCAATTTAAAAAGCAGGAGGAACATCATGAACCAGTTACACTCACAAATTAGTAATTACTTAACCTATTGCCAGTATCAAAAAATGCTGAATGACAAAACATTGAAAGCTTACCGGATTGACCTCTCGCAGTTTGAAAATTCTTTTGTGGACGAACCAGAGCCACTTTCAAAAGATTGCATTTGTAAATATATTCAAAGGCTGCATGTAAAATACAAGCCAAAAAGCGTAAAAAGGAAAATTGCCTGTATCCGAGCCTTCATTAATTACCTCTACTTTGATGAGCAAATTACATCCAATCCAATTAGCAAAATTCATTTGGATTTTCGCGAGCCACTTGTACTTCCAAAAGCCTTGCCATTATCCACTATTCAAAAACTCTTGAGAGCAGCATATCAATCAGCAAAACAGCAACAGACACAATGTCAGTATTACGTCAGTTTGAGAAATATAGCGGTTTTAGAACTTCTATTTGCAACTGGCTTGCGCGTTTCGGAGCTGTGTTCTATAAGGCCTTCGGAAATTGACCTCAAAAACGGATTTGTTAAGGTACAGGGAAAGGGTTCACGGGAAAGAATTATCTTTATTAGCAATCCTGATACTCTCACAGCGCTGCGTACATATCAGAAAGCTTATTCTCAAAAGATCTCAGAGTCTGGATGGTTCTTTGTAAATAGACTGGGTGGCAGACTTAGTGAACAGTCTGTCCGTGGTATGATTAAATCAGATGCTGAACTAGCCAAAATAACACAGCGCGTCACACCACACATGCTTCGGCATTCTTTTGCCACTCTGATGTTGGAAGATGATGTTGACATACGCTATATACAAAGTATTTTAGGTCACAGTTCTATTACAACAACACAAATCTATACACATGTATCATTAAGTAAACAAAAGAACATTATGAGAAAAAAAACACCCAAGAAACCGAATTACCTTATGATTTTCAATTTCAGCTCCCGTTTGCACGGGAGCTTTTTTGTTGTCCAAAACAGTTCAAATGAATGAAGGATAATATGTAATTATCCTTCGTTCATTGAAGGAGGAAATAGAGATGCGCAACCATCAAATAATCGAAAACATTCTTTCCCAGTATAATATTGATAATATTGACTTTGACGTATATGTTATTGCAGATGCGCAAGTACAAACAATAAAGGAAAGCGATAATCGTATTTGTCACGCTGATGAAAGTGAATTCTTTTCGCGTACCGAGTTTGCAGAAATTGCATCCGCGCTCTTCAACGTATTTGGATTTGTTCGAGTATTTTATTCTGAGATTTCCTTTATTGAGTATATTTTACGAAACCATATTGATCCTAACGGTTGTATTGTATATAATTTGGCCCGCGATGGTAAGATGCCAGGAAAGAAATCGCTGATTCCATCTTTCTGTGACCTTTATCATATAAAATATACTGGTAGTGACGCATTCGTTATATCTCTGCTAAGGAATAAGCCAGACTTTTCTGACATCCTTTCAGTCCACGACATCAATGTCCCTATTTCAGTTGTGTTTAATCCCAAACAAGAAAACCTTTCTGAGCTAAATACGGCCCTTGAAGGACATGAAATACTCATTAAAAATGTTTGTGAATCAGCAAGTATCGGACTAACGCGCGAATGTAAAATGTTATTTTCTTCAGATGCATATCCAAAATTGCGCCAAGTAGCTACCAGTGTAAATCCCAAACAGGTTTTGGTCCAGGAATTTATTGATGGAATGGAGTGTGAGGTGCTTGTACTGCAATATCACAAAGATTATTATGCCATGACGCCAGTTGTCATTACATTTCCAAAAGACAGAACCTTTATGGATACACAGATATCCAATGGATATCAATATGGTTTTCAATTGCTACAGACCCCTGTAGCCAGTAGCATTTGTGCGACCGCAGAACATGCTGCCTCCATATTGAATATTAAAGATTACGCCCGGTTCGATTTTAGGGTTCGGGATAACATTCCTTACCTATTTGATATTGCAAAACATGAGATTTTTATAGATAAGGATCAAAATTGCTTTTATGAATTTCACTGCCCTGAAATTCAGTCTATTTTAAGAAAAGAAGAAATCAGTGAACGAAAAGAGCGTTTATTATATTATTATCGATATTATACAGAGACAGAGCAAGATAATTATTACTTTCGCGGGTATTATCTAACGCTTTTTGCGGGAAAGCTTACATCACAAGCCTTTACTTTATTATGTCTAGCCTACATTTTTTCCCAACGATTATTAGATTATGATTTACTTAATCGGATTGATGATTTGATTAAACAATATGCAGTTACACAGCAACTGAATGAATTTATGGAGATTCGAAATTTCTATGACATGCTCTCGCAATCCCCTACCACGGGAGACAATACATATTCTATATATTGCAAGCTAAAGCAATTTGACTTTGAATTGCCATTGAAAGCTGAATTGGCCAGAGCCTGTTTCCATTTTTTCTATACTATGACTCAAACAAACGATAAATATCAAAAAATGCTTTTAAATGAATGTTTACAGTATGCAAAGAATAAGCTTATGCTTTCAAATTTTATCAATCCGATTCAACTAAAACCAGCAGATGAAACTATTATTCGTCTTACGATCGTTTATGAAATTGCACCTTACATCTTAGATGTAAGAAATGACATTGATGAGTTTAACCTGTTATACACACTCAGCCAACAGCTTTCTATAGAATCCAGAGCAAAAGGGGAAAAAGGTCTTGCACAGTATATTCAAAATATTTTCAATCGAAAAGCATTCCTTTTTGCCAATCCTACTCAATGTGAAATTTACTATGAGAGGGCAAAAAAGTACTTTTCTGAATGTCAAATTTGGGACGAATATTGTATAACCCTCGTTTGCCAGGCGGGTACCGACATCGTTATTCAAAAATATCAAGAAGCACAGATTTGTTGTAACTCTGCTGCTGAAATTGCAGATAGAGAAGGTATAATGCTTCCGCAGCCTGCTAAAATTAACAACAACTTGTTGATCGCTCAATTTCTAGAATTTGAACAAAATTCAAGTAATCAGCAGGAATGTGCAACTAAAGCGAAAAACACTCGTCTACTTCTTGCACAAGAATTACAGGGTACTCCTTGTGCAACCGAATTTGTCATTTTAACAAATCTATGCTCCCTGTGCTTATATTGCGACGACGATGCAAGTTACAGCAATTACAAAGATAAAATTGAAAATTTAATGCAATGCACAGATGTATCCGATGTTAGTGATGAAAATATAGATGATTTTTACCGATACTATTTCGTGTGGTTTGAAGCTTACCGAGCTTTGCGAGACAAGAAATGGGAACTAGCAGAAAAGCTATTTCATAAAATAGATGGCTTTATACCAGCACTATTTAAAAAGCAGGAAATTTTCTGGGAAAAGAAGAATGCTGCTCTTAAAAGACTCATACTTTCAAAAGAAGTGCTAAGCGCCTATGATTTTTGTATTCATTTGGTTCAAACGGATCGACGAGAAACGGTGCTATCCAAATTCTTTTTCAGAGGATTGATGCTTTCTGATCTGCAATACACTTCGTATCAGTAAATCTTTTAATTTTAATAATTAGAGAACATACAAGATACAATCGTCTTATAGATATCTTCGTATTGTAACCCATACTCATTGAAGAGATAAGCTACTGAGCTATGATGAATGGTATATGGAGTGCCAGCAATATCAAATAGGTAAGGAATGTTATCCCGAACCCTAAAATCGAACCGGGCGTAATCTTTAATATTCAATATGGAGGCAGCATGTTCTGCGGTCGCACAAATGCTACTGGCTACAGGGGTCTGTAGCAATTGAAAACCATATTGATATCCATTGGATATCTGTGTATCCATAAAGGTTCTGTCTTTTGGAAATGTAATGACAACTGGCGTCATGGCATAATAATCTTTGTGATATTGCAGTACAAGCACCTCACACTCCATTCCATCAATAAATTCCTGGACCAAAACCTGTTTGGGATTTACACTGGTAGCTACTTGGCGCAATTTTGGATATGCATCTGAAGAAAATAACATTTTACATTCGCGCGTTAGTCCGATACTTGCTGATTCACAAACATTTTTAATGAGTATTTCATGTCCTTCAAGGGCCGTATTTAGCTCAGAAAGGTTTTCTTGTTTGGGATTAAACACAACTGAAATAGGGACATTGATGTCGTGGACTGAAAGGATGTCAGAAAAGTCTGGCTTATTCCTTAGCAGAGATATAACGAATGCGTCACTACCAGTATATTTTATATGATAAAGGTCACAGAAAGATGGAATCAGCGATTTCTTTCCTGGCATCTTACCATCGCGGGCCAAATTATATACAATACAACCGTTAGGATCAATATGGTTTCGTAAAATATACTCAATAAAGGAAATCTCAGAATAAAATACTCGAACAAATCCAAATACGTTGAAGAGCGCGGATGCAATTTCTGCAAACTCGGTACGCGAAAAGAAGTTCACTTTCATCAGCGTGACAAATACGATTATCGCTTTCCTTTATTGTTTGTACTTGCGCATCTGCAATAACATATACGTCAAAGTCAATATTATCAATATTATACTGGGAAAGAATGTTTTCGATTATTTGATGGTTGCGCATCTCTATTTCCTCCTTCAATGAACGATGGATAATTACATATTATCCTTCATTCTTTTATAGTATATCACGCCCCTGTACGTATTTCACCAATATATTCCTGATTTTGCAAAAATTTTAGAAACTCAATGTCAAACTAAATCACATACTGCTCATCATCGCGTCAAAACCACGTACAGAGTGACGATTCATTTTAGTACCACCAGCAGTGAAACCATGAACGATAAAATCAAGCAGATGCTCCGTAATGAGATACAGCGGATATAGCCCGTAACATTAACAGTCCGGGAATCTGAAAACGGATTCCCGGACTTATTTTTGTTCTACGAACAAAAGATGATTTGTGGAATAAATCTATCGGTCAGATATTAATTCGGACTCAATCATACATACTTTTGTAAAGTTAAAACCCATCTGTGTTAGGCGGACGAATCCCTTCTCTAATACGATTTTATCAAATTCGCCATGTATAAGCATATTGCCCCTTACTGTTGAAATGGAAAATCCGCTGCCCGGACTTCCTGGAGCAATATACTCAGCTAATTTTTTATATGCTTGATTATCATAGAAAGAGGTGTACTTATCATCAGCAAGCGCTTGCGTATATTTAATTTCAGAAATCATCAAGACCCCGTTCAGTCTTTAATGGATGAATCGACTTAAAATCCTTCGGAAGTGATTCCTTGCCGGTTCAAGTCCGGCTGGCGGCACCAGAACGGAACTTCTCCAAGCCCAGTATTCATGCGGGTTTGGAGACTTTTTTTTGCTTTTTTGCGCTTCGCTGAATTTACGGAATCCGTGGAATTTACCGCCTTTTTTTGTAAGGGATGTGTAAGGGATGGAGCACCGGGAAAAACATTCAGGATTGCGTTGGCGGAGGAAACCTTCGAATCGAAACTTAAATAGGTATCGATATTGGCGGTTGTGCCGATATTGCTATGCCCCAGCCACTCCTGTATTTCCTTGAGGCTCACTCCATGAGCGTACAGCAAACTCGCGCAGCTGTGGCGGAGATCGTGAAAACGAATTCTGCGCATGTGATTTTGCTCCAGCACGCGAGGGAAATGATCCGTAATATACGCCGGCTTGATCTGCTCTCCAATCTCGTTCACATAAATGTAATCAAGATATTTTTTACAGTAGGAGCTGCCGCATAATTTTTGATTTCTTTCCTGCTTCTGCCTCAACTCTTGCAGTACCTTTTCAAATGGAGCAACAAGCGGCAATGTTCTGCAACTGGATTTCGTTTTGGTGCGGTCGCGCGCAATCGTCAGAAATTTGCCGTCGATGCTGACTTCCGTAACGGTATGCCGAATCGTAAATGTTTTCTGGACAAAATCAACGGAATCCCATTTCAGCCCAACAATCTCGCTTCTTCGCAGTCCATAGAACGCACCCAGAAGAACCGCCAGTTCAATCAGCGTTCCCTTGACAACCTGGAACAGCTTTTCCAATTCTTCTTCGTTGTAGATGTTTCCTTCGAACGGCTGTTTTTCCATTTCAACCTAATTATCATTGAGCAAGATAGAAGTTTATGATAAAATGAAATAGATTTATCGCTTTAATATTGGCCCGAACCCGTTTGGGTAAGAACGATACGAAGTAGGTGTAAAAAGTGGATTCCGTGATAAACGATAAAATACGGCTGGCCCAACAAGGGATTGCACGGTTGCGTAAGATTGATGCTATGCTTCAGAATCTGCAAAAACAACAATCTCAGATAAACCACAAAGTTGCTGAGCTCAAAGCCGTTTTGGGAAAAGAAAACTATGATGTTGCTAAAATTGAGGATAAAAGTATTACATCCATTTTTTATTCCCTGTTTGGAAAGCTGGAAGAACGTGTTGAAAAAGAACGGAAAGAAGCTCTCTCTGCAAGATTAAAATACGATCAGGCCGTCAGAGATTTGGAAGATATCAAATGTCAGATTTCGAAGCTCTCCGCGGAACGGCAGAATTATATAAATTGCCAGCACGATTTCGACGCTCTTTATGTCGAAAAGAAAGAACAGATCATGAAAAACGGCGGTAAAGCCGCCCAGAGGATTCTGGAACTGACAAACCAAATAGACAGTGAAAAAATAAACCTGAAAGAAATCAAAGAAGCCATATCCGCCGGTCGTGATGCATTGGATAGTCTTAACCGGGTTCAAAACAGTCTCTCCAGCGCCGAAGGGTGGGGAACTTGGGATCTCCTTGGCGGAGGGCTTATTTCGGACCTTGCAAAGCACTCGCATATTGACGATGCCAAAACGGAAACTGAAAATGCGCAGCGGCTTCTGCGGCAATTTCACGCTGAGTTAGCCGATGTCCGGATCAATTCCGACATTCGCATTGAAACGGACGGCTTTGCTAAATTCGCAGATTTTTTCTTTGACGGACTGATTGCGGACTGGTTCATGCAATCGAAAATCAACCAGTCACAGGAAAGCGTTTCACATGTGCAAAGCCAGGTTCATGACGCCGTACATTGCCTTGAATCAATGGAATCCCAGACAAACTCCAGTATTGGAAAATTGGAAGTGGAACTGGAAAGTCTGATTGTCACTACGTAATAACCAGGTGGGAGAGGACATGCCTGGTTTCAAAACACAATACAAATATTATTCTTATAAGAAAGACAGTCTTAATACGATCTACTTGATCTAAGACTCATCTGAAAATTATATTTACGCGGTGGAAGATTTGTACTGATTGAAATCTATAAAGAGGTGGATCATGAAAAAAATCTAAAAAAACTGTTTCTGCCGATTTTTTATTAGCTCTCATCCTTGTTATGGCATTCTGGTCAGAAACCGATACGCCTTCGGAGCATGGAATCCATTGAGTATTCCTAATCGGGTTCCATTGATAAGAAAATATTCGATTAGCGCTCCGGATAACCAAACAGATAAAAAATTATATGCCACGGAGCCCAAAAACGAATTAGTGCCACCCATCATTTATCTGAAAATGGCGGACGGCAAATATCAACAGTACGTTTTGTCCGGAGGACCGTAAATTCAAAATGAAAAGCGTTAAAGCAAGTAAATATTACGCATATATGCTGCGCTGTTCGGACGGCACGATCTACAGTGGCTATACAACGGATCCGCCCCGCCGCGCTGCCGTACATAATCGCGGGAAAGGTGCGAAATATACCCGCTCCCGCCTGCCGGTTACGTTGGTTTATCAGGAAAAATTTTCCACAAAAAGTGAAGCTCTCAAACGGGAAGTATCTTTAAAAAAGTTGTCCCATTCCGAAAAGATTGCGTTGATAGAGGGTAAAGCGAAAATGCAATTGGACTAAGACTGCTCTTTGCTGATGGCTGAATCCTCAGATTCGCTTTTTGCACTTTTATCCTTCAAAAATTCCAGATTATCATATCCCGTCCGAATCAGCTTTTTAATCTGCGGGTTGTCGGGGTCAAGGACAAAGCTGCCGAAGGCTTTGTCCTTTTCCTTATCCGTCAGCCACCGCTCCGAGCCGTGCTGGAACTGCCCGACCGCCTTCGGAGTTTTGATATCCGGCGTAATCGTGTCCAAATTTGACTGATAAGGCCGTAAATTTGTAAGATAAAATAAGAGTACCAAAATCAGAATAAATTCCTGCAAACACAGAAAAAGCATCAAATGCTGACGACTGGTAAAAAGTCCAACGATGCAGTTGCCAAACGGCAGGATTGCCAGTCGTGTCATTTTTCGTCAGCAGTCCATGAAGTGTCGCGGAGAAAAAGAGATTGAAAATACCCCCCACAAAGAAAATCAGGAAGCAGATCAATTTGTGGAGTTCTGTTTTGTGCTAAAGAAGTCATATCATGATTTATTTATTATATTGATTAAAAATTTTATACCATTCAGCACAATCTTTCCCATAATCGTTTGGCATGTCTGAAAGCAAATTGTATTTAATGAAAACCATTGCAATCTGATCCATCGAATAATTTACAAAATTGTCTTGATATCATATTGAAACAATAGTTTGACACCAAGAGGGAAAAGTGTTAAATTTACTAGATGACAATGAATTGCATTTGCATATAACTCGGATCATAAAAGCCCATCATTGACTTGGAGGGACATATGGATACAAAAATCGGCGTCATCTCAGGATTTCTGGGAGCCGGCAAAACCACTTTAATACAAAAACTGTTGAAAGGCACCATACCGAATGAAAAAGTTGTGCTGATAGAAAATGAATTCGGTGAAGTCGGTATAGACGGCAAGCTTTTCAAACAGACCGGGATTCGGGTACGGGAAATCAATTCCGGCTGCATCTGCTGTACCCTTGCGGGAGATTTCAGTGACGCACTGAGAGAAGTTATCCGCAAATATAAGCCGGACAGAATTCTAATTGAGCCTTCCGGCGTGGGGAAGCTATCGGAAATTCTCCCTGCCTGCCGCAGAATTGCTTTGAGAGAAAGAGGGGAAGTCAGTTTTTGCATCACGGTTGTCAATGCTCTGAAATACAAAATGTATGCCAAAAATTTTTCCGAATTCTTTTTCGACCAGATTGAAAACGCAAAAACAATTTTCCTGAGCCGAACGCAGAATGTCGAATTGGATCGGCTGCAGGAGGTGGAGCAAAGTATCCGCGAACACAATCCGAAAGCCGCGATTCTCACAACGCCTTGGAAACAGATTTCTGCAGACCGGATGCTGCAGCTTGCCGAAAACGGCATTCCGCTGCTGATAAAGAATGATGAGCTGCCGGAACATCATCATCACGCAGACGAGACTTTTCAAGTCTGGAGTGTGGAGACGCCAAATCTTTTTTCCCGCGACCTTCTGGAATCAGCACTGGAGTCGCTGCCCAAATATGGAAATATTCTTCGTGCAAAAGGGCTGGTTGCACTGAAAGAGGGCGGCTGGCGTCAGTTCGATTATGTCCCTAGTGAAAGGAATGTTCAGGGAGCACAACCGGATTTTACCGGACGGATTTGCGTCATCGGGGAAAATCTGGACAAACCGGGTCTCGCCGCACTGTTTCAGGTATAATTTATGACAAGGATTGAAGTGTTCTGCGGATTTTTAGAGAGCGGAAAAACGACCCTGATTCAGCATATTTTAGAGCAGGAGTACATCGAAAATTACAAAAAAATCCTGATTTTGCAGTGTGAGGACGGAGAAGTCGAATTCCGCGCGCCAGCCATACGGAACAAAAACGTGCTGTTGGATCAAATCGACCGGAAAGAAAAAATATGCTATGAGCTCTTCTATAAAATCAAGCTGGAATTGAATCCCGATCTGGTACTGATTGAATATAACGGAACTTGGCCGATTGAGACACTGCTCACCATATCAATGCCTAAAAACTGCAAAATTGACCGGATCTTTTTTTGCGCCGATGCTTCTACTTTTGATTTTTATATGAAAAACACCGGCGGGCTAATGGCCAATCAGCTCGCCAATGCCGACGCGGTTTTTTTTAACCGCGTATCGGAAGGTAAGGGAACGCTGAGAAATACGGTTCGCAGCCTGAACCGTTCCGCTTCCATTTTCTTTAGCGTGGAACCGGCGGATTCTTTTTTCAAAAAGCTGTTCGACCCTGAAACATTCAGAGAAGACAGACTTCACCACCGGATCTTTCTGCTGATTGCTTCCGCTTCGCTGGTTTGTATGTTTCTGCTGTTAACGACGGTGATTTTTAACCCGGCACAGCTTTATGCGTCGGTCCAGAGCGTTAATATGGTTTTTATCGGCATTCTGATGCAAGCGGTGCCGTTCCTGCTGATCGGGGCATTCGTCTCCGCCCTGCTGCAGGTATTCATTCCCGATGAGACACTGGTCAGGCTGTTTGCCGCACACAAATGGCTTGGATTCCCTCTTGCGGTAATTCTCGGATTTTTCTTTCCGGTCTGCGATTGCGGCATCGTGCCGATCGCATCGAGGCTGGCGCAAAAAGGCGTGCCGTTGCCGGAAGCGATGGTCTTTATGCTTGCGGCTCCGGCGGTAAACCCCGTTACAATTTTATCCACCCTATATGCTTTCCCCGGTCAGCCGCAGTACGTGCTCTGCAGAATCGGCTTCGGCATCCTCATTTCTCTGATTGCCGGTTCAATTCTGGGTTTGACGCATCAGAAGGCGTCACTTGTTCTGTCCGGCGGATCTGCTGCGGCATGTTCCTGCGGGTCAGGTGGCTGCGTCCCCCGCCATTCCGGGAAAGCAGGCAAGCTGGAGGCCGTTTTTATGACCGCGGGGCAGGAGTTTCTCGGTATGGGCCGCTATATTATTATCGGTTCCCTTTTATGCGCCACCCTTCAGCAGGCACTGCCGGCCTCCCTGTTTCAGAGTGCGGGCGGGGTTATGATTGTGCCGATTTTCCTGATGCTTTTAGCGGCATTTTTTATGTCGGTTTGTTCTACCTCAAATGCGTTTATCGGCAGAAGCTTTTTGAACGTGTTTCCGCCTGTTGCCGTGCTCGCTTTTATAGTTATGGGTCCTATGCTGGATTTGTCCAATTTATTCATGCTGAGCGCCAGCTTTAAAAAGAAATTCGTGTCGCGTCTTGCGGGAACTCTTTTTGTCACCGGCCTTTTGATTTTTCTGCTTCTTTCCCTGCTGCAGAAAGGAAGGGCATTATGAAACATAAAATAAATTCGGAAGTACTTTTGGAGACGATCCTCTGTTTTTTGTTGTCCATCCTGTTTTTTTACGCATTAATTTCCGGCAGAACAACCGATTATGTGCATCCACGCATCAATGGATATCTTTGGTTTGCCGCAATCGCCTTGCTGATTATTTCTATCATGCTGCTGCCGTCCGCGCTCACCCCAAAACATAACCCGGAACCCGGCAGATACCTTCTGTTTTTCATACCGATTCTATTTGCCCTTCTGATTCCTGCGGGAGCCGTTCAGAGCAGCGCAATTTCGTTTGGGAACGCGCCCGCCGCCGGGACGGCGACAATTTCGACCGGAACCTCGTCACAGGATAAAGGGACCATTATTGCGGACAGTGCTTCTTCGGATGATATCGGGGCCGAAGCGTCTTCCGCCCCTTCTCTTCCAAAGGAAGACGGCAGCGGCGTCATAACGGTGCAGGACGAACAATTTGCCCGTTGGTATCAGGATATCAATCAGGATATGGATAAATATAACGGAAAAACATTAAAATTCAAGGGGCAGGTCTTTCGGATGAAAGAGTTTGCGAAAAACGAAATCGTTCCTGTACGGTATGCTATGGTCTGCTGCACCGCGGATTTGCAGCCATGCGGTATTCTGTGCAGGGGAGACGGGGTTTTAAAATACAAGGAAAACGAGTGGGTATGGGTCACAGGTAAAATTAAAATTGAGAATTATATGAATCAGAGAATGCCCGTATGCTATATTACCAAAATAGAAAAAGCGGAAAAAGCACAAAAGGCTTATATTTATTTCACTTATTAACGACCTTCGTCGTTGAAGGTGTGTATCCTTAGATTCTTTTTTTGCTGGGATTGGGAAACATGGGGAAACGTTTTCGCTTCTTCAGGCCGTTGACCGACGGATTTCCGGATTAACCAGGCCGATATCACTGTGGTAAACGGAATCGTGAACAGCATGCCAAGGCTCCCTATCAAAGATTGAAGAATTTCAACGATAATTTCCTCTTTGTTGAGCAGTTGAAGGATCGGGTAGTTAGAAGCGGCATAGATCAATACCATGATCAGGCTGCTTCCGATATAGGCAAGGATCAGCGTGTTGGTCATGGTACCCATGATGTCTTTCCCGATATTGAATCCAGACTGGATAATCTCGATTTTTCTCATGTTGCTTTTGCTTTTTTGAATTTCTTCCAACGAGGACGCAATCGACATTGCAACGTCCATGGTTGCACCCAAGGCGCCGATGGTAACCATCGCAAAAACAATTGCTTTTAAGTCCAAAGGACACTGTGTGAATGTCTGTTCCAACAGGGACGTTTGATCATTATAATAACCGGTCAATTTCATAATCCGTTCCATAACGATGTAAACGGCTCCTGAAAACGCAACGCCGCCCGAACAGCCGATTGCGGCCGACAGACTTTTTTGGTTGATTCCGCCTGTAAGAATATAGGATACGGCTATGATATAGATACAAATGACAACTGTCGAAGCGAAGATGTTGAATCCGGCCATGATACACGGAACAAACACGAAGAAAATTGCGAAGCAAGTCAGTGCCAGCGACAGAACGGTTTTCAATCCTCTCTTCCCGCCGAAAACGACAATCAGACCGACAAAGACAAGCGACAGCCAAAAGACCTGTTCGATTCTGTCATAATTTTCAAACGTGTATTCTGTGGAACTGCCATCGGACAGCTTGCCAAGAACGACTTTATCGTTTGGACTGACCTGCGGCGGCATAGCCGCATTATTTTTGTATGCATATTGGGTGGCATAAACAGATGTTCCTTTTTTATCGCCCGATGTAATGATACAAGTGAATTTTACAACATTGGTGCTGGAATCCGTCTGGCTTGGTGTGACGGAATCAATTCTCGTGACTTTTGCAAAAAGCTGATCGTTCATCTCCGACTCATACCCGGAAATCGTGATATGCAACGCATGTGCGGATGCATATCGATTGCCTACCCATAGAAATAAAATGGAAAACAATAGAACGATCCAAGCAGCCTTCCCTTGACTGATCTTCATTTTTGTCACATCCTTTTTCAATAATCTATGTCCTCTTAAAACAGGATATGACGATCACTGCCTGAATGATCAAGCCAGAAAATACAAAAAGAGAACCGAAAGCATAGCACACACTTACGGCACTCTTCTATTTTTTAAGATAATGTCGGTTGTTTTACCGGCTGAGGCTGTCATATATTTCATTCAGATTTGACTTCATTCGTTCCAGGTAGGTCTTATGATCTTCCCCGCTTTCAATGGTATAAATCTGTTCCACCTTTGCGCCGATCTGATTGGCAAGTGTTTGAGAAACGGCAGGACTGACCATATCCTCAACAAAAATTGTTTTTACGTTGTTCTTCTTACAGTAATCCACCAGTCCAGCCAATTTCTGCGCACTGGGTTCCCCCTCTGCAAATACGTCTTCAACGCTGTTTTGCTTTAATCCAAAATCCCTGCATAAATAGGCAAAAGCGGCATGACCGGTCACAAAGCTCCTGTTTTTGGCGTCGTGAAATTTGGTGTTGTATTCTGAATACAAACTTTCCAACTGCGAAATGAAACTGTCACAGTTTTGCTTAAAGTAGTCTGCGGATGACGGATCTGCCTTAACTAATCCATCGCGGATGTTCTTTGCCTCTGTTTCAGCGCCTTTCAGACTGATCCAAATATGGGGATCATATTGCCCGTGCTCTTTGATTTCATCGGTATCTGTATTTTGGATCGGTGTCGCTCCTTTGGAAGCTTCCACCGCAACCAGATTTTTATTATCGGCCGCTTCAATTGCTTTATCCGCCCAAGATTCCATGCCAAACCCGCTGTATACAAAAACTTGCGCGGAGCTTAGCCCGGTAAGATCCTTCGCTTTCGGCTCAAAATCGTGCGGTTCCGTGCCGTCCGGTATAATGGTCGAAATTTCCACTTTCTCTTTACCGACAGCTTCTGTAAATTCTTTCATTGCGTTGAACGTTACAGATACTTTTACCTTTTTGCTTAAAGCAGTGCTTACCTGACCGGCTGTACTGCTACCGGCGGTACTGCTTGCGGCGATCTTGTTATTCGTACTGCCGCAGGCGGAAAAGGCCGGAATGATAAACAAACTTAATAACAAGGCAACAGTTTTTTTTAACATTTTTGCTCAACCTCCAAGTTTTACTTGCAAATGATTATCATTTGCATTTATAATAATCTTATTACAGTTACTTTGTCAAGGAAAAAATTACATTAAATTAAAAGGACGGTGTTTTTAACGATTCAGGCGAAAGGATTATACTTTTCCTATACCGTTTCGGCGCCCTATATACTGGATGGAATTGATTTTGAGATTAAAGATGGCGACTACATCTCGATATTAGGTGAAAACGGCTGCGGCAAAAGCACACTTATGAAACTAATTTTGAAATTATTAAAACCGACAAAAGGCACCATCGTTACAAATTCAGACCATATTGGTTATGTGCCTCAAAAAAATGATTTTTCAAACTCTAATTTTCCTATAACGGTTTATGAAATGCTCAATGCCTACAGAAGACTCTTAAAAATCAAAAATAAAGAGGCAATCCTTGAAGTCTTAGACAGAGTCGGAATGAATCCCTTTATGGATTCTTTGATGGGAACACTTTCGGGAGGGCAATGCCAGAAAATATTTATTGCACGGGCGTTGATGGGAAAACCGGACCTGCTCATTTTAGATGAACCGTCTACAGGTGTGGACATCGGCAGTCAAAAGGAAGTCTATCGTTTTCTGAAAGAAATCAATAAAAAAAACGGCATCACGATTGTCTCAGTCGAACACAATCTTGATGCTGCCATTTCAAATTCTACGCTTATTTATCATCTGAGCGGCGGGAAAGGCCACCTTTGCACGCCCGAAAAATATACGGCTGAATTCTTAAAGAACGAACAATAGGAAGGATTCTCTAGAATGTTAAACTATAGTTTCATGCAAAACGCTCTATTTGTATCTGTTTTCATTTCCATACTTTGTCCATGCATCGGAATTTTTCTGGTACTCCGGCGGTATTCCATGATAGGAGATACTTTATCGCATGCGTCCCTTGCCGGTATCACAATCGGATTATTATGTGATCAAAGCCCGGTTCTGGGCGCTTTTATCTTTACTTCGATCTGCGGCGCTTTGATTGAATTTCTGCGAACTTATTTAAAAAAGTATACCGATTTGATTTTAACGATCGTGCTGTCCCTCAGCGTGGGCATTGCCATTACAATCATCAGTTCCGGAAAGCTTCACGCCAACGCGGATTCCTTTTTGTTCGGAAGCGTTCTGACTGTTACTGAGTTTGACATGATCACCGTACTTGTTCTCAGTATGATATCCGTATTAACACTCATTTTTCTTTACAATCAAATGCTCTATATTGCGTATGATGAAGAAGCCGCTAAAATAGCGGGTGTAAAAGTTAAATTGATTAACTATGTGTTTTCAATCCTTGTTGCATCGGCGATTTCAGTCTCCATCCGTATTGTTGGCGTCCTTGTTTTAAGTTCCATGATTGCTCTTCCGGTGGCTACTGCGCTGCAGCTCGGGAAAGGTTTTAAATTGACCCTTGCTTTTTCCATCGTGTTCAGCGTTGTAGACATTTTATCCGGACTATTTATTTCATACGATTTAAACGTTGCGCCCGGGGGATTTACAGCCCTTGTTTCAGTAGTTGTACTTGTGGTTGTCATTTTAGTCAGAAGAATAGCATCACAAGTAAAAATTAAAACATCGTAAAAAATGCGGCGTTTTCCTCGCCTGTCTTAGGCGGAAATGAGCGATATATTACTTTTTTTCATCCTTTTGACTGCATTCCTTACAATATCCATAGATCTCAATGTGGTGACTTTTTACGTTGAATCCATATTTTGATTTCATGATCAGATCAAATTGACCGTAAGGACAGTCATCAATTGGCATGATTTTATTACAGCCGAGGCAAATCGCATGATGGGTGTGTTCAGACTTCATGTACTCATATCTGGCCACACCGTCATCCGTTAAATTCATTTTTAACAGGATGCCCTTTCCTGTCAGCGTTTCGCAAGTCCGATAAACAGTAGATAAACTGAGTTTAGCATTATTTTGATATAAAGCAGAAAAAATTTCATCAACTGTTTTTGGTGATGAATCTTTCAAAATTTCAAGGACAAGAATTCTTGTTCTTGTCCTTTTTATATTTCTATTTTTCAACAATTTTTCAATTTCCGTTTGGTTTGGCAAGTTTTTCACCTCTTATATAATAATATTATTACTGATATTAAATAGATCTAATTCCTTTTGTGATGGACTTGTCTAAAGCTTGGGCGCCGCGCAATAAAATATGCCCCTCTTCAAGGTCAAATTCTTCCGCCTCATAGAGCCGCGTTTTGCACAATTCTGCGGATAATCCCGTTCGTAACCTACATGACTTGATTGGCAGTGTTTTCTTCTTAAATTGTACAGCAGGAAGAAAAAACTGTCAATTCAAACAGAAGGTAGCCGTACGTGTTTTCAGGCCGCTTGCCTTGAATTTTTATTCGTATTGAATGCAACAACAATTACTTAAAAACAGCGTCGCCTCTGATGCCAGCATGACATCAGAGGCGTATCTACCTTCATTCTGTTTTAGTTCTTGCCTCATGGATTTTGCACGTTTCATTGCGAGGTGAGCGGCAAAAACCGGATTTCCATGACAGACGTACTCGACGGCGTTGAAATTGGAGAATTGAAGATACCGGGAACCGCGCTTTTCCATATGTGCATAGCAGTTCCTGAGTTGCCCGGATTGGCAGACCGAGGGCATCCTATATAGCCAATTTGGCGTGGACGCACTCTGACGCCATATGTGCGGCGCAGTCCAGTCCCAAAGATGACGTATTGACTGCCAGATCATAAAGACGGACATCAAGGCGATCGGACTTAGTGAACGCTCGATTGTAAGCGATCCTCTGCCGATCGTTCTCTTCGATCTTTTCTTTTGCCGCCTCTTTGGAAATCTGAAACAGGGAAGCAACGCGCTCAATGCGTTCCGGCAATTCGGCCGTAACAAAAATCTTCACATGTCTCGGATTCTCTCTCAGAACATAGCGACCCGCCCGCCCTAAAATCACCGCCGAAGTCTTCTCGGCAATTTTGAGAATATATTCCGACTCCAGGTAGAACAGTTCCTTATCGCTTGGGTGATACTGCGGAATCCATCCTGCAGCCGGTACGGTATACAACTGTTGCGTAAGCTTCTCCCACACGGAAGACAGTCGTCCGTCGCGGTGCTCCAAATCCTCTTCCGCCAGATGAAGCTCATCGGCTACCTGTTTCAAAATGTCGCGGTCCACAAATGGGATGTTAAATTCTTCTGAAAGTTTTTGCCCGATGTACGCTCCTCCACATCCGAGCTGGTGGCTGATCGTTACCACATAGCGTTGTTTTCCCACAATCGATGCGCTCCCTTACCATAAGATCAATATTTGCGGCTCCTCCGCCAAAATGATTAGTCTATCGCATTTTCTTCTTTTGCAACTTCATTTTCCAGCTTTGTTTCCCGTTCCCTATCCAGCCTGACATTGCGAACATACAGCACCATATCAATCGTAATTTCAGCGATATTAAGAAAATAGAAAATCCAGCCCAAATAGAAAAGGAAGTCCAATCCTTCTCCTGACGAGAACTGCATAAATTCCCGTATGATCCCAAATACATAGCCGATCCATAAGAAGACCTCAAAGAAAAGGCTTTTTCCTTTCGCGGTTCTGGCTGTATAGGAACGGTAGATGGAAATGAGCCATGAAAGCCCAAAACACAGGATCATGAGTGCTTCCAACAAATTCATTGCATCGTTGCTCCATTCTCTTCTTAAAAATTTACTTGTACTTTTGCAACGACTCCATTATACTGGAAGCACAAAAAAATGTGAAAAGTATATTCGACATACCGACTATAATGATTTGATATATCAGGAGCGAAAGATGAGTGCAAATTATGACTACTATCGGATTTTCTATTACGTCGCCCGATACCAGAGCTTTACAAAAGCCGCGAATATTTTGCTGAACAGCCAGCCGAACATCACCCGCGGCATGAACCATCTGGAAAGTGAGTTGGGATGCAAACTTTTTTTTCGGACAAATCGGGGCGTGACGCTGACTCCAGAGGGAGAACGTCTGTATGCGCATATCGCCATTGCCTACGAACAGATTCGAACAGGGGAAGAAGAATTAGCGGGTGACAAAAACCTGCAAAGCGGGATTCTTTCCATCGGCGCAAGTGAAACGGCCCTGTATGGCCTTTTGCTGGAAAAGTTGAGCAGTTTTCACCAATCGTATCCCGGAATACGGATCCGGATCTCGAACCAGTCCACGCCTCAGGCCGTGGCCGCGCTGAAAAACGGTCTTGTCGATCTTGCTGTGGTAACTACGCCGACCGGCGTTGACAGGACACTGCGGGAAATTCCTTTGAAATATTTTGAAGAAGTTCTGGTTGGAGGACCTCAATTCGCTTTCCTCGCGGGAAAAAACATTCACTTGCGGGAATTGGAAAAATATCCGCTGATCTGTCTGGAAAAGAATACAATGACTTTTGAGTTCTATAACCAATTGTTTCTGGAACACGGATTAACCCTTCAGCCCGACACCGAGGCGGCCACAACCGATCAGGTGCTGCCCTTGATAAAGAACAACCTTGGAATCGGATTTTTACCGGAAGATCTGGCAAAAGATTCGCTTGCACGAGGCGACATCTTCCGCATTTCCCTGGCGGAAACAATTCCGAAACGAGCCATCTGCCTGGTGCGGGATGACCGGCGTTTTTTAAGCATCGCGGCAAGAAAGTTTGAAGAAACGCTTTATCATAAAAATGAAATAGTGAAGTAATTTTCACTTGCCTTTCTACAGCATTTCCAGTTAATTTTGCACTGTGTTTGTATTCCTCCCCCGCCTTCGGCGGGGGAGGAATACGTCTTGGCAATTAAAGCGGAATTGCTGTAAGCAGTGTTATGCTTGTATTTTGACCTGAACCCCGAAAGCTGAGCCAGTAGAAAAGCAGCCCGGTATTCCTGCGGGTTTGAACTTCTGCTCTTTCACGCTTCTCTTTGGCTGTGTCGCAGCAGCCCCCTCGCGGAAAGGCAAAAAAGCCGTTGTCCCCGACTCGGCGGAACGCAAAGAGCGCATCCGATCAATCAGGGGCAACATTATTTTGATGAGCGATAGGGCAATCTCAGGTTCCGCCGTTCATGTCCCCGAGGCGGAGACCAGAGCGGCAGCCTTTTTATTCAAACGGATTTTCGGTTTTATAAAGCAATCCCTTCGGCTGATTGAAAGCGATCTCCGGGACGCCGAGCGCGCGGAACACCGTAAACAGCGCGCTGCCCGCGTGGGCAAAGGCCACGGCGCCGTGATGCGGGAAATGCCGTTCAATCAGAACATGGCGGTAGAAGCGGCCCATTTCCGGTATGGCGAAGATACCGATTCCGCCGAAGGAGCGGGTGGCAACAGGAAGAACCTCTCCCTGCGCGATGTACGAGGTCAGCTTGCCTTCCGCGCTGCCCTGCAGGCGGAAGAACGTGATCTTTCCGGGGGCGATGTCGCCCTCCAGCGTACCGCGGGTGAAATCGGGTGTTCCGCCGTTTTCAAGCAGACGGTTCTGAATCAGCTGATATTTGACCGCCGCGCCTTTGGAAAGCTTGCAGAACGGAGTGTTGCCGCAGTGGAAGCCCATGAAGGTATCCTTCAGCGTATAGGGATACTTCCCGGCGACATCGGATTCATAAAGGTCATTTGGCACGCTGTTGTTGATATCCAGCAGAGTGACGGCGTCTTCCGTCACGCAGGCTCCGATGTATTCGCTCAAAGCGCCGTAGAGATCCACTTCACAGGCCACAGGAATTCCGCGGGAGGTCAGACGGCTGTTCACGTAGCAGGGCTCAAACCCGAATTCTTTCGGGAAAGCCGGCCAGCATTTGTCCGCGAAGGCCACATATTTTCTCGAGCCCAAATTATCCTTCGCCCAGTCGAGCAGGGTGAGTTCAAACTGCGCCATGCGCGGCAGAAGATCCGGGTAATGGTTCCCGTCCACGCCGAGCTCCGCGGCCATATCAGCCACAACTCCGGGGATGCGGGAATCGTCCTTGTGAGCGCGGTAGGCAACCAGAAGATCGAGCTCCGAATTTTCCTGTACTTCAACGCCGAGGTCGTAAAGCGGCTGAATCGGCGCGTTGCAGGCAAAGAAATCCTGCGGACGGGGACCGAACGTGATAATTTTGAGCGACTTTACGCCGATCAGCGCGCGAGCCGCCGGGACAAATTTCGCAATGCTCCCCGCTAGATCATCCGCCGTACCGACCGGGTACTCCGGAATAACCGCCGTAAGGTGGCGCAGGCCGAGGTTATAGGAACAGTTGAGCATGCCGCAATAGGCGTCGCCTCTGCCGTTAATCAGGTCTTTTCCCGTTTCTTCCGCGGCAGCAACGTACATGACCGGACCGTCAAAGTATTTGGCGATCAGGGTTTCGGGCGTTTCGGGGCCGAAATTGCCTAAAAACACCACCAGGGCATTGCAGCCGGCCGCCTTGACTTCCTCAACGGCTTTCAGCATATCCCGCTCGTTTTCCACTGTTGTTTTCGCTTCGTAAATGGCGCCGTAGTTCGCCGTATAGGAATCCACAATCGCTTTTCTTCTCTTTTCGGAAAGCGAGATGATAAAGCAGTCGCGGCTGACTGCGATAATTCCAAGCTTTACTTCAGGGATATTCGTCATTTCAAAAACACTCCTTTGTTAATGAAAGCTCCATTTCAGAGCATCATAGAATTTGACGTACTTCGCATAATGTTCCTCATAGCATGCGACATTTGCGGAAATCGGCGCCGTCATGCTTTCCGAACGGATCAGAGGCACGGTTTCCTCCAGGCTTCCCCAGATACCGGCGGTTACGCCGGCCGCCAGAGCGGCGCCGAAAGAGCCGCCCTCCGCGCTGCCGTACACGGTTCTCACGGGAAGATGAAAAACATCCGCGAAAATCTGACGCCAGAGCGGACTTGCCCCACCGCCCCCGGCGATGACAATCTCGCTTGCGTCTTTCGCACTCATCAGTTCGTAGACCTGACGCAGCGAAAACGCGACGCCCTCCAGAACCGCGCGGGCAAAATGGCCTTTGCCGTGGCGGGAGGTTACACCGAGGAACGCGCCGCGGGCGAAAGGGTCGTTCAGAGGCGCGCGCTCACCGGAAAGGTACGGCAGGAAAAACATTCCTTCACTGCACGGAGGAACGGAAGCCGCCTCGCCATCCAGCAGAGCGAACGCGCTTTTGCCCTCCTCTTTCTCCCTCCGTATTTCATCCTGACCAAGAGAATTCCGGAACCACTGGTAGGAACCGGCCGCCGCAAGGGTCACACCCATCGCACTGAACGATCCGGGTTCATTCCCGCAGAAAACCTGAAGCATCCCGTTGGGATTCGGAAGAAACGAAGCAAGCCCCATGGCGACGACGCCGGAGGTTCCGACCGTCACCCCCGACCCGGCCGGATTTTGCGAGGCCAAGGCCGGTTGTTGAGATAACGGCGTCGCCGCCGCCTCCCCCGACGGGAATTCCGGCAGACAGGCCGGTGACATCCGCAGCGCCTTTCGTTACATAGCCGGAAACAGCCGTCGATTCCACCGCCTCCACGAACATTGTCGGATCAAGGCCTGTTTTCCGGATCAGATCGTCGGACCACCGGCGCTCCCTCACACAGAAGAAACCCGTACCGGAAGCATCGGAAACATCCGTTTTAAGCTCCCCCGTCAGCTTCAGCCGAATATAGTCCTTCGGGTTAACGATATGTACGGTCTTTTGATAGTTCTCGGGCTCGTTTTCCTTCATCCATAGGATTTTCCCGCCGGTGTACCCCGTAAGCATCCTGTTATTGGTCTCGGCCAGAAGAGCATCCGGTCCCCCCGCCAGTTTCGTGATCTCGTCGCACTGCTTTTCGGTTCGCTGATCGTTCCACAGAATTGCTCGCCGAACCGCATGATTTTCATGGTCCAGCGCCACCATGCCGTGCATCTGCCCCGAAAGGCCCACGGCACAGACCGTTTTCCCGTTCAGCCGCGGAATGATTTTGCGGATTCCCGCCGCAGTACCGTTCCACCAATCCTCAGGGTCCTGTTCCGACCATCCCTGCTGAGGCGCATAGCAGGGGTACTCCTCCGTGACGGAACCCAGAATCACTCCGCAATCGTCCAGAGCAAGGATTTTGCATCCGGAAGTTCCAACGTCGATTCCAAGGACACATTTTTCAGACATCGTATTTCCCCCGTTACACCCTAGTATTTTTGCCCTGAAGGCCCACGAAAGCTCCGTCCGCCTGCAGACCGGACTCCGGATGTGCAATCATCCACTTGTTTTTGGCAAACAGCAGTGCGTCCTCTCCCTGTGCCGCCGGTTTTGCTTCCAGCGGAAGGTTCGTGCCACGCGGAAGAATGATCGCGTCCCGGAAGCCCTCCGGTGATGTGCTGCACGGGGCAAAGTGCAGCGTCGTCGCATACAATTCAACCGCGGTTCCAGCCGGAACGAGGAACGCTTCCACCCGTCCGGTATCATAGGTAAACGCCGTGCTTACATCCTGCAGACAGCCAAGCAGAAGGATGAGCTCCGTTCCCGCGATATTGATCTCGGAACTCCGATGATATTCCAGAGCGTTGAGCTTATCATTGCTGCCGTTGCAATAGCCCAGCTCGATCGGAAGTCCGCCGAATTCCCGGTTCTGAAGCTCACCAAAAATATCCAGCTTTTCCAGTTCCGGGTCGGAAGCCACATAAACCGTTGCATCCGGCGGGCAAGGGGTCTTCTTCAGCCTGCTCAGAAGCTGGGCGCAGTTGAGCCCGGAAACGACTCTGCCGTATTTTCGAAAGGCATCGTCCCGGATGGATTGAACCGCGATTGTGTCACTCATGATTTTCACTATCCTTAAATATTAAATTTAATTACAACTTTTAAAAAATACTTTTCATAAAGTATGATAACATTCTATTTTCACCCTGTCTACTACATGAAAGAATAAAACCCTCACTAAAATAAAAGACTTATATAAAACCTGTAAAAATTCGTCCGGATATAAAATATAAAAAAGATACGTGTTATGATTTTTACAAAAGAATTCTATCGGAAAACGCAGTAAGGTTTCCAGCAAACTTTGGAAAAAGGTGTGTTAAGTTTGAATAATCTTCAGGTAAGAGATGTAAACAAGAACAGAATCATGAATTTTCTCTACTCCAACAACGGGGCAACCAAGCAAAACATCGCCGATTCTCTCAGCTTGAGCATGCCGACGGTATCCCTCATTCTGAAGGACCTGGAAAAACGCGGCCTGGTCACGAAATCAGGAACACTGAAATCTTCCGGCGGAAGAAAACCGTTCGTCAACTCACTGGACTACGGCGCGCGGCTCTCCTGCGGGATCGAAGTCACGCAGAACCATCTCCGCTTTGTGGTAATTGACCTCGGAGAGAGTATCCTGTTCTATAAAAAAATCCGTGAACCGTTCCGGAATGACGAGAAATATTTCAGGGCCATGGCCGAAGAGCTAGACCTCTTTCTGCGGGAAAATCACGTGGATCTCAACAAGCTCCTCGGGGTCGGCATTGCCGTGCCCGGGCTGGTAAATTCGAAAGCCGATCTTCTGGAATACAGTCCCACTCTGCACGTAAAGGACCTTCCGATCGACAGTCTGAAAAAGCAAATCCCCTTTCCCGTCATGGTCAACAATGAAGCAAATCTGGCCGGTCTCGCCGAAATCTGGCAAATGGATGAAGTGGAAAGCGCCGTCTTCCTTTCCGTCAACAAAGGCGTCGGCGGGGCCATTATCATTGACAACAAGCTTTATAACGGCATCAACGGCTACTCCGGAGAATTCGGCCATATGACGATTGTGCAGAACGGGCTGCCCTGTAACTGCGGGAAAAATGGTTGTCTGGAGGCGTACTGTTCCACAAAGGTTTTAACGGAACCGAATTTTGAAGACGTGGATGATTTCTTCGCGGCGCTTGAAACGGGAAACCAGTACTGCAAGCAGAAATGGGATATTTATCTGGACTATCTCGCCACGGGGATCAACAACATCCGCACCATTTTCGATGCCGAAATTATTATCGGCGGCGAAATTGACCGCTATCTGGAAAAATACTCCGGCATACTTATGGAAAAACTTCAAGCGCTTCATTCCTTCTGCGGCGAGCCTGACTATCTTCATTTCAGTAAATTCAAAGACAAAGCGAGCGCGGTCGGGGCCGCGCTTCAGCAGATCGACTCCTTTCTGAACGATTAGAAAGAATACGCCGATCAAGCCCTTCCGGGCATAGGATCGGCGTTCACAAAACACAATTTACTTCCGGTCAATCGAGTCGGAAAGATTCTTGCCGCCGTCCCCCGGGGACCCTGGTCCCTGTCCGCTTCCCCGCACGGTAAGCGAATTTTTATATTCCCGCCATGCATAGAGTCCGAACGCAATGGCAGCCAGAAAGAAAACAACACTCGCAAGCACGGTAACCAAGAGCGGCAGGGAGCTTGTGTGCTTCACCTGCGCAAAGACGATTCCTTTCGTCAGATACAGAATATAGAGCGCAACCAGAATGCGAAGAGTCAGCTTGATTCCGGCATTCTTTTTCTTTGTACGAAGTTCCTCTGATTGAACCTGCATTTGTTTTCCTCCCGCTTTTCACTCGACCCCGAGCGGGCGATGAAATTCCATTTTCGCATTCCGAAACGGGAACCGCCTTCAGCGGACGGTGCGCGCCGCGCTTCGGGTGCTGTTTCCAACAATTTCTTTTATGAAAACCGCCCGCAGTGCGGCGCGCCCGCAGCGAATCCCTCTGACGGATTTCCCCGCCGAATCGCGAAACGCAATCAGCCTTACTGCTTCCCTACCTTATGGTTCGAAACGACATCGAAGATAACGGCCGCAAGAAGAACAGCGCCTTTCACAACATACTGCCATTCGTCCGGAAGTCCGTAGATCGACATGCCCTGATTCATAACGCCGAGCAGAATCGCACCGATCATAATGCCGGAAACAGTACCGGAACCGCCGTAAGCAGATGCTCCGCCGATAAAGCAGGCCGCGATTGCGTCCATTTCGTAAGAGTTGCCCATGTTGCCGTCGACGGAACCGATGCGGGCCGCCACCAGCAAGCCGGAAAAGCCCGCCAATACGCTCATGAGGAAGTAAGCCCAGAAATAGACGCGCCTCGGGTCAATACCGGACAGTTTTGCGGCCTTTTCATTGCCGCCCACCGCGTAGAAATAACGGCCGAAAGCGGTTTTCATCGTAATGAACGCAAAGATCAGAACCACCAGAAGAATCCAGAGAAGCATAACCGGAATGCCTTTATAGTTGGCGAGCTTCCAGCAGTATGCGATAATCAGGGCATCGATAATGATGACCTTGACCAGCGTGGTGACCAGAGAATCAGCCGCATAGTTCTTTTTTACCTTTTTGGCCCGGCCGGAAAGCATCAGCACGGTCAGCAGGACCGCTACCGCCACGCCGACAATCAACGCCGAAACATGAAAAGACTTGGTGTCCATACCGGGAACGTCAATATAGGAAATAAAGGTATTGAGGAACGCTTCATTCTGAATGTTGACGGTTTTGGAGGCCAGGACGACACGGCCGAGCCCGCGGAACAGGAACATACCCGCCAGAGTCGCAATAAACGGGGGGATGTGGATATAACCGATCCAGAAGCCCTGCCAGATGCCGATCACAGCCGCAATCAGCATGGCAATCAGAATCGTTGGCAGCGCTCCCATGGAGTTTTGGTCCATCATCTGCGCCGCGACGGCGCCCACAAGGCAAAGCGTGGCGCCGACCGAAAGATCAACGTTTCCGCCGGTCAGAATGCACAGCAGCATGCCGCATGCCATAACCAGAACATAAGCGTTCTGCAGAAGCAGATTGGAAATATTCTGGGCGTAGACCAGTCTGCCGTTCGTTAATACCGTGAAGAAAATGAAGACCACAACCAGAGCGATGGTCATCGTGTACTTTTTAATAATTGAAGATGCCTTTGTCATGCTTCTGCCTCCTACGCTTCCTTTTGTTCCTCTGAAATGCCCTTTTTATCGGAGTGGAGAATGGCTCCCATGATCTTTTCCTGCGTCGCTTCATCGCGGCTCATTTCGGCAACCAGGGAGCCTTCGTTCATCACGTAAATTCTGTCGCACATCCCCAGAAGTTCCGGCAGTTCAGAGGAAATCATTACTACCGATTTTCCCTGCGCAACCATATCGTTCATGATACAGTAAATCTCGTACTTTGCGCCGACATCGATGCCGCGGGTCGGTTCATCCAGAATCAGAACATCCGGGTCCGCAAACATCCACTTGGAAAGCAATACCTTTTGCTGATTTCCGCCCGACAGATTCCCGACCAGCTGCTGCACGGTCGGTGTCTTTATATTCATTACTTTTACATACTTTTCCGCAACATGGTTCTCCATGCCGACATCAATAACGCCGTGTTTGTCACACACCTTTTTGAGCCGCGCCATTGTGGTGTTCTTCGCAATCGTGTCGATTAAAACCAGCCCGTTGGTCTTCCGGTCCTCGGTTACGTACGCGAGGCCGTGCTCGATGGCGTCCTCCTCGGTTTTCAGGTGCACCTCTTTGCCGTTCAGATATTCCCGGCCAGAAATGCCGCTGCCATAGCTCTTGCCGAACAGCGACATGGCAAGCTCGGTACGGCCAGCGCCCTGCAATCCGGAAAACCCGACGATCTCGCCCTTATGTACATGGAAGCTGACGCCGTTTACCACCTGCTTCTCCGTATAAATCGGATGATGAACGACCCAGTTCTTTACTTCCAGTCCGATTTCCTCGCTGACCTTGTGCTCTCTGGCGGGGAACCGGTTTGTCAGCTCGCGTCCGACCATTCCTTTAATAATCCGGTCCTCATCAATGGTACGGTCCTCATTGTCGATGGTCTCAATCGTCGCTCCGTCGCGGAGCACGGTAATCCGGTCGGCCACATAAGCAACTTCGGACAGTTTATGTGAGATGATAATGGAAGTCATGCCCTGCTTTTTAAACTGCAACAGCATATCCAAAAGCATTTTTGAGTCTTCTTCATTCAGGGAGGAAGTCGGCTCATCCAAAATCAGCAGCTTTACGTTTTTGGAAAGCGCCTTCGCAATTTCAACCAACTGCTGTTTTCCGGTCCCAATGTCTTTAATCAGGGTTGTGGCCTTGTCTTTCAGTCCCACCTCTTCCAGATGTTTCGTCGCCTGACTGTATGTCTCGTTCCAATCGATACCGAGCTTTCCGTTGCGCTCATTTCCGAGAAACATATTCTCGCCAATGGAAAGCTCCGGGATCAAAGCCAATTCCTGATGGATGATAACGATGCCAAGCTTTTCACTGTCATGAATGCGTTTAAACTGGCACTCCGACCCATTAAAGAGAATTTTCCCCTCATATTCGCCGAATGGAATGGTTCCGCTTAAAACATTCATCAGGGTTGATTTGCCGGCGCCGTTTTCTCCGACCAGTGCATGAATCTCACCGCGCTGCACTTCCAGATTCACATTATCCAATGCCTTGACACCGGGATACAATTTTGTGATGCTCTGCATAACTAAAATATTGTCTGGCAAGTCAATGCCCCCCTGACTGTGTATTTTCATCTCTGCTTTTATAAATGAAGAGCGGGCGGGGCTGAATAACCCCGCCCGTACAAGCCGTTCGTATTATTTCTTTGCCTTCGGATATTTGCCATCCATCGTGTAGTAACCGGTGTCGACAAGCTCTTTCTGGATGTTGTCTTTGGTAACGACAGTCGGGACAAGCAGATAGGAAGGAATAATGCCTTTTTTGTTGTCGTAGGACTTCGTGTCATAGGAGCAGTCGAACTTCCAGCCCGAGGACTTAATCAGGCTTTCGTCCGGCTTTTGGCCGTTCAGCATCGCCATGCCGATATCAAGCGTGGCAACCGCTTCGTTCGCAACAGCCTTGTAGACCGTCATGGACTGTTTGCCGTCAATGATATTCGCAAGGTTTGCTTCGTCGCCGTCCTGGCCGGTGATGATCGGGGTGTTGCTGCCCATATAGTCGGAGCCGATTGCCTGCGTGACGCCCAGCGCGGTGGAGTCATTGGAGCAAAGAGCAACATCCAGCGTGGTCTTGCCGTTGGAATAATAGGAACCCAGAATGTTCTGCATGCGGTTCATCGCGTTCTTGGTATCCCAGGACTGCGTCGCAACCTGCTGGAACGTTTTCTGGCCGGAAGGAATCTTCAGAATTCCGGCGTCTATGTACGGCTTCAGGAGATCCATGGCGCCGTTAAAGAAGTAGGTCGCGTTGTTGTCGGCCGGATCGCCCGCGGTGAATTCGATGTTGTAGCTCTTGGACTTGTCGTCCGGCTTCAGGCCCAGCTGGTCGACCACGAACTGCCCCTGCAGCTGACCAACCTTGAAGTTGTCGAACGACACATAGTAACTGATCGCGTCGGTGTTCATGATCAGACGGTCGTAGGAAATGACCGGGATATTCGCGCTCTTGGCGGTATTCAGAACATTGGAGAGGGAATCGCCGTCGATGGCCGCCACAACAAGAAGGTCAACTTTATCGGCAATCAGATTCTCGATATCCTTTACCTGCTGGTCGATTTTGTTGTCGGAATAGGTAAGCTCCACGCTGCAGCCCTTTCCCTCGAACTGGTCTTCCAGGTAAGAACCGTCGCGGTTCCAGCGCTCCAGAGATTTTGTCGGCATGGAAATACCGACTTTCTTTCCGCCGGCCGCCGGGGCGGACGCCGCCGAGCCCGCCGCGTCTTGAGCGGCTTCGGAACTTGGTGCCGCCGCCGAACTTTGGCCCCCGGCGGATCCATTGCTGCAGGCCACCATCGATGCCGTCATCATACAGGCCAATACAGCTGCAATTAGTTTTTTCATCAATACTTTCCTCCTTACATTTTTCCTGATTCATTGATTACAAAAGCCCGAAGAGGCAAAACACCTCGTCTGAGTCCTGAACCTGCTGGATACCCTCCTATTACGCGTCAGATTAAAAACATAAACATAACGGCGAAGAAAAAATCAAGTGAAAAGAATGAAAGGGATTAAGGGCCTGCCCTGCGCCGGCCTTCCGTGAAAGAGCGGACCGGATTTTCCAAATAAAGTAATTTACTTACTTTTATAAATGATATTTATTTAAGTGTCTAAATCATATAACAATCAGGCGGTAAAGTCAATATATTTCTGTGCAGTTTTCTATTTTTAGTCATTATCCCCAATGTTTATTTTGCTGATTTGGGACAAATACAAGTCAGACACTCTCGATATATTTCTTGATATAGCACCATGCAACACCCATCATATTTGCCTTTCGCGGGTACCGGCCGAGCCGTAAATACTCCGAGCCATCCTCAAAGGTATCCTTTTGCTCCACCATGCGTTTCAGTTCCGGCAGGTAGGGTTCCAGGTACTGGGAAAGGAATCCGCCCAGAACGACGTCGCAGTCCAGCATCATATGAATATTGTTGATCCCGATCGCCAGATGTTCCAAAAGATCTTCCCATAAAAGCCGGTATTCCCGGTTTCCCTGTTTGAGCCCGTCGAAAAACTCCTCAATCGAAACACCTATTTTCGTGCTGATGCGAAGGGCGGAGCAGTAGGCCTCCAGGCATCCCCGTTTTCCGCAGCTGCACAGCAGTCCGCCCGGCTCCACACACATGTGGCCGAATTCGCCGCTTCTTCTGTTTTTCCCGTAATACTGCGCACCGTTGATTAACACCGCGCCGCCGACCCCGTTCTCCAGATAAAGGTAGGCGATATTGTTGCCCACCGTGTTCCGCGACCCGAACCACTCCGCAAATCCGCCGCTGGTCCCGTCGTTTTCAATATAGGTGGTGTAAGGGATCGGCTCACGGATTGTGCTCAGGCTGATATTCCGCATCTGCATGGTGGGCGACAACTTTACCTCGTCCTTTTCTTCGTCCAAAACAGCCGGAAGCGTAATGCCTACGCCCAACATCCGGCTGCGGTCCAGCCTGTTCTCGTTCAGAAAGGTCTCCAAATCCCCTGCGACCCGCGCTCCAATTTCATTCATTTTCAGGGAACCGATCGCAATTTGTTTATAGGCAAGCTCGCTTTGCTTCAGATCGGAGGCCAGAAAATGCACTTTATCCGCTGTAATGGAGATCCCCACTGCAAATTTGATATCGCTGACGATGGAATAGCCGATTGCTCTCCTGCCGCCCGTCGATTTCTGCACCTTTCCGACCTGAATGAGTCCGGCGTTTAACAGTTCCGTGATATTCTGGTGCACGGTCGGCAGACTCAGCCCGAGTTTTTGCGCGATTTCATGCTTTGACGGAGGGGACTCGGATTCATAGATGAAACTGTAAATACTGTTTCTGGTCAGCCTGCGCCTTTCGGTTACAGGTACTTTTAATTCCTTCATAGCTGTTCTCCATATTTAAGTTACTTTTGCAAAAGTATTTTATATATTATAATAAATTTTTTCCCCTTTTGCAATCCCTTGCTCGAATGGAGCAATCCGTAAACCTCCCATCACAGAACAATAAAGGAATCGATTTTTTGACTGATCGTAATTTCCGCTCGTTGCTTTTCTTTTCCTCTTAATCCTTTTCCTAAAAATCATTTCCTATTATTCATGGAAAATAGCGAAGTCGGCCGGGAAACGCGGATTTTATCTTGTTGGTCGAAGAGGTATTCGTTCTCAGCTGCGGCTATACACTGAACTCATCCACGCTCTACGGTCCGGTATCGCATTGAGAATCAAATTTAAAGAACGTTATATCCAAGATAAGAAGTGTCCAGCGCCATTTTCGTTTCGATAAATACCGCGTTTAAGCGGGCAGCGGCAGGTGTATAGTCTTTCAGCAGCATAATCAGGCGGTTTTGTACTTCCGCGGACTGCAAAGCCGGTTCGGGCAAAAACAATACGGTTACGTCATGCTCGCCGCCGTACAGACCGGAATAACGAACCAAAACTTCTTTGGAATGATCGCCGTTCCAGTTTTCATATTCAACGATTCGAAAGGGAACGGGATCTCCGCAAAAATTCTTCAAATAAATTCGCAAAAGCATCTCCATGGCTGTCCGGGTTCCCTTCCAGCCCTGGAGCCAGCACGCAACGGGAATCAATTCCCGCATCTGTTCCGGGGAAAACTGACCGTATCCATTTCGAAGTCCGACGAGCTCTCCCACAAAATTCAGAAACGGCTCCGGTGTTTGATCCGGGTCGTACAGCATTTCCGGAAGTCGGTCAATGATTTTCTCCAGCTTCAGATAAGGCTCCTCAAAAACAGCCGTTAGGCGGTCCAGCAGCGGATCGTCCTTGTAAAGATCCGGCAGATGGTCAAAAAAAGGACGTTCTTCTATATTGTACATACCGATTGTCCTCCGTTAAGTAAAAAGCTCAAGCCTTATCGATTCGATTTCAAAACAAAGATTCTTTGTTTCCCTGATTTTATCCAGATCCGTTCCTTTGTATTGAATCGACAGGCGTTCAATTTCCCTGACCGCCGGAACGGACAGTATTTCCATGCGGATTCCGCCGATGTCCGGGCGTTCGCCGATCCTTTTTCTCTCGGCGGCACCGGTGAAAATGTCTATTATTTTTGCCCGGCAGGCTTGTGAACGCCCCGTGTCAGCGTCAAGCCGAACCATGCAGGAAACATTTAATGGCGCCAACAGCGCCTGCCGGATTTCCAGGCGCGTCGTCAGAAGGCAGTGAGGCTTGATTTCCTGATAGATCCGGCCGAGTTCTTCCGATGTCAGTCGTCCTTTCCGAAAGACGGTCAGGCGCAGCATGCCGCCGGTCTGTTCCGCGCGTGCCTTTTCGGGCCGCGGCGAAGAACTCAGGGCCAGCATTTCATAATCCCGGAAAGTCACTGCGCTTTTTACCTGCTGGAATTCCCGCACAAATTCCGCACTGCGCTGCGGAACCGGTTTTCCTTTGGTGCCCGGGGCGACTAAATCGAAGTAGGCGTTCAGAAAGCGGTCTCCGGTCTGATCAAGATAATAGATCTGAATTTCCGTCATTGCGGCCAGCAGCTCTAAAAGCATGATTCCGGTGTCCTGCGGATTGAAATCCGTCCACTTGTCCGTCAGGAGAGGAATTCGGGCGACGGCCTCCTCAAAAAGCCTGCGGTATTTTTTATCATCCAAAACAGGAAGTTCCATCATGCTGAAATCTCCACCTTTATTTTGACGGGGCCGGGAACGTCAAACGGACCCGGCGTGATTTCTTGAAGATCGGTGGTACGGCCGTTTTTTAAAACGGCCGCCGACAGGTCCGAAATCTGCAGCCTAGGGAAACCTTCCTCCAGAAACGACAGGATCTGGTCGAAGGTCGGAAGACGTCCGATTTCCCAGCCGTCGCCGCGCAAGCCGCCGCCGATTGGATCGAAAAAGGCGGTAAGCTTTTCTTCCAGCGTTTCAATTTCTTCGCCGATCGGCTGATCCTTTGCGCGAACGTTCAGGCTGCACACCATCGGTACCGAAACAGCCCGCAAAATTTCGATTTGCGTTCCGGCCGTCCGCGCAGCTCCGCAGGCTCTAAAAAAGGGAGCAGCGTGCGGCAGATTCTCGGAAAAACGACACGGCTGTCCGGAACATCCAGCAGTACCGCCAGCCGGACCGGCGTTCCGCCGATGCAGCGCGCCCGGTATATTTCAGGGCAAAGGTCGAGGGCCATAAGCTCGTAATCCTTCTCCGTAACCGCATGGCCGTGGGTGTAAAGCAGATTTTCAGCGCGGGACGCCAGTTCTTCGTCTTTTTCGCTGTCGTAACCATCCAGCACTGGAAATGGATTCCGTATGGATGCAATGTAGGGAATTTCCTTCCTCATTTTATTGATTGCACCAGCTGCGACGTTGGCCCGTTTCCCGTCTCCCGTGTCGTAAACGATGAAGATCACGTCGTCCGGCGTCGAAGCCCGATAAAATATCTGCGGAGGAAAATAGATTCTTCCGCTGCTGTGGTCGATTTTGTACAGGCCCTGCCGGAATTCACAGCCCGGCAGGAATTCTTTCCAAAGCTCCCATTTCCCGTCGTCGGCGGATTTCACAAACACCCACGTTTTGATCAGATTGCCGTGGGGGAGCTGAAGAATTCCGCTTTTCGGCAGGTTTTGGAGCGGGACACCCCTGCGGTGCCGGACCCTGTTTTCGACCCGTTGTGCGTTCAGATAAAATCCTTTGATCTTCAGCCCCTCGGAATTCGCCGGTGGAGTCATCCGGATCCAGTATCGCTCCGCGCCGAACAGAGATCTTTTTTGAACCGATGGAGGGGTAAGGAAAGAAATCAGCCCGCTGCGCCGCAGTCCGCCCGTTTCGTCGTCGACGGCCATTTTGACCCATCCGGTTTCGCCGAGGATTTCCATCGTCAGCTTTTCGTCCGCCTCCTGCGGCTCGTCCAATGCCGCGCACATCTGAACACGAAGATTGCCGGAAAGCCAGTCCAGTCCGAGGAACAGGGATTTCGACCGGCAGGGCGGCGCGGAAAAAGGCCGAACCGGAAAATCCGCGGGCAGCTCGGCCCGGTCGCCGAAATTAACGGTGCGAAAACGTTCCGGACGCAGCGGGCTTAAAAAGCGATAAGAAAACCGCGCGTTCTGAATACACGGCGTATGGACGCGGCGCGGCAGCCGATACAGCTCCCTGCATTCCCCGCAGCTCAGGCGCAGGAAATATCCCTTCCTGCCTCCATACTCCCCCAAGCTGATATCATCCGGGCAGTCGAAAACGAGCCGCAGCTCCCCGTCTTTTGAAAAGTCGTCCGCCGGCCCGCATTTCCCGGATACGGCGCGGAAGGATTTTCCGTTCCAGTACTCCCATTTCACCGAGGATGCGAAAGCTTCCTGAACTTCTTCTTTCGGCTTCGGTAGCGGCTTTCGCATGATCCATTTATAGTTGACCGCTTCTTCCCTCTGCGGCGGGAACTCCTCCATCGTTTCAACGGACAGCCGGAAACTCAGGGTGATTTCCGCGCCGTGTTTGGAAAGCGCCTCGCCGCAGAACACACCGCATTCTTCGAACGGATGAAGAATCGGCCGAAACGGATAAAACCGGTTCCCGTCCAATTCACAGTCTCCCATCACCACGGCGTCCGGACTCAGTCCGCTCTTTTCCGCGCATATCTCGATCTGTTCAAAGGACAAATCGCGGGCGGCTCCGTCCAGCAGCTCCAGACTTAAGCAGGCCAGCGGCTCTTTGCTGCGGAACCCATCCGCGGAAAGGGCCAGCCCGCTGTTTTCTTTCGGCGTCACGCGCACGGATTTCCCCAAAGCGCCGTCCGGCTCCGGGGACCAATCCGTCAGGCTCCAGCGGAACCGCGCAGGGTCGGCGAGCGCCCCGGCGGGCAAAGGTGTATCCTGCAGGCGGACATTCATAGAAAGAGTGACGTCCAGATTTTTCCCTTTGCCGCCCAATACGTTGCGAAAGGCCATGTCGAACCGGTGGCGCCCGTCCGGTTTTGCCCCGCACCATGGCTCGAACGCTTCGGGCGACGGGTCCCGCACGTCCGAATACACGCGGCAAGCCGTATCGGCAGCACAATCAGCCCAAAGGATATCCCGGATCGACGACGGCACAACCCAGAAATTCCATTTGGTTCGGAATCCTACCGATTCCCCGCCGTCCTCGGGCACAGCGGTCAGCACGGTCCCTTCCGGAATTTTGACTGGGCAGCCATATCCTTTCACCACCTGAAAAACGACAAAAGTATTGGCCACCTGCGCGGGAAAATGAGCGGCCTGAAGACAATTCAGAAAGGCGATGCGGTGCTTTTCCGGGGTCCGGTTCAGGCGTTCCGCCGTTTCTGACCAAAAATACGAATAAAGCGTAAAAAGCGTATTGGCGAGGCCCTTTGGGTCGGAAAACGTGATCCCCGAATCCCCGGCGGATTTTTTCACTTCGGCCAAAAGCTCTTCACGCGATTCTGAAACGATAAGAGGCATTTCCCCCTTCTCTTTCATCTTCCACCCCCCTCTTCCAGATAAAATGGAAAGACGAGATTGTCCGGACGGTTGGTGGCGCGTACGGTATAGGAAACCGTGAGAATAACCTTTCCCCTCGAAAGCTCAGAATCGTCGACAGCCGCGCTCACATGATCCACCCGATGCTCCCAGCGGCAGACTGCCTGGACGATCTCGCTGCAAAGTAGATGGCGGCAGGTTTCGCCGGGCAGATCGAACACATAATCCCACAGGCGGCTTCCGAATTCCGGTAGCATCGGCCGCTCCCCCTGACGCGTCATCAGAATCACATAGATTGCCTGCCTGATCTTTGCTTCCCCATTTTCCGGCTCGATTTCCCCGTCGGCTATTCGAAGCGGAAACGGGAAGCCTCTGCCTAAAAATCCATTCTCCATAGAAATGCCTTTCACCGATTAATTGATCTTGGTTATGCTGCCCTTGATGGTCATAATTCCCTGCGAACTGATTTCCACCATGGAACCGGAAAGCGACGTTTTCGTCCCCTGAACCGTCAGTTCCCCGCTGCTTTTAGCCGAAATGGCGCTTGCCTTCCACTGCAGATTCTCACCGTTTACGGTAATTCCTCCATCCGAACCCATCATCACGGACGAACCGCCGGTTTTCAGTAAAATCTTTTCTTTTGCACTGATTTCCGCCGTACCGTCCGCGTCGCTGATTTTTACCTGATTTTCACCCGCTGAAATTGCGGCGGTTCCATCCTTCTCCGAAAAGATCATCGAGATTTTTTTCGGCGTTTTTACCGAAATGCTCTCTTCGCCCTTTTCGTCGGAGATTTCAATTAAGTTTCCTCCGGCGGTTACGATCCGCTTGTACGCGTTGGTTTCGTGATACGAATCTGAAAGCATGCGGTCCTTTACCGTACAGAGGCTTCCCAGCACGAAAGGCCTGTCGAAGGAACCGTTCAGAAAGCCGACCACCACCTGTTCGCCGATTTCCGGCAGCGCGCAGATCCCGTAAGCGTCGCCCGAAAACGGAACGACGACTTTAACCCCGTCCAGAACGGCCCTGCCGGTTCCCTCGCAAATGAGTTCCACCTTGAGCAGCCCCTTATGGTCTTCGTCATTGTTCGCCAGAACGGTCGCCGGCAAAAATTCGTAAATTTTTTCGCTTTCCGGAGCAAACGGGTCCATTTTTATTCCATCCTTCCCGTAATCGTTGTCGTGAACTGCGTTTCGTCCATACGATGAATCACCGAGGTCAGATACAGGTTCCCGTCCAGTTTTGGGCTGAACCGGGTCAGGCTGACGGAAAAACCCGGCAGAAGTTCGGGCAGGCCGGTCAAACGGACGGATATTTCGCTTGCCATTTCACGCCTTCGCCTCATTTGCGCCTCGGCCAGTTCCTGCGCCGCTTTGTCATCGCCGGCAGAGGAAAAAAACTCCGCGGAACGCTGCCCGATCAGGCGGCCGGCGTCGCTGCTCTCCGCAGCAATCGACTGCGTGTTCTCCGCCTTGCCCAGCGCGCGTTTTTTCTCGCCGTCCCTTTCGTCGTCGGAGCCGCCCCGTACCGTAACCGATTTGATATATCCGGCGGAACTCAGGGCGGCGTGGAACCGTTTGATTCCCCGGTCGGAAGAAAGCTCCAGAAGAACCGGGGCGGAGTCGGGCTTTTTTCGTAAGAGCAGCTTTCCCTTGCAGACGAAGAACTCCAGACCGAACCTTTGGGCCGTGCCGCACAGAAAGCGGTAATCGTCCGTCTGCGCCGGAGAAAACGGGATAGGATTGTCCAGTTCAGGAAGGCCGTCCGTTTCCGGGGAACCGCAGAGCACATTGTAGCCGCGGGCGTTTTCTCCTGAAAAAAAGCTCCGGATCGCCTGCCGGTAGGTCAGCCCCCCCGTTAAACCAAGTCGGCCGTTTCCCATCATGGCCCCTTTGACATCCATACACAGCAGGATCATCCGCGGCGGGTCTTCTTCTCCAAGCTCGTATTCCAGCCGGTAAAGGTAACCCTTGAAAACCGATTCGGTTACAATGTAGCCGAGTTCCACTTCCACGATGGAGCCGAGGGGCCATTCGTCTTCGCACAGGAACCGTGAGTTTTTGCGGTCGTAAACTCCGCCGAGCGTCACGGAACAGATTCCGGCGGAAAGCTCGGTCCCCGTGACGCACTCCACCGATTCGATCCGCCAGGCTGCGGCGGAAAGCGGACTCCCGTTCATGGAAACCTTAGCGGTCGGGGCCCGCCAGCCGTTGTATTTGGCTTCCAGCTGTTCGTATGTATACTGCGCCATGGATTCATTCCTTTCCGCCGGGCATGGCGGGGATGGTCAGGGTAACGGCGGGGGAAAGTTTTCTCGGATTCTCGATGCCGTTGGCCTTTGCGATGGTTCTCCAAAGCTCCGGCGAACCGTAGGCCTGATTCGAAAGCGACCACAGGGTATCGCCCTGACAGACAACCTTTGCCCTCGTTCTGTCCGGGGAGTTGTTGAAACCGGCGACGAGGTCTTCGTCGTTGCAGCCCTGGATACTGAGCGCAACTTTCGCGCGAACCGGAGTTCCGTTTTCGGCAAACATGGTAAATGTTTCCTGTATTGACAAAATGTCGCCGACAAAGGAAACCTTCCCCCATGAGAAACGAACGTGAGGGGGCGAATGCAAATCGGGTTCAATCTTAGTAAAGCCGTGCAAAAGCCGATATTGGTCGCGAACGTCTTTCTGTGAAGATTCCGCCGCTCCATATACGAACGTGTCAAACAACAGCTCGACTGACAGAGTCGCAGGCCCGCTTTGCAGGAATGCGTCGTCGGCCATCTGCCCGGAAGTTAGCCTTGAGTTCTTCTGAAACGTATTTGTCTGCGAAACGGAATAAGTATTTGGATTGAATTGCACGTTTAGAAAATCGCCTTGAACTTTTCTGCTCTTCGGGTCATACGCCGCGATAACGGCCTTCTCCACGGCAGCGCCCCCTTTTTCCTAAGTTCCATTTTTCCGATCTAGAGCCAAATACCCCTTCGTTCCTGATCCAGCCGCATACGCTTTTCCACCTGCTCCAGAACCTGCCCGGCAATTTTTTTCGCGTCCACACCCCGGCAGTCGTCCGGCTGCGGCTGCGCAGCGCTTTCCGCGTCCAGATGGATCTCACTGACCGAACGGGTATCCCGAACGGATTTTTCCCGGACGATATCCGTATAAAACGGTTCCCCCGCAGTTTCCGAAGCCGATTCCGCACGGGTCGGATTGTGCATGTGAACGGCGTAAAAGCTCCGGATCACATGGTACGGTTTCGCATTCAGATATGCCCTCATCCGATTCAGCCGCCTCTGGTTGGAACCGATGTTTTCCCCGCGTTCCATCAGCGTGAGCTCCCGGTCGATTTCTCGCTGCAATTCTCCGTCGATGATCGCTTGGGCCGCGGCACCGACGCTGCCCCAAACTGCGCCCGCCCGGTTTTCTTTCATCCGGGCATTTTGCCGGATCATTACCCTGACGGAAATATGATTGACGGTTTTCAGGTTATTCGTAATATTGGATGTAACTCTTTTGATATGGGATTCGGGTCCCCGCGCTGGATTTAGCAAGGACATACGGGCTCCGCTGAAATTTTTCCCCACGCGGCAGAAAAGCGGCTGAATCAGCGGCTTCAGGGCAATCGTGCCCGACCTGATCACCAGAATATTCGGTTTCATTCAGAATCCTCACACGTGAGCGTATCATAAACCACTTCGACCGTTTCCAGAAGGATGCCGCCGCCAGCCGCGTCAAGGTCGGAAACCTTCCATTTGCTGACCATCCACCCGTTCACACGGTATGTCTTGAGAATTTTGGTCTGAGAGCGGTCGTAGATACAGATGGTCATGAGCTGCTGCTGCCTTACGCCAAGCAGGCGGCTCATTTTTCGGTCCAGGTATTCTTCGCAGCAGCCCCTTTCAAAGATCAGCTTTTTCAGTTCGCTTTGAGGCCGGATCAGCGCGTGGGCATAGCCGTTCACGCCGCCTTCCGGAAAAGCCTCCAGATTGAGCGATTGCTCAATGCTGCTGACTTTGGATGCGCGAAAAACTCCTGATTCCGTGTCTACGATAAAATTAAAGCCGAGTAAAAGTCGGTCGGTCAATGTTTTTCCCATCGTTTCCTCCACTCCATTCAGTTGACTTCAAAGGGATTTTTCGGGCGTCCCGCCATACTGTCGTGAAGGTCGGAGATCTCGCGGCAGAAGCGGCGCCGTTCCTCGTGGGGCAGAACCAGAATTTCGTCGGCCGTCCAGTGAAGGTAGTAGGCAATAAACGTAATTTCCCGGTATAGCTCCCGTTCCGGGTAAACGCTTATTCCTCCCGTGTAAAATTTAGCGGTATCTCAAACTTTTCTCCGCACTGCGGGCATACCGCAGAAACCGTCCGGTCTTCCAGCCCGTTCAGGCGCTGATACATATCGTTCAGGAAGGCTAGGTCCCGCGCGAAAAGGCGCTCCACCACGTCGGTGCCGACCTCCTTCAGGGTACCCAGCCGGACAATAACCCTGCTGAGGATCAGAATGGTCAGGTAAGACGGGTTCTGCTGCACGCGGTAATCCTTCATGGGCAGAATTTCGTCCGCCGCCGTGGCAAGGCGCATCACGCCGTCCCGGTGAAGGGTTCCGGACTCATCCACATATCCATTCGGCAGCGTAAATTCGTATTCCGTCATAAGAGGCATATTCAGTCACTCCTTACTTTGTGCGGCTCAGCCCTTCATGACAGAGCTCAACACTTTCATATGCGTTTTCATTTTGCGACGCCTTGAAATCCGGCGCCGTGTATTTGGTCGGCCAGGCGTTCTCAAGCGTCCACTCCGCTTTAACCGTGGAGTTCTTTTCGTCCATCAGTTGTATGGTAACCTTTTTCTGCGTTACGTCGCCGCCCGCTGTCTTTGCGATCCAGTCGGAAAATTCCTTGCTGTCCGAAGAACCCCATTTCAGTGTTACATTGGAGTACTTCACCATACCGGGAATCATCTGCAACGACATGGTTTTCTGGTTTCCCTCCCGGTACTCGATATGCTGTACCTCGACATCCGCGGCGCTGACTTCGGAAAAACCGGCCTGCTTAAAGCCGTCGATCAGCACGGCGTAATTGTATTTTTTAAACGGATATGCCATTCTTCATTCCCCCTTTAACCATTCTGTTCCATAATCTGAGTGATTCGGAAGATGACAAATTCAGCCGGGCGCACAGGCGCCACGCCGATTACACAGACCAGTCGGCCGTTCAGAATATCGTCCTGAGTCATGGTGCTGCCTTTTCCGATATTGACAAAGTAGGCCTCCGCTTCCGTCGCCCCCATCAGCGCGCCGTTTCGCCAGAGTGTGCCGAGAAATGAGGCGATGCTGCCGCGCACTTTAGTCCAAAGAAGCTGATCGTTCGGTTCAAACACGGCCCAGCCTGTATTCCGGCGTATCGTCTCCTCAATATAGATAAACAGTCTGCGCACGTTGACGTATTTCCAGCTTGGATCGCTGGAGCAGGTGCGCGCACCCCATACACGGATGCCAAGGCCCTGAATATTCCTGATCAGGTTGACCCCGACCGGATTCAGCATGTCCTGCTCCGGTTTTCCGAATACGGTTTCCAGCCCGGTGCAGTTCCGAAGGACCTCATTAGCCGGCGCTTTATGAACCCCGCGCTCCGTATCGGTGCGCGCGTAAACGCCCGCCATGGTCCCGGAGGGCGGCATATAGACCGATTTCTTTTCCAGCGTTTCAAAGACCTGAACCCAAGGGTGGTACATCGCTGCAAAGGAACTGTCAAACTGTGCGCGGTACTGTTGCAGGTCGGTCACTTGATTCATACCGGACGGCATATCCAGAATACAGACGCGGTTTTCCATTTCCGCGCAGTGCGTTACGATCTCCTGTACCTCCGCCGGGTCGGTTGCTCCCGGGCAGACCAAAATGCTGACCTCCGCAACATCTTTCATGGCACAGAGTCCGCTGCGTCGGTTCGGGCCGTCATCCGTCCCCTTCAGAACAGCCGCGTTGATCTTGTCAGCGGGATTTTCTCCCTTTGCGCAGTCGCACCCGCCGGTCAAAGGTACGGTAACCCAATTCCCGTTTTTCTTGTCTTCTTCACTGTCCGGAAAGAGAGAATACAAATCCGGCACCTCTTCCGCTGGGGTGTATTCCGCCCTAACGAGAAGCGATTTTTCCAAAAGGCGGACAAGATAGCCGTCCGATTTCGGGTCCATTGAGACATTTTCGTAGGATTCTTCAAATTCGGGGCTGGATACGAGCAAATTGCAGAGTTTGTCGTTGACAGGACTTCTTTTGCACGATACCCGAATGGAATCACCCCAGGCCCCTACGCTGGACGCCGTGATTTTCAGGGTACCGAGATCGGCCGCGGAAGCCTGCGCGCCGGTTCCATCCAAAAGGCGCATCACAAAGCACCGCGAGCCGCCGTTGGCGAAAAACTGCTCCACCGCCATCGGCAGGAAACGGCGCTGCCCATAGATTCCCTTCGGCAGGTATCCGCCGAAAATGCGCTGGAATTCCGCGAAGCTACCCACAAACTGCGGAACGCCGGTCAGCGGTCCTCTGGCGGTCATGCCCACGAAACCCACCGTACTGGTGCTGACCCCGTCCATCGGTTTGATCCCCGAATCGAATTCTTCCACATAGACTCCCGGTGATAAATATTCAGCCATTATTCCTCGTCTTTAACGGGGTCACTTCCCGCAAAGCTCTCTCCTTTCAATTTTTGAAATTAAGGAACCTCTGATTTAATCTGCCCCTCTACCGAAGAGAGGAGAACTCTGGTAAAATAGAAGTATCAAGACACAGGCGGTGCGGAAAAATGAAAAAGCAACAAACTTTTGCGGATATCGAATATAGCTGCAGAAAGAAGAAAACACGGCGGGAAGAGTTTCTGGAAACCATGGACGAGATTATCCCGTGGGAAGAGTGGGTCGGTATCATTGCGCCGTATTATCCCCGCGGCAAACGGGGCCGTCCGCCCATGGGCATTGAGCGGATGCTGCGGATGTATCTGCTGCAGATCTGGTTCAACCTTTCCGACCCGGCCACCGAGGACGCAATCTATGACAGCTATGCCATGCGTAAGTTTACCGGCATCGATTTCATGACGGAGAATGTTCCGGATGAGACGACGCTTTGCAAGTTTCGGCACCTGCTGGAAAAAGACGGGCTAAACAAACTGTTTTTTGACGCCATTAACCGCGTCATGGTAGCTACCGGCCACATGATGAAAGGCGGCACAATTGTAGACGCTACCATCATCAACGCACCCAGCTCTACAAAAAATGCGGAGAAAGCACGCGACCCGGAGATGCATCAAACAAAAAAGGGCAATGAATGGCGTTTCGGCATGAAGTGTCACGCCGGCGTTGACGCCGGCAGCGGGCTGGTTCACACGATAGAGGTAACTGCCGCCAACGAACATGATGTGACCGCAGCGGCGAAACTCATCCGTAAGGATGACGAGGTGGTCTATGGTGATTCCGGTTATCTTGGTATTCAAAAGCGCCCGGAGGTTCGGAATGACGCGCATTTATCCAAGATCGACTACCGTATCAACCGCCGTCCGCACAGTCTGCCCAGGGTTTCCGACAATTCCATTGATTGGGAGCGTCTCATCGAACATCGCAAATCCTCTGTGCGATGCAAAGTGGAGCACGTTTTTCGCATCATCAAATGCCAATTTGGCTACACGAAAACCCGGTACAGAGGCTTAATGAAAAACGAGAACCGGCTGTATGCCATGTTCGCGTGCGCAAATCTCTATATGCTGGCAGTGGCAGGTCGAAGTTTCAGTGAGACCTGACAAGGGAGAAGTGCGCCCATTTCCGCAAAAGTGGAAATAAATTCAGGAGTATAGCGTTGAAATTCGACGTAATCATTCAGTTTGGAACGCCTCTTGAATCCCTTTTCGCTGAATTCCTCTTCCTGCGCCATTTGTTCAGAGGTTCCTTAATATTCGACGGAAGATTGACCCGCCGTACTGATGGTGATGATTCCACCGTAGGAACAAATCAGTTTGCTTTCCTGCGTCAGTGCCGGAAACCCGCCAAACAAAAGAGTTGGATTACCGGGCACCCAGGGTGAAATGGTAACCGGTATGCACGGAGCCGGAGTCGGGACCCCCAAAGCCGCTGCCGTCGCCGCGGCCACCGTCGGGTTGGAGGGGCAGGTGCACATCCCGAACGGGCAGATGTTGATAAGCGGTTTATTATCCATGATATTTGCCGCGGGCATGCCGCCGCAAAAAACACGGCTTCCCGGCAAAACCGTCAGTACGGACGGTACCATGCCGAACGTGCATTGCAGCAGCGCGCCGTTTACGCCCCCCTGTTCCACATTACCCCTCCTCTACAATCAAACTGGAAAAATCCATGTTTTGGGGAATAATCAGGCGGCAGTTCCCGCTGTCGTCCCCTCTTCCGGGATAAATCCTGCAGGCCGTCCCGCCGGTGTAGTCTCCCTTCAGCTCGCTGAGAAAATAGCGATTGGGCGGCTGCTTTTCTAAGATTAAGGCCTGCTCCCGCACGTTATCACGGGAGAAGAGAAGACTTCCCCCGATAAATCCAGGGCGGGCATATAAGCATATCGTTTGCTTTTCTCGTTCATTTGTAAGCAGCCGTATCTCGCAGGAATTGTCCCGAATCCAGCTGATGCCTCCGGGCTTGGCTTTTGCGGTTACAATCTGCCACCCCACAGGCGGGGTTGTACCGGCTGTCCGGATAAAGGCAGATGTGCCTGACCTGTCCGGTCTCAACATCCGCCGCTGCATTTTGGTATCCGGGGCATCGGATAGATACCGCACCGGGCGGCAGATCGACGAAAACATAAATTCCGCCCGGTTTCGGAAACGGATTCAGAACGCGCCCATCCATCCGAAATTCCGGCTCTGATTCCGGAGGGGCGGAATCGAACGGACGGTGCAGCACGAGCGCACAGGAAAATACAAGTTTCATACGTTTTCCACTTCTCCGCTAAACTCGCCGACGCGGTTCAGGCTTTCCGATTCTCCCGCCAGAAGGACTGGTCCGATTTGCAGATAGATTGCGGGGCGCAGCGGCTCGGAAAAGCCGTTCCAAAGCTCCTGACGTTGGTGTGAGTCCAATTTGGAAAACGCAATCTCTGCCGGAAGATCCTCTCTGTCCGCTTCCGCGTGGATCCCTGCGATGTCGATCGTCGGGCCGACAGAGAATTGTTGGATCAGCCTGCCGAGCACCCGCTGCCCGGTCAGAGCGTCCAGCGGCATCTGCGCGTGTCGGCTGAAAAACAGGATGTACTGAAGGGAAAGTGCTTTTGCCGTTTTCCGGGACGAGGACTGCAGCAGAGACGCCGCGTCCCGCGGGAAATAATCGTAATGATCCTGAATCCCGTACAGATAAACGCAAAGCAGCGCCGTCTGGTTTTCCGAATTCGGCGACCCAAAGGAGATCTGTTCCCGGCTTTGAATCAGATTCGGGCAGACAGAATTTCGCACGGTGTCCAGCAGATATTTGCTTATGTCCGCAATAATGCCGTATCCGGCCATATCGCTCTCCTCCTATTCGTTTTTCTTGTCTTTTTCACAGAAGATGACCCACGGTACGCCGTCTTTTGTGCAGTCGCTTGTTCGATAAAAATAGGTGACTCCGTCCTTGTCAAAGCTTTTTCCAGTGAATTGGGCAGCTTCTGGAAGATTCAACGCTTCAAAAAGATGGTCTCCCCGGATGGTGGTCCTGGGCTGATAGCTTTGCCGGAAGGAAGAATGCGGAATACGGGCAAGCCGGGATTCCATCAGTTCCTCGAACCCGGTAATATTGTTTTTCACAGCGGACGGAGATTCGTTTTCCGGCATTTGCAAAGAAAAGAACCGCTCTTCAACCAGCAGGGTATTAACTACCAGATTATCCTCCGGCTTAGCGAACAAACTGCTGTCTGCTTCGCTTACTATTTCAGAAGACGTAGAAATGGATAATGTGTTTTTCATTGCTGGTCCGGATTGCGAAGAATCCGTTGAGTAATCGTACTTTGTAATAAACGCAAAGCCCAGTTCCTGATAGAGATACCCGACGAAACCGGAACCATAATAAATATCGGGCACTTCTTTTACTTCCGTCCGCAGCGTGGAAACCGGAATTCCCAACAGGCTCAGATAATCCACGGAGCCTTCATATACGGCGCCGCTGTACAGGAGCTGGCCCCTCGCATTGTAAATGGAACCGCTGGGGCCGGGCTTTCCCTGAATGAAATTGCCCTCGAACTGAAGGCGGGCGCCGCCGCCGGAATATAATTTTCCCTCTCCGTCGTAACAGTCGTTACGGAAGGCGCCTTCATAAATCTTAACGCCATCCGGCGTGGTCTGAATTCCCTGCCCGTCCCGTTTCCCCTGCGCAAAGCCGCCGGTATAAATCAGCTTGCCCTGCGTGTAAAGGGAACCCTGACCGCTGTAGAGGCCGTTTTCAAATCCGCCCTCATATACTTTGACACTGTTCGCGTACAGAGTTCCTTTCCCGCTGTAAGCCCCGCCCGCAAACTGTCCGGAATACAAAATGTTTTTTCCTTCGTACAGCGTTCCGGTTCCATCGTAAGCGCCATTCGCAAACTGACCGGAATAAAGGACATTGCTTCCGGAATATAAAGTGCCGTTTCCGTTATATAAGCCGTTCAGAAAACCGCCTGCATATAGGAGCTGTTTTCCGATGTACAGGCTTCCCTGGCCGGAGTATTTCCCTTCGGAAAAATCGCCGGAATAAATCAGCGTCCCGTCCGACGGGGAATAAAGCTGCCCGCTGCCGGAATATTTTCCGCAGGCAACCTGCCCCGCATAGATTTTTTGATTTCCCTGATTCATCAGTACGACCGCCTGCCCCGAATAGAGCTTCAGCTTCGCATCCGATTCACGGAAAACCGGTACCGCGCCGGCCGGCTGGCGGCTGAAAAAGCAAATCAGCGCCACTGCCAAAACCGGGATCAGAACGGAAACGATGATCAGCAGCTTTTTATAAATCATCCATCTTCCGACGGTGACATAATCCTTCCACGAGGTCGGGTACGCAACAATTTTTTTCCAGAGCGCTTTCAGCAGTTTTTTCATGTCTCTTCCTCCGAGAGGACACAGGCAAGGGCGTTTGCCGAAATTTCCGGCAGGCCGTCGATGCTCGCGGCGATTTCAAAAACGCCGGCCCGGTCGGGCGCCGTATAGATTCCGTCCGCGTCGATGGTTCCTCCGTCAGGATCCGCAACCCGGAACCGGCAGTCCCTCCCGGAAATACCGTTGTGAAAAATCGGCGTATATTTTACGGTCTGCCCTCTGCGCAGAAACGCGACCGATGGATTCAAAAGGAACTCCGCGCTTTCGGGAAAAGCGGATTCAGCCGGCTCCGCTTCCTGATTTTCGGGCTTGCTTTTTTCGTTTGGGATCGGTTCTTCTTCCTCAGGCGTCTCTCCCCCGTCCTCCATTTTCCGCGCGTACCAACGCAGACGCAGCAGCCCGTTCTGAACGGAATGCGGCCGCACCGCGGCAATGAAGCTTCCGCGCTCCGGGAACAGTTTGACCGCCGTTCGCAGGGGGCAGCCGAACAGCTCCGAATTCCCGCTGATTACGCAGCCGGAATCCCCGTCGCCGTCCAACACGGCTGTTATGACGGAGATATTCGCGCCCGGCCCTAAGCCGTGGGATACCTCCCGGGAATAAAAAGCACCTTCATAGTCCGGAATGCGGTCAAGGTTGACCGACAGTACCCCGCTCGCCGCTGTCTTCGTTTCGTCCTTCACGGAAAACAGAGCGGACCGGAACGTGCGGCTGCAAGGATTCAGGTCCGCGATCACGGGCAGCCCGTCCCGCGGCGCAATCCGCACTTCCGCAAGCTCAACGCCGTCAGCCGGAACTTCGAGCGCGGCGGCTATTTGCAGGGATTCCTGAATCCGGTTCGGAATGACGGGGTGGCCTCCGTCCGGCAGGGGTAAAACAGCCGCTTCGCCCACGGCCGATTCGTCGTACCGGACATAAATACGGAGCCACCCTTCCAGATGATCTGTTGACGGAAGTAATTCCTCCGCTTTTATTCGGACTGTCCGCGGAAGGTAAATTTCACGCCCGGCGAAATCCAGCGCGAGGCCGGCGCCGATCGTCAGCACCGTTCCGTCTTCGTCCGTTCCCAGCGAAAAGCCGTTTACGATTCCGGACCCTATGGCCAAGCGGTTCAGCAGCCTGCGCTTTTCCACATGGTACGCCTGCTGCTGCTCCTGATCCTCGGCGGTCAGAAGCATGCCCTTTTCATATCTGTTTCGCAGAAAAAATTCGTTCTCCATAGGTTACCTCGTGAAATTTACGTTTTATAACAGCATTTTACGGAAAGCTGTCGATTGAAATAGCAGGATGAATCTTCTATAATGAAAGCAAAGATCGAGCCAAACCAAAAGGGGGATTTTTTTATGGCGGCACGGGACGGGTACCATTCTAACTGGCAGAACCTTATGGATGCCATCGGGATATGCAAGCAATGCGTGTCTCTGATGGATTCCGACAATCCGGAACCGGTTCGGAGCCGGATCGCCGAAGCGGTCCGTGAAATCAGGGAACGTGAACAGTCTTCGGAGCCGTATCTGACCTTGCCCGCGCTGAGGGAAGCGCTTGCGCTGGAGGGATGCGGGTGGTTCTGTGTCGTCCTTGCCCTGTGCTGCGAACTGGACGGCGGCCTGCGCAACAGCGTCCAGAGCCTGACGGGAACTCCCGTGCCGAATTTCGACTTTGCCTGCGGCATCTATTCCCAATTTTCTTCGGAAGGCAGGATCGACGAGGGTCTGAACGCCGCCGATGCGGAACACTCCGTCCTGCGTTACCTGTTCTGCCTGGAAAAGGGAAGCGACGCGGTTCAGCCGCTTCTGTTCACCCCGCTGCTGCTGCGAAGGAACGTGCTTCGGTTTTTGCTGAACGGGAACGTGCAGGATGGCCGGAACCGCCGCCTGTTTCAAGATCATGCCGACGATTTTCTGCCGGTTCGGAATGAATTGCTGGAATCCGCCGAAAACGCGCTTCGAAAAATGATGCGCGGGGAAAATATTCTTCTCTATGTAACCGGCCGCGCGGGAAGCGGAAAACGGATTCTTGCCCGCCGCGCCGCCGCAAGAACGGAGCGCCCGTGCCTGTTTTACCAATGCGGAGGAGAGCCGGACGAAGCGGAGCTTTTCGCGCGTTCCTGTGAATGCGCGCTGGACGCGGTGCTTTCCAACAGCGTGCTGTGCGTATGCGGATATGGTCCGGATTGCGCGAAAGAAGCGCAAGCTCTGTTCCGGCAGCTCCCGGACCGGGGAATTCCGTGCCTGGTCCTCAGCGACCGGGAAGACTGCCCCGCGCCGGAAATTGAGGGAAAAACGGTTTTGCATCTGACCACCGGCTTTCTGAACGGAAAAGATTATGAAACCGCGCAAAGTTATTTCTGCGGGAAGTACGGAATCGAACCGTCGGAAGCGCCGGATTACTTCCGGATGACCTTCCGGCAGATCGAAACCGCGTGGCTTGCCGCCGAAGAGCATTGCCGTCGGCAGGGACGTGGGAAGATCGGCGGCGGGGACTTTGCTTTTGCGGTGCGCGCGCAGGAAAAAGAGATTTCCGGCGCCCTGAATGTGGAAAGCGGCGCGAAAATGGACGACCTGATTGTCACGGACGAAACGAGGAATCGGCTGGAGCTGCTCTGCGGCTGCATCGAATCCAACCGCGAAGCGGAAAAGCGGGGGGATTCCGGCGAAAACAGGGGCGTAATCGGCCTGCTTTACGGCCCATCCGGAACCGGAAAGACGATGGCCGCCTCCGCCATCGCAAATAAACTGGGGCTGGAACTGCTGAAAATCGACCTTTCCCGCGTGCTGGACAAATACATCGGCGAAACGGAAAAGCGCCTGGCGGAAATCTTTGAGGCGGCGAAGGAGCGGAGCTGCATCCTGTTTTTCGACGAGGCCGACGCGCTGTTTTCCCGCCGCACGGAGGTAAGCTCCTCCAACGACCGCTACGCGAACGTGGAAACGTCTTACCTGCTGCAAAGCATCGAGCAGTACGGCGGGACGGTTCTCTTGGCCACGAATCTGTTCAAAAACTTCGACGAGGCGTTCCTGCGCCGCATTACGGTTCTGGCGCGCTTTTCCATGCCGGACGAGGCACAGCGGATTCTGCTGTGGAAACAGGCGTTCCCGGGGGATTGCCCCGATTTAGACCTGAAGACATACGCGCGGGAGCTGGAGCTTTCCCCGGCGACGATCCACGCCGCCGCACGGTTAACCCGCATGGCCGCGAAGGCGCGGGGCGGGCGGGTTACGAACGAGCTGATGATGGAAGCGCTCAGGAATGAGGCGGAAAAAGAAGGAAAAACGGGGCCGGCAAATGATTCCTTACTTTTCCAGGTCTTATAACCTAACCAAATTGGTGAGTGCTTTTACCCTTGAGGCTCTACAAATCTTCCGTATCTGTGACTGAGTCCTCTTCGCCGTACTTTGGCTTATCGGGTTCCTCACTCGCTGTCGATAATACTGTTTCAGGAGATTTATCCATCTCACGCATATCAGATTTCTCACCTAAATCCATATCTGTGATTGACCTTGCATCTGGACCCATCACATCTGTGCCACCATCTTGCTGAGGTGCTACGGAAGTTGGTTCTAATAGCCACAATGGCTGAAAATGACCGTGCTCATTACCTCCTGTATGAGCCATTGAAGGCGGCGAGGGGGATTGCGGCGGTTCCGGCAGATTTTGCTGAGGAGCCATGTCTGCGACGTCTTTGCCTGACAGCGACGTTGGAGGAAGGGACGGAGAAAGAGGGGAAGCGGGGCCTGTGATTTGGTCGGCTTGATCTAGTTCGTCTTTTATTTTATGCCATGATCCTTGTAATTTGAGTGCACACTTAACACTTTCGTTTTCCTCTAGTTTTTTCTTCTTGGACTTATATTCACTTTTCTTTGTTTTCAGATTTTGTCTCACCTGACTTAATCTTTGGTTGAGCATTTTTAATTTAAATTCTAAATCAAAAAGTTGTTTGTCCATTTTCTTTTCTTCCGATTGCAAGCGTTCCACATCAAGTTTTTCCGATAGACTTTTCTTCGTTGATTGCAAGCGTTCCACATCACCTTCAAGTTTTTTGATTCTTTTCGATAGCTTTTGCTTCGTTGATTGCAAGTATTCCACATCACGTTTTAAGGATTGAATATTAAAAGGACTAGTAACACTAACGTTTTTAAAAATGTCGTTTAGAATTTCATCAATAAATTGAAGCTGACAATCCAGAACTTCTTTGATTAAAAAAACCTTTACATCACTATTATCCGAAAAAGGCTTTTTACTAAATATCGATGTCCAATTACCATCATGAAAAAATTCAACTTCTTCTATTTGATTTTTTTCTAAATCTTCGATTGTTTTCTGTATGCCAGTAAAAATTTGTTGATAAAAAACTGCATCTTTATTCGCTTCGAGACCAACAATATTTTTTTTGGCTTTTAGCGACTTTGGAACAGCTCTTGCTTGTTGATCTGTCAACTGTTTTTGAACTCCATTTAGAGCTTCTGACACATATTCAACTCTAATATAGAAAGGTTCTCCCCCTGTTAGCGTGATTTTTAAGTAGCATTTTCGCAATTCTTCCGGAGGTTCTAGTTGGATACATTTGTTTTCATTGAAGAGAATATTATGCAAATCCATCGCACGGATTCCATTACTATTCAATTCATCCAAAGATTTAGCCATATCAACACCCAATTGCTCTGACTGTTTTGAATGTCCTATTTCATGTTCAAAGGCACGTTGAACGGCGTGCTCAAAAAATAAAAGTGCGTTAACTGAGGAGATATAACAACTGCCGCCACATTGCTCCAACCCATCTAATAGTTCCTTAACGTTCTGATCTCCATTAGCTTTAATTGCATTTCTAATTAGCTCAGCCGCTTTTTCTCTCCCTCCTTCAATATTACCAAAAGCCAAAACTACGGCTTTTGACTCTTCCGTTGGCTTGGGGTTTTCAAAAATTAAATATTGAACCTTTGTTTCAGGTCTTTTAATTTCTTTTTGGGGCTTTCCACTGTCGTCACACCGAAAGCTAATTGGTTGATGGGGTTGTGGCAGCACTGTTATCGCTTCTTGACCTGCCGCCTGAGGTTCAGTGTCTTGCGCTGCACTAACCGACCGTTGCTGGGGCGCTGTTTGTACTATTTCTTCTTTTGGAGCCTCTTCCTGAGGGATCGAATCCTGATCTTCACGCATCTCTTGTGGTATTGGTGGCAAAGACAAAAGAGGTTCCTTCTTAATCCCTGCGCCTGAATACGATCGGCCCGGAATCGATGCAGCGCTGGATCTTGAGCGTTTCTTTCTTGCATTTTTTCTCGATTTAAATATGGGGATACAACATTTAAGGATGTCAAAGAGTCCCATTTTTATCCTCCGCACCTTGAACTTAGGTATGTGCAAGGTGCTTTCGCGCCTTGCACTCAACTTCTAAAATACGCCGATCTGTCTGGTGGAATCGCCCCTCGGCCTGATTCCGGTTTTTACATCGACCCTTACCGACGCGTGGGTCAGGAGTTTGTTTTTATTGTCGTACACGTCGAACATGATGTACACCGTGCCAAGGCCGTTTCCGGTGACTTGATAATTGCCGTTTTTCAGCTTTGCAACAGTTGCGACTTTATCGTTTGTCGAGTGAAATTTTACCGCCGCGGCTTTCGTACCGGTCAGCTTCACGCCAATTTGATAGCTTCCGCCGACGGGCATCGAATAATCCTTTGTGTCCAGCGTGATCGAATCGCCCGTGCCCGCGACGACGTAATCGCTGAAATGGGTGGTCTGGAATACGAGGAAGCCGTTTTCCACGGCCGCGTTCATGTCTGTCAGCGTACCGTCTGATTCGTACCGGAATACGCGCGGCGTGCCTCGCAGCCCCGCGGGAAGCGGAATCCTGACCGTGACACTGCCGGTAAAGGAAACAGGGTTTCCGCTCCGGTCCAGCAGCCTGATGTTCAAGAGAAGCGGCGTTCCAATGACGCTCAGCGCCTGATCGGATACGGCAAGGCTGCAGGCCGCCGCGCCCTGCGGGTCGGCCGCGCCTCCCGTCGTCCCCGTCGGAACGCCGTTTGCCATTTCCGGCATGACGGCAAGTGAAATACCAGTCACCCACGACGGGAAGGTTACGCCCGAAAGGTCAGCGGTGATATGCGTCGTGGCGTCCGTCAGCGAAGAGGGCAGGGACGGCGCGGAAGTTCCGTGAGAAGAACCGTGCGAAGAACTCGGATTTGACGCGCGGGTTACGGTCAGAGTATAGATTGACAGACCCACGCCATCCTGCGACAGAATTTTCAAATACGCCGTATTTGCCCCGGCCCCAAGCGTCATGGTGTTGTTTGCGATGACCTGTGTACAGGCCGGATCGCTGTAAATCCCCCCACACCGCGCCCTTGCTGACCGTCACGTCCACGGGAATACTGGCCGTACCGCTGCCGACCGAAGCCGTAATGTTAAAGCCGCAGATGGCCGCGCCTGACGGAGACAAAACCGAAATGAGGTCACTCAGTCTCGACCCTGACCGGAACAGGAACAGATGGTAGGTTTTTTGAGTTGTTCCGTCCTCCGCGCGCACCACAATGGAAATGTCCGTCGTGCTTCCCATATCGCCCAGCGCTACTTCCGCGCCGTCGGCGCCCGGAGTCAGCGTTTTACCGTTTGCCTGAATCGTATAGGAAGCGTTCGGGTCTAACGGGACGGCACGCACCTTTGCGGCAGTCATGGAATTTTCGACGATAAACCGGTATGCGCCGTCCGCGTCCGGAATCCACGCCCTATCGTTGATGGCAAGGCCGGTCAGTGCCGTATTGTTTCTTGCCGCGCGCATTACGCGGACGGTATAATGTTTCTCCGCGTCGCCCTTTGGCGAAACTAAGACGGACAGATCGGTTTCAAGCTCTTGAACCGCTACCACGACAGACCTTGTTGCACTGCCTACCATACCGTTGACCGAGAAGGAATACAGATCACTTGTTGTTAGTTCCTGAATGGTTATAATCTTCGTGCTGCTGCCGACGTTTACCTGATAGGTGCCAGGCGTTGAAGTCGGCGAGGCCTGCTGACCGCCGAAGCTCAGATTCTCAAGCGAAGCGTCCGTGCGGTATGGGGTAAGCTGACTCGAGCCGTCCGTTTTTACGGTTCCTTTCAGTTCATAGGAGATATCCGCCCCATTAATTGTAACATTGTACTGAACGGTATCGCTGCTGCCTGTTTCCGGCAGCCAGAGATACAGGCCGCCTTTCTCGTCAGTCTGTGCCGAAAAGCCGCCGCTCGCCAGCTTAACGGTCACCGTCGTCGGCGTGTGAATATCCGGCAATGTCGCAGTCGTTTTGTAAACCGGGTTGCCGTTGCCGTCCGTAGGGGCCGGGCTTGCCGCGAAGTTACCCGTCAGGTGGGTATTAATGGAGCCGCCGGTGAAACGGCAACTTCCCATAAGGGTATAATGTGAACAGCCCGTTTTATAGTAATAAGATGCTTCGCTGTTTCCGATGTCTGCGCCGCCTAGAATGCTGTCAGTTGTTTCGGTGCTTTCCGCCGTTACCGTGCCGCCGGATATTTCGATTGTGCCGCCGTCCCCGCTGTCGCTATGAGAAGAATGTTCACTATTGAGCATATTGTTTTGACAAATTCCTCCGCTGCCGATGGCCGCCCCGTCGGTCGGAACTTGTAAAATATGGTCCATACTGCCGTTTTCCCAAGTGGCATGATACAAATAGCCGAAACCGTTAATATATTTGTAATAGATGTGGTAAGTTTGCCCGCCCTGAGAAATCGAGCCGCCGTACTGAAGGACATAATTGCCAACATTATCATTCTCCGGGGCGTTGGGCAGCTTTACCATCGCTGCGCCGGAGCTTTTCGCGGTCACAGTGCCGCCGGAAATGGTGATTGTGCCGCCGCTTCCGCCTGTGTCTTTTCCTCCGGCGCCGCCGATTCCCGCACTGCGGAGTAAGGTGTAGAGTCCATCATAATTGACTAAAGCGGTGCTTCCGTTCGCCGTGACCGTTCCGCCGGTGATGGAAACGGTTCCGTTGGAGCCGCCCTGGAAGCCCGCGCCGCCGCCGATCCCAGCGGAGCCGCCGTTCCCGTTCGCTGTTACCGCCCCGCCGGAAACAGTAAGGTTACCGCCGCTTTCGCCATCGCCGCCATTTCCTACATGAATTCCGCCGCCGCCGATTCCCGCGCCGCCGTATACTGTAACCTGATTCACGGTACCCGTATCACCGCCGACCGCCGTCACCGTGCCGCCGCGAATCCCAATGGTACCACACCCAAAACCATAATCTTGAAATACAGTATCAACGTGTGCACCGCCGCCGATTCCCGCCCCGCCCAAACCGCCGGTCGCGGTCAGGCTGCCGCTGCCGTCAATCTTCAGCGTCTGTTTGCCGTCTACCTGCAACCCGGCAAAACAGCTGCCGCTTTTCAGGTAGTTGCTGTCTTTCAGTGTCAGATTCACCGCAGGATAATCATTGCCGACAGTAAGATCCGACAGGCAGAGCGCGCAGTGCTTCGCTGTGTTGGAGATGTCGTTGGTCTTCGAAAGAGGGTCCGTTACATTGGAAACATCAATGTTTACGCCGTCCAGCGTAAGGTTTACGGGATACGGGGTACCAACGTCCATAATCGTATTCGTGGTAGAGTTTGTGCTGCTCTGACGAATGATAATGGTAGCATTCGAATCAAAACAATGATAAATGCCATCACCAAACGTATATGCATTATAACCGTATGCAGTAAACATGATGCTGCCGCTGTCAAGGTCCAGAACAATCTGGCTGTCGTGAAGATGGGATTCGTCCATAGTCGGCTGATCTGCGTAAACGCCTACGGTATCCAGCGAAAAAATGCCGCATACCAGCGCAAAACACAGCAAGATAGAAAGCGCTTTTTGACTGACCGTATTTCTGCTCATGTTGTTCTTCTCTCCTCGCATTTCAAGTGGAACAGGTTTGCTGCCCTGATAATTTCCTTGTTTCATATGATAGCGGACACCTCTGACAGGATTCTAACAAGATGCCGCCATTAATAAAGGGATTTTGTTCGCCTTCCGGCTAAAACACGCCGATCTGCCTGGTGGAATCGCCCCTCGGCCGGATTCCCGTTTTCACGTCCACCCTTACGGACGCGTGGGTCAGGAGTTTGTTTTTATTGTCGTACACGTCGAACATGATATATGCCGTGCCAAGGCCGTTTCCGGTGACTTGATAATTGCCGTTTTTCAGCTTTGCAACGGTTGCGACTTTATCGTTTGTCGAGTGGAATTTTACCGCCGCGGCTTTCGTACCGGTCAGCTTCACGCCGATTTGGTACTTGCCGCCGACGGGCATCGAATAATCCTTTGTGTCCAGCGTGATCGAATCGCCCGTGCCCGCGACGACGTAATCGCTGAAATGGGTGGTCTGGAATACGAGGAAGCCGTTTTCCACGGCCGCGTTCATGTCTGTCAGCGTACCGTTTGATTCGTACCGGAATACGCGCGGCGTGCCGCGCAGGTCCGCGGGAAGCGGAATCCTGACCGTGGCGCTGCCGGTAAAGGAAACAGGGTTTCCGCTCCGGTCCAGCAGCCTGATGTTCAAGAGAAGCGGCGTTCCAATGACGCTCAGCGCCTGATCAGATACGGCATAACGGTATGCCGCCGCGCCCTGCGGGTCGGCCGCGCCTCCCGTCGTCCCCGTCGGAGCGCCGGAGGCGGTTTCCGGGGTAACGGAAAGCGAAACGCCCGTCACCCACGACGGGAAGGTTACGCCCGAAAGGTCAACGGTGATATGCGTCGTAGCGTCCGTCAGCGAAGAGGGAAGAGAAGGAGCGGAAGTACTTGAGGAATGGCTTCCGGACGACGGTGCCGCCGCGACCGTCACCGCCACCGGAATGCCGCCGACCGTATTGTAATCCGCCGTATCCGTCGGCGTGAAAATCACCTCGTAGCTTCCGGAGGCCGTAACCGTCATATCCGGATGCGCCCACGCGAATGTGCCGGATATTTGCTTGCCGTTCGCCGCCGCGACGCCTCCCGTCAATACGGACGCGGATAGCTTCTCGCCCGCTTTGACCGGCGAGGCCGTCGGGGCCGTCCCGATAACCGGCGTTATTTTTTCCCCGGATACCGTCACCTCTACCAAAATGCCGCCGACCGTATTGTAAGTTGCCGTATCCGTCGGCGTGAAAATCACCTCGTAGCTTCCGGAGGCCGTTACCGTCATATCCGGATGCGCCCACGCGAATGTGCCGGAAATTTGCTTGCCGTTCGCCGCCGCGGCGCCTCCCGTCAATACGGACGCGGATAGCTTCTCGCCCGCTTTGACCGGCGAGGCCGTCGGGGCCGTCTGGATAGCCGGCGTTATTTTTCCCCCGGATACCGTCACCGCCACCGGAATGCCGCCGACCGTATTGTAAGTTGCCGTATCCGTCGGCGTGAAAATCACCTCGTAGCTTCCGGAGGCCGTAACCGCCGTATCCGGATGCGCCCACGCGAATGTGCCGGATATTTGCTTGCCGTTCGCCGCCGCGACGCCTCCCGTCAATACGGACGCGGATAGCTTCTCGCCCGCTTTGACCGGCGAGGCCGTCGGGGCCGTCTGGATAGCCGGCGTTATTTTTCCCCCGGATACCGTCACCGCCACCGGAATGCCGCCGACCGTATTGTAATCCGCCGTATCCGTCGGCGTGAAAATCACCTCGTAATTTCCGGAGCCGGCAACCGCCGTATCCGGATGCGCCCACGCGAATGTGCCGGATATTTGCTTGCCGTTCGCCGCCGCGACGCCTCCCGTCAATACGGACGCGGATAGCTTCTCGCCCGCTTTGACCGGCGAGGCCGTCGGGGCCGTCTGGATAGCCGGCGTTATTTTTCCCCCGGATACCGTCACCGCCACCGGAATGCCGCCGACCGTATTGTAATCCGCCGTATCCGTCGGCGTGAAAATCACCTCGTAATTTCCGGAGCCGGCAACCGCCGTATCCGGATGCGCCCACGCGAATGTGCCGGATATTTGCTTGCCGTTCGCCGCCGCGACGCCTCCCGTCAATACGGACGCGGATAGCTTCTCGCCCGCTTTGACCGGCGAGGCCGTCGGGGCCGTCTGGATAGCCGGCGTTATTTTCCCCGGCGTATAATCGATAGGCGCGGATTCCGCCGGAGCGTAACGGTCATCTGTCGCCGGAACATAGGCCGCTTTCAGCGAGACTTTGTTTCCGTTCGCCGGCGTCCAACTGATCTGCGCCGTGCCGTTTGTCACCCCCGCGGGAGAACCGAGTGAGGTGCCGTTCCCGGTGAACTGAACCGTTCCGGGAAGGGACGCGGAATTGAATTGATATTTTTGAACATCCGGATTGTGTTTTGTGACGCTCGCGCTCAGCGTGACCGTTTCGCCTATCTTTGCGGAAGCGAGTGTCGGAATGGTCACTTCCAGCCTGATTTTGCCGTTCGCATCGTAACAGCCGCTAAGGTCATTTCCGCTTGCGTCCTTAGCGCCCGCGCCATGAATTACGCAGTTCATGAACTGAGGACGGCTGTCATCCGGGTTTGACGCGTTCGTTCCCGCCGAAAGCAGTTTCACCGCCGGGCCGTCGACTGTACTGACGTCGCCCACGGTCAGGCTGCCGCCGCTATCATTCTTCTCGCCGGACCCGATGTCTTCTCCGTCCTGCCCTTTGGCAGTCACCTGCGTGTCCGCACCGGAAATGGTAACAGTACCGCCCGCGCCGCCGTTGGTAAAGTACTTTCCGCCGCCGATGCCCGCGCCGCCGCTGCCGCCGGTCGCCGTAACCGTGCCGCCGCTGACCGTAACGGTGCCGCCTTTGCCGTTGTAGCCGCCGCCGATCCCCGCGCCGTTATAACCTCCGTTTGCCGTGACCGTGCCGCCGCTGACCGTAACGGTGCCGCCGGAGCCGTTCAGTCCCCCGCCGATGCCCGCGCCGTCGCTGCCGCCGGTCGCCGTGACCGTGCCGCCGGAGACTGTAACCGTACCGCAGCTATTCTCACCATTTCCGCCGATGCCCGCACTATTCATCTTGCCGGTTGCCGTCAGAAAACCGGTTCCCGAGATGCACACCGTGCCGCCGTCGTTGACCGCAAGCCCGGCGCGTTTGCTGCTGCTCTCGCTTGTGTCGAGCGAATTGCTGCCTGCAAGCGTAATGTCGGCTTCCGCGCCGCTTTCTATTTCAAAGGCCGCGCCGTGGGTAGGTTTGGCGTGCGCGTCTTGCAGGGTAATGTCCTGTGTGCCGCTCTCAACAGTGATACTGTGCTTGACCTTATCGCTGTCCTTGACAGCATCGCTGTGCGTAATCTTGTAACGGCCTCTGTAGGCAACCTCATTCCCGCCGCCCACGGAGTACCCGTTCTTTGTAATGACGATGTCGCCATTGTCAAGGTACAACGTCCTAATCTCGATTGCATGTCCGTCAGCATCATATTTTGTTGTGGTGCCGCCGATGATGATTGTGCAGTCCTTGTGGGTAAAAGGCGATGCGTCCGTCCCCAAACCGCTTTGCATGGTCACAGTGGCGCCGCCTGAAACGGCCAGAGAGCAGTTTTTGCCGCCGTTGTGGCCATTGCCGATATCCGCGTCTCCGTTCGGATCTGCTTTTGCCGTGACCGTGCCGCCGCTGATCGTGATGGTGCCGCCGGAGCCGTCCATTCCGCCGCCGATGCCCACGCCGTTGGTGCCTCCGTACGCCGTGACCGTGCCGCCGGTGATCTTGATGGTGCCGCCAGAGCCGCTATAGCCGCCGCCGATGCCCGCGGCGTTGGTGCCGCTGTGCGCCTCAACCGTGCCGCCGGAAATTTCGACCGTGCCGCAGCTTTGGTTATAATTTCCGCCGATGCCAGCGGCGTATAATAGTTGGCCGTAAGCCGTCAGAGAACCGGTTCCCGAGATACGCACCGCGCTGTCTGCGTTGACCGAAAGCCCGGCGCAGAAGTCGCTGCTGCCGCTTGAATCCAGCGAATTGCTGCCAACGAGCGTAATGTCGGCTTCCGCGCCGCTTTCTATTTCAAAGGCCGCGCCGTGGGCAGATTTTGCGTGCACGTCTTGAAGCGTAATGTCCTGCGTGCCGCTCTTGACAGTGATCGTGTGGCTGACATCACCGCTGCCGTTCTGCGCAATCACGTAGCCGCCGGTGCAGAGAACCTCATCCCCGCCGCCCACGGAGTACCCGTTCTCTGTAATGACAATATCGCCGCTGTCAAGGTACAGCGTGACGGGAGCGCCGTTCCGCATTGTCCCGCTGTCGTTTACCGCGGCGAACGCACCCGCCGTGTCCACCCCGAAAACGCTCAGGATCATCGTGAAACATAATAAGAAAGAAAGCGCTTTTTGACTGATTGAGTTACTGTTCATTCTTTTTCTCTCCTTGTATTTAAAGTGGAACCGCTTCGCTGTCCCGCGAAAAATCTTCTTGTTTCCTATCATGAATGGCAGGCGCCTTCAACAGGATTCCAACAAGATTCGGCGCGGTTATCGCTAAAACACCCCGATCTGCCTCGTCGAATCCCCTCTGGGCCTTATGCCGGTTTTCACATCGATTCTTACGGACGCGTGGGTCAGCAGATGTTTTTATTGTGCGAATACGTCGAACATAATACAGGCCGTGCCGACGCCTTTCCGGTTGCGGTCTTGCCGCTTACCTTATCAGGTTTGTTTCATGCTTTTCTACCCGGTCGCAATTAGACTTTTCAGGGGTTTATTCATCCCGCATGTCGAACAGGATGTTGTCCAGCGTGAAACCCAGCGGAAGATTAGGCGTGCCTCCGTCCCAAAAAATCCGTTTGTCCTCGAAATGCACGTTTCTGAATTTTTCCGGAGATTTCAGGCTCTGAAAAAAAATCGTGTCGACTTTTTTCCTCATATCTAAAATAATTTTATCCCCATTGCTCAGAGCGATGGTTAAGGTATAATCGTCATGCGGGATGACTCCGATGATCCTGCTCATTTTACCGTCCCTTTCCGTCAAATTCTAATACCGGTATCCCGTATATCATACAATCGGAAGCCGGCATAGCAAATACCCCAAATGGGGTATTTTAAAACAGTAAAACAGCAAGCCCGAAAAGGTTCCGGACTTGCTGCGTAAGCTATTTGATTGAGAGGGGCTTATGAACCGACAGAATCGATCATCAAAAGCAATATCGAGGTGATCCTTCTGTTGCCGCCGGGCGGGGGCCTTTCGCCATTAGTCCCCGCCCGGCACAATATCGGGGGATAAGCCGGGATTCTCTCCACAGGAATACTCCCTTTTCCACTGTGCAAGCGCCGCGTCGGACATCTGTGTTTCACAGTGCGGCAGTTCGCAGCCGCCGCTGACGGACTGCAGCGTAATGGGGGCCGCGACGGTCGGACAGTCCCTTGTTTCAAGCAAAAGGCAGCCCTGCTGCACGATGTAGTTCACATGCGGCTGCAGGACGGCGTTAATAAACAAATTCTGATAAAAAACCGAATTCGGATTCGGAATTCCATTTTCCCCGTACATGCGGATCTCATCCCGGTTTGTATAAATTTTCCCACCGCAGGAGTATGCGTTGTAGTGGAAGGCCTCCGCGTGGAAAAGGCGGCCTTCCGAATCACGAATGGCGATGGATTCCAGAATGACGGGAGCTCCTTTCGAGGGGGCGTCCGATGTGGTCAGTTCCAAAAGGCCCTTTCGAACCCGGTAGTTTACTTTCGGCTGAAGGACGCCGTTGATAAAGAGATTGAAATAGGACACCTCACAGGGAGAGGGAATCCCCTGGGCTCCATACTCTTTTATTTCGTCTTCATCGGTGTATTTCTTTTTCACTCCGTCGGAAACGGCGTTGTACTGCCAATCGGAAACCTCCATGATTTGGCAGTCCACATTTCTCCATGTGGTAAATAAAATAATGACGGGCGCCCCTTTGGCAGGAACGTCCTGCGTTTTAAACGTCAGTTCTCCCCTTTTCAAAAGATAGGTTGGTTTCGGCTGCAGTACGCCGTTTACGAATACATCGTAATAGGAAACTTCTTCCGGGGAGAGGATTCCCTTCCCGCCGTATTTTTTCAGTTCGTCGCAGTCGCGGTAAGTCCGCCTGACGCCGTCGGAAACGGCGTTGTATTGGGAGAGCTCCGCGCGGAGCTCGACATTTTTATAACAGATACAGCATCCGCTGCAAAAGCGGACACTGTCAAAAACCCTGTTCGCACAGATGCAAACACGGTCGATTTCCCGCAGACGGGAATCTATCCGGGGGACGAGCAGGCTGCAGTCTTTCTTGGCGAAAACGACCGTTTCCATGCGAATCAGCAGCTTGACTCGCTCAAATCCGGGATTTTCCCTGCAGCCGCAGGGAAGCGCCCAGCAATGAAAGCTCTGCAGCTGAAAGGTGAAAGAACTCCTTTTGGGGGCAGAAATCTGGACGGACTGAACGATATAAAACGGAATCGGGACGGAAATTCTTTTTTCATCCAAAAAGACTGATACATAACCTTCTATTGCGACCGACAGGTTCTTTTGTTTTACCTTATTCCCCGAAAGAGGCAGCACCGTATAGAGAATGACGCCCGGATCGTATGGACTGACGACAGTTCCGTATCGGTCGGTCAACCGGCAGGTAATGAAAGGACAAAGATTTGACATGGCGTTCACCCCGGGCAATAATTCTTAGCCGCGATCCCTTTTATATTATTCCCCAGACGCATTCTGTGACACATTCTCGTGCCGCTCAGCGGATATTCACCAGGAGGTCGCTCCGCCGTCAACGCAGAGGTTTTGCCCCGTGATGTAACTGGACGCATCGCTGGCCAGAAACACGGCGGCTCCCATGAGTTCCTCCGGGCGGCCGAAACGCCCCAGCATGGTTTTTTCTCCGAGCGCGGTCATGAAATCCCGGTTCTCCTGAACATTCTGATGAGGAAACGGGCCGGGGGAGATGCAGTTTGCCAGGATACCCCGCCTGCCGTAATAGGCGGCAATGTATTTTGTCAGCTGAATCACAGCGGCCTTTCCGGCGCCGTAACAAGCAGGGCTGCCGATTCTGCTGTCGCCGCCGTATAGTTCGGGATTCGGCGCCATCACGCCGTACATGGACGCAATATTGATAATTTTCCCGTATTGCCGGTTCAGCATGTACGGCAGAACCTCACGGACACAGCGGAAAGCCCCGCCGGCCGTCCCCTGAATTCCCCGATCCCACAGTTCGTCGGTCATCGTTTCGACAGAGCCGAAAACGGACGAATACGCATTGTTGACCAAGGCGTCAATTTTTCCGAACCGCTCGCTGGCAGTGCGGAACAAAAGCCGGATGCTGTCGGTATCCAGAATATCGACGCGTTCCCCCAGCGCTGCGATCTTGTATTTCGCGGATAATTCCTCCGCCAGCGCCCGGCAGCGCGCGACATTCCTCGAAGCGACGACCAGCGAGGCGCCGTATTGCGCGAAAGCCTCGCAGAGCGGCCCGCCCAGGTAGCCGGCCCCGCCGACGACAACAATCGTCCTGCCCGTCAGATCAAAAAGACTGTTCAAAACAATTCGCCTCCGCGTCCGTTTTATCCCGTCCGTCCCGGAGAAGGTCAGATTTCTTCCCCAAGATAAGCAAGGATGTCATCAAGAAAAAAATTGTGAACTCCCCTGAAAAAATGCCCGTAAATTTTCCGCATGAAAAGGAGATCCTCTTCCGTGTCCACCGTAAACCGGATACGGCTGCGGTTTTTCCCGCAGTTATAAGCGCCGCGGCTTTCCTGCGAAGTATACATATACGGGGTGACATGCTCGCGCTCATAGGGCGTGATGGCCCTGCCGTTCGCTTCCTCCAGCAGCGAAGCCGTAAACACCTCCGCGCCGACGCCAAGCGGGAACCCCTCGGTACGGGCATAGCGGTACCCGCCCTTTTCAAAATATTTGACGGTTTCGTCGAGCACCTTTGGATCAAAAAGCGGATTGTCCGCGGTAACACGCACGATCGCATGGGACGGGTGCGCCCGGGAAGCCTGACAGAAACGGCTCAGGACGTCGGTCTCGCTCCCGCGGAAAACCTCCGCGCCGATTTCATGCAGATAAGCGGACAGGACGTCGTCCCTCGCGCCCGTAGGAATCGCCACGACGATCCCCCCCACCCTTTCCGACAGCCTGAGCCTTTCGATTACATGCCAGACGATCGGTTTGGAGCACAGATCGGCCATGACCTTTCCCGGCAGCCGGGACGAACCCATCCGCGCCTGTACGATCGCCAGATACGGCAGCACTGGCATCCCCTCACTTTCTCCAAAGGAACGGGGTGACCACCCGTTCGGGAACATCCTGAAATTCTGAAAAGATCAGCCGATATGCCTCCGGGTCCATCCCCTTTCGGGCGGCGCGGGCATATTCCTCAAGCTGCTTCACGCTGTCCGCGCCGAAAATCAGGTAATCGATGTATGGGTGCGCGGCGGCAAAGCCCGCCGCGCACTCCAGCGGCGAAAGAGACACTTCCCCGCACAGCTCCTGAAACTGCGCGACATAAGGCGCCGCAAAGCCCATGAAATCGGGGAGCCGTTCGGGCGGCATCGTCAAAAGGCCCTGCAGCAGCGAACTGCGCGCGAAAATCGTCATTCCGCGCTCCCTGGCCCTTCGAAAAAATCCGCTCCGGTCGAGTCGCCGGTCCAGAACGTTGTACGGCACCTCAATCACGTCAAGGCCGTCATAGGCAAGGGCTTCCTCCGCTTCCGCGGGGGCATATACCGACACCCCGACTCTGTTCACGGCCCCTCGGTATTTTTCCCCGATCAACGCTTCCACGGCGGGCGTGCGGAAAACATATTCCGCGTTATGAAACAAAAGGCCGTCCAGACGATCGCTCTTCAGCCTGTGCATACTTTGTTCGATGTTCTGTTCCAGGACGGCTTCGTATTTCTTTTCGGGAACGCCGTCCAGGACCCCCTGCCTCAGCTTGGTTACGACCCGGGCGGAATCCCGCGCGCCGCTTTTTGCAAGATAATCTCCCAGAAGAACCTCGGCGTCGCCATAGTCCGCCGCCGTATCGAACAGGGAAATCCCCAACTCCAGAGCGGCGTCCAGCAGCTTTCTCGCCTCTTTCGGATCAGGTTTGCCGTTTCCCTGAATGCCATAATCGGTTCCGAGCTGCGCCGTGCCCAGCGCCAGTTTCATCTTGCGTCATCCTCTCGTGATCCCTGTCATTTCCCGTCCGCCCGATGAGCCGTCCCATCTTCCTACAATATATTTTTTTCGCCCCAAATATATGCGAAACCCGATCCTCCCGAGTCATTACGGCGCACATTTTTTCCATAGAAACATAAATTGAGAAAGGATAAAATAAAACTTCGCTGTTGCTGCGGCGAAGCAAAGGGAAAAGCAGGTGTAGTATGCTGAATGGAAAAACGGTGCTGATCACCGGCGGAACCGGATCCTTTGGGAAGGCGTTTTCCAAGCGCGTATTAGAAAACTACGACCCTAAAAAGGTGATTATTTTTTCACGCGACGAGTTCAAGCAGTGGCAGATGAAAATGACGTTTGCAAAGCACCTTGATAAAATGCGCTTTTTCATCGGCGACGTCAGGGATAAGGAACGGCTTTACCGGGCTTTTGACGGGGGTGGACTACGTGGTGCACGCGGCGGCGATGAAACAGGTTCCCGCATGCGAATACAATCCGTTTGAAGCAGTAAAGACCAATGTTCTCGGGGCTTACAACGTGATCGACGCCGCGATCGACTCGAATGTTAAAAAGGTCGTCGCCCTGTCCACCGATAAGGCGGTCAACCCGGTAAACCTTTACGGCGGCACCAAGCTGGTTTCCGACAAACTGTTTATTTCCGCCAACGCTTACGCGGGCGCGAAAAAAACGGTTTTTTCCATTGTGCGCTACGGCAATGTCGCCGGAAGCAGGGGGTCCATTATTCCTTATTTCCGCTCCCTTGTCGCAAAGGGCTCGACTTCTCTGCCAATAACGGACCACAGCATGACACGGTTTTGGATCACGCTCGAGGAAGGCGTCGACCTTGTCCTGAAGGCGCTGAGCGAGTCCTATGGAGGAGAAACCTATATTTCAAAAATCCCCTCCTTCAAGGTTACGGACCTTGCTCAGGCGATCTGCCCCGGCTGCGAAATGCCGGAAGTCGGCATCCGGGAAGGCGAAAAGCTGCACGAGGTCATGATTACGAAAGAGGATTCTCTTACCACCTACGAATACGAAAAGCATTACGTCATCTATCCGCGCATGGACTGGTGCGACCCCGGCAAGTACAATCTGGACGGCGCCAAAAAGGTCCCGTATCGGTTTGAGTATTGTTCCGGCACGAATACGCAGTGGCTGAATGTAAGCCGGCTCCAGTCCTTGCTGACAAGGATCCCGTCTGAAAACGGCCATTCTGCCGATTGATTTTCGGAATCGGCTGTTGTATGGGGAGGTTCTGATACTTAAATGGAAAAAAATGCGGCTGCGCCGCTTGCCGTGAACGGAGGCAAACCGGTGCGCGATACTTTTCTGAGCTATGGCAGGCAGTATATTGACGGGGACGATATCGCCGCCGTAACGCGGGTGCTGAAAAGCGATTTTCTAACCTGCGGCCCCATGATCGAGAAGGCCGAGCAAAAGTTATGCAAGGTGACGGGGGCCGCCTGCTGCGTGGCGGTGTCAAGCGGCACGGCGGCCCTGCACACGGCATGTCTCGCGGCCGGCATTGAAGCCGGAGATGAAGTCATCGTTCCCCCGATGACGTTTGCCGCCAGCGCGAATTGCGTGCTGTATTGCGGAGGAATTCCCGTGTTTGCCGACATCGACCCCCATTCCTGGAATCTTTCGCCGGAGGCGGCGGAGCAAAAGATTACGGACCGCACCAAGGCAATCATCGCAGTGGACTACATGGGTCAAGCGGCGGACCTCTACGCCCTTGGCGACTTGTGCCGAAAGCACAATCTGATTCTGATCGAAGACGCGGCGCATTCCATGGGCACGCGGTATGACAACCGAACGGTGGGCAGCATCGCCGACCTGACCGCTTTCAGCTTTCACCCGGTCAAAACCGTGACCGCCGGGGAGGGCGGAGCCGTCACGACCAACGACGATTCACTCTGCGAAAAGGCCCGGCTTTACGGGAAACACGGCATCACGCGCGAAAGAGAAAAATGGATCCGCAGAAATGAAAACGAATGTTATTACGAGCAGCAGGCTTTGGGTTACAACTATCGCATCACCGATCTGCAGGCGGCGCTTCTCTGCAGTCAACTGGATAAACTGGAGCGGTTTTCAAAAAGGAGAAAAGAACTAACTGCTTTTTACAACAAAGAATTCTCCCCGATGCCGGAAATCATTCTTCCGAAAGAAATCCCTTTATCGGACACGGTCCGGCATCTTTATGTCGTCCGCCTCGACACGGAAAAGCTGACAGCCGACAGGGACGCCGTACTCAAGGCGCTTCGTGCCGAAAATATCGGCGCGGCCATCCATTATATCCCGGTCTATCTGATGCCGTATTACCAACGGCTTGGCTATCGGGAGGGACTCTGTCCGAATGCGGAGGAACACTACAGGGCCTCGCTGACCCTCCCTCTTTTTTACTCCATGACGGACCAGGATGCTGCCGACGTGGTATGCGCCGTAAAAAAAGTAATCGGCTTTTACAGAAAACCGGGATAGCGGGATTCCCTTCCCCACCGACTTTCGTGAGATTGGCAGGAGAAGACAGTATGACTTTCTATGAGAAACTCTGCGGCCGCGGACCTTACATCATTGCGGAAATGTCCTCGAACCACGCGGGAAGCCTTGAAAACGCCCTGAAAATCGTTCAGGCGGCCAAAGAAGCGGGGGCGGACGGGCTGAAACTGCAAACCTACACGGCCGACACCATGACGATTAACTGCAGCCGCGACTGCTTTCGAATCAAAGGCGGTCTTTGGGACGGCAGGCTGCTTTACGAGCTTTACAAGGAGGCCAGTACCCCGTGGGAATGGCATGGCGTGATCCGGGACGAATGCATGAAACTTGGGCTGGACTTTTTTCTACGCCCTACGACCGCAGCGCCGTGGATTTTTTGGATGCGCTGAATGTTCCATGCTTTAAAATCGCGTCGTTTGAACTGGTGGATCTGCCGCTGATCGAGTATGCCGCCTCAAAGGGAAAGCCGCTCCTGCTGTCGTGCGGCATGGCCTCCTCAGAAGAAATCGGCGAGGCACAGCGGGCGGCGTACGGGCGCGGCAACCGTGAGGTCGTGCTGCTGAAATGCTGCAGCGAATATCCGGCGAGATACGGCGATATGAACCTTGCGGCCATCCCCGAACTGAGAAAAACCTTTTCGCTTCCCGTCGGCTTTTCGGACCATACGCCGGGAAGCATTGCAGACGTTGTCGCCGTTTCGCTGGGCGCCTGCGCGATCGAAAAGCATCTGTGCCTGAGCCGCGGTATCGACAGTGCGGACAAAGCCTTTTCCCTGGAACCCGGCGAATTCCGCAAAATGGTGAAAGACGTGAGGACGGCGGCGGAGATCATCGGCGGGAAGGCGGGCGGAACGTCCACCCTCGAAAAGGAAAGCATGCCGCTCCGGCGCTCCGTGTTCGCCGTGAAAAGCATCAGGGCCGGTGAGCTTCTCACCGAGGAGAATATCCGCGTGATCCGTCCCGGCTGCGGCATGAAGCCCAAATATTATTCCCATGCTCTTGGGAAACGTGCGCTGCGGGACATTGAAAGGGGTGAGCCGATTGAATTCGGACTCTTTGAGCCGGGATAAAAACGCCTGCTTCGAATCGGACCGGCTGCTTTACCGCGGCATTACCTGGGAAGACGCCGCCCAGATCGTGGCATGGCGCAGCAACGGGCAAATCATCCGCTTCTTTCGGTCGAAAATTCCACTCACGATGGAAACGCACTTGGCGTGGTTTGAAAAATACCGGGACGACGCGACAAGGTTTGATTTCATGGTTACCGAAAAAGCAAGCGGTCGAAAAACCGGGATTGCCGGCCTGCAGAATCTGTGCGGAGAATCGGCCGACGTTTCCTATTTCATCGATCCTCTATCGCAGGGCAGGGGCTTCGGCACCGAGGCAATCCGGGCGATAAGCGCCTATGCTTTTGAACATTTCAAGCTGAAAAAGCTCGAAGCCGTAATTCTTACAGGGAATTGCGCTTCGCAAAAGGCCGCGGAACAGGCAGGATTTCTTCTTTACAGCCAAACCTACCGGTTGGAAAAGCCGAGGAAGATTAATGATCGTGATTCGTGCGGGCGCTGACCCGGCAATCGGCACGCGACATGCGAATTGATTCCTTTCCAGCGCGGCAGGACTTTCTTCCATCGGCAATAGCATTGTCATGATCCGGCCGACCCGGACCCTTTTGCTCTGATTATAAAGATGAAGGTAACGTGCCATGATTCCGGCTGAGAACGTAACACCTTGCGCCGTCGGCCGAATAGAATGCAGTAACGAAGCAGAATTTTCATAAAGAAACTGTGCCGAATGGGAGGAACTCAGATGGAACGGAGCGAAGAAGCGAAAATTCCGGAATTCCGCAGCCTAATCGCTGCTATACGGGAGGAAGCCGGTCCGCTGAAGGATGTGATCTTATCGAAGGCGGAAGAGGATGAGGAAAACAAAATCCTCAGTGATTTTGACAACGCGGTCCAAATCCAGGTTTTCGGAACGCTGGAACATTTAAAGGCCTATCAGCTAAACGGATGGAGGGAATTAGTCGATGGAGAAGACGACGGCGGAAACGGACCCAATGCAGCCAAAGCCTGAAAAGAAGCGTCTGCTGAAATTTTTGGAAGCGGCGGTCGGGCATTTCCGGGTCGGAGAGGACAACGAGGGCATGGACAGCTTTTTGAACGCCATGGAGGAGCTGGAGCACGCGGTCGAAACCGACCGGCTTTCGCGGGAGCCGCAGATTGACCTGAACCGCCTGCTGCTCCCCCTTCAAAGGCTGTATCTTTCCATGCGGAATCGGGATATTACCGGTCTTACCGATCTGCTGGAGGACACACTCATTCCCTTGACCAATGAATGGCGGAAGGGGGGCGGCGAAATATGAAAACAGCCAAACCGGACGAGACAAAAGAGATGTATGAAAAAAACCTTGCGCTGCTGTCGCCATGGCTGAAAGCCTCCATGTCTGAAATTTCTGACAGTGAGCTCCGGGAAAAAATAGAAGTCACCTACAATGAGGAGGGGTACCCCGTCTGCCGTTACCGGCAAGGGGACGTCAGCTTCCATATTACGAGCGAACATCCGATCCGGGAAGCGAAAACCTGGTATCAATCGATTGCGCCAGGAGGACCGGCCGAGGTGTTCCTTTACGGGACCGGATTTGGGTATGCGCTTTTCGAGCTGTTCGCCCACAAAGAGCCCCACACGCTTGTGGTCGTGTTTGAACAGGACCGCTATTTGTTCAAGGCTATGCTGTATTATTTCGACCTGTCTCAACTGATTCAGGAAAACAAGATCGTATTTCTCATCGGGGACAGCTCTTACTTTAGAGAGGCGTTTCAGGAGCTATTCTACAATATGCTCTTTTTCGGCGTCACGCATCCGGCCGTTGTGCTTTCCTTACCCGCCGTGCGGAACTTTAAAACGGAGTATCTTGAAATCCACCGGTATCTTTTTCGGGATCTGTGTTTTCTGTCATCCCTGCTCGGAAACAGTCATCAGGACAACATGACCGGCCTGAGGAACATGCTGGCCAACGTCCGGGAGATTCTGGAAAACCCGTACCCGAGCTGCCTGAAGGAAAAATACAGGAACGTTCCGGCATTCATCATTTCCAACGGCCCGTCGCTGGACCGAAGCATCCAGAAGCTCAAAGGGATTCACGGCAAGGCCCTGATCCTCTGCGTGGAGTCGGCCATTGTTCCGCTCACCAAAAGCGGAATCACTCCGGATATTCTGGCAATCGTCGAACGGACAAAATACACCTATCTGTACCATTTTAAAGACCGGAATTATTCCCCCGACATTGCCCTCCTTGCGCTCGCGGTAACTGACCCGAGAGTCTTTCGCTCCTTTGCCGGAGAAAAAATCCCCATCCTCCGCAAGGGGGAAGACTTGAACCGCTGGTTCAACCAAAACCTGGGCGACGGGAGCGAGTTGGACGCGGGTGCAAACGTATCACATTTTGCGGCGTGCATAGCAATGTACCTCGGCGCCGATCCCATCATATTTGTGGGGCAGGATTTCGCCTACGGACCGGACGGCCTCACGCACAGCAAAGACGCGGTCATTTCACAGGAAACCGGAAAGCAGGCAAGAGAACGGATTCATGCCATTCCCACGGTCTATGTGGAAGGAAACAGCGGAACTATGATTCCCTCCAACCGGCTTTGGGCGGATTTCCGGCTGGGCCTGGAGCACATCATCGAGGACCATCCGGAGCATCGTTTCTATAACGCCACGGACGGCGGCGCAAGAATCCACGGAGCCGACCGGGCGGAGCTCGGCGAACTGATCCGGCAATACTGCGTCGAGCCGATCCCGTCCCGGGTCGGCGAACTGATTTCGGAATACAAGGCGAACATCTCCATCGCGGAGCGCAGGACGCGGCTCGGCGGTTTCATCACCGACGTGGAACGCTACGCCGTTTTATTCCGCAATCTTGCTAAGGAAATGAATTTAAAAAAGCTGAAATGCGACAAGATGCTGCTGCTGTGCAGCAGGGAGAAAGAACAAGACCGCCGGACACTGGAGGAAGCCTATCAGGAAAATATCGACGCGTTTCATCAATTTGCGGAAAACGTCTTGTGCCGCACCTTTTTTCAACAGTTGAAATGCGCTTATTTTCACCTGCTGGACCGGTTGGGGACGGTCGATACGCCGGAAAAAACGGCGCAGGCATTTAGCCTTCAGAGCCGGTTTTACAATGATCTGCGTGTGGTCTGTCAGAGCCTTTCCGTCACTTTGGCAGAAGCGGCGGATTCCCTCCGTGCTCTTTCGGAAGAGCCGCGGGAAAAGGCGGTGTGAGCTATGGCTAAAGAAAAGCAGCTCAGTCTGTGCGTCATTACGAAAAATGATGAGGCGTTTCTTCCCGTTTGTCTGAACGACATGCAGGAAACCGCCGACGAAATTCTTGTGGCCGACCTCGGCTCCGTCGACCGAACGGTCGAGCTGGCGGAACGGGCGGGAGCAAAAGTATACCGGCCCGTGTGGGAAGACGATTTCAGTAAAATCAAGAATTTCTGCATGGAGCACGCAGCCGGAAAATGGGTGCTGTTCCTACAGGCAGACGAGGAAATTTCTGAGGATGGCCGTAAAAAGCTGAAGTTTCTTCTGAAGAACCCCAATGCGGAAGGCTATCTCTTTTCTATTGGCTGCGACCCGAAAGAACGCAATATCACTACCCACACACAGTTTCTCCGGCTGATCCGTAACCGGGAAGAATATCGCTTTTGCTGCCGCTCCTTTGAATGGATTCCGGATGAAGTCCTTTTCTCCATCTGTGATTCCCGTCTTTGCATTGCGCACCGCGGAGAAAAAGCAGTGGGATGGCAGTTGGAGGAACGGAAACGCCTTCTGGAAAAAGATCTGGAGGAACACCCGCAGGACAGCTACGTGAGGTATCTGGAAGGGATCGAATTCCTGAATCGCGAAAATTGCCGGGAAAGCGCCGCCTCTTTGGAACAGGCGCGCCAAACGATCGGCTGCGGGCGCTTTTACGGTCCGCAGCTGTACAAATGCCTGGGGGTTTCCCTGCTGTCCCTCGGACGGTATGAGGAGGCCGAGGAAATCCTTGGCGAAGGTCTCCGGCTTTATTTCTTTTACAGCGATCTGCTGATTCTGCGCGCGGAACTGTACCGCCGGCTTGGCCGGAACCGGGAAGCGCTGGAGGACTTGAAAATCTGTCTCGCTCTCAGGAAAGAAGCGGATGCCCGCATACCCGGGCCGGAAATCGAGACTTCCGTCATTCGGGAAATGATGGAAAAAATCAAAATCTGCTAACACTTAGCGTTAAAGTCGTCCTACCCTGTGTCACCGGGAAGAGATAACCGACATAAAATAAAGTAGCTTAATACGGATGCGCTGCTCCTGACGAATCGGGTGGCCGCAAGCCGCGTCAATAATCTTGCTGATTGAAATCAGAGTCGGTCCTTCCGTATTAGGATTCATACGGAAAGGAGAAAATAGTATGGCAATCAAATTATTTCAACTGGCATCCACATCCTCGTCCATTCTGGATACCAACTACTTTACTACGGTAACCGCGTCTACGCCTATCGCGGTAAACGCCTCGGCAACATGGTCGGCCGCAAGATGGTCCACGGGCAGCGGCGCAACTGCAACTGGATTTGCTTCGCCGGGAGTTGACGGTAAATACCAGATGTTTATCAACGGCGTATTGCAGCAAAGTACCAACGTCACGGTCGTTACCGATTCAAGTGTCCACTTTGTAAACAACGGTACCGCTACCTATACAATCGCATCCGGTACGCCCATCACTCTCACCCTTGGAAAACTCGGCTCTACAGGGAAAGTGGTTGTGCCGTAACCTCTGCCGTAAAAAGCACCTGACTGATTCAGTAAAAGGGCCTTCCGGTTTTTCCCCGGAAGGCCCCCGCCAAATTTGTAGAAAAATTGGGCATCTGAAAATTCATAATTTTCGGTTGGAAATTACGGGGCGAATGCCCTGCTTTTTTTATACTCATTGAAGGAGAAGACAGCGGCTGGAAGTCTCTGCGGTAAGACGCAGGACGAAGTCGAAGCGGAAGCCGACCGGGAAGAAGAACGCGGAAAGGAATTGAAAGTGCGCCCTGAACGGCCTTTCAGCCATATCAAGGCGCAATAACACGTGTATTGTTTGATGGGAAAACCTCTCGGGAGTTTAGCGGGACGCCGGCTTATTCCGGGCTCCCTATGGAACCGTTTACTCGTGAATAATGACCATATAGAGTTTGAACAGTACGCCGTCCAAGGTGACATACAAACTGGTGGCGCCATTCGTTACCGCTTTGAATCCAAGCAGATAGGTATCGGTATCGTTCCCGCCGCCGGCAAGCTTTTTGAGTCGGGTGGAAACAACGGAGCTGTTGCCTGCGCAGTAGATCATTCGCGCATTATGCGGTACGCTCACTTTAGCCCAATAAATATCGCCGGCTTTTTTTGTCACATTTGAAGTGGTATCGCTCTTGATCGGACACGGACCGAGTTCAACTGTGAACAGTAAAGTTACCCTACCATTTACAGTTGCGTAGATACCGGTCGCACCGCCCTGTGAGCCGGCTACGCCGCAAACCTGCAACACGATTTGCCTTGTGACCGGATCCCAGTCTTTGACCAGATTGACGGCGGCGATTGCGCCGTTGCCCGGGCCGACGATCGGTTTTTCGTCACAAGTGACAGTAAAGACCCGAATGCTGCCGGCAGCCAGCGGAATATTTTCGCCGCTGAGGCTGGAGGTTGGAGTATTAATACTTTTTTGAGGTGTTGACGTTGTGCCGGATGAATTGTGACTGCTTCCGCCGTTGTTATTATCTGTCGGGGATGTGCTGTAGTTTACCTTGTAAGCAGGGTCATACGCGGGCCGTAACGCAGCGGAGTCAAAAAGAGGACTTTTATAATGGTCTGCCAGAATAACGCCTCTGTATGCGGGAACGGTGATTCTCACGTCTCCGTTGCTGACCGTATACGGATTGCCTGTCAACAGGTCCGTGTATTCTCCGTCTTTCACCGCGGAAGACACATTTAAGGTGATCTCTTTGTCCGTCTCCGTCCGGTTGGCCGCAATAATCAGCTGATCGCCTCCGTCCATGCGGGCATAGGAAATAACGTCGTCGTCATCTGCGTTTAAAGGTTCGATCTTTCCTCGCTGCAGGGCGCCGTACAGATGACGGATCGCCGCTAACTTAGCATACCATTCCACAACATCCTTGTCGCCTTCGCCCCACGCCATGGCGCGGCGGCAATCGGGGTCGTCTGCACCGGCCATCTGCAGTTCATCACCGTAATAAATCGTCGGCGCTCCCGGATAAGTCATTTGCAGCAACGATACCATGTACTGAAGCTGTTTTGCCTCATATGAGGTGCTTTCGACAGTCGGGAATGCTTTTTTGATATCGGAACCGTCCTGCCTGTCTTCCGCGATTCCGTCAAGCGCTGATACCAGCCTCGGCGTATCGTGGGAACCGACCAGGTTCATCATGGACTGGAACGCTTCGCGCGGATATCTCTCGCGCATCTTTTCAAGCCTTTTCATGGCAGCCGCAGAGGTCTCGGTTCCACGGGCATAGTTCAGTATCGCATTGCGGTACACATAATTCATGGCGGAATCATACATATCGCCTAGCAAATATTTCGTGGAATCACCCCACAGCTCGCCGATAATGACATTATCGGAATTCAGGGCTTTGACGGAGGTGCGCAGATGCTGCCAGGTTTCGTCGGACACACCGTCGGCGACGTCGAGGCGCCAGCCGTTGCTTCCCTTGGAAATCCAGTAGTTCGCCACGCTGTCCGGCCCTTCAATGATTTTGCCCGCCCAGCCGGGAGTCTGGTATTCGGAATTATTCGTAGATTTAATTTCAGGCATGCTGTCGTAGCCGGCCCAGCAGTCATATTTGTAAACACCCTTGTTCTGGCGTTCTCCCATCTTATCGCTGACCAGTACGTTGCCGTTCGGGTCTACGCTCCATGAAAAATAATCGTTTTGGATGTTGAACCATTGAGTATAAGTGTAATCCCTTACTCCCAATTTGCCAAAGTATGCTTTCGCCGCGGTTTCCGCCTGCTCCTGACTTAAATGCTTTTCATTCATCTGATCATAAACATACGCCCAGTAAGGATATGCCCCAATCTTATCGCTCTTTCCAAAATTGCGGTAATAGCGGTCGAAATACACCGAGTCGTCGGCAACATGATTGTAAACGCCGTCCAGAATGATTTTTATCCCGTTTTGTTCTGCGGATTGAACAAGTCTGGAAAAATCGCCTTCCGTACCGAGGATCGGATCGATTTTACTGTAGTCGGAGGTATCGTACCGATGGCTGGAAATCGAGTTCTGAATCGGATTGATGTAAATGGCATTGACGCCGAGCGCCTTTAGATAGCCGATGCGCTGAATAATCCCTTCCAGATCGCCCCCGTAAATTTCATCGCCGAAGGTCCCGTTGCCCTGAATCGCCTGAGCGGGATAATTTGGGTCTTTTTCACGGTCCGGATTTTCCGGATAACTATACCAGTCGCAGCCCTGCATGTCTTCAACAAACTCATAGTTCGCGCTCCCGCGCGCATGCGTTTGCGCGTGGTCGTTGGACTGATCCGCGTTATTGAAGCGGTCCGGGAATATCTGATAAATTACCGCGCCCTTCATCCAGTCCGGCGTTTTGAAATTCTTATCATAAATCACGAGATCATAAGGTTTCCCCTCGCCAAAATTGGATACCTGCCCTTTGCCGTAAAACCCGTCGTCATCATTGTACAGTCGGATATTTGTTCCATAATGTAAAACGAAGTAATAGGTATACTGGCCGGTACTGCTCCAGCTCTTGCTAACCGTCCAACATTTTACGGCGCTGTCGCCGGAAACTGCAAGAGACATTGAAATCACGTTTTTTTCAGAGCCAGGCCCGTTTATCATCAGATCCACGCCGGTACTATCCGTACCCGTTTGAATGCTGAAGGTTACGCTCTGATCCGTCTTTACCGCGCCGTATACGCTTTTGCACTTTTCGTCCTGCGTATTATAGTAGACTTTCGTACCGTCAATGTCCGCGTCGGACGAATCGCAATAGGAAAGCCCGGTATTGCCGTCATAGTAAAAAGTGACTTCCTTCGGGCTGCTCAGTTCAAAAGAACCGATTTGATTTGCTTCGTCTGCGGAAATCGTATAGGGCCCGTGCGTGCCTTTCGGCAGCTTCAGCGACGCGGTAAAGACTCCGTTCAGACCAAGGTCTTTCATTTGAGTCTTATCACCGCCGCCGCTTAACTCGATCGTCTTGCGTGAATAAGTAAGCGAGTTCGCGGACTGGTGGCTGAAATCACTGTAATACAGATCGACTGCCGCCGTCCCCTGAGGTACGTTCAGAACTATGTTGCTTCCGCCCGGTTCACCGTTCGTTCCGTAATTTTCGTTCCAGTGTTCATCCATGCATATTTTGTATGGGTACTGCTTCGCGCTGAGACCCTCCATATGATAAATGTATAGTCCATCGCCCTGATACGTCATCCTATCCTGTGTCGGCGCCCAGTTTTTCGTTGTAGAGGTATCGGCATACCACTCGCCCGGGATATAGACGCTGCGGCCGTTAAATTCCGGCTTATCAAAAACGGCATATTTGCCGTCGCCTGTTTTATCGGATTCATCCGGAAGCACATCCTTTCCGTCTATCTGAAAAACGTAGTTTATCTGTGCCGCACCGTCGCCAAACCACAGTTCGGAAGACGAAAAGCTCCTGTCTTTTTCATTATAGCTAAGTGCAGCGGTCTTGGCGTATTCCACGGCGGAGTCCTTGTAATATTTCACGTCCGCCTTCGCCGGCACGGTGTCCCCGGACAGCGGCATATGGAAGGACACCGTGCCGTTTTTATTCAGAACCGCTCCGTTCGGCACAGGTTCCGGCGACGGCTCCGAGCCGCTTAAAATTTTTGCGACGTCGTCCGCATTATTAATCGTGTCGAGGACGTCAAGATTTGCCGCGTCCTTTTCCGCCGTCGCATTGGAAGTGTCCAGCAGAAAAGTGACCGCTGTTTTTTTATCAACGGAAAACTTCTTGTTTGAAGCGAACGGCGTACTTTCGATCCAGTACCGACTTTCAAATACAACCTTGTATTCGTAATCGCCCGAGTCAAAATACTGGGTATATGCATATAATTGCGGGCCGATCGGTTTGAACTCCCAGCCTTTTTCCAACTTTTCATTCCAATTATCGTCTTTGCTGCCGCGTACCGTACCGATTAGCTGAACTTTTGCGGAAAACGGTTGTTCATGGATATTGTCGCCGCCGCTCTTGACGAAAAATCCAGGAGTCGCTATGGAATCCGTCAAAATGCCTTTTCCGTCGGAATGGTCCGTATAATCCGCGAAGATGCTGATCTCTTCCGTTCCTTTCGGCACCGTGATTTTAACATTTCCGGCACCGGATGCGGAGCTTCCGTCAGCCCCGACGGCCCAGTCCCAGCTGTCGTTAAAAGCGACCTTATACTCGAGCGGCGTATCCTGCTTTAATGGCTCCTGAAGTTTGAAGGTCCGTGTGAAAATGCCGCCGCCTATGTAGACCAGATGCGCATTCGGGTCATCCTGCTTCCACTTGCCCAAAACCTTCCCGTCAGTTCCCAGAGCGCCGATGGCGTCAATGCCGCCGACCCAGGTTGCTGATTTTGGAAACGCATCCGGATTATTGACGGAATCCTGCAGACCCTTTTGACTGTATCGGATGTAAACTGTCCCGCTCTCCGGAACCGTCACCGATTTATGGGTCCCAAGAATCTGGTAATTATGCTCTCCGGCCTCAAGTTCCACCGCGGCCTCATACACACCGTTGGTGTAAACATCCATGGCGCTTGGCGACCCGCTGTCGACGATAAGCGTCTGCGCCGGCGGCTCGGCGGCGGCCGCCGGCGTCCTCAGAATCAAGGCGTTGGACATTAAGACCGCCAGTGCCAGGCACAGGCTCAGCATCTGCATTGTACATTTCTTTACGTTTAACATTTTCTCCCCGCTTTCCTTTCGATTATGATTTTCACACTGTTCGCCGAATTCCGGAGGAACAGTTTCACCGGATCCCCTCTGAAATCTCCAGTCACGCAGTAAAAAAACCTCGCTGCAAAGTCGGCCGACACCGGGAGCGGCGCAGTTAGGAAGGCTCTCATTCTGCGGGACTTTTTTAAGAAAATCGCCGCCCTAAAAAGTTTAAAAATATTCGAAAATTTAGAAATTTTTTTCGAGCACCTTGTTTTTGCTTTTAAAAAAATATAACATCTATAATTGCAAATGTCAATAATAATTTTTATAACTATTAAAAATTTTCAGTAAATAAGCAGTCGCACCTGATAGGTCTGGGGCTGTCTTTAAATATTGCTCGGAGTATTTTCGAAAATTCTCGCATTATTCGAGAAAAATTTTAACAAAGGTATAGAAATCTCTATTCTCGATATCCGGGCCATATTAGTCGTTGTTTGTAGCATAAAGCTGAAGGACTCAAGCATCATCACTTTTCGCCAGTTCCCAAATTGTTCGGACTGGTTGGGCCTATATGGTGAAGCGTTCTACCAATCATATTAAAAAGAGGTTTTCCTGCGTTTTTTCAGCTTTGGTTACGGTTACATTTTATTACAAATTAGTGTAAATCGTTGCAAATGGAAATAAAGCAGGATAGAAACATCTAAGCAAGGGTCTCTTTCTAAAATAGTCACCCCCGGCACAGCCGGGGGGTCTTCCTATGCGGGCAAAGCCCTGTTTTACTGGCAGCGCCTCAAGGCGCTCGGAGTTTTCTTACGCTTGCAACGAAGCTTCTCACCCCCTCCCGCAAACAAGACAAAACGAAAATCGAAAGCACATTTGGTGCGGAAGGGGACCGATACGGGAGGGGGCTGCGCCCCTCCCTGCCAAAGCCCTTCTCGTTTCATGGAAGCTGCCTGTTTTTGCTTTGACACCGAAACGGAAGGATTGTGGGTAAAGTTTAGCTTGCATTTTTACTCACCGCTAAAGCTTTTTTGAACTCCCGGCATCGCCGGGAGTTTTCGCACTACAATAAAATGGCCGTCCCAAACGGGACGGCCACTGTTATTCCTGCTTGAACATCTCAAAAACTTCGTCAATAGACTTTCCGCTTTCCTGAATCTTTTGATAGAGCATTTCAACCTCAGATTTCTTTCTCTGCTCCAACAGGTCTTTTTTCTGAGCCTTGAGTTCATTCAGCTTATCCTGATGAGTTGATATTTGAGCATCAATCTTTTCAATTTGTTCATTGAAAGTTTCAAGAGCTGTTTTCTTTTTTCCACGCGGCATTGGCGAACGCCTCCCTTTTTCTATTTCTTCCAGTATATCACCGTGAGCGATAAATGCAATGATTCAGTTAATAAATCGTAGGACATTTTTCGATAAAAATGCCGCCCTGACAAGGCGGCATTTTAGAGGGGAGGAAGTGTTATGAAAAAGTATATATAAAGACCTCAACGTGAGGCGCTTGTAATTAGTCTGCGGGCCTGCGGTCCGGTATTCCGTCCTTGCCACCGGCCTAATGCAGCGTACTTCTTTTCACTTGGAACAATTATAGAATACGGGGAAATTATGACAGGGCAATGAAAGTCTTTTGAAAATTCTGAATACTTTCTGTGAATAGAGTATGGACGGCTTCAGAAAAAGAAGCAAGGATTGTTCGAAATGCTCTCCCAAATTGAAGCGCTACGGCACTTCGTTCCATATCAGCCTGCTCGGATACCATCCGGTCGAAAATGCCCTACATTCTTTCCAAAAGCGTAACGAAATACTACAAAACATTCAGAAATACAACTAAGCTGTCAATTTTTTTCCCATCTGAACTCCAAATACTAACATTGTTGCCTTTTTTGATTACTTCGCTTTCATTTGAAATAAAATCAGAATACAATATTTGTTCATAACGTTGATGTTCACCGGAAACTGTACTGAAAAAGTAGTCTATTTTAACATAGCAAATATATATTCGACTGTCGGGCGTTATTTTAACGTTCAGGAGTTCCTTCTTTTCCGAAGCATTGTGTACCCTTTTTTCAACCGTCAGTATGGAATCCTTTACTTCAACAAACTTTCCGCTAAGATAATTTTGCGTTTCGATAAAATCTTCAACAAGTTCTCTGTTTTCTACAGTAATTTTCGTTGGAGATATTAAAAACAAATCCGTATTGTTCACAAACATAATGCCAAAGGCAATACTCCCCGATATCAATACCAACGCTGTCACGGAAACAAGAAATGATAAATTTGATTTCGATTGTTTCTTTATTGTTGTGAATAACAGATATCCGGTGATAACTCCTATTGTGTTAAATATTAAATCATCAATATCAGTGCTTCCCAATCCCAAAATAAACTGTATTATTTCGATAAATGCACTAAAAATAACACCGTTCAAAATAATATTCTTATTTTCCTTTTTCAAGATCATTGGCAGTAGTAAGCCAAAAGGAATGAAAATAATAATATTCCCAAAAACATTTTCCAAGATTCGCATTAATGAAACGTCAGTACTAATCATATCAAAAATTGACTTGAAAGGAATGATGCTTATTGTCCGCTCGCTTGCGCCAATGGCAGCGAACAAGTTATACATGGGTGCTTGCTTAAAAAGTGTAATGCGAAGCAAAAAAACGATATAAAGTATAAAGAATGCATATATGCAACAACTCAATATTCTTTCTTTTTTACCAATCTTATTATCCATAACTCTCTCTCCTGTAAGTTGACGTATAAAAACGGTTCGCTTTATTCAGTATGATTGTACCAAATAAAAGCAAACCGTTGATTTTTTATTTCTTGAGAAAATCTTATTTTTTTCTTATCATTCCTGCATATTATTACCGATAGGCAAGGTAATCGTAAACACGGTATTTTCTTCAAAACTTTCTGCGGTGATTGTTCCATTGTGCATTCTCATAATCTCCTTTGCGATTGCTAACCCAAGTCCTGTACCGCCTAGATCAGAATCTCCGAATTCATCTGCACGATAAAATTTATCAAATATACGTTCTAATTTATCATTCGGTATTGTTTCACCATGATTTTTAATTTTTGCAATTATATATTTGTTTGATTTCTTTGCCGAGACTTCAATAACACTTTGCGGGTAACTAAATGTAATTGCATTTTTTATGACATTGTTAAAAACCCTCGCAATTTTTTCCGCATCAACAAAAATAAATAAATCGTCGGCAAGGTCTAAATTTAAGCATAGCCCTTTTTGTTGTAGAAGCGGATAAAATTCATCTGCTATTTGTTCAATTAAAAAGCACAAATCAGTTTCTTTTTTTACTAACGCTTTGTCTGATAGGCTGTAACGTGTAATATCAAAAAATTCATCTATTAAATTTTCAAACTTTAAAGCTTTTTCAAAAGCTGTTCTGATAAATTTATTTCTTTGTTCCTCCGGCATATCCGGCGCTTCACATAAAAGGCTTAAATATCCGATAACGGAAGCAAGGGGAGTTCTTATATCATGAGCAAGATAGGTAAGGGTATCAGATTTTTTCTGAATTTCTATTTCCTTTAAATGCTGTTGTTCCCTATTTTGAGTTTTTAAAAGATTTAGCCAATTTTGCAAATCCGAAAATTCTGCGGGCAATCCGATATCGTCTGCGGAATTATCTAAAACAGAGTCCAGACTGTCCATGATTTTCATAATCTTTCGTGAGGAATTCCATTCAACTCCAATCCATACCAGAAATTGTGATGTTACAATAATAAAGAGAATAACTGCCGGTTCATAGCCATGAATTAAATAAGCTAAATCATAGCCAATCATTCTTTCAAGTATTATATAAAAATTATTCGGATATGCTACCATTATCACAAAATAGCAAATAGCAAAAATAACTAATATGGCAATTGCCCCTACTAAATGCCGAAATAAAGTTGTTTTTTTATATTTTCCTGAAAATTTCTTATTCAATGATATACCCCACTCCCCATATAGTTTTAATAAATTTGGGTTTATCTCCAGTATCATATAATTTTTCTCTTATATGCCTAATTTGAACCATTACTGTATTCCTACTGTTTTTAAAATATTTCTCACCCCATACCTGTTGAAAGAGTTCGTCTGCGCTAAAAACCTTCCCTCTGTTTTTGCACAAAAGCCATAATATTGAAAATTCTGTGGGTGTGAACTTAATTGTTTTACCGTTTAAATTACATTCATGAGAAGTTTTATTAAGAAAAAGCCCCATTACCATAAGTGTTTCCGACGTATTGTTTTCTTTTCCGTCATAATGCTGCACTCGTCTTAATTGAGCCTTTACCCGTGCTACTAATTCAAGTGGCAAAAAAGGTTTTGTAACGTAATCATCTGCTCCCAAAGATAGTCCTGTAACACGATCCATCCCTTCTGTTTTGGAAGTAAGTATAATGATAGGATAAGTATATTTTTCTCGGATTGATTTACACAATTCAAATCCATTTCCATCTGGTAACATCACATCTATAATTGCCAAATCAAAACTCTCGTTTTTTATAAGCATAAGTGCGTCCCGTGAAGAATAGCACTTAAACACTTGAAAATTTTCATTTTGTAAGAACACTTCTATTAAATCAGTAATTTCTTTTTCATCATCAATAACTAGTATTTTCTCATTCATTATATACGCCCCTTACCTTATATCTTTTATCTGCGGGCTTTTCTGTATCTTTTGGTATCATCCACATACGGCTAAATCGCATCACACCGGGTATACGGCTTTCCTCGCAAAGCCTTTGCACCCTCCGTTCCGAAATGCCCCATTTTTTCGCTGCTTCCGGGGCAGAAATATAATCCATATTCACCCGTCCTTTCCAAGTCAATAATAATAGTATATACGGACAACCGAACAATAGTAAGATATTAACTGAATAAATATGATTCAGTCTCATATATGTAATCATATCTAAGAAAGTAATGTAGCAACAACTCCTCCGGTCTTTTCCAAAAGATTCTTTTAGAGTCTTTCAGTAATTAGAGGCATTCCGCTTGAATTTTAATCCACGCACCCCGTGAGAGGTGCGACCAGCCTCATGGCAGCCATCCCGCCGTAGGCGGCTGCTTCCAGCAGCGGCATAACCGTCTCTCTGTTTTCTTCGGTAACGATCACGAGCGGCTGCGTGTTTTCGTCAATCAGGCGAAAATCCCCGGCATATCGGGCGTAATTGAACCCAAATCCGTCAATTCCGCAGGAAGCGGGGGAGAACGCCGTTTTGAAATCCATCGACTTTCTGCTGTCAAGCGTATAGGCATAAAACCGGCTAAAGTAAAACTCGACTGCCTCTGGAGAAGCCACATCGTCATATCTTTAAAAAGAATTTTTTGATTGAATCTGTTAAGGAGCGCCGCGGCGCTCCTTTTCACTTGAGACAGTACTTTTAGATTCTACTGAAACTGAGCGCTCCGTTTGGGCGGCAGAATAATAATCGCCTCCGCAGGTAAATGGGTTGATCACGGGAAATGGGTCGACACAATTGGGATATTTCCCATACCGCTTTCATAAACCGTCATATTATACTGATTATATTTTAATATATATTCTTTCGTAGTATTTACCCCCTACTTAATTTATTTCATGTAATATTCATGATAAACCAATAGCAGGAAAATTTCCAAGACTTAGAACCTATCCATAAATCAAGAAACGGTCACATAAATCTTGATTTATTTGTCGGCTTTCCATAACTGCATTTCACGGTATTGTACAGGTGATCATCTGTTCAGTAAGCCGTCCCGCGATTGCTGCTTTCGGGAATCGGCTCCTCTGCGTTCTCTTCATTCATAGGTCTCTTCGCTCCATGGAAATAGCCCGCCAACTTTACCCAGTGATTTTTCTTATTCAGGGCTATTCCAAACGGAAGATCCAATTTTAGCTGTTCAAAACATTCCTGACGATACATCTACATCCTACCTGCAAAGTTATTTGCTCGCCGTGAAAGCTTCCTTTTGCACTATTATATCATTATAACGCATAATTTCCCGCATCTTCTGCACTTTTTTCCCATTCAGTGGACCCTACTTATACCATGATTCTAGAGGCGTTTCGACCCTTTTATCTAACGGTTGAAGGCCTGCCTGTCCAGAAGACAGGCAGGCCTTTTCACTGGAAATATAAATCAGGTTTTGGTTCAGCTATTCGGGTGAATCTTTTCCGAGGCCTGAACACAGACGGTGACGCCGTCGAAATCCGCGGTCGTCAGGTTTGCGTCATCCTGCAAAATTTTGTTGTGCAGGTCGACGTCCGGCAGCCTGCGAAAACCGGGGTTTGCCTGAGAGCGGAGCAGCGCATTCGCAAGAACATCGCGCGCCGTGTTGAACGAATCAAAGGTGTGCGTAAATTTCAGCCAGTTGTAGTCTTCAGTGGAGGCTGCCGCAGTAATGTACCAGGCTTTTTGGTAGAAGGTAGCGCCAAAGGTTCGAAAATGATGGATATTCTGATGCAGAAAGCCTTTATCAACGTAGGCGGTAAATTCGCCGTCCGGCTTCTGCCGGAACAGGCGGTTCTGCAGATAGCCGGTGTATCCGCCGGAATGCATAGAACTTTTGCTGAAAGACGGGTCTGAATTGGAAATGGCGGCAAAGAATCGGTCATTGGCGTTTTCTGAAGAGGTTGCATACGGGTCCACATAAATAAAGTTAATCATTTCCTGCACCTTTTTGTCGCCGTACTTCGAATAGGTCTGTCCCAGGTAATCGGCAACCGTCTGTCCATCAGACTGCAGCATCCATTTGCCCACAAGAAGCCCGTTCGGCAGCGGCGACTGCTCGCTGGCGGCGGCAAAAGCACCGACACTGCTGGTGAGGAAAAGCGCAAGTATGACCACAAAGGCGGCCGCCGTTTGGAACGGCTTGCGGACTCGGCTTCCTTTTCCGCTGAATTCTTTCATGTTTCATCGTTCCTTATTGTTGATGGCGAGACCTTCATCCCGCATGGTACCTCAGCTTTAATCGGCAATGCCCTGCGGCGCGGCGTGCGAGAGAGACAAAAAAACAGATTATTTCATGCCGGATTTTGCAAAGCTTTCGATAAACTGCCGCTGAAAAAACAGAAAGATGAGCAGCAGTGGGGCAACGACCAGACAGGTGGCGGCGCAGATGTCGCCCCACTGAGCTCCCGTTTCGTAAGCCTGTGCAAAAACCGCGAGGCCCAGCGTCAGGGGACGCTTGTTCACATCGTTGATCATGACGAGGGGCCACAGGAAATCATTCCAGTGGTACGAAACGGAAATTAACCCGAATGCGGCGTAAGTCGGCTTCAGCAGCGGGGCGTAGACGGACCAAATGATCTTCCAGGTAGAGCAGCCCTCCATTTTTGCCGCTTCCTCCAACTCCGCCGGAAGCGTCCGCAGATTTTGCCGCATAAGGAAAATTCCCATGGCGGAGGCGAAAAAGGGAAGCATGATGCCGGGCAGGGTGTTGACCAAACCGAAATCCGTCATGAGCTGATACATCGGAAAAATCAGCACATCCGGCGTGATCATCAGCTGCGCCATGAATAGCGTAAACAAAACATTTTTTCCGAAGAAATCCAGGCGTGCAAATGCGTACCCGGCAAGCGTAATGAAAAAAATTTGGACAGCGAGGGTCCCCACCACGATCAGAATGGTGTTCAGGTAATAGGTGTTAAACGGCGCGGCACTAAGCACATCCTGAAAATTCTCCAGAGTGGGGGCTGCGGTTGCGGACAGGCCAATCGCGACGGACTGGGGCAGGAACGCGGTGCGGACCATCCAGAGAAGCGGAATCAGCCAAACAAGCGCCATCAGGTACATGACGACGTGAAACACAGCGGACGCCGCTGAAATTTTTTCTTTCACAAAGCATCCTCCTAACTGTAGAAAATCTTTTTGTCCTGACGAAAAAAGCTGAACGCGGAAATCAGCAGCAGGAAGATCGCCAGCATGCTGGTGATAGCGGATGCTTTTCCGATATCCCAAAAATTAAACCCGGTCTGATACACGTAGTAAAGGAGCATGTTGCTGGAATTGTTGGGCCCACCGTCGGTCATCAAATACAGATAGTCCACGATTTTATACGAATCCGTCAGGGCGATGATGCCCGCGAACAGAGTGATGGGTTTGAGCAGGGGCCAAGTGACGCAGCGGAAGATGCGAAAAGAACCCGCACCGTCGATCTGTGCCGCCTCATAAACGTCGCTTGAAATATTTTGCAAGCCGGAAAGGTAAAAAATCATAAAATATCCGGACTGCTTCCAGATGAGCATGATCAGTAAGGCCGGCAGGACCGTGGAGGGGGTCCCCAGAAGATTGCAGGTGCTATTGATCAGCCCGATCAATCCGTACTGCGGCGTGTAGATAAATAGCCAGATATTGGCGCACGCGATCATTGGGAGGATGACCGGATAGAAAAATGCAGCCCGTACCAGCCACCTGGCGTGCCGCACGGTGTTTGCAAACAGCGCCATTGCCAGTGCGATGATAATATCAGCCGGAATCGTCACGGCGGCGACAATCAGGTTGTTCCAAAAAGACCGGCGGAACACATTGTCATGAAATAAATCAATATAATTTTGAATTCCGATAAACACGGCTTGAACCTGTGAAAGATTTTCACTGAATAAGCTGCCGAACAAAGTCTGTAAAATGGGATAGAGAGTGAAAACACATAAAAAGAGTAAGGACGGCAGAATCAAGGCCCACGCGGTATAGGTGACAACGGCCTTTTTTCTGCTGGCAGCGCGTGCTTTTTTCCGCAGGCGCAGTCCGCTTTTGTGTTGCTGCCCCGCCTGCGGCGCGGCGCTTGAAAGCGTCCGTTCCTTGCCGGGCCGGGACAATTTTGTAACTTCTTGATTCATGCGCATCGTTCCGTTTCTAGGCAAAAGCCTTCGGGTGAATTCCTCCGAAGGCTTGTCCTGTTTTCCTGTTGAACTGCGGCGGGAAGAATTATTTCTGATAGGGCTTTAGATATCCTTCCGCTTTGTTCTGAGCGTCGTCCAGCGACTGCTGAACGCTTTTGGAGCCGGTCAGGACGTTCTGAATATTGTCCTCGATTGCCTTTGTCACTTTTCCGTTTTCATGGGTAGAAAGCTCCGCGGCCGCGTATTCCAGCTGATCCCTTGCCACCGTGGCATACGGAAAATCCTTAGTGTACTTCTTCATTTCATCTGTTTCATAGGCGGACTTTCTGGGCGCGACATAGCCGGTGTTAATGCTCCACTGCGCAATTCGCTCCGGCGTAGTCATCCACTTGACAAATTCCCATGCGGCCTGCTGGTTTGCTTGCGGTTTGTCTTTGAAGATGTAAAAATTGCCGCCGCCGGTTGGAGAACCGTATGTGTCTTTCTTTGGAAGCATGGCGACGCCGAACTTGAATTTGGCGTTTTTCTTCACGTTGGTCAGGTTCCCGGTAGTGTGATACATCATGGCCGTTTTTCCCTGCAAAAAGTCGGTTGGTGTGGTCGCCCATTCGATGGTTCCCTTGGGCATCACGCCGTTGTCGGCAAGGCTTTTCCAGAACGTTAACCCCTTGACGGTTTCCGGCGCGTTGAAAAACACTTGATTGCCGTCGCTGTTCATCAGGTTTTTGCCGTTCTGCTGGAGTGTAAAGGTCTGCAGCATCCAGTAAGCGTAGCCAGTGGAGGGGATTTCAATGCCGTAGCGGCCCGGCTTTGTGAGCTTCTTCGCGTCGCTCACCAGCTCGTCCCAAGAGGAAGGCGCTTTTTCCGGGTCCAGTCCGGCTTCCTGAAACGCGTCTTTGTTGTAATAAAGGACAATGGTGCTGCGTTGGAACGGGATTCCCCAGGTTTTTCCCTGCGTCTGCGTATTCAGCATAAAACCGGGGTAAAAATCGTCGATGAGTTTTTTGGTGTCTTCTTTGCTGTCGTTTTTCGCGACGGTGTCAACATCTACAATCGCGTTCATGTCCAAAAGTGAAAACAAATCGGTGGAAAACATGATGGCAACATCGGGGCCGTTTCCGCTTTTTAGTCCAGTTTGCACCTTTGTGCGGGTATCGGCGTAACTGCCGGTGTAAACGGGATTCACCTTAACGTCGGGATGCTCTTTTGTAAAATCAACGCAAAGCTGGTCGATAATCTTGGTGAGGGGCCCGCCGACGGAAACGGGGTAATAGAAGTTCAGGCTCACGTTTGAGGAAGCGCCGGTAGAGGCGCTTTTACCGTTTTGTGCCGGGACGCCCACCGGAGAGGAACATGCCGTCAGCGAAGTGCAGGCCACGCCGAGTGCGATTGCGGCGGTGAATAATTTTTTTAGTTTCATTCCATTCGAAACTCCTTTCAATTGCAGACCTTACCATTTGTTTTTTTAATCTATCATTTACTGCCTTGCGGCAGGAACGCGTTAGTCAGGAACCAAACCCCGAAGCGGGACGGGGCAGACCAAACTCGTTTGGAAAGGCCCGCGCCAAGAGCGCCGAGCCCTCTATCAGTTTCTTCATGGGAGTGCCGATCTCATATTCCAAAACCAGACGAAGTTCCGGCCGGCATTCCCGCAGGGAACGGTACACGGACGGCCATGGGATACTGCCCTCTCCAATGGGCAGGTGGAAATCTTCGTCACCGTTGTTGTCATGGAAATGGACAGCAAATAAATACGGGTTTAGGCGGCCAATGGTCTGTGGGAGATCCCACCCGCACAAATGCGCGTGCCCCACGTCGAGCAGGCTTCCGATTCTGCCGCCGAACCCCTCGATGAAACCAATGTATTCTTCCTGTGTGAAAATCGAGGTTTTCGCGGTTCCGACGTTTTCCACGAGCAAAGGAACGCGGTAGGGGGCATTGAACCTGCACAGTTCCTCGATGGCCTGAGCCGCTCGTTTGCGCGCTGTTTCTTTTCTGAAAACCGAGGCATAACAGAAACCCGGGTGAATGACCACATGCTCTGCATGAACGGCGGCCGCGAAAACAATGGAAGACCGGTAAGCGTCTATCGCGGCCTGCCTGGCCTGCGCGTTTTCGCTGGTCAGGTTTATGTCCCAGACTGGGGTATGAACGGAATACTGAAGCGGCAGGCCGGAAAGCAGGCGCCAAACTCCCGCGTGCGCAGATTGAATTCATTCCACTCGGCGCCGTCTAGTAGCAGTTCAACGGCTGTGCCGCCGGATTGAATTATGTTTTTAAGGCTCTCTTGAACAGGGATACCGATTTGATTCAAGCTTGAATAATAAATGTTCATGGAACAACTCCCAAACTAATAATTAGTAATAATATCTAATTTAATTAGAATTATAAAATACAAATTAAAAAGAATAAAGTAAATTGGCGTAAAAGCAACATTATGTTTTTGTTAAAAATTGAACTACATCTTGAAATTTAACACAAATATTGTATACTAATAATTATTAATACCTAGTAAATGGAGAATTCCTATGAGTGAACGGCATCCTACGACATTTGACATTGCCCGTCTGGCTGGTGTTTCTCAGTCCGCGGTTTCCATGATTTTGAATCATCCGGACCAGGCACATTTTTTACCCGATACGATTCAAAGAGTTCTGGCTACCGCGGAAGAATTAGGCTATAAAAAGCGTGCACGTGTGAATCAATCATCGTTTTCCCTTCAAAAGGAGACGATTTTGATTTTATGCCCGGTCATTTCAAATCCATACTACTCCGCTCTGGCTCAGTCTATTGAGCAGGAAGCGAGCGCAAAGGGGTATTCGACGGTGGTCTGCAATACGTACCGGGACATCCGCAGAGAACAAAGAATCCTGGCGCAGTTTTCGGAAAGCGGCCTGTGCGGAATCATCTTTACGTTTGTACCGCAGTCGTGCGCGCTGGTTGAGGAAATGAATCAAACTGTTCCAGTGGTGGTCATCGGCGACCGAAACACCTCAATTAACGTTGATACGGTTGAAATCGACAGCATCCGCTCCGGAACACTGGTGGGGGAACATTTACTGAAGCTGGGGCATACCGATATTGCCTTTCTTTCCACTACGCTCAACGAGCAAAATGCCGTGCGCCTGAACCGTCTGGAGGGAATCCGTCAAATTTACCGAAAATTATGCCCGCAGGGCAGCGTGACAGTTTCTTCCAGAAACGTTACGTCTGAAGAGGACCTGCGGGACCCGCTCATTGAGCAGAACGTAGGATTTCAGCTTGCCGGCAAAATTTTAGAGCATAAAAAAATCACCGCCATTGTGGCGGTGAACGATATGGTGGCCTACGGTGCGATGGCCGCAGTTTTGGAAGCGGGTTTTTCGATTCCCAAGGATTACAGTGTCTGTGGGTTTGACAACATCTTTTCGTCTCAGTTCCCGCAGATCATGCTGACCTCCGTTGAACATTTCATTCGGGAAAAGGGGTGCAACGCCATGAATATTCTCGAGGGGCGGATCCGCTCCTGTAAGGTTCAAACGGAAAGCATTACCAGAATCGAGTACCAGCCACGTCTGATCGTGCGGAAATCGACTGCAAAGCCGAGGGCTACCTGAAAAATCATTGGGAGGGAAAACTGTTGTGTGCTTGTTTGGAGGGTTAGGTTATAATACGAGGAAGTAAAAACGTGGGCGCTATAGCAAAACGCACTTACAAGCTGTGAGCGCGTTTGGCCGTAGTGCTTTCGTTTTACTCCCGAAGCCCTTTTATGACTTGAGCAACGTAGCAAGTTCCATATTTTTGAGTAATTTGCCAAGCGTTATATCCTGCAGAGGGACTTTGTCTAAATTGAGACGGGTTTTAGCCGCATTTGTTAATACCGTTTTCAGAATATGGCTTAATATGAGCCGCTTCTAGAACAGGAAGCGTTCTTTCACCAGTAAACGCACATCTGCGCTGATATGCCTTGTAACTATTACTCTAAAAGTACCCTGCCCCAGCCTGTGCATAGTCACGGATTCTGCGTATTTTGGCTTTTGATCGTTGAAGATTATGGTGTTGTTCACTTGAAGTTGCTCAATAACCTGGCGGTATAATTGCACATGTTTTTTCACCCCCGCGTTTTGTTTTGATTCGACAAACCACCGGTCCTGCTCCCGCCAGAGGTACTTTCCCCGGCCCTGAATCCGGCAGGTGTAGCGGATTCCCGCGCCCCCGGCCTTGAGCGACGCGGCGGGCCGCACATCCAGCACCCGGTCGATTTCATACATCACTCCGTCCGCCCACCAGATCGCGAGGGGGAGCAGCCGTCCGTCCTCATAAAAGCGCGCGATCACATCGACATATCGTTTACAGGACATTCAGATCCCCCCTTAAAAGTAACCGACCGGATGAATCGTGTGGTCCTTCTTCGGATCAAAGCCGGAGAGCTGCCGGTCCGTCAGCAGAACCGCGAGATTTTGTTATACGATACCCCGATGCTCACGGTGATCCCCAGCTCATATTTCATCCGGCCGCGGATTTCTTCCGCAATCGTCATCCCGTCGCGGCCCCGGGAATCAGCGGTCACATCCAGCCAGGCCTCGTCCAAACCGAACGGCTCGACGAGGTTGGTATATTCCCGGTAAATCCGGCGGGTCATTTGTGAAAAGCGCATGTATAACTCATAATTCGGCGGAACGATGACAAGATCAGGGCATTTCAGCCTTGCCTGCCAGAGGGCTTCTCCGGTCTTGATATGATACCGTTTCGCGATCTGATTTTTCGTCAGGATAATGCCGTGCCTAATCCCGCCGTTGAGATTTCATATCTTGAACGCGAGCAACAGAGTCAATTACTTGAGTTTATGCAGAAAAATAGCTGTGCGCCGTCCATCAACCAGGCTAAGCGTCTAAAGGAGTTGAGCCAATCCGGCAGTCTTGACCTGAGCGCCATAAACGTCGTTATGACAGAGGGTAAGGCCGATCCGATAAAAGTTACGCTGCCGGGAAAAAAGCTGAAGCAATACTTTCCTGTCGATTACACACCCGCTCAAATGGAAGATGTAATACTGAAACTTCTGAAAAACTGGAAACTGTCAGGAGGGCAATAAAATGGAAGAAGAATTCTTAGGATATTGCTTTATGGAGGATGAAACTTATTCCTCCCCTGTTCATTTGAAAGGCATTTTCGCGGTAAAGTCCTATCTTGCCATGCAGGTTCCACTACAACATCGTGTTGTCATTTGTAATTCAGATGACTATCGGATTTTTGAATCACTGGACGGCAAGATCATTTTCCCAAACAAGGCTGGTGGATTATCTTGCTGATGATTCGATTCTATAATCTGCAAAATAAATACACGGATCAAATCGGGCCTTTCCAGAATTCAGAAATCAGCCAGATGATGCAAAAGGCCCGGCGATTCTCAAAACAGCATTCAAACATTCGGGGATGGACGGTTTATGAGCAAGTGGGCGGCTGCTGGTTTCCATACCGCCCTTTCAATCGCTGCATCCGGTATGACTTGCAAGAAAATTTATCCATTTCTTAATCCGGCATGTCTGAATTTTGTGATATTTCGTGATATAATGAATAGAAAGAAGGTGCTTATTGTGAAAAAAGAACCTGGCCCGTATGGGGTCGACCAGATCGGTGCAATTGTTCCGGAATATGAGCCAACCGGTTTGGAATCCGACTGGGAAGTGTTCGGCGGCATGACACAGGAAGAACGCGAAGCTGAGGTTGACCGGGAAGAAGCGGAGGAACGGAGAAAAGAATTTTCCGACTAGTTGAATCTGTTAAGGAGCGCCGCGGCGCTCCTTTTCACTTGAGACAGTACTTTTAGATTTTACTGAAACTGAGCGCTCCGTTTGGGCGCTTTTCTTATTTTCTTTTATCAAAACCTGTGATAGAATGGAGGAAAAGGATGGAAACAGATTGGGGCTATCTTATGGATTTGGCACAAATCATCACTTTAATTCTTGGCGTATTGGCAATCCTGGCCGCTGTGATCAAAGACATATACGCTTCTAAAGGCAACAAGGACGTTTTGCAGGGTGAGCATAAAAGCATCAAGGAAGTCCTGCAAGGCGAACATAAAAGTATAAAAGATGTCCTGCAAGGTGAACATGAAAGCATTAAGGAAGTCCTGCGAGACGAACACAACACCATTCTTGAGAAAGCCTCCGGAATAGAATCAAAAGCGGTCAAACTGCAGGAATCCGTTACATCTATTGATAAACATCTGGCAGTCGAAGCTGTGCGGCGCGAAAACATGGAAAAAAACCTGACAAAAGAGCAGTTGGATATTACTCGACAAATTCACGCTGTCACGCTGCTGAATGAACAAATGATAAAACTTCAAACCGAATGCACTCAATTGAGACAGAGGAATTTGGAACTGTCAACAGAAAACAAGTTTTTAAGAGAACATCTTCAGGCCTTGGATCAAGGACATGATCAAGATCAGTCACCCGAGCTTTCAATGGAATAAAACCCAGCAAAAAAGCAGATGAATAAAATGAAGAAACCGCAAGGAGGCCGCTGCATGATGACCGTGGAAGAAATTAAAAAAACCGTTCAGCCGATCGCCAAAAAATACGGCGTGAAACGCGTTTATCTGTTTGGCTCTTATGCCCGCGGCGACACGACCGAACACAGCGATGTTGACCTGCGCGTTGACAAGGGCTCTTTGCGCGGCATGTTCGCTTTATGCGGATTATACACGGAGTTGGAAGACGCTCTGCGCATGAAAGTTGATCTGTTGACAACGGGAAGTCTGGATGAGGATTTTCTAAACAGAATAAAAAACGAGGAGGTCCTTCTCTATGCAGAATAACAACCGCAACGCGGATGTTTTGAAGCATATAGTAAACTATTGCGATCAGATAGAATTAACCGTGCAACGTTTCGGTAAGGACTACCCAACCTTTGAAGGTGATATGATACAACCACCGGCGACGGCACTTTCATCTACCCCGTTCAGAAGGGAAAGTTTACGATTTCCTCGGGCTTCGGGCAACGGACGGACCCGATCACCGGCGGGACGGAGTTTCACAAAGGAATCGATCTTGCGGCCCCAAAGGGTACGCCGATCCATGCCAGCGCAGCCGGAACGGTCATCTATGCTCAGTTTGCTTCCCATCCCTATTCCGGATACGGCAACCTCGTGATTATCCGGAATTCATCATCGCTGGTAAGCATGTACGGACATTGTTCGGAGCTGCTTGTCTCCGTCGGCCAGACGGTCCAACAGGGGGATGTCATCGCAAAGGTCGGCAGCACGGGCAGTTCCACAGGGAACCATTGCCACTTTGAGATCCGGCTCAACGGCTCCAGCGTGAACCCCCTGTCCTACCTGTAAGAAGCAACGCAAGGGAAAAAGAAAAAGTGTTGTTTTTTCTCTGCTTTAGGCGCTTTCAGCCCCAATTTTCTTTGATATTTTCTTCTGATAATGCTATAATAATATTAATAAGGGAGGGGAATCCGATGGACCGTGTGGAGAAACTGATCGGCGAAATCAACGGCACAATGGCGATAGAAGGAATGCCCCTGACGGAGCAGGACAAGGCAAGGCTGCGCGAGTGCATTACCGGAAAGACCTCTTACGACGAGATGGTGAAACGGCTTGTGAAGAAGCACACAGTCCGGCCGGACAGGTAATAAAATGAAACAGGATTACGAATACAACTACGAATGGGATAGCAACTACTGTTATCCCAATTCTTTTACCCTTATGAACAAACTGGGTATCAAGGACAGCAATGCTCTGGAGATTGCTGAACGTGAAATTACAACGATTCGCGTCTCACAAATTCTTGAAAACCCCTGTAAAGGGATCTTCGATTTGAAGCACCTTCAGGCAATTCACAGGTTTATTTTTCAGGACGTCTACTCCTGGGCCGGGAAACTGCGAACCGTGAATATCGCAAAGGGGAATCAGTTCTGCAACTGCATGTATCTCGAATCCGGATCCAAACCGACGTTTGACAAGCTCCGGCAGGAGGATCATTTCCTGATTGGTACTCCTACAGATCTGATACCGGAAAAACTGACGTATTACCTCGGAGAGATCAATGTAATTCATCCATTCCGAGAGGGCAACGGACGGGCGCAGCGTGTCTTCATTCAATATCTTGCTCATGTTGCCGGGTATCACGTGGACTTTACAAACGTCACCGGGCCGGAGATGATCGAAGCGAGTGCAATGGCGTTTGACTGCGATTACCGTAAAATGACAGAGCTGTTTCATAAAATCACGACGCCGATCCCAGTTCAGGAGCAGGAGCAGTTCATAAAGCAAATTTCAGAAAGAAGCAGCCCGGTTCTAAGTGCGGTTCAGCGGATGACCGGGCCGGAAGAAGCCCAGAATGAAGATGAAACAATCAATATGACATTTTAATGATTTCGATCAGTGCCACCGGATACAAAAAATCCGGTGGTTTTTTGCTGCCCGGACAAAGAAAGACAGCATTGTTTTTTCTCTGCTTTAGGCACACCCTTCTACGATTCCGGAAGGAACAAGCCGCCCTCCGGCCTCTTCCGTTGTATCCCTTTGAGACGGCCAAATGCAGGAGCGTCCGGGTAAACGCATTTTCTACCGTCTGTTTTGAGACAAATAATTATTCCGTTCCTGTCGAATATGCGGGACGTACTGTCGGCGTAAAGGGTTTTGCGGAAAAGGTGGAAGTATACGCAGAAGGGAAACGGATCGCCTTACACGCACGCTGCTTTGGAAAACATCAGTCCGTATACAGGCTGGAGCATTACCTGCCGCTGCTTGAACAGCGCGGACGGGCAATTCTTAACGCAGCTCCCGTGCGGCAGAATCTGCCGGAAGAAATTCTGGAACAGATCAGAACATGCGACCCCAAAGAACGGATCCGTATTTTGAGGCAGTATTGCGGAAATCCGGAGCCGAAGGCGCCTGCCATCACGGACGTGGTCTTGGTACGTCCGGTGGACCTCAAAAGATATGACGCGCTTACCGGCGGGAAGGCGGTGATTGCTCATGTCCGTTGATCCGGTACAGGAGCAGATCCGGCTGTATGCGAAACAGTTGAGGCTTCCTACTTTTGTCAGGTACCCGGATATTCTGCGGAAAGCACGCCCGGATGCCCGCTTTGAGGAATTGCTGTTGGAACTCATGAAAGCGGAAACCGCGCAGCGTCAGGAAAACCAGAACCGGAAACGGCTGAGAACCGCGGGCTTTCCCTACACAAAAACCTTGGACGAGCTGGACCTGTCCCGCTATGACGGAAATCTTTCCGAACTGTTTTTAAACGAGCTTGCCAGCTGCAAGTTCATCTCTTAGAAAAAGAATGTGGTCATGATCGGCAATCCCGGCCGCGGCAAAACCCATATGGCCATCTAATTTCTTTAGGTAAATCAGGATCACAGCTTACATTATACGCGATAACCGGTAAGTTTTTAGCACGAAGTTGGTTTTCAAAAACATTTTGGGGTAAGCCAAAGTGATTTACAAATATTTCCATTTCCTATTGCGCATTTGTCCACGTAGGAATACAATAAAGACGTACAAAATCAAACACGTGAACACAGAAATGGAGAGGTCGAAATTATGTTCAAAAAGTTATTGGCAATGTTACTTTCAGTGAGTATGATTTTGGGAATGGGAACGACGGCTTTTGCTGCTGATACGTCGGTAGTTTCTGAGAAGGAAGGCAAAGAAACAATCACAGAGGATGAATTGATAGATCAGCTGAATTCTATTGATTTTGGCAAAGATGTTACATTTACAGCGTTACCTCAGTCAACATTAAGTGACCAAAAGATGTTGAAATTTGACTCTGTTGAGGATGCGGAAGCGTATCTGAAAAAATTCATAGCGGAGTCAAGCAAACTTGCAATGCCTTCCGAGTCTTCTATGCAAAACAGTATTATACAACAGAGGGATACAAACGCTCTCGCAAATAGTGGTGCTGGATGGTACGATGGTGTTGTATGGTGGTGGGGTGGTGGAAACACCAGCTTGCTGTCTGAAACAAATGCTGAGATTAACTTCTATTACAATGGCTCCGGTACAATGTCGAATATTACCGTTAATGATTCTTATATGACGGGAATTGTTGGTGCTACATGGACACACAGACGTGGTAGTGCTACAGCATTGGGAGGAATGGACGCAAAGTATTCTGTAACAGGAACGTGGTTCATTGGTCTTGATGTATTTGGTATCCCCGTTGGTACTTCTTTTGATGAAACGTTGAACTCTCCTACAATTACTATGAATATTGATTGATATGATAAAGAATGTTGTTTTGGTAATCGTAGGGCTGCTTTTACTTGTATTTGTTATAATCTTACCACTGCCGACGATGTTAGCAATTTCTGGAGTAGCATGGAGAATCATAATTGGATCATTTGGTTGTTTTTTGGCTGTTTTAGGCATTTATAAAACAGCTCATACAGTTCGTAAAAAATAATGCCGGGGGGCCGTTTGGTGTGCACCCCGTCAAGCGGACAATGAAAAAATAAAAAAATTTTTTGGACTGCTGCCCGCCGGAATCGACGGGCAGCAGCTTTTGCGTACTGCGCATGGAACTCCATTGGCGCGGAGCTTAGCATTGCTATTCCTATTTCGACGATTTGTCTCGCAAAGTTTTCAACAAAAGCTTCGTATTTAGATCACTTTTCAACATAAACGGGGGTGTTGCAAAATTTTCATTTTGCAACACCCCGTTTTATTTGTCCCAGTTGGGACAGAATTTGAATGACTATATAGTCGGAACACTTAAACCTCTCTTGAGTAATCAATATCCCATTACATTCGTTCCCCGTCTCTGATCAAGTGAAAGTTAAGGTTCTTGAAAATAGATATGCTTAATTTCTTGTGGACTATAATATGGAATTGATTCATCACTCAAAAGCGTATCAAAATATTGGATTAGGTTCTTAATAACCTCAGGATTATCAATTTCTTAAACTCATTTCAAGATTATTATAGCATCCATTTTCTGTAAAATTTAAGGAACCAATAAATGCAACTCTATCATCAATAATATTCTTTTCACGTTAGTTTATAATGTTCCTCGTGGATAACAAAAAAGCCTCCACAGGGAACCAACCGTCCGGAAAACGATTGGAACCCATGCGCCATAAGGGTTACGAGGCCCCATATGACTTGTGAACGCCGTTTATGCGCTGTTCATTGTAACACGCATTTCGGATACATGTCAAGAGTCTGTACCCTTATGTGGCAACGAGGGTGCAGACTCTTCTTTTCCACAACAAACCATCCACAGTGATAGGCACTGTGTAACTCTTCTTTCGACTGCTCCGCAACCGATGCGCGAGGTTGGCGCACTTTGAAAATATTTCTACCAATCGTTCACACCGATTGGGGAAATTACAAAAACGTTTCTTGCTGGGGGCGGAAACACCAGAAAACGCAAAGCCGACACAGTCGCTGTTGCGATCAACTGCATGTCGCGCGATGATCCCGGCAAGTGATAATGATACTTCTGCCTTGAACGCCTCACCGCATTGGGCAGGCCTCGACGAATGAAAGGCTGGAGAAAAGCAATCTCCAATGTAACTTTGTAATATATACTTTTTGGTAACCCCCGTTGCGACAAATTCCTTCGGGGGACTTATCATAAAATCAAATGCTTAAAACTTAAACACTTGATTTTATGATAACAAGGGCAAAAGCATGTCCGCTTTGCCCTTTATTATCAATAACATTTTGGTGAACCATCGGGGATTCGAACCCCGGACACCTTGATTAAAAGTCAAGTGCTCTACCAACTGAGCTAATGATTCATATTTTGGGCCGCCCTACGCGCAAAGCCCGCCGGGGCGGACCCGTGGCTGGGCTGGCAGGATTTGAACCTACGAAATGACGGAGTCAAAGTCCGTTGCCTTACCCCTTGGCTACAGCCCAATCTATCAAGTACGGCGCCTTGCCCACAACCGTATGATCTAAAAAATGGGGTGGAAGATGGGATTCGAACCCACGGTCTCCAGTGCCACAAACTGGCGCTTTAACCAGCTAAGCTACATCCACCATGTCAAAAAGTGGCGCGCCAAAAGGGATTCGAACCCCTGGCCTACTGCTTAGAAGGCAGTTGCTCTATCCAACTGAGCTATTGGCGCAAAAAAAATATGGAGCGAGTGATGGGAATCGAACCCACGCGACCAGCTTGGAAGGCTGGAGTTCTGCCACTGAACTACACTCGCGTTTCAGCGACGGCTCTTATTATAGCACCGTTCAGCAGCAGTTGTCAATAACAATTTTGATTTTTCTCCGGCCTTTATTTTTCGTCGTCTTATTGCAGAACCTGCAGCTGAATTCCCTCCGCGTCGTCCGCGGTCACCGCAATCCCCGCAATAGACCCGTCGCTGTTTTCCACCAAGAGAGAAGCAATTTGATCCTCCACTTTGCGGCGGATCAAATTTCTCAGATCCCTTGCGCCGCTTTTTCCGCCGATCGCATGCTGCGCAAGCCATCCGGTCGCCTTCTCGTCATAAGCAAAACGAATCCCGCGATCCTTAAGCGTGGCAACATATTCTTCCAGCATCAAGTGCGCGATTTTTTCAAAATCGTCTTCCTTCAGCTGCCGGAATACGATGATCTCGTCCACGCGGCTGATAAACTCCGGCCTCAGAAAGTCGGAAAGCGCCTTCAGGGCCCTCTCACGGCTCACGTCCGCGTCGCTGCGGGCGAACCCAAGGGTTCCTTCTTTTTTCTCGCTGCCCGCGTTTGAGGTCATTACAAGCACCGTGTTCTCAAAATTGACATTTCTGCCGTGCGCATCCGTAATACGCCCCTCGTCAAGAATCTGCAGAAGAATATTCATCACATCCGGATGCGCCTTTTCGATTTCATCGAAAAGGATGACGGAATACGGGCGGCGGCGTACCTTTTCCGTTACCTGCCCTGCCTCGTCGTAGCCCACATATCCCGGAGGCGACCCGATGATGCGGGAAACCGAGTGCTTCTCCATAAACTCCGACATATCAAGCCGGATCAGCGTTTCCGGAGTGTCGAACAATTCCCTCGAAAGGACCTTGACCAGTTCCGTCTTGCCGACGCCCGTAGGGCCCACAAAGATAAACGAGGCAGGTCTGCGCCGCGGGCTGATCTGGACCCTGCTGCGACGAATCGCCGCCGAAACGGCGGCTACCGCTTCCTGCTGACCGACGATTCTGCTGTTAAGAAGCGGTTCCAGTCCGGCAAGCTTTTTAAGTTCATTTTCCTGAATTCGGCTGGCGGGGATCCCCGTCCACAATTCGATTACCCGGGCGACGTCTCTCTCCTCGACTTCGGAACCCAGCGCCGCCGGCGCAAGCTCTTTTTCCCTCAGCTCCAGCCGCGAAATATTCATTCGGATCTCAGCCAGCTTTTGATAATCCGGCTCCGCGCTGTCCGCCGTCAGCTCTTCTTCCTGCGCATGCAAAGCCTCCAGCTGTTCCGCGTTCTTGTCGTACTGCTCCATGGACGCGTTTCTGAGAGCGGCGCACGAGCACGCTTCGTCCAGAAGATCAATCGCTTTATCCGGCAGGAAACGGTCGTTGATATACCGCTCCGACAGCGTGACGATTTTCCTGACAATCTGTTCCGGAACGCGCACGCGGTGAAAATTCTCATAATAGGATTTAATGCCGTTAAGGACGTCAACCGTATCCTGAATGGACGGTTCCGCAATCGTGACCGGCTGGAAGCGCCGCTCCAGGGCGGCATCCTTTTCAATATACCGGCGGTATTCGCTGAAGGTTGTCGCGCCGATCACCTGAATTTCGCCGCGGGAAAGGGCCGGTTTCAGAATGTTTGCGGCGTTCATGGAGCCTTCCGCGTCGCCCGTACCCACCAGGTTGTGAACCTCATCGATAAACAGAATGATATTCCCTTCTGTTTTAACTTCTTCCAAAAGGCCCTTGATTCTGCTTTCGAACTGCCCGCGAAACTGTGTTCCCGCGACCAGCGCCGTCAGGTCCAGTAAATGAATCTCTTTTTTGCGCAGTGCGGCGGGCACGTTTCCGCCGGCAATGCGCAGCGCCAGACCCTCCGCCACCGCCGTCTTGCCGACGCCGGGTTCGCCGATCAGACAGGGATTGTTCTTCGTTCTGCGGCTTAAAATCTGGATCACCCGGGCTATTTCCTTTTCGCGGCCGATGACGGCGTCGATCTGCTGCGATCTGGCCCGAGCGGTCAGATTCGTGCAGTACGCGTCCAGGTGCTTGCGCTTTGTTTTATGTTTTTCTTTGGGAGCCTTCTTTGCGGACTCCCCGTTCTGCACATGCTCCTGACTGTTGCCGCCGGGAAAAATATTCTGAATAAACGGAAACGTCGCAGCACCCCCGGGCACAAAGCCGCTCAGAGCGCTTTCGGAGCTGTTCTCGTTTTCACCGGAGTCCACCTGATTCTCTTCCAGCATATCGCTCAACTCCGACTCCATCGCTTCCATCTGTTCATCGGTGATCCCCATCTGTTCAAGCAGATCGTTCACCGGCTTTATTCCAAGTTCCTTCGCACAAATCAGGCAAAGCCCGCGGCTCTCCCCGGCATCGGCCGACGGAGTAAGAAAAACGACCGCAGGTCTTTTGTGGCATTTGGAACACATCATCATTTCAGCTCACTTCTTTTCTATTCATTATATGATACCATAAAAAAACGGATTTACAAGTTTTTATCCGCGTCTCTTTTTATCCATAACTTCCTGAATGTCAATCTTGTACTTTGGATCGTCGGAATGTACGATGTCAAAATAGATCTGTGCATACCGAATAAACGCGTAAATCATGAAAGCCGCCGTAATAGACAGCAGTGTGACCGAGACATAAAGATTCTCAATTCCCCAAAATCCTTTCAGAATAACAATGGTTCCGAAAGAGATATAAAAAAGGACGGTGGCAATTTTTCCAAACCACATGGAACCGCCCGGGCGCTTTTTCTTTTTTCCGATCAGAAAGATTCCCGCGGAAACCATTAAAGCCTCTTTGATTACAAAAACGGCGAGAAACGGAATCAGAATCGGCTGCTTCACCGCGAGGCAGATTGCTACCGCGCCCTGTGTCAGCTTGTCGGAAAGAGGGTCCAGCATCTGCCCCAGCTCCGTCGTCTGATGATACTTGCGGGCGATCATTCCGTCAAACATATCGGTCAGACCGGATAAAATCAAAACGGCTGCGGCTTTCAGAATCTGGTCTCCCGCATAGTAGATGACAAACGGGATAATCAGCAGAATTCTGAGAATCGTCAGCGTATTGGGGATATTAAAGTTTTTGTTTCTGTTTTGCATCCCAGTTTACTCCATTCCAAAGATCTGCCTGTAATAACGTATCAACCGGATTTTTCTTCTTCGTAAACTGGAGAATTTGCGAATCTCCAATTTCCTTCCATACGGATTTCGCACCCTGCCCCGACGGAACCGCAAGCTGCGTTAAGGCGCAGATGACAAGAAGCACGGCCACGCCTTTTACCAGGCCAAAAACCCCGCCCAAAAGCGCGTTGACCTGACGCAAAACCGGCAGCCGAAACAAATGGTCGGCGGAGGAAGCAATCAGATGTACCAAAATTTCAAGGCCGATAAATAAAACCGCCGCGGCGAGGATCCGGCTCAGCGTCTGGCTGAGCTGAAGAGAAGGCGCCGCCTTCGCAAGATACGGACCGGCGGCAGCGGCAAAACGAGCCGACAGACGCGCGGAAAGAACGAGGGACGCGATAAAGCCCGCCAGCTCTATGACAGTCCTGACAATTCCCCGGTGCAGGCCTGAAATGACAAAAATCAGAAGAACGCCAAGCAGCGCAAGATCATAAAATGTTCCCACTTTATGCCTCCATAATAGAAAAATAAATCCGCATACACAAGCAATATATCACAAAACAGCCATTTGCACAAGCCGTTTACCGGACCGATACCAAACGGATCTCCGATACTCCAAGCACATAGGCGGACGTCTCGTCCTTCATCGCAACCGCTTTCGCGTCGTTCCCCGCGTCGCAGGTTCCGGCGGCTCCGACGGGCGACGTCGTGTAAAACGAAACTTTAGAGCCGCACAGCGCGGCGGCGGCGGAACCATACATCGATACGGAACGGATTGCCCCTTGAAGCTGCTGGGACAGTACTTTTTTCCCGGAGCGGTCCAGAACTACAAAAGCGGAATCCGAAGAGCCGGAATAGGAAGAAAATCCCAGCGCCGTCATGCTTTCGCAGGAACAGTAAGCCGTCAGCTGCATCGCTCCATAACCGTATTCTGTTTTCGCCTTGCTGTCCGCATTGACGATCACTGCAGCCTGGTCTCCAAACGCGGTGACCGCGCTGTCACCGTTCCACGAAACGTCAAAAATCATATTGCCGTCATAAACCGCGAGCGGCGGCTGCGCCTTCGCGCTGCTCAGGTCCAGCAGGTAAACGGCTGATTTCATCACCCCGTTCGCCACGTTGACGCCTGTTACCGCCGCCCTGGTTCCATCCGGATCCAGGGCAACCGCGGTCGGATAATAATCGGAAAACCAATAATGGAACTGCTCGCGTCCGTCCGCCGTATAGACGGTCAGTTCCCCGCAGTAGCCGTCCGCTTCCGTCAGCAGCGCATATTCGCCCTGCCGGGCAAGCGCCCCGGCTATAATATTTTGATCCACACTGATCTTTTTAACCGTACGATTCATGCTTTCCAGCTGGCAGCCTCTGCCGCCGAGATTGTAAAGAAGCATTCTGTTCCCGCCCAGCCGGAGGACGGGGTCGCTGAAGCTGTGCTGACGGGAAACAAGCTCCTTCGCGGTTGAATTCATCACCGTCAAAGAAGTGTCGCTTGCAAAATAGACGTTTTTGTCGGCGGAAACAAAATTTTTCGGCAGAACGGACGTGCCCGCGATAGAGTGGGGATAACCGTCTCCCACGCCCATCCCGACAACGCGTGCCTGAATCCATTCCAAGGCATTCGCCGGAGTAAGATTATCCCGGTTCATCCATCCAAGAGTTCCCGCAACACATAGAATCAGGATCAGAACAATCCTGTAAACCCAGCGCGGGACCGCATGCTCCCCGAAAACACGCGGTTCCTTTCTCTGCCGGCGGGGAACTTGCCCGGCCGGATCAAATTCAGCCGTATCGAAACGACGCCCGTTTTCAGCCATCGAGCCTCACGTCCCTTCCTCTGCCAATCCCATTATATCGTTTGAAATCGCGACGGACTTCATAAGGGATTCCTCCTGCTTTTTAAGGATTGACAGGATAGAAAACCCTGTTCAGATATAACCCCTGCGGCGGAGCCGTCGGACCCGCGGCTCTGCGGTCGCAGGCCGTCAGAATCCTCTCCATCGCTTCCGGTTCCAGTTTGCCTTCCGCGACGCGGAGCATTGTTCCGACCATGATGCGCACCATATGGTAAAGATATCCATCCGCTGAGACAAAAAAACTGACGGCGCCGCCTTGCCGTTCCCACCGTGCTTCGGTCACCGTGCGCGTCATATTGTCTCTTTCCCGCGCGTCAACCGCGCAGAAAGAGGTAAAATCATGGGAGCCGACCAGACACGCCGCCGCCCGGTTCAGGCGGTCAAGGTCCAGCGGAGCCCAGTAATGAAGCGCCCTGCCGGACAAAAATGGATTTCTGACCCGCTTGTTCCAGATGCAATATTCGTATTCCTTTCCAAGGCAGGAATAACGCGCGTGAAATTCATCCGGCACCTCCCGGCAGGAAAGCACCGCAATGTCTTTGGGCAGGAAGTGATTCATTGCGCCGGCCAGACGTTCGCAGGGAATCGAATGTTCCGTATGGAAGCTGATGCAGAACTCGCGCGCATGCACAAACGAATCGGTCCGGCTGCAGGCCTTGATGTCCGGCTGCCCGCCCAGGATTCGTTCCAACGCCCGCTGGAAAACCTGCTGAACCGAAACGGCGTTCTGCTGGATCTGCCAGCCGTGGTAGTTTGCTCCGTCAAAGCAAATGGTAAGCAGAAGATTTCTCATAAGCTTCCTTCCTATCGCAGCGCGGCAGGGAACCGCAGGGCACAGTACAGAACCGCCGCGCAGAACAGGGCGGAGCATACGGCCGCGGCGGCGTCCAGCCCGGACATGTGAAGCTGCTTCATCTTTGTGCGCCCCTCCCCGCCGTGGTAGCAGCGGCACTCCATCGCCATCGCGAGGTCGTAGGCCCTGCGAAAGGAAGAAACGAACAGCGGAATCAGAATCGGAATCAGCGATTTGATTCGCTGCATGAATCCGCCTCTTTCCAGGTCCGCTCCCCTGGCTTTCTGCGCGTTCATAATCTTGTCGGTCTCCTCCAGCAGCGTCGGCACAAACCGCAGCGCAATGGTCATCATCATGGCGATCTCGTGCACCTTGACATGCAAAACCTTAAGCGGTTTCATCAGCCGCTCCAGCGCATCGGTCAGCTGGGTCGGGGAGGTTGTGAACGTCAGCACCGAGCTGAATAAAATCAGGCTGAATATCCGCACGGCGACGAAAACGGCGTTGCTGATCCCCCCGTTTGTGATCCGCATGGTAAACCCCGGAAAATGCTGGCTCCAAACGGTGTCTCCGCCCCCGTAGAAAAGGTTCAGCACAAAGGTGAACGCCACAATAAAGATGACGGCCTTCAGGCTTTTCAAGTACTGGCTCAGCGGGACCCCCGATAGCAGGAGGACCAAAAGCATCATCGCCAGCATCAGGGCAAGACCCTGAAAATTCGTTGCGACAAAGATAAACACAATAAAAGCAAGGGTCAGCAGAATTTTCATCCGCGGATCCAGCCGGTGAATCAGCGAGTTTCCGGGAAAATACTGTCCCAGAGTAATATCCCTAACCACGGAAGGCGCCCCCTTTCTCCAGCAGCGGCAGCAGCTGCTCGACCGCCTGATCGACGGTCAGGGAGGCTTCGACCGGATAGCCGTGCTCCCGCAAAGTCAGTAGAATCTTGGTGACTTCCGGCACGCGCAGGCCCAGCGACTCCAGTTCCCTGCCCCGTGCAAAGATCTTTTCGGTCCGGTCCAGCATGACGGCCTTCCCGCCGTTCATCACCAGCACGCGGTCCGCCACGCGGGCAATATCCTCCATGCTGTGAGACACCAGAATCACCGTGTTGTTCCGATCGCGGTGGTACGCGCTGATCTGTGTCAGCAGCATGTCCCTTCCGCGCGGATCCAGCCCGGCCGTAGGCTCGTCAAGGATCAGTACATCGGGATCCATCGCGATTACCCCCGCAATCGCCGCGCGCCGCTTCTCTCCGCCGGAAAGCTCAAACGGGCTTTTCCCCAGCAGCTCGTCCGGCAGGCCGACAAACCGCGCCGCTTCTCTGGCGCGCTCCGCCGCCTCGGCCTGCGGCAGGCCCATGTTCTGCGGACCGAAGCAAATGTCTTTCAGGACGGTTTCCTCAAAAAGCTGATGCTCGGGATACTGAAAAACCATTCCGACCTGAAAGCGGACGGAACGGATCTTTTTCGGTTCGGCCCAGATGTCTTTTCCGTTAAGAAGCACCCGGCCGGAGGTCGGCCGTAAAAGCCCGTTGAACTGCTGAATCAGTGTGGATTTGCCGGAACCGGTATGTCCGATCAGACCGAGAAACTCCCCCTGTTCAATCGAGATGCTGACGTGATCGACGGCGGTTTTACAAAACGGGGTCCCCTCGCCGTAAAGAAAAGTAAGTTCGTTCGTTTCTATGACAGGCATTTGCTTCTCCTATCTCTCTGTCCGGTTCATCTGAGGTTCCAGGGCCGCGACGCATTCCTCTATGGTCAGCACGCCGTCCGGCAGCGGAATTCCCGCGGCCTTCAGGCGGTAAATCAGCTCTGTGGCCTGGGGAACATCAAGCTGATGCGCTTTGAGCAGTTCCACCTGGGAAAAAACCTCCCTTGGAGTTCCCTGCGTCAGGATTCTGCCGTCATCCATCACGATCACGCGGTCCGCGCCGACCGCTTCATCCATATAGTGGGTAATCAGCACGACGGTGATTCCCTTTTCGCGGTTCAGCCGGTGAATGGTTTCCAGCACCTCGTCCCGGCCGCGCGGGTCCAGCATGGCCGTCGGCTCGTCCAGCACAATACAATCCGGCTGCATGGCGATAATCCCCGCGATGGCGATGCGCTGCTTCTGTCCGCCGGAAAGCTTGTACGGCGCATGTAGCCGGTAATCGTACATTTCGACCGCTTTGAGCGCTTCGTCCACCCGTTTGCGGATTTCCGGCGGCGCAACACCCAGGTTTTCCGGGCCGAAAGCCACGTCTTCCTCCACAATGCTGGCGACAAGCTGGTTGTCCGGATTCTGCAGAACCAGCCCGACCCGCCGGCGAATTTCTATCTTCAGGTCTTCATCGAGCGTATCGAGACCGTCCACATAGACTTTTCCTCCGCTTGGCAGCAGCATGGCGTTGAACTGCTTCGCCATGGTGGATTTCCCGGAGCCGTTGTGCCCCAGCAAGGCGACAAACTCACCCTTTCGGATTCCAAGCGACACGCCGTGAAGTACTTCGACCGTTTCTTCTTCTTCCTGAGCCTCATAGGAAAACGTAACGTTTTCCGCATTCATGTAATCCTTCATGTATCCTGTTCCGTCCTTTAATGATCCCATCATCACCCGCGCCTGGAAATCCGGCCCAGTTTTTCCCTGTATTCCTCTTTCGTAATCAACCCCCCGTCGTACAGACTTTTCCACTGCTCCGCGCTGCGCGCTGCGCCGTCCGGCGGAGGGGAGGCTGCGGGCCGGGTCCTTTCCGGTTCCGCCGTCCGCCGGGGGCGGGAAGAACCGGAAACGCTTCTCTGTTCCGGGAACCGCCCCGCCGGCCCGGCGAGTTTGTCACCCGGCCGATTTCCAAATCTTTTAAACAACCAATAGGCTCCATAAGCGATTACGGCAATTGCAAGCAGGTAAAGCAGACTGATCGAGAAGTCGGAACGCCCCGAATCCTGAACCAGCTTGACCACTGCGGCCAGCAGGACTAAAGCCGCGCCGGCGCCGCTTTTTCCTTTCTTTTTTTCCACCTGAGTCACCCCTTCTCCGCTTTATTCCGCCTGCCAGACCGCCGTTCCGCCGCATGGCAGAACCAGTCCGCTCTGCGTGACGGGAAGGCCGATTTCGCCGGAGGAAAGCTTTCCTCCGAATCTCTTTGCAACCAGGACCCCAAGCAGATATTCCATCACCGCCGGGGACAGTCCCGCCGTATAAGAATTGACCAGAAAAAACAGCGGATTCCGGGAAAGCAGAGGAACGCACTCACTGATGAGCGTGTAAATCTGTTCTTCCAGCTTCCAGACCTCCCCACCCGGCCCGCGGCCGTAGGAAGGCGGGTCCATAATAATGCCGTCGTAATTGTTTCCCCGCCGCTGCTCCCGGAGGACAAATTTCCTGCAGTCGTCCACGAGCCACCTCACGGGCCGGTCCGAAAGGCCGGATTCGGCCGCGTTCTCTCTGGCCCAGGCAACCATGCCTTTCGACGCGTCGACATGGCAAACCTCCGCGCCGGCCTTCAGGCAGGCCAGTGTCGCCGCGCCCGTGTAGCCGAACAGGTTCAGCACCCGCACGGGGCGGTTCGCTTTTTGAATCAGCCCCATGACAAGATCCCAGTTGACCGCCTGTTCCGGAAAAATCCCGGTGTGCTTAAAGCCCATCGTTTTCAAGCGAAACTTCAGGTTCCCATACCGCACGCTCCAGACGGGCGGCACGCTGCCCAGCTCCTGCCAGCTGCCGCCGCCGGTGGAAGAGCGCCGGTAACGGGCGTCGGCCTTTTCCCACAGGGGATTCTTCTTCGGCGTATCCCACAGAATCTGCGGGTCGGGCCGGATCAGAATCACTTTTCCCCAACGCTCCAGCCGTTCCCCGGCGGAAGTGTCGATCAGCTCGTAGTCCTTCCAGTTTGAAATTCTCAATTCGTCTTCCTTGCCTTCCTTGCTGTCCTGCTTCCCTCAGGCGAGCCGATCTCTGATTACGCCCGCAACAACATTCGCGGCCTCTGCGATTTCCGTTTCGTCTTCCCCCTCGACCATCACGCGCAGCAAAGGTTCCGTACCGGACGGGCGAACCACGACGCGGCCCCGGTTCCCCAGTTGTTTCTTCGCGCCATCAACCGCTTCTTTGACCTGCGGATCGGTGTAAAAACGCAGCTTTCCGTCCGGTTTGACATCCACGTTGACCAGCACCTGCGGATACCGCGTCATCAGCGTCGCAAGGCTGGAAAGCTTCGCTTCCCTTCGTTTCAAAATGCTGAGCAGCTGAGCGGCCGTCAGCTGGCCGTCTCCCGTGGTTGCAAAATCGTGAAAGATGATATGCCCGCTCTGTTCGCCGCCGAAATTGTAGCCCTCCAGCAGCATTTCCTCGAGCACATAGCGGTCGCCGACCTTTGTCGATTCAAACTTGATGCCGTCGTCCTCGCAGAACCGGTTAAAGCCCATGTTCGTCATAATGGTGCCTACGACGGTGTTCTTCTCCAGTTTTCCGCGCGACTTTAAATCGGCCGCGCAGATCGCCATGAGGAAATCCCCGTCCACCAGGCGGCCGTTTTCATCCACGGCAAGGCAGCGGTCCGCGTCCCCATCAAACGCCACGCCCGCGTCCATGTCATTTTCACCGACAAAGCGCATCAGGTTTTCCATATGCGTGGAGCCGCACGCGTCGTTGACATTGATCCCGTTCGGATGGTCCGAAAGCATGTGGCATTCGGCCCCAAGCTCGGAAAACAGCAGCTCCGCCGTGCGGCTGGCGGAACCGTTTGCACAGTCGACGGCAATTTTCATGCCGGTCAGCGCGAACGGAACGGTGCTTTTAATATGGTCCACATAGTCGCGCACGGTATTCGGGGCTTCCGACACGCTGCCCACCGCGCCGCCGACCGGGCACGCGGGTTCCTGCGCGTGATCCAGAACGATCGCCTCGATCTGTTCCTCCAGCGCGTCGGGCAGCTTGTAGCCATCCCCGCTGAAAATCTTGATTCCGTTGAATTCGCAGGGGTTATGGGAGGCCGTCAGCATTACGCCGGCGTCCGCCTTGTATTTACCGACCAGAAACGCCACCGCCGGGGTTGGAACAACGCCCAGCCGCACAACGTTTGCGCCCACGCTGCACAGGCCCGCCGTGATGGCCGCCTCCAGCATATCGGACGACAGCCGCGTATCTTTTCCGATCAATATTTTCGGGTGGCGGTGGGAGCTGTCCGTCAGCACCGTGGCGGCGGCTCTTCCTATGTTCATGGCAAGCTCGCAGGTCAGCTCGCTGTTCGCGACCCCGCGCACGCCATCCGTTCCAAATAATCTTCCCATAAGTACCACTACACTCCTACCTAATTATTTTGGGATATGCCAAATGTATTTTCCAAAACGCCCGGAAGCACCTCATAAATCACTTTATGTATTCGGGCTTCAAACAGATCTTTCCTCTTAAAATATTCTTTCCATTTCTTCATGGTTTTGGGCCCCACCCCGTTCCGTAAGGCGACATCCGCCAGCCGTTTTTCAAGCAGGAATCTAAAACAGCTTCTGCTGGCCGGAATCACCGATTCCGGAAAATTCCAGCCCCAAATGCTCATAGGCCGCCGCGGTCGCGCAGCGTCCGCGCGGCGTGCGATTCAAAAAACCGATCTGCATCAGATACGGCTCATAGATATCTTCAATCGTCACGGCTTCCTCCCCGATGGCCGCCGCGAGGGTTTCCAGCCCCACCGGGCCGCCCTTGTAAAACTGAATCAGCGCCCGGAGCATCCGCCTGTCGTTCGCGTCCAGGCCGATCGAATCGATTTCCAGCCGGTCCAGCCCGATCCGGGCGGATTCCCGCGTAATGGTTCCCCCCGTAATCACCTGAGCGAAATCGCGCACCCGCTTTAACAGCCGGTTCGCGATGCGGGGCGTCCCGCGCGACCGCGAGGCGATTTCCAGCGCGCCGTCCGCCTCGATCGGGATTTCCAGAATTCTGGCGCTCCGGGTGACAATCCGCGCAAGCTCCTGCGCCGTGTACAGTTCCAGCCGAAGAACAACGCCGAACCGGTCGCGCAGCGGGGCGCTGAGCTGCCCGGCGCGGGTCGTCGCGCCGACCAGCGTGAATTTCGGCAGCGGAAGGTGGTAGGACGCCGCCATCTGTCCTTTTCCCGTAATAATATCCAGCGCGAAATCCTCCATCGCCGGATAAAGAATCTCCTCCACGCTGCGGGAAAGCCGGTGGACTTCGTCGATGAACAGAACGTCGCCCGGATTCAGGTTCGTCAGGATCGCCGCGAGATCCCCCGGTTTTTCAATCGCCGGGCCGGACGTAATGCGCAGATTGACGCCGAGTTCATTGGCCACAATTCCGGCCAGCGTCGTTTTTCCAAGGCCGGGCGGGCCGTAAAGGAGAACATGGTCAAGGCTCTCCTTTCTCTGTTTCGCGGCTTCAATAAACACAGAGAGATTTTCCTTGACCTTTTCCTGACCGATATATTCCCCCAGCGTTCTGGGGCGCAGGGGATTTTCGACCTCCGCGTCCTCCGGCGCGTAGTCCGGTGCGACGACCCGGTTTTCAAAATCGTATTCGTTTCCGTTATTCTGCTCGTTATCCATCTGTTCCATTCTTCAGCCCCTTCCATCGGCCTCCCCGTCAGCCGCCCAGCTTTCCGGTGTCGATCGTGCGCAGCGAGCGACGGATCAGCTCCTCCACCGGCAGGGCGCTGTCAAACTGCGCGACCAGAGCGGCCGCGTCCGACGGCGAGTACCCCAGCACGGAAAGCGCCTCGACCGCCGCGGCGGCATGGGAGGAAGCCGATATAACGCCCGCTGCCGGTACCGCCGCGCTTGCGGGCGCGCCGAGATCGCGGACACGGTCCCTGAGCTCCAGGCAGATGCGCTGCGCCAGCTTTGGCCCGACGCCGCTCGCGCGGGTCAGCGTTTTGCTGTCGCCTGTGGCAACAGCCGCCGCGACCTGCTCCGGCGTCAGCTCCGACAGAATGGCAAGGCCGACCTTCGGCCCCACTCCGGAGACGCCCGTCAGCATTTTATAACAGCTCAGCTCCGTCTGGGTTGAAAAGCCAAACAGATCAAGCGCGTCCTCCCGTACATTCAGCACGGTGAACAGCTTCGCCTGTTCGCCGATCTGCGGCAGAGTCCGCTGTGTATTCATCGAAGTAAAGCATTTAAACCCCACACCTCCGCATTCAATCACGGCAAGTCCCGGCTCCATATGGCACAGGGTTCCTTTCACACTGTAAATCATGGTTCCTCCGTTATCATCGGTTCCCGCTCCGAAGCTGGAGCCTTTCCGAAAGCATCGCCCGTTTCGTCACCGATCCGGCTGCCTGGCCGTGGCAGACCGCCATTGCGAGCGCGTCCGCGGTATCGTCCGGTTTCGGCACCTCTTTCAGGCACAGAAGGCGGCGGGTCATTTCCATCACCTGCGGTTTTTTCGCCTGCCCGTACCCGGTGACCGACAGTTTGACCTGAAGCGGGGTATATTCAAAGACGCGCGCGCCGGACTGCTGTGCCGCCAGGAGAATTACTCCCCTCGCTTCCGCAACACCGATCGCCGTTTTCTGGTTGTTCTGAAAATACAGCTTTTCGATCGACACCGCCTCCGGCTTCCATTTTGCCATCACGGCGCGCAGACCGTTATAAATCGCTTCCAGCCGCAGACAGAAATCTTCGCCGGCACGGGTTTCGATGGAGCCGTGCTCCAGCGGAATAAATTTTCCGCCCTGCGACCGAATCAGGCCGTACCCCACAATCGCATAGCCGGGGTCGATCCCCAGAATAATCATCGCGCCGCTCCTTCCCGGAAAATATTCGTTTTATTATATCACAAATGCGGTGCCTAGGGAATACCGCGGGTTGAATTTGAACCGATGTACTTCTTTCCTTTTAAAAACGTCCTTTTGCGCGTATAATAGATGAAAAAGGACGGTGCGCGCCATGCTTGAAAAAATCGATTTGAAAAAAAATATTACAAAAGAAGAGTTCAAGTCCGCCTCCAAAAAGCTGCGGGAGCAGCTCTCCTCTCTTCAGCAGCAAGTGCTGAAACAAAAACTGCCCGTCATCATTCTCTTCGAAGGATGGGGCGCTTCCGGGAAAGGCGAACTGATCTCCGACCTGATCCTCAACCTTGATCCGCGCTGGTGCAAGGTTCACTCCGTCACGCGCCCGACGGAATTGGAACGGCGCAAGCCCGTGCTGTGGCGGTACTGGAATTTCGTACCGAAAGCCGGAAATTTTTCCGTTTTGGACCGCAGCTGGTATCTGGACGTTACCACCGCGCGGCTGGAAGAAGACGTGAGCGCCAAGGAACTGACCCGCCGCCTGAACAGCATCAACACGTTTGAGCGCGAGCTGACCGACGCGGGCTACCTCATCATAAAATTCTTCGTTCACATCAGCAAAAAAGAGCAGAAAGAGCGCTTTGAAAAGCTGGCGAAAGACCGCAATACACAGTGGCGCGTGACAGAGCAGGACTGGAAGCGGAACCGGCAGTACGAAAAATACTGCGAATCGTTTGAGGAAGCAATCGGCTACACAAACACCACCGCGGCGCCTTGGCATCTGATTTCCGGAACCGACCGCAGGGCCGCCGCTCTGGACGTAATCAGCGCGGTCATCGCACGGGTCACGGAAGCTTTAAACCAAGAGCATCAGGCCCGGCTGCCGGCACAGGAGCTCATTCAGCCCGGAGCCTACCCCTTTCTGCCGATGCCCAAGCTTTCCGAAGTTCCGCTTAACCGGACCATGGACCGGGACGAATACCAGAAAAAGCTGGAAGAGGAACAGAAACAGCTGCGGGAGCTGCACAGCGAGCTGTACCTGAAAAAGATCCCCGTCATTCTCGCGTTTGAGGGCTGGGATGCCGCCGGCAAGGGCGGCACCATCCGCCGCGTTGCCAAAGCGCTGGACCCGCGCGGCTATCAGGTGGTTCCAATCGCCTCGCCGACCCCGGACGAAAAAGCCCGGCAGTACCTGTGGCGTTTTTGGAAAAACCTTCCCCGCGACGGGCATATCGCCATCTTTGACCGAACATGGTACGGCCGCGTTCTGGTGGAGCGCGTGGAAAACTTCTGCACGGAAGCAGAGTGGAGCCGTGCCTACCGCGAAATCAACGAATTTGAGCGGGAGCTTGCGGACTGGGGCGCCGTGATTCTGAAATTCTGGCTTCAAATTGATCAGGAAGAGCAGCTTCGCCGCTTTCAGTCCCGGCAGAACAACCCGGAAAAAAGCTGGAAAATCACCGATGAGGACTGGCGCAACCGAAGCAAATGGGATCAATACGAAGCCTGTGTGAACGACATGCTGAAATACACTTCCACCCGGTACGCGCCTTGGCATATCATCGAATCACAGGACAAAAAATTCGGGCGGATTCAAACCCTTGAGCTGATTACCGACGCGATTCTTGACAAATGCGGAGAAAAGCATCCCCACGGGAAAAAAGAGGATTGATTTTCCCGCGGAAAAAACGTATGATCAAAGAAATATCAGGAGGTGTTTCGAAATGATTGGAATCATCGGCGCAATGGACGTTGAGGTACAGGATCTGATCGGCCTGATGCCGGAACGGGTTTCGGAAACCGTCAGCGGAATCATTTACCACAGGGGGGCCGTTGAGGGAATCGAATGCGTGGTCGCCCGCTGCGGGATTGGAAAAGTCGCCGCCGCAGTCTGTGCCCAAACCATGATTCTGCGTTACCATCCGGCGGCGCTGCTGAACGTCGGGGTAGCCGGCGGAACCGGCGCGGGGGTAAAAATCGGCGACATTGTCATTTCCAGCTCACTGGTCCAGCACGATATGGATACGAGCGCTCTCGGGGATGAAAAAGGATTTTTAAGCGGACCGAATATCATTCATATCCCCGCTTCCCGCCGTCTGGCGGATCAGGCTGTCGCCGCTTCGAAATCCGTGTATCAACCGGAAAAAATACATACGGGCGTCATCGCCACGGGCGATCAGTTCATCGGCGATTCCGAACGGCTCGGCCGAATCGCGGATGAATTCGGCGCCTCCGCGTGTGAGATGGAGGGCGGAAGCATCGCGCAGGTCTGTTACCTGAACGGAACCGAATTTGTTGTCATCAGGGCGATTTCGGATAACGCGAACGAACAGGCCGCGGTCGATTTCACGGAATTCGCCGGCCGCTCCGCGCGTGAACTGACCGAGCTGGTCAAAAACCTTCTTCCCCGGATTTAAGGGGGGATTGCAATGGAATTGATCGACGTTACCAGAGAGCTGTTTTCCTCGCAGCCCTATCCGGGCGACCCGGTGCCGCGCCGGGATATCGTCCGCCGCATGGACCTCGGCGACGCCTGCAACCTTTCCGGATTTTACGCCTGCTGCCACAGCGCAACCCATCTGGACGCGCCGCTTCATTTCATCCCGGACGGGGATTCCGTTGATCAAATAGATCTTTCCCTCTGCATCGGTCCCTGCACGGTCATTGCCGCCGAGGGAATTCTGACCGGCGCGGACATTGACCGTCTCGCGCCGCCGCAGGGCGGCAGACTGCTGCTGAAAGGCGGCGGAGAGGCGTATTTAACGCAAAGCGCGGCGTTCGCGCTCGCGCAGTCCGGCATTGTTCTGATCGGAACGGACGCGCAGAGCATCGGCGCGCCGAACGATGAAGAAGCCCCCCACAAAGAGCTGTTGGGCGCCGGTATTCCGATTCTGGAAGGGCTGAATCTTACCCTTGCGGAACCGGGCGGCTACCGGCTCATCGCGTTCCCGCTTCTGATGTCGGGAGCGGAGGCTTCCCCCGTGCGCGCCGTTTTGATCCGGGACTGAGGTCTACCGGTAAAACCGGTAGACCGCGACGACCTTTCCCAGAATCTGCGCGTCCCGGGAATAGATCGGTTCAAACGCCGGGTTTTCCGGCTGCAGCCTGACGCGGTCCTTTTCGCGGAACAGGCGCTTGACCGTCGCTTCGTCCCCGATCAGCGCAACGACGATTTCCCCGTCGAGCGCCGAGCCGGTTTTCTGCGCGACAACGATGTCGCCGCTTAAAATTCCGGCGTTCTTCATGCTTTCCCCCTTGACGTTCAGCGCGAAGTATTCCTCGTCTCCGACGCGTCTTGCGGGCGAAAACGGAAGATATCCCTCGATTTCCTCCACTGCGAGAATCGGATTGCCCGCAGCCACCTGCCCCAGAATCGGAACCTGGACCGTGGTCTGCTCCCCGGCCAGGTGAATGGCGCGGTTCAGACCGCGGTCGCGTGTGATCAGCCCCTTTTCCTCCAGCGCCCTTAAATGCGCGTGAACACTGGAAGTGGATTTCAGCCCTGTGGCGCGGCAGATTTCCCGAACGGTCGGCGGCAGTCCGTTTTCCATTCTGCCTTTTAAGTAATCGTAGACTTTTTGTTGGCTTTTTGTCAGCACCCCGAATCACCTTCCCTGATTGATAGCATTATTATACCATAACAGTCGGAAAATGAAAACAAATGTTTGCAATAATTCCAGGTGAAAAACTCATCCCAAAAAGAGGCAAAAATCAGAGGGCAGCCGGTTTCGGCTGCCCTCTGAGCATTTATTCCACGGTGATGACTGATACGGGACAGCCTTCCTGCGCTTCGACCGCTTTCTCCTGCGCATCTTTCGGAACGTCTTCCTGATAAACCTCGGCTACCCCGTCGTCCCCCATGCGGAAAACTTCAGGACAGGTCTGCGGGCAAAGCCCGCAGGAGATACAACCGCTTCTGTCAAGACTGGCTTTCATAACATACTCCTTTTCAATTTATTTTTGTGATATTAAGCTACCGCGGGAATACGACGACAAGAAGCATCTTAAAACGGCTCTCCGAGGCAACGGCATGCGGAATCCCCGCGGGCATTATTATGGTTTTCCCCGAATCGAGATGTATTTTCTTCTCTCCGATCGTAATCAGCGCCGTCCCCTCCAGAATCATGACCATTGCATCCCCGCCGGAGCTGTGTGAGCTGATCTCTTCATTTTGGTCAAACGCGAACAGCGTAATGCTCACCGCCTGATTCTGCGCGAGGGTCCGGCTGACGACCTGACCGTCCTGATACTCAACAAGTTTGGTCAGATCCAGTTCTTTTTCAAAATCTATATTCTTTAAATAGTGACTGTTCATGATTTCTTCCTCCGTTACAACACCATTATCCCCAGTTCGCCGGAATCAATTCGTTCCTTTCCTAGAGCGATACAGCCGCTCCCTTCTCCCTCGTACAGCCCCCGTGAATTCTTTTGGAAAAAATTCATAAGGTATTCACAACTCATTCACAACTTTTTTGTGCATGGACGATATAATAAAAGCGTAATCAGGGAGTTGGAGCCGCACCGCTCTTTGATTCATGTTCTACCCTCCTCAATATACCCCTCAAGCTAATGAAATCGGACCCGGTCGGAAACGACCGGGTCCCTTTCCTTTTGAAAATAATCCTCAAAAAAAATATTGCCTCCGCCTGCCTTTTCCGTATAGCGAACCGTTTATGTGGTCAAAATACTTGCGGAGGTGGCAGAATGAATTTACACATACAAAAAAATGGCGGAAAAGGATCTTCAAAAGGTTTTTATATTGCGCTTGGGGTCTGCCTGATTGCCGTTGGAGTGGCAGCCTGGACGACTTATGACAGCGTGGTGAACTACGCGGCGCCTGATGACAAATCGCAGAGCGAAACCGTTCAAAGCACGGCGCCCGCCAACAATACGGTCAGCGGGGTGTACGCGGAACCGGAATCCTCTTCCCGGACCGAAGCGTCGTCTTCCAAGGCTTCATCCAGTTCCGAGACCGTTGCGTCCAAACCCGAGTCTAAACCGGAAGCGTCTGTTTCAAAGCCGGTGAAGGCAGCTGCAGCCGAGGTGACGCGCTACTCCTATCCCGTTGGAAAAACGGTCGTTCAAAAATTCAGCACGGACCCGGTCTACTGCAAAACCACTCTTGACTGGCGCGCGCATACCGGAATCGACCTGAGCGCCAAACAGGGTGAAACTGTCAAGGCGATTGCGAACGGGACGGTTACCAAAGCCTATCAGGATGACAAATACGGAAACACGGTCATTATTACGCACGGCAACGTTGAAGCCTGGTACTGCGGTCTGGACCAGATGAAAGTGAAAGCCGGAGACACCGTTGAATCCGGGCAGGAAATCGGAACGGTCGGCAAGGTTCCGATTGAGCAGGAGGAAGAATCCCATCTGCACTTTGTCACCAAGGTAAACGGAGAATATGTCGATCCCCTCACTCTGCTGAAGTAATGGCAAACCGGCATCCACACGGATGCCGGCATTTTTTTGCAAATGATTTGAATCGAAAGTCAATTTATGCTATAATGTGCGTGTAAGTGAATTCAAACAAAAATCACCATAAAATTTGTTCACAATATGTTCAAATTTTATGCAGAATCTGTTCTCATAAACAGTAACAATTCTGATATAATGGTATTGTGAATGCTGCTAAATAAGGAGGCAGAAATTTGAAAAAAGGCAAGGCAACCGTCCTTGTTTGCGTAACCGGCCAGCGCGACTGCGACCGTTTGATCCGCGCGGGAAAAAAAATCTCCGACAGTCGGTTCATCCCTCTGCAGGTGCTGTGTGTTCAGCCGACTTCTTCCGGGTTTGACGCGGACTGTGAAGAGCTGGAGTACCTTCGCCAAACCGCAAAGAATGCGGATGCCGAAATGTCCGTCTATTTTCATGACGATGCGCCGCTGATGGCTGTCGGATATGCGAAAAGTGTTCATGCGACACACATCGTTACCGGGATGGCGGAAGCACCTGTAAACGGATTTGTGGAAATCATACATAAACTGTTGCCGAAGATCCCGATTTCCATGGTTGCAAAGGATGGAACGGTTTATAACATTTGCCCCGTCGCGAAAAATGACCGCAAAGCAAAAAAACTGATTCTTCAGAATTAACGGAGTATTAATAAATGGAATCGCCGCGCCCAGGACAAGAGCGCGGCGGTTTTTTTCGCATTTTTTTGCAAAAACAGTGTTTCTTCCATCGGCCCGTTCATATAGATAAAGAAAAGCCAAAATGCTCAAAAAGGTGGAATCGGAATGGTAATTTACAGGGTAAGGCCGGGGGATAACATCTATCGATTATCCCGGCTCTACGGCATACCCGAGCAGCAGATTATGGAAGACAATCAGATCCGCGACCCGCAGCAGCTTGTGGTCGGTCAGGCTCTGGTTCTGATGACGGACAGTGTAAAGCACACGGTCGGATCCGGCCAGTCACTCTATTCCATCGCCGCGTTGTACGGAATTTCGGTCGATCAGCTGCTGGAAGCCAATCCGCAGATCACAGACCCCTCGCGTATTCAGGCCGGTCAGGTTCTGACCATTCCGGTCACCTCGCAAAAGCTCGGGTCCATATTGGTCAACGGTTACGTTTATCCGTCTGTGAACCGGAACACGCTCAACCGCACGCTGCCCTATCTCAGCTTTGTCAGCATCTTCAGCTATATGGCGGGGGCCGACGGCGCTCTTGCTCCGATTGAGGACGAAGCGGTGATCACGGCGGCCCGTGCGCAGAACACCGCCCCGCTGATGGTCGTCACCAACATGCGCCCCGAAGGGGGGTTCAGCAGCGAAGTTGCCAATGCGGTCCTGTCCGGCCAGCAGGTTCAGGATACTCTTCTGGAAAACATCACCGCGACGATGAAACAGAAAAACTATTATGGATTAAATATCGACTTTGAGTATATCTATCCGCGGGACCGAGAAAACTACAACAATTTCCTCCGCAAAGTAGTGGCTAGAATGCATTCGCTCGGCTACATTGTCACGACCTCTCTCGCCCCGAAAACCAGCGCCGGCCAACAGGGGCTTCTTTATGAGGCGCACGACTACCCCGCCCACGGGGAAGCGGTGGATTATGTCATCCTGATGACTTACGAATGGGGATATACGTATGGACCGGCCAGGCCGGTCGCGCCTCTGAATCTTGTGGAGGAAGTCATCCGCTACGCCGTGACCGTCATTCCTCCGAATAAAATCCTGATGGGCATCCCAAATTACGGTTACGACTGGACTTTGCCCTTTGTCCGCGGCTCGTCAGCCCGTTCGCTGACAAATCCCGGCGCGGTAGAGCTCGCCGCGCAGGTCGGCGCGCGTATCCTCTTTGACGAGGAGGCCCAGTCGCCTCATTTCGACTATTTTTCTTCGGACGGCAAAAAACACACCGTTTGGTTCGAGGACGCGAGAAGCATCCGCGCGAAACTGGAGCTTGCGCACCGGTACGGTTTGGCTGGTGTCAGCTATTGGACCGCCAACAGCTATTTTTCCCAAAACTGGCTGGTACTGTCTTCTCTGTTTGACGTCAAAAAGGTTCTGTAACAGTTCGATCCGCCCGGCCGATGCCGGGCGGATCGAACTGTTTTCACTTTTTCTTGCCGCACCGCAGCGCGTCTAAAAATTTTTTAGACAAAACGTCGTATTCATTATTTCGCAGAATATACTCCCGGCCGCGCTCCCCCATCTTTTCAAGATCCTCTTTGGAACAGGAGGCCAACTTCTCCGCGGCCTCTGCAATGGCCGCGCTGTCTTCCGGCGGGATTGAAATACCGCATCCGGCTTCGGCGACCATGTCGTTCGGCGCGTCGATTGCAAAGATGACCGGCTTCCCCGCCATCATATAATCCATCAGCTTATTCGGGCTTACGCCGAACCGGAACAGCGGCTGGCGCTGCAGTCCGATATAAAGCGCGTCCATCTGGCTTAAAAGCTCCGGAATCTGGCCGCGCCCGACCGGCGGCAGGAACGTAACCACGTCCTCCAGATTTTTATCCTTCGCTTTCTGAATCAAGCGTTCCCGCTCCGGGCCTGGCCCCACCGGGAGAAGCCTGATTTTTTTGCCGTGCAGACGTTCCCCCGCTTCCACAAAACTGTCAAGCGCGTTCGCGATTCCGTGAGCGCCGGCGTAACCGATCAAAAATTCTCCCTGTTCATGGAATTTGGAAAGCTGTTCGCTGTAAACCGGCGGATTCCCAAACGGCTTTTCCCAGTCCGCTTTCTCAATGCCGTTCGGAACATAGACAAACTTTTCAGGAGCCATCCCATGCTCCACCATGTGTTCCTTCGCGTTCGGAAGCAACGAGACAACACGATCGCTGTGCCGGTAGCAAAAGTTCTCCGCCGCCTGCATCACCCGGATATAGGGATGCTTCGGGCTGATGCCGCCGAGTTCGATCGGGCTGAGCGGCCAGAGATCGTGCACCTCATAAATTAATGACGCTCCGTATTTTTTAGCAATATGATACGCAGGGTATATATCAAGTGGATAAGTGGAAGAGGCGATCACCGCATCCGGCGCGCCCGTTTTGGCAATTTCTGAGCCGTAGCGGTATAGTCCACTGAGAAACGAAAGCATATTTTTAATTCGGCCCATCCCGTTTCCGTGATATTCCGGGCCGGAAATCCAAAAATAGCGAATTCCATCGAGCGTCTGCTCCTCAAACTTTTTCGCCATCAGATCCGGATTCTTCGTGCGCAGATGAGAATAGGAGCTGGCAGCAATGGTAACGGTATGCCCCGCCTGTACCCAGCGTTTTGCCATAAACCACGGGCGGAACTCCATTCCGTGCAGGCGGGAACCGGCATAGTGATTGATGTAAAGGATATTCACTTCACGTTCTCCCCCATTTGCAACAGTGCAGCCGCAATCTTGCCGGAGGCGTTTCCGTCGCCGAACGGCATTTGGGAACGCGCGGCGGGGTCGACTTTCGTGTTGACCGCCTTGTCGTAAATTTCGTCGGTTTCCAGGGCGGACAGTACATTCCAGTTGCCGGCAAGCGTCTCCACCCACTCGGTTTCGCTGCGCAAGGTGACGCAGGGAATTTCGAGAAACCAGGCTTCCTTTTGAAGTCCGCCGGAATCGGTTAAAACCTGGCAGGCATTTGAAGTCAGCAAAAGCATTTCGAGGTAGCCGACCGGGTCGATCAGCTGGATATTCCGGAATCCGCACTGCGCGATCGCGCTCTCCGCCAGGCTGCGGGTGCGCGGATGAATCGGGATGACAACCTTCTGCGGAAGGCGTTCAAACGCGCGGAAAATGCGTTCGACCGCCGGAAGTCCGCCGTCCGTGGTTTCCGCGCGGTGCAGCGTAGCCAGACGGTATTGCTTCGGCTGAATGCCGAGCTTTTGAAAAATTGCCGTTTTCTCCGGATTTTCACCCGCGAGTTTGGAAAAGTGAAGAACGGAATCCAGCATGACGTCGCCGCTGTTTTGCACGCCCGCCGTGATCCCTTCGTTTTTCAGGTTTTGCACGGCGGTCTGCGTCGGGCAAAACAGCAAATCGGAGATATGATCCGTTAAAACACGGTTGAGCTCTTCGGGCATCCGGCGGTTAAAGGAACGCAGGCCCGCTTCCACGTGCAGGACGGGAATGTGCAGCTTTGCCGCGGCCAGCGCGCCCGCCAGGGTGGAGTTGGTATCCCCGTAAACCAGCAGAGCATCCGGCGTTTCCTTCTGCAGCACCTCTTCGATTTTGATCAGCATTTCGCCGGTCTGCTTTCCGTGCGTGCCGCTTCCGACGCCGAGATGATAGGCCGGCTTCGGAATCTTCAGTTCTTCAAAAAAGACGTCGGACATATTGCGGTCGTAGTGCTGCCCGGTATGCACGATCACCTCGTCGCAGACATGGGCAAGGGCCATTGACACAACCGAGGCTTTGATAAACTGCGGCCTCGCGCCGACTACGGTTATCAGTTTCATGATCGGCTCCCCTTAATTGACGCGGACGTCTTCATGCGTCATGTCGAGCGTGGAAAATTCAAGGTCATCAAATTTGACTGGCAGGCCTGTTTTCTGCGATTTGTAAGCTGCCAGAATAATTTTCATTCCCTTGATGCCCTCCGCTCCGCTGACAAGCGGTTCGGTGTGGCTGTCAATCGCTTCAATATAGTTTTGATAAAGCGCGTTATGGCCGCTTCCGTAAACATCCTTCGGGTCGGTTCCCGCCAGTTTTTCCACTTCGGAATCCTGCGCGGCGGGAGAAGAAAAATTCCAGGTCTGGATGCGGTTGACCGCGAGGCCGCCGATCACGGCGGCGCCGGTCTCGCCGAATACGGAAAGCGTCTCTTCCAGATTCTTCGGATAGACGCAGGCGGTTCCTTCCACAATGCCGACCGCGCCGTTTTTAAAGCGGATCAGAATTGCGCCGAAATCCTCCGCCTGAATGTCACGCAGATAATTCCCGGTCATCGCCATAATGGTATCCGGTTCGCCACCCAGGTTCCACTGAAGCAGGTCGATGCCGTGAATGCACTGATTCATCAGGGTGCCGCCGTCCTGCGCCCAGGTTCCGCGCCACGGCGCCTGCTCATAATAAGGCATCGAGCGGTTCCACAGAATCCGCGCCGTTCCACTGACGAGCTTGCCGAATCGGCCGTCGTTCAGCGCCCTGTGCAGTTCCTGAACAGGAGCGTTAAAACGGTTCTGGTGACAGACACCGACCGTCACCCCATGCGCCTTCGCTTCGCTGAGCATTTGCTCAGCGTCTTTTGTGGAAAGAGCCATCGGTTTTTCCACCAGCACGTTCTTGCCCGCGCGGATGCAGTCAAGCGCGATCTCCGCGTGATAACCGCTTTCGGTCGCAACGGAGCAGCAGTCGATTTCCAGTTCGGCTAAAGCTTTCTGGTAATCCCCATATACTTTGGGGCGATATCCCGCCGCGTTTCTGCAGTCGTCCGCCTTCTGCTCCGCCTTTTCGGTCATCGGGTCGCAGACGGCGACAAGCTCCATGATGTCCCGGTTGGCCGCCGCCGCGGCAATATGATTTTTGGAGATTCGGCCGCAGCCGATCAGCATAAAACGGTATTTTTTCATGATTCATCCACCTGTTCTTTTCATTGATATCCTGTGTTACTTCAGTCACCGGTCCGGCAAAAACAGGCTTCGCCAGCGGGGCCCCCGTACCGTCCCGCCCGGCGCGGCTGATTTTTTTCGCATTCCGGCCGGCGGGCCGAAGCAGGCTCTGCCTGCCCGAAAAATCCCCCGCTTTCGCCGGAAAACGGGGGGGATTGGAGTTACAGCAGTTCGATGTTTGAGCGGTCCTCAATGTCCTTCATCGCGTTGCGGGTATCGAACACTTCTTTGGAAAGCGCCTGAATCTTTTGATAGTCAAAACACGAGTGGGCCGTGCACAGAAGCACCAAGTCTGCTCCGCGAAGCATATCGTCCGTCAATTCTTTCGCACCGTCGTGCACTTTCCCCTTGTGGCGGTACTGCGGTATATACGGGTCGAAAAATGTTACGTCGGCCCCTTTCGCAATCAGAAGGTCAATCACGTTGAGCGCCGGGCTCTCACGGTAATCGTCGATGTCGGATTTATAGGCAACGCCCAGAACCAGCACCTTCGCGCCGTTCATCGCCTTTTCGTCGCGGTTCAGAACTTCCATTGCGCGCTGAACCACATATTCCGGCATGCCCGTGTTGATTTCGCCGGAGGTTTCAATCAGCCGGGTGTGATAATCGAACTCGCGGGCTTTCCAGGTCAGGTAAAACGGATCGAGCGGGATACAGTGCCCGCCAAGGCCGGGGCCCGGATAAAACGCCTGAAAACCGTAGGGCTTTGTCTTCGCGGCTTCAATCACTTCCCAGACGTTGATTCCCATGCGGTGACAGATAATTGCCATTTCGTTGACCAGACCGATGTTGATGTTGCGGTAGGTGTTTTCCAGCAGCTTTTCCATTTCTGCGACCGCCGGGCAGGAAACTTCATAAACGCCGCCGGCAAGAACGCTGCGGTACAGCGCGGCCGCGACCGTTGTGGAATCGGAGCCTACACCGCCGACCACTTTCGGCGTATTTTTTGTCTTATACTGCTTGTTGCCGGGATCGACTCGTTCGGGCGAAAACGCAAGGTAGAAATCCTCGCCGCAGGTGAGCCCGTTTTCTTCAAAAATCGGCTTTAAAAGCTCTTCCGTTGTTCCCGGATATGTGGTGGACTCCAGAATGACCACCATGCCGCTGTGCGCAAATTTCGCGACGGATTCGGCGGACCCCTTTACATAGCTGATATCCGGCTGCTGATATTTATCGAGCGGGGTCGGCACGCAGATCGCGACGGCGTCCACTCCCTGAATGAACGAAAAGTCGGAGGTCGCGGAAAGCCTGCCGTTTTCCACCATCTCTTTCAGCGTATCTCCTACAATATCGCCGATATAATTATGCCCGGCGTTCACGGATTCCACCTTTTTAGCCTGAACGTCGAAGCCTATCGTCCGGTAACCCGCTTTTGCAAATTCCACAGCAAGCGGCAGCCCGACGTAACCGAGGCCGACAATGCCGACTACGGCCGTTTTCTTTTCTATTTTATCCAGCAGTCCCATTTTTAAATTCGACATTTTACTTTCCTCGCTTCAGCATTTAAAGATTTTTGAGCGCCGTGCAAACCATGGCAATCTCTTCCTCCGTGATATATCCGTGCATCGGCAGGCTGAAAACCGTATCGCAGAGATGTTCCGCGTTCGGCAGATCGCCCGGCCGGTACCCCAGCGGCTCGTACACCTTTTGCAGATGGAGCGGCTTTGGATAGTAGACCATCGCCGGGATTCCCGCCGCTTTCAGGCTGTCGAGAATTTTCGTTCTTTCTTTCAGGTTTTCCGCCTTCAGCGTATAATATCCAAAACCGGAAGAGAATCCCTCTTTGACAACGGGAACGCGGAACCGGTCGCCAAGGAGTTCGGCGTATCGGGCCGCCGCGCGTCTGCGGTGTGCGTTTTCCTCGTCGAACGCGTGCAGCTTCGGCAAAAGAATCGCGGCCTGAAGGGTGTCGAGTCTGGCATTCAGCCCCAGGCGCACGTTCTCATATTTAAAGCTTCCCTTTCCGTGCACGCGCAGGGATAAAAGAAGCCGGTAGTCCTGTTCGTCGTCTGTAAAGATCGCTCCGCCGTCTCCGTAGCAGCCCAGGGCCTTCGCGGGGAAGAAGCTGGTTCCCGCGTATTTTCCAAACGAACAGGCCTTTTTTTCACCGATTGCGCCGCCAAAGCCCTGCGCGGCGTCTTCCATCAGGTTCAGGCCGTACCGGTCGCAGATTTTCTGAAGCGCAGGAAAATCCGCCGGCTGTCCGAACAAGTCGACCGCAATGACAGCTTTCGGCTTCAGCTTTCCGGCGGCAAGCGTTTTTTCGATCTGAGTTTCCAGCGATTCGGGGCTCAGATTAAACGTATCCGGGTCGGAATCGCAGAACACGGGAGTTGCGCCGCACAGACTGACAACCTCCGCCGTTGCAAAAAAGGTAAACGCCGGAACAAACACCGCGTCGCCGGAACCGATTTTTTCCGCCATCAGCGGCATCAAAAGGGCATCCGTGCCGCTGCCGACCGAAACGCAGTATTTCCTGCCGACATAGGCGGCAAGCTCCTGTTCCAGCTGCTCCACCTGCGGGCCGGAAATGAAATGGGAGCTTTCAATGACTCCGGCAATCCCGGCATCGATCTCTTCCTTTAACTGGCGATACTGAGCGCCAAGGTCGTTAAACGCAAGCTTCTGCATTATTTTTGTACCTCCTTCAGGCCGTTTTCGCCCTGCACATATTTTCTGCCGCATTTGGGGCACACAAGCTCTTCGTTCAGCTTTTCGCCGCACTCGCAGGCCCATCCGCTCCGGCGGGCAGGACATCCCATCATGATCGCGTGGTCCGGCACGTCCTTTGTCACGACGCTTCCCGCGGCAATAAAAGAATTTCTGCCGATCCGGTGCCCGCAGACAATCGTCGCGTTCGCTCCGATGCTGGCGCCGTCCCCCACGGGGGTTTTCGCGTAAAACTGCGCTCCCCGCTGCGGATAGCGGCAGCGCGGCCGCTGCACGTTGGTAAACACCATGGACGGCCCGCAGAAAACGTAATCTCCAAGCTCCACGCCCTCATATACGGACACGTTGTTCTGGATTTTGCAGTTGTCTCCGATTTTGACGCCCGGGGCGACAAACACATTTTGACCGATCGTACATCCGCTGCCGACAGAACAGCCCGCGCTGATGTGGCAGAAATGCCAGATTTTTGTCCCCTCTCCGATTTCGGCCCCCTCATCCACACAAGCACTCGGGTGAGCGAAATAGTTGTCAGATTCTTTCACAGAAAAGCCACCGTTTCTATTATTAAATACAGCCGGGAATTTTCTCTTTCTTCCCCGCCAAAACCTGTTTTCGGTTCGTTTGTTGCGTCCGGCGGGGCGTGTCGGCGGCGGCATGCCGCCTTAACCCGTATATTATAGCCCCAAGCGGCCCCGTAGTCAATCACCGCAGACCGGGAATCTGTTTTTGATTGACTTTATCGGTTAATGGTACTATATTTATTTATATCTTTTGAGTTTCCCGGCATGATAAACCAATTTCCGAGAAAAAATAACAGGGAAAATGAAAGGACACAGTATGAAGAATTTTCAAAAACGAGAAACATTTATCCCATATAACCTTCCCGATCTGACCGAAGCGGAAATCAGGGAAGTGGAAGAAACCCTCAAATCCCTGTGGGTTGCAAAAGGCCCGCGCACCGTAAAGTTCGAGCAGGAATTCGCCGGCTATCTGGGCGCAAAGCACGCGATCGCCATGAATTCCTGCACGGCGGCGCTCCACGTGGCGCTGCTTTCCGCGGGAATCGGACCGGGCGACGAAGTCATTACGACTCCGATGACGTTCGCATCCACCGCGAACACCATTATCCACTGCGGCGCAACGCCGGTTTTCGCGGATATTGATTACAGCACCGGCTGCATCGACCCGGACGAAATTGAAAAGAAAGTAACGAAAAAGACGAAAGCCGTCGTGCCGGTCCATTACAGCGGACAGGTGTGCGACCTGGACCGCATTTATGAGATTGCGGATAAATACGGCCTGTTCGTTTCGGAGGACGCCGCGCACGCGTTTGAAAGCCGCTACAAGGGCCGGCTGATCGGAAACGGCTTGAAAGGAGCTGCTTCCTACAGCTTCTACGCGACGAAGAACCTGACGACCGGCGAGGGCGGCATGCTCGTGACGGATGACGACGAAATCGACGCGAAAGCGCGCATCTGGGCCGGGCAGGGCATGAGCCGCAACGCCTGGAACCGTTACGCGAAAGGCGGCACGTGGCAGTACGACATCTGCGAGCCCGGATTCAAATACAATATGTTTGATATTCAGGCCGCGCTTGGCCTGATTCAGCTTTCCCGCATTCAGGAAATGCAGGCGAAGCGCATCGCGATCGCGGAAAAATACCAACGTGAATTTTCAAAAATCGACGCGGTGGAGCCGCCGCTTGTCCCGGATTATGCAACGCACTCCTGGCATCTGTATGTCCTGCGGATCGTTCCGGACAAGCTCACCATTGACCGGGACCGCTTCATTGTCGAGCTGAACGAACGCAACGTGGGCACCAGCGTCCATTTTATCCCAGTTACCAACATGAGTGCCTACACCGGGCGGTTTGGGTTCCAAAAGGGAGATTTTCCGAATACCGAAAAGCACTTCGAACGCATCATTTCACTGCCGCTGTACCCGACGCTCTCAGACGAGCAGTCCGATTACGTGGTTGAAGCCGTTCGCAATATTGTGGAGACTTATCATAAATAGGAAATCGGAGCGGGAAACCGCTCCGATTTTTAATACGGAGGCGTCACATGAAAAACACGGCTTTGCTTGTGGTGGATGTTCAGAATGGGCTGATGGATGAAGGCCCTTATCAGGGAGAACAGGTTTTGAAAAACATAGAAGCTCTCATTCCCGTTTGCAGAGAGAATGACGTGGAGGTTATCTACATTCGGCACGACGGCGGAAAAGGCAGCGAGTTGGAACCGGGTACGGGAGGATTTGAAATCTGCGCGCGGATTTCTCCCCAAAGTGATGAAAAGATCTTTACAAAAACATATAACAGCGCATTCCTCAAGACAGGTTTAAAGGATTATCTGACCCAAAAAGGAATCCGGGAGATCATTCTTGTGGGGATGCAGACCGAATACTGCATTGATTCCACCTGCAAGACGGCGTTTGAACTCGGATTCCGTGTTTTGATTCCGGAAGGAACCTTCACCACCTTTGACAACGGACCGATGCGCGCCGCCGAGCTGTGCGAATTTTATTCCGGCCGGATTTGGGACCGACGTTTTGCATCCGTTATTCCTTTCAAAGATCTGGCAAAATTGATCTCAGCCTGAGCTTTTCTTCCCGGCAGACCAAGCCTGGATTACATAAAAAAGGGTTTTCCCGGCGGGAAAACCCTTTTTGCTGTCTTGCTAATCCAACGTCCGGCCAGATTTGTAAAATCGAAGCGTTTCCAGTACGGAGCAATATTTATCGGAAAAGCTTACAATAAAGCCTTCCCGGTACCTTGGCGGAACCGGAGTCAGCGGCCACATGTGCCGAAGAATAATATCCTTTTCCCGGTCGTTCAGCACAAACTCACGCTGTGCATTCTCCAGAGCCGTTCTGGGATGCGTAAAGCCGTGCAGACCTTTTCTGTCGCTCTTTTCATGCCAGTCGTACAGAAAAAAATCGTGCAGTAAAGCGCCGCGGATCATGCTCCTGCGGTCAACGGAAATTCCCAGCAGCCTGCTCAGCCAAAGGCTTGTGCGGGCAACGGAAATGCAGTGTTCCAGACAGGAAACGTCCGCGTGCTGGATAAATCGGTTCATCCGCCGCACCTGGTCCGAATCCATCAAATCGGACACGCATTCGCTGAAATAAATTTTTTCATTTTGGGTTAGCCGCATATTCTGCTTCGCCTCTTCTTTATGTAAGAGCAGGCAATAAAAATTGCCGGCAACGGCGCCGGCGGGCAAGATCGGCTTATTTTCTCTCTTCCTTCGCATTTTCCGCCGCTTTTTCCGCCAGCTTTTCAAGGCAGTCGCGACAGATATTGTGGCCCCCGAAATTGATGATGCCGTTCATTCCATTGCAGAAGACGCATGCCGGTTCGTATTTTTGAAGAACAATCCGATTGTCTTCATCAACGAATATTTCGAGAGGATCCTTTTCATTTATATTTAGGGTCACTCTCAACTCCTTCGGCAATACAATGCGACCAAGTTCATCAACTTTTCTTACAATTCCTGTTGATTTCAATAAAAGTACTTCCTTTCACCAAAAAGGCTCTTTTTTCTGATCGGATCGATTATAGTATAATTTTCCATATTTGTCAATCGGTTACACTTAAAATGTGAAAAACTTTTAACATAATCAATAATATTGAATTTTAGTCACGAATAGTAATTATACAGTTAATTTCCAAAAAGGGGATGAACAAACTGTTAAATTACATTTGGGCGGGAATGATCCTGTTCAGCGTTTTCTGCGCCGCCGTCACCGGCAGGATGGAGCCGCTTTCAAACGCTGTGTTAAGCGGCGCTTCCGGCGCGGTGACGTTGGTTTTGTCGATGACCGGAATGATGTGCGCCTGGACCGGGCTGATGAAAATCGCAGACGAAGGCGGACTGACGCTGCTTCTTGCCAAAGCGCTGAATCCGCTGATGCGCCGCCTGTTCCCGGAATGCAAGCCGGGCGGTCCCGCCGTGAAGGCGATGTGCATGAACATCACCGCAAATCTGCTCGGTTTAGGCAACGCCGCCACTCCCCTCGGCATCGCCGCCATGCAGGAACTGAAAAAAAACAACCCGACGCAGACCGCGGACAATTCCATGGTAACCTTTGTTGTTCTGAACACGGCCTCCATTCAGCTGATTCCCACAACTCTTGGAATTTTAAGGGCTCAGTACGGTTCCGCCGCTCCGTTCGAGATTCTGCCCGCGGTTTGGGTAACTTCCGTCTGCTCCGTCATCGTCGGCCTGACCGCGGCGAAACTGATGGAGGGCCTTCTCCGTGGATAAGCTTGGAGTTTTCGTCATGCCGGCCGTTGTTCTTTGCATTGTCCTGTTCGGATTTCTTCGCAAGGTTCCGGTTTTCGATACGTTTGTCGCCGGCGCCAAAGAGGGCCTGCGCTCCACGGTCTCGATTCTCCCGTCGCTGATCGGCCTGATTATGGCCGTCTCCATGCTCAGCGCGTCCGGCGCTCTGGACCTTCTTTCTTCCTTTTTGGCCCCTGTCGCCAGTCTGATCGGCCTGCCGAAGCAGGCGATGCCGCTCGCGCTGATCCGTCCGGTTTCCGGCAGCGGTTCCACCGCCGTCCTGACTCAGATTTTTTACGACTGCGGGCCAGACAGCTTCGTCGGTCGTGTCGCTTCCGTGATGTCCGGCTCAACCGAAACGACGTTTTACGCGATCGCCGTTTATTTCGGGGCTGTCGGAATCAAGAAGACCCGCCACACCATACCCGCCGCGCTGACGGCCGACCTGACCGTCTGTATTGTTTCGGCTTTGGCGGTGCGGCTGTTTTTTACTTAATATGAAACAACAGATTTGGAAAACCGTCCCGGTTTATGCCCTTGCGGGAAACCCCAACTGCGGAAAAACGACGCTGTTTAACCGGCTGACCGGGTCGAGCGCGACCGTCGGCAACTGGCCGGGGGTAACGGTTGAAAAGAAAAGCGGATTTGCCCGCTGGAACGGCGGCAAGGCCCGCATTGTCGATCTTCCCGGCGTTTATTCGCTGATTCCCTATACGCCGGAAGAGGCCCTTGCGGGCGATTTTTTACACCGTGAAAAACCGGACCTGATTCTGAATGTGATAGACGCTACCTGTCTGGAACGGGGTCTCTACCTGACCACCCAGCTGCTGGAGCTGGGAATTCCCGTCGTAGCGGTCCTCAGCATGACGGACGCGCTCAACCGGCGCGGAGGGAAAGTAAACTGCCGCCTGCTTTCCGTTCTTCTGGGAATTCCGGTCGTCCCGGTCTGCGCGACGCATGGAATCGGGATCGACACCCTGCTTGAAACGGCGTTCGCGGCCCTGGGCGAGCCGCGAACGCCGCTCCGGCTCGCAGATGACGCGGCAGGCGGCGGCGATCCGGATCTGGACGCGGCACAGGCGCGTTATCGCTATATTCATACCATCGCCTCCAGAGCCGTTACGGGCGGGGAAAGCACGCATACGGTAACAGAACGAATTGACCGGATCGCCACAAACCGGTACTGTTCCATTCCGCTGTTTCTTTTGATTGTTCTCGCAATTTTTGCGCTGACCTTCGGTTCCGTCGGCAACGCGATGATCTCCGCAATGGAGCTTCTGATTCATTCCGCGGCATGCGCGCTGAACGCTTTTCTTTCAGCCCGCGGCGCGTCCGTCTGGATCAAGAGCCTGATACTGGACGGAGTCCTCGCGGGCGTCGGCGCGGTGCTGAAATTCCTGCCGCAGATTGTTCTTCTGTTCCTTCTGCTTTCTTTCCTGGAGGACAGCGGCTACATGGCGCGCGCCGCGTTCATCATGGACGCCCCCATGAGAAAAATCGGCCTCTCCGGCCGCTCTTTCGTGCCGCTTCTGATGGGCTTCGGATGCACGGTTCCGGCCGTCATGGGAACGCGGATTCTGGAAAGCGAAAAGGACAGGCGTCTGACCGTCCTGATTACCCCCTTTCTATCATGCAGCGCGAAAATGCCGGTTTACACCCTGTTCCTGGGGGTCTTCTTCGCACAGCGCCAGCCGCTCGCCATGTTTCTGATCTATCTGCTCGGCGTGCTGATGGGGCTCTTTTCAGCGGTCTTTCTCAAAAGCACCGTGCTGCGCGGGGAACCGGCCCCATTTTTAATGGAACTGCCGGATTACCGCCTGCCAACCCTGGACAACATCCGGAAACATGTCGGCAGACGGGTTCGGGATTTTCTTCAGCGCGCGGGAACGACTGTCTTTTTTGCGACCGTGCTGATCTGGCTGCTTCAGTCCCTCTCGACGGAGTTCCATATGACCGCCGACAGCTCCCGCAGCCTTCTGTCGGCGGCGGGGCAGGCAGTGGCCCCGATTTTTACTCTGTGCGGATTCGGGGGATGGCGTCAAACCGTCGCGCTCCTGACCGGACTCGTCGCAAAGGAAGCGATCGTGGGGGCCTACGGCGTCCTTTGCACTGGAAACCCCGCCGCCGGCCTGCGGGAACTGTTCAGCCCGGTCAGCGCCTGCTCCTACCTGATCTTCATTCTTCTGTATACCCCCTGCTCCGCCGCGCTCGCCGCGATCCGCCGGGAAACGGGACTTCGGTTCGCGCTGTTCAGCGCCGTCTATCAGTTTGCCACGGCGTGGTATGTTTCCGCGCTGTTCTATCAGCTCTCCCTGCTGTTTCAAAGGCTGTTTTCGTAGCGTCTGCTAAAGCCAGGGGTCCGGCACCGCCGACGGAAGTGACGTCAGCAACACGTCCGGGTTTTTCAGAATCCGTCGGAAGTGGCGCATTGCTCTGGCATAATAGTAACCGTCGCAGATACGCTCGTCCACGACAAAGCGGAAATTAATCGTTTTGACGGGTCTCGCTATGCCATGGCGGCTCATTCGGAACGTGGTTTCCTTTTTTCCGACGGAGATAAAAATCGGGCAGGTCCCGAAATCATAGAGATGGTGATAGACGGAACCGATTCCGGTGGAACCGATATCCACAACAAAGGCGCTTGTGTGGAAAGGAGAAACGCGGTGAATCGCTTCCGGCATCAGGCCGGCCTCATCCATATGCCAAAGCACAAACACAACAAAGCGCAGCAAACACACGGGCAGGCGCCTTAAAATTCCCGCAGTTCGGTATGCGCCGTTGTTCTGCGCGGAATTCTTGACCGCCGCGATCCCGTCGTGGAGCTTTTTCCAGATATCCTCCAGTGAATCAGTCGGAGAAAACAACGTTTTCAGCGTTGTGTCCTGACCGGTTTCACTCATCGTATTTTTCACCGCGATGGAGAGGGCGATATGGTTTCTGGCATAGAGTTTTCTGCCGGAAACATAACGGTTCAGACCCGGATGAAGAGCGATCAGGCGCACCGCCGCCGCCATGACGACATGAAGAGTGCTCAGGTCCGTCATGCCGGTTTCCCTGCGCATCCGCCTGACGAACTGCTCCAAATGGGTGATCTCGATTTTTTCTTCAAAAAAGACCATGCTTCCCGTTCTGTTCCGCATCAAATGGGGAACCACCGAGAAAAAAGGGTCGTCCTTCCGGATTCGGAACGAGTCATGGCGGTCGCCGCGCATACGCTTTCGCCCGGGGTAAACTGTGTTCTCCATCGTATCCCTCCTCACTGCATCCTTTTTGTATTATAAATCAGGATATGAAAAAAAACCAATTAATTTCTTTTTATTTTGTGCATTGAATTCTAAAACTCTCTTTGCTATAATAACTGTATTTGATAAAACGGAAGCGGGGAAATTCCTGTTTCCACGGCGGGAGCGGATTTCGAATGATTCTGGTTCTGGACATCGGCAACACAAATATCACTTTGGGTGTTTACGAGGGCACAAAGCTGCTTTTTGTTTCGCGCATGGCGACGGACCGCATGAGGATGGAAGATCAGTACGCAATCGAACTGAAAGAAATTCTGGATATCCACGGCGTTTCCTTCCGGCAGATTGAGGGGACGGCAATCAGCTCGGTCGTTCCGTCCGTCAATCTTTACCTGAAACGGGCGATTCGCCGCCTGACCGGAACGGAGCCGTTCTGCGTGGGGCCTGAAACCAAAACAGACATATTCATCGACCTCAATAACTCCGAAGCTGTGGGCGCGGACCTGATCGTCGGCTGCGTGGCAGCCGCGGAGCTGTTTCAAGGCCCCTGCATTATTCTTGACATGGGAACGGCCACGACATTTGTCGTTCTGGACGAAAACCGTCGGATGCTTGGCGGGGCGATTGCCCCCGGGGTCGGAATTTCGCTGGACGCGCTGACGAACCGCACCGCCCAGCTTCCCTCCGTCAGCCTGGAGGCTCCCAAGCACTTTATCGGCGGGAGCACCGCCGAATGTATGCGCTCCGGCCTGATTAACGGAACCGCCTGCATGATCGACGGCATGTGCGCCCACATGGAAAAGGAACTCGGCAAAAAATGCCGCATTGTGGCCACAGGCGGTTTATCCAAGGAAGTTATTCAACAATGTGAACGCGATATCGTCTATTGCGACACGCTTCTTCTGGAGGGCCTGCGGATTCTTTATGAGAAAAACAAACCGTAAACAAAGTACCTGATTAATCACGAAAAAGCCGCCGTTCCCTAAGTTTGGAACGACGGCTATTTTAAGGTTAAAAAAAGTCTACGCGTTGTGAACAGGTTCTTCGTCGTCACGAAACAGAAATCTCAGGCACCACAGCGCGGAAATGGCTACCACGACGAATACGATGCGGCTGCCGGCCGTGAGCTGCCCGCCAAAGATCCAAGCGACAATGTCAAACCCGAAAAGTCCGATGGACCCCCAATTCAGTCCGCCGATAATGACCAGAATCAAAGCAATTTTATCAAGCATGATATTACCCCTTTCAAAAAGTATTTTTACCGAGGAAATTCATATTATTCATCAAAGAATCATATTTTTATATTTTTATGCGGCGGGATTTACAGGTGCGGCCAACGCCGCACGCAATATGATCGTGTTTTTTCGTTTGCGCGACTTATGGCTCGGTCAGAAAATATTCTATCCCTTTCTCCATAAAATAAAACATTTACAAATCCATTCTTCTATGATAGAATGCATAATGCAAATGCAAATTATTCGCATTTGGAATGGAGTGAACTAATGAAACGATTTAACTTTTACATTGGAATGCTGATCTCCTTTACGATGGTTCTGACAGGATGCGCCTCGTCGTCCGGCGTACAGCAGGCATCTTCGTCCGTGCCGGAAAAATCGGATCAGAAACCTGTTATTGCCGTAACCGTCGTGCCGGAGGCAACCTTCGCCCAAGCTGTCTGCGGCGACTATATGGAGGTAATGACCGCCGTCCCTTCCGGATACAGCCCGGAAACCTATGAGCCGACGCCCAAAGAAAAAGAGGAACTCAGCCGTGCGGCCCTTTATTTTGCGGTGGGTGTACCCGTTGAGGAATCTTCTATTCTCCCGGCTATAGCCGATTTGGATACCATAAAAGTCATCCGCCTTCAGGATGCCGTTTCAAAGGAATACCCAGACCGCACGTTCCCGTCAGGGGAACGCGACCCGCACATCTGGCTTTCCCCCAAGCGCGCAAAGGTGATGGTGGAAACCATTGCTCGGGAATGTGAAACGGTGGATCCGCAGCACAAAGCGCAGTACGGGCAGAATGCTGAGAACTATGCAAAGCAGCTTGATTCGCTGGATTCCGATTTGAAAAACATCTTTTCCAACATGCAAAATAAAAGCTTTCTTGTCTTTCACCCTGCGTTCGGTTACCTGGCCGAAGACTACGGCCTGACCATGTATTCGCTCGAGGAGGAGGGCAAGGAAGCGACTCCGCAGCATCTGCAGGAAATGGTTGATCTGGCAAAAAAGCAAAAGATCCGCGCAATTTTCTATCAGGAGGAAATCGACAGCAAGCAGTCAAAGGCCTTCGCGGAGGAAATCGGCGGAAAAACCGTGGAACTTTCCCCGCTTGCGCCCGATTATGTGGAAAATCTGAAAAAAATGGCAAATACCATGGTGGAGGCTATGAAATGACGGCAGAGCCCGGTCAAAAAGTCGTAGAAATCAGTCACGTAACCGTCCGGTACGGGGCATTCACCGCCCTGCATGATGTCAGCCTTGACGTCACTCAGGGGGAATATCTGGGGATCATTGGGCCGAACGGGGGCGGAAAAACCACCCTGCTCCGCTCCATTCTGGGCCTTGTGCCGATCTCGGCAGGAAGCATTTCGATCTGCGGAAAAGCCCCGGGCAAAACCGGCATGCTGGTCGGATACGTTCCGCAGTTTGCGAATATTGACCGCAGCTTCCCGGTTACGGTGCGCGAAGTCGTCCTGACCGGACGGCTGACACGAAGCCGCCTTCCCTTTCACCGGTATTCCGGAGCCGACCGCGCGGCTGCCGACGCCGCGCTTCAAGAAGTCGGCATCGGAGAGCTCGCCTCCCGGCAGATTTCCGGCCTGTCCGGCGGAGAATTCCAGCGGATGCTGGTCGCCCGCGCCCTTGCGGAAAACCCGAAAATTCTTCTGCTGGACGAGCCGACCGCAAGTGTCGACGCAAAATCGCGCAGACAGATTTACGACCTGCTGGGGGAGCTAAACCGTAAAATGACGATTCTGCTTGTCACGCACGACATGATGGCGGTGTCCTCCCGGGTCCACCGGCTGGCCTGTCTCAACGGCGGTCTGGTTTACCACGGCGAGCCGGAACTCGACCGCAACACGGTCGACGCCCTTTACGGCTGCCCGGTCGACCTGATCGCGCACGGCGTGCCGCATCGGGTTTTAAAAACGCACGGGGAGGACCGATAAATGATTTCCGCTTTGTTTCAATATCAATTTCTTCAGAACGCGCTGGCCGCGGGTCTGCTTTCCAGCATTGTCTGCGGCATCATCGGCGTCATCGTCATCGAAAAAAAGCTTGTCATGCTCAGCGGCGGGATCGCGCACACCTCTTACGGAGGCGTGGGGCTTGGGTACCTGCTGGGATTCGAGCCCATTCTCGGCGCTTTTCTGTTTGCGGTCGGCGGCGCGCTCGCCATCGGAAAAATCAGCCGGAGGAAAACAACGCATTCCGACGTTGTCATCGGCCTGTTCTGGTCGTTCGGCATGGCGCTGGGAATCCTTTTCGTCGCGCTGACTCCGGGTTACCCGCCCGACATGACCTCGTATCTGTTTGGAAACATTCTCTCCGTGACGCGCGGCGATCTTCTTCTGATGGCATGCCTCACGGTTCTGGTTCTTGCCGCCGTGGCCGTTTTTTACGACACCTGGAAGGCCTACCTGTTCGACGAGGAATTCGCGGCCGTGATGGGAGTCGATACCGCGCGCCTCAATTATCTCCTGCTGATCCTGGTCGCGATGACCGTCGTGGTTTTGATCCGGGTGGTCGGGATCATTCTTGTGCTGGCGCTTCTGACCGCGCCCGCGGCTGTCGCGGGCCTGCTGACGAACAGCTTCGGCAGACGGATCTGCTACTCCATCTTCTTCGGTGCGGTTTTCTGCCTCGCGGGGCTCTGGCTCTCCTATACGCTGAATATCGCTTCGGGGGCCTGCATTGTAATCCTTTCCGCCGTGAGCTATCTGATTGTGTACGGTCTGCGGGGCCGGGAACAGGGCCGTGTTTCCTAAAAATTCTGAACCCGGGAGGAAGAAACATCATGGAAGACAGCAAGGGCCGCCTGAAAAGCTGCGGACTGAAAAACACCCGGCAGCGCCGGGAGATCATCGGGATTCTGGAGCAAAGCGGCCGGCCTGTTTCGGCAGAAGGTATTTTTTTCGGGCTGCGGGAGCAGGGGGAAACCGTCAGTCTTTCCACCGTCTACCGCGTTCTGGAGCTTCTGATTGAAAAAAAAGCCGTTCGCCGGCTGAGCACGGTGGAAGAGTGCGGCGCCCTGTTTGAGCTGGACGACAAGCACCGCCACTATCTGGTCTGCCTTGGCTGCCACAGGATGTTCCCGCTGGACGACTGCCCGCTGAAATCCTACGAAAAGGAACTGACCGACAAAACCGGTTTTGACGTGACCGGACACAGCCTTGAAATTTACGGCTACTGCCGGGACTGCCGCGGCAAACGGAAAGGCTGAAACTCTTTTCCCTCCCGTTCTATTGACAAATCCCCGTATAGATATTAGTATATATAGTATTCGCAGTAAAGCAATAAACTATATATTGCCCTGTCTGAAGGGGAATGCGGGAGGAATGTTCATGCTGACACATATTATCAAAAGGGACAGGACCAAAGCGCTGTTTAAAAAGGAAAAAATCGTGTGGGCGATTTTTAAGGCCGCGACCGCGGTCGGGGGAGACGATTTCGCCACTTCGGAACATCTGGCGGATCAGGTTGTTTCCATCGCTTCGCAAAAATACCCGGAGGGCGTAGCAGACGTTGAGGGAATTCAGGACATCGTCGAAAAGGTCCTGATTGAAAACGGACACGCAAAAACAGCCAAGGCTTATATTCTGTACCGCGAGAAAAGACGCTCCGCGCGCGAATCCAACGCGCTGATCGGCGCGACGATCAATATGTTCGGCGAATATCTGAACGACAGCGACTGGAAAATCAACGAGAACGCCAACACGCAGAAATCAATCAACGGACTGAACAATTATGTCCGCGAAGCGTTTACCAAAAACTACTGGCTGCATGAGATTTATCCGCAGGAAATCCGCGACGCGCATCTGTCGGGAGACATTCACATTCACGACCTCGGATTCTTCGGCCCGTACTGCGCGGGCTGGGACCTGCGGCAGATTCTTCAGGGCGGATTCGGCGGCGTGTCCGGCAAGGTGGAATCCAAACCGCCGAAGCACCTGCGTTCTTTTCTGGGGCAAATTGTCAATTCCACGTTCACGACCCAGGGCGAGACCGCCGGAGCACAGGCCTGGTCGTCGTTCGACACCTACTGCGCGCCGTTCGTCCGTTACGATCACATGGATTATCAAGCGGTCAAGCAAGCGCTTCAGGAGTTCATATTCAATCTGAACGTACCGACCCGCGTCGGTTTTCAGTGCCCGTTTTCAAATCTGACGTTCGATATTGTCGTCCCCCGCACGCTGCGCGACCAGAACGTAACGGTCGGCGGAGCCGTGATGCCGGAAAAATACGGTGATTTTCAGAAAGAAATGGACATCATCAACCTCGCGTTCTGCGACGTGATGATGGAGGGCGACAGCAAGGGACGCGTGTTCACCTTCCCGATTCCGACCATCAACGTCACAAAGGATTTTCAGTGGGACAGCCCCGTCGTCAACCGTTTTATGGAAATCACCTGCAAATACGGAATTCCCTACTTCTCCAACTATATCAACTCCGACCTCTCCCCCGAAGACGCGCTTTCCATGTGCTGCCGCCTGAGGATCGACAAAAGCGAGCTGCGCAAGCGCGGGGGCGGCCTGTTCGGTTCCAATCCTCTGACCGGGTCCATCGGCGTTGTAACCGTCAATCTGCCGCGCATCGCCTATGTTTCCAAAACGGAATCCGAATTCCGCATGCGCCTTTGGAAAGAAATGACCATCGCCAAGGAAAGTCTCGAAATCAAGAGAAAGGTCATTGAGGAGCAGACCGAGCGCGGACTGTACCCGTACTCCCGCAATTATCTCAAAGACGTCAAGGCAAAGACCGGGGATTACTGGTACAATCATTTCAACACGATCGGCCTGATCGGAATGAACGAAGCCTGCATGAACTTGTACGGCAAAGACTGTGACCTGACAACGGAAGCAGGGCAGAAGTTTGCAGTCGACACGCTCAACTACATGCGCGACTTCATACTGAACCTTCAGGAAGAGACCGGCCACTATTACAATCTGGAAGCGACGCCCGCGGAAGGCGCCAGCTACAGCCTTGCCCGGCTGGATAAGGCCCGCTATCCCGACATCATCACCGCGGGGGAACAGGAGCCTTACTACACGAATTCGACCCAGCTGCCCGTCGGGTACACGGACGATATTTTTGAAACGCTTGATCTTCAGGATGAGCTGCAGTCTCTTTATACCGGCGGAACGGTTCTGCATTTCTATCTGGGTGAGGAAATTCACGACACCGAGGCCGCCAAGCGCCTGATCCGTAAGATTTTCACCAACTACAAGCTCCCCTATATTTCCCTGACCCCGACCTTCTCCATCTGCAGCGACCACGGCTATCTCGCCGGCGAACATTTCACCTGCCCCCACTGCGGAAAGCCCGCCGAAGTCTGGAGCCGTGTCGTCGGGTATCTGCGCCCGGTTCAGAACTTTAACCGCGGCAAGCAGGAAGAATACCGCGAACGCAAAAAATATGTGATCAAGGAACAGGCCATATGATTTTCGCGGGGATTCAGAAGAGCTCGCTTGTCGACTATCCGGGGCTTGTTTCCTGCGTGCTGTTCGTTCCCGGCTGTAATTACGACTGTTTTTACTGCCACAACCGTTCGCTGCTCGCCGGCCCGCATGAAATTCTTGACCCGAACGCCGTTCTTACGTTTTTGAAAAAGCGCGCGGGCCTGCTCGACGCCGTGGTCGTAACCGGAGGGGAACCGACCCTGCAGCCCGAGCTGACCGATACTTTGCTGGAATTTAAGTCCCTCGGCTACCGGGTCAAGCTGGATACGAACGGCTCGAATCCCGCAGCGGTCTCGGAAGTGCTGAAAAGCGGCGCGTGCAGCTATTTTGCGGTGGATTACAAGGCGCCGTCCGCACGCTATGAGGAAATTTGCGGCACCGGAGCCGACGCCGCCGCCGTGCGGGAAACCGTGGAGCTTCTCCTGGACAGCGGGGCGCCGTTCGAGGTTCGTACAACCGTTATTCCCCAGCTTCAGAAATCCGACCTGCTGCAAATGGCCGCGGAGCTTCCCGCCGTTCCCCGGTGGACGCTGAACCGCTACCGAAAGCCGTCGCCGTACAAGCCCTGCGACGAGGAACGGATTTGCACCGCGCCGTGGACGCAGGAACAGATCGCCGGCTTTGCCCGCAAAATGGCTTCCGCGCAGCCGAACATGGATCTGTCAAAATAAGCGAACCGCCTTTTCCGGCCGGAAAAGGCGGTTCGCTTTATTCTTCCGGTTCAAATTCCCGGTACAGCAGGCTTGGCTGAATCCCGCTGTTGTTCTGGTATTTGCCGCTTTGGTACGGGTCGTAGTCCCCCTCGATCGTGTGGTAATAAATCTGGCAGATTTCAACCCCCGGATAGATCACGATCGGCTGCGTACAGAACATCTCAAGCGTCCAGTATCCGGAAAAGCCCACGTCGCCGAATCCCGCGGTGATATGGATAAACAAACCCAGCCGCCCGACGGAGGAACGCCCTTCCAGCATAGGCACCAGGCGCTCGGTGCGCGTATATTCCGCCGTTCTTCCCAGATACAGCCGCCCGGGCTCCAGCCGGAGGCCGGACTCGGAAATCAGAATTTTCCGAACCGGATTCGGCTTTTTCATATCCAGAACGGTTTTCTCATAAACGAGCAGTTCATTGTACAAAGACAGATTATAGCTGTTCGGATTGATTTTTTTCTCATCAAAGGGCTCAATGACGATATCGCCGCCCATGCGGCGGAGAATTTCCCTGCCCGACAGGATCATAGCTTGCTTCCTTTCCCATATAAAGGACAAATCTTCATGACCGGACCCTGATACAAAAATACGATAAATGCGGTCGCCCGCATTTATCGTACATAATTCACTTTCCGACCGAATTACAAGAAACAGTACCGGCGCATCGGCTCCGGCCTTCATGTATTCTCAGGTTCAGGCTTCTTCTTTCATCTTCGCAAAGCATTCGCTGCAGTAAACCGGACGACCCTCCGTCGGCTGGAACGGAACCTTGCACGGAGCTCCGCACGCTGCGCAAACAGCGTCGAACATCTCTCTCTGCGGTTTCTGGCTCATCCTGCGGGCTTTCCGGCATTCAGGGCACCTTTTCGGTTCATTGGTAAACCCTTTCGCAGAGTAAAATTCCTGCTCGCCGGCAGTCCAGACAAACTCCTTCCCGCACTCCTGACAGACTAACGTTTTGTCCTCAAACATATTTTTTACCTCACTTGTGATAATTTTTTGCCCTGGGACGGAGTTGAACCGACAACCTTTGGAATTTACCAAATGCTCTTGCGTTAAGCTACTGGGGCATCTATAACGAGTGTGATTTCTCACCTCTACGCAACATAGATTATACCAGAATGATAAAATTGTCAAGCGTTATTTTTGAATAAGTGAAAAATATTTAAAATACTTTCTAGTTAGTCATGAAATATCCGTTTTTTTTCAGATATATTGACGATTAAGAGAGAAACACGATTCTTTCCGGGAGTAAAAGGACCATGCCCGCGTTTGACAAAAAAGGAAAAAGAGACCGGCGGAAAATTCCGCCGGTCCGGCATATTCTGACCGCTGTAAAAATCACTTGTAAAAATAACGACTTTAAAGGCGCGGAATCCGTAACCGTGACTCGCATGCTTGGTCATCTCCGGTATCGGGAAACGTGTCATAAGTTGGTTTTTGAACCGCAGCAGATATTCCGCTTTTGCTTTTTTTACTCTGCTTTTTTCAGGCAATCGGGACAAACGCCCCGAAGCAGAATATCCGTCGAATCAATTCGCAGACGGTATTTTCGTTCCGCCTGTTCAATCCGGTCCGCGCCGATATAGTCGTCCGGTATATCAATCACGGACCCGCATTTTGAGCAGACAAAATGGGTGTGTGGTTTCACGTTCCCGTCATATCTCTCCTGACCGTTGACCACACCGACGCTGATAATAGTGCCGTCCTGTTTAAACTGCGCCAGATTCCGGTAAACCGTGCCGAGGCTCAAATCGGGATATTCCGGTTTCAGCTTTTCGTAAACCCAGTCCGCTGTGGGATGGCTTGTCGTGGAACGTACGGCGTTCAAAATCGCCTCCCGTTTCCGACTGTAGTTTCGTCGTTTCTCCATAGGTCACCTCTGATATAATTGACAAAAACAATAATTCCTACTGTTTTTAGTTTAGCACTTCTCACATCGTTTGTAAAGGGTTTCTCAAAATTTTTTAATCGATCTTTCAGTCAAATCAAAATAATGGTATAATTATGTGCGAAATGAAGCATAAGAAAGGACTTGTTATGAAGAAGGACTCCGCAAGGGAATTTGCCCTGATTACGCTGAGCACACTCGTCATATCGGCTGGCATCTACTTTTTTAAATTTCCGAATAATTTTACATTCGGCGGTGTGTCGGGTCTTTCCGTGGTTTTGGGATATGTGACCCCGCTTTCGCCCGCGAGTGTCAACTTTGTTTTGAACGCCCTGCTGGTTGTCTGCGGGTTCATTTTTCTGGGACGGAGCTTCGGAGTCAAAACGGTTTACGCAAGCTTTTTGCTTTCCGGTACCGTCTGGGTACTGGAGCGGCTGGTTCCGATGAAACGGCCGCTGACCGACGACCCGATGCTGGAGCTTGTTTTCGCGGTGCTTTTGCCCGCCTTCGGTTCCGCCCTGCTGTTTCACTCCGGCGCTTCCTCCGGCGGCACGGACATCGTCGCGATGATCCTGAAAAAATACACGAGTGTCGATATCGGCCGGGCGCTGTTTTTCAGCGACCTTTTGATTACCCTTTCTTCTTTCCTTGTTTTCAGCATCAAAACGGCACTGTTCTCTTTTCTGGGGCTTCTTGCAAAATCGCTGATTGTCGACAGTGTGATTGAGAACATCAACCTGAATAAATATTTTAATGTGATCTGCTCCGAACCGGAGCCGATCCTTGAGTATATCGTCAAAAAGCTGAACCGCAGCGCGACGGTATGCGACGCGGTCGGCGCCTACTCCCACCATCACAAATATATCATCTTCACGGTGATGAACCGCTCTCAGGCGGCCCAGCTTCGCAGGTTTATCCGCTCGGTGGAGCCGGAGGCGTTCCTCCTCATCTGCAATACCAGTGAAATCATCGGCAGAGGCTTTCACAGCGAATAAAAACAATGGGGGCTGTTGCAAAATGAATTTGCGATAGCAAATTGCACAAACAAACAGCCCCAAAACAAGAAGATGCGCCTTGAAGCGGGCTGAAAAGCCTATTCATGGCGCATCTTTTCGTGCATTATTTTTCAGCGAGGCTATTTTGCAACAGCCCCTTTTTTTCAACAAAACGCCGCTTATTTGTGGAAAACTCTCGCAACCATCGCGATCTCTTCGCGGTCCGGAACCAGCAGTCGATAAAACTGCGTGTGGGAAAACCGGCAGAAAATTACGATGCAGGAAACGGACTGCGCCGTCATCGAAATCGACGTGGCCAGCGCGATGCCGTTCGTGCCCATCAGCGGAAGAAGAATCAGGCTGGAAATAATATTTATAATAATTCCAAGCGCGGTAGGGATAATATTCAGCTCCGGATGCCCATAACCCGCAATGGAGTTTCCAAGGACCTTGGAATAGGAGTAAAAAACGGAACCGATCATCAGATAGGGCAGCGGGCCCAGCGTCCCCACATACATCGGAAACACAATCGGCACCAGAAAACGCGCGACCCAATAAAGCGCAACGGCACCAAGCGTCGTGATATAGGTAACCACCTTGGAGGAAAGCAAAGTAAGACGGACTTTGTCTTTCATCTGCGTCATTCCCGAGATTCTGCTCAGGATAACCTGACTGACGGCATCCGGCAAAATCCAGACCTGCCGCATCATCGTGACCGCCAAATTATAGATGCTGAAATTGGCAATACTGGAAACCCATTGGACGATATATCCGCCCAGATATGAATTCAGGTAAGTCATCACGTTGCTCACGTGAGATTTGAGGCTGTACCCAATCATGCTCCCGACACCGACGGGCAGGTCATTTTCCGGCGCGGGTTCCTGCATCGGGCCGTTCCAGCGCACGACCCCCCAGAGAGCAAGAAGCAGAGTCACAAGTGAAACTGCTATCGCGCCCCAAACCCAGAAAAACACATTCGGGCGCAGAAAGACCGCGACTGCCAGCGCAGCCATCAGGATTCGCTGGACAAGGTTGACCAAATTAAATGATTTAAACTTGTTTTCACCGCGAAGGATTGACGTGCAGATGTTAAACAGAAAAGAGAGGACACTGTAAATAACGATCGCGACCAAAAACTGCCCCGGCGTCGAAGCAAAGAAAGAGCTGCCGCGCAGAAAAAACAGGGTTGCGGCGCCAAGTACGATAATTGCCGCCGTAATGCTTATGCTCAGCCGCCCGATCGCATGCCGGGTGTTTCGGATCGAGTTTCGGGCGACGTAATAGATAACGGCGGACGTGACGCTGAGGCCGAGGATTGTGAAGAACCCTTCGCCCCACTGCTGCATCTGTGTAAAATATCCCCTGATTTCGGGTTTGACGCGGTTCAGGACGATGAGCTGCGAGAACAAGGTTATGACGGAACCGAACAAATTGGTCCCGAATGTGTTTACCGAATCGCGCACCACTGCGCTTTGTATCTTTTTTTCTCTTTTTTGTTTCATCGCAAATAACGACTCCGTCCTGCCAGTTTTTTGGAACGGAGTCATTATAGCATTATCTCAGCAGAATCACAACCGAATTTTCACCGGCTGCCGCGCGCTTCCGGAAAACTGCGCGCCAAGGCTCTGCGAACGGCAAAGTACAGGGGCACCGCGATGATGTCCGCAAACACCGCATTGGTGGCGGTCGCTCCCAGTTTTGACAGCAGGACCATCTGAACCGTCTGCGCCGCGTCGCCCAAAACCAACTCTTTCACCGCCGAGTAGGCCAGATACAGGACGCTGTAAGAAACCGAGCCGGCCACAGCCCCGACAATGACGCGGGAAAGCTTTTCGCCGCGGCCGTCCCCGCCCCAGGCGATCAGGCCGCAGATCCAGGCCATCGCGAATTTGGTCACAAGCGTGACCGGCGCGCTGGACGCCCACCCGTTCGTAATGTCAAACAGAAAGGAACCTACCCCCGCGGCCAGTCCTCCGTAAACCGGGCCGAGCAGCAGCCCGGAAAGAATACAGAACACGTTGGCAAGCCCGATCATCGTTTTGTCTCCGCCGACGGGAATCTGAACCTTAAAAAATACCGTCGCGACAAAGACAAGCGCGCCCATCAGCCCCGCCAGCGCGAGATTGACGGTTTTATTTTTACTTCTCATATCGCATTCCCTCCTGCTTTTCCCAAGCTAATGCTGCTTTACCATCACGGCCAAGCGGCTTTTCAGCTTCATCCGGTCGAACGCGCGGCCAACCAGAATGTAAATAACCGCGCTTGCCGCCGCCTGAATCAGGTTTCCCGGAATTTCCGCCACAGGAGCCGCAAAGCTGCCGAGCAGAACCACTTCGGTCAGATAATACCCCGCGACGCAGATTCCTCCCGCCGCCGCGCAGGCGATCAGGTTCCGCTTGGTGACAATCGATTTTGCCGCCGACGCAAAGCACAGAACCATCGCCGATTTAATCAAAAGCGTGGGCAGCACGTAGACGGCGCTGCCGGTCAGGCCGTCCGACAGCGCCTCCCCGATGCCGCCCGCGGCCACCGCGTAAGGAAGAGGCAGAATGCTTGCCGCCAGGTATAGGAACGCGTCCCCCAGATGGATATATCCTCCGGTGACCGGGGTCGGAATATGGAACAGGTACGCGGTAACGACAAATATCAGCGCGGCGAACAGCGCCGTGAAGACAATCAGGCCCGTCGATGCTGTTTTTTTCATGCTTTTACCTCCAATAGGATTGATTTGCAAAAATTACGTTGGTATAATAATAGCGAATAACTGTTTCTATTGAAATATACAGTTTAAAAAAATTCTTTCAGTACAGTTGAGGGAGCTTATGACATATGATTTTCTGCAGCTGAACGGCGAATCCTCCGTTCCGCTGTATCAGCAGCTCTATTCAGCAATCTGCCGCGCGGTGGAATCGGGCCACCTGAAAGCCGGGGAGCGCCTTCCCTCCATCCGCGCGCTGGCGGAAGGACTGAACGTCAGCTGCACAACGGTGGAAAGCGCCTATCAGCAGCTCTGCGTGGAGGGCTACATCCGCGCGCGCCCCCAGCGCGGATACTTTGTGCTGGACGCCCGCCGGCCGGAACCGGTCCGGGCCGTTCCGCCATCCCCGGCGCCCCGCCCGGCCGCGCCGCAGGCCGTCTACAACTTCGGCAGCGACTGCGTGGACAGCGAAAATATGGATTTGAAGCTTTGGCGGAGGCAGATTCGGGACGTACTGAATCGGCAGGAGCTTATCGCCTCTTACGGCGATCATCAGGGGGAATACGCGCTGCGTGAAGCGCTGTCCTCCTACAGCTACGGCGCGCGCGGCGTGCTTGCCTCCCCGGACCAGATTGTCATCGGCGCCGGAACGCAGCCGCTGTTATCTATTCTATGCGGCCTTTTAAACGGCGGCGAAACAACCGTCGCCATGGAAGAACCCGGCTTTCGGCAGGCGGAACAGATTTTCTCCGACTGCGGGTTCTCTGTCTTGAAGCTGCCCGGGGACGAGGACGGGCCAAGGATGGACACGCTTGCGGCAAGCGGGGCAAAACTCCTGTTTGTCAGCCCGTCGAACCGGGTGCGCACCGGAACAAGCCTGCCGATCAGCCGCCGGATGGAGCTGCTTCGGTGGGCGTGGGAAAACGGCGGAATTATTATCGAGGACGACCACAACGGCGAACTCCGCTACCGCGCGCGGCCGATTCCCGCCCTTCAGGGAATGGGCGCCGGACGAAGCGTCGTTTACATCGGTTCGTTTTCCAAACTGCTTCTGCCGTCGGTCCGCATCGGGTACATGGCGCTGACGCCGGATTTGCTGGAGCGTTACCGCCGGAGAGCCGGAAACTACAATCAGACGGCTTCCAAAATCGAACAGCTCGCGCTCGCCAACTATATGAAAAGCGGACAGATGGAGCGCCACCTTCGGCGGCTGCGCAAGCTCTACGGTTCCAAATGCGACCTTCTGTCGCACGAACTGAAATCAGCGTTCGGCAGCCGTGTGGAAATTCTGCTTCAGGAGACGCCGCTGAGCATGATCCTGACCGTACACGCAAACGCCGACGCGGAAACCCTGCGCGATTTGGCTCTCCGGCAAGGGGTGCGCATCGGAACCACCTCTGGGGGCGAAAAAGTCCTGCTCGGATTCGCCGGGATTCCGTCGGAACAGATCAAAAACGCCGTCCAATGCCTGAAAACAGCCTGGAAAGACGTTTTATCATAAAAAGGAGACGAAAACAACATGAAAGCTTTTGAAAGACTGATTCACTACACGTCGTTTGACACCATGTCCAGCGAGGACAGCGAAAGCTGCCCCAGCACGCCGGGGCAGCTCGTTCTTGCGGACGCGCTGGCGGAAGAAATGAAGTCGCTCGGCTTCTCGGACGTCCGCCGGGATGATTCCGGTTATGTCTACGGCACACTGCCCGCAAACTGTGAGACGGCCGCGCCGGTCATCGGCCTGATCGCCCACATGGACACCTCCGAAGCCGCGCCGGGCGCGGGAATCAAGCCGAGAATCGTGAAAAACTACGGCGGCGGCGACATTGTTCTGAACCAGGAGAAAAGCATCGTGATGCGCGCGAAGGATTATCGGAGCCTCTCGGATTACGTCGGGGACGACCTGATCGTAACCGACGGCACCACCCTGCTCGGCGCGGACGACAAGGCCGGCGTAGCGGAAATTCTGACTGCTGTGGAAGAGCTGAACAAGCATCATACGCCGCACGGAAAAATTGCCGTCGCCTTTACCCCGGATGAGGAAATCGGACGCGGCGCGGACCGCTTCGACGTCAAGGGCTTCGGCGCCGACTTTGCCTATACGGTGGACGGCGGTACGCTGGGCGAGCTGGAGTACGAAAACTTCAACGCGGCCGGAGCCGTCGTGACCGTTCACGGAGTCAGCGTTCACCCGGGCGACGCGAAAAACCGGATGCGCAGCGCCGCGCAGTTTGCCATGGAATTCCACTCCATGCTTCCGGCGGCGGAAACCCCGGAGCATACCGAAGGGTACGAGGGCTTTTACCATCTGACGCGGATTTCCGGCGGCGCGGAAGAGGCAGAACTGCGCTATATTATCCGCGACCATGACCGCAATCAATTCGAGTCGAGAAAGGAAACCGTGCGCAGAATCGCGGATTATCTGAATGACAAATACGGTGCCGGAACGTTTGAGCTGTCGCTTTCCGATTCTTACTATAATATGAAGCAGGAAATCGAGAAGCATCCCGAAATCATCGAACGGGCCGAACGGGCGATGAAAGAAGCCGGCGTAACGCCACGTGCCGTTCCGATCCGCGGAGGCACGGATGGAGCCCGGCTGTCGTTCATGGGGCTGCCCTGCCCGAACCTGCCGACCGGCGGGCAGAATTTTCACGGCAGATTTGAGTTCATCCCGATTCAGGCGATGGATAAAATCGTTGAAATTCTGGTCCATCTTGTAAAAACGGATTCATAATTTTGATCCATCCCTCGGCGCGCCGGTAAGGCTGTGCCTTAAAATGCTTTCTCCGGCTCCGGCCGCGCCGGACCCCTGAGGGAAACGGGATTATTTATGTTTCGGCGTTTACTGGATTAGACTGAGAAAGCCAGGGCATTTTTTGAAATTTTCTATCGTAATTAATGCAAAAATATGATATGATAAATCAATAAAACACCAAAACATCGAAATGAACAAAGGATGGTTGCTATGGCGGTTCGTGAGATTCTTCTGTTGGGAAACAAGGCCCTGTACACCACCTGTCGGAAGGTCTCTCCGGACGAAGCCGAAAAAGCGGCGCAGGTCATCCGCGATCTGCGGGATACTCTGGACGACTTTCAGCGGCGGTACGGTTACGGACGTGCCGTCGCCGCCCCGCAGATCGGCGAGCCGTTTCGCGTCATCTGCATGAATTTCGGCGGGCATGACCTGACTTTCATCAATCCGGAGCTTGATTTTTCAGGGGAAACATTTGAGCTTTGGGACGACTGCATGAGCTTTCCCGGGCTGGAAGTTCGCCTGCTCCGTTACAAACGGTGTACCGTTAATTTTCTGGACGCGCAGTTTCGGCCTCACACTCTTGTCTGTGAAGGAGATCTTTCGGAGCTTATTCAGCACGAATACGACCATCTGGACGGGATTCTGGCCGTTCAGCGGGCGCTGGACAGCCATTCCTTCCGAATCAACCCGGAAAAGGCTCTGCTGTGCCGTGACAAGGCCGTTCATTGAATCACTTTTTGTTTCATGATATAATTGATGTTTAAAAGAATGCAGTTAAAGGGGATAAACGGAAAATGAACCTAGTCAACCAGTACCGCACGCATTTTTGCGGCGAAGTCAGCGAACAGGAAATCGGAAAAGAAGTCCGCGTTGCGGGATGGGTCGAAAATATCCGGGACCACGGCGGAATCAAATTCCTGGATATCAGGGATCATTCCGGCGTGGTCCAGATCGTCGTTTACGATGACGCCCTCTTAAATGAAGTCAGCCGCGAATGCAGCCTGACCGCGTCCGGCACTGTCGTTCTGCGCGACGAGGAAACCGTCAATCCCAAAATTCCGACCGGAACGGTCGAGGTAAAGGTGAGCGAACTCACCGTGCTCGGCAAGGTTCTGGAAAGCCTTCCGTTCGAGGTTCCCCTCTCCCGGGAAACCAAGGAGGACGTCCGCCTGAAATATCGTTTTCTCGACCTGCGCAACCCGAAGGTCCACGAGAATATCGTGCTGCGGTCAAAGGTTATCTCGTTTCTGCGGAGGAAAATGACCGACCTCGGTTTTCTGGAAATTCAGACGCCGATCCTTTCCGCTTCTTCTCCGGAAGGCGCGCGGGACTATCTGATTCCCAGCCGTCGGCACCCCGGCAAGTTTTACGCGTTGCCGCAGGCTCCCCAGCTGTTTAAACAGCTTCTGATGGTCTCCGGCTTTGACCGTTATTTCCAGATCGCGCCATGCTTCCGGGACGAAGACGCACGCGCCGACCGCTCGCCGGGTGAATTTTACCAGCTGGATTTCGAGCTTGCGTTCGCCTCCCAGGAGGAAGTGTTCAAGGTCGCCGAAGAAGTAATTGGGGAAACGTTCTCCGAATTTTCGGATAAAACCGTGACAAAGGCCCCGTTCCCGCGCATTCCCTATGCGGAATCCATGCTGAAATACGGTTCCGACAAGCCGGACCTGCGCAATCCGCTTTTGATTCAGGATATTACCGATTTGTTTGAGGGAACAGCCTTCAAGCCGTTTCAAAATAAAATTGTACGGGCCATCAGCGTGCAGGACTGCGGAAAACAGCCGAAGAGCTTTTTTGAAGGCATGCTGAAATTTGCCGAAAGCATCGGCATGAAGGGCCTTGGCTATATCAAAGTGGCGGAAGACGGCGCTTATCAGGGGCCGATCAACAAATATCTTCCGGACGAGAAACGCAATGAGCTGACCCGGCGCGCGGAACTGAAACCCGGCACCGTTGTGTTCTTCATCGCCGACGAAGCCGACGCGGTCGCGGGGCTTGCAGGACAGATTCGCATGGAGCTGGGCCGCAGGCTGGGCCTCATCGACGAAAGCCGCTTCGACCTTTGCTTTATCGTCGATTTCCCGATGTTCGAGCTCGACCCCGAAACCGGCGAAACGGTCTTTACGCACAACCCGTTCTCCATGCCCCAGGGCGGGATGGAAGCACTGCTTACGAAGAAGCCGGAAGACGTGCTCGCCTACCAGTATGACATTGTCTGCAACGGTGTGGAGCTTTCTTCCGGAGCGGTGCGGAACCACCGCGTCGATATTATGAAAAAGGCGTTTGAAATCGCGGGCTACACCGAAGAAGAGCTGGAAACCAAATTCACCTCCCTTTACCACGCGTTTCAGTTCGGCGCGCCGCCGCACGCGGGCATGGCGCCCGGCGTCGACCGCATGCTGATGCTGCTGACCGGCGAGGACAATATCCGCGAGGTCATCGCGTTCCCGATGAATTCCAACGCGCAGGACGTGATGATGGGAGCGCCGAACGAAGTCACGGAGCAGCAGCTGCGGGAAGTGCATATCCGGCTGAGAAAATAATCCGGAAGGAGCTAGAACATGGTCACCCACGAAGAAATCCTGAAAATCGCGCGTCTGGCGAAGCTTTCCGTCGCGCCGGAGGAGCTTGACAGCCTGACCAAAGACATGAACAGCATCATCGAATTCGCCGACGCCGTCAATTCGGTTGCCGCAGAGGACTCCGATTTTGACAATAGTAACAGCCTTTCGAACGTATTCCGCGAGGATAAGGTTGTTCCCTCCTATGACAGGGAGGAAATTCTGAAAAACGCGCCGAATCAGGAAGACGGATATTTCCTGGTTCGCCGCCGCATGTAGGAGGGGCCCGATGGAACCATACGGAATCATCCCTAAAATCGGAAAGCTCCTGCGCTCAAAGGAAATCAGCTGCACGGAGCTGACGAAACAATATCTGCACTCCGCCGAAACGGAAAACAAGCGCCTGAACGCCTATGTGAAGCTGACGCCGGAAGCCGCGCTGAAAACCGCCGCGGAAGTGGACCGCAAGCTCGCGGCGGGAGAAGAGCTCTCTCCGCTCGCCGGCATTCCGATGACGCTGAAAGACAACATTTCCACAAACGGAATTGAAACGACCTGCTGCTCAAAAATTCTGCGGGGCTACACCCCGATTTACGACGCGACCGTCTGGGATATTTTAAAAAGGCAGGACGCCGTACTCATCGGCAAGGCAAATATGGACGAGTTCGCGATGGGTTCTTCCTGTGAGACCTCCTGCTTCGGCGGAGCAAGAAACCCGCATAATACGGAGCGCGTCGCGGGCGGCAGCAGCGGCGGCGTCGCTTCGGCCGTGGCGGGCAACCTCGCCGCGTTCGGGCTTGGCTCCGACACCGGCGGCTCGATTCGCCAGCCTGCCAGCTTCTGCGGCATTGTCGGCCTGAAGCCCACCTACGGCGCGGTTTCGCGCTACGGGCTGATCGCGTACGCCTCCAGCTTCGATCAAATTGGCCCGATCACCCGGAGTGTTGAGGACGCCGCGCTGGTGTATGACGCGATCGCAAAATACGACCCGATGGACTCCACCAGCAGCGAAAAAGCACAGCCCGCGTTCTCTTCTCTGGGAAAAGACATCAAGGGTATGAAAATCGGTGTTCCAAAAGAATACTTTGACGGCGTGCGCGAAGACGTGAAAGCCGCTCTGCAAAACGCTTTGAAGGTTTATGAATCCCTTGGGGCGGAAATCGTGGATTTTTCGATGCCGTCCATCCAATACAGCCTTCCCGTTTACTATATTCTCGCCTGCGCGGAGGCTTCCTCCAATCTGGGGCGCTACGACGGCATCCGCTACGGCGCGCGCACGGAGCATTACGCAGACCGCGACGAAATGATCTGCAAGACGCGCAGCGAAGGCTTCGGCGCGGAGGTAAAACGCCGTATCCTGCTCGGCACCTATGTTTTAAGCGCCGGGTATTACGATGCGTTTTATAAAAAAGCGCAGAATCTGCGCGGCACGCTGGTCAGGGCATTCGAAGACGCGTTTGCAAACTGCGACGTGATTGCCGCCCCGACCGTCCCAATGACGGCGTTTCCGCTCAATTTTACCGCTCGGGACGCGGTGGAAACATATCTGACCGATATCTGCACGGTACCGGTGAACATCGCCGGCCTGCCGGGGATCAGCGTTCCCTGCGGCTTCGGCGGCGACTCGATGCCGGTCGGGCTGCAGCTCATCGGTGCCCGTTTTTCAGAGCCGGCCCTCTTAAACGCCGCGTTCCAGTATGAACAGGCGGCGCGGAGCGACGTATTCCGTGCTGTTGAAACGGGGGTTGTGCTATGAATTACGAGCTGATCTGCGGACTTGAAACTCATGTGGAGCTTTCCACAAAGACGAAGATTTTCTGCTCCTGCTCGACGGAGTTCGGCGGAGAGCCGAACACGCACTGCTGCCCGATCTGCATCGGCCTGCCGGGCACGCTGCCCAAACTGAACAAGGCCGTCGTGGAGTACGCCGTCATGGCCGGTCTCGCGACAAACTGCGAAATCAGCCCGGTTTCCAAAATGGACCGAAAAAACTACGTCTACCCCGATTTGCCGAAAGCCTACCAGATTTCCCAGTACGACATGCCGCTGTGCAAAAGCGGCTGGGTCGGGCTTTCAAACGGCCGCCGCATCCGGCTGAACCGCATTCATATCGAAGAGGACGCGGGCAAGCTGGTGCACGACCGAGGAAACATCTTTGTCGATTACAACCGCGGCGGCGTTCCGCTGATCGAGATTGTAACGGAACCGGATTTGCGGAGCATTGAGGAAGTGCAGGAATATGTGGAAAAGCTCCAGATGATTCTGCGTTATATCGGCGTTTCCGACTGCAAAATGCAGGAGGGCTCCCTCCGCTGCGACGTCAACGTCTCCGTGCGCCCCGTTGGGCAGGAAGAATTCGGAACCCGCGCCGAAATTAAAAATATGAACTCTCTTGCGTACATGGCAAAGGCCATCGCATACGAATTCGACCGTCAGGTCGATCTGATCCAAAGCGGTGAGGAAGTGGTTCAGGAAACCCGCCGGTTCGACGAAGGCTCCGGCTGTACGGAAGGGATGCGCGGCAAAGAGGACGCGGACGACTACCGCTATTTCCGGGAGCCGGACCTTGTCGCCATTCTTGTTTCCGACGAGATGCGAAAATCGATTCAAAAGCAAATGCCGGAAGACCCGCAAAAGCGCCTGACGCGTTTTGTCTCGGATTTCGATCTTCCGGAAGCGGACGCCCGTCTTTTGATTGAACACCGCCGCATCGCCGATTACTTTGAAACTGCCGCAAAAGGCGCCAAAAACCCCCGCGCCGTTGCCAACTGCATCTTAGGGCAGATGTTTGCCCGTCTTGGCACGGAAGCGGAAAAGGAACAATTCGAAGTCGCTGTTTCGCCCGAACAGCTTCACGAGCTGATCCTGCTTCTGGATTCCGGAAAAATCCGCATGAATCTGGTGAAATCCACGCTCGAAAAGATGCTGGACACCGGCAAGCCGGCAAAGGAATTTCTCAGCGAACAGGATCTTGCCGGGATGAGCGCGGACGATTTGAAGGCCGTCTGCGAAAAAGCGGTTGCGGAAAACGAAGCCGCCGCCGCGGACTACCTCGCCGGGAAAGAAAAAGCGCTCAAGGCGATTCTCGGCTCCGTCATGAAGGCGACGCGCGGAAGGGCCAACCCGCAGGAAGCGGAAAAGCTGCTGGCGGACATTATTCGGCGTTGATAAAGATTTCACCGAACGCTTCAAGATACAAAATGAGAGACTGCCTTCATGACAGTCTCTCATTTTTTCGTACTATAACAAATCGGGGATCACCGGCAAAACCGGAGGTCCCCGCTCTAATTAAATCATGCCGTCTTCCTGTTCCGATGGACTGGCAAGCGCCGGAATCAGCGACAGAAAGAGACGCCTTTTTACATGCGGAGTATCTTAACTCTCCCCCTGAGGAGCGAATCCATGCAGCAGCACCTCTTCAAAAGCTCTTAACCGCTGCAGAGCCGAATCGTCCTCAATCGGCATTTTCATTTGAAGATAGTGATACAGTTCCCTCAGCTCCGCAGAATCGGGCCGAAAACCGAGGTCATCCAGGCAGGCGGGCAGATCCATTTTTCTAAGAAATCCGGAAAGCTCCTTCGCTTGCCTTTCTTCTTCTCCGTTTACCATGATCTGCCAGGTCAGAGAGGCCCCAACAAGCTCACCATGTAAAAAATCATGTGTTAACTCCGGATGGCAGTCACAGAAAAAGCTGTAAAGACAGTGTGAAATTGCAGCCTGTTTCCCGCCGCTTGCCAGACAGGAGATTAAACCGGTGGCGGAAAGGGCCGCGCAGACCGAGTTCTCCACCTGCTGGTCGCAAATCTTCGACCGCATTTTTTCCAGCACCTGCGGCCCGTTTTCCAACAAGAAACGGTAGGTCTCACCCGCCCCCGCGCAGGCAAGGCCGGAGTAGAGATTTCCACTCCAGAATTTGGTATAGCGCCTGTTATAGGTAATTTCCGGCATTTTTGCCATCGCGTCGATGATTCCCGCAGCATTGTAGCGCACGGGACAGTCCGACACAATGACATCCAGATCCGCGATCGTGGTCGACGGGACATAAGCGGGCCAGTAGTTCCCCAGAAAATGTCCGTCGTCGGTATAGTAAACCGCCAGCAGAGCGGTGGCGGCGCAGGTCGCGGCCGAAGTGGGAACCGTGATGGACCGGACCCGGCACAGATCGGACGCGATTTTTGCGGCATCCATGATGCGGCCGCCGCCGATTCCGGCGACCACCGCCGCTTTCATCCGCCTTGCCGCCTGTGCGGCCGCTTCGTAGTTTCCGGCAGCGCAAAAGCCGTCGAACCAAAAAATCTCAAACCGGATTCCCACCTTCCGGAGCGCGGGTTCCACGCGGTCCCTCACCTTCGGGTACACCGTACGGTCCGTTATGATCAAGACGGATTCCCCGTGCGCTTGCACCTCTTCTGGAAAGACAGCCAGCGCGCCTCGACCTTGGTAATAGCGTCCGCTGCTGATTTGTACCGCCTTGTTTTCCGTCATGCCGCTGCCGCACCTTTCTTTTTCTCCAGATGCTTTTTGACCATGGGAAAGAACAGCATAAAGACTGCAAGAAGAATAAAGAAGCAGCTGATGGGCTTCTGGAAGAAAATCAGAGCGCTTCCCTGCGAAATAATCAGCGCGCGCCGCATATTCGACTCCGCGAGAGGCCCTAAAACAATCGCGATTACCATTGGGGTCAACGGGAAATCCAGCTTTTTCATATAGTAACCGAACAACCCGATTAAAGCCATCAGCAACGCGTCGAACGTCGTGTTGTTTACCGCGTAAGCGCCAATAATGCACAGGGTAATCAGAATCGGAACGAGTACCTGCGTGGGCACCTTTGTTACGTTTACAAAGAACTTGATAAAAAACCGGCCCTGAATGTACATGAAAATATTGACGATAATTAGTGCGAACATAATGCTGTAAACCCACTGCCTCTGCTGCACGAAAAGCTGCGGACCGGGAATAATTCCCTGCATGGTCAGTGCGCCGAGCAGAACCGCCGTGTTGGTGTCACCGGGGAGACCCAACGTCAGCAGCGGAACCAGCGTACCGCCGGTAACGGCATTGTTTGCCGCTTCGGAGGCGACGATTCCCTCTCCATCACCCGTTCCGAACAATTCCGGGTGCTTGCTGGCTCGCTTGGCCTCATTGTAACTTAAAAATGAGGCAATTGCCGCGCCGGTCCCGGGTACAACGCCGATAAACGTGCCAATAATGGATGATTTTAATAGAGTGGCTTTATATTGCAGAACGTCCCTGAATGAGATCTTTTCATTGCTTTTAACCTCTATGACATCGCCGGCAGGCTTGTATATATCCCTTGCCTTGTACATGATCTCCGTGATTGCAAACAGACCGATCAGGGCGGGAATAATATTTACCCCGCTGGACAACTCGGTAATATTGAATGTAAACCGGTCCGTTCCCCCGACCGGGTCCATACCGATCGTGGCGACAAACAAACCGACAAGGCCCATGATCAGCCCCTTGAGTAAAGAACCGCCCACACTGGCAATAATGGTAAGCCCAAACAGCGCAAGCGCAAAATACTCAGCGGGTCCAAAATCCAGCGCGACTCTCGCAATCTGCGGAGCAGCTACGATTAAAACGGCAACGCTGAACAAGCCGCCAATTTCCGAAGCGGAAAGCGCCAGACCCAGCGCGCGGCCCGCCTGACCCTTTTTCGCCATCGGATAACCATCCAGCACTGTTGCAGCGGATGCCGGCGTTCCAGGGGTATTGATCAGAATCGCGGTAACGGAACCGCCGTAAATGCCTCCGCAGTAAACGCCCAGAAGCAAAATCATCCCTGTGAGGGAATTGAGTCCGTAGGTCATCGGCAGCAAAAGCGCAATGCACATCGTCCCCGTAAGGCCGGGCAGGGCTCCCACAATGATGCCTGCGGCAAGTCCAATGTTCAAAAAAAGAATGTTTTCCCAAGTAAATAAGCTGGCCAGTACAGTTAAAACCATAGTAATCTACTTATTCCTCCCTCTGAACCCAGCTAGGGTAACGTGACGAACAGCAGTTTGGTGAACGCAAAATAAACTCCGGCGCCCACGGCGTAAACGATCAGATAATACCAGATCTTCTTTACCCGGAAAAGCAGCAGCATCAGTGTGGAAACAAGCAAGGTGGAAAAAAAGTATCCGATTTTATCGAACAAGATAATATATAAAAGTGTAATCCCGATCAGAGCCAGAGCCCTCAGTTCGTTCTGTAGGTAACGCGGCTCTTTTTCTTCGGTTTTTTCCTCCCGAAACCCTTGCTTTCCTCGCTGGAGCAAAGTGGAGATCAGAAGAACCGCACTCAGCAGGATCATCGCAGTCGAAATGAAATACGGAAATGCTCTGGGTCCGATCACAGTGGCCTCGCTGAGGGGAATCGTAATTGGGATAAAAATTATCAGGGCGATCCCCAGAACCAAAAAAATCAGAGAAGAAACCAAATTTTTTTTATAATCGCTCATTGGGACTGTGTATGACCGCGCAACAAAACCGCACCGGCCATTACTCCTTTCATTATGATCCGTTTCGCCGTTTTCAATCCGGCTCACTCAGGCAATTGGAACCGCATCCCGTCTTGTGGGAAGCGGTTCTGTCCCATCTTCCCTACTTTTTCAGCAGTTCCTTATTGACGGCTGCCTCATCCTTAATTTTTTTGACGATCTCATCCGGCTGGTATCCGGAAATCGCGAGCGTATTGTTTTCGCAGTACTTTGTAAACTCGGGATCCTTTTCTATTTTGGTAAGGGTATCCGTCAGATAATTTGCAATATCGTCCGGGGTATCTTTCGGAACCATCAGGAATTTCCAGACGCTCATGTCGATATCATAGCCCTGCTCTTTAAACGTCGGGATATTTTTCAGACTTTCTCTGGAGTCGCGCTCCGGTGAGAAAATGCCGAGCGGGATCATATCGCCGGATTTGACATACTGCGCAATTTCACCCGGATGTGCCGCCGCGACATCAACATGGCTTCCGAGCAGTGCCGTGATTGTCGGGGCGCTGCCGCCAAAAGGAACCGGACTGGACTTGATCCCGGACATCTCAAAGAATTTCTGCTGAGAAAGCTGAGGCAGGCTGCCCGCTCCGGAAAATCCATAGCTAACGGTGCCGCTCCTTTTCTTCAGGTCGTCAAGGGACTTGATTCCGGAGACTTTGCTGGCCACCATAACGATGGGCTCGATGGTCGTGCCGATTATGGGCTTGAAGTCGTCCATGCTGTACTTGATATTGTTTTTGATAAAGGGTTGGGTGGTGAATACGCCGCAGGCTTCCAGACAAACCATGTAACCATCAGCCTTTGTGTTGGCAAATTCGGTCGTGGCAATCGTTCCGCCCGCCCCGTCACGATTTACAACTGAGCAGGAAACGCCGAAATACTTCTGTCCCAGACTTGCGATCGCGCGTACCTGTCCGTCGGAAGTGCCGCCCGCCGCCCATGGAACAATAAAAGTAATCGGCTTTTTAGGGAAATTTGCCGGTTTCTGGCCCGGAGCGGTTCCTGCGGAGGATCCCGCCTGGGCAGAAGATTCCGACGATGCCGAACTGGACGAGGTCGAATTGGAACACGCGGCTGTTGTAAGCAAAAGGCCTGCGCATAACAGAAGTGATAACAGTTTTTTCATAAGATAACTCTTCCTCCTAAAGTTTTTATATTATGCCGTTTAACGGCATAAAAGCTATTGAGTGGAGATGCCTTCCCAAAGTCCTTCCAAATAAGTGATTCCCATCGCCCTGTCGTAAAGCCCATAACCCGGTCGGCCCTGCTCGTCCCAAACCATTCTTCCATGATCCGAACGCAAATAGCCGTCAAAGCCGCCTCGGTGCAAAGCGGTGAGAATCTCAGCCATATTCAAACTGCCGCTTCTCGTCTGATGCCCTGCTTCCACAAAATCGATCTGGTTTTCAAAAAGGACGTTGCGCGCATGGACGAACTTGATTTTGCCTTCCGAAGCAAAGCGGTACGCTATTTTCACAACGTCGTTTTGACGCCCGCTGCCCAGAGAACCCGTGCAAAGAGTAATGCCATTACAGGGACTGTCGACCAAAGACGTAAGGCGCTCAATATCTTCCTCCGAAGAGACAATTCTCGGAAGACCGAAAACCGGCAATGGGGGATCGTCCGGATGAATTGCCAGAGCAATTCCGCACTTTTCTGCCTCTGGAACAACCGCCTCAAGAAAATACCGGAGGTTTGTCCACATCCCCTGTACCCCCAACGTGCGGTAACGTTCCATCAGGGAAGCCATTTCTTCTTTTTGCGAGGAAAAGCTCCATCCGGGAAGGCTCAGCTCTTTTTGAGCCGGATCAATCGTCTTCAGTTCAGTTTCTGAAAAAGACAGCGTCTGCGAACCATCCGGGAGACGTCTGTCCAGGCAAGTCCGAATCCACCCGAATACCGGCATGAAGTTGTAGCAAATCACCCGGATGCCATGCTCCGAAAGCATGCGTAAATTTTTAATATAGTTTTCAATGTACCGATCCTTGCAAGAATCCCCCAGTTTGATGCTCTCATGAACCGGCAGCCCTTCCACGACTTCAAATTCAAGGCCGTAATCCAACGCATCGCTTCGGATTGTCTCGATACTTTTTGCATTCCAGACATCTCCGGGATGGGCGTCATAACAAGCACTGACCACGGACGATACTCCGGGAATCTGCCGAATATCCTTCGGTTTAACCGGGTCGTCCCGGCCATACCAACGAAATGTAAACTGCATTGTGGCCTCCCCCTTGAAGCTTACACCAGACCCAAGTTATGTATGGTTTGTTCAACCCGCTTGCTTTCCTCTTCCGTCAGATCACGGAACGGGAAACGGGCGGGCCCCATCTGGAACCCCTGCATCTCCAGTGCTTTTTTATGGGACATGACCGGCATGACGGCCCGGAAAAGCTCCCTCAGCTTCAGCACTTTCGTTTGCGCCCGGCGCGCGCCTTCCAAGTCGCCTTTCTGGAACTCGTCCCAAATCTCGGCGCAAAGCGCGGGGAACACGCTCGCCACGGCAATTACGCCGCCGGCAGCGCCGGCTTGAAGCGCGGTCAGCACCTGCGCGTCGTTTCCGGTAATAATTTCAAAGGAACTGTCTTCAATCGCACACTGATAATTGAGCAGGACCATAAAATCCATGCTGCTGTCCTTAATGCCACGAAGATTCGGGCAGCTTTCCGCAACAGCTTTAAGCACGGCCGGAGTAATCGGGTTATGCGTCATTCCAGCCATATTATATAAATAAACGGGCAGTTCCCCCGCAAGCCGCGTGGCTTTCTGAAAATATGAAATCAAAGCTTTCTGATCATATTTATGATAGTAGGGAGCTGTAAACGAAACCGCGTCCGCTCCGCATTTTGCCGACCAATCGAGCAGTTCCTTCGTTTCCTCCAGGTTCATCGCCGTAGTATTGAACAGAACATGTGTCTCCGGTTTAACGCTTTCCATCGCGGCGGTCAGCAGCTGCTTGCGCTCGCGGATCGTAAGGTTCACGAATTCTCCCGTAGTGCCGCAAATGAAAACCCCATCGACGCCGTTCGTAGTAATATAGCGGATCAACCTCTTATACTCTTCACAGTTTACGGTGCCGTCTTTGTAAAACGGAGTCAGAACCGGTGCGCTTATTCCACGCATAGTCACGGATTTTGCCAATGCATTTCCCCCTTATATTAATCAAGCAAACTATTTTAAAATTGCTCCCTCGTTAGCGGATGAGACTTCTCGCGAATAGCGTGCGAGATACCCCTCGGTGATTTTCGGCGTGTATGGCGGAAGCTGAGCCAGCCTTTGCGCAATCTCTTCTTTGCTCAGCCTGACGTTAATCGTCCGGGCTGCGATATCAATTTCGACGATATCGCCGTCCCTCACAGCAGCGATCGGCCCCCTGCGGGAGGCTTCCGGAGAAACGTGCCCGATGCATGGCCCGCGCGTTGCGCCGGAGAAACGTCCATCCGTTACGAGTGCGACCGACTCGGCATAACCCATACCCACCAGAGCGGCCGTTGCGGTCAGCATCTCCCGCATTCCGGGTCCTCCCTGCGGACCTTCGTTGCGGAGGATGATCACGTCGCCGTGCTGAACCGTTTGCCCATAAATTGCCTTGACGGCGTCTTCCTCCGATTCAAAGCAGCGCGCCGGCCCGGTATGCTGGCGCATTTTGGGGCTCACCGCGGTCTGTTTGACCACACATCCATCCGGAGCGAGGTTTCCATGCAGAACAGCCAGCGAGCTTTGTATGCTGTAAGCGTTTTCAATCGTATGTATCACGTTGTTGTCACGTTCCATGACCTGTGCAACATTTTCACGGTGTGTTTTGCCGTTTACCGTCATCTGCTCCAAATCCAGCAGCGGTTCCAGTTCCCTCATCATGCCGCCGACTCCGCCTGCACGTTCCAGATCCAGCATTGTATAGCTGCCGGAAGGTTTTATTTTAGCAAGATACGGAGTGGAAGAGGAAATCCGTTCGATATCATCGAGCGTCATATGCAGATGCGCTTCCCGTGCGATTGCCGGCATATGAAGGCTCAGGTTGGTTGATCCGCCTGCGCTCATTGCGACCGTTACGGCTAAATCCATCATTTTTTGCGTAACGATGTCTCTCGGGCGGATATTGTTTTTAATTAGCCGCACAATCTCATACCCGCTCTGTTTTGCAATCCGGTTCTTTTTCCCCATAACCGCATGGGCACAGGCGCAGCCAGGCATGGTAAGGCCCAGCGCTTCCGCGACGATCGACATGCTGTTCGCGGTCCCCATCATGGCGCAGGAACCGGGGCCCGGCGACATCAGTCCTTCCATGTATTCGTACTCTTCCTTGGAAATCTCACCGCGCATCAGTTGCCCTGCCATTTCTTTCAACTCATAAGTGGCGTAGCTTTTCCCCTTGTATTCGGCGGGAAGCATCGGTCCGCCAGTTACAATAATTGCCGGAATATTAACTCGGAGAGCAGCCATCAGCATAGCGGGAACAATTTTGTCACAACCGCCGATCAGCACCAGACCATCCAACTGGTGTGCGTTTGTATAAACCTCAATGGAGTCTGCAATGACTTCTCTGCTTGGAAGAACGCTGCACATCCCGACATGACCCTGTGCAAACCCGTCGCAGATCGAGATGGTATTGACTTCGAACGGAACTCCTCCAGCGGAACGTACTCCCGCTTTTACAAACTCACCGATCCGGTTGAGATGCACATGGCCCGGATGCATTTCATTGTAAGTATTGATAACTCCGATAAACGGCCGGGCCAGTTCTTCGTTCAGTAGTCCCATTCCGCGCAGATGTGCCCGCGGCCCCGCCATGCTGATACCGTTGACGACATGCGCGCTGCGGTATTTGGAATCTTTGTAAGTTAAATCCATCGTTCTTTCCTCCATGTGTAAATTTCAAATATGGGAAGCATTATTTTGCTATCTTCTCAGAAACCGCATTCCCTGCGTTAATGACCGCCTCTTTATAAGAAAGGGCTTTTTCGAGAGAAAACCGGTAATTCGGTGCCGCGACGCCAATGGTGGCGAGAATTTCATGGTTATCGGAAAAAATCGGAGCAGCAATACAGATCACGTCTGGGTTGTGCTCCTGATTATCAATCGCAAAGTTTTCCTTCCGGATATTGACAAGTTCCTGCATTAAGGCTGCTTTGTCCACAATCGTATAGTCGGTATGCTTCTCCAGCGGAGTGGAGTTCAAATAATTTTCCAGCCACTTTTCATCCTGATAAGCCAGCAGGAGCTTCCCGCCGCTCGTACAGTACAGCGGGATTTTCCACCCGATTTTAGAACGCATAGCAATCTGGTTTTTTGCTTCCATTTTTCCAATATAAGCCGCCTGGTAGCCGTCCCGGACAATTAGATTAACCGTCTCCTTTGTTATCTCATTCAGACGGTGCATTTCATCTTTGGCCGCCTCCAGCAGATAGTTTGCAGCTTTCATATGCTCCGCTAAAGCCATGGATTCAAAGCCTATCCGGTACTTTTTCTGCTGTTCGTCTTTTGTCACAAAGCCACACTCTAAAAGCTCCTGAAGAATTCTGTGCAGCGTGCTTCCGCTGAGGCCGGTAATTTCCGTTATCTCGCTGATCCCCATATATTTATTGGTGGCGGAAAGCGCAAGTAAAATTTGTAAAACTTTCATCGAGCTGTAAGAAGAAAGTTTATTTTGAAGTTCCTGTTGTTGTTTTGACAGCATCATGTGCACCTCTATTCCATATATAAAATTTATACTCTATATATAAAATTTATGTTGAAATTACTATATCACACGTTTTTATGGTTGTCAATTGGACTATTTTGACCAATCTATTTTCAAAATTTGTGAAATTAGACTGTTGAATTTCTGTCGGATTACGTTTACAAGGAAAATAATTCGGCACGAAGTGAATTCACGCAAATCCGCCAATAACAGCACATCAAAAAAGCACCATTCTATGACTTTACAAAGGATACGGATGTGCTGTATAATTTGATTAACGATCCGGTATATCGGGAGCAGATTGGGAAATTCCGTGCGGACCTTCTGGAATCCATGGAGGAAACAAAGGATCCCGGTTTGCCTGCTTACCGCGAATTTGTTTTCGGGGACTAACCATCCGGAACACGACAAAGCCTTAGAGAAACAAATCGCGATTAATCAACGCCGCCGCACTTTTGAAAGCGGCGGCGTTCACTTTAACCGAATAGTAAGGATACCTTCGAAAGGATATTATAAATGAATATTAATCCAGCACGAGGGAGAGGATCCCCGTGCCTTTGGCTACCAGAAAATTCTGGGTGACGCAAACTATTCCATGGGAAAGTGCAAGCGGGACTGGAAGGCCTTCGATCTCGGCAACGCACACGCTGCGGCGGATTATCTGAAAGGCACGCATGACAAGCCGTTTTTCCTTTCCATGGGGCTGTTCAACACCCACCGGGTATTTCCCGAAGTGCCCGACCCGAAAGCAGCACAGTATGTACAGGTTCCGCCTCCGATTTGCGACACGCCGGAAAATCGGATGGAAATGGTAGCCTTTATTGAAAGCCTGAAAATTGCTGATGAGGCTGCCGGCATTGTGCTGGACGCTCTGCGCGAAAGCGGACGGGAAGGATACTCTGGTCCTGTTTACAACCGATCACGGCATCGCGTTTCCGGAATGAAATGCCCTTTACGACACCGGCATCGGAGTTTCCCTGATTCTGAAATATCAGGGAAATCAAATGGCCGGCCGCGTGCTGGACTGCCTCGTTTCCCACCTGGACCTGTACCCGACTCTGTGCGAGCTGGCCGGGGTTCCAAAGCCGGAAGGGCTGCAGGGCATTTCCCTCCTGTTACTATATATTTGGTGGAAGACATGGCATCCAGCCACGTCTTTTTCCATCTTGTTGCCTAAGCTGTTAGAATGAGAAGACAATGGGTCTGACGAAATTCTCCAAGGACCTCGCGTCCGCCCGAAAGTCAGTCAGCCATCCTCTCATTCGCAGCGTTCGATTTGTGCAGGTAGAGCCGCCGTTCAGCGCGTTCGTGTCAACAAACAGATAGAATCGGCAGTGAGAAAAAGATGGTTTGCCAATTGTAAATCTGTAATAGGAGCGTGGATTATGAACGCAGTCGGAATTGACGTATCAAAAGGGAAAAGCATGGTGTCAGTGATTCGCCCCTTTGGAGAGTTGGTGGTAAAGCCCCTACGAGGTGCGCCACACCTCCAGCGAACTCAGCAAGTTGGCAAATTTGCTGCAAAATCCGGAGGGGGAAACGCGTGTGGTCTTGGAGCATACTGGACGGTATTATGAACCTGTGGCGCAAACGTTCCACGATGCCGGAATTTTTGTCAGTGCAGTTAATCCGCTGCTGATCAAGGAATACGGAAACAACTCTCTGCGCAAAGTCAAAACCGATAAAGCAGATTCGCTGAAAATTGCCCGATACGGTCTTGACAATTGGGTAGATCTGCGAGAACATAATTCTATGGATACGATTCGTTACCAACTCAAAAGCATGAACCGACAGTATGGCCTGTATAGCAAGAACAAAACTGCTTTCAAAAACAACCTTATTGCCTTGCTTGACCAGACCTATCCGGGTGCAAACACCCTCTTTGACAGTCCTGCCCGTGCGGATGGGAGCCAAAAATGGGTGGATTTTGCTGCGTCCTTTTGGCATGTGGACTGCGTGCGCAACGTAAGCCAGACTGCCTTTATCGAACGTTACCACAAGTGGTGCAAGCGGCATGGATATAATTTTAGCGCCGCCAAAGCTATTGAAATTCACACAGAAGCGAAGGAATTGATTGCGATGCTGCCTAAAAATTCGCTGTCCAAGGTGATGGTACAAGAGGCAGTCACGCAACTCAACACAATTTCCAAAACGGTTGAGGTGTTTCGCACTGAAATGAATCAGCTTGCTGCGCAGCTGCCGGAATATCGCGTTGTAATGGGGCTGTACGGCGTTGGCAATTCCCTTGGCCCACAGCTCATGGCAGAGATTGGTGATGTGCGGCGCTTCGCCCACAAGGGCTCTTTGACGGCGTTTGCGGGAGTTGACCCAGGTGCCAACCAGTCTGGAACCTATGAAGCGAAAAGTACGCGTTCTTCCAAACGTGGTTCCCCGGAACTGCGAAAAACGCTCTTTGTGCTAATGACGGTACTTCTTCAGAATGCGCCGCCAGATGACCCCGTATTTCAATTCTTGGACAAGAAACGTGCTGAGGGGAAACCATACCACGTCTACATGACCGCAGGCTGCAACAAGTTCCTACGCATCTACTATGGCAAGGTGAAAGAATATCTCACTGCTGCCAATGAGCCTGTCGATATGGATTCGACCGGTTTATCCCGATAACCTATATTTTACTTATTTCAGGTCGGCGCTTTGGCGGTGGCCTTTTTGCCTTACCTACATTTAGGGAACCTCTGATTTAATCCGCCCCTCTACCGAAGAGAGGAGAACTCTGGTAAAATAGAACTATCAAGACACAGGCGGTGCGGAAAAATGAAAAAGCAACAAACTTTTACGGATATTGAATATAGCTGCAGAAAGAAGAAAACACGGCGGGAAGAGTTTCTGGAAACCATGGACGAGATTATCCCGTGGGATGAGTGGGTCGGTATCATTGCGCCGTATTATCCCCGCGGCAAACGGGGCCGTCCGCCCATGGGCATTGAGCGGATGCTGCGGATGTATCTGCTGCAGATCTGGTTCAATCTCTCCGATCCGGCCACCGAGGACGCAATCTATGACAGCTATGCCATGCGTAAGTTTACCGGCATTGATTTCATGACGGAGAATGTTCCGGATGAGACGACGCTTTGCAAGTTTCGGCACCTGCTGGAAAAAGACGGGCTAAACAAGCTGTTTTTTGACGCCATTAACCGCGTCATGGTAGCTACCGGCCACATGATGAAAGGCGGCACAATTGTAGACGCTACCATCATCAACGCACCCAGCTCTACAAAAAATGCGGAGAAAGCACGCGACCCGGAGATGCATCAAACAAAAAAGGGCAATGAATGGCGTTTCGGCATGAAGTGTCACGCCGGCGTTGACGCCGGCAGCGGGCTGGTTCACACGATAGAGGTAACTGCCGCCAACGAACATGATGTGACCGCAGCGGCGAAACTCATCCGTAAGGATGACGAGGTGGTCTATGGTGATTCCGGTTATCTTGGTATTCAAAAGCGCCCGGAGGTTCGGAATGATGCGCATTTATCCAAGATCGACTACCGTATCAACCGCCGTCCGCACAGTCTGCCCAGGGTTTCCGACAATTCCATTGATTGGGAGCGTCTCATCGAACATCGCAAATCCTCTGTGCGATGCAAAGTGGAGCACGTTTTTCGCATCATCAAATGCCAATTTGGCTACACGAAAACCCGTACAGAGGCTTAATGAAAAACGAGAACCGGCTGTATGCCATGTTTGCGTGCGCAAATCTCTATATGCTGGCAATGGCAGGTCGAAGTTTCAGTGAGACCTGACAAGGGAGAAGTGCGCCCATTTCCACAAAAGTGGGGATGAATCCAGTAATGCGGGCATCAAAATCCGGCACTAACAACCGGTCTGCAGCGTTCCCTTGCTCTCACTTGGCTTAAATCTCTGTTTACGCCATTTGCTCAGAGGTTCCTTAGCTTTAGCTTTTTTCTCAAATAGGGCTTGACTTTTTATTTGCAGGCTTTCGGTAAACTCCCTCGGCGCAGAACTCTGGTCGCTTCGAAGCCCTTCGGATTCCAAAAGCAATTACCTCTGGGACGGAGCGCCGGAAATCTGGCCCCGGCGCTCGCCGATTTGCTTTCCCTGGTGCGGAAAAATCGAAGGCGGGGGGTTTGAGGACAGGGGCAGGCGATACCAAGCGGATCAGCACGGCTTTGTGCGGGATCTGGAATATGAGCTGGTTGACCAAAGTGAAAGGTCTCTTACGTTCCGACTAAGCTGGCGGGAAGATGAAAAGCGATGGCCCTGGGGATTCTCTTTTGAGACTCGTTATTTACTGGAAGAAAACGCCGTAACCGTCATCTGTAAAGCCGTAAACCTGAGTGAGCGCCCCATGCCCGTTCAGCTCGGATTCCACACCGGATTTCGCTGCCCTTTCTCTCCCGGAGAAAGGACAGAGGATTATGCGGTCCGCTTCCAGCAACCTGAACTGCCGGGCGGCGGCTCTCTTTTTCGCCTCGCGGAGCATACGTTTGAAAACGGCAATGCCCTTTTCCACCCTTTGAAATCCGAGTGGGTCCAGCTTGAGGATTTAAAGACAGGGCATTTCATCCGCATAGAGACAAAGGACTCGCCCTATCTCCTTCTGTGGAGCAAACCCGGAATTCCGGGATTTCTGTGCATCGAACCCTGGACCGGCTGCTCCGGTCCGGAGCATGATCCGGCCAAAAGGCCGGGAGCTCTCCTTCTTCCCTCACGGGAAGCTCTTCAGCGTACACAGAGAATCCTGTTCCCTGTTTTCTAAAAAATCCCGGTGCAGTCTCACATCTTGCGCTCGGGAAAGCTTTTCTATATAATAGAAATAGATAAACGCCGTATTCCGAATGAAAACGGGGAATACGGCAATTTTTTTAATTGTTGGATAACAGGCTCTGATGAACTATAAAGTCTCTGAAGAAGAATATATTACCGTTCTGGAACAACAGCTAAAGCAAAAACGGAAAAGGCCCGTTCCCCTGTTTCTGTTTTTGTTCAGCACGGCTGGACAAACGTTGTTCGTCATCTATCTGCTTCTGTCCTCCACACCTTCCGCGGCAGGTATTGCCGGTCTGCTGGTCTTGTCCGTTTCCCTGACAGGGCTCTCCCTGCTTAATTTTTTCAGCACGCGTCCCCGCGCCAAAAAATACCTTTCCATGCTTCGTTCCAAAGGAAGGATTTCGGAGGAATTCTGGAAGCTCCACACCCTGAAGCTAGAAGATGAAACCATCTCCATACAATTCGGTTCCTATTCAAATTCCTGCGAAATCACACAGATCAGGGTAACTGACAACAAGACCAACGCGTATCTTCTATCCTAGGCAAAAATCAGTCGGTTTTTGATATTATCCCCTATTCTGCGTTCGGAAGCGAACCGCAGCGCGCAGGGTTTGCGGACAGGCTCCGCCAAGCGGCGATTCAAGTCAGTCTGCGCGGCAGCGAAGCCGTGCGCGATTCAATTCCCCCCCCGACGCGGGGTCCTTGCGGAATTTTACTATGACGAAGACCCCTACCTAAAAGACCAGCAAAGCGCATTCCGGCGGATGTTCACGACGAAGCTGGCATGGACGCCGCTGACCATCCTGTTGCTCGCCGCCTCCTGTTTCCTTCTCGCTTACGCCATATCAAGCGGACGTGTCCTTTCCATTCTGACGGCCGTGGCGGCGGCTGTCCTGTTAAACTTTCACTACATTCGGATTTTCTCCCCTTTGATCGGTCGGCGTATTCGAAGGGACGTACGCGAGCTTCGTCCGTATTTCCCGGATGGAAAAATCAAAATGTACTTAGATAAAGCCAAAGAGCAAATGGTCGCGGTTGGTTCGGTTTACTGCATCTCCTTCCCGCTTTCCGATATGAAGGCCGTCCGCAGAATCCCCGGCGGCGCGGCAATCTACTTGAACCAAAATCTGATCCTTACCATTCCAAGCATGGAAAACATTTCTGAAATTCAATCACTGGTTCAAAACGCAAAGGGGTAATTCGCTTTGAAAAACGTCAGTTTGCTTATCAAGCCCGCCTCCAGCCTGTGCAACCTGTGCTGCCGCTACTGCTTTTACGACGACGTCTCCGGGAACCGTTCCGTCAAAAGCATGGGGCTCATGTCCGAGGCAACGGCGGAGCGCCTGATCCAATCCGCCTTCGAGGCCGTGGGACCGGGCGGAGCAATTTCCTTCGCCTTTCAGGGCGGAGAACCTACTTTGGCAGGCCTGAACTTTTTTCAAAAATTTGTGGCTGCCGAAAAGAATTACGCGCGGCCCGGCATCCGGGTCAGTCACGCGATCCAGACCAACGGCATGGTCTTTGATGAGGAGTGGGCGGCTTTTCTTCGGGAACATCAATTTCTGGTCGGCCTTTCCGTGGACGGAATCAAAGAGATTCACGACCTGTACCGGAAAGACCGTGAAAGTGAAGGGACCTGGAACCGGGTTACAAAGGTTCTGCATCTCCTGCAAAAAAATCAGGTGGAGGTCAATCTTCTCTGCGTTGTGACGGGGCAGTGTGCCCGCAGTCCGCAAAAAGTCTACCATACGCTGAAAAAACTTGGAGTAAATTATCTTCAATTCATTCCGTGCCTCGATCCGTTAAAAAAGGAGAGGGGAAAAGCTCCCTATTCGCTCCTGCCGGAAGCCTATGGCAAATTTCTCTGCGGCCTGTTCGACGCCTGGTACCTGGATTGGAAAAACGGGCAGTATGTCAGCATCCGGCTTTTCGACGACTACGTCCATCTGATGATGGGGCTGCCTTCCGGCTCCTGCGCCACCTCCGGCTCCTGCGGCAGCTACTTTGTAGTGGAAAGCGACGGCAGCCTGTACCCGTGTGACTTTTATGTCCTGGACGAGTGGAGGCTTGGAAAATTGGCCGACAACTCTTTGACCGACGCCGGTCAGTGCGCTCTTGCAGAGCAGTTTCAGAGCGACGGACGAAAAAAGCCGGACGCCTGCGCAGAATGCAAATGGCTTCCAATCTGTTTCGGCGGATGCAAACGGGACTGGCAGACAGTCGACGGTCGTCTGGAAAATTACTACTGCAAGGGTTTACGCCGCTTCTTCGAGTATGCCGCCCCACGGCTATCGGAAATAGCCCATACGGAAGCAAGTTACCGCGGCGGAATTTAAGGCACGACCTTTAAAGGGTCAGCCCGTTAATAGACCGTAAAGAGGACTGCCTCCCGTTTGACGCGGGAGGCAGTCCTCTTTGAAAAGAAACTTTAATTTGCCCGAATCAGTTCTTAGAGCTTAAATCCGCAGTCCGCATGTCCATTGGTCCCATCATAGGGTTCATCCTTCATGCAGAGATGGACGGAAGCAATCTTGAACGTCTGCGGGAGCGCCAGAATATTCGGATGGCCGCCGACGTACTTCTTCTCAGCGTCGGCAAGGGCTTCCTCGAAGGTAGCGCGGGTTTTTAGCCCCATTCCCCTTGCGATGCCCGGCTCCTGCGCCCCCACAAGGTAGATGGCGGAAGTGTTCTGCTCCGCGATGTCCCCGCAGCTCATCATCGAGAAGCCGTGGAACGGATGGAAAGCGTTGCAGAAGCGATACTTGCGGATATATTCCTCATTGGTCGCAAAATAATCGCCGTAGCGGTTCATGTCGGCCAGCGTGTTCATATGGTCGTGCTGGAACATTTTATAAAGTTCCGGCAGGTACGGCCAGAGTTCCTCGTGGAAATATCCGTTGCAGATGGAGGAGCAGATGATAACACAGTGGTCGCTCATGATACGCTTGAAGCGGATCACCTGAGCCGACAGCGCCTGCATCAGCATGATTGGATTCGTACCCATGCCGTCGCCGTAGTGGAAAAACTGGGGCATGCCGAACACCAGCACATCGTACTTTTTCTCCGCCCAGTTAACATAAGTGCGCTTGTCCGCCGTCTTCCAGGAAATGGGCTGCATTTCCCTCGCATAGCCGCTGTTGATTTCGATCTGGCGGGATTTGGAATCCAGCACCGCGTCGCAGCAGAAGAACTTTTTGCCCATGCATTTTTCCATATACATGCCGATTTCGTTAAACTTGGTGCGCATCAGCGAATGACCGCTCACCGGGGTGAAATCCGCGCGGTGCATGACTTCCGGCACATGGTGGGAAGCGATGCTGCGCCAGTGGGTAATGCCGGTCGCACAGTGCTTATAACCCCCGGAATAGCCGCCGTACGGGTTACCCTGCGTATGGCCGATCAGAATCGCAACGTCGGAGTCATAGACATATTTGTTCATTAAAACGGGATCGCCGCGGTCTGTGGTGCCCAGGTCAACCAGATGGTCGTAATCCTCGCTGTCATGGTTGATGATCTGGTGGGTATACCAGAACTGGTGGAAAATTTCCGGCCCCAGCACGTTGTAAATTTCCTGCTGCGTATTTTTGCGGTGCAGTCCGTTTGAGCAGATCAGGAGGACATCCTTCTTCTCCACGCCCGCTTTGTAAAGCTCGTCCAGAATGATTGGAATGCAGACCTTGCGGTGCGCGGTCGGCTGCTCGCCTCCCTTGACGCGGTCTGGGAACACGATGGTCACTTTGGAGCCCTTATGGGCCAGCTCTGAAAGTGGCTCCATGCCGATCGGGTGAAGGATGGATTCCCTTGTCGCCTCAACCAGCTTGTCCTCCGGGATATACGGCGGGTCGGGCACCGTCACGCCGGGAATGAACACGTCCGTATCATCCGGTAAATTCGCGGACATAAGCCCCTGTCCATATTCAAAATCAAGTTTCATGCTGTTTCTCCTTTCCTGTTGCCAGAAAGATATTTTTCCACGATTTTTTTCAAATCCTCGGTGAAAAATCCGATTTCACCGGAAAAACGGGTCAAAGCCACCAGTCCGCCGTCGACGCTTTCGATTCCGCCGAGCATCTCAGCGTTTTCTTCCTTCAGACCGCCGCCGTACACCACGGGAATCTCAAAGCCGAACTGTTCCCGCACGATTCTTTTAATCATTGACGATACATACGAGATATATTCTTCCCCAGGAGGCGTCTTTCCCGGCCCGATTGCCCAGATCGGCTCATAACCGATTGCGACCTTCCGCTTCGGCAGATAATCCGCAACGCCTTTCAAGCCGCGCGTGAACTGGGCGGATAAAACCGCGCGGACCCGGTCCTGCTGTTCCTCCATGCTGCCGCCGCCGCGCTCTTCGGCCGTTTCTCCCATGCAGAGCAGTACGTCCATCCCCTGCTCCATTGCGGAAAGGACCTCCCGGTTGATCAGTCCATCCACCGCCGCCGCGCATTTTTCGCGGGAAGATTCGTTTTGATTCCAATCCGGCTGAAAAGCCCCGATGATCTCCTGCTTGTCTCGCCGCTCTTCGGAGTGCCCGATGATCGACCAGCGGCATCCCATCTGATAGGCGCTGGCCGCCGGAAGATTCGTCGTGAAAGCGCCAAAATTCTTACCCTTTTTGATATTGTCGCGGAACACGCTCTGGCAGCCGACCGAGAGCCGGCCCCGCCGTTCCGCCGGGAAGCAGCCGAGCGCCTCCTGAGCCGGCAGGATTAACGCCTCCGGCACGAAATAAACGACGTTTACGTCCGGGAAAGAGCCGATTCCGAGTTCCACGCTGTCTTTCATGACTCCTTCGATCCATTTCCCCGGCTGTTCCGAGGGGCAAACGCCGCCCTTTTCTCTGGGGACGTCAAACCGTTTCAGGTTAATGAAAATATCTCTCATTCTTTGTCTCCTTCCAGTATCGCCACGTGAAGCGGGCCTAAGCACAACCTTCGCCGCGGTATCAGTCGCCGAACCAGGCAAAATCCAGCAGGTCCCCGCCGATCAGCGGCCGGCACCACTCAATAAACCGATCGGTAACGCCAAGCCCCTCTTCGGAGATAAACTCTTTCGGCATGGGGCGCTCATGCATCATGACTTCCTCCACCGGGATTTCGATGACTCGGATGGAATAGGGCGAGGTTTCGAGCCGTTCAAATCCAATCATGATTCCCGTCCTGCCCTCCAGAGCCGCTTTGCACGCCATTTTGCCCGCCAGAACCGCCTCGTCGCGGTCAACCGGGGACTGGCACAGCACCGAGGCTCTGCCGAGAATGCCGGGCTTTTCACTTCTCGCCTTGATGCCAAGCTTTTTAATCACCAGCTCCGCGAGGTAAGCGCCAACGTCGCCGAAGTAGGTGTCCCTGCCTCTTTGCAAAATTGGGGGAACAATCGGGGAGCCGTCCGCCTTTTTGAGTCCCTCGCTTGCCACGATAACGGCACAGCCGTGCTTTGTAAACAGATTTTGAGTATCCGCAAGAAACGCCTCTTCGTCGAAAGAGAATTCCGGTAGATAGATCCGATCCGGTCCTTTTTGCCCTTTTTGTCTTGCCAGGGCGGAAGCGGCGGTAATCCAGCCCGCGTTGCGGCCCATAGCCTCAATAATGCAAACATGGATCGGCATGGAACGCACGTCCTGCACGATCTCCGCCGTAGTCTGCGCTAAAAAGCGCGCGGCGCTGCCGTAACCCGGGCAGTGGTCCGTGATAGCGATGTCGTTATCCACCGTTTTGGGAATACCGATCACGCGGATATCTTCGCTGCGCGCCGCGCGATAAAGCTTTCCGCAGGTATCCATGGTTCCGTTTCCGCCGTTGAGCAGCACATAGCGGATATGGTGCTTTTTGAGAATAGAAACCATCTTCAGATAATCATCCTCCTGAAGGTGGGTTCGCGAGGTTCCGATCGCGCTCGCGGGCGTCTGCTTCAGCAATTCCAGCTGGGACGCCGGCACTTTGGAAAAATCGACAAAGCGTTTCGCCAGAAGGCCGGCTGTTCCACCAACCGCGCCGTAGACCGTGCCGATCTCTTTGTGCTTCAGGGCCTCCATCACGGAACCGTACAGGGACGCATTGATCACAGCCGTCGGGCCGCCGCCGTGGAGGATCAGCAAATTTTCACTCATGTCTTCTCTCCCTTTCTCAGCACTGCCCTTTCCGATACCGCTCGGCCATTTCACCCAGCGACACACGCTCGACCAGCGGAGCTTTGCCCACGGAGCCGAACTCAACGATCAGCGTGCCGATAGCTTCCTTGACTCCGCGTTCGACGCAGTCCATCAGCACGGCGACATCCTGATCCGGAATCGTACCAAACATTACGGTGTCCATCACCGGCGGGAAGAAAACGCGCGGGTCGAACTGGCCTTTCTTCTCTTCCAGAAGTTTCCAGACCGAACCGATTGATTTACTTTCGCGAAGCTCCGGTCTGTTGTAAAACAGCTCTCTCATGTTCCGGGTAACCGCAAGTCGGATATCGGTGTCCACGTTAATCTTGCCGATCCCGCACGGAATGGCCGCTTTCAGCTCCTCAATCGGAATTCCATGAGCGTTTTGAACGTTCCCGCCCAGCTCGTTAATTTCGTTGACAATGTACTGCGGCACGGTGGAAGAACCGTGGGATACCAGAACGGCGAAGAGGTTTTCATGCATCAGGCATTCATTCGCCGCAATCGCAATTTCCTTACGCAGCTTAACGTTTTTACCCTTGGAAGCGCCGTGCATCGTTCCGTAGGAAATTGCCAGGCAGTCAGCACCGGTCTTCTTCACGAACTCAACCACTTTCATCGGGTTGGTATAGGTGGAATTCTGAGCAAAAACATGGTCTTCCACGCCGGCGAGAACGCCGAGTTCACCTTCGACGGTGATGCCTCTTTCATGAGCGTATTTGACAACCTCCCTCGTCAGTTCCATGTTCTTCTCAAACGAAAGCGAAGAACCGTCAATCATAACGGAGGTATAGCCGTTGTCAATCGCGGCCTAGCAGGAGTCAAAATCCCTTCCATGGTCCAGATGCAGAACGACCGGAATCGGGGAATCCTGCCCATATTTTTTCACCGCGTCGGCAATCCGTTTCGCTCCGGCCTTTTTATCCTCCAAAGTTGCATTCATGAAGTCCGTGCGACCTCCCATGAAGCCGTTGGCGAGGTCGGCTCCCTGCAAAATCGCCGCGGAGCGGAACATTTCATGCACCTCGATGGCCGCTTTCGCATGTGAAACCGCATTGACGTTAAACGCTCCCTGAGCGTACCCATATTTTTTTGTTGCCTCCAACACGGGCCGTAATGGAACCAGTGCCACACAAAACACCCTTTCTTTTCAGACGAAAACGTCCTTTGATTACTTAAATTTTACCACCGTTTCATCTCTTTAAACGCTAATTTTACTAAAACGTTTGCGTTACTGAAAACACTATGGTATGATAAATTTCATGAAAGGAGGCCAAGTGTGACTTTAAAAAATCTTGCTCAGCTTGCCGGTGTTTCCATCTCCACCGTTTCACGGGTCGTCAACAAGAACGATTCCAGCGTCGCAAGCAAAGAAGTCCGTGACAGAATCTGGGACCTGGCGCGGCAGACGGGCTACGTTCCAAACCGGTCCGCACAGAATCTGAAGCTCGGAAACCGGCCTCCTCAAACGGAGGCCGGGCGGCATATCGCCTGCATTTTTGCACGCACGCCGAATGGAAAATCCGACCCCTTTTTTTCTCAGATTTTCCGTTCAATCGAATATGAGTGCATGAAAAACCGGTATGAAATGACCGGCGTCTACACCGCCCTGAATCTGAGAAGCACCGTTCAGAGCCTTTCGGATATCCGTTACGATGGGATCGTCGTGCTGGGCAGGTATTCCCGTTCCCTGATGAACCAAATCAAAAGATGCTCAAAAAGCATCGTGTATACCGGTCTAAACCCCATCTGCGACCCTTACGATCAGATCATCTGCGACGGCTACGAAACGGCAAAGGCCGCCGTGCGTTACCTTCACACGCTGGGGCATACCTGCATCGGTTATCTGGGGGAAAAGTCGGATGAAATCCGCTACCGCGGATACTACGACGCGATTCAGGAGCTTCGTCTTCCGCTGCGGCGGGAGCACATTGTTGAGGCGGAGCAAACCATGCAGGGCGGATATCTGGGCGGAAAAAGAATTCTGACAGCCGTGCATAGCTCATCCGAATTCGTTGCCACAAGACCGACCGCAATCTTCTGCGCAAACGACAGTACCGCCATGGGAGTTATGAAGGCATTTCACGAGGAAGGAGTCCGGGTTCCAAAAGAAATCTCCATTATCAGCATAGATAACACCGAGATCTGCCAGTTCACCTCCCCCATGCTCACTGCCATTCACATTCCGAAGGACGAGCTGGGGAAAATCGCAGCAAAAATACTGATTGACCGCATGGAGGGCGGACATTCCCTTCCCATGAAAATTGAAATACCATTTACTCTGGTTACCCGCGAAAGCTGTGCGAGTCCACTGCACTGACGGGCCACGTATAGGCTCCATTCAAGTCTTTACTTAATTTTTCCGCCATTTTCCTGAACCGGCTCTGAATCGAAAAGATACCCGATATTCAGTTCATTGATGAGCTTGACGATTTCTTTCGTTCTTCTGCATTGGAACTTTCTCAGCAAACTTTTGATCTGGGTCTTCACCGTAACCAGTTCGACACAGTGAATCTCCGCGATTTCCCTGACCGATTTTTCTTTGAGCAGCAGTTGAATGAGCTGCCGCTCTGCCGGAGTCAGCTGTGCGATATTATTAATAAAAAACAGCAGGCTGCGCTCGGAGCGGCGGAGCCTGGAATACTCCCCCTATAATTTTTTGCTGGATATTCACTTCCATGATCGGCTCTCCGCGGTAAGCCGCCCGGACGTGTCTCAAAAGCTCTTCGTAATCCTGTCCCTTGACAACGTAATCGACGGCTCCGGTACCCATGGCGGTCAGTATCATGTCGTCCGTGTCGTGCGCGGTCAGGTAAATGATTTTCTGATCGTGCTTTTTGTCGCGAATAATTTCAGCCGCTTCAATTCCGGAATTAAGGGTTTCCATCTCAATATCCATTAAGATAATGTCGCAATCAATCCGCTCAGAAAGTTTCACGATTTCTTCTTTGGAATGCGCCGTGCCGACAACGGTCATGTCTCTTTGCCCGTTGATAAATTCGCCCAAATCATCGCAAAGCAGCTTAAAATCTTCCGCGATTGCAATTCTGATTTTGTCCGCCATGGCGTTTCTCTCCCTTTGTATTTTATGCAGGAAACCACCGACTCTGCGGATTCTCAATCCAATGGAAAATAGTCTTTTCTCGCGCGGGGCTCGTGCTGGGGAAGGACCAGGAAAAAACTGCTTCCCTGTCCGGGAAAACTCTCGAAGCGGAGCATGCCAAAATGGCTCTTGGCAATCCGTTTGACATAATGCAGCCCCATTCCCCAGTTGTAATTTGTGTTCTTCGTTGTGTAGAACGGATCCACTATTTTTTTCTGTTCATTCTTCGGAATACCGCCGCCGTTGTCGTCCACTTCAAAGAATGTGTAAATTCTCCCGTTGTACGTTTTCAGTTTGATTTTACCCTGGGGTCCTCTGCCAGCGGCAAGGATCGCCTCCTGCGCGTTCATCAGCAGGGTTGCACAGGGCCTCCGAAAGGCTCTCCTCGTCCGCCAGAATCAGCATTTGGGGAACGAGGTCCATCCGGACCTCGGCCTCCGGATATTTGCCGTGAAACCGCTGCACTGCAAGCCCGGCGATGTGCTCCACGGCGACCGGCCGCAAAACAATGGAGTGCGACTTTGTATTCGCGTTCAGCCGGTTGATATGGGTCATCATGTTTTCATTGAGCTTTCTGAGTAAATCAAAATTTTCCCGCAGAGCCGCGAGGTCCGGGGAATCCGAATCTAAAATCTTCTGGATTCTTTTATGCACCACGCCGCAGGAAAGAATCTGGTTTTTAATGCTGTGCACAAAGACCGATATTCCCGCGTTAGTAATCTCGAATTTTCGCTGCAGCACTACGTCTTCCAGATTCAACTGATAATTAATCTGCGTGTAGAGGATGAGGTTCCACAGCCCTATAAAAGAGGAAACGATGGTGACGGCCGTAAGCAGAACCCATCCGAAGAGGGGCATCGCCGGGTTGGAGTAAGAAAATCCGCTGACCCAGAGATATTCCGAACCGTAAAGCTGATAGATTTGAATCGGGTCCTGAAAGCAGTCGATCCCATACAGGAACACCAGACTGATGTGCAGAAACAGGATATTGCGAAATTGCCTGCGAAAATAGGCAACCGGGGTAGCAAAATACTCGCGGATCATCAGAAGTATGCCAGCCGCAAGGTAAATCAGAATCCAGACCAGCGTGAGCGTCATCAGTAAGGTCTGAAGAGCAAACCGATTGCAGACAACCACATAAAACACCTGCGGATAATAGAGTATCAGTGAGGCGGCGGGCGGCAAACAAAACAGATTCATCCATTTCCTGTTGCGGGAAACAAACGGGATCGTAGAATATTTGATGGAAATCATCAGCAGAAAATAGGGAAACAGATAGCGTCCGACGGCAATCATATACCCCAGTTTGTCCAGCGTGATGAGGGCATACTGCAATCTTGTCTGAATCCGGACCGACAAAAACAGAAAGATATACTGAGCATGGTTGAGTCCGCCGATTTTTGCCGTATACAGAATGATCCCCGAAAGCATGAGAACCAGGCTGGTGCAAAGGCCGAGGAACAGAAAAGAATGGACATTTTTTCTCATAACGGCCAGAATCACGGAATCCAAAAACAAAATCACCAGTATGAGTATCAGCATACGAAACTCCTTTTAACAGATGATGTCAAATCTTACTATACCTTTTCCAAGATTCAACGTCAAATATGCGCAGAACGGCTGAAAGAAAACTTCCGGCCGTTCTGCGCAAATATTTAATAATTTTGATTCTTACCGATTTATTTCTTGTTTGCTTCGTACGCTTTGATTATGATGTCCGGGCTGAAATAATTATCCACATCCACAGGCGATGCCAAAGAGCCGCTGGAAATAAAATTTTTCTGCTGAACTTCATACATCTTCTTCATGTTTCCGCTCTTTGCCTCACTGTAAATCTGCTCCGCGGTCGACCATTCGCTGTCGCCGGTTGTCTTTTCAATCGTTGCTTTATCCTGCTGGATCAGGTCCGCAACCCAGTCAGCCACCTGTTTTAAGTGATTGGCCCTGTAATCCTGAGCCTTTAAAAGAGCTCTTGTGAACCGAACAAGATTATCCTGATTCTTTGCGTAGTAATCATTGGTGCAAATGAAGCTGGACGGGGATGTCGTTTTGTCTGCAAATGTTTTATTATTTGCGAGGACCATGACTTTGTCTCCCATTTTTTCCTGAATGGTAATCGTGGAAGGCGACCATGTTGCGCAGGCGTCCACTTTACCGCTGATCATGGCGGTGGCGGCGGCGGAAGCATCCATCTGTACGACTTTGACATCCTTTTCCGTCATCCCCGCCGATTCCAGAACAAGCTTCAAAATCTGTTCGCTCGACGTGCCCAGCGTTGCGGCAATCGTCTTGCCTTTCAAATCTGCGGCCTTTGTAATTCCCTTTTCCTTGTTCACCATTACTTCATCGTTAATGGAAGAATCATCGTAAGCGAAAATTTTGGCCTGGCCTTTGGCGCAAAGCACGTGAGAGCCGGTACCAATCTGGGCAACGTCGATGTTCCCGCTGCTCATGGCGGCGAATTCATCAGGTCCCTTCGAGAACTTTACCGTCTCAACATTGATACCCTGTTCCTTAAAATAGCCCATTTGGATACCGGTGATTACCGCTCCTGCGCTGCTCATGTTCGGCATGTACGCCACCCGCATGGTAATGGCCGGAGCCGCCGATGAGGCGGACGAGCCTGCCGCCGTGCCGGATGAGCCCGCCTGGGAGGCGCTGTTTCCACCGCAGCCCGTAAGCACGGCCGCGATCATTAAAACACTGACCATGGTGCTGATAAACCTTTTCATAAAGTACTCCTCCTAATGTTTTATTTTTCAACCTCAAGATACTCCTTATAAACTTTTCCCCAAATGTAATTTTTCAGCTCGATAAATTCAGGAAAGGCCGTTAGGGATTTAAGCCCAGGCGGCGTTTTTAGCAATTGTTTTCTGACCGAGAACGAAATGGACGAAAAAGAGGAATGAAAAGCCGGATTTGGGCATAAACCGTGGATCTCTTGATTTCCATATTGCCAGCTTTTTTAAATTCATGCAGGCGAAAGTAAGCAAAGCCTGCATCGTAACTTTGGCTTTGCCTCGCAGTGTGGTATATCTCATACCATGCTTTTCTTTTGCATCGGCGAAAACACGTTCAATGGTTTCCGCACGCTTTTTGTATGTCTCTTTGCCCCATTGTGTGTGCCGGATTGCTTCGGCTGTCTCCATGTAATCCGCCCAAACATGGCAGGTAAACGTCTTCTGACAATTTTGACTTTGGGTGCATTTCAGCCGCATGGGGCAGTTCGCGCATACTTTCCGGTCGCTCTTGTATTCCCGGTATCCATCCCGGTTTGTGGTAGAATATCTTAATATTTGATGGTATGGGCAAATGACGCAATCATTCTCCCGATCATATTCAAATTCATAGGGACGGAACAATTCCTTTTTTCCGGGATAGCGTTTGTATGGCATTACCGGGATTCTGGCATCCTCCAGAATTTGCTTGCAGATATATGGGATTTTGTAACCGGAGTCTACAGCGACAGCTTCAATTGCAGGGAATTCATTTTTAACTTTGTCATAGATATCTTTGAACATCACACTGTCATGCACATTCGCCGGGAAAAGTTCTACGCCCAGTATGAAGTTGTGCTCATCGCAGGCTGTGTGCGCAGTGTAAGCGAAACATTTTTCATGCTCCCCCTTGTGGAATATGCCACATTCCGAATCGGTTGTACTTTTTTCCACTTCTTTTGTCTGACTGCTTTCGCCGCCTTTTCCTGGGTCGTCATCATCAAACGGCTTTTTCCCATGTGCTTCCCGATCTTTGTTTGATTTCTTCCATCAACTCTTTGTGGTAGTGCTGTGCCTCCATCTGAACCTGCATCTTCATTTTCTTGTTCCGGTTGGCGCTGGCCTTAATATGCGTTGAATCAATGAATACCGCCTTTCAGGTCTACATATTTCAGCTTTACAGCTTCCAGCAAAATATGGGTAAATATCTGCTCGAAAATATCAGTTCCCTCGAATCGTCGGGAATAGTTCTTTCCGAAGGTTGTGAAATGCGGGATCGGGTCGTTCCAGTCATATCCCAGAAACCACCGATACGCCGCGTTAACTTCGACTTCTTTAATGGTCTGTCTCATGCTCCGAATCCCAAACAGATATTGGATGAATACAATCTTGAACAGCACCACCGGATCAAAGCTGGGACGGCCTGTGTCTTCGCTGTACTTGTCCTTTACCAAATTATATATGAAGCTGAAATCAATCGCTTTATCTATTTCCCTCACATGCTCTTTCGGTACCAGATCCTCCATGCGGTAAAAGCCGACTTGTTTCCGACCGTCATTACTTTTTTCGTTCAACATTTTTATCACCTGTTTATATTTTACCATTTCTCAAGCACTAAAAAAAGACAAAGTACCTGATTTCGATACTTTGTCTTCAGACTGGGACGGGGCGGTTGCTCTTGAAAGCAACCGCCCCGTCACTGCTTAAAACAGGCCGCTGGATCTGGGCAACGGATAATCCAACTTTTTTCAAACCCGTTCAAGCCAGGCGCCGTAGCCCTCTTTTTCCATATCCTCTTTCGGAATAAACCGGAGCGCCGCGCTGTTGATGCAGTACCGCAGGCCGCCGCGCTCCCGCGGCCCATCCGGGAACACATGCCCCAGGTGGGCGTTTCCTTTCTTACTGCGTATTTCCGTGCGAATCATCCCGTGGCTCATATCCCTGCGTTCCGTGACCAGCTCCTGAGAAAGCGGCCTTGAAAAGCTGGGCCAGCCGCAGCCGGAATCGAATTTATCCTTTGCCGTAAACAGCGGCTCTCCGGTGGTTACGTCCACATAAATGCCCGGTCGCTCCGAATCCCAGTATTCATTTTCAAACGGAGGTTCCGTCGCCGCGTTCTGCGTCACATCAAACTGCATCGGAGTCAGTTTTTCTTTCAGTGTCACCGCGTCCGGCGCGGAGAACCGCAAGGCCGGATCGGACGCCTGTGCGGCTTTCTGAATTTTCGCCGGGCTGATATGACAGTAACCGCCCGGATTTTTGTCCAGATATTCCTGATGGTACTCTTCCGCCGGATAAAAATTCGCAAGCGGCAGGACTTCGATCGCGACCGGGTTTGAAAGTGTTTTTTGAAGCCGGTCGATTTCGGAGCGAATCACCGGCAAATCCGATTCCTCCGTGTAATAAATTCCGGTACGGTATTGAATTCCGCTGTCCCCGCCCTGACCATTCACCGCAGTCGGATCGATCGCGTCGAAATAAAGGCGCAGTAAAAAGCCGAGCGATACCTCCTTGGAATCATACTCCACGCGGACCGTCTCCGCGTGTCCGGAATTTCCGCATACCTGTTCGTAGGTCGGGCTTTCGGTCGGCCCGTTCGCATAGCCTGTTTCGGTTTTCGTTACCCCGTGAACGGACGAGATGTATTTCTGCATTCCCCAGAAACACCCGCCCGCCAAAAAAATTTCAGCCATTTTAGTTCCTCCGATGTCTTATTCTTCCACAATATTCTGCACACGCCCGACCTGATCGTCCTCCTCCAGCATCACCTTGATTCCATGAGGATGCGTCGGGCTTTTCGTCAGAATCCGCTTCACATGCCCGCGCGTCAGTTTTCCGGTCGGCTGGTCTTTTTTCAGTACGATATCGACCAGCGCGCCGATCTTGACATTGCTTCTCGTTTGACCGTTCATCGGTCTTACCTCCCATATTGACGCTATGATTCGTCGGTTTTTCCCTTTTTGCGCAGATGCAGCAAAAAGAGTGTCGCCGCCGTAAAAACCGGCGGCAGCGCAAAAGCAAGCGGCGCCAGCATTGCCAGCGGCGATTGCGACGTCACATAGATTGCCGTCGGCACGTCAGCCCCGCCGATCATCGCAGCCGGCCCCCGCAAAAAGTTCATTTGCCGTACCGCAGGAATTCCGGCGGCACCAAGCTCCGCCAGAGTGGCGAAACCGAAGACCGACGCCGCAAGCTGAAGCAGCCGCATGGATATTTTCTTCCGCTTTGCCTGATTCATTCTTAATTCACCTCTGGTTCTTCCTCTACTGTAATGAATTTTGAAATAGATGTCAAGGAAGACTCCGCAGACAAAACGGGACGGACGCCTTTTCGCGTCCGTCCCGCAAGGTTCAAATTGATCTAACCCATTACCGCGACCACCCGGTGCGTCTTTCCATCCGCGCAGTCCGGCAGAAGATTGCCCATGATCGGCGTCCCGTCAAGCGTCATCGTCTTGATGCCCTTCTCAACGCCGCCCGGATTCCGGACCTCAATCACATACTCCGCCCCACGAAAGCGCCGGGTCACCGTAAAACCTTTGAACCAGGAGGGAACACAGGGGTCAATCTGAAGCCCGTCAAACTGCGGGCGGATTCCCAGAATAAACTGGGAAACGTCATAGAACGTCCAGGCCGCCGTACCGGTCAGCCAGGAATTTTTCGCTTCGCCGAAGCGGGGCGCGTCCCGGCCCGCGATCATCTGCGCGTACACGTACGGCTCCGTGCGATGAATCTCACTGATGTCTTCCAGATATGCCGGACAGGTTCTGCGGTACACCTCAAACGCGCGTTCTCCGTGCCCGGCCATAGTTTCCGCAATGGAAATCCACGGGTTGTTGTGGCAGAAGATCCCCCCGTTTTCCTTATATCCGGGCGGATAAGAAGAGATTTCTCCCAGATTCAGGCGGTAAGTCGTGTAAGACGGCCAGTTCAGAACAATGCCGTATTTGGTATCCAGATGCTCTTTCACCGAATCAAGCGCGCGTTCCGGCAGACCCTTTTCCATTCCGATTCCGGCCATTGCGCAGAATCCCTGCGGTTCAATAAACAGTTTTCCTTCTTCGCATTCCCTGGAGCCCACCTTGTTTCCCATCGCATCATACGCGCGCAGGTACCATTCGCCGTCCCATCCGTAACGAATCACCGCCTGCTCCATATTCTTTGCCGCTTTCAGAACGGCTTCCGCCTCCGACGCAAAACCGCCGCGGCGCAAAATCTCCGCATAAGAGGGCGCTATGTAGACAAACATTCCTGCGATAAACACGGATTCCGCCACTCCGCTTTCCATATTCTCCGCCGTCTGAAAGGATTCCCCCGGTTTTTTTGAAAAACAGTTGAGGTTCAGACAGTCGTTCCAATCGGCACGGCCGATCAGCGGCAGACCGTGGGGACCAAGATTATGAAGCACATGGCCGAACGAACGTCGGAGATGCTCCAGCAGGGAAACCGATTTTTTCTCATCATTGTCAAACGGAACCGATTCCTTCAGAACGGACCAGTCCCCCGTCTCCTTCAAATAGGCGGTAACGCCGAAAATCAGCCACAGGGGATCGTCGTTAAACCCGCTGCCAACCTCCATGTTTCCGCGTTTGGTCAGCGGCTGGTACTGGTGATAGGCGCTGCCGTCCTCCATCTGCGTGGCGGCAATATCAAGAATCCGCGCTTTGGCCCGCGACGGAATCAAATGTACAAAACCGAGAAGATCCTGTGTGGAGTCGCGGAACCCCATGCCGCGGCCGATTCCCGATTCAAAATAGGACGCCGAGCGGGACATGTTGAACGTTACCATGCATTGATACTGGTTCCAGACGCTGACCATGCGGTCCAGCTTCGGGTCTTCGCTCTGCAGACAAAAGCGTGAAAGCAGCCCCTGCCAGTAATTTTTCAGTTCGTCAAAGGCACTTTCCACCTGCCGGTCGGTACGGAAACGGTCCAGCAGCCTGCGCGCGGGTTCTTTATTGATCACTCCGGGTGCTTCCCATTTTTGATCCTCCGGGTTTTCGCAGTAGCCAAGCACAAAAATGTAACTTTTTTCCTCGCCGGGAGCGAGCGTGACCCCAAGGCAGTGCGACCCGACCGGCGACCAGCCGCTCGCGACCGAATTGCCCGGCTTGCCGTTGAAAACGACGTCCGGACGATCAAATCCGTTATACAGGCCCAGAAAGCTTTCGCGGTCCGTGTCATAGCCCTGAATCGGCGCGTTGACGCTGAAGACGGCATAATGGTTGCGGCGCTCGCGGTACTCGGTCTTATGGTAAATGGCGCTGCCATCAATTTCCACTTCCCCGGTATTAAAATTGCGCTGGAAATTCGTCATGTCATCGTAGGCGTTCCAAGCGCAAAACTCCACAAAGGAAAACAGCTTGATTTCCTTCGCCGCGCCGCTCTGATTTTTGAGCGTTACCCTGTGGACTTCACAGTCCGCGCCGATCGGGACAAAGGAAAGCTGGCGGGCCGCAAGTTGATTTCGCTCCGATTCAATGACGGTATATCCCAGTCCGTGGCGGCAGCGGTAACGGTCCGGCTTCGCTTTCACAGGCGCCCATCCGGGGTTCCAGACATCATCCCCGTCGCGAAGGTAAAAATACCTTCCTCCCGCGTCGGTCGGAACGGAATTGTACCGGTACCGCGTCAGGCGCATCAGCCGGGCGTCTCTGTAAAAGCAATAGCCGCCGGACGTATTAGAGATCAGGGAAAAGAATTGTTCATTCCCAAGGTAATTGATCCAAGGATAGGGAGTATCCGGCCTTTCAATGACATATTCCCTTTGAACATCGTCAAAATAACCGAACTTCATAAAAATATTTCCTCATTTCCGCCAGAAATTTAGGTGAAACAGTCTTTAAACCGAAAACGTTTTCGAATTAAAGGCGTACTACTCCTTATTACTTAGCATTTTTTAGTTTAGATGTATTCCGCGCTAAAATCAAGTATATTTTATAAATTTGTCAATTCACACAAGGATTTCTTTTCTGTTTTGTAGGTAATAAAACCAAACTTTCTCTCGATGCGGCTCACTTTTTTGTTTTTTAATGGCCTGCATTGGCCCGCCGTAATTAACGAAAACATTTTCGTTAATAATATAGATTATAGAAAATAATTTAATCGTTGTCCACACCAAAAGCATATTATTTTTATCATATGGCCTTTTAAAAATTAAATTACATATTTTTTTGAAATTTAATCTTGCAAAACTGTGTATTGTAGATTATACTAAGAATGCGAAAACGATTTAGAAACAATCGGAGGAATTTCTGTGGCTAACATCAAAGACATTGCGGCAAAGTGCGGACTCTCTGTTTCAACTGTAAGCAAGGCCCTGAACAGCTACAGCGACGTCAGCAATTCCACCAAACAGCGCGTCCTGAAAGTTGCCGAAGAATTCGGCTATTTCCCGAACTCGCTCGCCCGCGCTTTAAAAACAAACCGGACGTACAACCTGGGAGTCTTATTTACGGACGAAGCCAACAGCGGTTTAACACAGGATTATTTCGCCGCTGTTTTGAACGGTTTCAAGGAAGAGGCCGAGTCCCGCTCTTACGATATCACGTTCATCAACCACAACATGAATGTCGGCAGCCATCCGATGTCCTATCTGGAGCACTGCAAATACCGGAATGTTGACGGAGTCTGCATCGCCTGCGTTAATTTTCTCCAGCCGGAAGTTCTGGAGCTGATTAACGGCAGTCTCCCGGTTGTGACGATCGACCATATTTTTAATAACCGCACCAGCATAAACTCCAATAACGTGGCTGGGATGCGGGATCTGGTAACTTACATATATCAAATGGGGCACCGAAAGATCGCATATGTCCACGGCAAGAAATCAGCCGTCACGGAACAGCGCGTCACCAGCTTCTGCAGAGCGCTGATGGAACTGGGCGTGGAGGTCCCTCCCGAATATCTTGTTCTTTCCGCCTATCGCGACACGCAAACCACCAGGGACTGCGTCAGAAAGCTTTTGGAGCTGCCGAACCGTCCGACCTGTATTGTCATGCCGGATGACTACGCCGCTTTGGGCGGCATTGAAGCGATTGAAGCAGCCGGCCTGAAAATTCCGGAGGATGTTTCCATCGCGGGATACGACGGCATCGCGCTTTCCCAGGTCATTAAGCCTCAGCTGACCACACTGCAGCAGGATACGGACAGCATGGGCCGCGAAGCCGCCAGAAGGCTGATCGCTCAGATTGAGAACCCGCTGACTACAATCGTAGAATCCGTAACCCTGACAGGTACTCTGATTCGCGGGCAGTCCGTTGCGGAAATATGATTGTTGTCCGCCCGATGAGAAATCAAACGTCTTATTACAATTCTTATAAGAAGCCAATAAAAACGATCCACTAAAGTAAGCAAAGGGGGAGTTGCAAAATGGCAGCAGAACAAGCCGCCGGCATAAAACCGGGCAAACAAATCGGCAAGATTGGCAAACCGTCAAATGCGGCTGTCGGTTTAAGGAAAAAGAGCAAAGGGGCAAGGCGGAGGGATCTTGCTTTTTACCTGATGCTCCTGCCCGGCGTTCTTATCTTAGTCATCAACAACTATCTTCCGATGATTGGGGTAGTAATCCCGTTTGAAGATTACAGATATAACGTAAACGCCGGTTTCTTTAAAAGTCTATTTACCAGCCGATTCGTCGGTTTTCAAAATTTTCAATTTTTATTCAAATCCGTCGACTGTATTACAGCAACGGTAAACACGGTGGCTTACAATCTCGTATTTATTGCGCTTGACCTGATTGTGCCGATTGCGCTCGCGATATGCATGTCCGAAATGTGGAACCAGAAAAAGGCCAACACCTATCAAACAATGATGTTCCTGCCTTATTTTATCTCATGGTCGGCAGTCAGTTACGTGGCCTACGCCTTCCTGTGCAACGCCGGTTTTATCGACAAAACCGTGCTGCCGCTGCTTGGCATGCAGAACATCGATTTTTACACAAAGCCCGGTTATTGGCCGGCGATCATCATTTTCTTTCATTTATGGCATTACACCGGATATAATCTGATTATTTATATTGCCGCAATTTCAGGGATCAGCAGCGAATACTACGAGGCTGCAGCGCTGGACGGAGCTACAAAATGGCAGCAGATTCGCTATGTGACGCTGCCCATGCTCAAAACAACCGCCATCATCCTTTCGCTGCTCGCGGTGGGACGCATTTTCAACGGCGATTTCGACCTTTTCTACAACGTACCCAGAAACATTCCCCAGATTTACAGCACCACCAGTATTATAGACACATTTGTGTACAATGAGCTGATTAATCTGGGTGATATCGGAATGTCCGCCGCGGCAGGATTGTACCAGGCGACCGTTGGCTGCGTCATTGTGTTCCTGTGCAATTTCGTCGTCAGAAAAGCCGACCCGGATTCCGCATTGTTTTGACAATCGATCATGATCCGGATTTTATATTCGCTGCACCAGTGCGGCAGGGAGGTTGGCAATGGTTAATGCAATTAACAAAAAACATTTGAATGTCTTGGCAAAATCCAAAAATTATGAATTTAATAAAGTCACGGCGCGTTCCAATTTTACCATAAACCTTATTTTCGTATTGATCTGTATTCTTTTCCTTGCGCCGTTGATTCTTGTAGTCATGGTTTCTTTCAGTTCAAAGGAGTCCCTTGATACATACGGCTATCAGTTCTGGCCTGCGGCTTTTGATTTGAAAGCTTATCAGTACATTTTTAAATACAGCTATGACTTGATCCACTCCTACTGGAATTCCATTATTGTGACAAGCATCGGTTCCATAACCGCAACATCGATTATCGCCCTGTATGCGTATCCTCTTTCCAGAAGCAATTTCCAGCATCGAAACGGATTTGCGTTCTTCGCGTTTTTCACCACGATTTTCGGCGGCGGCTTGGTGCCCTGGGTTTTTGTTTACGCGCAGCTGTTAAAAATCAACAATTCACTGTTGATCCTGATTATCCCCTACTTGGTGAACGCCTGGTGGATCATCATTATGCGCACCTTTATGAAGCAGTCGGTCCCGGAGGACCTCGTTGAGGCTGCAAGAATCGACGGGGCAGGCGAGTTCAGAATCTTTTTCAGCGTGGCTCTTCCGCTTTGTAAAGCGGGGCTCGCGACCATCTTCCTTTTCTGCCTTGTCAAGTTCTGGAACGACTATTACCTTTCGCTGATCTTCATTAACGACCACCATCTCTATACAATTCAATACTATTTATACTCCATGCTTGACAATATCAATTACGTTCTGACAAGTCCCAATGTTCCTGCGGAGGCCCGGCGGAATCTTCCGAGTGAAGGCGCGAGGATGGCTCTTGCCGTGATTGCTGTTGGACCCGTTGTATTTTCCTACCCGTTTTTCCGCAAATTTTTTGTCAAAGGCATCATTGTCGGTGCTGTAAAAGGCTAATACCGAGAAATCGGTTAGTAAATTTAAAACTATGGGGAGGCAATTTTTATGCATGGTGTAAAAAAAATCCTGAGTTTTACTCTGGCATTGGCCACTGTTGTTCCGTTCACGCTGTCAGGCTGCACACAATCGGCTCCAGCTGACGCAACACAAAGCAGCAGTGCCGCAAGCGCAGCTTCCGGGGAAAGCAGCGCAGCTCCGAAAGAAACGGTAACGTTAAAGCTGATGACCGGTGACAAGAAAATTCAGGGGCTTGACCGCGTGCAAAAAGCGGTTAACGATTATCTGGCGGAAAAGAATACCGGACTCCAGATCGATTGGGAAACATATTCCTGGGATGATCTGAAGCAGAAAACAGCCACAATGCTTCAGACCGGACAGGAAGCCGACATCATGAACACCTCAAGCTGGATCACACCGGGTTATGTCGCGCACTGCCAGAGAGATGAATTCACCGATATCACAAAGTATATCAACGACTCTCAGTATCAGGACGTCGTCAATATCATCGGGAAGGATTTCCTTGACGGCACCAAAGTCAACGGCAAATATTACGGAATGCCGACCAACAAGGAAAAGGCTCACAACTTCGGATTCCTCTGCCAGACCGCAGAGCTCAAGAAGCTGAATATCGACCCGTCATCCATTAAAACGATGGACGATTTGGCAAAATACTTTGACCAGGTTAAGGCCGACGGTTTAATTCCGGTCTGCGCGGCTCAAATGGATAGCCCTTACAAGTTCCTTGACTGGGATGCTTTTGACGCCGATAACTCTCCGTTCGCCTTTGACCCGAACGATGAGAAAACAATCGTCAATCCGTTTACGGCAGACAAAACAATCGCGTTCTATAAAGAAATGAAAACATGGCACGACAAAGGCTATTTCAGCCCTGACGTCCTTACCTCAAAAGGTCAGGAAACCGATATGGCAACCGGAAAGTATTTCTGCGGTTCCTGGTCTTTAATGCCGGGCAAAGCACAAACGGAATCCGCATCGCTGAAACTTGACCTGACTCAGATCGACATTACGCCGGTTGAAAAAACAAACCGTGAAACTCTCGGCGCGTTGTTGGCGATTCCTTCTTCCTCCAAGCATCCGGACGAAGCTTTCAAGTTTATTTCGATGCTTTACACGGATAAGACTCTGATTAACCTGATGACCTACGGTGTGGAAGGAACAGATTACACAAAGAAATCAGACAATGTGATCACAGTCAGCAAGGATTCAGACTTCACTTCCGCCGGCGGCTGGATTATGGGCAATGAATTCAACAACTATCTGACCGACCTGCAGTCCCCGACCCTGTTCACGGACATTGAAGCATATAACAACAGCGCAAAGGTTCTTGACGACCTCGGCTTTGTTTACGACACATCAAAATGCAAGACGGAATACGCGGCCTGCCAGGCTGTTGTTACGAAGTATTATCCTCAGCTCTTTTACGGCACCTGCGACGTCGATTCCACAGTCGCCCAAATGAAGAGTGAATTTAAAACAGCCGGCATCGACACCTTGCTTGCCGACGTTCAGTCTCAGTACGACGCATGGGTAAAGAGTAAATAACTTCAAAAATTAAAAAATCGAGGCCGCCGGCGATTGCCGGCGGCCTCTTTCACTCGGATCAGGCCGTTTTCATATGAAGTCTGAGCCGATCCGAAATCATAGCGATAAATTCGGAATTTGTGGGTTTTCCTCTTGTATTGTGGATCGTATATCCAAAATAGGAATTCAAAATGTCAACATCCCCGCGGTCCCAGGCGACCTCTATCGCGTGGCGAATGGCCCGTTCCACGCGGGACGCCGTGGTACTATATTTTTTTGCCACGCTGGGGTACAGCTGCTTTGTCACAGCATTTATAATATCGGGAGTTTCAATGGCCATAATAATGGAATCGCGCAGATAGTGATAGCCTTTAATGTGCGCCGGAACACCGATTTGGTGAAGAATCTCCGTCACCTGTATTTCAAGCGAAGGCTCCGTATCCGAGACCGGCTGACTTTTTACCGGAATACTCAGACCATTCATCCCGCAAAGCTGAACGATCCGTTCCGCCAGATCGGCGGCGTCAAACGGAGAAATCGCAAAATACGCCGCGCCTGACATCATTACCTCACGCTCCAGCGTCGGGCTTGTAAAATTTGAGACAATCACAAAAAGAGGTTTTGCTCCGGGAACTTTGGTCCGGATTGCTTTCATGACACCAATTCCGTCCAGCCTTGGCATAAACAAATTCGCCAGCACCACGTCAGGCCGAACCGATTCGATTTTTTCAAGCAGCTTAATTCCGTCTTTCTGCGCATAACTCACTTCCAACCCAGAACTTTCAAAAACTCGACCGTAATCGTTGAGAAACTCCGTGCTGTCATTTGCTATGAGCAATTTTATACGCTTTTCCATATTTGATCCCCCTAATTGATTTATTATAGCGATATAATACCATATATTGGAAAATTTGGCAATAGATAGATGATATTTTTTTGATATTAGGGGAAAAAATAAACGTTTTTAAGATGCTTTTGAATTTGCGGCGGATTCAACCGCTTTCGCCTCAACCAGCATATTTTCCGCGAATACCCCATACCCGCGCGTAGGATCGTTGACAAAGACATGCGTAACGGCACCGATTAATTTGCCGTTCTGAATAATTGGGCTTCCGCTCATTCCCTGAACGATACCGCCCGTCTGGGTGACTAATCCGCTGTCAGTAATATGAAGGACAAGATTTTTGCTCTGAACCTGATCTCTGTAGTCGATTCTTTCTATCTCAGCATCATAATACTTGGGAGTCCCTCCGTCAATGGTAGTCAGAATTTTAACTTTCCCTGTTTTGACGTCCTGTTTCATGGCAACCTTCAATGCGCTGCCTTCAGGCACGGACTCAAGATACCCGTAAACGCCGGTGGTGACATTGGCAGCAAGTCGGCCCATCGCGTTGCTGTCGGTAAAATATCCGCGAAGTTCTCCCGGTTTTCCCTTTAGCCCCTTTGTAACACCGTTAATGGTAACCGGAACAATATCGCCGCTTAAAAGCGGCATCAGTTCGCCTGTATCGGAATCGCAGATTCCATGCCCCAGCCCCGCAAAACTTTTGGTTGACGGATCATAGAAAGTCAAGGTGCCGATTCCCGCCGTACTGTCTCGTACCCAAAGACCAGCTTTGTAAAGCCCATCGGTTTCGGACCGAACAGGTTTTAGTACCACAGTGGACAGGGTGCCGTTGCGCCGGATGGAAAACCGTATGCTTTTTCCCTCGCAGTTTTCCACATCTTTTGCAACCTCGCTGTTGGCGTCAACTTTTTTTCCGTCAACTTCTGTAATGACATCCCCGATTTTCAGTCCCGCCTGCGCGGCGGGATTTACGGAGCCGTCGGAGGTCTGAATATCCGCAAGCCCTACAATGACCACGCCGTCTGTAAACATTTTGATTCCAAACGGTGTGCCGCAGGGCACGACGCAGGTCTGGTCGACAATGCTGACGTCCACGGTTTTAATGGGAATCACATTGTAAAGCATCATGGTTCCCTGATAAGTTTTTGGATAAGGGACGCCTGCGCTGGCTGTCACATCACTGTCGCCGACAACCGTAATCGCACCGGACAGCCACTCCAGATGGCTCCCGTTGGTCACGGTATAGGAATTGGGAGTAAAGTAATCCGCCGTTAAAAGAACTACTGCCAGCAAAAGCTCAAGGACGGCGGCGGATGCGGTAAGCATTGAAATTAACTTTTTCAAAAATTTCACCTCCCTTGCGCCGCAATATTACTCTGCTCACAAGAAAGGTTTTTTATGTTGTCAAATCTGTTTTTATTTTCCAAAAAACGGAAAAAAAAATAGGTTTTCTCCATTCGTCTCCAAACGTACCGGATATTTCAAAAGGTGGAAACAAATAAACTTTAATGAAAAATGAATATCTCTGTTTGAAAACGGTATTTTAAAGACAAAAGTATTTTGACCGGAATTTCTCCTGAAAATTCCTTTCTCAATCAGTTTTTTGAAAATTTTTCAGCCGATGTGCATTCTTTGGAAGGCCAATATTACCAGACACGGTTTTCTCTCTCGCGGGAACACTATCACTGGGGAGGTGACTGGGTATGGTTCCAAATCATTACGGTTATCAAAATAATCCGTTCGGCATGGGGTTGCCTGTTAACCAGGATGCCGATGAGAGCTATTTTTTGTCTTTGCCGGAAGAAACACAGCAGGAGCTCTTAAAACAAAATTTTTCGGAACAGGAATTTCATGATCAGTTGGAACAATTAAAGGAAAAAAGATAGAAATAAAAAAGCAGGCGGCCCTGATAGGGCCGCCTCGCTGTTTTTTTCTAATTTAACTTTCGAACCCGGAAACGGGATACCATCTGGTCCAACAGCTCCGCCTGGGCGCTCAGTTCTTCACTGGAAGCCGCGCTTTCTTCCGCCGTGGCCGAATTCGACTGGACCACCGAAGAGATCTGTTCCACCGCACGGGAAATTTCCGTAATCGCCTCGGCCTCTTTTTCAGAGGCTTTTTCAATTCCGCGAATCGTCTGGCTGATTCGCTCCTCTTTTGCCGTCGCCTCCTGAATCGCATGCGCGGTTTCCTCGGCGATCTGTGAACCATGCCGCACGGTTTCAATGGAGCGGCCGATCATTTCAGAGCTCTGCTTTGCGGCCAGCGCGGAGCGCGCGGCAAGTTCCCGAACCTCCTGCGCAACCACCGCGAATCCTTTTCCCGCTTCTCCCGCTCTGGCGGACTCGACAGAGGCATTCAAAGCAAGCAGATTTGTTTGAAACGCGATATCGTCAATGGTTTTGATAATTTTTTCGATTTCGCCGGAGGACGTGCTGATCTCCTCCATTGCGGAGAGCATCTGCCTCATTTTTTGGTCACTTTCGTTCATACTTTCCGTCGCGTTTTTAATATATTCCGTAATTTCCCGCACGGCGCCCGCGGTATCCGATACCTTTTCTGAGATTTCTTCCATGGACGCAGTCAGTTGTTCCGAAGTTGCCGCCTGTTCCGCAGCCCCGCGGGACAAGACCTGCGCACCGTCGGAAACCTGCTCCGCACCCGCGTAAACCTGCCCTGCGGACTGGCGGACCTGCCGGATCGCATCGCTCAGCGATCTGCCGATCTCCTCCATGGAGTCACGGATCGGAATAAAATCCCCAATGTAATCGACGCTAATCTCTTTCGTAAAATCGCCCTGAGCCATATGGGAAAGATAGTCGGTGATATTTTCAATCATGCCACGCAGCGCCTGCACCGTCCGTTCACAGGCAACGGACAGCGTTTCCGTTTCATCCCCTGAGCGCACCGGCTGCACCGGCGTTGTGAGGTCGCCGGTGGAAAGAAGGCGCAGCCGTTCCGTCGTTGTCTGAAGCGGTTGGGTAATTTTTTTTGCCATCCTTGCGGCAAGCAGAATGGCGAGCAGGGTAACCAGAAGCGTGAGCACCGTCAATTCCGCTAACGCAATGAGTCTTGACCGGTTAAAATCAGCGACCATTGCATCGACGTCGTCTTCATACACCCCGGTGCTGATATACCAATGAAAAGGCTTAAATTCCATCGTATAAGCGCGTTTTAGTACTGGCTGGGCCACACCCGGCTTAGAAAAATAAAACTCCGAATATCCGCCGTTTGTCTGATTTCCGGCCGCGATCAGATTTTTAATGTAATAAGTCCCGCGCTGATCCTGATCGTTCATGCGCTGGAGGCCCTCATATTTTGGGTTCTTGTGGGCGACGCAGACGCCGTCGGCGGCGTCTGCCCAAAAATAGCCTTCGTCCCCGTTATAGCTTGCGGCGCGAATAACGGAAATGCAGTTTGTGACAGCCTGTGATTGAGTAAGCTCCCCGTTCTGGTAACGGTCGTAAACCGCTTGAAGCAAACTGACAACCGTCTGAGTCTCGCTGCGAATGTTCTTGTCGTAATCGTTTTTCATGGATTGAATGGATTTATTGTAGCTCTGGTCAAGCTTGTAATAAGTAAGGATCATCTGCGCCAGCATGGTTGCGCAGAGCAGCAAGCCGACCATCAGGATCAGCTTGCCGCGAAGCTGTAGCTTTTTCTTAAATTTGTCGCTTTTTTGTAATGTTCTGTTTTGTGTCATAAAAAAATCCTTTGCTGCAATATTTTTAGCTTTTTTTCGCTAAAATATGTTATGAAATTTGTAAATAAATGACTGTTTTCCTATCATATCACGCACCGCTCGGGACTAACAATCAAACGGAGAATTATAAAAATTTTGTAATCAAGCCATAAAAAAAGCGCCCTTTTTCAAGAGCGCTTTACTTTCTTTTTTCAGGAAAGCCGTGTTTTAAAATCTTCATAGCCGAACTGACGCACCATGCGAAAGCCTTCGGATTCACCGTACAGAAGAATCGCCGGCAGACCGATCCCGTTAAACGTGTTGTTTTTCACCATGGAATAAATTGCCATGTCACAAAACACCAGACGGTCGCCGGGCTTTAAAGGCTCCCGAAAGGAATAATCTCCGATCACATCGCCCGCCAGGCAGGTCGGCCCGCCCAGACGATACGTAATCTGCAGTTCCCCCGGCCGGCCCGCGCCCACAATTTCCGGACGATAGGGCATTTCTAGGACGTCCGGCATATGGCATGCCGCGGAGGTGTCCAGAATGGCGATCCCCATTCCGTTCTCCGTTACGTCCAGTACGGTGGAAATCAAAAAGCCCGTATTCAGCGCGATTGCCTCGCCGGGTTCCAGATAAACCTGCACGCCGTATTTGTCCCGCACCCTGCGGATGCAGTCTTTCAGCAACGCAAGGTTGTACCCCGGCTTTGTAATGTGGTGCCCGCCGCCGAAATTCACCCATTTCATCGCGGATAAAAACCGGCCGAATTTTTCTTCAAATACGCGCAGCGTGCGGTCGAGCGTTTCCGCGCCCTGTTCGCACAGGGTATGAAAGTGAAGTCCCTCGACTCCGTCCAGTTCTTCCGGCCGGAAGTTTGAGAGCGTAACCCCCAAGCGGGAAAACTCCCCGCAGGGGTCGTAAATACCGGTTTCAATCTCGGAATACTCCGGATTGACCCGGATTCCGCAGCTGATTTTCCGCGGGCATTCCCGCACTGCCGCGCGGTACTTACCCCATTGGCTGAACGAATTGAACACGATATGGTCGCTGTATTTCAAAATCTCCCCAAATTCGTCGTCCCGATAGGCCGGCGCATAAATATGGACTTCCTTTCCCATCTCTTCCCGCGCGAGACGCGCCTCAAACAGAGAACTGGAGGCCGCGCCGTCCAGGTACTTCCCGATCAGCGGATAGACGGAAAACATCGAAAACGCTTTCTGCGCCAGCAAAATCCGGCAGCCGGTCTCTTTCCGGACGGAGTCGAGAATTCTCAGGTTCTGGGTCAGCAGCTGCTCGTCAACCACATAGCACGGGGTGGGCGGAATCATCGGGTCAAACCCTGCCTCCTGCCGCATCAGCCGATCAGCTCCGGCGCGAAGTCCTCGTGCCAGGCAAGGCCGCAGCGGTTCATCGCCTCCATGAACGGGTCGGGATCAAATTCCTCCACATTGTGAACGCCCGCTTTTTTCCATTTGCCGGTCAGAACCATCATCGCGCCGATCATCGCCGGAACTCCGGCCGTATAAGCGACGGCCTGGCTGCCGACCTCGCGGTAGCATTCCTGATGATCGCAGATATTATAAACATAATAGGTGCGTTCTTTTCCGTCCTTTACGCCCTGGAAAATACACCCGATGTTGGTTTTGCCCTTGGTTCTGGGGCCGAGGGAGGACGGGTCCGGCAGAACCGCTTTCAAGAACTGGAGCGGCACAATCTGTTTGCCCTCGAATTCAATCGGCTCAATCGACGTCATGCCGACGTCCTCGAGCGCCCTGAGGTGGTCCAGATAGCTCTGGGAAAATGTCATCCAGAAACGGATGCGCTTGATTCCCTTCATATTCAGCGCGAGGGACTCGAGCTCCTCGTGGTGCAGCAGATAAATGTCTTTTGGGCCGATCTGCGGCAGGTCGTATACTCTTTTGATCTCCATCGGTTCCGTTTCAATGAACTTCCCGTTTTCAAAGTAGCTGCCCTTGGCGCTGACTTCGCGGATGTTGATTTCCGGATTGAAGTTCGTCGCGAACTTATACCCGTGGTCGCCGGCGTTCGCGTCGACAATGTCGATGGAGTGAATCTCATCAAAATAGTGCTTTTGCGCATAGGCGGAAAAGACGCCTGTCACGCCGGGGTCAAAGCCGCTGCCCAGCACCGCGGTAACGCCCGCTTTTTCAAAGCGGTCCCGGTAATCCCACTGCCATTTATATTCGAAATGCGCGGTTTCCGGCGGCTCGTAGTTCGCGGTGTCAAGGTAGTCCACCTTTGTTTCCAGGCACGCGTCCATGATGGTCAGATCCTGGTACGGCAGAGCCACATTGATGACGATGTCAGGCTTTACCTCCCGGATTAATTGAATAAGCTCCGGCACCTTGTCCGCGTCCACCCGCGCGGTTTCCACTTTGGTTCTGCCGCCGTCCAGTTCCTTTTTTAACGCGTCGCATTTGCTCCTGGTGCGGCTGGCGATGCAGATCTCCTCAAAAACATCGGGGTTCTGGCAGCATTTGTGGGCCACGACGCTTGCCACGGCCCCCGCTCCGATGATCAGTGCTTTCCCCATTTTCCAAATACCTCCTTTATCCTACTCTTCTTCCTTAAGCGGCTCTACCTTTTCCAGCAGGCCGTTGACATAGGTCGGCAGCGAAAACGCGCCGATGTGCAGCTTCGTATTATAGTATCGGGTCGCAAGGCCCAAACGATTCCATTCCTCCGCATTTAAATCCTCCACCGGACGGTATTTTTTAGAGGCAAATCCAAACAGCCAATGGCCGGAGGAATAGGTCGGAATGTGCGCCTGATAAACGCGGCTGATCGGGAACGACTGCACGATTCTCTGATGTGCGCGCTGCATGGCGACGGCGTCGTTGCGGTAAAACGGGCTTTCCTGCTGATTGACCAGAATTCCGTCTTCCCGGAGCGCCTTGTAGCAGTTGCCGTAAAATTCCTTGGTAAAAAGGCCCTCCCCCGGCCCGAACGGGTCGGTTGAATCCACCAGAATCAAATCATATTCGCTCCGTATGTCGCGAACATAGCGGAGTCCGTCTTCATAATAAATGTGCACCCGCGGGTCATCCAGTCTGCAGGCGGTCTGCGGCAGATATGTTTTGCAGGCCTTAACAACCTCCCGGTCGATTTCCACCAGGTCGATCCGCTCAACGCCGGGGTATCGCGTCAGCTCGCGCACCGCGCCGCCGTCCCCGCCCCCGATAACCAGAACGTGTTTCACGTGCGGGTGCACGGCCATCGGCACATGAGCGATCATTTCATGATAGACAAATTCGTCCTTTTCCGTCAGCATCATAAAACCGTCGAGCGTCAAAAAGCGGCCGAACTCCGGGGACTCAAAAATATCGATCCGCTGGAATTCGCTCTGACCGCTGTATAGCTGGCGGTCGACCTTGATGGAAAAATGGACGTTCTCCGTATGTTTTTCAGTAAACCACAATTCCACCGTCAACCCTCCTTCAAAACCTGTATCGTTTTCAAACTTGCATCCCTCATTCCGGTCAGCATGGCGCCCTTTTCATCCGCATACAGAATATATTCCACGATTTCAGGGGTGATTCTTTCCCCCGGCGCGATCACCGGAATTCCCGGCGGATAGCACATGACGGATTCCCCGCTGATGCGGCCCGCGCTTTGCTCCACCGGAACAGGCTCCTTTTCGGCGTAGAAGGCCTTCTGCGGCCTTTCGACCACCTGGGGCCTGATGTATTCCTGCGTAAGCAAACCGGACTTGTCGCGCTCGTAGCGGCGCTTGATTTCGGAAAGCGCCGCTACCAGCCGTTCCGCGTCAAGCGACCGGTCCCCCATGGAGATGTAGGCGAGAATATTCCCGATGTCGCCTAATTCAATCTGTATGTCGTATTCGTCGCGGAGCAGGTCGTATACCTCGATTCCGGCAAGACCGATATCCAGCGTATGAACGGACAGCTTGGTCACGTCAAAATCAAAAACGCTTTCCCCGTTGATCAGCTCGCGCGAGAACGCGTAATATCCGCCGATGCGGTTGATCTCCGCGCGGAGGTATTCCGCCATGGCGATGACGCGGCGGAACGTTTCCACGCCGCGCAGCGCAAGGTATCTGCGCGAAACGTCCAGCGACGACATCAAAAGATAAGAGGCGCTGGTGGTCTGTGTCAGATTGATGATCTGGTCGACATAACTTTCGTCCACCGCCGGACCGGTAAGTAAGAGGGAACTCTGCGTCAGGGAGCCGCCCGATTTATGCATGCTCACCGCCGCCAGATCGGCGCCCGCAGCCATGGCGGACACGGGAAGCCCTTCCCCGAAATAAAAATGCGCGCCGTGCGCTTCGTCTGCCAGCACGAGCATGTTGTGTTCATGGGCCAGCTTTACAATGGATTTTAAATCGGAACAAATCCCGTAATAAGTCGGATTGTTGACAAAGACGGCCTTGGCGTCCGGATTTTCCTCGATAGCTCTCTTTACGTCGCCAAGCGACATTCCAAGAGAGATCCCAAGCCGCCGGTCAATGCCGGGATTGACGTAAACCGGAACCGCTCCGCACAGAATCAGCGCGCTGATCGCGCTGCGGTGCACGTTGCGCGGCATAATAATTTTCTCACCCTTTTTACAGGCGCTCATCACCATGCTCTGCACCGCGGAGGTCGTGCCGTTTACCATAAAGAAGGCGTGATGCGCCCCGAAAGCATCTGCCGCAAGCTCTTCCGCGTCCCGGATGACGGAGGAGGGATGGCAGAGATTGTCCAGCGGCTTCATCGAATTCACATCAACCGTCAGGCATTTTTCACCGAGGAACTCCCTGAGCTCCGGGTTTCCCCTGCCGCGTTTGTGGCCGGGTACGTCAAACGGAACGATGCGCATATCCTTAAAGCGGTTCAGGGCCTCCAGCAGCGGAGCCCGCTCCTGCCCCGTCAATGTTCTGCCCCCGTGGAATCGTCATAAACGTTTGCCCCGCTGAAAATTTCAATCATTTCCCTGCGCAGGTTCTCCGTAATGGTCAGGCGCAGCTTCGGCGGAAGCTCATAAACATCCGTGTTAAACAAATAATTCTGCAAATCAATATCCTTAATCAATAATTTCGTATGAAACAGATTCGCCTGATAAACATTGACGTCGATCGCATCGTATTTTAACAGAGTCCTGGCGTCGATGTAATCCTGTATGGACGCAATCTTGTGGTCGATAAACAGTTTTTTGCCGCTGAAATCACGGGTAAAGCCGCGCACGCGGTAATCCGCCGTGATAATGTCGGAGTCGAAGCTGCCGATCAGGTAATTGAGCGTATTAAGCGGGGAAATCTCCCCGCAGGTGGAAATGTCGATGTCCACCCGAAACGTCGCGATCGCGTTGTCCGGGTGATATTCCGGATAAGTGTGCACGGTCGCGTGGCTTTTATTCAGGTGCGCCACAACCTCGTTGCCCGGGCCGCGGAGAACGCCGCTGCCCAGATTGCAGGAGCTATCGATCTGGTCCGGCGGAAACGCCTGCTCGGCGATCAGAAACGCGACGCTGGCCCCCTGCGGATCGTAGTCCTGCTTGCTGACATTCAACACCTGCGCGCCGATCATCTCCGTCACGTGGTAAAGGATATCGGTCAGGCGCTCCGAGTTATACTGTTCGTCTATATAAGCAATATAATCGCGCTGTTCCCGCGCGCTTTTTGCGTAGCAGACATCGTAAATGTTAAAGCTGAGCGATTTGGTGAGATTGTTGAAACCGTAAAGTTTCAGCTTGTTTTCCAACCGTAACACCCGACCTTTCCAAAATTATTTATTATTAGAAAAATCATGATTTTTTCAAAAAAACCACTGAAAAATCATTGTATTCCATGAATTTCACAAGTTTAGCTTAAAAATTCTTCGTAATTCTTTGATTTTCATGTTTTTCTTGATAAATTCACTGTAAAAAATCAATATATATTATATACAGAAATCCCTAATAGTCAAGGGAATTTCCCGGATTGCGGGATAAAATTTAAAGATTCACCGGAGGAAAAGACGGAGGAGCGCAATCCGGAACCGCAAAATGCCGGCCCCGTTTCCGGGGCCGGCCTCCGCACTTCCCTCTAAAAGCGATTACGACTTGTCCTTCACGGGGAAAGCTGTCATTCTGACCCCAAACGGAACGATTGCAGCGCCTGCCGACAGGTTGAAGGCCGTCAGGACACCGGGCGGAAAAAAGGAGGGGATCCGACGGCGCAGCCCAAAGCCGCCACGGCGCCCAGGGAGAACAGTGTCGCAGCAGATTCTTCGTGCCGGAATCCGACCGGGCGACTTTTGCTGAAAAAACTCCGCTCCAGAATACGATGGTTAAGGGATTGGAGGCCGTTAACAGGATTCCCTGAAAAAAAAGATTTGACTCGTTTGAAACGGAAAAAAGAGAGATTTGCGGCAGCAATTGAAAATGGAACGCGCCAAGGGCCAGATTCAACTTGCCGAGCCGCCGCGAATCATTTGCCTCGCCTGCCTTTAAGGCGTATTTTGTTATTATAGCATAAGCGGTAAACAAACTCAATCGGAGCCGTTTCGCCCCGACGTTGAACGGTCCTCGGGAACATGCTATAATGGAAAACAAAGCAGCCGGAGTCTGCCGGCAAATCAAGTAAACGATGAGGAAGGAATCAAAATGCAACTGATGCAGTTTGAGCGCAGCGGGGAGCAGCGGTTCGGAATCCGGATGGAAAAAGGAATCATCGACTGTGCTGAGGCTTCGGGCGGGAAAGCCCCGTCGTCCATGGAGGAGGTCATTTCAGGCGGCGACGCCGCTTTGCAAACTCTGCGCCGGCTCTCCGGCTCGGACGCGGCGTCTGTCCCGGAACCGGGAATCGCTTATCTGCCGTGCGTTACAAAGCCGGAAAAAATACTTTGCGTCGGCTTGAACTACAGGAACCACACTTCCGAAATCAAGATGGAGATTCCGGAATACCCGGTGCTGTTTAACAAATACAACAACGCGCTTGCCGCCCACCGGCAGAGGATTTCCCTTCCCAATACGGCGGAACAATTCGATTACGAGGCCGAACTGGTTATCGTCATCGGCAAAGAGGCGCGAGACATTCCGAAACAGGAAGCGTTGTCCTGCGTATTCGGGTATGCGCCCGGCAACGATCTTTCCGCGCGCGATCTGCAGTTCCGCACGCATCAATGGCTGCTTGGCAAAACCTGCGACGGCTTTGCCCCCGTCGGACCGTGCATCACAACGGCGGATGAAATCGGCGACCCGCAGTCTTTGAGAATCGAGAGCCGCGTCAACGGCGAGCTTCGCCAGTCCGGCAACACGTGTGACATGATTTTCGACTGCGCGACTATTGTCAGTTACATTTCTCAATACATGACGTTAAAGCCGGGAGACCTGATTTTTACCGGCACGCCCTGCGGCGTGATTCAAGGGATGCCGGAGGGAAAGCGGCGCTGGCTGAAAGCCGGGGACGAGGTTCAGGTATCCATTGAAAAGCTGGGCACTTTAAAAAACGTAATGGCGTAGATTTGTCTGCGCTAAAAGTGAGGAATGCGCTCGCATTCCTCACTTTCAGTTCTCCTCCACTTAGCCCGGAATCGCCCTGTTAAGCGCCTGATTCAAATCCCAGATCAAGTCGTCCGGGTCCTCCAGGCCAATCGAAAGTCGGATGGTTTCCGGCCCAAACCCTGCGGCCCTTTGCTCCTCCGGCGTCAGCTGCTGGTGCGTGGTCGTGGAAGGATGGATCACCAGCGACTTCGCGTCGGCCACGTTTGCCAGCTGGGAAAAAATTTCAAGGCTGTCAATCACTTTTTTCGCGGCATCCACATCCCCCTTGACCGAGAACGTAAAAATGGAACCCGCTCCTTTCGGAAAATACTTTTTTGCCAATTCATAGTATGGATTCCCTGACAGCAGAGGATAATTGACTTCCTGAACTTTTGAATTTTGGGAGAGAAATTCGGCTACCTTGATTGAATTTGAAACATGCTTCTCGACCCGCAGAGAGAGCGTTTCCAAGCCCTGCAGGAATAAGAAAGCGTTAAATGGAGACAGGCATGCGCCGAGGTCACGCAGCAGTTGTGCGCGAATCTTCGTGCAGAACGCGGAGCCGCCCAAATCCGCAAAGCAAATGCCGTGATAGCTTTCGTCCGGCTCGGTAAAGCCCGGGAACCTTCCGTTTTTCCAGTCGAAGTTTCCGCCTTCGACGATGACTCCGCCGATGGATGAGCCGTGTCCACCAATGAATTTGGTCGCGGAATGAACCACTACCGCCGCGCCGTGCTCCAAAGGACGGAACAAATATGGGGTTGCAAACGTATTATCCACAATGATCGGGACGCCGTGCTTTTCCGCGATTTCCGCAACCGCATCGAAATCAATGATATGAATGGAAGGATTTCCGAGTGTTTCAAAATAGATTGCTTTTGTTTTTGGCGTAATCGCCTTTTCAAAATTGCCGACATCATCCGGATTTACAAATACGGTATGAATCCCGTATTTCGGCAGCGTATGAGCGAACAGGCTGTAAGTTCCGCCGTAAAGCGTGCTTGCGGACACGATTTCATCGCCGCTTTGGGCAAGGTTTAAAACAGCATAGGTGATGGCCGCCGCACCGGACGCCACCGCGATGGCCGCCGTTCCTCCTTCCAGCGCGGCGATTCGTTTTTCGAAGACTTCCGTTGTCGGGTTGGTCAGGCGGGAATAAATGTTGCCTGGCTCTGTCAAAGCAAAGCGGTCTTCCGCCTCCGTTGTGTTCTTGAAAACATAGGAGGTCGTCTGATAAATCGGAACCGCCCGGGCACCCGTCGCCGGGTCCGGCTCTTGCCCTGCCTGCACCTGTAAAGTATCAAAACCTAATTTTCTGTTGCTCATAACTTAACTCCTTTTTTATTAATAATTATTATTTTCGTTCCTTAAAACAGATATAAAAAAGACCGGCAGAAACATTTCTGACGGCCCGCTTTCTATTCTGTTTGCAAAAGTATTTACAATAACAGAACAGATCGGGCCTGACGCATTCCGGGCATAGCAAAGCACAGGATGCCGCACATTCCTCGCAGCATTTCCTTGTTACTTCTGCCGTAAAATTCCATAAAATCCATCTTGAAAGCCCCTCTCTTAATATTAGTATTTATATATGTTATGTAAGTATAGTATTCTATTTTCAGGCATTTGTCAAGCATTTTTCATATTGAAAGCGCCTCAAGGCACTTGGAGCTTTCCCACACTTGCAACCGCTTTTCATCCCCTATCCATCCCCGCACGGGAAGCAAAGTGAAAGTTGAAGCATTTTCTGGTGTGGGAGGGAATCAAGTGGGGGGTGCAGGGTGGGGGGCGAGTTTGACGACAAAAAGCTCCTGCTACAGGACTGTAGCAGGAGCTTATAAAATGTCGGCATCACCTATTGTTCCGGGCCGTTACCAGCCAAGTATCTTCGGCGCAGATGAGCTTAACTTCCGTGTTCGGAATGGGAACGGGTGTACCCTCATCGCAATCGATACCAACCATTTTGGGGCACAAAACGTACCCTCAAAACTGAACAAAACTGGAAGCAGAAAAAGGGAAATGAAGGGTCGAACCAAAAATATGGTCAAGCCCTCGGCCTATTAGTACTGCCAAGCTGAACACGTTACCGTGCTTACACACGCAGCCTATCAACCTTGTAGTCTTCAAGGGGCCTTACCAGCTTATGCTGTGGGATATCTAATCTTGGAGTCGGCTTCACGCTTAGATGCTTTCAGCGTTTATCCGATCCGCACATAGTTGCCCAGCTGTGCCATTGGCATGACAACTGGTGCGCCAGAGGTGCGTCCATCCCGGTCCTCTCGTACTAAGGACAGCTCTCCTCAAATATCCTGCGCCCACGACAGATAGGGACCGAACTGTCTCACGACGTTCTGAACCCAGCTCGCGTACCACTTTAATCGGCGAACAGCCGAACCCTTGGGACCGAATACAGCCCCAGGATGTGATGAGCCGACATCGAGGTGCCAAACCTCCCCGTCGATGTGGACTCTTGGGGGAGATCAGCCTGTTATCCCCAGGGTAGCTTTTATCCGTTGAGCGACGGCAATTCCACTCTCATACCGCCGGATCACTAACTCCAACTTTCGTTTCTGCTCGGACCGTCATCCTCGCAGTCAGGCCAGCTTACGCGTTTACACTCTTTGGCACGGTTTCCGTCCGTGCTGAGCTGACCTTTGAGCGCCTCCGTTACTCTTTTGGAGGCGACCGCCCCAGTCAAACTGCCCGTCTAACAATGTCCCCCGGCCGGATTCACGGCCGCAGGTTAGAATTTCAGCAACTTAAGGGTGGTATCCCAAGGGTGACTCCACGGCAGCTAGCGCCGCCGCTTCACAGTCTCCCACCTATCCTGTACATAAATTACCGAAACCCAATATTAAACTACAGTAAAGCTCCATGGGGTCTTTCCGTCTTGTCGCGGGTAACCGGCATCTTCACCGGTACTACAATTTCGCCGGGCGGGTAATTGAGACAGTGCCCAGATCGTTACACCTTTCGTGCGGGTCGGAACTTACCCGACAAGGAATTTCGCTACCTTAGGACCGTTATAGTTACGGCCGCCGTTTACTGGGGCTTCAATTCAATGCTTGCACATCTCCTCTTAACCTTCCAGCACCGGGCAGGTGTCAGCCCCTATACGTCATCTTTCGATTTGGCAGAGACCTGTGTTTTTGCTAAACAGTCGCCTGGGCCTATTCTCTGCGGCCTCATTTCTGAGGCACCCCTTCTCCCTAAGTTACGGGGTCAATTTGCCGAGTTCCTTAACTACCCTTCTCCCGTTGGCCTTGGAATCTTCTTCCTGTCTACCTGTGTCGGTTTGCGGTACGGGCGCATCGGATATCCCATAAGACTTTTCTCGCCCTGCTCTGCGCATGCTTCCCTACTTGATTTCGGTCCCTTACGCCCGGGTCAACCAACGCCCGGGTCATGCCCTTTGCAGGTGTCATCTTACTTAAATCCTTCTGCGGCTACGGAATGTCAACCGTATGTGCATCGGCTACGCCTCTCGGCCTCACCTTAGCTCCCGGCTTACCTGGAGCGGACGAACCTTCCTCCAGAAACCTTAGACTTTCGGCCAATATGATTCTCACATATTTCTCGCTACTCATTCCGGCATTCTCACTTGAATGAAATCCACCGGCGCTTCCGCTCCGACTTCAACTCTCATTCAACGCTCTCCTACCATGCTCAAACATTCTCCAAACCTTCAATCGGCGCTCCATTTCAACCTTACTGTGAAATTTCGCGGCGCTTTGCGCCCGCTGATCCGGAACCTTTTCCTTCCTCTTCCGCTTCTGTGCGGGAAAGAGGCTTTCCGCAGCGCTTCCGCGCCGCCGGATTCCGCTTCTCAACTTCCTGAAAGCATGGAGAATATTTGAGCATCCCAAGCTTCGGTACACGATTTCAGCCCCGTTGAATTTTCGGCGCAGGGTCACTCGACCAGTGAGCTATTACGCACTCTTTTAATGAATGGCTGCTTCTGAGCCAACATCCTGGTTGTCTAAGCAACCCCACATCCTTTGCCACTTAACCGTGTTTAGGGACCTTAGCTGTGGGTCTGGGCTGTTTCCCTTTCGACAATGAAACTTATCTCACACTGTCTGACTCCCGTACATCAATTATCCGGCATTCTGAGTTTGATAGGCTTCGGTAGCCTTTCGGCCCCTAGACCATTCAGTGCTTTACCTCCGGTAATCTAATACGAGGCTAGCCCTAAAGCTATTTCGGAGAGAACCAGCTATCTCCGGGTTCGATTGGAATTTCTCCGCTACCCACACCTCATCCGCTACCATTTCAACGGGAGTCGGTTCGGTCCTCCATGGGGTTTTACCCCCACTTCAACCTGGACATGGGTAGGTCACCCGGTTTCGGGTCGAATACAACTGACTTCATACGCCCTGTTCAGACTCGGTTTCCCTGCGGCTCCGTCCCTGAAGGACTTAACCTTGCCAGTTACATTCACTCGCCGGACCATTCTACAAAAGGTACCCGATCACCCATTGACGGGCTCTCGGTGCTTGTAAGCACAAGGTTTCAGGTTCTATTTCACTCCCCTTCCGGGGTGCTTTTCACCTTTCCTTCACAGTACTCTTCACTATCGGTCACTGGGTAGTATTTAGGCTTGGAGGGTGGTCCCCCCATGTTCCCACCGGGTTTCACGTGTCCGGCAGTACTCGGGATACAGCCCACTGCGCTTTCCCTTCGCATACGTGACTTTCACACTCTTTCGTCGACCTTTCCATGCCGTTCTGCTCAGGATTGCGTACTTTTTGGCTGTCCACACCCCGCGGGCATTGCTGCCCACGGTTTGGCCTCTTCCGCGTTCGCTCGCCACTACTTGCGGAATCTCGGTTGATTTCTTTTCCTCGCCCTACTTAGATGTTTCAGTTCAGGCGGTTCCCCCCGTGCAGCTATGAATTCACTCCACGGTGACTGGACATGACTCCAGCCGGATTGCTCCATTCGGACACCTATGGATCAATGCCTGCTTACGGCTCCCCATAGCTTTTCGCAGTTAGCCGCGTCCTTCTTCGGCTCCCAGTGCCAAGGCATTCCCCTTGCGCTCTTTGTAGCTTGACCATGTGATTCTTTGGTTCTTCAAAATTGTAGTTTTTCTATCAGATTAATCTTGTTAGAATAACAACTTTTTCTCGCTTTATCTGCTTCTCGCTTTATTCAGTTTTCAAGGTACAACCTGAGGTTGACGCACGTCGCGAATCAGCTTTCAGTTCAAAGAACCTTGCCTGCCGCGGCCTTTCCCAGCCATCAGATTACACACAATACTCTTTTCCATTTGCATGGACCAGAACATCATATGGACACACAGTGTCTTTCATCGCGCTTTCAACTTTTCGGTTTCCCAAACTCGCCGTCGCGGACTGAAACCCCGTATGTAATTTTGGCTCCCATTCCGCTTTCGCTTCCTGTTTGCCGTTTCCAGACTTTTGCCGCATCCATTTCCGCGACATTCCGCTTCCTGTCTCCAGAATGCTTCAGCGCGTCGTGCATGCAGGCTCAGCCTGCTGGTGGGCTTAAGTGGACTCGAACCACCGACCTCACGCTTATCAGGCGTGCGCTCTAACCGGCTGAGCTATAAGCCCATATTGTTCCGGCTTTGAGGCTATCCGGTCTTTCTGCCACTATAGCCAGTTTTTTGCAGACTTCCTCTGCGGTTCTCTCCGCGACCGCGAGCCTTTTCATTTCTGAAACGCCCCGGCGTGTCGTGACCGCGGACTTCAGTCCGCTGGTGGAGATAAACGGGATCGAACCGTTGACCTCCTGCTTGCAAAGCAGGCGCTCTCCCAGCTGAGCTATACCCCCGTATTGGAAGCTATTCAACTGATTGGTTCTTCCTATGCTATCTCTGAGAAGACCGACACACAGTGTCTTTCGCCGCGCTTTGGCTTTCCGGTCTCCCGGGCCGCTTTGCCGCGAACACAAGACCTTTGTGCCGCCGGCTTTCCTCCGCACCCATTTCCGCGGCGTTCGGCGTTCTGTTTCCAGTCTGCTTCAGCGCGTCGTGCGTGCAGGCTCAGCCTGCGAGGCCTTCAAAATTAAACAACGATTGGATAATAAGTCATCCGTAACCGACCTTGGATGTTGGAACAGAATGTTTCATCTGCTCGGGTCTCCATAGAAAGGAGGTGATCCAGCCGCACCTTCCGATACGGCTACCTTGTTACGACTTCACCCCAGTCGCCAATCCTACCTTCGGCGGCGCCTTCCTTGCGGTTAGGCTACCGACTTCGGGTATTACCGGCTCCCATGGTGTGACGGGCGGTGTGTACAAGGCCCGGGAACGTATTCACCGCGGCATGATGATCCGCGATTACTAGCAATTCCAGCTTCACGCAGGCGGGTTGCAGCCTGCGATCCGAACTGAGACCGTTTTTGGGGTTTTGCTCCACCTCGCGGCTTCGCTTCCCGTTGTTAACGGCCATTGTAGTACGTGTGTAGCCCAGGTCATAAGGGGCATGATGATTTGACGTCGTCCCCACCTTCCTCCGTTTTGTCAACGGCAGTCTGATTAGAGTGCTCTTGCGTAGCAACTAATCACAAGGGTTGCGCTCGTTGCGGGACTTAACCCAACATCTCACGACACGAGCTGACGACAACCATGCACCACCTGTCTCAACTTTCCCCGAAGGGCACCTGATGCATCTCTGCTTCGTTAGTTGGATGTCAAGACCTGGTAAGGTTCTTCGCGTTGCTTCGAATTAAACCACATACTCCACTGCTTGTGCGGGCCCCCGTCAATTCCTTTGAGTTTCAACCTTGCGGTCGTACTTCCCAGGTGGATTACTTATTGTGTTAACTCCGGCACGGAAGGGGTCAGACCCCCCACACCTAGTAATCATCGTTTACGGCATGGACTACCAGGGTATCTAATCCTGTTTGCTACCCATGCTTTCGTGCCTCAGCGTCAGTTAAAGCCCAGCAGGCCGCCTTCGCCACTGGTGTTCCTCCCGATCTCTACGCATTTCACCGCTACACCGGGAATTCCGCCTGCCTCTACTTCACTCAAGCACCACAGTTTCAAGTGCAATCCATAAGTTAAGCCCATGGTTTTCACACCTGACTTGCAGTGCCGCCTACGCACCCTTTACACCCAGTAAATCCGGACAACGCTTGCTCCCTACGTATTACCGCGGCTGCTGGCACGTAGTTAGCCGGAGCTTCCTCCTCAGGTACCGTCATTATCGTCCCTGAGGACAGAGGTTTACAATCCGAAAACCTTCTTCCCTCACGCGGCGTTGCTGCATCAGAGTTTCCTCCATTGTGCAATATCCCCCACTGCTGCCTCCCGTAGGAGTCTGGGCCGTGTCTCAGTCCCAATGTGGCCGTTCAGCCTCTCAGCCCGGCTACCGATCGTTGCTTTGGTGGGCCGTTACCCCGCCAACCGGCTAATCGGACGCGAGTCCATCTCTCAGCGGATTGCTCCTTTGATTTTATCACCATGCGGCAACAAAATGTCATGCGGTATTAGCGTCCGTTTCCAGACGTTATCCCCCTCTGAAAGGCAGGTTCCTCACGCGTTACTCACCCGTCCGCCACTAAAACAGTTCAAAGCAAGCTTCAATCTGTTTCCGTTCGACTTGCATGTGTTAGGCACGCCGCCAGCGTTCGTCCTGAGCCAGGATCAAACTCTCTAAAATATGGTATATAATCACCCGAAGGCGTTTATATCTATCTTAGAGTCGTTTCGGCTCTTCAGTCGATACACTAACGTATCTTTTGGTTTTTTTGTAAGAGTTTCCCTCTCTTTTCGTCCGAAAGTACTTTTACTCTCGAAATCTTTACGGGTTCCTTCTTTATCGTCTCGTTGTTTAATTTTCAAGGTCCCATGCCCGCTTTGTGTGTCATTCGGCGAGCAACTTTATTAGTATAGCACGCTGATCTCCGTTTGTCAACACCCGACCACAATTTTTAAAATTTTAATATTTATCAACTGCGCGGGTTTTTAATAATACCACAACATGTTCGCTTTGTCAACAGACTTTTACAGATTGCGGCCCGCTTCAAGAGCGGAATTTGATGATACCACAATTTTTTTAATTTGTCCAGGGTTTCATACAAAGAAATTTCTGGAAATTGTCTTTTCTTTCACTTCCAGCTCATTCTGCTCAAATAAAATAATTCAAGCGGAGAAAGCCAAATATCAGAAATATGTCGCCGATCGCAGCGAAGGTCCGGCCCGGGTTCATCCCCTCCTGTCATGATAAAAGCTCTTTGCCGAATCCGGTCGGCAAAGAGCTTTTTTACGCAATGTTCAGTCCGTTTTCAGCCAGGACAGCTTCCCGCCGCGCATTGCATCCTGAAAATCGGGCAGAAAAGGCTGTTCCCCGCCGAACCTTTTATACCAGCAGTCGGGATACAGTACGTCGGGATTCTTTACCGCTTCCGATACCTTCACGCTTTCTTTTTCCGAGTCCCGGACGCGCCGTGCAAACACCACTGTTCGGAAACCCTCAAATTCATAGGAACAGGTGGAGAGCGTTATAATTTCATCAGACGGCTTAATGTCAACCGGAAATTCGAACATTGAACGGATTCGAACTTGATAAAGGTATTCCAAAAAATCTTCTTCACAGGAAAACGAGGTTTTCTGATAGTCAAATGGCTTTCCCTGAGCCGGATCCGTATTCACTTTCATGACGGCAAAAATTTTCCAGCAGGCCTTTTCGCCGCCCTTCCGATACAGAACAACGGGATGGGCACGGTAAAAAGCAAGGCTTTCGTAATTCAGCAAGGGGGCGAACATGCTTCCGTCCTTCATACTGTGCCCGTATAAAATCGTATTTTTCACCTGTTTGCCCGCCGAATCGGAGCTCAGCATAAAAATACTTCCGTATTTGGTTTCGTTTTTTTCCCAGTCATGGGTCAGGTAAAAATCAGGTGAACCCGCCGGCGCCAGAAGGACCGGGTAATCAATCGCTGTTTCCGGCAAGGTAATCCATCCCGTCACGTCTCGGTTGACGGCTTGCAGCTGATCAAAGGGATCAGGCACGGCCTTCGTTTCCGCTGCCGGCGGAACATTTTGACTGCCGGTCCGCGTGACGGCACTGCTTGCAGCGGCTCGATAGTAGGAACGGGCTTCGGTCAGATCGGATTCGGAACGAAGAAACGGAAAAATCAGGCGTGTAATCAGAATTTGAGTACAGACTACGAAAGAAAGAACGCAGCCAAGCAAAACATAATAATAAGGAGACAGGCTGGACAACCGTTTGGGGACAGGCTTCATTCTCTGATCCGCAATTCGTTTCAACCGCAAAAACCAGTCGGAAAGACACATTAACATCAGCCCTTACAACGGATTTAATTCTGCTGTTCCGAAATGATCCTATCATGCGCAGATCAGAAGATCAACGTAACCGCTTTTAAATTCTTGTTAAATCGAAAGGTTATCAAGAATTTAACAGAAATTAACAGGACTGTAACCGGCTTCCCATTTGCAGAGACTACAATAACGCTGTTAATTCAGCCATTTGAAAGAGGAGGTTCAATCAATGTTGATTCGTCAAAAAGCGGTCAAAACCATCGCGGCGGCGTTTTGTGCCCTGACAGTCATGGGCGCTGCGCTCGGGATCCCGGCACAGGCGGCATCAGCCTCGGCTCCCTACAACATTACGATCGGAATCGGAAGTACGGAAACGGAAGTACGGTTTTGCTGGCAAAGCGGCAATTCCGCCGCCGGACAGCTTCAGATTGCGAAAACAAGCGACATGAAGAACAACAGTTTCCCTGCGGACTCGACAAAGCAGGCGGCCGTCGCAAAGATGACGGCGACGGAAGGTGTTCTTAACAATCCCAAAAACACCGATCAGTCCATCGGCTCTTTTCAGGATGAAAGCGGGGCGGCCCTTTCGGATGAATACTCCGACAAAGTCACGGTCGGCGGGCTTGTTCCGAATACCTCCTATACCTATCGCGTAGGAGACGGGACAACCTGGAGCAAAACATATACGTTCCAGACAAAATCCGCCAAGGACGGATTCAGCTTTGCGGCTTTCGGCGATCCCCAGATGGGCGCGAGCGGAAATCTGGCCAATGATCAGGCCGGCTGGGCAAACACGCTCAAAAAAGTATATTCGAAGTATCCTTCCCTGAACTTCCTGTTTTCCATGGGCGACCAGGTAAACAATTACGACCATCTGTATACGCAGCAAAAGGAATACAACGCATTTTTCAACCCCGATTCCTCGGCTGATTATCTGCAAGCCCATATTCTGGCTGCCTATTCCGGCAATCACGACTTCCAGATGGGCAAGTATTACAGCTTCCATTACAATCAGCCCAATCTTTCCACCCTTGGGCAGACCAAAACAAACAATGTGGACGACAACAACGGAGATTACTGGTTCCGTTACGGCAACACGCTGTTTCTGGTGCTGGAAGGCAACAACTTCTATGACGTTTCCGCGCACGACGCCTTTCTGAAACAGGCAATCGACGCGAACAAAGACGCAAAATGGAAGGTGGTTTCTTTCCATCAGGCGCCTTACAGCGAAGCCAACCACGACGGTGCGACTTCAGCGGATGACGACACGATGTTCATGCGCAAAAACTGGACGAAGCTGATGGACAAATACCAGATCGATATTGTGCTGAACGGTCACGACCATTACTACACCCGCACTTATCAAATGTATGGCGGGTCCGCCGTCAGCACGGTTAAAAAAGGCCAGGTGACCAATCCGAAAGGGACCGTGTACCTTACGCTTGATTCCGGCAGCGGCAGCAAATACTATAAATACAACGCCACGGCGGATCACTCATTCAGCGCGGTCGGCTGGCAAAATAACGAACCGACCTACACTTACGCAAAAGTCACCGGCGATACCTTTACTCTGACAACCTATAAGACCAGCTCCGACACGCCGATCGACACCTATACCATCACCAAGACCTCCGCGTCCCCGACGGCCGCAGTTTCAACAACAGCCCCCGCTTCCGCGGCCTCCAATCCCAAAACGGGCGACAGGGAAGGCGGCACATACCTGTATGCCGCGCTTGCGGCTCTTGCGCTGATCGTAGCCGCCGGATGCATCGCAGCCCTTCGAAAAAAACCGACTGCCCGCAGCTAATCCGCTTCCTGTATCAAAACAACCCCGTTGCACTGATTGTGAAACGGGGTTGTTATCATAAATTGAAAGAAAAGGCGGGGAATGCGCCGTGCCGCGTGTTGAGATCAAAGAGAAATGGAAGCTGGCCCTTTTGCTGCTGATTCTGGCCGTCTATACCGTATTCGCCTATTCCGTCAGCCGTCACCAGGCTTATTACAACCCCTACAGCCTGTCGGGAAACGACCAGATTTCCTTTGAACAGGCAAGCGTAATTTCCGTCGATTCTGAAAGCGCAAAAAAAGACGAAATCCATCCGGAGCTGCTGGTCGGCTCGCAGAACGTCACGGTAAAAATCCTGACGGGTAATTTTCAAGGCAGAAGCTACCACATCGTCAATAATCTGAATTACGATACCAATTACAAGTTGAATGCCGGGCAGACCATCATTGTTTCCGTGAGCGCAACGGGTGACGGCGGAACCGTCAACATCAACCCCAACTCCCCGCACCGAACCCCCTACCTTTACGCAATGGCGGTTCTTTTCGTCCTGCTGCTCTGCTTCGTCGGCGGGAAACGCGGCTTTCAGTCGGTCGTGGCCATCGGATTTACGATGACAAGCGTCATTTTTATTTTTGTGCCCCTGCTGTACCACGGTCTTTCCCCAGCAGCCGCCGTCCTGATTTTCTCCGCCGCTACTTCCTGCGTAACTCTTCCGTTGGCGGGGGGGATCGAACGAAAAACATTGATTGCAATTCTGGGTACCATCGGCGGAGTCGCCGTTTCAGCGGGGATTGCCCAGATTTTCAGCTGCCTGACTCAAACCTCCGGCTACACGTTTTCCGACACAGACTCCCTGCTGGCGATTTCTTCCCACAGCGGACTGAAGGTAGGCAGCCTGTTTTTTGCGGCCGTTCTGATTTCATCACTCGGGGCGGTCATGGATGTTGCCATCTCTGTGGCCTCTTCAATAAATGAAATCTATCGCAGCAATCCGGAAACCGATGCCCCGACTTTATTTGCTTCCGGCATGAATGTCGGCCGCGATATGATGGGCACTATGGCAAACACACTGATTCTGGCGTTCACCGGTTCTTCCCTTGTGATGATGATTCAGATTTATACCTACAACATGCCGTATCAGCAGGTAATGAACTCCAACCATATCGCGGCGGAAATCATTCAGGCGCTCGCAGGAAGCTCCGCCGTCGTCCTTACCGTGCCGCTGGTCTCTCTTCTTTCCGCGAAACTGATGCCGCTGCTTGAAAAACCGAAAAGTGCGTAACAAAGCGCCGCGGGGAAAGCCTTTCACACCTGACGGCTTAAAGGGTATTTTTTGTATTTTTAGTTCGCTCTCGTCCTACTTTTCTACATAATCGTAATTTTTTCGATACAATTTATTTGGCCGTAAAAAGGTCAAATCTGTATCGGAGGTATAAGGAAATGGACGAAGATCTAAAAAAGCAGCTGGAGTGGTTAAACCAGAATCTGACTGCCGTCGTAAAAAACCAGGCGATCATCTACTCCGAGTTGAAAACAATTGAAAACCGGATACCCGATCCGGACAAAAGCCGGGAACTGGAATAGTAAGCCATTCGGGATGAGGTGCGGTACCCCGCATGTGTGTGAGGAAGCAGAACGAACATAAAAATAAATCCGGCACTACATAAAAGGGCGCAGTTATAAAAAGATACTATCCCGAATAGAAAAATCGGGGTTTCCGCTTTGCAGTATCAGCCTGCGATGGTAACGGAATAAGGGCAAGGTAAGCTGTATGCTCCCCTTGCCCTTATTCTGTGACTCTTCCGGCAGCGGGAAAAGCCCGATCGCGGCCGCGCAAAATACCTTTTCCACGGCAATGAACGGCTTTTCCTTGACTTCGAATCCGAACGCGGTATAATTTACCTGTAAAGCACAAAAACTGCAATGCAGAAGCAGGTGCGGGAACACCTGCTTCCTGCATACGGAGCACAACCTCCATACGCAACCGAATATCGGCACATTGCAGTTCTTATCATACCACCCGTCTCGTTTTTTGTACAGGGGTCGAGGCTGATAAGAGTTTTCGCACTGTGCGTTCGAGCGTTGTATATGGATGAAAATCCGTGTACGGCGTTTTTTTCTGCCTTGCGGCAACAGCGCGGGACCCGGCGGAGAAACGAAGCCGCCGCCCCCTTCTTCCCCGGCTGTTCCGTTTATTTTTCTCACATTTTTAGTGAAATCTATCTTTTTCTTCGATTTAGCGAAAAAATCTATTCTATTTTGTATGTAATAAATAAAAATATCTTCTTTTGATCTATTATTTATGAAAAAGTATCTTAAATCCATATTATGATATAGAATCCGCATCTTAAAAAGCCCTCCCGTATCCTTTCCCCGCAAAGAATCTGAAAGGACTCGATAATATGAAACGGAAAACGAAATGGAAACAAACTTTGTTCACAGGTCTTTGCATTACAGTGGTCTCTGAAATTTATTGGAACCTGTTTTATGACGGTCTGCGGATCTCGCTGTCCGTCGTCCTGTTCCCGGTTCTGATAATGACGATGGATCTGGAGACGAATACGCTCTGGACCGGAATCACCTCCGGGGGAATGATTTTCGTTTTTCGCAGCGCGGCGGCATACGTTTCGGGTGCCGGCGTTATCCCCGCCATTCAGTCCGCCCTACCGGGCGGTCTGTACTACCTGTTTTACAGCCTCCTGTTCTTTTTTTTTGGTCCAAAACAAATATATGGCGCGCTTCCCCCGTCTGATTATTTCCGTTTTATGCTGCGACTTTATTTCCAACATGTTTGAAAATTTTTTAAGGAACGGTTTTCCGATTCAAAAACGACGTGTGTTTGAGCTTCTTTCGGTCGCGGTCGTGCGGACCATTTTGGTAGGTTTTATTCTTTTGCTGATTGAGCGCTATCGCTTCCTTCTGACAAAAAAGGAACACGAGCAGCGGTACCAACGGCTGTTTCTAATGACCGCGGGGCTAAAAAATGAAATTTATTTCATGAAAAAGAACACGGAAGAAATTGAAGAGATCATGAGCAACTCCTACCGCCTTTACGAAGCGCTGTCCAATCAGCAGGTAAAGCTGCAAACCAAGGAGTGGGCGCTGATGATCGCGCGGGACGTCCATGAAATCAAGAAAGATTACATTTGCATCATCAGAGGCCTGGAGCAGGAGGTCAGAAACCAGTACCCGGAAAAAGAGATGTGGTTCAGCGATATTTTGACGATTCTCAGAGACGCGACTTATCGGATGATCGAGTCCAAGCATCTCAACATCAGTCTGAATTTTCAGTATCAGCATGATTTCCTAACGCAGGCGCATTACTCCGTCATGCTGCTGCTGAAAAATCTGGTGAACAATTCCGTTGAGGCGATTGCGCTGAGCGAGGAAAAAAATCACAGGAAACATCGGGTCGATATTACCGAGCAGCTGGCGGGGCAAACCTATCAGATCTCCGTTTCCGACGACGGGCCGGGGATTTCTGAAAAGAACATCCCCAAAATTTTTCAGCACGGCTTTTCCACAAAATTCGATTTGGAAAACGGGAATATGTTTCGGGGGGTCGGACTTTCCGGGGTTCGAAGCACGGTAGAGGAGCAGTTCCACGGCACGATCCGTGTGGAATCCCAGCCGAACGTAAAAACGGAATTTCACATGGATATACCGGCCTCCGCTCTGGAGAGGGGACTGAGATGAGAATCTACATTGTCGAAGACGATCAGCCCGTGATCGACACGCTGGAGGATCTGGTCGAGCAGCAGAATCTGGGGATCATCTGCGGAAGCTCCGACGGCGGCCCTCCCGACGAGCAGGCCATTCTGTCGTCCCGGCCGGACATCGTCCTAGTCGATTTTTTGATGCCGAAGAAAGACGGAATTCAGGTGATCAAAAGCCTTAGGGACCTCTCCTGCCGCGCAAAATACATCATGATTTCTCAGATTTCCGATAAAAAATTAATTGAAAAAGCCTATCATTCGGGAGTGGACTTTTTCATCAGCAAGCCGATCAATTCCATCGAAGTGAAATCGGTCATACAGACGGTCTCCGTTCAGCTTCAAAACGAGCGTACCCTCGACAGTATCCGGAACCTGTTTCATTTTGAGGAAAACCCTTCCCCTCCCGCCGCAGTGAAACCGGAGCCCTATTTTAACCGAGCGAAGCTCACAATGAACCAGCTCGGCATGTCAGGCGAAAAGGGCTGCATCGACATTCTAAAGATTTGCCAGTACTTACACGAGAATAAAATTTCGATTTACCAGGTGAACATCGGCCGTCTGTGCGGCCAGCTGTCCACGGTTCCCCAAAGCATGGAGCAAAGGATCCGGCGTGCGATTGCGAAGGGAATGAGGAATCTGGCGCAGCTGGGAATAGAAGATTTCATGAACGAAACCTTCGCGCAGTACTCGGGAAGCCTGTTCCCGTTTGAAGAAGTCAAAGCGGAAATGGATTATATCCGCGGAAAGCGTCCCCGGGGCGGAAAAATCAGCGTGAAAAATTTTATCGACGGGCTGCTGATTGTATCCGAACAGTAAAGCCGGAGCCGTGCCCGGCGAAAATCGTTTTCGCCGGTTTTTGTTTATCGGTTGAATTTGAAACGTCCCAAAAGAGTCTTGAGCGACTGGGCCTGACCGCTCAGCTCTTCGCTGGAAGCGGCGGTTTCTTCCGAGGTCGCGGAGTTTGTCTGAACCACCGCGGAGATCTGGCTCAGGCTTTGCGTGACCCTCTCCACGGAAGCAGCCTGCTCACTGCTGCTCTTTGAAATCTCCTTCACGGAGCGCGCCGTCTTTTCCACGGAATCTACGATCGTTTGAAAGGACCGGGAGGTTTTTTCCGAAATGCCGGTACCGTGCTCGACCGACTGGATGGCGTTGCGGACCAGATGGGTCGTGCTTTTCGCCGCCTCCGCGCTCTTTGCCGCCAGATTTCTAACTTCTTCCGCCACAACGGCAAATCCCTTTCCAGCGTCCCCCGCGCGTGCCGCCTCCACCGCGGCGTTCAGGGCAAGAATGTTGGTTTGAAACGCAATGTCCTCGATTGCCCTGATGATTTTGGAAATTTGGTCGGACGACGTCCCGATTTCGTTCATCGCGGCCGTCAACTGAGACATCAGCTCATTTTCATTCCTGATTTCCGTCATGACTGCTTCGGAAAGCTTTTCGGCATTGGCGGCATTCGCCGCGTTGTTCCTGATCTTCCCGGAAATCTCCCCGACGGAATCGGACAGCAGTTCGACGGAGCCCGCCTGTTCGGTCGCCCCCTGCGCCAGCGCCTGCGCCGCGTTTGCCACTTCTCCGGAGCCGCTTGCGATCTGGTCCGCGGACCTGTCGATCTCTGAGAAGGCGCCTGCGAACGTGATCTTGATGTTTTCGAGAGAAGTCTTGATTTTTGCGAATTCCCCCGCGTAATCGCACTGCAGTTCGAAAGTAAAGTCGCCCTTTGCGATGCGGTCGATCACATTTGATATTTCGTCGATATAATCGATGTACTGGCGCAGCCGGCACACGGTCCCGGACATCGCCTGCGCGACCCGGCCGACCTCGTCGGTTCCGCCCGCGTCGATCCTAGTATCCAGATTTCCGTCCGCAATCTCCTGCGCCGTGTTTTTCAGTTTGATCAAAGGATTTACAATGCTTTTCGACGTCAGCAGTATCAGCCCCAGAATGATGAGCAGGGAAACGATAAACATCGCCAGAAGCGAGCGTAGGATGGCATGATAGGAACGATAGAACTCGTTTTCCGGCAGGCCGGTCGTGACCGTCCAGCCGGTGTCCCCCACCGGCGACACATAACCGAAATTCAGGCTGCCGAGCGCACGGTAAGAGAGAAAGCCCGTCTTCCCGGCGGAGATCTTGCCGATTGCATTTTCAGACATTCCGGAGCTTTTGATGCTCTTGTTTTTAAGGGACTCGTCGGGATAATAGATCAGCCGGCCCCCGGCGCTGGTCAGGATATAGAATCCGGAGTCGCCGAGCCGGTACCCCTTCAAGATCTGATAAAGCCGGTCCAGCGTGATATCGACGCCCGCGAAGCCGACCAGATTCTCCGTTCCGGTCCGGTAAATCGGGGCAACCAGGCTCATTACCATCTTCCCGGTCACGGAATCCTGGTACGGCTCAATGTAGACTACGCTTTTTTTCTCCACGGCCGGCTTATACCACGGTCGTTCGGACAGCTTCTTGCTGTACGGCTTATCCTTGTTTTTGGAGATCATCATATTGGACTTGCAGTCGCCGAACCATACGGAGGAAAAATCGTCGGGATCCGTCCGGTAGATGTTCTGAATCGTATTCTTGATCCGCCCATACCCGCCTGCGGCGCCGTACTTCTCTTCGTCCGATTCCGAGAAAAACTGCTGCAAAAGGTCGCTTGTCGTCATCTGCTCCACAACCGTCCTGTATTTGGAGAAATAATTGTCTACCTCATAGGATGCCGAGACTGATTTTGAAGTCAATTCGTCGGTTGTCAGTTCTGAAACGGATTGTCTAACCGCATGAGTCATAAAAAAAGCGGTCATTACAAAAATCACCGCGACCGGCACGCCGATGAAAAGCAGGATTTTAAGCATCAGCCCTTTTTTCATCACGAATCTTTTTTTCATTTTGCACCTCCGTCGAAACTTCAAAACCCAAACCGGACTCTGCGTATCCGGCTTGGGTTTTGGGGAGAAGTTGACCTATCTATGTCAAAAAGTTGTAATCAGGATACCATTTTGGGATGATTGGCGGGAAACGAGATTTTCTGCCCTGTCAGGACTTCCACGATCCCCTGCGCCGCCATACTGCAGCACTTTTTGACGGATTGCTCCGTGGTGGCCGCCGTATGGGGCGTCGCGATCACCTGCGGCATTTTTAACAGCGCGTGGTCCGGGCCGATCGGTTCATGGGCGTAGACGTCCACGCCGGCGCCGAGGATCCGTCCTGACTGAAGCGCCAGGATCAAATCCTTTTCCACCACGACATCGCCGCGGGCCGCGTTGATGAACGAAGCGGTCGGTTTCATCAGGGCAAAATCCGCGGCCCCGACCGTCCCTCGCGTCTGAGGTGTGGAGGGCATGTGAAGACTGATAAAATCAGATTCCCGCAGCACCTCTTCCTTCCTCTTTTTCAACGTGATCGCCGCATCCAGGGCGTCCTGTTTTAGGTAGGGATCGTAGCCGATCACGTTCATACCGAAGCCGCGGGCCGCCTTTTGGGCCACCAGCTGCCCGATTCGCCCGCACCCCAGCAGACCCAGCGTCATGCCCTTCAATTCAAAAGTGTCGTGAAGCGTGTAGCGCACCTCAGCGTTGCCGGCGCGGAAAATCCCGTCCACATAATTGAATCTGCGCGCGCAGGCCAGCATCAGAAAGATGGTGTGCTCCGCGACCGAATTGGCATTGCCGCCGGGGGCGTAAACCACCTGAATGCCGTTGTTTGTAGCATACGGAACGTCTATGTTATCCAGGCCCACGCCCTGCTTTGCAATCACCTTCAGCCGGGCCGAAGCACCCATCATGGCGGGCGTCACCTCCTCCGTCCGGCAAAAGATTCCGTCCACCTGGTCCCTTTGGATCTCGCGGACGTAATCCGCCTCGCTCCGGCTGTGACTTACAATCACCTGAATTCCGTTCTTTACCAGTATGTCCTTTGCCGAGCGGTCCATTTCTTTTAAAAACAATACCTTCATGTCCGGGGGACTCCTTTCTCTCTTTTACGGGGGATCAGGACGTAATTCCCTGAGCGAGCATCGCGTCGGCTACTTTTTTAAACCCAGCAATGTTCGCGCCCGCGACCAGATTGTAGCCAAGCCCGTATTCCGCCGCCGCCTTTTCGGACGATTCGTAGATGTTTTTCATGATCTCTTTCAGCTTGCAGTCCACCTCGTCGGCCGACCAGGAAATTCGTTCGCTGTCCTGGCACATTTCAAGGCCGGAGACCGCAACGCCGCCGGCGTTTACCGCTTTCGACGGAGCCACGATGATATTTTTCTGTTTCATCAAATAGAACAGCGCTTCGTTGGTTGTGGGCATGTTTGCAACTTCTATGTAATACCTGACGCCGTTTGCCACGATTTTCCTGGCTTCTTCCAGGCCGACGTCGTTCTGGGTCGCGCAGGGCATGACGACATCCGCCTTTACTCCCCACGGCTTTTGGCCCGCGAAGAATTCGCAGCCGAACCGATCCGCGTAGTCCTTGACCTTGTCGTGACCGCTGCTCCTCATTTTCAGCATAAAGTCAAACTTTTCCTGCGTGCAGACTCCGTCCGGATCGTAAACATAGCCGTCCGGACCGGAAAGCGTTACGACCTTCCCTCCCAGTTGGCTGACCTTTTGAACAACGCCCCATGCGACGTTTCCAAATCCGGAGATGGCAAAGGTCTTTCCGTGAAACGTCTCCTTTTCATGCTCAAATATGCTCGCGACATAATAGACGGCACCGAACCCGGTCGCTTCCGGACGAATCAGGCTTCCGCCGAAGGAACGGTCCTTTCCGGTCAGCGCACCGCTTTCAAAAGCGCCGCGGATTCTGCGGTACTGCCCGTACAGATAGCCTATTTCCCGGCCGCCGACGCCGAGGTCTCCGGCGGGAACATCCACGTCGGGGCCGATGTGGCGGTACAACTCCGTCATAAACGCCTGGCAGAAACGCATGATTTCCGCGTTGCTTCTTCCGCGGGGATCAAAATCGGAGCCGCCCTTTGCGCCACCCATCGGCAGAGTGGTCAGGCTGTTTTTAAACGTCTGTTCAAATCCGAGGAACTTCATGATCGAAAGATTGACGGACGGATGAAACCGCAGCCCGCCCTTATAGGGGCCGATGGCGCCGTTGAACTGAACCCTGTATCCACGGTTGACCCGGACTTTTCCCGCATCATCGACCCAGGTGACGCGGAATTCGATGGTGCGCTCCGGCTCCGTGATCCGTTCGAGAAGCGCGGCCTTTTGGTACTCCGGATGCGCGTCGATAAAGGGTGCGATGGAAGTCAGCACTTCCTCGACCGTCTGAACAAATTCCGGCTCGTCCGCACTTTTCTTTTTCACATCCGCCAAAACCTGATTGACATAATCACTTTTGCTCATAATTCAAAAGCCTCCATTTATTTGGGATTAATCCCGAAATTCAAACACGCATTAGGGAAAGAGATTGATAAATATCGTCAGAATACCGCTGTTGAACATATCGATAAATAAGCTGCCGACCAGAGGAACGATGAAATACGCGCGGGGGCACGGGCCGTACCGGTCCGCAAGAACCCCCATATTCGCCATCGCGTTCGGCGTGGCACCCATGCCAAAGCCGCAGAACGCAGTCGTCATCGCGGCAGCCTCATAATCCCTGCCCATGAGATTGAACACCGCGAAGTAGGCGTAAGACGCCATCAGAATTGTCTGAACAAGAAGGATCACGATCATCGGCACCGCCAGAGAGGCCAACTGCCACAGCTTCAGGCCCATCAATGCCATCGCGAGGAAAAGCTGAAGGGATAGGTTGCCCAGGGAATCGATTTCGGGCATCGGCACCTCTTTCTTACCTGCATCCCAGACATTCCGTATGACGACCGCCACCAGCATCGCGCCAATGTATCCGGGTACTGTTATTCCCCAGCTTTTGAACAGCGCCACGACCAGCGTGCCTGCCCCGATCGCCACCGCAATAAACAAAGACGCATTGACAAACCGCTGCGGATGAATCGTCGTCTTTTCCTCCGCTTCCGCATCCGTGATGTTTTCTTCCAGGGCGGTGGAATGCAGCCCGTGTTTCTGAATCCTGCGGCGGGCGAGCGGCCCGCCCATCACTCCGCCGGCCACCAGGCCGAACGTTGCCGCGGCAATCGCCACGGTGGTTGCCCCAACCACTCCGAAGTTCTTTTCCAGCATGGGCCCGAACGCCGCGGAGGTTCCGTGCCCTCCTACCAGGGGAATCGAACCCATGCACAGGCCCAGTTTGGGGTCGATTCCAAACACACCCGCCAGTCCGCCGCCGATAAGATCCTGAAGGATCACCATCCCGAGCGCCAGTCCCAAATACATCAGCACCTGGATTCCGCCCTTTTTCAGCAGACTGAAGCACGCCGTAAAGCCGACCGTACAGAAAAAGATCGTCATAAACACGGTCTGCAGCGTCGAATCAAAGCCGATCTCCGCAACTCCGGACAAATGCAGGCACAAATTCAGGATGGAAAAGATCAGCCCGCCCACAACGGGAGCGGGAATACAGTACTTGTTCAAAACAGGTACCTTTTCGATCAGGAAACGGCCCAGACAATAAACCAGAGCGGCCACCGCACCGGCCTGGAACATGTCCAGATTGATTTCTGTCATTAATACTCCTCCTTGCAACAATTTTTAATCCTCGCAAAGAGTACAGCCGGGCCTTCAAATACTTACAAAAAAATACACAAAAAATTAAGCTCCCAATTCGGCTTTTAGGCCGAATTGGGAGCTTGCCGTCGTTTTTGGAAAACTATCGCAGAAAAAAGAGGGCGCCCTCCGGGTAACCGGAAAACAGCCCTATCGGCTCCCTGGAACAAACCGGAAATTTGTCAGCATATTTCGCCGGAAAGGGTCCGGGAAACCGTTTGGGCGATTTCAGCCAGTCTGGGTGCCGCGTACTCAAAAAAGCGGCGGAAAGCCGGGCAATAATAGTTTTCCACCCGCCCGTTCATTGACTGCCAATCGCGCTTGCATCCGCCCTGACAGATAAAATACCATTTGCAGCCGTCGCAGGCATCCGGCTTTTTCTGTCCGTCGCTTTGAAATTTACACCAAAGCGCGCCATCGGCGGCGTCGGCCAAGGACGTATTCTGCAGCGTCCCCAGACGCCATTCGTCCAGAACGTAAAAATCGCACGGGTAAAGGCTGCCGTCGGCTTCCACCACAATATAGCTGCCGCAGCTGCCCGAAGTCGCGCAGGAGCCGGACGGCATCCCCATCAGCAGATGAACGTAATCGTCGAAAAGGCGGACGCTGACGTATTCCCCTTTTTGCCAATCCAGATACCAGGCGTCAAAAAGCCCGCAGAGAAATTTTCCATAAGCCTCCGGCAAGAGCGAATACGGCTCATTTCCACGTTCTTTTTCCAAAGGGTCGAGGCACGGAATGAACTGCAGGTAGCGCACCCCGAGCCTTTTCAGCGTATTGTAAACCTTTTGCGGGCTGCGTGCGCACTGACCCGTCACAACACAAAGCAGGTTGACTTCCACCTTGTTCTTCTTCAAAAGCTTCCATGCGCCTATGACGCGGTTCCATGTTCCTTTCCCATTATGATCCATTCGATAAAGGTCATTGAGATCCTTTGTTCCATCCACGGAAAGCCCCACCAAAAATCCGTGTTTCCTGAGAAAGTCCACCCAATCGTCGTCCAGAGCCATTCCATTGGTCTGTATTGTGTGACTCACCCTGACCCCGGGCCTTTTATGCCGGTCCTCCAGCGCAACAAATTTCTGAAAGAAATCCAAACCGGCCAGAGTAGGTTCCCCTCCCTGAAAGGCAAAGGAAATTTCTCCGCCCGGATCCACGGTCTCAAAAGCCGAGCGGATCAAAAGCTCCGCCGTCTCCTCGGACATACATCCCAAGATCTTTACGGAGCGCTTTCCGGAAACATCATCGTAAAAGCAATAGCGGCAGCAAAGATTACATAAGCTGGAGGCAGGCTTTATCAGAAAGCTAATATTTTTCAAACAGGTTCCCCTTTCCTGCCAATTTAAGCGTCGGCTGCATTTCAGGAGACATCCAAACGGAAAGAGGAAGATCAGATTCCGTGTGAATCTTCAACCTTTCCGTAACAGAGAAAGTAAACGACAGCCCGGCGTTCCGCCCCGAACCATCCCGACCGAATTATATTATAACGCGTCAATATTGGCGCCGAACACAGAACAGCAGATAGAATCGTTGGATGAGATGCCCGGAATAGGCCTGTAAAGTGCCCAAATTCATTGTGCTCTCAGGCAGGCTGCCTGTCAGGGGTTTTCCGGACAACCCCTTATTTTTCATTTACGGATTTTTCTCCGCGATGTCTCTCGCCACAACCACTCCTGTCACGGAGGACTGCATCAGCCCGCGCGTAATGCCCGCGCCGTCGCCGATGGCATACAGATTTTCCACCCCGGTCTCGAAATTGGGCCCCACCGAAACCTTGGAGGAATAGAATTTGACCTCCACGCCGTAAAGCAGCGTATTCTTGGAATAAAGCCCCGGCGCCAGCTTGTCGAACGCGCGCAGCGACTCCACAATGCTGGTCAGGTGACGGTGCGGCAGAACGAACGACAGGTCGCCCGGAACCGCGCTTTTCAGCGTCGGGATCGTCGTCGACTTGGAAAGGCGCGTCGCGTCCGTCCTGCGGCCCATCAGCAGATCGCCGAGCCGCTGCACCATGATTCCGCCGCCGGTCAGCATATTGCCAAGCTGCGCGATGTAGCGCCCGTACTCAATCGGCTGATGAAACGGCTCCGTGAATTTTGTGGAAACCAGCAACGCAAAATTCGTGTTGTCCGTGTGCCGTTCCTCCTCCGCGTAGGAGTGGCCGTTCACAACCGCGATACCGGAACCGACGTCGTAGTGCTCCTCGCTGACAATGCCGCCCGGGTTCATGCAGAAGGTACGCACGCGGTTTTCAAACGTATCCGAATAATAGACCAGCTTGGCCTCATAAAGATGTTTGGTCAACGGGTCCATCACCGCGTTCGGCACCTCGACCCGCACGCCGATGTCCACCTCGTTATTGGTAATGTCCAGCCCGGTCTCCTGTGCGACGCGGGAAAGCCAGTCGGCTCCGCCGCGCCCGGGGGCGACCACAACATGCCTTCCCCTGACCGCCTGACCGCCGTCCGGTCCCGACAGGCGCACGCCCGCCGCTTTTCCGTTTTCGACCAGAACGGATTCGGCGGTCGTTCTCTCCCGGAACTCGAAATTCGGACGCGAATTCAGGTAGCGGTACATTTCAAGCAGCACTTTAAACGAATATTCGGTTCCCATGTGCCGCACCGGGCATGGAATCAGGCGGATGTTTTCCTTTCGCGCCTCATAAGCGATTTTATCCGCGAACTTGTCGCTTTTGCCGTAAACCTGATCCGGCGCGCCGTAGTGCAGGTAGATCCCGTCCACATAACGGATCAGCTCCCTGGCCTTGTCGACCGTCATATAGTCGGTGATATTGCCGCCGACCTCTTCCGAAAGGGACAGCTTTCCGTCGGAGAACGCCCCCGCGCCCGCCCAGCCGTTCATGATGCTGCAGGTCGCGCAGTGGGCGCACTGCCCGAGGGTCCGCGCGGGGCAGGAGCGGCGTTCCAGCGCACTGCCGGAATCCACAACCAGTATTTTTTTGTCCGGTGCCAGCCTGTCAAGCTCCAGAGCGGTGAAAATGCCAGCCGGACCCGCTCCTACTACGATTACGTCATAAATCTGATCCATGATTGAACTGTTCCTCCGATTTTCCCGTTCTGCGAATCATGTTTTCCAACTGCCGCGCAAATGATTCGTCGTCTTCTTTCGTTCTTTTTCTGTTTTTTCCCGCTTTGCCGCCCGCGCGCCGTATCTTCTGTCCGAGGGCGCGCTCAAACAGCAGGCGGTCCATGTTGTCCTCCCCGTAAACCATCCCGTTCTGATTCAAAGCGACCGCCCCGCGGCTCAGGGACATGGCGGCTACGCCGAAATCCTGCGTTACGACCAGATCGCCCGGTTCTATCAGGTTGACCAGCCGGATATCCGCGCTGTCCCTTCCCTTGTCGACGGTAATTACCGTACTGTAGCCGTCGTCAAGGACGTGGCTCGTGTCAATCAGCATCGTGACCGGAATTCCGAGGCTTTTCGCCTGACGGACGATGATTTCCTTCACCGGGCAGGCGTCCGCATCCACCAGTATTTTCAAACCGCGCCCTCCTCCGATCTTGTTTCCCCAACTAATTTTATCACATCGGTCAACGACGGCTCACAGGACCAGCACAGTTTCCTCAGCGCCGCGTCCGGCTCGATCAGGTCGGGGATCATCACGGCTTTCATTCCCGCCGCGCAAGCCGCCTGAATTCCGCACGGCGAATCCTCCAGTGCAATGCAGTCCTCCGCCGCGGCGCCGAGCGCCTCCGCTGCCTTCAAATATATTTCCGGAGAGGGTTTGCACTGCTCCACCATATCGCCGAAAATCATGCGGTCAAAGTAACCGGCGGCTCCGGTCTGTTCCAGATAACCGGAAGCGCGGCGGCGAGAGGTCGCGGTCGCGACCGCCAGGCGAAACCCGCCCTGCTTTAAATACCGAAGAAGTTCAAACAGCCCCGGCTTGACCGGCACGCCGTTTTTTCGGATGAATTCGTCGATGATCTCCTGCCTGCGCGCCGCAAAAAGCGGATAAGAAAACCCGCTGCCGAAACGCTTTTGATACAGAGGGACACAGTCGGTCTCTCTAACCCCGATCATATCACGCGACAGATCCGCGATGCCGGAGTAACCCAACTCATTGCCGGCCTGTTCAATCGCCTGATCATAAAGGCGTTCCGTGTCGAACATCAGGCCGTCCATATCGAAAATCACCGCGCGCACCATACCTTGCCGTCCTTTCCCATCCGGAATCAATCCGGATTTATGCCAGAAGATTCCTTGATCTCCATTTTCCCCTTCTCCAGCGAATCAGAAGAACCGCGCCGCGGATGCATTCATCCGCGGCCATCGCGGCCCACATTCCGCTAAGGCCCCAGCCTCCCCAAACGCCGAGCAGATACCCCGCGCCGACCGCCACAAACCAGACGCCGATCACCGATACATAAATCGGAAACCGGATGTCTCCAGCGGCCTGCAGCGCTCCCACCAGAACAATATTTATCGCGCGGCCGATTTCCAGAATCATTTCAACCGCGAGAATCCGCCGGCCCAGCCGAATGACGTCGGCGTCGTCGGTAAAGAGCCCGAACAGCCGGTCGCTGCCGAAATAAAGCAGGACGGAAATCAGGAAAGAAACCGCCACGGCAAGCTTCAGCGTCGCCATTACTCTGCGGTTTGCATCCTCTGCGCGGCACGCGCCCATCAGATAGCCGACCATTATCTGCGTCGCCTGTGAGATTGCCGACGCAAAAATATAGGTAATCATGGCAAAAGTCCCGGCATAGGCCTTTGTGTTGATGACAAACACCGGGAACAGGTTGCACATCGCCTGAATCGCGAGCTGTGAAAGGTTATAGGAGATGGATTCGCCCCCCGAGGGAAGGCCGATGCGCAGCAGGCGGTTCAGCTGCCCAAGCGGAAACGGGCGCAGCGCCCGCATTGAAATACGGGCCCCCACCAGCCTGCGAAACAAAAGCACAATCACAAAAAGCCCGATCAAACGGCTTATGTCGCTGGAAATTGCCGCGCCCGCCACACCCAGGGCCGGAATTCCCCAAAAGCCGTTGATCAGGATAAAATTTCCCCCGATATTTGCCAGATTCAAAACAGCCGAAACGAACATGGTTACTTTCATCATGGCGTTGCTGCGGAAAAAAGCGATGAAAGTAACGTAAAGCGACTGAAACACCATTCCGCCGCCCACGATGGACGAATATAAACAGGTCTGGTCCATCAGCTCGCCGGGCACTTTCATCAGGGTATAGATCGGCCTGCTGCAAAACATCAGCAGACCGCTGACCCCAAGACCGGCCAGCAAGTTGACAAACAGCGACAAGGAATAAATTTCTTCCGCGCGCTCCGGTTTCCCGGCGCCGATATACTGGGTAATTAAAATTGTGGACGCCATACTGACAACGTTGAAAAACAGAATCAAAAGCCCAATCATCTGATTCGCGTTGCTGACAGCGCCCACAGCGCTTTGGGAGTAACGACTGACCATCATCTGATCCGCGTTGCCGACCAGCATCTGAAGCACAAGCTCCACAAAAATCGGCCATGTGATTGAGAAGACAAATCCGCGTCTCCCGGTAAATTCAAGCTCCTGCATCGGGCCCTCCGTGTTCGGCATCCAACAAACAAAACGATTGTCATTATAGCATTTTAAGCCGCAATGTCAACACGATGAGGCCCAACTTCGATTAAAAAATTGAGTGTGAAAGGATCAGGCCCGCAAACACAATGGAGACCATGGAGGTCAGTTTGATCAAAATGTTCAGAGATGGACCGGACGTATCCTTGAACGGATCGCCGACCGTGTCGCCGACCACCGCCGCTTTATGCGCGCTGCTGCCCTTGCCGCCGAGCTTTCCGCTTTCTATGTATTTCTTCGCGTTGTCCCAGGCGCCGCCAGCGTTCGCCATCATGACCGCCATAACAAACCCCGTCACCGTGGCGCCCGCCAGCATTCCGACCACACCGTTTACACCCAGAATCAGGCCGACAATGATCGGCGTCGCGATTCCAACAAGAGCGGGAGCCACCATCTCTTTCTGGGCGGAACGGGTGCAGATATCGACGCACGTTTCATAATCCGGTTCCGCCTTTCCTTCCATCAGGCCCGTGATTTCATGGAACTGCCGCCGAACCTCGTTCACAATGCTCTGCGCGGCGCGTCCGACCGCGTTCATGGTAAACGCGGAGAACAAAAACGGAAGGACCCCGCCGATAAACAGCCCCACCAGAACGATCGGATTCGTAATGCCCAGGTCAAACTGAAAGGAGGGATCGCGAACCTTGACCGAATCCATATAGGAGGCAATCAGAGCAAGCGCCGTCAGCGCGGCGGAACCGATCGCAAATCCCTTGCCGGTCGCGGCCGTCGTATTTCCCAGGGAATCGAGCGCGTCGGTGCGTTCGCGCACCTCTTCGCCAAGTTCCGACATTTCGGCAATGCCGCCCGCGTTGTCCGCCACAGGGCCGTAAGCGTCCGTCGCAAGCGTGATTCCAAGCGTGGAAAGCATGCCGACGGCCGACAGGCCGATGCCGTACAATCCGTGGTTAAAGTCCGCCGCTCCGCCGGAAACGAAATAGCTCGCCAGTACGGAAACGCCGACGATCACGACCGGAAAAACAGTGGATTTCATTCCGAGCGCAAGCCCGCCGATTATCACGGTGGCCGGCCCGCCGGAAGAATCCGCGGCAAGGTCCCTCGTGGGCCGATAGGTATCGGAAGTAAAATATTCGGTGGAAATGCCGATCAGGATGCCTGCGAGCAGGCCGGAAAGAATGGCAAAGTAGAGTCCGGTCTTATCGGCGCCCAGACCGAAACGGATCAGCGGATAGGATACAATCGCGATCAGCAGCGCGCTGATCCAGGTGCCGCGCCGCAGCGCGGTCAGAAGATTCTTTTGAGTCGCGCCCTCTTTGGTTCTGACAAAGAAGGTGCCGACAATGGAAGCGATGATCCCGACCGCGGCCATGACCATCGGAATGCTTACTCCGCTGAAACCGAGCCCCGCCGCGGAAGCGAGGGCCGCCGTTGAAATGATGGAACCGACATAGGATTCGTACAGGTCCGCGCCCATGCCGGCGACGTCACCGACGTTGTCGCCCACGTTGTCGGCGATGACGGCGGGATTTCTCGGATCGTCTTCCGGGATGCCGGCTTCGACCTTGCCGACCAGGTCCGCCCCGACGTCGGCGGCCTTTGTAAAGATACCGCCGCCCACACGCGCGAACAGCGCCATGGAGGAAGCGCCCATGCCGAACGTCAGCATCGCCGTGGTAATGGCCTGAACCTGCGCGTCCTCAAGCGCCTGCCCCGCAGCCGCCGCGAGATGCGCAGGGTCCGAATACCAGAATTTCAGGAAGTAATACCAGAAGGAGATATCGACAAGCCCCAATCCTACCACAACAAACCCCATGACCGCGCCCGCCGAAAAGGCGACGTGCAGGCCGGAGTTTAAACTGTGCTGCGCGGCGTTCGCCGTGCGGTCGTTCGCATTCGTCGCAATTTTCATCCCGATAAATCCCGACAGGCCTGAGAAAAAGCCGCCGGTCAGGAAGGCGAACGGAACGAATATTGTCAGGAATCCCGTGAACGCCATGATCAGCAGAACGATGAACATAACCCCGAAAAAAATCGCGACGCCGGTGTACTGACGCTTCAAATATGCGTTCGCGCCCCTGCGCACCGCAAGGGAAATCTTTTTCATCTTGTCGCTGCCTTCATCCGCTTTCAGCACTTTGGCCGCGAGGTACCACGCAAACAATAGCGCAACGACAGCTCCGATTGGTGCGAAAATAGTTGCTTCCATAAAACTCCTCCTTAATTTCATTACAGAATTCCAATAATTTCATTATAAACCCGAATTAGTTAAATTTCAATCAATCTTTTTCGGAATTGGAATTATCATAAATGAAATTTTACGGCAGAATTTTTGTGAAATAAGGCAAAAAACATCCTGTGCAGCGCCCGGCATTCTTTCAGCAGCTCCGGCCCGGCCGCCCGGTGAATCGCGCCGTCGACCCCGCCGCCGCCCAGCAGCGAACAGTTCGCCGCGTTTACGACCGCATCTGCTTTCTGCATGGTTATATCGCCCAATATAATTTGAAGGATGGATTTACTCCCTTTTCATTATTATGGCAAAATGCAAAAAGACCCGCAAGGGCCGGACAGCGGCTCTTCGGATCTTTTTTATTATCATGATCAAACCAAAAAAGGGGAGAGCAGTAACTTAATCCAGCATTGAAAGAATATCCTGCTTGCTGCGCACCCCGACCGAAGTCTGGGCCGGCCTGCCGTCTTTGAAAACAATCAGAGTAGGGATGCTCATGATATTATATTTCGCCGCAATATCCGGCTGTTCGTCAACATTGACCTTCCCCACCATATATCTTCCGTCGGATTCGTTGCCGATTTCATCCACAATCGGAGAAACCATGCGGCAGGGGCCGCACCAAGACGCCCAAAAATCCACGAGAACCGGTTTATCGGCCTTTAAAACTTCAGATTCAAAATTATCCTGCGTTACCGTTACAACTGCCATATTGTTTTCTTCCTTTCCGTTTTCTTTTTATGATTTTATTATAACCACACATACAAGGTTTGTATGTGATAAAATCACACAAAATGTAAAATCTTTTTGTTTTTTACGAATCCTTCTTGACATCGGTACGCTGTTTCGTTATAGTGTTCCTATATAGTAACACTAACAGGAGTGGCGTAATGGATTCCGTTTTACTGCTGACCCATTTCGGGCTGACACAACAGGAAGCAAAACTCTATTGGGCGTTGTTTTCGCAGGGGGACCTGACCGGTTACGAGGCGGCGAAGGTGACGGGGATTTCCCGCTCCAACGCCTATTCGGCGCTTTCCGGCCTTGTGGAAAAGGGCGCGGCGCGGCTGATGGAAGGCGCCGCGGCGCGGTATACGCCGGTTCCCGTTGCGGAATTCTGCGGCAACTGTATTTACAGCCTGCAGAAAGACGCAAAAGAATTGAGCCTACTGCAGCCGAAGCGCCGTACCGACTCCGAGGGGTACATTACCATCGCGGGGAAAAAGCATATCCTTCTGAAAATGAGAAATCTTCTGCGCGGGGCCGAGGAGCGGGTCTACGCTTCGATGTCGGCGGAGCTGATCGTACGAATTCTGCCGGAGCTGCGCGGGATGACGGAGCGCGGGCTGAAAGTTGTCGTTATCACCGACCACCCGCTTGACCTGCCCGGCGCGACCGTTTACTGCACGGAAAAAAAGCAAAAACAGATCCGGCTGATCGCCGATTCCTCCAGCGTTTTGACCGGTGATCTGGACGACGGGGAAAACTCAACCTGTCTGTATTCCAAAAAAGACAATCTGGTCAGCCTGTTCAAAGAAGACCTGAAAAATGAAATCCGGCTGATCGAACTGACAAAGGAAAGGGAGCAAGCATGACAAAGACACCTTTTGTATCACTGGAAAAGCTGAAAGAAATCGAAGGCAGAATTCCGACTCCATTCTACCTCTATGATGAAAAAGGCATTCGGGAAAACGTTCGAAAAATCAAAAAGGCTTTCTCCTGGAATCCCGGTTACCGGGAATATTTCGCGGTGAAGGCAACCCCGAACCCGACCCTTCTGCAAATTCTCAAAGAGGAAGGCTGCGGCGCGGACTGCTCTTCCCTGACGGAGCTGATGCTGTCCGACGCGGTCGGGCTCAGGGACGGGGAAATCATGTTTTCCTCGAACGACACGCCGGACGAGGATTTTCTGCTGGCCGCAAAGCTGGGCGCGACCATCAATCTGGACGATTTTACGCATATCGAGATTCTGGACCGGCTCGCGGGCATTCCGGAAACCATCAGCTGCCGCTACAATCCGGGCGGAGTTTTTAAAGCTAGCAACGCCATTATGGACAACCCCGGAGAATCCAAATACGGTTTCACGCGGACTCAGATGACGGAAGGCTTTCAAAAGCTCCAAAAACTGGGCGCGAAGAATTTCGGGATTCACTCGTTTCTTGCCAGCAACACAACCGGAAACGAATATTATCCCGCTCTGGCAGGGGTTTTGTTCCAGCTGGCGGTTGATCTGCACCGCGAAACCGGCGCGCATATTTCCTTTATCAATCTGTCCGGCGGGGTCGGCGTTGCCTATCGTCCGGGTCAAACCCCGCCCGACATTCTGAAAATCGGCCGCGAAGTCAAAAAGGTCTACGACGAAATTCTCGTCCCGGCTGGGATGGGGGACGTGGCGCTCTACACGGAAATGGGCCGCTTCCTGCTTGGGCCTTACGGGATTCTGGTTGCGAAGGCCATTCGGGAAAAGCACATTTATAAGGAATATATCGGTCTGGACGCCTGCGCCGCCAACCTGATGCGTCCCGCAATGTACGGAGCTTATCACCACATCACCGTCATGGGCAAGGAAAACGCGCCCTGCGACCACAAGTACGACGTAACCGGCGGTTTATGCGAAAACAACGACAAATTCGCCATTGACCGGATGCTGCCGAAAATCGACATGGGCGACCTTCTCGTGCTTCACGACGCGGGGGCGCACGGGCACTCCATGGGCTACAACTACAACGGAAAGCTGCGCAGCGCGGAGGTTCTTCTCCACGAGGACGGCTCCTTCGATCTGATCCGCCGCGCCGAGACCCCCGCGGACTATTTCGCAACGCTCGATTTTCCGGGACTTCCGAAAAACCCGTAAACAACGGGGGTACCCAAACGCCCCGCCGTGGCTTCTGCCGCGGCGGGGCGTCTGTTTAATAAAGAGACTGAATGGATTGAAGCAGCAGGAACAAAACGTGGTTTACGGGAGTCGGAACTTTCAGTTCCTTTCCCAGCTCCACAACCGTCCCGGCAAAATAATCGACTTCCGTCTGTCGTTTCGCCTCGACGTCCTGCAGCATGGAGGTTTTTCCTTCCGGCGAAAAATTTCCCATCATTGCTTCGAATTCTCTGGCGTCCGCTTCGCTCAGATCAATTCCGGAAGCCTTGGCAAGCGCGACCACTTCCATCATCGCCTCGTGAAACAGCCGCAGCGTGGAAGGAACAGACGCGATCTTTCCATACGGAGATCGGGTAATGGCGGAAACCTGATTGACTCCGACGTTCATCATCCATTTTTTCCAGACAGCGCGGATCATGTCCGGGCAAACTTCGGTTTTAATGCCCGCGCCGTTCAGATAATCCCTTACAAGGGCGACCTCGGGGGACAAAACCGCATTGTCATCTTCCCCAAACTGAATGACTCCGTCCTTGGTGTTCACGACGCCGCTTTCCGTCCTTACCGCGTCGATATAGATGGAGAGCCCGTTCAGAACCTCGTTTTCCGGATACGCGCGCTTCAGGCGTGTCTTCGCCGTCACGCCGTTCAGAAGCGGGAGCAGCACCGTGCCGGGGCCGACAAATCCGCGGATATCCTCGATTGCCTGGTCGAGCTGATAATTTTTAACGCAGACAAGGATCAGATCCGCCGCAAATTCCGCTCCGGGTTCCGCGACGGACGGGAAAAAGGGCTGCCCGTTAACTTTCATGCCGTTTTTCTTCAGCCGCCGGGCGCGCGCGCCGCCTGCAATTACGGCGAAGTCGTCCCCGTATGCCTGATGAAGCAATTTTCCATAGACAGACCCGATAGCCCCCAGGCCGATCATTGCGGCTTTCTTGATTTCCATTTGAATTCCTCCGTATGTATGCCGGGGAGAACCGTACGCGCGGTTTCTCTCCCGCATGTCGTTTCTGCCTCTTCTTCCCGTATTGCGGGCGAAAATGATTTCTCCCATTATACCCTGTTTCCCGGAACGATGCAAGCCGGGGCTGCCAAGGCTGCAAAAAGCGGCCGGCCCCTTTCGGACCGACCGCCCGGTTTGCAGCCGTCACCAGCTCTGTTCGACCCCGTGGATCAAGTCCACCAGCATGCGGTTATACGGCGCGTCGAGGCCGTATTCCGCCGCGAGGCCCGCAACCACGCCGTTGATCTTGTCGATTTCCGTCCGGCGTTGGTGCTGCCGGTCCTGATACATGCTTGCATACCCGTCGGCGTCTGCCAGAATGATCTTTTTTACGTTTTCCAGCGCCTCTTTCCGGTCAAAATAGGTCCCGTCCGCTTCCGCCACCAGAACACACTCGTAAACAATGCGCGTGCAGATTTTCCAAAGCGTCGGATTGCCGGCCACCTCCCCGATTTTGCACTGCATCAGAGCGGAAAGCGCATTGACGCCGCAGTTGACGAACAGCTTGCTCCAGAGAATTTTCTGGATGTTTTCCATCACGTTGACCTCAAGTCCGCAGGCCCTCAGTGCCTGCGCGGCTTTTTCCACCGCCCTGCCGCCTTCCTCGCCCGGCTTTTCCGGCCCGATATTGGTTGGGCCGCAGCCGGAATGGAAAATTTTCGCCGGGCCGACCGTCACACTGTTGTGACTGCTCGTGCCGACCACAATGCGTTCGCGCGGAACAAAGGCGGCGATGTCCCGGTTGTTCCCGGCACCGTTCTGCAGCGTCATCACAATGGTATCCGGGCCGATCAGCCCCCTGTTTTCCTGCATGGCATCCTTCGTGTGAATGCTTTTGACAAAGACGATTACCAGCTCCTGCACACCGATGCCGCTGCCGCTCGGCACCGCCTTTACCCTGACGTTCGTCTCACCGTCGTCCTTTTCGACCTTCGTCAGTCCGTTTTGATTGATCGCGTCCACCTGCGGGCGGTAGCTGTCGAGCAGGGTGACCTCGTGCCGCGACGCCAGATAGACGCCGTATAAGCTGCCCATGGCTCCCGCCCCTATGATTGCAACCTTCATGATTGATTCTCCCATTTGATCAGTATTTTATTTTTACTTTACTCCCGGTAGATATTATTGTAAAATGACAAATAATGATAGGGGTCATGAAAATATTTCATGAGAAACGGGATGAATTTGATCATGGATATCAACAAATACGCCATCTTTATGCTGGCCGCCGAAACAGGGGGAATCACCCGCGCCGCCAGAGAGTTAAACTATACTCAGACGGCTGCCAGTCATATGCTTGCCTCGCTGGAAGCGGAGCTGGGGGCTCAGCTTCTGGAGCGGAGCCCCCGGGGGGTAACCCTGACGCCGATGGGCGGAGAAGTTCTGCCGTTTGCGCGTCAGATTGTGGAAGCCGACAGAGAAATCCGGCGGCTCATCCCCCCGGACAGCCGTCAAAAAGGCTTGATCCGGATCGGCGCCATTACAAGCGTCGCGGTGCGCTGGCTTCCGGAGGTTCTGGTCTCATTCCGTAAAAAATACCCCGATGTCGAGATCCAGCTGAACGACGCGATGAATTACGAAGCAATTCAGGACTGGTTCGAACGCGGCCTGATCGACTGCGCATTCACCGCGGATTCGGCGATAAAAGGGATCCGGGCCAAACGGCTGTGCTGCGACCCTCTTCTTGTCATTCTGCCGAAAAGCCATCCTCTGTGCCGGTACGACAGAATCCCGCCCGCCCTGCTTGCGGGAGAAAACTTTATCATTCCGAGCGAAGGAACCCACCATACGGTCGGGATGATTCTGCGGCAGGCCAAGGGTCATGCTCTGGATCCCGGCAAACTGAGCGATCAGGCGGCTATTGCCATGGTGCGAAAGGGCTGCGGCGTCAGCATCCTGCCGCAGCTTGTGCTGAACTGCTATTCGTGCGAAGGAATTGAACGGCGAGGTCTCGACCCGGAACGCTCCCGGACGATCTGTCTGGCAACGCCCGAAAAAAAGCCGCTGTCCCCGATTTTGACGGATCTGATCCGCAGCGTTCAGTCCTGCGCCGGCAGCCTGAGCAGCCAACTCCCTGAAACCCGGACTACAGAAGCTGCTTCCTGTCGTTGAAAAAGCCCCGGTAGCAAAGGTAACAGGCCAGAAAAGAAGAGACCGCGGTTGTTGAGAGAAGCATAAAGGTCACCATAATCTGGTAACGCACCGCCTGAACGGGGGACGTGCCCGCCAGAATCAGCCCCGTCATCATTCCGGGAAGCGAAACGATTCCCAACGTTTTGGCGGAATCTATGGTCGGGACCATCCCCGTCCGGATAGAGTCACGGATGATTTCAATGGAGGAGGGCAGAATATCCGCGCCGAGGGAAAGCTTGGTTTCAATTTCATCCCTCCGGCTTTGAAAATCCGCCGTGATCTGCCGGTAGCAAAGGCCCAGCGCGACCATGGCGTTGCTGATGATCATTCCCCCGACGGGAATGATCTGATTGGGCACATAGCGGATCGCGCCCGAAGCAACCAGAACCGACAGAGTGGCCCCCGCCCCCGCCCCGATGGAGACAAACGAGATCAAAAGGCCGTTCCGGATTCCTTTTCCCCGCTTCGCGGCGTTATAGGAAGCGTTGAACGTCATTAAAAGCACAAACAGCGTTGTGAACAGAGGACTTTCGAGCCCAAAGATATACTGAAGGACATAACCGACGGCAATCAGCTGAACGACCGCCCGCAGGACGCTGACGAGAATTTCTTTCTCCAGCTTCAGCTTTTGAAAATAGGAAAAAAGAAGCGAGACGAACACAAGCAGCGATGCGATCATCAGGGAGGAAAAACTGATATTGGCTTCGTTCATTTCAGCGCCTCCATCGATTTGATTTCGCCGTTTTCAATCGCAAGCAGCCTTCCGGCATATTTTCTGCTCTGTTCCGGATTGTGGGTAATCCACAGCACCGTGACGCCGTCCTGATTCAGCGTCCGGATCACACGCTCGACGATCAGCGTATTCTCAGGATCCAGCGCCGAAGTCGCCTCATCCAGCAGAAGCACCTCCGGCTGAAACAACAGGGAGCGGATCAGCGCGATCCTCTGTTTTTCCCCACCCGATAAATTCACAATTTCATGTTTTAAATAATCCGGGTCCATTTGAAAGAGCGAAAACAGTTTATTCACCCGGCCCCCGTCCATCTTCCGGTTTCGAATCCGATAGGGATAGCTCAGGTTGTCCTCCACCGTCCTGCCGAAGAGGACCGGCGTCTGAAAGCAGTAACCGATCTTTTTTCTCAGCTCCGCCGGGTCCAGCTTCATCACATCGGCCCCGTTGATCAGGATGCTGCCTTCCGTCGGGCTGATCAGGTGGCAGCACAATTTTAGAAACGTGCTTTTTCCGCTTCCCGACGGCCCGACAACCGAAATATAATCGCCCGGGAATATTTCAAGCGAAAGGTCTTTCAGAATTGCTTTTTCACCGCTGCGGTAAAACACCTTATGAAAGGCAATTTGAGGCGTCATTAATTTTCCATTTCCTTTTCTGTTCATATTCCTTAAGAAAAACGGTCTATTTCATTTTATCCATTTTATCCATTTTTTCCATTTTCGTAAAGACCGAACGCCGGATCTTAAAAAACTGACGCCGAAGAAGCCGGACGTCAGTTTCCCTTTATTTTGAAGAATAGTTCTGCCTTTCCGCCGCCAACGCCGCCGCCTTCGTTTCGTGTATCGTTCCGCGGGGATGCTCCGGCGGCGCGTAGATCGCATACAGCTTCAGCGGGCACCCACCCGTATTGATGACGTCGTGCCACATTCCGGCAGGTACCATAATCGCGTCGCCGCCGCAGACTCTTCTGACATAATTCAGCTGATTTTTTTCCTTCCCCATTTTGACAATTCCCCGGCCGCACTCGATTCGTATAAACTGATCGACATCGGGATGAATTTCAAGTCCGATATCATCCCCGGCACAGATGCACATCAGCGTTACCTGCAGGTTTTCGCCTGTCCACAACGCGGTACGGTAATTTCTGTTACAAAGAGTCGCCTTCTCAATATTAACGACAAAAGGTTCCGGCCCGTAATCCTTCAGGCAGCTCTGCTGTCCGGCCAACCCGAGCGAATTGCCGTACGATCCTCTCATCCAATCCATCTTGCGCCCTCCTTTCTCAGTGATACCAATATAATATTCTTTCAACCCGAAAAAGTGCGGATTCGGAAACATGAATCCGGGTCCCGCATCCAAGCGCAAAGCGCCCGCATGCCTGAAAGATCCTCAGACACACGGGCGTCTTTGCGCTTTAATTTCCGGGTCTGCCGCCACCGCGCAGCAGGACTGCTCCGCAAAAGACTTCTCTCCGCCGGAGATTCTCCTGCGGCCTTTACAAAACTCCCCCCGCCGCGACGGAAACGGCCAGTGTGAGAACAAGAGCGCCGTTCATCAGAACAAAGTTTTGAACCGACAGCACAAAGGTCTCTTTCTTGCTCTGCTTTTCCCGAAAAGCCCTGATTCGTTTTCGCACAAGCACAAAAGTGCCGAACACAAGGATGCAAACCGGCGGAACGACTCCGGTTGCCAACAGAACCGCCAGCGCCAGATAGCCCGAGTAGTACAGGGCCCCAAAAACCTTCAGCGCGTTGTTTTTGCCAAGATAAGTCGGGAGCGTGTATCTTCCGTTTTCAGCGTCCTCCCGCATATCGCAGATATTATTTGCAAGCATGATATTCGCGATTCCGACGGCGGCGGGCAGCGACACCAGAACAACATAAAAGACCTCCGGAAGATTGACCGCTATGCGGAACACGCCGCCCTGAAAGGCCAAACGAAGCAGGCCCAGGTGATATGTCTGGATATAAAACGCGAGAAACGGGATGAGAACCCCCATAAACGCGCCGGAAAAAAGCTCGCCGAAAGGCGTGCGGGAGATGGGAACGGGACCGAACGAATACAGCACGCCGACCGCAAAGGAAACCGCCCCCAAGGCCAGCACCACAAAGTCGGTGTTCAGAAACAGCAGCAGGCCGAAGGCCGCGGCCACGAGCAGCAAAGCGAAAATCACCGCGAGAGCCGCCGCTTTCCCAAAGCCGTATTTTTCAGACGCGGGATGCGTCTCTCCACGCTTTTTGCAGGCCCTTTTTTCATCCATATAGTTATTGATCGCCGTAGTCGCCATGTCAATGCAGAGAAGAGAAACCAGCATCAGAACAAAATTTTTCAGATGAAAAGTCCGAAACCGGTGAAGGGCATAAACGGTTCCAAGCAAAAAAGGGATCACGCTTGCGGCCTTTGTCCGTATTTCCACGAATTCCATGAAGCCCCTGACCGACATTCCGAAAACTCTCCTTCATCGCCTTTGCAAACGCCGCACCCACCGTTTTAAAAGATGAGGGCAAGCTTGGCATACGCTTTATTTTCCGATCTCATAGGTAATGGTAACCGACGCGTTCACGTCGATCTGCCCCGCCGCCGCCTGTGTGGACGATTCCGCCGCGTCCGCCGTCAGTTTCATCGACGAGTTGTAAACGTCAGGCGAAGCGGACCCTTCTTTGTTCTCATTGATCGCTTTGATGCCTTTCACGCCGACTCCGTTTTTCGCAGCAATTTTATCGGCCAAAGCTCTGCATTTGCCTGTCGCTTCCGTCAGCGCGGTACTGTAGGCGTCGTCGTATTTGCTGTAACTGTACCGAACAGAATCAATCTTGTTGACCCCCGCCGCGGTCGACCCGTCGAGCACCGTCCCGACTTTGTCAATGGAAACTCCGCTTACTGCGATGTCGGTTCTGCACTCGTAACCGACCAGCTCTTCTTTTCCATCCGTATAACTGTACCGCGGGTTCAGCGAATAGCCGTTGGTTTGAATGTTCTTTTCGTCGATTCCTGTCTTTTTGATTGCCAGCACCACTTGATTAATGTCCGTGCTGTTTTGCGTAAGACAGTCCCCGGCTTCTTTCGCGTCCGTGACCACTCCGAAGCTGATTTCCGCCAAATCCGGAACCACCCGGTCTTTTTGCGTATAGGAGACTGTAATGGTATCGCCGCCGGACTGATTCTGCGCCGCTCCGTTCGTCCGGCCACTGTCCGACAGCCGGAAAAATGCGCTGAAAGCGATTCCCACGATTGCGACCACCCCGATCAGCGCCGCCGCAACCGCGATGATAAACTTTTTCAGCTCGGCCGGCCCCTGCTTTTTCTCCTCTTCCATTGACGTTCCCCCCGTTTCGGTATATTTTTCCTGATTCCGTTTTATCATACCGCTTTCTTTTTACGGACGCAAGGGGCAGGGCAGGATGACAAAATCGTTTTTTCATCCTATAATAAAAATTCAGGACAATAATAAAGATAGGAAACGGGGATCTGAATGAACGAAAAAGAAATCGCGGAAATCCGCCGCCGCTTTCGTCCGGACAAAAGCAATATTACCCGGATTCGCGGCTGCTATGTCAATGATCAGAGAGAAATTGTTTCAGAGTTCAGCCAGCCGCTCGGCCTGATGCCTCAGGAGGAGTCCGAAGAGCTTCTGGCGATTTTGAAAAAAACGCTGTCCGGCACGGTCGGAAAAAATTTAATTGATATTGAGTTTGCGACACGGCAGGTTCTGGAGGGCGAGGAGCACAAGCTGCTCATGGCGCTCAGAGAATCCGCGCTGAAGGATGACGCCGCCGTGCGCGAATTCTACGGCCGTATTATCGAAACCCTTGGAATGGAAGGAAATTATCTGATTCTTCTGGCGTCGGATCAGTACGACATTCCTTTCTATGCGAAGGACGGAGAAGCACAGGAGAACTCTTCGGAGGTCTATTCCTATTTTCTGTGCAGCATCTGTCCGGTAAAGCCGCGAAAACCCGCGCTCGGGTATTATGTCTCTGAAAACACCTTCCGCAATATTACGGCGGACTGGGTTGTTTCTCCCCCGGAGCTGGGCTTCCTGTTCCCGGCTTTCGATGACCGCAGCGCCAACATCTACAGCGCCCTCTATTATTCCCGTAATATTGAGGAAAACCACGCGGAGTTCGTTGATACCGTGTTTAAAAGCGAAATCCCGATGCCGGCCGCCGTCCAGAAAGAAACCTTTCAGTCGATCCTGGGCGAGGCCGTCGCGGAAGAATGCAGTCTGGAAGTCGTTCAGGCGGTTCACGAGCAATTATCCGAAATGATCGAGGAGCACAAGGCAAGCAAAGAGAAAGAACCGCTGGTCGTTTCAAAGGGCACGGTAAAAGGAGTCCTTGCTTCCTGCGGACTTTCCGAGACCCGCGTAACCGCGTTTGAAGAAAAATACGACGAAGAGTTTGGCTCCGATACTCAGGTCAGTCCGCGGAATCTGATCGACATGAAGCAGATGGAGGTCCGCACCCCCGACGTGACGATCCGCGTAAACCCGGAGCGCGGCGACCTGGTGGAAACCCGGGTCATCGACGGCGCCAAATATATTTTAATCCGCGCGGAGGAAGGAGTCGAGGTAAACGGCGTGGCCGTACATATTTCGTGAAGAATCCGCGCATGAGAAAACAGGTCCGACGGCGTGATGAAATTTGAGGCGGAATGCTGTATTCGCAGCATTCCGCCTCATTTTTTACCGTTTTTCAGGGATTCAGAGAAATTTTGTCCCTGATGACTTTAATTGTTTGAAGAATCTTTCAGCTTGATGGCGGCCAGTGTGTTTTTCAGCTCCTGTGCCTGTCCGCTCAGCTCTTCGCTGGTCGCTGCGCTTTCCTCACTGGAAGCGGAATTCGTTTGAACAACCGCGGAAATCTGATCAATGCCCAACATGATCTGGTGAATGGAGGCTGCTTGTTCGTTGGATTCCGATGAAATATGATTCACCAGCTCGCCGACCTTTTCAACCAGCTCCGTAATAAGGCCAAACGATTTTGCGGTTTTATCCGCTATTTCTTTTCCCTTGCCGACACTTGTCAAAGAGGCCGCAATCAAATTTGAAGTGTTTTTCGCGGCGTCGGCGCTTTTGCTTGCCAGGTTGCGGACTTCTTCCGCTACAACCGCAAAGCCCTTCCCCGCAGAGCCCGCGCGCGCCGCTTCCACGGCTGCGTTCAGCGCGAGGATATTGGTTTGAAACGCGATGTCTTCAATCGCCTTAATAATCTGCTGTATCTGGCTGGAAGATTCGTCGATTTCACTCATTGCGTCAACCATATGCTGCATCTGCTGATTGCCCTGTTCAATTTCGGCGGATGCTTTCATTGAAAACTCATTTGCCGTCGCGGCGTTGTCGGCGTTGTGATTCACTTTTGTATTCACCTCAGTAATAGAAGCCGACAGCTGTTCAATGGAGCTCGCCTGCTCAGTCGCGCCCTGTGCCAAAGACTGCGCGGCATCGGATATCTGGCTTGCCCCGTTAGCCACCTGTTCGGAAGACAGCCTGATTTTGCCGAAAATGATATTCTGGTTTGAAACAATGTTTTGCAGGGAATTTTTGATTTGTATGAAATCCCCTTGATACTCCCGGACGGCGGTTACGGTGCAGTCCCCTCGCTCCAGGTGATTTAATACCTGCGAAATTTCTTCAATATAATCGTTTAACGTCTGAACCGTGCTCCTAAACGAGGTCGACAACACACCGATTTCGTTCTGCGCGTCAACCTGCGGAACCTCGGAGTGCAAATCACCGTCCGCAAGCTGTTCGACTCTGTGCGCCAGACTGATGATCGGCGTGACAAGCGGGTTTGCGATTCTCAGCGCCATAAAGATCGACAAGAGAATAAAGAGGATCATCAAAATCAATGTAATGAAAATGGAAATATAAAAGTTCTGCAGCATTTCAGAGGTCTTTGCCACAACGCCGATCGACCATCCGTCCGTATCCGGAATCGGCTGATAGCTAAGCGTTAAGTCATTGCCTTCTAATTGAAAGGACTGCGTCCCGGATTTGCCCTGTATCATATTCCGGACTGCGGAGGCGGCGCTGGAATAGGCGCCGTCTTTCTTTGCCATATCAATATAATTTGTAAATTTCGTCACTACCGACTGGTCTTTGTGTGCAATCACTTTTCCGTCTTTGTCAACCATAAAGCCATAACCGGTTTGACCAATCGAAACATCGCTGATCATTTTGCTGAAGATATCGCTCAATAGCATTCCGTAAACAACGCCGTTATATTGTCCGTTGTCGGCCTTTGTCGCGATAATCAATTCTGTTTTTTTAGTTACCGACCCGACAAGAGTAGAGGAAAAATATGTATTGCCCGCCATCGCCTGCTGGAAATATTCGCGCTGGGCAACATGGGCACCATTTGATGTGTTTCCCGCGGCGTCTGTCACTACAATCGAATCGAATCCATATTTTTTAGCCAAAGCGTTCCTTTGATTTTCTCGTTCCTGATCCGTCTTGCTCATATCCGTAATGATAGGGTCCGCTGCGATCGACTCAATTTCCGCTTTATAAGTCGAGATTGCGTTTTGAACCGAGTGGTTATATGCAGTCGCACTTTCGCTGATTCTTTTTTGCATGTTGTCCGTAGCGGTTTGGTAAAGAATGATTGAATTTACTACGCCGCAAAGAATACTAATCAGCGCTGCAAAACCAATCAGTTGAATCAGAAGAGTTCTTTTAATTGATTTTTTGGTGGATCCTGGTTTGTGTGATAATTTTAGCAATTTTTATCCCTCGATTTTTTCATTTATATAATATGTATCGGTCACAAAATCCTGTATATTAGATAATTAACATAAATTTAAAAAAATTTGAAATTTTCATGGGAGCGGTATACCCGCTTTCGCACCGGCAGCGCTGCCTTTTTCTTACAGGCCCGCGGGCGGTTCTTAAAAGCCGGATCCGCCGAAACCCATGAAAAAGCGCCGCCCGGAAGCAAGCTCTCCGAGCGGCAAAAATCGAAAACAATTCAAAACTTCCGTATGTTTTTTGTCCAGAACCCGCCGATGAAATTTTTCGGTTCATAAGAGATCACAAAGGCGCTGGGAGCAATTTCATTCAAATATTTCATCAGCTTTTTTTCATTGCTCCGTTTGGCCAAAACACGCAGAACCAGCCGTAGGCCGTCTTTTCCCTCCCCGTTCCACGAGGTCACGCCGTATCCTTTTTCCCGTAAAAGACGCGGCAGATCCTGTTCCACGGAATCGACGATAATTTGAAATTCCACATACCCCAGCGCAAGGTATTGCTCAATGAGGCTGCCAATATAAACGCCCGCGCCGTAACCGATACAGTAAGCGATTATATTAACCGGCTTGTCGAGATTTTTCAACACGATCGTAAGCCCAAACAGATAGACCCCCACTTCAAAAACCGAAATCACGGAAGCGAAAAGACGCTGCCCTTTAATCACAAGAATGGTACGCAGGGTATTGATGGAAACATAGACAATGTTGATGCCGATTATTAATAGGATCAGTGTGATAATAATTACCTCCTTGAAATCCATCGTTAACTGGAGCCTCTGTTACAGGAACCTGTTTGTTTTCAAGATATTATTTCCATCTTGATTATATCAATTAATATTCCTTTATTTTTCTATGCTACAAATATTCCGTAACGATGCGCGGGGCTAAGACAAAATCAAAAAGGCGGCACCTCCCGGTTTTGCCGGTTGGTACCGTCTTCTTCTGATACATGCAGTGGCTTCCGATGCCTATTTTCCATAGTCCGGGCTGGAGAGGCTGTCCTGAAACAGCTCAATATATTTGTCGGGTCTCCAGTCGGTCCCGTTTACAGCAGGATTCTGTTTAAATAAAAATCTGGTCGCCAGGGAAAGATCGATGGTAGCCGTAAACATTTCCGATTCATCGGCGCATTCATCCGCAAATTTACGGCCGGCATAATAATAGGTCTCCCATGTCTTTCTGCTTGGGCCCATAATGGAGCTGCCGCCCCAGAAGTAATTATCCACATCCAGTCCTCCAAGGTTTGCGGAAGCGATATAGATTCCCTCCCGGATGACGGCGGCTTCCAGAGTTGACGTGCCCAGGCACCTGCCGTGGCACTTGGCAAGCGCGGTCGAGTTAATATACAGTCTGCATCCCTTTGAGGCATAATAACGCATCAATTCCGGGAAACAGTATGAATCGTAACAAATCGCGCATCCGACCGGGCCCCAGGGAGTCTCCAGGATAAACGGTTTATCTCCCCGCGTCGCCCAGTTCGGCTCCGGGGGAGGCAGGTGCATTTTGTGATAGGCTCCGGCGAGACCCTCCGGTGAAAAAGCCGCGAGCGCGTTATAAATCACGTCGGAATTCCGCTCGTCTCTGGCAGGCATTCCCATGACCACATAGATACCAAGGTCCTTCGCAAGTTTCTCTATTTCCATCGTTGACGGCCCGGGAATGGTTTCCGCCAGCCGATACTGCATTTTTTCTTTCAGCGGCTTGTCGGGTTCATCGTCATACCCGGTCAAGGCCATTTCCGGAAAAACAACAAAATCGCTTCCCTTTTTGGCGGCACATTCCATGTATCCCTTGATTCTGTTTAAGTTAACCTCTTTTTGGCCCCATGCCGCGTTAAAGGTGACAACCGACACGGTGCAGATGTCTTTGTACATTTGACATTCCCCCTAATTCAGATTCTTAAAACCGACGAAAAAGAGGGCTTCCCTGTGAAAAGGAAGCCCTCTTTGACTTTACGGTATATAATATAGTATATTATACCACTCTCATGACAGAAATTCAAGGTTTTCCTTCGCTTGAGTCAGCGTTACGGTCCGGTCCCGTCCGCGAATCTTCCTTATGAACATGGCGGGATGGCCGGACAAAGAATTCATTTTTAACATTATTTTAATCTGAACGTTCATAATATAATTCTAAACTTCAACCCGGAGGGCGGATTGCGCAAGTCCATCTCTTTCCCCAGGGATCACGCGACGGCTTCGATGAGCGTCGCGGCCCGGCCTGATACACGGGGGGACCGGGTGTTTCATTTAGGCGGAAGCGCGGGTTATGAAAAAACATGATAAGGCAGGTGGAATATGAAACGTCTCGCCTCGGCAAGGCACAACGCACAGGGCTTGATTCAAAAGTATTTAAAGACGGAGCAGCTTTTATTTGCCGCCTTTGGTATTCTTGCGGTCGCTTTTATCCTATGGGCTTCGGAGCTTTTGGAAAACGGGCTCAGTCCATTCGACAGCCTGATCTACCGCAACTTGAGGACGCTTATTTCGCCGGACCTGACCGTCTGGATCAAGCTTCTTTCGGATTCAGGGGCTTCGTATACTCTGGTATCGATTCTGGCGGTATTCTGGGCCGTTTCCTTTCAAAGGAAACGCGTTCTGTATTACACAAAAATCATGACCGTGAACCTTTTTGTTTCTGCCGGGATGAATCTTTTATTCAAAACATTTTTTCATCGTACAAGGCCGGATATTTTAGTGCTGGTCCACGCCGGCGGATACAGCTTTCCGAGCGGGCACTCCATGATCGGCGCGGCTTTTTACGGTTATCTGATCTATCTGTGCGTCATCTTCCTGAAAAAGCCGTGGAAGCAGCTTTTTTCGGCGCTTTTCATGATTCTGATCCTTTTCATCGGCCTGAGCCGGATTTACCTCGGCGTTCATTATGCCAGCGACGTTGTCGGCGGATTCCTCGCGGGATTCGCGTGGCTTGCGGTTTTACTCTTGTTTATTAACAAAAAAGGAGCTTTTACCAGAGAGAATCCGAAATAGGACGCGGGCTGCACAGGATATTTCCTTTTTTCATTCCATCAAAAATCAGATCACATGATATTCCTTCAACAGCTTTTCGATATCGGTACCGCCGACTTTTTTCAAAATTGCTTTCAGCGCCAGTTTTTCAATGAGTCCCTGGTCCATATCCGTGATTTTTTTGCCGTCGCGTAATTGGACGGCCGCGCTGAGCAAATCGCGAAGATCATAGGCGCTGCCCCAAACCTCCGGCACACCGCGGTCGATCCCCAGCAGAGTGTAGACCGCTTCCATCCCGGTACGGATTGAATATTCGGTCGTAAAGATGGTGTCCCGCTCCGTTTCGGCAAACTGCCCCAGGAACGCGAAATTCACGGCGCCCTGCGGTACGACGGCCGGGCGGTCGCCTGCGCTGCGGGGCATAAAAAAGGCGGTGATATAGGGCATCATGCAGGGCACGGTGTTGGCGCTGTTTTCAGCCAGTTGATCGATCCCGCTTACCGGCACGCCCATATGGTACAGCCATTCCATACAGATTTCTTTGCCCGTACACGCACGCATTGTTTTTTTCACATAATTGCCCGGCTTGTCGGTGAACAGCCCGTAAATCCAGCCCACCAGCTGGTTTTCCGGCTGATCCCGGAACTGCGGCTGACGGTTAAAGGTCCAGCTGAGCAGCCAGTTGGAGTCTTTGGCGGTAACAATGCCCCCGGTAACCACCCTGCCGCTGAAAGGGTCCCGTTTGCAGATTTTCCGGATATAAGGCGGAATACGGTCATCCAGCGTCGTCACGGTGGCGGACATCCAGTTGCTCTGCTCCGGGTTGCAGCAGAATTTGTCCGGATGGCCAAAGGCCGGGTCCTGCGCGGCGATCTTCCGCCACAAGTCCCATCCGCCGCCTTTTTTAATCTCCGCATGAAACGGCGCGGGGTGATTCTGGTCCCCAAGGGAAGAATTTTCGACACAGCCGCCGTTGGTGAGAAAGACCAGATCGTTTTCGGTCAGATCGATGTGTTCCTCTTTTCCGTCCCGTTCGACGAGAATGTGTTTCGCGATTTTTCTATCTTTCCGAATGTCAAATTCCACGTTTACAACCTTGGTAAGATAGTGAAACTGAACGTGGTATGATTTCAGATATTCGATCATCGGGAGGATCATGGACTCATACTGATTGTACTTTGTGAAACGGAGCGCCCTGAAATCCGGCAGGCCGCCGACGTGATGAATAAACCGTTTGAGATACAGCTTCATTTCCAGCGCGCTGTGCCAGTTCTCAAAAGCAAACATCGTGCGCCAGTACATCCAGAAATTCGAATTCAGAACTTCTTCATCGAAGACTTCATCGATTCGTTTCTCATACAAATCTTCCTCCGGTGTAAAGAAAAGCTTCATGATCTCCAGGGCGCCTTTGTCGGAAAGCGCGAATTTGCCATCGGTTCCGGCATCTTCTCCCTGATTCACCGTGGCGCGCATCAGCGAGTAATTGGGGTCGTGCTTATTAAGCCAATAGTATTCGTCAAGAACGCTGACGCCCTTTGTTTCGATCGACGGAATCGACCGAAACAGGTCCCACATGCACTCGAAGTGGTTATCCATTTCACGGCCACCGCGCATCACATACCCGAGGTTGTCATAATGGTATCCGTCGCAGGCCCCGCCGGGAATCGGGTCTTTTTCAAGAATATGCACTTTTTCCCCGTCCATTTGGCCGTCGCGGACAAGGAAACATGCCGCCGCAAGGGCGCCCAGCCCGGAACCGACAAGGTAAGCGGATTTGCTGTCGACTCCTTCCGGCTTTTCAGGGCGCGCGAATGCTTCATAGTTACCGCTGGAATAATACATCCTTAAACCTCCGATTGAATTAAAAAGATTGTGTGTCCTTATTTTATCCTGATTTGCGAATATATTTCGAGAATCGAGGCAGCGGCATGATCAATAATTTCCCTTTTTGATTTAAATGTTACGAAACTACAATTCGCTGAATAAACTGCTTTGCCGCGGCAACGTCCTCTTCATCAGGATGGCCCTTTGCGATACCGCCTACCATCTTAATCGGCCCATACGTGTCATAGCCTTTGCAGGCAAAGGAACCAACTACGGATGCCCCCGCATTTTTCAGCAGTTCAATGAGCGCGGAGTTATATTTAGCCTTTCCCATCCCGCTTGTAGAAAACACAAACACCGCTTTCCCTTGCAGACTGAACCGCGCCGCCGCTTTCAGCATTTTGTCGTAAGGTCTGCCGTATGCAATTCCCGCTCCGAAACCTATGATTTCGTATTCTTCCGTACGGACCGTCGGGACCTTGTCAATCGTACAGATTTTGGCGTTTGCCTGCTCTGCCATCGCGCGCGCAATTTTTTCCGTATTTCCATGGTGGTAAGAATCATAGAGTATCAGGCATTTTTTCATAGATATCCCTCCCGGACCTCTCAATTTCAAAGGCTTTTATGCAAAACGGTCTCTTCCGTTTGTAGAGAAGGGCCGTTGTAACAAAAGCCTTTCCTGATAGATTATGCTTTCCTACGGCGATTATATCATCAAAGGGTTCATTTTGCCAGATTTTATGCTGTCGCTTGGGTACCAGTCTGCCGGCGTCGGGTGGACGGGCCGTTCAAAACGTGCGGAACCCCCAGTTTATATAATATGCAAATCAGGCGAAAAGCGTGACGGCGGCCATCGAGCACGACATGTCTTTTTCTTGGCATTGTGGTATAATATAGTAATAGACAAGTTTTATGGATGCCGGGAAGCAGGGTGTAAAGATGGATTTTAAAAAAAATCCGGAGGACGGGACAAACGGTCGGAACGAATGTGAGGCTATTGAAATCATCGATTATGACGCTCAGAACTACCGGGCGTATCATCTGAAAACGGCGGACCCGAATGATCTTGCCGGGCTCTCGGTCATTCCGGAGGGCGGCGTGCGATGGATCAATGTGGACGCGCAGTGCGAAGACGGTTTATTGCGGGCTCTCGGGGACGCGTTTCAAATCCATCCGCTGATTATTGAGAATATCCGAAACAGGAATCAGCGTCCGAAAATTGAAGAATATAAAGACTTTCTTTATATCGTGGCGAAGATGATCTACTATGCGGGCGATTCTTTGGTTTCGGAGCATATGAATTTTATTCTGGGCTACCGTTATGTCATCACGTTAGGCGAAACAAAGGGGGATGTATTCGGCCGGATCCGCTCCTTTCTTGAGAATGAGAGCGCACATGTGCGGACCTGCGGACCTGATTATCTGATGTATTTACTGCTGGACGCGATTGTGGACGGTTATTTCGATGTTCTTGAAACTCTGAGCGATCAAATCGACGAATTGGAAGAACGAATCATGGAGAGCAATTCACAGGAACATCTGCTGCAAATACGCGAATTTAAAAAAACGCTTCTGAAGCTCAACAGGAACATCTGGCCTTTGCGGGACGTCGCTTCCCTGATGGGAAAAGAATCGACCGAGCTGGTTCGCGCGACAACGGAGCCGTATCTCCGCGATGTTTACAATCATATCGTTCAGGCGATTGATACAACGGAAACGTGCCGGGAACTGCTTTCCGGCTTGACCGACCTGCACTTATCCAATACCAGCAACCGCCTGAACGAGATTATGAAGGTTCTGACCATCATTTCAACCATTTTCATTCCTCTTTCTTTTCTCGCCGGAGTTTACGGAATGAATTTCAAATACATGCCGGAGCTGGGGCTTCGATGGGGGTACGGGGCGGTCTGGGCGCTCATGCTTGCGGTCGCGGGTGCGATGGTCTGCTATTTTAAAAAGAAAAAATGGTTTTAGGCCTGCCGGTCTGCAAACGGTTTTTCTTATCTCAGGAATGGCGAAAGAATTTTCATCATATCATGGACAGGGAATGTCCGCCGCGGTGCGGAAAACAGGCGTCACGCGGCACGGCAAAAAGCGAAAGGATGAATCTATGAAACGCAAGGGGCTCGTCATCGCGACGGTTGGTTTTGTTCTTTTTATTTTTCACAATTCCATGTTTCCCGCGTCCCAGTCGGGCGAACAAAGCCGCTTTGTTACAGATCTCGCCAACAATGCTCTCTCCAAAATGAGAATACCGGCGGCAGTTTCAGAACATATGATTCGTAAAACCGCCCACTTTGCGGAATATTTCGTTTTCGGGACGCTGATGACGGCAACGCTCCGCGCCTATCGTTCCGCAAAACGGGAACTGCTTTTTGCGGATCTGTTTTTTCTTTTGCTGGTTCCGGTCTGCGATGAATTCATTCAGAGGTTTGTTCCGGGCAGGGGCAGCAGCGTTTCAGACGTTTTGCTGGATTTCTGCGGAGGGGTGACCGGTATGCTGATTCTCCTGTTTGCCCGGAGACAAGCCAAAAGCTGAAAAAAGACTCGGCACGGTTCGCTGGAATGGTTGATTTAATGGACTTACTAAAAAATTCACAAATTTTTTTAAAAATTTTTATTGATTTTCCATACAAAACATTTATAATGAAAGATAAAAGGACAAGTTCCGCTGAAACAGGGAACTCTAATTCCGGGCGATGCAATCTGTTTGCGGAACCCGGAATCGTGGAGTCAATTCAAAAAGTAAATTGAAGACGGGTGAAAAATATGAATGAAGAATTTATCACATTTACGATCGGAAAACAGAAAACAATCGCGCTCATCGCCCACGACGGAAAAAAGAAGGAATTAATCGACTGGTGTGCGGAAAACCAGGAAATTCTCAGAAACCATTTCCTGTGCGGAACGGGAACGACGGCCAGGCTTGTCGCGGAAAGAACCGGTCTTCCGGTCAAAGGGTACAACAGCGGACCTCTGGGGGGCGACCAGCAGATCGGTGCCAAAATAGTGGAGGGCAGCATTGATTTTGTAATATTTTTTTCCGATCCGCTTGAAGCGCAGCCGCATGATCCGGATGTGAAAGCTTTGCTCAGGATTGCGCAGGTTTATGACATCCCGATTGCAAACAATAAAGCGACCGCCGATTTTATGATCCATTCCACGCTGATGAATCAGGAATATGATCACAAAGTCATTAATTTTAAGCAAAATGTTATCGATCGGGTCAACGTGAAATTCAATGAAAAGAGAGAAAGCGCGGTGAATAATGATTACTGTAAAGGTATTGATTGACAGTGTTGAAAAGGTGAAAAAATTCTCCTCGATTATCTCCAAAGAAAATGTGGAGTGCGAACTGATCGAAGGGGTTCATATTATTGATGCAAAGTCTATTATGGGGATTTTCAGCATCGATTTAAAGAAACCGGTTCAACTGAATATACATTCCGACGACAGAGAAATATTGAATCGGCTTAAGGATTTTATCGTCCGGGAATCCTGAGCGTAAAATCAACAGGCGCCATGCGGAATTTCACCGCATGGCCTTTTTTTGCCGGAGTTTGCCCTATAAAGCATGGATTATTCTTTATTTTTTAATTAGATTCCGAATAGAATGGCGGAAACAGGTATAGAATTAATAGTGATATTTAAATTAGAAGGAGGGGGTTCTATGCCGCGAGGGCGCAGAATCGGAACGCAGTCGATTGAAGAGCAAATTACAAAACTTGACAGCGAAGTGGAACGCTATAAACAGAAAATATCCCTTGCCCGGGAAAAGCGAAAGACCCTTTTATCAAAGAAGGAAAAAGAGGAAATGTCCGAATTGTATCAGGCGATTAAAACCAGCGGCAAAACAGCGGGTGATTTTTTAAACACCCTGAACGACCGGACCAAATAGCGGCTGAAAGAAATCTTTCCGGCGAGTGCTTTTTTTGCTTGACATGTAAAAAGGCGGAAGGTAAAATAAAGCATATGGAATCAAAAAAATCAATAAAATGTAAGGGCGCATTGAAGGTGATTTATTTCAATGCGCCCTTTTCTTTTTATTGCAAAACCGTACTGGCAAAGAAAATCCGGCTTGCCGCTCGCCGAAAACAGCGGCGCCGCAAAGGGAAGTCTCCGGGTAAGGAGATTCCGGAAAAGCGGTTTACGGGGGTGAAAATGGGCAATTATGTGATTACGATTGCGCGGGGATACGGCAGCGGAGGAAAACAGATTGGGATTCAGCTTGCGAAGGAGCTGGGAATCTGGCTGATTGACAAAGAGCTTTTGCAAATGGCTTCCGTCCAGAGCGGAATCAACGAGGAACTGTTTCATCTGGCGGACGAAAAGCTCAGGATGAACATCTTCCGGCTGCTGCAGGCAAGGCAGCACATCGGCAACGTCCTTTCGCCGGAACACAGGCTGTTTGTTTCAGACGTAAACCTTTTCAACTATCAGGCCAAAATTTTGCGGAGGCTTGCGGAGTCGGAGTCGTTTGTTGTCATCGGGCGCGCGGCGGACGACATTCTGAAAGATTACCCAAACGTATTAAGCGTCGGGATCCGCGCGCCGTTTGAAGACTGTGTCGGCTCGATTGAAAACCGCGCGCATCTGGACCGCAGGGCTGCGGAAAAGGATGTGAAAACCACCGACCGCTACCGCGCGGAGTACTATAAGTTCTATACCGGAAAGGACTGGAACGCCCCGGTTAATTACGACCTTTGTCTGAACAGCTCCAGGATTGGAAGGGACAAATGCGCCGCGGTGATAAGAAGCTGTCTTCTGGAAAAACTCGGCGTCGGCAAATAACAAACATAGAATCCGGCCGGAGCCGCTCCTTTTTACGGGGGGCGGCTCTTTGCGTTAAACAAAGCACCAGCCTGCCGGCGTTGCTGCGCGTTGAAAAGAGTACGCGGTTGGAATATAATGAATGAAAACGGACCGAGCCCTTTGGAAAGGATATGAAGGAATGGAATGGACGATAAAACGGTTTGAAGAATTGACGCTGCAGGAGCTTTACGATATCCTTCGCCTTCGCTGCGAGGTGTTTGTGGTGGAGCAGAGTTGCCCTTATCCGGATGTGGACGGGAGGGACAGCCAATCGTTTCAGCTGTTCGGGTGTGACGAGCAAGGAAAAATCTGTGCCTGCCTGCGGATTCTTGACCGCGGGCAGACTTTTCCGGAACATTCGATCGGCCGGGTGTTGGTCCGCAGGGACTGCCGGGGCTCCGGACTGGCCCGCGAGATGCTGAATCGCGCCGTTCGTTTTGTAAAGGAAACCGGAGGGGGAAATATCCGAATTGAAGCGCAGGCGCACCTGCGGGAATTTTACCGTCAGGCCGGTTTCACGCCCTGTTCGCCGGTCTATCTGGAAGATGGAATCGAACATATTGAAATGTTGTATCAGAATGAAAATTAGTTGATTTTGTCAACTAAAAATGATATAATGCAATGTGGAAAGGAGATAAAACATGAAAGATCAAAAGAACGCCGTTTCAAAGATCAGAAGCTTCAACCGTTTTTATACCCAGCTAACGGGTTTGCTCAGCCGGAGTATCCTGAACAGCAGTTTTTCCCTGACGGAAGCAAGAGTACTGCTTGAAATCAGCCGGATGGACCGCTGCACCGCGAACGAGCTGGGGGCCCGGCTGTCCGTTGACCGCAGCTATATGAGCAGGATCCTGAAACGCTTTGAGCGGGACGGGCTGATCGTCCGCGAAAAGTCGGAGCGGGACAACCGGATTCATTATATCAGCCTGACGGAACAGGGAAACAAGGCGATGCGGGAGCTGAACCGTGCGTCCGACAGCCGAATTTCTGAAATGATCCGAAATCTGAATGAAGAAGAGCTTCAGGCAGTTCTGGATTCGATGTCCGTGATCCGAAAAGAGTTTTCCGAAACGGTTTGTCCGGCGGAAATCCGTAGATTCCGCGACAGCGATCTTGATTACGTTCTCTCCCGCCACAAAAGCCTTTATGTGGAGGAATATGGACTGTCCTCCCTGTTTGCCGGGTATGTCGAGCAGATAATCCCCGGCTTTTTTCTGCACTGTGACCGGCAGCGTGAAAGCATGTGGATTGCGGAGATAGGCGGCAGGCCGGTCGGCAGTATCGCAATCGCGGACGCCGGGAAGGATACGGCGCAGTTGCGTTTCTTTCTTCTGGAACCCTTCGCGAGAGGAATGGGCCTTGGAGGGAAGCTGATCGACGGAGCGCTTGAATTCTGCCGCAAGACCGGTTACCGGCACGTATATTTGGAAACGATCAGTGATCTGAAAACCGCGAGGGGGATTTATCAAAGCCGCGGTTTTATTTCGACTGCGACTCGTGAAAACCCGGAATGGGGAAATGACGTCGTTGAGGAACGCTGGGACCTCGATCTTTCATAATTCATATCAAATCGGGAACGACGTCTCGATGTGAGGCGCAGTTACGGGGGGAATCGTATGGGATGTGTCGGCAACGCAATTTGGTTTTTGCTGGGCGGGTGTGTGATGGGGCTTAGCTGGCTCGCGGTCGGTATTTTATGGTGCGTCACGGTCGTCGGCGTTCCGGTAGGCGTTCAATGCTTCAAATTCGCGGAGCTGGCGTTTTTTCCGTTTGGAAAAGAAATCCGGTACGGCGGCGGAGCGGGTTCCCTGCTTTTGAATCTCCTTTGGCTGGTTTTCGGCGGTTTTGCGCTTGCGGTGGAAGCGGCCGCCGTCGGCGCGCTGTTCTGTATGACGGTTGTTGGAATTCCGTTTGGAATGCAGTGCTTTAAAATTGCAAAACTCGCCCTGATGCCGTTTGGTTCGGCCGTTAATTGAAAACTTGCACAAAAGCATTTGTAAAAATGCATGTATGTTGCTCTTTCGCGCTTGACTGGGGCAAAAAAATGATTTATTCTAGTAGAACAGTTCTTTAGCCGCCCATCCGCCTGCCCGGGCGGTTTGTGCGCCGCGATAAGGTATTTTAAAAAGAGGTACTGAAAATGAACGAATCCGTCTATATCACAGGACATAAAAATCCCGATACGGACTCCATCTGCTCCTCCATTGGCTATGCCGAGCTGAAAAAGAGGCTGGGAGTTCAGGCGGTTCCGGTTCGCATCGGCAAAATTAACAAAGAAACGGCATTTGTGCTGGAACGCTTCGGAGTCAAGGAACCGGAATATCTGAAGACCGTGAAAACACAGGTGTCCGATTTGGATCTGGATGTGATTCCACCCGTTTCGGAGGATATTTCAATCAAAACGGCCTGGAACATCATGCAGAAAAACAACCGGCAGGTTCTTCCCGTGACCGACGATGCGGGAAAGCTGCTTGGAATTATCTCGCTTTCCGACATTACCAACAGCTACATGGCTTCGCAGGGGAATAACGTACTTTCCAAAAGCCACACGCCGCTTCGCAACGTGACGGAAACCCTGAACGCCCGTCTGGTCTGCGGGAACATTGACGATGTGTTCCGTTCCGCGGGCAAGGTGGTCATCGCAACCATGGCGCCCGACAGTCTGGAGCCTTTTGTCGAGAAAAACGACATCGTGCTGGTCGGCAACCGCAAGGACAGTCAGATGAAGGTGCTGAAGGCGGGCGTCAGCTGCCTGATCGCGACCTGCGGCGGGCACGTCGATAAAGATGTGCTGGAACTTGCGGAGCAGAAGGGCTGTATTGTGATGGAAACAAACCACGATACGTTTACCGCCGCCCGGCTGATCAACCAGAGCATCCCCGTGGGATACGTGATGACGAAAAATAATCTGATCTGCTTTAACGTTCATGATTTTATTGATTATATCCGGGACAAAATGCTCCAGACCCGCTTCCGCAGCTATCCTATCGTCGACGACGACGGGACCGTAAAGGGATTTGTGTACCGTTACCATCTGATCTCGCCGAGAAAGAAAAAAGTGATCCTGCTGGATCACAACGAAATGTCTCAGACGGTCGACGGGATTGACCAGGCTGAAATCTTGGAAATCATCGACCATCACAGAATCGGAGATATCCAGACCGGTTCGCCGGTTTATTTCAGAAATGACACGGTGGGCAGTACGGCGACGCTGATTGCCAACATGTATGTGGAAAACGGGATCCGTCCGACAAAAGAAATTGCCGGAATCCTCTGTGCCGCAATTCTTTCGGATACACTGAACCTGAAATCTCCGACGACGACCTACCTTGACCGCGAGACGGTGTCGCAGTTGGCCGAGATTGCGGGTGTGGACCCCAACCGGTTTGCGGCCGAGATGTTTCAGGCCGGTTCCTCGCTTGCGGATATGAACCCGGATCAGATCCTTTATAACGATTTTAAAGATTATAATCTGAGCCGGTATAAAATCGGCATCGGGCAGATCAACGCCGGCGATCCCCAAAATGTGAAGGACCTGAAAGGCAGCCTTTTGGAACATATGAAAAAGGTGCAGCAGGAAAAGGGCTACAGCCTTTTGCTTTTGATGATGACCGACATCGTCAAGGAAAGTTCCCACCTGCTGTATTTCGGCAGGGAAGAAGACCTGATCCGCGACGCCTTTGGCGCGGAACCAAGGGACAACGAGGTCTATCTGGAAGGTGTGGTTTCCCGCAAAAAGCAGGTAGTTCCGCTTTTGACCAACGCCATTCAAAATACCCCAAGATAGTTGGAATTATAAACACTCGCGTGCCATGGGTAAATCAATTTGTCGGTGCGCTTGTTTATTTTTAATAAATCATAAGCAAGAAGCGACTTCTCAATCTGTGCAGAATTTAAAGCAACATCCATTCCGGGCTTTCATTGTGGGGAGTTTGGTAATCTGACGGAAAAGAAAATTGAAGCGGCTGTCCGGAATTTCGATCAAACCGAATCGGTGCGTTTGGCCGGCCTTTTGCCGGAGCGCTCGAAAACCCGCCGTTCGTTCTTAGGCATTTCAAGAATTGAGAACCGGAGATGCAAACGTCTTTCCTCGATCATTAGACTTTGCACTGCACGTGGATTTTCTTCTTGCCATAATTCCCCTTGCTTTGCATGTTTTAGTTTTTTCAGCCGGCTGAAACAGTAAATTTTAAGAAAAAGTCTTGACATTCCGTATGTGAGATGGTATTATATTTAAGCACTCTAAATGAGGCCCTACAGTAAGGCTTAGTGAGGATGCACAAATAAATATCGCGGAGTGGAGCAGTCCGGTAGCTCGTTGGGCTCATAACCCAAAGGTCGTAGGTTCAAATCCTGCCTCCGCAACCATGTCGAGTGTTCATAACGATACTGAACATTCCGAAAATAGGAGTAACCGAAAGGTTGCTCCTATTTTCGTTATCCGGCCTTTCTGGTAATATACTCAACCGCCACGCCCTGCCGTGTATCGACGGTCACACTCTGCGGCAGCGCCATGAGTTGTGGCATGTCCAGAACGCCTACGAAATTGTAGTAGATCTCAAGCTGCTGTGTCTTGTTCTTGCCTGTGCCCTGCGCCTGATGAACAACAATCTTTTCAATAAGCTCGTTTACGATGGTCGGGGTCAATTCGTCTATTTTGGTATATTTCTTCACTGTCCATAGAAAGTTGGCCGCGCTGCTCTTGTGTCGCTTCTCTGCGTCGATCTCCGCTTGCATGGCGGAAATTTTCTTTTTAAGCGAAATCTGCTCATCATCGTAGCGTTTGGTTATCATCATGAACCGCTCGTCGGAGAGCTTACCGTTGGCGTTGTCTTCATACGTTTTGGTGAAAAGCGCGTCGAGCTCATGAATACGGGCAATCATGGTGGCAACCTCATTCTCCTGACGCTTGGTTTCCCGCTGCGCCTCCTGCAAGGATTTATCCATCAGCAGCTTTACGAAATCTTCCTCTTTGTCCTGTAAAAACTGCGTCATGCGCCGGAGCTCCAGAAGTACGACTTGTTCCAGTGCGTCGGCTCGTATGTAATGGGTGTTATTACAGGTTCCACGGTTGCCACGATAATTGGAGCAGTTGAAATATTTGAGTTCCGTGTGTGGGTGGTTGACATTGAAATGGAGCTTGCAGCCGCAATCGGCACAATACAGAAGCCCCGCGAACATGTGCTTTTCGGTGTTCTTCGGCTGTCTGCGTTTTGTGCCTGCCCTGATCCGCTGCACCATTTCCCATGTCTGGCGGTCGATGATTGGCTCATGGGTATTTTCAAAGATAGCATGGTTTTCTTCCGGGTTTTCATACCGCCGCTTGTTCTTGAACGACTTGGAATAGGTTTTGAAATTGACGGTGTCTCCCACGTACTCACGCGCCAAAAGAATTTTTTCAACCGTGGTTTTACACCAGCAATAGGGGCTATCCCTGACAGTGGATTTTTTCCCCGGCTTGCGGACACCCTTGCTTTTCCAATACTCCGTGGGCTTTAAGATTTTATCCCGTTCCAATATCGCGGCGGTTTTCTCAACGCCAAAGCCGTCGATGCACAACTGGTAGATGCGCCGCACGACAGCCGCCGCTTCTTCGTCGATCACCCAACTTTGAGGGCAGTCCTGGTCTTTCCTGTAACCGTAGAGGGGCAAGGAGAGAGGAACACCCGCGCTGCCGCGCAATCTTTGGGAGCTTCGCACCTTGCGGGAAATATCTCTGGCGTACCACTCGTTAGTAATCTTCTCATAAAGCAGGGTATGGGGATTACCCTGCCTTATCAACCAGATTGTAGTGGATTACCACGTCGCGGTATTTCTGCCCGTTTTTCTCGCCGCGCTCCCCGATTTCGATGTAGTTAATCAGTTCCAGAAGCATTTCACGGTCAAGCTGTTCCATCGACACATATTTCCGGATGTTCGCAAGATACTGCTCAATGTCGTGCTCATCCTGCGCGGTATCGGCAAGCTTCTGCTTCAAGGACTGCACCAGCGACTGCTTTTCCACACGTTCCGCTTCATACTTGGTCAGCAGATTCTTGAATACCGCTTCGGGGACGGTGCCCAGCACCTTGTCCTCATACAGCGCCTGCGTAAGCCGTTCCAGCTCCGCAAGGCGCTTTTCCGTGGCTTTCAGCGTGGTTCTGTCGGCTTTGCTCTGCCGGTCGTTCTGCTTTGCTTTCTGCTCCAAAAGCTCCCGACGCACCCTGTCCTCGTCTTCCAGAACCCGCTTCGCCCTGTGGCGGATATCGTCCAGTACCAGCTCCGAGAGCGGCCTCAGGTAGATAATGTGCGCGGAACAGGCGGCTTTCCCGCTTCGGGCGTAGCTGCCGCACATGTAGGAAATATACTTGACGTGACCCTTCTTCGGGTAAGTATGGTTTTCCTCGGTGTACCGCATTTTGAAGCCGCAGTCCATACAGCGCAGCAACCCGCCGAAAAGGCTCGGCTCGCTGGTCCCTTTGACGCTCCGCATTTTGCACCGACGTTGATCCAACTCCGCACAAGCGTTCCACGTATCCATATCAATGATTGGCTCGTGGGTATGCTCGACCTTGATCCATTCATCCTTTGGCTTGTCGATCTGCTTTTTGTTCTTGTAGGACATCGTGCCGCGCTTGTTCTGAACCATGTGGCCGATGTAGACCTCATTGCGGAGCATCTTTTTTACGGTGACTTCATTCCAGCAGTGGTTGCGGCGGCCTCTGTCTTCCGTGCCCTTGGTCAGGTAATAGTAATCCCTCGGCGGCAGGATATGTTCCGCGTTGAGAAGCCCCGCGATTTTCCGGAACCCCAGCCCCTGCCGACGATAGCGGAACATTTTCCGGACGTTTTCGGCAACAGCTTCGTCAATGATGAATTTGTGCTTGTCGTCGGGGCTGGCCCTGTAACCGTAGGGCACATAGCAGCCGAGATAATTTCCCAATTTCGCGTGCGCCTGCTTGACCGCCTTGATCTTTTTGCTGGTGTCTTTGCTCTGGAACTCGTTAAATAAGTTGCGGAACGGCATAATATCGTTGTCGCTGTTGATGGTGTCCACGCCGTCATTCAGCGCGATAAAGCGGCAGCCGATCATTGGAAACAGATAATCCGTAAACTGGCCTACCTGAATGTAGTTCCGTCCAAAACGGCTCAAATCCTTGACCAGTATCAGATTAATCTTGCCGTCCTTCGCGTCCTCAATGAGCTGGGACACGCCGGGGCGGTCGAACGTCGTGCCGCTCACGCCGTCGTCGCAATAGGTGAAATAGTCGTTCCAGCCCTGTTCTTCGCAGTATTTGGTGAGCATCAGCTTCTGGTTTTCGATGCTGACCGATTCTCCCGCCCGTTCGTCGTCCTTGCTCAAACGGACATAGATGCCGACCTTATAATTTTGTTGGACCGTTAACATTTTTCCTCACTTTCCGCAAGCCCAAACTGTCGGCAGTATTATCAGACTCAGTATATCGCAGGAACCACCGACAGTCCAGACGCATACGGCCGATTTTATTCTTTTTTCTGAGGATTTACAGCGTTCTGGACAGCAAGCCGTTCCATCGTCTTGTCAATGTCCTTGCTGCCCTCGAAAACACTGGTGAGGCGGTACAGCACCTTGCCGATGATCACTTCCCGGTAAGAGGACGGTTTCTTCGCGTGAACCGGCGGGGACGGCGGCGGATTCCATCCGCCGCGGCGGTCGGTCAAGACAAATCTCAAATCCTCAAAAAACCGGTTCCAGTCAAACGGTTTGTGATTGAATTTCACGGAACTCCCCCTTACATGCTCAGTTCCTGTTCCTCGTCCTCGGAGAGGACTTGTTTTTTCTTCCGCTTGTGCCTTTTCTTATGAACGGGTTTCGGCTTTTCCCGTTCCTGCTGCGGGTCATACGGATTCACCAGATCTTCAACAGCTTTAGCAAGAGCAAGAACATCGCCAAGAGGAACGCCCCGATTCCCGCCCATTTCGTCTTGATTTTGAGCGGAGACATATCCCGGTGCACCAGCTTTGTCTCCCATTGGTACAGAGTATTCCGCATCGTCTGGTCCGTCGTATTCCTCGTCTTCTCCATCCCCGTATTCACCGATTCCGTAATCGTCCGGCTCTCCTGCCGGACCGTATCCTTCAAATTCTCGGTCTGCTGATAGTAAACGTTCTCGTAATAGTGCTCCATCATTTTGTTCACGTCGTCCACACTCGGCAGAACCGCGACGTAGGCTGACAGGTCCTGAAGCCGTTGCACGGTTAATTGCTGGCCCTTCAGCATGGTGTTCCACTGGTCGGTCGGGATCGCGCTGACCTGCGGCAGATACGGCACCGTGACCGTCTGTTCCGGCAGCTCGGGCAAGACGCTCTCCGGCTGATTGAGCTGCTTGAGTTTCTCGAAGTCCGGCATTGAAATATTCCTCCATTTCCACTTTGAGATATTTCTGTTCATGGAGTCGGTTGTCCCGGCACCGCAGGCCCTCGGGGGTCGTGTAGGTGATGTATTTGTAATGCGGCTCCCATTTCACCTTGTAGCCCATCCGTTCCATACAGGCGATAAAACCGGCTCTGGTGCGACTTTGCTTCATGGCCTGATCGATCGCCGCCATCAGCCGAAATTTGGAACTGCCGCCCCGCGCCGCCGCCCGATATTCGCCCGCGAGCATCGGCCTGCGTTCCGGTTTTCGATACGGCTTGAGAATTACCAGCCCGTGCGCCTGACAGATTTGGTCGGAGAGGGTTCGGAGTTGTTCCAGATTCTTTTCGTTGAACTGCAATTTCAGACCGGTTTCACAGCTTACCGAATTCACTACCAGATGGTTGTGCCAGTGGTCGCGGTCAATGTGGGTGGCAATCTGAACCTCGTAACCGTCAAAATATTTCGCAAGCTCCACGCCCATCTGATGGATTTCCTGCGGCGTGACCGGCGTCCCTAGCTTGAAGGACTGCACATACTGGTAGAAATACACGCCCTTTTCTTTCCGGTAGCGGCGCTTGGTCGCCATGAATTCCTGAAAGGCGGTAACTCCGCAGCAATTCTGCCCTGAAACCAGCTTGACCCGGTTTCTCTTTCGATCCTCGTAAACGGTCTTTTTGTCCTGCGATACATACCGCATCACTTTGGACATGGCCGTCCTGCTCTGGGTTTTCTCTCTAACCGCGTAAACAATTGCCATCGGTCAGCCCCGGTCCATCAGGCCATACAGGGAATCGAACACCGCGCCGAACTTTTTGCACTTCGTTCAGATCGGGGCATCGGATTTTCCCCATGTTGCACAGGGTTGTGATCTGGTTCAGATTTCGCCCGATGGCTTTCAGTTCGGCGGTGGCGTTGTCCAGCCCGTTCACCACGACGATGGATTTTTCTAACGCCGACAAGGTGAGAAAACCCGTCATGCTCATGCCCGCCTGTTCCGCCTTACGGTGGATGCGTTCGTAATCCGGCAGGCTCATCCGCATGGCAAACATTTTTTCCTTGCGCATTCGCTTTCCTTTCTCCCCCTTGGGGGTTGGGGGAACGTCCTTCGGGGGTCCGGGGGTCGCCCCCGGCCAGCATGTTTGGATTGCGGGGCAGCGCCCCGTCAATACAAACAATATGCTGGCCTACCCCTTCGGGGTAGTATCGCGCGGCTCCCGATTTCTGCAGCACCCTTTCGCTTTCCTCATGGGAAGGGCTTGCGTTTCTCCGGCTCCGCTGCTATACTGGTGATAAAGTGAATTCCTTTTCTTCCGGACCGTAAAGTCATTGCCGTGGTTTTGCGGCCTTTTTTTGCGCATATCCTGGCTACCGTTCCTGCGCCTGACGCCCCGCTCCGCAGAAGCCGCCGCGTATTCCCGGCCTTGCAGGTATCGGCCCTTTCGGACCGGCTCGCTCTGAATTTTGTTCGATGCAATGGGGGCGCGGGCATTCGGGAATTGCTTCCTGATTTGCCCGGTGCGCGAATTGCCGCCGAACGCAGTTCGGTCTTGGCGTAACTGTTTGCAAGGCGTTTGTATCTCTTGCCGGATATGCTATTCAATTTTCAGAGGGCCTCCTTTTTATCACTAATAGACTATCATAATAAATTAATTCAGTAGTCTACAACAATATCTTAATCCCGTCTTGCATTCTTGTCAATACCTATGTATAATATATTTACTATAAGTCTATAATCTATATTGAGGTGACAGGAATGGCATATAGCTTTAAGGTTTACATATCCGGGGAAAAGGAATATTTTGAATATGGGAACGGACAGAAAACAATTAAAAAAAGCTTCGCGTTTTCGCAAAGCCTGATGGATCTGTTATATCTGGATATTACGTCATACGGAAATGTATTTGAGAAGATGGGAGCCGATCTCCGTCAACTGTATTCGGAGAAGGACATGCGGCTTGCCGATGAAGTCCGCAAAGGGCTGGACACGATAACAAAGAAGCACATTTATTTTGAGTTGGTGCGCTTGGACTGGCTGGACCGTCTGGAACAAGCAGAAGAGAAGAAATTTGAAAACGTGATCGACCTGCTGCCATACAAAAAACTGACGCACATTCCGTCCGAAATCGTTACGATACAGGACCAGGTGAAACATCTGTGGGGGAATACTTTGGATGTTTTGACCCCCAAAGAGCCTGTTCAGAAGAAAATGGCGGAGTACTATGAAGAAAAGGAGAATAAAAACGACCTTGATTTTTTCCCTTTTCAGCCATTGGCCCTGCGCTTTGAATGGATCGACCGGAAAACCTTTACCGAGGTGTTGTACCCGAAAGACATTTATGAGATAATCGACTATTTTACTCGGGAATGCATCATGCGGGAGCTGCCGTTCCGCGTCTGCAAAAATTGCGGAAAATACTTTCCCCTGACCGGGCACATCAACACCGAATACTGCGACAGGCCGTTCGACAGCGCCGGGCGTACCTGCAAGGAAATCGGCGCACTGCGGGTTTGGGAAAAAAAGAAGAAGGAAAATCCGGCATTCAAGGCGTATAGCAAAGCTTACAAAAAGCGGTTCGCATGGATCAAATACGGCAAAATTACGCAGGAAGCCTTTTATGAATGGTCGGAACAAGCCCGAACGATGCGGGAGCAGTGCGCCAATGGGAAAATATCGCTGGATGAATTCAAGGAGTGGCTGGGAGATTGAGCTTTTTTTGAAAAAATTAAAGGACTTGTCTGTTTCAACCAAATCGCATTACCAATTGCCAAAGATGTTAGGAACATAGGAAATGGGAAACATTTCTTCGCTTTTCCCTTTATCGTCTTTTACTTGTCAAACAACGCCTAAACCAAATCTATTTTGCGCAAAGGTCTCGCCGAATGTCGGCCACATGTTTCAGTAAGATACCGCTAAAATGGAAAAGCGTTCTCTGGTCTTCCACTCTTAATTTTACGCGTGGTTTGGGATAGAACTTCTATTACTTTCTATCCATCGCTTTGCAAAATCGACTGCATTTTTCATATGAAACAATTTACAACTCGCGTTTCCAACTTTCCCAACACATACATCATTATTTTTTTCAAAATCACACCCTATTTTCTCAAAATCATCACTATTATAATCATAATCTTGGAACCATATCCATTTTCTTCTACCGTTTTCTTCAATCGCGGCACCGTCATTTTTTTTAGGTGTTTGTTCACACATAGTTTCAGCCACATGAAAACAAGTACAATTTTCATATCCAACACCCAATAACAGTGACCTGAGCCCCGAAAACTGAGCCAATAGAAAAGTTAGTCACAATATGATAAAATGCAGATGGAGTGATTAACATGAAGAAACGGTTCAGTGAGGAACAGATCATCAGGATTCTAAAAGAACATGAAGCAGGTAAAAAAGCGACGGATATTGTTCGAGAATATAATATTTCTGAACAGACATTTTACCGTTGGAAAAGCAAATACGGCGGGATGGATGTCAGCGAAGCAAAGCATTTAAAGCAACTGGAAGAAGAAAACCGCCAATTAAAAGAACTAGTGGCAAACCTTACTCTGGATAATCACATTCTAAAGAACGTCCTCGCAAAAAACGGATAAAGCCTGCCGAGAAGCGTCACATTGCGGAAGAAATACAGCAAACGTACCAGCTAAGTGAGCGCAGAGCGTGCAGGCTGTTGGATTTTGGCCGAAGCAGCAAACGATATGTTCCGGTGGATAAAACAGAAGATAAAGAAATAACAGACCGGTTAACACAGTTGGCAAGTCGATGGAAACGCTTCGGCTACCGGCGTTTGCATGTTATGCTCCAACGGGAAAACGTCTATATCAACCATAAAAGAACATACCGACTGTACAAAGAAGCCGGATTGACCTTGAAAAAGCGGAGTAAAAAGAAGAAATACGAAAAGCGTGGAATGCCGGACAGAACATCCCTGTTAGCAAATTCCAGATGGTCAATGGATTTTGTTTCTGATCGTACCCGATCCGGAAACCACATTCGAGTCTTAACTGTAATTGATGAAGCCACACGGGAATGCCTAGCGTTGGAAGTGGACAGCTCCATCACAGGGAAAAGAGTTGCAGCCGTACTCAACCGCATTGCCCTGTTTCGCGGCCTTCCCAAAGAGATTCTAACGGACAATGGTTCTGAATTCACAGGGAACGCACTAAACGTATGGAGTTACGACCACCATGTAGAACATGTTTTTACTGATCCCGGTCACCCGACCCAAAACGGATATATCGAAAGTTTTAATGGAAAGCTTCGGGATGAATGTTTAAACCAAAACTTGTTTAAAAATCTCTATGAGGCCAAAGAAATCATTGAAGACTGGCGAAATGAATATAACCACCTTCGCCCACACAGTTCTCTGGATAATTTGACGCCGGCAGAATACGCCATGAAAATCTCAGGTGATTACTAACTTTCTATCTGGACGGCTTTTGGGGGCAGGTCACGAGTAATCTCCCACCAGTTTTTATAAATCTGGTGGGAGATTTATACATCGGGCCAAGTTGGCCCGATGCTATGCAAACGCATCCGGGTTGTCCACATCGTCGTAGTTGAGGATGTTCTCATCCTCGCTTTCAGCGGCGTCCTCTCCGGGCGCGTCTACCTCGTAAACGGTATATAGTTCATTCTGCTTAACTTTCATGCGCCGGTTAATCAGGGAAGAAATGGCGAAGCTGTTGCGCTTGTCAGCCTCAGCGGTATTCTTGTAGTTCGGGTGCTTTTTCAGGTCGTACTTTGGGGACAGGAACGGACGGAGGCCCCGAAGCTGCAAAATGCACTTGCTCCCGTCCATTGTGGTCAGCTCGTCTATCGTCATAAGCTCCTTGCCGAGCCGTTGCAGATTTTGGCCGTGGCTTTCCTGTATCCCCCGCGTGACGCTCTCGGTATACATGGAAATGGTTTCTTTCCCCAAAGCCTCCGAAAGCTCCTTGACGGTGGTGTGCTCCCGGCCTCCTAAGAAAATGACCGAATCCATGTTGCCTAAAATCGTCTCGGCGTTGTCTTTATACAGGGCCTTTAGTTGGGCCTGCGCCTGCAAAAAGAGGCACAGCGAAATTTCACGGGAACGAATGACGGCCACCAGCTTTTCAAGCTGCGGAACCTGTCCCGTGTTCGCCGCCTCGTCCCACAGCACCCGCCACATGATGGGGCAAGCGTCCACCGTATTTGTTGTCGGCCCGTTCGCACAGAAGATTGAACATCTGGCTAAAGGCAAGAGCAACGATGAAATTGTACGTCGTGTCGGTATCACTGATGATGAAAAACATCGCCGTTTTCCGGTCGCCCATGCGGTCAAGCTCCAACTCGTCGTAGCTCATGATTTCCCGAAGCTGCGGGATGTCAAACGGGGCTAACCTTGCGCCGCAGGAAATGAGAATGCTTTTCGCTGTCTTGCCAGAGACGAATTGTCAAGGACTTTTTGTAAGCGTCAAGCCAGGCAGTGCCTTGCAAAAAAGGAAAGTCCCGGTGCCGAATGATACAGCGCCGGGACCAAATTCAGTTTTTGGAGGAGCCTCCGGCTTTGCAGCTCTCCGGTGCGTTCCACGGCAACAGAAATTGAACTGTCCCCGAATTCTGAAGATCAAGATTCGGTGCAGTTTGAAATACCCAGGTCAGATACCGGTAAGGGTCAAGACCGTTTTCCCGGGCGGTTTCGATCAAGCTGAACATTGTGGCGCTGCCTTTCGCCCCAGATGGGGTATTGGCGAAAAGGAAATTCTTGCGCCCCATCACAAACGGCTTGATGCTTCGTTCGGCAAGGTTGTTGCTGAGTTCCAATCGCCCATCATCCAGATAATGGATGAGACGCGGCCACTGTTCCACAAGATAGTGCAGTGCCTGGCCGAGGGCAGACTTCGGCGCTGCATTTCTCGTTTTTGCCCATGCCAGGAAGGCGTCCAGAACCGGTTTCGCCTGACTCTGCCGTTGCTTCTTCCGCTCCTCTGGCGGCAGCTCCGCAATCCTGTCTTCTATTTCAAAAAGCCTGCTGCAGTATAGCAGCCCGATTCCAGCGGAAGATGTTTTCTGCTGGGATTTTGGCAAAGCTTTTACTGCCTCGTCAAATTTCCGCCGCGCATGAGCCCAGCAACCGACCAGCGTAACATTTTCCAGCTTTCCGTAGGCCTGGTACCCGTCCGTATGCAGATATCCGCGGAAACCCTTCAAAAATGAAATTGGGTTGTCTGCTTTCCGACCGGCTGGTATTCATACAGCACAATCGGATGAACGGCATCCCGTCCGGTACGGTACAGCCAGATATAGCTCTTGCTCTGTGCCGATTTTCCCGGCTCGTGCAGGACCTGCAGCGTAGTTTCATCCGCATGGAGAATAGCATGCTTCAGGAGTTCCCCGTGCAGCGTCTCGAAAATCGGCGTCAGCCAGTCGCTCGAAGCTTTCAGAATCCAGTTGGACATGGTCTGCCGGGAAAGTCCAATGCCCGCATATTTGAATTCCTGCTCCTGCCGGTAGATGGGAGAACCCATCACAAATTTCTGCGTCATGATGTGCGCAACCGCTTCCGGCGAAGCAAAGCTGCCCGGGATTACCGCCTTGTCCTTCGGCGTTTTTACTATGGGCGTTTCCGTCCCGTTTTTCTCACAGTTCCGGCAGGCATAGTTGTGATAAACATCTTCGCGGATCTTAGCCTGAGCCGGGATGATCACCAGCGAGCGGCGCACTTCTTTGCCGATTTCCTGCATAACCGTCCCACAATTTGGACAAATACGTTTGTCTTCCGGAAGGCTGTGGTCTACCACCTCTGTGGGCAGGCTTTCCGGGAGACGGTCCTTCCGCTCACCGGAATCCTTTTTGCGCACATGTGCGGCGACCTTTACGGTCTCCTGCCGCTCGATATCCGCATGGACTTCGGCTTCATTGAACATAAGGCTCAGCTGCTCTTCCACTTCGGCTCTCGCCTTTTCGGAGGAAGCGCCAAACATCCTTTTCTTTGCCAGGCGCATTTGTTCCATGAGCCACTGGACCTGCTGGGACAGCTCGGCATTCTGTCACTTTGACACTCGATTTTTGCCGGATTTTATGGTAGAATAAGCCTATGAATGAAGAACGAAAATCGACGGGAACCAAGGCCGAAACCGTAACCATTTCCCGCGTAGAATATGAAGAACTGAAATCGTTAAAGGAAAGTCCAGTATTCATGCGGATTTCCAGCTAATTTGCAAACCGCTTTCATACGATATTAAGGCCCGCGATTTTGCTGTGTGCTTTGGGCTGCTCAATGCTTAGACCTTCCATCAGCCAACGATATTGTTGCTGCGTAATCAGCCGGGCTTCCTCCGGAGTCCTTGGCCACTGGAAACTGCCGCTTTCCAGCCGTTTATACAGCAGGACAAATCCGTCTCCTTCCCAGTACAGTGCCTTGATTCGGTCGCTGCGCTTTCCGCAGAACAGAAACAACGTATCGTTAAACGGGTCAAGGCGGAACTGTTCCTGAATGATGCCGGCCAGCCCATCGATCCCGCGCCGAAGATCTGTATATCCGCAGGCGATGTACATCGGGCAATCCATGCTAAAATCGTTCAGCATTCCCGAAACGCTCGGCAAACCGCCTCAATGGTTGCGGCATCGGTTCCAGCGCAAATCTCTGCCTCGGCTCCGTTGATCCGAATCCGGACTGCCATGTTTTGGCCGGCGGTTGCGGTCTCAGCCGGAATTTGCACAAACCGGCTGTTCCGCGACTCACTCATAGATTCCCAAACTCGGCGTTGCCAATAGTAATACGTCTTGTCGTTGATTTCGTGCTGTTCACACCAGTTCTGCACCGTTAATCCGCTGCTGCGGCATTCGGATACGCGCTGCACCCATTCCTCCGTGCGTTGGTTTTTGCCAAGTAACTGCAAATCTTTCTCCATTGTATCAACTGCTCCAATCTTATCCCATAGACTCTTTGGAAGTCTTCCGGTGATTGGAAGCATTTTCTCACTTTTTTTAGCTTTTTGCTATACGCCGTCTCTTTTGACGCTTACGACTTTTTCATCAAAAAAAGCCCTGCAACGGTAAAATATTTCCGTTACAGAGCCTTTATATTTAATTGTTCTTCCGGTTCCATGATTTGGCAGATAAAGGAATGCAATAATAACGGTTTACGGATAACCAGTTAAGCCTAATCCAACCATTATTTATAATATTGCCCTATACAATTTCTTCAATTATTTGTTCAGGAATATATTTAAGATTTGATTCAGCTATATATTTTTTTAATTCGTCTTTTCCTAGTAATTTAGAAAGTCTACCAAGAAAAAATTTTACAAACAACAGCAGCCTTGTGCTAACGCCTAAATCATTAATGCTCGAAAAGCGTGTATAATAATAGTCATAATTTGACTTCTTAAGGTATATTTTATCTACATATTTTAGGAATATTTGAATACATTCATTCAAGAGACTTGGCGCATTATCTTTAATTAGTCCTATAAAATTTGAGTACACATTTGCAAAACTTATAACGTCATATTGGCTTTTTAAACATAAAAATGGTTTTATAATATTATTCAGATTACTCTTTTCTGTACATGATGTTACAACATCATAAATGTCTTCAGCGCGGAAATTAATAAATTGATAATTTGCCTGTAGCATATTATATCTAAAGCTTATGGATGCTTTCCTATTTTGAGCTATAATATAATCAGCTAACGCAACTATATTAACAAATTTTACTTCATATTTTTGAAAGTGGAGTTTGATTAGCATATCACTATAAAAGCATGGTAAATTATACACCTTGGCAAATTCAATCGAATCATATACGCATATAGGATAATGAAGATCGAATTTTTCTAAAGAAGATATGCAAGGTTCAAAACTTATACGCAAATCAGTTGATAAGAATTGCAATAAATCACTTAGGTATTTTTCATTTCTGTTTACAAACTCTGACCTTATTAATGTTACAGAACTTGTAGTTATATGTATTTTATCAAATTTGAGCAGATCAAGAGCATTATACTTTGCTAAATAAATCAACGTTAGCGCATCAATTATAACTTCGTTGTTGTTTTTTAAAATATTGAGTTCATTATTTAAATCAATTACATTTCCAAAGTTAATTTTTATAGGAAATTTATATATATCAGCCCAATTAAGAAATGTACAAATTGTAGTAGGCATGACGTCTATAATTTGATATAGCGATAACTGGTTCCCATTATAATAATCAATTACCAGCTTAAAGCGTTCTTGATTATCACTGAGAAACTTCTTAATATCTGGCGTTAATACTTCTTTACCACTATTATCGATTTCTATAGCCTTTACAGCCGTTAGCCAATTAACTACATTAGGATGAATTTTTTTGTACTCAAAACTTTCAGATAAGGCCTCTATATGGTTGCATCTAACAGCATGTGCCATAAATTGCTGATGAATAGGATTGTAAGGCTCTTTAATATTTAAATCCTTAGCCTTTTTTATAAGTTCAAAACTTTTATCAAGATCATTTTCATATAAAAATAACTCACCTAATATTGAATATAATTTCGTTTTATCTGAATTTGTGTTTGTAGAATCTCTAAGTAAAGTCAAAGCAAGCTCTTTTGCTTGTTTAAAGTTGCAGCAATCCATATTAACTTGAATTAAATAGTATTTAAAGTGCTTATCATTGTCAATTTTTATTAATTCATTAAAAACATTAATTAGCTTATAGCTATCATTGATTTTTGAATACAAATCCGCGCCTTGACGATAATAATAGTTTTCTTCTCCTTTAAATAAATCAATCGCTAGATTTTCATATATTTTTATACAATAAAGTATATCGGTATTTTCCAAATCCCTAAATAAATTAAAATAAAATTGCTTTATGTTATTTACAGGAACGGATTTTTCTTTAATCTCTTTATTAATTCTCGAATAAAGTAATTTTAATTCATCAATATTATCGTGCCTTTTATAAAAAGCAATTGAGTCAATTATTTCAATGTCATCATGCGTATTTCGGGATATTTTATCAAATATTTTTTTGCTTTTATCATAATCTCCGGTTAAATCATAATATTGCCCATCAAATAGAGCTAAATATGATAAATTTATGTTATTGTTAAGAATGTAATTTCGTTTGATTCTATATTTATCAGTTTGCTTGCTTAATAAAAAGCAATTCAACAATTGAGTATAATATCTTTCTAAATACTCACTTGGTATAAATTTGTATGAATTTTCGAGCAATAAGATGGCATCAGAAAATTTATTTTGCCCCATTAATATATTAACATTGTGAAATACAGAATCTATCTTATCGAGTTTTGTTTCGGCATTATCTGAATTTTTGCCCATAATCATTTTACTGAAATATATATTCCGCTGTGTTTCATAATCTAGATTTGACAAATTAAGTTTATTATCAAGAGAAATAATATAGTCATATCTATGACCGAATGCACACGCTGAAATATAAATGGGAATGACGTCATTTAATATTGGGTTTTCATTTATTTTATAGTTATCAAAAATTTTTAAAAATAACTCTATACTTGTATTTAATTTCTGATAATCTACTATAGGCTTTATTTGTCTTCTTGAAAAATCATTTCCCACAAGGGCCCATTTATAATATGATATAGCTATATTAATATGATTAGTTATGTCAAGTGATATTTTGTTAGCAAATTTAAATTGTTCAATTGCGCACTTATACTGACTACTATGAAGAAAGATAATACCCAAAGTTTGATGATATTCATTGATTAAATCCAAATCATTTCCATCATGTAAGATTTGCTTAAATCCTTCACTTAATTCATTTAAAATCTGGGTAGTTGATGTGAGTTTTAAGGCTTCTTCAAAAACAGCTTTACTCAAATATGCTTTTTGATAATTTGAATCTATTTCAATTGCCTTTTGTATATGTGAAAGTCCGATATGAAATTTTGAAATGTCGCTTTGCATTAAAATAATTGAAGCAGCAATATAGTGAAACTTCGCACTTTCATCTACATCTAGGCTTTTGGCTTTTTGCATATAGCCTTCACTTTTTTCAAATTTTCTCAAATTAGCAAAGCACAAAGCAATGTTAATATAGATGCTTTGTAAAACTTCCTTTTCCGGCAATGTTCCACTAGAGTAGTTGTCACTTAGTATATTTAATGACAACTCCTCATATGCTTCAATAGATTTTTCAAACAAATAATTCTTTTGCAAGTTATCTTCAATATTTTTTATTTCTTCATAGTATTTACTTTTATTTGCTTGGGGGATATCATCAATTGATTCAGCTTTAGAATAGAAGTAACTTTTTTTAAAACTATCAATAATCTTTTGCGAACTATTCTGTATTTCCGCAATGATTTTTTTGCTTGATTGCGTTTGATTTTCTAGTATTTCATTTTTTGAAGCTATAATATTATTTACAATTATATTTCGATCAGAATTATATTTACTATTGTTCAAGATGGAAAATAGCTGATTAAATAATTTGGAGAGAAAAGATATTATATCCGCTTTATTAACTTGAAACTGTGGATTGAGTTCAACGAAGTCTTGCGTAATAGTGTTTATGTAAGCTTGGGGCGAGCTAAATAAGCTATTTTGCATATCATAGCAATTTTCACACATGCTTCTAAATGCATGTATATTACATAGGAATGAATCTAACGAATTAAACAAATGATCATTTTCGTTTTGATATCTAGCTATTAAAGCATCTTGTTGCATTTGATTCAAACTTTTAGTAAGCTTGGCTAATTTATATTTTCTAAAAAGGTTAGTAGCGATATGCTTTACACTACTTGTTGTAATTTCTTCAATAATACTACCTAGAAATAGCATATCATTAACCTCCTGATATCTTAATGGTAGAAAATACACTATAGATATTTCGTTAATATCTGCCCCGCTGGATTACTCACACCTGTAGGTTATCTATGGAGCAGAAAAAAGTAACTATTCAAACAAATATCGGCTTATTCTTTTATTTAATATTATAATAATAGCACCATAGCTTCCCAATGTCACGCTATGAGTATGACAAATTATCAAGGGCCTTTTTATTGAAAATCGAATATCACATCCAGTCGATCTCATTATGGAGCATCCGCTTGATTTTGTCGCTCATGGTTTCCCGGCTGGTAGTGCTGAAGTGGATCGTCACTCTGTAGGTGGTTTTGCCGATTTTCTTCACAAGCGCAGGGCATTCATCTTCTTGCTCTGGCATAGAAACCGTGCTGTTTGCAGTGCTGATGTGAGTTTCTTGTTTTTCGCTCATATAACTATCCTTTCGTTTAAAAGCCCTCTATCCATAAGATAAAAGGCTTACAGCGTATCGTGAACTTTCCTTTTTGCCCGTTTAGACAGATAATACGGGCAGCCCAATACCACGGCCCGGAAACTCTGCTTACAGCCGTGGGCGCATTTCCGGCAAAGTGGATTGTATGTCATACGATTTCGGGGGGTTAAGAAGAACTGCCATTCCAGCTTGCGCTTTTTGCTCATTCTCGGCATAAAAATTACTCCTTTCGCTGTCGCGGACGGATAGACGGATTTTCTGTAGTTTTTCGGTGTCGTTTCCGGGACAAATCGGCCCTGTAAGCCCTGTCTGTGCGTGATGGAATATCCGGGTAAGGGTGGAGTAGGTGAAAGGAAAGCGTCGTGATTCGGTATCATTTCGGGATATATCGGGGAAACCATGTGCTTGCCACCTCGATTTTCAAAATTATTAGGCTTTTAGATTGATATTGCAATGCAATCAGCATATAATATGAGTACAGTGGATTACAAAGGAGCTGATTATACTATGGCCAATACAACAAATTTCAGCGTCCGCATGGACAGCGATATTAAAAAACAATGCGAAGCGCTTTACAGTGAACTCGGTATGAATCTCACAACGGCTATCAACGTGTTTTTGCGGCAGTCGCTTCGGTCTGGCGGTTTTCCGTTCGACGTGACGCTCAATACGCCGAACGCCGTTACCCTCGCCGCCATGCAGGAAGCGGAGAGGCTTGCCAAAGACCCCAACGCCAAACGCTACAGCGATGTGGAGGAAGCGTTGAGGGAATTGAAAAGATGAAATTGGACATCGTTTGGACGTCTCAGTTCAAGAAGGACTACAAGTTAGCGGTGAAGCGCGGGCTGAAAATGGATTTGCTGGACAATATCATCCGTCAGCTTTCCAAATGTCAGCCTTTACCCGAGAAAAACCGCGACCACCTTTTGACCGGAAATTATGTTGGTTACCGGGAATGTCATATTCAAAGCGACTGGCTGCTTGTGTATCGGATTGAGAATGGCGTTTTGGTTTTAACGCTGGCCCGCACCGGCTCACATAGTGATTTGTTTGGCGAATGAAATGCCCGTGTAGAATAGCCGGTATCGGGGTAGAGGGGGCGACGATCTGCCATCCCCTCATGCTATCGGTCGTATTCCTGTCCCTGATCTCGGGACTTCTCCGATCGGGCAAGCTCGTCGGCGGTCTTGCGGATTTTCTCCACAGCCTGAATATTCGTGCGCATGGCTTTTCATCTGTTGATACAGGGTGCTGTTTTGGGCGGCAAGTTGTTCCGCTTGGGTCTGCCAATGTTTCGGGGTAATCTTTTCGCCGGACGCTTTCAGACTATCCAGATACCGCACGGCAGCGTCATACAAGGCAAGTTCTACGCTGTACGCGTCCTGGAATTTCTCCCGCGCCCTCGGCTTCAAGTTGGTCAGGCTTTGATGGAAGACCTTGTTTTTGGAATACTGATTCCACATGGAAATCCGCTTGTTCAATTCGTCGATCTGGCGGGCAGTAGCGGCAATCTTGCCGCGCGACGTGTAATACTGCGTTTGCATGGCGGTTACTTTTGTGTAAAGCTCCTGCATGGAAGAAATGCCGTTTTCCTGCAAAAAGTTGAACAGGGCGGCGCTCTCCTTGAGGGCCTTTACCTTTCCGTATCTAGTTGTCGGTTTAGTTGCGGCCTACGCCTGTTGAAGCTGTTCCCAAATGCTTTGCTTTTGCTCCGGCTGAGTTGTCTGTTGTTTCGTCCAGTTGTAAAGCCGAGTGATGCGGGCCTTGATCTCTTTGAGAAGCCGGTTCTGCGCGGCAATTTTCCGGTTGACTGCACCCTTCTCGGTGGGGATGCCCCGGCGTTCCATCTGCGTGGCGGCGACGCCCATGTGAACGGTTGGAACTTTCTGTACGCCCTGCCGGGTATAGCTGCGGTGATCGATCCGCTCTGGTCGGCCGATCTGCTCCAGCGCTCGGTTGCAGGCGTCGGCCCACGCTGCCCGCCATACCTCGGCTTTACCCGGATCATTCCAGTCTGTTGTATCGACCCGGTGGCTTTTGAACTCGCCGCCGGGGAGCCGGATACGCTGACCACACCCGTCGAGTTCATACTCCTTCCGGCACTTCGCGCCCCATTCTCCGTTTTCTTTCAGCGGTTGGATGGTGAGCATGATATGCGCGTGAGGATTTCCGCCACCCTTATCATGAATGGAAAAATCCGCGCACATGCCGGAGGCTACAAACGTGTTCAGAACATAGGTGCGGACAAGCGCAATTTGAGCTTTTCGGTTAAGCTCTGCTGGCAGGGCAATCTCGATTTCACGGGTAAGCTGGGCATTGCGGCTTTTCTCGATTTTCTCCACACTGTTCCAGAGGACGGAGCGGTCGGAAAACTCCGACGGGGCATGGGCTGGAAGAAGAATTTCGGAATGCACCACGCCGCGTTTTTTCGTATAATCGTGCGTGATTCCGTCCCATTCGTTTGTGAGCTTTTGGCCGCTGCGGTAAGCGGCGGCGGCAACAGCGCTCCGGCCCTGACTGCGTTTAATAATCTTGATACTGCAATGGTAGATAGCCATAGACAAAATCCTTTCGATGGCGAGTATAAACAAAACCTCACGCCGCGTCAGATTTTCCGCAGAAAATGAGGTGCGGTATGAAGTTACACAAGAGGTTTGGAGGGCGCAGCTCTCCATCGCGCCCGAAGGGCGCAACGGCCTCGCAGAGCGCACGGCACCCGTCAGGGTGTATAAGTGCGCCATTCGGATAATTATAGTTATGGGGTAAGCTGCGGATTCAGCGCATTCGATTCAAAAATGCTTTGACCTGTTCGCCTGTCATGGGGATAATTTCAGGAAAGACGCTTTCCAGAATGGCCCCGCGCTCTATGAGACGGTGCGTCCGCGCTTTTCGCTCTGCGTCGGCTTTCCGGTTCAGTAGAATTTTCTGCCGGTTTTCGAGCTGGCGGATTTTATCCTTCACGGATTCTGGCTCCTGCTTTTGTGTTGACATACTGTTTTTCACTCCATCCATTTTTTCTTTTCAAAATAGCGCCTGAGATTTCTCACGCCTTTTCTTACGGAATCGCAAACGCCGCTGCTGTTTACGCCTTCGGCACGGGCAATGTCCACTTTCTTCATACCGAGAATGTAATGTGCGTACACGCGCCGTGCCTGAATGGGCGGCAGATGGTCAAGTGCTTCATAAAGCTGTTCCATTGAAACCTTTTGCATGAGGATTTCTTCAGGTGACGGCTCCGTGTGAAGAATACTGTTTTCGATACCATCGCCGCGATCCAGAGAATAATAGGCTTTGTGTCGATATGTTCTCTGCCGGTAATTGTTTTCCTGACGAATAGCTAAGAGAAAGACTTTGGAAATTTCGTCGCTGACCTCGACAAAGCAATCTTCATTGAGAAACGGGTAATACTTGCGCAGATTAATGGTAGGCATACGGCTAACCTCCAGACAGCGAACGGGACAGACAGATTAAACTGCCTGTCCCGTTTACTCATGTGATAGGGCAAATGCCCTTCACTTGATTAGCCTGAAAATTCCTTTCCGTACGGTGGGTACGCAAAAAAATTCCTGCATTTTTTACGTACTGCTTCAATGCTGTCCTGAACGGCAGATTTGGAACAATTGCAGAGTCTTCCAATCGCTGAATAGCTTAGTCCATGCAGCGCAAAGAGAAGAAACCGCTGTCGCTGAATCTCCGTGCAGCTTTCCAACACTGACATGATTTCCTGCAAAGTTTCTTTTCGGCAGAGCCACTGTTCCGGCGTTTCGGAATAGCAGCGTCCCTCACGCGCGACTATGTATTCATCGAATTCCCGCCTGTCCCAATGACGGCGCTGTTCATGGGCAAGATTTTCGGTCTTATGCTCGGCTTGGTCAAGATATTTGCAGACCTCAACTGTAACTTTAACGGACACAGCTTGTCCGCTGATTTTGATAGATACCTCCATGATCTTCTGACCTTTCTGAAAGATTTGAAATTTCAGAAAGGATTGGGAGGCGAGCGACAGTGCGGAAAAATGGGCGCAAAAAAGCTCGCTTGGACAGCATCCAAGTGAGCTCTGAAAGGAAGAGAAAATATAAATTTCTCTTTAATATGATCAATTAGTTCCTGCTGATGGACACAGTTATCCTTAGGCCAGCATAGGCTTTTTTTAATGAACTACCGATTAATGCGGTATGTAGATAGCAGTCCGCTTCATCACGCCAGACCGCTGATGAACAGCGGTCGCTTGGAATTCATAACACAACGCATAAAAAAGCCCTCCAACCCCTGCAAGTCTGGAGGGAAGAATTATTTATTTAGACATGAAAACGGACCCGCCAAACTTATGTTTTTTTTGTTAGGCGGGACAGTCTTTCTTTTCAGTTACTATTTATGGATTTGTTCTGATAAGTTATTTGAATTTTTCCTCTGTCGTCTTTATCGTTGCTGTTCATGTTATCCGGTGACTTGATGCTGCTTAAACGTGCTTTTAGTTAAAGCATAGAAAATAGCGATCAGACCTAAATTGAATATTCCCATCGCGGTTGGCTGAACAATACCCAGATACGTTTGCATCTTTGCAAAGACTCCATTGATGTGCAACATAAAAATCGGGCATATTTCCTGTGTTTTTTGGAGTATAGGCAGACTGTCCGAAAAGTCAAAGAGTACAGGCAAAAAGCACACAATACATGATACAATCAACGCAAAAACAGGGCTTCCCATTTTAGCGGATAAAAACAATGTGATAACTGTCAAAGCAACAATTCCCAATATGTTTAGCATAACTGTCGTCAGAAACATCTGCAAAAAATTAATTGCATAGGTTGAGGAAGCATAATGCAGCACAGACTGTATGCTCACATTCCAACCGTCTAATCCATAAAAGCCGCCATACAGAAGGATATAGAGGATAAGATAGACAGTATATATCCGGATTACAGCTTCCAAGGACGCAATAATTTTTGCCGTTGTCAGCTTTGTCTTTCCGTAGCGTGCCGCACAGATTACGCTGTCCGTATGGCAGGCATATTCCTCCGCGAAAACAGGGGAAAGCCCAATTACAACGATCAGACACATTAGAAGGGACAAAACACCTCCCATTCCGGATAACATCATATCCCATCCGTCACAATACCCCAAAGTGACTGACTGGCTGTTTGGATATGCCTCATGGAGTGATTTCATACTCCCATCGGCATTTACCATATGCTCTAATATCGCTGTCTGATCACGATAGACATAGGTAGCAGAAAAAGCGGAATTTTCATCCTGCCCTTCCGTAGATGCTTTGGCATCCGTCAATTTCTGCTGCATTTCCATCAAGGTATCCTTTGTCAATTTTCCATCAAACAGAGCGGCAATCTCTTTTCGTTGTTCTATGGCAGCAAATCCGTTTGCAGAATCCATCTTTCCGGTTTCATAGTTATAAAATACTGTATTGTAAAAAAATTGAAAGAAGAAAAAATAGGCAATTATGAGAAGAATTCCTGCAACAAACAGAATTTTCGTAGTCTTTCTTGACAAGATTTTCTGTCTTTCTGCTTTTACCATATCACTCATGTTCAGACACCTCCGCAAAATAGTACAGGTATAAATCTTCCAGCGTAGGCTCTACATTCCACGCATTTTTACAAGGGCATTTCTTTGATATAATTCGAAGCCGCTCTTTACCGTTACTGTGCTTGAGGTTGGCGGTAATATGTTCCGCTTCCAGTTTGGAGGCTTCTTCCCGCGAAACTTCACATTCCCAAACAAAATTTTCAATGGGCTTTAAAATTTCTTCCGGAGATCCCTGATGAACAAGCTCACCATTTTTCATAATCAGTATTTCTTTCGCAATGTATTCCACGTCTGAAACAATATGCGTGGACAGGATGACAATGCGATTTTCTGCCAACGTACTGATTGAATTCCGAAATCGGACACGTTCTTTGGGGTCAAGTCCTGCTGTGGGTTCATCCAGAATCAGGACTTTGGGGTCATTCAGAAGTGCTTGAGCAATGCCCAAGCGCTGTTTCATACCACCGGAAAAGTTCTTAATCTTTTCATTTTTCTGTTCCAGCAAGTTCACTTCTTCCAACAATTCCAATGCCCTTTTATGAGCTTTTTTATGAGGAAGCCCTTTAATGGCTGCAATATACATCAAAAATTTGTATGCGGTGAAGTTCGGATAGTACCCAAAATGCTGCGGCAGATAGCCCAAAATATTGCGATACTGCTCGCCTAAGTCATGAATGTTTTTTCCGTTGAGTAAAATTGCTCCCTTACTTTCCGTTTGTACATCGCATATCATACGCATCAGAGTTGTTTTTCCGGCTCCGTTTGCGCCCAACAGTCCGTATACGCCATTTGTCAGCGTTACATTAAAATTTCTGACAGCCTTCTTGCTGCCATATTCTTTTGAGAGGTCTTTTATTGTAAGTTCCATGAAAATTCTCCGATCATTTTTTCGTGTTTTAAGTATTTTTGGACTGCTTTACCTAATAGCAGGACAGAAACTACATAGGAGACTGCCCACATTACAATCATTGAAGTTTCAAATAGAATCTGCTGTCTTAAAATAAATGAGAATACAATCGCAAGGCAAACCATACAGGCAATTAAGTGATAAGAGGTTTCTGCTGTTCCCCCTTTGGTTATTGTGAATAGGTAACTAAAGCAGGAAATATTAAAGGGAACCATTCCATACAAGATTACCCCCATTACGGAATGTTGGTAAAAATAGCTTATCAATACTAAAATGCCTGTTATAAAAAACAAGTCAAACAGTCCAATAATCAGCATACGACAAGCTATTATTTTCACTAACTGACATCTGCTTGACTGTTCAATTTCCCACATGTCATAAGTAGTGCTTTTCGAAACTTCTGTTACTCCTAATAAAACGATAAGAGGAATGACAATCGCTAAAACCGTTAAAGGATAATAGAAAGGAACCGCTAAATATCCCAGCAGGCAAACCAGACCTATCGTCACTGCAATCAGAGAAGTCTGGATTGCCCAAAATGAAAGGGGAAGATATTGCAGCTGGCTTAACAAAATATTTCTCAAACCATCCTTATTAAAATCAGAACTGTCCATGTAACTTTTCCCCATAGAGATTGCAGCCTCTATTTTATCTTTAGACACCTCTGGTACATCATAAGTACATAACCACTCCTGCAAATCATTTTTCTCTTTACTCATAATGATTGCCTCCCTTAAAGTCTGCTAAATATCGTTGCAGTTTTTTCGTTCCTTGTTGAAGTCGGGACTTTACAGTTGGAATACTTGCTTTTGTAATATCAGCAATCTCTTTTATTTTTAAATCATAATAAAATCGCAGGATAATAACCTCTTTTTGATAATCCGGCAACAGATCGATTGCTCGCCTTACCGCAATCTGATTCTCTTTCCTTATGCTTTTTTCTAAAGGACCATTCGTCACATCAGCAATTTCCAATACCTCTAAATCTGTATATATGGGTTTTACCTTTTTAAAATAGTTGTTACAGGTATTGGCAGCAATCGTAAGCAAGTAATTTTGAAACTTTCCCAAAATATGGACTGCTTGTATATTCTCCAATAATTTCAAAAAGACGTCTTGTGTAATGTCTGACGCAATATTTGAATCTCCGTTCAATCGGCGGTAGCAAAACTGATAGATAGAACGGTAGTATTTCCGGACTACTATATCAAAGGCTTCTGTATCTCCTGCCTGAATTCTCTTTATCAAGATAAAATCTTCAATATGAAATCACCGACTTTCCTTCGTAAAACGTCTTACACTAAATATACAACTGAACCACCAAAAAGGATTTAAAATATCATAAAATTATTTTAATATTGTCTGAAATTGTCGGATCAGCAAATTTCTATCTATTGGTGAAGTAATGTGCGCATGGAATTCAGAGGTGATTTTTACAATTAACGGAACATTTTTATAAAACGTTCCCGCTGCTTGTCACACATTGATTAATTCCGACAAGATTATTTCCTCGGCCTGCTCTTTCAGTGCATTCATCAGGCCAACCCATTTCATGGGATTGCTGGCTTTCAACTGCTCTGTTACACCTGCTGATTTCATCAATTCAGGCATGATCACTTCAAGCCTGCGGTTTGCCGCCTCATCAATTTCCAATAAATGCGGATACAACTTCTCGCTCAGAATCAGGCTGCTGTACAGGCTGGGACAGTGGTCATGCAAATACTGTTTCCTCATGCGTCCATATTTGCCAATGGGCTTATCAGGCTGCTTCGTAAAGGTTAGGTCAGGGATGCAGTAATCTCCGTTGCGGGAATAAGTTAATTTTTTCATAGTGATACCCCTTTTCAAAATATCTTTTTCAAATAGCGGGTCGGATTGGTAGAAGGGATGTTTGAGGTTCTGCTTTCGGTAAAACACCGAAGGGAACAAACACACCCTTTGCCATGTCCTCAGTACGCAGGACCGCTTTTTTGGCCTCGATCTCAACCTTTTTTGTCGCCTTAACTTTATCCTCATATCGTTTTTGTGCTCCGTTGGCCTTGCGCCGCAGATAGTTCCGGTGCAGCCTGTCCCGAAGTCCTTCCTTTTTGCGCATCGCTTCCTGTTCCTCCGGGGTCAGGCTGATTTCCCCAAAGTGAGGCGGCACATATTTACCCACAAAATTGAAATAAATTTCCACTTCCTGCGTGGTGTCCTGACAGCCTTTATGGTCACGCTCATGGACAACGATTTTTTCCACGAATTCATTGAGCATGGTGTTGGTCAGGGTATCGAAGTTTTCGTATTTGTCGATGAGGGCGATAAATTTCTCTGTGGACTGCTGTTTGTGCTCGTAGATGGTAATAGCTTGCTCCAATTCTTCGATTTCGCCGGAAAGCTCGTCCTGCTCGTCGGCATACCGCGCGTCAAGAGTGGCAAAGCGCGCCTCCGGCAGCTTGCCGAGAATTTTATCCTCATAAATTTGGCACAGCAACTTTTCCAGTTCTTCGGAACGTTTTTTAGCCTCTGCCAGTCGCTTCTTTTTCTGAGCGATGTCGCCGGATTGCTGGGCAATCTGAGCGTCTTTCACCGTTTGGATAAATTCGGCCCGGTCATTCTTGGAATATGCCGCAATGGCGCGGAGCGTATCGGCAATCAAGGTCATCACCACATCGGCGTTGATACGGTGCTGGGTGGGGCAGAGCATCCCAACAGGGACTTTACTATATTGGGAGCAGGTATACTGTGGGATGCGTTTGCCGTTATTAGAACGGTGAACATACATTTTGCCGCCGCAGCCGGCACAGTACATCAGACCGGTCAGTGGATGCGCCTCGCCCCAGCCGTCCGGGTAGCGCCGCACGTTGCCCCGGATGCGCTGCACGTTGTCGAAAGTCTCTTGGTCGATAATGGCCTCATGGGTATTCTCGAAAATTGTCCATTCGCTTTCATCGACATAGTGGCTTTTCTTATCCTTGAAGTGCTTGCGGGTTTTGAAATTGATTGTGTGACCGAGATATTCCCGCTTTTTGAGAATATTCACGATGGTGGAGGAACCCCAGCCGTGAATATCCTTGAATGTCTTGTTTTTATTCACGCCTTCACCGTGCCTCGCCAAATGAACGGCGGGTATTTCCACCTTATCGGCGGTCAACTGCTGGGCGATCTGATACGGGCCGTGGCCTTCCATTGTCATGGCGAAAATGCGGCGCACCACAGCGGCGGCTTCTTCGTCAACGATCCAGCGTTCCCGTTTTTCATCAGCCCATAAGTACCCGTAAATGACCGTGCCGGTTAGGTGCTTGCCGGTCATGCCCTTGGCCTTAAAAACGGATTTGATTTTCCGGCTGGTATCCCGGACGAAAAATTCGTTGAACATGCGTTATTCGGGAAGGTGAAAACGAAAAGGCAAAAACTCAGTATTCATGCGGGTTTGCGGCGAAGTGGCTCTCGGCCAAACCCTCTCTCAAACCTGAAAAAACCGGCTGAATGAAGAATTGCATATCATTTTAGGACGTTCCTGCTTATGGAACGTCCTTTTTCTATTTCAGCGGGAGGTGAAAAATCACATGACCAATGTAATTGCCGTTGCCAACCAAAAGGGCGGCGTCGGCAAGACAACCACTTGTGCCAATCTTGGCATCGGGCTGGCGCAGGAAGGAAAAAAGGTGCTGCTGGTGGACAGCGATCCGCAGGGTTCGCTGTCCATCAGTTTGGGGAATTCCCAGCCCGATCAACTGCCCGTGACGCTGGCGACGGTAATGGGTAAGGTGCTGAATGAGGAAACCATCGCCCCCGGTGAAGGACTTCTTCATCACGATGAGGGTGTCGATCTTATGCCCGCCAACATCGAACTTTCCGGTATGGAGGTGTCGCTTGTCAACGCCATGAGCCGTGAAAAAATCCTGAAGCAGTATCTGGACGGCGTGAAGCGCCAATACGACTATGTGCTTCTGGACTGTATGCCCTCGTTGGGGATGCTCACCGTCAATGCGCTGGCCGCAGCCGACAGCGTTCTTATTCCCGTTCAGGCGCAGTATCTTCCGGCAAAGGGCCTTGAACAGCTTTTACAAACGATCAATAAGGTGCGGCGGCAGATCAATCCGAAGCTCAAAATTGACGGCATTCTGCTGACGATGGTGGACAGCCGTACCAACTATGCCAAAGAAATCAGCGCCCTGCTGCGGGACACCTACGGTTCAAAGCTGAAAGTATTTGACGTGGAGATTCCCCATTCCGTCCGCGCCGCCGAAATCAGCGCGGAGGGCAGGAGTATTTTCGCCCACGACCCGAAGGGCAAGGTTGCCGAGGCGTACCGGGAGCTTACAAGGGAGGTGTTGAAGATTGAAAAGCAGCGCCAAAAACATAAGTCTGAACAGTTACGATGATATTTTCTCCACAGAGGAAACCCGTGAGGATGCCAAGCGGGAAAAGGTCACGGATATGCCGCTTTCGGAGCTGCATTCGTTCCCCGACCATCCGTTTCAGGTGCGGGACGATGATTCCATGAAAGAAACCGTGGAGAGCATCAAGGAATACGGCGTGTTGGTTCCCGCTATTGTACGCCCCCGCGCGGAGGGCGGTTATGAGCTGATTTCCGGCCACCGGCGCAAACACGCCTGCGAGTTGGCGGGGCTTCCCACCATGCCGGTCATTGTCCGCGGTCTGGACGATGACGCCGCGACCATCATCATGGTTGACAGCAACATCCAGCGTGAAAACATTCTGCCGAGCGAACGGGCCAAGGCGTACAAAATGAAGCTGGACGCCATAAAGCGGCAAGGCGAGAGAACTGATCTAACTTGTACCCAAGTTGGGTACAAGTTAGAAGATGGCAAAAAGAGCGTTCAAATTGTAGCCGATCAAGCCGGAGAAAGTAGGACACAGGTGCAGCGCTTCATCCGGCTGAACGAGCTGACGCCGCAGCTTCAGCAGATGGTGGACGATAAAAAAATCGCCATGTCCCCCGCCGTGGAACTTTCATACCTCAAGCCGGAGGAACAGACGCTTTTACTGGACACCATCGAAAGCGAACAGGCCACCCCCTCGCTCTCGCAGGCCCAGCGGCTCAAAAAGTTCAGCGCGGAGGGCCACTTGAACGAGGACAGTATGCTGGCGATCATGTCCGAGGAAAAGAAACCGGAGAAAAACGACCTGACCATTAAAGCGGATAAGCTCCAGAAATATTTTCCAAAATCGTATACCCCGCAGCAGATGGAGCAGGTCATTATCCGGCTGCTGGATGGATGGCAGAAAAAGCGGCAGCGGGATCAGGAAAGGTAATAACCGTCGTTTCAGGCGTTCCGAAAGGGACGCCTTTTTTCATGTCTGAATGAATGGAGGAAACCGCATGACAACTGAAAAAATCAATGAAAGCAAAGGTAAAAAGGAGGATGAAAAGCGAAAACGCAAGTGGCCGTACATTCTTGCGATTCTGCTGCTGTTGCTGATTCTACTGCTGCTTTTACTGCGGAGCTGCGGAAATCAGCACTCATCCCCGAACCCGCCGCCGTCCAGTTCCGTCCCCTCGTCGTCCGTTCCGTCTCTGGACGATACCGGCAGCGCAGAGCCGGGGAGCAGCAGCACCCCGTCAAGGCAGGAAATCCTGTCCCGGCTTCAAAAGCAAGAAGTCACCGTCACCGACAAGGTAAGCGCGCAGGCGTCCTTTTCCAGCGGGGCAAAAGGCAGTACCGGCACATGGGAAGTTGAAAACCCGTCCTCCAACACCGTCATTATGCAGTGTGAAATCGTGTTGAACGGCGAAACCGTGGCGAAATCCGCACCGATCTATCCGGGGCAGCACATCGACGGGCTTACCCTGTCCCGTCAGGTTTCATCCGGGAATCACAGTGTGACGGCGACCATCCGGTATTACAACAAGGATACCAAGGCTTACCTCGGAATGGCCGACTACAAAGTCCGTCTTTCCGTTTCGTAATCAGCCGGATAGTCCGGTTGATATAAAAGTTCATAAGGAGGCTTCTCAATGAAAAGCAAACTCAGAAAGATTCTCGCGGGCATCGTCACCTTTGCCGTGCTCGGCGTGTCGGCTGCGGTTCCGGCGTTCGCCGCCGACAAGACCGACACCGGTACGGGCAGCGTCACGGGAAACGTGACGATCAACGGCTCCATTTCGCCGCTTACCATCTCCGCCACCCACCCGATCAACGTGGCCTACGCCATCAGCCCGGACGCCGAAACCTTTACCGCCCCGGACATCACCGTGACCAACAACACCAAAGTTGCGGTGATCGCCACGGTTGAATCTTTGAAAGCCGCTTCGGGCGGAACGCTTACCTTTACTGATGTTGACCCGTCCGCAAAAGCGTGGCGCTCGCTTAATCTCGCGGATTCCAAAAAGTACATCGCGCTCGGCATTTCTGCAAAAGGCAATTCCGGCTGGAACAGCGGCTACAGCACTTCCACTCATTGGGCGGTGAATGATTCGCCGTTACAGGTCGGGACGCTGAATCCGAGCACTTCCGGCGCGCTGTCCCTGACGGCGGACTACGGCCTCGCATTCGACGGAGCGTACACGGCCAATCATCAGCTTGTTTTCCAGTTCCAGCTTGCATAAAAACAGAAGCGTGGGAATTGGCCGGGATTTTCCCGGCCAACCTTCCACGCCGAAAGGGGGCTTCTATTTGAGGCAATCATTCAGGCGGCTTTTGCTCGTCCCGCTGCTTACTGCCGGGATTCTGCTGTCCGGCGCTTCACCCGCGTTCGCGGCCTCCGCCGCGTCGGTTCTGGCGTTGACCGCGACGCCGAACCCGTCCGGGAACTATGTAGCACTGAACTGGACAAACAGCGACAAAAGCCAGCCGTACAGTTACATGCTCTATTCCAAGTCAGCGCATGAATCAACTTTCCAGAGCATTCCGTCAAAAGAGCATGTGAAGGTACTCAATATATATCCGGATAAGCAAACGGACACATGGGGCGCGTCCGGCACAGTTTCTTTTATGAGTGCCATTGACGGAAAATCATATACGCTTCTTAAATCCGCATCCCTCAAAATGTGGATGGAAGCCGCCAATTCAGACAATTCACACGGCTACGGCAAAGGGTTCATATTTGTTGACGCGGTTTCTTTTACCGATTTCAATGCAAATCCAAGCATCTATCTAAAGGATTCCAGCGGTTCCTATAAATATGATGTGGTATTCTTTGGCGCATGGGATGGGTATTCCAATGAGGATTTGTCGGCATCTACAGAAACGGCAGTTGAGGCTTACGCAAATACCGGGCGTGGGCTGCTGATTGGCCACGATACCGCCTCCTGTGCTCCGGAGTTCATGCACACGAATTTCAGCCGATTGGCTGAGAAATATGCACATCTGTATGCTTTGGGAGGTCTGAGTCAATATCCCGCTTACGGATATAATCAGGTGACAATCAAGAAAAAAGGGCTTCTAACCAACTATCCTTGGGCCATCGGTGATGTAGGGACAATTCTAAATACGCCAATGAGCCATTCCTACGGTCAGTTTGCTATGGGCGACATCTGGATGACTTACCCAAGAAATTCATGGAGCAGTTCCCCTGAAATTAACACCTATAACGGCCATTCAGGCACAAATAACTTCTATTTGACCACATGGAACAATGTGGCTATGATTCAAACCGGTCACTCAAATTGTGCCGCAACGCCGGATGAACAGAAGGTACTTGCCAATACCCTGTTTTATCTCGCGCAGATCACGACCGACACAAGCTGGAACGACCACAAAGGGCAGGATTTAGATGCGCCGGATGAACCGGATATTTCAAGTGTTACGCACAACTCCGACCGGACGCAGTATACCGTCAACTATTCTTCGCAGGACAACGCGACCGGCTATCAATATTATGTGGAGGCTACAGGTCAGAACGACGGCGCGAAATACGATTCTCCGGTTATATCGACATCCCTAAAAACAGGGATGAAGGGCTATTCCATCGTGGTGGACAACAGCCCCGATACCGTCCCGGACGGGAGCATTACGACCACATCGGACAGCTTCACTTTTTCCCGCCCGTCCGGCAGCAGCTTCTACATCCATATTGCCGCCGTAGATAACGCCGGGAATATTTCATCCGTTACCCATTATTCCGTGGATGAGTTGGTATCTATCACACATCCGGTCAGTGTCAGTTACGCGATTGACCCGAACAGCAATACACCGTTTACCGCGCCGGATATTCCGATTATCAACCATTCCACCTTCCCCGTCCGGGTTTCCGTCGCGGGGCTGAAAGCGACCTCCGGCATCGGTGACGCCTCTCCAACGGCTTATTCGGACTGGAACAGCCTGACGACGGTACAGACCGGAAACGGAATCGCGCTCGGCGTGGAAATCAGCAAAGCAGCCGGTCCGGGCTGGACGGCGATTGACCGGGGAACTCCTGTTTACACGGGCGATCTTGCGTCGGAAGTGCCGTTGGGGACGCTCGGTGCGAACGGAGCGTCCGGTAATCTGGCGCTTACCGCTAAATTCGGTTTGGCGTGGGCAAAGGCAACGAATGTGTCGCATGAGCTGACGCTGAATTTTACGATTACCGATTAAGCCGGTCACATGGAAGGGAGTGATACAAAATGGCGGTTTTTCGTGTGGAGCGGACGCGGGATTATACAGTTATGAGCAACCATCACCTGAAAAACAGAGCCTTGTCCCTGAAAGCGAAAGGGCTGCTGTCCGTGATGCTCTCCCTTCCGGACGATTGGGATTACACCACGCGGGGCCTTGCATCCATCTGCCGCGAGGGAGTGGACGCCATCGGAAAGGCGCTCAAGGAGCTTGAAAACGCAGGCTATATGGAACGCCGACAGCTTCGCGGCAAGGACGGGCGCATCACGGACACTGAATACACCATCTATGAGCAGCCGCGCAAATCGCCGGGTACGCCTTTCCCGGATACGGATTCACCAGATACGGAAAAGTCGTATCTGGATAACCCGGATATGGAAAAACCGGATACGGAAAAGCCCGCGCAATTAAATACTAAGGGAACTAACATCCCTAAAAAATCAAATACGTATGGAGCAAATACGTATCAATCCAATCCGGCAGACCGAAAGCCGGGAGCCGACGCCCCGGCTGATTCGATGGATACGATGGACGCCTATCGCGAAATCATCAAGGAGAATATTTCCTACGACATCCTGCGTCAGAGATGCGACCCGGAGCGGCTGGATGAAATCGTGGGCATCCTGCTCGATACCGTGTGCAGCCGGAAAAAGGAAATTCGGATCGCCGGTGAAAACATGCCCGCCGAAACGGTGAAAAGCAGGCTTTTGAAGCTCGACGACAGCCACATCGAATATGTGCTTGAGTGTCTCGACAAAAACACCACCGACGTCCGCAACATCCGCAGCTACATTCTGACCGCGCTGTATCAGGCGCCCACCACCATCAGCAGCTACTATTCGGCGCTGGTTAATCACGATATGTACGGAAACGGCCCACCCGGACGGTAAACGTCCCGCGCGGGCTGTTTTCATGCCCCAAAAAATCGGAAAGGAGTAATTTTTGCATGAAACGACCCCTCGCATACATCACCGCCCCGTGGGGCGGAAACGAAATCGAAAACACCGAGGACGCGGCGCGGTATTGCCGTAAGGTCTACGACGCGGGCTTTTCGCCCATCTGCCCGGTCCTGTTCCTGCCGCTTTTCCTCAACGACGCCATTCCGCAGGAGCATAAGGACGGTGTGGACATCGCCTGCAACTTTCTGCGCCGCGCTCATGTGCTGGTGGTCTGCGGCAGGAACGTGGATGAAACTGTGAAAAACGACATCGCCACGGCAGAACGGCTGCATATCACGGCCACCACACTGGACGGCATCCTCACCGTCAAGGGACAGGGCCGGGAAAAAGACGCGGAAAAGGAGCGGAGATAACGTGCCGGACTATCAGAAAATGTACCATTCGCTGTTTAACGACGTGACCGACGCCATTTCAAAGCTCCAGCAGGCGCAGCAGAAAACCGAGGAAATGTACATGGACAGCAAGGAAACCGTCCTCACCCCTTTTGTGAAAAAGAGCGAGGAACAGAAAAATGACCGAAAACCGGCCCCGGCAAAGAAAAAGCCGCCCTCTCACGACGAACGGTGACGGAGGGCGGCTGTCCCATGACAGGAGGTGTTTTGTTTGCAGGAAGAAATTGAAAACCGTTCCGTGACGCTCATCATCAGCGGCGCGAAGCTCACGGGCCGGGTGCTCAAAGCGGCGATTGCCAAGTATCTGGCCCACCGGAAGGAGAAGAAAAACGTAAAGGCCCGCGCCGGTCCCGTGGTTCCACACGGCAGGCAGACGATGAAACAGCTCGTCGGGCAGAACGCGGGTGTATCGAACATCGAGATCACCGACAGCAACATCCGCTCCTTTGACCGCGTGGCTCGGAAATACGGCGTGGATTACGCCGTCAAAAAGGACCGCAGCGTGCCGCCGCCGAAATATCTCGTCTTTTTCAAGGCGCGGGACGCGGACGCGCTCACCGCCGCTTTTACCGAGTTCACGGCAAAAACGGTGAACCGGGCGAAAAAGCCCTCTGTCCTCTCGCGGCTCCGGCAGTTCAAGGACCTGGTCAAGGCGAATACCGTTGACCGCGTGAGGCATAAGGAACAGGAGCGGGCGCGATGAACACAAAAGCGAAAAAACTGCTCCTGATGAATCTCCCCTACCTGTTCGTCGCATTGTTTGCCACCAAGTTCGGGCAGGCATGGCGGCTGGCCGCAGGCGCGGACGCTTCCGGGAAGCTCCTGCACCTGACGGACGGCCTCACCGCCGCGTTTTCCTATCCGCTGCCGAGCTTCCATCCGGCCGACCTCGGCGTGGGGATTCTGCTCGCCGCCGCCCTCCGGCTGGCGGTCTGGATCAAGGGACGGAACGCCAAAAAGTTTCGCAAGAACGTGGAATACGGTTCCGCCCGCTGGGGCAAGGCCGAGGATATCAGGCCGTACATCGACCCTGTTTTTGAAAACAACGTCATTCTCACGCAGACGGAACGGCTCACCATGAACAGCCGCCCGAAGGACCCCAAAACGTCCCGGAACAAAAACGTGCTGGTCATCGGCGGTTCCGGCTCCGGTAAAACGAGATTTTTCATCAAGCCGAACCTGATGCAGTGCGATTCCAAAGACTACCCGACGAGCTTTGTGGTCACCGATCCGAAGGGCAGCATCGTCGTGGAATGCGGAAATCTCCTGCGGCGCAGGGGCTACCGCATCAAAATCCTCAACACCATCAACTTCAAAAAGTCGATGCGTTACAATCCCTTTGCGTACATTCATTCGGAAAAAGACATTTTGAAGCTGGTCACGGCGTTGATCGCCAACACCAAGGGAAACGGCAAATCCGGAGATGACTTCTGGGAAAAAGCAGAGACCCTCTTTTACACGGCGCTTATCGGCTACATTCACTATGAGGCCCCGGTCGAGGAACAGAATTTCGCTACGCTGATCGAGTTCATCAACGCTTCGGAGGTCCGAGAAGATGATGAGGAATTCAAAAATCCCGTGGATCTCATGTTCGAGGCGCTGGAAAAAGAAAATCCAAATCACTTCGCCGTCCGGCAATATAAGAAATATAAGTTGGCGGCGGGCAAGACAGCAAAATCGATCCTTATTTCCTGCGGCGCAAGAATGGCCCCGTTCGACATTCAGGAGCTTCGTGACCTGACGGCTTATGACGAGCTGGAGCTGGACACGCTGGGCGACCGCAAAACCGCCCTGTTCATCATCATTTCAGATACGGACGACACCTTTAATTTTTTAGTTTCGATGGCCTACATGCAGCTTTTCAATCTGCTGTGCGAAAAGGCCGACGACGTGTACGGTGGGCGCTTGCCCGTCCACGTCCGGTGCCTGCTCGACGAATTTGCCAACATCGGACAGATCCCCAAGTTTGAAAAGCTGATTGCCACCATCCGCAGCCGTGAAATCTCGGCCTGCCTTGTTTTACAGGCGCAGAGCCAGCTCAAGGCCCTGTACAAAGACAACGCCGACACGATCATCGGTAACTGCGACAGCGCCATTTTCCTCGGCGGCAAGGAACGCACGACCTTGAAGGAACTGACCGAATCACTTGGGAAGGAGACAATCGACACCTACAATACCGGTGAAAGCCGTGGACGTGAAGTATCCCACAGCCTAAATTATCAAAAATTGGGGAAGGATTTAGCTTCGCTCGATGAGCTGTCTGTCCTCGACGGCGGCAAGTGCATTCTCCAGCTTCGCGGCGTCCGTCCCTTCCTTTCGGACAAGTACGACATCACAAAGCATCCGAACTACAAGTACCTGTCCGACTATGACCACCGCAACGCTTTTCCTATCGAAAAATTCCTGTCCACCAAACTAAAGCCAAAACCGGACGATGTGTTCAACACGTATTCCGTTGACCTCTCCGGGGACCCGAAAGCCGCAGAATAGCGGCTTTTTTTATAATACAACTTAAAAAACGGAGGTAATATTATGAGTTTCTTTCATTCCGCAATCGGCGTTCTTCAGACCCTTGTAATCGCCCTCGGCGCGGGCCTTGCCATTTGGGGCGCGATCAACCTTCTGGAAGGTTACGGCAACGACAATCCGGGAGCGAAAAGCCAAGGCATTAAACAGCTCATGGCGGGCGGCGGCGTAGCTCTGATCGGCATTACGCTGGTTCCGCTGCTCTCCAACTTGTTCGGCTGATGCCGACCAAAACACAACACTCCGCGCCCCCATTTCCGGGGGCACGGGAAAGGAGGTGATGCCGTTTGGATTTCATCAAGCAGCAGATTACCGAATGGCTGAAAGAAATACTCGTCGGCGGCATCATGAACAACCTGTCGGACATGTTCGACAACGTAAACAGTCAGGTCGGGCAGATCGCCTCTCAGGTGGGAACGACGCCGCAGGCGTGGAACACCGGCATTTACAACATGATCTGGTCCCTGTCCGAAAACGTCATGATGCCCATCGCGGGCCTGATTCTCGCGTTCGTCATGACGCTGGAGCTGATTCAGATCATCACCGACAAGAACAATTTTCACGACATCGAAAGCGCCGTTTTCTTCCGTTGGATTTTCAAAACGGCCTGCGCCATTCTCATCGTGACCAATACATGGAACGTCGTCATGGGCATATTCGACGTAGCACAGAGCGTAGTCAACAGCGCGGCGGGAATCATCGTCTCCGACACGTCCATCGACATCAGCTCCGTCACGGCGAACCTTCAGACGCGGCTCATGGCAATGGACCTCGGACCCCTGTTCGGGCTGTGGTTCCAGAGCATTTTTGTGGGCTTTACCATGTGGGCGCTCACGATCTGCATTTTCATCATCGTGTACGGCAGGATGATCGAGATCTATTTGGCAACTTCCATCGCGCCGATTCCGATGGCAACGATGCTCAACCGGGAATCGGGCGGCATGGGCCAGAACTATCTTCGCTCTCTGTTCGCGCTCGGATTTCAGGGCTTTCTCATCATCGTCTGCGTGGCGATTTACGCCGTTCTGGTGCAAAACATTTCAGCGGATACAGATGTCAGTAAAGCAATCTGGACGTGCATGGGCTACACGGTGCTGCTATGCTTTACCCTTTTCAAGACCGGAAGCCTTGCCAAATCAATCTTCAACGCGCATTAAAAGCTCAGGACTTTTCGTCCTGAGCTTGGTAAATTGAAGTTGTACATCAGCTTTCCCGGATCAAAGCATACATTTTCATATCAATTACTCTGCCGTTCTTGACCGCGTTGCTATGCAATACACCTTCGCATTGAAATCCTGATTTTTCAAGAATACGGCAGGAAGCAATGTTATAGGCAAAAGGTTCAGCAAAAATTCTAATAATATTGGTTCGCTTAAAAATATAGTTGCAGGTCTGCTTTACCGCGTTTGTTCCAAATCCTTTTCTCCAATAGGGTTCGGCAATGTAATACCCCATCTCGGCGGTTCTGGAATGAATGTTGCTGCAACGAAAAGCGCCTATACTGCCAATCATTTTGTCATCAACCGTTATTGCAAAAGCATAGGTTTTTTCTTTATCTGCCGATAGCATGGCTGAAATAAACTCTTGTGCGTCTTTGACTGTATACGGATAGTGCAGTCCATCTCTTAGATTATCCTGAATGTTTTTATTATTTAATGCCACCGCCAGTTCTTCGGCATCCTCTATGCGCCACGATCTTATTTTGCAATCCATTTGTAAAACCTCTTTAAATTCCACTTTATCGAGTAGTGGAAAATGCATTAATAATTCTTGTCGTCAACTGTAAGTGTATTTTCTATAAATATACCATACTCATTCCCTTTTTTCCACCCATACCGCAGCAGCGGTGTTTTTTTATTCAGATTTACAAGGAGAGTGATTTAATGGCTTACGTTCCCGTACCTAAGGACCTGACCGCCGTGAAAACGAAGGTCCTGTTCAATTTAACAAAACGGCAGCTTGTCTGTTTCAGCGGCGGCGCGCTTGTTGGCGTACCGCTTTTCTTTTTGCTCAAGGGGCCTGCGGGGTTCAGCGCCGGAGCCGCATCCCTCTGCATGGTTCTCGTCATGCTGCCTTTTTTCCTGACGGCCGTCTATGAGAAAAACGGCCTGCCGATGGAAAAAATCGTCCGCAACATTGCCCGTGTGCTGTTTCTCCGGCCAAAGCAGCGACCGTATCAGACCAACAATTTTTATGCCGTGCTCGCGCGGCAAAGTAAACTCGACAAGGAGGTGCATCGGATTGTCGGTAAAAAAGCAAAAACCGGCCGTAGGGCGGTCGTTGTCCCGCGCCGAGAGGCGTCAGATCGAAGCCGCCGTCGCAAAGGCGCGGCAAACCGATAAGAAAAAGCAGTCGGCACAGGACAGCATCCCATTTCAGCGGATGTTCCCGGACGGTATCTGCCGTGTGACCGACAGCTATTACACGAAAACCGTTCAGTTTCAGGACATCAACTATCAGCTCAACCAGAACGAGGACAAAACCGCCATTTTCGAGGGCTGGTGCGATTTTCTCAACTATTTCGACAGCTCCATTAAATTTCAGCTCTCGTTCCTGAATCTCTCCGCGACACGGGACAGCTTTGCGAAAAGCGTCACCATCCCGCCGCAGGGCGACGATTTTGACAGTCTGCGCTCGGAATACACGGAAATGCTCCGGAACCAGCTTGCCAAAGGCAACAACGGCCTCATCAAAACCAAGTACCTGACCTTCGGCATCGAGGCAGACAGCCTGAAAGCGGCCAAGCCCCGGCTGGAGCGCGTCGAGATCGACATTCTCAACAACTTCAAACATCTCGGCGTGACAGCCGCTTCCCTGAACGGCGCGGACCGCCTGCGGCTGCTGCACGACATCTTCCGCATGGACGCGCCGGAGCCGTTCCGCTTTTCGTGGGACTGGCTGGCCCCCTCCGGACTCTCTGTCAAGGACTTCATCGCGCCGTCCTCCTTCGAGTTCAAAAGCGGAAGTATGTTCGGCATGGGACGTCAGGTGGGCGCGGTCAGTTTTCTCCAAATTCTCGCGCCGGAGCTGAACGACCGGATGCTGGCCGATTTTCTCGACATGGAATCCAGCCTCATCGTCACCATGCACATCCAGTCCATCGACCAGGTGAGCGCCATCAAGACGGTGAAACGGAAAATCACCGACCTCGATTCCATGAAGATTCAGGAACAGAAAAAGGCCATCCGCTCCGGCTACGACATGGACATCATCCCCTCCGACCTCGCCACCTACGGCGAGGAAGCGAAAAAACTCTTGCAGGATTTACAGTCCCGCAACGAGCGCATGTTCCTTGTGACCTTTCTCGTCCTCAACGTGGCCGAGAACCGGCAGCGGCTGGACAACAACGTATTTCAGGCAAGCTCCCTCGCGCAGAAATACAATTGCGCGCTGACCCGTCTCGACTTCCGTCAGGAAGAAGGGCTGATGTCCTCACTTCCGTTGGGGTACAACCAAATAGAGATTCAGCGGGGCCTGACCACATCAAGCACCGCCATTTTTATCCCCTTCACCACGCAGGAGTTGTTCCAGACCGGGCGCGAGGCGCTGTACTGTGGACTGAACGCCCTGTCTAACAACCTCATCATGGTGGACAGGAAGCTCCTGAAAAACCCCAATGGCCTGATCCTTGGCACCCCGGGCGCTGGCAAATCCTTCGCCGCCAAGCGGGAGATCGTCAACGTATTCCTCGTCACAAACGACGACATTATCGTCTGCGACCCGGAGGCCGAATACGGCCCGCTGATCGAGCGCCTGCACGGGCAGATCATCAAAATATCGCCCGCGTCCACCGATTACATCAATCCGATGGACATCAACCTCAACTATTCCGAGGAAGAAAACCCGTTGTCTTTGAAATCGGACTTTATACTCTCCCTCTGCGAATTGATCGTCGGCGGCAAAGAGGGTTTGCAGCCGGTGGAAAAGACGGTCATCGACCGCTGTGTGAGGCTGGTGTACCGGAATTACCTCAGCGACCCGCGCCCTGAAAACATGCCGGTTCTGGAGGATTTGTATAACGAGCTGCGGCGGCAGGATGAAAAGGAAGCACAGTACGTCGCCACGGCGCTGGAAATCTACGTCACCGGCTCCCTCAACGTGTTCAACCACCGCACCACCGTGAACGTGAAAAATCGCGTCGTCAGCTACGACATCCGGGAGCTGGGCAAACAGCTTAAAAAAATCGGGATGCTCATCGTGCAGGATCAGGTCTGGAACCGTGTCACCGTCAACCGCGCCGTGGGGAAATCCACGCGCTACTATATCGACGAGTTCCATCTGCTCTTAAAAGAGGAACAGACCGCCGCTTATTCCGTGGAAATCTGGAAGCGGTTCCGCAAGTGGGGCGGCATTCCGACCGGGATCACGCAGAACATCAAGGATCTTCTTTCTTCACGGGAAATTGAGAACATTTTTGAAAATTCGGACTATATTTATATGCTCAATCAGGCGTCCGGCGACCGGCAGATTCTCGCCAAGCAGCTCGGCATCTCGCCGCACCAGCTCTCCTACGTCACCCATTCCGGCGAGGGCGAGGGGCTGCTGTTCTATGGGAACGTCATTCTGCCTTTCGTGGACCATTTCCCGAAGGATACGGAGCTGTACCGCGTTATGACCACGAAATTACAGGAAACGGCGGCAACATGAGCGTCCGCGCCCGGCGGGACAGGAGGCGACTGTGATGGAAAAACGAGCGCCCCGCCTGCAATTCACGAAAGAGGAACAAACCGACCCTGTATTAAAAGAATCTGTCCGCAGAGTGCAGAAAGCGGCGGCGAAGGCCGACCGCGCACAGACGAAAATACCGAAAAAGAAAGTTCTTTGCAAGCAGCGCGCCTTTGATAAGCCTGCGGGTAAAACAAAGGTGCGCTTATATTTTGAGGAAGCGGACAAGAAAAAACCGTCCAAGCTCACACACGCCGTCCGGGACGCGCCCGGAAACGCTGTTTTGATGCGGTTCCACCGGGAAATCCGGCAGTCCGAGGATGAAAACGTGGGTGTGGAGGCCGCGCATAAAAGCGAGGAAACCGCCGAAACGGGCGGGCGTCTGGTTCGCAGCGCCCACCGCTCCCACAAATTGAAGCCCTACCGGGAATCAGCCAAAGCGGAAAAGCGCCTTGACCACGCCAATCTCGGTTATTTGCAGAAAAAGGCCGCGCGGGACAATCCGCAGCCCTCCGGAAATCCTTTTGCCCACTGGCGGCAGAAGCGGGCCGTCAAAAAACAGTATGCCGCCGCGAAGCGGGCCGGTCAGTTCACGGGTTCCGCCGGGAAAGCCGCCAAAAACACCGCGAAAGCGGGAAAAACGGCGGCGCGGGAGAGCAGACGGGCGGCGGCTTTTGTCGGGCGGCATCGGAACAGTTTTCTGATTGTTGCGGGCGTTTTTCTGGTGCTGGTCCTGCTTCTGAACGTCCTGTCCTCCAGCTCGGTTCTGCTGGAAGGGGCGCTGTCCGGCGTTACCGCGTCTACCTATCCTTCCACGGACGACGCCATGCTCGGCGCGGAAACCGCCTACTCCCAAAAGGAAACGGACCTTCAGAACGAGATCGACCATTATCAGGAGCAGCACCCCGGCTATGACGAATATCACTATACGCTCGATAAAATCGGCCACGACCCCTATGTGCTGGTTTCCATCCTGACCGCGTGGCACGGCGGCGAATGGACGCTGGATGAAGTCCGGGACATGCTTTCCACCCTGTTCTCAAAAGAATACCAACTGACGCAGACTGTGGAGACGGAAACCCGCTACCGAACGGAAACGGATACCGTGACGGACCCGGACGGCACGACTCACACCGAAACCCGGCAGGTTCCCTATACCTACACCGTCTGCGATGTGAAGCTCCACAACGAGGATTTGTCCCATCTGCCCGTATCCATCATGAACGAGGATCAGCTCGGCGTGTACTCGATGTACATGTCCACTCTCGGCAACCGGCCCGACTTGTTCCCCACGTCGGCCTATCCGAGCGCATCCACCGTCAAAAAGCCCACGGAGTACGACATTCCCCCGGAGGAGATGACGGACGCTCGGTTTGCCGCCATAATGACGGAGGCGCAGAAATACATCGGCTATCCCTACGTCTGGGGCGGCAGCAGCCCGAAAACCTCGTTCGACTGCTCCGGCTACGTGTCGTGGGTGATCAATCACAGCGGATGGAGCGTGGGGCGGCTCTCAGCGCAGGACCTCTGCGACATCTGCACGTCGGTTTCTCCCGCCGACGCAAAACCCGGCGACCTTGTTTTCTTTGAACACACCTACGATACCGACGGCGTGTCCCATGTGGGCATCTACGTCGGAAACGGCATGATGCTCGCGGCGGGGGACCCCATCGGCTACTCGAGCCTCAACACAAGCTACTGGCAGAGCCATTTTTACATGTTCGGGCGTTTACAGAACCCATAAACAGATTGGAGGAATCAACCGTGAATCCGAAATTTAAAAAAATCGACACCGAGTATGAAAAAAACGCAGCGAAAATCTCCGCGTTGCAAAGCCGGCAGAAGGAGCTGGAAAAGCAGCGCCGGGAACTGGAAAATCTCGATATTGTCGGCCTTGTGCGAGGCATGGGCATGACGGCGGAGGAACTGTCCGCACTCATGAAAGCGTCCCGCGAAAACCGGCCCGTATCCGATCAAAAGAAGCAGGAGGAACATCATGAAGAAATCTAAAATCCGCATACTGGTTTGCCTGATGGCCGCCGTGTCCTGCACGGCGGCTTTTTCCATCAACGCCCTCGCAGCGACTCCGACGACGAGCAGCCCCGGCTCCGCGCAGAGCGGCACGGCATCGTCGGAATCGTCCGCGAAGCCTCTGACGCCGGACGGGGCCGGAACGGTGATCGACAACGCGACCAACGAGGACGGCAAGGAGTTTTTCACGATCACCACGCCGAGCAAGCACGTCTTTTACCTGATTATCGACCGTCAGAAAGATGCCGAAAACGTCTATTTTCTTGACGCCGTGACGGACAAGGACCTGCTTGCGCTGGCAAAGAGCGACAACGAGGACGTTTCCGGTTCTTCCTCATCCAAAACCGCTTCCACCCCGGAGACATCCTCCGCGCCGACCGCATCGACGCCCACGGTTTCATCCGTTTCCCAGCCGGAAAAACAGAATAACAGCGCCGGAATCGCGGCGGTTGCCGTACTTGCAGCCGTTCTCGCCGGTGCGGCAGTCTGGTTCTTCAAATTCCGCAAGCCGGATAAAAAGGACAAAAACAGGCCCGACCCTGACGATTACGATTACACCGAGGACGGGGATGAGGAATCCGAGCCGGATGATGAACCGGAAGCTCCTGACGAGGAAGCAACGCAAAAAGACGGTTCCGAATCATCCAACGGTGAAACGGAGCGTGAGGACGAATGACCTTTTTCACCGACAGCCCTTTTGAGCGGATGATGGTGCAAAAGCCCCGGTACAGGCGGGAGGAACGGCCTCCCGCCCCGCCGAAAGGCCGTCCTGACCGTTCCCGTGACTGTTACCGCGATCTTATCATCACGCCGAAACGAAAGGAGAATGAAAATGCGGCTTGTAATCAGTGAAAAGCCCTCGGTTGCTCAAAGCATCGCCGCCGTGATCGGCGCGAAGCAGCGCGGCGACGGGTTTCTGGAGGGCGGCAGCTACCTCGTTTCATGGTGCCTCGGCCATCTCGCGGAGTTGGCAAGCGCCGACGCCTATGATGAAAAATACGCTAAATGGCGGTACGAAGATTTACCTATTCTGCCGGAAAACTGGCGGTTTGCCGTAAGCGGTGATAAACAAAAGCAGTTCGGTATTCTCCGTACCCTGATGCGCCGCGACGATGTGGATGAAATCGTCAACGCCTGCGACGCCGGACGCGAGGGCGAACTGATCTTCCGCACCGTGTACGGCATGGCCGGTTGTCCCAAGCCGATGAAACGGCTTTGGATCTCCTCCATGGAGGACGAGGCTATCCGTCAGGGCTTTGCCGACCTGAAGCCGGGCCGGAATTACGACGGCCTGCATCAGTCCGCGCTCTGCCGGTCCAAGGCCGACTGGCTGGTGGGCATCAACGCGACACGCCTGTTTTCCGTCCTCTACCACCGAACTCTGAACGTCGGGCGCGTCATGTCCCCGACGCTGGCGCTCATCGTGCAGCGGGAAGCGGAGATCTCCGCGTTTCAGCCGGAGCCGTTCTATACGGTCAACCTCGACTGCGGCGGCTTCACCGCCACCGGCGAGAAGCTCAAACAGAAACCGGAGGCCGAGGCGGTTGCCGCCGCCTGCAAAGGCAAAACGGCCACTGTCAGTGCCGTGGAGCGGAAAGAAAAATCCGAAAAGGCTCCCGCGCTCTACGACCTGACCACCCTCCAGCGCGACGCCAACCGCTTGCTCGGTTACACGGCCCAGCAGACGCTGGACTACCTGCAATCGCTGTATGAAAAGAAGCTTTGCACTTATCCCCGCACGGACAGCCGGTTCCTGACGAACGACATGGAAGGAACCGTTCCGGCGCTTGCTTCCGTCGCCGCCGCGATCTGCGGCGCGGATATTGCCGCAAACCTCAACGCCGGTCAGGTCTGTGACAGCGCGAAGGTCAGCGACCATCACGCCGTCGTTCCCACGTCCGGCGCGGGCAAAGCGGATGTTTCCGCGCTGCCAGTCGGGGAGCGTGAAATTCTGCGGCTGGTTTCCCGGCAGCTTCTCTGCGCGGTCGGCAGTGCGCACCAATACGCCGAAACCGCCGTCACGCTGGACTGCGCCGGGTACGGATTTGCCGCCAAGGGAAAAACGATCCTCGTTCCGGGCTGGAAAGCCTATTTGCAGGAACAGGCCGACAAACCCCTTCCAGACTTGAAAGAGGGGCGGAACGCCCCGGTTTCTTCTGTTTCCATTAAGGAAGGAAAAACCTCGCCGCCCAAGCACTATACGGAAGATACTCTCCTTTCCGCGATGGAGACGGCGGGCGCAAAGGAGATGCCCGACGACGCGGAACGCAAGGGCCTCGGCACCCCCGCCACCCGCGCGGCCATTCTGGAAAAACTCGTTACCACAGGATTCGTGGAACGGAAAAAGGCCAAGAAAACCGTCAATCTCATCCCGTCGCAGGTCGGCGTGTCGCTCGTCACCGTCCTGCCGGAACAGCTTCAATCCCCGCTGCTGACCGCCGAATGGGAAAACCGGCTCAAGCAGGTGGAGCGGGGAAAACTGGAACCGGACGCTTTTATGGACGGCATCGCCGGAATGCTTCGTGAACTGATAAAAACCTATGTGCCGGTCAAGGGCGCGGAAGTGCTGTTCCCCTCCGGGCGCGAGACGGTCGGAAAATGCCCCCGCTGCGGCGGCAGCGTGACCGAAAGCAAAAAGGGCTTTTTCTGCGAGAATGACGGTTGCCGGTTCGGACTTTGGAAGGACAACCGGTTTTTCGCCGCCAAGAAAAAGGCGCTGACAAAAGCCGTCGCCGCCGCGCTCCTGAAGGACGGGCGCGTGAGGCTCACCGGCTGCTATTCAGAAAAGACCGGAAAAACCTACGACGCAACGGTGATTTTGGAGGATACCGGGGAGCGCGTCAATTTCAGGCTGGATTTTGATACGGAGGCGAAAAGGCGTGGATAAAAGTAATCCTTCCGAGTTGGAGCGGCTGGGGCCGGAAATCCCCGTAAAAACAACCGCTGTGCCGATGGGTCTGCCGGGAGTGAACAGGCGAACAGTGGACGGCTTTGTCCTAATGACCGGAATCGTGCTGCTGGAAAGCGAGCGCGACGGGCAGGGCCGGTATTACGGCGGGGCCGGGATGGATGGGATGTATCTGCGGACACCGCACCTTTTTACGCCGGTGAAAAATGAATCCGGCGAGATCCGTGCGTTCCGGGAAGTGCTGCCCGTGCCTGTCAAGACACGGAAACCACCCCGGCGCAGCGACCCGGAACGGTGAGCGCACATGAAACTTACCAAATACGAGCGGGAGACGATTATCTGCTATAACGAGGAAGAAGCGACGGCCAGCGTTTATACGCACAATAAAAAGCTTATCCAAAAGCTCAAACGGCTCTCGGGAAAATACCCCGACAAGGTAAAACCGGAGCGCCCGGAGCATCGCGGGGCCGTCAGCTATCTTGTTCCCAAAGGCTGTGTTTCCGTCCGGGAACCGTACAGCGACCAGCGGCGTGAAGCCGACAGTTTACGGGCTAAAACAGCGAAAATACGCCCTCCCAGCAGGAGCATACGCTCCGAAAACAAATAATGAGCGCGCTCCCGCATGGGTTTATCCCAGCCTGTGCGGGGGCGCGCTTTTTTCAATTCTATGATCTGCGAAAGGAGCACACTATGGCCGAAAAGAATAAGGAACGATTGAAAGAGATCACCGACAGCATCGAACAGGGCATCCAAAGCCTGTTCCAGAGCGATCGGTACGCGCAGTACCTCCGTACCATGTCCCGGTTCCACCGCTATTCCGTCAACAATACCATGCTGATTTACATGCAGAAGCCGGACGCCACCCTTGTGGCCGGGTTCAACAAGTGGCGCGATCAGTTCAGCCGGAACGTGATGCGGGGCGAAAAAGGCATCAAGATCATCGCGCCCACGCCGTTTAAAAAGAAAATCGAGGAAGAAAAACTCGATCCGGGCACCAAGGCTCCCGTACTGGATGCAGAAGGCAAGGTCATTATGGAGGAAAAGGAAATCAAAATTCCTATGTACAAGGTGGTATCGGTCTTTGACGTGTCGCAGACCGAGGGGAAACCTCTGCCGACATTGGCAAACGATCTCACGGGGAATGTGAAGCAGTATGAAATTTTCATGGAGGCGCTGCGGCGCTCGTCCCCCGTCCCGCTTGCTTTTGAGGCGATGGAACCGAATACGGACGGCTATTTTAGCGAAAAGGACCAGCGCATTGCTATCCGATCCGATATGAGCGAGGTCCAGACCGTTGCCGCCGCCGTCCATGAAATCACTCACGCCACGCTGCATAACTACGAGCAGGCGCGTCTTGCCGCCGCCGAGGGTGACGAAACCGCCGAGCCACCCAAACCAAAAGGCCGGAATACCGAAGAAGTAGAGGCCGAGAGCGTTTCCTATGCCGTCTGCCAGTATTACGGCATCCAGACCGGCGAAAACAGCTTCGGCTATATCGCTTCATGGAGCAAAGACAAGGAATTGCCGGAGCTGCGGGCTTCTCTGGAAACGATCAATAAAACCGCCTCCGGCCTGATTTCCGACATCGACCAAAATTTCCGCGAGGTCCTGAAAGAGTATGACAGCGTTCTGGAACAGTTCGCCGCGGACGCATACCGGTACACGGCTTCCGTCATGGAGCCGCCGTTTCCTCTTAACTCCATCGAAGAAGAAATCCCGGCCACCGTGGACGATTTGAAAAGCGGTTATGAAAAAGATACCCGTGCGGCTATTCTCAATGCCGCCAAGATCGAGGGCGCGGCGTCCCCGGATGAGCTTCTGCGGCGGCTGGATGAAATTGAAAAGATTTACCCGCCGAGGGAAACCGAGGCGATGTATCTGCTGGACAACGCCGCCTATTTTTATTTGAAGGAAAATGAGGACGGATACGGCTATACCCTTTACGATAAAGCGAGTCTGCGGGAAACGGCAAGCGGGTTTGCCGACGAGGGCGTCAGTTCCATCCCGACCGCTTACGAACAGGCGCTTGCCCTTGAACACCTGACCCCCGCAACCTCGAAAAAGGTTCCGCTTGACATTCTTCGGGATATTGCCGCCGTGCGTGAACAGGACGTTCAGGAATACATCCGTAAAAATAATTTGAGTGACCATGAGCCGGACGCACCGGCGACGCAGACAGCGCCCGACCAGCCGAAAGCGGCGGATATGCTGCCGGACGCGCCGGAGCTGGCGCTCGACGAATATCCCATGCCGGATTCGGACCTGACCGTGGCCGATCTGGAAGCCTGCGGGTATCTGGACGGCGACCTGCTGCCCCTCTCCAAAGACCGGGCACTGGAACTTTTTGAGCAGGACCTCACCGTTTACATGATCGAGGACGGCAGCGCAAGTATGGCGTTCGACCCGGATGAGATTCAGGCGCACAGCGGCCTTTTCGCCGTGAGCCGCGAGGAATGGGAGGAAAGCCGGGAGTTTTCCGCAGCCATAGAGAACCGGATGAAGCATCAGGAGCAGCGGGAATCCGCTTTTTTGAAAACTTCTCAGAGCGCTTTCGCCATCTATCAGGTCAAGAGCGGCGACGAGCTGCGGGACATTCGATTTGAACCGCTCAGTTGGCTGGAATCAAAAGGCATTTCCGTGAATCACGAAAACTATGATCTCGCTTACACCGCCCCTCTTACGGATAAGGGCGATACAGAAGAACGGCTGGCCATTTTGTGGGATCGGTTCAATAACAACCATCCCGCCGACTATCACAGGCCGAGCCTGTCCGTCAGCGACATCGTTGCGCTCAAACAGAACGGCGTTGTATCCTGTCACTATGTGGACAGCTTCGGTTTTCAGGAGATTCCGGCATTTCTGAAACCGGAAAACTACCTGAAAAGCGCGGAAATGTCGGTGGAGGACGATTACGACATGATCGACGGCGTCATCGACAACGGAAAAAATTCCACCGTTGCGGAGCTGGAGCATAAAGCCAAAACCGGTCAGCCGATCTCCCTTCTGGAGCTTGCCGAGGCGTCGCGTCGGGAGCATGACGAAAAGAAAAAATCCGTCGTGGAACGGCTCAGAAATCAGCCGGTCAGCCGGGAACACAAAAAAACAGCGCCCGACAGAGGCGCGGAAATGGAGCGGTGATATGTTTACCAACGACGAAATCAACCTGATGTGCATTTACAATACCGGGACGCGGGAGGGCCTGATCGCGGAGCTTGAGCAGATGTGCGATTATCTCGACGCGGAGGAAACGGAGCTACTGGCCCTGACGGATTCGGCGCTGGGAAAGCTCCGAAATATGAGCGACACCGAATACGCCAAACTTGACCTGCTCCCGGATTTTGACGTGGAGATTGAATCATAACTTTAAGTCTTTCGGTGACATTTTTCTGAATCTGCGGTATACTGATAGGCAACAGAAATTAAAGCAAATTTAATAGATCACCTGCAATTCAGGAGGTTGCTGCCATGTATGCCGTTGATTTCTCGCTTTGTGTAAAAAAGCTGTTGGAAGAATATCATTTTAATGTGGAGACTCTTGCAAAGTATCTTTCTTTAAGCGTCGAAAGCATATATAAGATTGCTCAAGGAAGCATGGGAGAACTTCCCGCTGACAACGAAGAAAGAACGAGAATTGCCAATAGGATTATGTTTTTATCTACTGTTCCTGAAGATAAGCCGGACGTAAAAGTGAAAGCCTTTTTAGAAACATTATTGTCCTATCATCGGCTATCAAAAGAAACCATCGCAAAAATGGCAGGAATAGATATTTCCGATATGGATTTATTTCTAAGCGATCAAGGCGCAGAAATGGATGCCGAGATCAAGTATAAAATTGCGGCGGTCACAATGGCACTTCGGTTTTTCTTGAAGGATAACGAGCCTAAACAGTAAAAGTTCAATAAATAATCAAGAGAGCAGCCTTCGGGCTGTTCTTTTTTTGCCCAAAACACTGGAAGGAGGAATTTTAATATGCCGAGTAATGTGCAGGCATTGGCACAAATGGCCGACCACGCGGCGACGCAGATCACCGTCAGTCATGAAAGCTGGACGGATTTTCTGAAAACCGCCGCGCGGCTCTACAAATACCCGTACCATGAGCAGCTCATGATTTTCGCCCAGCGCCCCGACGCGACGGCCTGCGCCGGGTTTGAGGTCTGGAACGAAAAAATGCGCCGGTATATCCGGCGCGGCAGCAAGGGAATCGCGCTCATCGACGCGTCCGGCGACAGGCCGGGAATTCGGTATGTCTTTGATATTTCCGATACGGGCGGCAGGGAAAATTCCCGCCGCCCTTACCTTTGGCAGTACCGCACGGAGCATGAGGACGCAGTTGCGGCGGCGCTGGAACAGGAGTATGAAATTTCCGGCGAAAAGGGCCTTGCCGATCAGTTGGAGCGGATTGCCGGACAGTTGGCAAACGAATATTGGCAGGAACACCAATACGACATCCTCCACATCGTTGACGGCAGCTTTTTGGAGGAATATGATGAGTTTAACATCGGAGCGCAGTTCCGAAGCGCCGCAGCCGTCAGCATCACCTACGCGGTTTTGTCCCGCTGCGGCCTCGACCCCGACGAATACTTTGAGCATGAGGACTTTCTGAGTATCTTCGATTTCAACACGCCCGATACCGTCGCCGCCCTCGGCTCGGCGGTCAGCGAAGCAAGCGAACAGGTGCTGCGGCAGATCGAAGTCACCGTCAAAAATTATGAACGCGAACATCTCGCGGAAAGGAGTGCCACACATGGAGAACAACCTGACTTACAGCCGGAACAGGGATTACCTGATTCCCGACCTGACGATTACGGAGCAGACGGAGAGCATCGGCAAATACGGGAGAATGCGGAAAAATTACCTGAAAGAGCACCGTCCGGTCCTGTACAACAGCCTGCTGCTGTCGGAGAAGCTGTACCCGCACCTGTTGGAAATCGAGAGGACGGCGACGGCGCGGCTGGAGCGCACGATGCCGGAGCTGATGAAGTCGGCGGGCGTGACGGAGAGCCTGAAAGTCTCCGACCCGATGCGCTGGGTGGGCCTCATGAACAACCTGAAAGCGCAGGCCGAGGAAACGATTCTGACGGAGCTTATCTACAGCTAAGTTTTTTCCCGTCGGAGCAGGAACAGATACAGCGGATTGATGAAGCGGAGAGCGAAAAGCCCTCCGCTTTTTCTATATCTTCTACGCAGAAGTCGGGAAAACGCAGTACAGCCCAAACCGATATTGACGCCGCCATTCAGGAATGGAACGGCGATATCGAAAGCAAACACGCCGTTGCCGAGTATATGCGGGAACATGCCCGCGACAAGGATACGGCGGCGTTTTTGCGCGCCGAGTATGGCGACGATCTCCCGGCGTTTCCCGTAACCGTGGGCCGAACATCGACGGATCTGCCTTGGCCGAAGGTGCAGCGGCGAATCGCCCAGCTCATCCGGGAGGAACGTTTTTATACACAGGAAGAACAGGCAGCGCAGCTCGATCTGAGCGGCCAGCCGATCACCCGCACCGGCGACACCATCACCATCGGAAACGGCGTTGCTTCCCATGAAGTGGACATAACGCTTTCTGACGAGCAGTGGGCGGCGTTACAGCGGGGGGTTCCCAGCAGCGCCGCAATCCAGCCTCCCTACAAGGTAGGCGATACGGTATATCTGGACAATAAGCCCTTTGAAATCACTGAAATCAGGGACTCCGACGTTCAACTCCGCGACCCGTCGCTTGCCTATCCCATCTTCCGCGCAGAGAGCTTGGAGAACTTTGAACGCCTGCTGCGCCGGGATTCCCGGAACGGCTCTATTACGGAATTTCTTGCTGCGGACTTGGAGCACACGGACGCCGATCTGCGCGAGGCCCTGAATTCCGGCCTGCTGGAACAGCGGGACAAGGAGCATATCGCGGGGTATTTCCGCGAAAACGAGGGCAACACCCGCGTGGCCCAGCGCCTTTCCGATGCCTACGCCGGTACTTCCGATACGATGGAGCTGACCACCGGCGAGACAGCGGATTTCTTTGCCACTACTACAGGTTTTGAAATTGACATCCACGACAAGTACAACAGCAAACGGAGCGCTCCATGGGAAGAAATCGCTCCCATCCTTCGCGCCCTGTACCAGCGGGAGCAGGATGGCTTTTCCCATGAGCCGGTTTCGCGGGAGCCTGCGAATCTGGATGGCAAACCGTCCTATCAACCGGGCAATCACGCGGTGCTGGATTACGGCGGGCAGGAGCTGTCCGGCACCGTGGGCTATGTTGGGGATAAGGACGTGCGCATCGACACCGGCCCCTATTCGTGGAGCCATGAGGTTGTCAACCGCGACGCCTTTGAAAACGGCATCCGGCAGGACGAGCGCAACGCCGCCCTGTTTACGCCGGAACAGCCCGCCGCCGAAAACTTCCGCATCACCGACGATCATTTGGGCGAGGGCGGTGCGAAAACCAAGTACGGGTACAATATCGCGGCCATCCGCATTCTGAAAACCATCGAGACCGAGGGCCGCACGGCGACGCCGGAGGAACAGGAAACGCTATCCCGTTATGTCGGCTGGGGCGGCATCCCGCAGGCGTTCGACCCGGACAACGCTTCATGGTCAAAGGAGTATACCGAGCTGGTCGGCGCGCTGACCGCCGAAGAATACGAAATGGCGCGGGCATCCACCCTGAACGCCCACTACACCAGCCCGACCGTCATCAAGGCCATTTATGAGGCCGTGAAAAATCTCGGCTTTCAAACCGGCAACATCTTGGAACCGGCCTGCGGCGTCGGCAACTTTTTCGGCCTGCTGCCGGAAAGCATGGCGGCGTCCCGGCTCTACGGCGTGGAGCTGGACAGCATCACGAGCCGGATCGCCAAACAGCTCTATCCCAACGCCAACATTACCGTGGCGGGTTTTGAAACCACCGACCGGAAAGACTTTTTCGACCTTGCCGTTGGCAACGTGCCGTTCGGCAGCTACAAGGTTTCCGACCGGGCTTACGACAAGCTCGGCTTTCCGATCCACGATTACTTTTTTGCCAAAACGCTCGATCAGGTGCGTCCGGGCGGCGTGATCGCGTTCGTGACCAGCCGCTACACGATGGATAAGCAGTCGCCGGAGGTGCGGCGGTACATCGCCCAGCGTGCGGAACTGCTGGGAGCAATTCGTCTGCCCAGCAACGCTTTCAAGGCCAACGCCGGAACGGAAGTCACCACCGACATTCTCTTTCTCCAAAAGCGCGACCGTCCCATCGTCATCGAACCCGATTGGGTGCATTTGGGCCAGACCGAAGATGGGATTCCCGTAAACAGCTATTTTGCCGATCATTCCGAAATGGTGCTGGGGACCATCAAATGGGACGATAAAATGCACGGCGATAAAAAAGAAACGACGTGCGAACCGTTCCCCGACGCCGATCTTTCCGAGCAACTCCACGAGGCGGTTTCCCATATTCAGGGACAGATGGCCGAAGCGGAGTTGCCGGATCTCGGCGAGAATGAGGAAATCGACGATTCCATCCCGGCAGACCCCGACGTAAAAAACTATTCCTATACCGTCGTAGACGGCAAGGTGTACTACCGGGAAAACTCCCGCATGGTGCGGCCGGAGCTGAATGAAACAGCCAAGGCCCGCGTCATGGGCATGGTGGAACTGCGGGACTGTGTGCAGAATCTCATCAACCAGCAACTCGACGAATACGCCTCCGACACAGAAATCAAAAGAACACAAGCGGAGCTGAACCGGCTCTATGACGCTTTTTCCTCAAAATACGGCCTCATCAACTCGCGCGGCAACAGCCTTGCGTTCGCGGAGGATTCTTCGTACTATCTGCTCTGCTCTCTGGAAGTGATCGACGAGGACGGCAAGCTGGAGCGTAAGGCCGACATGTTCACCAAGCGTACCATCCGGCAGCGGAAAATCGTCACGTCCGTGGACACGGCGTCGGAAGCTCTCTCGCTCTCCATTGCGGAAAAAGCGCGGGTGGACATGGACTACATGGCTTCCCTCACCGGCAAAACGCCGGAGGCGTTGGCCAACGAGCTGCGGGGTGTCATCTTCCGCGATTTGGGCGAACAGGACCCGGCAAGCGTCCCGAAGGCATTTTACAAGCTGGACAACATTCCGTTTGTCACCGCAGACGAATACCTTTCCGGCAACGTGCGCCGCAAGCTGCGGCTGGCGAAAGCCATCGCAGAAATGCGGCCCGACCTCGCGGAGAGAATAGCCCCCAACATTGAGGCGCTGGAAGCCGCCCAGCCGAAGGACCTGGACGCCTCAGAAATCGAGGTGCGTCTCGGCGCGACGTGGATCGACAAGGGATACATCCAGCAGTTCATGGAGGAACTCTTAAACCCGCCGTCCGGTGTGCGCGACGGCATCCGGGTAAATTATTCTTCCTTTACGGCGGAATGGTCTGTCTCCAACAAAAGCAGCGTCGGGTACAACAATGTGGCGGCGTATGTCACCTACGGCACCGACCGGGCCAACGCCTACCGGATTCTGGAGGATACGCTGAACCTCCGGGATACGCGGATCTACGATACCGTGACCGACCCGGACGGCAAGGAGCGCCGCGTCCTCAATTCCAAGGAAACCACCCTCGCTCAGCAGAAGCAGCAGGCTATCAAGGATGCTTTCCACGACTGGATCTGGCGTGACCCGGACCGACGCCGCACTCTGACGAAAAAATACAACGAGCTGTTCAATTCCAGCCACCCGCGCGAATACGACGGGCGGCATCTTGTATTCCCTGGCATGAATCCCGAAATCAAGTTGCGGGAGCATCAGCTCAATGCCGTGGCGCACCAGCTTTACGGCGGGAACACCCTGCTGGCACATGTCGTTGGCGCGGGAAAAACCTATGAGATGATCGCCGCCGCAATGGAGGGCAAGAGGCTGGGCTTATGCCAAAAATCCCTGTTTGCCGTCCCAAACCACCTGACGGAGCAATGGGCTTCCGAATTCCTGCGGCTGTACCCCTCGGCCAACATTCTTGTTACTACCAAAAAAGATTTTGAGAAGCGCAACCGAAAAAAGTTCTGCGCCCGGATCGCCACCGGCGACTACGACGCGATCATTATGGGCCACTCGCAGTTTGAGAAAATTCCCGTCTCTCTGGAACGGCAGAAGCGGCTGATTCAGGAACAGATTTGGGAGATCGAAAACGGGCTGGAAGAACTCAAAGACAGCGGCGCGGAGCAGTTTACCATCAAGCAGTTGGAGCGCACGAAAAAGGGGCTTGAGGCCCGGTTGAAGCGGCTCAACGACAACTCCCGCAAGGATGATGTCGTCACCTTTGAGCAGCTCGGTGTGGACCGTCTGTTCGTGGACGAGGCGCACAATTACAAAAATCTGTTTCTCTACACGAAAATGCGCAACGTGGCGGGCCTCTCCACCACCGACGCGCAGAAATCCAGCGATATGTTCCTGAAATGCCGGTATCTCGATGAAATCACGAACAGCCGGGGCGTCGTGTTCGCCACCGGGACGCCGGTTTCCAACAGTATGACAGAATTGTACACGATGATGCGCTACCTCCAGTACGAAACCCTGAAAGAACGGAATCTCGTTCATTTCGACTGCTGGGCCTCGACGTTCGGGGAAACCGTGACAGCCATCGAGCTGGCCCCGGAGGGAACCGGCTACCGGGCGCGGACGCGCTTTGCCCGGTTCTACAATTTGCCGGAGCTGATGCTGCTGTTCAAGGAGGCGGCGGACATCAAAACCGCCGACCAGCTCAACCTTCCCACGCCGAAAGCCGTGTACCACAATGAAGTCGCGCAGCCCTCGGAGATTCAAAAGGAGATGGTGAAAAAGCTCTCGGAGCGCGCCGCCGCCGTCCATTCCGGCAACATTGACCCGCATTTGGACAATATGCTCAAAATTACGTCGGATGGGCGTAAGCTCGGCCTCGACCAGCGCGTCATCAATCCTATGCTCCCCGACAATCCCGGCAGCAAGGTCAATATGTGCGTCAACAATGTGTTTCATTACTGGCACGACGGGCTGGATAAAAAGCTGACGCAGCTTGTTTTCTGCGATATTTCCACCCCAAAGGGCCGCGCCGCCGCCAAGGAAGAACGGGCGGTCCGGGTCGGTGGGAGGCTCGCGGGCGGCACGGAACTTCACGCTTTGCAGGACGCCACGCCGCAGGCCGACGCGCCGGAATCATTCAGTGTCTACTCGGACATCCGCGACAAGCTCATCGCGCGGGGCGTCCCCGCAGAACAGATCGCGTTCATCCACAACGCCGATACCGAAGTCAAGAAAAAGGAACTGTTCGCAAAGGTGCGCGCCGGGCAGGTGCGCGTCCTCATGGGCAGCACCGCGAAAATGGGGGCCGGGATGAACGTGCAGGACAGGCTCATCGCCTCCCACGATCTGGACTGCCCGTGGCGTCCCGGTGATTTGGAACAACGGTCCGGGCGCATCATCCGGCAGTACAACACCAACCCCGAAGGGCATATTTTCCGTTACGTCACGGAAGGGACATTTGACAGCTATTTGTGGCAAACCGTGGAGAATAAGCAGAAATTCATTTCGCAGATCATGACCAGCAAAAGCCCTGTCCGCTCCTGTGAGGACATCGACGAAACGGCGCTCTCCTACGCCGAAATCAAGGCCCTGTGCGCCGGGGACGAGCGGATCAAGGAAAAGATGGACCTCGACATGGACGTGGCCAAGCTGAAACTCATGAAAGCCAACCATCAGAGTCAACAGTTCCGGTTGGAGGACAATCTGCTCAAATACTTCCCGGAGGAAATTGAGCGGAATAAAGGGTTTATTAAAGGTTTGGAAATGGATATGGCGACGCTGGATGCGCACCCGCACCCGAAGGACGGATTTGCGGGGATGGTGGTGCGGGGCGATTCGCTCACCGACAAGGACAACGCCGGAGCCGCCATTCTGGAAGCCTGCAAAGAGGTCAAGGGGCTGGAACCGATGGAGATCGGCAGTTACCGGGGCTTTACCATGTCGCTGTCCGTGGAGGGGTTCGGACAGGATTTCATTCTCACCCTCAAAGGTCAGATGAGCCACCGCGTCACGCTGGGCAAGGACGCGCGCGGCAATCTCATCCGTATCGACAACGCGCTTGCCAATATGCCGAAGCGGTTGCAGAATGTTCACGCGCAGCTTGATAATCTTCATTCGCAGATAGATGCGGCAAAAGCTGAGATCGGCAAGCCGTTCCCGCAGGAAGCGGAGCTTGCGCAAAAGAGCGCTCGCCTCGCGGAGCTGAACGCGCTGCTGGACATCGACAGCCGCGCCCCCGCCCAGCGGCAGGCGTCAGAGGTCATGCCAAAAAGAGAAAGGCCCTCCGTGCTGGAGAGCCTGAATAAGCCGTGCGTCTGCGGGACGAGTAAAAAACTGAAACACGAATTGGCGCGATAAGAAAAGGCTCCGGCACGGAATCATTTTGTGTCGGGGCCGTCATTTCGGGCGGCTGCGGCTTTTGCCCTGCGTTTCTGCTTTTGTTCGGATTTCTTCCGGCGTTTTTCATCTATCTCATGCAGCCAGACGCTGACCGGCGCTTTCCACGGCTCGCTTTTATTCGGGATGTTTTTGACAAGGCTGCGCGGGTTCAGACCGAGGCGTTTGGCAAGCTCAATATCCTCATTGTTCAACCGGCATTTCTTTTTCGCGTCCTGCCACATCTGTTCGCTGTATGCCATTTTTTCACCCCGCTTTACTCTAAAGATTTTATCACATATTACTTGATTTTGAAATCAGGAGGTTTCATATGAATACGATACCCGTCTACAAATATCCGGCGACCTATGCCCGTGAGCATGATGAACTGGAACAATACCGCGCGTCCCACAAGGCAAACGTGGCCTGCAAGGACGCAATCGAAACGGCTATCCGGGACAATTACCGCGATAACCGTCTCGGAAAAGAGGGCGTAAAACAGGTTGTCGATCAGTTCGGTTATGAGCGAATGTTCTATGTGCTGGCGAATACGGTGCAGAGAAAGGATTTCGACGGACGCATTTCCCGTGACAACAAGGATTGGGCAAAAACCATTCCCGTCTTTGAAGATAAGGATTATTTCGGGGATGACCGGCGCTCATCGTTTGAAGTGGATTCGTGTAACCCCGGCCTCACGGATATTTTCATCAATCAGGCGCGGCGGGACTATCTGCTGACCCAGCCTCTGACCAAAGAGGACATTCAGTCGGAGGCCGCGCGGCTGCTCCGGCGTCTGCAATCCGAGCGTGAACCGAACAGTCCCGGCGGGACGCATTTCATGGCACAGATTTCGCCGGATTTTCTGATCCGCGCTTCCACTAAAGATCAGGATCGCCTGTTTGCCATGCTGCCGTTCAAATCTCTGTCCTTTTCCGCGCTCAAGGACCGGAATGGGATTTTTGCGTTCATCCAAAAGGATGAAAACCGCGATCAGCCGCTTCGCCAGCGCAAGCCCTCCGTGCGGAAAAAGCTGGAGAACGTCAAGGCGGCAGATACACCGTCCTCCGTTAAACGGGATGCGCCGGAGCGTTGACGATGGCAAACAGAGAACGGGAGATTCAGCTCAAGTTCCGCGTTACCCCACAGGAGCGTGAAATGATCGAACAGAAGATGGAACAGCTCGGTACAAAGAATATGGCGGCGTATCTCCGCAAAATCGCTATCGACGGGTATGTGGTGAAGCTCGAACTGCCGGAGCTGAAAGAGATGGTTTCCCTCCTGCGCCGGTCCAGCAACAACCTGAACCAGCTTTCCAAGCGGGTGCATGAAACAGGGCGCGTTTACGGCGCGGATTTGGAGGATATTATCCAGAATCAGGAACGGCTGTGGCAGGCGGCTAACAATATTCTCGCTGTGCTTGCGAAATTAAAATAGGGGGCGTATGCCCCGAAAAATGGGGCGGTTTACGACGTGTAAGCCGTACCGCTGTTTTTTTGCCGCATCCTTGCAAAAAACAGCATAGGCGTTATAGTTGTATTAGAAATTGTAAAGGGGGCCGATTTTATGAGGCTGATACTGAAAATACTCGTCGCTCCGGTTATCGTGGTTCTGACCGTTTTCGTCTGGATCTGCTCCGGTCTGCTGTACTGCTCAGCGTGGGTGTTCGGTCTTGCCGGAACGGTCCTCGGCATCTTCGGTGTGCTGGCGCTGATTACCCATCAGGTTACAAACGGGATCATCCTGCTGGTGATGGCGTTCCTCGTCAGTCCGTTCGGAATCCCGATGGCGGCGGCGTGGCTGATCGGCAAGATACAGGACTTGCGGTACGCGATTCAGGATCGGGTTTACGGCTGAAATCCGTTCCGGGATATGATACAATATTCATATATCCGAGAGGATGATGTTACATGGGAAAGAGCAATAAGGTCTGCGTCCGGTGCGGGCGAAAAATGAAGCAGCAATTTATAGGCTTGCAGCATTGCAGATGCGGCATGAGCTGGAAAAAAGACATCGGCTATTTTGAGCGCACACCCGACATGGTTTTTGCTTTGGAGCGCAAAACCATCGAGAAAAAGGTTAAGCAGGTTCCGGTCATAAAATATAAAAGCGAAAGCTGAGAAAATTTCTAAAACGGTCTGCCGTGAGCAGGCCGTTTTTCTTACGGAAGGAGGGGCGGCTCATGGCAACAACCAGGCTGATGCCGCTGCATGCCGGCAAGGGCCGGGACGTCGGCACGGCGATCAGCGACATTATCGATTACGCGGAAAATCCGGAGAAAACGGATTACGGCAGGCTTATCACCGGCTATGAATGCGACAGCCGGACAGCCGATGCCGAGTTCCTTTTTTCCAAGCGGCAGTATACCACGCTCACCGGCAGGACGCGCGGTTCGGACGACGTGATCGCCTATCATCTCCGGCAGTCCTTCGTCCCCGGCGAGATTACACCGGAGGAAGCGAACCGGATCGGCTGCGAGCTTGCCAAACGCTTTACGAACGGAAACCATGCTTTCATCGTCTGCACCCACATCGACAAACATCACATTCATAATCATATCATCTGGAATTCCACGTCCCTCGACTGCACCCGGAAATTCCGAAACTTTTGGGGCAGCACAAGAGCCGTGCGTCAGCTGAATGATACGCTGTGCATCGAGAACGGTTTGTCCATCGTGGAGAATCCGCAACGGCACGGCAAGAGCTATAACAAGTGGCTGGGCGATCAGGCAAAGCCCTCAAACCGGGAGCTTTTGCATATGGCAATAGACGCGGCTCTCACCCAAAAGCCCGCCGATTTTGACACGCTCCTGAAGCTCTTGCGGGACGCCGGATATGAAGTCAAGACGGGAAAAGTCCCCGCTCTGCGCGGGAAAAATCAGAAGCGGTTTATCCGGCTGGATACGCTGGGCAGCGGCTACAGTGAAGCGGAGCTTCGGGCCGTCCTCTCCGGCGAAAAAACGTACAAACCGCGCAAGAAAATTATCCGGCCCATGCCGGAAAAACAAGTCAATCTGCTGGTGGATATTCAGGCCAAGCTCCGCGCCGGAAAGGGCGTTGGTTACGAACGCTGGGCCAAGGTGTTCAATCTCAAGCAGATGGCGCAGACAGTGAATTATCTGACTGAGCACAATCTGCTGGAGTACGATGCGCTGGCCGCTAAAACGGCTTTGGCAATCGCCCGGTACAATGAGCTTTCCACACAAATCAAAGCGGCTGAAAAACGGATGGCCGAAATCGCCGTTTTGAAAACACAGATCATCAATTACGCCAAGACCCGTGACACCTATGTTGCCTACCGCAAGGCGGGCTATTCTAAAAAATTTCTTGCGGAGCATGAGGGTGACATTCTTTTACACAAGGCGGCGAAGAAATCATTCGACGAGCTGGGCGTGAAAAAACTTTCCACTGTCAAGAGCTTACAGGCCGAATATGCGGCGATTCTGGCAGAGAAAAAAGCGGTTTACGCTGATTATCGCAATGCCCGCGATGAGATGAAAGAGCTTTTGACCGTGAAAGCAAACGTCGATCATCTGCTTGGCCCCAACAGGCGCGAAGCGGAGAAAGAAAAAGAACATGGGCAGCGTTGAGCTGTCCATGCTCCCGGAAGCGTCCACAGGACGCGCAGCCGCACAATTTATTGTGCGATCAAAGGGGTTGGGGGCCGGCCACCAACAAACAATTTCCCGGTTTTCGCGCAAGCGAAAAATTGGGAAATGGGCATCGTGGGTACCACGATGCATTGCTTGCCAAGTTTATCCCGAACTCAAGATAAAACTGGTTATCCCGCAAATATAGTTATCCCGAAAGTGGCTGAAAAGCGCACACCAGTGAGCATTTTTGGACAAATCTTTCGGGATAACTTTTTTCCATATATCGTCTTCATCGGAGGGAAAACCTACTAAAGCAGATATGACCTTTCGGGATAATATTATCCTGTACAGAATTGCCGTGTACAATTGAAGGTGGCAGGTTTACATACCTGACTACTTTTTAAGGGGAAACGGCATGAAACATAATACAATGTATGTGGATGAAATGATTCCGCAAGTACTTGACATCCTTGAGACATACGGTTATTCCAAACGAACCTTATGGATGAATATGTACGGCGAATTTTCCCGCATCAAATCATTTTACCAGAGGCAAGGAACTCTTATATATGACCCAGAAATTACTGAGGAGTGTGTAAGGGAAGCAACTGAACAGTATCGCGGGGGGAGGATTCAACGGAGCTTTTACAATACCGTTCGAAAAGCAGCGTCCAGACTTAACGAGTACTACCACACTGGAACCTTGGAGTGGTCATGTAACAAGCGCAATACGAAATATACGCTGTGCGATGAATTCAACAGGCTGCTGGATGCGTTTTTGCATTCACGTGATTTTCACAAGAACACCAAATGGGACTTCGCGTGGGTTGTCCGCAGATATTTGCATTTCTTTGAACAAATGGGATTTCGTCGGATGGCAGATGTGACGATGAAGCATGTCCGCCAATTCATCGTTGCGGCAGCACCGGAGATGACTGACGGCAGCCTGCATAATTTGCTCTGCTATATCCGTCAATTTCACATTTTCCTTCAGGAAAACGGCGAAACTGTGCCTGACTGTATAGAGCTTCTGTCGTACCCGATTCCACGTAAAGCTCGCATCAAAGGATATATTACCGATGACGAGCTTGTGCGGATTATGGCGCAAATCAATACAAAAACGGCTATGGGAAAGCGTGACGCTGCCATCATAAGTCTGGGTGCTACGACAGGGCTGAGAGCGGTGGACATCGTTCATTTGAGGCTCGAAGATATTGACTGGCGAAAAGGTGAGATCAGGATTTCTCAAAGTAAAACAAGCGAATCGCTGTCTCTGCCGCTTGTTCATGAAACCGGTGAACTCATAAAGGATTACATCTTAAATGCCCGTCCTGCTGCTGCATACGGAGAGATATTCCTACGCGCAAGAGCGCCGATTTGCCCGTTGGCAGACGGCGTTCCCGTTGGGGACATGTTTGACCAATACGCGAAAAAAGCCGGGATAGAGCACAAGCCGTATGACGGCAAAACCTTTCATGGTTTGCGGCGGCATCTGGCTAAGAATCTGATTGTCTCCGGTGTCCCGGTAACTACAATTGCTCAGATTCTTGGGCATCAAAGCATGGAATCCGTAAAACAATACCTGTTGTTGGACGGCCAGAATCTAAAGGAGTGCGCGCTCGATTTCAGCGCCATCCCCTTGGCTCGCGAGGGGGTGGTCATGTGAGCAATACTTTTTCTGGTTGCTTTGCCGACAGACTTGAGGATATGCTTGAGTTCAAAGCGGCTCTTGGATATTCACGCAATACATATTTGGGACAGGCTATGAGCTTTGACAAATATTGCTCGCAGCATTTCCCATCCGAAACTATTCTTACAAAGGACTTGGCAATGCAATGGGTAAATGCCCGCAATGCCTCCGGCTTCCACGGGAGAGCCTGTTTCATACGCGGTTTTGCCGGATACCTTACCTCCATCGGAGAAGAAGCATATGTGCTTCCAAACAAATATGCCGGAGGAAAGGCATCGTTTTTGCCATATATATTTACAGACAAGGAGCTTGCCGAAGTATTCTATGAAATTGACTGCACGAAAACCCGGGACTCGTTCCAGTCATATCTTCTGTCCGTGATCTTTCGCTTAATCTATACTTGCGGGCTGCGCCCCAATGAAGGACGCGAGCTGCGCAGAAGCTCCATCAATCTGCAAACCGGAGAGATACTGATTACGGAAACGAAGAAAAACAAAGACCGCATCGTGGTCATGTCCGACGATATGCGTCGGCTGGCAACCGACTATGCGAAACTCCGGAACGCCGCGTTTCCAGACAGCGAATATTTTTTCCCGAACAAAACCGGACGACCGTATTCTGCGTCATGGCTTCAAGGCAAGTTCAAAGATTTTTTTGCTGCCGCTAACAACGACGTTGACCCGGATACGCTGCCGCCCGTGAGAGTTTATGATCTTCGTCATCGTTTCGCTTCCGCCGCGCTGCACCGCTGGCTGGATGAGGGTAAGGATCTCTACTCTCGTCTACCGTATCTCCGTGCCTATATGGGACACAAGGAGCTCGCCGCCACAGCCTACTATATTCATCTGCTGCCTGAAAACCTTGTAAAATCCGCAGGAATTGACTGGGACGCACTTGGCAGGATGATACCGGAGGTGGAATTGTGGGACGAGTAAAGGATGAAACGCTGTTCAGGTTGGTGCATGATTATCTGAAAATGTATCTTCCCCAGCAGAGACGCGCCAGTCCCCACACGATAAAGGCGTACAGAACAGCGATGGAACAGCTTTTCGATTATATTACAAAGAAAAACGGTATCCCGATAGCGTCGCTTACTTTTGAAATGCTGGATGCCGAAGCGGTGTCTTCGTTCCTTGATTGGCTGACAGCAGAAAAGAAATGCTGTGCCAATACAAGAAACCATAGATTGGCATGTATCCGAGCCTTCTTTGCCTATGCTTCTGCCTGTGCGCCGGAGAATGTCACTTATTCGGCGGCGCTCACAAAGGTTCCGATTCAAAAGCAGGACAAGTATGCGGGCGTGGACTATATGGATGAGGCTGCGGTTGAGGCTTTGCTGAAACAGCCGGACACACAAACACGAAAGGGCCTTCGAGACCAGTTCTTTATGATCTTAATGTACGATACTGCCGCCAGAATTCAGGAGATGCTTGATCTGCGCATCTGCGATATCCGCCCCGGCGCTACTCCCACGGCGACATTGCTCGGTAAGGGTTCCAAGGTTCGCACTGTGCCTTTGATGCCGGAAACTATGCAGCATTTTAATAATTATATATCTGTATTTCACCCGGGAGAAAGTATCTATTCTCAAGAAACGCTTTTCTTTGTGGAACGCAGAGGTCAAAGGCTGCCGATGTCCGACGATACGGTCAGGTACTTTCTCAGGCAATACGCTGTAAAAGCGAAAAGCGCCTGTCCATCCATACCGGATGATGTCCATCCGCATTTGTTCAGGCACAGCAGGGCAATGCATTTATACCGGCGCGGAATGGATTTGACGCTTATCTCCCAGTGGCTTGGCCACGCCAGTCTTGAGACCTCTTTGATTTACGCGCACGCCGATACGGAACAGAAACGACAGGCGATTGAAAAATCCATGGGAGGAAAGGTTACCGGCGGCGTTGAAGTCCCAAAGTACATCGTAGATGACGAGACGCTCCTGAAGCGCCTTTACGGTCTGCGTTGAAAAAAGTTATCCCGCAATTTTGCAAGCATCTTTCCAAACGGACAGGCAGAAAACGCAGTCTAATGGAAAAAAGTTATCCCGAAAGATTTGTCCGAAAATGCTCACTGGTGTGCGCTTTTCAGCCACTTTCGGGATAACTATATTTGCGGGATAACCGCTTTTGTTTCGTACCTATTTTGAGGGGTAATAAGTTACCTTTTCTCATAATGGTAAGTACTGAAAACCGCTACGTTTTTTTAAGTTTTTGCCTTGTTGCCCAATATGACCGTCATGGTCGCGCTTATAATTTTCAAGCCCTGCTGATCGCATAAAGACAATATCCGCGCGATTTCATCGGACTTGTTTTCGATCTCAGGAAAAAACCGTATCGGCTGACATTCCCAATGACAAAAAGCCGCTAAATACAGTTAAATGGCATTTAACTACTGCTATAATTGACTTTGTTCTTTATGATGACTATAATAAAAGCATGAAACGAGGTGCTTCTATGGATGAGCATATTTTAAATCTTGAACAGGCCGTTGAATTCATTGGCGTTAGTGAAAAGACTTTGATCAAGCTGCTCCGGGAAGAGCATATCCCCGCCCGTAAAATCGGGCGTGAATGGCGGTTCAGCCGGGATGCCTTGATCGGGTGGCTGGCTTCCGGAGATTCTATGGACTACGTAAACAGTGAGGAACGGTATATCGTCTCGGAAGATACTTCCGGCGTATCCCACGAGTTGTTTGGAAAAATCATGGAGTCCCTGTCAACCATAAAAAAGAATGGCAGTAATATCGCTTCCGTATTACAAGGTCTGGAGAAAGACATCACCATTCCCGAAGAATCCACGCTTCGTGTCAGCTATAAGCAGCAAAGGGATGTTGAGAAGCTGGAATTTAAAATTTTCTGGGAAATGCGTGAAGAATCAAAACTGGAACCAAACCAAAAGACAAAAACTCCTTGATCATCTTCTCAACCTTATGCCTGCAAAAAACATAGATGGAGGGATATGAATGTGGCTTCTGTTTGCCTTGGGTTCTGCGCTGTTTGCTGGACTGACCAGTATCTTGGCGAAAATCGGAATTAAAAACACCGATTCAAACCTTGCGACGGCGCTCCGCACCATTATTGTGCTTTTGTTTTCTTGGCTAGTGGTTTTCGTTGTGGGTTCGCAACGTACCATCGACCTGATTTCCACACGCAGCCTTGTGTTTCTGATTCTTTCTGGAGCTGCTACCGGCGCTTCCTGGCTTTGCTATTTCAAAGCGTTGCAGCTCGGCGATGTCAATAAAGTGGCCCCGATTGATAAAAGTAGTACGATTCTAACGATCCTGCTTGCTTTTCTGTTTTTAAGAGAAACTCCCACCTTGTGGATGGGAATCGGGGTTGTGCTACTTGCTGCCGGAACCTATCTTATGATACAGCGTCAGGAAACCAAAACCCCGAATGACAAAGGGAATAAATCGTGGCTTTTTTATGCCGTACTATCCGCCGTTTTTGCTGCCCTGACCTCCATTCTCGGCAAGGTGGGAATTCAAGGAATCGAGTCCAATTTAGGAACAGCTATCCGCACGATCGTGGTATTACTCATGGCTTGGATCATCGTTTTGTTTCAGAAAAAGCTGCCCCTTGTAAAAACGATTGATAAAAAGAGTTGGATATTCATCGCACTTTCCGGCCTTGCGACCGGCCTTTCCTGGCTCTGCTATTACCGCGCACTCCAGGAAGGCAGGGCCAGTCTGGTAGTGCCCATCGATAAACTGAGCATTGTGGTAACAATTGTGTTTTCCCGCATCGTTCTAAAAGAAAGGCTTTCTAAAAAAGGCATGGTTGGCTTGCTTCTTGTGGTAACCGGAACAATGGCCTTGTTGTTTTAACAAGAATCTGATTGCATGGAAAGCAACAGTTTATTTATGAACCGCCTTCTGCTTTCTATTGTTCGTTTCATATGGGACAAAAGTTATACATATCAAGCAGTTCCGAGTTAACTCCCTGCAACTGCCAGTAAAATTTTTCTAAGCTCGAATGAAGTACAATGCTATGATAATCGCACCGAAAACGAAACGATAAATTGTAAAAACAAAAAAGCTCTTGGTTTTCAAATAATTCAAAAGAAACTTAATGCTCAATAGCCCGACAACCGCGGCAGTTACAACGGCGATAACAAAAGGCAGTACATCAATATTGACATGTGCCAAATCCTTCGCGTGAAAAAGTGCATCGCCAAGAATGATCGGTGTCGAAAGTAGAAAAGTAAACTTTGCAATACTTTCGCGGTCAAGCCCGGTCGCACGCCCAACTGACATCGTAATACCAGACCGGGAAACGCCCGGAATAATCGCAAGTACCTGTGCAACGCCAATAAAAATACTACGCTTTAGACCAATCCCATCTAAACTAATGTTATTTCGACTGACCTTATCGCATACATACAAAACAATACCCATAATGATGAGAAGAATCCCGATTAAAAGCGGATTCGACAGCATTCCCATATATTTGTCCAAAGTAACACCGGCCAATGCTCCGGGGACGGTTGCTATGACAAGAAACCAAAACAACTTTCCGTCCTTTGTTTTTGGTTTGGTTATCCCGGCGCTAACAAGCCCGATCCAGTCCTGAAAGAAAAAAGTGATAACAGCAATTGCCGTACCAAAATGCAGGGCAACATCGAATACATTACCTGGATTTTTCCATCCAAAAATCCATGGCATAAGCGTTAAGTGTGCAGTGCTTGAAACAGGTAAAAACTCTGTGATTCCCTGAACAATGCCATATAGAATGGCTTGGATTATATTCATACTTTCAACTCCTTTACCGCTTCTTAACAGAATCCTGCGTCCTGCGTTTTTCTATGCTTCGTTTGATTTGGAAAAGCAGCACGAGGAGAAACACCAGCACCACAAACGCTACAAGCAGGTAAGACCCCATGGCCGCTGTCAGAGCAGAAACTTCAAATAGCCGTGGGAGCACCCACAGCGCACCGAAAGCACCCAACACCATTGTCACACAGATAAATACACGCAGCTTTGTAAATGGGATGCAGCTTTTGATAACCGACAGCATCGACACGAGAATCAAAAGCAGGTACATGACCGTCTGCCTTTGCTGTGTGTCAAACGGCACGGAAAGGCTGATAAAAATGATTCCCGCTGTAATCGTCAGTGCAAATGGCGCCGCATTCTCCAACGCTGTCCTTAAGAAGGAGCCCCGGATTCTCCTGGTATCCGATTCAAAGATCGTCAGGAAAGACGGATACGCTTCAATAAAGGCATCGACCAGCGTAATCTGAATGGGAATAAACGGGAAAGGCATGTTCAGCAGCAGGCAGAAGCAGGAAAGCAACAAGGAATAGATCGTCTTAATAAAGAACACGCCCGCTGTCCGGGTCACATTATGGATTACCTTTCTGCCTTCCAGCACCACCTGTGGCAGATTGGCAAAATCCGAATCCAGCAGCACAATCTGCGAAATTTGGCGGCTGGCGTCGCTGCCTTCGGCTATGGCAATGGAACAATCTGCCTCTCTAAGCGCCAACAGGTCATTCACACCGTCGCCGGTCATGGCTACCTGATGCCCACCGCGTTTCATGGCCTGCACAAGCAGTTGCTTTTGTTTTGGTGTCACCCGTGCAAACACGGTGTATTTCTGGCAGAGGCTGTCGTAATCCGCATCCTCCCCAAAGGCAGACAGATCAACTGCGTTTTCCCACGACTTCAGTCCCGCTTTCCGCGCAATCATCGATACCGTTTTGACATGATCGCCGGAAATGATTTTTACATTCACGCCCTCTTTCCGGAAATACTCCAGCGTTTTCGCGGCGTTCTTCCGGATGTGATCTGCCAGAATCACAGCGCACAACGGTTCGATCCCGTCCGGCAGTTCCTTGTCGTTCTGCCAGACCCCGTTGTAAAAGCAGATTGCGACGGCACGGTAGCCTTGCGCAATCTGCTGTTCCACAGACTCCGGCAGGTTTTTGATTAACTTCTCCGCCGCGCCGACCAGCACCGTGCCGGATTCGAAGCTGACCGATCCCCACTTGCGAAGCGAGGAAAAGGGAATCTTGTATACCGGATGATATACAGGGTTCTTCCCAAAATGGTCCTGAAGCGCTTGAAAAGTCGCATTATTATCATCGCTCGCGGCAAGATAGGATTGAATCAGGGATGACAACTTTTGATTTGGACGGTCCGTTAGCGAAAGCACTTCCCTGACCTTCATCCTGCCGTCGGTGATGGTCCCGGTTTTATCCAGACACAAAACATCCACATGCGCGAGTGTTTCCAAAGAATAAATATTCTGCACCAAAATTTTCATTTTTGCCAGACGAATGACCCCGGTCGCAAGCGATACGGCAATCAAAAGCACCAGCCCTTTGGGCAGCATTCCTAAAAGTGCCGCTGAGGAAGATATGACAGCGCCCGCTGGCAATACATGACGAAGTATTACAGCCTCCAAAAACAATAAAATTCCAAGCGGCACAATGAGAAAGCTTGTAAACCGGGTTACCCGCTTCATGGAGCCGAGTAATTCGGACGAAATTTGTTTTGCCTTTTTGGCTTCCTCCGTGAGCTTGACCGCATAGTTTTCATTGCCAACATGCGTTACCTTTGCATAACATTTTCCCGAAACAACAAAGCTTCCGGAGTAAAGTTCGCTACCCGTTGTCTTTAAGACGGCGTCACTTTCACCGGTCAGCAGCGACTCATTGACCTCTGCCATACCATCGAGCACAATCCCGTCATTACAAATTTGGTGTCCACTTTCCAGAACCATCACATCATCTTTAACAATGTCCTCCATCTCAACGACAAACGATCTATCATCTCTCAGCACTTTTGCCTTTGGCCTGTTTAAGACAGACAGTTCATCCACAAGCTTTTTCGCTTTTAGTTCTTGCGCAATCCCAATTACAATGTTGATCACGATGATGACAATAAAAGCCATGTTGGAATAAGCGCCGACCGCGAACAGCAGCGCCGCGATGACAAAATTGAGAAAATTGAACAGCGTGAAAATGTTTTCTTTCAGTATTTGCCCCTTGGTCTTTGTAATGGAACCCGGCTTATCTCCCGATTCTCCGCGTGCCTTCCGCTCCATTACTTCCTGTGTAGATAAACCTTTTATTGGTGCCTCCATGCTTTGCCTCCGTTAACGACTAAACTTATTTTCTAATGATTCAACCATAGCATTACGACATAAACTCCAGTCAAATAGAAGTTAAACTCAGCTTAAACTGCATAAAAAAGCGGCCTTGCCAATGAGACAAAACCGTTTTTATATGGTATTAGTAAGAACGGAAGCAAGCCTTTCTGATTGTTTATGTACAGTTTAAGATGAACCGAAAAATGTATGATATACTTTAAAATATACATCGACAAGGTGGTGTCCGGTATGAAAATAAAAGACATGCTTACAAAAAAAATGACCGTAAAAAAACGGCTTGTTATTTCCAATATTCTGATGATTCTCGTGCCGGTGGTCATCACCGCGTTCATCGGGCTTGTGTGCATAAGCATCATATGGCTCTCCGTCCAGTACGGCACGGGCCTTGGCTTTAAAGACAGCGAGGACTTTTACAAGGCCAGTCGGGGAATTTCCATGCTTGTTGAGAAATCACTGGAGGAAGGAACTCACGCAAACCTTGCGGGGAATCTATCAGGGATCAGCGGGATACTGGACAAAAGTGCCATGGCTCTATCTGTGGATTCCTCCGGCAAAAATCTTTATCAATACGGGCATGCTACCGACGCCGACGAAGCTTTGCTGAAGGCCGTAGATACATTGGGCGGTCAGGGCTTCGTTTCCAATGGAAACCGGGAACTGTATGTCCAACAAGCCGAAATTAAGGGTGTTGTCTATCGTATTTCTATTTTTTCCAGCCCTTCTCAACTGTCCTTCAGCAGTCTGAAGGTTGCGCTCGTTTTGTCGGCCATCGTTTTGATGTTTGCCATCATTTTTTCCATTCTGCTCACGAACCGTTTCCTGACCAGGTTTGTATTCCAGAAAATCGAACAACCGCTGGAGATCCTTTCGGACGGAGTACAACAGATCAGTGAGGGAAATTTGGAGCACCGCATCAACTATACCGGTGAGGATGAATTTTCACCCGTCTGCACCGACTTTAATAAAATGGCGGCCCGTCTCAAAGCTTCTGAAGAACGGACACAGCAGCATGAGCAAAGCCGTAAAGAGCTGTTGGTCGGCATCTCCCATGATCTGTGCAGTCCGCTGACCTCGATTCGCGCGTATGTGGAAGGGCTTTTGGACGGCGTTGCCAAAACTCCCGAAGCCCAAAAAGGATACCTGGAAATTGTCAAAAGCAAAGCGGAAGACATAGATCGTATGCTGGCGAAAATCTTCCTGTTCTCCAAAATGGAGTTAGGCGAGTACCCGGACCATCCGGAACTGCTGCGGCTTGACGACGAAGTACGGCAACTTATACGGGCATTGGGTACGGAATACGAGGAAAGAGGTCTGCTTCTAACAACCGATGATCTTGTTCCGGCGACCGTTTCAGCCGACCCGGATCAGCTCCGGTGCGTACTGACCAACATTATGGAAAACAGCGTAAAGTATAAAACAAAGGACATGGGAACCTTGACCATCTCCCTCCGGGAGGAAAACGGAGAGTACCGCCTGTCCCTTTGTGACGACGGTCCCGGCGTTCCTGAGGAAGCGCTGCACCATCTGTTCGAAGTGTTTTACCGCAGTGATCCATCCCGGCAGAATTCTCAGCGCGGAAGTGGCCTTGGACTTGCCATTGCCGCTAATGCAATACAACGGATGAACGGAACGATTGAGGCAAAAGTCGGCGAAAACGGCGGTTTGAAAATTGTGATTTGCCTGCCGAAAGCGGAGGAATAACATGCAGAAAATACTGATAATAGAAGACGATACCGCCATCGCTGCCATTGAGCGGGATTACCTTTTGGTTGAACAGTTCGAGGTGGTGATTTCGCAGGACGGCAGGAGTGGTATGGAAAAAGCGTTACAAGGTAGCTTTGATCTGATCCTACTGGACCTGATGCTTCCCGGTATCGACGGTTTTACCGTCTGCCGCAGGCTGCGGGAATCGCTGGATATTCCCATCCTGATGGTTACGGCCCGGCGGGAGGATATTGATAAAATACGCGGTCTGGGCCTTGGTGCGGACGATTACATTGAGAAGCCCTTCTCACCAAGCGTATTGGTAGCGCGAGTCAAGGCGAATCTGGCGCAGTACGCCAGACTCAGGAAAACGGATAGAACTGCTCCAATACAAATCGCCATAGGCAGTATCCGCATAAACACCGATACCCACAGAGTCTATGTAAACGACACGGAAATTGAGCTGAAAAACAAGGAATATGAGCTTTTGCTGTTTATGGCGCAAAACGCCGATGTGGTGTTAAACCGAGAAACGCTTTACGAGCGTATCTGGGGCATGGACGCCATGGGAGACAACGCCACGGTCGCCGTCCACATCAACCGGCTGCGGGACAAAATTGAGGAAGATCCGGGCAATCCCCGGTATATCCAAACGGTTCGGGGAGCGGGTTATCGTTTTAAGGCGTAGATGATATTTTTGGCCCTATATTTTTTCCGATTGCTTCTGCCGCTTTGTGCCGGAAAGCAAGTGGATCTTTTATTTATAAAGACTCATGATACAGAAAACAAGCAGGGCAGAAGATTTTCTAAAAGTAGTTTATCCTCAGTTTATCTCCAAGAAAACGGTAGTTTAAATGCGGCTGATACAATCGACGCATAAGCTGGTTAAGAATGTGGCCTTCTTGTTATCAGTTGATTTTACGATCTTGAATTTCATCTATAACCACTGCCGAGCACCGTGGCTCGATGTGTTTATGCCCTTGGTCACGAAGCTGGGCAATTTCGGAGCCATTTGGATCGTTTTAGCGCTCTGTCTGCTCGTTAGTCGAAAATATCGAAAAACGGGAATCGCCCTATGCTGCGCACTGGTTCTGACAGTTATCATCTGCAATGGGATATTAAAGCCGTTTGTTGCCCGTATCCGGCCCTGTGATGTAAATAAGACAGTAAAGATGCTGATACCGCGTCCCACGGATTTTTCTTTTCCATCCGGGCATACAGCAATGGCCTTTGCGTCGGTATCCACATTGTTCTTCTGCCGCCGAAAACTGTGGACCCTCATTGGTGCTGGCGGCACTCATCGCCTTTTCACGGCTCTACCTCTATGTACATTATCCATCTGATATATTGGCCGGGATGCTGCTTGGCTGTGTTTTCGGATTTTCAGCATACAAACTGGCTAAACATATTGAATATATCATATATCAACGCCGCTGATTTTTGGGATTTTGTGGCTATTGTTTTCGGCAGGCTTTAACACGATGAATTCAAAAAGAATGCAATACCTGCCCAACAAAAAATGTGAGTTTTGGGGGCTGTTGCGATACCTGAATGATTAATATTGTACCCCTCTAAGCTCACCGTTTGGAGGGGGTACTCTATGCGTATTCGATATAACGTGAACTTCAAGCGACCGCTGCCATGTAGCGGTCGAGCGTGATGAAGCGGATTTTTATCTGGTACATACCTCTCTAATTGGTAGACTTCTCCCCAAAAGTCCGTACTATCTAACAGATAATTACGGGCAACAACAGAAACTGACAAAGTACAAAAACAGGATATATAGAATCCCTATTTGCACTAAGGTCCATTTGGTTTACATCCAAATGGACCTTTTTTGTCGTATAAAAGGAAATTTAGTCGGTTGCCGCTCACCGCCTGCCTCTGTTTCGATTTGCCGTACCCCAAAAAATCGAAACGGAGGAAAGACAAATGACAAAGATCAATCTGCGGGACTACTATCCCGATTTCTATACCACTGACTGCATCATCGAAGTGCCTGACGAAGTTGCGGTGCTCATGGATTCCTATGAACGGGCCGAAGCTGCCTACTACCTGCGGAGATACCGCCATAAGGCGTATTACTCTCTGGATCGCGGAGACAGCATTGAGCGCGACATCCTGTTTGTGTCCCTGTCCCCCTGCGAAATCTATGAGCGCAAAGTGACCATAGAGCAGCTTCACGCTGCCATTGCCGCATTGCCGGACAAGCAGGCCAAACGCATCTATGCTCATTACTTTTTGGGTATGAGCAAGAGTGTCATTGCCAGAGCCGAAGGTGTCAGCAAGACTGTGGTTGGTGAAGCTATCGACCGAGGACTAAAAAATATGGAAAAGTTTTTAAAAAAGTCTCTCTAAGCTCACTTACTTCTGCCCTAAAAATGAAAAGGTTTATGAGGGATATGTTTTTATTCTTCGCTGAACCTTGAAAATCGAATAAAGGACAAGCCGGATACATACCGCAAGCAGCGGCATACAGGGAGCCGGACGGCGGGTGCGCCACGATCTTTCCTTACGCGGGAGAGGGTGACTGATTTCAGCGTGACGGAAAGGGAGCGAAAAACACCAGCGCCGCAGGCAGAGCAGCGTCTTTCAGGCGCAAGGCAGCTCTGCGGCAATTATCTGTATGTAATGAAACTTCCGTTCAGTCACAGTCCGAGCGTGATAAAACCGTCGCAGGCAATGAGAACGGCCCGCCATCATCATGGGGGGAGGTGCGATTCCTATGGTAACAGGTACGCCGCCTGTTCGTCCGGAATGTCTGTAAATATAAAAAGCAAATCGAAACAAGGAACAGCCGCGCCGTAATTGTTTCGCGTTGCCCGTGAGGGCAGTGCCAATATGCAATAAATGGCAAGTGCAAATATGCAAAACTGTGGATGTATGCCACCGTGAAAAACGTCCTGAACAACGAAGCCTATCTCGGAAACCTGATTCAAAATCAAACCGGTTCCCTCTCTTATAAGGACAAAACCACGATACGAAAGCCGGAAACGGATTGGATCTGCCATGAGAATGCCTTTGACGCCATTATTTCACCGGAAGTATGGGACGCGGTTCAGGAAATCAACCGGCTGGCAAAGTTTCGTTCCATAAATAACGCCGCACCGCAGCCACACCTGTTTACCGGCAAGTTGATATGCGCCGACTGCAAGGGGCAGCTTTTGGCAAACAGAGAGACGCAGCATAGAAAAAACGGCGATGTCAGGAAATATGTTTCTTACTTTTGCGGGAGATATGCCAATTCCGGCCGAAGCGCGTGTTCGCGTCACGGTATTTCCGAAATCAAGCTGAAAAAACTCGTCATGGCTGAGATTAAGGCGCGCGCCGAAGCGCTGGAATTTGACGAAACCGCCGTGCTGGACATGCTGAAAAAAAAGATGTCAGCCGACGACACCCAACGTCAGGAAGATACCCGGCAGGAGGTCGGCAGGCTGCACCGCCGTATTCAGGAGCTTGAGCACATGACTGCGAAGCTCTACGAGGATAAGGTCAGTGGCACGATCAGCGAGGCCAGTTTCACGGTGCTGATACAAAAAAATGAACAGGAGCGGCTTCAAAAGGCGGAACGCCTCGACACGCTTCTTTCCAAAATCAGAAAATCTGAACAGAATGCCGCCAACATTCAGAATTGGGCGGCGGTTATCCGAAAGCATCTGCACTTACAGGAGCTTGACCGTGAGACAGTGGACGAACTGATAGACCATATTGAAGTCGGTGAGCACACAGACGTCAACGGCCAACGCAGCCAGAATATCAGAGTGTTTTACCGCTTCATAGGGTCAATAGAAACTTAATATTGAAGAGAAGTCATTATTATTTGCAGGAGCGCAAACGATTTGCGATTGATTTCTGCCGGTCTGTCATAAAAAAGCGAGAGTGAGAAGCCCCCTTCCTAAACAGCGCATGTTCTTGATGAAATGCTTAATGCGCGGATATGCGATGTGAAAACGGGATCTCCGGCAACGATGCAGTTGTTTGGCAAAGGAAAAAAAACCAGACGTGTTCCGCTGGCGCAGAGAACCGCCAGTCATTTCAAAAAATATCTACAGAGATTTCATCCGGATGAAAACGAATACTCGCAGAAATATATTTTCTACACCATGAGATACGGTGAGCACCACAGGATGACAGCCAACAATGTTCGGGTATTCCTACGAGAATACGGACAAAAAGCAAGGAAATACTGTCCGGAGATTCCTGAGAATGTCCATCCGCATCTGTTTCGCCACAGCCGAGCGATGCATCTGTACCAGAGGGGAATGGATTTGACGCTTGTATCTCAATGGCTTGGGCACGCAAACCTACAGACAACGCTTGTATACGCTCATGCCGATACCGAGCAGAAACGCAGGGCAATTGAGCTTGCAGAAAGTTCAAGCAGTCCGGCGAAAAAGAATCCTTCAACCGGAAAATATACAGTCAGTGACGAGGAAACATTGAAAAAGCTGTACGGGCTTAGGTGAGAACAGCCTTATTGCTATCACCAATTTCCCGATTCCTGGTTTTGCGTGAATAAAAAAGAGCGTTGCCTTTGCATTATTGTTATCACCAATCCGATGCTTAAAAAGCAGGCTGAATCGTTGCTCTACGCAGCTTTTCAACCTGCTGTCACGTCCTTTAGTGATAACAATTTTTTGTTGATAACTACTTTTGTTTCTTTCTTAATCAGCGCCCATCTGAAAGCCTTTCAAATGGGCGCTGATTTATGATTATTCTACCGTGATAACAGAGACGGGACAGTTATCCCGTGCTTCCGTTGCCGTGTCTTCCGCAGATTCAGGAACAGGGTCCGCGCAAACCTCCGCGCGCCCGTCATCAGCCATCCGAAATACTTCCGGACAGGTTGATGTGCATAATCCGCAGGAAATACAGCCCTTTCTGTCGATTGTTGCGTTCATATGCCAAATCTCCTTTTTTAAATCAGGCATCCATAAACAGCTTGATGTCATCGTCAACTGTTCCCACGCCTGCGATTCCGAATTTTTCAATCAAGACCTTTGCCACGCTGGGCGACAGGAAACCCGGCAGCGTGGGGCCTAGGTGGATGTTCTTTACGCCCAGGGACAGCAGCGCCAGCAGGACGATGACGGCCTTTTGCTCGTACCACGCAATATTATAAACGATGGGCAGGTCGTTGATGTCGTCCAGCCCGAAAACTTCCTTGAGCTTGAGCGCGATGACAACAAGCGAATAGGAGTCGTTGCACTGCCCAGCGTCTAGAACTCTTGGAATTCCGTTGATGTCGCCCAGCTTCAGCTTATTATAGCGATACTTCGCGCAGCCAGCAGTGAGAATCACAGTGTCCTTCGGGAGCTTCTCAGCAAACTCGGTGTAGTATTCTCTGGACTTCATGCGTCCGTCGCAGCCAGCCATGACGAAGAACTTTTTGATCGCACCGGATTTAACGGCGTCAACAATTTTGTCAGCCAGAGCAAACACCTGGTTATGGGCAAAGCCGCCGACGATGCTGCCGGTCTCAATTTCATCGGGTGTGGGAAGAGTCTTGGCAAGCTCGATGATTTTGGAAAAGTCTTTTTTGCCATTTTCGTCCGCTTCAATGTGCTTGCAGCCGGGATAGCCGGTGGAACCCGTGGTAAAGATTCTGCCCCGGACCTCTTCGCTTCTGGGCGGGACGATGCAGTTAGTGGTAAACAGGATGGGACCATGGAAGGATACAAATTCATCAAGCTGTTTCCACCAGGCGTTGCCGTAGTTGCCCGCAAAATTTTCGTATTTTTTGAAAGCCGGGTAATAATGGGCGGGCAGCATCTCGCTGTGGGTATACACATCCACGCCGGTGCCTTTGGTCTGCTCCAAAAGCTGTTCCAGATCGGTCAGGTCATGGCCGGAAATCAGAATTGCGGGATTTTTACGGACACCGATATCGACCTCAGTAATTTCAGGATTGCCGAACCTTGATGTGTTGGCTTCGTCCAGAAGGGCCATGGCCTTTACGCCGTATTCGCCGGTTTTCAGCGTCAGTGCGACCAGATCGTCAGCGGTGAGGGAATCGTTCAACGTTGCCGCCAGTGCCTCATAGATGAAGGCGTTGATGGTCAAATCTTCTTTTCCGATGTTTTTCGCGTGCTCGGCGTAAGCAGCCATACCCTTAAGGCCGTATGTGATCATCTCGCGGAGAGAACGCACGTCCTCGTTTTCGGTTGACAGCACGCCGACGGTAGCGGCCTTTTCCAGCATGGACGCTCTGGAACTTACCGTAAACGTGGCCGCATCGTGTAAACCCGCAGAAGCAACGGAATTTCTGAGCTTGTCTCTTACGGCAATCATTTTCATGATCTGCTTTTCAATAGAGCCGTCGTCGAAGTTCGCATTGGTAATGGTCATGAACAGGCTGCTGAGAACTTCATAATTTGTCTCGCCGAGGCTTTTGATATCGAGCTTCCCTTTGACTACGATCTGCGAGATGCCTTTGAGGGCATAAATCAGAAGATCCTGAAGCTTCGCTACTTCTTCGGTTTTTCCGCAGACGCCGCGCACTGCGCAGCCCTTTCCTCCGGCGGTTTCCTGACACTGATAACAAAACATGCTCATTTTGCTTCCTCCTTTAAAATTCAGTCTTCAACAGGTTCGAATTCGTCTTTGCCGACAAAACAAATCGGGCACTGCCAATCATCGGGTAAATCTTCAAATGCCGTGCCGTGCGCGATGCCGCTGTCGGGATCACCAAGCGCAGGATCATAGATATACCCGCAGGGAATACACCTGTACTTTTTCATCCGAGTTCCTCCTTCGTTTTCTCAGCTTTTCGGAGCGGGCGCTTTTACGACAATTAGTTCCAGCGTTTCGTCATGCACATTTCTGACATTCATTTTAGTTTGAAACGGGATTTTCAGCAGAGTCCCGGCTTCGTACTCATGGATTTCCTGTTCATCAAGGTCGATGGAGAGCCGTCCGCGAATGACGGTCATATACACGTTTGAATTGGTAAAGTGTTCCGGCAATCCCTCGCCTTTGTTAAACACCATGTGAAGGTAATGAAGGTTTTCGTCAAATATGACTTTTTCTATCACTTTTTCATTGGTTTTGGACAGTTTATACTCTTTTTCTATCATTATGATTACCTCCTGTCAATCAAGAATTTTCCCATCGGTTGAAATCGTCACTACTTGCCAAGGAATGAACTTGCCGCTGTTTTGAAGCGCCCTTTTTACCGCGTTTTCGATCCCGCCGCAGCAGGGGACTTCCATTCTGACGATTGTAACGCTTTTAATGTTGTTGTTTTTAATGATCTCCGTGAGTTTGTCGCTGTAATCTCCTTCGTCAAGCTTGGGGCAGCCAATCAGGGTCACTTTGTTCCTGATAAACCTGTTGTGAAAATCGCCGTAAGCATAGGCCGTACAGTCGGCGGCGACCAGTAGATTGGCGTCCGCGAAATACGGAGCATTGATCGGCGCAAGTTTGATTTGGACGGGCCACTGTGACAACTGGCTTTTGTTTTCGCTGATATTGGAATGGACGGCCTCACACTTATTTTCCCGATGGATGGATTTAGATTGTGTGCCAGGGCATCCGCAGGCCAACGTTTCTGCTTGCTGGCTCAGCTTGCTTTTCTTCACGGCGGCTTCATCGTATTCTTTCGCTTCGCGTTCTTCGAAACTGATAGCTGCTGTCGGGCAGGCCGGCAGGCAGTCGCCGAGGCCGTCGCAGTAATCGTCGCGGAGAAGCTTGGCCTTTCCGTTTATCATTCCGATTGCCCCTTCGTGACAGGCTTTTGCGCACAGTCCGCAGCCGTTGCATTTCTCTTCATCAATTCTGATAATTTTTCGAATCATGTTCCGTCCCCCACTTTCAAGTTGTTGTTGACTTTATGGTTTGAGTTTACTATTCTTAAATCAATAAGTCTGTTGGAATTCCAACGAAAGAGGATTTTATGAGAAATTATTTGGATGTATTGAAAACAGTACAATTATTCAGAGGCATTGAAGAGGCAGATTTGCAGCCGCTTTTGTTGTGCCTGGCCGCGAAATCGGTTCGTTTTGAAAAAGGGCAAACCGTATTTTCCAGCGGCGAAAGCATCGAAAAATTCGGCATTGTTCTATCGGGACAGGTTCAGGTCGTTCAGGATGACTATTACGGAAACAGAAGCATCCTCGGAAAAATTGACATTGGAAATCTGTTCGGGGAATCCTTTGCCTGCGCGGAAATAAAAATGCTTCCGGTCAGAGTAATCACAACGACCGAAAGCGAACTGCTATTTATCGACTGTCACAGGCTTGCCGTTCCATGCGCCAGGGCGTGTGCTTTTCACGGCAAGCTCATTCAGAATATGCTAAGCATTATAGCCATGAAAAATATAGCGCTGACGCAGAAAATTGAATTTACGTCAAAGCGTACCACTCGCGAAAAGCTCCTTGCCTATCTCTCGGCCGAAGCGAAGAAAGCAGAAAACACCCGTTTCAGTATTCCTTTTAACCGGCAGGAACTCGCGGACTACCTTTCCGTCGAACGCAGCGCCATGTCGGCTGAGCTTTCAAAGCTCAGGGACGATGGCGTTTTGAGCTACCACAAAAATCAATTCAAGCTGTTATAAGAAACCAGCGCGGTAGTCAGTCTCAACGATACCTCTGACGTTAATGATAAAATAAACCATATTTCTTGCCGCAAAGAATGACATAATTATGGCACTGTTTGCTTCAACATAATAATATTTTTAGGAATCAATGTGCAGTTTGTTCAGCAAATCAACATCCGTGATGGTAATCTGTTTTGAATCATAGATAATAAGACCATCTTTTCTCATTTTATTTAGCTCTCTTGATAAGGAAGGCCTTTGAACTCCTATTTTTTCAGCCAACTCTTTTTTTGTCATATCCAATTTAATGGTTGTAGACTTTTGAACGCGATACTCGTAAAGTAAAAACTCAATGATGCACTGCCTGATAGTTTTCAATGCCAAAGTCTTGATTTTCCCCATTAAAATCAATGTTTTGTCTGATGCAGACTGGAGAAAACCATTTAAGAACTTCATGTTTTCCTGGCACAGCTTTATAATTAATTCCTTCTTGATTTGGAGAATTTCCGTATCACACTTTGCTGTGATCGTCATGGGATAAAAATTTCTATGTGAAAAAAGAAGATTTTCTCCCATAGCCTCACCAGCCGAAAAACTGCAAATCGTGAGCAGATCCCCATCCGAATCAATTTTTTGTACTAAGACAGTCCCGCTCAAAATGATGTCAAGGCTTTCACATTTTTCGTTCTGAAGATGTACTATGGAATCTTTGAAGTAAGTGCTGGTACGGTAAAGATTATTTTGAAACAATTTATCCAGTTCATTATTCGAGAAGCACTTAAACAGATTTACCGTTTCTAGAAAAGAAATAAAATTATCCAAAATATCGCACCTCTCTTCAAAGGAGTAACCATGGTTACTCCTTTCACTTTTGTTTTTGATTATAATACAAAAGTATCAAAGATGAAAGGGGACTTAAATGTTTTGGATAAAAAATATGAGGATCAAATCCTGAAATCGATGGATGCCGTGCGCGAAAAAGCACCAGATATCCCGCTGGATTATTTTTTCGATATCTGGAAGGGATTCTGGTTTGGGGAACAAAAGACAGAAATGCCGTCCATAGCGGTATTGGGAACCGGTATTCCTGAATTATATATTCGGGCTACCGGCGCGAAACCGTTATTTTTGCTGGGAGGCAATTACTTTACGGATCAATACGCAGAACAGGTGTTTCCGCAGATTTCGGACCCTGTGCTCAAATCTGCAAGCAGCATTCTCTTTTCCGAACAGCTTGCCTGCATGAGGGATATTACCGCGATGGTTGTTCCGGTGAGCAACGCAGATACGCGTAAAGTTCTGCCTTATTTCAAGGATCTGGGGCATCCGGTAATCGTGATGGAGGAGGAGCCGTTTCTGGATTCAAAAGCCACATCACGGTTTCGGTCGTCACAGATGGATTTAGTTATGGAGCTGCAAAAGCTCACACACCGACCGATCACCGCCAAGAGCATCCGAACTGCCGCGAAGCAAATCACCAGCGCACATGATGCCATCCGGCGCCTTAAGACTATGGATATTCCGCAAATCGCAAAGGATTTTATCAAGCAGACCTATTATCTTGCTCCTGACATTCAGGAATGGACCGACCGCGTGAATGGATTCGCCGAGGAAAACCTGAAGCCGATGCCCGAAAACCGGTCCCATCTGCTGCTGATCGGGTCACCGATCTTTTTCCCGAATGTCAAAATCCCGACTGTATTACATAATGTCGGCATCCGAAATTATGAGAATCACTGCGGAGTCCCTGATCCGGAGGATTACACAGAGCTTATGGAGCATGATCCTTCCTCGCTAAATTCCATGTTCAGGGATCTGAATGAACTTCATTACAGATCGGCACAAAACGATATTGCTCGCGCACTGTGTTCTGATACTTCTTTCCTGCAAAACGCCAGCGGCGTCATCTACCATCTGCTCAAGGGGCAACTCATGTATGCTTATGAAGCGAATCGGATTGAAAAGGCCGCCATCAGGGCGGGGATTCCGTTCGTCTGCATTGAAACGGATTATACGAATGCCGATACCGAGCAGATCAGAATCCGCCTGGAAGCTTTTTCTGAACTGCTGATGCAGACCGGAAGACTGTCCGCAGCAATATGAAAATGAATACTCACCAGTTTATAAACTCAAAGCGATTAAGGAGGAACTTATGTCATTCAGCTTTCTTTTACAAGAACTGCATCGAAAAGTTATGGAAAAAACAAAAGCGGCAAAAGCACACCGCGGAATAATAACCATCGTGATTGCCGCCATTCTTGTTACAATCGTTTTTTTCGCTGTCAAAGCAAATCTTGCGCAGAATCCAGCAGGCCGGACATTAACTCCCGTTAGCAGCACTACTCAAAGCGACGAAAGCACGACAATTCCAAACGGCGGTAATCAAAACGAAACCGCTATGCAGGCTAAGACGCTCAAGCGTATCGAAAATGTTGCCTCTATTTTGGGTATTGCCGTGTTGACATCGGGAGGCATGACAGTCTATTACAGAAAAAAGAAAAACCGCGTTAAACCGCTTCCGGTACTGCGGAGTGAGGAGGAAACACATTGAAGCAGCGTAAAATTACAGCTTTTCGTATCACATGTCTTCTGATTGCCGCTGCCGTGCTCGCTTTCCTTGGAAGCAGATACCGGATTATTATTTTATTGCTCAGCATCTTCAGTGCTCTAGTTTTTGGGCGTCTCTGGTGCGGCTATGTTTGTCCGCTGGGATTTTATCAGGAACTACTTTCAATGCTTCGGAAAAAACTGCATATTCCGACGTTCCACGTGTCATTAAAGGTGAAATCCTATTTGCGTCCGCTGAAATGGATCATACTTGTATATTTTCTGGCCAGCGTTTTGTTTTTTGGGCTGCGCCCAGTTATGTATATACGGCCCGACCTTTCCTTCAGCAGCGCAGATATGAGTATCTATAAAATCATTATTGTCGGTATTGTAACGGGAATTTGTTTTCTGAAAGAAAGGGCGTTCTGTAAATACTGCCCGCTAGGGACACTCCGGGGCTTTGTCAATAAAATCAGCTTCGGAAAAATTAAAAAGGACGGCACCGCGTGTACACACTGCCGCGCTTGTCTTGAATGTTGTCCAATGGATATCCGCTCCATTTATGAAGAACGCAACAAATCCGATATCACTCACTCGGATTGTATCTACTGTATGAAATGCATTGAGGCATGCCCGGAGCAGGATGTGCTTTCCTTTACCCTATTTGGGAAAAAGGTATTGTCATCCAAACGTAATAGTAAGCAGGTGAAATAATGGAAGAGCGTACATTAGAACGTTATAAGCGAAATATTTCGCGCGTTTCGGCTGGTTCACTGAAACAGTTGACATCCATAGGAGATGTTCCCAAGGGGCTTGAATATTTTACGAATGTTCTTAAAAGAACATTCGTCGATTTTGAAAAGGATGACAACGAGTACATAGGTAGCTACTGCGTGATGGTGCCGGATGAAATGATATACGCATTCGGCTACAGGCCGCTGCGCTTATGCGCTGGGCACAGCGTTGCGGCGATGATCGGGGATGAGATCGTCCCGCGTGATGCCTGCCCAGTCCTGAAGGCAACTGCCGGTTTTCACGCAATGCGCGTCATGCCGATCTATCAGCAGTGCAGGCTGGCAGTGCTGCCGATGACCTGCGATGGCAAGCGAAAAAGCGCTGCGCTTTTGTCGCAGTACCTTCCGGTTATTCCCTTGCCAATTGAAATGGATAAGTCGGAGGAACGCTTTGCGCAGAACCTGCAAAACATGCATGCTCTCATGAAAAGTATTTCCAAAGAAACGGGCCGCAGGTTCTCCAACCGGAAACTGATTGAATCCTGCAAAAGCATTAATGCGGCACAGCAGGAAGCATATAAACTATACGGCTTGCTCTCATCCGACAATCCGCCTGTCACGGGTTCACAGGTTATGGCTGTGCTGAACAGCTATTGCTATGATACGCCGGAAAGCTGGGCGCAGCACGCGAAAATACTAAATGCCGGACTTTCCCAAAAAGCAGCTGCCATGCAGCCTTTGAAAAGGAAAAAGCCGCGTATCTTTATCGCAGGCTCTCCCATTACATTTCCAAACTATAAACTGCCGTTTTTGATGGAAGGTCTGGGGGCACAGATTGTCGGAGACGAGACGTGTATGGCGGGGAGGCTTTTATATGACCCCGTTGTTCCTGATGAGTACAGTACAGACGGCATCTTACGTGCGCTTACGGCGCGATATGTCTGCGCATGTACGTGTCCGGTATTCGAGCAGACGGACGATCGCCTCAGCAGTCTCACAGAAAAACTGCGTCAGACGAAAGCGGAGGGCGTTATTTATCATATCCTGCGCGGCTGCACGCCTTACGACTTCGAATTGTCCATGGTGGAACAGCTGGCAGATAAGCTTGATATTCCGGTTCTGCGTGTGGAAACAGATTTCTCCGCCGAGGATGCAGAACAGGTAAAAATCCGTCTGGAAGCGTTTGTTGAATTGATAGAACAAAGGAGATAAATACATGGGAAACTATTATGTGGGGCTGGATGCCGGTTCGACATACCTGAAAGCGGCATTGATAAAGGATAACTGTGTTTTAGGCGCTGAACTTCTTCCAACAGGCATCGACTGTGAGGAAACTGCGGCCAAATTGCTGGAAAAGATCTATGCGAGCCAAAGTATCACACGCAATGATATCGCCGTAATCACCGCAACCGGATACAGCAGGCGCAGTATCGGCCTCGCAGATGCCACAATTTCAGAAATCACCGCTCATGCCTGCGGTGTACAATTGACAGCCCCTGAAAACGTGCATCCGCGCTTGATCATTGATATCGGAGGCCAAGACAGCAAGATCATCAGCCTTGGCCCCGATGGACATATCGTTAATTTTACAATGAATGATAAATGCGCCGCTGGAACAGGAAAGTTCTTGGAGGTCGTGGCTGATCTTCTGGAAACTACCATTGATCAGATTGCTTCGCTTGCGAAAGAGAGTACAGACCCCTGTCAAATCAACAGCACCTGCGCCGTTTTCGCCCAGACGGAAGTGATCTCTCTTCTTGCTCAAAAGAAAAGCCGAAGTGATATCCTTGCAGGTATGCATATAGCCATGGCAAACCGTATCGCCAAAATGGCGCGTAAATATAAGTCGGATGGCGATGTGATGATGACCGGAGGCGGCGCTAACAATGATGCTCTTCGATCTGCGTTGGAAGATGAACTGATGTGCGATATTTACAAGGCAAATTATCCGCAGTTCAACGGCGCAATCGGAGCTGCTTTAATTGGCAGGCATAACACTGAAAAAATGCAGGTCCAAATTTCTTAATTTAGCATATAAAATTAAATATCAGAAAAGGCAAACTGACCGAAAGGCAGGGGCATAAAGCCAAGAGTCTAAGGTAAATAAACGTACTATGATAGTCTGGTTGCAAAAAACATATCTTGACTCTGCCACTCCGGATAGAGTCAAGATATGTTTTGATTATGAATGATAAAACTATGACAGGAGTGATATTACGACGGAAATCAAATGGGTATTATGCCCTGTTTGTAATAACAAGACACGTCTAAAAATCCGTGAGGATACAATCCTTAAAAACTTTCCGCTATTTTGTCCTAAGTGCAAACATGAGACACTAATAAATGTACGACATCTGAAAATATCAGTTATCAAAGAGCCAGCCGCTGAGACGCAGAGCCGATAACATGTGAGATTAATCACAGTTATCGGCTCTCCTTGTACATGATCTATAAAGTTGATTGTACTTGTGGTTAAGTTAGTTCAAATACTATCCCTTGTTTTCATGGCGGAGTTCTTTCCAAATACCTCTTGCTGATGCAATAGCAATTTGCTGTTCTTGCTCGTTAGCATCCCGGAACTCCCGAATAAATTGTTCCTGCTCTGGCGTACCAGTTACATCCTCGGGACGAAAAATAAGATCAGCTGGAATACTTAATTCTTGAATGATTTTATAAAGGACCTCAAATGTTGGATTTCGTTTTCCAGTTTCAATGGCAATGATGGTTCTTAAAGAAACTTCTATTTTGTCAGCAAGCGCTGTTTGTGTCATTCCGCGCGATATACGGGCTCCTTGAATGATAGTACCCATTCGCTTCATGTCATAGTGCATTATGTATCACCTCTTATCTAAGTTTAGTAGAAAAAAGATGATTACATAATGTGGTTGTGCGTCATATTTGCATGCAACATATTTCACAAAAATAACAGCCGGACAAGGCAAGAAAAAAAAGACTGCTTTGGCGGGTTATATTAATGCATCCAAAATCAAATGAGTCACCTGCCAAAGCAAACTGAAAGGAGCTTTGGCAGATGTTGTTTTTACTACCAAAATACCACTTTTATAGAAAGGTGGCAGTTTAGCAGATGGCCTGAATATTCTATGGGCAATCTTCCAAGGTAATCGCTTAAAAAAAGTTATTGCTCCATAAGGATAAATTCTAACCTTGCATATGCAAGCTATGACATAATAGTATGTAATTTGTATCAATTTCGACGTACCATGCGGAGGATATTCTGCTTTGGTACGTTTTTTATCTTCTTTTCTCTGGATAAATATTTCTGGTACGTTAGACGCGGTGTGATATAAAGCCCCTCTGCCGCTCCCCTCCATCCTCTGTTTCGATTTGCCCAAGCCTAAAAATCGAAACGGAGGAAAAGAAAATGGTCAAGATCAATCTGCGGGACTATTATCCCGATTTTTATACCACCGACTGCATCATTGAGGTACCGGACGAGGTTGCGGCACTCATGGATTCCTATGAACACGCCGAAGCCGCCTACTATCTGCGGAGATACCGTCATAAGGCGTATTACTCTCTGGATCGCGGCGACGGCATCGAGCGTGACATCCTGTTCGTGTCCCTGTCCCCCTGCGAAATCTATGAGCGCAAAGTGACGGCTGAGCAGCTTCACGCTGCCATCGCCGCCTTGCCGGATAAGCAGGCCAAGCGCATCTATGCTCATTACTTCTTGGGAATGAGCAAAAGTGCCATTGCTAAGGCAGAAGGGGTAAATAAAAGTCAAATCTCACGTTCTATCAATAAGGCGCTGAAAAATATGGAGGCAGTCCTCAAAAATTTCATTTAAGGGAGCAACTTTTGCCCTGAAGATGAAAAGGCTTATGAGGGATATGTTTTTATTCTTCGCTGAACCTTGAAAATCGAATAAGGGACAAGCCGGATACATACCGCAAGCAGCGGCATACAGGGAGCCGGACGGCGGGCGCGCCACGATCTTTCCTTACGCGGGAGAGGGGATGATTGATTTTCAGCGTAACGGAAAGGGAGCGAAAAACATCAGCGCCGTAAGCAGAACAGCGTCTTTCAGACGCAGGGCGGCTCTGCGGCAAGCATCTGTATGCAATGAAACTTCCGTTCAGTCACAGTCCGAGGCGTGCAGAGCCAAATTTGGAATTTGGCTCGAAACCGCTCGCAGGCAATGAGAACGGCCCGCCATCAGAATGGGGGGAGGTGCGATTCCTATGGTAACAGGTACGCCGCCTGTTCGTCCGGAATGTCTGTAAACATAAAAAGCAAATCGAAACAAGGGGACAGCCGCGCCGAAACGCGCCAGCCGTATGACTGCTCTATCTTATAATCGGCGCGGCTGTCATTTTTATATGGGTATGGTTTGGAATGGAGGTGTCTCTTTATGGAGCAAGCCACACCATGCGGAAAAGCAAATACATCTTACAAGGAGGTCAAGATCGGGAATACGCTGTATCGCGTGACCAGCGTGTTTTCCGGTGAGAAGGACCTGGGGCATACGCTGGAACAGCTCGCCGTCCGGCGCGCCATGACAGAGCTTACACCGCCCCGCATCCCTTCTGCTTCTTAACGATAAAACCTCTCGGCCAGCCGCATCCTTGCGCGGCGAAAGCTCCCGCGTTATCCTGATGATGTCCGAGAGCCATAAAACCGCACGGGGTATGATGCTGAGATGATCGGGAGGTAAAACATAGATGATCGAAAAAACATACAACGTGGGTATCTACTGCCGACTGTCCAACGACGATGAGCGCGACGGTGAATCCGCCAGCATTGAAAATCAAAAGCTGCTTCTACAACGGTACGTCCGGGAACGCGGCTGGAATGAAATCGACGTATATACCGACGACGGATATTCCGGAACGAATTTTGACCGTCCCGGCGTCCAGCGATTGATTGAGGATGCCAAAGCAAAGCGCATCAACGTGATCTTAGTCAAGGACCTGTCGCGTTTCGGCAGAAACTACATCGAATTCGGGCAATACACAGATTACCTGTTCCCTTCCATCGGGTGCCGCTTCATTGCGCTGAACAACGGCATCGACACGGAAAGCACCAACGGCAGCACCGATGTCATGTGCTTTTTGAACTTATTTAACGAGTTCTACAGCCGGGATACCAGCAAGAAGGTCAAGGCCGTCAAGAAAGCGTGTGCGGAGGACGGGAAATTCATGGGAACCTATCCCGCCTACGGCTACAAGCGCGACCCTGCGGATAAGCACCGTCTTGTGATTGACGAGGAAACCGCGCCGGTTGTGCGCCGGATCTTCGCCATGCGCTGTCAGGGCATGGGCTTTTGGTCCATTGCCGTCGCGCTCAACGAGGAAGGGATTCAGCCGCCCGGAGTGCTGTACTATCAGCGCAAGGGGCGAAGCGATCCGCGTAAAGTCAACCATCAGTGGGCCAATACCACCGTTCAGGTTATCCTCCGAAACGAGGTCTACATCGGCAATATGGTACAGGGCAAGCACGGGACGCTCTCGTATAAATCCCGCAAGCTCATTGTAAAACCGAAGGATGAATGGATACGGGTGGAAAACACTCACGAAGCGATTATCCCCCGCGACGTGTGGGATACCGTGGTCAGTATCGACCAGAAGAAGGTACGGAAATCTCCCGCCGCCGCAGGCCGAAAAAGCATTTTCACCGGCCTTGTCTATTGCGCCGACTGCGGCTTCAAAATGCGGTCCCACAATGAGACGCGCAAGTACAGCAACGGCCATACGCAGGTATTTCATTCCTTCATCTGCGGCAATTACAGCCGCAGCGGGAAAACCGCTTGCACCATCCACATGATTTATGAGGATGTGCTGAGTAAGCTCGTATTGGCGGATATCCGGGAAAAAGCACGGTATGCGGAGTACGACAGGGACCGGCTTGTGGCGCAGATCACCCGTCTGAAAGATAAGGAAACCCGCAGCCGCCTGTCCTCCTATGAACAGGAGCTGAAAACGGCGACCGACCGCGTTGCCGAGCTGGAAAAGCTGATGCAAAATCTTTACGAGGACAAATGCAAGGGCATCATCCCGCAGACCGTGTTTCAGACCCTGATGCAGAAATACGAATCCGAGCGCGCGGAAAAAGCCGCCGCCCTCCCGGAATTGGAACAAAAGGTCCGGGCGCAGCGTGGAAACAGGCAGGACGCGGACCGCTGGACGGAGATTATCCGGCGCTATACGGAAATCACGGAGCTGGATGAAACCATCCTGTTTGAGCTGGTGGACCGCATTGAGGTGGGCGAAACCCAAAAGCAGGGCGATTTTCGCGTCTGTGACATCAAGGTGCATTACCGCTACGTCGGAAATGTGGACGAGGCGCTGACGCAGGAAAAGAGGGAGCGTTATGAAAAAGCTGTATAAGGTCGGCATCTACTGCCGCCTGAGCGTGGACGACGCCTCCAACTCCGCGAAAGCGAAAAGCTACATCCCCGCCGACGAATCCGCCAGTATTGAAAATCAGCGGGAAATCCTCTCCAAATTCGTGATGCTGAACGGCTGGACGGAGGTGAAAACCTACGCCGACGACGGGTACAGCGGCGGCAACTTCCAGCGCCCCGGTTTTCTGGAGATGCTGGAAGACGCCAAAAAAGGTATCATCAATTTAATCCTCGTCAAAGACCTGTCCCGGCTGGGGCGCGACTTCGTGGAGGTGGGACGGTACACGGACGTTGTATTTCCCTCCCTTGGGTGCCGTTTCGTTTCCGTTCTGGACTGTCTGGACACAGAGGGTGACAACACCGATATGCTCCACTTCCGCAGCCTCATGAACGACTACCATTTGAAGGATTTAAGCAACAAAATCAAATCCGTGCGGTACGCCAAAATGAAAAGTGGGCAGTTTCTTTCCGCTTACGCCCCTTACGGCTACCGCAAAAGCGAGGACGATAAACACAAGCTGGTGATCGACGAATACTCCGCCGCCGTGGTGCGCAGAGCCTTTTCCATGCGGCGGGACGGCGCGGCCTACGGCAAGATTGCCGCCGCTTTCAATCTGGACGGTATCCTTTCCCCTCGCGGGTACTGGCACAGCCTGTACGGAACCGGCGAATGCCGGTATTCCCAGTTCTGGACCTGCGCAACTGTAAAAAACCTTCTGAACAGCGAGGTCTACCTTGGAAACCTGCTTATGAACTATACCGGCTCCCGTTCTTATAAGGACGGCACGATGATTTACAAGCCGGAATCCGAGTGGATACGGTGCGAGGCAACCCATGAAGCAATCGTTGCTCCGGAAGAATGGGAGGCCGTGCGCAAAATTAACGAAGCCGCAAAGCGCCGCGTTGAGAATAACCGAAAGCCGACCCGAAGCCTTTTTTCCGGCAAGCTGGTCTGCGCCGATTGCAAAGGTCCGCTTGGCGCAAGCACAGAGACACAGCATCGTAAAAACGGCACCGTAAAACACTATGTTTCCTACTGCTGTGAGAGATACATCCAGTCGGGCCGGAGCGTTTGTTCCTGGCACCGTATCTATGAAATGACGTTGGCGCAGATTGTGATGGCTGAGATCAAAGCGGACGCCGAGGCCGCCTCTCTGGATGAAGCCGGTGCGGTGGAGAAGCTCAAACGTCGGATGGCGCAGTATGATGACCAGCGCACAGCGAATACCCGTCAGGAAATCGGAAAACTGCGCCGCCGCTTGCAGGAGTTGGAGAGCATAACCGCAAAGCTCTATGAGGATAAGGTTAGCGGCGCGGTCAGCGAAAGCACCTTCTCGGTGCTGATAACAAAAAACGAACAGGAGCGCCTTATCAAAGCGGAACGCCTTGACGCGCTTCTGTCCGAAGTTAAAAAATCCGATCAGGATGCCGCCGACATTCAGAATTGGGCGGCGACGATACGCAAATATCTGAACTTACAGGAACTTGACCGGGAAACCATCGACGAGCTGATAGACCACATTGAAATAGGCGAACGCACCGTCGTTGACGGTAAGCGCAGGCAGGATGTGAAAGTGTTCTATCGTTTCGTCGGACAGATCAACCGGGAACTTGATATGCAATGAAAATAGGCCGTCTTACAGGTTTTGAGTATTTTTCAGCACGACGTTCCCCAATAATGTATGCTCTTCATGATGTTGCGGAAGGGGGTAAAATCGTCATCGTCTCTGGCGCTGTCAACGCCGTCGTTGACGGCAATCAGTCGAACATTTTTCTGCCGCAGAATCTCCATGATCTGGCCGACTTTGAGATAATCGCGCCCCAAGCGGCTCATGTCCTTCACAATGACAGCCTCTACATGCCCTGCCTCGACTTCCTTCATCATAGCTGTAAATCCGGGGCGGTCAAACCGGGTACCGCTTATACCATCGTCGGTGAAGTGGGTCGGGCGGGGAAATCCGTTTCTCCGAGCATATTCCTCCAGCATTTGCTTCTGGTGGGATATGCTGTTGCTCTCGCCCTGCAACTCGTCGTCACGGGATAACCGTTCGTATAGCGGAGTAATTTTGCCGTTTCCCATGCTTGCGACCTCCTATATGTAAAATGCTCTAAGCAGCTTCATTAACCATGACAAAAAACATGATAAATAAGCCTCTTAGAGCATATAACACCCGCCGCCAACTTATACTTTTTATATTGCCGGACGGCGAAGTGGTTTGGCTTCTCTTTCTCCAGAGCTTCAAACATGAGATCCACGGGATTTTTAAATTCTTCGTCATCTTCTCTCACTTCCGAGGCGTTGATAAATTCGATGAGCGTGGCCACCGAAATATCTGAACTTACAGGAGATAACAATTTCAGCATTTTTAGCGTGCAAAACACAATTAAATCATTGCTCTCCAAGAAAGTCATAGAGGTATCATCTTATACAAAAGTTTATAAAACAAACGCACGTGAATATAAACCTTTGTTAAGCGCTAATGATTTTGCGACAATGCAGTTTACACATTATTTTGATCCGAGCAAGGAAACTGCAATTCCTCATCTAGTAGCAACCCTGCTTAAACTGGAAAATACGGAAAATGAATCAAACGTTATCGATGAACTTGAAAAAATGTTAAATGACAGAAAAAAAGAAATTGAGAATGAAAAATCGGGTGATTTGTGTTTGTCAACCAGAAAGTAGACCAGGCGCTGACTTAAAAGTATACCACTACCGCCAACCAGAAAGTAGGCCACCTGTTTAAGAATGATGTGCCTTCAGGGTCTGGTCGAGACGGTAAGAATCGCCGTTCATGTCAAGGACATAAGACTTGAACGTGAGCCGATCTACCAGGGCGGCGACCATGGCCGTGTTCTCAAACAGTTCCGTCCACTGTGAAAACGGAAGGTTTGTCGTGACGATGATGCTGCCGCGCTCGCTGCGGTCGGAGACGGCCTTGAACAGCAGCTCCGACTGAAAACGGTCAAAGCGCACATAGCTCATTTCATCTAAAATAAGCAGATCCGCCTGACGGATACGCTTTTCCAACTTGCCCAGGACATAGTTGTCTTTGGCCTCGGTCAGTTCCGTGGACAGCGTTGCCGCATTCTTGAACAGCACGCTCATACCGAGCGCGCAGGCCTTCAGACCGAGCCCGATGGCCATATGGGTTTTGCCGCGGCCGGGATTGCCGATCATGACTACATTCTTTTTCTCAGAGATGAACTTGCAGCTGACAAGCTCGTTTAAAAACAGTTCGGAAAGATTTCCGTCATAGCGGGACAGGTCCAGCTCGTCCAAGGTTTTTGTGTAGGGAAAGCCCGCGGTTCTCAGCCGTTTCCGGTTCTGGTTTTCCTGACGCTGCGCGGTTTCCGCCTTCATGAGTTCCAACAGCAATTCCTCAAAGCGGGCATCCGGGCGGGCTTTCCGCAGAATATCCGGGTACCTGGCAAAAGTGGGCAGCCTCAACTTCGCATACAGCCGGATCTGTTCCTGTACCGGATCAACGGACATGAGCAATCACCGCCTTCCCGCCGGTAAGCGCGTCATATCTTTTGAGGTCCACCGGACCTTGGCATCCGGTATAAGAAGCGAAGCAATGGAAATCACCATTTTTTTCTTTGTATTCACATAGATTACATTGCCTCCGTCACCCAGAGCCGCATAGCTGTCGCCGTCAAGGATCCACCAAAGATAGCCGTAGGCCAGATTTCCCCATTCGGCGCATCGGCTATGAAGGACTTTCGCATCGAGGCAAAACGGCGCAAGGCCGAGGTCAAGGCCGGGAAAATGGCGGAACGGGATTTCATCGGCTGGCTGCTGGAACAGCGCGGAATTATTGACGAGCTGAAACAGGACGATTGAAAAATCAAAGTCAAGATATACTTGATGAGAAAATATCTCAACTTAATGTATCAATTTTGTTTTTTTGCCGGTAAAAGGCTTTTGCAAAACTCAATATGCACAGTATAAATGCAGCAAATATTCCTACAAAGCCACAGACGAATCTCCACTCATGCCCAGAAAGCTGGAAACCGGTCACTATTCTGATCGGATTAAAAATATTCCACGAGTTGAATCGCAAAAATCGTCCTATATAAATTGCTATTCCACCCAAAATTGAGCATATAAAACGTAATAGTAGATTTTTACCTTTCCCATATTTATTTATGAGGATGTTTTCAAAAATCATTTCTGAATTAATTCCATTCATAATTCCATATAAAATCCCTAAAACAATTATGACTCCTTTTGACCATAATAGAAGATTATCTGAATATATGATCTGAGGCTGTTCAACATAGGGAATACCTTTTACTACTTGAAAAAAAGCATCTCCTGTAAAATGAACAATATCTGTTGCCATATAAAACGTATTGGGCCAGAAAATAATCCAAAGTAATGCCCATAATATCCCAAAACGCTTATGATTACTTAAAGAAGAAACAGTAAATTGTGAAAAAAGCACAGGTAAAAATGATAAAAAGGCATTCCAAACTAACATAATAAAAAGGCCGCCATTATCTGATAAATACCATAGTACAAAATTGCATAGCGAATACAGTATAAAGAAAATTAAATGCGGCCTTGAATGCTGAACTTTTATCATACCGACCTCTCCTTATTTGTTTCATTTTACTACTTAAAAAATAGATAGTAAAGAGGTCAGAGGATCATAAATCCCTACAATGTGACGGTGAATTTGACGGTTACCTTATGTCCAAGGATCCGGATACGGTTAAAATTCTGCTGCCGTGGAACGCCCCGGAAAACTGTAAAGCCGGCTGTTCCCCTAAAAACTGAACTTTCGCCCCGACTTGAAGATTCACAAGTCGGGGCCTTTTCGGCTGTCTGTCGTCAAGGTACCATTAGGTTTTGACGCTTACGAAACAACCTCAAAAATAAGAGAATGCGCCTTGGAACGGCTTTTATAAGCCAGATTCAGGCGCATTTTTTGTGCATAATTTTTGGATAAATATATTTTGCACAGCCCCTTCTTATTTACATCCTGTTTTCCGACCGGCTGGCGAGTTGATTTGACTTCATAAACCGCCGATTTCTGTCAAATATTCCTTAGGGCTGCAACCAATATATTTTTTAAATACCGTCCCAAAGTATTTATAATCTCCGATTCCACACTCCCAAGCCACTTCCGATATTGTGCCGTGTCTGTTCTGCAGCAGTTTAAGCGCCTTTTGAATTCGGTAACGGTTTAAATATTCAATGAACGTGATTCCAGTGGCTTCTTTGAATCGTTTGTTCAACAAAGTTTCGCTGTAACTTAATTGCTTTACCACATCCTGCAAAATAATTTTTTCACGGTAATGCGCCGCAATATAATCCAGCATCCGCTGCGCCACTTCATCGCTGCCTGCGGCTTCCCGTCCCTCCTTTAGCAAATTAAAATGCTTCCATTCCTCTTTGCTGAACTGCTTGTTCACATAAGCACGCCGCACTTCGCATTCCTTTTGTGCCCGCAGGATCGCGTCCTTTAGTTCCTCTATTTTCAGCGGCTTTAAAAGGTACCCCATTGCTCCGCAACAGATAGCCTGCTGTGCATACTCAAAGTTGGAATAACCTGAAAGGATGATTGCGATGTAATCGTATTTCTCGTAAGTCTGCCGGATCATTTCCAGACCATCCATAACGGGCATATTGACGTCCACAATCAGAATGTCGGGCTGGTGTTCCCGAATTTTCTCAATTCCTTCAACACCGTTGCGAACCTCATCGATGACGGAGCAGTCCATCTGCGCCCATGGTATGGAAAAAACCAGGCCCTTCCGAATGATATCTTCGTCTTCGGCAATCAAAATTTTATACATGGTCCCTCCCGCCCGGCTGTATCACTTTCAGAATCACCTCAAAGCTGTAACCCTGATGGTTTACAATATGAATTCCGCTTTCTTCTCCGTAGCGGAGAAAAAGTCGTCTTGAAATATTGTGAAGCCCGTAGGACTTTTCCGGGAAATATGCTTTTCCAAGGGAATTGTTTAGGGATGACGCATCTTCTTCCGGCATCCCGAAGCCGTCATCTTTTACAGACAGCACAAGCATGTTCCCCTCCATATGGCCACGGATTTTAATTTTTATATTCATCTTTTTCCTGAAGCCGTATTTAATGCTGTTTTCAATAATGGGCTGGAGTACAAGCTTCGGGATGTTGCTTCTGTCGCAGTCTGCGTCAATATTGACCGTACAGCTCAGTCTGTCCCCAAAGCGGCACTTCTGGATGTCGAGATAATCGCGGATATACTGCATGTCTTCTTCCAGCAGGACATCCTCCCGGCTTTTGTCAATGCTGTACCGCAGAATCTGCGTCAGCTGCACGATCAGTTTTTCAGCCCGCTCGCCGTCAAACAGGGCAAGGTTTCGGATAATCTCAAGCGTATTGTAAAGAAAATGAGGGTTCATTTGAGCCGTGAGCTGGCTCATTTCAATGGTATTTTTCAACTGTAACAGCTCGGTGTTCCGGCCGTGCAGATCCCGGATGCTGTCCAGCATGGAATTGATCTGCACGGCGACTTCATTGAACTCGTCCTGCGTATCCATACAAATGCGGTGCGCCTGGTCTTCCTTCTGGATAATGCGGATCTCACTGAGAAGCTGCCCAATTCGCATTGCATTGTTTTTTGCCATGGAGCCGGCCATCCAGTTTGCCAGCAGGTACCAGCTGATGCCCATGATGGTGATGACGAATAGGCCGATGAGAAGCGCGGAGTTCTTAGGGTAATAAACCAGAGAAAAGATTTTCACCTTATACTCCGGCAGCGACTCCGATTTCATCCAGAATCTCTCGTCGTTGTAATAGCAAATGCCGTTTTCCTGTCCGTAGAATTTGTTGCTGGAACCGATCAACTTCGGCTTACTGGCATATATGACGTTGTTCTTGTCATCCGTGATGGCTCCGTCGTAATTGTAGTTCAGCAGATAGAAGTTCCAGTCGTCACCGGAAAGATACAGGCTAACATACCCAAGGACAGCTCCGTCCGAATAAACAGGCATGACGAAAATGTAGTCCGAATAATTGCCGCTGTCGTAATAAACGGCGTTGTAGATCTGGCCAGGCTTCAGCTCTTTTGCATTGTGGCATATGGCAGCATTGTAGTTCACCCGGTAATCCGACAGCACCCCCTGCTCGTATGAAGAGTAAACCACACGCCCTTGATAATCGGAAAGAATTACCTCATTTTTTACGCTGCATTTTCCGTTAAATTCCTGAAACCAGTAGTTCAGGTCAGCGGAATCTCCATGATCCCGCAGAGCTTTTTCACTCAGGGTAATCGTCTGTTTATCGAACAGGAAATCCCTGTTTTTCTGATATAGCGAAATGTAGACCTTTTTCAGCATCTGCAGGTTATCCGACGCATTTGTGCTGTTCGCACCGAGTGTAACGGCATATAAACCGACAAGAAAAAGCGCTATGCCCACCGCCAGAAGAAGCAGTATTTTTTTTGCCACCATCCTTCGCAGGTGCTGTTCAAAAATTCCCGTGGCCATTTTTTCATTCCATTTCATATGAAACCCCCGCCGGTTCCACGCCGCGTTCGCAGACCCACCCCCGCAGTGCGGAAGAGAATCTTCTTTCCCGAGCAAACGCGTCTTTCTCATACATATTAGCCTGTTTTTGTGCCTTAAGTCAAGCGTTTCTATGCAAACAAACAATTGTTTCCCAGGCGCGGCGAGAAATAGCAGGAACGACCCGCTCTCAAACGTGTTGTATTTTCGCTTTTTATTCGGGATATTGGGTATCGGAAATTCAGCAGTATCACTATAATAATTTTATAGAGGTCCAAAAATATGGATTATTTTTAGTGGAATCAAGGAGAAGCGATATGAGCGTAGGAATTTCAATCAAGCACGCGGTTAAGCGGTATGGTCAGAACACCGTGATTCCCGATCTGTCATTGGAAATTCAGAACGGCAAGTTGTTTACGCTGCTCGGCCCATCCGGCTGCGGCAAGACCACGCTGCTCCGTATGATTGCGGGGTTCAACAGCATTGAGGGCGGCACCTTTTCTTTTAATGACAGGATCATCAACGATATGGACCCCGGCAAACGGAACATCGGCATGGTCTTTCAGAATTACGCGATTTTCCCGAACATGAGCGTGCGCAAAAACGTTGAGTTTGGCCTGAAGCACCGCAGCCTTTCCAAAGAGGAAATCAAGCAGGAAACGGACCGCTTTCTGAATTTGGTTCACGTGGACCAGTATGCGGACCGCATGCCGGATCGCCTCTCCGGCGGGCAGCAGCAGCGCGTGGCCCTTGCCCGTGCTCTCGTCATTAAACCCGACGTGCTGCTGATGGATGAACCGCTGTCGAATTTGGACGCAAAGCTCCGGGTAGAAATGCGTACGGTAATCAAAAACATTCAGCGGGACGTCGGCATTACCACCGTTTATGTGACGCACGACCAGGAGGAGGCAATGGCCATCTCCGATGAAATCGCCATTATGAAGGCCGGTGTGATCCATCACTGCGGCAGGCCAAAGGACATCTACCAGCGACCGGCCGACCTCTTTGTCGCAACGTTCATCGGGAAATCAAACCTGCTGAAGGCAAAGCTGTTCGTCACCAACGGACGCTGCAGAGTAAAATTCCTGAACGGCTATGAGGCGGAGTTTAGCAATATTCGCAAAGAAGAGCACAGGGAGCGGGAAGTCACCGTTTCCGCCCGCCCGGAGGAACTGCTTGTGCATTTCGGAGAGAGCGCGCAGCCGAAGGATGGAATCCGGGGAATAGTCAGCGACAGCATGTTTCTCGGGCTCAACACCCACTATTTCGTGGATTTGGAAACCGGAGAAAAGGTGGAAATCATCCAGGAATCCAGAATCGATTCCATCTTGCCCCCGGGCAGTCCCGTACTGCTGACGCTGAACACGATGAAAGCCAACGTCTTCGACGCGGACAGCACGCTGAGCCTGATGGACGGAGTCGAAAATGTGGCGGGGCCTGCCGCTTCCGATCAGGTCGGGAGGAATTGATATGGGGAATCTGAAAAAAAAGGCGGACGTCTGGACCGCCATATCGTTTCTCCTGCTGGCGCTATTCCTCATTTTTCTCCTATTTCCAATTACGCAGCTGCTGAAGGAATCCGTTTATACGAACGGTGCATTTTCAATGGATGCGTTCCAGAAGTTCTTTCACCAGCGCTATTATTATGAAACCATCGGGCACAGTACGAAGATTGCCCTCAGTGTGACAGTCGTCACCCTGCTGCTTGGCATTCCGTTTTCCTATTTCTATTCGTTCTATCAGCTCCGTGGAAAAAAGATCATTTTCGTGCTCTGTCTGCTGTGCACCATGTCGGCTCCGTTCATCGGCGCTTACGCATGGATCCTGCTGTTGGGGAACTCCGGCCTCATTACCCAGATGCTCCGGTCCATCGGAATCACGGGCATTACCATTTACGGTGAAAAAGGAATTGTTTTTGTGCAGTCGCTCAACCTGTTTCCGCTTGTGGTGATCTATATGAACGGGGCTTTCAAGGATATCGACAATTCCCTGATGGAAGCGGCCGAAAGCATGAACTGCAAAGGTGTGGAGCGGTTTTTCCGGGTCGTCATGACGCTGACCATGCCGACCATTCTGGCTGCGGCCATGCTGGTTTTCATGAGGTCCTTTGCGGATTTCGGCACCCCTATTCTGATTGGACGCGGGTATGTGACCTTCCCGGTACTGATCTATAACCAGTACCTCGGCGAAAACGGTGCGGACTACCATTTTGCCGCGGCGATCAGCGTGATCGCCGTTCTGATCACCGCACTGATCTTCCTGCTGCAAAAATATGCGACCAGCCGCTTCAAATTCACCATCAACGCGCTTCATCCCATGGAGCCACAAAAGCCCAAAAGGATTTCCGGCATCCTGATGAATCTGTTCTGCTACCTGCCCATCGCGGTCGCGCTTCTTCCACAGCTTTACATCATCAACATGTCATTCCGAAACTACAACAACAGCGTGCTGCGGCCGGGCTATTCCCTCGTGAACTATCAGAAGGCGCTTGATAAATCCCTCGTGCTTTCCATCTGCAATTCGCTGATCATCAGCTTCGCAACCCTAGCTGTCATTGTGCTAATCGCCGTGCTGATCGCCTACCTGGTCGTTCGCAGAAGCAACGTATTGAATCACGCAATCGACACCGTTTCCATGTTGCCATATATTATGCCGGGCGCCGTTATCGGCATCGCGATGATCATCGCATTCAGCAAGAAGCCATTCCCCTTGACCGGCACACTGGTCATTATGGTCATCGCGCTGGCCATCAGGAGGATGCCGTTTACCAGTCGTTCGGCAACGGCAGCCATGATGAAGGTGCCTATCAGCACGGAAGAGGCCGCCATCAGCTTAGGCGCATCGAAGCTAAGCGCGTTTGCCCACGTTACGGTTCCGATGATGTCGAACGGCATTATTGCAGGCGCAGTGCTGAGCTGGGTCTCCATCATCACGGAAATGTCCTCCGGCATCATCCTGTATAACAACAACACCATCACACTGACGATTGGGACTTATGAATCCATTACGGCGGGCATTTTCGGTGTCGCAGCTGTTTTCGCAACCATCACAACGGTCTTTACCATCATATGTCTGTTTATATATCTTAGATTCGCTAAGTCGGACGATGATGTGAAGCTATAAAACAAAAAAAGGAGAAAGTACAAATGAAAAGGTTATTGTCAGTCTTACTCGCAGCAGCAATCGGCATTTCCACAACGGCCTGCAGTTCCGGCGGCGGCGCGGCATCGTCTTCGGCATCCGCCCAGACATCTTCTGCGGAAGATCAGCGTCCTTACTACGTACGCGACTCGGATAAAGTGACGGGCACAATCACCGTCTACACCACCATGGAAGAGACCCAGCAGGTGGTTCTGAAAGAGCTTTGGAGCAAATATTACCCGAAATGTGAAATGAAGATCCAGGCCGACTCCGTCGGAACGCTTGCAACAAAAATCCGCGGCGATCAGTCCAGCAACGCCGATGTCGTCATCGGCGGGCTCTTTCAGGCCGACGGCGACACCTACCACGATATTCTGCAGAAATACACGGCGGCCTGCGACAAGGAACAGGCGTATCATGACTCGAACGGATACTACACCTATTACGATGTGCAGCTGATGTGTCTGGTTGTCAATCCGTCGCTGCGCGACCAGCTTGGAATCAAGATTGAAGGATATGAGGACCTGCTGAACCCGAAGCTCAAGGGCAAAATCATTCTGGCAGACCCGAACGCTTCTTCTTCCGGCTGGCGTCAGCTTCAGACCATTCTTACGGTTATGGGCGACAAATTCAACGACGACAAGTCCTGGGATTACATCAAGAAACTCATCCCTATGTCTTTCAGCACCACGTCCTCCAAGGACGTTTACAATCTGGTCAGTAACGGTGAATATGTCGCAGGCCTGTCCTACGAATCCAGCGTCAAGGCCATGATAAAAGACGGAGCCCCCATTGAATGCGTTTATATGAAGGAAGGCAATACGGCGATGGCCGGCGGTGCCGCGATCGTAAAAAGCGCAAAGAATCTCGAAGCCGCACAGTCGATGATGGATCTGCTTTCTTCCTCGGAATTCCAATCCTTAAGAGCCAAGGAATCTTCCGGGCGCGGTTCCAACTCTCTGTGCAACCTAAGCGACCTGCCCGCCGCAAAAACGTTGAACGTGAAGGAACTGGACTTTGATTACCTCGCGAAAAACAAGGAATCCATCTGCAAAAAGTGGAACGACCTTTGGGCACAGCTCAATAAATGATTTTGTGAAAAGAGGCAGAAACAGCAGGACGGATTCCGGCGGAATCCGTCCTCTCTTTTTAGCTCCGGTCACGCCCGGAGGATTAGAAAAAAATTCGCGCCGCGCGGCAGCCGGCACGGAAAAGGAGTTATTATGGAAGCTGTTCATTTTGGAGCTGGCAACATCGGTCGGGGCTTTATCGGCTACCTGCTAACAAAGTCGGGGTATCACGTCACCTTTGCCGATATTTCCGCTCCGCTGGTGGAAGACCTGAATCAGTTCGGCCGCTATCATGTCGAAACACTTGGCTCTGTACGAAAGCAGGAAGAAATTTCAGGGATCTGCGCCATACGGACCGACGATGTCGAAACGCTGGAACGGTCCGTCATCCGCGCCGACTTGATTACATTATCCATCGGAGCAAACCACCTGGAACAGGCGGGAAAGGCTCTGCGCCCCCTGCTTATGGCGCGCAAGGAGAAAAACGGTGCCGCGCGGCTCGATATTATCGCCTGCGAAAACGCCCTCTGTGCGACCGACATACTCTGTAAAGCCTTGAAAGAACCGGAGGACGACGAGTTTAACGCCTATTTAAGCGAAACCGTCGGATTTCCCAACTGCGCGGTTGACCGCATCGTCCCCAATGCGGCCGTGCAGAAGGAACTGCCTGTAGACGTCGCGGCGGAGGACTTCTTCGAATGGGACATTGAAAGCGGAAAAGTACGCCGAAACAGGGAAATCGCCAATGTGAACTATGTTGAAAATCTGGCGCCATATCTGGAAAGAAAACTGTTTATGCTCAACGGCGCTCATGCCGCCGTCGCCTATTTGGGCTGCCGGAGAGGGTACCGATTTGTACATGAAGCCATGCTGGATCAAAGCATTTTGAAAGAAGTTCACGGCTTCCACAGAGAAGCTCTTGCGGCCCTTAGCAAAAAGCACGGTTTGAGCGTGGAAGAGTTGACGAAATACGCCGATCAGCTGGTGCGCCGTTTCCAGAATTCTTATCTTCAGGACGAGCTCTGCCGCGTCGGAAGGGACCCTATTCGCAAGCTGTCTAACCGCGAGCGTCTGGTTTCTCCCCTTCTTCTCTGCGAAAAGTACCGCCTGCCGGACAACTCCATCCTAAAAGCCATTGCCGCGGGTTATACATTCGATAGAAAAGAGGACGCCGCATCCGTAGAAATGCAGAAATGCATTTCCAACCTGGGAATTGAAGGCGCTGTCCATAAAATTTCTGGCCTTGATGAAAAACTGGCGGAAAGGGTTGCAAAGCTATATCTCCTGCTTCAATAAACCTGCCGGATAAGGACGCAGGTAAGTGCCAATTCGGGGAATGCGAAACCGCTTGAAAGACCGGGAATAAGGAGCCCTTTCAGGGACGCGGGAACGGCAGGCGGCCGTACATATTTTCATACGTGATTGAAAGCCGCGGAAATATAAGATATAATGAATTTGAGATAGAATTATAATTTCGTATTCTCTGTACTGACAAAGTAGAAAAAAGCGGGAGTGAAAGCTATGAACCCGACAGGCGAACCCGTGGTTTCCATCAGGGATCTAAGGATGAGCTACGGCAGCAAAGAGGTGCTCAGGGGGATCAACCTCGAAATTCAAAGAGGGCAGGTTATCGGCTACATCGGACCCAACGGAGCGGGCAAGAGCACAACGGTCAAAATTCTTCTTGGCATCCTCGATGGGTATCAGGGCGAGGTGAAGGTTTTCGGGGAAGATATCTCCTCCGGCAGCATCGAATACAAAAAGAGGATCGGCTACGTGCCCGAAACGGCCGATGTTTATGAGAGTCTGACCGCGCAGGAATATCTCACTTTCGTCGGCGAGCTGTGCGGCATGGATCATGACGCCGCCGACGGCAAGGCAAAGCGGCTGATGTCGCTGTTCAGCATCGGCGAAGGCTACAGCGCGCGAATATCCTCTTTTTCGAAGGGCATGAAGCAGAAGCTTCTGATCATCGCGAGCCTTTTGCACAATCCGGATATCCTTTTTTTCGATGAGCCCCTGAGCGGACTCGACGCCAACAGCGTGATGGTGTTCAAGGAGGTCCTGTCGGAGCTTTCCGCGCAGGGAAAGACGATTTTCTACTCCTCGCACATCATGGAGGTGGTCGAAAAGATCAGTGACAGGATCATCATTCTAAACGGCGGCCGGATCATGGCTGACGGCACCTTCGACGAGCTTAAGGAACAGTGCAGCGAGGGCTCGTTAGAGGAAATCTTTAACCAGCTTACCGGCTTTGACCAATACAGGGATATTGCCAATGAGTTTATCTCCGTTTTAAAGGAGTGACTGGATGAGGACGATTCATAGGCTCGAGCCCCATGGCACGGAAAAAATGAAGGATTTCAGGTCGCTTAAATTTCTAGACAGGATGCGGCCGGTTTTCGAAGCCTTCGGGGTCGAATATCCCGTGATGCGCAAAATCATCCGGATCAAGCTGGTGATGGACGGCCGCAGGGTGCCTACCGTCATAGGCAGCGGGCGGAGCGAAGAGGAGGGCAGCAGCTCCTACCGATCATCGCTGCTGGCCTACGGGCTTATCGGACTGTTTATCGGGTTGATGATGATCGTGCCGATGCCGCTGTTTTTACAGATGAACATCGTTTTGGGCATGCTGCTGTTTATGATCATGACTACGATGATCTCGGATTTTTCTTCGGTGCTGCTGGATCTGAAGGATAAAAGCATCCTGCTCACCCGGCCGGTAAATTTACGCACGCTCAATGCGGCGAAGCTTGTGCATATTGTCATCTACCTGCTGAGCATAACGGCCGCGATGTCCGGAGTTTCGCTCGTCGCGGGCCTTATCCGCCACGGAGTATGGTTTTTCCTGCTGTTTTTGTTTGAGCTGATATTGATCTGCGGGTTTGTGATTTTGTTCACCTCGATCTTATATTTTATAATCCTGCATTTCTTCAGCGGCGAGAAGCTCAAGGACATCATCAATTATTTTCAGATAGCCCTTTCTGTCTTCATGACCGTGGGTTATCAGCTGATAGGGAGGCTCTTTGATTTCAAAGATTTGCATTTCACCCCTCTGTGGTGGAATTTTCTGCTGCCCTCGGCGTGGTTTGCCGCGCCTTTCAGCCTGCTGGTGGATCATGACTTTAATATCTATTACATTCTGCTCACCGCGGCGGGCATCGTCATCTCGGTCACGGCGATTATCCTCTATCTCAAGGTCGCGGCGCCCGTCTTCGAAAAGAATCTGCAGAAGCTCAACAACAGCGCAGAGCGGGGGCATGTGGTAAAAAAGCACTCGCTGCAGCAAACCGTTTCGAACGTTATCTGCCGCAGCAGGCTTGAGAGGGCATTTTTCACTTTTTCTGCGCGGATGCTTAAAAACGAGCGGAAGCTCAAACTTAGGCTTTATCCGAACATCACGTTTGCAATGATATTTCCTTTCATCTTCCTATTGAACTTTTTGAGCGGCGGGCGGTCGTTCGCACAAGCGCTGGCAGAAATAAAAGGCGGCGACTACTTTTTGTTTCTGTATCTTTCGGCGATGCTGCTCGCGCCTATGATCGTGATGCTTGGCATGAGCGAAAATTACAAGGGTTCCTGGATTTACAGAGTTATGCCCATCGGCAGTCCCGGAGAGATTCTAAAGGGTGCAGCCAAAGCCTTTATCTATAAATATATATTCCCGGTCTTCTTTTTTGCCGGCCTTATTTTCTCGGCGATCTACGGGGCTAAAATCATTCCCGACATTATTTTGATTTTTCTCAACACGTTGATTTTGATGCTCTTGATCAGTGGATTTTCAAAAAAGGAACTGCCTTTCTGCAAGGATTTTCAATATACACAAAACGGCAGCAACCTTGGCCTTATGATACTGTCTATGGCTTTAAGCGGGGCGTTTGCGGGCGTGCATTTTATGCTGCTGCGGTTTTTCAGCCCCGGAATCTATCTCTTCATCGCGCTGTCGATCGGGCTCATTTTAATTTTGTGGCATACTGCTTTTAAAGTCACATGGCGGGAAATCGCGGGAAACGCCTGAAAAGCGAATGCTACCATAACAAGCAGTGGCCGTCCCAAACGGGACGGCCACTTTTATTCCTGCTCAAACATCGCGAAAACTTCGTCAACGGACTTTCCGCTTTCCTGAATTTTTTGATAGAGCATTTCAACCTCAGATTTCTTTTTCTGTTCCAGCAGATCTTTCTTCTGAGCTTTGAGTTCATTGAGCTTATCCTGGTGGGTTAAAATCTGTGCATCAATCTTTTCGATTTGCTCGTTAAAAGATTCCACTGCGGTTTTCTTCTTTCCACGCGGCATTGCAAACGCCTCCCTCATTTATTTCTTTCAGTATATCATCGTAAGAAATAAATGCAATTATTCATCAGGGCAAATCCATCAAATATTTTTTCAATCCGGTTGCATGATGAAGAATTCTCTGTGGCGGCACATTATTTATTCAAAAGAACAATGTTTTATGATTACGCCTCGGCATTCTAGAAATACTCAGGCCTTGCCAGTTTTGCAAAGTTTAGTCAAGCTCGAGTTTGTTTACGGGAGGCTTTTTATCCAACTCAATCCGGCTTCCTGCGGATAGCATAATAGCAGCAATGCCTTGTTTCATTATGATAGCATATATCTTCCTCTCTCTCGATTCGTGTCATACCGCATTTTTTCATTACACAAATGCTTGCTTTATTATTTACAAAAGCGCCCGAAACAATCTCAACAAAGCCTTTCTGAAACAAGTGTTCAATCGATGCCTTTAACGCTTCCGTCGCATATCCTCTGTTGTGATAATCGGGATGAATTACATATCCAAGTTCGATTCTGTCAGCTACAATTTCGACATCGTTGAGAAAGCCAATCAGTTGTTGTCCAACATAAACTCCACGCTCATAATGATCCTCTGAATGGGAAAATTGTTGAAGCTTTTTGAACATGGATATGACTTCGGTTCTCCTCTGGAAATCTGGAATCATAAATGTTTCTTTGATTTTTTCGTTAGTCAATAATTCTATCATTGACTCTTGATCGCAATCACTATACGGCTTTAGAACCAGCCTTTTTGTTTCAATTATATCGCTCATGAATAGTTCCTCAATTCTATTTTTGTTTCGTCCGATAATAAATGAATTAGACTATATCGGAAGTTCAATCGCAGAGTTGAACTATGGGCAACAGAATATCACATTATAAATCTCGCGCAAGTTTGCAGGCCTTTATAATATCCTCTAAGCAATCCGCAGAGATAAGGAAGCCGCCCTTATGGCAAAACGTTAATGTTGGGATTCCCGAAATTCGCTGCAGCTCATCTTCTGGTTTACCCGCCCATTCCTTAGGAAAATCGCATTTTGATTCTTTTGTATCGAAATCTACTGGAATTACCTGCGCGCTGTATCCGCCCCTCTGAGAGGGATATACCACAAATTCCGCATCCGATGGTATCAGCACCATTTTCCACGGTGCAAACCTAGGCAAGATTACGATGTTGTCTTTTGAATTGGCAAGTGCGGCTTCAACAATTTCTTTTGCTTTTTGGCTACTCATGATACAATCAAATTCTCTATTCAGAATAATAGCGGCCAGGTCAACCGCTTTTGAAAAACAGAAATCCTGAGATTCGTCAGAGTCCCAGTTTGGATTGAATCGTGAGATCATGTCGGCCAGCTGATTTCCGCTTCCGGTGTTATCATTCTCATCCAGAGGCTGGATGAACTTCTCATCGAAGTGTGCCGCTTCTTTCTTTGTTTGTTCCTCAGAGAGGCATTTGCTTAATATGCTTTCCCCGAATTCACGCCATAACAAGCCAAAGGCTGCATAAGGTACACCGTTTTCACGTACCTCCGCTCCCTCCTGATGGTGGTCATATTTCCCGGCTCCAATGTCAAACACAATCCCATGAAAACCGTCAGGTATCTGAAAAGTACGTACAATATCGATCTGTGGATTTAAAATTTTTAGTAGTGCAGCTGAAAACACGTCATCAGCATGAAATTTTCCGCCATGCGTTATAGCGATATTTTCCTGTTTTATCATTTTATTCTCATCCCTCTATTTTAAGCCGCCTGTTTTCTCATGGGATTTTGCGGCATGATAGTATTTACACTCTTTCAACATGACTTTGACGCCGCGCGGGCGAAGAAAAGACGAGTAGTTTGTTCTCGGGTTTCGGGAAATCCCTCCTGTTTGAAACGCCTCGTTTTATCCCCGGTCCCCCAAGCCGGATGGTTCCAACCCGGTCGCATAACAAAAAAGCCTCCGGATATACCGGAGACCCTTCTTCTATGGTCGAGGTGACTGGATTCGAACCAGCGGCCTCTACGTCCCGAACGTAGCGCTCTACCAAGCTGAGCCACACCTCGAAAAACGGCCCCGAAAATGGAGCCTGGCTGCGGAAGAAGGATTCGAACCCTCACAAACAGAGTCAGAGTCTGTCGTGCTACCTTTACACAATTCCGCAAAATCTTGTTTGCAACAGCAAGATTTATTATACCAAATCATTTGAGATTGTCAATCCCTTTTCGAGATATTTTGAGAATTCCCGTTCGAGATTCCTGAAATAACGTCCCGGTTTTTCAAACCGGTCTAACCGGATCGGAAGCTTCAAACAATATAAAGGATCGACTTTGCCCCGAACCGCTTCTCTATTTCCCGCCTTAAAAAAGCTTCCGCTTCGTTTCTGACGTCCGGACGATAACAGTACTTTCCTCTGCCCCGTCCCGTCATCCTCTCGGGGTCATACAGGTCGGAGCCCTTGGGAAACGCCTCGGAATTGATGGCGCGGTGAACATAGCTGTAAGTCATAAAAATCACTTCAATCCCAACGCTGCGCTTCACCCGGTCGGAAAGTTTCGCTTCCAGAAAATCCAGAAGTTCCAGATACTGCGGCTTCCAGTTTTCAACCAGGATAATCGGCGCGATCAGCATTCCGACGCGGTATCCCGCTTCAGCCATTTGGTTCAGAGCTTCCACGCGCTGTTCCAGCGGTGAAGTTCCCAGCTCAATCGTCCGAATGATTTCCTGCGGATTCACGCTCATCCGGAACACCACCCGTCCGCGGTGTTCAAGCGGCAAAAGAGGCCCGACCATATTGAATTTTGTTGGGAAAGTAAGGAAGCCCTTTTCCTGAGAGGCAAAGCGCTCTATGGTCCACTCCAGATTATGCGTGATTGTGTTTTCCAGCACAAGGTCGCTGTTGCTTCCGATTTCAAACGTAAGCTCGCGTTCCGACTTCCGGGCTGTTTTTTCCAGTTTGTCCAGCATTTCCTCCCGGTTGACAAAGAGGCGCAGGTACGCGCATTTATTGTAATTGCAAACCAGATAGCAGTACAGGCAGGACGCGCTGCACCCGGAGGATGTGTACGGAACCAGAAAATCGGAGGTTTTGGTATTCGGGACGTATCGATGCGTTTTCCTGACCCCGACGATCAAAAGCCGTTTCAGATCCCTGAACGCGGAATTCGGCTGTGTTCTCAGCTCGTCTATTTTATTATGGCTTTCGATCGGAATCCACGGCGACCCGCCGAACTTTTCCCTCAGCATTTTCCCCAAGTCATAGGACAGCGCGTCCGGTTCGTAATAAACTTTTTCGGGAAACAAAAAGCATCCCTCCCTTTTCACCGCTTAGTATGAGCTATCAGCGGCAATTTATGATCGAGTGCTCTTTACACTGCCGATGGCTTCTGCTAAACTGAAACAAGTTCTATCAGGAAAGGAAGCTTTAGAAATGAAACCGGATTCCCCGAATTTGCCGGACTCGACAACCGCCGCGGAAAATATGGCACAGATGATCTTAAAGGCCTCTCTGGAAGAATCGGCCTGTTCCGGATTGTACTTTTCCGGGCAATCCGCCGCGGGCACCGAATTTGCCGGCGTCGATTTTCGCGAGTGCCGGTTTTCAGGCTGCCGCTTCACGGGGTGCCGGGCGGAAAAGCTGTCTTTTATCGACGTTGTATTCGAATCGTGTGATTTTTCAAACGCGACCCTGTCCGAAAGCCTGTTCCGCCGCGTCGAGTTTAAAAACTGCAAACTGGTCGGCGCGGATTTTTCCCGCACGCTGTGGGAACACGTTGTGTTTCGGGGATGCAAGGCGGACTGGGTCAGTCTGGCAAGCTCGAAGCTGAAACAAACGAGATTTCTGGACTGCGGGATGGAGAGCGGGGATCTGGAGGACTGCGCGCTGAAAGGCGTTACGTTTTCAAACTGCGGCCTGCAAAAAGCCGAGTTTCTGCACACGCCGCTCGCCGGAATCGATTTGACCAGCGATGAGATCGACGGTCTCGCGGTTTCCGGCCCGGAGCTGCGCGGCGCCGTCGTCACTACTTTGCAGGCGTGCGAGCTTTCCCGTTATCTGGGGCTCGTCATTCGCCCCTAGACAAAAAACGGCCGAAGCGGTTGCTCCGGCCGTTTTGATTTGTCTTCTGAATCAGGAATTCCTCAGGATTCCGCTCTGTTCGATCGCACGGATCGCTTCACGCATCTCTTCTTCGCTCCGTACCAGCGCCATGCGGACATATCCCTCGCCGGACGGCCCAAACGCCGAACCGGGCGTTACCAGGACTCCGGTCTTTTGAAAAAGCTCTTTTACGAACACGACGCTGTCGGTGTAAGGCGAGGGAATCTTCGCCCAGACAAACATGGTCGCCGCAGGTTTTTTCACCCTCCAGCCGATCGCGTTCAATCCCTCCACCAGCACATTTCTTCTTTGCTCGTAAGCCGCGCGCGTCTGCTCCACACAGTCCTGCGGTCCGGTCAAGGCCGCCGCCGCGGCCTTTTGTATCGGAAGGAACATCCCGTAGTCCAGATTGGATTTCAGTGCTTTCAGGGCCGATATCACTTCCCGGTTGCCAAGGGCAAAGCCGATTCTGGCTCCGGCCAGGCCATAGGTTTTGGAAAGCGAGTTGAACTCGATTCCGACATCCTTCGCTCCGGGGGTCTGCAAAAAGCTGCCGCACTTTGCCCCGTCGAACGCCAGCTCGCTGTACGCATTGTCGTGCAAAACAATAATTTCATAGGTCTTCGCGAAATCCACCAGCTCCCGGTAAAAGGAAGGCGGCGCGATACTGGTCACGGGATTGTTCGGATAGGAAACGATCATAAATCTGGCGCGGCGGGCGATCTGTTCCGGCACGGTTTTCAGGTCGACAATCCACCCGTTTTTCTCTTCCTGCGGCATGCGGTACAGCTCGGCGCCCGCCAGAAGCGGCCCGTCCCCGAAAATCGGGTACCCGGGGTCCGGCACCAGCACAAGGTCGCCCGGGTCCACAACGGCAAGCGAGAGATGCGCCAGCCCGTCCTGCGAGCCCAGCAGCGACACAACCTCGGTTTCCGCATCCAGCTCCACCCCGTATCTTCTGCGGTACCAGACGCAGACGGCCCGCCGCAATTCAGCGCTGTCGGTAATGGCATACTCGTAATTGCTTCTGTCTTTGACCCCCTCCGCCAAGGCGTCTATAATGTGCTGCGCCGGGGGAATATTCGGCGACCCGATACTGAAATCGATCACCGCTTCCCCCTTTGCAAGTTTTTCCTGTTTCATTTGCGCCAGCGCGGAAAAAACGCCGGTTTCAAAGTGGCGCATCCGTTTGGAAAACTCCACGAGGAACACTTCCCGTCTTCTCTTTTTTACAGATTATTGTAGCATAGTCCTTTTTTAATAGAAAGAGGAATTTGCAATTATCTTCGATTTGTCATTCAAAATTACAGGATTTTGAAGAAATATCCGGCATTGACAGGATTTGTTAAATCTGCTATGCTGTTTCAAATATTAAGAAGATCTCCAGCCCCGGAAGGAGGACTATGCGAATGACCCTGCGGCAAAAGCAGAAAGAAGGCAGGCGCCGAGAGATTTTGGACAAAAGTCTGGACCTCTTTATCCGGCACGGCTACACGGGAACCAGCACGCGCGAAATTTCCCGCGCGCTGGGAATCAGCTCCGGATTGCTGTTCCACTATTACGACACAAAGGAACAGCTCTATTTGGAACACCTGAAAACCGCGCTCGACGGCATCCGGATGATGGAGGAATACCTTCGCCTTTCCCTGAGCCCGATTGAAGTTTTCCGCCAAATTGCAGAAAGCGCGCTGTCTTATTTCGCGGTTTCCCCCGCGACGGCCAAGGTCTTTTTGCTTGCGAAGCAGGCTCTCTATGCCGATTACCTGACGGAGGAAATGAAGAAAACGGTCCGGGAAATGGACTTTGCGAAAAAACTTGTCCCGACTGTCAGAGCCGGGCAGAAAATAGGAGAAATCCGTCAGGGCGACTCCATGGCGCTGGCGCTGTGCTATTTTTCCGCGATTGAAAACGCCGCGGAAAATTCCGTCTGCTTCCCCTCGGCCCCAATGCCGGAGGCGGAATGGTTTGTAAGTTTACTAAAAGCCTGATTTTGTCGGGCTTTTTGCAATAAAACGGAGGAATTTTTATGCGGAATTTTGAAATCAGGCCCGTAAGGAAGGAAGACGCCGAGGGAATCAACGAAATGCGCAGAATGCCGGAGGTTTTTTACAACATGCTTGCCCTTCCGTCCGAACGGATTCAAAAGACAGAGGATTTTATTGCGGCAATGGGTCCGAACAGCCATGAATTCGTCGCCGTAACGGAGGTTAACGGAACAGAAAAAATAATCGGCATGGCGGGTCTGAACATCAGCGCAAACCCGCGGCTGCGCCACTCCGCCGGGCTTGGCATTATGGTACATAGGGATTATCAGAATCAGGGGATCGGCGAAGCTCTGATGAAAACCGTTCTGGATGTGGCGGACAACTGGCTGATGCTGGTGCGGGTCGAGCTCGGCGTTTACACGGACAACGACCGGGCGATCCGCCTCTACAAAAAGATGGGGTTTGAGGTGGAGGGCACAAAGCGGAAAGCCGCCATCCGGAACGGGACCTACGTGGATGAAATGATCATGGGCAGAATCCGGAATCTGCCGGGCGAACCGGAAAAAGCATAAAGGTCGGCGGGGAAATTTCCCCGCCGACCTTTTTCCGCAAGTCCCATTGCTGTGTTATCCGCCGAGCACCCGCTCCGCGCATCTGATTCCGTCCACCGCAGCGGAAACGATGCCGCCCGCGTAGCCCGCGCCTTCCCCGCAGGGATACAAGCCGGAAAGGACGGGCGACTGCCCGTCGTCCCCGCGCAGGATGCGCACCGGGGACGAAGAACGGCTTTCCACCGCCGTCAAAACCGCGTCCGGCATGGCAAAGCCGTGCAGAAGGGCGTCCATTCGCCGGATTCCTTCGCGCATGGAGTCCGCAAGAAAAGGCGGCAGACAGCTGTCCAGGGAGCAGGGTGTCACTCCCGGGCGACAAGTCGGAACAATGTCTCCAAGCCGGGAAGAAGCACGGCGCTCCAGAAAATCCTCCACCCGCTGAACGGGGGCGCGGTATTCGCCGCCGCCCAGCCGGAACGCGGCCTCCTCCAGCATGCGCTGAAATTGTACCCCCGCAAGCGGGCCTTCCCCTTCGAAATCCGCTGGGGTAACGCCGACCAGCAGGGCGGCGTTGGCGTTTTGCCCGTCGCGGGCAAAACGGCTCATCCCGTTTGTCACCAGGCGGCCGCCCTCACTGGCCGCCGCAACGACCTGGCCGCCCGGACACATGCAGAACGTGTATACGCCCCGCCCGTTTTCCAGATGAACCGCCAACTTGTAGTCCGCCGCTCCCAGCGCCGGGTGCCCCGCGGCAGCCCCGTACTGCGCGGAGTCGATCAGGCTCTGCGGGTGTTCGATCCGCGCGCCGACGGCAAACGCCTTCGGCTCCATCGGGACGCCGGCGGCGAGCAGTTCTTCGAACGTATCCCGCGCGCTGTGCCCGACCGCCAGCACGACATGGCCGGTCTCCATCCGCTCCGGCGCGCCGCCCTTCGTTCGGAATTCCACGCTGGAAACACCGCCGTTTCTCCTCAGCAGAGCGGTCATCTGCGTGTCGAACCGGATTTCGCCGCCGAGGGACAGAATCTTCTGCCGGATTCCCCGTACCGTCTGCGGCAGCCAATCGGTGCCGATATGCGGCTTCGCTTCATACAGGATTTCCGGCGGGGCGCCCGCCGCGGCAAATTCCTCCAGCACCTTGCGGATGCGCGGGTCTTTCGTGCCGGTGTTCAGCTTTCCGTCGGAAAAGGTTCCCGCGCCGCCCTCGCCGAACTGGACGTTGCACTCCGGATTTAAAATTCCGCCGTTCCAGAAAGCGGAAACCTGTTTCTGCCGTTCCTCCACGCGGGAACCGCGTTCCAGCACCACGGGACGCTGCCCCGCCTGCGCCAGAATCAGCGCGGCAAACATTCCGGCGGGACCGAATCCAACCACCACGGGCCGCTGTTCCAGAGGGCGGCAAGCCGGCAGACGGTACCGGTATGGTTCGGCCTTTGTCACACGCCGGTCTTTGGGCATTCGGGCCGACGGACAGTCGGCCTCCACGGTGCAGATGAAATGGACGTCGTTCTTTTTGCGCGCGTCTACGGATTTTTTGCACAGGCTCATCGAGCGGATTTCCTCTGTTGAAACGCGCAGGCGCTTGGCGGCCTGCGCGTTCAGTTCATCCTCCGACCCGCCCAGCTCCAAGCGAAGTTCTGAAATGCGATAAATCAAATTGTAATCTCTCCTGTCAGGTATAAAGCGGCTTTCCCGCCGATTTTTACGCGATCTCCGCACAGTTCACAGTCGATCAGGCCGCCCCGCGCGGAGAGCTGCGCCGCTTTCATCTTTGTTTTTCCAAGGTGCTCTGCCCAATATGGAATCAAACTGCAATGTGCCGAACCGGTCACGGGGTCTTCCTGAACTCCATAAATTGGGAAGAAGCAGCGCGACACAAAATCCACACGCTCCCCCTTTGCTGTCACCAGAATTCCCATCCCGTCCTTAAGCTCCTTCATACCGGAAAAATCCGGTGTGAGGTCACGCACCTGCTGTTCGGAATCCAGCAGAACAACCAGGTCACGCGACAAAAGTGTTTCCCGCACATTGGCACCAAGAATCCGCGCGAGATTCTTCGGTGTTTCAACCGGTTTTGGGGAACGTGTGGGAAAATCCAGTGTAAACACATCGTCACTGCACTCTACCGATAAGGTTCCGCTTTGGGAGTGAAACTCGATTTTTTTGCTTCCCGGCTCAACAAAATGTGAAACCACATAGGAAGAGCCAAGCGTTGCGTGGCCGCATAGGTCAACTTCTTCGGCCGGGGTAAACCACTTAATCTCATAATACGCATCCCGCCGAACCACGAACGCGGTTTCGGACAGATTGTTTTCCGCCGCAATGCTCTGCATGAGCTTCCGCTCCGGAAATTCACTCAGGACACAGACCCCGGCGGGATTCCCCCGAAAAACGCGGTCCGTAAACGCGTCCACAACATAATAAGCACAGTTCATCGCAGGTTCTCCTTATTTCAACGTGCCGTCAGGGTTGTATTTCTGCTTGAGCCGCCGCTCCGTCCAAACGATGGACAGTGCCGTCGGGACCAATATCGCCGCCATCAGATAGCTGACGGGAAGGCCCGGAAGCCGCTCCTCCGCCCGCATCACCCGGAACGTCAGCGCCGCGGCTGCGTCCAGAAAGAGGAAGGCCGACCCGCATTTCAAAAATGCGCCGCCGCACCAGCGGTTCGCATCTTCCCAAGCCTCCCCGCTCTTCGCGGCGATGCCTCCCACATGATACCCGCAGAACGTATCCGGGTACCCGGAGTGATGGTCCCGTACAAGCCAGCCGACCAGCAGGATCAGCCCCGTAAACACAAACATCAGTACGTCAATCATGAGTTCGCCTTCCAACTGCCGTCACCCTCCTTTTAAAGATTCCGCGGCGGCCCTTCCGGCGGTTACACCGCTGGCCCAGGCCCAGTGCAGATTATATCCCCCGCAGTCGCCGTCGACATCCAGCAGCTCGCCGCACAGATACAGTCCCCCGCACTTTTTCGATTCCAGTCGCTCCGTCAGTTCCGAAAGAGGAACGCCGCCCGCCGTTACCTGCGCGTGGTCCCACGAAAGCGTCCCCCTGACCGGGAAGGCATAGCCTTTCGCCGCCGAAACCAGCCGGTCCAGCGTTTCGTCCGAAAGCCGGCCGGCCGGCGTCGACGCGCCGCCCAGCGCGGATTTCGACAGCTCGATCGTCAGCGCTTTGGGCAGAAAACCCTCCAGAAGCTGCGAAACGGTCCAGCCGCCCGCGCCGACCGAGGCTGCCCGCAACAGCTCTTTCAGCTTTTCCGGCGAATGCTCCGGAAACAAATCAAGCAGGATTTCCGCATTCTTCGGAGCTCGAACCTCGCCGACACACCGGGAAAGCTCAAAAATACAGATGCCGGAAAGCGCGTTTTCCGTAAACTGGACTTCCCCGGCGGATGCGCGCAGGATTTTTCCCTCCGCGCGGAACGAAACGGCAGCCGGGCAGCGAACCCCTTTTAAAGGGCGCACCCGCGCCGGGTCCGTTTTGACCTGAACCAAAGACGGGAAAAGGGGCCCGACGGTGTGGCCCAGTGCTTTCGCCAGCAAAGCTCCCCCGCCGTCCGAGCCGGAGCGCGGGCAGGCTGAACCGCCCGCCGCAAGAATCAGCCTCCGGGCAAAAAGTTCTCGCTGCGGGGAAGACAGCAAGAATCCACCGTGCGACCTCTGAATACTCTTTACATCAAAGCCGCAGACGGTCTCGACGCCGCGGCGGTCCAGATTTCTGCGCAGAACGTTCAAAACGGATGCCGCCTGCAGACTGTATGGATAAATCCGTCCGCCGTCCAGTTCACGGCAGAGCAGGCCCAGCTTTTGAAACAGCAAAAGCGCCTGTTCCGGCGAAAAGTCTTTCAGAATCCGATGCGCCGCCGCGTCCCCGTGGTAGTGGGAGCTTTCTCCCGCGCAGCGGTTGGTCAGGTTGCAGCGGCCGTTGCCGGTCAGCAGCAGCTTTTTTCCGACGCGGTCGTTCTTTTCCAGCACCGCGACGCTCGTCCCGCGCCCTCCGGCCCGCGCGGCGGCCAAAGCCGCGGCCATGCCGGAGGCCCCTCCCCCGACGACCGCAAGATCCGCCTTTTGCATGGGGGTCCCTCCTTTCCTACAGAATCGAGCCCAAAACGCCGTAGGCGAGCAGGCACATAATCACATCCGCGACGACGCAGCCAAGCACCACGGAAATCAGCGCGTGCCGGAACTTCATGCCGATCAGGGCGGCGGCGGCGGAGCCTGTCCACGCGCCGGTGCCGGGCAGCGGAATCGCGACAAACAGCAGCAGGCCGAACGTCTTGTATTTTTCAATCTGTTTGCTTTTGCGGTTCATCTTGTCCTCCAGCCGGCGCACCAGACGGACAAAGCGCGTGTTGCGCAGCCAGTCCAGAATTTTTCGGAAAAAAAGGAGGATAAAAGGGACGGGCAGCAGCGTGCCGGCCAGACAAATAAAAAACGCACGGATCATTCCGACGTGCAGCAAACCCGCCGCAAGGATGCCGCCCCTGAGCTCCAGCAGCGGCAAAAGAGAAATAAGAAACACAATCAGTTCAGCGGGAATGCCCCGCAGGGCATTGATCAATGTGGTAACCAACTGATCCATTCAAAGATACCTCTGTATGTTCAAAATTTGGGAGTCTCCGGCTGTTAAAACAAAAAGTCCGCCGCATTGCCGCGACGACCGGTCTTCAGGAAAAAAACGCCAGAAAAAAAGCGGAGGCAGCGATCAAAACCGCGCAGACTCCGGCAAGAATCCGGACAAACAGCGCATGCGGTTTTCCCGGCGCCGGCTGATGCTTCATGGCAATCCCTCCCATTCGTCCCATTCGTTTTATTATAGCAAACGGCGGATTGAAAATACAGTGTTTTGCCCGATCTTCACAGGAATTTCATAAAGCCGCCGAAAACGCTCCGCGTTGACAAGCCCTCCTCTTTGCAATACAATAAGTAGGCTTGATTGAAATGAACGCGAGGTGCAGTATGAACAGACAAAACATGGGAAGTCCCGTCCGCCGTGCCGGCTCCGGCGCCAGCCGAAACGCCGCGGGCAGACCGTCGGCGCGCCGAAATGTTTCCTGGGACACGCAGGAAATCGATCGCTACAATGTGGTCGACCGGGATATCTACAGCAATTCCCCCAAACGCCGCGGCACACAAGCCAAAAAGCGGCGGAAAAAGGGCGGCTGCCTGAAAAAATTATTCACTCTGCTCCTCGTTGTCGCGCTGGCCGCGGTCGGCGGCGGATTTATTTATTTCCACATTCTCTCCTCCCGCCTGGACCGTTCCGACGTAACCAGCTCGCAGCTGGCGAATTATGTGCAGCTGCCGAGCGGCGCCCCGGCCTGGAACGTAAAGTCTGACAACAGCGTCATGAACATCCTGCTGCTCGGCGTGGATGAGAACGAGGATGGCTCCGACGGCCGGTCGGACACCAACATGCTGATGTCCATCGACAGCAAATCCAAAAGCATCCGGCTGGTGTCTTTTCTGCGGGACTCCTACCTGGAAATTCCGACCGTCGGGAAAAACAAGCTCAACGTCGCCTACGCGAACGGCGGAGTCGCCCTGACCATGCAGACGCTGGAAAACAATTACCGAATCAATATCGACCAGTATATTTCGGTCGATTTCAATAACTTCGTCGCCGTGATTGACAAAATGGGCGGGCTGGACGTGCCGATGTCCAAAGCGGCCTGCCAGGCGGAGAATGCAAATATGGGAAGCCATCTGTCCTACCCCTCCGCCGGCGAAAAAACCATCACCCACCATCTAAACGGAAAACTCTGCCTTTATTACGCCCGCATCCGCCACGCGACCGACGAATTCGGTCATGACGACTACGGCCGCACGGGGCGGCAGAGGCAGGTCGTGGAGCTTATGATCCAAAAAATGAAATCCATGAACCTCATCGACGCCAACAAACTGATTTACGATTATTTAAATTATGTAAAAACGAACCTGAGCGACAGCCAGCTTTTGTACCTTGCGTCCGTCGGCGCGTCGCTTTCCGGCTACAAAATTGAAACTCAGCAGATTCCCGCTCCCAATACCTTTGACGACAGCGTTTCCGTGAAAGGAATCGGGAAAGTGGTTTCGATCAATCTGGAAAAGAACTGCACCGTTCTGCGGCAATTTCTCTACGGCGAAAACAGCTCGTCCGAAAGCAGCTCGGACGGAACCTGATTTTTGCGGTCGCGCGCCGCGATCAACGGCTTGTGACGGCGGGGAAACCCGCCGTTTTTCCGTAAGAAGTGAAATTGCTTTTATTTTATGGCACAGAATGGTATAATAATAAAAATTAAGTTCCCGGAGGCTGAAAAAATGGAGAAAAAGACCTTTTACATCACGACGCCCATCTATTACCCGTCCGGCAAGCCCCATATCGGACACAGCTACTGCACGCTGGCCAGCGACGCCATCGCGCGCTACAAGCGAATGCAGGGGTACGACGTGATGTTTTTAACCGGGACGGACGAACACGGTTTAAAAATCGAACAAAAAGCGGAGCAGGAAGGCGTCACGCCAAAACAATATGTGGACCGCATGGCGCAGGTTTTTAAAGATCTGTGGAAACTGCTGAACATCTCAAACGACCGCTTTATCCGCACGACGGATGAGTACCACGTGAAGGCCGTTCAGAAGATTTTCAAGGATCTGTACGACCGCGGGCACATTTACAAGGGTGAATACAGGGGCTGGTACTGCACGGACTGCGAGGCTTTCTGGACTGAGACGCAGCTCAAAGACGGCAAGTGTCCCGACTGCGGCCGCGAAGTGAAAATCGTCAGCGAGGAGGCCTATTTCTTCCGCCTGTCCAATTTTGCCGAACCGCTCCTGAAATACTATGAGGAACACCCTGATTTCATCCAGCCGGAAAGCCGCAAGAATGAAATGATCAGCTTTATCAAGCAGGGCCTTGAGGACCTGTGCGTCTCCCGCACCAGCTTTTCCTGGGGCATCCCGGTCACCTTTGACCCGAAGCACGTGGTATACGTCTGGCTGGACGCGCTGACCAACTATATCACCGCGCTCGGGTACAACTCGAACGACGATTCCGCTTACCGAAAATATTGGCCCGCGGATGTGCAGTTCGTCGGCAAGGAAATCGTCCGGTTCCACACCATCATCTGGCCGGCAATGCTGATGGCGCTCGACCTTCCTCTGCCGAAGCAGGTTTACGGCCACGGCTGGCTTCTGTTCGGCGACGGAAGCAAAATGAGCAAAAGCAAGGGCAATGTGGTCGACCCGATGATTCTCTGCTCCCGTTACGGTGTGGACGCGATCCGCTATTTCCTGCTGCGGGAAATCCCGTTCGGCGCCGACGGCCTGTTTACGAACGAAGCGCTGATCAGCCGCATCAACTCCGACCTTGCGAACGACCTGGGGAACCTGCTTTCCCGCACGACCGCGATGGCGGAAAAATACTTCGGCGGGAAAATCCCCGCGGAACGCGAAGCGGCCCCGCTCGACGAAGAGCTGAAGGCCATGGCGCTTTCCCTGCGCGGCAAGTGCGACGAGGCGATCAATAAATACCAGTTCTCGAACGCGCTCGCGGAAATCTGGAAGCTGATTTCGCGCACGAACAAATATATCGACGAAACGGCGCCCTGGGCGCTGGGCAAAGACGAAAGTCAAAAGGCTCGCCTTGCGGCGGTTCTTTACAATCTGTGCGAGTCGCTCCGCATCATATCCGTTCTGCTCACTCCGTTTCTGCCGGAAACTTCCCCGAAAATTCAGGAGCAGCTCGGCATTTCCGGCGATGCGGTAACCTATGAATCAGCAGGAAGCTGGGGCGTATTTACAACCGATGCAGTCGTTAAAAAAGGGGCGACCCTCTTCCCCCGCATCGATGTGGACAAAGAGATTGAGGAACTGAACAAGCTGATTCCGAATCCTGCCGACCCGGCAAACGCAAAAGCCGCGCAGGAAACGAAAGCGGAGGATCAGCCCGAGGGAATCGCACAGATCGGAATCGAAGATTTCGCGAAAGTGAATCTGCGTGCGGCAAAAGTAACGGCCTGCGAACCGATCAAGCGTTCCAAAAAGCTTTTAAAGCTGACGCTGGATGACGGCATGGGCGGACGCACGGTCGCCTCCGGCATTTCGCAGTGGTACAAGCCGGAAGACCTGATCGGGCACACGGTCATTGTGGTTTCAAATCTGAAGCCAGCCAAGCTCTGCGGCGTGGAAAGCCAGGGAATGATCCTTGCCGCCGACGCCGGCGAGGACGATGTCCGGGTGGTCTTTGTCGACGGTGTTCCCGCCGGCAGCAAGATCCGGTAGCAGCCTAAAGCCGCGCGCACGCCCGGCATTTAGCCCAATGCTGATTTTCATCACATTCGCCGGGAGAGTCTTTGGATTCTCCCGGTTTTTTTCCACACAAAATCTTTCGGCGGATGGCGGATATTTCTTGTTTTGCAGACATTCGTGTGCCAAGCAGAGGAACTTTACCGACGGAAACAAACGAAACCGCCAATATGCGATGGGCCACACGCCAAAAGTGCAAAGAGATGCTTTCACGGAACAGGAACGGCTTTTATCCCATGCACCTCAACGCACTAAAGAAATCTTTGATGGAGGTCATATGAATTACTCCAATATTTTCGACAGCCACGCGCATTACGACGACGAAGCGTTCGACGCCGACCGGGACGAACTGCTCGCTTCGCTCCCGGAGCGGGGCGTCTGCCATGTGGTCGACTGCGGCGCGGACCTTGTCTCTTCCCGAAAAGCAATTTCACTTGCGGGGCGGTACGGCTATTTTTCGGCGGCGGCGGGCATTCATCCGGAATGCGCCAAAGACGTTCCCGCCGATTGGCAGGCACAGCTGGAAGAGCTGCTCGCCGATTCGCACATTGTTGCGGTCGGGGAAATCGGCCTTGACTATCACTTTGAGGAAAACGCCCCCAGAGACGTGCAGCGCGATATTTTCGAAAAGCAGATTCTTCTGGCAAACAAGCTCCGCCTGCCGGTGATCGTGCACGACCGCGACGCGCACGGCGACACCATGGAGCTGCTGCGCCGCCACCGCCCGACCGGGGTCATCCACTGCTTTTCGGGCAGCGTTGAAATGGCGTCCGAAGCCGTTCGGCTCGGGATGTATCTCGGCGTCGGCGGTTCCGTTACCTTTAAGAACGCACGCGTTCCGATCGAGGTGGTAAAGAGCCTGCCGCGCGACCGCCTGCTGCTGGAAACCGACTGTCCCTATCTCGCGCCGGTCCCGTACCGCGGCAAGCGCAACGATTCCTCGCTGATCCCTTTCGTCGCGGAAAAAATCGCTGAAATCCGAGGCGAAAGTCCGCAGGATATTTTAAATTTGGCAAAAGAAAACGCGGAAACCCTTTTCCGCGTCTGCAAAAATTAAGAGGCATTGTTCGCTGAACGGTCGTCCGCTGCGGACCCATACAGGGGTTCTCTCCCTCTTCCCTGCCAAAAAGCACGCGAAAAACCGTTCTTCCTGAGATTTTAAACAGCTCAAAAAAACAAGCGGGCTCTTGCCGTCAGGAGTCCGTTTGCCTTTTTAAATCATTTTATCGCAAAAAGTTACATGGCTGCGCCGGATTTTCCAGTCCGTTTCCAATTCTTAGACCCGGCCCTGCAATGTATTTTAAAACGAACGCCGAGATGCTCCTTCAGACAAACGCGGGTTTTTTCAATCAAATCTTCCGGCACGCCTCTTTTGGGAAGCAGGACCGCGTCGTTCTGCGTCCGGAAGATCATAAAAAGATGACTCGTCTCGAAGGCGTAAGCGATGTCGTCCCAGTTGTCCTTTCCGGTATGGTAGTTTCCGCTTTCCCGGTACTGCATCCCGTCTTTTGCCAGCAATACCGTATGCGCCCTTTTGCGGTAAGCGGATCCGTCCCGCTTAAACCGGCGGACGCGGAGCAAAGCGCTCACAAAGAGCATCGGCATGGTAACGGCCACCATCAGAGCGCAAAGGTGGATCGTTTCCGTCAGCTCGATGATTCCGGCCAAATCAAGCAAAAAGGCGGAGGAGCCCGCGATCCAGGCGATTAAGACAGCGATGTTCTGCCCTTTGCGAAACGAAAAAGTGGAGAAGAAAACCATTTCCCTGTAATCATCCATCGTCAATTTGAATTGATAAGCGATCGGCTCCATATCAGCCATCCCTCCCCTGTTTGCAACGGCCGTTCATCCTGCGGATGATTCCCCGAATTTGGAATCGATGAGCGCGACCAGATCGTCCACCGCCTGTTTTTCATCCGCCCCATCCGCAAAGACCTCTACTTCCTCTCCCTGGGCAAGCCCCAAGGAAAGCAAGCTGATAATGCTCTTGGCATTCGCCGCATCTTCTTCCGGGTCCCCGGCAACGCGGGAAATTCTGATCTTGGAGGAGAATTTTCCTGCCGCCGCGATAAAGTCGGATGCCGGGCGCGCGTGAAGCCCGGTCGGGTTCGCAATAACGGTTTTCTTCGAATACATCGTCGTGTCTCCTTATCTCTTATACAATATCTTTCAGCGCATCTCTGAGATACGCTTCCACCTCTCCCGCCGTTTCCATTTGACAGACCCGGTCCGCCATGTCCCGCGCCTGCGCCAGATCCAGGCGGGAAATGATCCTTTTCGCGCGCGCGACCGCCGATAATCCCATGCTGACACGCCGCATGCCGAAGCCGAGAAGGACCGGCATGGCGAGACCGTCGCCCCCCAATTCACCGCAGACGGAAATCGGTTTCCCGGCCCTGTCGAACTGCCGCACCGTATCGCGTATCAGCCGGAACAGCGCCGGGTGGTAGCTCTGATAATATTGTGCGACATTCTGGTTCAGCCGGTCCGCCGCCGTGGTATACTGGCAAAGGTCGTTCGTGCCGATGCTCGCAAAATCGACTTCTTTGGCGGCCAGATCCGCGATCAGGGCGATGGCGGGAATTTCAATCATGATGCCGATTTTAATTTCCCTGTTATATTCAATCTTTTCACAATCCAAATCCCGCTGTACTTCCCTGACAACCCCCTTGGCTTTTCGGATGTCGTCCATGCTGCCCACCATCGGAAACATCAGCCACAAATTTCCTACGGTACCGGCGCGGAGCGCCGCGCGAAGCTGGGTCTTAAAAATATCGCGGCGCTCCAGACAAAGTCTGAGGGCGCGGTTGCCGAGGAACGGATTCTCCTCCTTCGGAAGCTGCAGGCATTCAAGTTTCTTGTCACCGCCGATATCCAAGGTTCGCAGAATCACGGGGGCGTCTCCCGCCTGCATCAGAACCCTGCGGTATATTTTATATTGTTCCTCCTCCGTGGGAAGAGTCTCTCTTCCCAGATACAGAAATTCGGAGCGAAAGAGGCCCACGCCGTTTGTGTGCCGAATTGCGTCGATTTCCTGTGCGTTGGCGGAACCGATATTCAGCTCAACCTCAATTTTTACGCCGTCCTTTGTAAAGGAGTCGCCGTCCAGATATTTTTTCGTCTCTTCCGCCTGGCGCCGAAACTCGGCCGCCTTTCTGCGATACGCTTTTTCCTCCTCGCCGGCAGGGTTGACAATCAGTTTGCCGTCCACGGCGTCTACGATGACGGATTGACCGCTCTGCAGCAGCGAAAGCGCATCCTTTACACCCAGTAAAGCCGGAATTCCATAACTGCGTGCGAGAATCGCGGTATGCGAAGTGGGGCCGCCGACCTCCGTGACAATGGCGAGCACCTTCCGGCGGTCCATGGACGCGGTATCCGACGGAAAGAGATCCTTTGCTACGACCACCGCCGGTTCCGCGAGGAACGCCAGATTCCGTTCCGGAATTCCCATGCAGTTCCTGAGCAGGCGGCATCTGACGTCCTCCAGGTCCGAAGCGCGCTCCCGAATCCTTTCATCCGCGGATCTTCCAATGATCCTGGCGTATTTTCGAAAGATCTGGTCCGCCGCTGCCTCCGCGCTTTTTCCTCCGGCAATCTCGTCGCGGATTTCCTCCTCCATGGCCACGTCAAACAGGATATCCATATGGGCCTTGATGATCTTGGCTTTTTGCGGGTCTTCCTGCTCAAGGCGAAGCCGCAATTCCTCCAGTTCCTGCTTCGCGCCGCTGCGCGCTTCCTCATAACGGCTCAAGGCCGCCGGTATCTTTTCCCCGGCAATCGCCGTATTGTCGACCACAGGAACAAACGGCTCATATCGCATGACCTTGCCGATCGCGATTCCTTCGGACACCGGATTTCCCTGACATACCAATTCAAACTCCTCCTTGACTTTGGAAAGCTTCCAGACGGCTTTTCATCATTTCAAAAAAGGGAAAGGGGAAATCGCACCGCCGAAACAGTGCGGCGCCCCTTTTTCCCTCGGAACGTTAACATAGCTGTCGACCGAACGGCTGCCGCAGCGGCAAGGCCGAATGCCGCTGCATGAAAAGCGGGATGTTCAGCTTTGCGCGGGCACGGTGGCGGCACTGTCGTTTATATGGCCGGGGTTCACCGCTTCTTTTTCGATCCAGGCGTGAATCTTGGCGCGATTCTTGCGTACAAAAATGTAAGAGAAAATATACACGGCTACGACCGCCCCGATCGCGATCGGATTCTTCGAAAGGAACGCCATAAAGATAATTGCGCCGACCGGCTGACCAAGTATGATAAAACTTGTGATCATCATTACGCCGGCCTGGATTTCGATGGTGCCGACGCTCTTGGCCACATCGGTGAACGCGCTGCCGGTCATGGTGCAGCAATACAAAAACAAAACGCAGTAAATGCCGCCGGAGATAATGGATTTGAGCATATTGCCGTTTGAACAGGCAACGCAGGGCTGGATGACGTATGGGATCGCAACCAGATCAAGCATGGGGAGCGTCTGGTTTCCCGGAAGAATAAAGGAAATGATCAGTACGATCGGCATCAGAACAATTCCGGAAATCAGCGTTGCGGTTTCGCCGTATCCGCAGGCGTCGTTGACGGCCAGGTACCATTCTCCCTTGGTTCCTTTCACGGATTTTTTGGAAGCCTCTGTGATAGGCCCGAAGGAACCGGCGAAAATGCCCGAAATCTTCGGAAAAACCGCCATGACGGAGGCGGTGGCGACACCGCAGACGAGAATCGTGCCCCAGGATGCGAGTTCTCCCAGATGCTTTATGTTCCCGATGACGCCGATAAACAGCCCAAGCAGAAATCCCAGCGTCATGGGTTCGCCCAAAAAGCCGAAGCGCTTTCGGAAGCTTTCCGGGTCCGCTTTCACCTTGTAGAGACCCAGACGGTTCAGGACCCAGTTCATGCCGACCGCATAAACGCCGACGGTCGCGGTATGTAGGGAAGCGATGGTGCAGCTTGGATAACGATAGTATTTGGACCATCTTTCTTCAATCACCTCTGTAAAGCAGAGGGTGAAAAGCTGCTGCATGATCATGCAGGAAAGGGAAAGCGCAAAATTCTTTGTCAGCAGGAACAAGCAGGACCCCCAAGCCATGTAGGAGTAGTTGTTCCAAAGGTCGCCGGCTTGGAATACATTGGTATAATGCGTCAGAAACAGCACGGTTTGGAGTACGATCGCCACAACCAGGTAGATCATACCGATGTTTGTGGAATATGCGATGATCGAAGTGGTCTGCCAGCCCATGTCAAGGATATTCAGGTGAATGCCGGTATCCTTAACCAGCTGATTGATGATCGGCGTGATGATAGGGCTGTAAGCGCCGATCACAAGGTTAAATCCCTCCAGGCCGACGCCGGCGGACAAGCCGGACATAAAAGCCTTTTTGACCGGAACCTTCAGGATAACCGCAATGATAAAGATGACGACCGGTACAAATACGACGGGTCCAAATGTATCGAAGAAGGTTTTAATCGCTGTAAAAAACATTGTGAATCCTCCCAATTTCATTTCGGAATAAGAAGCCGATATGCCCCTTTTCCCGTACAACCTCCGCAGCTACCAAAGCTCAATCCGGTTATTTCCCGGCCTTATGCAGTGCTTCAATCGCCTCCTCCATAAATTCGTCTTCGCCCATTCCGGTAATCAAGCCGATCGCGTTGAAAGCTGGCACGCCGCAGTTGTTGCTGATCGGGCTTGCATACGCGATCAGGTCGAAGTGCTCCCGGCTGCAGCAGCCTTCGACCTCGCTGGAATTGGCTTCGACCGTTTCCGCGTCGTAGCCCTTTTCCGCAAACAGATCCTTGAGTTTGCCGGCTACCATGTTCGAGGTCACCACCCCCGAGCCACAGATTGATAAAATCTTGATTCTTGTTGCCATAAACACACACTCCTTTTTTAGATAAAATCTATGTTAATACCTCGGCCGCGGCTTTGATATTAATCCATGAAAAGCGGTCAGACTTCAATGACGGGTTTGAGCAAACCATAAATTTCATCTTCGCTTTTTGCGGCGCGGATCTGATTGAGCAGATCCTTGTTCTGCAGCATTTTCATAATGCGGCGAAGCAGTGAAAGCTGATCTTTCGGGTCGCTGATGGCAAGCATAAACAGCACCTGGGGATGAAGCGTGACGTCGGGAGACCCCATCTGCTGAAATTCCACCGGGTGCTTCAGCACGGCGACGTTCATCGCCGGGGTAATCACGTGAGCGCTCACGGTATGGGGAATGGCAACATCATAAGCGACGGCCGGAAGCGCCGTCGGCGACTCTTGTTCGCGCTCCAGCACCGCATCCACAAAGCTCTCTTTGACAACGCCGGCCTCCACAAAATCTTCGGCCAGTATGCGGATTGCCTCTTCTTTGCTTTTTACATCAAGATTCAAACGGATTAAATTCCTGCTTAACATAACCGTATCCCCTTTTCTCTGTACTTTTAAAGCGGTCCGAGGTCAGCTGTTCTCGGAAGAACATCCGACGCGTTCTGCGGCCGGCTGACCCCACGCGGCAGCAGTCCGGTGGTAAAGCCGCCGGCCCGCCGGCGTTCATCCAGCCCCGCCAGCTGCTCCTCCGTCAGATAGCGGGCTTTTCCAAGAAGATGAAGGTTAAACGTAATCCTTGCATAATCCTCCAAAACCTCCATGCGGCGGTATGCCGTGGAAATGGAATCCCCCCAGGTCAGCGCCCCGTGATTGGAAAGAAGAACGGCGTTGTAATCCTTACAGAAAGGCGCGATGCTTTCGGGGACTTCGTCCACACCGGGCTTTGCATATTTTGCCACCGGCACGCTGCCAAGCTGCATCAGCGCTTCCATGAGCGTCGGCTCATCCAGCGCAACGCCCGCAATCGCAAATGTCGTCGCATAGATGGGATGGGCGTGCACAACCGCCATGACGTCCGGATTCTCCTGATAAACACGCAGATGCATCTTCACTTCGGAAGACGGCGTTTCATGCCCTTCTATGATGTTTCCGTCCAAATCGAGCTTCACCATGATATCGGGATTCATATCTCCCTTGGATACATCCGTCGGGGTGCACCAGATTTCATTTTCCGATACCTTCACCGAAATGTTCCCGTCATTTGATACCACATAACCGTGTTGAAACAATCCGCGTCCATATTTGACGATATCCAATTTTGCTTGCTCATCGGTGGGATAGTTATTTTGTACAAACATTTTATCGCCCCATTCTGCATTTTTGTTTATCTCGTCATTATTTGGATTTATGATGGATTATACCATTATTATGTTGGAGTGTCAATCATATTTAGGCAAATATTACGTAATTTCCCAAAAAATATTTGCATTTATAGGATATATATTATATAATTGTTATAAGCAATTTTGTTGTTATGTTGTTTTATATTGAATTCTTGTTTTTTTCGGACTGCCGGCCCGTGAAATTTTCAGTTGGAAAGGAGGGTGCAGCGTTAAGAGCCGAACAATCCGATGAACCCCGGGAAGCCATTGCCCACAAACTAAAAAAAGCGTTGAAAAGCGGCGGCAGCGCATTTCGGAATCCGCCGCAATCAGGAAAGGAGTCCTGCCCGATGTTATCGGTTACACGCAAACAGAAAATTAAAGATCTGATTCTGGAAAAGAAAAGCGCCACGGTTTCGGAGCTTGCCAAACTGTTCTCCGTAACGGACGAAACGATCCGGCGCGATCTCAGAAGTCTGGAATCGGAGGGAGTCTTGCTGCGTTCCTACGGCGGAGCCTTCGTACAGACAGGCGTTGAAAATCTGATCGACTACAGCATTCGTTCCACCGTCTACCTAAAGGAAAAAGGCATTATCGCCGAAAAATGCAGGAGCCTCATCCAAAACGGCGACGTTGTTTTTCTGGATCATTCAACGACCACTTTCGCAATTGCAAAGGCCGTAGAGGACATGAGGCTCACGCTGATTACAAACTCTTTGCCCATTATCAATCTTCTTTCCAAAAAGGAGAACATCCGCCTGATCGGCATCGGCGGGTTTTTCTCCCTCAAAGAGCTTGCTTTCTACGGCAGCAAAGCGCAGAAAGCCCTGAACGAGTATTATGTGGATAAATCTTTCTTTTCCTGCCGTACGCTTTCCATCGACCAGGGCGTTACGGATTCCAACGACGACCTGGCTCAGATACGTAAAACCATCCTTCAGCGCAGCAAAGAATGCTACCTGGTCGCGGACTATACAAAATTCAATCAGGCATCGTTCATCACCATCTGCGGGTACGACTGCCTGAGCGCAATTATCACCGACCGGCCTCTTTCTCAGGAATGGCACACCTCTCTTCAAAAATACGGCTGCCGCATCTACGACGCCGCGCCGGAACAAGCGGGCCCGGCAGACGGCGTAAATAAGAAAAGTGACGCCAAGAATGATAACCAGCCCAAATGCCGGTGATGAAAGCGCTGAAATCAGGAATCGCATGAGGCAATCAGGTCAACGCCCGTATCCAGCAAATTGCGGATGATTATGTCGCCCATCCTGACCGGGGAGCGCACCGTAACATGCCGGAGCAGCTCCATGGCCCGCGCGTGCTTGCTCAGCGCGAACGCCTCGGAGGAACGCACCGGAAGCAGAGCTTCCCTTCCGTCTTCGCAGCGAAGCAGCGCCGTACTGGTGATCACCCGTACGGGGCAGGTGATTTCCTGTCTGGCAAAAGCCTCGCCGCGCGGGCATTTGTTCCCCAAAACCCGGACCGTTTCCGCTTTTTCGTTTAACTCAACGGTTATGCCGCAGCTGTTCGGGCAGACCGTGCACACAAGTTTTCTGGTGTCCATCCAGGATTCCTCCTCATACGGATTCGATTTTCATAGTGATCTCGCCTTCGGCCTTTTGCAAAACAGCGGGCGTCAGGATCAGCTCTTCCATAATGCTCGGGATGTATCGGCGCGGTTTGCCCCGCAGCAAAACTTCTCCGGCGGATATAACCGTCAGGCGCGCACGGTCGCAGGGACGCCGCACGCGGAACATGACGGAGGTCTTTTCGCGCGAGCGAATGACCGAAGGAACCGTATAGCCGATCGGTTCCTCGCAGCGGATTTTCAGGTCCGCCGTACTTTCGCCCCGAACGCCCTTTGCATAAGCGGCCGCGGATTCCCCCGCGCGTTCCGCCTCCATTGTGACGTTATCCGCCAGGTCGTGCACGTGCAGAACGTTGCCGCAGGAAAAGACGCCGGGGACGCTGGTCTGCAGGCTGTCGTCCACCGCCGCGCCGTTCGTGCGGGGATTGAGCCTGACTCCGGCGCCGAGAGACAGTTCGTTTTCCGGGACCAGGCCGACGGAAAGAAGAAGCGTGTCGCACGGCACGATTTCAGACGTTCCCTCCAAAGGCCGCTGTCTGTCGTCCACTTTTGTCACCTCGACCGCGGAAACGCGGCCGTTCTTGCCGATGACGCGGGACACGGTGGTGGAGAGATGCAGCGGAATACCAAAGTCCTCCAGGCAGTTTTTGAGATTCCGGACAAGGCCGTTCGGATACGGCATCAGCTCATAAACGCCCTCTACTTTCATCCCCTCCAGACTCAGGCGGCGCGCCATGATGAGCCCGATATCCCCGGAGCCGAGAATGACAAACCGACGGCCGGGGCAGAAATTGTCGATGTTGATATAGTGCTGGGCCTGGCCGGCAGTCATAACGCCGGCGCAGCGGTCGCCTGGAATCTTGATTTCCCCCCGGGTGCGTTCGCGGCAGCCCATTGCGAGCACAACGGCTTTCGCGCGGATCACGGTAATTCCCGTCTCGTTCATGCAGACCACTTCCCTGTCGGGAGTGATTCTCAGTACCATGGTGGAAAGAAAAACTTTCACACCCGTATCCTTCAGCCGGTTGATAAAACGCTGTGCGTACTCCGGCCCGGTCAGCTCTTTCTTAAAAAGCCTCAGACCGAACCCGCTGTGGATACACTGCAGCAGGATTCCTCCCAGGCGCGGGTTTCGCTCGACTAAAGCGACGCTCGCGCCGTTTTCCTGCGCCTTCAGCGCCGCCCCCATGCCGGCGGGCCCGCCCCCGATCACCACAACGTCAAATTGCAGCTTATTCATATCAGCAGCCCTCCTTCAGCTTGGAGTAAACGATCTGAGAATCCGCCCCGCCGAGACTGATCTCAGTCGGGCTGAGCCCCAGTTCCCTCGCCATGATGCCGAGAACCTTCTGCTGGCAGAAGCCGCCCTGGCAGCGTCCCATTCCCGCCCTGGTGCGGCGTTTGACGGCGTCCACCGTCGTCGGTCTGGGGTTTCGGCGCAGGGCGTCGACGATTTCCCCCTCGGTCACGCACTCACAGCGGCAGACGATCCGGCCATATGCCGGGTTTTTATGGATCAGCTCATCCTGTTCCTCCGCGGTGAGCGTGCTGAAATCGACCGGCGGAGTGCGTGTGTCGATAAAGTCGTCCTTTTCAACCATCGGCACGCCGTAAGCCTTAAGCATTTGAACCGCATAGGCCGCGATCGCAGGGGAGGAAGCCACCCCCGGGGACTGGATTCCGGCAATATGGAACAGCCCTTCAACTTTTTGGGAGGGCCGAATGTAAAAGTCGTTGTTGTTTCCCACGACAACGGCGCGGTTGCCCGCAAACGTGCGGATCACTTTGCGGGTATCCAGCTTCTCGATCAGCCGGTTCGCGCTGGAAATCAGCTCTTCGATCCCATCGCGGTAGCTCGCGACGTCGTCTTTTTCCATCATGACCGCCGTGGAGCCGACCAGGATATTCCCGGAAACGGAATTCATGAGGACGACGCCCTTTGATTCGGGCTTTGGCACCGGATACAGCGTCATCACATCGCGGATCCCACAGTTTTTGTCCATCACCAGCAGGTCGCCGTGGCGCGCGCGAATGGTGAATTCATCCGCGCCGGCCAGCCGCGCCACGTCGTCCGCGTGCACGCCGGCGCAGTTAAGAACATACCTGCCGGCAATCTCCCCTTTCGGGATAGTAACCAGGAACCCGCCGCCCTCCGCTCTGCGGATCGCCGTAACAGGGGAGGAAAGATACAGCCGAACGCCGTTGGCGACCGCGTTCTCGCAGAAAGCAATCGCGACTTCAAACGGGTCCACCATTCCCGTGTGCGGGGTATAAAGAGCATATTTCGCCTTCCGGTTTGTCTCCGGTTCCAGGTCGAAGATGCGGTCTCCGCCGATCAGCTCCAGGTCCGGAGCTCCGTTCAGCCGGCCGCGTTCCAGCAGCTTCTTTAAAACGGCGAGATCCTTTTCGTCGAAGCCGACCACCATCGAGCCCTTTTTCTGAAAACGGAACCCCAGCTTTTCGGAAAGAACGGGGTACATCAGGCACCCCTTGCTGTTTAAAAGCGCTTTCAGGGTTCCGGGCACAGGATCGTCTCCGGCATGGATCAGGCCGCCGTTCGCTTTGGTCGTACCCGCCGCAACATCGGCGGATGCTTCGCATAAAGCGACCTTCAGCCGGTATTTGGAAAGCTCCCGCGCGATGGCGCAGCCGGTTATCCCGCCGCCGATAATGATCATGTCATATTGCTGCAATTCACACACCTCGATCAGTTTTCGTGTTGTCCGCCGGCCCGTAGGGGCAACCGGCCGGCAGGTTCTTGAAACGCGTCTACCCGTCGCGCCCGAATCGTTCCAGCGCGGCGCGCAGCTCCTCGTGCTCCCTCGCGGCATTCTCCACAGGGACGCGCGCCATCGCGGCATCAATTGCCTGGCGCATGGCCCGCGCGCCGGCGGCCGCCCCCATCGGATGCCCCTGAACGGAACCGCCCGCGCCGAGAATCATATCAGTCCCCAGATCCTTCACATAGCGTTCGACAATGCCCGGGTGCACGCCGCCGCCCGCAATCGGCATGGAAGGTTTCAAATGATAATACGGCAGGGACATCTGATGCGCCGCCTGAATATATTTCTGGTATTTCAGCGGGTATCCGCCGTACGGAGTATTCATCATGATCAGATCCGCGCCGGCCATTCTTGGAAACAGCCCGGTGACAAACGGGGACGAAAGACCGCTGGCAACGCCCTCGAACAGCGGTCCGCTGCCCGCATAATGAGCCAGAACCGGTACCCCCACGCTTTCCGAAAGCGCGCGTACCACGCTGTAGCCGACCGCGGCATAGCTGACCATGACGGCTTTCGCGCCGGCCTCGACACAGCGCTTCGCGTTGTCAAGCACGCGGTCCGCGCGGTCCGTCACATTGCAGATGTAAATCGCGCGGTGCCCGGTTTTTTCATACGCTGCGTCAGAGGCTTTCCCATACGCTTTCACCCGCTGCGCCGCAGGGCAGAATTCCGGATTGCCGAGCAGCTCGTCGTCCTTGATGAAGTCAACGCCGCCCAGAGCCGTCTCGTAAAAAATCTTCGCTCCCACGTCCGGCGTAAAACCGGTGCAGGGTTTGATCATGTTCAAAAGCAGCGGGCGCTCCGGCTCCCCGGTCAGCCTGCGCAGACCCTCGATCCCGAACCGCGGCCCCCGGAACTCCCCGACAAAGCTTCTCGGAAGCTGCAGATCCACCAGCTTCACCTGAGCGGAAGTGGAAGCGTCGTTCCCGAGCAGCGTCACCAGCATCTGCGGAAACTGCGCCCCGAAATTGGACACCGGATATGCGAGCTGAATCAGGTAGGCGGCCGTCTCCGTTTGCACCTGAGTGGAAAGGTCGCACGGGGGAAGGTCAATGATATTGACCACTTTCCCCATATGCTTTTCCCTCATTTCGTCCGTAATTCCCGGAACCGGGACCCAGGTGCCGATCGTCTGGCCCATTGCCATTCCCGCCGCCTTTTCCACCACGTCGGCTTCCTTCGGCAGCTCAAGATAGTAGGCGGCAAGAACGTAATCCAGATCGCGGATGGACTCATTCAGCGCGTAAAGCTGGGACGGCTTCATTCGGCACCCTCCCCCCGCGCGTTTTTCTTCGAACACCGGCAGCACCTTGCGGATGACGGCGTTGAAGTTGTCCGCGTCCCATGCGCTGCGGCCGATGAACAGCCCGTCGATCCCCGGCATCCAAATCAATTCCTCTGCATTTTGCGGGTTTACGCTTCCGCCGTAAAGAACGGGAACATCCCCGCCGGCCTCGGCGCCGAACAGCTCTGTCAGCGTCCTGCGAATCACCGTGTGGATCTGATCGGCATATTCCTTGGAGGCGGGCACGCCGTTCACCCCAATGGCCCATACCGGCTCGTAGGCGATCCGGATTTTTCTCGCCTCGCAGGGCATGACGCCGTACAGGCCGATCTTCAGCTGGGTGCGGATCACTTCCTCTGCGATTTCGAACCCCTTTTCGCCGGCGGTCTCCCCAACGCAGAGCAGCGGGGAAAGCCCGGCCTTCAGAGCGCATAAAACCTTTTTGTTTTCTTCTTCATTCGTTTCACGGAACACATGGCGGCGCTCGGAATGTCCGACCATGACGAGATCCACGCCGGCTTCCTGAAGCATCAGCGGAGAAATCTCCCCGGTGAACTGCCCCTCCTCTTCCCACGCCATGTTCTGCGCGCCCAGGGAAACGCTCTGTCTCGGAACGCTTTCCCGCGCAGCCGCGAGGGACGGATAGGAAGGGATGACAAAGAGCTCCATCCTGTCGCGTGAAATATCCTTCGTCAACTGGTTCAGCCTTTTTAAAAACGCCACAGTCTGCGCCGTGGTCTTGTACATCTTGGTGTTGGTGCCCAAATAAATCTTTTTCCTGCGGTCCATGAAAAGCCCCTTTCTGTTATGATCAGCAGCTACCGGAAATTTTCAGCTTCAATCCCGGAGATTTCCTCCAGTTTGACGGTGGAACGGCCTCCCTTGAATTCCAGCGGAAGCCACTCGTCCACGATTTTTTTCGCAAGCTCCGGTCCGATGACTCGGGCCCCCATGCAGAGGACGTTTGCGTTGTTGCTCAGCGCGGCGCGCTCCGCGGAATAGGCGTCGTGGCAGACGGCGGCGCGAATTCCCCTGAACTTGTTCGCGCACATTGCCATGCCGATCCCCGTGCCGCAAATCAAAATCCCGCGTTTGTTGTAACCGCTGTCGATGATCTTCCGGCAGAGCCGCTTTGCAACGGTCGGGTAATTGGTTGGGTCGCCGGATTCGTCGCAGCCGACATTTTCCACCCGGCAGCCTTTTTCCTCCAGATAGCCGGCAATCGTCTTTTTTAACTCCACTGCGGCATTGTCGCAGCCGATCACGACCGTATTCCGATTCATACTCCATAGCTCCTTTTCCGTCATTTCAGATATTCCGTCAGGGATGATGCGGCCGGGTTTCAGGCTCCGGCGCATCCGGCCCGTTACGACCGTTCCATAACCTTCCGCGCGGTTTCCGCAATGTGGTCGGCATTGAGCCCGAATTCGTCGAGGAGGTCCTGCGCCGGGCCGGAGTGACCATATTGGTCGTTCACCCCGATTTTAACGACCCGCACCGGGCATTCCCCGGAAAGAACGCCGCAAACCGCGTCTCCCAGTCCGCCGATCACGCTGTGCTCTTCCACCGTGATGATTTTTCCGGTTTCCCTCGCCGCCCGTACGACCAGTTCCCTGTCAATCGGCTTGATCGTATGGATGTTGATCAGTCTGGCGTCAACGCCCTGTCTCTCCAAATTTTTCACCGCTTCCAGCGCGCGCGACACCATCAGTCCGGTGGCGATAATCGTAAGATCTTTGCCGTCCCGCAGCGTGATGCCTTTGCCAAGCTCGAAACTGTAGCCGTCCGAATTGTTGAAGCTCTCCACCGCGAGCCTTCCCAGGCGGATATAAACCGGGCCTTTCCACTCAACGGCCGCTTTCACCGCCGCCTTCATCTCGTAGTGGTCGGCAGGGTTGAGAACGACCATCCCCGGCACGGTGCGCATCAGGGCGATGTCTTCACAGCACTGGTGAGTTGCTCCGTCTTCCCCGACGGAAACGCCCGCGTGGGAACCGACGATTTTTACATTCAGCCTCGGATAGCCGACGGAGTTGCGCACCTGTTCATAAGCGCGGCCCGCGGAAAACATCGCGAAAGAGGTGGCAAACGGAATTTTACCGCAGGAGGCCAGGCCGGCCGCCACACCGACCATATTGCATTCCGCGATGCCGCAGTCGATAAAACGCTCCGGATATGCGTCCCTGAAGAGCGCCGTCTTGGTCGCTTCCGCCAAATCCGCGTCCAGAACGACCACACGCGGATATTCTTCCGCCAGCTCCCTCAGCGCCTCTCCGTAGCTTTCTCTGGTCGCCTTTTTCACCTTTTCCGCCATATTATTCCGCCTCCAGTCTGCGCAGTATCTTGTTCAGATCATTCCTGGCCACCGCATACTGTTTGTCGTTCGGGGCTTTTCCGTGCCAGCCGGCCTGGTTTTCCATAAAAGATACGCCCTTTCCTTTTACCGTCTTTGCGAGGATGGCGCAGGGGTTTCCCCTGACGGTTTTTGCGTGATTCAGCGCCTTTTCGATCTCGTCGAAACTGTGACCGTCGATCGTTTGAACGTCGAAGCCGAAGGCGCGGAATTTCTCGTCAATCGGAGCCGGCCCGGCGACTTCCTCAACGGAGCCGTCAATCTGCAGTCCGTTGTTATCCACAATCACACAGAGATGATCCAGCCGGTGGTGGGCGGCAAACATTGCGGCCTCCCAGATTTCGCCCTCTTCAATCTCCCCGTCCCCCAGCAGGGTGAAAACGCGGTAGTCCCTGCGGTCCATCTTGCCGGCAAGCGCCATGCCGCAGGCTGCGGAAAAGCCCTGCCCCAAAGAACCGGTGCTCATGTCTACGCCCGGCGTCCCCTTCATATCCGGATGCCCCTGGAGCATGGCCCCGATGCGGCGCAGCCGACTGATCTCCTCCATCGGGAAATATCCCTTTAAGGCAAGCGCCGCATACAAGCCCGGCGCGCTGTGTCCCTTGGACAGTACAAAGCGGTCCCGGTTTTCATCCCCCGGATTCGCCGGGTCCACCCTCATCTCCCTGAAATACAGGTATGTAAAAAGGTCGGCGGCCGACAGACTTCCGCCCGGATGTCCCGATTTGGCGCGATATACCCCTTCGATTGCGCCTAGCCTCACCTTGCAGGCAAGGATCTGAAGCTTCTTTTTTTCCGCTGCGTTCATTTTTTTCCATCCTTTCCGGCGGCGGTCCGATTTAATGAAACGCCAAAATTTTATAAGTTTTAAGATCACTTCCTGTGTGATATGCCCTGCATTCGAACACAATTATGAGCTGAATCGAACACTAAGTCAATACAAAAAAACAATTTCGTTGTTATTATCGAGATAGTTCTTTAAAATATGTTGCTTTTTACAACAGTATCAAACAATTTATTAAAAGTCGAACATATATGTAACAAAATTTAGATTAAAACGAACATATACATGTTTGATCAGGTGGACATCAATCAAAAAAATGGAAATCGGTTGATTTCTTTCAGAAATTTGGTATAATGATAGTATCAATTTATAACGTTACAGCATTTCCAATTTAGATTGGACATGTCCCTCCCCGCCGAATGCGGGGGAGGGACATAAGTAACTTCTACAATTCAACTGGAATTGCTGTAAGTAAAGAAACTTGGGTATGTGGACATGAAAAACCGAAGTAAACGGCTCAATCAATTAGTCGCGATTTTAAAAGAAAATGAAACCGTGTCGGTCCGGCGGCTGGCCGAGCTTCTCGGCGTTTCCGAAATGACCATCCGCCGCGATCTCGACACGCTGAAAAGCGAAGCCATTGTGGACCGCAGCTATGGAAGCGCAACCTATCGTCGAAACAGCGTCGTCGAGAACACCGTTTCGAATTACGAGCTGTATTCGGCAAAAATACAGCAAAACGAAGAAAAGGACCGGATCGGGAAATTTGCGGCAACCCTGATTGAACCGGGCGACGTGGTCATCATCGACTCCGGCTCCACCGCGGACAAGCTCGCGCGGTACATGCCGGAAGACATGGATATTACGGTGCTCTGCTACAATTACAACGTGCTCTCCTGCCTCATCAATAAAACGCTGACCAAGCTGATTTTTCCAGGCGGGTATTACCACCCGACCGAGCAGCTGTTCGAATCCCCCCAATCCATTGAGCTGATCGGGGAAATCCGGGCGACCAAGGCGTTTATTTCAGCCACCGGCGTCCATGAAAAGCTGGGAATAACCTGCGCGAACAATTACGAGGTCCCAAACAAGCGCACGGTCATCCAGTCCGCGCAGACAAAAATCCTGATTACGGATTCCAGCAAGTTCGGCAAGGTAAGCCCGGCTTATTTTGCTCAGCTCAATGAAATGGATATGATTATCACCGACAGCGGACTGTCCTCCGACTGGAAAAGCTTCATCGAACAGGCTGACATTGAACTTTCGCTCGTTTAAAGGCTTACGCCCGTTCGGGAAGCATCCGCCGGCGGATATGAAAAAGCAGGCTGTCGGCGGCATTTCGTGCCCGAACAACCTGCGTTTTCAGTGACGGGGACTTGATGGAAGCTCGAATGTCATTTGATCAGCGGCCGCGGCCTTTCACCGGATAACCATATGTTTGATCCTCGGCATATGGCTTTTAATCCTAATTTTCCATGAATTTGATGCTTGCTTCGAACCGGCTTTGCTCTCATTTTCCGAATTGTTATTATGATACGGCAAATTGCTGCTATATTGAACTTGAGAGATGAAAGCGGGGAGGAATTTGGGATGGACTTACTGCAGGAAATCAGCCAGAAGCAAACGTTGTCGCTCCTGCAGACTCAGTCGCTGAAGATTCTGATGATGAACAACAGCGAATTGTATGATTTTTTGCAGCGCGAGCAAATGGAAAATCCCGTGCTGGAGCTGGAAGGCGGTTCGGAAGAGGAGAAGATCCGTTCGGTCGGCGATTGGTTTTGCCGTCAGGGACACGGCCCCGAGAGCATTGAATGGGACGATGAGGAGCGGGAGCCTGCACGGAAAGAAGACCAAACGATTTCTTTGCAGGAATCACTGAAATCCCAAATCAGGCTGCGTATGTATACAAAGCGGGAAATCCAGTTGATTCAGTATATCATCGACCTTCTGGATGAGGACGGCTATCTCACGGTTTCGGCGGACGAAATCAGTTCCCTTACAAACTGCAGCCCGGATCAGGTGCGAAAATGCATTGACGCGGTTCAGGGCATGGAGCCCGCCGGAGTGGGGGCCGGCAGCCTTTGCGAGTGCCTGCTGCTCCAGCTGGAGGCAAAAGGCCTTTGGGACCGCAATCTTGCTTCGATCGTAGAAAATCACCTGCCTGAGGTCGCCTATGGCCATTATCATAAACTAGCACGGCAGCTTTCTCTTCCGATCAAAGAGGTGAAAGAATACGTTGCGGTCCTTCACACCCTGAACCCGCGCCCTGGCAGCGGGTTTGGATGCCCGGAGAATCCGGCTTACATCATACCGGACGTCTTAATCGACCGGCAGGAAGACTCCTGGGAGATTACGCTCAATGACCGGTGGATCGGATCCGTCGGCGTCAGCAGAATGTATGAAGCTCTGTATCACCATTCGAAAGACCCGGGCACGACGGAGTACCTGAAAGAAAAAATCCGGCGGGCGCAGTTTATTGTGAAAAGCGTTGAGCAAAGGCGCAATACCCTTCTTAGAGTGACGCGCGTGGTCCTCGACAGGCAGAAAGAGTATTTCGAGGGCAGAGGTCCTTTGGCGCCGCTGAATCTCAGCATGGTGTCGAGCGAGCTGAAGCTTCATGAATCGACCGTCAGCCGGGCAATTCGGGAAAAATATCTTCAGTCGCCCGCTGGCACGCGTCTGTTTAAGGACTTTTTCAGCGCCGGCGTGGCGTCCTGCGGAGAAACGATGAGCAGCCACGCGGTCAAGGAAATGATTGTCAGGCTGATTCGGGAGGAAGACGCTGCCAGACCGCTTAGCGACAGCGCGCTTGCGGAAAAGCTGAAGGGATCGGGAGTTAACCTATCACGCAGAACGGTTGCAAAATACCGCGATGAGCTGAAGATCAAAAACGCCTTTGAACGCAGAAGTCTGAAATAAAGAAAAGTGGAACCGCTCTCTCCGGAGCGATTCCATTTTTCTTTTGCGTTAAGGCCAAAGTGAGGTGATTGGAAAGGAAAGTTTGTTTATGCCAGCAGGTTCGGAATGAAAGTGGAAATTGCAGGGATATAGGTGGTCAGCAATACGACGACCAGGCTGGCGATAACAAAGGGCATAACATCTTTTACAATATCCACATACCGCGCGCCGGAAATTTTCTGGGCCATGAATACGGAGCTGCAGAAGGGAGGCGTTATGAATCCAACGCTCAGGTTGACAAGAATAATGGCGCCGAAGTGGATCGGGTTGATTCCCATTGCCGTTGCGGTAGGCAGCAGAAGCGGAACGATGAGCAGGATCGCGGCGTTAATATCGATCAGCATTCCGGCAATCAGGAAAATGACATTGGCAAAGATCAGGAAGACGGCGCCGCTCGCAATATGGGCGGTGACAAAAACTTTGATCGCTTCCGCAATGCCGATCATGGAGATGACGCGGCCGGAACAGTTGGAAAAATCGATCAGAATACAAATAGCCGCGGTTGAGATCGCCGCATTTAAAGTTAGGCCGAGGAATTTGGAAGTCAATTCGTTTTTATGAAATATCTTTTTATACAGGAAAAAGATCATTCCGTAAACGACAGCGACGGCACCGGCTTCGGTAGCGGTAAAAATGCCGCCGTAGATTCCTCCGAAAATAATCACGGGCATAATCAGCGCGGGAATGGAGCTCAGAAAAGCCGTTCCGACGTTTTTTATGTAAAGGGGAAAAGTAATCCGGACCGTGCTTTTTTCTTCCCTGCGCCCCTGCACAAAGTAGTTGATTCCCATAAAGGCGACGATGCAGATAAGAGCGGGTCCGACGGTGCTCATCCATACCTGAGAAATACTGACCGAGGCGCACAAACCATACATGATTCCCGGTACGGACGGCGGAATTAAAATTCCCAGAAAGCTTGCCGCGGCAGCCAGCGCCGCACAGTAGCTGGCCGAGTACCCCTTTTTCTTCATTTCCGGGACCATGATGCCGCCCACACAGCTGATGGTCGCGAGGCAGGAGCCGGTCAAAACGCCGAACGCCGCAGAAGTCAGAATGGTTACGGCGCCCAGGGAACCGCGCAGGCGCCCCACCAGGGAATCGATCAATTCAATCAGCGCGGCCGCGATGCCGCTGTATTGCATGATTGCGCCCGCAAAAATAAACAGCGGAACGGCAAGCAGCGGAAAGCTGTCCAGACCGGAAAAGGCGACCGTGCAGAGAATTTTACTGCTTAAGCCGTCGAAGAACAGTACGGCCAGCGTTGCCATGCCGATAGAATACCCGACCGGAACTTTGAAGCACATGGCCAGACCAAGGAAGAACAGCAGAAAAATACCGAGTAATGCCAATGGGCTCATTGTTTTTATCCTCCTTTAATCAAGCACTCTCCGTTGCTTCATCATTTGTTTGATAGGAATAAAAGAGACGGCAAATATCGTGGTAGGCCATCAGAATGCTGCCGATCAGAATACTGCTCATCGGAATCAGCATGTTGATGTGCATGCTCGCAGAAACCTGCGGGTGCACTGCGATGCTTTGAAGATAGTCAAAATAAAGATAAGAGAACAAAACGATAAAGAGGAACGTAATCAGAATCGCAAGCTTATTAAACAGCGCGATCACCTTTTGAGGATTTTTGCATTTTTTCTCGGCGATCGTGTCCACAAGGTCGATTCCGATGTGCTCCTTGGTCGCAAACGCGCGGGCGGCCCCGATAAATGTCAGAGCCACAAAAAGATACCGCGCGAGCTCTTCGCACCAAGGGGAGGAAATCATCAGAAGATAACGGCAGACGACCTGAATCGCAATGCTGCCGACCATGGCGACCAGCGAAACAACCAGAAAGATATTCTCCACGGCGACGATGCCGTGTTCAATTTTACGGAAGGTTTTTTCGGCGCTTTTTTTCTGCATATCAAGTACCCTCACATCCCAAATGGATTTAAAAACGGTTTTTAAAGAAAACAGCAGCAGACGGATTGATTCAATTTTGGAATCCGCCGCTGCTTTGTTTTCCTTTCACAAACGTTTGAATCGGCGAGATTCCGGCTTAAACGCCAAAATCCTTATTGATTTTTTCCATGATGGAGGAATCGAACTTGTTGTTATAGGTGGACCACAGGTTTACCGCAACTTTCTTCAGATCTTTATAGAATTGGGAATCTTCTTTCACTTCGTAGGTCTTGAATTTACCGTTCTTTATAATGGTTTGAGTGTCGGCGCGCATGGATTTGCGGAAGCTCGCGCCGGCTTCCGTCGCGGCCTTTGTAAATGCGGCCTGCTGCGCGGGGGTCATTTTGTCCCAGAAGGACTGGCTGCATACAATGGACGCGCCGGAATACATGTAATTTAGCATAGTCACATATTTAATGTCGTCAAGAACGCCCATGGATTTCAGATTGTAAACCGAGTTGTCAACGCCGTCCACGGTTTTTTGCTCGAGCGCCGCGAGGGTTTCGCTGGTGCTGATCGCGGCGGGAATCGCACCGCAGGCCTTGTAGAAGTCCTGGCACGCGTCAACTTCCGGCACGCGGATTTTCAGGCCCTTAAAGTCGTCCATGGATTGAATCGGGCGCGATACGGTACCGCATTCGCGGAATTCATTTTCCGTAGCCGCCACACGAACAATTCCCTTCGCGGCCATCTCTTTGGTCAGCTCCTGCCCGATCCATCCGTTGATATAATATTTGTCAACCTGATCGTAAGAGGTAATCATAAACGGAAGCCATGCCCAGCCGAGTCCGCCGATTGACGAATCGATTCCCATGTCCGCGATCAGGCCGACATCCAGGGTTCCAAGCTGGACCATTTCCGTCATTTCACGTTCTCCGCCCAGGCTGCCGCCTGCGATTTTTGTTCCTTTTATCGTGCCGCCGGAGTACTGGTCGCACAATTTAATCAGCAGGTCCATCGTGGTGTCCTGGACGCCTTCCCCGGAATGAGTATTGTTAACCTTGAATGTAACCGCTGGGTCCTTTGAAGCGTCACCCCCCGACGCGGAGGATGCGGCGCCGCCCGGATTTGAGGCGGTCTGCGTTGACGCCCCTGAGCCGCCGCAGGCACTCAGCAGGGAAGTTGTGAGAAGTGCAAAGGTTAAAAACAGTGCAAGTTTCCTTTTCATAATACAAACTCCTGTTCTAATTATTTGCGCCTTTACAAATGCCTGCAAATCGGTCAAAGCGCGAAACCCGGTTTTGCAGCAGTGAACAGGCACTGATTTAGTATAATAGCAAAATCTGTGCCATTTACATACAAATCGTCAAAAAATGCAGATACATTAAGAAAATTATAGATAAAATACGCCAATACAGGTCATGTCAGCAGGGCGGATTTATTGAGTTATGTTTCATTATTTCCTACATAAAAATTTATGAAACATATTTTTAGCAACACAAGCCGCTTTTGATTCGGATATTATGGCCGCTGTAAATTCCGTTTGGAATCATCTGATATTCCGCCTTTGCCGCCGCAAGAATTTTCTCAAAGGAAATCCCGGTTTCATATCCCATCTCGTTCAGCATCAGAACAAGGTCCTCCGTGGCCGTATTCCCCGACGCACCGGGAGCGAACGGGCAGCCGCCCAGACCGCCGAGCGTTGCCTGCACTCCGTCTATTCCGGATTCCACGGCGGCAAGGGTATTGACAAGCCCCATGTTCCGCGTGTCGTGAATGTGGATTTCCACCCTGGCGGCGGGGAATTTCTCTTTAACCGCTTTCAGAAAAAGGCGAACCTGTGCCGGGTCCGCCAAACCGACGGTATCGCACAGATTGAACGTTGTAACTCCAAGGCCCCAGGCGCGCTGCAGGAAACCGAGAAGCGGCTCCACCCTGCGAAACTTTCCCTCAAACGGGCAGCCGAACGCCGTCGCGACGTCCAGACAAACGTCGAGCTCCGGAAAAGACTCCTTGATTTTTGCCAGTTCTGCAAACGATTCGTCATGTGTCCGGTTGATATTTGCTTTATTATGACTGACGCTCAGCGAAATCACGTTGGTTACCTTTTTTATTCCGGCTTCCCGGGCGGACTGCGCGCCCCTGAAATTCGGGATGAGCGCGAACAAATCAAGCTCCGGGTATTTCCGAAGGCAGGCGCGGGCGACTTCACCGGCGTCTTTCATCTGGGGAATCGCTTTGGGATTGACAAAAGATGTAATCTGCATGTGTTTTACGCCCGATTGCACCAGATTGTCGATGACGGTCAGCTTGTCCGAAACGGGCAGATAATCGGGCAGGTTTTGAAAACCGTCGCGGGGACCGACCTCTATCACGTCGATTTTTTTCATCGTAATCACCTCCTTACAGAGCTCCTTTCGCTTTCAATTCATTGATCCGGCTATCGCTGAGACCCAGCTTTTCGCCCAGAATTTCCATGGTTTGCTGGCCGAGCAGAGGCGCGGGGCGGAATTCTTCAATGGGGTGGTTGGTCAGTTTAATCTGGTTGCCGGTAATTGTCAACTTGCCGATTGGATGGTTGCATTCCACGAACATTTTTCGCGCGCCGGAAATGTGGGGATCCTTGACCACGCGGTCTATGGTGTTGATCGGCGCCGCCGGGCATCCGACTTTCAGAAGCATGTCGACAATTTCATCAATCGTGTACTGAGCAGTCCATGCTTCCACGATCGGTTTCAGCGCTTCGTGATTTTGGACGCGGAGAATATTTGTGCGGAAGCGGGGGTCTTCCGTAAGCTCGGGCCGGCCCATTACACCGGCCAGCAGCCCGAACAGCTTGTCGTTGCCGGCAGCGATCACGACGTACTGATCTTCCCCCTTTGCGCGAAACGTGTCGTAGGGGTATACGGCTTCATAACGGTTGCCGATCCGGGTGGGAACTCTTTCCTGAACCAAATAGATCATGTTGATGATTTCAAGCGCGGAAACCATGCCGTCCACCAGCGAGATGTCGACTTTTTCACCTTCCCCCGTCTGCAGTTTATGCGAATATGCGGCAAGAACGCCGATGGCGCAGTTTAAACCGCCGACTACGTCGGCAATGGCGGTCCCGGTCCTGGTGGGGGGGCCTCCGGGCCATCCGGTAGTGCTCATCAGGCCGGACATCGCCTGCCCCACAATATCATACCCGGCGCGCTGGCTGTAAGGGCCGTAGTGCCCGAATCCGGAGACGCAGCCGTAGATGATTCCGGGGTTGATCTGCCGCAGCTCGTCGTAGCCCAGTCCGAGGTGCTCCATGACGCCGGGACGGTAATTTTCCAGAACAATATCGCTTTGCTTTACGAGTTGTTTGAAAATATCCTTGCCGTCCTGGCTTTTCAGGTTTAAAGTCATTCCGCGTTTGTTCCGGTTCAGGTTCATGTAATACGCGCTTTCTTTCAGCCCGTTGCTCTGAACCATGGGCGCGTTGGCACGGGAGTCGTCGCCTTTCCCGGGTATTTCAATTTTGGTGACGTCGGCACCCATGTCGGCCAGAAGCATTGCGCAGTAAGGGCCTGCCAGCACTCTGGTAAGGTCGAGGACTTTGCAACCTTTCAGTAGTCCTTCATACTCCATTTTTCCTTCATCCTTTCGTTAGGACATGCCGTTTTCGGGAACGTTGTACCCGAACAACCTCCTGAATCAGCAAAAGTCATGCCAGATTCATCGGGAAGGGATGAAAATTCTTATCAGGAGCGGAGGAAGCGGCCGGCACCGGCGGCTTGACCGATTTGAGAATCTGATGAATCCCTTCGCAAAATACGATAGAATCGTTACACCGAAAAAAAATATGTTTCAAAATTTCAGACGATCGGAATTTTGAAACATATTTTTAACAGTAACCTTTTACTATTTCAATAACTGTATCCAGCATATGAAGTTACAATTTAGTCAATTTAGATGTTCTTCTGCGTATCTTTGTGCTATACTGTGGAGGATGGGCAGCCGGCCGATTCGTTGAAAGGAGCGGACACAAATGTTTCAGAAATACAGAATCTGTTGTTTTACATACGGTAAGCTGCATGAACTGGCGCTGAATGCCGTCCGGCAGCTCAACGATCCCGAGATGGAAATAACCTGCGTCTCAACACAGGGGCAAAAACTAAACAAAAGCATCCGGCTGGCTTTAAAAAACAATACGGAGGTTTTTATTGCCGGCAGCTCGAACTTTGAAACCATTTCGCATTCTTATGACATCCCAATCGTGGGTATTGAAGTGGGGTATCAGGATTATCTGCAGCATATTGTGGAAGCGTCGAAGAAGGCCGACCGGATCGGCATTGCCTGCTATCAAAACAGGCTGAACTATGATTTCAGCCTGCTTGAACCTTTTTTGGGAATCCAAATCAAAAAAATCATTTATAACCGCAATACGGATCTGCCGGAAAAGATGAGGGACTGCGGCTGCCCTCTCATCATGGGAGGAGGGTACGCGTGTGAGGTTGCCGCGCAGCTCGGTTTAACCGGCGTGTTAATTTATCCCGGCATTCAGGTCATTATCAACGCGTTTCGCACCGCCAAAATATTCGCGCAGCGGCTAAGAAAGAAAAAGAGCGATATGATGTATTATGCCGCCGTAATCGGAGAGTCGCCGAACGGGATCATCAGTATCGACCGCTTCGGAGCCGTTACAAATTACAACCCAAGCGCCGAAAACTATCTGGGGGTAACGGCGTCCGACGCGCTGGGCAAACAGGCTGAAACCCTGTTCCCGCAGTTGAAACTGACCTCCACCTTTCAGCAAAAATCACGCGTTGAGGATACGGTCGTACTGTACCACAACCGTCAGCTGCATCTTCGCAAAATTCTGATGACGGAAGACCCGGCCGTGGAGGCCGCCGCAACTGCTTTGATCACCGACCTTTCCGACTTCAGAAAATCAGAAATGTCTTATTTGATCAAACAGCGCGCGCTGTTAAGCAAAAGCGGGTTTATTTCGAAATATCATTTTTCTGATATCCTCGGAAATTGCGCGGAACTGAAGAAGACCCTGAATAAAGCAAAACTTTATTCAAAAACGAATTACAATATTTTAATCTTCGGGGAAACCGGCACCGGAAAGGAACTTTTGGCGCAGAGCATCTGCAACTATTCCGAACGCGCGGGGCAAAGTTTTGTGGCTGTCAACTGTGCCGCGCTGCCGGATAATTTGCTGGAAAGCGAATTGTTCGGCTATCAGGAGGGCGCTTTTACCGGCAGCGCAAAAGGCGGGCACCGGGGCCTTTTTGAGCTTGCTAACGGCGGAACCATTTTTCTCGATGAAATCGGCAGCGTATCCCCGGCGCTGCAGGTCAAGCTGCTGCGGGTTTTGCAGGAACACGAGATTATGAGGATCGGAGACGACAAAATCATACCCGTCGACGTACGGGTGATCGCGGCGACAAATAAAAATCCGGAGGATATGCTGAAAGACGGGTTTCGTATGGACTTGCTGTTTCGGCTGAATGAGCTTGAGCTCGAACTGCCTCCTTTGCGCAGGCGCGGGGAAGATATTCTTCTGCTTTTCCGGCAATTTTTGAATCATAAAGTAGAGGCCGGACCGGTTCTGATTCCGGATGATGACCTTTCCCTTCTCCGGATGTACTCATGGCCGGGAAACATCCGCGAACTTCATAATGTGTGCGCGCGCTTTTCTCTTTTTCTGAATGCGCAGGGAGAAGAAAAATCATTTTCGCGCATCCTCCGCGAGTGTATTGGGGAAAAGCGGCTGCTGGCGGATGTTTTCAGCCGGTACCATTACGCGCCCGGGGTCACGGACGCTTCTGCGGATATGCTTCATGATTTATCCGACAAATTGGGATATACGCAAAAGGAAATTGCCGGCATGCTTCATATCAGCCGTTCTACCCTTTGGAGAATGCAAAAAGAATCCGACTGAATCGTCCGGCCCAAGTGGGGATTTCGTACCGATGTTGAGCAAACACAATCTTCAAACAGAATGGCCGGACCCACGCTGGGTCCGGCCGTTGTCCTCACAGTATCATTCTTTATCAAAATCATAGAAATGGAAGGAATCCACCGTGCTGTCAATCTTCCACAGCAGATGCTCTTGTGGCACCAATAAGTCCGTGTTCACAAATTCCACTGCGTTTCTGCGCAGTTTTTCCCGTTTCAACTTCTTTTATTGTCTGCTTCTGTTTTGCCGTATTACAACGAAAAAGCCCAGCTTCCGCCGGACTTTTTCAACAAGCAGCCAATCGGGCGCCGCCGGGGTATGGAGTTCCCCTTTCAAAGGGGATTTTTTCCGCTTATTCGTATCGCAGCGCTTCGATCGGGTCCAGCTGGCTGGCCTTTTTCGCCGGATAATATCCGAAGAAAATGCCGATCAGCATGGAAAATCCGACGCTGATGAAAATGATCGGCACGGAAATTACCAGCTTCATCTTCAGCAGGGCCACCCCCGCCGCAGCCAATCCGATTCCCGTGATAATCCCGATTATCCCGCCGATGACGCAGATGATGACCGACTCCACGATAAACTGCATCCGGATATAGCTGCTGCGCGCGCCAAGAGCCTTGCGCGTGCCGATTTCCCGCGTGCGCTCGGTCACGGAAACCAACATGATGTTCATGACGCCGATGCCGCCGACAATCAGGGCAATCGCGGCGATCGCGGCGATCGCAATGGAAATGGTCCCCATCATGGAGGTCACGGAGGACAGCATGTTCTCCATATTGTAAGCCGAGCACGTGTATTTGGGATTGTTGGCGTACAGCCGTTTCATGTAGGACTCAATCCGGTCCGTGAACGCATGGGTATCGTTCACATTCTTCAGCCTGATTTCAAACGAGGAATAGTTCTGGTTATCCGACGTTTCCTTGGCAACGCTGACCGGAATGTAAAGCGTCGTGCTGATGTCCTTGTCCGCGACGGCAGCGCCGCCGAACCCCTGCTGAACATATTTGTACACGCCGACGATCGTGTAGGATTCCACGCCGTCGCTTGTGTCCACGTTGATTTTTTGGCCGAGCGGATCGGTTCCACTGCCGAACATGTTGGAAACCAGCTTATCGGAAACCACCGCGACACTCCGGTTTCCGCTGATATCGCGGTCCGTCAGAAATCTGCCCTTCTGAACATCGACATTTTCAACCGAACCGAATCCCGGATTTGCCCCGTAAATCGTTACATTCGCGTACTTATGCCCATCCTGCGCCTTGCCGCTGCCGACGGATTCATAAAGTGCAAGATCGCTGATTTCATTGGAGAACTTTTTGCGCACCTGCTCAATCTGCTCAAAGGTCAGCAGATCGCTGTCGTCCATCTTCTCCGTCCCTGATCCGTTCATCTGCCCGTAAATGCTGTCGTTATCGCTCGGAGCAACATAAACGTAAATGTTGTTTGCCCCCAGGCCCGCCATGGTATCGGAAACATTATTGGTCACCGCGTCCCCGATGGAAACAATCGCAATGACCGAGCCGATGCCGATGATGATGCCGAGCATCGTCAGAAACGCGCGTATTTTATTCGCCCTCAGACCGGCGACCGCAAGAATGACGTTTTCTTTCAGGAACATTACACCGCCGCCTTTCCGGAACCGGGTCTGTCGCCGACAATCATTCCGTCGCGCAGCGTCACGACCCGGTTGGTTTCCTCCGCCAGCTCTGGGTTGTGCGTAATCAGGACGATCGTCTTGCCGTCTTCCTCATGCACCTTGTGGAACAGATCCATGACCATTCGCCCGGTCTCGGAATCCAGCGCGCCCGTCGGTTCGTCCGCCAGCAGGATGGCCGGGTCGTTCGCCAGCGCGCGGGCGATGGCGACGCGCTGCTTCTGCCCTCCGGAAAGCTCGTTCGGCTGGTGATCCATGCGGTCCCCCATCCCCACCAGACTCAGAAGCTCTTTCGCCCGTTCCACGCGCTTTTTACGGTCCATTCCCGCGTAAAGCATCGGCAGTTCCACATTTTTCAGCGCGTTGTTGCGGGGAATCAGGTTAAAGGTCTGAAAAACAAACCCGATTTTTTTATTGCGGACATCCGACAGCTGATTGTCGCTCATCCGTTTGATGGAAATCCCGTCCAAGATATATTCCCCCGACGTGGGGCGGTCCAGCACGCCGATCATGTTCATCAGCGTGCTTTTTCCGGAACCGGAAGCCCCCACAATGGCAATGAAGTCCCCTTCCTCCACTTCCAGAGAAATACTTTTGAGAATATGCAGCTCATTCGGTGTTCCGATATAATAATTTTTAATGATTGAATTCATCTGGATGATCGTCCGGCTCATTTTTGGGCCTCCCCTGCCAGCTGAATCGTATCACCCGCGGAAATCCCGTCCGAGTTTCCGATGATAAGCATTCCGTCTTTCAGCCCGGAGCCGGAGATTTCAACCGAGACGTCGGTTTCAAGACCCGTGGTAACCGGAATTTCCTTTGCCTTATAAAGAGCGCCGGTTTTTTCCGCCGCCATGATGATGTTGCCGTCGTCCTTTTGCAGCAGGGCATCATACGGAACAACAAAAACATTTTTCTTTTCCTGAAGAACAATGTCCATACGGGCTTTCATCCCGATGCGAAGGGACGAATTCAGGTCGTCTATGGATACCTTCGCGGCATAAGTGACGTTGCCGGTTCCTTCCGTCGACGCGGTTGCCGCCGGAGCGATGGTTGTAACCGTACCCTTGATTTTCGCATCCCCCGTCGCGTCGGTCTGAATGGTTACGGGGTCGCCCGGCTTTACGCTCGCCGCATCCATTTCTTTGATCTGCGTGTCTACGATCAGGTCGCCCGTATTCTCAATAACAAACATGACTCCGGTCGGCACGGCCCCGACCGTCGCGCTTTTCACCGTAACGGTGCCGTCCGCCGGCGCTGTAATCACGGAATCCTCAAGGTTTTTCTTCAGCTTTTCCAGCCCGACATCCGCGCTTTTGTCCCCCGCCTTCAGCACCGCGCTGTCATAGGCTTCCTTTGCTGCTTTCAGATCCTGATCCGCCTGATTCTGCGCGATCGTCAGCGATTTCTGCGCTTTATCATAATCACTCTGCGCCTGTTCCATCGCCGTTTTGGAAATCTGACCGTTTTCATACAGCAGTTTCTGATAGTTATAGTTATCCGCCGCGGTTTTCAGCGCGGCCTGAGCCGTTACTACGCCGTTGTTCAAACCGTTGCTGTTCAGGTACAGCGCGTTATCATAGTTTCTTTTGGCCTGCGCGAGAGCAAGCGCCGCGCTCTTACCCGCATCGTCCGTCGTGTACTGCTGCTGTTCAACGTCCTTTTCCAATGTAGCGGTATCCAAAACCGCCAGAACGTCTCCCTTTTTCACACTGTCGCCGACATCCACGCTGACGGTTTTAACCGGATAGGTCAAAGTCGTATACACATTGTGGGAATCGTTGCTGTGAACCGTCCCGGACACGGCCACGGTATCCTGAAGGTTCGTTTTTGACAGCTTGGTGGTTGTAATATTGGTATGTATGTTCTTGGATTTGGCGCGCACGGAGCAGGAGTACGCTCCAACCCCCAGGACCAAAACCGCTACCAGCAATATCGCCGCCGTTTTTTTGGTAAACTTAAACTTTTTCGGTTTTAGTTTCATGTATTCAGCTCCCTGTTGAAAATCCGTTTTTCATATTTATATAGCTCAAATAACTGGTAAACAGGGTATTCCGGTCGTCGGCGAGCGTGCTTTGCAGGGTTTTCAGCTCATCGGTTTTTTCGTCCACCGATTTCTGACTGGAGTAACCGAGGGAAAGCGCTTTGCTTTCCTGTGTGAGTTCCGCCTGTTTCCGCTGTACCTGGTCCAAAGCCTGCTGGTAAACCGTATATGCGCTGGTCATGGAATCATAAAGCTTCTGAAACGCAGCCTCTTCCGATGTTCTGGTCTGCTGAAGCGCAATATAGGCATTATCCAAAGTGTTTTTTGTATACCCTGGATCCCCTTCTTGGTTTTGCTGAAGTTCGTAAGCCAATTTTGCCTTCTTTATGTTGGAGTTCAGTCCGCGCATGACGATCACATCCGCACTGTAATTGATCTTCGGAATCTCCTGCAGGGTAAGGTCATCCGCCGTGACGGGTTTGATATCCATATTGACATTGGACGGCAGGTTCAGCAGCGTGCGAAGGGAGGCTCTTTCCCTTATCAGCTGCGAATCCAGCTGCGTCAACGTGTTCTGCGCCTGATTGTATTTATCTTTCTGGCTGTCGCAGTCACTCTGAGAGATAAAGCCGGAGGAAAGGGAAGAAAGAGCTGCGTTGTATGCCTTCTGCGCATTTTCCGCGCTCGTCTGCGCCGCCGCGTAACGGTCGTTGTCCGCACAGTAGTTCAGGTAACTTTGCTTTGCGTTCAGAACCGCGTTCTTCATATTTTCATCATATTGAACCTGTGCAGCGTCGTATTGATTGTCATAATATTCTTCGTTGTCGGTATCTTCGTAATCATCCTTATTGTCTTTCGCAATTTTCAGATTGTTCAGATAAGTCTTTACATTCAGGTTGTAGGTTGACATAATATCTTCGATGCTGTCGAGTGTAACCTCGACCGTTTGCTTCTGATCCGAAGACTGTGCCGTTTCTTGCGCGTAAGCAGGAACCGTGGCGCCCGCTGCCAATGTGAGCGTCAATAAAAGGGCAATCCCTTTTTTCATCATTTTACTCCTTTCCAAAATCAGCGAATTTCCGGTCAACAACCTAAATAATACTGCGAATTTTATGATTGTCAACAGAAGCCGAGCAAAATAAAACGGTTTGTTACTGTATTAACGTCCTAATACAATCATACGCTAAAATCATGTTTTGTCAACTGCTTTTTTTCATTTTCTTGGATCGGATGAGATTTTAATGAAAATTCAATGAATTCAGCTATCGATATCAAAAATAATTAGTAATCTTTACTTTCTTGTTAAAGAAACGATTCAGCAAAAAATTCCACTTCAACAAAAAGGAGCCGGACGCATGCATCCGGCTCCTGTCATTACCAAAAAATTATTTTTACGTCTTTTTTTTATCGGAATCCGGCGATGATCACTCCGATGCCGACCACCACGGCAATCAGGCCGAGCCCAACCGCCGTCAAGCGGGATTTTTGCAGAACTTTTTGGGCCTGTTCCTCTGATTTATAAGTGACCAGCGAACGCTTCTTCCCGGAAGACGCCGCGATGCGGTACCGCCTCGCATGCCGGTACAGGTCCCCGGCGATGTTCAAAGGCTGATTCACATGGTAAAAATACTCCAGAACATGGTATCCGGCAATATCGGAACCAAGCCGCGGGAAAAATCGCCGGCAGCTTTTCAGGTGCCTGTCCATCCATTTGGAATTTTTCTCTTCATAGCTGTCGCAGGCGGAAAGCAGCTCCGCCCGGTCGCCGAAGCTTTCCAGATCCACATAGATCTTTTCATCCGACGTGGAATCCATAATATAGAAATCATCCGGGCCCGATTCCCGGTACTCTTCTGTCTGTTCCAGATTGGAAGCGGACCGGAATCCCCGCCTCTGCCCGCCGCTTTTTTCACGGCACGAATACGAAACGGTTTTATAGCAGGCCGCCGGGCGTTCGGTCACCGGTGCGACGGCCGGAAGGTCCGTTCTGGCGAGGCCGTAGAGCTCCACGGAAAGCCTTGCGCCCGGATCCTCTTTCAGCTTCCGGTTCAGCGCTTCGACGGCTTCTTCAATCGGAACCGGGCGGATCGGTTCCGCCGGCGGCGCCGAAGCCGCCCTGCGCTCCGCCTTTTTCATCATAAAAACCGCGCCGGCGATTCCGGCAAGGATCATCAGGATTCCAATGGCAGTCTGCATTTTGTTTCCTCCCGACTGTTTTCTCCATTGGATATTTTAGCATGTTCCGCAGCCTAATTCAACGGAAAATGGGCCGGTTTCAGATTTACTCCAGTTTTGTCAGCATCTGAACCACAACGGTGATATCGTCGTCATGGCCGTCCCTGCGGTTTGATATCGCACGCGAGACGATTGCCTCCGCAAGCTCCTGCGGCAGACGGCCGTTCCACTTCTCCGCCTCTTCACAAATCCATTCCGCGCCGGAGGAAAGCGCCCCGTCGGTCATCAGAATCAGCAGATCCCCGTCCGCAAGCGTTTCGGAGGATTTTGCAAACCGCGTTTCGTTCAGGATTCCGATCGGCAGGCTGGGGGTGTCGATCACCGCCGCGTGCCCGTTCCGCCGCAGAATCGCGGACGGCGCTCCGGCTTTGAACAGCTCGGCACGGCCGTTGAACAGATCCACCGCGGCAATGTCCATGGTGGCAAGCGATTCGTCGCCTGATTTCACCAAAAGGGCCGAGTTCACGATTTTCAGCGCGGCGTCGAATCCGATTCCCGCTTTGATCAGACGCGTCATAATACCGCAGGCCATCGCTCCGTCCACGGCGGCCCTGCCTCCCGTCCCCATCCCGTCACTCAGGACGGCGATCTGACGGCCGTTGCCGTCGGAGAACATCTCCCAGCTGTCACCGCAGAGTTTTCCGTTTCCGCAAACATGTTGCGCACATCCGGACTTGATGCGAAAGACAGGCATCTCCGTCATCTGAATCCGGCATTTTCCGCCCGCCGTGGTAACGCACGGCGGCTGAAACGTGCGGGAACAGGCGCGGGAAATCTCCTCGGTCAGCTCAGCCTTGCTCAGCCGCGCGCAGTCCACCGGACCCGATACGATTTCAACCGACATGCGCCCGAACCGATCTGTTCTGCAGCTGACGTCAAAGGGCTGAATCCCGGCGATACGCAGCGTTTCCTCCACCTTTTGCGCCGCCGCGTAGTCAAAGAGGTCGTACAGCTCCAGCTCGGATGCCATCTCCTCCAGCATGCTGCTCGTCGTTTCAAACTGAACCGCGACGACGTCCCGCACCTGCTGCGCGCGGCCCTCCGCGGCGGCGCGGACCACATATTCGCCGTAGTTGCGGTTCACGGCGTCCGCAATCAGATTCAGGCGGCCGCAGTGCGAAGCGAACGGCTGGCTGAAATCCTCGCGCTGAATCTGGCCCTTTTCCTTCAGCTTTCCTGAAAGATCGTTAAAAGCGTTCATGCTGTCGGTGAAATTTCGGTCCCAGCAATAGGCGTTCAGTCCGCAGGTGCGGCAGACCTCGTCCGCAGCTTTGTGGTAAACGCTGCTAATATCCGGAGAGCAGACGACCTGCAGCTTTTTGGAAACCTCCTCGACGGATTCCGAGACGCTGCCGAGCGCCTTCGCGGCGAAATCCAGCTTCATGATCACCGAACGGCGCAAGCCTTCCGCACGGGAAGAATCGTCGCTTCGCGAGAAAATTCCGACAAGGCCGCTGCCGGTTTTGGCCGGGAGCAGCATATAAATGACGGTCGCCGCCATCACCTCGTAAAGGCCGCTCACCACCGCCGCCTGATTTCCAACCTGAAGGGAAGCGATGGTATTCGCCGCCACAAACGCGCAGGCGGATGCAAGCCGGCCCACCGGCGAAAACAGCCCGGCCATCAGCCCGCCCAGAGCGTAAGCGCCGGAAAGATAATTCAGGCCCGCCGTGGAAAGACTGAACGCGATTCCGGCCGCAACACCGGAAACGCTTCCGCCGCTGACCCCGCCGTACCGCGCGGCAAACAGAATCGCCAGCACCGCGAGGACCCGGCCCGCCGAAACTCCCCCAGCGGACAAGCCGGACAGGGAGAGAATTAGAAGCCCTGCCGAAAACGCGGCGCACGTGGTCTCCTGCGCGCTCCATTCACCGGGGCTGCGGCCTGATTCCCAGACGGAGACCGTCCGACGGAAGAAGTACGCCGCCGCGCCCGCAAGCATGGCTTCCGCCACGTACATGGCGGTCGTCGCGGTTCCGGAACCATTGACCAGCGCCACGCTCATCCCGGTTGCCAGCACAGGCAGAAACGCAACCACCGGCGCGAACACGGGGTGCGAGCGTAAACGCACAAGATCGTTCAGGGTCCAGCGAATCGCCGCGGCAGCCAGCAGCGCGGCCAGATAGTGAACCGGGACCGTAACGGCCGAGGGAAGAAGATACCCCGCGGCACTGCCAAGAATCGCGCTCCACAGAACCGAATAGGGCATCGCTGCCGCCGCCGCAACGCCGAACGGCGCGTACTGCCCGAAAACGGTCCCCCGCGCGAAAAGCATGCCCGCCGTAAAAGCCGCAAGATGCCGCGCGGCCGTCCGTGCCGGGGCCGCCGCCGCCGCGGAAAGTCGGATACGCCGGATGTTTTCCTTTGCCATGGATCTATCACCGCCATTGTTTATTGGAACAACTTGTCCCCAAATTGACCTAAGTCTATTATACGATTTGTATTTAGACCATATTGTCATAACATGGCGTAAAATAATGGCGAAAAGAATCGGATAAAACCATATTATCATTTATTAGGATTTATCTGGCAACCGGAGGGAAACTGTGTTAAAATAGGGAATAAAATATTCAGTAAGAAAGGTCGATCATTATGGAATACCAATTTTCCAGGCGCGTGTTGGAACTCAAGCCTTCTGCAATCCGGGAAATCTTCAAATATGCCGCCGATCCGCAGGTTATTTCACTCTCCGCCGGAAATCCCGCTCCGGAGGCGTTCCCGGTTCGTGAAATCGCGGAAATTTCAGCGGGAATTCTGGCTCAGCGCCCGATCGACGCTCTTCAGTACGGCACGACGGAGGGTTACACGCCCCTGCGCGGACATCTTGCCGCCTATTTGAAAGAAACGTCCGGAATCGGTTCGGACGGCGACGACCTGATCATTACAAGCGGCGCGCAGCAGATCATGGACCTGTTTACAAAATCCGTCGTCGATGAAGAGGACACCATTGTGTGCGAAGCCCCGAGCTTTCTCGGAGCGCTGAACACCTACCGTTCCTACCGGGCGAAACTGCGCGGCGTTCCGATGGAATCGGATGGAATCAGCCTGGAAGGCCTGGAACAGGCATTAAAGGAGGAAAAGCGGGTAAAATTCATCTACACCATCCCGAACTTCCAGAATCCGACCGGCGCGACCATGAGCCTTGCAAAGCGGCACGGAATGTATGAGCTCGCAAAGAAATACGGCGTGATGATCCTGGAGGATAACCCTTACGGCGACCTGCGTTTTCAGGGGGAGGACCTTCCGGCCATCAAGTCCTTCGACACGGAGGGCATCGTCCTCTACTCCGGCACTTTTTCCAAGGTCGTTGCGCCCGGCATCCGCGTTGGGTACGCGGTCGGACCGAAGCCGATTCTTCAGAAAATGATCGTATGCAAACAAGGCGAGGACGTGCATACCAACATTTGGGGCCAAATGCTCTGCGACGAGCTGATGACAAAATACGATTTTGGCGCGCATCTTGCCCGCCTGCGCGAGGTATACCGCAAAAAATCGAAGGTCGCCGTCGATGCGATGAATCGATGGCTTCTGCCGAAAATCACCTATCTGCCGATCGAGGGCGGCCTGTTTTTCTGGTGCACCCTGCCGAACGGAATCGATATGCTCGAATTTGTCAAACGCGCGATTGACCACAAGGTCTGCGTCGTGCCCGGCAACGCCTTTCTGACCGACGAATCAAAGCCCTGCCAGTCGTTCCGCATCAATTACACCACGCCGACCGACGAAAACCTCGTGCGCGGCATTCAGCTTTTAGGGGAAGTCGCAAGCGACATGATCCCGTAAAAGCGTCAATATGGAGGCATCAGTTTTAATGGAACCGGAAAAAAACGAAAACACCAGAAAGGTCATCTTCAGCGCGATTCAGCCGAGCGGCACCATCACACTCGGCAATTATCTCGGCGCGCTGAAAAACTGGATTGAGCTGCAGGACGAATACGAATGCATCTATGCGCTCGCGGATCTGCACACCATTACGGTGCGGCAGGAGCCCGCAAAATTCCGCCGCAATACGCTTGAGGCGTACGCACTGCTGCTCGCCTGCGGCATCGACCCGCAGGAAAGCCCGTTTTTCATTCAGAGCCAGGTACCGGAGCACGCCCAGCTCGCGTGGGTTCTGAACTGCTACACGCAGTTCGGCGAGCTGCAGCGCATGACGCAGTTTAAGGATAAATCCCAGAAGCATCCCGACAACATCAACGCCGGTCTGTTCACCTACCCAAGCCTGATGGCGGCAGACATTCTGCTTTATCAGGCCGACCTTGTCCCGGTCGGCGTGGACCAGAAGCAGCACATCGAGCTGACCCGCAACATTGCCGACCGCTTCAACGGTCTGTACGGCCAGACGTTCAAGCTGCCGGAGGGGTATATTCCGGAAACGGGCGCAAAAATCATGTCTTTGCAGGACCCCGCCCGTAAGATGAGTAAATCCGATGAGAACGTGAACTCCTCCATCGCGGTTCTGGACCGCCCGGAAGATATCATGCGCAAATTCAAGCGCGCCGTGACGGACAGCGAAGCCTGCGTGCGCCGCGCCCCGGGCAAAGACGGGGTCAACAATCTGATGGGCATCTATTCCTGCGTGACGGGACGCACAGACGAGGAAATCGAGGCGGAGTTTGCCGGAAAGGGTTACGGCGACTTTAAGACGACGGTCGGCGAGGCGGTCGCGGAGCATCTTCGCCCCATCCGCGAGAAATTCGACGACTATATGAAGAATAAAGACTATCTGGAACAATGTTACGCCGAAGGCGGGAGGAAAGCGGAGGTTATCGCCCGCAAAACGCTGCGCAAGGTCATGAGAAAGGTTGGTTTTCTGCAGTAGAACGCTCTGATTTGGGTGGAACAGGGGTTGTTGCAAAATAGCCCTATTCAGGTATGTAAAAAAATGCGTCTTGATCCGGCCTATAAAAGCCGTTTCAAGACGCATTCTCTTGTTTTTAAGGCTGTTTCTTTGTGAAATCGCTCTCACTAATTCATTTTGCAACAGCCCTTTATGGTTTGTTTTGTTTCAGGCTTCGCGCATATAAAAACTGAAGAATCAGGGAAGCCGTGATCAGAACGGCGCATTCCATTGACCCCGTTCCCGTAACCGCGTTGTGAATCGCTGCCGCGACCGCGGCAGCCGAAAAAGCCCATGCAAGAATCATAACGGCTCTATTTCTTTGCATTCCCGTTCCCCCTCTCCCCGTTTAAGACCGTGCTTTAGCGCCTGAGATAATCAAGGCTGCCAATCGTCTTACCGTTTCGCAGGAAAACACGCGGGACCCGCTTGGACACGCCGCAAACCAGTTCATAGTTGATCGTTCCAGCCTGAGAAGCCAGCTCGTCCACCGGAAGGGCGGCGGCGCCGTCCGTGCCGAATACCGTAACCGTGTCCCCCGCCTTCACGTCCGGGATTCTGGTTACGTCCAGCATCAGCTGATCCATGCAGACCCTGCCGATGATCTTTGCCCTCTGCCCGCGCACCAGCAGCTCCGCGGACTGAAACAAGCTTCTCGGGTAACCGTCCGCGTAACCAACCGGCACCGTGGCCACCTTCATCTCTTCCTGAGAGGTAAATTTGCGTCCGTAGCTCACCGAGGTCCGGGCGGGGACCGTCTTGACAAGCGCCACAACACTTTTCAGCTGCATGACGGGAATCAGCGGCGCGGGATTTCGGATGCAGCCGGACGGCATCAGGCCGTAAAGGATTATGCCGGGGCGCGCCATGTCCATCTGCATCTCCGGATAATCGAAGATCGCCGCGGAATTGGCGCAGTGACGAATCCGGAATGATATGCCGCGCCGATTCAGCTTTTCGATTGCATCGCGGAAATTGTGAGCCTGCATCCGGGTATAGTCACGCCCGTTTTCACCCTCGTCCGCCACCGCGAAATGCGTGAAAACTCCCTCAGGGTCGATTCCGGGCAGTGCGCAGGCGCGTTCAATTTCGTCCAGCGAACCGCCGTCACGCTCCGGATGCTGATACAAAAATCCGACCCGGCTCATGCCGGTGTCCAGCGAAATATGTACCTTTACGGAAGCCCCGGCCTTCACGGCCCGCTCGCTCAGCGCAGCCGCGTATTCGCCGCCGACCATCGCCTGCGAAATATTCAGCCGGGCTAGCTCCTCCGCCATTTCGGGCGGCGTGTAACCCAGAATCAGAATCGGCAGTTTGATGCCCGCCCTGCGCAGCTGCCGCGCCTCTTCAAAATTGGAAACCGCGAACCAGTCCGCGCCCAGCTTTTCATATTCCGCCGCAAGACGCTCAGCGCCGTGGCCGTAGGCGTCCGCCTTAACCACACAGCAAACCTTTGTTTCAGCACGCAGCCTCTTTTTGATCTCCCGGTAATTGTGTTCCACGGCGTCCAGGCTGATTTCAGCCCACGTCCGCTTCAAAATATTTTCCGTCACACCGACCGCCAGCTTTCAGACTTCTCATACTTGTTTATTTAAAATAGTTCACGCCGGATTCAAACAGCTTCTGGTCTTTCTTTCCCGGAACGTTTTGGTACAGATTTTCACCCATCCGCTCCGAATGGCTCATTTTCCCAAGGATTCGCCCGTCGGGGCTGGTGATTCCCTCCACCGCGCAGACGGAGCCGTTCGGACTCCATTCGGAAGCTCCGCTCGGTACGCCGTCCGGCGTGCAGTACTGCGTCGCGACCTGTCCGTTTGCGATCAGGCCGCTCATCACATCCTCATCCGCGACAAAGCGGCCTTCCCCATGGGAAATCGGAACGGCGAACACGTCGCCCGCGTTCACCCCCGCGAACCATGGGGATTTTACCGAAGTCACACGCGTGTACACCATGCGGGAGATATGCCTTCCGATGCTGTTAAAGGTCAGGGTCGGCGCATGTTCCGACGGCGCCGTAATTCTGCCGTAGGGAACAAGACCCAGCTTAATCAGCGCCTGGAACCCGTTGCAGATTCCCAGCATCAGGCCGTCTCTTTTGGTAAGCATCTGCTCAACCGCTTCCGCGATTCGCGGATTCCGGAACGTCGTCGCAATGAATTTACCCGAACCGTCCGGCTCGTCGCCGCCCGAGAAGCCACCCGGAATCATAATGATCTGTGAACGGGAAATCGCCTCCGCCATCCGTTCGATGGTTTCTTCAATATCATTCGGCGTCAGATTTCTCACGACCAGAACCTCCGGTACGGCCCCGGCCTTTTCAAACGCGCGGGCGCTGTCGTATTCGCAGTTCGTGCCCGGGAACACCGGAATGAATACGCGGGGCTTCGCCGTTTTGATCGAAGGCGCCGCCGCGCTGCGTTCCGTGCAGAGCGGAACATCACGGATCGGGGTACCCGGCGCCGCTGAAGGGAATATTTTATCCAGCGTACCGCTCCACGCGGAGATCAGCCGGTCAAGGTCAAGCGCCGTGTCTCCCAGCTCCACCCGAGGCTGCTCTATCGTATGGCCCAACGTGAGAAACGCCAGATTCCGAACCGGCGTTTCCTCGTCCAGTTCCACAAGAATCGCGCCGGAAGCCGGGGCAAACAGGCACTGCGGGCTCAGGACCGGCGGATTGAAGCGGAAACCGATTTTGTTGCCGAAGCACATGCGCGCCACGGCGGCGGCCGCGCCGCCCTCTTTTACGACGGAGGCGGACCGGACGCCGCCCTCCCGAACAAGGTGAACCACCGCGGCATAATAAGCCTTCAGCTTCTGCCAGTTCGGCAGAAGCGTCTCCGGGTCCTCCGGAAGCGGAAGCAGCAAGACCTTGGAACCGGCTTTTTGAAAAGCCGCGGAAACGGTCTTGCTCTTTTTCATCATCGCCACCGCGAAGCTGACCAAAGTCGGCGGAACGCTGATGGATTCAAACGTACCGCTCATGCTGTCCTTGCCGCCGATGGACGGAACGCCGAGCCCGATCTGCGCGGAAAGCGCGCCGAGCAGCGCGGCGGTGGGTTTGCCCCAGCTTTTCGGGTCGTCCGTCATCCGTTCGAAATATTCCTGAAAGGTCAGCCGCGCCGAAAGCGGGTCCGCGCCGAGCGCCGCGAGCTTCGAAAGACTCTCGACCACCGCGTAGGCCGCGCCGTGAAACGGCGAGAAACGGGAAATTCCCGGGATAAAGCCGTAGCTCATCGCGGTCGCGTCGTCGCTGGCACCGGCGACCGGCAGACCCGCGACCATGCCCTCTTCCGGCGTCAGCTGGTAGGTGCCCGCGAACGGCATCAGGACCGTCTGGGCGCCGATGCTCGCGTCGAAGCGCTCGGAAAGTCCCTTTTGCCCGCAAACTTCCAAACGGGAAAGGTTCGTTTCAAACGCCTGCTCCAGCGAAAGCCCCGCAAGGCACGCCGGAACCCTTTCGCGGTAGTTCTGCTTTGGGTCGACGGCCGAAATCAGGGCGTCGGCGTTCTGGGTAACGCCGTTCGTGTTCAGGAAAGATCGGGCAATATCGACAATTTTGTCTCCGCGCCATGTCATGCGAAGCCTCGGCTCTTCTTTCACGACGGCCACAACGGTCGCGACGAGGTTTTCCCGCGCCGCGGCGGAGACAAAGGCTTCCGTGTCTCCGGGGGCCAGCACCACCGCCATGCGCTCCTGCGATTCCGAAATGGCAAGCTCCGTTCCGTCGAGTCCCTCGTACTTTTTCGGGACCTTGTCAAGGTCGATGCTCAGGCCGTCCGCCAGCTCGCCGATCGCGACGCTGACGCCGCCCGCGCCGAAATCGTTGCAGCGCTTGATCATTTGAGCGACCTTCGGGTCGCGGAACAGGCGCTGGATCTTACGCTCCGTGGGCGGGTTGCCCTTCTGAACCTCCGCGCCGCACACCTCGATGGACTGCTGCGTGTGCGCCTTGGAGGAGCCGGTCGCCCCGCCGCAGCCGTCGCGTCCGGTCGCCCCGCCCAGCAGAACGATCACGTCACCGGGCGCCGGAACGCCGCGCATAACGTTTTCTTTGGGGGACGCGCCGATCACCGCGCCGATTTCCATGCGTTTCGCAACATAGCCGGGGTCGTAAAGCTCCGTGACCTGCCCCGTGGCAAGGCCGATCTGATTCCCGTAAGAGCTGTACCCCTGCGCCGCGCCGGTCGTGATCTTGCGCGTCGGCAGCTTGCCCTTCCTGGTCTTTTCAAACGGCACGCGCGGATCGCCGGAGCCGGTGACGCGCATCGCCTGATAGACGTACGCCCTGCCGGAGAGCGGGTCGCGGATCGCGCCGCCCAGGCAGGTCGCCGCGCCGCCGAACGGTTCGATCTCCGTCGGATGGTTGTGGGTTTCGTTTTTAAACTGCACCAGCCATGTCTGGACCTTCCCGTCCACCGCAACCGGCACTTCAATCGAACAGGCGTTGATCTCTTCGCTTACGTCAAGGTCGGGGATCAGGCCGCGCTTTCTCAGCAGCTTCATCCCGATGACCGCCATGTCCATCAGGGATACCGGCCGGTCGGTTCTTCCGTAAACCTCGTCGCGGGCGTGATAGTACGCCGCGAGCGCGTCCTCTATCGCCGCGCTCAGCGCGGAGCGTTCCACCGTGATGCGGTTCAGGCGGGTCAGGAACGTCGTATGGCGGCAGTGGTCGCTCCAGTAGGTATCGATCACGCGCAGTTCCGTGACACTCGGGTCCCGCTTTTCCGCGTCGCGGAAATAGTCGCGGCAGAACAAAAGGTCTTCGCGGCTCATGGCGAACCCCATCGAGCGGTGATATTCAAAAAGCCGCCCATCGTTCCAGGAGGTGAATCCTTCCACACGAACGACATCCTCAGGCACCTTTGCCTCGGAATCGAGTGTTTCCGGCTTGCTCATGGAAGCAAGGCGGCTTTCAACCGGGTTGATCAGATAATTTTCAATTTTCAAAAGAGCTTCCGAATTCAATTCACCCTTGACCGCGACGAGTTTCGCCGTCGCAACCTGCGGCCGCTCCCCCTGCGTCAGCAGCTGGACACACTGGGCCGCCGAATCCGCTCTCTGATCGTACTGCCCGGGAAGATACTCCGTCGCAAAGGCTCTGTACCCCTCCGGCAAAGGATATTCCTCTTCGTACACCAGATCAACATTTGGTTCCGAAAGGATGGTGTCCCTTGCCGCCTCATATTCTTTGCCTGAAATTCCGGAAAGATCGTAGCGGTTGACGATTTTGACGTCTTCCACGGAAGTCAGGCCAAGGTTTTCCATCAGGTCCGCGCGCAGATGCCGCGCCTCCGAGTCAAACCCCGGCTTTTTTTCCACAAAAACACGGATGACTTCTGACATTTTTTCCCCCATTCCGCCGGCTGAACGGCTGAATTTCGATCCGATTCATCATTCAGATTTTATCCAACTTATTTTAGCATAACCGGCGGAGATATAAAAGGGCGAAATGCACCAATTTTCGCGGATTCAAACGGAAAGGGTTGGCACCCCGAAGTCCCTGAAAAAACTTATGAAATTTTTGCCGCGGCCCGCATCAAGGCGGACGCGAGCTTCCCGGCGGAAGCAATGCTTGAATTCTGATTTTCAACCAGAACCGCAAACGCGAACGGAGTCTTTTCGTCGGAAGAGAATCCAACCATCCAGCAGTTCGGCTTTTTTCCGCTGCCGATTTCCCCGGTCCCGGTTTTCGCCGAAACCTTCATGCCGGGGAACAGACCGTCTCCGTAATCCGACGTGACGTCATAGCGCATATAAGTTGTAAGTTTTGCGGCGGTCTCGGGGCTGAGCAGCTGCCCGCCCGTTTTCGCGGAGCCGGTTACCGTCCGGAATCCAAAGGAATTGGAGACATTTTGGACCAGATACGGCTGCACATAGGTTCCTCCGTTTGCAATCGCTCCCATCAGGATCATCATGTGATAGGGGTTGGCAAGGTCGGTGAACTGCCCCACGCCGGACCAGCCGAGTTCCTGCGGCTGAGCGCCGTTTACATTGTACACGCTTTTCGCAGACGGAATTCCCTCCAGGGCAAATGTGCGGTTAAAGCCCATTTCGTTTGCCATTGCGGTCATCGTGTCCGCGCCCAGCTCAATGGCAATCTGCGAAAACGCCACGTTGGAGGATTTGGCGAGCGCGTTTTTAAAATCCAGTTTCCCGTACGCCCTCATATCCGTGATCTTGTTCCCGTTGATCGTGACGCTGCCGTTGCAGTTCCAGGTACGGCTGTCCAGGTCCTTGATCTGTTCAATCGCCGCGGCGGAGGTCACCAGCTTGAAAATGGAGCCGGGAGTCAGCGAGGAGGACAGCACCTTGTTGACGAACACGCCGTCGTATTTGCCCGTTTGATCGGTTGTCAGGTCTTTCGGCGGATTTGCCGGGTCATAGTCGGGCGTGCTGACCATACAGAGCAGCTCCCCGGTTTTGTAATTGTAAAGGGCCGCGGCGCCGTTGCGGCTGCCAAGCTGCTGCCGGGCCAGGCTGCACAGGCCGCTGTCCAGGGTAAGCCGGAGGTCGTTTCCGGAAGACTGTCCCGTCGGGGAGGCAAGCCCCGTCACGAAATTGTAGCCGGAAAGCTCCGCACGGAAGTTGTACTGAACGCCCGTGGAAATGTATCCCTGCGTATCCCCGACCGCGTGCAGCATCGCCCTGCGGACGGTCTCGTCATTGCTGTACACCCGTTTGCCGTTTTCGCTTTCGGCCAGAACCACGCCGCTCCGGTCCAGTACACGCCCCTCGGCGGAAACCGAGCTCCCGCCGGAAATGTGCTTGTTGAACGGCTGAACGGCCCAGTTGCCGCCGTTGACAAACAGCCCGTAAAGAAACACGCAAAGTCCGGCGGCAAAGCCCGCGCAGAGAATATAAAGAATAAAAGAACGCGTCCCGGTCGTTTTCATGGTTTTCTCCTCCTGCGCACCGCATAAGTCCGCTCATCCCCGGCCTTGATAAAGGCCAGAAGCCCCCAGACGGACACCATGCTGGAGCCGCCCATGCTGATAAACGGAAGCGTCACCCCGGTCAGGGGAAGAACGTCCGTGGCGCCGAAAATATTCAGGCAGGCCTGAAACAACAGCATGCCCGCCGCCGCGCAGGAGGAAATGGAATAGAGCGTCGAACGGCTCCGGGTCGCGTCGGAGCGCGCGTAAAGCAGCAGGCCCGCGACCGACAGCACCGCGATCAGCGCGACAATCAATCCCAGTTCCTCGCAGAGCATCCCGAAAACCAGGTCGCTTTGGGCCGCGAACACCGATTTCAGGCTGCCGCGCCCCAGTCCCACGCCGAACAGCCCGCCGGAGGCGGAATAACTCAGCACTCTGGTCTGCTGGTAGCCCGAGTCGCTCGCATGCTCCCAGACATGCCCCCAGACCGCAAACCGCTGCGCGACATAGGGCCGGAATTTCAGAATCAGGAACGCGCCGAGCCCGGCCACCGAACAGATCAGCGCAATGGTGCGAAGGCTGCCGGACCGCATGAACGCGATAATTAAAAAGGTCACAAAGAAAATGCAGGCCGTGCCGAAATCTTTCATCAGGAACAGCGCGCCCATGCACACCGCCGAAAAAGCGATGAACCCCGTCAGGTTCCGCGCGGTCTGCAGCCTGTCCAGCGTGGAGGCGCCGACAAAAATAAAGGCGATTTTAATCAGTTCCGACGGCTGAACGGTGACCGGGCCGAGTTCAATCCAGTTTTTCGCGCCGTTATACTCCCTGCCCAGCAGCAGATTCGCGGCAAAAAGCAGAATCGCCAGCACGCCGATCGCCACGCGCCACCGCATCGCGCGGTCCAGGTCGCCTAAAAACCAGATCATCGCGCAGAACAAAGCCATCCCGGCTGCAAGCGCCGCAAGCTGAACCCAGGTCTCTTTGACATTCGTGCCGGAAATCAGCAGGATTCCGATCCCGCTGTTCAGAAAGGCGATGGTTTCCAGCTCAAAACTGACGCGCCCCAGTATTTTTCTGGAAAAAAAGTAAAGTCCCCATCCCAGCAGCAGCAGAATTCCCAGCGGAACAAGCGGCATCAAAGCGGGCTTGTCCCCCGCGAAGCACGCCTGCGCCCCCAGCAGAAGCTGAGCGGCGGTAACCGCGAGCATCAGCGACACTGGGGAGGCAGCCGGCCTGCGCGGGCGTTTGGACGGTTTCAGGCCGCTCACGTCCGCAGTGCGTTTGAGCATCAGCGCGGTGGACCCCATCGCGACGGTGTCCCCGGGCAGGATCGGAGCGTTCTGCCGGACTTTTTTGCCGTTGATGAATGTGCCGGCCTTCGAATCGGTATCCGTGACAAGCCAACCGCTTTCCCGGCGGAACAGCACCGCATGGGCCCGGCTTGCGGTTTCGTCGTTTAGAACAATGTCGCAGCTTCGGCTTCGCCCGATGGAATTTTCCCAGTACAGGACCGGAATCACCTCATGCGTCACCATATCTTCCAGAACCACGACGGGGTCCTCGCGCCTGCGCCCGACGCGCAGGGAAGAAAAACAGCGAAAAACCACGACGCCGCTGATCAGCGCCACGGCAACCCGCGCCGCAAACAGCAGGATGGACTCCGCGCTTGTAAGGGCGGTTAAAAACGTATTCAAGGAAAGGACCTCCTTTCGGTTCATGAAACATTATAGCGGCATTCGGCTTTAAAGTAAACCGGGGTTCCGGATCGCGGCCGCACCGCGGGCCGCCGAAAAACGCGTAAAATTTTCTGTTCGAAAAACGCGGACCAATCGGCGGCCGGGCGTGCCTTTTGCACGCCGGTTACGGCTTTACGGTTCCCAGCTGGTTGACCAGCTTCGGCAGGCATGCCTCAAATTTCAATCCAAACTTTCCGTCGTCCCCGCTTTCCCTTGTGCGGCGGATGCAGTCGGCCGTAAAATCGACCGCGAGCTGCATGGCGGCGCTCAGATGCATCCCGTACAAATGCCCCGCGAGAAGAGAGGCGCAGAACAGGTCTCCCGCCCCCAGCCATTCCCCGGCGATCCGGTGCGAAAACGCATAGCTGACGCTCCCGTTTTCCGCGGTGTAAGCCGCCGCGCCCATCAGGTCCTGACTGAACCAGACCCCCGTCATCACCGCGCTTTTTGCGCCCAGGGAACAGATGCCCCGCAGCAGGTCCTCCACCGTTCTGCGGTTCCACGGCCCGACCCGCTCGCGCTCTCCCGTCAGAAAAGCGGCGTCGCAGGCCGGCAGAATTACAAGATCGGCCAGCGGGCAAAACTGTTCCGCCAGTTTTGCCCGTTCCCGCGTCATTCCGTCTTTGCCGCCGTTCCCGTTCCAAGAGGAAGAGCCAAACAAAATCAGATTGTCCTTTTCCCGGAACGCGTGAAGGAAAGAGGCGAGCGCATCGGCTTCTTTTGCGTTTTCCGGAAGTTCAAACAGCACCGCATCGAACGAATAGCCCAACTTCTTCCATTGATCCGCGTAAGACGGCAGGCCGCCGCCCAAATCAATTCGTTTTTCCTTCGCCGGTCCCGGCGAAGACGCCGCAGCCATCGGTGCCACGCACACCTCGATGCCCGCGGCGGCCAGAACCGGCAGCGCGGCGGTCAGCGAGCATTTCCCGGTCCCGCAGACCGAACCGATCAGAGCCGCGCGTTTGTTATCACTCATTTTGAATCCCTCCAAACCGTAATATCCTCACAATAGACGGATCGGCAAACGGATTCAAGGAGAAAAATGCAGAATGATAAAAAGAAAACGGCCGCCCTTCGGCGGCCATGGTATTATTTTCTTACGGCGATTTCTCCCGCGCGTTTATAAATGCTGTTGGGCGGCACAAATCCGCGCACCATGGAAAGCGGATAAACGGTGGTTTCCCTGCCGATCACGGTCCCCGGATTCAGAACCGAATTGCAGCCGATTTCCACACGGTCGCCCAGCATGGCGCCGATCTTTCTCAGACCCGTCGCGATCCGCTCGGCCCCGGTCGCGATGGTCACGTCCGTTTTGTCTGATTTGATGTTTGAGGTGATGGAGCCGGCACCCATATGCGCCTTATACCCCAGAATGGAGTCGCCCACATAATTGTAGTGGGGCACCTGGACGCCGTCGAACAAAATCACATTTTTAAGCTCCGTCGAATTCCCGACGACGCAGTCCGCGCCGACCAGGGCGTTTCCGCGAAGAAACGCGCACTGACGCACTTCCGTCCGGGGTCCGATGATTATCGGCCCATGCAGGTAAGCGGACTCAAACACGGTCGCGGTGCGGTGTACCCAGACGGCTTCACCGCGAAGTTCATATTCTTCTTCCGGCAGGCCGGCGCCGATCCGCAGGATCAATTCTCCGATTTTCGGCAGTGCCTCCCAGGGATAGCGGAGCGCGGCGAGCAGCGGCGCGGCCGCCGTATGGGACAAATCAAACAGGCTGCTGATTTCAGCGGGTTCAAACATAATATAATCTCCTTTATTTCTCGATCATTCCTATTATATTACTTTTTCGAACCCGGTCAATCCTCAGTCTTCGCCGGAAATCATCTTTTTCAGTTTCAGAAGGTCGCTGGTGGTAACGGTTCCGTCCCCGTTGAGGTCCGCCGCGCGGCGAAGGTCGGCTCTCAGTGTTCCGGAGCCCGTCAGATAATTGTAAAGCGCTCTGCACGAGGCTTCGTCCGGGGTACCGCGGCGCGTCAGATCTCCGGCAACGACCGCCGTCACGCGGTTCTGCACCGTGCCGTCCGGATTCTCAACAGTCAGAACATCCCCCGTGCAGACGGAGCCGCCCAGCCGGGTGCTGCCGTTATAGGCTTTGACCGTCAGCCGGGAATCCGGCACGCCCTCATCCAGGAGCTGATCCTCCAGTTCTTCCACCGAAACAGGTGTTCTGAAGTCAAAATAATTCTCATCCCCTGATAAAAACCCATCCGCCGGCCCGGAAGAGACCCCGGAGCCCGATGACTGTCCGGAGGGCGCGGAAGAGTCGGCATTCGACGCAGAAGACGGTTCTGAGGCGGAGGGCAAATCGGATGGATCGCTGCTCTCCGGCTGACTCTGCGACGAGGCCTGTTCGGAGGACGGCGCGCTGTCTTCCGGTTGTGAGGAGACCGGCGGCGCGGAATCGGAGGAAGAGCTTTCCTGACTGTCCGGATTAATATTTACAAACTCCTTGCGCAGCTTTCCCGAAGCATCATACATCATGACGAAATCCCCTTCTTCCAGCAAGCCGCCGGTTCTGGGGGTTCCGTCCTGGTCCGTCACCACCACGGTAATGCTCGGATCAAAAGCCTTTAACTGCGCGCCGACCGATTCCACGGTGGCGTCGGCGCCAAACCAGTGTTCCTCCGCGCTGACTGCGGCGCTCCCCTGTTTTGCAGTTTCCTGTGCGTAAAATGCAGTGGTAGGAATCACGGCCAAAAACAAAATGATCAGAGAAAGAGTAAACGGAAACCTTTTTTCGAACATTTTCCCCATAATTCCCCATCCTTTCTCTCCTGATCGTACCACTTTTTCCGTCAAAGCATCGCAAGAAGTGTAATTCGTTCACAGAACTAAAATCATTATGAATTTTGCTGTTTAGCATCTTGCAAAAAATGAAAAAGACAAAAACCGGCTTTCACCGGTTTTTGTCTTTTTGGGGAGGAGTTGTATTGAAAAGGTGTGGCAAACTCTGCCACAGGACTTATAATCACAAAACAAATAAGGCCTTAAAGAAATGAATCGATTAAATTCGTATCTTTCATTTCTTTGATATCAGTATACCCCCCTGGGCGCATTCTGTCAACGGCTTTCCAGGAATCCCAAACAGAATCTACTCTTTGTATAAAACGTAGGAATAAAACGAACACTTTTAGTTATTATTCACTATTATGCTTTCTGAACCAGCCGGGCACATCCGATCATTTTTCCGTACGCCTTGTATTGTCGGTTGCTCAATGGTACACTAGACGGGTAACAGGAAAAGGAGAACGGAGAAAAATGGAACTCAAGAAAAATCAAATGATCGAACTCGATATAACCGGATATACGGCCGAAGGCAACGGAGTCGGGCGCTATAACGGAATTGCCGTATTTGTTCCGCACGCCGCCGCAGGCGACCGTCTTTCCGTTAAAATTTTAAAAACCGCCAAAACCTATGCGTTCGGCAAGATTGAAAAAATCCTTTCATCCTCCCCGGACCGCATTCCGGTGGACTGCCCACAGTTTTCCCGCTGCGGCGGATGCGTCTACCGGCACGTTCGGTATGAAGCCGAATGCAAAGCCAAGCAGCAGCGGGTTCAGGACGCAATCGAGCGAATCGCGGGATTTCATTACACAATTCTGAATCCGATTGTCCGCGCGGAAAATCCGGACCACTACCGCAACAAAGCGCAGCTGCCGGTCGGCGGCGGTCCTGGAGGAGAAATCAGCCTCGGCTTTTACGCCTCCCACAGTCACCGGATCATCGACTGCGGCGAATGCCTGCTGCAGCCGCAGGTTTTCTCCGCGGCAGCCGGCGCCTTCCGCGAATGGGAAAAGCGCACCCGGGAAGACGTATACGATGAAAAAACAGGGCGCGGCCACATCAGGCATTTTTTCCTCCGTCTGGCGGAATCCACAGGCGAAGTCATGGCGTGCGTGGTCGTCAACGGCAACGGAGTCCACAACGAACCGGAGCTTGTTGAGCTGCTGAAAAACAACGTTCCCGGATTAAAAAGCGTTGTCATCAACAGCAACCGCGAGCGCACCAACGTCATACTCGGCCCCAAATGCCGGACCATCTGGGGCCAGGACACCATTACGGATGAGCTTTGCGGCCTGAAATTCCGCATTTCCCCGCTCTCTTTTTACCAGGTAAACCGCCGGCAAGCGGAACGCCTTTACCGTCTGGCGGCAGAGTACGCGGGCCTGACCGGCGGCGAAACGATTCTGGATCTTTACTGCGGCACGGGAACCATCGGGCTTTCCATGGCGAAAAACGCGGGCAAGGTGATCGGAGTGGAAATCATTCCGCAGGCGGTGGAGGATGCCAGGCAAAACGCGGAGGAGAATGGGATTGAAAACGCGGAATTCCTCTGCATGGACGCCGCAAAAGCCGCCGACATGCTGAAGAACCGCGGAGAAAAGCCGGACGTCGTCATTCTGGACCCGCCGCGAAAGGGCTGTGACGAATCTTTAATTGATACCGTCGGCAAGATGGCCCCCCAGCGCGTGGTTTACGTCTCCTGCGACCCGGAGACGCTTTCGCGCGATTTAAAGCGGTTCGCATTGCGCGGATATAAAACCATGCAGATCACGCCGGTGGATTTGTTCCCCCGCACCGCGCATGTGGAGTGCGTGGTATTGATGACGAGGGTAAAAGAGTGAGGAATCTATGTGAAGCAGATTTACAAAATTATATATCCGAATGGTAAAATTTATATTGGCAAAGACTTGACTGGCAGTATAAATTATTTTGGCAGCGCCAACAGTGATTTAGTCTCACGAGACTTTACCTATGAGGAAGCAAAAACTTTTACTATAACAAAAGAGATATTGTGGGATTCTGAAACAGCAACAGATGCAGAGGTAAATAAAAAAGAAGTTGAGTATATTCAGCTATATAACTCGAACAACCCTCTCATTGGGTATAACAGATGGCCGAAATTTAGAGAGTAATCGTCTCAAAACGCGATTTTGCTTGTACATGGGGATCAGTCTATCAGGTCGGATTTAGTTCGCGAAAGAACAGGATTGATAACGGGCTTTCGCGACAGGACAGGGCCATTTAGTTAATGACAAAACGGAAAGATACGCATTACAGTTCAAAGGAGGAGAAGCCGGATAAATAATTACTTTTCACAATGTGATGAGATAGCAGGCATAACAGCAGATTTGTGATTGTTAAAGGATGTGATAAAATGCAGATTGCACTGACAAAAAAATTAGCGGAAGCCATGGGGATAAATCCTTCGTCCGCACGCGGAGATGAAAATTCGCTTTTTTCTTGGACAGCAAACTGGACAAAGGTATGGGAAAATCGCCGCGCGGAGGATATGCTGGTTTTGGTGAATAACGCCACGCGTTTTACCGTCGCAATTTATCAAGTGAAACGAAAAGATCTGAACAATGTAATGGAAATGATGAGTGCGGCTATTTCAAACACAATGCTTTCCATGAATCTTAATCCTAAGATTGTTGAGGAATATATGCGGCTGGCAGGCAAGGTGATGTTTGTCCAAAATACAAACAGACAAACAACTGCATGGGTAACAAAAGCGGGGATGGACTGCTCTTTTCATATTGCCAATGAGTATAACGGTATTGCGAAAATGTTCAGCGATACCGTAGGCGTTTCCACAAACTACAGGCCTGTCAATTATTCCGGTAAAAATAGCGAGGGTTTTATACCTTACAAAGCGATGTTTGACGTCCTTTCTAATCTCACGGGAAAGCAAACTTACCAATATCGGGCGTTTGAACTATTAATAACGCTTGATCTGGATATATACAAGGCAACACGAAGAATTATTGTGCCTGTCGGCTTGGAATTTACACAGCTACACAAGGTTTTGCAGTCTGTGTTTGACTGGGAAGATTACCATTTATACGATTTTACAGTCTTTGCTGACAATGAAGATCAACCGGCTGTCAGACTTGTCCCGTCGGAGGATGACTTGGATTATGATGAAGATGCTCTTTTAATGAAAGGGCATCTCTTGTCAGAGTTTTTACCCAGATATAAGTCTATGCGCTATACATATGATATGGGGGATAACTGGGAGCATGAGATACAGCTTGTACGCGTGATTGATGAATACGACAAGGAATCACCCTATTTGCTGGAGGCAAGTGGCCAAACTCCGCCGGAGGACGTTGGTGGCGTAGGAGGATTTGTGAACTTCCGTGAAATCATGCTAAATCCTAGCCATCCGGAATATGAGGAAACGAAGGAATGGGCAAAGTATTGGACGACTGAGCTTAGCGAGTGGAAAAGCCATCCCAGAGTCATACATGTATAAATCGGAAGCGACATCAAAATAAACCTCTCATCCTTACGGATAGGACCACAGTTTATAGCAGCAGAAAATTAGTGATTATTAACAATTTATCGCAGAACAGCGGTGTATATTATTGTATATTATACGCAATTTTGACATCTATTCTGTCCTGCAAATTTAGCCTCCCTATCACACGTTGAGCGCGTGGTATTAATGTCGAGGGGTTGAGAAATGAGTTTGTAGAAAAGCCTTGAAATAAAGGCTTTTCTGAGTTTTGGGGTAAAAATCCGATGAGCAAAATTGTTTTTGGATTTTACGAGGTTGTGTGGCCAGGTGTTTGCTAAGGAGTTTAGATTATGGTTATAGAAACAGACAGATTGATTCTACGAAAAATGACAGAGGATGATTTTGATGCATTGTATGTTGTCCTTGCAGATTCGGATATTATGCAGCACTATCCATATTCTTTTGACAAGGATAGAGTTAGCGGGTGGATAAGGAAAAATATTGAAAGATACAAAGTCTTTGGTTTCGGTTTGTGGGCTGTGGTTTTGAAAGAAACCGGTGATATGATTGGGGATTGCGGTCTTACAATGCAGATCATTAATGAACAGATAAGGCCGGAAATAGGATATCATATTCGGAAAGACTGTCAGAGGAGAGGGTACGCCAGTGAAGCTGCAAAGGCAGTAAGGGACTGGACTTTTATGAATACTCCTTTTAACATCATTTATTCCTATATGATGTATACAAACGTACCATCGTATAGAACAGCGATAACTTATGGGTGTCATCTGGTTGACGAGTTTGAAGATGACACTAATAAAATCACTAAAGTGTATGCAATCAGCCGTGCTGAGTGGGATGAATTAAAAAGAAAAAACAGTTGAAATCTTAGCAGGTTAAAATTGTAAGTGGTCGATTTAGATGTATTATGAATTTTTTCGAGGTTGTGTGGTCAGATTTGATTTTGCGAGGGTGAAGTGAGGAGTGATTGAGGTGCGGTGGGCTGCTCTGATATGTCAATCATTAAATGCACCCCCACACTAAGTTTGCCGTGTGGGGTGTGATCATCCGTCCGCCTCCGCCGCCCCACCGGATTTTAGTTTCACGGCGAATTTGTCCTCATTTATGCAATCAGCCGACGGACAAGTGCGGAGGGCTGCCCAGATAGAATTTTGAGCAAAAATATTGACTAAAACTTGATGCCGATCGTACATAAGCGTATAATAATATTAGACATCGTTAATCCGGCCAATCGGCTTGATTATAAAGATATTTTAAGGAGATTATTGTATGAAAAATAATAACGCCAAGGTGATTGTGCGCTAACCGGGAGGTTGCGTAGAATCAAATCGAAACCTCCCAATAGGATTTTTATCATCTGTTAGGAGGACCATCCCATGAATCGGGAAAACAAGAAAAAATCATTTGAAAAAGGATATTATAAAACACACGCTTGCAACGAGACCTTTACCTGCAAGCTATGCGGAAGAATTGTAACACCGGAAGGTGCCGGAACCAACCACAGAAATCATTGCCCAAACTGCCTGTCGAGCCTGCATGTTGATGATGAACCGGGGGATCGTTTGGCCGATTGCGGGGGAATCATGGAACCGGTTGCCGTATGGGTCAAAAAAAACGGAGAGTGGGCAATCATTCACCGCTGCCGCGTCTGCGGGAAGATCAGTTCAAATCGTGTGGCGGCGGATGACAATCCGATCAAACTCATGTCGATTGCCATGAAACCGCTTACTTCACCGCCTTTTCCCATAGAACGAATTGAGGAAATGACAAGGCTGATGGGCGGCGAAGGCTCGGTAAAATAACATCCAGGCAGAAAAGGCCTCCTAACATACGACCTAACGGTTCGGTTAGGAGGCCTGTTCCGTATGGTTTCGTCATCCATCGCCGCATCGGCAAAGGGCGCGAAAGCCTGATCCGATATTACTCTGTTTGCTATTGGCGCCAAGAGAAAACGGCCGGTTTCTAAAACAGACCGCGGAGGAATCGTGGCCCTTGTCCGAGCAGCTCCCAAAAGCCGTTTCCCTTGATTCCGGTTTCACGGCAGCATACAGCATATAGAAAAGAACGGCGGAACCGGGATTCTCATCCCGGTTCCGCCGTTTACAGAATATCAAACTTTTATTTCATCAGATGCATGTCGTCTTTCAGCACCACGTCGTGGGCGCCGCCTTCGACAATGCTGACGGAAGACACCAGTGTCAAGCGGGCTTTCTTTTGCAGCTCCGGCAAAGAAAGCGCACCGCAGTTGCACATGGTGGAGCGCATCTTGCTCAGCGTCAGCGAAAGATTGTCGTGCAGACTGCCGGCATAGGGGACATAGGAATCGACCCCTTCTTCAAAGCTCAGCTTTTTGTCGCCGCCCATGTCATAGCGCTGCCAGTTGCGGGCGCGGGCGGAACCTTCGCCCCAGTATTCCTTCATATAATTTCCGTTGATCATCACTTTATTGGTCGGGCTCTCGTCAAAGCGGGCGAAATAGCGGCCCAGCATGCAGAAGTCGCAGCCCATCGCCAGCGCCAGCGTCACATGATAGTCGTAAACGATCCCGCCGTCCGAGCAGATCGGAACATAGACCCCGGTTTCCTCGAAGTACTCGTCGCGCGCCTTCGCAACCTCGATTACGGCGGTTGCCTGACCGCGGCCGATTCCCTTGGCTTCACGCGTAATGCAGATGGAACCGCCGCCGATCCCGATTTTGACAAAATCGGCGCCCGCTTCCGCCAAAAAGCGGAACCCATCGCGGTCAACCACGTTGCCGGCCCCGATTTTCACGGAATTCCCGTAAGTTTTGCGCACATAGTCAAGCGTGCGTTTCTGCCACTCGGTATATCCTTCCGAGGAATCGATGCAGAGAATATCCGCACCCGCTTCCACCAGAGCGGGGATGCGCTCTTTGTAATCGCGTGTGTTGACGCCCGCGCCGACCACATATCGCTTGTGGGAATCCAGAAGCTCCAGCGGATTCCCCTTGTGAGAATCGTAGTCCTTGCGGAACACAAACGCCGCCAGCCGCTGGTCCTTGTCCAGAATCGGAAGGGCATTGAGCTTGTTGTCCCAGATGATATTATTGGCTTCCTTCAGGCTGACGCCCTCTTCGGCATAGATAATCTTTTCGATCGGCGTCATGAACGTAAAGACCTTTTCTTCCGGCGACATCCGGCTCACCCGGTAATCGCGGCTTGTCACGATTCCAAGCAGATGCCCGTTCGGTGTGCCGTCGTCCGTCACCGCCACCGTGGAATGGCCCGTCTTTTCCTTCAGATCAAGAACATCGGCCAGGGTCTGGTCCATCCGGATGTTGGAGTCGCTGATCACAAATCCAGCTTTATAGCTTTTGACGCGCCCGACCATTTCCGCCTGCTTTTCAATGCTCTGGGAGCCGTAAAGGAAAGAAATTCCTCCCTCCTTTGCCAGCGCAATCGCCATGCGGTCGTCGGAAACCGACTGCATAACCGCGGAAACCAGAGGAATGTTCATGCTCAGCTCCGGTTGCTCACCCTTTTTAAAACGCACGACAGGTGTTTGCAGCGAGACATTCGCGGGCATGCATTCCGCGGAGGAATAGCCCGGCACCAACAGATATTCGCTGAACGTGTGGCAGGGCTCTTCATAAAAATACGCCATTTTATCTTCTCCTTGCTTCTGATTACTCCCTGGACAGCTTTCGCGGCGGATGGCAGGTACAACGGCATTTTCAGCGCCATGCTCCCCCGCCTAACTTCGGGTTTTCTCATTATTATATCACGGTTGGCGGGTTTGTAAAGTAGAAAATAGCGCACCGGCTGCGCGCGTGATGAAATTGACAAGTCCCTATGAAACCCATATAATAATAGTATTCAATACAGAGTCCGAAAAGCAAGGGCGCTTTTCCCCGCACCCATGATCTCTAATCCGGCATGCCTGGGATGCAGAGACCGCGATGAAGACGGAATGGCCGCCTTTAGCGACATTACTGTGACCAGATTACCGATGCGGTTTGTCTCCTCTCGGGACCGCAATCGGTTTTTTTATCATCCGAGAGAATGAATTCTTTCAGTTGATACACTGCAAAAGGAGATTTTTTTACAATGAGACGCAAAGACCGCGAAATCCTCGAACTGAACGAAATCATCAAGATCATTGACCGGTGCGACGTATGCCATATCGGTATGACGGACAAGGGTCTGCCCTATGTGGTGCCGATGAGTTTTGGCTATGCCGTTTTAGAAAACCGGGCTACCTTTTATTTTCACTGCGCGGGGGAAGGCCGGAAAATTGACCTGCTTCGGAAAGACCCGCGGGTCTGCCTTCAATTTGACTGTTCCCATCGCCTGATTACCGGAGAAAAAGCCTGTGACTGCTCTACGGAGTACGAAAGCGCCGTCGCTTTCGGCATCGCCGAATTCATCACGGATCCGGCGGAAAAAACCGGCGCGCTGACCCGCCTGATGGAACACTACCGGTCCGGCGGTGGATTCCGGTTTGACGACCGGATGGTCCGGCAGACCGCCGTATTCAAAGTCACAGCCGAACAAATCAGCGGGAAAAGAAAACATGCTATCAAAGAGGTAAATTCATGATTCGATTCAACTGCGATTACAGCGAAGGCGCACACCCGAAAGTCCTGGAACTGCTTTCACAAACCAACCTGGAACAAACCGCCGGTTACGGCGAAGACCCTTATTGCAGGCGCGCGGCCGAACTGATCCGCCAAAAAGCCGCCTGCCCCGACGCCGACGTACAGTTTACCATCGGCGGAACTCAGGTCAACCTGATTGTGATTGCCGCATCCCTGCGTCCCCACCAGGGCGCTCTCTGCGCCGACACCGGGCATATCAACGTCCACGAAAGCGGCGCCGTGGAAGCGACCGGGCATAAGGTTCTGCCTGTGCCGGGAACAGACGGAAAAATCACCGCCGCTCAGATTCAGGCTACCTGCGACGCGCATTTCGGCGACGAGACCCACGAGCACATGGTTCAGCCGGGCATGGCGTACCTGTCCTTTTCCACGGAGCTGGGCACAATCTATTCCAAAAAGGAACTGACCGAAATCAGCGAAACCTGCCGCCGCAACGGTTTACTCCTGTATGTGGACGGCGCCCGCCTCGGCTACGGGCTGAGCGCCGAAGGCTGCGACCTTACTCTGCCCGCGCTCGCCGGGCTCTGCGACGCGTTCACCATCGGGGGAACCAAGGTCGGCGCGCTGTTCGGTGAAGCGCTGGTCATCCGCAATTCCGCGCTGAAACAGGATTTCCGCTACATTCTCAAGCAAAGGGGCGGAATGCTTGCCAAGGGCCGTCTGCTGGGAATTCAGTTTCTCGCCCTTTTGGAAAACGATCTTTACTTTGACATCGCGGCGCGCGCCGACCGGCAGGCCATGCGGATCCACCGCGCCTGCGCGGAAAAAGGCTGGCAATTTCTGTCCCCTTCCCCGACCAACCAGCAGTTCCCGGTTCTGCCGGACTCGGCGCTTTCATCCCTACGGCAGGATTATGAGGTGTCCTACTTTGGAAGAATCGACGAATCGCACAGCGCCGTCCGGTTCTGCACCAGCTGGGCGACCCGCGACGAAGACGTGGAACGCCTTGTCCGGGATATCAGCGCCCTGTAAACGGATCTCGGCATTTCGCCGCATCCGTTCCAAAAATTCATTGAAGTTTATTGTTTTTTAGAGAGGGATCAGAATGAAAATTACAATTTACAACTGCCGTTCGGACGAAGCGGAATACCTGGAAGGATTCCGCAGAAAGCACGGCGTCGAGCTGTTTGCAACCAAAGAATCCCCGACTGCCGAAACCGTCGGTATTGCCGAGGGCTGCGAATGCGTCAGCATCATCACCACGCCGATGGACGAAACGCTGTTGAAAACATACCGGGACGCGGGAATCCGCTTTCTTTCGACCCGCAGCATCGGGTACGACCACATCGATCTGAAGGCGGCGGAACAGCTGGGGCTTCATATCGGCAACGTCAGCTATTCCCCGAACAGCGTGGCGGATTACACCGTCATGATGATGCTGATGGCCGTGCGCAAAGTCAAAGCCATTCTGCTCCGAAGCGCGAACCAGGATTATTCCCTTCGCGGCGTAAAAGGAATGGAAATGCACAACCTGACCGTCGGGGTGATCGGCACCGGGCGCATCGGCAGAACAGTGCTGCAAAACCTGACCGGATTCGGCTGCCGCCTGCTTGCCTACGATCTTTATCCGAACGATTCGGTCCGGAAAATCGCGGAATACGTTACGCTTCCGGAGCTGCTGAAGCAGAGCGACCTGATCACCCTGCACATGCCCGCGACCCGGGAAAACCATCATATGATTAACCGCGACACCATCGCGCAGATGAAAGACGGCGTCATTCTGATCAATTCAGCGCGCGGCTCCCTCATCGACACCGACGATTTTTTGGACGCGGTGGAAAACGGCAAAATCGGCGGCGCCGCGCTGGACGTTGTGGAAAATGAGGCGGGCCTGTACTACAACGATCTGAAATGCGATATTATGAAGAACCGCGGCCTCGCGGTCCTCAAATCCTACCCGAATGTTCTGGTGACTCCGCACATGGCGTTTTACACCGACCAGGCGGTCAGCGACATGGTGGAAAATTCAATCAGAAGCTGCATCCTTTTTTCAAAAGGAGAGAAAAACCCCTGGCAGGTCGTCTGATTTGTTTCTTCCGACTTGGTTTGATCTTGATATTTTGCATTTTTTAAAGAATTTGATTCATTTTAATTAATTTTAAGAAGTTTTTGTGCTATAATAGCTTTTTGATGTAGGTTTTGGGGCCTTTTCTTATCAGGGAGAAAACGATATAGCGACGAGAGTTTTTTCGTCAGACAAAAACGAAAAAACGGGAATCCTGTTTATTCCGAATATTTTCAACGCATATGGCGGTAACAATTACCGGATTAATCGTGCTGCGGCGATGAAAACGGGTTCTTAAAACTGCACGGAAAATTCTTAAGAGTAGGGTGAACAAAATGGATCGAGAACAATGGGGTTCCAGATGGGGATTTGTATTGGCTGCGGTGGGTTCCGCAATCGGCTTGGGCAATATCTGGCGATTTCCTTATGTTGCCTATAAAAACGGCGGCGGGGCTTTCCTGATTCCGTACATGTTTGCGCTTTTGACCACGGGTTTGTCCTTTGTTGCGCTGGAGTTCGTCATCGGCAAAAAATACCGCGGCTCGGCGCCGCTTTCTTACTTCCGGATTAACCGCCGCATGGAATTTGTTGGCTGGTGGCAGTTTGCGATCAGCTTCGTCATCATGACCTACTATGCCGTTATCCTTGGATGGGCCATGAGCTATATCGGCTTCTCCGCAACGCTCGCATGGGGAACCGACACAAAGGATTTTCTTTTTAACTCCTACCTGAATGTTCTTCCGAACGCTTCCGTAACAAACTTCGGCGGAATTGAATGGCACGCATTTATTCCGCTGTTGATTATCTGGGTGATTACGCTTGCGATTTCTTACCGGGGCGTGAAGCAGGGAATCGAACGCGTCAGCAAAATCGCAATCCCGACCCTGGTGGTTCTTTTCCTGATTTTTGTCATCCGCGCGGTCACGCTTCCGGGTTCTTCTCTGGGGCTGAATGCGTTCTTTGAGCCGCAGTGGAACCAGCTTTTGAATCCGGAAATCTGGAAAGCCGCCTATTCGCAGATTTTTTACAGTCTTTCGCTCGCAATGGGCATTATGATTACGTATAGCAGTTATCTGCCGGAAAAAACCGACACCACGAACAATGCTTTCATCGCGGCCTTTTCAAACTCCGGTTTTGAACTTCTCGCGGGCTTCGGCATCTTTGCCGCGCTTGGTTTTATGGCCCACAATTCCGGTGTGGCGGTCAAGGACCTCGCCGCGGGCGGAATCGGCCTCGCGTTTGTCGTTTTGCCGCAGATCATCAACCAGCTTCCTTTTCCCCAGTTTTTCGGCATCGTCTTTTTCGCCTGCCTGCTGATCGCGGGGATCACCTCGCTGATTTCTCTTTTGGAGGTCTGCATCTCCGCCGCGACGGAAAAATTCGGCTGGGACCGGCACCGCGCCGTTCTGACCATCGGCGGCCTTGCCACGCTGGTCTCCGTCGCCTACTCCACGCGCGGAGGGATGTATCTGCTGGACGTCGTGGACAATTTTGTCAACGGATTCGGCGTGCTCCCGTCTGCGGTTTTTGAAATTGTTCTTGTCCTGTGGGTTTTCCATAAGATGAAGCCCCTGATGGAAGAAGCCAACCTGCATTCTCAGATCCGTCTGGGCGGTTACTTCAAAATTTCACTGGGTTTCATCACCCCCGTTATGCTGGTTATCATTCTTTTCAGCTCTCTGATTACAAACATCTCGACCGTATACGGCGGGTACCCGGTAAATTTTGTCGGCGTGTTTGGCTGGGGCATGGTAATTCTGATGCTGGTGTTCGCTGTTCTGATTTCACGCCTGTCCTGGAAGGACAAACGTGTCTTTGAGAAAAAGGAGGAAAAGGAATGAGCGCTTCCGCAGTTGTGATGATGATCGTCGCCATATGCGTCATCTGGGGCGGTCTTGTTACCAGTGTCCTTCACGCAATACGCCATTCGTAACGGAGCCGCGGCCGATACCGCGAGGGAGGGATTCATGACGCCGGTTTTGGATTTTATGAGAAAGCTGTGGCAGATTGCCTGGGTTGCCGATTTCGCGATCCCTCTGGCTGTTCTTCTGATTTTTTATCTTCTTCGCGGTTCGGCCGTTTCGTGGCTGTTCCGTCCCGTGCGCAAGCTGAATCGCGGAAAAAGCTGGCCGGTTGAGCTGGAGCACAGCTTTCAAAAGCCGCTTCGGGTGCTGATCGCGGCGTGCGGCGCGTACGCCGCGCTGTGGATTTCGCCCGCGGTGGCTCATACCGGCCCCTTCTGGGCCGTCGCCGTCAAGTGTTTCCGCAGTCTGCTGATTTTGCTGCTGGCCTGGGGCTTCTCCCGCCTGTGCGACAGCCGGGAGCTGACCGGCGGTCTGCTACTAAAAAAGCTGGATGTAAACACCGATGGGGTTCTGTTCCCGTTTCTGTCGAAAATCCTTCGCTTTATCATCCTGTGCCTCGCGTTTCTGATCATCGCCCAGGAATGGAATTACAGTATCAGCGGCCTGCTCGCGGGCCTGGGTCTTGGCGGTCTGGCCTTTGCGCTGGCCGCGCAGGACATGCTGTCCAACCTGTTCGGCGGTCTGGTTATTTTTCTCGACCGCCCGTTTACGATCGGCGACTGGATTCAGGCCGACGACACGGAGGGAACCGTCGAGGATATCAATTTCCGAAGTGTAAAGGTCCGCACCTTTTCACAGGCCGTCGTCACGATTCCGAATTCCAAACTGGTCGACCGGCCGGTAACGAATTACAGCAGAATGGGAAAACGCAAGGTCAGCTTTACGGTCGGGCTGAAATACGGGACGACGGAGCGGCAGCTTCGTGCCTGCGCGGACCGGATTCGCCAAATGCTCCTTCAGAATGAGGAGATTGACCCGGATACCGTCATCGTCGCCTTCAACAGCATCGGCGAAAGCAGTCTTGACCTGATGCTTTATTTCTTCACAAAAACAACCGACTGGCAAAAGCACCTGAAAGTCCGGGAGGATGTTTTCTACGGAGTCCTGAGGATTGTTGAGGAAGAGAAGGCGGAAATTGCCTTTCCCACCCGCACCGTACAGGTCGAAAAAGGAATATAAAGAGCTGCGAAATCTCCCGCGCAGAGCCGATGCGCTTCAACGAAGGGAAACAGCCGCCCCGCGGACCGCCTTTGGCGGTCCGTCTTTTGTTTGGTTGATTCTGTCCTCGGGTAATGCTATAATATGGCTAAAACCTGTTCCCGGCAGAAAACAAAATTCAGCAATCAACCCCATAAAATAACATTGTAGTCTTACCAACAATAACAGCAGCGGTGGAAAGCCGTGTTTTTCGAAATGCGCTTTTTTCCGAAGAATCCGGAGGAACAGTCCAGATGGCTAATTTAATCTTCAGCTTCAATACGGTCGCTCCCGTTTTTCTTCTGGTCGCAATCGGTTGGCTTGCCAGAAAAACCAGTCTGGTCAATGAACCCTTCGTTGACGCGGCGAGCAAGCTCAACTTCAGGACAGGATTGCCTGCCCTTTTATTTTTAAATATTTATCAGGCAAAGGCCGCTGACTTTTTTGACTGGAAATTTGTCGGCTTAATGGCTTCGGGGTGCCTGTTCTTCGCCTTGATCCTCTGCCTGACCGTACCGAGGATCGTAAAGGACAAAAGCAAGGCCTCCGCCATCATCCACACCGTGTTCAAGCCGAACGTCATCGTGCTTGGATTCCCGCTGATGATTATGGCCTTCGGCGAGGAGCATTCCGCGGCGATTTCCATGCTGATGCCCGTTCTGATTCCGGTCAACAACATCGTCGCCGTACTGATCCTTTGCGCCATGGACCCGGAAAATGACGATGCCAAAACACATCCTCTGAAAAAAGCTTTTGCCAGCGTAATGAAAAATCCGATTATTCTCGCGGCGATCGCCGCGATTCTGCTGCAGCAGCTCGGCGTGCCGCTGCCCGGGTTCCTGACAAAGCTGCTCGCCTCCCTGTCCAATATGGCGACGCCGTTCGCCCTGATCACCCTGGGCGCCCAGATGACCATGAGCTCCGTTCTCTCCGACCGTAAATATGTGGTCTCCGCCACGATTCTGAAAGTGCTTGTCACACCTCTTTTTATTGTCCCGCTCGCCTGGTTTTTCGGCTTCCGCGGCTACGAGCTGGCAACGGCCTTTCTTGTTTCCGCCTCGCCGAGCGCCGTCAACTGCTATATGCTTGCGAGGGAAATGCGCTCCGATGAAGTCCTGACCGGCGAAATTATTCTGAGCAGCACTTTCTGCTCCATGTTTGTCATTTTTATTGGCATCTTTGTCCTGAAAACTCTGGCAATCGTATCCTGACGAATGGAATGCAAAAGAATCATCATAGAAATATAGGGGTAAAATACAGCAGAAAGGGAAAAGAATATGGATTACGCGAAAGAATCTCTGAAACTGCACTATCAGTGGAACGGTAAAATTGAAATCAACTGCCGCGTACCGCTGGAAACCCGCGACGATCTGTCGCTTGCCTACACGCCCGGCGTGGCGCAGCCTTGCCTGGAAATTCAAAAGGACGTCCGGAAAAGCTATGAACTGACCCGCCGCTCGAACCTGGTCGCCGTTGTAACGGACGGCAGCGCGGTGCTGGGACTCGGGGATATCGGGCCGGAAGCGGGAATGCCCGTGATGGAAGGAAAATGCGCGCTTTTTAAAGCGTTCGGAAACGTGGACGCCGTTCCGCTCTGCATTCGCTCAAAGGACACGGACGACATTGTCAACACCGTCCGGCTGATTGCCGGCAGCTTCGGCGGAATCAATCTGGAAGACATCGCGGCCCCCCGCTGCTTTGAAGTTGAAAAACGGCTGAAAGAATGCTGCGACATTCCGATTTTTCACGATGATCAGCACGGTACGGCTATTGTCGTCGCCGCCGCCCTGATTAACGCATTCAAAGTGACCGGCAGAAAACAGGGCAACGCCAAAATCGTCATCAACGGCGCCGGGGCCGCCGGCATCGCAATCGGGAATCTGCTGCTGGACATGAAGTTCGGCAATGTGATTTTGTGTGACCTCAACGGCGCGATCTGCAGGGGGGACGACAATCTGACTTCCGGCCAGGCGGCGATTTCTCTGAGAAGCAATCTGGAACAGGAGCGCGGTTCTCTTGCCGACGTTTTGCGCGGCGCGGACGTTTTTATCGGAGTTTCGCGCCCCAATCTGGTCACGGAGGATATGGTTTCTTCCATGAATCAACCGATTGTTTTCGCCATGGCGAACCCAACGCCGGAAATCATGCCTGACGCAGCGCTTTCGGCGGGGGCGGCGGTCGTCGGAACGGGCCGCAGCGATTTCCCGAATCAGATCAACAATGTTCTGGTATTCCCCGGCGTTTTTCGCGGCGCGCTCGACGCGCGGGCGTCGGATATCAATGAGGAAATGAAAATCGCGGCAGCTACCGCCATCGCCTCCTACATCCCGGATGATAAGCTGAAGCCGGACTATATTATTCCAAGCGCTCTCGACCGCAAAGTCCCCGCCGCTGTCGCCAAAGCGGTGGCGGAAGCGGCCGTGAAAAGCGGAGTTTCCCGAATCTGAAATTGAATGCCGGGAGCTGAGCCAATGAATTACAGTGATCTGGTCAACACCGCGGTCGAAGCCGGCTATCTTCTGGTGGCCAACGGCGGGGAAATCTACCGGGCCGAAGAATCCATGCAGCGAATTTTCCGCGCCTACGGCGTGGAAACCGGCGAAGTGTTCGTCATTCCGACCCTGATTGAGGTAACCGTCTGCACGCGGGACGGCAGGCCGATCACACGGATTAAGCGCGTGCCGACGCGCACGATGAATCTGGACCGCGTCGATCAGGTGAACGCCCTCTGCCGGCGTATCTGGAGCGATAAGCCGCAGTTTTCCGAAATCAGGGCGGAGCTGGACCGCATCGGAAAGCGCCCCACGCTGTCGTTTCCGATGCAGATACTCGCTTATGCGCTGATCGGGGCGGCCTTCACGCTCTTCTACGGCGGTTCCCCGCGCGACGCCGCCGTGGCTCTGTTCTGCGGCGCGGCGATCCGGCTTGTCACACGGTCCTTGGAACTCTTTCGCGTCAATTCCTTCTTCATCAACGTTGCAGCCAGTTTCGTGGCGGCTGCGATTGCCCTGACCGCGGCAAATTTCGATTTTTTCCTGAGCTACGATAAAATAATCATCGGCTCCCTGATGAATCTGGTACCGGGAATCGCAATCACGAATTTTATGCGGGATATTATCGCGGGCGACCTGATCGCCGGAATTCTGCGCCTGACCGAAAGCGTCCTGGTCGCAACCGCCATCGCCATCGGCGCGGGCATTGCCCTGACTGCCTCGCGCATGCTGTTGGGGGTGTAATAATGGAAATATTTCTGAGCTGCCTGTGGGCATACGCCGCTTGTATCGCTTTCTGCTTCCTGTTTAATATCCGCGGACGCGCACTGACGATTGCCTCCTTTGGAGGATTTCTCGGCTGGCTGTGTTTTTCTCTGCTTTCCCCCCTGCACAACGATATGATTCAATATTTTATCGCAACCGTTGTTACGGCGGTCTATTCCGAAAGCATGGCGCGGTTCGCCAAGAAACCCGCGACCGAATTTCAGATTATCGCGCTGCTCCCCTTTGTACCTGGCGGCGGCATCTTTTACACCATGGAATATGTTGTAATCGGCAACAATTCCATGTTTCTCAGCACCGGCCTTCACACGCTGGGAATCGCGGGAGCCCTTGCGATGGGAGTGCTTCTGGTTTCCACACTGGTCCGGCTCTTTCACATTGCCAGAACCCACCGGGAATGGTAAAAGCCCGCCCTTTGGGACAGGCTTGATTCATTTTGCACTCAGGTTGACTGCCCGAGATGAAGTTACCAGGGCAGCCCCTTGGGCATACCCGTATTAGCCGAAATCACCGTAGAGGCAGTCCTTTGCCCCTCGCCCCTCTGCCGCACTTAGTGCTGAGCCGCTTCCGACCCTGATTTTTTGCCTTTTGCCAAGAACAGCGTAGGGATTACGGCGACCACGGTAAAACCGATGGACCACCAGAAAGAGACGTTGAATGCGCGCGCAGCCGCATGAAGATCGGAATCGGCACGCCCCGCCATCTGACCCTGCGCAACGGTTGCAAGAATCGCCGACCCGAAAGCACCGCCGATGGTCTGAAAAATTCTTGTCGCGATGCTCGCATGCGGAATTTGCTCTTTCAACAGACCGACGTAAGCGGACATCATGATGGCGATAAACAAACCGCCGAGTCCGGCCCCCCTGATGAGAAGGGCAAGAGATAAAAGGATATAATTTGATTCCGTACCGGCAAAAGCAAACGGCAGCGTGCCGATTGTAACAGTGGCGAGGCTGAAAAGCACAATATTGCGCGAACCGCCGCGATCAGCCGCTTTGGCGGCCCAGCTCCGGGTGAGCAGCATGCCTACGCCTTGCGGAATCATCCACAGCCCCGCAGCAAGCGCGCTTGCGCCGCGCACTTCCTGATAATAGAGCGGCAGCATCAGCATGGCCCCGTTTGTAATAATGCCGCTGAAAATCAACAGGATATTGGATGCGGAAAAATTGACGGATTTGAACAGCCGCACGTTCAGCGCCGTTTCCCGTTTTGTCTGCAAGGCATGAACAACATACAGAACCATCAAAACGAGGCCGATGAGCAGCGGAATATAGACCGCGCTGTCCGCAACGCCGCCGTGCGTGCTTATCTGGACGATACCGTAAATCAAGATTGCGAATGCGGGCGATAACAAGAGCATACCGAGCAGATCAATGGACGCTTTCTGATCGAGGAGATTATCTTTCGGTATCCCCCATACGGAGAGGGGAATCGCTACGATGCAGATCGGAATATTCACCCAGAAGATGGCGTGCCAACCCAAGTTATTGACAATGATGCCGCCCAGCACTGGCCCGAGAATCGGTCCGAGCAAAGATGGTATGCTGATAATTGCCATAATTCGCCCGAGATTGCGGCCGCCGGAAACCTGAACAAGCTCCGTCTGGAGGGTCGGCATTAATAATCCGGCACCGACGCCCTGAATAACCCGGAACGCGATCATGCTCTCAATGCTCCAGGAAAGCATGGTGCAGATGGAACCAATCAGGAAAATGACCAGGGAAAAGATATAGAGCCGTTTGCATCCAAACCGTCTGGTGGCCCAGCCGGAGACCGGAACCGCCAGCCCCATTGCCAGCACATAGCCCGTCGTAACCCACTGCACGACGGAGATAGTTGCCTTCATTTCGGCCGCGATGGTGTGGAGCGCCACATTGACCATCGTGGAATCAAACAGCGGTGCGAGCGCGCCGACGATCAGAATAATAGCAACCCGCAGTGCCACCGGATCAAGTCTTTCTTTTACCGGCCTTACTTTTTTTGCACTCAAGAATATCATCCTCCTTTTTCAAAAGAAACGGTTGCGTTTCTTATATGCATATGATAAAATAAATGCGAAATACTTTCAATTCGCATACTTCACATGAATATAAGAAACTATATCGTTTCCTATATGCACATTCTATAACGATGGATGGGATTAAAGGATTGGAGGGAATGAAGGATGGACGAGCAAAAAAAAGGCACTCGCCGTCGTGGAGAGATTCTGGAAGAGGCAATTATGGATGCCACGTTGGATGAACTCGACCAAATCGGCTATGCACACCTGACGATGGAAAAAGTAGCGGATCGGGCGGGGACCAACAAGGCTGTCCTTTACCGCCGCTGGGCAAACAAGTATGAACTTGTGATTGCTGCCTTGCATAAGCGTCTGCCTAAAATCACCGAAGCGGTTCCAAATACCGGAAATCTGCGGGATGACGTGTATGCCTATCTGCAAGAGCGTATTCGACCGCTGAAGGCAATCGGCGTGCAGACGATCCGGGGACTTATGATGGAGCCGTTGATTTGGCGTCATATCGCCGCGGCCATGCCGCAATTTGCTCAGTGGAAATCGGAAAACAAGCTGACGGCTGCGATGACGGCCATGATGAAAAACGCGGAAAAACGTGGGGAAGTCTGCCTTGAAGGGCTGTCGCCCAGGATCATCACCCTGCCCATTGACCTGTTGCAGTATGAACTAATTACAAAACAGGAAATTTCCGACACAACCGTCACGGAGATTGTAGACGAAATTTTTATGCCGCTGATCCGTTATAGTCAAACAGCAGATCAATCATGATAAATCTCAATTTCAACAGACCGGTTCGATTTTTTTGATAAGTCGTCTGCATTTCTTTACATCCCGGCACGCTTCAGATACACCGTCTGCTTGAATTTACTTGTTCCCATAAATGAAGCCCACCCTTTTGGGTAGGCTTCTTTTATGATGCCGTAGGGTAGGCTGCCCATCAGAAATTTTCAGGGCGGTTCCTTTGGGATTGCAAGGTTAGCCGGTCGATTTCATGAATACGATTAATTCGCCTGGCCGCTTCTTTTCTCGTTAGCAGGTGCACCCACGGTGCCCGTGCCGAGACAGCAGAACCGGACCCCCGGTTGCCGAATTCCTCAAACCGAACCGCTGTCCGGTCCTGAGGGCGGCCTTCCCAATCCGCCCATCCCCTTTCCGTAATGTGGGAACCAATCTTACAGTTCAAAAAAGCCGCAGCAGCGTGCTCCCTCCAAGGCCGCCCCAGGTATACCGTACCGGGAGCACAGTCAGAGTCAAGGCGGCAGCGGTAAAAAAGAAATCCGTATGTCTGGTCCAGCGGCGTGCAGGCCGCTGTCACATAGCCGTTAATGCTTTTTCCCCGGTTAGCGGAAACAATCTCACAGTTTTCAAACGCTGCCTCCGCGCCTCCAAAAATGAAATCGACGTCTCCCTCCACACGACAGTCCCTGAAATAATCCATGCAGGGCCGTCGCGGCATTTGCTCGCCCGGCCCTTTAAACGAGTCGGGGATCCTCGGTTGGTCCGGTAGCGGTGCCAAAAATAGGGTATCCTGCCGCGAGGTGATATTCACATGCTCAAACCGAGCCAGAGAGGAATCCGCGTAAACGGCAACCGCCTGCCCGGCGATGTCGCCGTTGCCCGCGGTGTTTTTCACGGACAGATTTTCCAGAAGAGCGCGCCGGGCATTCATGTACAGGGTATAGCTCCGAAATGTTCCAAGCATTTCCCCGTTTGCGCCCGAAAAATTTGCACCATCGCCAAAAGAAATGACGGTTCGGTCCGGGTCTTCGCCGACCAGTTGGATCTCATTTGCGAAAAGCGTCAGCTTCTCCCGATACCATCCGTTCTTAATGTAGATCTCCATTTTATCTCCGTGGGCTGCCTTGGCTGCTTCCGCGACGGTCGTGAACTCTCCCGACCCGTCTTTTGAAACCGTTGCCCTCATGCTTTCATTTCAACAGCCCGTCTTTCAAAAACGCGCAGTCCCGCGCGGCGAAAGCCGGGTTGGCCTCTTCCCTGAGAATACTGAGATTTTGGGGCAGTTTTTTCAGCTGCTCAAACAAATACGGATAATCCAGCACGGAGTGGGCCAAATCCGTTTTATATAGCTGTCCCCGCCGATCAACGGCCCTTCCTTTAAAATGAACGGACACGATGTCTTTTCCAAGTCGATGAAACATCCGGTCCCAAATTTCCCGCTGCGCGCCGGCAGATTTCGGGGAAAGCAGATTGCAGGGATCGAAAATCACTTTCAGATTCGGTGAAGCGGCGGCCCGCAAAACTTGCAGAGCGCATTCCGGCGTGTTGACCGTATGCGCGAAAACAGGTTCGATCGCAAGGATAACGCCGGTATCCTCCGCCTCCCGCAAAATAGGTTCCAGTGTTTCCAGAAAAACCCGCAGCGCATCTCTGCGCGACATTCCGCCCTGCTTTTCCCGCGCCGTGGTTTCCAATCCGACGCAGCCGGCACCCAACCGCTTTGCGTAAGGCAAACAGCGCAGCAGCAGTTCAGCATTCTTATCACGGACTTTACGGTCCGGCAGGGCAAGGTCTGTGTAAGCGCCGAACACCGCTGTGCTGAGTCGATTCCCTTTCATGGCGGCGGCTGTTCGGTTCACGATTTCCGAAGTCAGGTCATTCAGCTCTTTCACACCGGCAATCGCCTTTTGAAACGCGAGTTGTACACAGCTGAAACCGTCCTGAGATATTTGTGAAAAAAGCTGTTCCGGTTCGCGGCACCCATAGTCGTGCGCACGCACTCCGACGGCAATCACAGGCCAAGTCTCCCCTCTTTCGGCTCGGTCGGTACCTCATCTATTCTGAGCAGCTCGGCAAACGCCATCAAAAAAGGGGCAACACCTTTCCCCTCATTCTGTACGACAGGTTCCCCATAATAATAAACGGGAGTTCCATCCCGTTCTTCCGGCCCCCCCAACCCAGCGACCATGCAGACGCCCCCAAGAGACGGATTCAGCGGTCCGTCCATGAAGTACCGGTTCAGAATGCCGTTAAAAGCCTGCTTTGCGCGCTCCGCGTAACGAACCGGCAGGAGATGCAGGCGAACTGCTTTTAAAATGCTGTACGCAATCATTGCCGTTCCGCTGGTTTCGAGATAATTGCCTTTTTCCATTCCCCGGTCGACTACCTGATAAAACATGCCGGTAGAATCCTGAAATACAAGCACCGCGTCCAAGAGCTCGCGCATCATGGACTGAAGGCCGCGGTATTCATAATAAAGCTGTTCGTCCATCACTTCCAGCGTCTCGACCAATGCCATTAAGAGCCATCCTTCCGCGCGGAGCCAGAAAGAAGGGGAGCACCCAGTCATTTTGTCTGCCCAGCCCGCGGTGCGGCTCTCATCGTAACCGTGATAGTACAGACCTGTTTTTTCATCCCTCATTCTTTTGCGGACTACCGAAAACTGGGTGTAGATATCAAAATAGTTTTTCATTCCGTCATACCGGTTCTCATACATCATAAAAAACGGCATGGCCATATAAAGCCCATCCAGCCACACCTGACACGGGTAGGAAATTTTATGCCAAAAATTTCCTTCCCGCGTCCGCGGAATCTCAATCAGCCTGGAGAAAAAGAAGTCCATCCCTTTGCGATATTTCTCTTTGCCCGTCAGATCAAACAAGGGGAAAAAAACTCTTGCGGGCGCAATGGCGTCCAGACTGCGGTCATCGTCAGACAGCGCGGGAGGAGAACCGTCCTCCCGCAGAAGTTCGCCCATAAAGGAATCCGTGAATTTCAGATATTTTTCCTTTCCCGTCGCCGCATAAAGCTGCAGATACGCAGATAACATACAGCCATCGACATAATTCCATCGGTTTTTATCCGGCTTTTGAAGCCGTTCCAGGTTCCATGCAGGGCTTTGCGCGCAGCTTCGTTCCATTAAGCTATCCGCGAACCTCCCCAACCGGCTAATTGTCTCCGTGTCCATTGGATTCTTCCTCCCACAGCTCCTCAATATCTGCAAAGTCCGTTTTTTCTCCTTCAAACCCCTCGATCGTTACACCGGCAAGCGACAGCTTTTTCACATTACGTGCAAACAGCCCCAACTTCGCGACCGGTTCCAAACCGTCCATCATCGCCGGGTACCCGGCCCGTGCGTCCGCCGCAAAGGAAATCCGCACATTCCGAAAGCTCACGCTTTCAATCGGCATTTCCGGCAGACCGCAAAGGAACACTCCCGCAGTGCTGCAATGCTCGCATACAATATTGCGGCAGCTCAGGTTACCGACCCTGGGAGTAAACTCGTTGACCGGAACCGGTTTTTTCGAGGAAACATAATCACTGTGCCCGTCCGGGTCGCAGCAATAGAACATATTGACGACAAAAGGTGTGTTGACCCGATCCATCCATATATTTTCGAGAGAAACGCGATCTACGACTGACAATTCGCCCCTTCCGCGCCTTGTTTTGATTCTCAGGCCGCGGTCGGTTCCCTGAAACACGCACTGTGTGGCACTAATGCTCCGCGCGCCTGCGGAAACATCGCTGCCGATCACCACGGCGCCATGCCCCCGCTCCAGCAGACAGTTTCTAAGCACAATCCCGCAAGTTGGTGTATTCAAACGGCTGCCCATATAGATTTTGCTGGATTTCAGAGCGACGCAGTCGTCCCCAACTGAAATGACAGCGCCGCAGATTTTCACACCGCTGCAAGCCTCCACGTCGATTCCATCCGTATTCGGGGAATCCGGGTCATTGTAAATCCGAATATCCAGAAGACTGACGTCTTTACTGTAAAATGGGTGAACCGTCCAGGCATAGGAATTTTCAAGCGTTATACCCTGAACACGAATCTGCTCGCATCCGTTCAGAAAGAGCATCCTGGGCCTCCAGGCACCGCGCTTTACCTTTGGATTCCGCCACCAGTCCCCCTGAGCCGCATTCGCGTTTATAATACCCGGACCGACAATGTCAACATTGCTGACATGGATTCCGTTTAGAAGGCTTGCAAAAGAGGACAGCGGATTCCCCTCCCAACTACCGAGGTAATACTCCTCCCGTTCATCCTCGGACTGTGTTACTCCCGGGAGAACCGGATAAACGCTGCGGTCGGTCATTCCAAGCAGCATGGCGCCTTCCGCAAGCTCCAGCGTCATATCGCTTTTCAGAAACAGCGGACCCGTCAGGTAAACTCCGCTCGGAATCAACACCGTTCCGTTCTTCGGACAGCATAAAATCGCAGCCTGAATCGCGGAGGTATCCTGTTTCACGCCATCTCCGGCGGCGCCGAAGTCCCGCGCGTTCAGCCGGAAGCTCTCCCTCTTTGTGGTAAAAGCATGAGAAACGGCTGTACCGTTTGCGGAAACGGTCACCCGATACTCCGTATTCGGCCTTAGGTCGTAAAGGCTGAAAATATTGCGGTTCAGATTTTCAGCGATTTTTCTGCCGTTGAGTTCAACATCATACGGAATCCGGGAATGATAGCAGTCCGAGTTCGTCAGTTCAAACGAGACACTGCGAACAAAAAGACCGATAATTTTGAAATCCACAATTTGTCACCTACAATGCATGAATATCTTGATATTGCAAAACAGGAAAAATAGTGTAAAATGAAAATATCTAGAACGAAAGGCGGTGTCAACCATAGTCAGGGAATACGTCTATTCTCCTCATTACGATTTTTTTATCAGCAAGTCTCACCGAACAGCCGGGTATGACATGAAAACCTTTCATATGCACAAAAAATATGAAATTTACTATCTGGCCGAAGGGGCCCGGAAATATTTCATCGACGACTCCGTATACCCCGTCAATGCCGGCAACATCGTCATCATAGGCCCAGACGAAATACATAAAACTGCCTCCTCCGGCGATGCCCCTCACACCCGCTATGTACTGAATTTCAATCCTGAATATTTCGGCCGGTCGTGGGACTGGGGCTTTGACCCTTTTTCTTTTTTCAGCCTCGGCATCAAAGTTTTGACCGTTTCCATGAAACTGCAGGGCCTGTTTGAGAGCATTTTTCAGCGGTTGTACGATTTGAACGGCAGGAACTCTCCGGAAGCGGTCGTTCTGCGCCGCGCCCTGCTTGCCGAACTGCTGATTACCCTGAAAAGCTGTGCCGAAGAACAGGCGGCACGGCATGAGAACTCTGAAAAGCTGAGTAATAAGACCGTAGATAGGATCATCGCTTTTATTTTAAAGAACTATACATCTCAGCTAAATCTGAAAGGAATAGCCGCCCAATTTTATATCAGTCCCTATTATCTGAGCCATTTGTTTAAAAAGACGACAAATTTATCCGTGGTCGAATATATCAACAGCGTGCGGATCCGCGCGGCAAAAAAATTGCTGGAGACCACCGGATGTTCGATCAGCAGCATCGCGACAAAAACAGGGTTCAACACCAGCGCCCATTTCAGCCGGATGTTTAAGCTGGGTACCGGAATGTCGCCGACTCAGTACCGCAGATATTACAGCCCGGAGCATAAGGACAAAACGGCTAACCCTTAAGACTTCCTGTCGTCAGGCCCTCCACAAACTGCTTCTGCCCCAGCGCAAATACTATGATCGACGGAATCAGACTGATGACGGACATCGCGATAATCTGATTTTCATCATACCCGTTGCCGGTCGCGTCCATCGACATGCGCAGCGCAATCGTAACCGGATACTTTTTTACGCTGGAAATATAGATTAACGGCCCGATAAAGTCATTCATCGACCACATAAAAGAAAACAGCCCGATGGATACAATCCCCGGTTTAATCACCGGAACCAGAATGCGGATTAACGTATTTATGCGGGAACAGCCGTCTATCTTCGCAGCTTCATCCAAATCTTTCGGAATGCTTCTAAAAAACTGAATCAGCAAAAACACAAAAACTCCATCGCTCGCGAACAGATGGGGCAGCACCAAAGGCGTGTAGGTATCCAGAACCCGAAACCATCCCCACATGACGTACTGCGGAATTCTCAGGATAATGACCGGCAACAGCATTGTGGCAATCAGGAGAGAAAACAGCACTTTCTTACCGGGGAACTCAAATCTGGCAAAACCGTAGGCCGTCAGAACACTGGAAACGATCGTGAAAATTACGGTTGGAATTACCATTTTAAACGTGTTGAGAAAATAGTGCCCCATAGTATACTCAGAGCCTGTTACCCAGCCGTGCCGATACGGTTCCGCACTGAACGATTTCGGCATAAACCAGATGGATGAATGGATATCCGCGTTGCTTTTAAAACTGGCGCCGAACAGCCAGAGCATCGGATACAGCATAACGATGCTTACGGCAATCAAAATAACATATAAAATCACTTTACGGACCTGCTTTTTGACCAGTGCATCAAGCATTGTCGTTCCCCTTTCCATCGTCGTTATAAAAGACCCAGTACTTGGAATAGCGGAATACCAGCAGCGTGAATACCAGAATAATGACAAACAGAATCCAGCTCATCGCCGCGGCGTAACCCATTTTATAGCTTTTAAAGGTCTGATCGTAAATGTACATGGAAAGCAGATAGGTTCCGTGCTGGGGCCCGCCGGATGTAATCAGATAAGGTCCGTTGAATTCCTGGAATGCCATAATCAGCTGCATCACCAGATTATAAAAAATCGTCGGGCTTAAAAGCGGGACCGTGATTTTGAAAAACTGCCTTATTTTGGAACAGCCGTCCACACTGGCCGCTTCATACAGTTCTCCCGGAACGCTTTGCAGACCCGCGAGAAAGATAACCATGGTGGAGCCGAATTCCCATACGCGCAGCAACGCGATCGTCATCAGGGCGGGGAACTGCTCCCCGAACCACCCAACAGGCGGCACGCCAAAAGCGGCTAGGACTTGGTTTGCAAGACCGTTTGACTGGAAAATAAACTTCCACAGCACCGCGATCGCCACGTTAGAACCCAGAATGGATGGAATGTAGTACGCCGTACGAAAAAAATTGATTCCACTGATTTTCATATTCAGAATCATCGCGATCAGCAGAGAAAATACAATTTTCAGCGGGACTTCCATCACGACATATTCAAACAGAACCGAAATCGACTTTTTGAAGATAGGATCCTGAAATAACCGGATATAGTTTGCCAGACCGACCCATTTGGGGTCGGTTACCAGATTAAACCTGGTGAAACTGAGGTAAAAGGATGTGATAAACGGGTACAAGGTAAACAGCAGAAACCCAATACACCACGGCGCCACATAAAGCAGCCCGTGAAAACGGCTCTCCCCCAATTTGCGTGCAGACTTCGTTTTTTTCTGACTTCTTTTATTGTCCGATGCAGTAGCTTCCATTTCCACTCATCTCTCTCCGCTTGCTATGCTAATTTCAGAGCATACGGACACGCTGCGGTCTTCCATACAGCGTGCCCGCGTTGTCAGAGGAATTTATCAAAACATACTTTTACTCAACAATACCGGAAAGGACGCTCTGCATGGTATCATAAAGCGTCTGCGCGGCGCTTTGGGTATCCGCCGTGCCGTAGGAAATGGACTGGACCGCCGTGATGTAGGCCTGCGCCATGTCGGAATTGTTCATGTAAGGACTCTGCAGCACCGGTTTGCAATTCATGATCTGCAAGGTTCCCTGATAGGAAAGGTCCTTTTCCAAATTACTATCCGAGGCAGAGAGTGCTTTCATTGCCGCTTTGCTGGACGGAATGCCCCGCGATGTACCGAGGACGACCGCGGCGTCAGGGTCGTTCAGCAGCCAGTTGAGGAACAAAGCGGACTGTTTTGGATATTTTGTTTCCGCGCTGATTGCCAGCAGGAGGGACGGCTTTTCCAACCAGCCGCTCATTTTTGCGCCCGACAACTCCGGCAGTTCGCCCAAAACCAGCTCGCTCTTCTTTTCGGTCAGCACCTTGCTGAATTTGCCGACGGATGAACTCCACTCCAACATGCCCGCGACCTTGCCGGAAATGAAATTGTCTGTCTGGTACAGCGGTGTCGTTCCGGCGTCGTTTTGAATTTGTTTCTGTGTTCTTGTGACATGGTTCTTTTCAAGTTTCATATAAAAATCGAGCGCGTCTTTGATCTCATCGATGCTGAACCCGATCTTTCCATTCTGGTCCAAAAATTCCTTGCCCGTTTTCTGCTGCTCGTAAGCAACCGCCGCGTAAAAGGAAGTATAACCGCTGCCGGTATCAAGGTCCGTCGGATACATGTCTTTGCCGGCCGCCTCGAATTTTTTGCCCGCTTCAATCAGATCATCCCACGTCTTCGGAATGCCGACGTTTAGCTTGTCAAAAGCAGTCTTGTTGTAGAAGAAGCTGCGCCCGGTAACCGAAACGGCAATCGCGTTCAGATTCCCCTTTCTCATCCCGAATTCCAGAGTACTGTCATCCCACTGGGAAAGGTCGATAATGCCGCCAAGAGTTTTCAAGTCGTAAAACCCCTTGCCGTCTGGTGAAAGCGACGGAATCCAATCGTGATTTACCTGGACAATATCCGGCGCGGTATGCCCCGCAAACTGAGTGTTGACCTTTTCCTGCATTCCGTTAAAGCCAGCATACTCGGCGTTTATGGTTATGTAGGGATACTTTTCCTCAAACTTTTTAATGGCCTTCAATGTTGCCTCATGGCGATCATCTCCGCCCCACCATTCAAATCGAAGAGTAACCGGATCCGTCGGAATGCCCTCGCTGCTAACCGCTTCGCTGCCGGCCTCAGCTGCGGGCGAAACGGCGGCATCCGCTTTTGAGCCGACCGGATTTGCTCCTCCTGAACAGCCGGCCATGGTCCCCCCGCAAAGCAGGGTGGACAAAAGAACAGCTAATAACCTTTTCATAATATCTTCCTCCCATCAATTTCATCCTGTTTTCTATCAGGTTATTAAATAATCTATATTTTAACTTTATCGTTTCCTCATTGGAATTACAACAGCGGTTTTTGCTCTTCTGTTTTTTAACCGTGCAAATATTGCTATTTTAGTCTGATATTCTCGATTAAATTTAGCGTTATTTCATAATGCTCAGCAACATTGGCCTTATTTTTTTGCTCGAAATATCCACGCATTTCTCAGAATAAATATGTTTAACGGAAAAATGCAAAAAAACAGCGCCGCCCATTCAGGGCGGCGCTTATATAGTTCGTATTTCGAATCACGCCATATGGATCGTATCGATCTGCTGAAAATCAGGATAACCTTCCTCTGCATGCTCGGAAACATCCAGTCCGGCAAGCTCTTCTTCCGCGCTGACCCGCAGGCCGACCGTGGATTTCAGAACTTTGAACAGCACAAAGCTTGTTGCCGCGGTCCATGCGCCGACAGTCAGAACGCCAAGCAGCTGAACACCGAACAGTCCCAGTCCGCCGCCGTAGAACAGGCCCTTGCTGGTATCGAACAAGCCGACCATCAAGGTGCCGTAAACGCCGCAGGTGCAATGGCAGCTGATCGCGCCCGCCGGGTCATCGATTTTCAGAACCTTTTCAAAGAATTCAATCGACGCGACCACAAGCACGCCAGCAATCAAACCGATGACCAGAGCGCCTTCAATGCTGACATAGGCGCAGCCGGCGGTTATTGCAACCAATCCGCCGATCGCTCCGTTCAGCGCCATGCTGACGGATGGCTTTTTGTGCTTGAACCACGTGTAGATCATTGCAGCGAAAGCGCCTGCCGCTGCGGCAATATTGGTGGTCATCGCGATGGTCCCGATTGACGCAATGCTGAACTTTCCATCGTCGCCCAGCGTCAGCGCGGACAGAGTAGAGCCCGGGTTAAATCCAAACCAACCAAACCAAAGAATAAAGACGCCGAGCGCGGCAAGCGTAATGCTGTGGCCGGGAATACTGTTGGGCTTTCCGTCTTTTGAGTATTTGCCGATACGGGGCCCAAGCATCGCTGCGCCGACCAGAGCGGCCCAACCGCCGATGGAGTGAACAACCGTGGAACCGGCAAAATCCTGGAAGCCCATTTGGGCAAGCCAGCCGCCGCCCCAGATCCAGTGGCCCGCGACCGGGTAAATCACCAGCGAAATGACCGCGCTGTAGATGCAGTAAGCAATAAATTTGGTGCGTTCCGCCATGGCACCCGATACAATGGTCGCGGCGGTTGCGCAGAAAACGGTCTCCCAAAGAATAAATGCATCGACCGGAATCCCGCAAACCGAAATCGTATGATCAATCGTCCCAAAGAAATCCGATCCGCCAAACAGGCCCCCCACGCTTTGGCCGAACATCAAGCCGTAACCGACAAAATAGAACGCGATGGACCCGATGCAAAAGTCCATCAGGTTCTTCATCATAATATTGGCGGCGCCTTTCGAACGTGTTGAGCCCGTTTCCAGCATTGCGAATCCGGCTTGCATAAAAAACACCAGAAACGCGGAAATCAGAGTCCATACCGTATTAATGGAAGTCAGCAGCTCTGCGGGGAGCGAAGCCGCGCTCACCGCTGATAAAAGAATATTTTGTAGCCCCGTTTGCATAACAGCAAAATTCATAATGACCCTCCGTTCTTGATTCGATTCATACCCCAATGCGCACCTGTTCTTACCCAAAAAGGCGCCGGACCTATTAAATAGGTCCGGCGCCTTTGCCGATATTTCATATCCGCCTGCTGGTATAAGAATGGTGATTCGATTTCGCCGGTGCTGCTCAAACACCGTTAAATCTTGATGCCTTATTATATATCACTCAAGTAATAATTGCAAGTTCATATTTAAATTATTCATTTATTTGTATGCTCATATAAAAACACCTTCAGATTTGACTATGGATTGTGCATTTTTTAAACAACCGCCTTCTGTAATGGACTTATCACAATTACTGTATGCAGTACATTTAAAAAATGTTTCATAATCGATCAACTTTGCTTAACTATTTAATCTTTGGTCAGGTACGACGCACAAACCGTCTCTTGCAGTATGTGGGTTATCATCCGCTGCTTTTCCCGCCTTCCGGGTAAAACCCGCCCAATCTGCGGCTGCAAGTGATTGCGCGCCTGTAAAATAATTTTCTTCAACAAAAAAGCCGTCCACGAACGCGGACGACTTTTTATGGCTCCCCAAGTTGGACTCGAACCAACGACCCTGCGGTTAACAGCCGCATGCTCTACCGGCTGAGCTATTGAGGAATATGAAGATGTTGGCACCACCTATTGTCCCGGGCCGTTACCAGCCAAGTATCTTCGGCGCAGATGAGCTTAACTTCCGTGTTCGGAATGGGAACGGGTGTACCCTCATCGCAATCGACACCAACTATATTCAACTATTTAATGATCAAACTTGGTGACCCGTGCGGGAATCGAACCCACGTTAACGGCGTGAGAGGCCGCTGTCTTAACCGCTTGACCAACGGGCCATATCCAACATCTTTTCAGCCGGCACGGAGGTCAGGGTCCCTGACCCCTTTCCGACTTCCTCTTGGTGCACCATCAGGGATTCGAACCCGGGACACCCTGATTAAGAGTCAGGTGCTCTACCAACTGAGCTAATGGTGCATAGACCATGCGGTCAGCACGCGCCTCCGGCGATTAAACCATCGGCTTACGGGAACTTCCCGCGCTGCTTTTTCAGATACATATCGTACCCTCAAAACTGAACAAAACTGGAAGCAGAAAAAGGGAAATGAAGGGTCGAACCAAAAATATGGTCAAGCCCTCGGCCTATTAGTACTGCCAAGCTGAACACGTTACCGTGCTTACACACGCAGCCTATCAACCTTGTAGTCTTCAAGGGGCCTTACCAGCTTATGCTGTGGGATATCTAATCTTGGAGTCGGCTTCACGCTTAGATGCTTTCAGCGTTTATCCGATCCGCACATAGTTGCCCAGCTGTGCCATTGGCATGACAACTGGTGCGCCAGAGGTGCGTCCATCCCGGTCCTCTCGTACTAAGGACAGCTCTCCTCAAATATCCTGCGCCCACGACAGATAGGGACCGAACTGTCTCACGACGTTCTGAACCCAGCTCGCGTACCACTTTAATCGGCGAACAGCCGAACCCTTGGGACCGAATACAGCCCCAGGATGTGATGAGCCGACATCGAGGTGCCAAACCTCCCCGTCGATGTGGACTCTTGGGGGAGATCAGCCTGTTATCCCCAGGGTAGCTTTTATCCGTTGAGCGACGGCAATTCCACTCTCATACCGCCGGATCACTAACTCCAACTTTCGTTTCTGCTCGGACCGTCATCCTCGCAGTCAGGCCAGCTTACGCGTTTACACTCTTTGGCACGGTTTCCGTCCGTGCTGAGCTGACCTTTGAGCGCCTCCGTTACTCTTTTGGAGGCGACCGCCCCAGTCAAACTGCCCGTCTAACAATGTCCCCCGGCCGGATTCACGGCCGCAGGTTAGAATTTCAGCAACTTAAGGGTGGTATCCCAAGGGTGACTCCACGGCAGCTAGCGCCGCCGCTTCACAGTCTCCCACCTATCCTGTACATAAATTACCGAAACCCAATATTAAACTACAGTAAAGCTCCATGGGGTCTTTCCGTCTTGTCGCGGGTAACCGGCATCTTCACCGGTACTACAATTTCGCCGGGCGGGTAATTGAGACAGTGCCCAGATCGTTACACCTTTCGTGCGGGTCGGAACTTACCCGACAAGGAATTTCGCTACCTTAGGACCGTTATAGTTACGGCCGCCGTTTACTGGGGCTTCAATTCAATGCTTGCACATCTCCTCTTAACCTTCCAGCACCGGGCAGGTGTCAGCCCCTATACGTCATCTTTCGATTTGGCAGAGACCTGTGTTTTTGCTAAACAGTCGCCTGGGCCTATTCTCTGCGGCCTCATTTCTGAGGCACCCCCTTCTCCCTAAGTTACGGGGTCAATTTGCCGAGTTCCTTAACTACCCTTCTCCCGTTGGCCTTGGAATCTTCTTCCTGTCTACCTGTGTCGGTTTGCGGTACGGGCGCATCGGATATCCCATAAGACTTTTCTCGCCCTGCTCTGCGCATGCTTCCCTACTTGATTTCGGTCCCTTACGCCCGGGTCAACCAACGCCCGGGTCATGCCCTTTGCAGGTGTCATCTTACTTAAATCCTTCTGCGGCTACGGAATGTCAACCGTATGTGCATCGGCTACGCCTCTCGGCCTCACCTTAGCTCCCGGCTTACCTGGAGCGGACGAACCTTCCTCCAGAAACCTTAGACTTTCGGCCAATATGATTCTCACATATTTCTCGCTACTCATTCCGGCATTCTCACTTGAATGAAATCCACCGGCGCTTCCGCTCCGACTTCAACTCTCATTCAACGCTCTCCTACCATGCTCAAACATTCTCCAAACCTTCAATCGGCGCTCCATTTCAACCTTACTGTGAAATTTCGCGGCGCTTTGCGCCCGCTGATCCGGAACCTTTTCCTTCCTCTTCCGCTTCTGTGCGGGAAAGAGGCTTTCCGCAGCGCTTCCGCGCCGCCAGATTCCGCTTCTCAACTTCCTGAAAGCATGGAGAATATTTGAGCATCCCAAGCTTCGGTACACGATTTTAGCCCCGTTGAATTTTCGGCGCAGGGTCACTCGACCAGTGAGCTATTACGCACTCTTTTAATGAATGGCTGCTTCTGAGCCAACATCCTGGTTGTCTAAGCAACCCCACATCCTTTGCCACTTAACCGTGTTTAGGGACCTTAGCTGTGGGTCTGGGCTGTTTCCCTTTCGACAATGAAACTTATCTCACACTGTCTGACTCCCGTACATCAATTATCCGGCATTCTGAGTTTGATAGGCTTCGGTAGCCTTTCGGCCCCTAGACCATTCAGTGCTTTACCTCCGGTAATCTAATACGAGGCTAGCCCTAAAGCTATTTCGGAGAGAACCAGCTATCTCCGGGTTCGATTGGAATTTCTCCGCTACCCACACCTCATCCGCTACCATTTCAACGGGAGTCGGTTCGGTCCTCCATGGGGTTTTACCCCCACTTCAACCTGGACATGGGTAGGTCACCCGGTTTCGGGTCGAATACAACTGACTTCATACGCCCTGTTCAGACTTGGTTTCCCTGCGGCTCCGTCCCTGAAGGACTTAACCTTGCCAGTTACATTCACTCGCCGGACCATTCTACAAAAGGTACCCGATCACCCATTGACGGGCTCTCGGTGCTTGTAAGCACAAGGTTTCAGGTTCTATTTCACTCCCCTTCCGGGGTGCTTTTCACCTTTCCTTCACAGTACTCTTCACTATCGGTCACTGGGTAGTATTTAGGCTTGGAGGGTGGTCCCCCCATGTTCCCACCGGGTTTCACGTGTCCGGCAGTACTCGGGATACAGCCCACTGCGCTTTCCCTTCGCATACGTGACTTTCACACTCTTTCGTCGACCTTTCCATGCCGTTCTGCTCAGGATTGCGTACTTTTTGGCTGTCCACACCCCCGCGGGCATTGCTGCCCACGGTTTGGCCTCTTCCGCGTTCGCTCGCCACTACTTGCGGAATCTCGGTTGATTTCTTTTCCTCGCCCTACTTAGATGTTTCAGTTCAGGCGGTTCCCCCCGTGCAGCTATGAATTCACTCCACGGTGACTGGACATGACTCCAGCCGGATTGCTCCATTCGGACACCTATGGATCAATGCCTGCTTACGGCTCCCCATAGCTTTTCGCAGTTAGCCGCGTCCTTCTTCGGCTCCCAGTGCCAAGGCATTCCCCTTGCGCTCTTTGTAGCTTGACCATGTGATTCTTTGGTTCTTCAAAATTGTAGTTTTTCTATCAGATTAATCTTGTTAGAATAACAACTTTTTCTCGCTTTATCTGCTTCTCGCTTTATTCAGTTTTCAAGGTACAACCTGAGGTTGACGCACGTCGCGGGTCAGCTTTCAGTTCAAAGAACCTTGCCTGTCGCGGCCTTTCCCAGCCATCAGATTACACACAATACTCTTTTCCATTTGCATGGACCAGAACATCATATGGACACACAGTGTCTTTCATCGCGCCTTTGCCCGCTGGTTTCCCAAACTTGCTGTCGCGGACTGAAACCCCGTATGTAATTTTGGCTCCCATTCCGCTTTCGCTTCCTGTTTGCCGTTTCCAGACTTTTGCCGCATCCATTTCCGCGACATTCCGCTTCCTGTCTCCAGAATGCTTCAGCGCGTCGTGCATGCAGGCTCAGCCTGCTGGTGGGCTTAAGTGGACTCGAACCACCGACCTCACGCTTATCAGGCGTGCGCTCTAACCGGCTGAGCTATAAGCCCATATTTCTCCGGCTTTGAGGCTATCCGGTCTTTCTGCCACTATAGCCAGTATTTTGCAGACTTCCTCTGCGGTTCTCTCCGCGACCGCGAGCCTTTTCATTTCTGAAACGCCCCGGCGCGTCGTGACCGCGGACTTCAGTCCGCTGGTGGAGATAAACGGGATCGAACCGTTGACCTCCTGCTTGCAAAGCAGGCGCTCTCCCAGCTGAGCTATACCCCCGTATTGGAAGCTATTCAACTGATTGGTTCTTCCTATGCTATCTCTGAGAAGACCGACACACAGTGTCTTTCGCCGCGCTTTGGCTTTCCGGTCTCCCGGGCCGCTTTGCCGCGAACACAAGACCTTTGTGCCGCCGGCTTTCCTCCGCACCCATTTCCGCGGCGTTCGGCGTTCTGTTTCCAGTCTGCTTCAGCGCGTCGTGCGTGCAGGCTCAGCCTGCGAGGCCTTCAAAATTAAACAACGATTGGATAATAAGTCATCCGTAACCGACCTTGGATGTTGGAACAGAATGTTTCATCTGCTCGGGTCTCCATAGAAAGGAGGTGATCCAGCCGCACCTTCCGATACGGCTACCTTGTTACGACTTCACCCCAGTCGCCAATCCTACCTTCGGCGGCGCCTTCCTTGCGGTTAGGCTACCGACTTCGGGTATTACCGGCTCCCATGGTGTGACGGGCGGTGTGTACAAGGCCCGGGAACGTATTCACCGCGGCATGATGATCCGCGATTACTAGCAATTCCAGCTTCACGCAGGCGGGTTGCAGCCTGCGATCCGAACTGAGACCGTTTTTGGGGTTTTGCTCCGCCTCGCGGCTTCGCTTCCCGTTGTTAACGGCCATTGTAGTACGTGTGTAGCCCAGGTCATAAGGGGCATGATGATTTGACGTCGTCCCCACCTTCCTCCGTTTTGTCAACGGCAGTCTGATTAGAGTGCTCTTAGCGTAGCAACTAATCACAAGGGTTGCGCTCGTTGCGGGACTTAACCCAACATCTCACGACACGAGCTGACGACAACCATGCACCACCTGTCTCAACTTTCCCCGAAGGGCACCTGATGCATCTCTGCTTCGTTAGTTGGATGTCAAGACCTGGTAAGGTTCTTCGCGTTGCTTCGAATTAAACCACATACTCCACTGCTTGTGCGGGCCCCCGTCAATTCCTTTGAGTTTCAACCTTGCGGTCGTACTTCCCAGGTGGATTACTTATTGTGTTAACTCCGGCACGGAAGGGGTCAGACCCCCCACACCTAGTAATCATCGTTTACGGCATGGACTACCAGGGTATCTAATCCTGTTTGCTACCCATGCTTTCGTGCCTCAGCGTCAGTTAAAGCCCAGCAGGCCGCCTTCGCCACTGGTGTTCCTCCCGATCTCTACGCATTTCACCGCTACACCGGGAATTCCGCCTGCCTCTACTTCACTCAAGCACCACAGTTTCAAGTGCAATCCATAAGTTAAGCCCATGGTTTTCACACCTGACTTGCAGTGCCGCCTACGCACCCTTTACACCCAGTAAATCCGGACAACGCTTGCTCCCTACGTATTACCGCGGCTGCTGGCACGTAGTTAGCCGGAGCTTCCTCCTCAGGTACCGTCATTATCGTCCCTGAGGACAGAGGTTTACAATCCGAAAACCTTCTTCCCTCACGCGGCGTTGCTGCATCAGAGTTTCCTCCATTGTGCAATATCCCCCACTGCTGCCTCCCGTAGGAGTCTGGGCCGTGTCTCAGTCCCAATGTGGCCGTTCAGCCTCTCAGCCCGGCTACCGATCGTTGCTTTGGTGGGCCGTTACCCCGCCAACCGGCTAATCGGACGCGAGTCCATCTCTCAGCGGATTGCTCCTTTGATTTTATCACCATGCGGCAACAAAATGTCATGCGGTATTAGCGTCCGTTTCCAGACGTTATCCCCCTCTGAAAGGCAGGTTCCTCACGCGTTACTCACCCGTCCGCCACTAAAACAGTTCAAAGCAAGCTTCAATCTGTTTCCGTTCGACTTGCATGTGTTAGGCACGCCGCCAGCGTTCGTCCTGAGCCAGGATCAAACTCTCTAAAATATGGTATATAATCACCCGAAGGCGTTTATATCTATCTTAGAGTCGTTTCGGCTCTTCAGTCGATACACTAACGTATCTTTTGGTTTTTTTTGAAAGAGTGTCCCTCTCTTTTCGTCCGAAAGTACTTTTACTCTCGAAATCTTTACGGGTTCCTTCTTTATCGTCTCGTTGTTTAATTTTCAAGGTCCCATGCGGTTTTCCGGCCCTTGCAGACCCTCTTCCGCAGCGCCCTTTCCGTAAGGCGCTTCACTATAATACCAAAACCCACCCCTATTGTCAACCCTTTTTTTCATTTTTTTTGGGTTTTCTGTTTTTGCCTCAAATTATATCATTACCGATAGGAAACAAAGACATTCAGCCCCAAGTCAGCCTGATCTGTCACATAAGAAACATTTTTTAGGTTCAAAGTCACGCCCGCCGCGGAAGCTGCTTCCTGCAAATAGGCTGCCATTTTATACGGTTTCGCCGTGGTAAGGCCCTTAATCGTCGCATCGTAGCCGGCGGCGGTAACCAAAAAAGCAATCGTTGTTTTTTTCTGCTTCATCTGCGCCGCAACGGATGAAACGACCGCGTCGTCTTCAGATCCGTCCAGAGTGGAAATGACGATTCCTTTTTTTCTGAAATAGTTGTCCTGCGTGGAGCCGCAGACCGGGAGCGTCATATTGTAGACCGCGTTGGCGCTGCAGATTTGCGCTTCCGTCAGCGACGAAGCGACCGGCGCGATGACATGCGTCAGCTTCAGCGTCTTATCATCTATATTAAAGTAGTTATATACCGTATTTGTATTGTCGCACCAGGTTAGATCAACGTGATACCAATTACCGTCAATCTTAAAACCGTTCCACATGTGGGCGACTCCCTCGCCTGTCCCGCGGATCAGCACGCCGGAAAGGCCCGCGTATCCGCCGAGCAGCAGCATCGCCCTGGAGTATCCTTCGCACACCGCTTTTCCGTCGATCAACGCCCCGTATGCCGTATAGGATTTCCAATTCTTATTTGTAACGGCGGAATCATCGTAAGAACAGGCCTTCGTTATGTAATCAAATAAATATTCCTCGCGGTCGAACTCGCCGAGCCCGGACGGCATAGACTGGAGGATGGACTGCACCTTTCCGTTAAAAGCCAGAACAGCCGCGCTGCACTCGCTCTGCGTCAGCTCCGAATAAAGCTGCAAAATCGTCTGGTCGTTCCGGTATCCGTAAGAATAAGCGTTCGCGACCCAGAAAACCTGAGGATGGTCATCCAGATAGGCTGTCGTTGTCAGGCGAATTTCCGCTTCCGTCAGCTTCCCGGGAATTGAAATCTGACCGGTCGGGGCGTAATTTTGATAGGTTTTTGAAACCGCAACCTGATATACGCTGTTTTCGATCAATTTGTAGAGGGTTCTTTCCGATTCCGTCTTCAGCGCCTGATACCCGCCGCTTTGAGATACCGCGGTAAAACCGTTTGACGCGGCATTTTGTATACTCAGCCGTTTCACCGTCTGCGAAGCTTTTGATTCCGGAACTTTTTGGGGAGTCTGGACCTCCGATTCCGATTTTGCCTTTCGCGGGGCCGAAGACTGAACCGCAGAAGAGACGGAAGAGGACGGCTTTGAAACAGAGGAAGAGACCGCTGGCAATTTGGGCTTCTCCTGCTGGGAATCGAAGGATGCGGCGGATGACAGCGGCGCCGGGGACGACGAAGAATCGGCGGCCGATAATAGATTCGAACCCGCGCACCCGCTAAGTTGAATCGACAAAGCAAAGGCAAGCAGAGCCGCAGTTAATTTTCGATCAAATCTTCCGAGTTTCAATTTTCTCTCCCGTCCTTTCAAATCCTTTTATGATTCATTATAACACAAATACCATTAAAAAAATTATAAATTCTTGATTCTATTCCGGTGCAGTTTTCTTGACATTGCATACTATTTCTCTTATAATAGGAAAGCTGTATTATTTTCGAGGTGTAGCGCAGTTGGTAGCGCGCCTGCTTTGGGAGCAGGATGTCGCAGGTTCAAGTCCTGTCACCTCGACCAAAACGGCAGTCCGACCCCTGCGGTCGGGCTGCCGTTTTCGTTGGGGGCGGCCGGCGAGAACCCGCCGGCGCAGGCTGTTCTTTCTTTCTACCGGGCTACGTGATATAATAAATCATCACTGAAGTTCCGGAAAGAGGTTATTATGAATTACAGATTGACGGAATCTCCCTCCCCACAGGAGAAAGACGAAATATTCCGCGAATTGCTCCGCTATAACCTAGCGCATCTTGAAAATAAAGACGCAAGGGACCTGGCAATTTTTCTGGAAGACGAGAGCGGAAACAAAACCGCCGGTTTAATCGGCGATACCCACGGGAACTGGCTGGAAGTTGAATATTTATGGGTCAGTGAAAAAATGCGCGGCCGGAAGATTGGAACGGAATTGGTTCAGAAAGCGGAATCTTTCGCAATGGAACGCGGCTGCAAATATGTTTTTCTGAATACGTTTGGATTCCAGGCTCCTCGATTTTATGAAAAACTGGGCTACGTGGAGAAATTTGTTCTGAAAGAATACCCCGTTTCCGGAACGAGGCATTATTACACCAAAAGTCTTGTAAAATAAACGGATCAATGAAGAGGCAGCGCGGTTTCGGCAACCGCGGCTGTTTTTTTATGCGCGCCTCAGCTCCATTTCGCGCCCCACAGCTTCATGGCGATAATAATGGGTTTCAGGCTGTTCCCCTTTTCCGTCAGCGTATACTCCACCGTCGGATATGCGGTTCTCAGGACGACTCCCTTCGCTTCCAGTTCCTTTAAACGCACCGAAAGCGTCTTCGGGCTGATCCCCTCAAGAGATTTTTTCAGCTCCCCGAACCGCTTTACCCCGTCAAATAAGTCCCGGATGATCAGAAACGTCCATTTCCCGTCCAGGACCTCCAGCGTTTTCTCGATGGAGCATTCCAGCCCCGCCGGGCATTCACAGATATTTTCCTCTAAAACCCGCTCGATTTTCAAATCCTGCCTCCCAATTTCAATGGTAACTTTTATGTAACTACTTTTCATAATAAATCATCAATGCTATAATGTCAATTACAGAAAAGACCCGCCAATGCGGCCTCGCACCGGCCGTCAGACAATTTTTAAATAAAATGCACGGAGGATTGAGAATGGAAAAATCAAAGGTGTATTTCACCGATATGCACGCGACATTGACCGAAAACCTTCTTCAAAAGCTGAAAAGGCTGATCAAGTCGGCTGGAATCGGACAGATTGATTTCGACAGGAAATATGCCGCGATCAAAATACATTTCGGCGAGCCGGGCAATCTCGCTTTTCTTCGCCCGAATTACGCAAAGGTGGTCGCGGACGTTGTGCGGGAGCTCGGCGGCAAGCCGTTTTTAACCGACTGCAACACGCTTTATGTGGGGGGGCGCAAAAACGCCCTGGACCATCTGGATTCCGCCTACGGCAACGGATTCTCTCCTTTTTCCACCGGATGCCACGTTCTGATCGCGGACGGACTCAAGGGGATCGACGAGGCGCTTGTCCCTGTGCGGGGTGGGGAATATGTGACGGAAGCAAAAATCGGTCGAGCGATTATGGATGCCGACGTATTCATTTCTCTCACCCACTTTAAAGTCCATGAATCCACCGGCATCGGCGGAACCCTGAAAAATATCGGCATGGGCTGCGGCTCCCGCGCGGGAAAAATGGAAATGCACAGCAGCGGCAAGCCCCATGTGAATCAGGAGTCCTGCGTCGGCTGCGGTTCCTGCAAAAAGAACTGCGCGCACGGCGCCATCTCCATTGAAAACCGAAAAGCGTCCATCAACCACGATCTGTGCGTCGGCTGCGGGAGATGCATCGGTGCCTGCCCGACGGACGCGGTTCTGCCCGCTTCCGACGAATCCAACGACATCCTGAATAAGAAAATCGCGGAATACTCCTACGCGGTGCTGCACGACCGCCCCCAATTCCATATCAGTCTGGTCGTAGACGTATCTCCTTTCTGCGACTGCCACGCGGAAAACGACATTCCGATTGTGCCGAACGTCGGCATGTTCGCCTCGTTTGACCCCGTTGCGCTCGACCTGGCCTGCACGCAGGCCGTCAACAGCCAGCCCGTCATTCCCGGCAGCTTACTGGAAAAAAGAGGAAACTCGCACCATGATCATTTCAAGGATATTCATCCCACAACCGACTGGAACGTCATGATTGACCACGCGGTGAAAATGGGCCTTGGAAGCCGCGATTACGAGCTTGTCAAAATATAAATACACCCACAAAAACAGGGGTTCCCCGAATGGACGGCGAATCCCTGTTTTTTTAATGCTTTAAAATCTGGTTGTTTCTGGACCGGTACTCTTCCTCACCGATTTCGCCTCTTGCGAAGCGTTCGTTCAAAATTGCAAGGGCTCCGGGGTAAATTTCCTCAAAAACCGCCGCTTTTGAAGGAACCGCGCGCCGCCCAGATTGATATATGAAATAAATCGCCAGTCCAAGGATGAGTAAAAAACCGATCATCTATGGCAATTCCTCCAAATCCAAACCCGCCGTAACCGTATCCGCCCAAACCAAATCCATTGCAGTACATTAACAACCACCTCCATTGACGCTGGTTTTAATATACCCGATCATTCTGTTAATTCTGTGAAGAAAAGGTGTCTTCTTTATGAAGGAATTTAGCTCCAGATTGAATCACATTTATTCCTTTCATCCGTCGGAACACTCAAGGCACACACGGCAAAAAATCCGGTTAAGCCCAACGTTCCAAAACAGTCGTCGTTTGGCCCGCCGTTTACAGTCGTCCCCAGCAAAAAAGCTGCCCCGATTCAATCATCCGGGGCAGCATCGGCCAAACCATTTGCGGCATTCGAATTATGCCGCTTTTCATTTTTCGTCCAGAAAGTCTTTCGCAAATTGAGCGTAAAAAGCCGCGCCCCGATGCAAAGCGGTTTCATCAACTTTAAATTTATCACTGTGGTTCCCGTACGTCGCGCCGATTTCAGGATTGCGGCAGCCGATAAAGGCATAAATTCCCGGTATTTTTTCCATAAAATACGCGAAATCCTCAGAGCCTGTCATCTTTTCCAGCGGCGCCGTTCCACTTTCTCCGTACAGCTTGACCGCGGCATTTTTCGCAATGCGGTTCAGGTTCTCCTGCTCGTTGATAATCGGACCGGGGAACTGCCAGTATTCAAGACTCGCCTCCGCACCGCATGCCTTCGCGGTATTAACGATGATTTCTCTCATCATTGTTTCAATGTTTTTCCTAAGTTCACGCGAATAAGTCCGGATGGTTCCTTCCATTTCAACCCGGTCGGCAATGATGTTGAACGCGTTTCCGCCGTGAACCGTGCCAATGCTGATGACAAGCGGGTTGAGCGGATCGTTTCTTCGGCTGGCAAAGGTCTGCAAATTCATGATAACGGAAGCTGCAGCTACGATCGCATCCGTGCCCATATGCGGCGCGGATCCGTGGCACGCTTTGCCCCGGACTACAATTTTAAAGTTGTCACAGGAAGCCATCCTGCCGCCCTGCTGAACATTGATTTTCGGCGCGTCCAGCGTTCCCCAGATGTGCATTCCCATAATCGCGTCGACACCGTCCAGCAGCCCCTGCTGCACATAGTATTCCGCACCGTGGCAGGTTTCTTCCGCCGCCTGAAAAATCAATTTCACATTGCCGTGAAGTTCCTGCCGAACGGCCGACAGGATTTTTGCCGCGCCGAGCAGCATCGCGATATGGCAGTCGTGGCCACATGCATGCATGACGCCCTGATTTTGGGAACGAAACGGCACATCCGCATGTTCCTCGATCGGCAGCGCGTCGATATCCGCCCTCAGCATAACTGTTTTACCCGGAGCGCCTCCCCGAATCAAGCCGACAACACCTGTTTTCCCATCGAATCTCTTCGTCTCGATTCCCATTGCTTCAAGATCCGCCTGAATCGATTGGGTTGTATTTTCTTCTTTCCAGCTTAGTTCCGGATGCTGATGATAGGCTCTTCTTTTTTCAATAATAAAGGCGTCGTACTGTTCCGCCAGTTCTTTGATTACCATTGCGGTTGCTCCTTTCCTGTTCCCCGAACGCGTCTGAAACGGCGTGCTTTATAAAAGATTGACGAAAACCCCTGCGATAACGACGGACGTAATCGTAACGGTTACAAATCCTCCTACAATCATCTGCGGCAGCATGGCGTTCATCAGATATTCCTTTTCTTCCGGTGTTTCCGCCAAGGCCTTGGCCGCCTCATCCGTCAGCACATAGTTCGGCGGAAATCCGTACAGTGAGGTCAGAGATGTCGCTACGGCCATATAAGGGCTGATATGCAGGAGTTTGCCTGCAATCAGGGCGAAAACAGACATGCCAATCACACCGATCACGATAATTGTCACGAGCGGGAACACAATGCTGCCAAGCATGGCGGGCGTCGCTTTTGCCAGCCCCGAAAACACAAAAATCATCAGGACAAACATCAAAAAGCCAAACGAGCCGGCCTTATGCAGCGAGTCCTTGTCGAGGTATCCAAGTTCCGTTGCAAGGATACTGAGGACAAGCGCGACAACCGCCATATTTAATATTCCGCCGGACCAGACCTGAATCAGATAGGAAAGCACGCCAACCGATGAGAGTTTTGCCAGAATCAATGCAGTGGAATTATACTTTTCCGGCACGGGAGGAATCAGCTTTTTCCGCTCCGGTTCCTGTGCGGCCAGTTTGCCGTTGCTTCCTTCCACCTTAACGTTCTGCACGGCCACTGCCGATCCGCTGCGATATTCTCTGAGAAGTTTCTTCCCCTCTTTTTTCAAAAGGAGCGCAGTCAGCGGATAACCGGCGAACCCCTGGATGACATACATACAAATGGCCAGAACAGACGCTGTTTCCAGACCTTTCTGCGCGGCCGCCTGCTGCACCATGACAGCGGCCACAATCCCCCCCGAAAGAGGCGGCAAGCCGGCGACGACATAGCTCCTGCCGACCAGAGGGACGCAGATGAACCAGCAGAACAAAACCATGCCGGTAAGGCCGATTAAAGTAATCACAATAATTTTCCACTGAGAAATGAGTTCCCTGACGCTGATAATAGTGCCCATATGTGTGATGCAGAACAGAATCGCCAGCGTACCGCCCAGCGGGGCCCCCATTCCGGCGAGCGAAACAATATCCTTTGGAAAAAAGGTCCAATACCCGGCCAGGAACAAACACGCCACCACAAAAACCGACGGTACCCATGCTTTTGTTCTTGTCCCGACAAAGTCGCCGACCGCATATAAGGCAGCCAGAATGAAAAACGCCACTATAGCCTGCATATTTTACTCCTCCGAACTTTACAATCTTCCTATATTCCTGCCGATCGTCTCTATTTTCGATCCTTATGCAGCATCATTTCGAGCACCAGCGGATCCATCCCCGACGAACCCTTGTTTCCAAGCGTCGCAAAATTATCGATAGATTTTTCTACGTCATTATCAACGATACCGTCGGTTTTCTGTACGCACAGCCCCTTCATTGCCATGAAAGCGGCTTGCATCGCGGCGTTGGTACATGTGCTGATTTTCAGCGCGCAGTCCGCTTTTGCGCCGTCACACAGCATGCCGGTCACATTGCCGATCATGTTCTGTATGGCAAATCCAATGGCCTTTAAATCCCCTCCCATCAAATAAGTGATCCCGCATGCCGCTCCGGTCGCGGCTACCGTTGCTCCACACAGTGCGGAAAGCCTGCCGAATTTGGATTTAATGTAAATGGCGATCAGGTTACTCAAGGTGACCGCGCGGAGCATCCGGTCCTCCCCGGCCTTCAACCATTTTGCCGTGGCGACGACCGGCATGGTTGTTGTGATGCCCTGGTTTCCGCTCCCGGAGTTGGAGACCACCGCAAACGGGGCGCCCGCCATTCTGGCGTCGGCGGCGGCCGTGGTTACACAGACGGCGTTTGAAACCATGTCGTTACCGATCATTCCGTTTTCCAGTTCCTCCCGGACGGTTCTTCCGATTTTCAGGCCATAGTCATTTTTCAGTCCCTCTTCCGAAATGGCCGTGTTCACGGAAATGCTTTGCCGTATGATGTCCAGCGGGTCGTTTTCCGGGTCGATCTGCTGCGCGAACTCATAGATTTTTTGAACTGACAGAGTGTTTTTGATTTCCTCCGGGCCGATTCCTCCGGTCGGCCCGGTTCCGCCCTTGTTTTCAAAGACCGTTTTTCCATTTTCCTGCACCAGAACAATGTTGGTGTGCGCGCCGGAAATTACCGCCCGTGCGGAGTCTTTCCCGCTTCCAAGCGTTACATCGACATACAGCTTTTCGGGCGTTTCCGCAACTTCAACGGTTATTTTCCCGGATTCCACCAATTTTTGCGCCGCGGGATACACCGCCGGGTCCACCCCCGAAATAACCTGGAGCTTTTTATTCGGGTCACCGCCCAGAGCGCCGATTCCGGCGGCGTACTCCATTCCCGTATAGTTGGTTCCGGGGATGCCCGCGGCCATCGCGTTTTTAATCATGTTTCCGCTTGCCCGAACGCAGACGCTTTCCACCTGTTTTCCGCTCAGGTGTTCGGCGGCTACGGCAGCGGTGAAAGCAATCGCCGCAGGCTCCGTACACCCTGTCGCCAGTTCCATCTCACTGTTCAAAATGTCAATAATCTTTTGTTTATCCATTTCAGCAGCACATCCTTTCTTTCGTATTTCTTTCTCAATCCGTTAATCCGCATCGGAGCGGCACGCTACCGCTTCAATCTCAACCAGCGCTCCCATGGGCAGCTTCGCAACCTGAACCGCCGATCTTGCCGGGAATTCGCCTGTGAAAAACTCCGCATAGACCCTGTTCATCGCCGCAAAGTCGTCCATACTGTTCAGAAAGACATTTGTTTTTATAACATGGCTGAAATCGGAACCGCCCGCGGCGAGAACCGCCTTCAGATTCATCAGGGACTGGCGCGTCTGCTCTTCGATTCCTCCATTGACAAATTTTCCCGTGCGCGGATTCAGGGGAAGCTGCCCTGAAGTGAAGATCAGTTTTTCAAATCCTGTTGCCTGGGAATAAGGGCCGATCGCCTTTGGAGCGTCTTCCGTATGAATGATTTTCTGCGTTGTAACCGCTCTCCTTCTTTTTTATTGTAATAATAATTTATCATTATAATAATAAAATGTCAATACTTTCGGCTAAAAAAGACGATTTTTATTTAAATTTACGATTTTGTGCGGTTAGAATGTGCTTTTAATAAATAATTATCGCCGATTTCTAATAAATTTGTTGCATCCTCCGTCTCATCGTGCTATCCTTTCTAGTAGAGAATAACACATCCCGCGGTGTTGTTCCCTATTTTTTGAATCGGGAGGAAACCATGAAATCGACCAGTTCAAAGCTTCTAAAGAATTATGGCATTCTTGTCGAATTTTTGGGGAATGTTCTCGGCCCGGACTATGAAATCGCGCTCCATGAAATCAGCTCCGACAGCCAGTCCATCATCGCGATTGCAAACGGTCACATCAGCGGCAGAAAGGTCGGCGCGCCCATAACCGATTTTGCGCTGAAGATGATTAAAGATAAGGTTTACGAAACCAACGATTATGTCCTGAATTATAAAGGAATTTCGAAGTCCGGCAAAGTGCTGCGGTCTTCCACCATTTTCATCAAGGATGAAAACGGCAGCCTGATCGGCATGCTGTGTATCAATTTCGACGCTTCCCGCTTTACCGACGTCAGCCAAAAAATACTGGAGCTGTGCAATATCCGGCAGGAAACGCTCAAAGAGCCGGAAGGCCCCCTCCCCGACGTGCCGGACGCGCTGTCCGGAGCGGTTGAAAGCTTTCCCGAAACGGTTGCCGAAATGATTGAAACCGTATTGGAAAGCTGCCTTCCGGGCAGCGGTATCTTGTACACGGATCGTTTAACCCAGGCGGAAAAGATGCACATCGTGGACATTTTGAACAAACGTGGATTTTTTTTATTAAAGGGCGCCGTCAGTCAGGCCGCAAAACAGCTTAAATGCTCCGAGCCGACCATATACCGGTATCTAAGCGCTCTGAACAGCGACAAATAGCCAACCGGGACAAGGGATTTTTGCCGCGTCAACCCACAGAAAGAAATAAAGCCCCATAGAAAACGCGCCTTGATTCAGCTGAATCAAGGCGCGTTTTTATGCAATGCTTTTTACAAAGCTGTTCTAATCGGCCCCTTTTTTTCATTCAGCCGCCTTTGAGTTATCCCTTTTGATAACCCGACAGGTCGTATAGCGTCTGGGAACCGCCGCCCTCCATACCCGAACCGGAGGAAGAACTCCACACGGTGGAATCCACCGCCGTGCCATGCTCTTCGACCCACTTGGTCACTTCATCGGAGGAATCGCCGCTCATGCCGCCTCTTCCTCCCACCAGATAATACTTCAATTCGCCGGACTTCACCATTTGCTCCAGCTTTTCCACCGTCAGCGACCGATTGGTCCCGCTGAATCCACCGACCGCCATGACCGGCTTGCCGGTTGCCAATATGATCGGTTCCGCTTCACTGGCGCTTTGAACCGCGACCAGATATTTTTCGCCGGTATTGTTCTGTTCCAAAAAGCTGATCAGCGCCGAGTCGGAGGAACTGCTTTCCTGATTCCCGAAGCTTCCGCCGAAATGAGTACCGCCGTCTTGGCTTTCCGTGTCCGTCCGGCCGTCGCGCCGGTCGTCTTCAGACGTATTTCCGCCCGACCACTGCCGGCCGCCGCCGCCCTGCCCGAACATTGAAGCGCCTTCCGCGGACGGACCTGCCGACGGAATCGAGGTGTTCATTTGATTACTGAACACCGAATATCCGGTCCATACGGCCGGCGCGATCAGCAGCCCTGCAAAGCCGAGCGTGACACAGGCAGCCGCCAGAGTGCCGCCCGTGTTTTTTCCGAAAGCCCGCAGAGCAACCAGAAGAACTGCCGGTATTCCAGTAACGGCACAGATCAGCGGAATCAGAATTTTGGAGTAGCCCTGATAGGACACGAGCATTGCGGCCTGTACGGCAAGCGTCGAAGCAAAAGCCGCCGGAAGCAGCCAGCCGGACGCACCGCCGCGGCGGTACAGCTTCCACAATTCCACTGCGCCGATGCCGGTCAGCGCCGCGAGGAAAGGCGCCATCGCGGAGATATAATAAGGATGAAAGAATTCGGACACGCTGAAGTAGCCGACCATGGTGACGACGGAGCCGCCCCACATCAAGACTCCGCGCAGCAGCTTCCTGCGCCGCTCTTCCTCGGCATTCCGCATTCCCAGCAGCATCGCCAGAGCGGAAAACGCTCCGAACGGAAGCAGCCAGCTGTCCTGACCGCCGAGAGTCGTGTTGAACATACGCAGAAGTCCGGCGCTTCCGCCGCCGTTGAACATGCCTCCGCCGCCTCCGTTGCCGCCGGGGCCGCCCGCAAAGCCGTTTGCGCCTCCTTTTTCAAAGCCTCCGCCATCCGTGCTGTCGCGCCCGTCCGCGCGGGACGAAGCATCGCCCGATTGCTCCGTGCCGTTTGTACCGTCAGAAGTTTGGTCCGGCAAAGACGGCGAAGACATAGATATCTGCCCGTCCTGCGCGCCGCCGGAGGTTCCCTCCTCGCCGGGCTGGCCCGGCTGACCGCCGTCATCCGTCATACCCGGAGGGCTTGTCATCTCTCCATTCGTACCGGCAGAACCGGAGCTTCCCCGGTTCTGCCCCGTGATCCGCTGGATTCCGTTATAGCCCAAGGCGAGCTCCAGTTCGGAATTGTTCGTGCTGTTGTCGACATACGGCCGCTCGCTTGCCGGGGTCAGGTCCACCGCCACCGACCAGGACAGCGAAACCACTAGCAGGACAAGCGTTGCCACCGCGAGATGCCAGATTCTCTTTCTCCATTTGATCTTGGTTCCGAAAAAGTAAACGGCATAAAGCGCGGGGAGGATCAGAAACGCCTCCAGTGTTTTTGCGTTATACGCAATTCCCAGAAAAACCATGGAAAGAATCAGGCAGCGAAGCTGTCCCCGGTCGGAAGCCGCCATCATGGCCCACGCGGAAAGCACCATAAAGAAAATCAGCACCGAATCGGTGTTGTTCGTTTTGCTGACAACGATAAAGATCGGTGAAAGGGCCAGCACCAAAGCCGAAATCAGCCCCGCCGCGCTCCCGAAATGACGTTTGACGACATGATAAATGATCGCCGCCGTGGCAACCGCCGCGAGACACTGCGGCAAAATGATGCTCCAGCCGTAAAATCCGAACACTTTGGCAAAAGCCGTTTGCACCCACAGGGAGACAGGAGGCTTGTCCACCGTGATCCACCCCCCCGGGTCCAGAGAGGCGAAGAAGAAGTTTTTCCAGCCGGTCAGCATACTCTTTACGCTGGCCGCGTAAAATTCATTGCCATAGCCGAGGTTCCAGATGTTATAGACGGACAGAAAAGCCGCCAGAAGCAGGATCAGCGACAGCAGAACCGCCTCGCGGTACTTTCGAACAGTTTTCATATTTTCTACCCTTTCCGGTCGATTTCAGGTTTACAATCAAGATGAGTAGGTGCGGCCGCCGTTTGGGTATTTTCACGGTAAATGCCAAGCTTTCTGGCAAGATAGTTCCCAATCAGCATAATTCCGGTCGTCAATATTTTGGCAGTCATGGAATCCATCCCGAAAAAGTCCGTAAAGAGGTTCAGGAACAGAAGATTCAGGACACATCCAACTGCCGCCACCAGATAAATCAGCGCGGCTTCCTTCAAAAAATTCCGGACCGCACTGTTACTTTGATTGACCACGCTGGCATTTCGAAAGGTCAGCAGTCTGCCCAGAATCATATTGACAAAGGTCGAAATGAGATAGGCAACGGTAAAGCCCGCGTTCTGGTCCCACTTCATTGGGTACACAAACAGAAAGAACAGCGCCCATTCCACAACCGTCGCACCGCCGCCGACCACAAGATAGCTGATAAATTGAGTCATGTTTTTAAGATATTTCTTTCTCAGCATCGAGATCCACCTCGCTTTCGCTTTCCTGTAGGGTACCCTATGTTTGTGACGGGGGAATGAATTTATTATGAGGACCCGATGAAAGCGGTCCGGCAATTTTTACCGATGGAAAACGCGTCCGCAATGCGGACGCGCCGATGCCGATCTGGCAATTCATTTGTCATCCCGGGGGACGCAAAGGCAAACGTTCCGCTGCGCGGCAAAACTGCGCCTTCCTCCCACCCCGGCTATGATCCTGTCGTGGGTTTTTGGCTTTGAGGAATTCAAAACAATTTACACATTTTTCATGGAATACTCATTTGAAACGCTGGAATGATATGGTATAATTTATGATGTGAATTGAAAATTGGGGGAACTCTGAATGCGCTTTCAAAAATGCAGAGCCGCGGCTGCCGGCTGTTTCTCGGCCTTTCTTCTCATCTCTTCCATCTCGGGCTTACCGGGATTCCTTCCAGGAGCCGGCGGCTCTTTGACGGCATCGGCTTCCGTACAGGCCGCGGTACCTTTTTCCACAAGCTCGGTCGCCAGAACGGAAGGCGGCGGCGCGAACGGATCCGGACAAGACGACAAAGCCTATCAGGCAATCCGGGAAATCACCTCCAGCGCGGACGTCCCGGGAGGTACGCGGATCACCCTGAATAAATATCTGGCATCAGCGGACGCCCGGCCGGCCTATTCTTTTGTAAAACAGGACTACGGCTACCGGGCCCTGTCGTCGGATTCGGAACGAACCCTTTACGAGTATATCGACAACGCGGCCTATCAGGTGTCCAACCAGTCCGTCAGCGGATACTACCCGGTCGGCCAGATCGTACTGACGGCAAAGCTGGACCAGTCACGGCTGCAGAAAGTATTTCTGGCATATACAAACGATCATCCGGAGGTGTTCTGGCTCACAAACGTATTCTCCTACGGATATGACGGCGATTCATCAATTTTACAGCTTTTTTCCGTTCTCTCCGCCGATGGCTGCCGCGAGGCGGTCAACGCGCTGAACAGCAAGCTGCAGCAGGTAATTCAATCCGTCCCGGCCGGGCTGAGCGAATTTGACCGGGAAGAGGCCCTGTACGACTATCTGACCAAAAACTGCAGCTACAACGACGCCGCAGTAGAAGACACAAGCATCTGGCAGGCGTTTACGGCCTACGGGGCTTTGATGGACGGCCACGTGGTCTGCGAAGGGTACTCCCGCGCAATGGAACTGCTTTCAAGTTATCTGGGACTGCACTGCACGCTGATCCGAGGCTCCAGCAACGGAGTCGGACACATGTGGAACGCCGTCAGCATCGGGGAAAACTGGTATCATCTTGACCTGACGTGGTGCGATGGGAATCAGCCGATCTACAATTATTTCAACGTCACCGACCAGGTCATCCGGCAAACCCATAAAATCTCTCCCGCTTATTCCTCCCTGACGGAGCAGCAGCTTGCCGCGGCGAACTCACAGGTCAATCTGTTTCTTCCCGCCTGCCAGTCGACTGCGGAAAATTACTATGTGGTAAAAGGGATTAAGATCACGGATTTGGGCAATGCCGGTGACAGCACCGTGGTTCAGCAGCTTTCCGCCGACCTTGCCGAATCCGACCCAACGGTTGCATTCTATATTGACGCCGGCCCGAAGTTTACTTCTGTCGTGAACGGGCTGGTCTCCGCATCCCCGTATAAGATGAAAACCTATTTGCAGCAGGCGTGCAGGCAGTCCGGTAAAAGCCCCGAAAACGTTTCTTACGTGGTGGATTCCGCCAATCACGGCCTGGAAATCTGCGTCACCTATTAAGAAAGGACCTTGTTGCAAAACAGCCTCTTACAAAATCCTGCATATAAAATGCGTCTTAATCCGGCTTCGAAGCCGTTTTAAGACGCATTTCTTGTTTTTAGGCTGTTGGTTTGTGCAATTTGCTTGTGCAAATAGAAAAGCTCTTCCGGCCTCATGGTTCTGTAGGAATTCGCATGCACAATATGGTTCTTGTCAAACCGCCGGTCCGCTGCCTTTCAGCCACACATCCCTTCCCGCTTCGCGGCGAGAAGTCCGTCATCCACGGATTCCTCTCCGGTGAAAATCTTTTCCATATGGCTGTCTTTAAATCGAACGCGCCCTTAACCGGATTTGTCTGCAAAGTGTAGATTCAAAGTGCCGTCATTTTACGCTCAACTTCGTTTAGCTGTTTCGCGTCGGTAATATTCAGTTTGTTCTTCAGGGTAAAAGAAGAGGGATAACAGTAGCTGCTATCCCATTCATAATCATATTGACAATTTTCATTCATTTTATCTCTCCGGCACTACCGAATACTTTTTCACCAGCCGTTTGATTTCCTCATCCGGAGTGGTTTTACCGGTAATGCACCTGCGAAGCATATCGCGGTCTTCCTCAGTCAGGGGCATTCCTTCTATTGCCATTGTGCCGTTGATTTCTCCGATCAGTTTCTCCACACGATCCATCGGATTCCCCTCCTTTACCAATATTATTATAGCATTTTCAGAAGAGACGTTTGACAAGCTCCGGCAGGAGGATCATTTCCTGATCGGTACTCCTATGGATCTGATACCGGAAAAGCTGGCGTATTACCTCCGTGACTTTTTGAAACAGCTCCGTCATTTTCCGGTAATCGCAGTCAAACGCCTGTGCGCTTGCTTATCATCTCCGGCCCGGTCACGTTGTAAAGTCCACATGATTACCCGGCAACATGAGCAAGGTATTGAATGAAAACGCGCTGCCACGCTCATATATGAGGCTGAAATCAATCGCTTTATCTATTTTCCTCAATACACGCTCTTTCGGTACCAGATCTTCCATGCGGTAAAAGCCGACTTGTTTCCGACTGTCATTACTTTTTTTCGTTCAACATTTTTATCACCTGTTTATATTTTACCATTTCTCAAGCACTAAAAAAAGACAAAGTACCTGATTTCGATACTTTGTCTTCAGACTGAAAACCCGCATGATTCTAGAAATCATGCGGGTTTTCCCTTGGTGGGAGAGGATGGATTCGGACCATCGAAGCCGTAAGGCAACAGATTTACAGTCTGCCCCATTTGACCGCTCTGGAACTCTCCCATATGTGGAGCCTTGTTGGAAAAAGCAAAGCTCCTTTTTCGCTGAAATTGGAGCTGGCAGACGGACTTGAACCCCCGACCTGCTGATTACAAATCAGCTGCTCTACCAACTGAGCTACGCCAGCATTTTTAAAGCGCTCGATTATAATACCATACCCGGAAACGAATGTCAAGACTTTTTAGGAAATAGGGGCGTTATGTGGGAAATTCAGGTAAGCATTTAGATGTCGATGGCGGAGGGAAAAAGGGGCCGCTTATTTTTTCACAGAATCTTCTAAAAAACTTCAAACGCGGTTCACCGACAAGACATAATTTCCATTCATACTATAAATGTTCCAATCAAAATGTGAAAAGAAGAAAAAATACTGCAGCAGGCCGGCGGTGAAGGACGGAATACCGGACCACAGGCCCGCAGACAAACAGCAAGCGCCTTGCGAAAAGGCTTTACGATATTACTTTTTTCATAATACTTCTCTTTCTTCCGCCGCCCCCCGGTTTCGAGGGGCGGCACCCTTTTGCGAAAACTGCGTTCAGCGCATTAAAGTTTCATTTGGCTGAACAGACGCATCAGGTTTTCCATGGTCAGAGCAAGGTCGTTTGTGCTCCTTTTTTTCGCCTTGCTGAAATCTACCGCCACGCGGTTGATGCTGAACACGGCCGACACCCCCCTGTCATAGACCGGCTGAATGTCGTCGCCGATGTCCCCGACAACCGCGATCAGCCGGACGCCGAGCTTTTTGGTCCGCGCGGCCACACCTGCGACTACTTTGCCGCGCAGGCTTTGGGAATCCAGCCTTCCCTCTCCGCTGAAAACCAGGTCGGCATCCTGTGCGATACGGTCAAAGGCAACGGTATCCAGCACCGTTTCAATCCCCATTTTCAGCTCCGCCCCAAAAAAAGCCGCCATCCCCGCGCCCATGCCTCCGGCCGCGCCCGCGCCCGGAATATCAGCAATGTCGAGCCGCAGCTCGCGCTGAACCGTTTCGGCAAAGCACCGCAATTCCCCGTCCAGCCCGCGCACCATTTCAGGGTCCGCGCCCTTTTGCGGAGCAAACACATAGGCTGCGCCCATTTCCCCGTAAAGCGGATTGTCGATGTCGCACATCGCTGTGATTTCAGCCTCTTTTAGTCTGGGGTCAAGTCCTGAAACGTCGATCCGGCTGACCCGCGACAGCGTTCCGCCCGTCGGGACGAACTCTTTTCCGTCCGCGTTAAAAAACTTAACGCCCGCGCCCGCTGCGGCGCCCGCCCCCGCGTCGTTCGTACAGCTTCCGCCCAGACCGACAATAATTTTTCGGCACCCGCGCGAGGCCGCGTTTCTCATCAGCTGACCCACCCCGAAGGTGGTCGCCAGATCCGGCCTGCGCCGTCCCTCCGAAAGGGCGAAGCCCGCGCAGGCCGCCATCTCGATCACCGCCGTGCCGCCGGGCAGAAGGCCGTAAAAGCTTTCCATTTCTTCTCCGAAAGGCCCGCTGACCCTGCAGAAAACCTTTTCACCGCCCGCCGCAGCCAGAAAAGCGTCCACGCTGCCTTCTCCGCCGTCCGCAACGGGAATGGAGACGATTTCGGCATCGGAGTAAAATCGTCCGATCTGCTCCGCCATAATCCGGCAGACCTCCGCGGAACTCATCGTGCCTTTAAAGGAATCCGGAATCAAAACAAACTTTTTCATTGCAATCCACACCTTTTCAATCAGGATCCCCGCCTGAAAGCGGAGTATGCTTCCATTTTATCCTGACGCGGCGGAATCGTATATGTTACGGGCGACAGAATCCGGCCCGGTTTTCTGTTCTCAAAAACAGACCCTTGTCAGTTTCGCTATGTGCTCTCCTCCGGATGCAGCTCGCGGTAAAACAGCACCGCAAGGTAGAAGAGCGCGGCGTCCGGCATGGTTCGCGCGTCCAGTCCCGTTTCTTCGACGAGCTTTTTCAGCCGGTACTGAAGCGTGTTTTTGTGCATAAAAAGCTCCTCTGCAGCCTTTGAGATGGAGTCGTTCGCGCGGAAAAAAACCTCCAGGAGACGCACCCATTCTTTGACTTCCTCGTCCCCGCAGCCGCGGAAGATTCTGCGGATATACTCTTCCTTGCGCGCGTCGGAAATCTCGTTCAAAAAAATATCGACCGTTACTTCGTCATACAGCCGCAGTCTTGAACCCCGGCGGGACCGTGCCGCGCGGAGCGCTTTCTCGGCTTGCCGGCAAGCGGCATAAACAGAAGAAAAGCCGGCTTGGCTGCCATCGATGCCCGCGAAAAACGGAATTTCGAATTCCTCCTCCGCCTCTCTTTGAACAGCTGCGGCAAGCCGCTTCATCTGTTCGTCCGTCCTGCGCGACGCGATGCAGAACATTTTGTCGCCGCTGCGCAGCACCAGACAACCCTGCTCCCTTTTCAGCCGCCCCCTGACGGCCTTTTCCATCTGCTCCGCCAAACGCCGTCCCTCCGCGGTTTCATCGCAGTCCGTCATTCCCTCCGGCGACAAGATGAACACCCGGCGCGCCTTTTCAACATCAATCCCGATGGATTTTCCGCGCTCCGGAAAAGACGGGTCCTGCTCCGCGTTCTCCGTAAAGATCCATTCCTCCAGAAAACGGTTCCGGATGGTCTCGTCCCGTAATTTCTGTTCCTTCAGGTAACTGTCCAGCAACAGAATCTCCGTCATCTTCTTGATGATTTCACCGTATTTTGCCACTTCCGCCCGTTTTCCGGTTATCCCAACAACCCCGACGATCGTATTTTGAAACAAAATCGGGAAGTTCACTCCCTCCCGCGCCCCCGCGTACTCATTGTCGTTCTCCACGTTCATCCGGTCGAGATTCCGTTCCACGATCTGGCTTGCGCCCTCGTGGAACTGCCCGATCCGCTTCGGGTCCGTGCTTGCGATGATTGTGCCCCTGTCGTTCATCATATTGACGGGATAATCGATAATCCCGCTCATTTCCGTGACAATCCGCATCGCGTCCTGATGTGAAATCCGCATAAGACAGGCTCTCCTCCCCGCTGTATCTGATCCGCTGCTTCTATTATATCCCCCCCAAGCGCCGCGTACAAGCCCGCGGCGGAGACCCGCGATTCTTGACAAATGAAACCGAATCGGCTAGGATATGGGTTAAGGATATGCAGAAATTACTGGAATAACAAAATGGAAATCGGGGGGTTCAAATGGGAAAAATACCGAGTCTGGAAGAGGCGCAGAAGCTGCTGGAGGAATACAACAAAGATCCGTTCCACCTGCATCACGGAAAAGTGGTTTCCGGCGTGATGGGATATTTTGCACAGGAATACGACCCGGAAAACGTGGAATTCTGGAAAGCGGTCGGCCTGCTGCACGACCTGGACTTTGAGCAGTTCCCGGAACAGCACTGCATCAAAGAACAGGAAATCATGCGGGAACGCGGGATCGACGAAAAGCTGATCCACGCAGTAGTCAGCCACGGCTACGGCCTGACGGTCGACGTCAAGCCGGAACACATCATGGAAAAAATCCTGTTTGCCACCGACGAATTAACCGGGCTGATCGGCGCCGTCGCGCTGATGCATCCCTCCAAAAGCGTTTCGGACATGCAGTTAAAATCCGTGAAAAAGAAATTCAAGACTCCCGCCTTTGCCGCGGGCTGTTCCCGGGACGTCATTCTGAAGGGCGCGGACATGCTCGGCTGGAGCCTCGACGACCTGATGAGCCGCACCATCGACGCGATGAAGAGTTTAGTCGGCACGATGGAAATTTAGACAAATCGTAGCTTCCGGAGCCATACCGTTCGATAACAATCTGAACAGTTAACCCCCGGCGAAGCCCTGTTTTACCGGCAGCGCCTCAAGGCGCTTTGAGCTTTCTTACGCTTGCAACGGTACTTCTCACCCCCTGCCCCCTCCCTGCCATAGCACCTCCCATTTCATGGAGGCTGCCTTGCTTTCGCTTCGAAATTAGAATGGGAGGGGTTTGGGGTAGGTTCGATGCGCATTTTCTGCTCAACGCTAAAGCTCTTCTGAACCCCCCGGCATAGCCGGGGGGTTTAAAGGGCATAAAAAAACAGGGTTCAATGAGTTTGCACTCATTCAACCCTGTTTCCTTTTCAGGTCATTAAAAATTTGTAAACCGTCTCTGTATCCGTACGCAAAATACGTTCTTCGTCCAATTCCTTCCGGGATGGGTCAGAACCGAAATGACTCAGCATGCCGACCTCAGGATTCCTCCCGCTTCTGTTTTGCTTTATTCCTTAAACTCAAACAGGTCGCCCAGCCATTGCGTGCAGAGCGGAAACCATTCCGCGCAGTGCGGATTCGGCGTGCCGACCTCTTCGCTGCACATGGAAAGGCCGTGCCCGCCTTTCTGAAAAACGTGGTATTCAAACGGAATCCGGAATCGCCGAAGAGCCGCGGCGAAAAACAGCGTATTTTCCAGCGGAACACAGTCGTCTTCAAACGTATGCCACAAAAAAGCAGGCGGCGTTTTCATGCTCACCTGATTTTCCAGGGAGAAAAGCCCGACCTGCTCCGCCGTCGGCTCCCCGCCGCACACAAAGGCCGCGGACTCGCTGTGAGTGAATTCCCCTGCGGTGAGAACCGGATAGCACAAAATCATGGCATCCGGCCTGTTGCCGCCTTCTTGCGTGTCCGTTTTCGCCTTCAGCTCCGGGCTGTCCCATAAGGTGCCGAGGCAAGCCGCCACATGCCCGCCGGCGGAAAAACCGCAAACCGCGATTTTGTTGGGAACGATTCCCCATTCAGCGCTGTTTTCCCGAATCGTCAGAACGGTATTTGACAGTTCTATGAGAGGCTGCAAATTTTTCGCGTTTTCCCGAATGGAGTAATACAGAACAAAAACCTGATATCCCTTTGCGAAAAAAGCAGCCGCAGGCGGGGCAGTTTCCCGCTCCGACAGCATGGCGTAGCCGCCGCCCGGGCAGATTACGACACAGGGCCGCTTCGCGCGGTCGGGCATTTCACCGTTCGGTTCGTGCAAAAAGCCTGCCGCGCGGGCAGCGCTGTTCGGATTCGGAGAAAAGGTAACCGTTTTCATGAAAACCGCTTCCTTACGATTTTTCTGGGTTTCGCTCCCCGTGAATCGCGTTTTCCAGCGTGTGCCACCCCAGCACGGCGCATTTGACGCGGGCGGGCATGTGGGAAATGTCCTTGAGCGCAATCGCTTCGTCAAGGTCTTCCAGCTGCGATTCATCCGTTACTTCGTTCTTGATCATGCCGAAAAACAGATTCGCCAAACGAAGCGCTTCCTCTTTGGTCTGCCCCTTGATCAGGTCGATCATAATGGAGGCCGAAGCCTGTGAAATCGCGCAGCCGATGCCGGTAAAGCCGGCGTCCTCAATCACGCCGTCCTTTTCGCGCAGCTCCAGCTCAATTTCATCGCCGCAGCTCGGGTTGACGCCTTTGAGCACCGCGGTGGGATTCTCAATATGGTGCTTGTTGCGGCTGGAGTTATTGTGTTCCGTCAGAATCTGCGTGTAGATGTTTTCAATCCCCAAGGCCGAGCCACCCCCTGACTTTTTTCAGGCTTGCAAGAAAAATATCAATATCTTCTTTCGTATTGTAAAAATACAGGCTTGCGCGGCAGGTTGCGTTCACGCCAAGGTACTGCATGAGCGGCTGCGCGCAGTGATGCCCGGCGCGGATTGCCACCCCGTCGGAATCCAGGATGGAGGAAACGTCGTGCGGATGGACTCCGTCCACGTTAAACGAGATCACGCCGCAGCGCTGCTCGCCCGCTCTGGTGTCACCGTACACCGTCACATGCGGAATCTTCGCCATACCGTCGAGCGCGTATGCCAGCAGTTCCTCTTCCGTTTTGATAATTGTGTCGTAGCCGACCTGTTTGAGGTAGCCGATCGCGGCGGCCAAGCCAACCGCTCCCCCGACGTTCTGCGTCCCGGCTTCAAACTTCTGCGGCAGCGGTGCGAACGTCGCGTCCTGCTCGCTGACAGATTCGATCATCTCGCCGCCGGTTAAAAACGGCGGCATTTGATTCAGCAGCTCTTCTTTTCCGTACAGCACGCCGACGCCCATCGGCGCCAGCATCTTATGACCGGAAAACGCGGCGAAATCCACATCCAGCTTTTTAACATCGACCGGGTAATGCGGAATGCTCTGCGCGCAGTCCAGCACAACCACTGCGCCGGCTTTGTGCGCCCTGCGGACGATTTCCTCCACGGGGTACACCGTGCCCAAAACATTGGAAACATGAGCGACCGCGACCAGCTTCGTTTTGGGGCCGATTTTGTCCAGCTCCGCCTGAGGCAGGCGGCCGTTTTTGTCCGGATACAGAAAGACCAGCTTCGCGCCCTTCGCCCTTGCCACCATCTGCCACGGCAGAACATTGCTGTGGTGTTCGGAAACCGGCAGGGCGATTTCGTCCCCTTCTTTCATGAAGTTCAGCCCGTAACTGTACGCCACAAGGTTCAGGGATTCGGACGCGTTGCGGGTAAACAGGACCTCGCAGTCCTTCTCCGCGTGAATGAATTCACGAACCGCGGCGCGGGAGTCCTCGTACATCTGTGTGGCGCGAATGCTCAGCTCATAAAGACCGCGGTGCGGATTCGCGTTGGAGCTGCGGTAGTATTCGTCCACGGCCCGGATGACGGAAAGCGGCTTCTGCGTTGTGGCGGCGTTGTCCAGGTAAACAAGGCGTTTGCCGTTGTGTTCTTCTTTCAGAATCGGAAAATCGTTAAGATACGGATTCAATGGCTTCCAGCCTCTCTTTCACATACTCGGAAACCGCGTCCCGCAGCGCCGGGTCCGGAATCCGGTCGGTCACCGGGCGGAACTGCGCCTCGATCAGCAGTTTTCTCGCATCCAGCTCGCTTAATCCGCGGGACATGAGGTAAAACAGGCGGTTGCTGTCGATCTTGCCGGCGGAGGCCGCGTGCTGGCCCTCCACATCCTCTTCCGCGCACAAAATCAGCGGTGCGGAGCGATTCACGACTTTCGGGCTGAACAACAGGCTGTACTCGCTTTCGTGCCCGACCGCGCGTTTGGAGCCGCGAATAAAATCGATGGTTCCGCGGAACGTTTTGCGGCTTTCATCCATCAGCGCGCCGCTCGCGTGGATTTCACTGTGTGTCGCGCGGCCGGTATGCTCCGCCAAATAATTAATATCAATGGAACGGCTGCGGTCGCCAAAATAGATGGTATTCAGATTCAGCAGACTTTTCCGGCCCTTCAGGGCGGCTTTCAGGCCGGCCGCCGCGCTTTTCCCGCCAAGCTCCGCCTGAATCACGCTGACTTCGCCGTTTTCGGCGCACTGCGCGCCCACATCGTCGTAATGCACGCATTTGTCGCCGAGCATCTGCACCTGAATCAGCCGGATCACCGCGTTCTTGCCCGCGTAAAGCTTTGTCAGCCCCCCGTGGAAGCCGGGGAAATCCGCCGCCGATGTGTAGCTCATGACGACGGTCACTTCGCTGTTCTCCCCGGCGACAACCGTCGTGACGTCCAGTACGGAAGGATTCTTTTCGTCCACGCGGTAAGTCAGATGCACCGGTCGCTCCGCCTTCACGCCGTCCGGCACGCGAACCGTGACGCCGCAGGTCCGGTTGTCCTCCGTAAAATTCCTGACCGCGTCCCCCATGCCGGTGGAAAGCTCCGGCGCGGGAAGCGGCTCCGCGGAGATTTCAACACTCCGCGGCAATTCCGTGGAAAGATATTGCCCGTCGTACGGATGAATTTCGGGAATTGTTTCCCCGATTTTGATTTCGTTGATTCCCAGCCGGAACCAGGTGGGCGCCGGCAGGGAATTGACATGTTCCAGTTCCAGATTCATTTTAATCCCTTTCACCGGCCTTAACCGATGGAGCCCTCCATTTCCAGCTTAATCAGGTTGTTCATCTCCACGGCGTATTCCACCGGGAGTTCCTTGGCGATCGGCTCCGCAAAGCCGGTCACGATCATCGCCTTGGCGTCCTCTTCGGAAATGCCGCGGCTCATCAGGTAAAAAATCGCGTCGTCGCTGATGCGGCCGATCTTTGCTTCGTGTCCGACGTCCACGTCGTCGTTGCGGATGTCCATAACCGGAATCGTGTCGGAGCGGGAACGGTCGTCCAGCATCAAGGATTCGCACGAAACGGACGATTTGCAGCCGTACGCCTGCGGCAGGACGCTGACCGAGCTGCGGTAGGTGCACCAGCCGCCGTCTTTCGAAATCGACTTGGTGTTGATGCTTGAATAGGTATGCGGCGCCGCGTGAACCACCTTCGCGCCCGTGTCGAGCGACTGGCCGCGGCCGGCGAAGGTGATGCCGGTAAATTCCATGCGGGAGCCTTCGCCCTTTAAAATGCTCATCGGGTACAAATTCGAAATATGGGAGCCGAACGAGCCGGACACCCATTCGATGGTCCCGCCCTCTTCAACCACCGCGCGCTTGGTGTTCAGGTTGAACATGTTCTTCGACCAGTTTTCAATGGTGGAGTAACGCAGGCGCGCGTTTTTGCCCACATACAGCTCGACGCACCCGGCGTGCAGGTTCGCAACGTTGTATTTCGGCGCGGAGCAGCCCTCGATAAAGTGGAGGTTCGCGCCCTCGCCGACGATAATCAGCGTGTGCTCGAACTGGCCCGCGCCCGGCGCGTTCAGCCGGAAATAGGACTGAAGCGGAATTTCCACATTGACGCCCGGCGGAACATAAACAAACGAACCGCCCGACCAGACCGCCCCGTGCAGGGCGACGAATTTATGGTCCTCCGGCGGGACGAGCTTCATGAAATGCTTTTTAACCATCGGGCCGTATTCCGGGTCCCGGACCGCGCTTTCCATATCGGTATAGATAACGCCCTGACGGCGGACTTCCTCGCGCACGTTGTGGTAAACGACCTCAGAGTCGTACTGCGCCCCGACGCCCGCGAGCGACTTGCGTTCCGCTTCCGGAATTCCCAGGCGCTCAAACGTATTTTTAATGTCGTCCGGCACCTCGTTCCATTTGGCTTTCAGTTGGGTGTTCGGACGGATGTAGGTGACGATCTCATCCATATTCAGTTCGTCGAGCGGCGGCCCCCAGCCCGGCAGCCGCAGGCGGTTGTAGATCTGAAGCGATTTGAGCCGGAACAGGCGCATCCACTCCGGATCGTTTTTCGCGGCGGAAATCTCATTGACAATTTTCGCCGTCAGACCCTGTCCGACCTGATAGGAGGCGTTGACACGGTCGCGTATATCGTAAACCGTGCGGTCGATGTCCTCCACCTGTGTTTTTCTTTTATGCAAAGCGTTCAACTCTTATTTCCCTCCGCGTTCTCAGACGGCCTCAAGCCCCTGAAATCCCGATTCGTTGATCCTGTCGATCAGAGTTCTGTCGCCCGTTTGTTGGATTCTGCCGCCCATCAGGATATGCACGGCGTCCACCGGCAGGAAATCAAGTATCTTCGTATTGTGCGTAATAATCAGCAGGGAATTCTCTCCGTTTCTGAATTTTTCGACGCCCTTCGAGACGATTTTGACCGCGTCCACGTCCAGGCCGGAATCCGTTTCGTCCAGAATCGCGAGCTTCGGGTTCAGCATCAGCATCTGCAAAATTTCCGACTTTTTCTTTTCCCCGCCGGAAAACCCGACGTTTAAATAGCGGGAGGCATACTCCTCATCCATGTGGAGCTCCTCCATCTTCTGCGCCAGCTCTTTTTTATAGGCAAACAGCTTTACCGGCTTCCCCGTTACGGCATAGCGCGACGTGCGCATGAAATTTTCCAGCGAAATTCCCGGCACTTCCTCCGGATTCTGGAATGAAAGAAACAGCCCGGCCTTCGCTCGTTCATTCGCCGGCGCGTTTGTAATGTCTTGTCCGTCAAACAGAATCGAGCCGCCGTCCACATGGTACTGAGGATGTCCCATCACGGTGTTGACCAGTGTGGACTTTCCCGCGCCGTTCGGGCCCATCAGAACATGGACTTCTCCTTTTCCCACGGTAAGGTTCAGCCCGCTGAGAATCTGATTGCCCTCCACGCTGACCGCAAGATCCCTGATTTCCAAAAGTTGCACTGACTTTTCCACCTCTCCGACTTTTTACAATGAAACGGGCATTTGCCCTTAATGTATACTAAATTGATGTGCATTTACATTATAGACGGAAACGGTCTACTTTGCAAGCCGCGGAAGAAATTTTTTATCGCAAATCCGACGGATTACAGCCCAGAATCGACGCGATTTGAAGCAGGATTTCCTCATCCGGCTCACGCTCGAGGTTTTCCCACTGATACAGCAGCTGAGGCGTAACGGAAAGCCGTTCGGCAAGCTCGGCGAGCGTCATGCCGGTTGCCTGCCGGTATGACGCGATTTTTTTGACCGGCTCCAAAAGATAAGCCCGCCGTTTTTTTTCATCGATCAAAAGCGGGCAGCCGTTGTGCAGCATCAGCCCGCAAAGGCCGCCCTCCGCGCTGAACACGGCAGGGTCGCCGCCCGGCGCGATGCCCGCGCCGTACTCCTCCGGCAGAACATAGTCCCTTCCGCCGTCGTCACGGCCGGTTACGCCCGGCTGATTCCTCCACGGAAGCAGGGAGCAGCTTTCCCCCTCCTGCTCCGGTTCCGGCGCGGAATAGCAGTTGATTTTATAGATGGTGATGATTTCGCCCATTACGGCAGCTCCCCCGATCAATCATTTTGTAATAGTATAGCATGCCCGCGCAAATCTGTCTTTGCCCTGCGATGCCCAGATCCGAATTTTGCAAAAAAGCCTTACAAAGTCCGGAATTTGGTATTATAGTGATGATATGGATTTGATACGCCTATCTCCGCCCCTGAGCAGGCCACGCCCGCGCGCATGCCCCGGCTGTCCGGAGGGGAAAAGGCGCAGGGGAAAAAGCGAAAACCGCTTTTTCCCCTGCCCGTTACGTCGGCCGCGCGCGTTTTTCCCCGTGTTTTGCTTTGCCCTGCAGCTCCGGCACCGGACGCGTGTTCCTCGGCATATGCGCTTTTTTACTGCTTTGCGTCGGCTCTCCGGAATCGGGGCGCCGCATTCCCGCTTTCGCCATTGAGGCACCCTCTTTTATACATCGTTATTTTTGATGGACTGTTTTTTTGCGTTTCGGTTTTGATTTTGATTTTCCCTTGTCACGGGCGTCTGCCCGTTCGCCTTTCGAATCCGATCCTTCTTGTTGTCCGGCTGGCTGTCTTTGGGCACTGGAACCACCTCCGGCATTATTTTGGCTTTTCGCCGGAGCTTTATGCGAAGAAGGCGAAACAGCGCTCTCCAGTTCCTGAATCATCCCGTCCAGAAACCGTTCGGCGACGCGCCTGTTTTTCTCCGTTGCGTACAGGCTGCTGCAAAGCGCGCAGCGGCCGCCGAACGTGGAAACCGAAACCTGAAAACTGGGCGGGTGCTTGACCGCCGTCGCAAGGTAGGCGTCATTGATTTTTCCGTTGCCGAAATCGAGCCTGCGCCAATCCAAAACCCCAAGATTCGTAAAGGAGACAACCGGAATTGAAAATTTCTTGTCAAAAAGTTTTTTCGCGGCGGAATAAGGCAGAACGGCGAACAGAAAATCCAGAACAAGCGGCCCTTTCAGGCAGTTCCGGTTTTCCTTCTGTGAGGACATCTGGGCGGCGGTTTTCCCGAGGGTCTCTTCAAACGGCTCGTTTTTTTTCATCGAAAAGCGGCAAATGTAATTGCTCGTCAGGTTGCAGATTCCGCACTTTTCGCTTTCGGAAAGGTACTTGCGCAAATCAACCGGACAGGGAATCGAGAATTCCGCGCACCCCCGTGATCGCATGGTGCGCGCGTCCGTATGCCGTCAGCATAAGGTCATTGAAGGTTGCTCCCCTCTTTTTTGCATACCGCTTCAGCTCCGTGAGAAGCTCGCTTTCGACGCGGCGCAGAACGGTGACCGGCTCCCCCTCCTCTTTCTCCATCGGCAGAAACATTTCCGGCTCCTGTTTTTCAATTTTAACAGGGGAACGCAGGACCCTGATTCGCTCCGCCGCGCCCATCCCCCTGAAAACCTGTCCGACGTCGCGGTCCAGCGGCTCAGGCGGTACAATAAAGCCGGGATTTTCCAAACAGCGGCGGTAAAGGGACGCCAGCAGGTACAGGTACTCCTTAAACCCGGCCCCATCCGCCACAAGATGGCTGATAATCACGCAGAGGGTGTCGGATTCCGGCCCGCGCACCAAATGGATTTTCAGCTGCGGCTCCGAATCCAACCTGATCGTATCCAGCAGCAGGCGCTCTTCCGCCGCGGCGCCCTCCGTGTTTTCCGACACGCTCACGATCCGGTCCGCCCCGAATCCCTTGTCTTCCCAGCCGTGCGTTTCCGATGAAAAGACGCACCGGAAAACGGGAACCGCGGAAACCGAAAGCTCAACCGCGCGTCTGAGCACATCCGGGTCCAGACGCCCCGAAAAGCGGATTATCGCGCGGATCAGCGGATTGTGCGCCGAAGTATAAAAATACTGCATCAGGTCAAATGCTTCCGTACGGATTTTATGTTTCATTCCAGTCGCCTTTCTCTATTGAATACGAGCCGGAAATTTCCGGCAGCCAAGATTTTCCTTTTTTTCACGGTTCCGTTACAAAGCCTCCGGGTCCGGAGCCAGTCTTTGCGCATAGGAAGGGATTCCCTCTTCAAAATTTACGCCGTAGCGCACGTCCGTCCCCGCCAGATGAGTCCGGGCAATCGCACGCTGCGTAAAGTCGACGGCCTCTTGAGCAGCCGCGCCGAGGGAGAAGCCGTTCATCAGCGCGCCGATCAGCGCGCTGGCAAACACGTCGCCCGTGCCGTGGTAATTCCCTTCGATTTTCGGAGCGAACGCGAAGCGGAATTCACCCGTCTCGCGGTCGTACGCGGCGCATCCGGTTTGTTCCGCGCTGAAAGAAACGCCCGTCAAGACCACGCGGCGGGGGCCAAGCTCCGACAGCCGCCGAAGCATTTCCTCCGCAGTCCTGCGGTCCTGCCGGCCCTCCCGGTACGGCTCCCCCAGCAGCAGCGCAGCCTCCGTCCGGTTCGGCAGAATCAGGTCCGCCTTCCGGCAGAGAGCCGCCATCCCCTGCGGGAATTCAGGGCCAAAAGAAGCGTACAGACTGCCGTTGTCCGCCATGACCGGATCAACGCACACCATCGCCCCCGGCGCGGCCAATTCGTCAATCAGCCCGGAAACCAGCCGGAGCTGGTCAAACGAGCCAAGGTATCCGGTGTAAATCGCGTCGAACCGCAGTCCCAGTGATTTCCAGTGGTCCGCGATTTTCGGAATATCCTCGGTCAGGTCCCGGAACGTAAACCCCGTGAATCCCCCTGTATGCGTCGAAAGCACCGCCGTCGGCAGAACGCTGACGGTGCAGCCCGCCGCGGATAGGATCGGCAGCGCCACCGTCAGCGAGCATTTCCCGACGCAGGAAATATCGTGTACGGCCAGAACGTTTTTTTGCAACGGCATCTCATCGCCTTCCGTATCAAATAATGTTCCTATTTTAGCTCTCCGCAGAAACGAATTCAAGACCGGACGAAAAAAGTCCCGCCGCTGCTGCCGCAGCGGCGGGGTACGGCCGTTCAGGGCCATACAGACGGCCCCGGCTTAATATTTCTGCAAGTAATTTTCAATTTCCCAGTCGGTCACCGCGCGGGTGTAACGAGCCCATTCCCGCTCTTTTTCCAGCAGGAAATTATGCAGGGCGTGCCCCCCAAGCACATTCGCAATCACCGGATCGCTTTTCAGCGCTTCCATGGCGTCAATCAGGCTGAGCGGAAGCGTTTCAATCCCCATTTCATTGATTTTTTCCTCCGGCAGGTCGAACAGGTCGCAATCCGTCGCGGGCGGCGGCGTCATCTTCTTCTCAACGCCGTCCAGTCCGGCCGCCAGGCAGCATGCAAGCATCAGGTACGGGTTCGCGGAGGGGTCCGGGGAACGGAATTCAATGCGGGCCCCTTTTCCCCGGGAAGAGGGGATGCGTACGAGCGGGCTGCGGTTGCGGCAGGACCACGTGATGTGAACGGGCGCCTCGTAACCGGAAGCAAGGCGCTTGTAGGAATTGACGGTCGGATTGCAGACCGCGGTCAGCGCCCTGGCATGCGCGAGAAGCCCGGCCATAAACCGGTAGGCCGTCTCGCTCAGGCCGTTGCCGGACGGATCGTCAGGGCCGTCGAACAGATTTTTTCCGTCGCGCATCAGCGACATGTGAAGATGCATTCCGGAGCCGCTCACATCCGAACGGGGTTTCGGCATAAAGGTCGCGTAACCGCCGGAAGCCTTCGCCATCGATTTAACCGCCATTTTAAACGTCATGATATTGTCGGCCGTCTTGAGCGCCGTATCGTATTTGAAGTCAATTTCATGCTGCCCGACCGCCGCTTCGTGGTGAGAGGCCTCCACCTCAAAGCCCATGCTTTCCAGCGTCAGGCAGATTTCGCGGCGGATATCGCCGCCGATATCAATGGAGCCGAGGTCGAAATAGCCCGCGGTGTCGCGCGTCTGCGTGGTCGGCCTGCCGTAATCGTCCATTTCGAACAGGAAGAATTCGCATTCCGGACCAACATTAAACTCGATCCCGAGTTCCTCTGCCTTTTTCATTTCTTTTTTCAGGATCCGCCGGGGGTCGCCGTCATAGGGCTCGCCGTCCGGGGAATAGACGTCGCAGATAAAACGCGCGACCCCGTCGTGAGTCGGCCGCCAGGGAAGCATGGTAAACGTGTCCCGGTCCGGGTGCAGGCACATGTCCGATTCCGCGTCGCGCGCGAAACCGTCAAGAGACGAGCCGTCGAACACGCACTGGTTGTTCAGCGCTTTTTTCAGCTGATTTTTGGTGATCGCGACGTTCTTCATCATTCCCGTAATATCCGTAAACTGCAGACGAATGAACGTAACGTCGTTTTCATCCATCAGCTTGTAGATATCCTCTTTGCTGTAATGGCCCATTCCGCATACCTCCCGACGGTAAGATTTTAAATAAAGTCAAAAAAAACCCGGCACAGCGTGTCGGACCCCGTTGCCCATTCATTGTAATCTTCGCATACTGTTTTACATCCTTATTTTATACCATAGAGATACCTTGTTGCAAGCCCAAATATGAACGAACTGAAAATTATTTCTGAATTTGCGGGGTATGCGGGCCGGAGTGGAAAACGGCGGAAATTTTTTACCCGGGCGCAAGGAAATCGGCGCCTCAATCGTATTCTATTTGAAAGGGGAGAAATGGATGAAAGCAGCAGAGCCTAGCGGAGAAGCGGAGGAGCTTTTAAACCGCTATTCCGACATGGTGCTTCGGATTGCCCTTCACAATGTGAAAGCCAGAGCGGACGCCGAGGACATCGCGCAGGAGGTTTTCCTGAAACGGATCACCGCGCGCCGTTCGTTCGCTTCCCCGGAACACGAAAAAGCCTGGATGATCCGCGTCACCGTCAATCAGTGCCGGGATTTTCTGAAATCGGCGCGGAACCGGCCGACCGTCGCGCTGGAGGAGTCGGTCCCCGATTCCCCGCACAGCACGGAAGTACTGGACGCGGTGCTGTGCCTTCCCGTTCCGTACCGGAACGTGATTTACCTTTATTATTACGAAGGGTACAGCGTCAGGGAGATTTCACACATCCTGCGCAGGAGGGAAAACACGGTGTCCTCCTGGCTGTTCCGGGCGCGCGCCGCGCTGAAAAACTCTTTGACAGGAGGTTTTGACGATGAATCATAAAGAACAGTACCGTGAGGAATGCGAACGGATTCGGGCTTCGGAAACATGGAGGCATGCGGCCGCTTCCCGGATGCAGCAGCAGCCGCGGCGCCCGCGCACCGCAAAATGGGTCTTTCCCGGCGCGCTTGCCGCCGCTCTGGTCTGCGCGCTGGTTTTTTCGCCGCTTTTAAAACCGGCGACCGTCACCGTGGAAGCAAAGGAAAACCTGATGGAAAACATCCGTGCGCAAAAGCAGCAGGTTCCCGCCGCGCCCGGTCAGGACTTTATCTCAGCGCAGGCGGATTTCGCGGTACAACTGTTTCAAAAAACAGCCGACGCGGGCAAAAACTCGCTTGTCTCCCCGACTTCCGCCGCCCTGGCGCTCGGCATGACGGCAAACGGAGCGAAGGGCGGCACGCTTTCCCAGTTTGAAGCCCTGCTGGGCGGCGGGATGGATCTTTCCGCGCTGAACAAAAACTTTGCCGCCGAGCAGAGCGCGCTGAAAGCCGTCACCAGCGGGAAAACTCTGCTTGCCAACTCAATCTGGTACCGGGACCAGGGCCTTTCGGTCAAAAAGCCGTTTCTGCAAAGCAACGCCGATTTCTTCGGCGCGGACGCCTACAAGCTCGACTTCGGCGACCCCGCGGCCGTGGGAAAGATCAACAGCTGGGTCGACAAAAACACCGGCGGAACCATCAAAAAGATGGTCGGGCGGATCGAACCGGAAGAAATGATGATCCTGATCAACGCGCTGTATCTGGAACAGGAATGGAGATCCCCCTACATCAACAGCCGGGACGGCACGTTTCACGCGCCGGAAGGCGACAAAACCGTGAAAATGATGGAGTCGACGGAAACGTACCTGCACGACGGCGAAGCGGAGGGAATCCTCAAGCCGCTCAAGGACCCGCGTTACGCGTTCGCGGCGATTCTGCCGAAAAGCGGAACCTCCGTCAACGACTATGTTCAATCGCTGACCGGCCGGAAGTTTTTAAGCCTGCTGCGCTCCGGGGGTGACGGAACGGCGATTGGGACTCTGCCGAAATTCAAATTCAGCTGTGCGCTGAGCCTGAACGACGCGCTGCAGTCGCTTGGCCTTACCGACGCGTTCAACAGCGGCAAAGCCGATTTTTCCGCGATGGGCTCTTCCCCCGCGGGAAATCTTTATATCGGCAGCGTGCTGCAAAAAACCTTTCTTCAGGTTGACGAGGCAGGTTTAAAAGCCGGCGCGGCAACCGCCGTCATCCTGGACGCGGGATCCTCATCCTCTCAGCGGCCCCGTTCGGTCGTATTCGACCGGCCGTTCGTCATCGCCGTCGTCGACACCTCGACGAATCTGCCCCTGTTCCTCGGCGTGGTCGCGGACCCCGCCGCCTGACGGAAATCCAATATTTCCTTATTCTATAAATTTATTGTGAATTCTTTCCCGGAGGTTGGCAAAACACGTCCTTTTGATTTATAATAATAAAAAAAGGAAAACGACCCTTTTCCTCACGAAACGACAGGGATCCGTTAAAAATAGAAAGGACGTGCCGATTCCCGATGAAGGAGTTCGGAAAAAGACCGTTAAACCGCATACTGCTCGCAGCCCTGATTCTGTTTGTCGGTGCGGGCGCGACGTACGCTTCGCTCAGGCCGGTACAGTTCCGCGCGGGAATGACCGCCGTCGTGGACTGGATGAAATTTGATATGATCGCCGAAGCGGCCAAAAAGGACTCCTCCTCCGCGCCGCCGTCGGGCACGGCCGTCTCGTCCGCGCCGGTTCCTTCCGCGCCGGCGTCTTCCGCGGCCCCGCAAAGCCAAACGTCTGAGGAACCCTCCTCCTCCGAGGCGGAAAAAATCTCGCTGGATGAGGCGGCCAAGCCGCTGAAAATCAATGTTTCGCTCAAGGATCAGAAGGTTTCTATTCTGGACGCGAAGGACCGCCTGGTGCAGGAATATGTGTGTTCTTCCGGGGAAGCCGGCAACGATACGCCGACCGGCACCTTTACCGTCACGGACCGCGGAAAGTCTTTTTACAACCCCGCGGTCAAAGAGGGAGCCTATTACTGGACCCGTTTTTATAAGACCTTCCTGTTTCACAGCGTGCCGTTCGACGAGAACCAGAAAATGGAACCGCAGGAAGCGGCAAAGCTGGGCACTCCGGCTTCCCACGGCTGCATCCGGCTGGAAACGGCAAACGCAAAATGGATTTACGACAATATTCCGGAAGGAACCACGGTAGTCGTTCGTTAATTCCCGATTTTTCCCCGCCGCACGGCGGGGATTTTTGTTTTTACAGTTTATTCAATTCTTTTGGGAAATTCTATGCTATGATGACAATAGAATCGCCGCAAGGCAAAAGGATGTGAAAATTTGAACTGGCTGATGCGCTTTACCTACTGGTACAATCGGATGATGGCGGGACGGTACGGCTCCGACCAGCTGAGCATCGGCCTGATGGCCGCTTATCTTCTGCTGATCTTTATCGCCAATCTTCTCCGGCTGCCGCTTCTTTCCTATCTGGCGCTCGCGCTTCTGGTGTGGGGGCTCTACCGGATTTTTTCCCGAAACATCTCGAAGCGGCACCAGGAAAACGCCGTGTTCCTGCGGTTCTGGAACCGGATTCTTCAGTGGTTCCGGACCAGCTCCTCCCGGTTTGAAAGCTGGCGAAGCAAAACCCTGTACCGCATGAACGATAAAAAAACGCACCGGTACTACCGGTGCCCCAAATGCAATAATACGCTCCGGGTGCCGAAAGGCAAAGGAAAAATCGTCATTACCTGTCCGGTCTGCCATACGGAATTTGTCAAAAAGACATGAGCCTTAATCCTGTTTGCGTCGAATGGGCAGCCACAGACTGAGAAGAATCCCGACCAGAGCGCAGAGAACCGCAAGCAGCATCCCGGTTAAAAAGGTGGGCATCCGGTCGCCGACCAAAATCAAAGTCCTGTCGCCGGCCGCCTGCAGTGCTTCCGATTGCCGCGTGTCTCCTCCGGAACCGGAAGCGCTCTCCCCCGCGCCGCCCGCCGCAAAGCCCGGGGAGCTCTTCGAACCGGAGCCGGGTCCGCTCCGGTTCCCGCCGGAAGCCTCCCGCGCGGCGCTTTCCGTTTCCCGCGAAGGGCCGGGGCCTCCGCCCGCCGCCTTGCCCTCGGTGATGGAAGACCCAGCAGCGTCTTTCGCCGCGCGTTCAACCGTAATCAGGTACTGCGCGTTTTGCGTCCGGTCCTCCGAAGTAACGGTTACGGCAATCTGTGTTTCTTTTCCCGCGCCGTTGAGTGTTTTTCGGCTGACACGGACGCTGCCGCCGCCCGCCGCGCCGGTCTGGAAATCCACGCTGCCGACATCGCTGCCGACTTTTAAAATATAATTGCGAACGGAAGGCGCAAATTCCGGTTCCAGCGAGCCGGCCGACGGAATCAGTTCGGTCAGGCGGGCTTCCGAAGAGAGAGACCGTTGAATCTTCAGATTCAGCTTTGCTTCCGTGTTGTCCGCTTCCAAAGAATCCCCGTCATAATCGCAGATCTGGTCCGCGGAAACCGTCAGAGCGGTGTTCCCCGTCGGCGCGTCCGCCGCAACCTGAAACAGGAAAGAAGCAATCGTTCCGGAAAGCCGGGGCGCGCTGCCGTTTTCCGTATTGCAGACATACACGCTGCTGATCAGGCCGGAGTCCGCGCTGGTTTGCATGGTTCCGCTTTTAACGGCCCCCGAGGTTTCCGTACTGATAAAGTCAAGCTTGTCCTCGTCATAATGGATCTTGAGCCGAAAGCCGGCGGCGGTTTCTTCGGTTTTGTATGCCGTCACATTCAGGCGCACCAGTTCTTCCCCGGAAGCGGAAACGGGGTCCAGCGAATAGGAAAAATAGGTTGGCGACGCGGCAGCGGCGGACGCCGGCAGCAGCCGCATCAGAAAAAAGCAGGTAAAAGCGGCTGCAAGGCACAGTTTTTTTTCCATCCCATTACCCTTCCCGCAATCAAAAACAGCCGTGCCGCAAACGACAGGGCTGTCCAATCAACCGATGTTCTGGTTAAGCGGTGACGGTGTTCTGCTCCACTCCGGAAGCGCGGCTCTCCCTTAAACGCCTTTTGCGCAGAATCAGCAGGCGGAACCGGTTATATCTCTGAACCGCCGCAAAGGGCGCGTTGGCCAGCATGATCAGGAAAGACATGATGATTCCGACAAGCAGCGGGTTTATAATCAGCGCGACGACGGCGCAGATGCAGTTTTTCAGATGCATCCACTCGCCGCGGCAGGTTTCCAGAATAAATTCATCCAGATACTCGACCGACATTTCCGTCAGATGCCTTTTGGAAAAACCGTTTTTCCCGATATGCTGCGGAACTCTGTCTTTCCAAACCTGAATTTTTAAAGTATCCCGGTACCAGCGGCCGCCATGCTCCCACTCCTTGGGGGCATAACGCTCTTTGGCAGGATCAAAGGAAGATTTCGGCAGCTTGATGCAAATTAAAAAGACAACGACATGCCACAATCCGACGATCACAAGGTTCCAGACCAGCATGTTCAGAAAGGACAAATTCTTCAGCATTGCGGTCACTTCCTTTCCACGAACTTTTGAGTATTGTAATCATTATGCGACAAACCGACAAAAGATACGATAATCTTATTATAATACAGAAGAACGGAGTGTGCAAGATGAAAGTATTGTTGATCGGCGGAACGGGTACCATCAGCTCCGCCGCGGTAAAACTGGCTCTTTCCCGAGGAGCGGAGGTCGCTTTGCTGACGCGCGGCACGCACCCGGAGCTTGTTCCCGACGGTGCCGAATGTATCCGCGCGGATATTGCCGATGAGGAAAAGGTCCGGAAGCTTCTTTCCGGCAGAGCGTTCGACGCGGTGGCGGACTTCACCGTCATGACGCCCGAGCAGGCCGCGAGGGATGTTTCACTGTTTACCGGAAACACCGGCCAGTTTATTTTTATCAGCTCCGCGTCCGCTTATCAAAAGCCGCCCGTCCGCTATCCGATCACGGAAAGCACGCCGCTCCGCAACCCTTTCTGGAGCTATTCCAGAAACAAAATCGCCTGCGAAGAGCTGTTTACGGCGGCGTACCGCTCCGAGGGTTTCCCTGTTACCATCATACGCCCCAGCCACACTTATAGTGAACGAAGCGTTCCGCTTGCCGTTCACGGGGAAAACGGTTCCTGGCAGGTTCTTCAAAGAATCCTTTCGGGGAAACCCGTCATCGTCCACGGCGACGGGCTGACGCTGTGGACGTTTACGCACGCGGACGATTTTGCGAAAGGGTTCTGCGGCCTGCTCGGCAACCCGCACGCGATCGGCGAAGCGGTTCACATTACAAGCGACGAATCGATTACCTGGAACGACGCCTACGAGGCGATCGGCGCGGCTCTCGGCGTTAAGCCGAACCTGGTTCACATTCCGTCCGATTTCCTCGCGGCGTTCGACCCGGAGCTGCTCGGCAAGCTGCTGGGCGACAAAGCGTATTGCGGCGTGTTCGACAATTCCAAGCTCAAGCGCCTGGTTCCGGGGTTCCAGGCTGAAATCCGGTTTTCCGACGGCGTGCGGCGCAGCGTGGAGTACCTTCGTTCCCACCCGGAGCTGCAAACGCCGGACCCGGAATTCGACGCGTGGTGCGACCGCGTCGTCGCGGCGCATTTCGCGGGGATGAAGGAGTTGGGGAACGGGTAATCCCGAAAATTACATATTTTGATAAGAGGGACCCCGGATTTCCGGAGTCCCTCTTTGTATCAGAAAAGGAAAATAATGAGCGCTCTTAATTGAACGTATAAGGTTCTGATAAGGATTTGCGAAAAATGGCCCGAAAAAAGCAACCGATCATTTTTGCGAAAACAGATTGACAAAAAATGTCATTGTGATAGTATGAAATTATGATTCTAATCTGTTATTAAAAATAGTCGGTTCGGGAACCATAGCCCCATCCACAAATGAATTCTAAATGGAGTGTTATAACATGACAATCAACCCGTTATCCGCCACGCAAACAGCTTCCCTCATCGATTCCAAGAGCAAACCGAAGCAAGGGACAAGCTCCGCTTCTTTCGCAGAGAAACTGAACAGCGCTTCAAAAAGCAATCAGGATACCGTACAGCTTTCCGCAAACCAATCCGGGCAATCGGCAAACATCACGGAGGCGGGGCGGAACTCGACCGGAACAAAAACTTTGACTGCCGCTCAAAAACAGTATCTGCGGGAAAAATATCATTTGGCGGATTCTTCCGGCCTGTCTGATTCCCAATTAAACAGCCTTCTGGCCGACCTGACCAACGACGGCGCTTTGTCTTATCAGGATTACCGGAGAGCCCATATACGCGTGTGCGCTCTCTTGCCCTCAGGCGCTGTCTTTCCCTTAGGCACTCCTTTTCCTTCAGGAAAAACCTCCGGCAATTACGCGGGATATTACCAAAAGATCATTCAGGGGGAACAGGAGGGTGCCGATTATATCAAAGAAAATTACGGAATCGACCCTTCGGCCGATTACTACGACTGTATCAACGCGCATCAAAGGATCGAAGCTCTGCTGGACGATTTGTACAAAGCCGTTTAGAAAACATAACTGCAAACAGCCGGATGTTTCTTTCGAAGCACCCGGCTCTTTCTATCGCAATCAGAATATTTAATTGAACGTATACAGGTTTTGATAAGGGTTATTGGAATTCGGCCGCAGCACGTAGAACGGGCGGTCAAACAGGCTCTGCTTCTCCATGGAGAACGCGGCGCAGAATTCTTCCAGATACCCGTCGATTTCCGCCATATCTTCTTCGGTCGCTTTCGAAGCCGCCACCTGAGGCGGTAAGTCCGCGGGGAGTTCTTCCGCCCGCAGAAACATCTTCCCGCCGTGCATCCCGGTGCCGCACAGGTTTCCGACCGGAGCCTTCTTTTCAGAACCGATTCCCAGCACGATAATGGTTCCGCCCGCCTGGTATTCGCCCAGAAAACTTCCCGTTTCGCCGCCGACCACAATCAGCGGCTGCTGTTCCCGGTATGCCTTCATGTGGATTCCGACGCGGTAGCCCGCGTTGCCGCGCACCAGAATTTTCCCGCCGCGCATCGAATACCCGGTCGCGTCCCCGCAGGAACCGTCGACCACAATGGTTCCGCTGTTCATGGTATCCCCGGTCTGGTCCTGCGCGTTGCCGTGCACCCGGATGGTTCCGCCGTTCAGGTAGCACCCCAGAGCGTTGCCGGGAATCCCTTGAATCGTCAGGCTGACCCCGCTCATCCCGGCCGCGATATACCGCTGTCCCATGCAGTTTTCTATCAGAATTTCCTGTCCCGCCGCCCGGATTTCCTCGTTCAGCGCGCGGAAATCCCTGCCGTTTGCATCAATCCGGTTCATTTCGCACCTCCGAGTTTGACCGCCCTGCGCTCCGCCGTAAACGCCATCAGCTGCGGCTTCTGTTTCAAAAGCTCAAAATCGACGGTATCCAGCGGGGTCTGCTCCCGAATCAGCGAAGTGTAAATCCCCGCCCGGGCGATTTCGCCGATCAGAATAAAGCCCTTGAGCAAATGATCCTTGACAATCAGCTTTTTGTAAACGCCGGGTTTCGTCTCGACGATCTCTTCCCCGTCGTAGCTGCCCGCGGTCAGAACATGCAGCCCGAAAAATCCGATGGCGTTCATCGGCACGGCGTTCGCGAACGACTTTTCGCCGCCCGCCATATTCACTCCCGCCGTTTCGCCCTGAAGATAGGCGTTCGGCAGAATCGCCAGCACGCGCCGCTGTCCTGTCGTAATGTCCCGGCATTCGCAGCAGTCGCCCGCCGCGTAGATTCCCGGCACGCTCGTCGCGGAAGTTTCGTCAATCGCGACGCCGCGCCCGACCTCGCATCCGGCCTCCGCCGCCAGCTCCGTGTTCGGGCGCACGCCGACGGCGACCACCAGCACGTCGAAATCCACCGCGCCGCCGCTTTTTAAACGCGCTCGGTTTTCCTCAAACTCAGCGACGCTGTCCCCCAGCAGAAACTTGATGCCGTTTTGCTCGATGTGCTTCTTCACCATTTCGGAACCCGCTTCGTCCAGAATACTCGGCAAAATCCGGTCCGCAAGGTCCACCACCGTGATGGAGCCGACGCGGCCGCAGATCCCCTCCGCGCATTTCAGGCCAATCAGGCCCGCGCCGACGATCAGCACCCGGCTTTCGGGGGTTAAAACGGATTCCAGCGCCTTCGCGTCGTTCAGCGTCAGGAAGGAAAACTTTTTTCCGACTTTATCAAGCCCCTGCATCGGCGGAACAAACGGCCGGGAGCCTGTCGCAATGAGAAGCCTGTCGAACGGAATCGATTCTCCGCTGTCAAGCGCAACCGCTTTACGGCCGGAATCGACCCGAACCGCTTTCTTCCCCAGAAAAGTCTTTACTTTCATCTTTTCATAGAAATCGTCCGGACGGATCCGCATCTTTTCCTCCGTCGTGCTGCCGTACAGCAGGTAGGAAATCAGCGGGCGGGAATAAGCCGCGTACGGTTCGTCGGAGATCACCGTGATTGTCCCCTGAGTATCCACGGAACGGATTCCCTCAATGCAGCCGACGGCCGCGGTGGAGTTTCCGAGAATTACATAATTCAAGTCGATTCACCTCTCTTCAAACACAATGGCGGCATTCGGGCAGCCCTTGACGCAGGCCGGCTCTCCGCAGGAGTTGTCGGTGCACAGCTCGCATTTCTGAATTGCGTGGCCGTCCGGGGCGGGCATCACCGCGCCGTAAGGGCAGACCAGAATGCAGGTGTAGCACCCGACGCACTTGCTCTTGTCGACATGAACCACGCCGTCCGTCTTGGAAATCGCGCCCGCGATGCAGCTTTTCACACAGATCGGGTCGTCGCAGTGGCGGCACGAAACGGCAAAGCTGATCCGGTTGTTTTCCTCAATCTGGATTTTCGGGTGAATCGTAACACCCTTGAGCGCCTTTGCCATATCGGTTTCGCCGGTCGCGGCAAACGCGCAGTTGTATTCGCACAAATGGCACCCCAGGCACCATTCTTCATTCACATAAACCCGTTTCATCACTCATTCCCCCGCATGCTTGATTCCAAGAATTTCAAGCTCTTTTTCGTTCAAGCCGACGCCGCGCAGCATCAAACGGTTTCCGCGCATCGCCTCAATCGAGTTAATGCCCATGCCGCCCATCATTTCCATGATCTCGTGCTGCCAGGCGGAAACGAGGTTCATAAGACGCTTGTAGCCGATATCCGGATTCAGGCGCTTGACCAGGTCCGGCCGCTGGGTCGCGATCCCCCAGTTGCACTTGCCGATCTGGCAGGTGCGGCACAGGTGGCAGCCCAGCGCGATCAGCGCCGGGGTCGCGATGTAGACCGCGTCCGCGCCGAGCGCAATCGCCTTGACCACGTCCGCGGAATTGCGGATGCCGCCCGCGACAATCAGTGAGACGTTGCTGCGGATCTGCTCCTGCCGGAGGCGTTCGTCCACCGCCGCGAGCGCAAGCTCGATCGGAATGCCGACGTTGTCGCGGATTCTGGTCGGCGCCGCGCCGGTGCCGCCGCGGAAACCGTCGATCGCGATGATGTCCGCCCCGCTGCGGGCGATTCCGCTCGCAATCGCCGCCACGTTGTGAACCGCCGCGATTTTGACGATGATCGGCTTTTTGTACTCCGTCGCCTCTTTCAGGGAGTAAACCAGCTGGCGCAGGTCCTCAATCGAATAAATATCATGGTGCGGCGCCGGGGAAATTGCGTCGGTACCCTTCGGGATCATGCGGGTGCGGGAAACCGCGTCCGTGATTTTCGCCCCCGTCAGGTGCCCGCCGATGCCGGGCTTCGCGCCCTGCCCGATTTTGATCTCAATCGCCGCGCCGGCTTCCAGATAGTCGTGATGAACGCCGAACCGGCCGGACGCGACCTGAACGATGGTGTTTGGGCCGTATTTGTAAAAGTCCTCGTGGAGCCCGCCTTCGCCCGTATTATAATAGGTTCCCAGCTCCTGTGCCGCCCTCGCGAGGCTTTGATGCGCGTTGTAGCTGATGGAGCCGTAGCTCATGGCGGAGAACAGAATCGGGACCTCCAGCTTCAGCTGGGGCGGAAGGCTGTCGGTCTTGATGCTTCCGTCCGGATTCCGTTCAATGGCGCCCGGCTTTTTGCCGAGGAACGTGCGGGTCTCCATCGGCTCGCGCAGCGGATCGATGGACGGGTTTGTCACCTGGGAGGCGTTAATCAGGATTTTATCCCAGTAAATCGGGTATGGCTTCGGATTGCCCATGGAGGAAAGCAGCATTCCGCCGGTTTCCGCCTGCCTGTAAATTTCGCTGATGTCGTTCTGCCCCCAGTAGGCGTTCAGGCGGAACGTATCCGGATTCTTCACAATTTTCAACGCGTGCGTCGGGCAGAGCGCGACGCAGCGGTGACAGTTGACGCATTTGCTTTCGTCGCTTTTCATCGTGCCGGAATCCGGGTCGAAGGAGTGCACCTCGTTTGCGCACTGGCGCTCGCAGACACGGCAGGCGATGCAGCGCTGCGGGTCGCGGAGAACGTCGTATTCCGGGATATTATAGTTGATCGCCATGTCAGATCCGCACCCCCTCGTTGACTTGAATAATGACCGGCTCGCCGCCGCGCGGCGACCACAGGCGGTCCAGCTCCGGCGCCACCGTGCGGATCGCACACTCTTCACTGGCCACGTAAACGCGGTCGCCTTTTTCGCCGACCACCATGCTGCGCAGCTTCAGACGGTCGTTCAGCGCCATCATGCCGCCGGTAAATCCGAGCAGAATCGAGAACGGGCCCGTAATCAGCATGCTGGAATACACGTTTCTTAAATAAGTGAATTTTTTCCGGTCCGCCTCGTCCATCGCGTCGATCTCGCTCCAGAACGGAGCGGCGATAACGTCGGCGGTTTCCTCCAGGCTCATGCCCTGCCTGCGGTTCAGGTAGTCGATAATATATGTAATGACCTCCGTGTCGGTCAGCAGCGTGCAGCGGTAGCCGAACATTTCGATAAACCGTCGGTTCGCATCATAAGAGGAAATCTCCCCGTTATGAACCACCGTGTAATCCAGCAGGTTAAACGGATGCGCGCCGCCCCACCAGCCCGGCGTGTTCGTCGGGTAGCGCCCGTGCGCCGTCCAGCAGTAGCCCTCGTAATCCTCCAGGCGGTAGTACCGGCCCACGTCCTCCGGAAAGCCGACCGCCTTGAACACACCCATGTTCTTTCCGCTGCTGAACACATACGCCCCGCGAATCTGCGTGTTGATCTTCACGACAAAGCGGGAGACGAATTCCCTTTCGTCCAGGCCGGTGCTTTGCAGCAGCTTTTCGTACGGAAGGCAGAAATAGCGCCAGATGGCCGGTTCGTCCGTAATCTGCGGCATCTTCCTCGTCGGAATCTTTTCCGCGACCGTAACGTCGAAGCTGGTCTGAAGGACCTGCTCGCACTCCTCTTTCGCGCGCGCGCTGTCATAAAAGACATGGAAAGCGTAAAGGTCGCGGTTCTGCGGATAAATTCCGTAAGCGGCAAACCCGCCGCCCAGCCCGTTGGAACGGTCGTGCATCGGTTCAATGGAACGGATGGCCGTTTCGCCGCTGAACCGCTCTCCGCTTTTTGAAATCACGCCCGTGATCGCGCACCCGGACGGGATTCTGATTTCCCCCTCATTTTGCATATTCCCATCAGCCTCCCTGCAAGAAAAGAAATTTTCGTTTGCCGACTAAATTCCGTCGAAGTAAAATGCCCCGGTTCATCGGAAGGTCTCCTTAACAATGTAAACTAATTTTTAAAAAAACTTTCTTTTGTATGTTTTTACATGATATATTGTTTACCCGATAAAGTCAATAGTTTTACTGAGATTTGAGAAAATGGAGGAATTTGTAATGTAAAATTCATATTGGATGATTCCAAACAGCATATTGGCTTTTTTTCTTTTAATTTCTGCATTTGGCTGCAATTAAATATTGACTTCCCTTCGAAATCGCAATATAATGAAAACATGCAACAAAGGTGTTGTTGGGCTCTTATACCAAGGGGCCGACAGCATCTTTTTTCATTTCAACCGTATTTTATATAGGGAGTGAATTTCTGATGAGCAATATTCCAGAATTGTTCGGAAGTATGGTGTTCAACGACACCGTAATGAAGGCTAGGCTTCCCAAATCAGCATACAAGGCCCTCAAGGAAACAAGAGAGCAGGGTAAAACGCTGGACCCCAAAGTAGCCGACGTGGTCGCAAACGCCATGAAGGAATGGGCTTTGGAAAAGGGAGCGACCCACTTTACCCACTGGTTCCAACCGATGACCGGCATCACGGCGGAAAAGCACGACAGCTTCATTTCCCCCATCGACGGAGAAAGGGTGATCATGGAATTTTCCGGTAAAGAGCTCATCAAGGGCGAACCGGACGCTTCCAGCTTTCCGTCCGGCGGGCTGAGGGCTACTTTTGAGGCAAGAGGCTACACCGCATGGGACCCGACCAGCGACGCTTTTATAAAGGAAAATTCCCTGTGCATCCCCACCGCCTTCTATTCCTACGGCGGAGAGGCTCTGGACAAAAAGACCCCGCTGCTGCGCTCGATGGACGCCGTCAACAAACAGGCTCTGCGCATTCTCCGCCTGTTCGGCAACACCGAAGCGGTTCGCGTTACAACCACCGTCGGCCCTGAACAGGAATACTTCCTCATCGACAAGGCTCTCTATGAAAAGAGAAAAGATCTGATCTACACCGGCCGCACGCTGATCGGCGCAAAACCGCCGAAGGGACAGGAGCTGGACGATCATTACTTCGGAGCGCTCAAGCCCCGCGTCGCCTCTTTCATGGCGGACCTGAACGAAGAGCTGTGGAAGCTCGGCATCCTGGCCAAAACCGAACATAACGAGGTTGCCCCGTCTCAGCATGAGCTCGCGCCTATTTTCACTTCCAGCAATATTGCAACCGACCATAACCAGCTTGTCATGGAAGTGATGAAAAAAGTCGCGATCAAACACGGACTGACCTGCCTTCTGCATGAAAAACCCTTCGCGGGCATCAACGGCAACGGCAAGCACAACAACTGGAGCATGTCCACCGACAAGGGCGAAAACCTTTTGGAACCGGGCGAAACCCCGAGTGAAAACGCACAGTTCCTGCTCTTCCTCGCAGCCGTCATCAAAGCGGTCGACGAGCATCAGGATCTTCTCCGCATCAGCGTGGCCAGCGCGGCAAACGACCACCGCCTCGGCGCGAACGAGGCGCCTCCGGCCATTGTTTCCATGTTTGTCGGCGAAGACCTGAAGGAAATTCTGGACGCGATTGAAGCCGGCAAGCCCTGCGTGAAAAAGGACCGCGTCTTCATGGAAATCGGCACCGACGTTCTGCCGAAAACCCCGAAGGACACAACCGACCGCAACCGCACCTCTCCGTTTGCGTTTACCGGCAACAAATTCGAGTTCCGCATGGCCGGCTCTTCCGATTCCATCGCCTGCCCGAACATGATGCTGAACACCATTATTGCCGACGCCCTGTGCGAGTTTGCCGACCAGCTGGAAAAGGCGGACGACTTCAAGGGCACGCTGAACGCTCTGATTCAGAAAACAATCAAAGAGCACAAACGCATCATCTTCAACGGCAACAACTACGCGCCGGAATGGATCGATGAAGCCGCGAAGCGCGGACTGCTGAACCTCCACTCCACCGTTGAGGCGCTGCCTTACTATATTAAGCCTGAAAACATCGCGCTGTTTGAAAAGCACGGCGTTCTGACCAAGACGGAAGTCGTCTCCCGCTATGAAATCCAGCTGGAAAACTACTATAAGCAGGTCGGCATTGAAGCGTTTACCATGGTCGACATGATTCGCAAGGATCTGCTCCCCGCGGCCGCTTCCTACATGAAAGACCTGAGCGAGACAGCCAACGGCAAAAAGCAGCTTTGCCCGGATCTGTGCTGCGGTTACGAAGAAGCCCTGCTGAAAAAGCTTTCGGAGCTTTCTTCCGAGCTGTATGAAAAGGTTGAGGCTCTGGACTCCGCCGTCAATACGGATCGGGAATTCAAGGATACGCTGGAACAGGCGCAGTATTTCCGCAACACCGTGTTCGCAAAAATGGCGGAAACCCGCACAGTCGCCGACAAGCTGGAGCCGCTGCTCGGTTCCGACTATCTGCCGTACCCGACCTACGGCGAGCTGCTGTTCAGCGTGGTTTAATCAAACAAAAAAATACAATGAAATATCACCGTTAAATACAAAGGCGTGTTTTCCACCTGAAGCGGGGGATTGCACGCTTTTGTACCCCTCGTTTAAAAGGCGGAAAGTGCGGCGCCGGGTGCCGCTCTGCCAAAATAACGAAAAAATACTAGCGGATCTCCGTTATCTAAGGCAGGGTAATCAATGGAAAAACTGAAGTATCGCATCAAAAATATCGGCCCGGGGGCCCTGGTCGCCGCGGCTTTCATCGGTCCCGGAACGGTCACAACCTGCATCAAAGCGGGAGCCGGGTACGGCTACACACTGCTCTGGGCTCTGCTCTTCTCCACCATCGCAACGATGATCCTTCAGGAAATGTCGGCGCGGCTTGGAATCATCTCTCAAAAAGGGCTGGGCGAAAATATCCGTGAAAAGGTTCTTTCTCCCGTTTTAAAATCGATCACAGTGGTGATCATCATTCTTGCCGTGTTTGTCGGCAATATCGCCTATGAAACCGGCAATCTTGTCGGGGGCGCGCTTGGAATCAACACGATCGTGCCGTCTGTTCCCGTTACCGTCTGGGCGCCGATTCTCGCGGCGCTGGCGTTTCTTCTGCTCTGGTCCGGCAGCTACAATAGAATTGAAAAGGTATTGATCGCTCTGGTCCTGATCATGAGCGTCGTTTTCCTTGTCACGGCGCTGATGTCCCGTCCTGACTGGGGCGCGGTTTTGAAAGGGCTTTTTGTACCCGCCACGGGCAAAACCGGCTGGATGACCGTAATCGGCCTGATCGGAACGACCGTCGTACCGTACAATTTGTTTTTGCACGCCTCCTCCGCTTCCGAGCGATGGAAAAATGTTGAGGACTTGAAAAGCGCCCGGATCGACACCGTGGTCTCCATCGGGCTGGGCGGTCTCATCTCCATGGCGATTGTCGTTGCCGCTTCCGCAAATCTTTACGGAACCGGCAATCAGGTTGCAAACGGCGCGGATATGGCCAAGGCCTTTAATCCGATTCTGGGCAGCTGGTCGGGGTTGTGCCTGGGCATCGGCCTTTTCGCCTCAGGATTTACCTCGGCGATCACGGCGCCGCTCGCGGCGGCCTTTGCTACCTCCGGCGTTCTCGGTTTCGGGAAAAACATGAAGGACCTGAAATTTAAAGGCCTTTGGATTGTTGTTCTGGCGTTCGGCATGGTTCTTTCCGCACTGGGGAAATCCAGCCCGACCCAGATCATTCTGCTCGCGCAGGCGGCGAACGCGATCATTCTTCCCGTCGTCGCTCTGTTCCTGATGTATTGCATGAATCACCGCGGGCTGGGCCGTTACAAAAACGGAGCGCTTCAAAACATTCTGGGTTCGGTCGTGATTGCCGTCACGCTGTTGATCTGCATTCGTAACCTGACCAGTTTCTTCAGTTCTCTTTTCGCACTTGTATAATCAATTTTATTCAATTACAAGATTCTTACCATATCTTCCTATATAAGGGGAACGGCCCGCCGGAAAAGGCGGGCCGTTCCCCTTATCAGTCTGATGAACGCCGGGTCCGGCATCTGCAAAATTTTCCTAGAACAAGATTATCCGCCTCGCACAGTCAATAATTTGGTACCGGTAACAATGAAATAGCGTATCAAACTCAGTATAATAATTACTATAAAGTTGTTGTAAAAAGTCGAAATAATATGCAGCTTATCTGAAAGGCTCGAACGGGGGTTGTAAATGATCAACATTATCACACTGATGGACGATGCAAATGACGAAAACAAATCGCTGAAAAACGAGCACGGGCTTTCCATGTGGGTTGAAACCGATACTCAAAGCTTTTTGTTCGATTGCGGAGCAGGTACGGCGACCCTGCACAACGCACATAAACTGGGAATCGATTTGGCGGCGGCGGATTTTACAGTCTGCACCCACAACCATTATGATCATGCCGCCGGATATCGCGATCTCGCGGAAAAAGGACTCGGCGGGCGAGTTCTTTATACCGGCCCCGGATTTTTGGAAAAGAAATATGCGTTTGACGGAAAAAAATATGTAGACCTTTCTTCCGGCATTGACCTGCGATTTCTGGAACATTATCGGATTGAACACCGCGTCTGTACGGACATTCTCCCTCTGTCGGATCATTGCTGGCTCATCGGTAATTTCAATCGCACCAACAGTCTTGAGACAATTCCCAAACGATTTGTGAAAGGAACGCTCCCACAAGTTCGCGCCGACGATTTTTCGGATGAAATTTGTCTGGCTGCGGAATCACGAAATGGTCTGGTTCTTCTTGTGGGCTGCTCACACCCCGGCATATTGAATATGGTGGAAACGATACGCACGAGATTGAAAAAACCCATCTACGCTCTGTTCGGAGGAACCCATCTGGTGGAAGCCGACCCACAGCGGATCCAAAGCACGCTTTTGGCCCTGGGCGGCATGGGAATATCCATTCTGGGATTCAGCCACTGCTCCGGGTCGAAAGCGGAACAAATGCTTGAGGAAAACACACAATTCAGCGGCTGCCACATGTCTGTGGGAAGCTGCGTGGCATTTGAATAAGTCGGAGAAAAAACTATGCGTTTTGAAGAAATGGCACAAGAACTTGTTGAAGCTACCTCACGTCTTGTCGGTGGGCGGATTATTAACATTATGAACACAAAAGGCGTCATCATCTCTTCTACTGAAAGGGATCGTATTGGAACCATTCACGCCGGTGCCTGCGAAGTGATTCGATCCGGGCGTGCAGTTGCCATTGAAAAGAACGCGATCAACCAATATCCGGGTGCTCGGGAAGGCTACAATATGCCGGTTTACAGCGGCGGAAATCTGATCGCCGTAGTCGGAATCTTTGGGAATCCGGATGAAGTACGGGAAACCGCCAATCTGCTGGCTGTATATACCGCAAAATGTATCGAGCTCAACGCCGTTGCGCTACAACAGCAGGTAACGTCTGAGATGCGGACCCGATACCTCCACTTACTGTTGGCCCTGTCCCCCAGCGACGATGAGATGCTTGCCTCTCTCGGCAGCGCGCTCTGCATACAACAGAAATTTCCGATCCGGGTGATTCTGATCCGCATCAACACCGGTCAGGACGCCCTGCATGAACAGCAAAAAATGAACCGCCTTGCGGAAAGCCTGCTTTACCACCAGCTGATTAACAGCCAATGTGATGTTTGGGGCACCGTAAACAACAGACTGGTAATTGTAAAAAGCGGAATGACAAAAAGCGAGGATAAATATACCGCGCGGATGAATCAATGCCTAGAGGACTGCATGAAAGAAGCTTTTCATCTCTGCATCGGGGGCCTTTGCTTTAACTCCAAAGATATAAAGCGGTCTTATGAAGAGACTTCCGCTTTATGTTTCTGCACCAAAGAACCCACGGTCAGCGACATTACGAAAACGGACTGTAAATTCCGATATCTGATGCAAAACACCTACGCGAGAGAAAAACATGATATCGATGAAATGTACGAGATTTTAAAAACGAAATTCAGCGACGGTGAGCTGAACAGTCTTATGGAAACAGCCGCCTGCTACTACCAAAAAAAATGCAGTGTAAATCTGGCAGCCGACGAATTGCACATCCATAAAAACACATTGCAGTACCGGCTGCACAAGCTGTGGGATGCTCTGGATCTAAACGACAGCGATCCTTTTATAAAAGAATATTTTATGCGTCTGTGTTTCATGCGGCATGAGGGGTAACGAGGCAAATTTTGCCTTAAAATAAAACTGGAGGAGTTATTATGTCTTCATTTTTCCTATTCAGCGTAATCATATTAGCTGTCGCAGCCATGGTTATCGCGATTTCTAAGTTCAATCTGCACCCGTTTATTGTGCTGGTTGTCATCTCCATTCTGGTTGGTCTCGTCTGTGGAATCGAGCCGGTAAAGGTCATCAACACAATAAAGAGCGGGTTCGGTTCCATTCTGTCCAACATTGGAATCGTCATTCTCTGCGGAACAATCATTGGCACCATTCTTGAAAAAACCGGAGCGGCGCTCACCATGGCCAACAGCATCCTGAAAATCGTCGGCAAAAAAAGAAGTGTGCTCACAATCGGCGCCATGGGGTATGTGACCGGAATCCCCGTATTCTGCGACTCGGGCTTTGTTGTTCTCTCCCCCATCAGCAGGGCGCTTGCGGAGCAAAGCAACACCTCTCTGGCTGTCATGGCAACGGCACTATCCGGCGGGCTGTATGCCACTCACTGCTTGGTGCCGCCAACCCCGGGCCCCATCGCCATGTGCGGCACATTAAACGCGGACCTTGGCCTCACGATTATGATGGGCTTATTGGTATCGATTCCGGCTGTCGCGGTATCAATTCTGTATGCGAAAAAGATTTCAAGCAAAATCAATATTCCGGCGAATTCAGAGTGTTCCCTCGAGGAGCTGAAAGAAAAATACGGTCGGCTCCCCGGTGTCCTGCACAGTTTTTCGCCGATCCTGCTGCCAATCGTTCTGATCGGGGTTTCTTCCATTGCCGCTTTCCCATCGCTACCATTTGGCAAAGGGACCATTTATAATGTTTTGACCTTTGTGGGAAATCCCGTGGTCGCTTTAATCCTGGGCGTATTTTTGGCCATGACTCTCATTCCCAAATCCGAAAAGGCAAATTCCCTGAAATGGGTAAGCAAAGGCGTGACCGACTCCGCCTCCATCATTGCCATCACCGGTGCGGGCGGTTCCTTCGGGGCAATTCTTCAGCTTCTTCCCATCTCAAAATCAACTACGGGTTTGCTTGCTTCCGGGCTGGGCGTTGTCATCCCATTCGTAATCGCTATGATACTCAAGCTCGCCATGGGCGCCTCAACTGTCGCCATGATTACAACCTCCAGCATGATGGCTCCTTTGCTGAGCAATATGGGCTTCACCAGCCCAATCGGCAAGGTCCTTGTCGTTTTGGCAATCGGCGCCGGCTCCATGGTTGCCTCTCACGCCAATGATTCTTATTTTTGGGTTGTATCTCAGTTCTCCGATATGAAAACGGATGAAGCTTACAGATGCCAAACCGGCATGACGGCTGTCATGGGCATTTCCGTTATCATCATTCTGTTTATCATCTCACTCTTTATTCATTGAAAAGCGTAAGGTAGCAACAGTACATAAGCAGCCAAGCGGGGCCTGCCGGCTTCTTCCGCCGACGGCAGGCCCCGCAATTTTACAACCGACGAAAAATCATCGTTGTTTTGACTGGGTCCTCGCACGTAAAAAAACGGCGCGCTGAAATCAGCGCGCCGTTTTGTTGCATGCGACCAGGTCTGTAAGCCGAGTTCTGTCTTAAGCAGCCATCTATCTTGGCCGGGTGTTGCCACCGCGGCTCAGTGCCACCTTCTCGGGACGCGCCGGGCAGGCGCATGATGTCCCTCTGCGGTGTTGCTCCGAATAGGGTTTGCAGAGCCGCGCGGTCTCCCGCGCGCTGGTGGGCTCTTACCCCGCCTTTCCACCCTTACCGCGAAAAAACGCGGCGGTATTTCTCTGTTGCACTTTCCCTGGGGTCGCCCCCGGCGGCCGTTAGCCGTTATTCCGCCCTGTGGAGCTCGGACTTTCCTCGCGCGCGCGCTTTCGCGCTGCGCCCGCGGCTGCCCGGCCTGCTCGCATAGTATTCTGTATTCTAAACGATTTCGGACAAAATGTCAAGCGTTCGGGCCGAAGGAATATTCGGAAATCAGCCGGCTCTTCACGTCCCACAGCTTCTGGGACAGGTCGACATAATACTTGTGGGGATTTTCAAACCGTTTGACTTCGTCCCAGAGCGTGTCCACCTGTTCGCAGCAGTATGACTGCAGCTCTTTCAGGGGCTGCTTCCGCGTCAGGCAGCGCCCGTTTTGGAACAGCTGAACGCGGATATCCTCCGCGCGGAAATTCGTGAGCGTCTTGCGCTTCCATACGAAATTCGGGTCAAAAATTTCATAGGGCCGCGTGTCGTCGATCACCTCGTCGGAGAGGGTGATCACGTCCGCGAGCGCCTTACCGCTCGATCGGTCGTAAAGCCTCCAGAGTTTTTTGAAGCCGGGCGTAGTGATTTTCGATACATTTTCGCTGATTTTAATTTTCGGCGTGACCACGCCGTCTTTTCCTTCCACCCCGCTGAGCTTGTAAACGCCGCCGAATACCGGATGGCTTGAGGAGGTAATCATCCGTTCTCCGACGCCGAAGCTGTCCACCTTCGCCCCCTGCATCAGCATATCGCGGATGATATATTCATCGAGCGAGTTGGAAGCACAGATTTTACAATCGGGGAAACCCGCGTCATCCAGCATTTTTCTGGCCTTTTTGGAAAGATAGGTGATGTCGCCGCTGTCTATCCGGATTCCCCCGGGCCGAAACCCGCGCGGCAGGATTTCTTCGCGGAACACCTGAATCGCATGGGGGACGCCGGACTTTAAAACATTATAAGTATCGACCAGCAGCGTACAGTTCCGTGGATATTCCCGCGCATAGGCGCGGAAGGCTTCCAATTCGGAATCAAAGAGCTGAATCCAGCTGTGCGCCATGGTTCCCAGAGCCGGAACCCCGTATTCACGGTCGCAAATCGTGCAGGCCGTGCCGCAGCAGCCGCCAATATACGCGGCTCGCGCCCCCAGGATGGCCCCGTCGGCGCCCTGAGCTCGCCGGGAACCGAATTCCATGACCGGTCTGCCCTGCGCGGCGCGGCAGATACGGTTTGCCTTTGTCGCGATCAGGCTCTGATGATTCACGGTCAGCAGAATCATTGTTTCAATAAACTGAGCCTGTATCACCGGGCCGCGCACGGTTAGGATCGGCTCTCCCGGAAAAATCGGCATTCCCTCCGGTACCGACCAGACGTCGCAGCAAAAGCGGAAATCCCGCAGATACCCGATAAACTCTTCGCTGAAAATCTTGCAGCCGCGGAGATATTCAAGATCCTCCGGCGTGAATTTCAGGTTTTCCAGGTAATCCACAAGCTGTTGAACGCCCGCCATAATCGCATAGCCGCCGTTGTCCGGTATCTCGCGGAAAAACATGTCAAAATAAACCACGGTGTCCCGGTGACCGTTTGTGAAATAACCATTCGCCATGGTTATTTCATAAAAATCGGTCAGCATGGTCAGATTTGTCTTCATTTCGCTGTTATTTTCCAAGAAAAACATCTCCTGTATTATAAGATTCAAAAATACTGTGACTTCCAATCCTCAAGCCGACATATTATAGACTGACACGAAATTATTGATTGATGCATAATGCAGCGTGTCACTCAGGCAGCACCGAAAGATGAATTCAGGCATTTTGGCCGCTGCAAAAAAATAATACCCGCAGCACCGACCTCCGCGCCGCCTTTGCAAGCGACGGTTTAATAAAAATTCCCATTTGTAAAAAAGTGATTCGGAGTTCTCAAAAAAGAATAATTTTATTTTGTCGTGATAAAATAATAAATGTATGTTGACATCTTTGTCAAAATTATAAACTTTTTCTAAATAATACTGCGAACTACGTGAAAATAATCCATTTTTTTATTGCAATAATCACAAAAAGCTATTATACTAATCTCTGTCGGTATTAAGGGTAGATTCGGTCCCGGAAAATCAGCTGTATTGCCGAATCCTGCCGGCAAGCACAGTCTTGTGAAAAAGAAGTGTATGCGAAACCAAATTTGCTACGAGGAGATGAATGAATTGAGATTGCGCAAACAAGCACTCGGAACCCGCAACTTGGTGGGAGCTCGTGTCGAAATGGCACGTAAGAATCAAGGCATGAAGCAAAAAGAGCTTTTAGCTCAGCTCCAAGTGAACGGAGTCGACATGAACGCTTCCGGCCTGTCCAAACTTGAAGGGCAGATCCGCTATGTAACGGATTTTGAACTTTCAGCACTTGCCAACATCCTCAACGTTTCTGTGGATTGGCTTTTGGGCAGAGAGAAATAAGTTCCGATGAAGGAGTGTTCCGCTATTCTTGAGCGGGACACTCTTTTTTTTCTTTCTTTTTCTTCCCATACACGTTATAATGAATCATACTCTTTTCCATGAAAATTGACAAGGGGGTTTTTCATTGTTCGACAAGCGCCAGTTCATCCGCATTTTGCCTCTTATCGTGTTTTTCGTCTGTTATTCCGCCGGATTCGTCCTGTTCGCCGTAACTTTAAAATATACCTTTCCGTTCTTGGCCGGGTTCCTTCTGGCTTTGCTCGCCCAGCCGCTGATTGAGTGGCTCCGCGACCGGCTGCATTTCCACCCGGCTGCGGCCGCCGCAGCGGCGACTCTGCTGGTCTACGCCGTATTGTTCGGCCTGCTGTTCCTGATCGGGCTGTTCCTGATCCGTGAAATCAGCAACCTGATCGCCTACATTTCCAGTCTGTCCCCGTCCGACATGGGCATTCTGACGCTTCCGTTTGACAACCTCATGAAACAGGTCGGCGATTATATCAATCATATCGACGCCGGGTTTATTCAGCAGAATCAGGAAAAAATGCTGAACCTGGCTCAGACGGGGCTGTCGCTTGCAACCAAAGCCCTCAGCACCACGCTCGGATTTCTGACCTCCCTCCCGGCAATTTTCACCATGTTCATCGTGATGATTTTCTCCACCTACTTCTTTTCGAAAGACATGAGAAAGATCAAGGACTGCCTGCTGGGCCTTTTCACCGCCGGAGGCGCGGACGACCTGCGCAGCTATTCCCGCAACGGCCGCAGCCTGAGCGGAAAATATATCGGCTCCTACCTGCTGATATATTTTATCACATTTTTAGAAACCCTGATCGTCTTTATCGCCCTCGGCATCCCCTACCCGCTGGTCGTAAGCATTGTAACCGGCGTCGCGGACATTCTTCCCGTGCTGGGCCCCGGCACGATTTATATCCCCCTCGCCCTCATCTATCTCTGCACCGGAAACATCTTTACCGCCGGAATGCTCCTCGTCAGCTGGATGATTATTACCGCCATCCGCCAGATCATTGAGCCGAAGATCGTTTCTTCCTCCATTAATATTCATCCGCTTTCGATGCTTGCCGCCATTTACTTTGCCCTGATCGCTAAAAATTTCTGGATTCTGATTTATATTCCGCTTCTGATGATCCTCTATACCACGCTGACAAAATCCGGAAAGCTTCCGACCCTATTTGATCGCGGCGGTCCCGCTTCCGGCGGCAAAACGCTTTAAAAGGGAAACGGCACGGCGTCTCTTCAGAAATTCGGAAAGCCCTGCGCCGAAGTTGACAGTCCTGCAAAAAGGTGTTAAACTGGTCCAGCAAGATCAGCGTAAACTACCGAAATTTTCCATTCATAGAACCGCATTTTCCCCGGGAGGTGATGGAATGGCGGCATGGATTCTGATCAGCCTGATTATCGCCGCGCTGGCGTTTTTGGGATTCCATTCGGTGGATTCCCTCGGGCACGGAGGCTGCGGCGGCGACTGCGGAAGCTGCGGCGGTTTTGAAGAGCCCGCCGATATTAATCGCAAGGCATAAAGACACATCGAAAAGGGCCTGCCGGAATCAACCGGCGGGCCCTTTTCTTCTACCCTCCGCCCCGTCCGACGGGGCCCTGCCTTTTTCGAGGCGCCGCACGGCGGGCGTACGCGCGGGCTTAACATGCCGCGCGGCCTTCTCCGCCTCCACCACAAAAAGCGGCGTAAGCGACAGGGCCGCCACGACCAGCCACTGTCTGCCCGTCAGGACGGCGGTCTTAAAAACGGCCGCGAGCGGCGGAATAACAATGACGGAGGCCTGAAGAATCACGCAGGCGACGGCCGCCAGGACCAACTGAGGGTTGGCAAACAGTCCCGCCCGGAACGCGGAGCTGTCGGAGCGCATATTAAAGGTGTGTACAACCTGCGAAAGGCTCAATACGGCAAACGCCATGGTCCGCCCAATAAACGGGGACGCCGGGTCCACATCGAAAAACGCTCTTCCAATACTGTAAGCCAACAGCGAAAGCGACCCGATCAGGCATCCTTCCACCATAATGTTGTATCCCATTCCTCCGGAAAAGATGTTTTCCCCGCGCCGCACGGGTTTTTGGTTCATCACGTCGCCGGCAATCGGTTCCATGCCGAGTGCCAGCGCCGGCAGCGAATCGGTGACCAGATTCACCCACAGCAGCTGAATGGCGAGCAGAGGGCTTGGCAGCCTGAGCAGAAAGCCGACGAAAACCGTCAGCAGCTCGCCGATATTGCAGCTGATCAGGAAATGCACCGTCTTGCGGATATTCTGGTAAATTCCGCGGCCCTCGCGGACCGCGGAAACAATGGTGGCGAAGTTGTCGTCCGTCAGAATCATATCGGAGGCGGCCTTGGCGACGTCGGTGCCGGAAACCCCCATCGCGCAGCCGATGTCCGCCGCCCGCAGGGCCGGCGCGTCGTTTACGCCGTCCCCGGTCATCGCAACGACTTCTCCCCGCGACTGGAACGCCCTCACGATACGGACCTTATGCTCCGGTGAAACGCGGGCGAACACGGAATACCGGCTGATGCAGCGGCGCAGCTCCTCATCCGTCATGCGGTCCAGCTCCGGCCCGGTCGCCACGTTTGCGGCGCTTTCCGCAATCCCCAGCCTCACGGCGATCGCCGCCGCCGTCGCTGCGTGGTCTCCGGTAATCATGACCGGACGGATTCCCGCCTGCCTGCACATCCTGACGGCTCTCTCGGCCTCCGGGCGGGGCGGATCGATCATTCCCACCAGCCCCAGGAAAACAAGGCCCCGTTCGGCCTCCTCGGCGCTTCTCGGGGGACGGTCGGCGTCACGGTACGCCACGCCGAGCACCCGCAGCGCCCGCGAAGCCATTTCCTCGTTTCTGTGCGCGATTCGCTCCTTGGCCCCCCCGGAGGCGCAGTATTGAAGCAGGATATCCGGCGCACCCTTTGTGATGATTCGAAAGCGCCCGCCCGGCAGCCGGTGCACGGTGGTCATTCTTTTGCGCTCGCTTGAAAACGGAAACTCGCCGATTCGCGGAAATTGTCTTTCCAGCCGGCCCTTGTCGGCCGCCGCCGCGCGGACCAACGCGGTTTCGGTGGGATCGCCGCAGAGCCGCCCGCCGTTTTCCGCGCAGTTTGTGCAAAGCGCGGCCGCCTCCAGAAGTCTTCTGCCCGCCGCGGAACCCGCCTCGATTTTTCCCGCCGCGTCCTGCAGCTCCACAACCGTCATCCGGTTCTGCGTCAGCGTTCCCGTTTTATCGGAACAGATCACGCTGGCGCTTCCGAGCGTTTCCACCGCCGGCATTCTGCGTACAATCGCCCGTTTTGCCGCCATGCGCCGCACCCCGACGGCCAGCGTGACGGTAACGACCGCGGGCAGCCCCTCCGGAATCGCGGCGACGGCCAGACTGATGGCAATCAGGAACATATCCAGCGGGTCGATTCTCTGGATCAGCCCCATGATAAAAATCAGCAAGCAAATGACGAGCGCCCCCGCCCCCAGCATGCGCCCCGTCTGCGCGAGCTTTCGCTGAAGGGGCGTCTGCGGCGCCGACTGGCTGCCGATCATGTGAGCAATTCTTCCAACCTGCGTGTGCATGCCGGTCGCCACCACAATTCCCCGCCCGCGGCCCGCCGCGACCGAGCTGGTGGAATACAAAAAATTATGCCGGTCGCCCAGCGGCGTTCCGGCCGGATATACGGAGTCGGCGTCCTTGGCCCCGGGAAGACTCTCCCCGGTCAGCGCGCTTTCCTCCGCTTTTAGATCGATCGCTTCGGTCAATCGAAGGTCCGCCGGCACCAGATCGCCTGTTTCCACCGCGACCAAGTCGCCGGGAACCAGCTTTTCCGCCGGTATTTCCAGTTCCTTGCCCGAACGGACGACGCGCGCCCTGGGGCTGGAAAGCCTCTGCAGCGCCTCGATCGCCCGTTCCGCGCGGCTTTCCTGAATCAGTCCCGTTACCGCGTCAACCGCGACGATGACCAGAATAATAATGGAATCGATATAGTCGCTGTCCTGCTGAAGATAGGATGTGAGAAAGGAAATGCCTGCCGCAATCAGCAGGACAATGACCATAAAGTCCGACAGCTGAGCCGCAAAACGAAGAATCAGGCTTTTTTTCTTAGGACGGGCCAGTTCGTTGCCGCCGTATTTTCGCAGCCGTTCGGCTGCCTGCTGCGGCGTCAGCCCGTCGCGCAGGCTGGTTCTGAGCTTTTTTGCACAGTCTTCTTTTGTCAGGCTCTGCCATTCCAATCCGTATCATCTCCTGTTTTTTAATATAAGTATATTCGCAAGGCATTAAAAATATGGTATAATAATCGGGAAACAACTCTGACCGGAGGAACAGGAATGGATGTCAGGATCATCAGTTATGTTCAAACGCACTGCCATAACCGATTTACCGATTTTATTTTCCCGCTTCTTTCCAGAATCGGCAATGCGGGTGCGGTTTGGCTGACCGCCGCAGTTTTCCTCGGCTACAACAGGCATACCCGCACTTTCGCGTTCATGCTATTTTTTTCACTGGCGCTCGCGCATATTATCAGCCAGATTTTAAAACCGATTATCGGGCGCCCCAGGCCGTTTATGGCCAATCCGGGCGTATCCCTTCTGATTCACACCCCGGGCGGCTATTCCTGCCCATCCGGGCACTCGGCGTCATCCTTCGCGGCCGCGACGGTGATTCTGCTTTTTAACAGCCGGTTCGGCACAGCCGCGCTGATACTCGCCTTATTAATTGCTTTTTCGAGAGTCTTTCTGTTTGTGCATTATCCGTCCGACACAATCCTCGGATCATTACTTGGCGTATTATGTGCGTTTGTTGTAATATACTTATACAAATTGTAGAAAAATAATTCTAATTCCTACATACAATATCTATTTTGCTTCTGAATAATCTTCGCGACATCTTGCGTTATTGTCAGATTAGCACCAAAATCCGCGCTTTTTCGCTTGAAAAATTCCTTTTTGTGAATTATGATATTACCGTAATCAGGTAAAATGTGATTAAAATTCACAGAGAGGATGGTGGTTAATGTTCAGATTTATTGGTTGCGCAGATATCCCGGGGGTCTGCCTGAAATACTATGTATTTGGGAATCGCAGAAAAGGGTATGGAATTAAAATTCTTCGTTCAGACAATGATTACACAGACCAGTATGTTTCAAGAAATCTCTTAAGGGTTCTGGACCTTGCCAGCCAGTTCTGCCGCTGTAAAGTGTTTCCGGAGAACCTTTGTGAAATCATCGATGACCTGAAGTACGACAGCCGCTCTGATTGACAAAACTATTTTGCTCCACTATACTAATGGAAAACATCTGATAAGGAGTGGGAAAAATGAAAAAATATGTTTGCAGTGCATGCGGTTATGTTTACGACCCCGCAAAGGGCGACCCTGAGCACGGAGCGAAACCCGGCACCGCGTTTGAAGACCTTCCGGACGACTGGACCTGCCCGGAATGCGGCGTGGGCAAAGACATGTTCTCACCCGAAGATTAAGAAAGAAGTTTTCCATGAGCATGAAAAAATTAGCGGACCATGTCTACTCCGTCGGCGTTTTGAATCCCGGTATGCGTGTTTTTGACATTATCATGCATGCGGAATACGGGACAAGCTACAATGCCTACCTGATTACAGGCGAAAAAAATGTTCTGGTCGACACGGTTCTCGAATCCTTTTTTGACGAATACCTCGAGAACATCCGGAGCATTGTGGACATTTCCAAAATCGACTGCCTGATCGTCAACCACACGGAACCTGACCATTCGGGGTCCATCGCGAAGCTGTTGGAATTGAACCCAAATCTTGTGATTTATTCCACCTTTGCTGCGAAAAAAAATCTTCGCGCGATTATGAACCGTGAGTTTCAAAGCGTCGTTGTCAAACAGGGGGACAGGCTGGACCTCGGCGGGCGTGAGCTTGAATTTATCGTCGCCCCGCTGCTGCACTGGCCGGACACCATGTTTACCTGGATGCCTTCTGAAAAAATCCTGTTCACCTGCGACTTTTTGGGATGCCATTACTGTGAGCCGACCATGAAAGACACTTCGGTTCACTATCCGGAAAAGTACTGGGATGAATTTGAAAATTACTACCGGTGCATTATGGCGCCGTTCGGCCCGTATGTTCTGTCCGGACTGGACAAAATCGAAGAACTCCCCGCTGAGGTTATCTGCACAAGCCACGGGCCTTGCCTGACTGATAATATTCGGAAATGCAAAGAGCTTTATCGGAGCTGGAGTACCCCGGCGCTCCGGACGAAAAAGACTTTCGGCATCCTTTACGCATCCTCATACGGATACACCGAAAAACTGGCTCGCGCCGCTGCGGAAGAGCTCGGCAAAAACGATGCCCTTGACGTTAGACTGATCAATATTGTTTTTGAACCGTTTGAAAAGGCCGCGGAACTGGTCAACCGGGCGGACGCCCTTCTGGTTGGTTCCTGCACGATTAACCGGGACGCCCCGAAGATTGTATGGGACGTTTTGGCAAGCGTCGACCCGATCAATACCCGCGCAAAACCGGCGGGCGCATTCGGCTCCTTCGGCTGGAGCGGAGAAGCTGTTCCGATGGTGAAGAGCCGGTTGGAACACCTGAAATTCCGCTTTGTCGGCGACGGGATGAGGGTAAACTTCATGCCGACCGACGACGATCTGGCCGCTATGAGGCAATACGCCGACGAGGTTGCGGCGCAAATTAAATCTTAATCTTTCGTTCGCCCGGTGTTTTGCACCGGGCGTTTTTTGATGCCGGCCTCATCCGGACTTTCCCGCAGGCCATCCTGATTCAGGCACAGGTCCATAAACCTTCTCATCGCCGCGGTCAGATATTTGTTTTTATGCACAATCATCCGAAACTGCCTGAAAAAACGGATCCCCTCGATCTCCCTGATGCAGAGAAGCCCGCGGTTCACCTCGGATTCGACCGCGCGGCGTGAAATCACGGTAACCCCCAGCCCCTCCGCGACGGCCGCTTTGATCGTATCCGCATTATTGCAGACCCAGCCGGCATGGAAAGAAAGGCCCTTCGCCTTCATCCCGTCCTCAAACGTCTTTCGGGTTCCGCTGCCCTCCTCCCGGATAATAAAGGGTTCGCGCTCCAACTCGTCCGGCGCAACGGAGCGAAGTGCCGCAAATCGGTGCTCCCTGCCGCAGACCAGCACCAGTTCATCCGTGAGAAACGGCAGAGTGATCAGATCCTGCGACGCGGTCTCCCCCTCGACCAGGCCGATGTCCGTCGTGTCCCTCAGAATCCTTTTTTCAATCCGAGCCGTGTTGTCCTCAAACACTTCCACCTCAACCGCCGGGTTTGCCTGCCGGTACCGGAGGATCAGGTGCGGCAGAACGCTTGCCCCGACCGTAACGCTCGCCCCGACGCGCACGCTGCCGCTGCCGGCGAGCGTTTTCATGCTGTTTTCAATTTCTTCGTTCATCCGCACCATGTGGCGCGCATACCCAAGCAGATTTTCCCCCGCCGAAGTCAGGTACAGCTTTTTCGTCAGCCGTTCAAACAGCCGGACTCCGTAATATTTTTCCAGTTCTGCGATCGCCTGACTGACGGCGGACTGCGACATAAACAGCGATTTCGCCGCCGCGGTCATATTCAGCCGGTCGCAGACGGCGACAAAGATTTTAAAATGCCGAAGTGTCAAACGATCCCATCCTTTTTACTTATCGATATAATAAGATAATAATATTTTACTTATTATAAGTCAAGGAGTATGATGAAAAAAAGAAAGGAGAAGATCATTTGAAACAAATCACCTCAAAAATACCGGGGATTGCCATGACAGCCCTGATTGCGGTTCCCGCCTGGCTGCTGGGGAGCGCGTTCCCCGTCGTCGGCAGCCCCGTCCTGGGAATCCTGTTCGGCATGCTGCTCGCCTTTTTGAAAAGGCCCGCGCTGTTCGACGACGGAATCCGGTATACGTCGAAAAAACTGCTTCAGTATTCCATCATTCTGCTCGGATTTGAAATGAACCTGTTCCATGTTTTTGAAGTCGGCGGCCAGACGCTGATTTTAATGGCGTTCACGCTGACCGCCGCGTTCGTGACCGCCTATTTTGCCGGCAGGGCATTGGGGCTGGATTCGAATACAAAAACGCTGATCGGCGTCGGCTCGGCCATTTGCGGCGGCTCCGCCATCGCCGCGACCGCGCCGGTCATCAAAGCCGACGATGAAGACGTCGCGCATTCGATTTCCACCATCTTTCTGTTCAACGTGATCGCGGCCTTCCTGTTTCCGTTCCTGGGCCATCTGATGGGCATGAGCGACCACAGCTTCGGCCTTTGGGCGGGCACCGCCGTCAACGACACCTCATCCGTGGTGGCGGCGGGCTATACTTACAGCAACGCCGCGGGCAATCTCGCCGTGATCGTAAAGCTGACCCGAACGCTGATGATTGTTCCGGTCACACTGGTGCTGGCCTTTTACACCTCCCGTAAAAACGCGGCTTCCGGCAAAGGCAGCTATGATTTTAAAAAAATATTCCCCTGGTTCGTGCTTGGGTTCGTCGCCGCGTCCGTTGCCTACACGTTTCTTCCCCTTCCGGCAGCTCTTTGCGGATTTCTGTCCCAGGCCGGCAAATTCATGATTGTGATGGCAATGGCGGCCATCGGCCTGAACACCAATCTGATCAAACTGGTGAAAAGCGGCGCGAAACCGATTCTGCTCGGTTTTATCTGCTGGGTCGTCCTGTCTCTGACCTCGCTTGGGGTTCAATACGCGCTCCATCTATGAAACCGGACCTCCGGGCATGCGGAAGGGCCGCGGGCAAATGCCCGCGGCCCTTCCTGTTTTTATATGATGCAATACAACCTTATACTCCTATCATTCAACCCAGCCCCACTGCTTCAGAAGCTTCCACGTCGCCGCGCTTTCATCCGTAAAACTGTAATTGCCGCCGTTCAGGTTGATTTTCCCCTTGTACCCGCCGAGCAGGGTTCTCATTTTCTCTCCTGGCTCGATCTTTTCTTGGTAGTCAAGGCTGATATCCAGGTACTTTTCCGGCTCCTGCGTCATCTCATATCTGCGGTTGACCTTCCCGTCGAGGAAATCCTGTTCCAAAGCGTTCTGGAACTGCGCCGCCTGCTGCGCGTCAGGAACAAAGGTCTTGCTGCTCGCCTTGCCGTTATAGATTTCAATGCTCTTGAAATTCTCCGGCGACAGGTAGAAAACAAGGTCTTCGCTTTCCACGAATTCCTTCATGCCGTTCAGCTTGTCATAGGCCGGTTTCAGCATTGATTCCAGATTCATCTGGTCGGTATAGCTTCTGTATGTTCTTTTGAAGACGCTCCCGTCTTTCATCCGGTAGGAAAGGGTCAGCCCGTTGCCCTGATTGGTTTTTAAGCAGTAGGGATACCGGGCGCGGTATTTCTTGATCAGCTCCTGCTGAATCCCGACGACCGCCTTGATGTTTTCTTCCTGACGGATGGTCGGGGACAGAGCCAAGATCCGGTTTCCGAAGCTCTCGTCGTAAACCGTCTGACTGCCGGAGCCGCTCCAGTAGCTGTCCGCGTCGATGGAGACGCTTTCCACCTGCGAAGCGTCCGGAACCCGCGTGTCGTAACCGAACAGCCCGGTGCAGAGCGCGCCGAAAAAGGCGACGAACACAACGGCGAAAACGCCGTACCACGCGAAACTCTTTTTCATCTGATGAAACCCGCGGGAGTAGATGACCTCAACGATCACATGCGTTGCGAGAGACCCGCAAAGCACGCCGATGAAGAACGCGGTATCCGAAGCGCCGTTCAGAACCAGCCCGAACCCCAGCCCGCCGACCGCTGTCAAAAGGAAGCGGACCAGAAGCTTCGGAAGAGGAAAGGCGAAATTGTCTTCCGCCGATTCGCTCCTGCGCCTGCGATACAGCAGGACGGAACCCGCCAGCAGCACGGCCGTCAACGCAACCCACCAAAGCAAAAACCAGGCGGAGCCGATCCGCAAAACCGCGACAAACGCCGCTGCGAACGGAGCAAAGGCGGTGGCAACCGTCAAATGATCCGCAATATTCGCGCTGAATCCCGGCAGGAGCATCCCCGCGACGGTATAGACGCACAGAATCAGGAGCGGATAGCCGACGTTGACCCCAAGCGCCGAAAGCACCGCATCCAGCGTGGTTCCGGCGCAGACCATCATGAAGAGGCAGAAGGTAAATGCCGCCGCGCCCATCAGCAGGACCCAAAGCATTGAGATAAGCGGCGACTTCGCCCCGTCCGTCACCGAAACGCCGTAGGCCGCGCCGATCATCCGCATGGAAATAAAGTCCAGCAGCACCGGCACAAACAATACGGTGATTCCCGCGCACCAGCGCCCGAGCAGAAGGGCCTCGCGGCCGACCGGCATGGCGTGATACAGATCCACGCTCCGCTTCTTCTGCAGATAGCCGAACAGCAGAACGCACAAAATCGCGCAGAACAGCAGGACGATCGCAACCGCGAACGCCGGCAGCAAGCCGCCGACCATATTGGTGTAGCTTCTGGAAAGGCTCTCCGTCCTTTCCGCCTGGGTCAGGTCCGTGTTCCGCGCGATGGCGGCCGCCTCACCCGGCAGGGAAATCAGCAAAATCAGCGGATTTGCCAGAAACAGCAGCAGCGCGAGCAGCACCGCCATACCGATGTTCTTTCTCAGCGACCAGAAATAGGTCCGCCGGAATTGAGAGAAACGGTTAAGACAGGATGTTGTTGATGTCATAGCCCGCCACCTCCATTTCACTGATAAATACTTCTTCAAGCGTCAGCGGAAGCGCTTCCGCGAAGATGGGGTTCAAGGAATTAAGCTTTTCCAGAACTTCGTCCCGGCCGCCGCGGACCACAAGGTTTAAAAGAGAACCGCGCGTTTCCCACTCGAGAATCTCCATCGGTTCAAACGCGCTTCTTTCCGGCATCGGGCGGAAAGCCGCCTGAACCTTGCACACGCCGAGCCGCAGCGCGTCAATGTCTTTTTCAAAAAGAATCCCGCCCTTGTGAAACAGCCCGACGTGGTCGCACAAATCTTCCAGCTCCCGCAGGTTATGCGACGCGATGATGACGGTCAGGTTATGCTCCGAAACCTCCTCGCAGATCAGTTTCTTGAGCAGCTGGCGCATGACCGGGTCAAGCCCGTCGAAGATTTCGTCCATGAGAAGGTACTCCGGGCGGGCGGCAAACGCGCAGATCAGCGCGGCCTGGCGCTGCATCCCCTTGGAAAAGTTTGTAATCCGTTCTTTTTTCCCAACCGGAAACAGCTTGCACAGGTCTTCAAACCTCGCGGCGTCCCATTTGGGGTATATCCCCGAGTAAAATTTCGCCATATCGGACAGCGTCGCCTGTGGCAGAAAATACGGGTAGTCCGGAATAAAACATATTTTTGATTTTACTTCCGCATTTTCAAACGGAGCTTTTCCGTCCACCAGAACATTCCCGCCGTCCGGAAAATAGATGCCGGCGCAGGTGCGGAGAAATGTTGATTTTCCCGCTCCGTTGGAACCGACCAGCCCGAAGACGGACCCCCCGCCGATCGTAAAATTCACATTGTCCAGCGCAGCCTTGGCGCCGAATTTTTTCGTCAGATTTTGAACCTCAATCATGTTGATCCGCCCTCCCGTCGAACACACCGGATATCTGCGCCAGAATTTCTTCCTTTGTCACGCCGCAGAAAACCGCTTCCGCCGCCGCGTCCCGCACTTTTTCCAGCGCGAGGCTTTTTCTGCGGTCAACGGCGGATTCATCCCCCGCCAGGAAAGAACCCTTTCCCTGCACCGAAAAAAATGATCCCGTCCCGCTCCAGCATCTGGTACGCTTTCTGCACCGTATTCGGATTTACTCCGAGTTCCTGTGCAAGAGCGCGGACGCTCGGCAGGGCTTCTCCCGGTTCCATCGCGCCCATCGCCGCCATGCGGGTCATCGACCGGTAAAGCTGTTCGTAAATCGGCAGCCTGCTTTTGTAATCCAGCACGAACATCCTGTTCACCTCACTGTATTTACCGTATTATGTTTATTAGTACAGTCGCAGTATAGCATCCCGCGTTTTATTTGTCAATAAAAAGATGCTATTGGGAATCCCTTTCCATATTCATCTTACTGCCGATATAAGCGAAAATCCCGCCGAACACGATATTGGCGTAATAGGTGATCAATCGCCAGAGCAAAATCGCCGGAAAAATCGCCGATTTGAAATACAGCCCGAAAAACAGATAGAAGCTGCTTTCCGCCCCGCCGGAGCTGCCGGGCAGCGGCACAAACGCCGAAACCATCGCCACAAAAACCTGCGCCGCGATCATGGCGGTAACCGAAGCCCCGCGCATATTAAAGCTGCGGTAGATAAAAAACGGGATCAGGCTGTTGAGAGTAATCTGAACCGCCGCGGAAGCCATGACGCTCAAATAAAGCGGCGCGGAATTTCCCATCATTTTAGAGGCGTCGTGGAAAACCTGCAGCTGGCTGTGAATTTTTTCATAACGCGCTTTCGGATGCCGGCACAGTTTGAACCGGTGGAGCAAGAGAAGCGTGGACCGGAGGATTCGGTCCGTTGTTTTTTCACTGAGCATAAACAGCACGACCAACGCGATAAAAATACAGTTGGTGAACAGGCCGACTATGGTTAAAAACGCGAAATTGGTCACGCTTGTCTGAAAATAATGGAGCTTTGTGGCCACCATCAGGAGCGCGTACAGAACCATCACGACCTGATAGACCAGGGTTTTCACCGCGACGACGGAGCCGGCCATACCGGTATCCATGCCCATGTTGCTGAGCGTGTACATCTGCATCGGCTGTCCGCCGGTGGCAAACGGGGTAACGGCGCTGTACAAAAAGCCGATCATCCCCGCGGAAAAGGAGCGTGAAAACTTCCAGTTCGGTTTCATGTGCCGGCACAGCAGGTTAATTTCAAACCCTTCCAGCAGCCAGCAGGCCACCGCCGCCAGAACCGCGGCGAGCAGCCACGTTCGGCGCAGGGTTTTCGCAATGCGGGCGAGTGTTTCAATTCCTCCGCCCGTTGTGAACAGAAAATACAGCAGAATGCCGACGGAAAGAATCAACGTAATGATTACAAAAAGATTTTTACCGAATTTTCTCTTTTCTTCCGCCATACTTCAACTCCAGAATTCAATGTCTTTTTTAACTATAACTTATATATTTTATAACATCCCGCCCGATTATACAAGTAAAATCCGCATTAATCCCTCCGCGGGGCCCGCGGCCGGCACGGGCAAACCCGGACCGGCCGCGGTTTTGCGCCGAAAAATCCGGTGGCGAAACTGAAAATACAAATGAAAACGCCAAAAAGCGTCAAATTACATTTTTCTAATATGTCAATAAATCCGATAAAATGATAAAAGCAATAACACCGTCTTTCATCTATTGCATAATATGAGATGAGAAACATCCAGTTTCGCGAAAGGAGAAACATCATGCTTGACTATGGAAATCCTTCAAATAATATGATGGCTGAATATAACAGCGCACAAAATGCGAAATCCTCCCCCTCGGTTTCGCCGGAATCGGCCGCAAAAAGCAACACCGTCAAAACGCACGGCAGCAGCGGAGGAGTCATTTCGGAATATTCCAGCGGACAGAATCCCAAAACCGGAACGGCAACATCGGGCAACGGTGCTGTTTCAGAGTATTCCGGCAAAAACCCCATGACAAATCAGACCGTATCCCCGTCGGCTTCCGGCAACAAGGCAATGCTTTCCGCACCCTCCGACGCGCAGAATAAAATGAACGCCGCGGTGTCGCCGGTGCAGACGGAATCCAAAGGCGGTGTGAAGAGCAACTATATGGGCGGCCAGGGCTGCCTGCCGAACCGGACGAGTTTTCCGGCGGAAACGCCGGTAGCAATGGCCTATGTCCCGTTCCAGCACTTTGATACCACCTATCCCGCGGAGCGCGGGCTTGTTTACGGGACGATTTTTCCGGAACTGAACAAACCATTTTTAGGCGGAGGGATGGCAAAATGAGCGAACAAGAAGAACTGATGAGAAAAATCAACGCGAATCACTTCGCAATGTGGGAGCTCCACATCTACCTTGATACACACCCGGGCGACTGCACCGCGGCCGCCAAAATGGAGGAATACCGAAAAATCACCGACGACCTTGTTGCGAAATACGAGGCCGCTTACGGACCGATCAACGAAACTTCACAGAATACCAACCGCTGGGCCTGGATCGCGGAGCCATGGCCCTGGGAACTGAGCGAGGAGGGAAAATAAATGTGGATTTATGAGAAAAGGCTGCAATACCCGGTAAAAATCAAAACACCGAATCCCGCGCTCGCCAAACTGATCATATCGCAGTATGGCGGGCCGAATGGCCCTTCGGTATGATGGAAAAGGGATACTTTCCTGTTTCGCAGCATAGGATGATAGGAAAGCCGCCATGAAACCGGAGGGATCCAAATGCTGAACGAAATTTCCTACGACCGGGAAAAAACGGTCGCCTACGCCAGACAGTGGGCAACGAGCCGAAACCCAAAATACTACAGCTTCGACGGGATGGGCGGAGACTGCACCAATTTCGCCTCCCAGTGCGTATTTGCCGGATGCGGCGTGATGAACTATCAAAAAGACACCGGCTGGTACTACAACAGTCCCGGCGACCGGACCGCCTCCTGGAGCGGAGTCGAATACCTGCACGACTTTCTGGTCGGAAACCACGGGCCGGGACCTTTCGCCGTCGAAACCGACCCTTCCGGGATCCGGCCGGGCGACCTGGTCCAACTGGGCAACGGAGCGCGTTTTTACCATACTCCCGTCGTGGTCGCCGTGGAAAAAGACGGAATCTATGTTGCGGCGCACACCTATGACGTTTACATGAAACCGCTGGACCGTTATTTTTTCTCACAGGTCCGCTATCTGCATATTGCCGGAGCGCGAAAATGGAAATAGGCCGAAACCGTCTACGGACGCGCGTTCATTTCCCGCTCCGCGCGCTCCATCCGTTCCCGGTCCTGCCGGAGCTGTTCTTCCCGCGGCAGATATTCCCGGCGGCCGACCACCCTGAACCCGCCGCTGCCGGGCCCGGAAAGCTGTTCAAATTCGGCGCGGCTTCTGAGCGAAAAATTTCCGGACCGGTCCGCCGAATAGCACTCGCCCGTAAACCGAAACGGCTTCTTTTTCATTTTACTCACCCCGTTTCTATTTATACGGGGCGTCGGCCCGTCCTATCCCCCGCCGATTCCCGCGCAAAGGGTGACTTTCCATGAAAACTGCGGCGGCCTATATCCGCGTTTCCACCAGCGACCAGCTGGAATACAGCCCGGACAGCCAGCTCAGCTGCATCCGCGACTACGCAAAGAGCAACGGTTATCTGCTGCCGGACCGTTACATCTTCCGCGAGGACGACGGCGTGAGCGGCCGCGGAGCGAAAAAGCGCACGGAATTTCAGCGCATGATCGCCGAGGCGCAGCGCAGGCCGCGCCCGTTCGACTGCATCCTTCTGTGGAAATTCAGCCGTTTCGCGCGCAGCAGAGCGGACAGCGTCCTTTACAAGACCCTGCTGCGGCGCCGGGGCATCGAGGTGATCTCGGTCAGCGAGCCGCTCGGCGACGAAAAGACCTCCATTCTGGTGGAAGCGATGATTGAGGCGATGGACGAGTATTACAGCGTGAATCTCGCCGAAGAGGTCCGCCGAGGCATGCGGGAAAAAAATTGCTCGGGGCGAACCGGTCGCCGGCCCCCCGTTCGGGTACCGGATGGCGGAGAAGCGCTTTGTGCCCGACGCGGAGGAGGCCGCCGCGGTCCGGCTGGTCTTCGCCGATTTCCTCCGCGGCGCGTCCCCGGGCGAAATTGCGGAAAAGCTCAACTCAACGGGCCTTCGCACACGGCGCGGCGGAAAGTGGGAACCGCGCGCCGTGCGCTACCTTTTGAAAAACCCGGTCTACTGCGGGGCGCTCAGGTGGAACCCCGGCGGGCCGCTGGGCCGGGGCTCCCCGGAAACCGATACGCTTCTGACGCGGGGCTGCCATGAACCGATCGTTCCGGAAACACTTTGGGAGGAAGCCCAGAGCCGTCTGCGCCCCGGCGCGGTCCGCAGGCGCGGCGCGCCGCCGTGCATGCTGAGGGGGTTGGTCTTTTGTTCCGGCTGCGGATCGCTTCTGATTCCTTCCTCCTCGGGCAGCATGCAGTGCGGCGGATACAGTCATGGGACCTGTCAGGAATCCCACTCGATTTCCACGCGGAAGCTGGAAGCCATGGTGGTTTCCCTGCTGGAAAACGACCTGCAAACAACCGCCCTGCGGATTTCTCCCCCCTTTTCCGGGGAGGAAAGCGAGGAGCGCGGGCTGCTTCGCCTGCGGCTGAGGAAAGAGCGCCGCCGCCTTTCAAGGCTGCGGGAGGCCTATCTGGGCGGCGCGGAGCATTTGGCGGAATACTTAAAGGAACGCGGTGAAATCGAACGCGCCTGCCATGCGCTGGAGACGGATTTAAACCGCCTGTCCGGCGAAAACCAGAACGCCGTTGCGTCGGACCTGATTCTATTCCTTCGCGACGGCGCTTTTCCCCCCGACCAAAAAAACGCCCTGCTGCGGTGTCTGGTCCGAAAGATCATATTTGACCGCGCGCAAAACCGAATCAGCCTGTATTACAGGTAAAAAATCATCGCGGTAGGCCATTCGGCGGACCGCATGGAGAGATGGGGGCGTCGCTGCGGTATCTGAGCCAGCGATACACCATGCCGAACCCGGAGCTCAAGGCGATTCTGACCGATGTCGGCACCGAAGAGCTTGCGCATTTGGAGATGGTGGGAGCCATTGTTTATCAGCTGACCCGCAACCAAACCCCGGAGCAAATCAAAAAAGCCGGCTTCGACGCCTATTTTATCGACCATACAACCGGCATTTATCCTGCCGACGCTTCCGGCGTGCCGTTCAACGCCGCAACATTCGCTTCCACCGGGGATTCTCTGGCGGATATTCACGAGGACTTGGCCGCCGAGCAAAAAGCCCGCCTGACCTACGACAACATTCTGCGTTACTGCGACGACGACCCCGAGGTGCGCGACGCGATCCGTTTTCTGCGCGAGCGCGAGGTCGTACATTACCAGCGCTTCGGCGAAGGGTTACGGATTATCACCGACAGTCTCGACTCCAAGAATTTCTATGCGTTCAACCCGCAGTACGACAAATAACCAGGCTCCTGACGAGGAAAGTCCAAACAAAAAATCGCCCAGCCGACAAAAAGTCCGCTGGGCGATTCTTTTTATTCGTTCCACCCCGTATTCTACATACGGGAATAAAATGGGTCCAAATTTGAAAAGAGGATGTTGCAAAACGAATTTGCAGCAGCAAATTGTAGAAATGAGCCGCCAAAAATGCAAGAAAATGCGCCTTGAAATAGACTTTTTAGCCCATTCAAAGCGCATTTTTTGAGAAGCTATTTTTCTACAATCCCTTTTCATTTCGGAATCTCCGGCCTGCCGTAACACGGCGCGGCCATTTTATATTCTGGTGATTAAAAACATCAACAGGAAATACGCCAAAATTCCGACCGCGATCCATGGTAGAATCAGCTGGAACATCGCGATAATCATGGCAAGAATATCCTTGCCTTCAAAATCGGGCCTGTTTTCTCCCGTTCCCTTTCCGGCGGACTTCTCCGCCGGCTCGCTTCGGTTCTGCTGCTCCTTTTGCTCGGCTTTGCGCTTTTCTTCCCGCCTGAGCTCCTCTTCCAGGAGGTCGGGTCTTGGGCCCTGCCCAAGTTTTAGAAAATTCAGTGGTTTCATTTTGCGAAATGGCAGGCAACAAAATGTTCCTTGCCCAAATCGATAAAAGGCGGAACTTCTTTTTCGCATTTTTCGCAGGCCATCGGGCAGCGCGTGCGGAATTTGCACCCGGACGGCGGATTGGCCGGGGACGGAATGTCACCTTTCAAAATAATCCGCTCGCGTTTTCTGGTCGGGTCCGGCAGCGGAATCGCGGAAAGAAGCGCCTGTGTGTAAGGATGGGAAGGGTGCGCGTAAAGGTCTTCCTTCGCCGCCGTTTCCACAATATTTCCAAGGTACATGACCGCAATCCGGTCGCTGATATACTCGACGACCGACAGATCATGGGAAATGAAAATATACGAGAGCTTTTTTTCCTTTTGTAGCTCGCAAAGCAAATTGATGATCTGCGACTGAATGGAAACATCCAGCGCGGAAACCGGCTCGTCACAGATGATGAAGGACGGATCCAGCGCAAGGCTGCGCGCGATGCCGATTCTCTGGCGCTGCCCTCCGGAAAATTCGTGAGGATAGCGGTTGATATAGTAGGACGGCAAACCGCACAGATCCATCGTTTCTTTCACTTTCTGCCGCATGCCGCTGCGGTTTGTGATATGGTGGTCCATCAGAGCTTCTCCGATGATCTCTCCCACCGTCATGCGCGGGTCAAGCGAAGAATAGGGGTCCTGGAACACCATCTGCATCCGGAGGCGCTGCTTGCGAAGCTGCCTTCTGGAATACTTCCCGAAGTCCTTTCCCTCAAACAGCACCTGCCCGCTTGTCATCTGATACAGGCGCATAATGCTGCGCCCCAGCGTTGACTTTCCGCACCCGGATTCGCCGACAACTCCCAGCGTTTCGCCGCGTTTCACCTTGAACGTAACGCCGTCGACCGCCTTTACCCATCCGACTGTCTTTTGAAGCACTCCGCCGCGGATTGGGAAATACTGTTTCAGGTCCTTTACTTCCAATATGTAATCTTCCATCGTCATTTCCCTTTCATTGTTCGGGTTTTACCCAGCATGCCACGAAGTGCCCGGGTTCGATCTCACGAAGAACGGGCATCTCCTCTTTACACTGCTTTGTGCAGAATTCACACCGCTCGTTAAAATAGCAGTTTTCCGGCATATCGACGGGGTTCGGTACCTGGCCGGGAATCGAATACAAACGCTTGTTGTGCTCTGTTTGTCCGATGACCGGCTTGGATTTCAGCAGTCCGACGGTGTAAGGGTGGGTCGGATGGGCAAAAATATCCGCAACATTTCCTTTTTCAATGACTTTTCCGGCGTACATGACAACAACATAATCCGCCATTTCCGCCACCACGCCCAAATCGTGCGTAATCAGCAGGATGGACATGTTCAACTCGTCTTTCAGCTTGCGCATCAGGTCCAGAATCTGTGCCTGAATTGTCACATCCAGAGCCGTTGTCGGTTCGTCCGCAATCAACAAACGGGGATTGCAGATTAAGGCCATCGCAATCATGATTCTCTGTCGCATTCCTCCGGAAAGCTCATGCGGGTAGCAATCAACAATTTCCTCCGCGCGCGGAATATTGACCAGACGGATCATTTCGATCGCTTTTTTTCTAGCCTCTTCCTTACTGACGGTCGAATGGTTCAACAGGTTTTCCATAATCTGATAACCCACTGTAAAAACAGGGTTCAGCGACGTCATGGGTTCCTGAAAAATCATGGAAATATTATTCCCGTTGATCTGCTGCATTTCCTTGTCGCTCAGCTTCAAAAGATCGATCCCGTCCATCAGAATCTCGCCTTCGACGATTTTTCCCGGCGGAGACGGAACCAGATGCATCATGGAAAGCGCGGTTACGCTTTTCCCACACCCGGATTCGCCCACGACGCAGACGGTTTTCCCTTCCGGAATTTCAAAGCTGACGCCGTTTACAGCCTTCACAATTCCGCTTTCGGTGTAAAACCAGGTATGTAAATTCTTGAATTCCACAAACGCCATCCAGCAGTCCCTCCTATTATTTAGTCATTCTGGGATCGAGGGCATCGCGCAACCCCATCGCCAAACAGGTTAATGCAAAGCACGGTGACCAGAATGCAGCATCCGGCGGGTATCCACATCCACGGATGAAGAGTAAAATCCACCATGTTGGAACCTTCCTGAACCATATTGCCCCAGCTGGCGTAAGGCGGCAGGACGCCCACGCCTAAAAAGGACATGGCGGACTCCATCAAAATGATATTGCCTACTTCAAGCGTTGCGGTAACAATAATAAGTGGAAATACATTTGGCATGATATGTTTCGCAATTTTCCTCATATCATGCAGGCCCATGGCTTCCGTTGCGGTCATATAATCGATTTCCCGAATCGTGAGCACTTGGCCTCGGAAAAATCTACAGACTCCTGCCCACCCGAGACAGGCTAAAATCAATATTAAAAGATAGATTCGCAAGCCGGTATCAATGTGCATTTCAGAAAAAATTGCGCTGATCATGATCAAAATAGGCAATCCCGGAAGCGAAAGTATAATGTCAACCAAACGCATCATAACGGAATCAACTATTCCGCCGTAATAACCGGAAACACAACCTAAAAACGCGCCGATCAGAATTTCAACTGCAGTCGCACCAAAACCAATCATCAGAGAAAGACGGCCGCCGAACATCAACCGTGTAAGAATATCACGTCCGCTGGTATCGGTCCCTAACAAATGCTGAGCATTCGGGGGCTGCTTTGCACTCGCAATGTCAACCTGCGTAACGTCTCCGTACGGTGAAAGCAGCGGCCCGATAACACAAACTACAATCATAATAAGCAGGAAAATCAGCCCAACCATCGCCATTTTGTTTTTGTGCAAATGCCTGAAAGCAAGACGCCACGGAGAATCAATATTTTCTTTTTTCATCGACACTTTTATGTTTTCCATTTTCCTGCCTCACTTCAAACGTATTCTCGGATCAACCACGCTGTATAAGATATCGGAAAGCAGGTTTCCAAACATAACCAACAACGCAAGCAGCATAATATAGCCCATCATGAACATGTAATCACGTTGACTGATGGAAGCAAGAAAAATCTTTCCGATGCCGGGCCAGCCAAAAATAGTTTCCGTAATCAACGCACCGGAAAATAAGCCGGGTAAAGCTCCGCCTACGAAGGTAACAATCGGAATTGCCGCATTTCTTAATGCGTGTTTGTAAATGATAACACGTTCCGAAAGACCTTTTGATTGTGCCGTGCGAATATAATCTTGATGGATTACTTCCAGCATGGATGTACGCACATACCGCATTGTTCCGCCAACCTGCATCATGGTTAAGCAAATTACCGGCAGAATCATGTGAAGGCACAAATCACCTAATTGCTGTATCGGGGTCATAGTAATTCCTACCGTACTCATTCCGTCCAACGGAAGGCACCCAAGATCGACGGAAAAGACTTTCTGCAGAAGCAGCGCCAGAAAGAACGAGGGCAGTGAGATCCCGGCAAAGGCAACGACGGTGAAGATTACGTCGAATGTCGAATGAACCTTTGTTGCAGAGAACACACCGACCGGAATTGCGATTGCCAGTTCCAGAATAAAGGCAACAATAGCGAGCAAAAAGGAATTCCAGATAAAACTGTGGATCACCATGGCGATCGGCATATTGTACTGCGTAGAGTAGCCCAAATTGCCGCGCAGGGCGTTTCCCGCCCAAATGAGGTAGCGTTCCCACACAGGCTTATCAAGGCCCAGCATGGCTTTCATTTCCGCTATCCTCTCTGGGGTAAGATGCGATTGGGCATACTGGGCGTCAATGGCATCACCCGGTATTGCGGCAATTAGAAAAAATACGATAATCGATACACCGATAAGAATGGGAATCATCAGCAACAGCCGTCTTGTAATATACTGCCTCATGTCATTACCACCAAACGCATTTAAGCAAACATCTCCCTTTCTGAATAAACGTGAAAATCCAGAAAAGAGTGCAACCTCTTTCCTGAATTTTCCGTCCTCAAATGGTATTGCTCGAAAGCTTATGCGAGTTCAAGTTCCTGAAGATTATTCCAGAATCCGGTATAAGAAGATGACTTAAAGTGTTTGACACGAGTATTGTAAGCAATGCAGTCGCTGCGCTGGTAAACAAAGTAGCAGGGAAGATCTTTGTTGATCAACTGATACACTTTTTCGTAAGCAGTCTTCATTTCTTCCTTTGTGGTTGCGGCGAGCCCCGCATCATATGCTTTGTCAATTTCAGGGTCGCTGAAACCGCTGTAATTCTGAGCGCCGCCTTTTTTGTAGATAAAGGAATCATTCGGGTCGGCATTTAAAACCCAAGCCATAAATTCCATATCATAATTCATTTTTTGATGCTTTTTAAACATGGTCGGACCGTCAATATATTCTGACTGCATGGTAATGCCCAATTTTTTATAGCTGTCGATCATCATAGGAACCAAAACATCCGTAACAGGGTTTCCTTTCATGCACGAAAACGTAAATTTGAATTCTTTGCCGTCTTTCATCAGCTTGCCGCTGCTGTCTTTTGTCCAGCCGGCTTCTTTCAACAAAGATGCTGCTTTGTCAGGATCACAATCATATGTGTTTAGGCCTTTATCCGAGTACAGCCAGCTGATCTTCGTCTGGTTGCAATTCAACACGGATCCGTAGTCTCCGTAAACCGATTTGACGAGGCTTTTGCGGTCAAGGGCATACAAAAGTGCCTGACGGACTTTTAAATCATTGAACAAAGGATTCTGGCAGTTCAGGGCGACGTAACCATAACCAAGCGTCGGCTGAATCCACATATTAACGAATTTTGCAGCTTTGCCCATTTGAATCTGGTCCGCGTTGCAGGTTACTTCCGGCTCAACGTCGACTTCTCCGGTGGTCAAAGCCTGTAGTTCGGAGCCTTCAGCAACCTCTTTAAAAATGAGTGTTTTGATTTTCGGCGCTCCCAAAAAATAATTGGGGTTAGCCGTTAATGTTGCGGACTGTCCAACTTTGTAGGAGGTCAGTATGTAGGGTCCGTCGCTGACGTAATTGATCATATCCATTTTTTTAAAGCCGGACAAATCCCCCTGTTTGATCAAGTCGCCGTATTTTTTTGTAGAAATCGGGATGGTGGAACCCAACTGATACAATGCGCTGGAATTGCGCTTTGTCAATTTAATCTGAAGTGTTTTATCGTCCAGAGCCTTTATGCCGGCGATATCCTTCGTTTTGCCATTCGTATAATCCTCTTTTCCCAAAACGGGGACTGTGCTTGGATCCTGAGGACCGTCATAGCTCTTGTCGTAAAGCACTTTGAAGCAGTTGATATAATCGTTTGCCGTAACCGGGGTGCCGTCGGAAAACGTATCCTTTTTCAGCTTATATGTATATGTAAGGCCATCGGATGAGACGGATACGGAAGCGGTCCCATCGATAATATTACCCTGCTCGTCATTGCCGGAGAGAGTACAGTTCATGGCATACAGAACATACTGGACGTCTGCGTTCTCATTGTACATCCAGTTGAATGAATTGTCTAATTTATTGATACCGATGACCAGCGTGTCCTTCCTTTGTGCTGCAACCGCCGGCAGTTTGGAGGGGTCCGTTGCTGCAATCAGCTCACCTTCCTTGCTGACGGCAGCAGAACCGCTGCTTGCCGATGACGCGGGAGCGCTGTTCGCGGCTTTGCTCGCCGTGCTTCCCCCATTGCACGAAGACAGCAGCAGGCATGCAGCAAGCGCGAAGCTTGCAAACCCGGTAATTTTTCTTTTTTTCATAATTCACCCTTCTTCAAAATGTAATCTATTTTTATGAGCTTATGCTCACGGTCAAACTTTTTCCGGCTTTTTGCGCGGAGGATCGTTCTTTCTTTGCAGCTGCATCGCGGCGCGGATCTTTGCGACCTCGCCGAAATGCTGTTCCATCAAAGAGCAGCAGGCCTTTTCATCCCGGTTCTTTATGGCAAGATAAATGTCGCGGTGCTCCTGCAAGCATTTTGCAAGCCTTCCCGGGTAAGCCAACGTCCTGACCCGCATTTCCTTCATGGTGGTCCCCAGGGAGCGGACCATTCCCGCAATCACCTGGTTTTTCGTCGCCATCGCGATACACTGGTGAAATAAAATATCGGAGTCAATTCCGGAGTCGTTGCGGTCGACGCTTTCCTGCATCAGGCGCAGGGTTCTTTCAATTTTCATCAGATCCAGCTCATCCGCCCGCCGGCAGGCCAGCTCCGCCACTTTAATTTCCAGAAGCTCTCTTGCTTCGTAAAGGTCTTCAAACATTTCAATGTCCGGTTTTCGCGGGATGTCGATCGCCTTCAGAATTGTTTCCAGGCAAAACCTGCAAAGAAACGTTCCCCCGTTTTTGTGTCGTTCCACAATGCCTTTCGACTCCATCACGGACAGGGCTTCGCGCACCGACGCCCGGCTGACCCCGAACTGCTGGGACAGGTCCGTCTCATTCGGCAGCCTTTGTCCTTCCGTCAGCTTTCCCTCTACAATCTGGCACTGGATTTGAGAGACAATCTGGTCGCTGACGCGCATGGCTCGAATATTCTGAAACAACTTAACCCCTCCGGCTCGCCTCTGCATCGTGAAAACAAGGCGGCTTTGATCCGCTTCTGCTGAAAAATTTGCTATTGTCCGTTTGTCATACCTACTGTGGCCCGGTTTCACCTGCTTGCCTTTTAACCGGGCAAATTCTGAATTGAAATTTTAATGAAAATTCATTTTTTGATATTTAATTTTAAATGTAAATTTAATTGCTATTATAATCCATCAATTCTTTTTTTGCAATTACTTTTTCATTTTATTCACATTTTATTTTCTATAAATAACCAGTGCTGCCTGTTTCTTATGCCCGCTTACAAAAAAACGGAACGTCATACCACTGAGGGATTATTTTTAAGCAGCCCGCGCGCATCAGGCCCTTCCCATGGGCTTTTCCATGCCCCGTATTTCGCCGATTGCCCTGAAAAATCAGAATTGTATTGACTATCTTTGTATTACTAGATAAAATAATCTTAATTGACTGAAACAATTTGTATACAATCATGTAGAAGGGATGTTCTTATGCTGGAAATCGGCGTTGATCTCGGCGGAACCAAATGCGCCGTCTGCCTTGGCGAAATCGTGGACGACAATGTAAAAATTCTGCATAAATGTGCCGTCCGACCAACAAAATCCGTGCCTGCGGAAAAAATGCTGAAACTTTTGTCGGACGATATCCGGTTCTGCGCACAGCGGGCGGGAGGAATCGGCGGGGTTTGCGGAATCGGCGTCAGCTGCGGCGGCCCGCTGGACAGCCGCGCGGGACTGATTCTTTCCCCGCCGAATCTGCCCGGGTGGGACCGTGTGCCGGTCACGGATTATTTCACGGAAAAAACCGGCCTGCGCGCCTGGCTCTGCAACGACGCGGACGCGTGCGCTCTGGCGGAATGGAAGCTGGGCACCGGAAAGGGCTGTTCGAACATGATTTTTCTCACGTTCGGAACCGGCCTTGGCGCCGGCCTGATTTTAAACGGACGCCTCTACAAGGGCTCGTGTGACATGGCCGGCGAGGTCGGGCATATCCGTCTGGAAAACTGGGGTCCGTGCGGTTACGGAAAGGCAGGGTCCTTTGAGGGGTTCTGCAGCGGCGGAGGAATCGCCCAGCTTGCAAAGCTGATGATTCTGGAGCAGCTGCAGTCCGGAAAGCAGCCCGCCCTGTGCCGGGGGGAAAACGGGATGGAAGGCGTCACGGCGGCCCGTGTGGGTGAATTTGCAAAGACGGGCGACCCGCTGGCAAGAGAAATTCTGCGCAGGGTCGGCGTTCAGCTCGGCAAAGGGCTGTCCATTCTGATGGATGTGCTCAATCCGGAGCGGATCGTCATCGGCAGTATCTTCGCCCGATGTTACGACGAAATCTACCCCTTTGCAGAACAGGTGATCGAGCGCGAAGCGCTGCCCGCCGTCCGTAAAAACTGCCGGGTCGTGCCCAGCACGCTTTTGGAAAACGTCGGGGACGCGGCCGCGCTGATGACCGCCAAATACAATTATGAAACGGAGCTAGAGCATGAAGGAATCCAGTAAAAAAATTATGGAGCAGCTTTACCTGCGAAGACCCGACCTGCTGCCGGTACGCGAAAGCATCGACAGGGCATGCGCCGCTGTTCTGGACGTTTACCGCGGCGGAGGAAAGCTGCTGGTGTGCGGAAACGGCGGCAGCTGCGCCGACGGCGGGCATATTGTCGGGGAGCTGATGAAGGGCTTCCTGCTGAAACGGCCGCTGGAACAGCAAACGAAAGACCGGCTAAAGCAGGAATTTGGAAATGACGGGGCGTTTCTGGCTGAAAAACTTCAGCGCGGTTTGCCGGCGATTTCCCTGAACGCCCACGCCGCGCTGATTTCCGCTTTCGCCAACGACGCGGACCCAGCTCTGGTTTACGCTCAGCAGGTTCTGGGTTACGCACGGCCGGGCGACGCCGTGCTCGGCATCAGCACCTCCGGCAACGCGGCCAACGTGGTTTACGCCCTGATGGCCGCAAAGACCGCCGGAGCGGTTGCGATCGCCCTGACCGGAAAAACGGGGGGGCGGCTCGCGAAGCTCGCCGACTGCTGCGTCGTCGCCCCGCACAAGGAAACCTATCAGATTCAGGAGGACCATCTGTCCGTTTATCATATGATCTGCGCATTTGTCGAATCCGAACTGTTCGACGAATGATTCGGCCTTCTCAAAGCAAACAAGGAGAAAAAATGATCAAGGTAATTATTGCAGACGATGAAGACAAGGTGTGCCAGCTGATCCGGAATCTGGTCGACTGGCGCGAGCTGGATATGGAAATCGCGGGAATCGCGCACAACGGGGTGGAAGCCCTCGACATGGTCCGAGAGCTTTCCCCGGACCTGATGATCACGGATATCCGCATGCCCGGCTACGACGGCATCGAAATGATCCGCCGGGCCAGGGGGCTCAGCGAGAACCTGAGCTTCATTATCATCAGCGGATACCAGCATTTTGAGTACGCGCAGGACGCGATCAAGTACGGTGTGGGCGATTATCTCCTCAAGCCGATCAAAAGGGAAGACCTGATGGCCTCCCTGAACCGAATTCGCCAGAAGCACCTGCGGCGCAGCGAACGGATCAGCAAGGAAAAGATGCTTTACGACCAGCTGAAATGCGGTACGGAAAAGCTGCGCCAGAATCTGTTTGCCGATCTTTTGCCGGGGAAAGCGGTTTTGCCGGACGGGGCCGGTCCGGTCGAGGTGAACCGAACCTATCGCTATTCGTTCCGCCCCGGCCTATATCAGGTCTGCGCGGTAAAGATCGACTGCGGATGGGAGGACGAGTACGACAGCGCCATCCGGATTTTGGAAGACAAGGCCGTCCAGATTATCAGCCGCACGCTGAAAGGCATCTGTTTCGACCTGGAAACCAGCTTTATGGACAGCACGACATGGTGCGTATTGAATTACGCACCCGAACAAAAAAAGAATCTGCGAAAAAGTATGAAATCCCTTCTGGATGAGCTGATGCTTCAAAAGGCCGCCTTTGAGAAGTTTTCCTTCACCCTGGGAATCGGCGAGGCGGAGCCGGAGGTTTTAATGCTCCACCGCAGCTTTCAGTCCGCGAAATACGCGGTGGAGCAGAGGCTTGTCGTGGGCTGCGACCGGCTCATCGAGCCTGCGCATCCGCCTGTTTCCACGGGCTGTGCGGACGGCCTGCTTTCGGACTTTGACAGAAAGCTTTCTCTGTTCCTGGAAATCCTGGACCGGGACGCCGTACAGGCATGTATTCTCCAACTCGGGAAAAAAATTGAAGAGGAAAAGAAGCTGAGCGGCGAGGAAATTTTTTACGTCGCTTCCCAGGCGTTCGACCTGTACCTGACGCATCTGCGCGGTCTGAAGATCGCTGTTGAAAGCGGCGGGGAGCGACGGGGTGATTTCCTGACCCGGGCAAACCGATGCGGCAGCGTTTCGCAGCTGTTCGCGTATCTTTGCGCGCGGGTTACCGGCTCCCTGGACCGGATCGCCGAAGAGAAAAGGCAAACGGACACCCGTCCCATCCGGCAGGCGAAGCAGTACATCCGGCAGAACTTCCGCAGTGCGCTGACGCTGGAAGAGGTCAGCGGCACGGTGGGATTCAGCCCGACCTATTTCAGCACGCTGTTTAAAAAAGAAACCGGCAGCAATTTTGTCGACTATCTTTCGGAAGTACGGATGGAAGAGGCAAAGCGGCTTCTTCGAGAAACGAACCTGAATGTTGCCGCGGTTTGTGAGCAGGTGGGGTACAGCGATCAGAAGCACTTTACGAAAAGTTTCAGAAAATTCACGGGGCTCAAGCCGAACGAATACCGTAAATTGTATGCTTAGGGCGTGAAACGGCATGAAACGAAAAAAATTCAAATACCTTTCAAACCGGGTCGCATGGCTGATTGCCGTCTGCGCGGCGTGTTTTCTTCTGTACCTGGCGGCGTGGACCGCCGTGGCCGTCCGGGAAGAGCGCCACATGGAGCTCGTGTTCGCGGGCTTTCTTCTGTTTGCCGCGGCGGCGGCCGTCTTCTGGCGGTGGATCCGCCGGCCTTATCTGGAAAACTCCCGGGCGCTGCGCCTGTTTTCCACGGGCTACACCATGAACGGCCTGTTCAGTCAGCGCACCGCGCTCAGCCCGGAAATTGAAGACGCCGTACGGAAAATCCAGGAGATCATGAACACGGACAAGCTGATCAGCGCGACAAAGAAGCAGGCGCAGTACCTTGCCCTGCAAAACCAGATCAACCCCCATTTTCTGTATAACGCGCTGGAGGGAATCCGGGGCGAGACGCTCAGCGCCGGTCTTGAAAGCGTGGCAAAGATGACGGAAGCGCTGTCCACGTTTTTTCGCTACACGATTTCAGGCTCCGAAAATCTGGTTACCCTGGAGGACGAGCTGGCAAACATCCGGAATTATTATATTATCCAGCGGTATCGGTTTGGGGAAAAGCTGAATCTCAGCGTGGAATACGACGCGGACCACGAATCGGAAATCATGTCCTACTGTCTGCCCAAGCTGACGCTGCAGCCCATTGTGGAAAACGCGATTTACCACGGAATTGAACGGATCATCGGAAAAGGCCGGCTGCGGATTAAAATCGAAGTGACCGCCCGCCGCCTGATCATCACCGTTTCCGACAACGGAATCGGGATGACGGAGGAACGTCTCCGCGAAATCAACAGCCGGCTGGGCGACATGACGCTCGATTATATCAATCCGGAAAAAGAGTCCCACGGCGGAATCGCGGTGGTGAACGTCAACAACCGAATCAAGCTCCTGTTCGGGGAGGAGTACGGAATCTGTATGTACAGCACGCAGAACGTGGGCACCGATGTGGAAATTACCCTTCCGCTGATTCAAAAGGACGGCAGAGGCACCTATGAAAAATGAGATACTGAGGATGGACCAGGTCACCACCTTTGAGGACGGACTGACCCTGCTGGATCATTTTAATCTTCATATTTTCAAAGGCGAAATCATGGGTCTTGTCTACCTGAACGAAAACGGGAAAGAATCCCTGATCCGTCTGATCTGTCAAAACGCGCCCATTCATTACGGGCGCGTTTACTTTGACGAAACGCTGGTCAACAATTACCAGCACAGCCCCATGACGCCGAACCGGGTCGCCGTCATTGAGCAAAAAAGCCGCCTGGTGGAAGACCTGACCGTCTCCGACAATATTTTCGTGCTGCGCCGGGGCGTAAAAAAATTCGTCATTTCCCGCCGGGTTTTAAACGAGCAGCTTCGGCTTTTCACAAGTCGGCTGGGAATCGCAGTCAACGGCGGCGATCTGGTCGCGAACCTGTCCCGTTACGAAAAATGCACCGTAGAGCTGCTGCGGGCGCTGATGATGGGGGAAAAGCTCGTCGTTGTCAGGGACATCAGCAACTCCGTCAGCGCGGCGGATCTGATCAATCTTCACTGCCTGCTTCGGCTTTTCTGCCTAAACGGCCTGTCCGTTCTGTATATTTGCAGCCACCATGAAGAGGCGTTTAAAATCTGCGACCGCATTTCCCTGATGAGAGACGGCAAAATTCTGAAAGTACTCGACCGCGGGGAGTTTCTTCCGGAAAACATGCTTCCGTTTTACAGCAAGAGCTTCGACAATCTGCCAAAAAAAGAACCGGTTTCCCGCACGGGAGAAGAATTTCTTTCGTTCCGCGATGTCCGGACCGAAACGATGGACGGCATGTCCTTTTCCGTCGCGAAAGGAGAATGCACCGTTCTGCTGGACATCGACAACACGGTTTTGCGGGATATTATGGCTTTAATGAACGGGAGCCTGAAACCGGAAAGCGGAGAAATCATTTTCTGCGGGGCGTCCTACACGCAGCGCATGGCCCGGCGCGCCGCGGCGAACGGGGTCGCGTTCATCGACGAAAATCCCGCAAAAAGCATGATTTTCAAGGATATGAGCTACCTTGAAAACCTCTGTTTTTTGATTGGTGAAAAGCAAAACCGCCTGCCCGTCGGCAAACGGATGAAAAGACATATTGAAAAGGAGTACGCAGCGCTGGTGGGCGACGATATTTACGAGCCGAACGTCAAGGGACTGAGCCTTCCCTCCCTGTATGATCTGGTCTATTACCGTACGGTGCTCGGAAACCCGAAGATCGTATTCTGCATGCAGCCCTTTGCGGGCGCGGACATGTATCTGCGCAGGCACCTGATCGACCTGATCGGCCTGATGAAACGGAAAGGAATTACCGTCGTGATGCCGTCGGTGAATCTTGCGGATTCCCTGGTTATCGCTGACCGGCTGGTCCTGCTGAAAAAGGGGCGGTTCAGTCAGGAGTATTACAGAGACGAGTTCTACCTGTTCCGTTCCGAAGGAATCATTTTATGATTCGTGGTTAATTTGTCTATATTTTTTATTATCAGTTCAATAATTATGTTTGGAAACATCAAAAATACCGAAAAATACCCCCCTTAAATCGAAAGGCGCTCCCCTTACCGCGAAAAGGTAATCCTGCTATACTGAAAACAGTTAAGACGGACGCAATGGAAAAGGAGAGTGAGCTTCGTGGGGGAGTACCTGGTTGAGATGGACCACATCTGCAAGAGCTTCCCCGGCGTAAAGGCGCTGGACGACGTGTCGTTCCGGCTGAAGTCCGGGGAAGTTTTAGCTCTGCTTGGCGAAAACGGGGCCGGCAAATCAACCCTGATGAATGTTTTAAGCGGCGTCTATCAAAAGGATGAGGGCGAAATCAGGCTGTTCGGCAAAACCGTCGAAGACCTGAATCCAAAGAAAGCGCAGGAGCTGGGCATCGCGATTATTCATCAGGAGATGAACCTGTGCAGGCATCTTTCCGTGGCGGAAAACATCTTTCTCGGCCGGGAAGAGTCCCGCTGCGGCGTTCTTCAGCGAAAGGACATGAACCGGCGCGCCGCGGAAATTCTCGCCCGGCTGAATCTGGATATCGACCCCGCCGAAGCAGTGGGAAATCTGGCGGTTTCCAAACAGCAGATGGTTGAAATTGCAAAGGCCCTGTCGACGGACGCCCGGGTCCTGATTATGGATGAGCCGACCAGCGCGCTCACCATGAGCGAAATCGACGAGCTGTTCCAGATCATTCGCAGGCTGAAAGGCGATGGGTGCGGCATTGTCTATATCTCGCACCGGCTGGAAGAACTGCAGAATATCGCCGACCGTGTGCAGATTATGCGGGACGGCCGCTACATCACCTCCATGAATTTCGCGGATACCACCATGGACGAAATCATCGCCAATATGGTCGGCCGTGAAATCACGGAAAAATTCCCGCGGATTTCCTGCCCGCGCGGAGAAAAAATCCTGGAAGTCAGAAACCTGAACGCCGGAAAAATGGTGCGGGACATCAACTTTGATCTGTTCGCGGGCGAAATCGTCGGCATTGCGGGGCTTCTCGGAGCAGGCAGAACGGAAACCACCCGCGCGATCTTCGGGGCGGACCCGAAGGACTCGGGGCAGATTCTTCTGGACGGACGGGAAGTTGTCATCCGCCGCCCCATCGACGCAATCCGCGGGGGTATTATGCTGGTCCCGGAGGACCGCCGAAAAGACGGCCTCTGCATCAAGCTCAGCGTACAGAGCAATATTTCTCTGCCAAACCTTGACATGCTCAGCAACCGGTTCGGCGTCATCGACCGGAAAAAAGAAAAAAAGCTGTCGGAAAAATCCATTCAGGACCTCAATATCAAGCTTCCGTCCTCCGCCGTGAATGTGGCGACGCTCTCCGGCGGCAACCAGCAGAAGGTGGTTGTGGCGAAATGGCTCGCCCGGAACTCCAGAGTCGTGATGTTCGACGAGCCGACCAGGGGAATCGACGTGGCGGCCAAGGTAGAGATTTATAATTTGATGAACGAATTGAAAAAGCAGGGCATCGGGGTGTTGTTCGTTTCCTCCGAAATGCCGGAGATTCTCGGAATCAGCGACCGGATTCTCGTCATGTGCGACGGAAAAATCACCGGAGAAATGGAGATTGGCGAAGCCTCCCAGGATCTAATCCTGAAATACGCAACCACGTTTGACACGAAATCCGGTCTTCCGGAAGCAATCTGACTGCAAACTATTGATACGGGGGCATTAGAATATGGAAACAAAAGACAGGCAAAACGCCTGGAAACGGTTTATGTCCATTCGGGGGGTCGGTCAGGTCGTCACCGTAACCGCCGGCCTGATCGTTCTCTGCATCGTCTTCAGCATGCTGAGCTCTTCCTTTTATTCCGAGCGCAACGTCGGCAACTTGCTCCGGCAGATCGCCCCGATTCTGATTATCGGCATCGGGCAGGCCTATGTGCTGATTACGGGAAACATCGACCTTTCCATCGGTTCGGTGGTCGGCATGAGCTGCATGATCTCCGCAACGCTGATGACAAAAGGGGTTGCTCCCTTTGCCGCGACGATGATTACCATCCTGATCTGTCTGGGAGTCGGGGTTTTAAACGGCACTCTGGTCGCAAAGTGCAAGGTACCGCCGTTCATTGCAACGCTGGGCACCATGACCATCGCGAGAGGGGTCGCCCAGATTGTCAACAACAACTATAACACCGACGCGATCGGCGACTCGGCGCAGGGATTTCGGAACCTGTTTTACTACGGAAAGACCCTGGGGCTGTACAACACCATCTGGATTGCGGTGATTCTGTTTCTTGCCTTTGACTTTCTCCTTGGTAAAACCAGAACCGGCCGTCATATTTACGCCATCGGCAGCAATATGGAAGCCGCAAAGCTCTCCGGCGTCAATTCGGTGAATACAACCGTCATTGTTTACGTTGTCAGCGCCTTCTGCGCGTGCGTGGTCGGCCTGATCACCTGTGCAATCGCGGGGATGGGAACCATGGACGCCGGCAACATGTATGAAATGTACGCAGTCGCGGCCGCGGCCATCGGCGGGATTTCCACCTTCGGCGGCGAGGGTCTGCTGGTCGGCACCGTGGTCGGCGCTTCCATCTGGGGCGTGCTTCAGAACGGACTCCAGTTTGCCGGCGCGCCCGTCGCAATCCGCAACATTGTCATCGGCACAATCGTCGTAATCTCCGTCCTGCTCGACGTGGTCATCCGCAAAAACAAGCCCCACAAAAAGGCAAAGCGCGTTTTACCCGTTCAGGTCGGTTCGGCCAAATAATTTAAAGCAACCGCTTTAAATCATAAAAACAGGGAGGTTTTATTGTATGAAAAAGAAACTGTTGGCAGCTTTTTTATCCTCAGTCATGATTCTCGGCGCGGCAGCCGGCTGCAGCCAGGGGTCGCAGTCCGCTTCCGCCGCGGGCGGCGAATCGGGTTCTTCCGCAGGGGCCGCGTCAAGCCAGGCCGCGGGTGAAAAAAACCACAAAGTAATTCTGATCACCATGGACAGCATCGACCAGCACTGGGTTTCGGTCGATAAGGGGTGCAAAAAAGCAGTCGCGGAGCTCAACAATGTCGACTACAAGTGGCTGGCTCCCGACAAAAAGGACGACGCACAGCAGATTGAACGCGTCAACACCGCGATTGCCGACAACGCCGACGCAATCCTGATTGCGGCCAACGGCCCGGATGCCATCACCTCCGCTCTGGAGGACGCAAAATCCAAGGGAATCAAAATCATCTACGTAGATTCCGCCGCGAAGACAGAGGGCGAAGCCACCTTTGCGACGAACAATGAGGCAGCAGGCAAACAGGCCGGCGAGCAAATGCTTGAAGCACTTCAGAAAGCCGGTAAAACGAGCGGCAAAATCGGTGTTGTGAACGTAAACTCCGCCACCGCTTCCACCGTCGCGCGTGAAAAAGGATTCCGTTCCGCCTTTGACGGCAAAGGGTATGAGCTTCTCGCAACCCAGTACAGCGAGGGCGACGCGGCGAAATCGCAGGACATCGCGGACAACTACATCACGCAGGGCGCGGTCGGGCTCTTCGGCGCCAACGAAGGCTGCACCGTCGGCGTAGGCAACGCGATCAAAGGCTCCGGCAAAAGCGACCTGGTCGGCGTTGGATTTGATAAATCCGACTCCATTTATTCGCTGATCAAGGATGGTTCCCTGCTCTGCACCATGGCGCAGAATCCGGAAGTCATGGGTTATGAAGGCATGAAAGCGGCGGTGTCCATTCTTTCCGGCCAGACGATTGAAAACAAAGATGTGGATACCGGCGTTTCCGTTCTGACAAAAGATAAAATCAGCTAAAAGGTTTCTCCCCATTTTGGGCGGGGCCGCTGCTTTCGCAGTGGCCCCGCTTTTGCACGCCGCGGCGGTTTCCAATCGTCCTGTTTTCTGCTATACTGGGGAAAAGATAAATTTTTCAGGGAGAGGTGACAAAAATGCCGGAAAGTGAAAAAAAGAAGGCCGCGCCGGTCGAATCGGGGAAAGCCTGCTGTATTTACGAGACACAGATCGGAAAAATCACCGTCGCGTCCGACGGAGACGCGATTACCACGGTCCATTTCGGCGCGTTGGATCCCGCGGAGCTTCGCCGCTCGGAGCTGACCGACCGAGCCGCCGAGGAAATCGGAGAATATCTCTCCGGAAAAAGGACCGCGTTCGACCTGCCCGTCGCGCCGGAGGGAACCGCCTTTCAAAAACGCGTCTGGGACGCCCTGCAAACCATCCCTTACGGGGAAACCCGCAGTTACCGTCAAATCGCGGAGCAGATCGGGAGCCCGAAAGCATCCCGCGCCGTGGGTATGGCAAACAATAAAAATCCGATCGCAATCCTGATTCCGTGCCATCGCGTGGTCGGGGCGGACGGCTCCCTCGTCGGCTACGCCGCGGGACTGGAAATCAAAAAGCGCCTGCTGACCCTTGAGAAAACAGATTCGCTGCCCGCCCCCGCGCCCTACCTGCGCAAAGCGAATTATTACGAAACGGACAAAATGGGAATCATCCACCATTCCAATACTATCCGGTGGATGGAGGAAGCCCGCATCGATTTTCTGGAACAGATCGGCTGGGGCTACAAAAAGCTGGAGGACGACGGCCTGATGATCCCCGTGACGGAGGTCTCCTGCCGGTATAAAAGCCCGGTGCGATTCGGCGATACGGTTCGCATTTCCGTCCGGGTCTCCGCCTATCAGGGAGTCCGGATGACCATCGACTACCGCATCACGGACCTTTCAACCGGGAGTCTCCGCGCGACCGGCAGAAGCGGACACTGTTTCTGCAACCGGGAAGGAAGGCCGATCCGGCTGAAAAAATTCAGCGAAGATTTCGACCGCCTTCTGTCCGGGCTTGCGCGCGCGGAGGCTGACTGACCGCCGTTTTCCGCCCGTTTTGGGCTTTTGGCGCGGACGGGCGGTCTCCTTTCAGCGAAGGATAGCAGTACTGCAGGATTTTTTTCAGGCGAAGGCGCGCCTTCTTCAGGTGGCGGGACACCGTGGAGGGAGAAAGCTCCAATTCTTCCGCAATTTCACTCACGCCTTTCCCCTCCTCGTAACACAGGCGCACGCACTCCATCTGCCGGGCGGTCAATTCCCCCTGCGCCGCAAGCATCATGGTGCGGAGCATCCGCTTGTGCCGGCCGCCGTCGTCAGAGCCCTTTTGGCTCAAATCCAGCCTGTCCCCAAACAAATCAAGGCTTAAATTGGAACCTCGCTTCATTCTCCGTCTCCCCTTTCCAAAAGATCCCTGCCCGTGCGCCAAAGCTCCAGGTACATCTCATTGAGCATCGAAACGCGCCGGCAGAGCAGAACATAGTCCTCCCCGGAGGTGTTTTTCAGCCGCCTGCGCAAGGGCTTTAAATGTTCTTTCAGCTTCTGCGCCTGCCGCAGATACTCCATCCCCCATTTGCAATAGTCCATATACTTCCTTTCTCTACACGTTTCGTGTAGCTGTTTTGTACAGAGCTGCACCGAACGAAAACCGTTTCGGCCCGCTGCTTACTTAGAATAGCATCTTACCAGAATCATTTCAAGACTTTTTAGAACACATGTTCTTATTTTAAACGCTAAGGGTCAAATTTGGGACTCATCCTCTCGGCATCAAAAGATTTCTTGAAATAACACGTTTTGTGTGATAAAATGAAGAAAACCGCAGAGGGTGTTTGAAATGCTGAGCGATAAAATCAGGCAGCTGCGCTGTGAGCGCGGAATGACGCAGAAAGAGCTTGCCGCTCGCCTGGGCGTCTCTCCGTCGGCCGTCGGCATGTATGAACAGGGGCGGCGCGTGCCGGACAGCACGGCGCTTAAGCGTCTGGCGTCCGTACTGGAATGCAGCACGGACGAGCTGTTGGAAACGCCGCGCCCCAGCGACGTCGGGGACGTCATCGACAGTTTCGCGCGCACGCTGGAACGCCAGCCGGGGCTGATGTTCAACGGCGCGCCGATCAGCCGCGGCGACCGCGAAAAGCTGGCGAACGCCATCCGGGTCGCCGCCGCCCTGTCTTCTCCGAAGAAATAGGGTTCCGGGAGGTAAAGATGAACGAAATCGAGAAGCTGGCGCACCGGATTACCGCGCGTTTTCAGAGCAATTCTCCGTTTTGCCTGTGCGACCGCATGGGGGTCCAGGTTCAGAGGCTGGACCTGCCGGAGCAGGTCCGCGGTTTTTGTTTTCGCACCGAATCCGGAAAACCGATTATTGTACTAAAAGAGACTCTCTCCAAAACGGAAAGCGGCTACTGCTGCGCCCACGAGCTGGGGCATCTGCTTCTTCATCCGGGGCTGAACGCGCAGGTCATCGCCGACCTGACCAATCTGTGCGCGCCCCGCTATGAAAGGGAAGCGGACTTTTTCGCCGCCTGCCTGCTCATCGACCCGAATTTTGAAGAATGGAGCCTGACTTACAACCCCCTGACGCAGGAGCAGATCGCACTGCTTTCCGGCCTGCCCCGCCGGGTGGTCGGCCTGCGCTTTGAAAAATAAGTGAAACGACGGAAAATGACAGGTTCCACGCAAAAGGGAATGCTACCATTTTCCTGAATAACGGGGAGAGTGATCCTTTTGAAGCGAGTGATTTCAGCGATTTTGCTGACGGTATTTTTTTTAACCTTGGCCGGATGCAAGCCCGCCCCGCCCTCGGAGCCGGACAACCTCACGGGCCGCTGGAAAGATTCGTACGGTCTGACGGAATACCGCTTCAATTCCGACGGGACGATGAAAATCGAGGCGCTGAACCTCGGCTCCTTTCAGGGAACTTACAGCGTAGAGGGTTCACAGATCACCATTCAGTATAAAGTCGTGATCAAAACCGTGAAAGAAACCTATGATTTTCGGGTCGACGGGAATACCCTTTACCTGGACGACCGGGAATTTACGCGAAAAGAATAAGAAACGGCCCCGGACAGATTATCCGGGGCCGTTTCTTATTCTTTCGGACGCTTCAGCTAGCGAAATGGAACACAATCCCGATCACGGCGGAAATCGCGATAAACGCCGCGGGATGCCATTTGATTTTTTTCATGGCGAAAAACAGGGCGACCGCAAGCAAAAGTGCTTTCCAGTTTACCAGATTCAGCAGATTTCCGGTCTGCGAATAATCGCTCAGCGTCAGAATCGAGATGCTCACAACGCCCATCCCCGCCGCGGCGATCAGCCCGGTCGAAGCCGGGCGCAAAGCGTAGAACGCGTTCTGGACATAACGGTTCTGCTGGAACCGCTTCAGCATATGGGCGATGACAAGGATCACCGCGATGGAAGGGGTCACCAGCCCCAGCGTCGCAACCGCCGCGCCGGGCAAAGACGCCACGTGAAAGCCGACATAGGTCGCCATGTTGACGCCGATCGCCCCGGGCGTCGATTCCGAAATCGCGAGCATGTTCGCAAGGTCCGCCGGAGTAAACCAGCCCGTGCTGTTCCCAAGATCCGTTAAGAACGGCAGGGTCGCGAGACCGCCGCCGACGGAGAAAAGACCGATCTTCGCAAACTCGTAAAACAGTTTCAGATAAATCATGCGCGGCGCCCGCCTTTCACAAGGATTCCGGCCGCGGCGGCAAGCACAACCCAGAGAATCGGGGAGTAATTCGTGAAAAAGGAGAGCAGAAAAACGCAGAGAAAGATGATCAGCGTAACCGTATCCTTCACGGAGCTTTTGCCCAGTTTGATCACGGCGTTGAGAATCAAAACGCAGACGCAGACGCGCACGGCCGCAAAAGCGTCTTTGACCGGCTGAAGGTCGGCAAAATTGCGAAGGAACGCCGCAATGACCGTGATGATGATCAGAGCGGGAAACACCAGCCCCAGCGTCGCGACGATACCGCCCGCGACTCCTTTTCGCTTGCATCCGATAAACGTCGCCGTGTTAACCGCGATAATTCCGGGCGTACACTGCCCGATTGCAAAGTAATCCGCCAATTCGCTGTCCTCGGCCCACTTTTTGTCTTCAACAATCTCCCTCTGCAGAATCGGAAGCATGGCGTACCCTCCGCCGAAGGTCAGCACGCCGATCTTGGAGAAGGTGAAAAATAAATCAACCAGCTCAGTCATGGAACAGATTCCTTTCCCATCCAATTTGCCCGGATCTATTTTCTAAGCCGCCGAAAAAAATCACTAAGAAGAGCGGAGCATTCCTCCCTGAGAACACCCTCCGTCAGCTCCGGCTTGTGGTTATACGGCAGCTCGAACAGGTTGACCACAGACCCGCAGGAACCCGCCTTGGGGTCGCGCGCGCCGAACACGACGCGGCGAAGACGGGAATTGATGATCGCCCCGGCGCACATGGGGCACGGTTCCAGCGTGACGAACAGCTCGCACTGCCACAGCCGCCATCCGCCCAGCGCCCGGCAGGCTCCGTCGATCGCTTCCATCTCGGCGTGGCAAAGGGCGTTTTTGCCGTTTTCCCTCCAGTTCCTGCCGCGGGCGATCACCTCGCCGCCGCGCGCCACGACTGCCCCGACCGGAACCTCTCCCTCTGCTCCGGCCTCCCGCGCCAAACGGATGGCCTCGCGCATAAAATCCTCATCGGTCCTCATGGCTCAAGTCCCCGTTAACACATAGACGGAAGCGGCCGCCGCGTAAATCGTCAGCATGATCACGCCCGGATTTGAAAACAGAGCGCCGATCTTCTGGGAAAAACGGAGCGGAGAGACGGAAGCTCCCGTGCGGAAAAAGTTTCTGTCCCGAATTAACAGATAAATCAGGGACAGCAGCCCAAGCACAAGCAGGGCGCCCGCCCTGTAATTGCCGACCGTCACCGCGGCCCCGGTTCCCCGGTACCGTTCGACAAATTCAAGGACGACCGCCGCCAGATTGTTGAGCGCGTGAATGAGGATGGACGGAAGGAGCGAATTGGTCCGAATGACGACAAAGCCCAGAACCAGACCGCAAAGAAACGCAAAAACAGACTGTGCCAGGTTGCCGTGGTACAGGCCGAACAGCGCCGCGGAAGCAAAAACCGCGAACCCGTTCCCGAAACGGCGCAATCCCTGAAGAATCATGCCGCGGAACATCATTTCCTCCACAATCGGGGGGATCACCACAACGCTCAGAACATACAGGGCCAGTACGGCGGGGTTGTCGTTCAGCGGCATGTCCGGAATATTCCCGCTGAACCCGAAGGCCTGTTCCAGATTGACGATTATGCTGGCGGGAAAATTTGCCAAAAGGCAGCCGGCGCTGCCCAGGAGCACACAGGCAAGGGTCTTGAGGACTCCCGCCTTTTCAAACGGGATTCCCGCTGAAAGAGGAATCCGGCGCAGCGCAAAATAGATCATCACGGGGGCGGACAGCCCCAGCACGTAGCCCAGCGCGTTGATCAGATAAAACATCACCGGGTTTACTCCGCCGAATTCCTGTATCCCGGGCTGGTACGGCTGCAGCATGCGAAAATACAGCACGCCGATTAGCGGGATTACAGCCAGCAGAAAGATGCCGGAAAACGCGGTCCAGCCAAGGCGGTTGGACTCGCGGCGGATCTGCTTTTTTTCTTCCTGCACGGCCATATAATAACGCGGGTCTCCATATGGTCCGAAAGGACCGTACGGTGAATCGTATCTCATAGAAAATCTCCCAAAGAAAAGAATTTGAATGTCTGCATCTGATTTTTCATTATATCACAAAGCGTCGTTAATATCACTACCGGCACCGCATCTTTTCCCAAACTCTCATAATACTTTCCGGAGAATCATTTCATTGCGATATTGCGACAAATGCACATGATCGCGGTATAATAGAGTCATCTGCTAAAGTAGGGAGGTTCCAGTTTTGACAGTCGAGGAAATGAAAAGAATGGACAGGCGTATTTTGACAGTTCAGGACCCGTTCGGAAGCGGTCTTCCCGTCGTTCGGAGAATATTTGAGGAGGTCGCCGTTAAAAAGCAGGTCGCCGTAACGGATGTCGTGCGGCAGTACATGAATTGGAAATGGAGTAAATCGTAACAAAGCCCTTGCCGAATCATAATCGAACAGAAAGAGGCTTGCAAAATGGCCTCGTCGTAAAAATGCACAAAAAATGCGCTTTGACTGGGCTTCTAAAGCCGTCTCAAGGCGCATTTTCTCGCTTTCAGGGCTATTGGTTTGTACAGTTGCCATCGCAAATTCATTTTGCAACAGCTCCTTAGCCTGTATTTTTTCATCCCCATGGATTCATGTTTCAGGCGCAAACTTCTCCGTGAACGCACACTCTTCCGCCGTCCGGACATTTTGCGTCGAAACATTTCTGTCTGTTCTCGCCGATTTCTAGCTCCGCCCCGTTCAGCAGCGCGTAAACGGACGGATATATATTATTCCACAGCTCATGGCAAATCGGCGGGCAAAGGTCCTGCACCAGGAAGGTCTCGCCCGCCCGATGAATGCCGCACCGGCAGTTTGACTCCGTAATTGTAAGCTTTACCTTTGCCATTGCACACCTCAAGCAAATTTTTAGACCAGTGTAGCACACAAAGCGAGAAAAAGCAATAGTAAGGGGGTGTTGCAAAATGAAAATTTTGCAACACCCCCGTTCATGTTGAAAAGTGATCTAAATACGAAGCTTTTGTTGAAAACTTTGCGAGACAAATCGTCGAAATAGGAATAGCAATGCTAAGCTCCGCCGTAAAGCGAAGCTGAAAAATCAATCATTTTCTGTTTTTCTGGAATCTACTCTTTTTGAAGGCAAAACAAATGTGTTTTTAACCTTCCTGTGTTGCATTTCGCACAGAGCTTGTTCAAGTTGTAGCCCATGCACAAAAGGTAAAGCTCCGTTGAAATGTTTGCCCGGCCCCGGGTAAGAAAGCGCTTGAATTTGCGGTTGCTTTTCAGAACGCCGAAGGCCCCTTCCACCTGGATAGAGCGGTTCATCCGAAGCGTAATTCCACGTTCGGTTTTAATGTTTTTCCGGGAATCGTCACTCAGGCGAACCAAATCCGTTTTCACTCTCAGTTCTTTCGGCGTGCCGCTTTTTGCCTTGCAGCAAGCTTCACGGCACGGGCAGCCGACGCAGCTATCGCACCGGTAATACGCCGTCGTTGGGAAATATCCCTGCCGATTCCGCTGCGTACTTTCGTGATGGAAAAGAAGCTTTCTGCCGGCCGCGCAGACATAGCAGTCTTGCTGTTTGTCATATTGCATATTCTCCCGGCGGCCGATCTGCTGCCTGAACTTTTTGTTTTTTTGTGCTTCGTAGTTGATGGGTTTGATGAAGCTGGTCTGCCCGTTTCCCTCCAGATACAGGTAGTTGTCCAGACTTTCATAGCCCGCGTCCGCCACAATATCCCGGTAGCGTTCCCCATGCTGCTGTTCGAGTCTGCGCAAAAAGGGTCGCAGCGTCCCGCTGTCCGTCCGGTTCGAAAAAGCCGCGGCGCCTGTGATGTACTCGCTGTTCACGGCAATCTGCACATTGTAGCCCGGTTTGAGCTGCCCGTTGCGCATATGGTCTTCCTTCATATGCATAAAGGTGGCATCCGGATCTGTTTTGGCATAACTGTTACGACTGTTTCCCATTAAAAACAGCTTCTTCTCATAGCCCTCCCACTTTTCCAGCAATGTAAAAATCTTCTCATACGCCCGCTGCCGGGGCGGCTTGCGGCGACCGGCTCCATGTACAAAATGAATTCCGTTTTTCTCACAGGCCGCCTTTTCCGATTTTACCAATTCACGGAACTTTTTCAGGGTCACATTGCCGGAAATTCCACGGCTTTCAAATTCCTCACGCACGGCATCCTTCACTTTGGCCAAATATTTCTCCGTCGTCTTGCGCCAGACAAACGTGTAGCGGTTCGCCCGGCTCTCCAGCTTGGTGCCGTCGATGAATACCTCGTCGTGCTCCGTCTCGCCCATCTGTTCCAGGCGCCGGACAAATTGGTAAAACAAATCTTCCACCGCTTCTTTGGTGCGTCCGGTGCGAAACCTCGCAAACGTGCTGTAGTCCGGCACCGGTTCTCCATTGAGCAGCCACATGAAGTCCACGCGTTTCCGGCAGGCCTCCTCCAGCTTTCGCGTCGAGTAGATGCCGCACATGTAACCGTACACCAATACCTCAAAGATGATCCGGGGTTCAGCCGCCGATTTCCTTCCCTGTGAAGAATAGGCGCGATACAGTTCCCTGTAATCCAGTTCCTCAAGCTGCGCGCTGGCAAGCCGTACCGGATCATCCTGCGGTATTGTTATTTCCATATCCATTGGGAGCGTCAACTGTTGATTTTTTCGCTCAAATCTGTTATGCTCTAAGAGCTTTTTATTTTCTTTCACAACTAAATTTTAAAGCAAAAAGCCGGAGCTGCCAATACCTTTTCGTATGGTTGCTCCGACTTTTTTTCGTGCCGTTTTGCAACACCCCCTCTTTCTATACGGGCAAAGCCCTGTTTTACCGGCTGCGTCTCAAGGCCGCTCAGGGGTTTCTTAGACTTGCAACGGCGATTCTCTCCCCCTGCCCCTCCCGCACACAGGACAAAACGAAATCGAAAGCATTTGGGTGCGGAAGGGGACCAATACTCCCCGCACAGCCGCGAGTTTTCGCATTACAAAAAATGAGCGCCGTAAAAATACGGCGCTGTGGCGTCCCCGAGGCGATTTGAACGCCTGGCCTTCCGCTTAGGAGGCGGACGCTCTATCCAGCTGAGCTACGGAGACAAATCATTCAAAATGCTTCCCGCATAAGACTCGTTCTCATGCGCAAATGCTTATCCATTATAAGATAAGCCGCGGGGTTTGTCAATGCCTGACCAAAAGAAAATTGCCCCGGCGGAAAGCCGCCGGGGCAATTTTGCGTTTATTCAGCGGGCCGTTTGACCGCGCCGGAGGAGAACATCTTTTTCAGGGTCGCGGGGTCCGCCACGCCGGTTACCGTCATTCCGTTCAAAAGCTGAAAATCTTTTACGGCCTGCTCGGTTCCTTCCGCATAAAGCCCCGTCGGCTTTACGAACATATATCCCAACTGTTCCAGACGATTCTGCATTTTCAAAACGTCGTCGCTTTGCATCCCGTTCTTCAGAGTCTGGTCCAGATTCAGGTTCGTCTCGACAGAAGCGCCCGAAGAAGAGGAAGAGGAGGAAGAGGCCGCCCCGGATGACGAGGAGGCCGAACCCAGCAGCTCAGGATGCACGGTTCCGGCCATAAAGCTGACCGCCTGGACCAGTTCCTCCCCCTGAAGGTTCATCAGGCCGGGGTCCATCTCATAAACGCGTTTTTCCTTCACCGCCGTCAATTTTGCGTAATCAGGCGAGGCTTCCAGCAGGGACCTGACGCCTTTGGCACAGAATATGTACTTTGGGTCCGCCAGCAGCAAATCGGAGACTTTCACGGTTTTATCTTTTCCGCCTTCCGCGGAATTGGTCAGCCCGGCAGCGTCAATCAGCTTTCCGGCGAGCGTGTCGCCGGTCGCGGCGGCGCCCTTCGCGTCATAAAGATACACCGCCGTGACCGGTGTGTCGCTGTCCGGTAAAATGCGGGTAATGTCATCGATGGTCTGATAGATTCCGGCCGCCGCGTCCTGCCCTTTCTGGTAGCCGGTCCGCGCGCCTTTGAGCGCCGAGCCCACATACGAATAGAGCTTTTCCAATCCTTCCCGGCTGTTCGCCGGCTGCAGAGTCAGGACCGTCAGTCCCGCCTTTTCCATCGAGGATTTCTGCTCTTCGGTCAGGGAATCCGCGAAAACGATGTCCGCGCCAAGGTCGCGTATTTTCTGCGCGTCGTCGGCGGAAACGACCGGCAGAACGGAAAGATCGCTCTGCGTGCAGTCCTTGCTTCTCGCTTTCAGAGTCGCTTCATATCCGATGGACAGAATCACGGACGCGATATTCGGCGACAGCACCACCGCGCCGGCGGGTTCCTTTTGAATCGTCACATTCCCGAACGCAACGGGAAAGTCCTTATCCCCCGCTCCGGAAGAAATATCACTTGCGCGGCTGCAGGCGGACAAGGCGGAAAACGCAAGCATCGCCGCCAGGAATACGGCCAAAAATCTTTTTCCCATTCCAGACTCCTTTTCTCGGTCTCGGTTTACTCCGGCTTCCGGCCGCTTCGAATGCGGGCCTCCGCCGCGCGGATATACTGCTTCGCGCAGCGCGGCGAACGCCCTCCGCGGCCGATCGCCCAGCGTTCGGCCCCCTCCTCAAGTTCCTTCATATGGCCGCCGAGCCCCCTCCGCTCAGCCAGCCCGCGTACAATCTCCAGATATTCGTCCTTCGCCGGAAGGCTGAAATTGACGGATAGCCCGAACCGGTCCGCAAGCGAGAGGCTTTCCTGAATCGTGTCGCCCCGGTGGATTTCATCGCCCTCCCGGTCGGAAAACGTTTCGCGCAGCAAATGCCTGCGGTTGCTTGTCGCGTAAATCAGCGTGTTTTCCGGCCTTGCCGCAAGGCCGCCTTCCAGCACCGCTTTCAGCGAAGCATACGTTTCATCCTGGCGGGAAAAGGAAAGATCGTCGATAAAAACGATAAATTTCATCGGAAGCTCTGCGATTTTGTCCACCAGGACGGGAAAATCGGAGAGGGATTCCTTCGGCATTTCGATCATCCGCAGGCCGCGATGACAGTACCCGTTCAGAATCGCCTTGACGGTGGAGGATTTGCCGGTGCCCCGGTCTCCGTACAGCAGGCAGTTATTCGCGGGCAGGCCGTTAAGAAAAGCCAGCGTATTGTCAATCACCGTCCGGCGCTGATCCTCATAACCCGTAAGCTCGGAAAGAACGGTCGGGTCAGGATGCAAAACCGGCCTGATTTCTCCGCCTCGCCAGATAAACGCCCGGCAGCGCGCGTATACGCCGCATCCGTTTTCACGGTAATACCGGGCGGCACGGTCCGCGAAAGTTCCGCCGCCGGCCTCAAACGGCGGGGGCAGCGCCCCCGTTTGCCACCGCGGCAGATTCAGCGCCCTTAGGCCGTCCGCAAAGTCGCATCCCTCGAGCAGCTGTTCCGGCGTGACGGAAGCCGCCTGAAAGACGACGTCCAGGTCGCGCCGCGCCGCGTCCAAAACCGTGCGGCCAATCTCCTCTCCCCGCGCCGCCGCCAGAGAGAACGCGTTTTGGTCGTATAAAACATCCCTGGCGAGACAGCCGCGCAGGTTTGAGCTTCCCTCCTGCCCGCAAAGAGCGGAAAAGAAAGCGCCCCACGCTTCCGCAAATTCCCGCTGCGAATGGCCCGCCGCGTGAAGCAGTCGGCAGAGCGCCGCGGGCACCGGCCGGTTTAATATTCCGCGATAGACGGAAAGGGAGGCGAAACTCATTGCAAGGCTGCTGATTTGATTCATGCGGGCAACTTCCTTAATTAAAAAATTTAGAGTGCGCAAAGGGAAGAAATCAGTTGATTTTGCATCTATTTTACGCTGTCAGGAGGGTAACTGTCAAGTTCGGGGGAAGAAATCCGGTTGCGGACATACTCTAAAACCATTATAATGGGGACAGGCTCAGATCGACTGAAAAGAGGTTCATCATGAAACGAATTAATCGCATTTTTTCCGCGCTTCTGTTTCTTGCCGCCGCGATAATGTGCAACGCCTGTTCCGGCGGACCCGACGCCGGCGTTCTGTTCCGGGAAGCAAAAACGGACGCGGATTCCATACAAAGCTGCAGCGCCGACATCAGCCAGAACCTTGTGTTTACGGCGAACGGCGCCCAACATGTCTATTCTTCCTCCAACAGTATTACATACACGGCAAAGCCGTTCGCAATAAAATCGGTTCAGAAAATCCAGAATGACGGCATCTCCAGCGACAATGAGACGTACACCCTGACCGAGAACGGCAAACCGAGCTTTTACTGTAAGCCAAACGGGGTCTGGCAGAAAACCGACGCGGGCAACCTCGACACTTCGCCCGCGGCCCAGGTGGATATTCTCCGCGTGCTGAACAATGCGGAAGACCAGAAATATGTGCGGGAAACGACGCTGCATTCCCGGAAAGTCCATAAGATTGAGCTAAAGCTAAGCAGTGAAATTCTGCGCAGTGCAGTGGAAAATATTGTGACGGTTTCGGGTATGGCTGAAAATTCCAGCACGGTGGTCCCGGCTCTGCTCAACGGCGCGCCCGATTTATACGGCTATTGCTACATTGACGCAGGCACCGGAAAAATCGTCCGGATTGAAGCCGACCTGACGGACGCGGTCAATCAGATCTTCAAAAATATTGACGGCAGCAGCGTATCGGTTCATGTAACAAAATGCGAACTATCGGGGAACATCGATAAGATTAACTCCGCGCCTTCCGTCACTCTTCCAGATGACGCCAAGAGCGCCTCCTCCATTCAGGCCTACGGCTGATTGTTTTTGAAAAAGCCTTGACTTTTTCAGCGCTTCCCAGTAAAATAAGAAAGCACGCTTATCGTGCATAGACTCAAGCGTGTCAGAGCGGCCGTCACGGGTCTGACCCTTCAAAATCGCGTGTGGTCGGCGATGGGACAGGCTCGAAGAAGCCTGATTTCATGCGGGTTTGCGGCTCCTATTTTACAGCGGTTCTAATTTTCATCTTGCAGTTTTCTCGCAATTTTGCAATCAACTGAATATCGCCTTTTCGCCGAGCAATCGGTTGAAAATACATGGAGAGGTATCGAAGTGGTCATAACGGGGCTGACTCGAAACCGCGGGTGCTTTGTGATGGGGAAATCCCGGAAAAGCCTGATTCCATGCGGGTTTGCGGCTCCGATTTTGCAGCAGTTTTAATTTCCATCTTGCAGTTTTCTTGCAATTTTGCAATCAACTGAATATCGCCTTTTCGCCGAGCAATCGGTTGAAAATACTGTGGAAGAGTATCGAAGTGGTCATAACGGCCCGCACTCGAAATCGCGTGTGGTCAGCGATGGGACAGGTTCGACAAAGCCTGTATTCATGCGGGTTTGCGGCTCTGGTTTTACAGTAGTTTTAATTTTCATCTTGCAGTTTTCTTGCAATTTTGCAATCAACTGAATATCGCCTTTTCACCGAGCAATCGGTTGAAAATACATGGAGAGGTATCGAAGTGGTCATAACGGGGCTGACTCGAAATCAGTTTGAGAGCAATCTCACGAGGGTTCGAATCCCTCCCTCTCCGCCATATTTGTCCTAAAAGTTCTATTTTAGAGGGCTTTTAGGACATTTTTATACCTGTTTTCACATTGCTTCCCCCACATTGGTGGAAATCGAAGCAAGCGGATTTGCGGCTTTTCTGGGCTTTTTCTGCAAGAAAACTGCAAGATGGGAAAGTCTTCTGCGACATTGCGTGGGTTCGAACCTTCGGAGAGCTTATTCCGGTTTTTCGTCCTTGCCGTTCTCCGGATTATCCCCGTCTTCGGCCACCCCAAGCACTTCTTCAATCATGTTTGCGCTGGTCAGCTTGCTGGAGCTGTCGATGTGCGAGTAGATGTTGGCGGTGGTCGCCATGTCGGAGTGCCCCAGCCAGTCCTGGATCATTTTCATGGGGATATTGTTTGCCAGCAGGAGCGAGGCGCAGCTGTGCCGTAAATCGTGGAAGCGGATTTTTCGAAGCCCGTTATCTTTTAAAATGACCTGAAAATGACTGCTGACATACTGCGGGGTGATCAGGCCGCCCAGCGCGTCTACGCATATGTACTCCGAATATTTCTTGTCATAAGCGCCCCGCATGACTTTTCGCATTTCCTCCTGCCTCGCCTGCTCCGCCAGAAGCTCCTCCTCAATGTGAGGAATCAGCGGCAGGGTGCGGTAGGAGGATTTTGTTTTCATCACGTCGTAGCCCTTGAGCACAATGCCGCTTTTGGTTTCCTCCTCCAGAATCTTGTGCCGGATGCTGACCGTTTTGGCGGTGAAATCCACCGCCGACCATTTCAATCCCAGCACTTCGCTGCGGCGCAGTCCGTAGTAGGCCGCCAGCATGATGACCAAACGGATCGGGTCCCCCTCGACGCAGTTCAGGAGCTCTTTCAGCTCCTCGGCGTTGTAGTAGCTGCCGATGAACGGCACGGATTTGGGCCTGTCCGCCTGCAGACAGGGATTCGTGGGAATGATGCGCCGCTTTACCGCCTGCTGGAAAGCTCTGTGCAGCATGGCGTGGTGGCGCTGCGCCGTTGTGCCTTTCAGCCCGTCGGAGCGGATCGTGGTGTAGTAGGCGTTGATCTCGTCGCCGGTGACATCCTTCACCTTGAGCTTCATCGGTTTGAAAAAGGCTGTCATTCTGCCATTGATCATCCGCTTGTAATTCAAGTAGGTCGAGCTTGAAATATTGGGTTTGTGTTGCTCCAGCCATTCCAGAAGATAATTTTCCACCAGCATGTTGGCAATCCGGTTGCGTTCCCGGTCCGCGTGAGTCATGTTTTCCTGCAGGTATAAATCCCCGACGTTGTACTGCGCCAACACCTCGGTGAGCCGGTGATTGGCTTCCGTTTTGGTGCCGCGCTTGTCCTCCAGATCGAGACTAACCCATCTTTGCTTGCGGACTCCTTCTGTGTCATACAGATTTAATACGGCGTACCATTTCTGATTTTTTGTGGCCAAACGACCTGTAATTCGTTTCATTTCCGTTCTCCTTTCGCGTGATTTTCTCCGGTACTGCCGTCGGCAGTACACACAATACCACACTCAGACGGAGAAAGCCAGGTGTCAAACGGTACAAACCTGCACGGGTTATTTTCGACCAGAAACGCCACAACAGACAGCTTGGGAACCAGCACCTTGTTAGTGACTCGGACGCTGCCCAATCGGCCACTGCGTGCTAAGCGATAGGTCTGATTGATGCCGATACGCAGCAGTTTGGCGGCCTCGGGAACCGTGAGAACCTCTGGTTCATTCTTGAACATGGAGAGATAGACCCGTTCTGAAACAGCGATCATATCGAACCCTCCCCCGCGAAAATGCGTCCTTCCAAGGGAGAAAAGACTTCAATCCCAAAACTTTGAAACTCATGCGCATAACGAAGCACCTCATTGCGGTCGCGATGAATATGGAACAGGCTGTCGACAAGAAGAGCGTCAAAACGTCCCATGTCGGCTGCCTGTATCAGCTTCTCCAATTCAATATTCTGATCAAGATCAACGCTTGTTCCGGCAATTTGATATCCCAGCTGTTCCGCAAAATCATAAAGCTGTTTTTTCTGCTTCTTCAGCGCGCCGTTTCGATCCTCCGGCGCGTCTATGCGGCAATAAAGCCATGCTCGTTTCATACTGCTCCTCCTTTTTCTTAGGTTGCCTGATAAAAAGCCCCAAGCTGACACCCAGGGCCCCGTCAACATTCCGAAGGCACTCACCTCCGACGTGCCCCAAGTACTCGCGCAAGCGGGAGCAGTCAATGGTGCGAATCTGCTCCAACATGACGATGGAGTTTTGCCTGAGCTTGATTTGATCTCCCGTCAGCGGTACGTGGGTAGGCAAAGGATTCTTTTCCATGTGGCTGGTGATGGCTGCAACGATTACCGTGGGGCTGTATCGGTTGCCGATGTCATTCTGAATAATCAGCGCGGGGCGTATACCTCCCTGCTCACATCCTACTATCGGCGTCAAATCCGTATAGAATATATCGCCTCTGTGCAAATCCATACCGAGCACCTCCGCAACTGTATGTAACAAGGGACAGCCATTTGGACATGGCTGTCCCTCAAATCTATATAAAGCTTGTTCTTCATTTTATCGATTGAATGCTTCTATTCGGCACTGCTTCCCGAAGCTAGGGCGGCAACATAAACGGTTTGCCAGTTAAGCAAACGCCATAGGGATTTCACCTCTCCGTGGTTCTCACCGAGCCGTCCCCATTGCTTGAGTCTGTGGCTGGACGGAAGTAGCGTTAGCACTGTCCGTTTCATTGCGAAACAGCCCACCACAGGCTGTTTTATAACCGGGCCTTGCCGCTCGTCACCTTCGATGCCATCGGTTCGACGGATGTCTGTCACCCATCCGCAGGTAGTCTTGGCGCGCCCGTTATTGTCGCTGCCGCTCATCACGGCCGGACAGATCATGTATTTATGCTGCCGGATATAAAATTTTCAAGGAGCAAATGAGGGAAATATAAAAACCCCCTCACTTACTTACCCGTTGAGTGAGAGGATTGAGCGGAATTTTTTTACTTTTATTTATAAAAATTTAAGTCGAGACTTTCACATGTATAATGTGGCGAGTGAAGAGTGATTGTCAATTCATTATAAAAGGAGAAGCAGCACCAACAGTACTGCTTCTCCGACTTTATGGCCAGTTTTAATATGTATCGTTTCCTTCATCAGCGGCATTGCTGATCTGACCTTCCAATTTATAAAGATCAGTACGTGCGAAACTGCTCAATCCTTCCTTGTCCGCCACTTTCCCGGACGCGCGTTTTGTCGACGCGATCAAGTCACCCAAAACACAATTTACATATCCTCCATATCCTCCGGAGGAACGTAAAAACTCCAGCCGCTTTGTAAACGGTTCCGCTTGCTTTTTTGTGTCAGCGCTTAAGGCGCATCCCACCAGGCGTGAAACTTCATCATAGGTATTCTGAGTAATTGCCGTTTTCATATTGTTTTTATCACCTCGGCACTAACTATAGATTTCCACATCTTTCAAAACATCAATTGCCGACTCCATATCCAGCTCGTTATGCAAAAAAGCGCTGCGAAGCAGTTCTCCCGGAATCATGGCGTCGTATTTATCCACCTGTGGGATTTGATTCTCCGGCAAGACCATGTCCGGGTCGTCCATGTCAATGGACAGTTCCGCCATTCTCCGGAAAAACTCGGTCCCTGAAAAGCCGCTTGAGATCTGCAGGTAATGGTCGCCCCCAAAAACGGAGTAGATCTGAAGCGGCTCCTTGAGTCCACAGCTGAGCAGGCACTTGATGGTTTTCATTATCTTTGAGCCAACCCATGGGCAAAAGAAAAAGGAATTTTCCCCACATGGGAGAATGCTGCTTTCCAGCATACCAGACTCTCTTGCCAGAGAACGGGCGGCTTCCAGAACCTCTTGCGCCCTGGGTGTCAGGTACGGATAGCAGACGTCTTCTTCCAGAGCTTTTTTCATTCTCTGAACGATCCTGGTGTGGATATGGCCTCCGCCTCCGTTCCAGCTGGGAATCCGGTTGTTTCTCACCGGGGCGACATATACGATTTTCCGCTCCATATCGACATCAAGCGTTTTCCAGGTTCGTCCGGCCAAAACGAAAACCTCTCCCGCTGTCGGGCAGCTGTCCAGAGTGCCGATTTCTCCTTCCTTGCTTTGCACATGGAAAGCCTGTTCATCCTGAAAAACAGCGTAGAATGAATAATGGTTGGTAATCCGCTCGCCACGGATACCTACGATAATTGCCCCGTTTTCCACACGCTGCAGGTAATCCTCAGCGATCATATAGCGAAGGATCAGCCTGTATTCCTCCTGGGTGATCGTCTTCCGGAAAGAGGGAAGAAGCAGGACGCTCCGGGCCAGTTCCGGCGGACTGAGTTCTCCGTAGGTCATCAGTGTGCTTAACGTCTGATGCGCAAGAAGGCTGAACGGCTTCGGCTTCATGGTAAATGGCTCCACCCAGCTTTCCTCAAGGTAAAGTTGTATGATGGCAATCGCCCGCAGGAGCTTCCAGGGCAGCTGTTCAAAAGCATTCCGCTCCGACGCCTCCAGCAGCTCAAAAAACATCATCTGCGATTTTCCGCTGCGCCGTCCGGAACGGCCCAGACGCTGGACAAAGCTGGTGCAAGAGTAAGGCGCTCCAATCTGTATGGTGGAATCCAGATCTCCGATGTCGATGCCCAGCTCCAGCGTCAGCGTGGCAGCGGCGACGGTCGGGCCATCCCGGTCGCGCAACGCGGCTTCCGCTTCCTGCCGCAGCGCGGCGGAAACGCTGCCATGATGAACAAAGAAAACGTCTTTTTCCTGCCTTTTGCGTGCGATCTCTTTCATGTCGGCGATGACCTTTTCGGCGCTTCCCCTGCTGTTCGTGAAGATCAGGCACTTTTTGTCATGGCAGTTATCGTAGAGAAAAGAATTGTATTCCTCCATAATTTTTTCCGCTTCTTCCGGGTCGTGAGGCAGGAGGAAGCTGTCGGCACAGAGGGAAATCGTGCGTCCATGGTGTTGGATGCCAACGGCCTGTGCGCGGCGATCCGTCCCGGCCGCCAGATACCGGAGCGCTGGCTCGTAGTCGTTCAACGTGGCGGACAGGCCAACGCGCCTCGGGTGGCAGCCCGCGATTTTTTCCAGTCTGGCCAGCAGGCACAGCACCTGCAATCCGCGGTCCGTTCCCATGAAGGCGTGAATCTCATCAATGATGACAAACCGCAGATCCCCGAAAAGGCGGGCTGCCTCTGACGGACGAAGCATGAGCAGGGCTTCCAGCGATTCCGGCGTAATCTGCAAGACACCTTGTGCTTCTTTCAGCGCGCGCTGCTTCACGGACTGCGAAACATCCCCGTGCCACGGCCAGACCGGGATATCGCTGTCCTCCAGCAGACCGCTCAGCCGTTCGAACTGATCATTGATCAGGGCTTTCAGCGGCCCGATATACAGAACGCCAACGGAGTTCGACGGATGGTGATACAGAGTGGTCAGAATAGGGAAAAAAGCGGCTTCCGTCTTGCCCGACGCCGTGCCGGAAGCGATGATGACGTGATCGTCTGTGTCAAGGATTGCGGAGCAGGCCTCCATCTGCACCTCGCGCAGGTCTGTCCAGCGTTTCCGGTAGATGTATTCCTGAATAAACGGCGCGTAGCGCTCGAACGCGGTCCCGCTCATATGTCAAATTCCGCGAAGAGCTCATCCTCTTTGTCCGGCACTTCCTCCGGGTTCTGCTCAGCGCTCTGGACGGAAAAGCCCTTCTCATTCACCAAAGTATCGAAGCTAAGCTCCGGATTCTGATGGAGGATATTCAAAAGACCGAGAAAATCCCTTGTCACCTCGCGGGGCGTCAGAAGCTGATCCGCCCCCATGCGGGAAACGACCGCGTTCAGAAACGCGGTAAGCTCCCCGCTGCCCAAGCGGGCAGGTATAATTGTAATGGCAACTGTGAAGCTCGCAAAGGCGTTCCAACAGAAGATAGATTTCCTCGGGGGTCAGCTGGTTCAGCTTGATCACCGGTCCGGAATAATCGGCATAGCCGCTTGCGCTGAACTGGTTGTCCGCCAGGCGGGAGCGCAGGGCTTCGTAATTGAACAAGCCTCTGCGTTCGTCATAGACAAACTGCGGCGTGCCACTCATGAAAACGCCGATATACCGGGCTTTGCCCTGCATGGTGTCGTTGAAGATCGTCAGGATCTTTTCATAGTTGCTGTCTCTGGCCTGCTTATTGGTAATCTTATAGAGGTTGACACCTTCGTCCAGAAAGACGAGCAGTCCCTGATAGCCCGCCTTTACCGCAAACAGAGCGAACAGCTTCAGAAAATCATACCAGCTCTGGTCGTCAATGATGCAGTCCACCGAAAGGTTCTGCCGCGCTTCTGTTTTTGTCGTGTACTCGCCCCTCAGCCAGCGGAGCGCCGACTGCTTCTGTTCTTCCTGCCCGGTTTTCATTCCGCGCCAGTAGGCTTCGATCACCGTGGAAAAAGCAAAGCCATAGGCCATTTCGGAAAGCTCTGCCATGATCGCCGCGATTTTGCCGCTGACGGCGTCAACCATTCGCGGATCGCCGGGATGCAAGCCGCTTTCCTGAATGACGGCCGCCTGCAGAGAGCTGATCCATTTCTGCAGAATCGCCTCCAGAGCCCCGCCCTCCGGCCGGGTCAGAATTGAAAGATGCTGCATCAGTTCCCGGTAGGTTGCCAGGCCCTGTCCCTTCGTGCCGGTCAGTCTGCGTTCCGGGGAAAGATCCGCATCCGCGACAACGAAACTCCGTTCCATCGCGTTATTGCGGATCATCTGCAGCAGGAAGCTTTTGCCGCTGCCGTACTGGCCGGTCACAAGGCGGAAAGACGCGCCGCCGTCTTCAATTGTGGATAAATCCTGTAAAAAAGCGCCTACCTCTTTCTGCCGTCCGACAGCGATGTGCCGAAGCCCGACGCGCGGCACGACTCCGGCAATCAGAGAATTGAGAAGCGCGCCAGATTCCCGGCGGCTGATCTTTACGGTCTGCATGATAACGTTCCCCCTAAGCAATTGATTTTTTTAAAGCAGGCGCGTATTCGTCCAGAATATGCGGCGATTCCTCGGCGGTATCAATCAGAATATCCCCCAGGTATTGCATGGCCGCCGCGTTGATGTCGTCCAGAAGAATCTGCGGCATAGTCAGCGTTTCCTCTGCGATTTTTTTCAATTCCGGCTGCGGGTCGACGGATGCGGTCACAGCGAATAGAGCCTTTTCCTGCTCCGGCGAGAGCGCTTCCATAAAGTCACGGAATTCTTCCGGCAGGAGAGATTTGTCAAAGCGTTTTGTCCGGGCCTCCTCCGCCGATATCGCGGGCGGATTTTCATAAATATAGGCAAGCTCGTCCTGGTAATCGTCCTCTGCGATAATATCGGCATTTTCCACGGCCAGAAGCGCGCGCCCCAGATATCGTTCCGCCTGCCGGTTGATCTCCTGAATCAGAGCTTCGTCCCCCGGCTGGAAAGGAGCCTCCCATGCGCTTTTTTGCAAGCGATCCAGAAGACCGCGCGACTCAGGCGACAGTGCCAGATAAATCGAGGTAACCTCTTTCACATCGGTCAGTAAAGCCTTTTCTGCTTTGGATTCCGTTTCTTCCACTGAGAGTGCTTCCCGCACGGCATCCGATTCTTCCCGCAGCGTGTTAATATTTTCAAAATTCAAGACGACCTTCGCGGGCTTTTCCTCTGACAAATCGGTTCTCTGCCGATTGCCATACTCTTTTGCCATAAAACTGTCAATCAGCTTTGAGGTTTCCGGGTCCAGCGTAATCCCGCGAAGACGGCCCCGGCATCCGCATAGGTTTCTCAGCGAGTTTTCGCCGTAGCGAACCAGCTCGTTGATGTAAGCGCGCAGCTTTGGATAAGCGGAATAGCCCTTGATCGTGAAGGCTATTTTTTGATTTGCCTGGGGGCATACTGCGCTTGCAAACGCATAGTATTCCTGTTTTTTTGCTCGGGTCGGACCATAGGTGTCCAAGATGCCCTTTCCCGTCTTTTTTTGAAGAGCGGCGTCGGCAAGCGCCACAACCCGAGGAATGGCTTCCCTCATCAGCTCCTGATTGCCGTCTTTATAGAACTTGCTGCTGACGATGGAATAGTCGCACAGCGCGTCGATGAGAGAAAAAGAGAGCTTCAACGGAACCTCGGACACATGTTGGGCAATCATCAGATCCGTTTTAGCCGAGGGCGAGGCGTGAGGGTTCTCCTGCTCTGAAATGGGAAAGTCTGTAAGTTCATACTGCCGGGCGAAGTCAAATATCCAATCTGCCAGATAACGGTCCAGCGCGGGAAATCTCTCCCGGTAGGCGTTCCATACCCGCGTGAGTTTTTCATAGCCGTCCCGCGGGGTTTCCCATCCGGTTCCACTGAGCAGCTCATAAATCAGTACGAAAATGTATGACAGATCCGTGTCAATATAATTTCCCTGACGGACCTGAGAACGCCAGTAGAAATACCATGCCTGCTGGCTTTTGTTCATACTCTCGTAAGTCGGCCAATAAGACATAAAAGGCACAAATGGGACTTCTTTTCCATCCTTCTGCGCATTCTTTTTCATATCCGCAAAAAACTTTTCATGCGGATCATGGATTGAAACCCGGACTGTGGAAGCGGAATACTGCGGCCTTGCGGGAACGGCCTGTTTTTTCTCCGGCTCCCCCGGGAGCACCATGTCGGAAAAGCCGGGGGCCGTCGGTGATGGGGAATGGATATTGGCCTTTTCCTGCGGCTTGGAGGAAGACACCCCGGTCGAACCCATCAGCTTTTTGATGCTCCTGTAAGCAAAAATATACTGAACGATCCCGACAATCCAAAGGAACGGCGCTGTGGATGGGACCGCGAAGGTTACAACCGCATAAACAATCCCGCAGATAATATGCAGTGCGTTAGTATTCACGATGCCGACATAAAGCACGGAAAGCCAATTGATCCAGGGAATAAAGGAGAGCACCCTGCAGAACTTTCCGGGCAGCTTAGGAGCTGTGCTTTTCATTCTCGGATTCCTCCTTTTCTGTGGATACTGGCTTGACCTCCATGATATCGGACACATCGCAATTTAACGCGTTGCAGATTTTCACGAGAATATCCGTATTGACATTTTCGCTTTTCCCCAGCTTGGCAAGCGAGGAGGGGCTGATGCCGGCCGAAACACACAGATCTTTCTTTTTTATATCACGGTCGATAAGCAGTTTCCACAGCTTTTTATAGCTAACTGACATAGGCATCCTCCTAAATTTGGATATTCGTATTATACAACGTCTATGTCGAATTCTCAAATATATTTGGGAGAAATCAAAGAAAAATCCGAGATGATGTCACAAATATGCATATATATGAGCCTGTGGAATTGAGAAGTTGGCCCCCTCACCTATTTCCACGTTGAGCAAGGGGGCCAGCAGAAAAATTTTTACTTTTCCATAAGTTTTTTTAACTTCGCCAGGATCTTTATCTTCCGGTCATGAATGGTCCGCTGCGGAATACTAGCTTCTCTGGACACCTGATGCTCACTTTTGCCTTTGAAAAACAGAGCAGTGATCAATTCCTGTTCCTCCGTGCTGAGTTGCTTGAGGCAGATCAGCATTTTTTCGATCATCACGGTCTTGATTGCGGCATCATCCACACCCTCGCCAGCGGCGACAAACTGCTTGTTTTCCTCCAAAAGCCGTTCATAAGAGTCCTCCCGGCTGGGGAGGTATGTAATGGTGCCGCTCACAGAATCGATCCGGCATCGCTCGACTTTGATGTCATACTGCAGATATTCCATCTGACGGTCGCTTTTCTCCAAGACCTCAATGATTTCTTTGCTCACACCGGGATATTTCGCATGATAATCCGGTCTTTTCTGATACTTTGCCATAAGGCTTGTCCTCCATTTCGTGATTGTTGAAATCCGGAAATGAAGAACAAGCGGCGGAGCCCGGCAGCGCGGTATAGCTGCAAACAACAAAACAGGAGCGTACTTGTGAGCATGGTTGCCCACAGGTTCGCCCCTGTAAATTATTTCATATTCTACCTGTTCTGATGGTTCGTGTTGCTGCCCGCGCTGTTCCCATGAAAAGCACAGGCTTTTTTTGACGAGCTGCCGGTTAGAAGAGCGATGTGCAGCAGATTGTAGTCCGCTACATCACGCTCGGCCGCTGTTACCGAGCGGCCGCCTGAAGTTCAGAGCATATCGAATGCGCATAGAAAAACCCTCCAAACCTGCAAGTCTGGAGGGTACGCTGTTTATTCAGGCATAAGAATAGACCCGCCAAACTCGCGTTTTTTTTGTTGGGCGGGTAGCGCCTTTATTTTTTTGATCCATACAAAGGGCCTGCCACTGTCATTGTGCTTACATACCTTATATCCTCAAGGTTCGCGTCCTTGCCTTTCGGCAAGTTTGCTCTTGTCGACTTATTGCTAATATTATCAAAGCAAAAATGAGATCATTGTTATAAACGTCATCCAGTTAATTACAATGTTTTACATATGAGAAGGAAGAGGGATGCTTTCTTCCCCAAACGACGTACAAAATAACTGAGGCAATGTTGGATAAGGAAATGATAACGAACATTTTATTATAACCACAGCAGGTAATTAAGAGCCCTGCAATACCACCGCCTATACCAATTCCAATATCATAAGCACAAAGGAAGGTGGAGTTAGCGGAGCCGCGCCTCTCAGGAGGAGCAATGTGTACGGCCATAGACTGTAGTGCGGGTTCGAGTCCGCCGAAACCATAACCGGCCAATACGGCAGACAGGATAAAGGCGACGGTATTTGGATGAAAGGCCAGCAACAGAAAAGCTGCAAACATGGCGGCGTTACAAGAGTAGACGAAAAGGCCTTCCCCTTTCCGGTCCGCCACTTTTCCGACCGTGATACGTACCAGCAAAAGCATACAGGACATTATCGCAAAATAAATACCGCCGGTCGGGAGGCTGTTATCACGGGCATACTTGGCAAGAAAGTTCTCAAGTGCGCCAAAAGTGAGCAGGAATACCAGCATTACACTTGATGCCGGAAGCGCATCTCTGTCAATCAGTGCCTTGAAGCTCAAAGGCTTCTTTACAGCCTCGACCCGGGGTACCTTAAGAAGCAGAAATATGATTAGCGCAATAACTGCGGAACCCGCAGAGCAGAGAAACAGTGTGGTAAAACCCATATTATCCATCAGATACAATCCCAAAGCGGGAGCGCAAGAGGTCGCCAGTGCCGTAGCCATGCCGAACATGCCCATGCCCTCGGCAAAGCGCTGTTTTGGAATGATATCGGTGGCAATGGTACTGGTGGATGTATTGGAGCAGGCTAAAGAGGCCCCGTGTACCATTCTGCAAACGAACGCGAGGAAGAGCACAGAAACACACATATATCCCACAGGCATCAGGATTAGTCCGCAGATACCAACAACCAAGATTGCTTTCCGTTTCCCGTTGTCCAGCATCCAACCGATAAACGGCCTGCAAAGAACCGCGATCAACGAGAACAAAGTCGCGGCAAGTCCGGCAAGCGCCTCATTCCCTCCAAGACTTTGTATGTAAAATGGGAAAGTAGACAACAGCATAATGTGGTTTAAGAAAACAAGGAAATTTATCAATATAATAAATACGAAATCTCTTGTCCACAATTTTATAACCGGTTTGCTCATACCGCTGCCTCTTGTTCACATGATTTGCAGTTTTCTGCAAGCTGTTTTTTGAATATTGTCCGGAAAAGCCACCTGACGAACGGACCCGCAAAAAATACCTGCCATAGCAGGGCCATGGGAAAGTTGCACACCAAAGTTTGTAGATAAACAGCAAGCAGTGTTTTCAGTCCGTTGTATTTAAAAATAAGTGTGGCCCAAAAGCTCATAATCGGACACATCAGAAACACCGTACAGCCCGCAATTGTCACCGTGACCAACAGGGGGTTGTCCTTGCTCGGCGTTACCAGCTTGAATGCCCTCTTCCGAGCAATAGGACCGGCAATAAAATGTTCCATAATGAAGACAATTGCAGTCATCAGCGGTATATCCTTCCAGTTCCAGGCGGCCTTGAACATCCACATATCGAATCCGCCGTGACCGATGCCGAGATTATAATGTTCCATTCCAAAAGCCATCGTCAGCGACATCAATAAAGCAAATATGATTTCCTGAAATTTCGTTTTTGGCATAGTAAGAATCCTTTCAAATACGAAAATGAGAGATATAATTTAAAACTGTACTGTACAGCCCCCTCTGTAAATAATAAGATTAGCTGAGGTAGATCGTATAATAAAAAAAGCGCGTAAGTCCAAACCTGGACTTACGCGCATGCTGCTCGGTAAGTTAATTGTAACATGTTTAATCAGCAAAAGTCAAACTTGATTTTGCCTCGTATCTGCATTTTTTACTTACATTTTGGCTTGAAAAAGTGCTAAAATATAATTGCAGCGTGTAGTTCTGACGAACGTAAGTCCTGTTGTCAGAGTTACATGCTTTTTAATTTTTGACATAGCCGGAGATGGGATATTCTATGGAATTTTCAATAAAGAACGCCGAAAAGCTTGATAACGACAATTTCATTATGATATCCGGAGCGAGAGAGAATAACTTAAAAAACGTAAGCCTTTCGCTGCCCAGGGAAAAGCTGATCGTTTTTACCGGCGTCAGCGGCTCCGGAAAGTCCAGTCTTGCGTTCGATACGATCTATGCGGAGGGACAAATGCGCTATGTGGAGTCGCTGTCCTCCTACGCTAGGCAGTTTCTCGGGCAGCGCGGAAAGCCTGACGTGGATTCAATCGAAGGTCTTTCGCCCGCAATCGCCATAGAGCAAAAATCCACCTCTGCCAATCCCCGTTCAACTGTAGGGACGGTAACTGAAATATACGACTATCTGCGTCTGCTTTGGGCAAGAATCGGTATTCCTCATTGTCCGAAGTGCGGAAAAGAGATCAAACGCCAATCGGTTGACCAGATTGCTGATCGGGTTATGACGCTGCCGGAAGGGACCCGTTTTCAAGTATTGGCTCCCGTAGTTCATGGAAAAAAGGGAGAGCATCAAAAGCTGCTTGAGAATATCCGCAAAGGAGGCTATGTCCGCGTCCGCGTGGACGGCTCCATTTATGATCTGTCAGAGGAAATCAAACTGGATAAAAATCTGAGGCACAATATAGATGTTGTTGTTGATCGGCTCGTTGTGAAAGCCGACAATCTGCTCCGTATAACGAATTCGGTTGAAACGGCTCTGATACTGGCAGATGGCCTTGTGGTGATTCAGCAAACGGAGACCGATACTGAGGAGATGTTCTCACAGAGCTACGCCTGCCCTGACTGTGGAATATCTCTTCCGGAACTTTCACCAAGGATGTTCTCCTTCAACAGTCCTTATGGAGCCTGTAAAACCTGTTCCGGGCTTGGCTTTTTTCTGAAAATTGACCAGGAGCTTGTCATCGCCGACAAAAATCTGCCGCTGAGTAAGGGCGCTATCGCCGCAAGCGGCTGGCGCAGCGCGGTTGAGGGTTCCATAAGCTGCGCCTATTACACCGCGATCGGGAAAAAATACGGCTTCACGGTGAATACGCCGCTCCGCGAGCTTTCGCAGGAAGCATTGGATGCTATTCTTTTCGGCACCGGAAAAGGAAACTTGGATATCTCTTATACAAACTATGGCGGCTTTCGGTCGGCATCCCGCCCGTTTGAGGGGATTGTCGCCAACCTGGAGCGGCGGTATCGGGAACAGCAGTCCGACGAGGCACGCCGGGAGCTGGAGAGCTACATGTCGGCACAGCCTTGTCCCGATTGCCGCGGCGACCGTCTCAGTCCCGTTGTGTTAAGTGTTACAGTGGGCGGCAAAAATATCTCGGATTTTTGCAAGCTGACCATATTGCAGGCGAGAGCTTTTATCGACAGCTTGACGTTGACACCCTCCGAGGAAAAGATTGCGGATTCCATTCTGAAAGAGATCCGCGCGCGGCTGGATTTTCTACAAAAGGTCGGTCTTAGTTACCTTACCCTCTCCCGCATGGCGGGGACACTGTCAGGCGGTGAAAGCCAACGTATCCGGCTGGCGACGCAAATAGGCTCCGGTCTGATGGGCGTCCTATATGTTCTTGACGAACCCTCCATCGGCTTACATCAGCGTGATAACGAAAAACTGCTGTCCTCACTTGAAGAGCTTCGCGATTTGGGAAACACGCTAATTGTGGTAGAACACAACCGGGATACCATATTACAGGCGGATTGGATTGTGGACATCGGGCCGGGTGCCGGTATAAATGGCGGTGAAATTGTCGCGCAGGGCAGGCTGAAAGACATATTAGCGGAACCGCGCTCTATCACCGGACAATATCTCTCCGGGCAAAAAAGCATTCCGGTTCCGGCGCACAGGCGCACCGGAACCGGACATATGCTTTCCATCTACGGCGCGGCTGAGAACAACCTGAAACACATCAATGCGCAGATTCCGCTTGGAACCTTCACCTGCGTGACCGGTGTGTCCGGGTCCGGCAAATCCAGCCTTATAAACGAAATACTCTATAAAAAGCTGGCGCACGACCTGAATCATGCCAGGGCCAGAGCCGGGACACACGACCGCATAGAGGGATTGGAATATCTGGACAAGGTAATCAATATCGACCAGTCTCCCATCGGGCGGACGCCACGCTCAAATCCCGCCACCTACACCGGCTTATTTGAGGATATCCGAGCGTTGTTCGCTTCTACAAGCGAAGCCAAAGCTCGGGCTTACGGCCCGGGCCGGTTCTCCTTCAATGTGCGCGGCGGGCGCTGCGAAACCTGCTGCGGCGACGGCCTCATCAAAATCGAAATGCACTTTCTGCCCGATCTGTACGTTCCCTGCGATGTCTGCAAGGGCAAGCGGTATAACCGCGAAACATTGGAAGTCCGATTTAAAGGGAAAAACATCGCAGAAGTGCTTGATATAACGGCGAACGAGGCGCTTGCGTTCTTTGAGAACATTCCAAAGCTTCGGCGTAAAATACAGGCGCTCTGTGATGTGGGATTGGGCTATATCCGATTAGGGCAATCCTCCACTACGCTGTCAGGCGGTGAGGCACAGCGTGTCAAGCTGGCGGCGGAACTGCTGAAGCCAGCAACCGGTGCCACAATCTACATCCTTGATGAACCGACCACCGGTCTGCACATGGCCGATATTCATATTTTGCTGGACACCCTTCAAAAGCTGGTGGATGCTGGAAATACCGTGGTTGTGATTGAACATGATTTGGACGTAATAAAATCCGCCGACTGGATTATTGATCTTGGTCCGGAGGGCGGAGACCAGGGCGGAAATATAGTTTTTGCCGGTACGCCAGAACAGATTGCATACTGTTCAGCAAGTTATACCGGGCAATTTCTAAAAAAATGTTTATTGGCGAAATAAGGTGAACTTAATGGCAGCGCTTACCCGCTATTCAAATCCTGAGTTATTAAAACTGCCAGACTGCGGTGGGCTGCTTGAAAATGGAAAATGCAGATGGCTCAATGTCCAGAAATGCAGCGGAGTCAAATGCTCTTATTATCAGAGACAAAACAGTCTGGAAAAAGCACAGGAAAGACTGCGTTCATTAGACGAAGCAACGCAGGAACGTATCGCCCAAAAATATTACGGAGGTACCCGCCCTTGGGCGGATAACGAAGCAAAAACCTGGAGGTAGCATGAAAAAATGTATCAGGTCGGAGATCTAATTCTTTATGGAAGCACAGGCGTGTGCAAAGTTGCGGATATTACGACACAAGAGCTGGCTGGGAAGGACAAAAAACAGCTTTTTTATGTTCTGGAACCCTTATATCAGAATTGCACTATTTTTACACCGGTCATTACAACAAAGATATTCATGCGGCCAATTATCTCGAAGGGCGAGGCGGAGAGGCTTATTGATATGATCCCTGCTATTCGGGTGGAAGCTTACCATAATCGTGATCTAAATCAGCTCGCGGAACATTATAAGGCGTCACTGAGCACACACGATTGCTCGGATTTAATAGAACTTTCCATGTCCATCTATGCAAAAAAACAGTTTGCAGAGCAACAGAAGCGGAAATTTGGAGTCGTGGATGAAAAATTCATGAAACGAGCGGAAGACCTTCTCTTTGGCGAGCTGGCCGCCGCGCTTAATATTCCAAAAGATCAAGTGCCTGAATATATCGCTGAGAGAGTTGAAGAGAAACGGAGGGATCATGATAAATGAATGTAATACATGACCAAGTTTGCCACCATCAGTTTGGGGTTGGAACGGTTATCAATCAAACCATGACGACTGTAACGGTACAATTTTGTGAAAGGTATGGCACTAAAAAATTTCTTTATCCCTCCGCCTTTGAATCGTTTTTGACATTATGCAATCCAGCCTCTAAAGAGAAGATGGACGATGAACTGCGCCAGATTCAGGAGCGTATGGAAGAAGAACGGCGGAAGCGCGCGGAGGAAGATGAAAAACGCCGTGAGGAAGAACGTCGTGCCTTACTTGAATTAAAACGCGCCACCGTAAAGAAGAAAAAATCTCCCGCTAAGAGGAAGACACCGGCTAAGCCCAAGAAACAGTCGGAGGATGCGGCACTCGCCGAAGAAGGTACTGATAAATGACGGAGGATTGCCTGACCGTGCAATACAGATCAAAGCTTCGCTCGATTGACCTTATGGATTCGTTTGAACGATGCAATGAACAGCAGGAGCCTCTTTACAAAGAGCTGCTGTTACAAGATGTCTTTACTGTTCTGATCGACGAAATATCCTATCAGGCGGATATATTGATTGCTCGCAAACCCTATGAAATGCCATGGTGCAATATCGGCATTACCTTTACAACGCTCCGCAAACAAATAGCTTACCATGCCTTTACTCTCACCGATACGGATTTAATCGACCCTGTATTACAAACACTCAATGTACTCAGGCAGGATAAGCGGCTCCGTGACATTCCGATTGACCCGGTGATCTTAAAAGCTCAGAACAGCCGGAACCGAAGTGGATATGGCAGCAGCTTTCGCGGCAGGCAGCTTTCGCGCCCTGGCACCTTATATGGAGAAACAACACCATATCTGATACAGAGAATCAGCCTGCATGAATAAAAGCCGTAAATATAAGGAGTACTAACAGTGCGAATTGAAAAAAGCTCCTATTCGTCCTATAACTTTTCAAAGGAACTGATAGAAGCATCTGAATTGTCCCGCGTGAAATTTGACAAGTGTAACTTCCGTTGGACAGATTTTTCGGAAATAGATGTGATGTATGGTTGTACATTTGAGTCCTGCGATTTCACAAATGCGCGACTGAATGGTGTGACAATAAAGGATTGCGCCTTTCTGTCCTGTAAATTTAATAACGCCTCGTTTTTTGCGACAACATTGGAAGATTGTAAGATGACAGGGTCGGACTTTTTAAATGCCGAGTGCGGGCTTGCGCAGATCATCGGCGGCGACTGGTCTTATACCGTACTGCGCAAGCAGTCTTTCCATAAGGTTGATCTGTGCAATATTCGCTTCTTCGGTTCCGATCTTACCGAGTGTCACTTTAATGAATGTAAAATGAACGGTTGCGAGTTCAATGAAGCAGTTGCGCACGAAACCAGTTTCTACAAATCTGATATGCGCCATTCATCGTTGGAATCATTCAACATTTTGGAGGCAAGCTTTCGACAGACAAAGCTGGACTTGGAACAGTGTGTTTTGATTGCGGAATATGTGACGGAAGGGCGTTATACACCTGATGAAGTAAAAAAATAGCGAGGAAGGTTCCTGCTTATTTATGAACAGGAGGACATGATAGATGTCATCAGATAGGAGTCCCATTCCGTCCGCCGCACCTGCCCTGGATAAAAAACAGGCAGTGGAGAAAGCAATCACGCAAATCGAGCGTGTCTATGGGAAAGGCTCAATTATGCGTTTGGGAGATAGAACGCAGCTTTCAGTAGATGTCTTGCCGACCGGCTCTATTGGGCTGGACTTGGCCTTGGGAGTCGGCGGCGTACCCAGGGGACGAGTTGTCGAGATATATGGCCCTGAATCTTCCGGTAAAACAACTCTCGCTTTACATATCGTGGCCGAAGCGCAAAAGCTGGGCGGAGAGGTTGCCTATATCGATGCCGAACACGCGCTTGACCCAAGCTATGCCCACGCGCTGGGTGTGGATACGGATAATATGCTGATATCTCAGCCGGACGATGGGGAGCAGGCGTTGGAGATTACCGACTCGTTGATCCGCTCCGGAGCGCTGTCTGTCGTCGTGATAGATTCGGTGGCCGCGCTTGTTCCACGGGCCGAAATTGAGGGAGATATGGGCGACAGCCATATGGGACTCCACGCGCGGCTTATGAGTCAGGCACTGCGAAAACTGACCGGCAGCATCTCAAAGACAAATTGCATTGCCATATTCATCAATCAACTACGCGAGAAGATCGGCGTCATGTATGGCAATCCCGAAACCACAACCGGCGGGCGCGCTCTAAAGTTCTATTCTTCCGTCCGGCTCGATATTCGGAGAATTGAGCCAATTAAGCAAGGAACGGAAATCATCGGAAACCGCACTCGCGTTAAAGTGGTAAAAAACAAAGTTGCGCCGCCTTTTCGCCGGGCTGAATTTGACATCATTTACGGCGAAGGGATTTCAAAAGCAGGTGAGCTAGTCGATGTCGGGCTGGCGCTTGATTTAGTTCAAAAGTCCGGATCATGGTTCTTTATGGAAGAAACACGTTTAGGACAGGGCCGCGAAGCCGCAAAGCAGTATTTTCAAGAGCACATGGACGAAGCGCGGGCGCTTGAAGCTGAGATCGTACAAAAAGCGCAAGCCGATCCTTCTGCATTAACCTCGGTAACACCAAAAACCACCACAAATGGCCCAAAAGATGATTTTACAGATGAATAGCTACATGAAAAAGTGAGACTGCTGAATTACTTCAACAGCCTCACTTTTTAGTAAAAGACCTTTTTTCAAGATCAGTGGGATTCGTACCTGTATGTAGCTTTTTGAGCTGCCCATCAGGACCAACACTGTAAATATACCCATGCGGCTCCATTATTTTTACTCGTTATAATATACGCAGGTTTCTTTTGTGTAAGAATTGTGACTTCGAGATTTTCTCCTTTTGGAACAACGATTTCTCTTTTCATTGAAAATTACATAGCAAGAAAATAACTATGCCAAATAATCTCCGCAGTCATAATCGTTATACTGCTTTTTGATTTTTAGAATAATGGAATCGTCAGGTTGAACAGTTTCCTCAATGATCTTATATTTTGAGCGCTTACGCTCAAGCTGCGCTTTGAATTGTGCCAGCTCGTCTTTGACCGCTCTGGCAGCGGCCTCATGCCCAATCAATTCTTCTCTAAGCTGAAAATGAATTGTCTGATCCAAGCAGGCGTATTTAACTCGCTTCATATTTAACTTCTCCCCTAGTATTATTAATCAAGATAATCTCCACAGTTATGCCCAGTGTATTGCTTCTTGATTTTAATAATGATGGAATCATCCGGTTGAGCGATTTCCTCTACGATCTTGTATTTTGTTCGGCTACGATTAAGCTGAGTTTTGTAGTGCTCAAGCTCATCCTTAACGGCATGAACTGCCGCCGCATGGCCCAAATCCTCTTTCAATTGGAAATGGATCGTCTGCTCGATACATGCTGCTTTGATTCGTTTCATAGCTTTTTAGCCTCCCTTTTGTATTCTAATTTTATCATTTTTGAACAATGAAGCGCAAATCAAAAAAAGCAGGTTTAAAAAATTCGTTAAATATGCGCATATAGTACAATACTTAAATTTGTGCAAGTTCGTATTGGACAATATAAAAGCATGAAAAGACGAAGCAGTTTTTCTTTCGCCTCTCCATGCTTTTATAGCAGGATTATTTTGCTATGGCCGTGGCTGAGATACAGGCATTCATGGCGTATTTTGTGATGTTACTGCTATTTATCATACCGATCATGCGACCATCTTCCATGACAGGTATCTTTTTTAGATGATATTCGCTCAAAATACGACAAACGTCGCCTAAATCATCATTTGCATCCGTTGTAATAACTTTCTTTTCGGCTACATCAATTACTTTTATATTCATAAGTTCCAAAAGCTTTTTGTCGAAACCGTCTCCGCTCATAGCAGCGAGAGAATAGGCATTCTCAAATAACGGATGTTTTTTTGCAAGATAGCGCAATATATCGCCATCGCTGATAAAGCCAACGATATTTTTAACATTGTCTATTACCGGTACGCCACTGACTTCCTTTTCTGTAATAAGTCTCATGGCATCTAAGAGTGTTGCATCGGCACTTACCGTATAAACATTTGTTTTCATGATGGAGCGGAGTATTCCTGTCGGCTCAACTTTCTCCGATTCACAATTAAACTTTCTCGTATATAGAGCCAAAATAAGGCCAACCAAAGCAAATGCGGCTGCGAGTAAACCTGTAATCATAAATCCGTCACTGGCTCCAGAAAAAGCATCGGAGCCAAAGGCCATCCTGGAGGCAACAACAGCAGAGTAAACGCCAGTAAAGAGAGATGAACCTATGCAACCAGCTATCTGGAAACCGGTAGACATTACTGTAACACCGTGTGGGTTAAGTTCGTAGTCAAGATATGAAAGGGAAAAACTTTGCACAGGTCCGATGATCAGTGCCGAACCGCAAATAACAGGTATATATAAAACGGCAAGAATAACAAACGACCCGGAAGTATGTAAGAATGCCAACGCTATGGTAAATAGGCAGATCATTGCAAAACCTAAAGGTAAAAGAACACCTGCCCCATGCTTGTCAAAAACTTTCCCCGCTATTGGGGCAATTATACAGGACAGCATAATGGCCGGGAACAGTGTGAGCGAAGCCCCCAGCGACGATGCCCCCATTGCGCTCTGCATGTAAATTGGTATGATAATATTCATAGCAAAAATCACCACAAGCGAGATCATGTTGATTATAACGCCTATTGAAAACGGCTTAACTTTCAGAGGCCGCAGGTCAATCAGCGGCTGCGAAAGCTTTTTTTGACGCTTGAGGAACAAGTATAGCAAAAAGGCGCCAATAACGGCTGCAATTATCGCCACTGTAACGCTGCCCGAGAAAATTGTAGATACAGCATACAGGATTCCGATAAGTGCTATGCTAATCAAAACAACAGACGTAAAGTCGAGTTTCGGATGAGTAAGATGGGCAACATTGGTGAGCATGAAAGCTCCGCTGATAAAACAGAGCGCGGACAATCCAGCGAATACCCATAAGAGCAAATGCCAATTAGAGAATGAAAGCAAGATCCCGGCCACAATAACACTTAAGCTTGGCCCAAGTGTCGTCATGGCTCCCATAATTCCCATGTAAGTACCAAGTTTCTCTCGGGGCGCGACTTCAAGCGTGATATTCATACCGATGGGTATCAGCATACCAGTACCAAGAGCTTGAACGATACGCCCAGCGAGCAGGATTGGAAAACTGGTCGCTAATGCGCCAATCACGCTACCGACTATAAGCAGACTGGTGGTAAACAGAAATAGGGGCTTGGTTGGTATCCTGCGGTACATAAAAGCCGATACCGGAACCATAACGGCGGCTCCCAACATATAGGCGGTGGCAAGCCATTGGACAGTGGATACGCCTACATTTAAGTCGGTCATAATCGGTGTAAAGGCTACGTTGAGGAATGTTTCGTTAAAGGTTGCCAGAAATGCAGCGAAAGCAGCAACGATAACGATCATTTTAGGCTTAGTAGAAATCATATAAAAATACCTCTTTCAGCATAAAAAAACACATGCGAAGCATTTACCGTAATCAGATTTACGAGCAATGCTCAACATGTGTCGTTATGCATTATTTATTTTTATGATCTTAGATTAACAAAATTTTTTGAAAAAGTCAAGCGAGAAAAAAGGTAAGAAATCAAAAGTTAATTTATTTACAACCTAATTTTAGCACGTTACAATTTATTCGTCACAATAGTCACTGCCAGTACGTTCTCATTGTTTCCCCTCCAATGTAGAATTTTCTTGGAGGTGAACTGACAGTGGATGAATTACTGAATAACTATGGCCAAACGATCAAGGACGCAAGACTGGCTGCTGGAATGACACAGGACGCTCTTGCCGAACAGATTGGCGTCACAACACGGTACATCATGGCTATTGAAAATGAAAATAAACAGCCCCGAATGAAAGTACTGTTTAAGCTCATTCGCGCCCTGAAAATATCCGCGGATACCATCTTTTATCCTGAAATCCAACACGCAGACAAGAAAAGGGAGCATATCGTCCATATGATCCAACTATGTGATGAGCGGGATCTGCAGGTAGTCATGGCAACTGTCAAGGCATTGCTGGACACGAAATAAGCAGAGGACCATCTTCTTTCGGGAAGATGGCCCTTTCCTGTAGAGTAGATTGTTTTTCTCTGACGTTAGCTTTCTGTTAAAGTGGGACCTTCACTGATGGTTCACCATGAACCGTACCACAGTCCAGCGTATGGGCAGAATGCCCCCTTGGAGGGAAGGTTATTTATTCGGTGCTAACTGGAATCGACCTTCGTCAGATAAAACATGTTGCTGCTCTTTCCGCCGTTTTCCCGCCAGCGCTGCTCCCTGCGCAGGTAACCGCTTTTTTCAAGGTCGGCAATCGCGCGTTTAACGGTGCTGCGGGACAGCTTCAGCTCCTTGGCGATGGTACCAATCGCCGGATAGCATTTGCCGTCCCGGTCAGCCCGGTCGCGCAAATACATGTACACCGCCCTTGCCCGGTGGGGCAGCTCCGAGGAATAGAGCGAGGAAAAATAGCTCATCAAACCGCCTCCCGCTATATCCGTATCGAGGACTTTTGCTGTTCCGGCGTTTTATGCTCCAATGCGGGTGTGTGCTGAATACCGCCGGAAGCAGGAGAGTCAGATTCCGGCCTTTCCTCCGGTTCGGCTTCGCACGCGGCGTTGCGCCGGATGATTTCTTCCTCAAGCGAGTGCCGGTTCGCGTACTCCACCTTTCGGGCGGATTGCTCCGCAATCTTATACGGTTTTCCGAAGGTAATGCCCCATTCAAGAAATAGCTTCAGCCGGGTGCGCATCGGGTAGGCTCCTGTCTTAGTGACGATAAACCGGCCTTTGGGCATGGATTTGAGTTCATCCGGCGTCATCAGCGGACGCTCAATCATCTGCAGAGACTGGCTGGGATCGTTTTTTCCGCGGCTGATGGAGCCGCTCATTACAGTCTGATTGCCGAGGGCTTTTGAGAGAATCTGCGCCGATTCACTGTTGGGGGCAAAGCCGCCGAATACGGTGTCCTGGCAATTGTCGATTATGATGGAAGCGCCTTCCTTGCCGTAGTTTTTCTCCAGTTGGGCGAAGCTCTGGATAATGGCGACGATGGATACCCGGCGTGACCGGCTGGCGGAAAACATCATCTCGGCTGACTCGATCTTGGGAATGGTACCAATTTCGTCGAGAAACATCATCACGCGGTTTGGCAGTTTCCCGCCGTACTCGTCGGCTACGGATAGAATCTCCCGGTAGAGCTGCTGGACGATCAGTGAAATAATAAAATATTTCGTGTTGTCTTCTTCTGGCATGACGAGGAAGACGGCGCTTTTCTCCGTGCAGAACTTTTCTGCGTCGATGGCGGTGTCGAAGCAGAGTACCTGCTCCAGCTCGGAGTCGAGAAAAGCGTTGAGCCGGGAGAGCGCCGTTGACAGGACGCTCTGCATGGCCTGTTCCGCCGTATTCAGCGCTGCTCCCGCAAACCATTTGGTCTTGTGCTCGTCCGGCAGGTGCGCCAGAAGCATCTGGAATAATGTGCGGCCCTTCACGCCGCTGGGAGCCAGCAGATCCTGAATGAGCTTGAACACCGACACGATGTGCCGCTGCTTCGGCTCGCAGTATTCGGCAATCAGCAGGATGACGGAAGTCAGAAGCCCTTCGGCCGCGTCGTAGAAGAAGGCGTTCTGTCCGGCTGAGGCAGTGTCGAAGCCGCCAGAGTTTATGATGGTCTTGGCTGTGATTTTGGCATACTTCTCCGCTCTGGCTTTGTACGCCAGATTATCAGGATTTTCGAGATACAGGTCCATGTATCGGTTCACCAGATGGAGCAGGTTATTGCCGTCCGAGCGGGTGGGGTTGCGCAGGTCGATGACGGCCACATGGTAGCCGTAATAATCCTTTGCGATTCCAGCGTAGTTGCGGTAAAGATCGCCTTTGGTGTCAGTGGTGATGAATGACATACCGCTGGCGCAGGCGTATTCCAAGTTCGGATAGAGGAAATTTGCGGTCTTGCCAACACCGGCCGCGCCGATCATCAGGCAGTGGATATCATCGTCATCCACCAGCGCGTAGCCACGAGGAGCCGTCTTGTCGAACAGCGATGCTTTTCGCCAGCCGACCACCAATCCTTGCGCCGTAGGCCGGTTCTCTCCCTTGCGCCATTTTTCCGGTTCAAACCGGACTTCCGTATAGGTCTTTTTAATTTCCTGTTTGGTTGCCCAGCGCGCCGTACCATGCTGGCCATCGCCCACGGTCTTGGACTTGATGCCGTTCAGAGTATAGTAATGAGCCAGAAGGGATAAAAAGCCGATGACGCCGAACATGGTGAGTCCGGCAGCGATCAGGGTAATAATTTGGGATGTTTGCATACGATACCTCCTTGCCTTGGACAGCAAAAAGCCGCCGAAGAGATGATCACATCATGCTTCGACGGCTTTTTCCCTTAGATTATTTTTATGTTATAGTCCTCAGTCACAGCCATGGCGTTCTCATACAATTCCTTTGCCGCGGCGACGGCGTCCTCCCAGGCAATGTCGTCGGCATAGGTATATTTCTTTTGATAGCGGGTCCATAGCTCCTTCATTTCCTTGCTGCCGGACAGCGCCTCCGCACTTTCCGGAATACCGCCGCGCAGCAGAAAATCGCTTTCTCTTTTTCTGACCGTTCGCTCAAACGCTTCCTTCATGACAGGAAAACGGATATCGCTTCTTCGCGTGTTCCATAAAACATATACGTCATAAAAATCTCTCATACGGGTGTTGGCGGTGCTTCTGGAGAAGATGGTTTCCAGCTTTTCCGCAAGCACCGTTTCAAGATTGTATGCCTTGATCTGAATGCTTCGGTCTTCGAACAGCAGCCTGAAGGAATAATCGACCGCGGCCGGTGTGATGGGGTTGCCGGTTGTGATGTCTACCTTGAGGGTCTGTCTTGTTTCGTCCAGGAGCATCTCCAGCGTAACGCGAATGCCGGAATATTCCGCTTCATCGCGGATTTCCTCCAGCTTTTTCAGCGTGAGGGTTACATGATCCTCAACCGGGACGGCAAGAATATCCGCAAAAACGGAGCGGACGGATTCCTCGGTCAGCGGGTATCCCTTCAGCGTGGTGTCCATGTCCATGGTGGCGCGGGTGTCCAGCCCCACCATGGCTGCAACCAGCATGCCGCCCTTTAGAATCAGGTTCTCCCGATAAGGGGACAGGGAAATCCGTTCCAGCAGACGCTCCAGCATGAAGTTCCGGAGAATGATCTGCGCGTTGATGCTTTTATCCTTTGCCATGTTCCGAATGAGGGCGTTAAGCTGCCGGGATGTTTTCATAGCAATACCTCCAGATACTGCCGGAGCAGTTTGTCAACACGGAGCGATTCCGCATACCGCATCAGCAGGGGAATGTTTTTATTTTTTCTTCGGACATACCGCTTCAGGGCTTCCGGGAAAAGCGCGCCGTCCATCTGATGTCGGCTGCGCAGCATATCGCACAGGGCGCGCTCCGCGTCGTAAGCCCGGATTGGTCTGCCAAAGGGTGACTGCACCGCGGTGATTCCCAGCCCGAATAAATCCGGCTTGATGGAAAACACGCTGAGCCCTTCTTCCGTCAGCCGCTTGGTGTTGTAACCAGTCGGCACCGTCACGCTGTAGGTCAGCGGATCGCGGTCGGTCAGGTCGTGCAAATACAGGGCGGTGTCGTGAGAATAAACCAGCCGGGTTTTTCGGGCCTGCAGGGTAAACATTTTATCTTCCATCGCGTCTGGCGTGATATACACGCCGTGACCGGCACGCTCCAGTTTGCCTTCTCTAAGAAATGCCGTCAGATAACTGCTGGGAACGCCGGCGTTGACAATATCTTTTGTGAGCAGGATGCCGCCGCTCTGTTCGCAAAGGGATTGCAGGGTTTCCGCGTACATGCAGGCTCACCTCTCTCAATTTTTGTTTCATGCTAATATTATACGCAATTTTAGCATGAAATCAATCAAGAATAAAAATATAATTTAGGAGGGAGCGTGTCCTACATGCTCATCGTAAAATTTACGGCCTGCTCCTGTTCCGGAATCAGTTCGGGTGATTCCAACTCCATGAACATCCGCGCTTTGACACAGTCCAGAGCGAGGTTTAGGTAAGACCGGCAGAGCTGTCGCATATCGTCCTCGCTACGGATGCCGGGTGTGTCTATTTGCCTGCCGATGTCCGCCAAATCGCGCCGGATGTCCTCCATTCTGGAACGCAGCCAGCCTCTGTCCTCATGGGGTTTGTATTCCGACTGGAGCCTGCACACCAGCTGCTCCGCGGTCACGGGTCGTTCCATCTGTCGGCACAGGTCTTTCAAAAGCAGCAGGGAGCCTGCCGCCATGCACTCCAACCTGTCCACGGCTATGCCAGTATTCTCAGGCATTACCTTTCCGGATGCGACCGCCGTTTCCAGCTTCTGAGTGCAATCGGTCAGGAAGGCACGGATGTCCTTCTGCGAAGCAAGCGCTTCACACAAGCCGGAAAGCTCATCGCATACCTTCGGTAAAAGTTTCAGTTTAGGATGCTCCGACGCCGGGATAGGGGTAATCCCATGCAGGGCCTTCACGTCCTCGTTCCAGTCCTTCCAGCCGGATTGCAAGACTTCGGTATCCGTATATCCTCGTTCTGCCAAAATGTCCCGGAGTCGCCCATTGGCTTCGATGCCCGCCTCGTCATGGTCCAGGCAGAGAATGACTTTTTGCAGGTTTGGGTGAAGCTCCAGCTGTCGGAGCATGGCGTGCTCCGACACGCCGTCCAGCGTGACATAGCTGTGATTCATCCAATTTTTTGGGCGCAGTGTGATAAAGGACAGCATATCCACCGGCGCCTCAAAGACGTACAGTCTGTCGCTTTTGCCGGTCCAGTGAAAGCTGTACCGGGGATCGCTGCCCTCCACGTTCCCCTTATATGGTTCCCCCTGGGTATAGGTGCCGCGCTTGTGGGCGTGCCGGGCAATCCCGTTTTCATCCAGCCCGACAAACACAGCATTATGATACTGCTTATCCTCATAGATGAGCTTTTCATGGGCGAACCGGGACAGCACCTCACGATCAATAAAACGCTGTTTGATGAGATAGGCGAATACCCGCCGCATGTCTGGATTGGCATCTGGAAGAGCGAACTCTTTTTTCGGTGTCGGAGAGTTCTTGTCCGTCTGGTTCCATTCCACGCCGCTCTCGCCGCCCAGGAGCCACCGCACCGCTTCGGGAAAGCTCATGTCGTAGAACTCCTGCACAAAGTCGATGGCATGGCCACCCTCCTTGCGGCTGTGCCGGAACCATTCGTTCCCGCGGACGGTAACGCTGTCATGGCGCTTCCATCGCCACTCATGTCCGGAGCGGACGAGCTTTTCGCCCTGACGCTCCAAAAAATCCACCAGATCCACGGAGTTGGCCCGCTGCTTCTGTTCGTCCGTGAAATACACATAGTCCATACCTGAATCCCTCCCTTGTCAGCGCTTGCGCTTTCCGCTGCGCCGAAAAAAAACCGCCCGTTGGCGAACAGGCGGCTTGCCGGGTTTCTTCTGTTTTATGATCAGGTTTTCTTTTTTCTGCCACGGTTTTTCAAACGGCCTGTGCATAGGAACCCTCCTTTTATTTTTAGTAAGTGATGAGCTTCTGTTCATGATCGTCTGGAGCGTGACCCTGGGCAATCTTTTTCTGGTGGATCTTCCGCCGCAGTTTGCTTTCCACCTGCATGTGCGGACCTTCGGAAAGCCGCTCCTGTTCCTCCCGGAAAATTCGGCTCAGATGATGCAAAAACCTTGTCGCCGCGAGGAAAAACGACGGATCTCGGAAGGAGTCCGAATGATTGAGAAAAAACCGCGCGTAAATGTTGCCCTGCTCCGCGGATCGTGTCAGCCAGTGAATGGCGGCTTCCCGGTCGCGGGGGACGTCACGCCCCGCCAGATAGAGCTTGCCGAGCGCATATTGAGCATATTGGTTGCCCTGTTCCGCGGAAGCGGTCAGCCAGCGAATGACGGTGTCCACGTCTTTTGGAACGTCTTCGCCCAGCAGATAGAGTTTGCCAAGAGCGTATTGGGCGTACTGGTTGCCTTGTTCCGCAGAGGCAGTTAGCCACCGAATGGCCACATCCACATTTTTGGGGATATCCTCACCCAGCAGATAGAGCCTGCCGAGTCGGTACTGCGCAAATGAATTTCCCTGCGCCGCCGACTTCTGAAACAGCTCCAGCGCTTTCGGAATATCCTTCGGGACATCTTCTTCGGATAGGTACAGCTTTGCCAGCGTATACTGGGCAAACTGATTTCCGAGGTCTACGGATTTCTCCATCCATTTTACGGCGGCGTCTACATTCTTTGGGATATCCTCGTTCTGCAGATAAAGCCTGCCGAGGGCATAGGCCGCATAGGAATTGTCCTGTTCCGCGGCGGATGTAAAAAAGGCAATAGCTTTATGGATGTCCTTTTCTACATGGTTTCCGTCCCTGTAGAGCTTTCCAAGCGCATACTGCGCGAGAGCGTTGCCGCCATCCGCGGATTTCGTCAGCCACCGGACGGCCTGCTCCGCGTTTTCATGACCGCAGTCCGCGTCCAGATAGATTCTGCCGAGCATGTACTGTGCGTGGACATTACCAAGCCGGGCGGATTTCTCAAAGTAACCGAGCGCTGCCTCCACATCCTTTTCCGTCCCGGTCCCGGTGTAAAGCATCTGGCCGAGGCGGTACTGGAGCTTATCGTCGCGGCTTTGTTTCTCCATCTGCTGAAATCCCTGAAAGGCGATTTTGAAATGCCGCGCGGTTTCCGCGCTGTTGACTGATGTGCCGACTCCGTCCCGGTACATTTTTGCCAGCTCGTAATCGGCGTAGGACATGTGCTGCACCGCGGCACGCAGGTACAGGCTGAATGCGGTTTCACAGCTCTGCTCCACACCCTGCCCACGGAAGTACAGCCCGGCGAGGGAATACTGCGCGTATTTGTGGCGCTTGGCGACCGCTTCGCCAAACCATCCGGCCGCCGCCTCGTAATCCTGTTCCGTTCCGAGTCCCGCCGCGTACATTTTGCCGATCCGGTATTCCACATACCGTTTTTCCTTCACCGACTCGATGTCCTCAAAAGCGGAGAGGGCCTTGGCATACCAGCCAAAAGCCGTGCCAGCGTCGATCTCCACACCCAGCCCGTCCGCATACATTCGGCCGAGGTCATGCATGGCGAGGGCGTTGCTATCCTCCGCTTCCGCCCGGAACAGCCGGAGGGCCTGCTCGAAGTCCGGCTCCGTCTCATCGCTGCCGAAGAGAAACGCGCGAGCCTCCTTGTAACGGTCATTCCACGCGATGTGGGGCTTGCCGGACGGGGTATCGCCGGACTCCTGACTTGATACATCGCCTAAAGCATTGTCATATGGGGAACCATCCTGATCCACGACTGTTTCAGGCGGCTCCGGCAGAGGCAGTTCGGGTTCTGTTTCCACGTCGCCATTTTCTTCCTCGGAAGACGGCCCTGCATTCTCATCTTCCTCAAACGTAACATGGCGACTGCCGAGGCTGACGGCTTCGGCAATCACCATGTTTTTAATCTGCTTGAATTCCTTCTGCTGGGAAAGCGGCAGGGGTTCAGGCAAATGGTCCCTATAGGTGCGCAGAACCTCGTTTCGGAGCTCCTGCCATTGGGCATAGGCCGCCGCCACTCGTTCGTCCTTCGCCAGTTCGTCCACGATCCGATTGACCAGCTCCTTGAGCGGGGCCTTCAGGTAACCGTACTGTTTTTTTCCGGCCGTGTACTTCAGCCGCTCCGCCAGTCGGGACATCAGATCCTCAATGACCGGGCTTGCGCAGGTACCGGTCCGCATCTGCTCCAGAAGCTCCCGCAGGGTATCCCGGCTCTCGGCGGTCAGGGAGTCCCGCCGCGCGGTCTGTTCGGAGTAAATCTGCAGCAGATCTTGCTGAAAGATTTCCCGCGCGAGGCCGCTTCGCATCTTCTCGATGGCCGGTTTAGTAACGTAGCCTTCGCGGGGATCAACTGAGTACACGATCATGTGACAGTGCGGATGGTGCCCCTCGTTGTGAAAAGCGGCGTACCAGCGCAGGTTTTCCGGTGCAATTTTCATCTGCTCCGCGAACATGTTCCGCTGCTTCCGCAGGAGCGCCATCCAGGCGGCGGCATTGTCATAGCCGAGCCGGGCGGCGTCCTCACGCCGCAGGGAGATGATCGGCGTCCAAATGTTGCCCGTGTGCCGGGCCGCTTCTTCCGCCACCCGCGACAGCACCAGCGGCGTGTTCTCGTCGGAAAACAGACCGTGAGCACCGAGCTTTTCGGCGCGTGGGCGGGTGGCGATATAATTGATGTAAACTTCTTGGTGCGAGAGCTGGTCGAGGTTCTGATCCAGCGCCGCCGAGATCAGCTCCGAGGCATTCTCCACGGTTGGGCTGTTTTGATAGTCCTCGTATTCAAACAGCCGGTCGGAGTCGGAAAATCGCGCGAGGATGTCTGTGATGAGGAGCTTCTGCTTGAGTGTGGCCGGGAGGCCCCTCCTGTTCTGCGGGATTCTTTCGACGCCCTCCCGTGTCGCCACATAGGTCACCAGATTTTTCGCGTGCGCCGCCGCGTTTTTCAGATATCGGCACTTGAAGATAATCCGGGGCATAATCACTCACCCTTCTGGAATCTTGCCACGTCCTCAAAGGTCACGGTGCCGACTGATTTCTTCACGTCGCTGACGCACTTGCCCCGCAACCGGCGAAGTGTGGTTTCGTCCACGTCGGCGGTGGAGGCGAGGACGTTCATCATCATGCTCATTTCCACCGCCAGCTTGAAGATCAGGCGGGCCATGCGGTTCTCCATGCCGTCCACCATTCCGGTCATGGCCGAGGTGATGGCGGCGGGGAGATAGCGCACGCCTTCCTCCGCGGAGATATAGCCGCAGTAGAATTTGATTGCCTTTTCAATGAATTCGCTCTGGCTCTGACAGTTATCCCGCCGATACCAGTCCGCCACCAGCTTTCTGGTTTCCGGATACATCCAAAGCGGAAACTTCTTTTTGTTCTTTGTTTCTTCCGACATGCGAAAACCTCCATTCCCGCGAAAAGGGGCCGCAACACCGGTCGCAACCCCTAAGAAATTCTTGATTCAGCTTGTGTTTTCGGCATTCCGCTTTTCTCACAACCCCGGAAGCGACTCCACGGGCCGGATTCCGACCCCGGTGAGAAACGTCCCCGCCCCGCATTGCGGGGCGGTGTAAGCCGAAGCGGGGGGCGTTTTACGACCCCGCTTCTTTAACCCGCATCGTTTTCGACCCCATGGTTCACCTCCGGCTACGAAGCCTTTCCGGTCGGTCCACCGTCCACCAAATTTCCGCACACGGCTCCGACACGGGGCGCAACCGTTTTGATGGTGTAAACGTGCCACCCCACGGGGAAGCGGCGACACAGGGGCACACGGGCGGCAACGCTGGCGTTCACATCTGCTGTGTCATTTGGCCCGTCAGATTCTCCGCTTCAGAGAGCCGCCGAGAATGTTCCTCCGCCGACTGTGAAGGCTCCGTGATTTCTTTTCCGGCGAGATGTTCGAGAAAAATGCCCCAGCGCTTATCCCGCGGGAGGTAATCGGCGCGGTAGGCGTGATAGGCCGCGGCACCGGTGTCCTTCATGGAGTAGGTTTTCCAGCCGTCCATAATGTGAACGCCGGAAAGAACCTGTCTGTCAAAATTGATGTCAAACACGCCGGTGATCTGCCCGGTATTGTCCATTCGCGCTTTCACGTTTTCCTCAAACTGTGCGTCGCTGACGGGAACTGTATTTTGGAACAGGGCCGCAAAGCACTCCAGCTGGCGCTTCAGTTCGCCGCGCTGATACCTGCGCACCAGAAGCGCCAGCTGCATCAGCTCCAGACAGTCATCACATTCGAAGCAATGCACAGCGCCGTTTTCCGTAATGCGGAAGACGGCGAACCTCCGTGATTCCCTCGCACGCTGTTCCTCCCGAAGCTTTTCCTCGACAATCTGTTTTTCAACCTCCCGTTGGCTTTCGGGCGGAACCTGTTCGGTGTACAGGTCGATCAGGTAATTCTGCAGGTGCTTTTCGAGGGACGTACCCTGCACTTCCATCTCCTGTTCCAACGCGCTGAACCGATGCCGGTCAAGCCACAATTCGACTGATGTATCTCCCATCGGAGAATTCCTCCTTTAACAGATATCTCTCCGGCGCCCGCGGCGCGAACGGCAGAGAGAAAAATAGCGAGCCCGCCGTTTTTACTCGGCGGGGCTTTGATCGCGGCGGCTGGGAGCCTTTCGAAGCTCAGCCGGAACATTTCTCTCGTAGAGTTCCTGTATGTGAGCCTCCAATCCGGCGCGAAGCTCTGCTTCGCTCCTATATTTTTGAAGGGCGTTCAGCTTTTCACTGTCATACCGGATCTGTACCGTTGACATTTTCATATCTTGCGCTTCCTTTCCGCATTGATTTTTGATAGCCATGATGGTATACTTTTCGTCATTCGTCATGGCGGAGCTGACGAAAGTGTGCCTACTTGGTTACAAATCCTCCAGCGCATGGACCAGGCTGTCGGGTAGATCGTTCAGATGGATATCAGATTCCGGATTCTTCGTTTTAGCGGGCAGCTGAACATTTTTGAGTTCCTCCCGGATTGCTTACCGAACGGCCTGTTCCAGTAATTCTGTCCGGTTCGCTTCCAGAATGCTGGACACCACAAACTCTGTTCGCTGCCGGGCAGCCTGCCCGCAATAGAGCGCCTCAGCTTCCCGGTGCCTGGGATTGTCCATATCAAAGGATAGAAAGTATCTCTTTCTGTTCCCCATAGGCTCACCCCCATCAGAAGACGGTATCCGTCGGCGTTGGCGAACCGGTTCAGGACTGCCGCCGTGTTGACGTCCCCGCCCCGGAGCCGGGATTCCAGCAGCTCCGCGCCGCCGCCCGCAAACACCGTGGGGAGCTTCAGGTCGAGCCCTCTTTCACGAAGAGCGTTGAACAGCTCTTTACGGTAGGCCGCGACCGACTGCTCCACCACGGCCTCGATCTGCGCGCGGTCGGCGTGCTGGATCTGCCCGCGGATGGCGTCGGTGACAAGCTCATCCGAGAGCAGGATATCGCTTTTCCGGAGCGTGTCCTGAATCCGGCTGTAGAGCGTGATGGTCCCCATACGCAGGCTGGCACAGCTGGACCGGTCCAATCGAAAGTTGTGGACCGTGAGAACATCCACGGTGTAGCCCCCGATATCCACCAGCGTGATGCTTCGGTATTCCTTCAGCTGCTGATAGTACCGGCAGAGCGCCGCGTGTCCCTGGGCGAACACCCTGCAGTCCGTGATCCGGCAGTGGTAGGACGCTCCCTCGAACACAAACGAAAGATTGTCCCGCAGAAAGTAGCTGCGGAACGCGTCCTTCTGCGCCCCGTAGCTGTCGATGGGAAGCCCGACACCGAGAACAATCTCCGCGCTGGTCGTTCCGGCTTTTTTCATCGCCTCCGCGATGGCGGGGAGAGTCAGAATGAAGGTGTCCTGTTCTTTGGCCTTATCCTGCTGAAAGCGCATTCTGCGCTCTCCGATGGCGTAATATTTTCCCTCGTAGAAAAGCTGCATCTCCGGCGTGATGAATTCCCTGTCGCTCACCGCATAGCCGGACGCGTAGAGCATCCCCGCCGAGGATTTGGTGTTGTAGTTTCCGTTGTCCACACCGAGCTTGATCATATCCCGCACCTCCTTCTTTTTTCCGCGGATCACATGCCCAGGGTCATGCCCTGATTTTCCTGCTCGTCAGGGCCTTCGGACTCGGGCGGAGCCTCCGGCGCCGGCGCCGCCTCGGATGCCGCCTGCCGGGAACGGCGGGGCTGGCGCAAGGGACGCTCTCTGGCGGACACCGGGGATTCCTGCCGCTGATCCGGCCGCTGTGCGGACACCGGCTCCATGCGGCTTTCCACATATTCCCGCACCTGCGCGGGAACCAGCTTTTCATAGGTTTTGTCCAGATAATCCTGCAGTTCATGCTCAATGCTCTGCTGCTTTTTGTCCATAAAGAAGCGGAGAGCGTCCAGCTTCTCCGTGGGGAAGGACAGTTGCAATTCTGTCATGCTCATTGATTTTCCTCCTGTTTTGTAATGTAGCTGATGTACGGGACCTGCAGCCAAGCGCTCCAGCCGCGACCCGCCAGCTTCGTTTTGACCACGCCGTATTTCGTGCCCATGGCCTCGATCACCTCACCGTTTCCGATGTAGACGCCGATGTGCCCCGATTTCCAGACGGCGAGGCCGGGCGTGTCGGGCATGGTGTCCATGGAGCCTTTGACGGTGGCGGCGCCGTACATGCCGTCCGCGCCCACGTCCTTCATGCCGTTGGTTCCGTACTCAATGGCTTTCGTGTCGGGATCAAACCAGCCGTAGCCTTTGATGAGCCCGACACAGTCCGTCGTACGGCCGCCAAGCCAGTTTTCACGGATGAAATCCGCGTAGCTGCCCACACCGTCCGGGTACTGCTTCAGCTTGGACGCAAACAGCGAATCCGTCAGCACGTCACCGAAGGTGCCCCACACATATCCCCAGCCGGAGTCATAGGCATTCTTCGCGTAGATGACCAGATCCAGGTTGTTTTTGGTTTCCGGGTGGAGCAGGGTAAGCCCGTCCAGCGCGATTCCGCTTCCGCCGCCCCGCTCGATACCGCCGGAATACGATCCGGCCCCGCCGCAGGAGGTCTTTTCATAGATCTTCTGCGCGTTGGTCCTGTCGTCGCTGCTGGCTGGGATTCCCGACGCCGAGAGGTTCGCGTAGGCCGTGTCCAGACTGACCGGAACGGCGACCGTTTCGGTTTCTGTTTTTTCCTCTCCGGTCGCCGCATCCTGTACCGTCCTGGTTTTTTCCTCATATCTGACGAAGCAGTCCACAAAGGATCGGGCTTCCGTGCCGGACAGGGACAGGCGGTCAGCGCCGAAATTCAGAGCATAAAAAATGGATTTGATCCGGACGCTGTCGAGCGTGCCGCCGTCCATCTCCGCCTCCACGCCGGAGATCGCCTGATCCAGCGCGGAAAAACAGTTTCTCATATCCTCGATGTGAGCGGTATACTCGGCGGGCGCGGAAGACGGGAAAGCGCCACCGTTGAAACACAGGTCAACGGCGGCGTTGTTATGCTGGGAGGTGCCGGAGAGAAGGCTAAGGATCAGGACGATTGCCAGAATGACGGGTGTCAGGATGGCCGCGATCAGGATTCCGGCCGCCTTCCACGTCCGTTTGTCGGTGGCGGCGGCGACGGCGGCTTTGACCGCCAGGGCAATTGCGGGAGCTGCCAAGTGATTTTCCCCCTTTCAGCGCAAAACAGGATGCTTCCCGAACAGACGGAAAGCATCCTGCTTCTGCGGTATGTTTGATTACAGTTCAGTTGGGTCGATGATCTGGACGACCCGGTTCAGGCTCCGGGCGTACCGGACCGTATAGCCTGTTCCGCCGTTGGAGCCGTCCCATACAGCCAGCACATACCGGCTGCGGTCGGCCATGTAACGGTTGCGCTTGATCATGCAGTCGCGCGTATAGCCGGTCTGCAGCATAGTTTCCTTGGAGCACCTTTCCACGATGGAAAAATACCGTTCCCGCTGGTCTACCGACCACTTGGCCGCCTGTGTTTCACAGGGGAGTGCGCACTCCAGCGTGATATCCGGATACTGCTCCCGCAGAGACAGAATGGCCTCGGCCGCCCATTGGTCCACACCGAGAGCCATCCCGCTGATGAAATGAGTCACATGCTGCTCCGTAATCAGACGGATGATTTCCTGCTTCAGCCGCTCCTTGATCTGCAGGCACAGCCTGTCGCCCTCGTCGAAGCCGAAGGTCAGCTTCTGCGGCCGCAGCCCCGTAAAGCAGCAGGTGCGGTAAATGTCCAGCTCGTTATTTCCTGATCGATTTCCCATACTTTTTACTCCTTCTGTATAAATTCCTGTATAGTTAGCTATAAGAGATATTATAAATCTCTATTAGCTAATTTTCAATTACAAACAGACTCTATAAGCTAATATATAAGGGAGCTGATAGTTATGAAAACCGAATTGGAAAAGGGCGAGCTTGGGTCGGCTATCCGCGCCGCGCGTCTGGAAAAACACCTCTCGCAGGAGGAACTGGCCGAGCTGGTCGGAATTACACCGACACATGTCAAGCATATTGAAAGCGAACACCGCAAGCCGTCGATAGAGCTTTTGTACCGGCTGGTCCGAACGTTGAACCTGTCGCTGGACACGCTGTTCTTTCCGGAGCGGGCGGACGGGCTGGAAATCTACCGCAAAACCGAACGGCTGATGCGGCAGTGCAATGAAAAACAGCTTCGGATTCTTTACGCGGCTATGGAAGCCATGCTGAAAGAAGAGGGCTGAGAAACGGGCTGTGCCGGATGGTACGGCTCGTTTTTTACCACCATTTCTGACCGAACAGTGTGCCCTGCTCCGGCTCCGCTTCCTGCTGCTCCTGTGCCAGCCGGACAGATTTCTCCACGGCCTGCTCCAGAAAATCCGTGTCGAAACCGCAGGTGCGGTAGCCTTCCAGAATGGTGTTCAGGTAGTAATCGGACGGCGCCCCGAAGGGATGCCCGCCGTTCATGATGTAGACCATCGCGGAGGCCGGTTTCCCGTTCAGCTCCACCGGCAGAAGCTCCTTGCGGTAAAAGCTCGGATAGCCTTCATAATGGTCGAGAGCCTGCAGATCCCGGTCCCTCAGCTTCCACAGAAGAACAGGGACGCCGGAGCCCTGGAGCGGCTCGACCGTGGCGACCGCTCCGCTCCGACTGCCGCGAAACAGCAGCTCGTAGTCCTTGATCTCGCTGGCACCCACTACCTTGGCGGTGGGGCAGCGGAACGCCATTTGCGGCAGGTTAAGATTGCTGCCGTAGGCGATGTACAGGGTTTCGGATTTCATAGGAATGGTTCCTCCTTCTACATGGACAGCGAAAAGCCGGGGCTTTCTTCCTCCCCGGCCTGCTCCTGCCCGTTTTCAGTTGTGGGTTCCGGCTGTCCCGATACCATCTGCGCGGCCTCGGCCAGCTCTTTTTCTTTTTTCTGCCTTAACCGTTCTTTCTGCCGCAGGGCCTGTTCCGGATCTTTCCACGCGATGCACCCGTCCAGATGCTCCAGAAGATGAAGCCGGGCGGTTTTGAACTCATCCCCGATCAGCCCCAGCCGCAGAAGCCAGGTGCGGAAGGTGTATTTTTCATTGGTGCTGTGCGTTTTCTGCCGGCTGGCGCACTTCTGGTTCAGAGCCTGCGCGGAGATGGCGAGGCAGAGTTGAATATACGCCTTGATCTTCCCGGCGTGAGTCGTGGAATTGAAGAGGCGGAATTCAATCGTGCCCTTCTGGAACACGGAATGCAGATTCAGACAGTGGTAGCGGCTGTTGTCGTAATGCTGGCTGCTGCGGGATTCCCCGCCGTACCAGATGCGGCTGACCTCGTCGAGCGTTTTGGGCTTCTTCCGGTTGATTTCATCGAGGAAGCTCTGATCCACCTTTTTGCAATACTGCCGCTCCCGCGCCACCTCCACCTGCAGGGCCTTGTAAATCAGATCCTCCTTGGAGGCCATGATGTTGGTGATGTTCCGGAGCGTCTTCGCGTCGTGAGGCGACGCGTCCACATGAACGTGGATGCCGGTGGAACTGTTGACCAGCATCCCGGCCCCGCGCAACTTCCGCACAAGCTCCTGTATCGTTTCGATATCCCCATATCGGCAGATAGGGCTGACCATTTCCACACTGTAGTCGCTGTCGGCGGAAACAACTTGTCTACCGCTTTTCCGCTGTGTTTCGATGCTGCCGTCGCTCATAAATTTCCATTGACGCCCCTCGCTGTCCAGCGTGGAATAGATCCCGTAATAGGTGCCGTCGAAATGGACGGACGAGCCGAAATGCTCGGCGGCCACCTGCGCGGCCTGCTGCCGGGTGAGGCCGGTCATTTCCACCTCAATGCCGAAGCGCTGATCCTTCATGTCCATGCTTTATCACCGTCCACCCGCCTTTCCGAACAGCGCCGCCTTGTACTCCGGCGCCTGGACCATGAGGTTGTACCGCTCGTTGCCGCACTTATAAAGGCACACGCCACGCTGGGGATAGCGGATCAGCTCGTATTCGGATTTTTCGAGCTGGAGCGTATCCATGTAGAACCGCGCGTCGATGGAACCGGCGTTGAACAGGAACTGATGCGTCGGGATGGAGAAGAGCGGCTTCGTCAATTCGCGGACGTGCTCCACGTTGAAATCCTCCAGATTCTGCGACGCGAGGATGACGGCGCTTTCTTTTTTGCGGACGCGCTTCATGCAGTTGCGGATATATTCGATGGCGGTGAGATTTGTAAGAAACAAATACAGCTCGTCGATGCTGGCCGCCGTATTGCCGACCGTCAGAAGCTCGTTGCTCATGTAGGACAGCACGTTAAACAGCAGGGCGTTGCGCAGGTTCTTGCTTGCGTTGAGCACGCCCTTTACGCCGAAGGTCACAAACTCGCTGCTGGTGATATTTGTGTGGCCGTTAAAGAATTTGGACTCCGCTCCTTTGCACATGGAGTGGAGTCCGAGACAGATTTCCCGCAGGGAGTCCGCCGTATAAAGCTGGCGGCGGCTCTCATCAAAATTCTTGTATTCCGATTCGATGAGGTCGTACAGATCGGACAGGATGGGATAATCCTCCGGTTTCAGGCGGTCAAAATTGCTGTGGTCGGTAATGCCCCATTTATCGTAGAGTTTGTCCAGCATGATCTCGATGGTGTCGATTTCCCGGTCGGTGAAATCCTTGTAGGCACGGAAAAAATCCTTGAGAAAGCTGATATGCTGGCTGAGCTTACTGCTTTTGCGAAAGGCTTCCGGTACAAACCCGCCGTCATCGGCGTTCTGATCCGGCGGTGTTTTTGTATGCGGATTGAGCACGGGCTCCGTCTGCTCGTCCCAGCTTTTCGGCTCCAGCACGTTGATGATGAATTCGCCGCCCATCAGGTCGATGAAGCAGCCGCCGAGGTTTAGGGTCAGATCCTCGTACTCCATTTCGGGATCTAACGCCAGAATGTGCATGCCGGATTCCCGCAGGCTGCACAGGATCAGTTTCAGCAGATAGCTCTTGCCCTGGCCGGAGTTGCCAAGAATGAGAATGTTGGCGTTAGTCTTGTCGTCAGCACGGCGGTTGAAGTCCACAAGAATATTGCTGCCGAACTTGTCCCGGCCCAGGCAGAAGCCCTTGGGGTCAGTCTTTCCGGAGTAATTGAAGGGATACAGATTGGCAGCGGAGCTGGCAGGCAGCACCCGTTCGAACTGGTCCCCGAACACATTCCAGCCGGAGGGCATCACCGACAGGAAGCCCTGCTGCTGGCGGAGCAAGAGCCGGTCCACGTTGAGCTTAGATCGCACCAGCTCGGTCAGCACCTCCGTCTGTAGGAGCTTGAGTTGGTCGAGGTCGTGGGCGGACAGCTCAATGTATACCGCCGTGTGAACCAGCGGTTCCTTGCTCCGGTGCATCTGCGCCACGATGGTCGTGACATCCTGCAGATTGCTTTCGGCCGTGACGGTTTGCTGTAGGTCCTGGGTGCTGCTGCGCTGCATCCGGTTTTTGTTGGCCGCATTGCTGATAATTTTCTTTTCTTCAAGTGGGGTTACATGGCGGGTATAGATGTGCAGCGTCACGCCATCCTTTTCTCCGAGGTAGCGCAGGATCGCCTGTTCTTCCGTGGAGGTCGGGTATTCCCGCAAGGCCCAAACGCACCGGAAGGTGTTGCCGCAGATGAAGTAGTCGGTACTGAATTTGATGATGGAGGGCGCGATCATGTCGAGAAATTCCTGAATACGGGCATCCTCCTGCGGAGTCGCGTTGGTTTTCGGCTGTTTTGCCATAGGTCAATCTTCCTTTCTGAGTTGATTTCGAATATAAAAAAGCCACCACATTTCTGTGATGGCTATGGGTACTTTCAGAGAAAAGAATGGTATAATAGGGCACATACAAAGTTCACATTATATTATACGAACTTGCGGAGCTCGCTGGATCTGGTATATAATAGCAAAATATGAAATTGTAATGAGAAGGTTTATTATCGTTCATTCTTGACGGCCTATTGGCCGGCTCACGACTTTTTATTAACCAAATCAAAGAATGTTCGACACAAGAATGATTGTTTTAACTCAGCTTACTCAGTATTTGAAGATGCAATAGTCGGGTAACAGATAAGCTTACTGAGGAGAACTTCAAGAAAAGGACGAATCAAAATGATGGACTTTTTGTCTCTGATCTGGACCGTACTGCGGGACTGCGGAATTGCCAGCTGGGGAGTTGTGATTGCCGCGGTGCTGTTCGTGTGCGTCTATCTACTGGTAAAAGAATACGGGCACCTTCATCGGGCATCTGTTTCACAGAAGCCAGTCAGCGTGGATGATTTATGAAGAACTTATCTGAAAGCATTAGAGGCTTTATCCGGGACGTCATTAAAACTCCGGAGTTTTGGAAAATAAACTATTACTTGCGCTCGATGAAAAAAGCTCCGCATGGCGGGATTTTTCATAATACATACCCTAACCTGTTTTTGAAGAACTACGCCTTTTCATTTTCGCGGCTCTTTCAGAAAAATCAATCTTTACCATTGCCGCTCCTTGAAACGGCAAGTAAAGTCAGAACAATGTTTGAAGCCGCCGATCTTGATATCGAAGAGTTGCTCTGCTTTTGCTTCCGGCCCGAAACCAAGAACGGCGGCGGTGACCTTATATACCTTGCAACAGCCGGTAAGATCATAAAGTACCGTGGCACTGGACAGTTTGCTCATGACATTGCCGTCATGGACGCCGCTGACGGAAAGATAACCTATGTCGATAATTTCGACGTTGATATAGATCGCCTCATATGCGCTTTTATCTGCCGGCTTGTTGAAGAATGTGTTTATCGGATTTACGATGTTGACGAAATACTCAGCCATGAGCGTATCGAACTGCCGCATGACAAATATGGACTGACTGATGTGACGGATGCGGAATTTTTAAGGCAGGGCTTCAGGTTGAACGATAAGTACTATCTCTACAATATCTTCCTTGATACGTCTATCGGAAGTATTAACCCCGAAGCGCCGAACACCATAGAGATAATGCAGCACATAAAACCGCCAGCAAGAATACTCACGCGATGTGACAATAATCTCGCCGTCCCATATTCACAAATGGTCGGGACCGCAACTTGGGACGCTCAGAAATATCGTGGGATCACCTTGAACTTCGAGAATATTTCCGAGCAGCTCCGACGCGGAAAAGAAACGATTATCCACTACGATCCTAAGACGAATCATCGAATACTTTTATATATAAAGAAAGCTATTGAAAACGGTACAGAGCTGTATCATCTGAATGTCGAGCAAATATGGAACCCTGATATTTTCGTCGGTACTGAACCGGTCATAATGACAAATTACCTACACGGGACGTACTATCCGTCGCTTGAAAAATTCGAGCATATCGACTTCTCTGTTAATCAGTACACCAGGGATGTCTTTGAATTAAAATACCGTGATGCCGAACAGCAGACCGGAATCTCCATCGGAGAGTACGCCGACGAGCACTATAAAGTCTGGTGCGTAAAAGGCGGCAACCTCAGCACCGAGGTTTGGGCTCAACTCGTTTGCGCCACGCTCGATGAGCCATTCCGTAATATTTTCCTTGAGACAATCGGCGGTAGCTATACCGAGGAAGAACCTACCTAAGGAGTTTCGCAATATTTCGCTATGTTTCAGGAGCACTCCTTAACGCTCAACTTATGAGCATACTGGGAAACTGAAAGTATAGTTTTCAATTTTCTATCTTTCCCCTTGATTCAACTTGACTTTTCTTTTGATCAGAGTTGATATAGACACCAACGGGAATTGCCCGGAAAAATAAAAGCGTCATGGCAGGCCAATATGCTGCGAACATATCAGCCCTGCGCAAAGGTGAACAGACCACCCTGCACAACCGTAAACGGCGCCACGACAAGGTTATTGTACCTTGTTTTTTCTGGCGGCACAAGCAGAATCTTTCGCGCGTGCAAGGGTAGCGGACGGAAAAGCCCCGCTTTTGCACGCGCTTTTACGCGCCGGAGATTCCCGACTTCAAAGAAAGGTCGGGGTACAAATGAATATTTTTCAAAATCCGGAGGATCTGCTGGGTTCCAGGGAAGCGGAACAGTCCGGTTCCGTCACGGATTTCCTGCGGCTTGCCGCGGAGATTCGGGCGAAGCTCGGCGGGGAGGGATATATGATTGAGAACTACCTGTCCCGCTTCTTTCAGGTGGTCATTGCTTCCTCCAGTCAGGAGGCCGTGTCCGACGGATACGATGCGTCCTCGGAGCTGAGAGACCTGTGCTTCTACGCTCTGGATGCTGCCTCTGGAGATTCGTCCCCACACAAGCACCGTTCGTTCCAACTGACCGATACCGACGCGGAGGCGGAGACGCATCCCTTTTACCCGGAGGTCAAGCAAAATTTTGAGGAGCGTCCGGATCAGTCCGCGCAGCGGTTTACGGTTGTAAACCGGCATTACGCGCTGCTGTCGGAGGAGTTCCTCCAATACGCCATGTCCCGGTTCCTGTCGGATAAAAAGGAAAACATCACCGAAGTTCTCCAGAATGCCGATCTGAACATGCTGTATGACAGAATTTCCGCTGTCGTCGGGGAACCCCTGATGGAGCGGTTGAACCGGATGCTGAAGGAGCAGTTCCTTGCCGTTCCCGCTTCCATGGGATTTTCCTACGGGCTCTCCTGCGCCTTGCTGGACAGCCTGGTTTATGAGGACAGCGAAACGGGAAAACAGGTATTTCAGCTTCTGATGGACGACTGCTCCGAAACGCTGAAATAAGCTGTCAGTCCTCTGGCACGATCCAGCGCTCCCCGTCGTAGTCCTCAAATTTTTCCGTTGTTACATTCTGCTCGAAATAAATGGCAAGAATGCGCTTGATGTCCTCCTTGCCGGCGCGTTTTGTGGAAAAGCCCTGCTCACGCAGGGTTTTTTCTATGCGGTTCAGGTAGGAGAACACTTCGCTCTGCTTTTCATTCCGGAGCCGGATCACCACCAGAAATTCTCTGGACGTTGCCATCTGCACCTGCATCCGGTCGAGCTGGGAGAGATCCTGCTCCAGAAGCTGCCGCACAGCCGGGTGGTTCTCCTGTTCCAGCCGTGTCCGCAGAAACTGCTTGTTGTCCTCAAAGTTTTCCCGGCTGTTCAGGCACAGAAACTCCAGCTCCGCGATGCCCTTGAGAACGGTCATCAGGGCGTAGATTCGGGCCGAGACGCTTTCCTCGGAAAGCACTGAGATGTTGGTGGGTTTGATAATAAAATACACCAGCTCGTCGCCGCGGTTGGTCGCAAGACTGTAATCGGTGACGGCCTTCGTGTTGATGAGCTGCCGGGTATATTGTTTTTGCCTTGCGTTTTTCTTTTCTGTCTTATTCATGTTTTCCATACCCCCATTCGTAGACCTGCTGCCTTGTGAAAAAGAAGGCGTAGGCGTTTTTTATAAAGTCAAGGATGCTGGTATCGTCAAAACGGATCGTCAGAAACGCATAGAGGGCCGTGATAACGATGGGCGGCAGAAGCCGGAGTTGCGCCAGCGCAAACACGGAGATTAATAGGCCGACGCCGATGATGCCGATGTCCCGGAGCTGCCACAGCCACAGCGTCGCCTTGGATTTCAGGTTGTCCGGATAGATGTACATGATGGTTCCTCCTTGAATTTGCGTAAAAAATAAGCGACTCCCCGGAGCACATGCTCCACGCAGGGAATCGCCACGCTGTTGCCCAGCGCCTTGTATCTGGCGCTGTCCGAAGCGCCCGGAATGTCCGTCCAGTGATCCGGAAACCCCTGGAGCCGTTCGCATTCCAGCGGGGTCAGCCTCCGGATCAGCTTGGGGATGCGGTGGGGATGCGCATGTGGTTCGGGTGACACACCGTGGGTTTCAGGTGCCCCGGCTTCGTTCGTTTCACACACGAGATCGGTAGCGTCCTTGTACTGCCGGGCGCTCTCGGTGCTTACCACCTCGTTCGGGGCGTACTCGTCGCTGCGCTGCTGGGAAAACACGCAGTGCCGGTCGGTGGCCGTGACGGTATAGCTGATATCCGGCTGGACGCCGATACCGTTCCCGCCGTTTTTGTCCTGGCGGTCGATGATATTTCCGGCAATGCAGTAGGTTTCGGCAGGCGCGGAGTCTTCGCCGGAGTCCGCCAGAAACACGGACGGCTGGGAAATTAAGGGGATGTTGTTCCCGCCGGTGCCGTATCTCGCGGACATGGTGGGCGCCACCTTGTGCGGTCCCGTATAGCGCGAGTCGATCCCGTAATTCTCGAACAGTTCCGGCTGGCTTCCCACAACAAGCGGTGAATGGCCGTGCTCCTGCGAACGGAGCGTGGCGGCGACGTCTTCGGAAACGTCCATGCGGCTGCCGCCCTGGTCGTTCAGGCACAGCACGGAGGGCATCATGCTTCCGCTTGCCGTCGCCTTCAGGGTCGGCGCGCATTCCTCCTGATAGCCGATCCCTCCGGCGGACGAACCGGCCCCCGCGCTGAACGCCGCCGTAAATAAAAGCCCGCCCGGATTTCTGCCGCCGCCTCCGTCCGCGCCTGCCAGCGTGGGGGCAACGCTTTTTTCTGTAAAAACCCGGCCCTGCTGGGTATCCCATGGTGTCAGGCAGTTTGCATCTTTCCGCTGCGATGTCTCGGCAATAAAGGTCTGCTGTTTCATGCTTGGCTGGGCCTGTATCGCCCCGGACACATCGTGCAGGTTCCGAACCTCATCGCGCTGATTGCACGCAAAAGCCATGGGCCAGCCCTCCAGAGCTTCCGTTTTTTCTTTTTCTGTGGATACATAGCCGTGCCCGCCACCACCGCCGCTGTACAGGGAGGGCCAGACGCCCTCGCTTCCATAAATCCGGTGGCTTTGTACATCCCATGATGTCAGGCATCCTCCGGCCGGATTCCCGCCTGAAGCTCCAGCGCCTGTTTCAGCACCGGGGGCAGCTCCTTGCTGCGCTTCTTCGCCCGCCGCAGAATTCCCAGGCAGGCGGTCCTGCTCAAATAGTATTTTGGGGGCGGTTCGGCCTCCAAAATCCGCGACAAGGAAGATGCGCCTGCGCCGCTGCGGGACATTCCAGTATTGAGCGTCGTATACTCTCCAAGCAACGGAGAATTGATCTCCCAATACGGCCCCAGCAGATTTCCATACCCCTCCCGGAGGTCGAGGTACAGATACGGAGCTGTCAGCAACTCTGCAGGTTTCTTCGAGGACCGCCCGGAAATCTTCGCCTCCTGAGCAGGAGAAGGCTCCGGGGACATTTTCCCAGACCATATACCGAGGTCGAACAGCGTCAGCTGGCCTTCCGCTTGCTTTGTCATGCGCTCTCATCTCCTTGATGATCCGAATTTGCTCCATGAACAGGCCGGAGCGTTCGCCTTGCAGCCCAAGGCGCCTGCCGTTTGCTACGCTGAGATCCTGACACGGGCTCCCGCCGCAGACCACATCCACGGGGGTCAGCTCCGGGCCCTTCAGCTTCATGATGTCGCCGACAGGGAGCATATCCGGAAACCGTATTTTTGTGACTTCCATCGGAAACGGCTCGATTTCGCTGGCCCACACAGGAGTGAACCCCTGCCGGACGCCTGCCAGCGGAAATCCGCCGATCCCGTCAAACAGGCTGCCGAGGGTCAGCGGCACGGTCACAGGAGCAGCTCCATGCCGAGGGAAGGCGCTTCCTCCGGCACAGCCTCCATTTCTTTCGGAAAATACTCGACGGTCCGGTTGACAGGTCCCATCCGGCCGTTCAGCCGTTCGGCTTCTACCGCAGCTTCTTCATAGGTTCCGAAGACTACGGGCCTTCCATCCTGCTTCACCAAGCTCTCCGCCGCACCGCAGACAGACGCGGCGCTCCGGCGTGCCAGAATGCCGTATTGTTTTGCGGGCGCTTCGCTCTGAAGCTGCTCTGCAGACAGATACCGGACGGGAATGCCCAATCGTCCGGCCTTTGCGATCTCACAGCTCATTCCATGGCTGACGGTGCCGCCGCAAACCCACAGTTCCTCACAGGAAACCAGCACCCGCAGCCCCATCCGGATACCGGCTTTTCTCTCGGAGGGAACGGCATCGTTCAGAATCTGCGGATACAGCAGATGAACGGCGACAGGCGCGCAGCCCTGTTTCATCGCATATCGGCAGGCGGCTTTGGCAAACCGGACGTTGCTTTCAACATCCCCCGCGTAGGGAGAGCAGATATATACCAGCCTCATTTCGCCACCGCCTTCACAATGGTGCGGGTGATGTTCATCGCGGTCTGACCGGCGTAGACGGCGCTCATGAAGTTGGCTCTGGTGCTGGTGTCCAATCCGAACGCTCCGGCGATGCGCGGAATTTCCCCGGCCGCCAGCATCAGGCCAAGCCCCAGCAGGACGTGATCCTTCAGCACCATCAGCCCCGCAATGAGGATGGTAGATTGTAAAAATGCGGTCAGGCACAGCCCGATGATCTGCTTGCACCAGCTCACGAATCCGTCCAGATATCCTCTCGGGACGCTGAACATGTACAGGCTGCCCACCGCGATCTGGATGAGCAGGATGCCGCCGCGCTTCAGGTTGGCGAAAAACACCTTGATCACGGCGTAGCCCATCATGATGAGGATAAAGATCAGCATGATGGGATTGAGCGTGCTTCCGATCCCGCCGAACACTCCGGCATTCGCCGCTTTTTCCAGCGCCCCCGCGGAGGACAGCTGGCTGATGATGTTTCCGGCCACGGTGTCAATTCCCGTTCCAAGCCCTGTGATGCCCGCCGTGAAGCTGCTCTGCAGAGAAACCGAGAGCTTATACAGTTCCACCGGTACCGTGGAGAAAAGGCCGACCGCGAGAAAGCCCTTGACGTTGTTGAGCGCGGTGTCCTTGATGCTTCCCCGGCCGGACTGGTACTCAATGCCGTACTCAAAGACCGACACCACCAGCCCGGTTCCGTAGAGTGCCCAGCCCAGGTAAGTAAAGAACAGAACGATGGATTTCACCCAGGTCATGTCGAACAGGTCCGCGCCCATGTTGCCCATGGCCGCGAAAAAATTGCCGAGGAATCCGATCATCTGGCTGTAGATCCAGTCCAGAATCTGCCCCAGCACGGTGTCGGCCACAAAGTCCCATATGAACATGGGAGATCACCTCCTTCAAAAAATATGGAGCCCGCTTTCACAGGCTCCGGGATTATAGATGCTCAAATTAAATATTTGTTTTTTACAAAGGCTATTGACTCTGACGTAACGTCATAGTGTATTATCATAATTGTTGTTCGAACACATAATATGCAATGACAAAATGAGGTAGAGATCATGAATATTAAAGCAATACGCTCTGACAGAATTTATCGCAAAATGACTTCATCCATGAATGAGGAACGGGAGAACCTTTATCGCTATGAGTTGATGAAGCCCTTTGAGTTTAAGTGGAAGTGTATCGGCATGCCTTTAAAGGCAGAGAAGGAAGGTGGCTACGATGTAGTATCTGCAAGCAGTATGGGTGGTGGTTATCATCCGGCACAAATCACCGAGGAACGACTTGGCGAAATTGAAAAAATTAGTGATGATTCCTTTTGGAATGCTTGTGAAGATAGCATCAGCAAAGCTCTTGAGGGTTTCGAGCAACATGTCATTCATTTGCCGGTACAAGATTATATTTTTACAGTTTTGCTTAATGACCCTCAAAACCCGATGTCCGCTATGACTGGTGATTACTGCGGCGATGGAGGTATCCCAGGCTATATTATCGGCACCATCATTCCAAATGAAAAATCCTTGCAGATGTTACCTGTGGCTTTGGCGCATGAAACCAATCACAATGTAAGATGGCAGTTTATGCAGTGGAATCCGAATATTTCATTGGCAGATATGATTGTCAGTGAAGGACTTGCTGAAAACTTTGCGGCAATAATGTTCGGCGAAAATAAAATTGGTATGTGGGTAACCAACATAAGCGATGAAACATTGAAAACAGTAATTAAACCCACTATTCAGTCCAATCTAAATGAAAATAATTTTAATAGGCTGTCCTCCTATCTGTACGGCGACGAAATTATGGCCATACGCGGTGCGGCTCCGATTGGAATGCCTTACTGTGGTGGTTACGCCTGCGGATATCAGCTCATAAAGCACTACCTGAAAAAATCCGGTAAGAGCATTTATGAAGCCACCATTACCTCCACTGAGGAAATCATGAAGAAAACGAAGGATTTTTGGAATTGAAGATAAACGAAGTCGCAAAGTTAACCGGCGTAACTATAAGAGCCTTGCACTATTATGATGCAGTCGGGCTGTTAAAGCCAAATGGGATTACCGACACTGGCTATCGCATTTACGATGAAGAAACGCTGGAAACCTTACAGCAGATCCTGTTTTTTAAAGAGCTGGATTTTTCTCTGAACGATATCAAAGAAATTATGACGAATCCACATTACGACAAGATGGAAGCTTTACAAAAGCACAAGGAATTGTTGATTCAAAAGAGGAATCGCCTTGATGGACTCATTGCTCTTATCGAAAATACGATAAAAGGAGATACAAGCATGAGCTTTAAAGAATTTGACATGACAGAAATCGAAACAAACAAGAAAAAATATGCCGCCGAGGTGAAAACGCGTTGGGGCAACACTGAAGCTTACAAGGAAAGTGAGGAAAAAACCTCCAGCTACGATGAGCAGCAATGGAAAATTCTTAACGGTGAAGGAGCTAATATTCTAAAAACATTTGGCGAGAATAGGCATCTTGCCCCAGATAGTGAAGCGGCACAGGTGCTTGTGAAAAGATGGCAGACTTATATCACTACAAATTTCTATAACTGCACAAAAGAGATTCTATCCTGTCTCGGACTCATGTATATCGGTGATAAGAGATTTACTCAAAACATTGATAAAAACGGTACAGGAACCGCTGAGTTTATGGCGAATTCAATCGCCATTTATTGCTCCTAATAAATTTTATGGTTCATATTGCACAGAGCAAGTCAGTATGGGCTTGCTCTGTGCTTTTGTCTCACATTCCAACTACGCTCCAGATATACAGCGGCGCCGTTAATGTGAACACCAGACAGGCGAACAGGATTGCGGGCGCCGCCCACTCGAACTGCCCGTGCTTTCTGTAGTCGAAATAAGCCGTGCCCAATTTGGCGAAGAAAAACACGGCCAGAATCAGGTCGATAGCCGGAAATACGACGCTGTTGACGACGGTCTTGATCTGCTGTGACGCCGTTTTCCAGGTGCCCTCCACGGCTCCCGCCACATCACCGCTTCCCGCCGCATACGCGGTCGTTCCAAAGAGGCAGGTCAGGACGAGAACCACGCACAGGACCGCGAGAATACGCTTCTTTTTCATGGATTTTCCACCCTTTCAAATAATTTTTTTGCAGAGAAAAGGACCGCTGAAGCTTCTGTTCCGCGACCCTTTTTCTTTCTGCTGTTATGGGGTTACAGGGGCGATATGCCAGTCGCTCCAAAGGCTGCCCCGTATCGTTACCGAGTCAGTGAGGTTCATGCTGAGCATTCCCACGGGCGTCCAGCAGTCCTCCAGATAGGTATAGGGCGTATAGCTGCCGTCCGGCATCCAGATCGGCGTGAAGTGCGTTCGACGCTTGTAGGTCGAATATTTATTGGGCGCAAACTCAAACTCCGCGGTATATCCGGAGCGTGTCTGTTCCAGTAGCCGCCAGAAGGATTGGTACCCGAATTCCGGAAAGTACGTGACGGCGGTCTGCGCGTCCGTCACCGCCGAAGACTGGCCGGTGCTTACTCTGGCAGTCGTTGTCTGGTTGATCCCATAGCCGCTTTTCAGGACTTTGCCCGATGCCGTGGGATCTTTCGCATCCGGCGTAATGCTCATGGAAGCGGTCAGGCTCGCGGAATAAGAAGTCCAGTTAAAGTCCCACCATCCAGTGTCTTCCCAATAGCCGGAGTCCTCTCCTGTGGAAATCCAGACCCAATTCGCGTGCCATGACGGGCACCAGACTCCCCAGGACGCCGAAGTTTTCTGCGTATTATTGGGGACAGGTGACGCGGCGTAGGAGTCGTTCCGGTCATCCGCCACCGGATCGGGTGGATCGTGTCCGGAGAGATCCGTAATTTTTGCGGTGATGGTTCCCTCGCTTGCCGAGCCGCCGCCGTTCACCGACACGCGGATGGTCATGGTCTGCGGAGTGGATGGGGTTGTCCAGCGCACCCACGCCAGCTGGCTGTCGCCATCTGGGTAGTAGACGCCGCCTACGGTGTAAGTCTGGCCCCCAATAGTGAAACGCACTGTGACGGGATTGTTCGGATCGGACTGCCCGCCCCGCACCGTCACGGATGTGATGACCTCCGTGTTGACGCGGTATTCATAATTTGTTGTACTGATCGTAGGCGGTTCCGCTTCGCTGAACCGCACGATGCCAAGGCCGAGGGATGAGATGATATCCGTGTCCGACGCCGCCCTGGTCGTGGAACCGCCCCACGCCGGGTAGCCGAGATCCGGGGTTTCCAAGAACATCGCTAGCGGCAGGTTTTTGTGGCTGAGAGAGACCATCTTGCTCCGCAGGCCGCCCCCGAGCTGCTGATCGAACAGCGCGGCCTCCGTGGCGGTCATGGCGTATTTGACGCCGCCGAAGGTCATATAGGCGATGGGCTCCAGAAGCAGCTTGTACTGCCCGTTGATCAGGACATTAAAGTTCATTCCGGTTAGGTTCGCGATACTCCGAATTACCTGCTCGTCAGTGAAATAGCTCTTGATCGCGGCGATGTTACCGTTTCCTCCGGATGTGCTGATGATCTTGGGCAGAGCCTGAGACGGGTTTACATAAGAATAGTTTCCGGTCCTTGGTGTTAAAGTTTGCCCTCTATTATAAGAGATTTTGCACACCTTTCCAAAGTGCCATATTGTTCCGGCTGGGGTCCTGTTCGTTAAATCGACCGGCGTTGTCACAACCGCATGATCGTTGGCCCGGATGACCGTTACCCGTACTCCCTCGTCGCCGGTGTTCCAGAAATCCGTGTTAGTTCCGTCTCCCATCCCACCTCCGCCGCCATCCACATTCCCGTCTCCGATGGCATAGGCGTTCATCGGCAGGAATACGGAAATCATCAGTACAAACGCTAAAAAAAGGCTGATGATTCGTTTCATGAAATCCTCCTTCCAAACGAAAAAGCACGGCCGAAGCCGTGCTTTCCGTAATATCGTGATATCGAGCTAATTCATGTTGCCGATCTTATTGCCGTTTTCGTACATATCACCGGCGGTTGTTCCCGATGTACCGCCGCCTTCGTCATCAACCCATCCAAAGCCGGGGAAATAAACTTGACCTTTGCTGTTCTTATCTCCGGCCTTCGGTGTCGATGGTTCGGAGGAGGAATTCGCGGTCGGCGTTCCGCCATCGGTTTTCGTTGTCTTTTTACCGTCCGGCGTCTGATTGGGGTTCGTTTTCGCTTCCGACGAAGGCTCGGACGGTTTGGTCACCGGTGCCTGAATGCTCTGGTCCGTGCCGCTGGAATCCCCGGTATCTTCGGCGCCGCCATTCTGAGAAGCCGTGTCCGGCGCGGAAACAACCGGGACGCTGACGTCCGGTGAAGAGCCCGTGGTTTCTGGAGCGGAGATTGAAGGAACCGAGGCATCCGACGCGGCGGAGGAGGCGTTCCCTTTCCCATCCATGGGCGTCCCCGTTCTGAACTGCGCGGCGATAGCGACGACCAGCACAATGCTCAAAACGCCGAGCCCGGCAAGCGTGAGCCGTTTTTTTGTTTTATCTGTCAGTTTCATATGAGATACCCTCCTTTTTCATGTTGTTGATTCATCGACTTTTTTCAGTATCACACAGTACCACAGACGGTTTCGAAAGTCTATGGGGCACGCGTGAAATAGTCAGAATAAAGGCATATATTTTGCCTGTACCTTGAGGCTGATCGTCATGGGCGGCAGGATATTCCCTCCAAACCGCACGGGAACCTCCAGACGGATCACCGCGTCGGCCAGATAACCGTTCGCGTTATCCGGATCGGATGGTGCCAGCGGCATGTTCCTGAGATGGACAGACAGGTTTGACAACCGGAATTCCGCTTCGTCCCCGGCGTATTTCACATGATATCCATTTTCCTGCCGGAGCTCCAGCAGCTTATCCAACCGTCCGTAAATATCGCCGTAATCAAGGCTTTCCTCGAAGTCGTCCGCCGAGGGCTGGTAAGCGCCGGAATAGCCCTCTCGCACGCCGTGGTACACATTGTCGTAGCCGTCGTTCACGGTTGAGATCACGGCGGACTGCACCGCGTCCCGTACACCCTGGGCGATGATCATCAGCCGGATGCCCTCGGAAGCAACGCAGAGAAGCAGCAAAAGCGCCATCGTCACCGCAATGGTGAGCGGAAAGGCCGATCCTTTCTTGCTTTTGAGTATAGCACAGAATTTTTTGGATGTCACTTCCAGTACACCTCGCTTTTGCCCGACGCTTTCGACGTCAGAGTGACGGGGAAGCTCCCAAACCCGCCGAACCGCCCGATATCGGCCCGCACGGAAACGGTGACTGTGAATTCCCCGTTGAGCTGAATCTTTCCGGTTTTCGACCACGTGATGTCCGGATTGAGGCCGGTCTGCTCGGTCAGCACCCGCGCCCGCAGGGTGGTTTCCGTTCCGACACATCCTTGGATTTCCGCTTCCCGGCACAGCTCGGATGCATAGGTATCCAGCCTGTTTTTGGTGACAAACACCGGCAGGACACTCATCGCGACCGCAATTACCAGCATGACGCAGAGGATCATCACCGCCGTATCGATATATCCCTCGCCGCGCCGGGAGCGGAGAAGCTTCAGCATAGCCGTACCCCCTGATCCGGCGAGTCGGCGGCCTGCTGCTCCATGTCGTGGACATCGTCGCTCAGAATATGCCACGATCCGTCGCAGAAGCCCACATTCAGTACCTCCTGATTCAGCAGTTCCTCCGCGGGGATTTCCATCGCGTATTCGATATCGCCGGAATGCCCCTTCACGCTCTGGCCGGACAGCAGAAGCGCGGCTTTTTCAGGCGTCAGGCAGACAAAGCCGCCCGGCGTCATCATGTCGAAGCAGGAGCCGGGATGCTGCTCGAGAAATTCCCGCACGGTGACCGGCCCGGCTTCTTCCGGACCGTCCCGCGACGGTTCCAGCATGGCGTATTCTCCCTCGCCAAGCCCCTTGTCGGTGATGTTCCAGAGCGCATGCCCCAGCTCGTCGCGGTGCGACACATTCTGTTCCGCCAGCCACTGGTCGCTCACCAGCAGCAGGGGATCTTCGAACCGGAGCAGGTATTCCGTGTCATCGGCATTGCAGCAATCCATGAGTTCGTCATACACCAGCTTTACCGCCGCGATCTCCGACGCCTGCTCGATCAGATCCGCCGCGGGCCTGTTTTGGAGCTGCTGGATATAGGAGCGATAGTTGGCCTCGATCCGGTCACGCAGTTTTTTCTCCAGTTGTTTTTCATTTTGATCCATACAAAACCCTCCTTATTAAAACATGGTGCCGAGAGAATCCATGATCTGCACCGCGATGATGACCATATAGGTCAAAAGAAAGCACATCAGCATCACGAAGGAAAACACGCGGATTTTCGGCGGGATTTTTTGTGCTTGGCCTTTTAAGCGCTGAAGCTCCAGCGCCTTGAAATCGTGGGACAGCATCTGGAAATACACGGCGCTGTCGTCACCGCGCAGGACGCCGATCAGCCCGCGTACCACGTCGGAAAGCATGGGAGAATTGAACCTTGCCTCAAACCGGGTAAGCGCCGTCTCATAGGAAGAGGAGCGCATGTCGGCCGTCAGTACGTCCAGCTCATGGGCGAAGGCGGGACTGGCGTTTTTTTTGTAGGCTTCCAGCATCGCCAGCACGTCGCGGCTGGCCTTCAGGCTTTGCTCCACGGTCGCCACGAACCGGGGCAGCTCGCCTTCGATCTGATTCCGCTTCGCTTTAAGCTGTTCGTCCGCCTTGCGCGTTTCCTTAAAATACGACAGGACGGCGAGGATCACCACCAGCGGGGTCAGCAGAGGCAGCAGAAGCAGGCATGGGATCACGCCCAGCAGGATGGCACCGGATTTTATCAGGGCGTAGGCCGTGTACACCTCCGGGGTCATGGAATAACCGGCCGCCTTCAGCACATTCGCCATCCTCGCCCTTTTGTACTCGTCCATGCGAATGTGCCTTGCCAGCTTCACGGCGCCGGACATCAGCCACGCCTCCACGGTTTTGGAGGCTTTTTTGTTTTCTTTTCCGGCTGTAAGCATGGCTTTCGCCGCTTTCAAAGTGGGCAGCTTCAGCACATCCGCCAGAATAAAGAACAGTCCGGCGGCCAGCAGAAGTCCCGCGAAAAACAGTTGCTTCATCATCCGCGTCACCTCCTGTACTCGATGGGCTTCGTCAGCTTGATGACAAAAGCCGTGGAGATGAAAATGGCGGCCGCGCACACCGCGAGCGTGATCTGTCCCGCCGGCGTGTGCATCAGGGTATGGTACCAGTCCTTGTTCAGCAGGCGCATGATGGGGACATTTCCGGCCACCAGCATCGCCATGACAATGAATTCCTTCCGCGGCTCAAACACCAGGTATTCCAGCTCGGCGTTGACGATCCGCATATCGGACAGCTTACTGACGATGGGCGTCAGGGTGGTCTTCAGGCTTCGGTCATACTGGCAGGCGGCAAGCGCGTCGCACCATTCGTGAAAGACGTCATTTTCGATCTTCGGCTTCATGTCATGGAGCGCCGCCTCCACGTCCGGGCTGACGAGCTTCACTTGAGTCAGAAATCCGGCAAACACGCTCTTCACAGGCGGGTTCAGATACGCGATGCTTTCTTCCACCGCCGACACAATATTCTCATTGCGCAGGTAGGCTGTGGTAATAATCGACAGAGCCGTTTCCAGCTCGGACGCAACAGCCTTTTTGTAATGGCTGGCGGTCAGGCGGACATACCAAAGCGGAATGAACATCATCCCTATGGCCATTACCGGCACGAGGAACACGTTTCCGAGCAGGATGGCGAAGGCCGCGCCCACGGCGAAGCACAGCAGGGACGCCGCGCAGACAAGGGAAAACCGTCCGCTCCGGCCGGTGATCTTGAGGATTTCCTGCACCTCCGAGATTTCCCTGCGGAGAAAGGACGCCTTTTTGCGCCGCGCGGCCTCGTCGATCTCCGAGCGGAGGCTTTTGTTTCTCCGGGTCAGGAACCCGAACAGCCCGTCGGCGAATCCCAGCGGAGAGATTCCGAGCAGTAAAAAAGCGCCGGCGATCATGCCGACGCAGGCAATCAGAAGAATGGCGTTCACGCCGCCTCACCTCCCATGGAAAGAATGCTGCTCAGGACGGCCTGCGGCATCCCGTTTTCGAGGAGCCGCCTCTGAAGGCTCTCCGAGATCGGCTGCACGCTGCCGTGCTCGCCGGTGATGATGAATTTGCCCTGCTCCATGCGGTTCTCGGAAACGTGGTACCGGAACAGCGGGCGGAAGTTTCTTGTGCCATCCGGCAGAATCTCGCACTCCATGATCTCCATGATGCGGCGCTGCTTATTCTCCAGCTGCTTGCAGAAGGCCACCAGCGGATAGGCTTCCGTGACGTAGGCCATGAGCGTTTCATCCGACATATCCACGGCGCGCTTGCACAGCGCGACCATTCTGCGGTAGGCCGCGTCGCAGGAGGTTGCGTGGATGGTGGTCAGCACGCCGATGCCGGTCAGGGCGGCTTCCAGCGCCGCGTATGCCTCGGAGCCGCGCATTTCACCCACCACGATGAGGTCCGGGTTGAAGCGGAGGGACATGTCCAGCAGGCTGGTCTGCGTGATCCGCTGGCGCTCGTTCTCGCTGTCGCGGGTCAGGGTGTGAATAACGCTGTTGACCACCTTCCCGTTTTCCTGCCGCACCAGCGACAGTTCGCGGGAACCGTTTTCAATGGTGAATATGCGCTTGTTGTCCGGCACCGTCGTCAGGAGCCAGCCCGCCAGCGTGGTCTTGCCGGAGCTGGTGGCCCCGGCGACGCAGGTGGAAACCCCGTAGCGCAGGCATTCGGAGAGAAAGTCCAGCATCGGCCCGGTGGCGGTGCCGCCGTTTATGAAGTCCTGTTTTTTCATAGACTGCGGGTTGACGATACGGATGGACGCCGACACGCCCACGTCCTCGTCCACAAGCGGGGTCTTGAGCGCCGCGATGCGGATGTTCTTCGACAGATGCCCCAGCACGGCAGGGCTGGCGTTGTCCAGCACCATGCCGGACACATGGAGCATCCGGCGAACGACGTTGACGGCGTGCTCCGGACTGTCGAAGCGCTCGTCCAGCTTTTTCGTGACGCCGCTGCTGTACTGCACCTCCACGTCGTTCCAGGCGTTGACGTCGATTTCCTCGATGCCCGTTCCGAAGATGTATTTGGTCAGAAACGAAAACTCCGCCATTTCGGTGTATAGGGCGTCCACCAGCTGTTCCTGCGTCATGCCCTGCACCGACAGGCGGTAATCCTGCACATATTTGGCGATATACCGTTTGACCTGCGCCTTGACTTCTTCGGTTCCGCCGTCCGTGATCAGCGTCGCGTACTTGCTTGAAATGTATTCCTGCACGTCGCGCAGCACCGAGCGGAAATCCCGGACGGTTTCCCCGGAGGAAAAGAACAGATCCTGGCTGTCCGTCATGTTTTGGGAAGCTAAAAGATCGGGCCGTCTGCTCATACTCCAAAGACCTCCTTTGCGATTTTGGCAATCTCCGAGCGGAACCCCCGGCTGTCCTTAAGGGCCAGCTCGCCCAGCAGGTTCCCCTCCAGCGCCAGATTTTCCAGCTCGGAGGAATGCGGGATTTGAAAGGCCACGCTGCCCAGCACCTGCTCGATGTGCTCCCCGGCCTGATTGGATTTGACGTTGGAGGCCGCCTTGTACTGCTTGTCGGCGTCCCATTTCTGCTCCTTCAGGAGCGGAAGCTGGCTGGAAAGATAGCTGACGGATTTTAAATCGCAGTTCACCAGCCGGAGGACGGAGTCGGCCGACAGCAGGGCTACCGCCGAGAGAACGTCGTGGGCGATATAGCTGCCGCAGTCGACGATAATGGTCGGAGCGACGTCGCGCAGATGGTCCAGAAGCTCGGCCGCCAGCTCCTGGGTATAGGGCGGGTAGGTGAACACATTCTCGCCCTTGAGCATGCCGATAAGGGTCAGGTGGCTCATCTTTTTCAAGGTGACGCAGTTCTGCCTGACGAGGGTGTCGGTGATATGGGCCGCCGCGAGAATACTTCCGAGGGAGCGTTCACACTCCAGCTCTGCGGGCGGGCAGACGCAGGGCAGCATGGGAGCCGTCATGTCGCACAGCAGAAGCGCCACGTCGCGCTTGTGGTCTGCCAGATATTTGGCGAGGCGCACGCTGACGGTGGTTTTGCCGCTGCCGGGGCTGCCCCAGACCGCCAGCATCCGGATGTCCGGCTCCGCTTCCTCCTGGGAAGGGGCCGGTTTAGTTCGGGAGAAAATGCTCCCCTTCATGAAATTGAGCATTTATTTCCCCTCGCTTTCCGGCGCCGCGGAGCTTGTAGCGGGGGCATTCGTACCGGCGCCTGTTCCGCTGGAACTGCCTGTGGCAGAGCTACTTGCGTTTTTCGGGTACAAGGCCGCCAGCAGCTTATCCTGCGTCGCCAGAAATTCATCGGCCTTGTCTTTGCCACCCCGGTAGACAAGGGACAGATGGATGCTGCCCTCCGACTCCAGCTCCGCCAGAATCTTCGCCTGATTCGAGGTTGCCAGCAGGGTCACGGTGGCGGGGAGCTGCTTTTCCTCGTCCCCACTGTCGGATTTGCCGGACTCAGTCTTGGTCTGATCGGTGTCATTGCCGGAACTGGCTGTCACGCCGATGACCTCCACATAGGTCAGCTCGGGCGGGATGACCGTGGAGCCCTGCTTTTTGTAGTCCGGGGCGATGACACTGACGATGTCGCCCGCCGCCAGCTTCCCGGACAGCCCCTCCGCAAGGTTCTTGATGCTGACGGAAATGGCTTCCTTCGTCCCGTCCAGACTGGACAGATAGGCGTTTTCCGCCACCGGAGCGTCCGACAGTTTAGCGGAAAGAACATAATCGCCGGGAGCAAGGTCGGCCTTGGCATATTTGCCGACCACGGAATCGGCCTTTTTCATGACGGTTTCGGGCAGGTTGTAGCCGCCCACCTCCACCGTCTGGACCATGTCCTTTGTGATCTGCTCTCCGCTTTGGATGTCCTTGACCACCCTTACCACGGCGGTCTTCCGCGACACGCTCTGATTGAAAAGCGGCGTCAGCGCAAAGCAGATCAGCAGGGAGAGCACGATGCAGACGGCGCCCAGCGCCGTGCGGTTTTTCAAAAGCTTCATGGATATTTCCTCCCATCAGAAAAGAAAATAGGCTGCCAGGCAGCCGAGAGAGAGAAAGGGCGCGAGGGGATACGGCTTTTGTTCCGTATCCCCTCCGCGCGCTTTTCTGATTAAAATGTAAATGCAGGAAAACACCGCAAACGCGGTGAAGCTGAGAATGGCGGCGGCAAGGCTCTGCCGGAAACCCAGCACCAGCCCGGATGCCGCCATGAGCTTGATGTCCCCGCCCTCGATGCCGCCGAAAAACCGGGCGATCACCAGCGGGATCACCGCGATAAGCGCTCCGGCAAGATTTTCCGGCTCAAAGGCGAGGAGGCTCGTCAGGGCGATCCCCGCGCAGAGCAGATCCGGAATGATCCGCCCGCGGATATCGCATACCGCCGCGGCGGTCAGCAGAATGGTGAAACTGACTGCCTGCAGAAGGAGCGGCACATTAGCCGCCATAGTTGAACATGTCCTGAATGCGTTTCTTCAGGGTCGGCAGGACCGTTTCCCCGAACAGGGCGTAGAGTCCCGCCAGCAGCAGCGCACCGATGACGACGGCAATCAGGATTTTGATGGCCGTGTCCACGAAGCCCTCGCCGCTCTGGGAGCGGAGCAAGCCGCGGGAATTCAGGTAGAGCATGGTCAGCTCATATCTGGCCTTGTCCGCCATACGTTTAAGGCCGCATTTCGCGCGCCGCGCTGTGGAAATCAGGCCGTTTTTTGCGTTGCTCAGAAATTTCTTCATTTTGCTTTACCTCCAATATGTTTTTTCATAACAAAGGCGGGGCCTCACAGCCCCGCCATCTTCATACCGGAGCCCTGCTCCGGCGCCCGTTCAAAAGGGGGCGTTTCCGCCTTCTGCTGAGGCTGCCCCTGGCTCTGGCTTTGCGTAAGAGCTTGATGATAGGCGTCCAGCACCGCATTGTTGAGCTGTTCCCGGAATTCTTTGGTGACCGGAAAGCAGATGTCCTTGTACTCGCCGTTGCCCGCTTTGTAGCTGGGCATGGCGACGAACAGGCCCTTGGTGCTGTCCACCACTTTCACGTTCCGGATGGCGAAGCAGTCGTTCAGGTTGATGGACGCGAAGGCCCGGACGCTGCCCTCCGGCCGGATGGAGCCGATTTTCACGTCCACCTTCATCGGCAGGGGCTGTTCCGCGGCTGTCTGCGCCGTCTGCGGGGATACCTGGGTTTTACTCATGATCGTTTCCTCCTTCAGATTTTGGTGTTTGGGATCATTCCATCTTCATGCCGCCAATGCCTTCGGACGGCTGCTCCTGAAGCTCCGAGAGCTTTTCCTTTGCCCAATCGGGCAGAAGCTGCTCCCGCAGAACGCCGGTAAAATCAGCACGGTTCCAGCGTGTTTTTTCTCCGTCGTTCAGGCAGGTTGCGAACACCGCCCGGCCGGAGGAATTGGGGGCGCAGCCGAAGCCTCCGGTCGCCAGCCAAAGCTGATCCTGCTGGTTCCAGCAGCTCTCCTTCAAGATGTCCGGCGACAGCACCAGAACGCGGCCTTCGTAGCTCAGCTTTTCGGAGTCCGGCTCGCATTGGCCGGGGCCGAACAGGCCCAGCTCCTGATACGCGCGGCGGTACTGGTTGATGAAGCCGTCCAGCACGGCGGGGTGGCTTTCCGCCACGTACTCCAGATTGTGGTCTGTAAGGTTGTTCTTGTCGGGCGGGATGTACACGCTTTTTGCCCAAGTTTTGTTGTCATGGGAAAAGCGCCCGTCCCATGATTTTTGCTGTACGGTGTTTGCCAGCACCCGCTGAACGCGCTTAATGCCGTACTGTTCGATCACGCTCCGCGCGCATTCGACTTTGAGATGCATCCCGTCAAAATCTCTGCGGATCGCTTCCTCAATGGCGTTTTTGCACGCCATGTTCTCCCTGTGGCTCTCACGCCACAGGGAAAGCTGGTTCTGGCTTCTCGCTTCCTCGCAGGAATAGGGATAGACAGTGGAAAACTCATCTGACATTGGTAAATCCTCCTTGCTGTGAAATAAAAAAGCAGCCGTTCGGCTGCCGTGGGTCACAGGCTCATTTGTGGGCCCTGCTGTTGTTCCTGCTCCGGCGCCTGAAACGCAATCTCCTTAAAGCCGAAGCGGTCGACATAGTGAAAGGTACTGCCGGACGCGTCGTACAGCTCCACCACGTCCGATATGGAGAGGCTGTGTCCCTTGTAGCCGGGTGGGTGGTCAACATTGAATTTCTCATAGAGCGCTTCAAGGTCGTTGGTTTCCACCTCGCCGTCGTAGGCCACCTCATAATTTTCCGGGTCCGGCTCCCCGAAGCGTTCCGTCAGCTCGTCGTAGCCGATGAATTTCATCATGACGTCGGTATCGGGCTTCAGCTGATGAATCCGGCATTTTTTGAGCGCCCGCGGGGTTCCCTCCGTGTCGGGGGTGCCGGACGCAAGGCTGTCATAGGTGCCGGGCGTCCATTTTACGGAGAGCCCTTTTCTTTCTGAGAGATAAGACTCCATTTCATCGGTGCGGAACATGGGGTCGATGACCGCCGTGTTCCGCTTTGTGTCAAGATATCCCGCGGTGTTGCCGTAATACAGGATGCGGTTGTTTTTCATCTGAATACCGTCCATGGGGGGTCCTCCTTTCCCGGTGCGGTTGACCGTCAGCTAAAGTAGAATTCCACGCTGTAGGTGATGTTTGATTTGTTGTACATGCAGTCGTGGTTTGTGTAATAGTACATCTCCAGCTTCGAGTAGATGCCGGGCGACAGCGACCGCGTGAAGGTGATACCGTTCGTGGTGGTTCCGTAGTCCAGCTGGTCCCACTGCCCGGTGATGATGTTGTACCCGCGAACACGGCCAAAATCATTGCCGCAATGGCCCGAAACAGGCGGCACGGTGAAGGTATACTTGGTGATGGTCGCCCCGTCGATTCCGTTTTCGATGATCGTCGAGTCCGGCCCGGTCAGCGTCATGCCCCCGCCGTGGCTTGCGTCCGCGACAAAGAAGATGATAGCCGCCCAGGGGGATTCGGCGTCGGTGGAGTCGACCGCCTTTACCCGCACCACATTTTTGCCCAGCGGGTAGTCGGTGCTGGTCTGCGCGGGGCGGCCTTCCCAGACATAGGTGATCGCGTCGCCGTCCGGGTCGGTGCTGGAGGCCGTGATGGTGATGGCCGTGCCGGGCGCCACGGTGTTGCCATCCGGGGTGCGGATGATGACCGGCGTGGTGGGCGCGGAGTTTGCCACCGTGAAGGTGATGTCCGTCCAGTCGGAGGTAAGCCCCCAGGCATCCTTCGCGCGTACTCTCACGGTATGCGCTCCAACGGCATAGCAGCTGTCGGAGGTGTTGCCGGAGTATTCCAGCGTCACGGGATCGCCGTCCGGATCGGTTGCCGACGCGTTAATGTTGACCAGAAGATTTCCGTTCTTTGCGGTTCTGGTGACGGAGGCGCTTCCGATGGGCTTGTTCGGCGCGTTGTTGGTGACGGTGAAGCTCTGTGAATACTGGAAAGTCCTGCCCTCGCTATCGGTGGTGGTCGCCGTCAGGGTATAGCTTCCGGTGGCGCTGACGGCGATGCTGCCGCCGCTGTTGGTGAGGTTTTCGGTATAGCTGGCCGCGCCGCCGTCTTTGGTCAGCTCCCAGGTGAGGGCTCTGCCTTCAAGGCCGGTCGCTGACGGCAGGGACACGGTGAAGCTGGAGCCGATATGGGCGGAGGATGGAACGGTAAACGGGAAGCTGGCGACGGGTTTGATGGTCCCGGCGTTGGAATCAAAGATGAATTTCCGGCCGTTTCCGGCCGTGACCACCGCCCGCAGCTTCACGGAAACGGTCTTGTCCGTACTGATTCGCAGGGTGCCGCCGCTGTTATCCAGAGAACCGGCGGCGTATTCCGTATAGGACTTTGCTTCGCCGCCGTCCTCTGATAGAAACCAGTCCACGGTATCACCGTCCAGCTCGGTACCGGAGGCGGTGACCGTGAAAGCGTCGCCGCTGTAGGTCAGGGACGGGATGCCGATGCTCATGGAAGGGATGGGGTACACGGTGAGGCTCCGGCTGTTTATAAAGGTACGGCCCGCGGGGTCGGTCAGGGTCAGGATCAGCTGGTACCGGCCTTTTGCCGGGAAGGTGATCGTGCCGCCCTCTTTGGTAAGGGTTCCGGAAGTGTAGGCCGTGTAAGGCTCCGCGCCGCCGTCGTTCCGGATAACCGTCCAGTCGGCGGTGAGATTCTCCAGATTTGTGCCGCTGACGCTGACCGTTCCGGCTTCTCCGGCGTACCAGGTCTGCGGCGTGCTCATCGTGACGATCGGAACGGGATAGACAATGGTGGAGGCGCTGTAGGAGAACACCCGTCCCAGAGCGTCCGTCATGGAGGCGGTCAGAGTATAGTTGCCGACATCCTTGAATTGGATCTTACCGCCGTAGGCGTTCAGGCTGCCCTCCAGCACGTCGGTGAGTTCCACTGATTTGCCGCCTTTGGTCAGCGTCCACTCCACTGGCAGCACGTTGTTGTTGCCGCGGGTGCGCAGGTCGACGGTTCGGTCTGTATGGGTCGATGCCGGAAGCTCGAAAGAAATATCCAGCACAGGCAGGACTTCGATTTTCCCGCCGGTTTCATACAGGAACACGCGCCCGGTTTCATCCGTGATCCGGGCAATGAGCTCATAGGTGCCGGCGTGCTTGAACCTGATCTGTCCGCCGCTGTTTGTGAGCGTCCCGTCGACATAGGTGGACCAATCCTGAAAGCCGAAGCCGTTTTCGAGGAGCCATTCCACCTTCAGGCTCCCAAGCTCGCTGGTTTCCGGCGTTACGGTGACGGTGGTGTCGGTGTGGGCGGTTTCCGGCAGCTTGTAGCTGATGCCGGGGATGGGATAGACCTTGATGGGCGCGGAGTAGCTGTAGCTTCTGCCCGCGGGATCGGTGAAGGCTGCTTTCAGCACGTATTCGCCCTTTTCCTTAAAGCGGACGGTGCTGTCGGTATCCGTGAGCCTACCCTCCACATAATCGGAAAGGGCCGCGGCCTTGCCGTCTTTGGTCAGCGACCACTGAATTTCGGCGGTCCCGACGTTTTGGAAGGTCGCTTTTACCTGAACGTCGGTGTCCGTGTGCGCGATTTCCGGCAGGTAGAAGCCCACGGAGCCCACCGGGTAGACGGTGACGGTCTGCGAGGCTTCAAAGGCTCTGCCGGTTTCATCGGTCAGCGTCCCGGTAATCCGGTACACGCCCTTGTCCTTGAAGCGGACCTTGCCGCCCGCGTCGGTCAGCGTGCCCTCCAGCTCGTCGGACAGCGCCGCGGGCTCGCCGTTCTTTGTCAGGCTCCATATTACGGGCAGGCCATCCGCGTTTGTCAGCTTGGTGGCAACATCCACCGCGGTGTCTGTGTGGGACGTTTCCGGGAGCGTGAACGCAATACCCGCGACAGGATAGGCCTTCGTGCTTTCCGTATGCGTGAAGACGCGGCCGGTTTCGTCGGTAACGGAGGCGGTCAGGTTATAGCTGCCCTTGCTCTTAAAAGCGAAGGTTCCGCCCTCGTTGCCCAACGTGCCATCCAGAATGTCGGTGAGTTGGGCAGATTCACCGTCTTTTTTCGCCGTCCAGATGATGTTGTGGCCGTAGAGCGATGCCTGAGCGTAGGCCAGCGTGACGGATTTGTCCGTGTGGGTCGTTTCCGGCAGGTTAAAGGTCAGGTCGAGAACCGGGTACACGGTCACGGTTTTGGACAGCGTCGTTTCCTTTCCTCCGGCGTTTTTCGCCGTTGCGGTCAGGGTATAGACGCCGTCCTTTTTGAATTGAATGGTACCGCCCTCCAGCCCAAGGCTTCCGGTGACGGCGTCAGTAAGCTCCACCGGCTGCTCGGAGCCGTCCACGGCTGTTTTGGTCAGCGACCACGCAAAGCTCTGCGTGTATTTCCAGACCGGCATGACCTTGATTTCGGTATCGGTATGGGCGGTTTCCGGCAGCTCGAACCGCACCTGCGCGTCCGGATAATAATAGGAGCCACCGGAATCCGAATCTCCGGGAGTTGGCGTCGGGGTTGGCGTTGGTTTCTCCGGCTCGCTTGGGGTCGGCGTCGGCTGTTCCGGCTTGCCTGGGGTCGGGGTATCGGTTGCCGGGGAGGATGGCGTTGGCGTGACAGGCTTCGGATCGGCCTTCCCGGTCATATCGTCGGCCTCGCCCCTGGTCACCGGGTCGTTGGGGTGAAGCTTGCCATCACCGGTATCCCCGATGATCCCATCTTCTTTTCCGACGATGACATAGCCCTTATCGTCATCCGGAATATCCGACTGGTCGTCATAACCGCTGTGCCCCTGGGTGTTTTTCGCTTCGTCGTCCTGGCCCCTGGCCCGAACCAGCATTTTGATGATCTCGGCGCGGGTGATCGGCTCGTCTGGCTTGAAGCCGTCCGGATAATCGGCGGGATCAATGATGCCTGCGCTAACGAGTGCCTCGATGTACTTTTCCGCCCAATGCCCGTCGATGTCGGAGAAGGTGGGCGGGTCCTTCACCGCGCTTCCCGTGTCCAGCTTCAGCTCCTTCGCCAGATCCGCGGCGAACTCCCCGCGGGTGATGACGTCGTTTTTTCCGACGAAGCTCTCCGGGTGCAGACGGTAAGCTGTATAGATGCCGCCGCATACCAGAAGAACAAGCAGGAGAACCAGAAGCAGGACGCCCTTCCTTTTGTTTTTCAGGTTCATACGCTTTTTCATTCCTCTCTTTCATTTTTGGATTTGAATATGACAAAGGCCGGGTATGGTTCATAATTTCAGTTCCATGCCGTTATCCGGCTCCTGCCGCTGCGCGTCCGGAGCCTCCCGCGTCGGGAAGATGAGCTTGCCATCCCGCATTTCAAAAACGCAGCAGTCCTCACGGTCACAGATCATGAGGCGGTGCTGGTAGCGGCTCTGGATATCGATATATTCCCGGACCTCCAGATCGTTCGCAAGCGGGACGCCGGAGGCGTACCTGCCGTCCGGCAGAAAGCAGTAACCGAAAAACTCCGGCTCCTTCGGAATCTCCGAATCCAGCGGACGGATCTGCGAGAGCTGGAGCCGCGCGCGGTCGGGGAGCAGCTCGGGCTTTAACAGGCCGAGAAGCTCCCCGCGCCTGTACCGGACACACTCTCCGTTAACGAGGGAAACGGCGGACACGGGCCAGTTCGCCGCGTCTTGGATGCCATCCGCTCCTTGTGTGCAGAAGAAAAGCTGGCGGACGCCGTGCCGTTCCCCCGACAGAGCCTCCGGCTTGAGGACGACCACCATGCCGGAGAAAAAAGCATCATCCTCATTTGGAAGACAATCCTCCATGCCGTAGATCGTTTTTTCATCCATTGCGGTTTTCCTTTCTTTGCTGGAGAAGCTCCAGCAACCGGGCGGCGATGGCGATCTGCTTTTCCTCCGGCATCTCCCGGATCGCGGCGCGGACGTAAGCCTCCACCGCCTCCGGCGATTTATCCCCGATCTCGATGATGTCGATTTTCTTCACTGATACCCGTCCGTCCGAAAGCTCCAGCCGGACGATGTCGCCGTAATCCATGCCGGACGCGGCGCGGAGCTCTCTCGGAATGAGGACGCGGCCCTTGCCGTCCACGACCTTGTACATCTGCTTTGCTTTCATGCGAAGTAGCCCTCCTTTTTTATAACTTCCCGTACGGTGTCGGGATGGATGCCGAAGGATCGGAATATTTCCCTGAGACTGTCTGGCAGGCGGTCGAGGACGTCCGATTCCCGGATGATAATGGCGACGGGGACGCAGGTGACGTCCAGATCCCCGTCGATGGGGATGCCCGCGGCCCGCAGGAGATCGTGCGGCAGGGTGAAATCATCCGTTTCCTCAGCGTCTTCTTCAGCGCCTTCTTCGTCCTCGTCGTCACTGCGGTCCTGAGTCAGGAACGACAGGGCGGAATCCTTTGGCGCGGCCAGCAGCATCAGGCCGGGGAATTCTCCGGCCTCTGGAACGGCCAGGAGCGCGGACACCTCGCCACCGGGCCCGAACCCTTCGAGGTTTACGGACTCCATGGGCAGAATCAAGCGGCACTCCTTGTCAACATTTGCGGACACTTTCAAAAGCTTCATATTGGTTTCCTCCTAAAATTTATTGGATCGGATTTCACGCGGTAAGCCCGGCGGTGTCGAAAAGCCCCAGCTGGACCGGCATGTCCCGCAGGCGTTCGCCTGTGTCGTAGTTGGAGATCAGGACTTCGGCGTACTCGCAGCCGTTGTCGTACCGTTGTGCCAGATTGTTCAGGCGGCTGACCGCTTCGATCCGGAAGTCCTGATACAGCTCCCGGATGAATTCGCAGTCGTTGTAGCTAACTAAGAATTTGCCCTGGCAGCCCTTCAGAGTATCCCGCAGACGGAAGTGATCCTCTCTGCGGAACTCCACGGCGTAGTGGCCCTCCGTCAGATAGTACGGCGGGTCGCAGTAGATGAAGGCGTTTTCCCGGTCGTACTGTTTGATGAGCTCCTCGAAGTCCTTGTTCTCAATGACGGTGTCCCGGAGCCTCCGGCTGCCTTGCCAGATGAGGTCAAAGGTTTTGCGGATGTCGAAGGGCTGGCAGCCGTAGCTGGTGCAGCCGCTTCCGTAGCTGTAGCGGATCACCTTGAAAAACGCGGAGGCGCGCCGGATATCGTTCATCTCGGCTCTTTCCAAAAGAATCGCCTTGATCTCGTCGAACTGGACGGGCGTCAGCTCCCGCTGGGCAAGCTCCAGCTCCTGGCGCATAAACGCGTCGGTGAATTCCTCCTGCTCCAGAAATTTTCTCAGCACAAAGAATTCATCCCGGCCGTTCAGCGGCAGGAAACCCAACTCCTTCAGGAACGCCATCGGCTGGTCGCGGACGCAGCGGAACAGGTTGGCAAGGTCGGAATTGAAGTCGTTGTAGACCTCCATGGCGGCGTCGGGTGTTCGTCCGAACAGCACCCAGCCTCCGCCGCCGAAGACTTCGATATACCGTCCGAACTCCTTCGGCATTTTCTGATAAATGAGATCCCGCAGCGCTTTCTTGCCGCCCACCCAGCTGATGATGCTGTTCATCGCGTCACCTGCCTTTCCGGCTGCGGCTGAATCCGTCCATGTCGGTTTTCATGCAGGTGCCGTCTGGACTCCAGCAGATAAAGCCGACGCGGGGATACGGACAGCCATCACAGCGGGAGAGATCCCGCGGAGATGGTATGGTGTGTGTTTTCGGAGGGCCGGTCGCTCCGGCTCCTGTTTTTTCTTCTGCTTTGGTTTCCTGGCACATGGCGCGCTCCTTTCCCGGAAAACAAAAAAGGCGCCGCCTTTTTACAAAGACAGCGCTCTCATTTTCCGTATACGGTTGTGTATCGATTTAACGACGACCTGCTTTTTTCCTTGAAACGCAAAAAAGCACCTTCCGATTCTTTTAAAATCAGAAGGCGCTACATATGAAACTGCATTCCCTGGTCGGGATAAAGGATGGCGAAGCGTGAGGTCTGAAGCTCCGCCGCGGCGCCGTTTTTCACAATCTCAGGATGCATCCCGATCCAGCTCAGGTTTTCCGAGGAGGCGGGTTCGGGAGGGCCCTGCCCATAGCGGAAGGACTTGACGATAACGGCGATGTATTCCGATTCGCCGCAGTCCTCCACCAGCTCCCGGTATACTTTGGAGCCTTGGATTTCCTCCAGCTCAGGTATGCCGCCCATGATCCCGATATCCCGGATGCCGGTGTTGGTTTCCAGACCGACGAGAGAAAATATCTTGCTCATGCCGTCAGCCTCCTTCACAGGTTCAGGCTCAAATTCTGTTCCTGCGGGGCGGGCTCGCTGAATTCATGGAGGAACGCCCGGCCGTTCCGGGCGATGTATCCGTCCGCGCAGCGCTTGAGCCCTAGCCGTTCGATCTCGGATTTGCAGTATCCGGCATAGTCGAAGTACATGGCCGCGGCGCTGTCAGGATCGACGATCCCAGACCGCTCTGCAATCCGGCGCCCGAACTTTTCCCAATGTTCCTCGGAAGGAATGAAATCGTAGCAGTTCAGATTTTGGGAGATGTCCAGCGCCTCGTCGAGCCGGGTGCAGCCCTCCAGCTCCATTGCCGTCCGGAAATATTCGTCGAAGCAGGGCATTCCCTGTCCCTGTTCCTCCAGAACGTAACCGAGGTTATTACCGGCATCGATGAGCTGTTCGAGGGTTGCGTACTGGCTTGCGGGATTCGTGATGTTCCATAGGCAGCATTTTTCCTCCAGCAGGACCGCGCCGTCCCATCCCGTCACGCCGAGCGCTCTCCGCGCGGCGGCCAGCTCGTCCGGCTCGCCGGTGACGGGTTCGTGGTCGGGGAGTATGAGCCACACGCCGTCCGGACAGTGAGCGGACGCCAGCTTCAGCCGCATGACCGCTTCTCCGGCCGTCAGTCTGCTGAGAGAGTCTCCGGCAGTGTATCGCTGTTGGAGGGGCGAGGTCTGTTCCACGAAACCGCCCGATGTGAAAACGCCGCCATGCCGCTCCCGCAGGTCGCGTCCCCAGCGCGCCGTATCGAGAAGGGATATCCGCTTTTCGGGAATCTTTTCCCGATAGCGGGCGGCGTAAGCACCGAGCGCGGCATCGTCCGTCGCGCCAAGACAGAGGGAAAAGCTGTCGAGCTGCTCCGTCAGATTGATCAGATCCGCGGCGGTGTCGACGGATTGAAGCTGAGAGGCGCCCTCCAGCAGATACCGTTCCCGGACGGACATTTCAGAAAGACGCCAGCCAAGGTATTGTGTTTCCTCCGCCGTTCCGGGAAGTTCTTTCCACGGGTAGGGATACGGATATGCTTTCATCTCTTTCACCTCATTTCCATCTGCGGCCCGGGCCGGTTCAGGCACTGCTCCACCGTCTGGCCGTTTTGGGAGACGAGGATGCCGTAATCGGTGGCGGAGGCGAGGTTGTGCTCCATGAGCTTTTCACCGTAATGATGGAGAGCCGCGTCACCGGAAAACAGTTCCTCTTTCAGCGGGATTGAGCATTTCCCAAGCTCCGCTTTCGCGTAATCCGCGGGAGTCGCGGCTTCCCGCAAAAGAGAAAACTCGTCGGCCTGATACGCGAGGTCGAGCGCCTCGTCCAGCGAGATGTCGTCGGGAGCCACTGCGATCATGGCCTTGCAGACCGGGATGCCGCCCTCCCGGTCGAGGTACCGGAGCTGCCCCGCCAGTTCATTGACCAGCCCATAGCAGTCGCCGTTCGCGGCTTCCAGCTCGTCGGTGATCTTTTCCGTCAGCCGGGGGACGGCGCAGTCCACGGCGGTGAACGCGCATTCCTCCGGCGAGGCCGCCTCCACTTCCTTCACCGCGTGAAAAAGCTCCTGATCGCCGGCGGGCAGCTTCAGGAGCGCGGAAAGATCGTTTTCAGATTCTGGATCGTTGAAGCGTCCCTTCGTCACGCGAAGGAGCACGGTATAATCCGGCTTTTCGATGGGGACGGCCTCTCCGCTCTGGTACAGCCGCGCGATGATGCCGTTCTGCACCACATACCCGTGGGGCGTGAAGATGCCGCCCTCGCCCTCGCGCATCTCCCTGCCGATCTTGCCGAAATCCAGCCAGGCGTAGACGTCGTCCGGTACGCTGTCGAGCTGCGGGACGAATCCGTTTTCTGCGTAGAATTTGCCGAGGGATTCGTCGTCGTGCGCTTCATAGGCGATCTGGCAGTGTTCCATGCTGGCGGTCATGTTGATCAGCCGGTCTACGGGAATCGGCTCGTAGCAGGTCTGCACGGCGTCCATCATCACCATGCCCTCGAAGCAGTCCAGCTCCCAATCGCTGAGCGAGGAGAGCCGCTGACACAGGTGATTCAGCTCGTAGAGGTTGGAGCTTGGGCTGAGAAACTGCGGCAGGTAGTCCAGCTCGCAGCTCAGGATCTCCGTGGAGTAGATGACGCGCTCATCCGTCACGCGCGCCTTGTCCAGCGCGTCCAGAATCTCATAGGGCGCGGCGGGCAGCGTGAGGGTTGCGGGGGCATCTGCCCCGAGCGGGCCGGGACGGCTGATTTCCAGCTCCATGATTTTACTGTTCAAGCGTCATCCCTCCCATCTGCTGGCCCTGCTCCAGCTCGTCCCGCGTCATGATGCTCCAGCTTCTGTCGCTGCTCCACAGGCTGACATAAAGCTCACCGTCCCCGGTTTTGATCGGGCGCTGCTCGAACCCTTCTCCAAACCCATCAGCCGCTTGACCGACGACGGCGTCCTTGAGCTGTTCCAGCTCCGCGTCGGTAAGCTCGCCGCGCACCCGGCACTCGGCGACACCCATCAGGCGTCCGTCCACTTCCTCTGCCGTGAAAACATAGGATTGCACCTTGCGGTTCACGCCATCGTCCTTGCCGTAATATTCCATGAGGCCGCGCTCCGCTTCCTCCGGCCGCCGTTCTTTCAGAAGGGCGGCGAGGATGTGATCCTCATAGGAACAGACCGTCCGGCCGTCAAGCTCAACGGGATCGTCGTCCATGTCGCCGTATTCGTTGCGCTCATAGCTCCTGACGGTGAGCGGCATGTACAGCTTCAGCGTCTGAAAGGGCTGCGGAATGACAGAAAAGCGATCCTCACCGGGGATGAGGGCGAGGGTGCGACCGTTGTCCCATTGCATGTGTATCCCGCAGGCATCGTCCACAAAATCAACGGTTCCCTCGGTACCGGACGGCACCGGAGCGTAGGGATCGCGCATCTCCGTGAGCCGAACGCGGGTTCCGGGCGGATACTGCTCCTTCATGAATTTCACCCATTCGGGGTTCTGTATCATTTCATAAACCTCCCATCGTGATGCCCTGTGCGGGCGTCTGTTCTGCAATGGCTCCGCGCAGCGTTTCCATCGCTTCCGTTATAACCGGATCGCCGGAAAAGCTGGCAAGGCGGGTGTAATCCTCCGGCAGCTCCTGTTCGCCATTCAGCGTGATAACGAGATCCACGGTGGCGATTCCGTCCTTGGTCACGCCGAGCCGCTTGCTGCCGCTGTCCGTTTCGTTGTACAACCGGATCGCCTCCGGAAGTGTCAGGCCGCCGGTGAGCCTTTCACCGGGCGTGTTGTAATCCTGAAAAACGAACCAGCTGTAGCTGTGCGGCCGCGTGTTGTCCGCGGCGTTCCGGAGCATTTCTTTTCCGGCCTCCGTGAGACCATGTTTTTGTTCTGGAGATTCCTGTTTCATATTCATCCGCTGCGCCTGCAGGTCGAAGGCCGTGAGGTAGGCGTGATAATCTCCGGGGCCGGGATTGCATCGCAGACAGTAGCGGTACCGCCCGGTTTCAATCACATAGCCGTAGTTCTGCCGCCAGCCGCCCTCGATCTCTCCGCCGCGATTCCCGCAATAATTTGCCATGGCGCTGAGATTTTTCAGCGGGCCGGTTTCCATGAGCTCGTTGACCAGCTCTGTCAGCTCCGCCTTGAATTCGGGGCTGTTTAGCGACTCGTCGCCGCGGGGATGCCAGGTGTGCCAGAACTCGTTACCATCGCGACCAAAATCAATGCGGACATGGCCGATGGCGCCCAGCGCCGCGTCCTGTTCCTTCGGCAGGGCATAAAAAAATCCCGCCTCATTGGGAGAGGCGGGCCGCAGAATGAATTTCCGGTTGTCGGGCGGGAGTGCGATACCGTGTTCTTCGCAGAATTCCGGCAGCGTCAGGCATTCCCCGAGAAAATTGAGCTTGCCGCGCAATCGGCGGAAGCCCTCCTTGGGGATAGTCACCGGCTCGGCGGTCAGCACCGTACCGGCATGATTGACGGCAACCTGATTTTCCAGCGTCGTCGGTTTGCCGGGATCGTAGTCGGAACCGCGCAGGTCGTAGCAGTAGAAGCCTTCGGGTACCGTACCGCGGTCAACGCGGGAATCCGTAAAGAGGGCGGGTTTCCCGAAAAGCTCCACATGCTCATACTGTTCCTCTCTGGCGTTTACGCTCATGTGTAATTTTCATCTCCTTCTTGTTTTGTCAAGCACACAGGATACCATGAAGCGGCGGAAATAGCTATGCCATATTCATTCCGCCGAACTCCTGAGCCGGATGGGGCTGGGTAAAATCCAGCAGGGCCTGATCCGCGCTGTCTTTCCTGAGAACATAACCGCAGGAAATATACGCGCCGCCATGGTCGGCATAATACTCGGCACCGATCTTCCCGTAGTCCAGATAAGGCCGGACGCTCTCACTGAAAGGCTTGGCGCCGGATTCCACAAGGCAAACGCCCAGCTCCCGGTCGGTAGTGATTTCGGGAACGAGAATATAATCCTCCAGCCGTTCTCCGATGGCGATCACGTCATCCAGGTTATTTACAGACTCGGCGTCCAGCGCGCCCTCGAATACGAGGCACTGCTCACGGTCCAGCGTGTTGACGATCTCCGCAATGCGGTTCAGCTTTTTTAGCTGATCGGGATCATTCACGTCTGCGCGTTTCAAGTAGCGTCCGATATTCCAGACGTCGCTGATGGTGCCGTAGATGCGGGTGGAAGCGACATCGCTGCTTGTTTCATCCAGCTGTGACATTACCTCACCGACATCGGCTGGAGTTGCCGGAAGCTCCAGATATTCGTCGTCATAGGCGCCGTCTCGGGTCAACTGCAGCTTGAGCATGTCACATTCCTCCCAACGTCTGTTCCATCCGTTCCGTTTCACTGCCCGCCAGCACTTCCTCAATGGAAATGAAGCCGTGGTAGCTGACGTAGCCGTCGCCGACATACTGGCCCTGCTCCTGACTCATGCGCTGGTTTCCATACTTTTGATAGTTATAGAACTCATCCAGATTTTCATCGTATTCAAATCGACCGGATTCCGCGATCATGTACCGCCCGTATTCTGCGGGAGTGGAGACCTTCGAGATGAAATCGAACAGGTCGAGTTGTTTCAGAAGATTCCGCGCCTGGGCGAGATCGTCGGGTCGAACCATCTGAAGGACGGCACCGAGTTTTTGCCGGTTGCCCTGATCCAATGCCGCAAAGCCAGCGCACAGATCATTGACGTCATGGAGGTTCTCACCGACCAGCAGCGCGGTTAATTCCTGCGGCAGCTCGCTGTCGGAATACCGTAGCCGCATGTCTTCGGAAACAGAGATCCCGGTACGGATGGCAGCTCGTTCAATCTGCCAGTCGTTCATAGGAAAGTGGAGCCAGGTGATTGGCGCGGTATCTTGAGAAACCCTGCGATCCGTTATCGCAACGGTCAGCACGGTATTGCCGCTGTACAGGTAGTCGGGAAAGTGCTGTCCGTCGTAGAGTTGTTCCAGCTGCATGCTGTTATCATAGACGACGCCGTAAGGCGTGACCTTACCGTTCTCGTTGAGCAGAAGGGACAGGGCCAGCTTTCGGGCGTCGACTGACTGCAGTTCTTCTGCCGTCGCGCCGCCATGGGTGTCCAGATAATGCGCGCGACCAATGGAGGCGATGTCGGAAAAATCCTGCACCACCGTTGCGTCCTGACAGCAAAAAGTCAGATTAATGAAAGTGGTCATGTCAAAATAGCCGCGGCTGACAGCCACACCCTGAAACTGTGCAAGCTCGCGCCGGTCAAAGCTGTCCAGACGTTTGACGAGATAGTCCAGCTCGTCGACGTTCACGGCGGTCTTTTCAAGACGCTTGAGGATAGGAACGTCACCGCTGACCGAAGAAACGTAGCAGTCGCGCCCCGTAGCGCTGCCGATACCGATGGACTCCAAATCCGTGTATACATTTTCCGTGATGGGGAAACCGACTGTCACGGCAGGTGAGCCGGGCCGGTTTGGATTTGATAGGGTTGCGTAGACCATGGAGCATTCCGCCTTTCTTTTCTGAAATTTTATATTGGGGTATAAAAAAAGAGCCATGCTTTCCAATTGGAAAACATGGCTCTGCCCAAATTTTTTTGCTTGCGTTCACTTTATAAAAAGCAAAGTACCTATATAATTCATTATAAAACCACGAAAATCATTGTGCGTGTTTCAAGTTTATGGTATTATTATTTAGTTGAATTATTGACTCATGTGAAAGAGGGGGAACTTCCATGGACTCAAACATTGAACGTTGGTACTCCATGAAAGAAATCATCGAATATCTTGGCGTCAGCCGTGATACAGTACTCAATTGGATTGAGAAACGTGATATGCCTGCTGCTAAGATCGGACGGCTTTGGAAGTTCAAAGTCAGCGAGGTTGATGCATGGATGAAATCCGGTAATGCGGCGGAGAAATGAGACACTCAATTTATCGGTCCATATTTAAGTACATATATCTTGACATCCTTATATAAATCGGAGGATATGATAAATGGAAGTAATCAATGGCTTAATTTCTCAGATTGAAGATAAGACGCTGCGTGAGCGCATTCAGTGTGAAGTCACGAAAATGAATAATATTAAAAAGTTCGGCTTGGTATTCGAGGAACACTTACCTGAGTGCATTCCCCTATACGGCTTGCCTATCAAAAAGGGCATCACTGTGTCAAAAAAAGGAACAAGTATTAAGAACACATATATTGTTGCCAAAGTCGCTGAAGGTGTGGCAACCTGTGTTAATAAACAAACTAAAGAAGTTATTGAATTGAACGAAGCCTCTATTGTTCCCGTTTCTCAATTTGGCGAGCCCATTTACCCTCAACTTATCCCCATGGATAAAGTTGAAAATGCACCAGATAGTAGCCTGTGGCACACCCTTATTGAGGCCGACAATTATCATGCTCTTCAGCTGCTAGAATACTTGTATCCCAAACAGGTTGATTGTATATACATAGATCCTCCTTACAACACCGGTGCTCGTGACTGGAAATATAATAACGATTATGTGGATTCTGCTGACAGTTGGAGACATAGTAAATGGTTGGCAATGATGCAGAAAAGACTCAAAATCGCAAAACGCTTACTAAATCCTGATAATGGAGTTCTCATTGTTACCATTGATGAGCACGAAGTTCATCACTTAAGAGTGTTGCTAGAAGAATTGTTTCCAGAGTTCTATATCCAGATGATTACTGCAGTTATTAATCCAAAGGGTGTTACGCAAGGGCGCTTTTCCCGCGTAGAAGAATACATAATCTATTGTTTTGCACCCAATGCTTTTATTGCAGATAGTGATGATAATTTGCTTAATCCTCCCAAACTCAATCGAAAGCCAAGATGGAAGGGTCTATTGCGATCTGGTACAGATGCTTTGCGTAGTGATAGAGAGAGTATGTTTTATCCTGTATTGATTGACAGTAAGCGACAAATGGTTGTTAAGGCGGGTGGTTTTCTACCATTACCTGAGAATCCCGTATTAGGTGAAAGAATAGATGGTTATGATGTTGCATGGCCTGTTAGAAGAGACGGTTCTTGGGGTAGATGGAGCGTTGGAAATGATACGCTAAATGACCTTATTTCAAAAGGATATGTTTCTTGTGGTAAATATGACTCACAACGCCAGACTTGGGGAATTAGCTATATCAGCCAACCAAACCAACAAAAAATTGAACGAGGCAGTATACGAATTATTAGACGTGATCCGGTTACCAATGTTGTAGAAATTGAATATGCAGCAGATGACACCCGTGTGATTAAGACGGTATGGCATCGTTCTTATCATGACGCCGGTGCGTATGGCTCCGATATGGTGTCGAGTATCATTGGTCAAGCAAGGGCTTTTTCATTTCCAAAGTCGCTTTATTCTACAAGAGATGCTATTTTAGCAGTAGTGAGAAATAGAAAGAATGCTTTGATTGTCGATTTCTTTGCAGGGAGCGGGACTACCCTTCATGCTGTCAATCTTATAAATGCTGAAGATCAGGGGCACCGCCGTTGCATATTAGTTACTAACAATGAGGTTTCTGAAGCTGATGCGCAAGAGTTATATAGCAAAGGATACCAACCCGGTGATGATGAGTGGGAACATATGGGCATTTGCCATGCTGTCACTTGGCCTCGGACGAAATATTCCATTGAAGGGAAGCGAACTGATGGCAGTATTCTATCCGGAGAGTATTTTACTACTCAAAGCAATGATAAGACAATTGCCCGTAATTTCGTCCAAATTGGGTTCACATCAGCGGATGCTTTGAATACCACTGCTAAGAAAAAGCAACTCGTATCGCTTCTTGGAAAAGAAAAGTTAGCACAGTCCTTGGTGAAAGCAGACAGCCAATATATCGTGTCTGAAAAGCATACTGCATCTATTCTTTTTAATGATACCTGCCTTGATGAGTGGTTGGCTGCTTTAGAGGATCAAGAACATATCACGGATTTTTACATAGTGACATCTGACAACACCTTGTTTTCTGTTGCCAAGGCGCGAATAGAGGAGTTACTTGGAAACTATATTGTCCAAGATCAGAAAAAAGTGCCTATGAGTACTGGATTCAAGGCAAATGTAGAATATTTCAAACTTGGTTTCCTTGACAAGAGTTCCGTAGAGCTCGGCTTGAGCTTCAAAGCGATCCTACCTATGCTTTGGTTGCAATCTGGAGCTGTTGGGTCGCGCCCAACCATTGGAGAAGATGGTCTTCCAGAGATGCTTATTCCTGAAAACAGCTCCTTTGCAGTGCTATTGAATGAAAGCGCCTTCTCAACATTCAAGAATGAAATCGCAGGAAAGTGCAATATTAAATATGTATATTTGGTAACTGATTCACAGACAGCATTCAGGGAAATGGCATCACAGCTTAACAATCCCAATGTAAAGCAACTATATCGGGATTACATTGATAATTTTACGATCAACACAAGGAGGAACTCAATATGAGGATGTCCTTATTTGACTTTCAAGAGGATGCAAAGGCAGAATTAATTAAAAAAATTGGTGCTGCCCACAATCTGTTGTCCATGAATCAGGGCCAGCAGATTATCACATTTTCTGCCCCCACTGGAGCAGGAAAAACAATCATTATGACATCACTATTCGAAGATATTCTCTTTGGTACAGCCGATATTGATGCGCAGCCTGACGCTATTTTTGTTTGGCTATCTGACATGCCTGAGCTGAATGAGCAGTCGAAGTTGAAAGTCGAAGCAAAATCAGACATGATTCAATCCAGACGGTTGATTACCATTGATTCAAATTATGATTCAGAATGTTTAGACCCCGGAAACGTGTATTTTCTTAATACCCAAAAGCTGGGAAACGATAAACTTCTGACTCAGAAATCCGATACTCGTCAGTATACTATATGGGAAACGCTGACCAATACAGCTGCTAAATATCAGCAACAACTTTACGTGGTTATTGATGAAGCACACCGGGGGATGAATATCAGTACTCGCGCCGAAAATATTGCAAGGTCTATCATGCAAAAATTCATAGTTGGAAGTGAGGCGGATGGTCTTTGCGTGATGCCGCTAATTATTGGGGTATCTGCTACACCTCAGCGCTTCCAACGTATGATTGCTGAAACTAATTCCACCAAACACAGTGTTTCTGTAAGGCCTGAAGATGTTATTGAATCTGGACTACTAAAAGACAGAGTTATTATCCACTGCCCTGAAATGGCGTTCAACGCTGAAATGACGTTGTTTCAAGAAGCGGTTTCTACATGGAAGTCAATGAGTGTGGAATGGAGTACATATTGCGCTTCTGAGCGCGAAAGACTTGTGAAGCCCATTCTTGTTGTTCAGGTGAATGACAGGACTGATAGTGTTGCGACTACCACAGATATAAATACCTGTCTTGAGACACTGGCAGATGAGCTTGGTAGGTCACTTGAAATTGGCGAAGTCGTCCACACCTTTAATGACGAAGGAACGCTGAATGGATTTTCTATTCCTATTGTTAAAATAGAACCATCACGGATTGAAGAAAATGAAAAGGCAATTCTTGTATTCTTTAAGATGAACTTATCTACAGGCTGGGATTGCCCGAGAGCAGAAGTTATGATGTCTTTCCGCTCTGCGCAAGACTATACCTATATTGCTCAGTTGCTTGGCCGAATGGTACGAACTCCTTTAGCTCATCGTATCGAGATGAATGCAGCACTAAATGCTGTTCATCTTTTCCTTCCTTTCTTCGATCAAAGCACAGTCAGTGATGTGGTTCAAGCCCTTAAAGAGGATGAAAACGCAGCTCCGACCGAAACTGGAATTGCACCTGAACTTGTTACGCTTTCGAGAAATCCTGCTTTTGAAGAAGTATTTAATCATATGCAGGATCTTGTAACATACCGCGTTGAAGGTGTCAGGAAAGAAACTAATCTCCGTCGCTTGGATAAGATAAGAGCTTTTCTTGCCGTCGATGGAGTAAACGCATCTACTGATCGCTCGATACGGCAAAAAATGAGTCAAAAGGTTCGGGAAGAACTTGAAGTAATTAAGTTGTCTCAGAATTACGACAAATTAGTATCTGGTGTAACCGGCATGAACTTGAAAACGTTGGAAGTTGAAATCGCGACAAATCAAATAGTCGCGGATCATGCACAGAGCGTTTCAGTTTTAAATGCAGATAAAGAAGCCATTTTTAAAACAGCGGAAAAGAGAATTGGGGATTATATTGCAACTCAATATCGCGTAGAAAATCGGGAAAAAGATGATTCTGAAGCTAAAATTGAGCTGATTGTTGTGGCATCTAATGTCAGCGCTATGGATAATCTAGAAGATTATGCTGGGAAGCTTTTTGATGAAACTTATAACGAAAATCGTAGAGCAATTCAAATGCTTAGAACCGCTGATCGCGAGAAATATGATCACCTCGTTTCTTCCGGACGCAATGCTACTCCATTGCAATGGAGAGCTCCTTTCAGCATTTCATTCAACTGCTCAGAAAATTCAGCAGAATATGATAGGCACTTATTTATAAATGAAACCGGAAATTGCAGGGTCACATTAAACGCATGGGAAGATGGTGTTCTTAAAGAAGAAATGCACCGCGCCGACTTTGTTGCATGGCTTAGAAACCTTGACCGAAAAAATTGGTCTATTGAAATTCCATATAAGGTTTCAGGTGTGTACAAAGCCATGTTCCCTGATATGATGATCGTCCGAAAGGATGCACATGGATATATTTTTGATATTCTTGAGCCACATGATTCGAGTCGTAGCGATAATTGTGCGAAAGCGAAGGGATTGGCCGAATTCGCTCAGGCCCATTTTGTAGTATACGGTAGAATTGAACTAATTCGGAAACTCTCTGGAACTGATGGAGCAAGCCACTTCTATCGTCTCAATTTAACGAATATCACAATACAGCGTGAAGTTTTGGCTATCAGCACCAATGAGGATCTTGATCGGATTTTTGACACGCACGCTACTACAGACAACTAATATATCATAGGGGGGATAGATATGTCCGGAACAAATGCAAGTGATTCATTATTTGGATGGGACTTTCAGATCAATGCTGCGATTGTCCTTATGCTTGAGGATATTGAAAATATCCAAAAAGTTAGAGTTGAGGGCCAGAGCGAAGATATTGAAATTACAATGACAGATGGTGGATGTATTTTTTCTCAGGCAAAAGCGTTGGCTAATCCCTCCAGTACGAATAATGTAAAACAAAAGCTTTCGGATGGGTTCGGAACATTAAATCAAGATGCATTAAATCCAAATGTATGTAAGTTAGTCTATATTACTAATGCATATAATCCTTTGGCTGATAAAAAATCCATGCCGAGCTTTTATGGCCAGTCTCGGAAGCCCTATTCTGCCTTAAATGACAGCGGCAAAAAAGTAGTGGACGGGATTCTTTGCAAGGGCAACTGCACCAATATAGACAAAGCAAAACTGTACATATATACCCTGCCTTTTGAGAACGATATGCACGACCGCTATAAGGTGGTTATTGAGAAAGTCAAGGATTTCATCTCATCAATTAAGTCCGCCATTTCGGGCTCCGCACAGGAGGTACTAGATATATGGCAAAAGCAACTCTTTGAAAATGCCACCCTCCATAATACAGCTATTATATTGACAAAAAAGGACATCATGTGGCCGCTCATTGTCATTATGTGCGATAATGAGCGAAGAGGAAATCCTTTTATAGATGACATGGATGATGGAGAATATGAAGAAATCATGGAAAGGTATAAAAGTTTCATATCATGTAAATGCCAAAAGTTTTCATTTGTCACTCGTGTTGTAGGCGATTTTCAGAGCTACCCAAAGACTGATGAAACTGGTAACGAAAGAGTCCTTGCTTTTATTACTTCAAAATGGTCAGAGTATTTAGACGATTTTTCATCTGATACGTCAGAGGATGATTTAACGGAAGCACTTATAAAAATTATTCTGCACCAAATTATCCAGCAAAGGCGATTAATAAATGACGTTAAAAAGAGGGTGAATTTGTTATGATATTTAAATCCATAACGATTACAGAGGGGCAAAAATCAAAAACATATACATTCTCAGAAAACGCCAATTTAATTCACAGTAACGATAATACAGTTGGGAAAACCACACTTCTGCGCTTAATGCTCTATTCACTTGGGTATCCAATCCCAAACACAAAAAATATTAAATTTGAAAAATGTTCCACTCAAACCATCTTGGAGGAAAAATCTATAACATATCATATAAAACGCGAAAATGAATATCTTATAGTAAATGAAGGCACAAAAAGTGATTATTACATTCTTCCGGCGGAGCTCAACCAGTTTCATTCATTACTGTTTGGTACGCAGGATAATGATATTCTCAATAATCTACTTGGCACGTTCTATATGGATCAAGAAAAGGGTTGGACATTACTTAATCGTGGCAAAGTAATAGGTAGCATTGGGTTCAATATTGAGCAACTTATTCTTGGACTGTCGGGTCGAGATTATGAGAAGCTTCAAGCTGAGCTTCAATTATTGGAGCGGGATATCAAAAAATATCAACAGATGAAAGATGTCGCGCAATATCAACAGGAAGTATATGAAGAAAAAGGCGACATCATACATGATACATACGATGAATCCCTACAGCGCGACTTAGCTGTATGCTCATTTGATGTTAAATCACTTAGGCGAGAACTTACGCAGGTTACCAACACTCTTTCAGATAATATATCTATTGGAAAATTTATTGAAAAAATGAGTTTGCGTGTAAAGGCTCCAGATGGAACTGAGATACCTGTAAACAAAGACACAATCGTTGGACTGATTGACAATACAGATTTTTTGCTGTCACGGAAAAAGCTATTAGTAGCACAGATTTCAAAGTTAGATCAGCAGATCACAAAGCTGAGAAACTTAATTTATTATCAATCACAGCAACCTACATCAGAAACCTTGATCGAGGCATTCGATAAGAATTTATCGCAGATATCAATCGATGCAGTAGCGGTTGATAATATTTTGAATGAACTTAATACTCGGCAGAGTGAAGTTAAACGAGCTCTTACGGAACTGGCGAAAAACAACAACTCTATTCTTGAGGATATGTATGATATTATTGAAACGTATGGAATAGAATTGGGATTAACTAAGTATATGTCATCAGGAATTGGATTCGTATTTACTCATAATCTCAAGGAACTTAGTGGTGCCACCCTAATGAAGATGGTATTCGCTTTCAAAATGTCATACATTAAAGCGGTAGATTCAGTTCTCAATGTAAAACTTCCAATAATACTTGATTCACCATCGGGAAAAGAAATGGATAAAGATAACATTCAAAAACTAATGAATATTTTAGATAGAGATTTTTCAGACCATCAAATTATTATTGCATCAATTTACGATTACTCTTTAAAAAATCTTAATCGGATTGAGATGGGCAGACGTGTCGTCTGTTGAAATTAAAGAAAACATAATCAAGTGTCCGATCTCATGTATAAGAAAAAACCACAAGGTCATTTGGCCTTGTGGTTTATCGTTTTGGTGGAGATAAGCGGGATCGAACCGCTGACCTCTTGAATGCCATTCAAGCGCTCTCCCGAAGTATCGGGTGTGCACCACCACAAAACCCAACCCATATATGTGGATATCTACTCAGCTGAAAAGAGTATTTTGGAGTTGCAGCAATTATGATGCCGCCGCAGGGGTCGGTTCTTCATCGACGCTGATGCTGTCAAGTCCATTCAGAAATTGCTGCACGTTCAGGTTCAGCTCAATGTCCAGCTTATAACCTTTGAATACGTTGACTCTCTTTATGATGTAGTTCGCAATCATCTTCTTGACTTCCATATTGCTGTCATCGAAAATCTCCGACCACGTGCGGATGCGGGAAAGTTCAGATTTCATTTCGCTGACCCTCGCGTTGCCGCGTTCCAAATCGGCTGTCAACGCAGTTAACCGCTCACTGGTGGCTATAACCTTATCACGGCACTCATTTACAACCTCTGACAATACATTCTTGGGCATATCGCTCTTGCCAAGAACAACCTTTACCATTTCGGCTTTCATGGATTCATACTCCGTTGTTGCTTTGCTGTTCTCGGCTTTGGCTCTTTTCACTTCTGCCCGCAACTCAGCCATATGGCGATCTTCTGTGCTTCCAAGAATTACGCTGTCAGAAGCGGAGGACATGCGGTCGAAAATCTGATGCAGCACTTGAGTCACTGCCTCGTCAAGAATATGCATAGTATAACCAGTTTGACCATCGCAGTCAAGGCGGCGCCTCGTTTTGTTATAGCAGATGTAGCGAATGCGCTTGACGCCCTTTCTTTCACCGTTCGCAAGCTTGACCACTTTTCCATTGGTGGTTAGGACCAGGCGTCCTCCGCAATGCCCACAGAATACGTTTCCGGAAAGAAGCGATTGACCCGCGGTATTCAGCGGAGCAGTTCTTTCTTCATTCTTTTCATATGCGCGTTCAGTCATAAGCTTTTGCGCAAGATCAAAGGTGCTTGGTTCAATGATCTGAAGTTCATGAAAAGGTTCTGAGTAAGTTGATCCGCTGCGAAGGATGCCTTTATACATTACGTTGTGAAGGATCGCGCCTACTGAAGCGTCATGCCAGTTGGTTCCGTTGCGGGTTTTGATGCCCTTATCGTTAAGGAACATGGCAAGCCGCCAGCGTCCGTAACCTGCTGATACGCATAGATTAAACATCATGCGCACAACTTCGGCTTCTTCCGCATCGATGACCAATTTGTTCACTTCGTGCTTGCGCTTGTTAATGATACCGCTTTTTTCAAGGTGGTAGCCATACGGAGCCGTGCCACCGCGGAAGCGTCCTTCCTGAACCATCTGGCCTAACGCGGTCTTGGTGCGGATCGACGTTTTTTTGCTCTCGCCGCTGGCCTGCCAGAAACGGATGTAATTGGTAAGAAAATCAACATGCGAATCAAACCGCTGCTCGCCCTCGTTCACACTCCAGATCCTTACGCCGGATGCAAACAAATCTTCCAGAATGAACGGTGTTTCCTCCGCGATACGCCCGATCCGGTCAAACATGAATACCAGAAAGATATCGAATTTTCCCTCTTTGGCATGTTCCTTTATGAGCTGTATTTTATCGCGGTCAGCGGCGCTGACTTTGAACCCGGAAACTCCGTTTTCCTGTTCCTCACGAACGATGGTCCAACCCATACGCTCCGCAAATTCATGGCATGCTTTCCTCTGCATCGGGATATCTGCCTGATTCTGCTCATCGTGGTCTACCTGCTTGGCAGTGGAAACTCTGTATAAACAATAAACTCTTTCAGCCATTTTGTATCCGTCCTCTCATATTCGTTGGTTTTTGTGTGAGAGACCGGACACTTGATATGTTCAATTGTCAAGGAACAATTGGTTTTTCACCAACGACATTATCTCACACAAAGCCGAAGAAAGCTATATAAATAGCCGGATTTTTTACGTTTTGCATCAGAAAAGAACCGCCTTCAAGTTATATTTTGAAATCACGCAGTCCTAACCACATAAGCATTGATTAGGGCCTTTTTTATAAAATCAGCCGCTTCTTTGTTCGGCTCCGTAGCAAAAAACAAGGTAACAGGTATTCCATTTATCTGGATTTTTATGGTTTCTGTCTTCTTATCCTGCTGAGTTGTTTTCATAGCGAAGCCTCCTGTTCCGTACCCATGGTAAGCCCATGGATCGCATCGATATCTTTGAGCAACCTGATTTCGCCTTCCAATGGCGAATAGAGCTTGATACCCAACTGATCCAAGCCCTGGAGAAATTCAAGCATCTTCACGGTGTCTCGCCCAAGACAGTCCAGCCTTCTTACCAGCAGCACATCCATTTTCCCATCTCCCGCCGCTTTCATGACTTCCATAAGGCCAGCACGGTCAAAATTAAGCCCGCTGCCGAGATCCTCAGAAGCCCCCACGATTTCAAGGCCCATCTGTTCCGCGTAATCCAAAAGTTCCCTTCGCTGTCCCTTTAAGGCACCATGAGCATCCTCCGGAGCGTCGATGCGACAGTACAGCCATGCTCTTTTTTTCAGTTCCATACGTACACCTCCAGTTCTTTAAATACGATTTGATCTTACAAGGGCGCGGCAGGGCGCATTTGCCCTGCCGCGTAGTTTCTAAGATCAAAAAATCCACTTATTCTTCATTTTAATGCTTCTATTCGGCACTGCTTCCCGAAGCAAGGGCGGCGGCATAAACGGTTTGCCGGTTAAGCAAACGCCATAGGAATTTCACCTCTCCCAGGATCTCTGCGAGCCGCCCCCATTGCTTGAGTCTGTGGCTGGACGGAAGTAGCGTTGGCACTGTCCGTTTCATTGCGAAACAGCCCACCACAGGCTGTTTTATGACCGGGCCTTGCCGCTCGTCGCCTTCGATGCCATCGGTTCGACGGATGTCTGTCACCCATCCGCAAGTAGTCTTGGCGCGCCCGTCATCGTCGCTGCCGCTCATCACGGCCGGACAGATCATGTATTTATGCTGCCGGATATGAAATTTTCAAGGAACAAATGAGGGAAATAGAAAAAACCCCCTCACTTACTTACCCGTTGAGTGAGGGGGTTGAGCGGAAAAAATTTTACTTTTCCATAATTTTTTTAACTTGGTTAGGTTCTTTTACCTTTCTGTCGTGAATCGTTTGCTGTAGCATGCCATTGTTTCTGGGCAGCTGACGTTCACTTTTAGTGATAGGAACAAAAAGGTCGCAACTTATAAAGGACTGTCGACTTTTTGAGTGTAGCTACAGCGTATTAAATTACCAAATCTGCTGGTGAAATCAAGTACTTTTAGAAGTTTCCTTTATTTTAGATCGAAACGGGGAAACTGACAATCACATTAATTACATAAAAATAAGGTTCGCGCAGGCTGCCCGTTAATTGGCTGTAAGATGGTAATGAGGCTGACAGCCGTTCAATGCGTCTTGGGAAGCATGCTAGTCTATGCCTTATTAGAGCTTGTGCTGCACGAACTCAACGCACGGTTTTTACTATTATTCTCAATACAAACGTAATGTGCAATGCATAAATTCTGGATTCTGTTGTCCGCTGAAAAAGATTTGCATTTATTATTGACATATGCCCGAAACTGGTTATAATAGTATTTGTAAACGACATATGCCGGAAACTATAAGGAGGTGAACAATATGCCAGGAAGAAACGGAACCGGCCCTATGGGCGCCGGCGCCATGACTGGACGGAGCTTAGGGCCGTGCGCCGGTACGGGAAGCCTTGCCAAAGGCGCGGGGCTTGGCCTTGGACTCGGCATGGCCTGCAGACGCGGCTTTGGCCGTGGCTTTCGCCAATTTCCTGCCGGAAATGAACTATCGGCGGAGGATCGCAAAGGATTGCTTCAGTTGCAGAAGAACGCGCTGAAAAACCGGCTTGCGGACATTGACCGTCAGCTGGAAAGTCTGTAAGGCGGGCGGAAACAACCGGGGGACGCTCCGGTTTGTTTCTGTCTAAAAGCGAGGTGAGAAAATGCCAAGACCAAGAAAATGGAGAAGAGTTTGCTGCCTGCCCGAAAATAATCGCTTTGGCCCGCTGGATGCACAGGCTGAGGACACGGTTACCATGACGGTGGATGAGTTTGAAGCCATCCGGCTGATCGACCTGGACGGATTTACGCAGGAGCAGTGCGCGGCGCAGATGGATATTTCCCGCACCACGGTGCAGGGCATTTACGACAGCGCCCGGAAGAAGCTGGCGCAGTCGCTGGTAAACGGCAAGGCGCTGCTGATTGAGGGCGGAGAATACCGCCTCTGCGACGGGCAGGGGCACGGCTGCGGCGGAAACGGATGCCGCAGGCACCGGTGTGGCAGGCGCTTTGAGAATACGGAAAATGAAACGGAGGAACCTTATGAAAATCACGATTCCCATGAATGAGCAAAATGCGGAATCCGGCGTATGCCCGTCCTTTGGACGCGCGCCGTATTTCTTGCTCTATGATACCAATACGAAGGAAATCAAATGGATTGCCAACAGCGCGGCGGAAAGCTCGGGCGGAGCAGGCATCGCCGCGGCGCAGCTTCTGGCGGACAGCGGCGCGGACGAACTGATTACGCCCCGCTGCGGAGAAAACGCGGAAAAGGTACTAAGCGGCGCGAAGATCAAGGCTTACCGCGCCATGGACGGAACGGCAAAGGAAAATCTCGAAGCTCTGGCCGCGGGAAAGCTTTCGCCGCTTTCCGAATTTCACGCGGGCTTTCACGGCCATGGCGGATAAGCCCCTGACCGTAGCGGTGCTCAGCGGCAAGGGCGGCACGGGGAAAACGCTGGTGTCGGTCAATCTCGCGGCGGCGGCCGGGGACGCGGTGTATCTGGACTGCGACGTGGAGGAACCCAACGGCCATCTGTTTTTCAAGCCCGAAGCAGCAGAAGAGGAAACCGTTGCAGTCAAAATTCCACAAATTGATACAGCCCTTTGCACCGGCTGCCGGAAATGCGTGGAGTTCTGCGCGTTTCACGCGCGGGCCTTTACCGGAAATCACCCCATGCTGTTTGATGAGGTCTGTCACTCCTGCGGCGGGTGCGCCCTGCTCTGCCCCGCCGGTGCTATCCGGGAAACGGACAAGGCCGTGGGAACGGTATTCTCCGGAGTATCTGATGGTGTAGATGTATATACGGGGCGGCTGAACATCGGGGAAGCCTCCGGCATTCCGGTGATTAAGCGACTGCTTAGCAAAATTCCAAACAGCGGGAACCGCCCCGTTTTCATCGACTGTCCCCCCGGCAGCGCCTGCGCCGTGATGGAGAGCATTCAGGATGCGGATTTCTGTGTTCTGGTGGCGGAGCCTACCATATTCGGCGCGCACAATCTGGCCATGGTTTATGAATTGGTTTCGCTGTTTCATAAGCCCTTCGGCGCGGTGCTCAACAAATGTCAGGCGGGTGAAAACCCTTCGGAGTCGTTCTGTCTGGAGCACCGGATTCCCATTCTCGGGCGTATCCCGTTCGATGCCGAGCTGGGCGCTCTGAACGCGGAGGGCGGAATTGCCGCACGGGAAAACGAGCGGTACCGCGCGCTGTTTGGCTCCCTGCTGGAGCAAATTGGAAAGGAGGCGCGGCATGAAGCAGCTTCTGATTCTCAGCGGTAAGGGCGGCACGGGAAAAACCACCGTCGCCGGAGCCTTCCTCTTTCTATTCAAGGCAAATGCCTATGCCGACTGCGATGTGGACGCACCCAACCTGCATCTGATTTCCCATTGGAGCAGTCTGCCCCAGCGTACCGACTATTTCGGGATGCCGAAAGCCCAGATTGATTCAGACAAATGTATCGGTTGCGGGGCTTGCCTTTCCCATTGCCGGTTTGATGCAATCGAAGCCGGTACTCCGTTCCGAGTGAAACCCTTCGCCTGCGAGGGCTGCGGGGTCTGCGCGGCGGTCTGCCCGGCGGGGGCAGTATCCATGGAACCAACTGCTGCGGGGGAATTGGCGCTGTATCGGGACGATACCCGCGTTTTCTCCACGGCGAAGCTCGCGATGGGCAGCGGCACTTCCGGTAAACTGGTGACCGAGGTGAAAAAACGAATGACGTCAGCCGCCGGAGATGCGGAGTTGGCGGTAATTGACGGCTCCCCCGGCATCGGCTGCCCGGTTATCGCCTCCATCAGCGGAGTGGACATGGTGCTAATCGTGGCGGAACCGTCTGCTTCCGGCATCAGCGACATGGAGCGCATTGTGAAAACGGCGGAAACGTTCCGGACAAAGACGGCGGTCTGTGTCAACAAGGCCGACGTGAATCCCGCCAAAACGGAGGAAATACGCGCATTTTGCCGCGCAAAACAGATTCCTTTTGCCGGGGTAATCCCCTTTGACGCGGAGGCGGTGAAAGCCGTCAACAGCGGCAGAAGCATTGCGGAGCTGGACTGTCCGTCCGGCCGGGCGGTGCGGAACGTCTATGAAAAGGTGAAGGAACTGCTTTTAGGAGGTGAAACGAGATGATGCTCAAAGTCCTGTCGGAAAACACGGCGGCGTCCGAAGATTTTGGCTGCGAGCATGGCCTCAGCCTGTATGTGGAAACAGGTCAGCACCGTCTGCTGTTTGATACCGGGGCAAGCGGGCTGTTTGCGGAAAACGCCGACAAGCTGGGCGCCAGCCTTTCGGCGGTGGATATTGCCGTATTGTCCCATGGACACTATGACCACGGCGGGGGGCTGAAAACCTTTCTGGAAAAAAACGAACGGGCAAAGGTCTATGTGCAGGAGCGGGCCTTTGAACCGCATTATGCCGACCGCCCTGACGGGCACAAGGCCTATATCGGCCTTGCTCCGGAACTTTTGCCCAATGAACGCTTTGTGTTCTGCGGAGGGCGTCAGAAGATTGACGGGGAATTGGAGCTGTTTTCGGAAGTGCGGGAAATCACGCCCGTTCCCTCCGGCAATGCGGAGCTGTACCGAAAGGCAGGCGAAGCCTTTGTGCCGGATGATTTTGCCCATGAGCAGAATCTGGTCATTTGGCAGAACAAAAGGGCCGTTCTGATTGCCGGCTGTGCCCACCGGGGAATTCTCAACATTGTCCGGCAGTTTACGTCGGACTACGGGCATTTTCCCGACGTGGTAATCGGCGGATTCCATCTTCACAGCCGTGGTTCCGGGAAAAGCGAATCCCCGGAGGCGGTGGACACTCTGGCGCGGGAGCTTCTGCAAACCGGCGCGCGGTACTACACCTGCCACTGCACGGGGCAGGAAGCGTATCAGCGGTTAAAGGCCGTGATGGGAAACCGTATCGGCTATCTGTCGACCGGAAGCCGGCTGGCAATCAGTCTGTAAGAGGTGAAAGAATATGAGTAAAAGCTGTGACAACAACTGCGGAAGCTGCGGCATGGAGTGCGCGGACCGCAAAGAGGAAAAGCATGATTTCCGGGCGGCGCTCAATGCGCTGAGCCATGTGAAAAAAGTGATCGGCGTCGTCAGCGGAAAAGGCGGCGTCGGGAAATCCTCTGTCAGCGCAATGCTGGCAGTCACCATGCAGCGGCTTGGATACAAGGTCGGCATACTGGACGCGGATGTGACGGGGCCATCCATTCCCAAAGCCTTCGGCATCCGCGGAAAGGCTGAGGGAAGCGAATTGGGGCTGTACCCCAGGCAGAGCAAGACCGGCATTGCCATCATGTCCGTCAATCTGCTTTTGGAGAACGACACCGACCCGGTCATCTGGCGCGGCCCGATTCTCGGGAACACCGTAAAGCAGTTCTGGACTGACGTAATTTGGAGCGACCTGGACTTTCTGTTCATTGATATGCCCCCCGGAACCGGCGATGTGCCGCTGACGGTTTTCCAGTCCATCCCCGTGGACGGCATCATCATTGTGACTTCGCCCCAGGAGCTGGTTTCCATGATTGTCTCCAAAGCGGTGAAGATGGCGGAGATGATGAAGATCCCTGTGCTGGGGCTGGTCGAAAACATGTCGTATTTCCGGTGTCCGGATAACGGGAAGGACTACAAAATTTTCGGGGAGAGCCATATCGACGAGATTGCCGGAAAACATGGGTTGCAGGTGTTGGCAAAGCTCCCCATCGACCCCAAAATTTCGGCCGCTTGTGACGCCGGGATGATCGAACTGTTTAACGGAAACTGGTTCGATACTGTTGGCGAACTGCTGGCGGGGCAAATCAATCAATCAAATGAATCGGAGGGAAAAAGTATGTTTAGAATCGCGGTTGCCGCTGAAGGCAAAAAAGTAACGGAGCATTTCGGTCACTGTGTCAATTTCATGCTGTTTGACGTGGAGAACAATCAGATTACGAAAGAGGAATCCGTTGACAATCCCGGCCACAAACCTGGTTTTCTGCCCAACTTTCTCGCCGATAAGGGCGTAAAGGTCATTATCAGCGGCGGCATGGGTCAGGGTGCTGTGGATATTTTCAATGAGCGGGATGTGGAGGTCGTGACGGGTGCTTCCGGCGACGCACGGACAGCGGCGGAGAGTTACTTGAAAGGCGAACTGAAATCCACCGGCAGCGTCTGCCACGAGCATCAGCATCACGACGAGTGCGGCGAGTAAAAAGCAATAATCAATTTCTTGTAAAAAGAGAAGCAGCACCCCAAGGTACTGCTTCTCTTTTTGCCTGTACGTCAATCCACGCCGTTCACATTTTCGCTATCGGCAGAATTGCTGATCAGACCTTCCAATTTGTAAAGATCAGCACGTGCGAAGCTGCTCAATCTTTCCTTGTCTGCCACTTTCCCGGACGCGCGTTTTGTCAGCGCAATCAAGTCACCAAATACACAATTAACATACCCTCCATATCTGCAGAGAAATGCAAAAACTCCGGCCGTTTTGTACACGGTTTCGTTTGTTTTTTGGTATCATTATATTTCGACAGCAGTTTCACAAGAGCATTGACAAAAACAAAATTAAGCGGTACAGTATAAGAAATTAATATAAGAACAGATTACCCTTGAGGGAGTAGTTTGCACGAAAGTGTGATATGTCAACATACACGGTCGATCTGGCCTGACATATCTTAATGAACGAGACTCATGTACAACATTTGCTGCGTTTCCATTGATTGGTATCGCGGCGTGTTGTAGGTGGGTTTTTTTGTTGCTTACAATTTTCTCAAAGGAGTACTGACATTATGAAATACTATTTTCAGGAAAAGCAAGCGGTTATGAAAGCGCTTCAGTCTTCGGAGAGCGGACTTAGAGCGTCTGAGGTGGAAAAACGGCTTGGAACGTATGGTAAAAATAAGCTTGCGGAAGAAAAAAAGACAAGCCTGTTCGCCCGCTTCCTGAAACAACTTGCCGATCCAATGATCCTTGTCTTGCTGGCAGCCGCAATTCTTTCTGGTATCACATCTGCCTATGCAGGCGAATCTTTTGCAGATGTGTTTATTATCCTGTTCGTTGTCGTGCTGAACTCTGTACTTGGCGTTGTTGAGGAGAATAAGGCCGAAAAGGCTATCGACGCTCTGAAGACAATGACAGCAGCTACCTCAAAGGTGTTGCGGGATGGAAAAGTAATAGTTGTGAAGAGCGAGGAACTCGTTCCTGGTGATATTATCCGTCTCGAGGCAGGGGATTCAGTCCCTGCCGACGCGCGGATTATAGAGTGTGCATCCATGAAGGTGGAGGAATCCGCACTTACTGGCGAATCTGTTCCAGTGGAAAAAACGTCGGATTCGCTTGACGCAAATGGGCAGGAAATTCCATTGGGCGACCGCAGAAATATGGTTTACATGGGCAGTTCTGTTGTCTATGGACGCGGCGTCGCAGTTGTCTGCGGCACTGGCATGCAGACGGAAATGGGTAAAATCGCGGATGCACTGATTCAGTCAAAAGAGGAGGCAACACCGCTGCAATTAAAACTCGCGGGGCTGTCTAAGATATTGACTTGGGCCGTACTGGGAATCTGCGTGATTGTTTTTGTAATTGGGCTCATCAAAGCGGGGGCGTTTTCCACTCTCGTTGTCCTGAATACTTTTATGCTAGCTGTCAGTTTGGCGGTTGCGGCAATTCCGGAGGGTCTTGTGGCCGTAGTCACAATCGTTCTTTCGATCGGCGTGACCAAGATGTCGAAAAAGAATGCTGTTATCCGCCGCCTGACAGCAGTGGAGGCGCTTGGCTGTGCCCAAGTCATTTGCTCGGATAAAACCGGAACGCTTACACAAAACAAGATGACCGTAGTGGATTCCTACGGCGCTGACGCAGAGAAGCTCGGCACGGCGATGTGCCTTTGTTCGGACGCGGAGCTCGATGAAGAAACAGGCTCTGCGGTAGGTGAGCCAACAGAGTGTGCCTTGGTTAATTATGCGAACAAAATATTCCTCAATAAAAATAAGCTCAAAAAATTATGGCCGCGTGTGGGCGAAGCACCATTCGATTCCATGCGGAAAATGATGTCGACAGTCCATGCAGCGGAAACCGGTTATGTCCAGTATACCAAAGGGGCACCGGATGAAATTCTTCGCCGTTGCACCCGGATCTGTACCGAAAACGGAGTAGTGGCACTCACGGAGGATGAAAAAGATAAAATCCGGCGTCAAAATAAGGAGATGGCGGACAAGGCGTTGCGTGTCCTCGCCGCTGCTTATAGGGATTTCCCTGAAAAGCCGGGCAGCTTTGAGCCCAAAGAGCTTGAGAATGATATGGTTTTTCTTGGAATGTACGGCATGATTGATCCCGTTCGGCCCGAGGCCAAGGCGGCAGTTGAAAAATGCAGGGAAGCCGGAATCCGTGTCGTCATGATTACCGGAGACCACATTGATACTGCAATTGCCATTGCAAAGGACTTGGGAATTCTCAAAGACCGTTCCCAGGCAATCATGGGGCAGGAACTGGATTCTCTGTCAGATGAGGAACTGGATCGCGTCATTGGAAAATACAACGTTTATGCACGCGTACAGCCGGAGCATAAGGTGCGGATCGTAAATGCATGGAAACGCTGCGGGAAAGTCACAGCCATGACGGGGGACGGAGTCAATGACGCGCCAAGTATAAAGGCTGCGGACATCGGCGTCGGGATGGGTATCACCGGTACCGATGTGACAAAAAATGTTGCGGATATGATCCTTGCGGATGACAACTTTGCGACAATCGTTTCGGCCGTCGAGGAGGGGCGGAAAATCTATGCCAATATCCGCAAAGCGATTCAGTTCCTTTTTTCATCCAATTTAAGCGAGGTCCTTGGCGTTTTCCTGGCTACCTTGCTTGGCTTTACCTTGCTGAAGCCAGCTCACATTCTCTGGATCAATTTGATTACCGATAGTTTCCCCGCGCTGGCGCTCGGCATGGAACGCGGGGAGCCGGATGCCATGAAAAAGCGCCCGCGCAATGCGAAAGCAGGCCTCTTCTCCGGTGGCGTCGGGATTGATGTCCTTTATCAGGGCGTATTTGTCACTATTCTGATCTTAGCGGCGTACTTCATTGGTCACCGCATGGAAGCGGGTGCTTGGGAGATCACCAATAGCCCGGATGGCATGACAATGGCATTTCTCACCATGTCAATGGCTGAAATTTTTCAGTCCTTTAATATGCGTTCCCGCCGGGGTTCAATTTTTAAGCTGGAAGGCCAGAATATCTGGCTTTGGTGTGGCGCTGCGCTTGCGCTCATTCTGACGACAGTCGTTATTTATGTTCCGTTCTTGGTGAACGCCTTTGGATTTACCTCAATTTCATTTGTGGAGTATATGACTGCCATGGGTCTTGCTTTTCTCATCATTCCAATGGTTGAAGTAGTTAAACTCATTCAAAGGCATTTCGGAAAAACAACTTAAGATTAAAACAATTTTGCTTGTTGTATCCAAATCCCCGGTAAAAACGGACGCATTATGCGTTCGTTTTGCCTGTACGTCAATCCCTGACATTTATATTTTTGCTATCGGCAAAATTGCTGATCTGACTTTTCAATTTATAAAGATCAGTACGTGCGAAACTGCTCAATCTTTCCTTGTCTGCCACTTTCCCGGACGCGCGTTTTGTCGACGCGATCAAGTCACCAAAAACACAATTTGCATATCCCCCATATCCACCGGAGGAACGTAAAAACTCCAGGCGCTTTGTAAACGGTTCCGCCTGCTTTTTTGTGTCAGAGCTTAAGGCGCATTCCACAATGCGTGAAACTTCATCATAGGTATCCTGAGTAATTGCTGTTCTCATACTGTTTTAACACCTCCGTACTAACTGCAGGTTTCCACATCTTTCAAAATATCAATTGCCGACTCCAGATCCAGCTCGTTATGCAAAAAAGCGCTGCGAAGCAATTCTCCCGGAATCATGGCGTCGTATTTGTCCACCTGTGGGATTTGATCCTCCGGCGAAACCATGTCCGGGTCGTCCATGTCAATGGACAGTTCCGCCATTCTCCGGAAAAACTCAGCCCCTGAAAAGCCGCTTGTGATTTGCAAGTAATGGTCGCCCCCAAAAACGGAGTAAATCTGAAGCGGCTCCTTAAGTCCGCAGCTGAACAGGCACTTGATGGTTTTCATTGTCTTTGAGCCTACCCATGGGCAGAAATAGAAGGAGTTTTCCCCGCACGGGAGGATGCTGCTTTCCAGCATACCGGACTTTCTTGCCAGAGAGCGGGCGGCTTCCAGCACCTTTTGCGCCCTGGGTGTCAGGTACGGATAGCAGACGTCTTCTTCCAGAGCTTTTTTCATTCTCTGAACGATCTTGGTGTGGATATGCCCTCCGCTTCCGTTCCAGCTGGGAATCCGGCTGTTTCTCACCGGCGCGACATATACGATTTTCCGCTCCATATCGACATCAAGCGTTTTCCAGGTTCGTCCGGCCAAAACAAAAACTTCTCCCGCTGTCGGGCAGCTGTCCAGAGTGCCGATTTCTCCCTCCTTGCTTTGCACATGGTAAGCCTGTTCATCCTGAAAAACAGCGTAGAATGAATAATGGTTGGTAATCCGCTCGCCACGGATACCTACGATAATTGCCCCGTTTTCCACACGCTGCAGGTAATCCTCAGCGATCATATAGCGAAGAATCAGCCTGTATTCCTCTTGGGTGATCGTCTCACGGAAGGCGGGAAGAAGCAGGACGCTCCGGGCCAGTTCCGGCGGACTGAGCTCTCCGTAGGTCATCAAGGTGCTTAGCGTCTGATGCGCAAGAAGGCTGAACGGCTTCGGCTTCAGGGTGAACGGCTCCACCCAGCTTTCCTCGAGGTAAAGTTGAATGATGGCAATCGCCCGTAGAAGCGTCCATGGCAGCTGTTCAAAAACATTCCGCTCCGACGGCTCCAGCAGTTCCAGAAACATCATCTGCGATTTTCCGCTGCGCCGACCGGAACGTCCCAGACGCTGGACAAAGCTGGTGCAGGAGTAAGGCGCGCCGATTTGTATGGTGGAATCCAGATCTCCGATGTCGATACCCAGCTCCAGCGTCAGCGTGGCTGCGGCGACGGTCGGGCCTTCCCGGTCGCGCAGGGCGGCTTCCGCTTCCTGCCGCAGCGCGGCGGAAACGCTGCCGTGATGTACAAAAAAAACATCTTTTTCCTGCCTTTTGTGCGCGATCTCTTTCATGTCGGCGATGACCTTTTCGGCGTTGCTTCTGCTGTTCGTGAAGATCAGGCACTTTTTGTCATGGCAGTTATCGTAGAGAAAAGAATTGTATTCCGCCATGACCTTTTCCGCTTCTTCCGGGTCGTGAGGCAGGAGGAAGCTGTCGGCGCAGAGGGAAATCGTGCGTCCATGATGACGGATACCAACGGCCTGCGCGCGGCGATCCGTCCCGGCCGCCAGATACCGGAGCGCGGGTTCGTAGTCGTTCAGCGTGGCGGACAGGCCGACGCGCCTCGGGCGGCAGCCCACGATTTTTTCCAGTCTGGACAGCAGGCACAGCACCTGTAGTCCGCGGTCCGTTCCCATAAAGGCATGAATCTCATCGATGACAACAAACCGCAGGTCCCCGAAAAGGCGGGCTGCCTCTGACGGGCGAAGCATGAGCAGGGCTTCCAGCGATTCCGGCGTAATCTGCAAGACGCCCTGTGCTTCTTTCAGCGCGCGCTGCTTCATAGACTGCGAAACATCCCCGTGCCACGGCCAGACCGGGATACCGCTGTCCTCCAGTAGACCGCTCAGCCGCTCGAACTGATCATTGATCAGGGCTTTCAGCGGCCCGATATACAAAACGCCAACGGAGTTCGATGGGTGATGGTACAGAGTGGTCAGAATGGGGAAAAAAGCGGCTTCCGTCTTGCCCGACGCCGTGCCGGAAGCAATAATAACGTGATCGTCCGTGTCAAGAATCGCGGAGCAGGCCTCCGCCTGTACCTCGCGCAGGTCCGTCCAGCGTTTCCGGTAGATGTATTCCTGAATAAACGGCGCGTAGCGCTCGAATGCGGTCCCGCTCATATATTAAATTCCGCGAAGAGCTCATCCTCTTTGTCCGGCACTTCTTCCGGGTTCTGTTCGGCGCTCTGGACGGAAAAGCCCTTCTCATTCACCAAAGTATCGAAGCTCAGCTCCGGATTCTGATGGAGGATATTCAAAAGGCCGAGAAAGTCCCTTGTTACCTCGCGGGGCGTCAGAAGCTGATCCGCTCCCATGCGGGAAACGACCGCGTTCAGAAACGTGGTGAGTTCCCGCTGCCCCAGCCGGCAGGTGTAATTGTAATGGCAGCTGTGAAGCTCGCAAAGGCGTTCCAGCAGAAGATAGATTTCTTCGGGAGTCAGCTGGTTCAGCTTGATTACTGGGCCCGAATAATCGGTATAGCCGTTTGCGCTGAACTGGTTGTCCGCCAGACGGGAGCGCAAAGCTTCGTAATTGAACAGGCCTCTGCGTTCGTCATAGACAAACTGCGGCGTGCCGCTCATAAAGACTCCGATATACCGGGCTTTCCCCTGCATGGTGTCGTTGAAGATCGTCAGGATTTTTTCATAATTGCTGTCTCTTGCCTGCTTATTAGTAATCTTATAGAGGTTGACGCCCTCGTCCAGAAAGACAAGCAGTCCCTGATAGCCCGCCCTTACCGCAAACAGTGCGAACAGCTTCAGAAAATCATACCAGCTCTGGTCGTCAATGATGCAGTCCACTGAGAGGTTCTGCCGCGCTTCCGTTTTTGTTGTGTACTCGCCTCTCAGCCAGCGGAGCGCCGACCGCTTCTGTTCCTCCTGCCCGGTTTTCATCCCGCGCCAGTAGGCTTCGATCACCGTGGAAAAAGCAAAGCCATAGGCCATTTCGGAAAGCTCCGCCATGACCGCTACGATTTTGCCGCTGACGGCGTCAACCATTCCCGGATCACCGGGATGCAGGCCGCTTTCCTGAATGACGGCCGCCTGCAGGGAACTGATCCATTTCTGCAGAATTGCCTCCAGCGCCCCGCCTTCCGGCCGGGTCAGAATCGAAAGATGCTGCATCAGCTCCCGGTAGGTTGCAAGGCCCTGTCCTTTCGTGCCGGTCAGCCTGCGTTCCGGGGAAAGATCTGCGTCCGCGACAACAAAATTCCGTTCCATGGCGTTATTGCGGATCATCTGCAGCAGGAAGCTTTTGCCGCTGCCGTACTGGCCGGTCACAAGGCGGAAAGACGCGCCGCCGTCTTCAATTGTGGATAAATCCTGTAAAAAAGCGCCTACCTCTTTCTGCCGCCCGACAGCGATGTGCCGAAGCCCGACGCGCGGCACGACGCCGGCAATCAGAGAATTGAGAAGCGCGCCGGATTCCCGGCGGCTGATCTTTACGGTCTGCATGATAACGTTCCCCCTAAGCAATTGATTTTTTCAAAGTCGGCGCGTATTCGTCTAGAATATGCGGCGATTCCTCGGCGGTATCAATCAGAATATCCCCCAGATATTGCATGGCCGCCGCATTAATGTCGTCCAGAAGAATCTGCGGCATGGTCAGCGCTTCCTCTGCGATTTTTTCCAGTTCCGGCTGCGAGTCAACGGACGCAGTCACAGCGAATAGAGCCTTTTCCTGCTCCGGCGAAAGCGCTTCCATAAAGCCACGGAATTCTTCCGGCAGGAGAGATGCGTCGAAGCACTTTGTCCGGGCTTCCTCCGCCGGTATCGCGGGCGGATTTTCATAAATGTAGGCGAGTTCGTCCCGGTAATCGTCCTCTGCGATAATATCGGAATTTTCCACGACCAGAAGCGCGCGCCCCAGATATCGTTCCGACTGCCGGTTGATCTCTTGGATCAAGGCTTCGTCTCCCTGTTGGGAAGGAACCTCCCAAGCGTTTTTCTGCAAGCGGTCCAGAAGGCCGCGCGACTCAGGCGACAGCGCCAGATAAATTGAGGTGACCTCTTTTACATCGGTCAGCAAAGTCTTTTCTGCTTTGGCTTCCGGTTCTTCCACCGAAAGTGCTTCCCGTACGGCGTCCGATTCTTCCCGCAGCGTGTTAATATTCTCAAAATTCAGGACGACCTTCGTGGGCTTTTCATCCGACGAATCAATTTTCTGCCGATTGCCATACTCTTTTGCCAGAAAGCTGTCGATCAGTTTTGAGGTTTCCGGGTCCAGCGTAATCCCGCGAAGACGGCCCCGGCATCCGCACAAACCTCTCAGTGAGTTTTCGCCGTAGCGAACCAGCTCATTGATGTAAGCGCGCAGTTTTGGGGAAGCGGAATAGCCCTTGACCGTAAAGGTCATTTTTTGATTTGCCTGGGGGCATACCGCGCTTGCAAACGCATAGTAGTCCTGCTTTTTTGCTCGGGTCGGACCATAGGTATCCAGGATACCCTTTCCCGTCTTCTTTTGAAGTGCGGCGTCAGCAAGAGCCACAACCCGAGGAATAGCCTCCCGCATCAGTTCCTGATTGCCGTCTTTATAGAACTTGCTGCTGACAATGGAATAGTCGCACAGCGCGTCGATGAGAGAAAAAGAGAGCTTCAATGGAACCTCGGACGCATGTTGGGCAATCATCAGATCCGTTTTGGCCGAGGGCGAGGCGTGAGGGTTCTCCTGCTCTGAAAGGGAAAAGTCTGTAAGTTCATTCTGTCGGGCAAAGTCAAATATCCAATCTGCCAGATAACGATCCAGCGCGGGGAATCTCTCCCGGTAGGCGTTCCATACCCGAGTGAGCTTTTCATAGCCATCCTGCGGGGTTTCCCATCCTGTTGCGCTAAGCAATTCATAGATCAGTACGAAAATGTACGACAGATCCGTGTCGATGTAATTTCCCTGGCGAACCTGGGAACGCCAGTAGAAATACCATGCCTGCTGGCTTTTGTTCATACTGTCATAAGTTGGCCAATAAGACATGAAGGGAACAAAGGGAACTGCTTTCCCGTCCTTCTGGGCAAACCTTTTCATATCCGCAAAGAACTTTTCATGCGGATCATGGATCGAAACCCGGACCGTGGGAGCGGAATACTGCGGCCTTGCGGGAACGGCCTGTTTTTTCTCCGGCTCCCCCGGCAGCACCATGTCGGAAAAGCCGGGGGCTGTCGGTGATGGGGAATGGATATTGACCTTTTCCTGCGGCTTGACGGGAAGCGTCTCAGCCGAAGCCATCCGCTTTTTGATGCTCCGGTAAGCGAAAATATATTGGATGACCCCCACAATCCAAAAAACCGGCGCCGTAGAGGGAACCGCGAAGGTTATGACCGCATAAACAATTCCGCAAATAATATGCAGTGCGTTAGTATTCACGATTCCGATATAAAGTACGGAAAGCCAATTGATCCAGGGAATAAAGGAGAGCACCCTGCAGAACTTTCCGGGCAGCTTAGGAGCTGTGCTTTTCATTCCCAGATTCCTCCTTCTTTTCTGCGGATGCCGGCTTGACCTCCATGATATCGGACACATCACAATTTAGCGCGTTGCAGATCTTCACGAGAATATCCGTATTGACATTTTCGCTTTTCCCCAGCTTGGCAAGCGAGGAGGGACTGATACCGGCCGAAACACACAGGTCTTTCTTTTTTATATCGCGGTCAATAAGCAGCTTCCACAGCTTTTTATAGCTAACAGACATAGGCACCCTCCTAAATTTGGATATTCACATTATACAACGTTACTGTCGAATTCTCAAATATATTTGGGAGAAATCAAAAAAAAATCCGAGATGATGTCACAAATCCGCATATACACGGTCCTATGGAAGCGGGAAACTTACCCCCAGCTTATTTCCATGTTAAGCAAAGGGGCCAGCAGAAAAAAATTACTTTTCCATCAATTTTTTTAATTTCGCCAGAATTTTTACCTTCCGGTCATGAATGGTCCGCTGCGGAACGCCGGTTTTTCTGGACAGCTGATGTTCACTGTCGTCATTGAAAAATAGGGCCATGATTAGTTCCTGTTCCTCCGTTCTGAGTTGCTTGAGACAGGTCAGCATTTTTTCGATCATCACGGTTTTAATAGCGGCATCGTCCACACCCTCGCCAGCGGCGGTAAATTGCCTGTTCCCTTCCAGCAGCCGCTCGTAGGAGTCCTCCCGGCTGGGAAGATATGTAACGGTACCGCTGACAGAATCTATTTTACAACGCTCGACCTTGATGTCATACTGCAGGTACTCCATTTGTCGATCGCTTTTTTCCAAAACCTCAATGATTTCCCTGCTTACATCGGGATACTTCTCCCGATAATTTGTCTTTTTTTGATACTTTGCCATAGGGCTTGTCCTCCATTTCGTTATTGTTGAAATCCGAAAATGAAGAACAAGCGGCGGAGATCTGCAACACAAATGTTTTTTCAGCGTTCTGATCAAGAACCCACAAAGTGCAAAAAAGATACTATCCGGTCGAACGGATAAGAAAAAAGTCGAACAAAAAAAGGCAGCAGTTTGCACGTTACAAACTGCTGCCTTTTTTACATGTTTATGTCGTCGATGTGCTATGCGTAGGTTATCTTTATTTCAACCTCCACATAGTATAGGTGAATCCTCGCATTTGTAAGACTTCCTTTTCCGTTACAGAAAAAAGCGTAAATAGGCCACAGATTAAGGAAGAGCACATTCATGTCGTAGAAGAAGCAGAAACCCACCCTCGGATGAGCAGGTTTCTGCACTGCGGCAATCGGCAGTCAGGCTGTCATAGAGTTTTAATCAGTACCATAATTCCTGTGGCTTATGTCTCAATTTTAAAGTACCGATTATTCTCCGCACTAGTCAACATGCTTCAGTTCACCCTGCAGATAATTGCCGTCAATTTTTTTCGTATCCCTAGGATACTTCGGTAATTACTTCATTTTTTACCCCCATTCATGCCGCGCTCGAAATAATTAATTGCGTTTAACATTATCATAAAGGAAGAAAAGATGGGAACTAGGTTTGTGCCCCGGATTGAGGATAAATTATTTGTTAGTAATCTGTGCGTTCCGCATCAAAAACGGTCAATCCCTTATAATGTACAAAATATTCCGTTACGTCTTTACATTCACATACATTTTTTTAATGAAATTAAATCATTTGAAATTCTTTTCCATATTGACGCGATCGCTTTTCCCGCCGGGCTATCCGGATAACAAGCGATGCTCTGACAATTGTTTACCGCCTTAATAACTGCCGTATCATAAGGAATTCTACCGACGACCGGTACCGATAAACTGTTACAATAACTTTCGATTTCGTTAGCGACATCAGTATTAACATCGTACTTGTTAATACATACAGCGCAGCTGACTCCAAAATGCTTTGAGGTTTCAATGATTCGCTTCATGTCATGCATTCCGGATATGGTTGGTTCAGCTACAATGAGCACAAAATCCACACCGCTGATCGACGCAATGACAGGGCATCCGATTCCAGGCGACCCGTCTATAATGGCCAGCTCGGAGTCAGGCACTTCCTGGGTTAGCTGTTGCTTGACAGCCGTAACCAACTTGCCGGAAGCTCCGCTGCCCATTTTGAGCTGCGCAGTTGAAAACACTCTTCCATCATTTTTATAAAGCATCATATTGCCGGATACGTGATCTATCATTGTAATCGCCTGTACGGGGCAAATTCCCACACAGACGCCGCAGCCCTCACACTCAAATTCACCTATAGAAAAGTCCTTTATCGCGCCAAAATTGCAGTTTTTTTCGCACAGGCCGCATCGGATACACTTTTTCTGATCAATCACCGCTTTTCCAAAACCATAATAATCCGTTTTTATCGGTTCAGATAACTGGGACATAACAAGATGAAGATTAGGAGCGTCCACATCGCAGTCAGCAAACGCTCTGCCTTTACTCAATGCTATAAACGCGCTGGCTACAGTTGTTTTTCCCGTACCGCCTTTGCCGCTAAGAATTAAAAGCTGTTTCATTGCAGCGCCTCCTTAGCCACCTTATAGAGGAGATTTCGAAATAGCTCATAATATTGTCCACTTTCGCGCACAGCCACAAGTCCTTTGGAGTTAAGCCTGCCCAAATTTTCATCATAAGGAATTTCAGCAAGGATATTGATCTTCTTTTCCTCGCAAAATTTTTTGGAAGGGTTTTCTCCGGGCAAACATTTGTTAAGGACAACGCCGAACGGCTTGTTAAAGAGTTTCACAAGTTCATAGACCATTTCCAGATTATGAGCGCCAAACAAAGTGGGTTCGGCGACCAGCACACAGAAATCAGCCTCACGAATGCTTTCCATAACAATACAGGCACTTCCTGGAGGACAGTCGATTACGATCGTATCCTGTTCCGGCAGCTTTCCCATGAGTCCTTTGATGATTGGGACTCCGGATACCTCTCCGGTATTCAAACAGCCGGTAAGAACGGTGACATTATCGGAATTGCCAATTTCAATGGTGCCTATTTCCCTTTGCTTTTTGGTGAGCGCTTTTGCGGGGCAGAAAAGGATACAGCCTCCGCAGGAATGACAAACCTCGTAAAAAATCATCAGCCTGTCCTGAAGCAAAGCCAGCGCGTTGTATTTACAAAAATCAACACATTTTCGGCAGCCTGTGCATTTGCTCATATCAATCTCAGGCACCGCCACAGTAACTGATTGTTTTTCCGTTATTTCCGGTTTCAAAAACAGGTGCCCGTTAGGCTCTTCCACATCACAGTCTACATATACCGCTTTTTCAGCGGCACAGGCAAGATTAACGGATACGAGGGTCTTTCCCGTTCCACCCTTGCCACTGAGTACGGCAATCCTCATTCTTTAGCACCCCCGTGGTTATGGAATCCGGGATGAATTTCAGAGAGACGCAAAAGTTTTCCCCTCTTGAATTTTTCAATATTTTCAGAAACGCTTCCATTCTGGGCCTTATACAATTCGATTTTCGCGGCGTTTAAAACCTGCGCGGCGTTATCCCCGCAGCGGTAAGTGATGACAGCCTTTGCACCATGATCTACCAGCATCTGAGAAGCTTTGATTCCGGCTCCGCCCTGGCTTGTGGCAGCGGAATTGTCCAAAAATTCACAGCTTCCGGTTTCGGTATCAAATGACACATATAGCGGAGAGCGACCAAAGGAGGGGCAAACGGGGACATCAAGGGATTTACTTTCTACCGGTACGATTAATTTCATAATAAATTCTCCGTTTCATTTTTGATTTGCTGCTTACACAGCAGTTGGCGTTTGAACATAGCTCATGTTTAACGATCCCCAATACGGGAGTATCATTTTGATGCGTTACCTCCCGATTAAATTATGGGGAAAAGGCGTACAGCAATGCCTTTTCCCCATGACGCATGAATAACCGAAAGTTATTCGGCTTCTCCGTTCAGGCTGGAAAGCCGCTTCTTTACCTGCTGAAGTTGATTTTCCAAAAATTCAGCCTGATTGGTTAGATTTGTTTTCTCATCGAATGCGGCTGCGTTTGTTCCCGTATATGCGGAATATCCGTAGCGTGCCCATCCGGGCATTCCGGTCGCATAGAACATCCTGCGAAATCCGCGTCCGAAACCGCATCCAAATCCTCCCGTGAATCCAACTGGATTTGCGTAACCCGATGTCACAAATCCGTTGCAATAGCCTGCTCCACGTCCCGTCATAGGACCCATTCCCATCGGGCCCGTTCCGTCTCCTCTTGGCATAGTAAATTCTCCTTCCTAATTTTTAACATTTTAACCTATCTTATTTTGTTGCGATTAAACCAGCGATAAGCCAGATAAGCGCCGCTCGGTACTAATCCGCCGAACCAGAGTAACCGTCTGTATCCGCGCCCACGGCCAAAACCCAAGCTCCGTCCCCCGAAATTAAGATATCCGGGGAATCTGAAGCCGGCACAATACCCCGCGCCGCGTCCAGTCATAGGCCCCATTCCCAGTGGGCCTGTTCCGTCTCCTCTTGGCATTGTCACACCTCCTTGATTTTTTGGAATCCTTTTATTATTCTTGCCCGTATTCAGATCAAATACAGTTCAGTCTCTCATGAATTTTGCTTATACTTTCAGGGCTGATAATGTGTTCAATCCGGCATGCGTCCTCGGCCGCCGTTGCTGTATCGACCCCTAAAATCCTGACGAAAAACAACTTGAGCAGGTTATAGCGTCTTTTCACATTTGCGGCTTCTTTCAGTCCTTTTTCCGTCAAGGAAACAGCCCCATATTTTTCCTTAACAACATATCCTTCATCCCTCAGCCGCTTCATCATACAGCTGACGCTGGCCCTGGTAACTCCCAGAGCATTGGCAACATCGCTTGAATGCACTTCCTTGCCGCCGGATAATTCAAGCAAAACCTTTAAATAGTTTTCCTTACTGGGAGTCATGTTTTTATTAAGGACATCGCTTTTCATGGTAGCTAAAAACCTCTTATAAGCGGGGAGCCGCATTTGGGGCATTTCAGTGAAGTACAGGGAATTCCTGCCGTATGGCTTACTCTTTCACCGCATTTCGGGCAAATACAATATCCGGCCGGTCCAGCGCCGGTTCCTCCGCGTTGCCCTCCTCGCCTCGCTTTTCCCGCCACAGGTCCCGTACCGAACGGTCCTGTTCCGTCTTTTCCGGGCATAATAAACACCTCCAATTAAAATTTTATATGCTGATTGCTTCTACCGGGCATTCGCTGACGCACGCTCCGCATTCAATACAGTCGTCGCTTACTTTCGCCTTGCCGTTCTCAACTTTTATCGCTTCCACTGGACAAGCGCTTTCGCAGCTTCCGCAACCAACGCATTTTTCTTCATTTACCTTTGCCGCCATAAAACCATCTCCTTTAATTTTGGCCTGTCATAATTAGTTATAAGCCTATGCCCATAATTATAATAACTCTATTATGGGCATATGTCAACAACTATTCTATAAAAAAAGAAAGCGTTATATACGCCTTCTCCCGTGCAGCACATGATAAGACACGCAAAGTACTAAATATGGTTTGGGTAATAAACTCAATTAGTAGGGGCCAAGCCCGGCTAATATAGCAATTAGAATAAAAAGGGTTCTTTCACGCTGTTATCAGGCCGTCGGATTTCAGCTTTGATCCCAGCCATGCCGTTGTCGTTTTTTTACGCACGTTTACTCCTTATGCGCATACTTTTCCCGGCATTTTGGACAGTAGCCGTAGATGACCAGTTTATGCCATGAAATAACATAATTTGTTTCTTTTGCAAGGGATTCTTCATAATTACCCAAAGGGCAACGGTTTATTGCCAGAACTTTATTGCACCCGAGACAAATTAAATAATGCTTGTGACCTAGACGTTTAAACTCATACAGAGTCCTTGAATTCCCCGGAATATTGAGTTTTACAGCAAGGTTTTTATCTGCTAATGTCTTAAGGACTCTGTATACTGTTGATAGATTTACTCGTATTTCCCTCTTTCTAAGTTCAAAAAAGACTTGTTCTGCAGAAAGCGGTTTGTCGCTCTTTTTCAAAATATCCATGATATCTGTACGAGGCTTTGTCGTTTTTAGTCCGCTCCGGATCAAATCATTACTAAAATCTGTTTTCTTCATAGCAATCATCCCGTTTACTTAATGTCAACTGAACAAAGGCTGATTTCTGACGGGACATGGTAGGAACATCCAATTGAAGAGTGATCGTAAAAATGCGCAGAGAACCTTCCTGAGGTTCAGCAGCAGAATCGACATGGCAACCACATGCTCCGTTGTGACCTGGAGCTTTGTCATAATCAGTCCCAAGCCGCATTTACGTTTGGCAAGGCTGAATTTCCGTTCCACCTCAACCCGGTCGCAGATATCGGTATATTCCAGCTTTCGGTCGACGACGGCATCCTTTCTCGGTCTTCCCAGTGCTGGGCCGGAAAGACGGATGCCGCGCTCTTTGCAGTAGTTCAGATTCTCCCGGTTCCGGTAGATTTTGTCCGCCAGGACACGTTTCGGATAGCAGCCCTCTCTGGCTTTGTACCGTTCGATCTCTTCCTTCAGGCAGGTAGACTCGTTGTAGGAATTGAACGACTGTTTCTCAAGCCGGGCGAAACCGTCAACAACGCTGATATCCAGTTTGGCGCCGAATTCCACCGGGTTTTTAGCCTTTCCACGAACGATCGGGCGCACATAAGGCTGACTTAAGCTGACGATGCGATCTTTTACGGAATGAACTTTGTTTTCATACATGGTTTCCTGTTGCTCATATAAAGTGCGGATGGTTTCCAATCTCTTTTGCTGCTTTTTACTGAGGACTTTCCCTTTGGACAGCATTTGATCAATCACGCCGAGGTTCCGTCTCAAGTATCCAAGCTGCTGTCGGACTGATTTGCGAATCGACTTCCCCGTATGCTTTTTGCTGCGGGCAAATTTCAGGTAATTCTTGTGTGCCAGTTTCCGGTAGGTGCGAGGCCGTTTCCCGTTCTTCGGCTCATGCATTCCGTCAATCATGGTTTCCGTGTTTTCACGGGCTTCATTCAGCAGTTCTGTGTCCTGCGGGTACTTGATATTCGACGGCGCACAGGTTGCGTCAACAATCATCGTCCCGTTATTCTGTGGCGGTTGAGGTTTGCCGGAATCATCCCTGTCGTCATGACGTTCTTCTTCCGATTCCTTCTTCGCTTTCTGGATGATCAGTTCATTGATTTCTCCGAGAATCTCCGGCGTCAGGCGTTTGCGAAAATATACCATCAGCGATGGGTCAAAAGGCTGTTTGTATTCATATTGCGAAAAACCGCAGAAAAATTGAAGGTACGGACCTTCCTGAATCTGCAGAGCAGTTTCTTCGTCCGAATATCCGTATTCCGATTGAATGATGCAAGCTCCAAGAGCCAGATGCAGCGGTTTTGCCACATTCCCTTTCCGATTCTTGAAAAGTTCCGCATACCGGTGCTCTATTTCATCCCAGGGGATACTTTCCCCCTTTTTTACCCACCGGTTATTCGGACTCATGTTCATTCCGACCGGCTGGCCGAAATCCTCAAACCTGATCTGTCCGCTCGCATATTTGTACATCCATATCGCCTCATAAGTGCAAGGTTATTTCGGTTTCTCCGTTCTTTTCCCTGCACTTATTTTACCATAAATCTTCCCATAAGTCAGCATTCATGCGGCTTTTTTGCCTGTTCAGCAGACATTACTTAAATATGACCATCCGTAACCCGTTTTCTTTTTAACCGTGTATGGATGGTATTTGCCATATAAAATATGAAATAACAAATTACCGATAAAATCACTATAGATGCGCCGGAAGCTATATTTAGTTCATAGGAAATCCATAAACCCGCAAAACAAAAAGCGCTGCCGAGCAAAATAGAAAATACCATTCGTTTCTTCAGATTAGAAGTCAATATTCCCGCAGTCGCGGCAGGTGCCGTAATAAGCGCAAGGACCAGAATAATTCCAACAACCCGAATCAGAACCACCACGGTCATTGCAATAAGAATTAAAAGTAAATATTCAAGGAAAGCTGTCTTTATGCCGATGATCGATGCAAATTCCTCATCAAAAAAGTAAGCTGTCCAATCGTTATATAAAATAACAACGACAAGCGTAACAATACAGGTCAAAATTATGATTAGATACAAATCTGATTTTGTTACCGAAAGGATGCTGCCAAAAAGATAAGAACTCAGATCAGGCGGATACCCAGGCATAAACCCAATGAAAAGAATTCCTAAAGCCATCCCTAAAGACCAGAAAAGGCCAATAATCACGTCGGAACTTGTGCCACTTTTCCTTTTGATGTAACCTATCCCTATCGCAGCGCATATGGAAAATATAAACGCACCGATAATGGGTTCAAACCCCATTAAATATCCCAGCCCTACACCGCCATAGGCTGTGTGGGCGATACCACCGCTCATCATAACCAGCTTCTTTTCAATAACAATAACCCCTATCAGGCCGCATACAATGCTTGCAAGGATGCCCGATATAAAAGCGTTCTGCAAAAACTGATATTCAAAAAGAGCCTTGATCATAATAGGTTTCCCCCGTGTTCTCTGAGTACTCTGTGCGGTACGCCATGCGCAATCAAATCGACAGGACACCCATACAAACTGTTTACGATATTTTCCGTAAGCTGCGGTTCACCATGGTAAACTAAGTGACCGTTAAGACAGGCCAGCCTGTGAACATGAGAGGAAATGGCAAACAGATCGTGCGTGACAAGTATAATGGTCATACTTTTATTTAATTCCGCCAGAAGAGTATATATTTGATCTCGTGAAGCAGCGTCCACACTGGCGGTTGGTTCGTCCAAAAGCAGAAGCTTTGGATTTACAGCCAGCGCACGCGCAATCAGCATCCGTTGAAATTCACCGCCGGACAGCTCGGAAATCTGACGATTTTCAAGGCTCTCCAAACCAACTTGTTTAATCAGTTGATGAGATAAATCATAATCTTTTTGCGTATATCTGAAAAATGGAGACAAGCCTTTTTTTAAACGTCCTGTCAAAACCACTTCACCTAAAGTGATTGGAAATCGCTTGTCCAAGGATGTGAATTGCGGAACATACCCGACTGTGGTTTTATGGTTTCCAGGACTATCTCCATAAACCTGAACAGTTCCGGATGATATGGGGACAAGACCGAGAATTGCTTTAAGCAGCGTTGACTTTCCGCCACCGTTAGGCCCTATAATTCCGAGATATTCGCCTTCGGAAACATCGAGACAGACACCCGAAATAGCAGGTGTCTGTCTGTAACATACCGACAAGTTGTCTATATGAACCGCCGGGCCGTTCATTGCATAACCTCCGCCATTAAATCCGCCATGGATTTGAGGTTCTCTATGTAATTAGCCGCCAACGGTGCAAGCTGCATTGTTTTCCCTCCAATTTCTTCGGCAAATGAGGCGGACTGACTGCTGTCAATTTCCTCCTGATAGAAAATCACTTTGATATTTTCTTTCTTTGCCAGATCAACCATATCCTGCAGGTGTTGCGCCGTTGCCTCTTTCCCGTCCTCTTCCAAGGCATACATGGTCAGACCGTAATCGTCCGCAAAGTAACCGAAGGCCGGATGATACACGATAAACTTCTTGCTCTGCACACCTTTAAGAGCAGATGTTATTTGTTTGTCGAGCGCATCCAGCTGTTGAATATAAGCCTTTGCGTTCTTCTCATATGTTTCCTTATTTGCTTCGTCAAGTTTACTCATCTTCTGAGCAATCGTCTCAACCATTACCTTGACTCTTTTGGGAGAAAGCCAAATATGCGGGTCTCTTGCCCCGGATTTAAACGTCCGCTCAGGATATACAGCCGAAACGGCATTTTGGAGAGAGACAACTTCTACATTCCCTGTGTTAGGCAGAATATTGGCCTCCTCGGTTGGAACTCCTATGGAGAAATAAAGAGACGCCTTGCTGAACTTTTTCATTTCTTCCGGGGTGGGTTCATAGTTTTCAGGACTGTTTCCGGGAGGAACCATAGTAATCACTTCAGCCAAATCTCCGCAAACCGCTTTAGCAAAAGTCTGCTCCGGAACGATTGTCACGGCGATGATTGGCTTTTCAGTCGAAACTTTAGAAGAGGAGCTGACTGTGATGTCCGGTTTTTCGGATGATGCTGTCGCGTTACCAGAACCGTTTGTACTGCAACCGGCAAGCCCTGCGAGACTTAAAATAAGCAAGCAGAAGACCACGATTTGTTTTAGTTGTTTCATTGCTATCCACCTTTACATAACTTAGTTGCGAATGATTTGCATTCGCAACTAAAATTATAATAAGATTAAGAGCATATGTCAACAATAATATAACAAAATTTATTTTGAACACATACAAGTTTATTTTTTCCTATAGTTATTGACATATGCTTATAATAGTACTAATATAATCGTGGGTATAGACCAATAAGCATCGCATACGGTTTCGACGGAGCACGTGCTGGTTTGCCAGGATGGACACATTTTGGATACCCCGTATATGAAAATCAGCTTGAACAGGTAAAAAAGGCCTTTCGGAATTAAAGATACTGAATAGTTTTTTATCCATCAGAAAAAGGCAGGTTTTCCCTGCCTTTTTCGCGTAAGTTAATCTTTTATGAAAAGGGTAGATATCTATGGCTTTGCGAAACATTATGAATTATCAGAAAGATGATATTTTACGAAAAAAAGCAAGAACTGTTGAAAAGTTCGATTTCAGAACACGAACCTTGCTTGAAGATATGGCTGAAACCATGTATCATTCTAATGGTGCCGGATTAGCGGCTCCCCAGGTAGGTGTTTTACGCAGAGCTATAGTCATTGACGATGGAAATGGACTTATTAAACTGATTAATCCCGTAATAGTTAAAGCGCTAGGTGAACAACAGGAAATAGAAGGCTGCCTGAGTGTTCCAGGCATTTACGGCAAGGTAAAACGCCCTGAAAAAGTTATTGTTAAAGCGCTTGACGAAAACGGAAGGTCGTATGATTTGGAGGGCTCAGGGCTGCTGGCGCGTGCTCTTTGCCATGAGATTGATCATCTTGACGGAATATTATTTATAGATAAGATGATACCTGGTACAATTATAAAACAAAGTGATTTACCGGAGGTTAATAGTAAATGATCGTATATGGACCTGTACCGTCAAGACGTCTGGGTCAGAGCATTGGCATCAATAATATCCCGCCAAAGATCTGTTCTTATTCCTGTATTTATTGTCAGCTCGGGAGAACAGATAAAATGCGGGCTGTTAGACAGAAATTTTACAGACCGGAAGATATTTTTCACGAAGCAGAACTAAAGATGAAACAACTTGACAGCCAAAATAGGCACGCCGATTATTTTTCTTTTGTTCCCGATGGGGAGCCCACTCTCGACATTAATCTGGGAACTGAGATTAACCTGCTGAAACAATTTCATGTCAAAATAGCCGTCATCACAAATGCGTCGCTTCTATGGATGGATGATGTAAAGAACGATTTAATGAAAGCGGATTGGGTATCCGTTAGTATTGATGCGGCAGATAATAATACTTGGCGTAAAATAGACAGACCGCATGGTTCATTAAACCAACGAGACATTATAAATGGCATTATTGAATTTTCACAATCGTATAAAGGTACGCTTGTAACTGAGACAATGCTTGTTGACGGAATCAACGATCAGGAAATATGTATCAGAAAGATCGCTGAGCAGTTGTTATTAATTCAACCAAGCAAGGCTTATCTTTTGGTTCCTACTCGTCCACCGGCTGAGAGCAGCGTGCAAAGAGCTTCAAAAGCTAACCTCTTGAATGCTGTTAAATTAATTCAAAATATATCCGGAGTGAAAACTGAGTGCATCACGGGGGATGAAGAAGAAGAAGGATTTTTCTTTACTGAAGCTGTGGCGGATGATTTGCTGAGCATCACGTCGGTTCATCCGGTCAGAGAAGATATTGTCGATGAACTGCTCAGAAAAAGGAATGCGGATAAAGCAGTTATCACCAGGCTGGTGAAACAAGGCAAACTGCTTAAATTTTCTTATGAGGGAAAAAAGTTTTACAGAAAGAATATCCGAAATAAGTGATAAACGATAGTCTTCATAGACATATGTTTACCATTGGGCTAACATAATGTAAATATGGTTTATCCCATCTTTACTGTATAAAAAGGAAGAACAAATATGTATACGTGCGCATTTTGTCAAAAACATTCTTGCAGAACCGGAGATTTAGAGAACGCCCCTCAAAATTGCCCTTGTCGGGAAACAAATGAGATTGAGAACATCAAGAAAAAGTATCAAGATCCGGAAATCGCTAAGCTTGCGTATAACTCCGCTTTGGTAGAATCAGAAGGATACTGTAAAAAAACAAGATTGGAAGAAATTATTGATTTTGCGCAAAGATGTCAATTTCACAGATTAGGAATCGCTTTTTGCATTGGGCTCAGCAAAGAAGCGCAGATTTTCTGCTCCATCCTAAAAAATCATGGTTTTGAAGTATTCTCCGTAATCTGTAAAAACGGAAGCGTTCCAAAAGAGTTTTTGGGCATTCAGGATTCCCAAAAGAATCGCCCGGGGACTTATGAACCAATGTGCAATCCGATAGGGCAAGCGGTTTTTCTAAATAAATCTAAAACGGAATTAAACATTATGTTGGGCCTGTGTGTCGGGCATGATTCCTTGTTTATCAAATACTCCGATGCTCCAATTACCGTATTTGCTGTAAAGGACAGGATTTTAGCGCATAATCCATTAGGCGCGATTTATTTATCGGATAGTTACTATAAAAATAAATTATAAATAAGAGGGATTCAATGGAAATATTACTTGACTGCCTTCCCTGTATGTTGCGGCAAGCGCTTGAAGCATCCCGCTTGGCAACGCATCAGACTGACTTACAGGAAAAGATAATGGAAGATTCCATTCAGATTCTATTACATTATAAAGAATATAAATCCTCGCCTGATTTGTGTAAAGCAATACACCGGGCGGTAAAAAAACACACTTGTGTAAAAGACCCTTATGCGGAAATTAAAAAAAGAGACATCAATGCAGCAAAAAAAATATTGCCTGATCTTCATGGCTTTTTAAAAAGCAAACAGAATAGTCTTTATTGGGCACTTAAAATTGCAGCCACTGGGAATATTATAGATTCGGCAATCAACAATAATGGGAGAATGACGGAATGTATCGAAGAAGAACTGCGAAAAGATTTTTCAATATGTGATCTCGGACATTTTCAAGACAAGCTGAAAACCGCTAAAAGCCTGCTGATTATTGGCGATAACGCGGGGGAGACTGTTTTTGACCGCGTGTTAGTCGAGCGTCTTTTTCCTCTTGATACTACATATGCAGTTAGAAGCGAGCCGATCATTAACGATGCGACAGTCGAAGATGCTTATGCTTCCGGTCTGGCTGATTATACAAAGATTATTTCGACCGGATGCAGCGCGCCAGGGGCTGTTCTGGAAGACTGCAGCGAGGAGTTTTTACATACTTTTGAATGCGCAGATATTATAATAAGCAAGGGACAGGGGAATTTTGAAGCCCTTTCGGGTTGTGGTAAACCGATTTTCTTTCTCTTAAAAGCAAAATGCGAGATGATTTCCCAAAAGCTTGGCGTTTGTTTAAACGAATATGTTTTTAAGCATACTGAAAGTATCTAAGGTGAGAAAGATGAAACGGAGCTGATATTTTGGCAAGGCCCACAAAATGGAGAAAAATTGAAAATATACCTACCATACCCTATTTTATTCCTTCGGATAAAAATCTGGATGATATTCCGGATAACATATTAAAACTTGAAGAACTGGAGGCTATCCGCCTGAAAGATCTTGAAGGACTTGAGCAGACAGAGTGTGCTGAAAAAATGCAAGTTTCCCGTCCAACCTTTCAGCGCATTCTTTTGTCAGCGAGAGAAAAAATCGCTGACAGTCTGATAAACGGAAAAACGATTCATATAGAAGGCGGTAATTTCACCAGAAATATTTGTCCGGTTCAGTGTCTGGATTGCGGTAAAGAATGGATGGAAAGTTATGAGAATCTGGAATCCATCAAAAACGGAAAATACTCCTGCCCTGAATGCGGTTCTAAAAGGGTCGTATGCAAACAAAACTGCAAAAACAAATTTTGCAGAAGAAATTGCTGGCGTCATGGCTCCGAAAAGTAAAATTCAGCTTCATCCCATCAATGTTTATGCCTTCTGTCCAACTGGAAAGAGCTTCATTCGCAGGCGCGGACAGAAACAACCTTGTATCTGTAAATAAATATAATTTGCCGGGTATACAAAGAAGCAGCAACCTCTAAAGGTAAGGTCGCTGCTTCTTTGCGTTATTATTTGTGATATTCTTCCACAATGTTGCGTACCGCATCAATTATGTAATCGGTTTCTTCATCGGAAAGAGATGGATAGAGCGGCAAGGAAATAATGCGTTCATAATTCTTTTCGGTATTCGGAAAATCTTCCTTTTTAAACCCATAACGCTTTTGGTAGTAGCTCATACTTGTAACTGGAATAAAATGAACGCTTGTGCCAATGTTACGTTTATTTAATTCAATAATAAAGCGATCGCGGTTGATGGTCAGAAGCTCCGGCACGATTCGGATAATGTAAAGATGCCATGAATGTATAGTGTAATCCGGAATATAAGGCGGTTCCACGGCATCAATTCTTGAAAATTCATTCTGATATTTCTCCGCGATTTTCTTTCTTTTGGCTTGCATTTTATTCATGCGTGAAAGCTGTACGAGGCCTAAAGCAGCCTGAATGTCAAACATATTGTATTTAAAGCCAGGCTCGCAGATATCGTATTGCCATTTTCCATCTTTTGAATAGCGGTTCCATGCATTTTGACTCATGCCCTGGCCAGCCCAAATGCGTGCTTTTGCGTCGATTTCGTCGTCATCAGTCACTAACATACCGCCTTCACCAGTTGTCAGATTTTTAGTGGCATAAAAGCTGTAGGAAGCAGTTCCTTTGGTGTGATTTCCAATCGTTTTTCCTTTATAGTAGCTTCCGAGCGCATGGGCCGCATCTTCGGAAACAAATAAACTATATTTGTCGGCAATCTCATAAATCTGATCAAGGTCGCAAACTTGGCCGCTATAGTGAACTGGTACGATTGCCTTTGTTCTCGGGGTAATTTTCTTTTCAATCTCAGATGGATCAATACAGCCTGTTCGATAGTCGATATCGGCAAATACCGGCTTTGCGCCAACATGGATTATTGTATTAGCGGTGGAAGCGAACGTATTGGGTGTAGTAATAACTTCATCGCCAGAGCCAATACCTTTTGAGAGTAATGCTAAATGAAGTGCGGCTGTACCGGAGTTTGTCGCAATGGCATGTTTTGCACCTACAAATTGCGCAAATTGCTGTTCAAATTTTACAGTTCGCGGTCCTTTGGCGATCCAAGAGGATTTCAAAGTATCAATAACCGCATTGACTTCCTGATCCGTCAGATTTGGTAAATTATATGGAATAAATTTTTCTCTGATTCGAAATTGATTCATGTTTTTCCTTCCAATATAAAATGGTATATTATTCATAAACAAAGCTATTATAGAGCCTTGAACTTCTAAAGTCAACTCAATGTTGAAGGCAAAAAGATGAAGAATAATATTATATTCCTCTATTATATTGACATATGCCCATAATTACTTTATAATAATTTATGGATTTATGCTATAAATATTGTGCTTAATATTGTTAAATAATTATCAATGTTGATCAAAAAATCAGAAAAGAGGAATGGGAATGGCTGAGATTACAAGGGAACTTTCAACTGAACAAATCCAGCAATTGGACAGCCTGATTGAATGTTATGGCAGGGAGCCGGGAGGGCTGATTCCTTTGCTGGAAAAGTCGCAGAATTTATTAGGGTATTTACCGGTTAGCGTTCAAAGAAGGATATCGGAAAAAACGGGTATTGCTCCAAATAAAATTTATGGTGTTATTTCGTTCTATTCTTTTTTTACCATGCACCCAAAAGCACGTCATCGGGTTCAGGTTTGCATGGGTACAGCGTGCTACGTTAAGGGCAGTCAGAAGCTGGCCGACAAAATTGAATCAGACTATCATATTAAAGTCGGCGATAGTACGAAAGACGGAAGATTTTCTTATGAAAAGACAAGATGTTTTGGTGCGTGTGGGCAGGCTCCCGTCATGGTGGTGGATGGAAAGGTTTACGGCAAAGTGACTGTTGATGCCGTAGATGATATTTTAAACCAATATAAGTAGAATGGGGGAAAAAGCAGTATGAAAATAGAAGATATTGATGGAATTCGGCAAAAAGTTCAAAATAGCAATGAGCAAGGATGCACGAAAGTTTATATCCATATGGGAACTTGCGGAATTGCCGCTGGTGCCATGAACATTTTATCCGCCTTAAAAAGCGCGGTTAAAGAAACAAGGGCTTCGGATGTAAAACTGATACAAACAGGCTGTGCCGGCATCTGTTCCAGAGAACCGCTGGTTACCGTATCTGTTCCCGGTCAGGAGCCGATTATTTACGAGTGTGTAAATGAGGAAAAAATAGCTGAGATATTCAAAAATCATATCCTGGGCAAAAAGCCGGTGGCGGAATATGCTCTCGCACGTGGTATGGAATATCAAATAAAAGACCGCGTTAAAGGTCATGGGAAAATGCCGGGTGAGTCAGTTATGGACGAAAGCATCCGCGGCATTGAGGAAATCCCTTTTTTCAGCCTTCAAGAGCAGCGCGTTATGCGCAACAGGGGCTTGATTGATCCGAATAAAATCGATGATTATATTGGCAGGGACGGTTATCAGGGAGCTATAAAAGCACTGACTTCCATGAGTCCGGAAGCCGTTATAGAAGAGGTAATTGACTCCGGCCTGAGAGGAAGAGGCGGAGCGGGTTTTCCAACGGGGCTAAAATGGAAATTTGCAGCCAAAGAAAAAAGCGATGTGAAATATATTATATGCAACGCGGACGAAGGCGACCCCGGTGCCTATATGGACAGAAGCGTGTTGGAAAGCGACCCACACAGCGTATTGGAAGGCATGATGATCGCAGCAAAAGCAATCGGTGCTCACAAAGGATATATCTATTGCAGAGCCGAGTATCCTCTGGCGGTTGAAACCCTGAACCGTGCGATTAAACAGGCACGGGCCTATCATCTTCTTGGACAAAATATCTTGGAAACCGGATTCGATTTTGACATTGATGTTTATGAAGGCGCGGGAGCGTTTGTCTGCGGTGAAGAAACGGCGCTAATCCATTCTATAGAAGGAGAGCGCGGGAATCCAAGGCCCAAACCGCCATTCCCTGCTCAGTCGGGCCTTTGGGGAAAACCAACTGTAATCAACAATGTGGAGACACTTGCTAATCTTGCTCAAATTATTATAAACGGCAGCGAATGGTTTGCCGGTATCGGAACCGAAAAGAGCAAGGGCACCAAAGTATTCTCCATTACAGGCGACATCAATAATGTCGGATGTGTGGAAGTGCCGATCGGCACAGCTCTTGACACGATTGTCAATCAATTGGGCGGGGGCATTGTAAGCGGCAAGCATTTTAAAGCGGTTCAGCTTGGAGGGCCTTCCGGCGGCTGTATTCCCTTGCAGCATCTGGATGTTTCTGTTGACTATGAGACATTGCAGGAATATGGGGCAATTATGGGGTCCGGCGGATTGATTGTCATGAGCGACGATAAGTCAGCCGTGGATATTGCGAGATTTTTTATGGAATTTTGCAAGGAAGAAGCCTGCGGCAAATGTGTTCCCGGCCGTGAAGGAACAAAACAGATGCTGAATATTTTAAATAAAATCTGTAGTCATAACGCAAGCATGAAAGACATTGAAAAACTAGAGGAATTAGCCTCCGTCATTCAAAAAACCGCTTTGTGCGCTTTATGCAAAACATCGGTCAATCCGGTACTGAGTACTCTGCGCTATTTCAAAAATGAATACATAGATGCCGTATCCAGTAATAAATAGGGGGAATACAAATGATTTTTACAAAGGCTTTGCCTTACAATGATATTAAACGGAAACTAGATAAAAGCGATGTCATTACGATCATCGGATGCGAGTCTTGCGTGAGAGCTTCCGGATGCGGCGGAGAAGAAAAAATGCAGGAACTGGCGCTGAAATTAAGAAAAGACGGATATAACGTAGTAGACGGCTATATGGTTCCAAGCTCTTGCACTCCAAAGCTCCTTTTTGCAAAATTGGGCAAAAACATCAATACGATTATTTCACTCGCATGCAGTGCGGGCCTGTCAAACATTAAGCGTTATTACTCAAATTATAAAATTGTTGAAACAACAACGGATATCGGTTTGATGGTAACGGACTCCGATCAGAAAATTCTGAAGGTTACGATGCCTTATCAGGAGCACAAAAATGAGCGGGGCAATGAATATGGGCTTTGTACCGGTGAAGCGATGGATTCCAAAAAATTACTGATTATGGAGGCGGAAAAATGATTATCTCGCTTCGTTCTTTAAGCTATGAGAATTTGAAAAAGCAGCTTGTACCGGAGGACAAAATCGTTATTATCAGTTGTGATACGTGTGTGAAAGCCTGCGGCATCGGCGGATCTGCCATGATGAGCAAATTGGCGGATATGTTGGTAGCAGACGGTTATCACGTGCTTGGAAAAGATTTAATCAGCATTGGATGTACGGTAAACCTTGTGGAAAAACACAGAAACGATATAAAAAAGAAAGATATGTATGACGCCGCGACCGTTGTCATTCCGCTGATCTGTCAGGATGGTTTAGAAGGCGTGGAATATGTATTCAAGGATAAGAAAGTAATCTGCATAGCAAAGACGGTAGGAATTGGAAACTTTACGATGGACAGGGGCGCCGTATTAACCCATCCGTTTGAAAGCACAGGTCTGCCCGAAAATCCGAATGGCTATGCTTTATCCGAGGTTGCGGAGAAACTGAACCTTTACGGCGGATTTTTTGATGAAAAAGAATTCAGCGAAAAGCAAAAAGAACATGTCACATTAACAATAAACGGGCAGAAAATTTCAGCGCTGAAGAATCAGAACCTGCTTACCGTTTGCATGGAAAACAAAATCGATCTTCCTCATTTGTGCTTCCATGACGACTTGACGGAATATGGAGCTTGCAGATTATGCCTGGTAAAAATCAAAGGAAGAAAAGACTTTGCGGCAGCATGCTGCACACACGTCGAGGGAGGTATGGAAGTGCTTACGGAGGACAAGGAACTGGATAACTGCAGACGCGTCATATTGGAGCTTCTTATGGCGTCTGGACATCATAATTGCCTTACCTGCTCGAAAGGTGTTCCCACTCCCATGGCATCCTGTGAACTGCAAGGCCTTATTCGCCAGGCTGGTATCCATGAAAGCAGATATGAGGAAAGTACTGAAACAAAACCAGAAGATGATTCCAGCCCTGTGATCTATTATGATCCTAACAAATGCGTTCTGTGCGGGCGCTGCGTGCGTGCGTGTCAGGAAATTTCCGGCCTGAGTAATTTGGGCTTTGTAAACAGAGGAGATAAAACAGTTGTTGCGGCGGGCTTCAATACGGAAATAAATCAAAGTGCCTGTGCCGCCTGTATGGCATGTGTCAATGTCTGCCCAACAGGAGCCTTGAATGAAAAAGTAGTTTATTTTTCAGGTGCAAACTGGACACCTTCCAGAAAATATATGTCGTTATAAATGCCTTTTTAGAGTGGATTTTGCCAATGCAGAATCCACTCTTTTTAATTGCAATATTGACATATGCCCATAATTGTTCTACAATTGTCTTTGTGGTCTTATGCTCACAATGCTTTTGCATCAATTACAGCAATTTAATATTTATCAGGGCGAATTAATAATTCAAATTGCCGAATGCGTTTGTGTTTGTTATGTCGCCAACTTTTTTCGAAAAAAGGCTATAAGGATATGCAGATATGAAAATTCATATTTTGGTAAACAACACTGTTCGGAAGCGGGGATTTTTGGCGGAACACGGATTATCAATTTTTATTGAATATAAATCCATGGTCACATGATCATTGCGGGGGTCTGCCCTTTTTCCCTGCTTCGGTATTCCCGGAAATTTTTGCACATCGGTTACAGAGACATCGGAATCCCAAATTTCTGAGATTAAAAAACAACTTGGAGATCGGTGTCTGCTTTTGGATGCGGGGGATTCTTTTGAATTATAAAGCTACAACGAATAAAACGAATAAAAGGAGATAGCATCAGTGGTTCACACTTATACACAAAACAGTTATCATATCGCAGTTGATGGGAACAGTGGAAGCATTCATGTGCTTAATGACCTAACCTATGACATTTTAAAGGATAGACAATCGCTTCCGCCTATTGAAGAAATTAAAAGTGAATTGAGTGGGAAGTATCGCAGTGAGGATATTACGGAAGCTTACGAAGAAATACAAACTTTGATTAATAGAGATATGCTGTTTTCCACCGAAGAGAGCCTTGAAGAGGTTGCTAATTCCAAACAAATGAACACCAGCGTTAAATCTTTATGCCTTCATGTGGCCCATGACTGCAATCTTCGCTGCGAGTACTGCTTCGCTTCGAAGGGCGATTACAACAGCGGACGAACTTTGATGAGCAGAGAAGTTGCTTTGAAGGCTGTCGATTATCTGGTGTCTCATTCAACGGGCAGGCACTACATAGAAATCGATTTTTTTGGCGGGGAACCTCTCATGAACTTCGATGTAGTGAAAGAAGTAGTTGCGTACGGAAGAAAAATTGAAGAAGAGAAAGACAAGCGCTTCTATTTTACAATTACAACAAACGGGACCCTTTTAAATCAGGAAAGAATTGATTTTATCAATGAAAACATGGATAACGTCGTCATAAGCATTGACGGGAGAAAAGAAGTCCACGACGCTGTCCGGCACGACAGGTTCGGGCGCGGCAGTTACGACAAAGTCATGCCGGCGGCGCAAAAGCTTGTTGCCAAAAGAAACGGGAAAAGTTATTTTATACGGGGCACTTTTACGACGAAAAACAAGGATTTTTCAAAAGACGTCATGCATTTGGCGGATATGGGATTTAAGGAAATATCCGTTGAGCCGGTCGTCGGCTCCGGAAGCAACCTGTATTTTACAGAATCCGATATTCCCGATCTCTTGGAAGAATACGATAATCTGGCAAAACAGTACATAGCGCGGATTGCGGCAAACAGGGCTTTTCGTTTTTACCATTTCAACATTGACATCTATGGTGGCCCATGTATTTTTAAACGAATCGCGGCCTGCGGCGCCGGTTACGAATATTTGGCCGTCTCTCCGGACGGGAAGTTGTTCCCGTGCCATCAGTTTGTCGGCCACGACGATTTCGCAATCGGAGACATTGAGCACGGTATCACGAATACCACACTGAGCGACCGTTTCAGGAAAAACAATATTTTTGCGAAGCAGAAATGCCGGGATTGCTGGGCAAAGCTGTTCTGTGCCGGCGGATGTCACGCGAACGCCTATTTTACAAACGGAAGTATTGATCAGCCAAACGACCTAAGTTGTACCTTGCAGAAAAAAAGGATCGAATGTGCGTTGATGATACAAGCTTGGAAAGCCGATAAGGGGATTTAGCTGTGCCAATAATATCTTACTTTAGCAACCCGCAAAACGCGATGAGCAAGCTACGCAAAAGCATATTTACCTCAGCTATTTAAAATATTAAAAAGGAGTCTTTTACAATGAAAAAAGCAAATGCAAACATGAAATCCTGCCTTCAGCCCGCGCCGAAAATCCTTGTGTCATGCCGAGGAGCGGACGGGAAAAGCAATGCGCTTGCCGTGGCTTACTGCGGCAACTGCAGTTATGCCCCACCAATGGTGATGGTCGGGATCGTCCCATCTAGGTATTCCTACCATATGGTCAAGGAAACGAAGTGTTTTGTTGTCAATCTCGTCGGCGTGGAGCAGAAGGAAATGTTTGATTACCTCGGCAGCCACAGCGGGCGGGACGAGGATAAACTGGCGAAATGCGGCGCGGCCGTCGCGGAAGGCGAAAAAGTTAACGCCCCGATTTTGGAGGATTGCCCAGTCAACATCGAGTGCTCGGTCGTCGATTCCATCATGACCGGGTCCCACGAAATGTTTATCGGGAAAGTCGAAGCGGTACACTGCGAAAAGTCCCTGCTGAAAGAAAACGGTGATATCGACTTTTCCAAAATCAATCTTTTATAGGTATATTTTGCAGTATTGTTAGAAACAGTACCATAAATCATTATAAACATATGCTTATAAATCAATGGGTTGGGTAACATAATGAACATACATATATTCATTACAAGAGGTGTAAATCATGAATGATGGATGTAACCGTAATGAAACGTGCGGCGAAACAAATGGGCAAAACTGTAACAGTAATGAAAGAAAGCAATCTTCGAAAAACAGTTTTCGAGTAAAGTTGAATGCATCAAGCAGCGTCAAACATGTGATTGGTGTTGTCAGTGGAAAGGGTGGTGTCGGGAAATCACTTGTAACTTCCCTGCTTGCCACTTTCTTTAGCAAAAAAAGATATAAAACAGCTGTACTGGATGCCGATATTACCGGGCCTTCCATTCCCAAAATGTTTGGGATAATAGGAAAGGCAGAAGGTAATGATTTAGGAATTATACCAAGAAAGACAAGTGGAAACATTAGCGTCATGTCGGTAAATCTGCTTTTAGACACAGAGGAAACTCCGGTTATCTGGAGAGGCCCGTTGATTGCCAACACGGTCAAACAGTTTTGGACCGATGTCGTGTGGGGCAATATTGATTTCATGTTTGTCGATATGCCGCCCGGCACGGGAGACGTTCCCCTTACTGTTTTCCAGTCCCTTCCTGTTGACGGCATTGTTGTAGTTACTTCCCCGCAGGATCTGGTATCGATGATTGTAAAAAAAGCCTACAACATGGCGAAAATGATGAATATCCCTGTCCTTGGCATTGTGGAAAACATGAGTTATTATCAATGCCCGGACTGCGGCCGGAAGGAAGAGATTTTTGGCAAAAGCAAATTAGCTGAAACCGCCGCTCAACTTGGTTTGGATGTTCTCGGCCGCATTCCGATTGATCCTTTGCTGGCCCGCCTGTGCGATGAGGGTAAGATTGAAAACGGGAATAACGAATATTTGAGTCATGCTGCTGAAGAAATTGAAAAGAAACTATACGCTGGGGAGGACCTAAAGCGATAAATGAATGGCGACCAAATCTCTGGATGAATTCTTTAAAGAGGAAAATCAGAAAGGAAACTCGATATGAAAATTGCGATTCCTTCGGAAGGAAAAGAGCTTGGCAGCGCCGTCTGCCAGTCTTTCGGAAGAACCATCTATTTTATCCTTGTCGATACCGATACGCAAAATTTTACGGTTTTGGACAATGAAGCCGCTGCGGCACAGGGCGGCGCAGGAATCAAAGCCGCTCAGACCATTGTAGACAGCGGAGCAAAAGCTGTTGTGACATTCCATTGCGGCGAAAACGCCGCCAATGTTTTGAAAGCAGCCAATATCAAAATTCTGAAAGCTGTTCACGGAACAGTTGGAGAAATCGTTAAAAAATTTAAAAATGGCGAGCTTTCGGAAATGACAGAAATTCACGCCGGGTATCACGGGGGCGGTAGCCAATGATGGTTGCGGGGGACTCCAATGCATCTTACGCTTGAAGTGGACGACGCGGTCCGTATGGTGGATTGCCTGAACTGTTGCGGTGAAAGGCTGTGCGCAAAAGAAATATCAAGCCGTACCGGCGTCAGCTTACGGTTCGCATTAAAAATTCTGAGAAAACTATGCGCTGCTCATGTAATCCGTTCCTATAAAGGCGTTGGCGGTGGGTATGAATTAAATAAAAGGCCGGAAGAAATCAGTCTCTTGGACATCATTGAAGCGGTTGACGGAAAAATAGGCCTCACCCGCTGTGTTAAAACCGATGTTTGCAGTAAAAACAGAAACTCAACAAGCATGTGCAAATTTTATCGCCTATACTCCAATTTATCAGATTCCATACGGAAAAAACTTGCCGCTGTTACTTTTGACCAGATCTCCGATATCAATGGGAACAAACCCATTGAATGTCCACCGGAGGAAATAAAATGCAATTAGCTGTTTTAAGTGGTTATCAATAAGATTCCGTCTGATCTTGCTGTCATATAGGATGTCAATTCGGGAAAAACTGTTGTTTATAATTATGGATAGCGAAGCCGGTAAAATAATAAAAGATATCTGGCGGAAAGTATTCGATATCTTAGCAGATTAATTACTATTTATAAATATTTTAAAGGAGATTGATTTCAATGAAAATTGCAGTTGCCTGTGAAGGGAAAATAGTAACGGAGCATTTTGGCCATTGTGAGGGTTATTCCGTTTTTGAAGCTGAAAACAATCAGATTATAGGCAAAGAATTCATTCCGAATCCTGGTCACAAGCCTGGATTTTTACCGGTGTTTTTGTATGATAAGGGAGTAAATGTTATTATTTCCGGTGGAATGGGCAGTGGCGCAGTTGATATTTTTAATGAAAAAGGGATCAAAGTTATTACCGGAGCATCAGGCGATGCCGAAACGGCAGTTAACAATTATCTATATGGCAAATTGAAATCCACGGGTTCTGTTTGTCATGATCATCAGTACGCTGACGATTGTGATGAGTAAAGCATACTGAGCTATACCCGATTTGCTGGAGAGCCCGGAGTAGTGTAAAATAAAATTACTACGAAGGGGTGTCCAGTATGGAAAAAAGCAAAGGAAGACGGTACAGCGAGGAATTTAAACAAGGCGCTGTCAAATTAGTGTTGGAGAATAAACAAAGTATTGCGGAAGTATGTCGCAGTCTGGGAGTATCGCGCAATGCGGTAGATCGCTGGCTTGCCGCGGATACGGACAGCCACAACGCCGAAAGGGTGCAAATGCGGCAGCTGGAAGAAGAAAACCGCCGGCTGCGCAAGGAAAAAGCGGATTTGGAGGATACGGTAGAAATCTTAAAAAAAGCGGCGGCCATCTTCAGTCAAAGCCAGAGAAAAAGTACGAAATAATCCGCGAACGGAGCGGGGAGCATTCTGTGGCGAAGATGTGCCGGATTTTAGAAGTCTCCCAAAGCGGATATTACCGGTGGCTGTCCTGTCCAAAAAGTAAGACAGCCAGGGAAAATCAGAAGATTTATGATGTGCTGAAAGACAGCTATAATCAGAATAAAGGCCGCGTGGGCCTGGACAAGTTGCTGGACGATGTGCGTCTGCGTTTTCCTCATTGCAGCCGGAACCGGCTTTACCGGATTCAAAGGGTACATGGATTGTACTCTATCCGCCGTCGCAAGTTCAAAGCCACTACCAATTCTAAACATCATTATCCCGTAGCTCCCAATCTTCTCCATCAGGATTTTCGTGTAGAAGCCCCCAACAAGGTCTGGGTAACCGATATTACATACATCCGAACAGAGGAAGGATGGCTGTATCTGGCCGCCGTCAAGGATTTGTTCGATCGGCAGATCGTCGGCTTTGCCACCGGAAGCCGAATAGATACCGACCTCTGCAAACGAGCGTTGAATACTGCAATCCGGCGATACAAACCGGGACCAGGCTTGATTCATCATTCCGATCAGGGAGTTCAATACGCCAGTTTGGACTATCAGAAGCTTTTGAAACGAAATCACATGATACCCAGCATGAGCCGCAAAGGAACGCCGTACGACAACGCCTGTGCTGAATCCTTTTTCAGCACGATTAAACTGGAAATGATCTATCACGAGCATTACATAACCCGAGAGCAGGCCCAATCCGCCATTTTTGAATATATCGAGATTTATTACAATCGGCAGCGCCGCAACGCTGCCATCGGCAATCTCCCGCCGGCGGATTTGCGACGGCGCTTTTATCAGCAACTGGCAGCATAGTCAGCAACTCTGCGATATTTTATGATATCAGCCGATTGCACTACTTCTTTGTCTCCGAAAAATCGGGAAAGGCTCATACCTGTGACAATCAGTAATAGATAAAAGTTATATATAGAAAAATTGATAGGTAAATCTTTCTAAACGCAGGGACGCAAAGCCAAAGACTTTATCGTAGTTTTACAGCATTCCATCATAAGCGAAAAGCTCGTACTGGCGAGATATTATGATTTTCTCGCACAGTACGAGCAATTTTGCAATTGCGATTTCTTAAATCTATACATAATCAGTTGGATATATATTCCGCAACGTCAGACAACTGGCAATTGAGTATCCTGCATAGGCTGTCCAATGTATTTGTGGAAACGGACTCGTTTTTCTGCAACCTTAAAATAGTTGAACCGCTTATATTTTCTTCGCCGCCTTTATTTCTGAGCGTATAAGTTGTCGCACCCCTTATCTTCATGGTTTTCCATAATGGCGCATATGATATCAAATTTATTCACCCCATAGACTTTACTTTATCTAAAGTATGCCCTATAATGAACATATATGTATATGCTCAATATAGGGCATATTAGCGGATATAGCCGCTTCATAATTTCTCCTTAGCGGTGAACCGGCTTATCATATTTCAGATGGGATAAATAAACACGTGATACCATCATCACAGCAAAGGGAAGGTCTATGGAGTTTGAAAACTTTGAGCAATTAAAACAATCTGTGCATGTGTTGAACAAGTATTTTCCGATTGTGCACGTTTGGGACAATGACCACAGGCAAATCCTATACGAGATTCAAAACGCAAATTCTCTTGAGTCAAATCCGGCGTCCCATGTTTTCCATGACGCAACTCTTTCGATTTGGGATAAAGAGGCTAAGATAGAAATCAGCATACCAATTTCCGTAGAACGGCGGCAATGCCGCTTGGAATTGATTCGCTACTGCTCAGACAGCGACAATCCGGATTCACTTGCGTATATTAAAAGATTAATCATCACCGACTCGCTCACTAATCTGTATAATCGCAGATATATCGATGAAAAACTTCCCATGGATTTGAAACGAACCTTTCAAAACGGCGCTCCGGTTTCGTTTATCTATTCAGATATAGACTTTTTCAAAGCAATAAACGACGAACACGGACATGTTGCCGGGGACTATGTTTTGCGCGAGGTGGCAGATATTTTTTTTAACAGTATTCGACGAAAAGATGGATGGGCCGCCCGTTATGGAGGAGATGAATTCCTGATCTGTCTTCCGGAACTCAACCATGGTACGGCCGTCAAAATTGCGAACAGAATTCGTCAGTCCATTGAGAAGAGAAATTTCAGTATCAATGGGCAGATATTGAATCTTACCTGCAGCTTTGGTGTGCAAACCATTTACAAAACAAGCGGCATCAGCACGGTAAACCAAATCATCGGCATACTTGACCGGAAGCTCTACCGGGCAAAACGAAAAGGGCGGAACAGTGTTGTAGGCTGACCAATTGGGAAAAAGGAAACACTGCAAAAAAACATCTCAGGAGGCTTCATCTAGAAGCAAACCTGAGATTTTTTCTGGGCTTTTTTTCTGTTCAGGAATCAGTCACAATTGCGTTTTCGCAGGGAACTTTTCAGGGCAATAACTGTATCCGAAATAATTCGAATCTCATGTTCATCGCAGTCCTACACTGTCCTTGTAATTTCATTTTCAAAAACAGGCTTGGCCTTGACGCTGCTATCTCCGTTGCAATGAGTATTTGGTAAACCACACTGGATTGCTTCTGGCGGTTTACAAAGACCAATCACTGGTACTGATGGAACCGGCTACTCATCTTGTTACATACGCCAGAAAGCAAAACAAGGGTATTATTCTAATTGACCCGGATACAGCGGAAGTTACTCACATTACGGTGAAAGAGGGTAAAAATAGGCCTTAACAATTTTCTTTTCTCTGTCGTTAAATCTTTATAAAGTGAGAGGTTCACCTTCATGGTTCACCATGAACCGTACCACAGTCCAGCGTATGGACATACCATTCCCCTGGAGGAATGTCCATTTTTCAGCGCTAACTGGAATCGGCCTTCGTCAGGTAAAACATGTTGCTGCTCTTGCCGCCGTTTTCCCGCCAGCGCTGTTCCCTGCGCAGGTAACCGCTTTTTTCAAGGTCGGCAATCGCACGCTTGACGGTGCTGCGGGACAACTTCAGCTCCTGTGCGATGGTACCAATCGCCGGATAGCATTTGCCGTCCCGGTCAGCCCGGTCGCGCAGATACATGTACACCGCCCTAGCCCGGTGAGGCAGTTCAGAAGAATAGAGTGAGGAAAAGTAGCTCATAGGATCACCTCCCTCTAGATCCGTATTGAGGGCTTTTGCTGTTCCGGCGCCTTATGGTCCAATGCGGGGGTGTGCTGGATACCGACGGAAGCGGGAGAATCGGGTTCTGGTTTTTCCTCCGGATCGGCTTCGCACGCGGCATTGCGCCGGATGATTTCTTCCTCAAGCGAGTGCCTGTTCGCATACTCCACCTTTCGGGCGGATTGCTCCGCGATCTCATATGGTTTTCCGAATGTGATGCCCCATTCGAGGAATAGCTTCAGCCGGGTGCGCATCGGGTAGGCTCCTGTCTTTGTCACGATAAAATGGCCCTTTGGCATGGATTTCAGTTCGTCGGATGTCATTAACGGCCGCTCGATCATTTGAAGGGACTGGCTGGGATCGGTCTTCCCGCGGCTGATGGAGCCGCTCATGACGGTCTGATTGCCGAGGGCTTTAGAGAGAATTTGCGCCGACTCGCTGTTGGGGGCAAAGCCACCGAACACAGTGTCCTGGCAGTTATCGATGATGATGGAAGCGCCCTCCTTGCCGTAGTTTTTCTCCAGTTGGGCGAAGCTCTGAATAATGGCGACGATGGATACCCGGCGTGACCGGCTGGCGGAGAACATCATCTCGGCCGACTCAATCTTTGGGATAGTGCCGATCTCATCGAGGAACATCATCACGCGGTTCGGCAGTTTACCGCCGTACTCGTCGGCCACCGAGAGAATCTCCCGGTAGAGCTGCTGGACGATCAGTGAAATAATAAAATACTTCGTGTTGTCTTCCTCCGGCATGACGAGGAAGATGGCGCTTTTCTCCGTGCAGAACTTTTCCGCGTCGATGGCGGTATCGAAGCACAGCACCTGCTCCAGCTCGGAATCCAGAAAAGCGTTGAGCCGGGAGAGCGCCGTGGACAGGACGCTCTGCATGGCCTGCTCCGCCGTGTTGAGCGCGGCACCGGCGAACCATTTGGTCTTGTGCTCATCTGGCAGGTGCGCCAGAAGCATCTGGAAGAGCGTCCGGCCCTTCACGCCGCTGGGCGCCAGCAGATCCTGAATCAGTTTGAACACCGATACGATGTGCCTCTGCTTCGGCTTACAGTATTCGGCAATCAGCAGAATGACGGAAGTCAGCAGACCTTCGGCCGCGTCGTAGAAGAAAGCGTTCTGTCCGGCAGAGGCGGTATCGAAGCCTCCTGAGTTGATGATGGTCTTGGCCGTGATTTTGGCGTACTTCTCCGCTCTGGCCTTGTACGCCAAATTTTCCGGATTTGCGAGATACAGGTCCATATAGCGGTTCACCAGATGGAGCAGGTTGTTGCCGTCCGAGCGGGTGGGATTGCGCAGGTCGATGACCGCCACATGATAGCCGTAATCATCCTTTGCGATTCCCGCGTAATTGCGGTAGAGGTCGCCTTTCGTATCAGTGGTAATGAAAGACATACCGCAGGCGCAGGCGTATTCCAGGTTCGGATAGAGAAAATTCGCGGTCTTGCCAACGCCTGCCGCGCCGATCATTAGGCAGTGAATGTCATCGTCATCCACCAGCGCGTAACCATGGGGAGCCGTTTTGTCGAACAGGGAAGCCTTTCGCCAGCCGACCACCAGGCCTTGGGCCGTGGGTCGGTTCTCTTCCTTGCGCCATTTTTCCGGTTCAAACCGGACTTCCGTATAGGTCTTTTTAATCTCCTGTTTGGTCGCCCAGCGTGCCGTGCCGTGCTGACCGTCGCCTACGGTCTTGGACTTGATACCGTTCAGAGTATAGTAATGGGCTAGAAGGGATAAAAATCCGATAACGCCGAACATAGTGAGTCCGGCGACGATTAAGATAATGATTTGTGATGCTTGCATACGATACCTCCTTGTCTTGGGCAGCAGGAAACCGCCGGAGAGTTTTTCAAGCTCTTCGGCGGTTTCCTTATGTATGATTTCTTTTTTTACTTTTCTGTCACAGCCATGGCGCTTTTATACAATTCCTTCGCCGCGGCGACGGCGTCCTCCCAAGCAATGTCGTCGGCATAGGAATACTTTTTCTGATAGCGTGCCCATAGCTCCTGCATTTCCTTGCTGCCGGACAGTGCCTCCGCACCTTCCGGAATACCGCCGCGCAACAGAAAATCGCTTCCTCTTTTTCTGACCGTTCGCTGAAACGCTTCCTTCATGACAGGAAAACGGATATCGCTTCTTCGCGTGTTCCATAAAACATATACGTCATAAAAATCTCTCATACGGGTGTTGGTGGTGCTTCTGGAGAAGATGGTTTCCAGCTTTTCCGCAAGCACCGTTTCCAGATTGTATGCCTTGATCTGAATGCTCCGGTCTTCGAACAGCAGCCGAAAGGAATAATCGACCGCGGCCGGTGTGATTGGGTCGCCGGTTGTGATGTCTACCTTGAGGGTCTGTCTTGTTTCGTCCAGGAGCATCTCCAGCGTGACACGAACGCCGGAATATTCCGCTTCGTCGTGGATTTCCTCCAGCTTTTTCAGCGTAAGGGTTACATGATCCTCAACCGGGACGGCAAGAATATCCGCAAAAACGGAGCGGACGGATTCCTCGGTCAGCGGGTATCCCTTCAGCGTGGTGTCCATGGCCATGGTGGCGCGGGTGTCCAGCCCCACCATGGCCGCGACCAGCATGCCGCCCTTTAGAATCAGGTTCTCCCGGTAAGGGGACAGGGAAATCCGTTCCAGCATGAAGTTCCGGAGAATGATCTGCGCGTTGATGCTTTTATCTTTTGCCATGTTCCGAATGAGGGCGTTAAGCTGCCGGGATGTTTTCATAGCAATACCTCCAGATACTGCCGGAGCAGTTTGTTGACGTGGAGCGATTCCGCATACCGCATCAGCAGGGGAATGTTTTTATTTTTTCTTCGGACATACCGCTTCAGGGCTTCCGGGAAAAGCGCGCCGTCCATCTGATGTCGGCTGCGCAGCATATCGCACAGAGCGCGCTCCGCGTCGTAAGCCCGGATTGGTCTGCCAAAGGGTGACTGCGCCGTCGTGATTCCCATCCCGTATAAATCAGGCTTGATGGAAAACACGCTGAGCCCTTCTTCCGTCAGGCGCTTGGTGTTGTAGCCGGTCGGCACCGTCACGCTGTAGGTCAGTGGATCGCGGTCGGTCAGGTCGTGCAGGTACAGAGCGGTGTCGTGAGAATAGATCAGCCGTTTTTTTCGGGCCTGCAGGGTAAACATCTTATCTTCCAGCACATCCGGCGTGATATACACGCCATGCCCGACACGTTCCAGCTTACCTTCTCTCAGAAATGCCGTCAGATAACTGCTGGGAACGCCGGCGTTGACAATATCTTTTGTGAGCAGTATGCCGCCGCTCTGTTCGCAAAGGGATTGCAGGGTTTCCGCGTACATGCAGGATCACCTCCCTCAATTTTTGTTTCATGCTAATATTATACGCCATTTTAGCATGAAATCAATCAAGGAATAAAAATATAATTTAGGAGGGAGCGTGTCCTACATGCTCATCGTAAAATTTACGGCCCGCTCCTGTTCCGGAATCAGTTCGGGTGATTCCAACTCCATGAACATCCGCGCTTTGACACAGTCCAGAGCGAGGTTTAGGTAAGACCGGCAGAGCTGTCGCATATCGTCCTCGCTTCGGATGCCGGGCGTGCCGATCTGCCTGCCGATGTCTGCCAGATCACGTCGGATGTCCTCCATTCTGGAACGCAGCCAGCCTCTGTCTTCATGGGGCTTGTATTCCGACTGGAGCTTGCTCACCAGCTGCTCCGCGGTCACGGGCCGTTCCATCTGTCGGCACAGGTCTTTCAAAAGCAGCAGGGAACCCGCCGCCATGCACTCCAAACTGTCCACGGCTATGCCGGTATTCTCAGGCGCTACCTTTCCGGATACGACCGCCGCTTCCAGCTTCTGAGCGCAGTCGGTCAGTAAAGCACGGATATCCTTCCGCGAAGCAAGCGTTTCACACAAGCCGGAAAGCTCATCGCATACCTTCGGTAAAAGTTCCAGTTTAGGATGCTCCGACGCAGGGATGGGGGTGATCCCATGCAGGGCTTTTAAGTCCTCGTTCCAGTCCTTCCATGTGGATTGCAGAATCACTGTAACCGTATATTCTTTTTCAGCCAAAATGTCCCGGAGCCGTCCATTGGCTTCGATGCCCGCCTCGTCATGGTCCAGGCAGAGAATGACTTTTTGCAGGTTTGAATGAAGCTCCAGTTGCCGGAGCATGGCGTGTTCCGACACGCCGTCCAGCGTGACATAGCTGTGATTCATCCAATCTTTTGGGTGCAGTGTGATAAAGGACAGCATATCCACCGGCGCCTCAAAGACGTACAGTCTGTCGCTTTTGCCGCTCCAGTGAAAGCTGTACCGGGGATCGCTGCCCTCCACGTTTCCCTTATACGGTGCCCCTTGGGTATAAGTGCCGCGCTTGTGGGCGTGACGGGCAATCCCGTTTTCATCCAGCCCTACGAACACGGCATTGTGGTACTGCTTATCCTCATAGATGAGCTTTTCATGGGCGAACCGGGATAGTACATCCCGGTCAATAAAACGCTGTTTGATGAGATAGGCGAATACCCGCCGCATGTCTGGATTGGCATCTGGAAGAGCAAACTCTTTTTTCGGTGCCGGAGCGTTCTTGTCCGTCTGGTTCCATTCCACGCCGCTCTCGCCGCCCAGGAGCCACCGCACCGCTTCGGGAAAGCTCATGTCGTAGAACTCCTGCACAAAGTCGATGGCATGGCCGCCCTCCTTGCGGCTGTGCCGGAACCATTCGTTCCCGCGGACGGTGACGCTGTCATAGCGTTTCCATCGCCACTCATGTCCGGAGCGGACGAGTTTTTCGCCCTGACGCTCCAAGAAATCCACCAGATCCACGGAGTTGGCCCGCTGCTTCTGCTCGTCCGTGAAATACACATAGTCCATACCGGAATCCCTCCCTCGTCAGCGCTTGCGCTTTCCGCAGCGACGGAAAAAGGCCGCCCGTTGGCGAACAGGCGGCCTGCTGATATGCTTTTTCAGGTTTTCTTTTTTCTGCCACGGTTTTTCAAAGGGCCTGTGCATAGGAACCCTCCTTTTATTTTTAGTAAGTGATGAGCTTCTGTTCATGATCGCCCGGAGCGTGACCCTGGGCGATCTTTTTCTGCCGGATTTTCCGCCGCAGCTTGCTTTCCACCTGCATGCGTGGACCTCCGGGAAGCCGATCCTGTTCCTCCCGGAAAATTCGGCTTAGATGGTGCAGAAGCCTTGTCGCTGCGAGGAAAAGTGACGGATCTCGGAAGGAGTCCGGATGATCGAGAAAAAACCGCGCGTACGCGTAAATGTTGCCTTGCTCCGCGGATCGTGTCAGCCAGCGAATGGCGGCTTCCCGGTCGCGGGGGACGTCGCGCCCCGCCAGATAGAGCTTGCCGAGCGCATATTGAGCATATTGGTTGCCCTGTTCCGCAGAGGCGGTCAGCCATCGGACGGCGGTGCCCACGTCTTTTGGAATGTCTTCGCCCAGCAGATAGAGTTTGCCAAGAGCGTATTGGGCGTACTGGTTGCCTTGTTCCGCAGAGGCAGTCAGCCACCGAATGGCCACATCCACATTTTTTGCGATATCCTCACCCAGCAGATAGAGCCTGCCGAGCCGGTACTGCGCAAATGAATTTCCCTGCGCTGCCGATTTCTGAAACAGCTCCAGCGCTTTCGGAATATCCTTCGAGATATCTTCTCTGGAGAGGTACAGCTTTGCCAGGGCATATTGTGCAAACTGATTTCCGAGGTTCGCGGATTTCTCCAGCCATTTGACGGCGGCATCAACGTCCTTTGGGATATCCTCGTTCTGTAGATAAAGCCTGCCGAGGGCATATGCCGCATAGGAATTGTCCTGTTCCGCGGCGGATGTAAAAAAGGCAATAGCTTTCTGAATGTCCTTTTCCACATGTTTTCCGTCCCGGTAGAGCTTGCCGAGCGCGTACTGTGCGAGGGCATTGCCGCCATACGCGGACTTCGTCAGCCACTGGACGGCCTGCTCCGCGTTTTCATGGCCGCCGTCCGCGTCCAGATAGATTCTGCCGAGCATGTACTGTGCGTGGACATTACCAAGCCGAGCGGATTTCTCAAAGTAACCGAGCGCTGCATCCACATCCTTTTCCGTCCCGGTTCCGGTGTAAAGCATCTGGCCGAGACGGTACTGGAGCTTATCGTCGCGGCTTTGTTTCTCCATCTGCTGAAATCCCTGAAAGGCGATTTTGAAATGCCGCGCGGCTTCCGCGCTGTTGACTGATGTACCGACTCCGTCCCGGTACATTTTTGCCAGTTCGTAATCGGCGTATGGCATGTGCTGTACCGCAGCGCGCATGTACAGGCTGAATGCGGTTTCATAGCTCTGCTCCACACCCTGCCCGCGGAAGTACAGTCCGGCGAGGGAATACTGCGCGTATTTGTGGCGCTTGGCGACCGCTTCGCCAAACCATCCGGCTGCCGCCTCGTAATCCTGTTCCGCGCCGAGTCCCGCCGCGTACATTTTGCCGATCCGGTATTCCACATACCGGTTTTCCTTCACCGACTCGATGTCCTCAAAAGCGGAGAGGGCCTTGGCATACCAGCCGAAAGCCGTGTCAGTGTCGATCTCCACACCTAGCCCGTCCGCATACATTCGGCCAAGGTCGTGCATGGCAAGGGCATTGCCGTCCTCCGCTCTCTCCCGGAACAGCCGGAGGGCCTGCTCAAAGTCCGGCTCCGTCTCATCGCTGCCGAAGAGAAACGTGCGGGCCTCCTTGTAACGGTCATTCCACGCGATGTGGGGCTTGCCGGACGGGGTATCGCCGGACTCCTGACTTGACACATCGCCTAAAGCATTGTCATATGGGGAACCATCCTGATCCACGACTGTTTCAGGCGGCTCCGATAGAGGAAGTTCGGGTTCCGTTTCCTCGGTGGCGTTTTCTTCTTCAGAAGACGGCCCGGCATTCGCATCTCCCTCAAACGTAACATGGTGACTGCCGAGGCTGACCGCTTCTGCAATTACCATGTTTTTAATCTGCTTGAATTCTTTCTGCTGGGAAAGCGGCAAGGGTTCTGGTAGCTGATCCTTATAGGTACGCAGAACCTCGTTGCGGAGCTCCTGCCATTTGGCATAGGCTGCCGCTACCCGTTCGTCCTTCGCCAGCTCATCCACGATCTGATTGACCAACTCCTTGAGCGGGGCTTTCAGGTAGCCATACTGTTTTTTCCCGGCCGTATACTTCAACCGCTCCGCCAGCCGGGACATCAAATCCTCAATTACAGGGTTTGCGCAGGTGCCGGTCCACATCTGCTCCAGAAGCTCCCGCAGGGTATCCCGGCTCTCGGCGGTCAGGGAGTCCCGCCGCGCGGTCTGTTCGGAATAAATCTGGAGCAGATCCTGCTGAAAGATTTCTCGCGCGAGGCCGCTTCGCATCTTCTCGATGGCCGGTTTAGTAACGTAGCCTTCGCGGGGATCAACTGAGTACACGATCATGTGACAGTGAGGGTGGTGCCCCTCGTTGTGAAAAGCGGCGTACCAGCGCTGGTTTTCCGGTGCGATCTTCATCTGCTCCGCGAACATGTTCCGCTGCTTCCGCAGGAGCGCCATCCAAGCGGCGGCATTGTCATAGCCGAGCCGGGCGGCGTCCTCACGCCGCAGGGAGATGATCGGCGTCCAGATGTTGCCGGTATGCCGGGCCGCTTCCTCCGCAACCTGCGACAGCACCAGCGGCGTATCCTCATCGGAGAACAGGCCATGGACACCGACCTTTTCAGCGCGGGGGCGGGTGGCAATGTAATTAACGTAAATCTCCTGGTGCGAGAGCTGGTCGAGGTTCTGATCCAGCGCCGCCGAGATCATCTCCGAGGCATTCTCCACGGTCGGGCTGTTTTGATAGTCCTCATATTCAAACAGCCGGTCGGAATCTGGGAACTGAGAGAGAATGTCCGCGATGAGCAGTTTCTGCTTGACTGTGGCCGGGAGGCTCCGCCTATTCTGCGGGATTCTTTCGACGCCCTCCCGTGTCGCCACATAGGTCACCAGATTTTCCGCGTGCGCCGCCGCGTTTTTCAGATATCGGCACTTGAAGATAATCCGGGGCATAATCATTCACCCTTCTGGAATCTTGCCACGTCCTCAAAGGTCACGGCGCCGACCGATTTTTTGACGTCACTGACGCACTTGCCCCGCAGACGGCGAAGGGTGGCTTCGTCCACATCGGCGGTGGAGGCGAGGACATTCATCATCATGCTCATTTCCACCGCCAGCTTGAAGATCAGGCGGGCCATGCGATTCTCCATGCCGTCCACCATGCCGGTCATGGCCGAGGTGATAGCGGCTGGAAGATAGCGCACGCCTTCCTCCGCAGAGATATAGCCGCAGTAAAATTTGATTGCTTTTTCAATAAATTCGCTCTGGCTCTGGCAATTGTCCCGTTCATACCAATCCGAAACCAGCTTTCTGGTTTCCGGATACATCCAAAGCGGAAACTTCTTTTTGTTCTTTGTTTCTTCCGGCATGCAAAAACCTCCATTCACGCGAAAAGGGGCCGCAACACCGGTCGCAACCCCTAAGAAATTCTTGATTTAGCTTGTGTTTTCGGCATTCCGCTTTTCTCATAACCCCGGAAGCGACACCAAGGGCCGGATTCTGACCCCGGTGAGAAACGTCCCCGACCCGCGTTGCGGGGCGGTGTAAGCCGAAGCGGGGGCGTTTTACGACCCCGCTTCTTTAACCCGCATCGTTTTCGACCCCATGGTTCACCTCGGGCTCCGGAGTCTTGCCGGTCGGCTGTCTGCCAAATTTCCGTGCAAGGCTCCGACACGGGGCGCAACCGTTTTTGATGGTGTAAACGTGCCATCCCGTGGGGAAAACGCGGCACAGGGGCACACGGGCGGTGACGCGGGCTTTCATATCTGCTGTGTCATTTGGCCCGTCAGATTCTCCGATTCAGCTTGGATGCTGCCGCAGTACGCATTCAGCGGGATGCCATGGCGCCTGCAGCGCGAACGGCAGAGAGAAAAAAAGCGAGACCGCCGTATCTCTCAGACAGCGGCGCTTTCATCCCGGCGGCCGGGAGCTTTTCGCAGCTCCGCCGTAACATTCCGCTCATAGAGTTCCTGCAGGTGTTCCTCCAGTCCGGCGCGAAGCTCAGCTTCGCTCATGTGTTCCCGAAGGGCGCTCAACTTTTCGCTGTCATACCGGATCTGAACAGTTGACATTTTCATAGATGATTGCTTCCTTTCCATATCGATTTCTCAGAAGTGAGCCAGGTTGGTGCAACTTTCCATGCGACTTCCGGAAGGCACGAAATAGTTGAGCCAACTTGGTTTATATTTCGTCCAGCGCGTGGATGAGGCTGTCTGGGAGATCGGCCAACTGCGTTTTATCGGCCGCATCCGCCAGTAGAGGGGATGACCGACATTGGAGGATTTTTAGTTCCTCACTGACTGCCTGCCGGATAATCCGCTCTATGTGATCTGCCTGCTTCGCCGCCAGTAGGCCGGAAACCACACACTCGGTGCGCTGGCGGCTGCCCTGATCGGCAAGAAGGGCTTCGGCTTCCCGATGCCTGGGATCATCCATGTCAAACGAAAGATAGTACCGCTTTCTCATAGGCTCACCCCATCAGGAGGCGGTACCCGTCCGCGTTGGCAAATCGGTTCAGGACCGCCACTGTATTGATGCCCTCGCCGCGCAATCGGGATTCCAGCAGCTCCGCGCCGCCACCCGCGAACACGGTGGGGAGCTTCAGGTCGAGCCCTCTTTCACGAAGAGCGTTGAACAGCTCCTTGCAGTAGACTGCGACAGACTGTTTCACTACTGTATCGATCCGCCCGCGGTCGGCGTGCTGAATCTGCCCGCGGATGGCGTCGGTGATGAGCTCGTCTGAGAGCAGAATGTCGTTTTTCTGGAGCGCGTCCTGAATCCGGCTGTAAAGCGTGATGGTTCCCATGCGCAGACTGGCGCAGCTGGATCTGTCTAATCTGAAATTGTGAACAGTGAGAACGTCCACGGTGTACCCGCCGATATCCACCAGCGTGATACTCCGGTATTCCTTCAGCTGTTGATAGTACCGGCAAAGCGCCGCGTGCCCCTGGGCGAACACTTTACAGTCCGCGATACGGCAGCGGTAAGTTGTACCCTCGAACATAAACGAGAGATTGTCATGCAGAAAATACCGGCGGAATGCGTCCTTCTGCGTTCCATAGCTGTCGATGGGAAGCCCCACACCGAGGATGATTTCCGCATTGACGGCTCCTGTCCTTTTCATCGCTTCCGCGATGGCCGGGAGCGTCAGGATGAAGGTATCCGGCTCTTTGGTTTTATCCTGCTGAAAGCGCAGGCGGCGTTCTCCGACAGCATAATATTTTCCCTCGTAGAAAAGCTGCATCTCCGGCGTGATGAATTCCTTGTCGCTCACCGCATAGCCGGAGGCATAGAGCATCCCCTCTGAGGATTTAGTGTTGTAGTTTCCGTTGTCCACACCGAGCTTGATCATAGCTCGCACCTCCTTCTTCTGTGGATCACATGTTCAAGGTCATGCCCTGACCCTCCTGCTCGTCAGGGCCCTCAGGCTCGGGCGGAGCTTCCGGCACCGACGCCGCCTCGGATGCCGCCTGCCGGGAACGGCGGGGCTGGCGCGCGGGGCGCTCTCTGGCTGGCGCCGGGGATTCCTGCCGCTGTGCGGACACCGGCTCCATGCGGCTCTCCACATACTCCCGTACCTGCGCGGGAACCAGCTTTTCATAGGTTTTGTCCAGATAATCCTGCAGTTCATGCTCAATGCTCTGCTGCTTTTTATCCATAAAAAAGCGGAGAGCGTCCAGCTTCTCCGTGGGGAAGGACAGATTCAGTTCCGTTATGCTCATTTGTTTTTCCTCCTATTTCGTAATGTAGCTGATGTACGGGATCTGCAGCCACGCGCTCCAGCCGCGGCCCGCCAGCTTTGTTTTTACCACGCCGTATTTCGTGCCCATCGCCTCGACCACCTCGCCGTTTCCGATGTAGACGCCGATGTGCCCCGACTTCCAGACGGCGAGGCCGGGCGTGTCGGGCATGGTGTCCATGGAGCCTTTGACGATGGCGGCGCTGTGCATGCCGTCCGCGCCCACGTCCTTCATGCCGTTGGTCCCGTATTCAATGGCTTTCGTGCCGGGATCAAACCAGCCGTAGCCTTTGATGAGCCCGACACAGTCTGTTGTCCTGCCGCCCAGCCAGTTTTCACGAATGAAATCCGCGTAGCTGCCCACGCCGTCCGGGTACTGCTTCAGCTTGGACGCGAACAGCGAATCCGTCAGGACATCGCCGTAGGTGCCCCACACATATCCCCAGCCGGAGTCATAGGCGTTCTTCGCGTAGATAACCAGGTCCAGGTTGTTTTTGGTTTCTGGGTGGAGCAGGGTAAGCCCGTCCAGCGCGATTCCGTTTCCGCCGCCTCGATCGATTCCGCCGGAATACGATCCTGATCCGCCACAGGCAACCTTTTCATAGATCTTCTGCGCGTTGGTCCTGTCGTCGCTGCCAGCCGGGATTCCCGACGTCGAGAGGTTCGCGTAGGCCGTGTCCAGACCGACCGGAACGGCGACCGTTTCGGTTTCCGTTTTTTCCTCGCCGGTCGCCTCATCCTTCACAGTTTTGGTCCTTTCCTCATATCTGACGAAGCAGTCCACAAAGGATCTGGCCTCCGCGCCGGACAGGGACAAGTGGTCGGCGCCGAAATTCAGAGCGTAAAAAATGGATTTGATCCGGACGCTGTCGAGCGTGCCGCCGTCCATCTCCGCCTCCGCGCCGGAGATCGCCTGATCCAGCGCAGAAAAACAGTTCCTCATATCCTCGATGTGAGCGGTATACTCGGCGGGCGCGGAGGACGAGAAAGCGCCGCCGTTGAAACACAGGTCAACGGCGGCGTTGTTATGCTGGGAGGTGCCGGAGAGAAGGCTGAGAATCAGGACGATTGCCAGAATGACGGGCGTCAGAATGGCGGCGATCAGGATTCCGACCGCCTTCCACGTTCGTTTGTCGGTGGCGGCGGCGATGGCGGCCTTGACCGCCAAGGCAATTGCGGGAGCTGCCAAGTGATTTTCCCCCTTTCAGCACGAAACAGGATGTTTTCCGAACAACCGGAAGCACCCTGTTTCTGCGGTATGTTTTTTTATAATTCAGTTGGGTTGATGATCTGTACGATCCGGTTTTGGCTCCGGGCGTATCGGACCGTATAGCCCGTCCCGCCGTTGGAGCCGTCCCAAACAGCCAGCACATACCGGCTGCGGTCGACCATGTAACGGTTGCGTTTTATCATGCAGTCGCGCGTATAGCTGGTCTGCAGCATAGTTTCCTTTGAACACCTTTCCACGATGGAAAAATAGCGTTCCCGCTGGTTTACCGACCACTTGGCCGCCTGTGTTTCGCAAGGAAGCGCGCACTCCAGCGTGATATCCGGATACTGCTCCTGCAGACACAAGATAACCTCGGCTGTCCATTGGTCCACACCGAGAGCCATCCCGCTGATGAAATGGGTCACATGCTGCTCCGTAATCAGACGGATTATTTCCTGCTTCAGCCGTTCTTTGATTTGCAGGCACAGCCTGTTGCCCTCGTCGAAGCCGAAGGGCAGCTTCTGCGGCCGTAGCCCCGTAAAGCAACAGGTGCGGTAAAGATCCAGCTCGCTATTCCCTGATCGATTTCCCATACTTTTTACTCCTTCTGTATAAATTCTTGTATAGTTAGCTATAAGAGATATTATAAATCTCTATTAGCTAATTTTCAACCGTAAATAGACTCTGTAAGCTAATATATAAAGGAGCTGATAGTTATGAAAACCGAATTGGAAAAGGGTGAGCTTGGATCGGCTATCCGCGCCGCGCGTCTGGAAAAACACCTTTCGCAGGAGGAATTGGCAGAGCTGGTCGGGATTACGCCGACGCATGTCAAGCATATTGAAAGCGAACACCGCAAGCCGTCGATAGAGCTTCTGTACCGGCTGGTGCGGACATTGAACCTGTCGCTGGACACGTTGTTCTTTCCGGAACGGGCGGATGGGCTGGAGACCTACCGCAAAACCGAACGGCTGATGCGGCAATGCAATGAGAAACAGCTTCAGATTCTTTACGCGACCATTGAGGCGATGTTAAGAGACAGCTGAGAAACGAGCTGTACCGGATGGTATGGCTCGTTTCTTTACCACCATTTCGGTCCGAACAGCGTACCTTGCTCCGGTTCCGTTTCCTGCTGCTCCTGTGCCAGCCGGACGGATTTCTCCACGGCTTGTTCCAGAAAATCCGTATTGAAGCCAGAGGTGCGGTAGCCCTCTAGAATAGTGTTCAGGTAATAATCGGAGGGAGTCCCGAAGTGATGCCCGTCGTTCATGATGTAAACCATCGCGGAGGCTGTTCTTCCGTTCAGCTCCACCGGCAGAAGCTCCTTGCGATAAAAACTCGGATAGCCTTCATAATGGTCAAGGGCCTGCAGATCCTGATCCTTCAACTTCCACAGAAGAACAGGGACACTGGAGCCCTGGAACGGCTCCACCGTAGCAACCGCGCTGCTCCGGCTGCCGCGGAACAGTAGCTCGTAGTCCTTGATTTCGCTGACGCCGACCACTTTGGCGGTGGGGCAGCGGAACGCCATCTGCGGCAGGTTGAGATTGCTGCCGTAGGCGATGTACAGGGTTTCGGATTTCATCGAAATGGTTCCTCCTTCTACATGGACAGAGAAAAGCCGGGGCTTTCTTCCTCCCCGGCCTGTTCCTGTCCGTTTTCAGTTGTAGGTTCCGGCTGTCCCGATACCGTCTGCGCGGCCTCGGCCAGCTCTTTTTCTTTTTTCTGCCTTAACCGTTCCTTCTGCCGCAGGGCCTGCTCCGGATCTTTCCACGCGATGCACCCGTCCAGATGCTCCAGCAGGTGAAGCCTGGCGGTCTTGAATTCGTCCCCGATCAGCCCCAGCCGCAGAAGCCAGGTGCGGAAGGTGTATTTTTCATTGGTACTGTGGGTTTTCTGCCGACTGGCGCACTTCTGGTTCAGGGCCTGTGTGGAGATGGCGAGGCAGAGCTGAATGTACGCCTTGATTTTTCCGGCGTGGGTGGTGGAATTGAAGAGGCGAAACTCAATCGTACCCTTCTGGAACACGGAATGCAGGTTCAGGCAGTGGTAGCGGCTGTTGTCATAATGCTGGCTGCTGCGGGATTCACCGCCGTACCAGATGCGGCTGACCTCGTCCAGCGTTTTAGGTTTCTTCCGGTTGATTTCATCGAGGAAGCTCTGATCTACCTTTTTGCAATACTGCCGCTCCCGCGCCACCTCCACCTGCAGGGCCTTGTAAATCAGATCCTCCTTGGAAGCCATGATGTTGGTAATGTTCCGGAGCGTCTTCGCGTCGTGAGGCGACGCGTCCACATGAACGTGGATGCCGGTGGAGCTGTTGACCAACATCCCGGCCCCACGCAACTTCCGCACGAGCTCCTGTATCGTTTCGATATCCCCGTAGCGACAGATGGGGCTGACCATCTCCACGCTGTAGTCGCTGTCGGCGGAAACGATCTGCCGTCCGCTTTTTTTCTGCGTGTCGATGCTGCCGTCGCTCATGAATTTCCATTGACGCCCCTCGCTGTCCAGCGTGGAATAAATCCCGTAATAGGTACCGTCAAAATGGACGGACGAGCCGAAATGCTCAGCGGCCACCTGTGCGGCCTGCTGCCGGGTGAGGCCGGTCATCTCCACCTCAATACCGAAGCGCTGATCCTTCATGTCCATGCTTTATCACCGTCCGCCCGCCTTTCCGAACAGCGCCGCCTTATACTCCGGCGCCTGAACCATGAGGTTGTACCGTTCGTTGCCGCACTTGTAGAGGCACACGCCGCGTTGGGGGTAGCGGATCAGCTCGTATTCGGATTTCTCCAGCTGGAGCGTATCCATGTAGAACCGCGCGTCGATGGAACCGGCGTTAAACAGGAACTGATGAGTAGGAATCGAGAACAAAGGCTTCGTCAATTCGCGGACGTGCTCCACGTTGAAATCCTCCAGATTCTGCGACGCGAGGATGACTGCGCTTTCTTTTTTGCGGACGCGTTTCATGCAGTTCCGGATATATTCGATGGCGGTCAGGTTGGTGAGAAACAGGTACAGCTCGTCGATGCTGGCCGCTGTATTGCCGATGGTCAGAAGCTCGTTGCTCATGTAGGACAAAACGTTGAATAGCAGGGCGTTGCGCAGATTTTTGCTGGCGTTGAGCACACCCTTCACACCGAAGGTCACAAATTCGCTGCTGGTGATATTCGTGTGGCCGTTAAAAAATTTGGACTCCGCTCCTTTGCACATGGAGTGGAGCCCGAGGCAGATTTCCCGCAGGGAGTCCGCTGTATAAAGCTGGCGTCGGCTCTCGTCGAAATCCTTATATTCCGCTTCGATGAGATCGTACAGATCGGACAGGATGGGATAATCCTCCGGCTTGAGGCGGTCGAAATTGCTGTGGTCGGTGATACCCCATTTGTCGTAGAGCTTGCCCAGCATGATTTCGATGGTGTCGATTTCCCTGTCAGTGAAATCCTTGTAAGCGCGAAAAAAGTCCTTGAGAAAGCTGATATGCTGGCTGAGTTTGCTGCTTTTGCGAAAGGCTTCCGGCACAAACCCGCCGTCGTCGGCGCTCTGATCCGGCGACGTTTTCGCGTGCGGATTGAGCACTGGCTCCGTCTGCTCGTCCCAGCTTTTCGGCTCCAGCACATTAATGATGAATTCGCCGCTCATCAGGTCGATGAAGCAGCCGCCGAGGTTCAGGGTCAGATCCTCATATTCCATCTCGGGATCTAAGGCCAGAATGTGCATGCCGGATTCCCGCAGGCTGCACAGGATCAGCTTCAGCAGATAGCTTTTGCCTTGGCCGGAGTTGCCGAGAATGAGAATATTGGCGTTGGTCTTGTCGTCGGAGCGGCGGTTGAAATCGACGAGGATATTGCTGCCAAATTTGTCCCGGCCTAAGCAGAAGCCCTTCGGGTCGGTCTTGCCGGAATAGTTGAACGGGTACAGGTTGGCGGCGGAGCTGGCGGGCAGAACCCGTTCGAACTGATCCCCGAACACATTCCATCCGGAGGGCATCACAGACAGGAAGCCCTGTTGCTGCCGCAGTAAAAGACGGTCCACATTGAGCTTGGAGCGCACCAACTCGGTCAGAACCTCCGTCTGCAGGAGCTTGAGCTGGTCGAGGTCGTGGGCGGACAGCTCGATGTACACCGCCGTGTGAACCAGCGGCTCCTTGCTCCGGTGCATTTGCGCCACGATGGTAGCGACGTCCTGCAGGTTGCTTTCGGCCGTGACGGTTTGCTGGAGGTCCTGAGTGCTACTGCGCTGCATCCTGTTCTTGTTGGCCGCGTTGCTGATGATTTTCTTTTCTTCAATCGGGGTTACATGACGGGTATAGATGTGCAACGTCACGCCGTCTTTTTCCCCAAGATAACGCAGGATCGCCTGTTCTTCCGTGGAGGTTGGGTATTCCCGCAGGGCCCACACACAGCGGAAAGTATTGCCGCAGATGAAGTAATCGGTGCTAAATTTGATGATGGAGGGCGATATCATATCGAGGAATTCCTGAATACGGGCATCCTCCTGCGCAGGCGCGTTGGTTTTCGGCTGTTTTGCCATAGGGCATTCTTCCTTTCTGAGTTGATTCTGAATATAAGAAAAGCCGCCACATTCCTGTGACGGCGCTGAACACTCTTGAAACAAAATATGGTATAATAGTCTCAATGCAAAAGTTCGTGTTATTTTATATGATCGGCAATTTTAATCGTGGAAATAATCGAAACATGATATAGCTCAATTGATGATTATTTGCGTATTTGGAGAAAAGGAGATAGCCAATGGATTACATATTTATGACAAGGCCATTCTGGTTTGAGCTTAATGTACCAAATTCAATAGTTAGAGCGAAATATAAAGAATACTTTGGAGGAAATGACTACTCCATCGAGAATAGAGCAGAAGCTATTGCTTTACTATCTACAATCACAGGAAGTATTCAGGATAAGATGATGATTCGGATGAAGTGCGAAAATATTAATCTGACAATAAAGGACTTATACAAAATATTAGACGAGTGTTTTCATTTCTATATTCGGCAAAAAAACGCACGACACGAAATGTCTGGACTAAATGTCAGCACTGCATCAATAGGAGATACTTTTGAGCAAAACCGTAATATGTCTCGCAATGTTATTGATGCGGTTAATTTATGGTTAGAAAACTGTGCTCTTTATCAGACTGATTTGACTAAAGAATATGATACAAAGTCGTTTGATGTTGATTTTGAGTTGTTTTTGGATATGTATATCTATGGTCTTGCATCCCAAGCTTTATCCTTACTCTCAATGAGCCAAAAATTTGGCGATAAGGAAATGTTTTATGGAATATCTATTACTCCAAATAGGGATGTTCCTGCGGAGGTAATAAAATATCACCCCATAATTTATTTCAATACTTTGTTGACGGGAAATCAAAATGTTTTCGACACAAATGGCGAACTAAAAAATGCTGATCAATCAGTATTTGGCAAAGGATTTTTCGAAGAGTATAATATTAAGTTTATTAACTCATTAAAAGTAATGAGTTCTTTTCAAAAATATATGTTATCAGATGGAAAAATAGCTATGACAATTATTGATAAAGACCAGTTCATAGGCGAAGTGGGACAGTATTCTAATAACTTGGTTGACGGAAATGCATTTTTTAATACATTTGTTTTAACAAAGGAGAACGTTAAAGATCAAGTGAGAAAGAATGACCCTATTATTTGGGTGATGAATTCAAATAAGTATAGACACGAGTTAAGACCATTTATTTGTTTAGATAATGATGTTGTGGTATATTAAATTTGTAACACTCCTGTCTAATGGAATATAATATCTATTAGAAAAGGAGTACGCCATGCAAACAATAACAGAGGAAACCAAGAAAAAAGTTGTAAAGCTACATATACAGGACGGTCGCACGATTGCCAGCCTTGCCGCTGAATACGGAATCTGCCACGCTACTGTTTCAAACTGGATTCGCTCTTACCGTGAAGAATGCCAAACAAATGATGCCGCAAAATCAGAAAACGAATTAATGCAGGAAGTCAGGCAGCTTCGGCTGAAACTTGCAGAAGCTGAAAAGGAAAACGACTTTCTAAAAAAAGCAGCGGCATTCTTTGCGAAGGAAATCGATTAGTGGCATATCGATTCATTGAGAAACATCAAAGACATTTCGGAACTCGTTGGCTCTTAAAGCGCATGGGGATTTATCCAAATGCATATTACAATTACAGAAAACAAACCAAAGCTGCTTACTACGCCAAGAAAAATGAAATTTGCCGTAAAATCAAGGGCATTTATCATGAATTCGGGGGAATTCTTGGCTACAGGAGCATGCGTGTCTTTCTTGAAAGAAACCAGGTCTTTTTAAGCAAAACTACGGTTCATAAATATATGAACAAAGAACTTCAGCTGCAGTGTATCTGCCGCCGTAAGCGCCCTGAGTATAAAAAGGGACATGCTCATAAAATCTTTCCAAACCTCTTGAATCAAAACTTTTTGGCAGACAAAATGAATCAGGTTTGGTGTACGGATTTCACATATGTTTTTCTTACGAACGGTTCCATGCGTTACAACTGTACCATCATTGATTTATATGACCGCAGCGTGATTGCAAGTGAAACCGGCAAATGGATTACAAGCGATTTAGCGATCCTGACTCTCGAAAAGGCCCTTCATTCCCAAAAGAAAAGACCAGAAAATCTGATATTACATTCCGATCAGGGAAGCCAGTTTACTTCCGCTCAATTTATTCTTTACTGTCGGGCACACAACATCACGCAGAGTATGAGCGCTGCAGGGTGTCCTTATGACAATGCCCCGATGGAACGTTATTACAATACTTTTAAGGCGGAATTGATCAATCGCTTCAATTTTCGGACCGATGAAGAATTGGCACATGCAATTTCAGAGTTTGCTTATGTTTGGTACAATCAGATTCGCCCGCATTCCTACAATGATTATCGTACACCATATGAAGCAAGGTATGCTTTGATTTAATTTAGACAGTGGTGTTACAAAATTGCTTGACCATTACATGACCGGGTTAATATTTCGTATTGTGCTATTGAGCAGGCCAAGCAACTTTGGGTATCAATTTTTAATAATGGTGGAATGAGTTACTCGAATTGCAAAGACAAATTAACTGCAACTATTGAAAAGCGTAATGAAGAACTGTCAGTAAAGTTAGTTGATATTCTCAGAGAAAAGCTGAGAAATCATTACACAGCTTACTTTGATGAGATTGATGTTCAATATGACAGAATTTTCGGAAGCAAGCCCATCAATTACGGTGATTTTGATTTAATTTTTTATACAAAGGAAACAAATGAGTTATTCCTGATTGAAGCCAAATTTTTCTCTGATTCATTAAATAATAGCGGGATTATATCTGACTATGAAAAGCTCTATAAAACTGATGGATATTATGACCACTGTAGAAGAAGATATGACTTAGTGCTTAGTGAACCACAAAAGATGGAAACTTTTATTGGGGCTCAAAAATCAGTAAAAGCGCATTTTCTTTTTGTTTCTTCAAAGCCTTTAGATATAGAGTTTCAAGATGATGATGGAGTGGTTAGTTTTCCTTGCTTATCAATATTTGATAAATATTTAGAAGGAAAATTAATTGTGGATGAAAATGATAGCATTATGCGCCCAACTCATGTAATTTAGTATAAGCCCAACTGATCATTATGGAGCAAAATGAGAAGCTGAGAGCTTATGCTCTTGACTTCCCAATTTTTTTGCCGTCTCTCACAAGGCCCTTGACTTTTCTTTTGATCAGAGTTGATATAGACACCAACGGGAGTTGCCCGGAAAAATAAAAGCGTCATGGCAGGCTGATATGCTGAGAACATATCAGCCCTGCGCAAAGGTGAACATACCACCCTGCACAACCGTAAACGGCACCACGACAAGGCTATTGTACCTTGTTTTTTGTGGCGGCACAAGAAGAATCTTTCGCGCGTGCAAGGGTAGCGGGCAGAGAAGCCCCGCCTTTGCCCGCACTTTTAAGCGCCGGAGATTCCCGACTTCAAAGAAAGGTCGGGGTAAAAATGAACATTTTTCAGAATCCTGAGGATCTGCTGGTTTCCAAGGAAACTGAACAGCCCAGTTCCATCACGGATCTCCTGCTGCTTACCACGGATATCCGGACGAAGCTCGGCGGGGAGGGATATCTGGTGGAGAGCTACCTGTCCCATTTCTTTCAAGCGGTCATCGCTTCCTCCAGTCAGGAGGCTGTGTCAGACGGGTATGAGGTGTCATCGGAGCTGAGAGACCTGTGCTTTTATGCTCTGGATGCAGTCTCAGGAAATTCGTCTGAGCACAAGCACCGCCCGTTCCAACTGACCAACACCGGCGCAGAGGCAGAGGAACATCCCTTTTACCCGGAGGTAAAGCAGAATTTTGAGGAACATTCGGATCAATCTGCACAGCGGTTTACTGTCGTGAACCGGCATTACGCGCTGCTGGCGGAGAAATTCCTCCAATACGCCATGTCCCGGTTCCTGTCGGATAAAAGGGATAGCATCAGCGAAGTTCTCCAAAACGCTGATCTGAACATGCTGTATGACAGAATTTCCGCTGTCGTCGGAGAGCCCCCGATGGAGCGGATTAACCGGATGCTGAAGGAGCAATTTCTTGCCGTCCCTGCTTCCATGGGATTTTCCTATGGGCTCTCCTGCGCCTTGCTGGACAGCCTGGTTTATGAGGACAGCGAGACGGGGAAACAGGTGTTTCAGCTTCTGATGGATGATTGTTCCGAAAAGCTGAAATAAGCTGTCAGTCCTCCGGCACGATCCAGCGCTCTCCGTCGTAGTCCTCAAATTTTTCCGTTGTAACATTCTGCTCGAAATAAATGGCGAGAATACGCTTGATGTCCTCCTTGCCGGCGCGTTTTGTGGAAAAGCCCTGCTCACGCAGGGTTTTTTCTATGCGGTTCAGGTAGGAGAACACTTCGCTCTGCTTTTCATTCCGGAGCCGGATCACCACCAGAAATTCTCTGGACGTCGCCATCTGTACCTGCATCCGGTCGAGCTGGGAGAGATCCTGCTCCAGAAGCTGCCGCACAGCGGGATGGTTCTCCTGCTCCAGCCGTGTCCGGAGAAACTGCTTGTTGTCTTCAAAGTTTTCCCGACTGTTCAGGCACAGAAATTCCAGCTCCGCGATGCCCTTGAGCACGGTCATCAAAGCATAAATTCGGGCCGAGACGCTTTCCTCGGAAAGCACGGAGATGTTGGTGGGCTTGATAATAAAATACACCAGCTCGTCGCCGCGGCTGGTCGCAAGACTGTAATCGGTGACGGCCTTCGTGTTGATGAGCTGACGGGTATATTGTTTTTGCCTTGCGTTTTTCTTTTCTGCCTTATTCATGTTTTCCATACCCCCATTCGTAGACCTGCTGCCTTGCGAAGAAGAAAGAGCAGGCGTTTTTGATAAAGTCGAGGATGCTGGTATCATCAAAACGGATCGTCAGAAACGCGTAGAGAGCCGTGATGACAATAGGCGGCAGGAACCGGAGCTGTGCCAGCGCAAACACAGAGAGCAGCAGGCCCACGCCGATGATCCCGATGTCCCGGAGCTGCCACAGCCACAGCGTCGCCTTGGATTTCAGGTTGTCCGGATAGATGTACATGATGATTCCTCCTTGAATTTGCGTAAAAAATAAGCGACTCCCCGGAGCACATGCTCCACGCAGGGTATCGCCACGCTGTTACCAAGAGCTTTATATCTGGCGCTGTCCGAAGCGCCGGGGATGTCCGTCCAGTGATCCGGAAAACCCTGTAGCCGTTCGCATTCCAACGGGGTTAGCCTTCGGATCAGCTTGCGGATGCGATAGGGATGCACATGTGGTTCGGCTGGCGCACCGCGAGGTTCAGGCGCCCCGGCTTGGCTCGTTTCACACACGAGGTCGGTGGCGTCCTTATACTGCCGGGCGCTCTCGGTGCTTACCACCTCGTTCGGCGCGTACTCGTCGCTGCGCTGCTGGGAAAACACGCAGTGCCGGTCGGTGGCCGTGACGGTATAGCTGATATCCGGCTGGACGCCGATACCGTTCCCGCCGTTTTTGTCCTGGCGGTCGATGATATTTCCGGCAATGCAGTAGGTTTCGGCAGGCGCCGAGTCTTCGCCCGAGTCCGCCAGAAACGCAGACGGCTGGGAGATTAAAGGGACGTTGTTCCCGCCGGTCCCGTATCTCGCGGACATGGTGGGCGCTACCTTGTGCGGTCCCGTGTAACGCGAGTCGATCCCATAATTCTCAAACAGCTCCGGCTGGTTTCCCATGACAAGCGGCGAATGGCCGTGTTCCTGCGAGCGGAGCGTGGCGGCGACGTCTTCGGAAACATCCATGCGGTTGCCGCCCTGGTCGTTCAGGCACAGCACGGAGGGCATCATGCTTCCGCTTGCCGTCGCCTTCAAGGTCGGCGCACATTCCTCCTGATAGCCGATCCCTCCTGCGGACGAACCGGCCCCCGCGCTGAACGCCGCCGTAAACAAAAGCCCGCCCGGATTTCTGCCGCCGCCTCCATCGGCGCCGGCCAGCGTAGGCGCAACGCTTTTTTCTGTAAAAACTCGGCCCTGCTGGGTATCCCATGGCGTTAGGCAGTTCGCATTCTCCTGCTGCGGTGTCTCGGCTATAAAAGTCTGCTGCTTCATACCGGGCTGGGCCTGTATTGCCCCGGACACATCGTGCAAGTTCCGAGCCTCATCGCGCTGATTGCACGCAAAAGCCATGGGTCCGCCCTCCGAAGGTTCCGTTTTTTCTTTTTCTGTGGATACATAGCCGTGCCCGCCACCGCCGCCGCTGTACAGGGAGGGCCAGACGCCCTCGCTTTCATATATCCGGTGGCTTTGTACATCCCATGATGTCAGGCATCCTCCGACCGGATTCCCGCCTGAAGCTCCAGCGCCTGCTTCAGCACCGGGGGCAACTCCTTGCCGCGCTTTCTCGCCCGCCGCAGAATTCCCAGGCAGGCGGTCCTGCTCAAATAGTACTTTTGGGGCGGTTCGGCCTCCAAAATCCGCGACAAGGAAGATGCGCCTGCGCCGTTGCGGGACATTCCAGTATTGAGCGTCGTATACTCTCCAAGCAACGGAGAATTGATCTCCCAATATGGCCCCAGCAGATTGCCATACCCCTCCCGGAGGTCGAGGTACAGATACGGTGTTGTCAGCAACTCGGCAGGTTTCTTCGAGAACCGCCCGGAAATCCTCGCCTCCTGAGCAGGAGAAGGCTCCAGGCACATTTTCCCAGACCATATACCGAGGTCGAACAGCGTCAGCTGGCCTTCCGTTTGCTTTGTCATGCGCTCTCATCTCCTTGATGATCCGAATTTGCTCCATGAACAGGCCGGAGCGTTCGCCCTGAAGTCCGAGACGCCTGCCGTTTGCCACGCTGAGATCCTGGCACGGGCTCCCGCCGCAGACCACATCCACGGGGGTCAGCTCCGAGCCCTTCAGCTTCATGATGTCGCCGACAGGGAGCATATCCGGAAACCGTATTTTTGTAACTTTCATCGGGAACGGTTCGATCTCGCTGGCCCACACAGGAGTGAACCCCTGCCGGACGCCTGCCAGCGGAAATCCGCCGATCCCGTCAAACAGGCTGCCAAGGGTCAGCGGCGCGGTCACAGGCGCAGTTCCATGCCGAAGGAAGGCGTTTCCTCCGGCACAGCCTCCGTTTCTTTTGGAAAATACTCGACGGTTCGGTTGACAGGCCCCATTCGGTCGTTCAGCCGCTCGGCTTCCGCCGCAGCTTCTTCATAAGTGCCGAATGTCATGGGCCTTCCGTCCTGCTGGAGCCAGTTTTCCGCCGCTCCGCAGATTGACGCGGCGCTCCGGCGCGCCAGAACGCCGTATTGCCTTACGGGAGCTTCGCTTTGAATCTGCTCCGCAGACAGGTATCGAACGGGGATTCCCAATCGTGCGGCTTTTGCGATCTCACAGCTCATTCCATGGCTGACGGTGCCGCCGCAAACCCACAGTTCCTCACAGGAAACCAGCACCCGCAGCCCCATCCGGATACCGGCTTTTCTCTCGGAGGGAACGGCATCGTTCAGAATCTGCGGATACAGCAGATGAACGGCGACAGGCGCGCAGCCCTGTTTCATCGCATATCGGCAGGCGGCTTTGGCAAACCGGACGTTGCTTTCAACATCCCCCGCGTAGGGAGAGCAGATATATACCAGCCTCATTTCGCCACCGCCTTCACAATGGTGCGGGTGATGTTCATCGCGGTCTGACCGGCGTAGACGGCGCTCATGAAGTTGGCTCTGGTGCTGGTGTCCAATCCGAACGCTCCAGCGATGCGCGGAATTTCCCCGGCCGCCAGCATCAGGCCAAGCCCCAGCAGGACGTGATCCTTCAGCACCATCAGCCCCGCAATGAGGATGGTAGATTGTAAAAATGCGGTCAGGCACAGCCCGATGATCTGCTTGCACCAGCTCACGAATCCGTCCAGATATCCTCTCGGGACGCTGAACATGTACAGGCTGCCCACCGCGATCTGGATGAGCAGGATACCGCCGCGCTTCAGGTTGGCGAAAAACACCTTGATCACGGCGTAGCCCATCATGATGAGGATAAAGATCAGCATGATGGGATTGAGCGTGCCTCCGATCCCGCCGAACACTCCGGCATTCGCGGCCTGCTCCAGCGCCCCCGCGGAGGACAGCTGGCTGATAATGTTTCCGGCTACGGTGTCAATGCCGGTTCCAAGCCCGGTTATGCCAGCCGTGAAGCTGCTCTGCAGGGAGACTGAGAGCTTATACAGCTCCACCGGCACCGTGGAGAAAAGGCCGACCGCGAGAAAACCCTTGATGTTGTTGAGCGCGGTGTCCTTGATGCTTCCCCGGCCGGACTGGTACTCAATGCCGCACTCAAAGACCGAAACCACCAGCCCGGTCCCGTAGAGCGCCCAGCCAAGGTAAGTAAAAAACAGGACGATGGATTTTACCCATGTCATGTCGAACAGGTCCGCGCCCATGTTGCCCATGGCCGCGAAAAAGTTGCCGAGGAATCCGATCATCTGGCTGTAGATCCAGTCCAGAATCTGCCCCAGCACGGTGTTTGCCACAAAGTCCCATATGAACATGGGAGGTCACCTCCTTCAAAAAATATGGAGCCCGCTTTCGCAGGCTCCAATGCAAAACGATTGCGGGCGCTTAGAGATAGAACAATCGGACATCGCCTCCTTTTTTATTATTGGGTATTGATAAACTAATTACATTAGTTTATAATAAGCATATTATAGTTTATGGAAGTGGTCACAATGGGCACAAGAAGAAATCTGGACTCGCAGACAATCCTGAATACTGCGGCGGAGCTCGCGGAAGAAAAGGGGCTTGAAAATGTCTCTCTGCTTCAGGTAGCGGAAAAGCTGGGGGTCAAATCGCCGTCCCTTTATAACCATCTGAGCGGAGTTCAGGAGCTCTCCACAGGAATTGCGAAGCTTGCCCTCGGCAGGCTGGAAGAAGCAATCCGCGGCGCGGCGGTCGGCCGGTCCGAGGGCGACGCGTTACTGGCAATCGCCCTGGCATATCGGAGCTACGCGAAAGAAAATCCGGAGCTTTACAAGGCAATCCTGCGCTTCCCGGACTGCGGCGACAGCGATGTTCAGGAGAAGGGGCACACCGTTGTCCGGATTCTGTATCAGGTGATGGAGCCGTATCACTTAGGGGAAGAGGAAACGATCCATTTTGTCCGTGGTTTCCGCAGTGCGCTCCATGGGTTTGTTTCTCTGGAAGCGGCTGGATTTTTCCGTGGAAATGGTGCGGACGTCGACGAAAGTTATCGACAGCTTGCTTTTCGGTTGATTTCATCTTTAAGTATGGAAAAGAGTGATTGATATGGGTACTTATATTGCCTTACCCATTGTTGGGTTTGTCGTAGGCTTGCTGATTGTTTCTCTCGGCGGAGGCGGCGGAGCCGTCTATGTTGGGATTCTGACGGTGTTCTTTCACATTTCGCCTGCTATTGCGGCATCAACCTCGCTTGCTACCACGATCCCTACCACGGCGGTGGGGGCGTTTTCCCATTGGAAGGCCGGAAACATGAATCTGCGGTTCGGCATTACAATGCTCGTAAGCGGCGCGGTCGGCTCCGTCATCGGTTCGCTGTGTTCCGGTTTTCTGCCGCAGGGCCTTTATAACAAACTAACCGGAATCATCCTACTTCTGCTTGCCCTGCAGATGCTAATCTCCTTCCTGCGAAAAAAGCACGGCAAAACAGCGGAACAGGACTCTGCCCAAATAAAAAAGGCTAACACCATAAAGGCTGTTTGCTTCGGACTGCTCGGCGGAATCATGTCCGGACTGGTGGGTTTAAGCGGCGGCGGTCCGATTGTCGCGGGCCTGATGATCCTGGGCTGTCCGGCACTGGAGACCGTTGGCACCTCGGTTCTGGTGCTGTTCGGAATCGCGGTGACAGGTTTTCTCGCGCATCTCAGCGTTGGGAATATCGACTGGCAGCTTGTCGGGCTTCTGGCCATCGGCACCATGTGCGGCGCGCTCGCCGGGCCGTTCCTCCTGAAACGGGCGGACAAGAAAAAGCTGGAGAAGGTTCTCCAGCCGGTGCTTTTCATAATGATCGTTGTCATGGGCGGTATGCTGATGTTTAAATAGTGTATATGAACGATCGGAATATTGTTCGCATGCTGATTGGAGGAATATCTTTGAAAATTACCGAGAATGTTTTTCAACTGGAAGCTGCTAAACGCAGCCATGTTTTTTTAGTCAGGACGGATGAAACGTTTTTAATCGATACGGGAATGCCGGGGCTTTCAAAAAAAATATTGGAAGAAATCCGAAGCCTCGGCACTTGCCCCGACGATATTCGCATGATTCTGCTCACACATCATGACGTAGACCATATCGGAAATGCAAAGCAATTGCAGGAAGCCACCGGTGCCGAGCTGTGGGCACCTTCGGAAGACATTCCCTACATCATTGGTGAGAAAAGGCGTCCAGGTGTAAAGCATCTGATTGAAACCATCATAAGGCCGCGAAAATCTGCCGTCAGCGGAACTTATAGCGCCGGTTGGCCTTACAGCGATATACATATTCTGCGTGCGCCCGGGCATACGCCGGGACATACTATTTTTCAGGTTCGGGACATTGTTTTTACAGGCGATCTGTTTAAATTTATCCATGGCCGCTTTGCACTTTTCCCTGGATTTATGAACTGGAATCAGGATGAAGTAATAAAATCACTCTCCATGCTCAAAAACTTGGAATTTGAATGGTTATGTCCTTCGCATGGTTCACCTGTTCACAACGGACCTGAATTGCAGGATTTTCTTTCAAAATTAAAGTGACCAATTGAAATTCAATACCATTTTAAGCAGTCCGGCTTTCTTGGAGCCGGACTGCTTTCATATATCACATCCCAACTACGCTCCAAATATATAGCGGCGCCGTCAATGTAAACACCAGACAGGCGAATAGGATTGCCGGCGCCGCCCACTCAAATTGCCCGTGTTTTCTATAGTCGAAATAAGCCGTGCCTAATTTGGCGAAGAAAAACACGGCCAGAATCAGGTCGATTGCTGGGAATACCACGCTGTTGACAACAGTCTTTATCTGCTGTGACGCTGTTTTCCAAGTGCCTTCCACGGCTCCCGCCACATCGCCGCTTCCCGCAGCATACGCGGTCGTTCCAAAGAGGCAGGTCAGGATGAGAACCACACACAGAACCGCGAAAATACGTTTCGTTTTCATGGATTTTCCACCTTTCAAATAATTTTGTGCAAGAAAAAAAGACCGCTGAAGCTCCTGCTCCGCGATCCTTTTTCTTTTCTGTTGCTATGGCTTTACAGGCGCGATGTGCCAGTCGCTCCAAAGGCTGCCCCGTATCGTTACCGAGTCGGTGAGGTTCATGCTGAGCATCCCCGCGGGCGTCCAGCAGTCCTCCAGATAGGTATAGGGCGTGTAGCTGCCGTCCGGCATCCAAATCGGCGTGAAGTGCGTCCGGCGTTTGTAAGTCGAATATTTGTTTGATGCAAACTCAAATTCTGCGTTATATCCGGAGCGCGTCTGTTCCAGTAGCCGCCAGAATGATTGGTACCCGAATTCCGGAAAGTACGTGACGGCGGTCTGCGCGTCCGTCACCGCCGAAGACTGGCCGGTGCTTACTCTGGCAGTCGTTGTCTGGTTGATCCCATAGCCGCTTTTCAGGACTTTGCCCGATGCCGTGGGATCTTTCGCATCCGGCGTAATGCTCATGGAAGCGGTCAGGCTCGCGGAATAAGAAGTCCAGTTAAAGTCCCACCATCCAGTGTCTTCCCAATAGCCGGAGTCCTCTCCTGTGGAAATCCAGACCCAATTCGCGTGCCATGACGGGCACCAGACTCCCCAGGACGCCGAAGTTTTCTGCGTATTATTGGGGACAGGTGACGCGGCGTAGGAGTCGTTCCGGTCATCCGCCACCGGATCGGGTGGATCGTGTCCGGAGAGATCCGTAATTTTTGCGGTGATGGTTCCCTCGCTTGCCGAGCCGCCGCCGTTCACCGACACGCGGATGGTCATGGTCTGCGGAGTGGATGGGGTTGTCCAGCGCACCCACGCCAGCTGGCTGTCGCCATCTGGGTAGTAGACGCCGCCTACGGTGTAAGTCTGGCCCCCAATAGTGAAACGCACTGTGACGGGATTGTTCGGATCGGACTGCCCGCCCCGCACCGTCACGGATGTGATGACCTCCGTGTTGACGCGGTATTCATAATTTGTTGTACTGATCGTAGGCGGTTCCGCTTCGCTGAACCGCACGATGCCAAGGCCAAGTGATGAGATGATATCCGTGTCCGACGCCGCCCTGGTCGTGGAACCGCCCCACGCCGGGTAGCCGAGATCCGGGGTTTCCAAGAACATCGCTAGCGGCAGGTTTTTGTGGCTGAGAGAGACCATCTTGCTCCGCAGGCCGCCCCCGAGCTGCTGATCGAACAGCGCGGCCTCCGTGGCGGTCATGGCGTATTTGACACCGCCGAACGTCATATATGCGATGGGCTCCAGAAGCAGCTTGTACTGCCCGTTGATCAGGACATTAAAGTTCATTCCGGTTAGGTTCGCGATACTCCGAATTACCTGCTCGTCAGTGAAATAGCTCTTGATCGCGGCGATGTTACCGTTTCCTCCGGATGTGCTGATGATCTTGGGCAGAGCCTGAGACGGGTTTACATAAGAATAGTTTCCGGTCCTTGGTGTTAAAGTTTGCCCTCTATTATAAGAGATTTTGCACACCTTTCCAAAGTGCCATATTGTTCCGGCTGGGGTCCTGTTCGTTAAATCGACCGGCGTTGTCACAACCGCATGATCGTTGGCCCGGATGACCGTTACCCGTACTCCCTCGTCGCCGGTGTTCCAGAAATCCGTGTTAGTTCCGTCTCCCATCCCACCTCCGCCGCCATCCACATTCCCGTCTCCGATGGCATAGGCGTTCATCGGCAGGAATACGGAAATCATCAGTACAAACGCTAAAAAAAGGCTGATGATTCGTTTCATGAAATCCTCCTTCCAAACGAAAAAGCACGGCCGAAGCCGTGCTTTCCGTAATATCGTGATATCGAGCTAATTCATGTTGCCGATCTTATTGCCGTTTTCGTACATATCACCGGCGGTTGTTCCCGATGTACCGCCGCCTTCGTCATCAACCCATCCAAAGCCGGGGAAATAAACTTGACCTTTGCTGTTCTTATCTCCGGCCTTCGGTGTCGATGGTTCGGAGGAGGAATTCGCGGTCGGCGTTCCGCCATCGGTTTTCGTTGTCTTTTTACCGTCCGGCGTCTGATTGGGGTTCGTTTTCGCTTCCGACGAAGGCTCGGACGGTTTGGTCACCGGTGCCTGAATGCTCTGGTCCGTGCCGCTGGAATCCCCGGTATCTTCGGCGCCGCCATTCTGAGAAGCCGTGTCCGGCGCGGAAACAACCGGGACGCTGACGTCCGGTGAAGAGCCCGTGGTTTCTGGAGCGGAGATTGAAGGAACCGAGGCATCCGACGCGGCGGAGGAGGCGTTCCCTTTCCCATCCATGGGCGTCCCCGTTCTGAACTGCGCGGCGATAGCGACGACCAGCACAATGCTCAAAACGCCGAGCCCGGCAAGCGTGAGCCGTTTTTTTGTTTTATCTGTCAGTTTCATATGAGATACCCTCCTTTTTCATGTTGTTGATTCATCGACTTTTTTCAGTATCACACAGTACCACAGACGGTTTCGAAAGTCTATGGGGCACGCGTGAAATAGTCAGAATAAAGGCATATATTTTGCCTGTACCTTGAGGCTGATCGTCATGGGCGGCAGGATATTCCCTCCAAACCGCACGGGAACCTCCAATCGGATCACCGCGTCGGCCAGATAACCGTTCGCGTTGTCCGGATCGGACGGTGCCAGCGGCATGTTCCTGAGATTGACGGACAGGTTTGACAACCGAAACTCGGCTTCGTCCCCGGCGTATTTCACATGATATCCATTCTCCTGCCGGAGTTCCAGCAGATTGTCCAGCCGTCCGTAAATATCGCCGTAATCGAGGCTTTCCTCGAAGTCGTCCGCCGAGAGTTGGTAAGCGCCGGAATAGCCCTCCCGCACGCCGTGATATACATTGTCATAGCTGTCATTTACGGTTGAGATCACGGCGGACTGCACCGCGTCCCGCACGCCCTGGGCGATGATCATCAGCCGGATGCCCTCGGAAGCGACGCAGAGAAGCAGCAAAAGCGCCAGCGTCACCGCGATGGTGAGCGGAAAGGCCGATCCTCTATTGCTTTTGAGTATAGCACAGAATTTTTTGGATGTCACTTCCAGTACACCTCGCTTTTGCCCGACGCTTTCGACGTCAGCGTAACGGGAAAGCTCCCGAACCCGCCGAACAGCCCGATATCGGCCCGCACGGAGACGGTAACGGTGAATTCCTCGTTGAGTTGAATCTTTCCGGTCTTCGACCATGAGATGTCCGGCTCGAGGCCGGTCTGCTCGGTCAGCACCTGCGCCCGACGTGCTGTTTCCGTTCCGACGCATCCTTGAATTTCCGCTTCACGGCACAGCTCGGAGGCATAGGTGTCCAGCCTGTTTTTGGTGACAAACACCGGCAGGACGCTCATCGCCACCGCGATCACCAGCATGGCGCAGAGAATCATCACCGCTGTGTCGATATATCCCTCGCCGCGCCGGGAGCGGAGGAGCTTCAGCATAGCTGTACCCCCTGATCAAGCCCGGCCGTTTCCGGGCCATCCTGCACCGCATCCAGCATGGCGTATTCGCCCTCGCCAAGCCCCTTGTCGGTGATGCTCCAGAGCACATGCCCGAGCTCGTCGCTGTGCGACACGTTCTGCTCAGCCAGCCACTGGTCACTCACCAGCCGCAGCGGGTTTTCAAACCGGAGCAGGTATTCCGCGTCACCGGGATTGCAGCAATCCATAAGTTCGTCATACACCAGCTTTACCGAGGCGATTTCCGCGGCCTGTTCGATCAGGTCGGGAGCGGGCCTGCTTTGGAGCTGCTGGATATAGGAGCGGTAGTTGGCCTCGATCCGGTCACGCAGTTTTTTCTCCAATTGTTTTTCATTTTGATCCATACAAAACCCTCCTTGTTAAAACATGGTGCCGAGAGAATCCATGATCTGCACCGCGATGATGACCATATAAGTCAAAAGAAAACACATCAGCATCACGAAGGAAAACACGCGGATTTTTGGCGGGATTTTCTGTGCCCGGCCTTTTAAGCGCTGAAGCTCCAGCGCCTTGAAATCGTGGGACAGCATCTGAAAATACACGGCGCTGTCGTCGCCGCGCAGGACGCCGATCAACCCGCGCACCACGTCGGAAAGCATAGGGGAATTGAACCTTGCCTCGAACCGGGTGAGCGCCGCCTCGTAGGAGGAGGAGCGCATGTCGGCCGTCAGCACGTCCAGCTCATGGGCGAAGGCGGGGCCCGCGTTTTTCTTGTAGGCTTCCAGCATTGCCAGCACGTCCCGGCTGGCCTTCAGGCTCTGCTCCACGGTCGCTACGAACCGGGGCAGCTCGCCTTCGATCTGATCCCGCTTTGTTTTAAGCTGCTCGTCCGCCTTGCGCGCTTCCTTAAAATACGACAGGACGGCGAGGATAACCACCAGCGGGGTCAACAGAGGCAGCAGAAGCAGGCATGGGATCACGCCCAGCAGGATGGCGCCGGATTTTGTCAGGGCGTAGGCTGTGTACACCTCCGGGGTCATGGAATAACCGGCCGCCTTCAGCACATTCGCCATCCGCGCCCTTTTGTACTCGTCCATGCGGATGTGCCTTGCCAGCTTCACGGCGCCGGACATCAGCCAGGCCTCCAACGTTTTGGAGGCTTTTTTGCTTTCCTTGCCCGCACCCAGCATGGCTTTCGCCGCTTTCAGCGTGGGGAGCTTTAGCACATCCGCCAAAATAAAGAACAGTCCAATTACCAGAAGACCGCCAACTACAAAGAGTAAATTCAAAATAGAACCTCCTTTACTGTAAAAATCCCCCTCGGAGAGCAAGGGGGCACACGGGGGGACTGGTCCCGCCCGTGAGGTGCGCCGTGAGCACAGCGAACCATGCAATTTCCGCAGAAATTGTGCGCACCTTATCTTCTGTACTCGATGGGCTTCGTCAGCTTAATGACAAAAGCCGTGGAGATAAAAATGGCGGCCGCGCACACCGCAAGAGTGATCTGTCCCGCCGGCGTGTGCATCAGGGTATAGTACCAATCCTTATTTAACAGGCGCATGATAGGAATGTTTCCGGCCACCAGCATCGCCATGACAATGAATTCCTTCCTCGGCTCAAACACCAGATATTCCAGCTCGGCATTGACGATGCGCATGTCGGACAGCTTACTGACGATGGGCGTCAGAGTGGTCTTCAGGCTCCGGTCATACTGGCAGGCGGCAAGCGCGTCGCACCATTCGTGAAAGACGTCGTTTTCGATTTTCGGCTTCATGTCATGAAGCGCCGCCTCCACATCCGGGCTGATAAGCTTCACCTGCGTGAGAAAACCTGCAAACACGCTTTTCACGGGTGGGTTCAGATATGCGATGCTTTCCTCCACCGCCGACACGATGTCCTCATTGCGCAGGTAGGCCGTGGTAATGATCGACAGAGCCGTTTCCAGCTCAGACGCGACGGCCTTTTTGTAGTGGCCTGCGGTCAGGCGGACATACCAAAGCGGAATGAACATCATCCCTATGGCCATCACCGGCAGAAGGAACACGTTTCCGAGCAGGATGGCGAAGGCCGCGCCCACGGCAAAGCACAGCAGGGACGCCGCGCAGACAAGGGAAAACCGTCCGCTCCGGCCGGTGATCTTGAGGATTTCCTGTACCTCCGAGATTTCCCTGCGGAAAAAGGACGCCTTTTTGCGCCGCGCGGCCTCGTCGATCTCCGCGCGGAGACTTTTGTTCCTCCGGGTCAGAAACCCGAACAGCCCGTCGGCAAACCCCAGCGGAGAGATTCCGAGCAGTAAAAAAGCGCCGGCGATCATGCCGACGCAGGCAATCAGAAGAATGGCGTTCACGCCGCCTCACCTCCCATGGAAAGGATGCGGTTCAGGGTAGCCTGCGGCATCCCGTTTTCGAGGAGCCGCCTCTGCAGGCTTTCCGAGATCGGCTGCACGCTGCCGTGCTCGCCGGTAATGATGAATTTGCCCTGCTCCATGCGGTTCTCGGAAATATGGTACCGGAAAAGCGGGCGGAAGCTTCTTGTGCCGTCCGGCAGGATCTCGCACTCCATGATCTCCATGATGCGGCGCTGTTTGTTCTCCAGCTGCTTGCAGAAGGCCACCAGCGGATAGGCTTCCGTGACGTAGGCCATGAGCGTTTCATCCGACATGTCCACGGCGCGCTTGCACAGCGCGACCATTCTGCGGTAGGCCGCGTCGCAGGAGGTTGCGTGGATGGTGGTCAGAACGCCGATGCCGGTCAGGGCGGCTTCCAGCGCCGCGTAAGCCTCGGAGCCGCGCATCTCGCCAACCACGATCAAATCTGGGTTGAAGCGGAGAGACATATCCAGCAGGCTGGTCTGCGTGATCCGCTGACGCTCGTTCTCGCTGTCGCGGGTCAGGGTGTGGATGACGCTGTTGACCACCTTCCCATTTTCCTGCCGCACCAGAGACAGCTCGCGGGAGCCGTTTTCAATGGTAAAGATTCGTTTGTTGTCCGGCACGGTGGTCAGAAGCCAGCCCGCCAGCGTGGTCTTGCCGGAGCTGGTGGCCCCGGCGACGCAGGTGGAAACGCCGTAACGCAGGCATTCTGAGAGAAAATCCAGCATCGGCCCAGTGGCGGTGCCGCCGTTTATGAAGTCCTGTTTTTTCATGGACTGCGGGTTGACGATACGGATGGACGCCGATACGCCCACGTCCTCGTCCACAAGCGGCGTTTTCAGCGCCGCGATGCGGATGTTCTTCGACAGATGTCCCAGCACGGCGGGGCTGGCGTTATCCAGCACCATGCCGGACACATGGAGCATCCGGCGAACGACGTTGACGGCGTGTTCCGGGCTGTCGAATCGCTCGTCCAGCTTTTTCGTGATGCCGCTGCTGTACTGCACCTCCACGTCGTTCCAGGCGTTCACATCAATTTCCTCGATGCCCGTTCCGAAGATGTATTTGGTCAGAAACGAGAACTCCGCCATCTCGGTATAAAGCGCATCCACAAGCTGCTCCTGTGTCATGCCCTGCACCGTCAGGCGGTAATCCTGCACATATTTTGCGATATACCGCTTGACCTGCGCCTTGACTTCCTCGGTTCCGCCGTCCGTGATCAGCGTCGCGTATTTACTGGAAATGTACTCCTGCACGTCGCGCAGCACCGAACGGAAATCCCGGACGGTTTCCCCGGAGGAGAAGAACAGATCCTGGCTGTCCGTCATGTTTTGGGAAGCTAAAAGATCGGGCCTTCTGCTCATACGCCGAACACCTCCTTTGCGATTTTGGCAATCTCCGAGCGGAACCCCCGGCTGTCCTTGAGGGCCAGCTCACCCAGCAGGTTCCCCTCCAGCGCCAGATTTTCCAGCTCGGAGGAATGCGGAATCTGAAACGCCACGCTGCCCAGCACCTGCTCGATGTGCTCCCCGGCCTGATTGGATTTGATGTCGGAGGCCGCCTTGTATTGCTTGTCAGCGTCCCATTTCTGCTCTTTCAGGAGCGGAAGCTGGCTGGAAAGGTAGCTGACGGACTTCAAGTCGCAGTTCACCAGCCGGAGAACGGAGTCGGCCGACAGCAGGGCCACCGCCGAGAGGACGTCGTGGGCGATATAGCTGCCGCAGTCGACGATGACGGTCGGGGCGACGTCGCGCAGGTGGTCCAGAAGCTCGGCCGCCAGCTCTTGGGTATAGGGCGGATAGGTGAACACATTTTCGCCCTTGAGCATGCCGATGATGGTCAGGTGGCTCGTCTTTTTCAAGGTGACGCAGTTCTGCCTGACGAGGGTGTCGGTGATATGGGCTGCCGCGAGAATACTGCCGAGGGAGCGTTCACACTCCAGCTCGGCGGGCGGACAGACGCAGGGCAGCATGGGAGCCGTCATGTCGCACAGAAGCAGCGCCACGTCGCGCTTGTGGTCGGCCAGATATTTGGCGAGGCGCACGCTGACGGTGGTTTTGCCGCTGCCGGGGCTGCCCCAGACCGCCAGCATCCGGATGTCCGGCTCCGCTTCCTCCTGGGGAGGGGCCGGTTTATTTCGGGTGAAGATGCTCCCCTTCATGAAATTGAGCATTTATTTCCCCTCGCTTTCCGGCGCCTCGGAGCTCGCGGCGGGGGCATTCGTACCGGTGCCTGTTCCGCTGGAACTGCCTGCGCTTTTCGGATATAACGCATCCAGCAGCTTGTCCTGCGTCGCTAGAAATTCATCGGCCTTGTCTTTGCTGCCCCGGTAGACAAGGGATAGATGGATGCTGCCCTCCGACTCCAGCTCCGCCAGGATCTTCGCCTGATCCGAGGTTGCCAGCAGGGTCACGGTGGCGGGGAGCTGCTTTTCCTCGTCCTCGCTGTCGGATTTGCCGGACTCAGTCTTGGTCTGATCGGTGTCATTGCCGGAACTGGCTGTCACGCCGATGACCTCCACATAGGTCAGCTCGGGCGGGATGACCGTGGAGCCCTGCTTTTTGTAGTCCGGGGCGATGACGCTGACGATGTCGCCCGACGCCAGCTTTCCGGACAGCCCCTCCGCAAGGTTCTTGATGCTGACGGAGATGGCCTCCTTTGTCCCGTTCAGGCTGGACAGATAGGCGTTTTCCACTGCCGGAGCATCCGACAGCTTGGCGGAAAGGACATAATCGCCGGGAGCAAGGTCGGCTTTGGCGTATTTGCCGACCACGGAATCGGCTTTTTTCATGACGGCTTCAGGCAGGTTGTAGCCGCCCACCTCCACAGTCTGGACCATGTCCTTGGTGATCTGCTCTCCGCTCTGGATGTCCTTAACCACTCTTACCACGGTGGTCTTTCGCGACACGCTCTGATTGAAAAGCGGCGTCAGCGCGAAACAGATCAGCAAGGAAAGCACGATGCAGACAGCGCCCAGCACCGTGCGGTTTTTTAAAAATTTCATGAGTATTTCCTCCCATCAGAAAAGAAAATAGGCTGCAAGACAGCCGAGAGAGAGAAAGGGCGCGAGGGGATACGGCTTTTGTTCCGTATCCCTTCCGCGCACCTTCCCGATTAACGTGTAAATGCCGGAAATCACCGCAAACGCGGTGAAGCCGAGAATGGCGGCGGCAAGGCTCTGTCGGAAACCCAGCACCAACCCGGACACCGCCATGAGCTTGATGTCCCCGCCCTCAATACCGCCGAAAAACCGGGCGATCACCAGCGGGATCACTGCGATGAGCGCTCCGGCGAGATTTTCCGGTTCAAACGCGAGAAGGCTCGTCAGGGCGATCCCCGCGCAGAGCAGATTCGGAACGATTCGCCTGCGGATATCGCACACCGCCGCGGCGGTCAGCAGAATGGTGAAGCTGACCGCCTGCAGAAGAAGCGGACCGTTAACCGCCATAGTTGAACATGTCCTGAATGCGTTTCTTCAGGGTCGGCAGCACCGTTTCCCCGAACAGAGCGTAGAGGCCCGCCAGCAGCAACGCCCCGATGACGACCGCGATGAGGATTTTGATGGCCGTGTCCACGTAGCCTTCGCCGCTCTGGGAGCGAAGCAGGCCGCGGGAATTCAGGTAGAACATGGTCAGCTCATATCTGGCCTTGTCTGCCATACTTTTAAGGCCGCGTTTCGCGCGCCTCGCCATGGAAACCAGGCCGTTCTTTGTGTTGCTCAGAAATTTCTTCATTTCGCTTTACCTCCAATATGTTTTTTCATAGCAAAAGCGGGGCCTCACAGCCCCGCCATCTTCATACCGGAACCCTGCTCCGGTGCCTGTTCAAAAGGGGGCGTTGCCGCCCTCTGCTGGGTCTGTCCCTGGTTCTGGCTCTGCGTGAGAACCTGATGATAGGCGTCCAGCACCGCCTGATTGAGCTGCTCCCGGAATTCCTTGGTCACCGGAAAACAGATGTCCTTGTACTCGCCGTTGCCCGCTTTGTAGCTGGGCATGGCGACGAACAGGCCCTTGGTGCTGTCCACGACCTTGACGTTCCGGATGGCGAAGCAGTCGTTCAGGTTGATGGACGCGAAGGCCCGGACGCTGCCCTCCGGCCGGATGGAGCCGATTTTCACGTCTACTTTCATCGGCATGGGCTGTTCCGCGGCGCTCTGCGCCGTCTGCGGGGCTTTTTCGGCTGCCTGGTTTTTACTCATGATCGTTTCCTCCTTCAGATTTTTGTGTCTGTGATCATTCCATCTTCATGCCGCCCATGCCTTCGGACGGTTGCTGCTCCTGAAGCTCCGAGAACTTTTCCTTCGCCCAATCGGGCAGAAGCTGCTCTTGCAGAACGCCGGTAAAGTCAGCGCGGTTCCAGCGCGTTTTTTCTCCATCGTTCAGGCAGGTGGCGAACACCGCCCGGCCGGAAGAATTGGGGGCGCAGCCGAAGCCGCCGGTCGCCAGCCAGAGCTGATTCTGCTGGCTCCAGCTGTTCTCCTTCAAAATGTCCGGCGACAGCACCAGAACGCGGCCTTCGTAGCTCAGCTTATCGGAGTCCGGCTCGCATTGGCCGGGGCCGAACAGTTCCAGCGCCTGATACGCGCGGCGGTACTGATTGATGAAGCCATCCAGCACGGCGGGGTGGCTTTCCGCCACATACTCCAGATTGTGGTCTGTAAGGCTGTTCTTATCGGGCGGGATGTACACGCTTTTTGCCCAGGCTTTGTTGTCATGGGAAAAGCGCCCGTCCCATGATTTCTGCTGTACGGTGTTTGCCAGCACCCGCTGAACGCGTTTGAAGCCGTATTGTTCGATCACGCTCTGTGCGCATTCAGCCTTGAGGTGCATCCCGTCAAAATCCCTGCGGATCGCTTCCTCAATGGCGTTTTTGCACGCGATATTCTCCCTGTGGCTCTCACGCCACTGGGAGATCTGGTTCCGGCTTCTTGCTTCCTCGCAAGAATAGGGGTAGATAATCGGAAACTCATCTGACATTGGTAAATCCTCCTTGCTGTGAAATAAAAAAGCAGCCGTTCGGCTGCCGTGGGTCACAGGCTCATCTGCGGGCCCTGCCGCTGTTCCTGCTCCGGCGCCTGAAACGCAATTCCCTTGAAGCCGAAGCGGTCGACATAGTGAAAGGCGCTGCCTGACGCATCGTACAGCTCCACCACGTCCAAGATGGATGCGGCCAAACAGCCGAGAAGTATTTTCAGTCTGTAAGGTCAAAAAATAGCGTAAGAGCATGAACCGAGGTGTATGCTTTATCCCAGGCAAGCCCGTATTTCGCCGTAAGCACCAGTGTCCCTGTGGCACCATTGGGGTTCAATATGCCAATTGGAGTTTTGCCTGTTATATCTGAGGCATAAAGCGGGGTTGTCCGGTTGATCTCCGACCATGTGCCGCTTCCGGTTACGGTTTCCCTGATCACCAGCCCGAAGGCGATATCCGACTTGGTCTGCGCGGATGTCAGCTTGCTCCAGTCCGCATACTTGGACGGCGGCACATCGTTCAGCGTGAGCGAACCGCCTGCGGTCGCGGAAAGGTTCTGAACCGAGACCCGGATGGGAATCGTGGAATTATTGATAATCTGGACATCCGGTGCCGTAAAAGGAGCCACGCTGTTGGGATCGATCACATAGCCGACGCTGACCGGGTGCGTAATGGAAACTAACTCGTCCACATGGTAGGTCGTCACCGGAGAGATGTTTCCGGACGCATCAATTGCCTCGACGTGAATATAGAAGCCGCTGCCGGAGGGCCGTGCAAAAGTGTAACTTCCCATCGTAGTGGTAACCATACCGTTTGGAATGCCTGAAGGGTTATTGTCTACGGAAACTGAATATCCCCGCATGCCGCTTTCTATACTGGTGCTGATGGTGGACGAACTGTATTTCGCACCATCGTTTTCGCCTGTGCTTTCCACATAATACTGATAACCAGTGGCATTGTCCTGCGATGAATAGCTGATCGTGTACTGCGTCCGGCCAGCATTGTGGGTGACACCCAATATCGCCGGTGCGTCCGGTGAATCCAGATCCTGCCCCTTGTGATCGTTCCACGAAGTATCCGTAGTGATCTGGCTCAAATAGAAGAGCGTGTTAGCCGTCACTTTTTGCTCGTCAGGGGTGGCATCGCCATTGCTGTGCCCCGTCTGGATCATGGCGGCATTGCTCCAGCTGGTGAGGTAGAAATTGTTGGTGCCCATGCCCGAGGTGACCAGAGCGCTGTTTGGATAAGTAAAAGGCTGCTGGTAGGTCATCCATATATCGCCGAAGGCCATCTGGTTGGAGTGAGAAAGCGGTACATTCAGCACCGTGCCGACGTCTCCGATCTGCCATGGATAGTTGGTGAGCAAGCCTTTTTTCAAAACCTTGATCTGCGTGTTGCCAAGCACTGTGTAATTGCTGATGGTCTGAATGTCGCAGTAATGGGCCAATTTAAAGAAATTCGGCATGGAGATGCCACTGTTGTCTACCATAGTATCGTGCCCGAACAGCACACCTCTGCCGGTTTTGATGAAAGTGTCGGTAGCGGTTTCCGCCGCAGCCGAAAGATCCTCGCTGGCAAAGGCATCCCATGCTCCAAAATAGAGGGTATCGTACTTATACGAGCCACCCGAATTCTTCAGGTATGCGTTCGGATTGGCGTTATAACTGGTGATGGACACGGTATCGACTGAAATTAAACCCTTGCCGTAACCTTTGGAGTCGTATTGGTTTGGAGTCTCCATCCACATTTTAAGTGACGCCGACTTCGGCAGGGTGTAGTTTTGTCCCGTCCATGTTGTAAAAGTTACGGTGGACGTCACGTCGGGGTAAATGTTCAGCACCTTCACGCTGCTTTTGGAGGGGATGCTCTGAAACGTGGATTCGTGGGAGGACTTGCTGTAGAGCATATAGCTGTACGGCTGGTTTTTGTCGCTGTTGGTCCAGCTGAGCGCGACATAGTTGCCGGACGCGTTGGGCGAAGCGGAAAGGGTCAACGCTGTCGCGGCCGAAGCCGTCACGCCGGGCGCGGCGAAGGAAAACAGCAGCGCGAGCGAAAGAAACGGGACGAAGAGCAGGCGCTTTAAGTGATGCATGAAGAGTTTGACCTCCTTTCCGGGGGGCAGATAGCCGGAAGCGATGTGCTTCCGGCAGCCTGTCCGTTATCGGTTATGTGAGCTGGAACAGGAACACGAGGCTGTGGTTTGCGGTGTAGGCCGCGTCAAAGGCAAGGCCGTAATCCGCCGTAAGCGTCAAGGTTCCGGTCGTGGCAGGGTTCAGCGATCCGACCAGCAGCGACGACGGGGTGGTCGCCCAATGGGTGGCGGTGCTGTAACCGGAGTTCCAGCCGATGGAGTCCTTTGCCTTCACGCCGAGCGCGATGTATTTCTTGGAATCTGCGTTGTTCAGCGTATTCCAGCTTTTCGCCGCAGGATCGACATCGGTAAAGGTCAGTGTACCGCCGGATGCTGCGGTGAGGGACTGAACGGTAACATTGACCGCCGTTTTGGTATTATTGGTGATCCCAATGTCCGGCGAGGTGAACGTGCCGGCGTCGGGGCTGATGGCGTATGCCACGTTGATCGGATGCGTCACGCTGATAGTCAGCGGTGAAATGGAGCCGTTGATCGTCACGTTGCCGGTGACGCTGCCGGTGCCCGAATCGGTTGTGGTGGTCGCAGCAAACGCCGGAACCGCCGCGAGGGTGAGCATAGTAAGGGTGACAATACCCGCCAGCAGTTTCTTGATACCTTTTTTCATGGGGAATCCTCCTTATAAATCTGATTGTAAGCCGAAATTCCGACTCATTATGAAACGGTGAGCTTAAGGCGGTAATCCGCCTGGCCGAGCAGTGACTTGGTATCCGTGCTGTAATATTTGATATTTGCGATGACGTCGTAAGTACCGGGGGCCACCTTCTGGGAGAGCGTAATCTGTTCAATGTGCTGACCTGGATAAATTGGCACCGACGTTGCGACAGTCTGCCCGTTCAGTATGACAGCGCACTGCTCAATTACCTTGTTGGATGCCGGGTTTTCCACCGTCCATGTCCCGACTGTGCCCTTTCCACCGCTTGAAAAAGCGATCTGTTCGCTTACTTTGTCGGTGACTACGACCTCCTTCTCCCGCAGCTCGGATAGGATCTCCTGCCGGGATTTGGGAACGTACCCGCCCGGTAAGGCATTGCCGTTATCATCGAGCGAAGAAGGGGCCGATTGGCTGGATGGGGATGGGCTGCCATTCGGTGTCCCGGCATGGCAAAAAGAAAAAGTGATACCGATTGCCACGAGCAAAAGAATGAATAGGACAATCATCAAAATCCTTTTTTGCATATCACACCTCCATATGTGATAAAATCCTTGAGAATCTTTTAAGGGCTCATGGCGGGCCCCTGACACATTTCCTGTCCAGGTTGTTGAAAGCCAATCTCTTTAAACCCGAAGCGATCTACATAGTGAAAGGTGCTGCCGGACACGTCGTACAACTCCACCACGTCCGAGATCGAGAGGCTGTGGCCCTTATAGCCGGGCGGGTGGTCGATGTTGAATTTCTCATAGAGCGCTTCGAGATCGTTGGTACTTACCTCACCGTCGTATACTACCTCATAATTTTCCGGGTCCGGCTCCCCGAAGCGTTCCGTTAGCTCGTCGTAGCCGATGAATTTCATCATGACGTCGGCGTCTGGCTTCAGCTGATGAATCCGGCACTTTTTCAGCACTTGCGGGTTGCCCTCCGTATCGGAGATGCCGGACGTGAGACGGTCATAGGTACCGGACGCCCATTCCACCGAGAGCCCTTTCTGTTCCGAGAGATAAGACTCCATTTCGTCGGTGCGGAACATGGGGTCGACGACCGCCTTGTTCCGCTTTGCGTCAAGATATCCCGCGGTGTTGCCATAGTACAGGATGCGGTTGTTTTTCACCTGAATGCCGTCCATGGGGGTTCCTCCTTTCCCGGCATATGGTTCATAATTTCAGTTCCATGCCGCTGTCAGACTCCGGACGCTGTACGTCCAGAGCTTCCCTCGTCGGGAAAATGAGCTTGCCCTCCCGCATATCAAAAACGCAGCAATCCTCCCGGTCACAGATCATGAGGCGGTGCTGGTAGCGGCTCTGGATATCGATGTACTCCCGGACCTCCAGATCATTCGCAAGTGGGACACCTGAAGCGTACCGGCCGTCCGGCAGGAAGCAGTAGCCGAAAAACTCCGGTTTCTTCGGAATCTCCGAATCCAGAGGACGAATCTGCGAGAGCTGGAGCCGCGCGCGGTCGGGAAGCAGTTCGGGCTTTAACAGGCCGAGAAGCTCACCGCGCTTTCTGATGACGCATTCTCCGTTTGAGAGGGACACGGCGCGCACGGCGTCGTCGGCCGCGTTTGGGAAGCTGCCTGCCCCGCCTTCGCAGAACAGGAGCTGGCGGACGCCGCGCTGGTCTTCCGGCAGAGCATCCGGATCGATGACGGCCACGAAACCGGCGATAAACATGCCGGTTCCGGTCCGGACGCAGTCCTCGGGCCCGTACCGCGATTTTTCAGTTGACACGAAGCGGCTCCTTCCCGCCCTGAAGCTGTTCCAGCAGCTTCGCGGCTATGGCGATCTTTTTTTCCTCTGGCATGTCCCGGATCGCGGCGTAGATGAAGGCTTCCACCGCCTCCGGAGACTGGTCGCCAACCTCGATGAGATCCACCTTTTTCACGTTGACGGCTCCCTGGCTGACGCCAAGCCGGACGATGTCGCCGTAATCCATACCGGATGCGGCGCGGAGCTCTCTTGGAATGAGGACACGGCCCTTGCCGTCCACGACCTTATACATCTGCTTTGCTTTCATGCGAAGTAACCCTCCTTTTTCATAACCTCCCGCACGGTGTCGGGATGGATGCCGAAGGACCGGAATATCTCCCGGAGACCGTCCGGCAGGCGGTCGAGGACGTCCGATTCCCGGATGATAATGGCGCCGGGGACGCAGGTGACGTCCAGATCCCCGTCGATGGGGATGCCCGCGGCCCGCAGGAGATCGTGCGGCAGGGCGAAATCGTCCGCTTCCTCAGCGCTTTCTCCGTCCTCATCGCCGCCGCAGTCCTGTGTGAAGAAAGACATGGCCGAATCCTTCGGCGCGGCCAGCATCATCAGGCCGGGAAATTCTTCGTCCTCCGGGACGGCCAGAAGAGCGAACACCTCGTCGCCGGGCCGGAACCCTTCGAGTTTCACGGACTCCATGGGCAGAACCAGGCGGCCCTCCTTGTCCACATTTGCGGACACTTTCAAAAGCTTCATATTGGTTTCCTCCTAAAATATATTTGGGTCGATTTCACGCGGTAAGCCCGGCGGTATCGAAAAGCCCCAGCTGGATTGGCAAGTCCCGCAGGCGTTCGCCGGTGTCGTAGTTGGAGATCAGGACTTCGGCGTACTCGCAGCCGCTGTCGTACCGCTGCGCCAAATTGTTCAGGCGGCTGACCGTTTCGATCCGGAAATCCTGGTACAGCTCCCGGATGAATTCGCAGTCGTTGTAGCTGACTAAAAATTTGCCTTGGCAGCCCTTCAGGGTGTCCCGCAGCCGGAAGTGATCCTCTCTGCGGAATTCCACGGCGTAGTGGCCTTCCGTCAGATAGTACGGCGGGTCGCAATAGATGAAAGCGTTTTCCCGGTCGTACTGCTTGATGAGTTCTTCAAAATCCTTGTTCTCTATGACCGTATCTTTTAGCCTCCGGCTGCCCTGCCAAATGAGATCGAAAGTCTTACGGATATCGAAAGGCTGACAGCCGTAGCTGGTGCAGCCGCTTCCGTAGCTGTAGCGGATCACCTTGAAAAACGCGGCGGCCCGCCGGATATTGTTCATCTCGGCTCTTTCCAAAAGAATCGCCTTGATCTCGTCGAACTGGACGGGCGTCAGCTCCCGCTGGGCAAGCTCCAGCTCCTGGCGCATAAACGCGTCGGTGAATTCCTCCTGCTCCAGAAATTTTCTCAGCACAAAGAATTCATCCCGGCCGTTCAGCGGCAGGAAACCCAACTCCTTCAGGAACGCCATCGGCTGGTCGCGGACGCAGCGGAACAGGTTGGCAAGGTCGGAATTGAAGTCGTTGTAGACCTCCATGGCGGCGTCGGGTGTTCGTCCGAACAGCACCCAGCCTCCGCCGCCGAAGACTTCGATATACCGTCCGAACTCCTTCGGCATTTTCTGATAGATGAGATCCCGCAGCGCTTTCTTGCCGCCCACCCAGCTGATGATGCTGTTCATCGCGTCACCCGCCTTTCCGGCTGCGGCTGAATCTGTCCATGTCGGTTTTCATGCAGGAACCGTCCGGACTCCAGCAGATAAAGCCGACGCGGGGATATGGGCAGCCCTCACAGCGTGGGAGATCCCGCGGAGGGGGCACGGTGTGTTTCTCCGGAGGGCCGGTCGCTCCGGCTCCTGTTTTTTCTTCTGCTTTGGTTTCCTGGCGCATGGCGCGCTCCTTTCCCGGAAAACAAAAAAGGCGCCGCCTTTTTACAAAGACAGCGCCTCTCGTTTTCCGTATGCGATTGTGTATCGATTTGACGACGACCTGCTTTTTTCCCTGAAACGCAAAAAGCGCCTTCCGATTCTTTTAAAATCAGAAGGCGCTACATATGAAACTGCATCCCCTGGTCGGGATAAAGGATGGCGAAGCGTGAGGTCTGAAGCTCCGCCGCGTCGCCGTTTTTCACAATCTCAGGATGCATCCCGATCCAGCTCAGGTCTTCCGAGGAGGCGGGCTCGGGTGGGCCCTGCCCATAACGGAAGGACTTGACAACGACGGCGATGTATTCCGATTCGCCGCAGTCCTCCACCAGCTCCCGGTACACCTTGGAGTTCTGGATGTCCTCCAGTTCCGGTATGCCACCCATGATCCCGATATCCCGGATGCCGGTGTTGGTTTCCAGACCGACGAGAGAAAATATCATACTCATGTCGCCAGCCTCCTTCATAGGTTCAGGCTCAAACTCTGTTCCTGTGGGGCAGGTTCGCTGAATTCATGGATGAACGCTTGGTCGTTCCGGGCAATATATCCGTCCGCGCAGCGCTTGAGTCCAAGCCGTTCGATCTCGGACTTGCAGTAGGAGGCATAGTCGAAATACAGGGCCGCGGTGCTGTTGGGAGCGATAATTCCTGCCCGTTCAGCAATCCGGCGCCCGAACTTTTTCCAATGTTCCTCGGAAGGAATGAAATCATAGCAGTTCAGATTTTGGGAGATGTCCAGCGCCTCGTCGAGCCGGGTACAGCCCTCCAGCTCCATTGCCGCCCGGAAATATTCGTCGAAGCAGGTCATTCCCTGTTCTTGTTCCTCCAGCACGTAACCGAGGTTATTTCCGGCGTCGATGAGCTGTTCGAGAGTCGCGTACTGACGCGCGGGGTTCGTGATGTTCCAGAGGCAGCATTTCGCCTCCAGCAAGACCGCGCCGTCCCATCCCGTCACGCCGAGCACTTCCCGCGCGGCGGCCCGCTCGTCCGGCTCGCCGGTGATGGGTTCGTGGTCGGGGAGCATGAGCCACACGCCGTCCGGACAGTGAGCGGACGCAACCTTCAGCCGCATGGCGGCGTCTCCGGCCGTCAGCTTGCTGAGAGAGTCCCCGGCGGCGTAGATCTGCCGGAGGGGAGAGGTCTGCTCCACGAAGCCGCCCGATGTGAAAACCCCGTCATGCTGCTCCCGCAGGTCGCGTCCCCAGCGCGCCGTATCAAGAAGGGGTATCTGTTTTTCGGGAATTCTTTCCCGGCAACGGGCGACATAAGCGCCGAGCGCGGCGTCATCCGTCGCGCCAAGGCAGAGGGAAAAGCTGTCGAGCTGCTCCGTCAGATTAATCATGTCCGCGGCGGTGTCGATGGATTGAAGCCGGGCGGCACCCTCCAGCAAATACCGTTCCCGGACGGACATTTCGGCAAAGCGGCGTTCCAGATATGCCGTTTCATCCATGCTGCCGGAAAGATCTTTCCACGGGTAGGGATACGGATATGCTTTCATCTTTTTCACCTCATTTCCATCTGCGGCCCGGGCCGGTTCAGGCACTGCTCCACCGTCCGGCCGTTTCGGGAGACGAGGATGCCATAATCGGTGGCGGAGGCGAGGTTGTGCTCCATGAGCTTTTCGCCGTAATGATGGAGAGCCGCATCGCCGGAAAACAGTTCTTCTTTCAGAGGGATTGAGCATTTCGCAAGCTCCGTTTTCGCGTAGTCCGCGGGGGTGGCGGCTTCCCGCAGAAGAGAAAACTCGTCGGCCTGATACGCGAGGTCGAGCGCCTCGTCCAGTGAGATGTCATCGGGCGCCGCTGCGATCATGGCCTTGCAGACCGGGATGCCGCCCTCCCGGTCGAGGTGTCGGAGCTGTCCGGCCAGCTCATTAACCAGCCCGTAACAGTCGCCGTTCGTGGCTTCCAGCTCGTCAGTGATCTTTTCCATCAGCCGGGGGACGGTGCAGTCCACGGCGGTGAACGCGCATTCCTCCGGGGAGGCTGCGTCAACCTCCTTCACCGCGTGAAAAAGTTCCTGATCGCCGGTGGGCAGCTTCAGGAGCGTTGAAAGGTCGTTGTCATATTCGGGATCGTTGAAGCGTCCCTTAGTCACGTGAAGGAGTACGGTATAATCCGGCTTCTCGGCGGGAACGGCCTCTCCGCTTTGGTACAGCCGTGCGATGATGCCGTTCTGTACCACATAACCGTGGGGAGTGAAGACGCCGCCCTCGCCCTCGCGCATCTCCTTACCGATCTTTTCAAAGTCCAGCCAGGCGTAGATATTGTCCGGCACACTGTCGAGCTGCGGGACAAACCCGTTTTCCGCGTAGAATTTGCCGAGGGATTCGTCGTCGTGCGCTTCATAGGCGATCTGGCAGTGCTCCATGCTGGCGGTCATGTTGATGAGCCGGTCCAAGGGGATGGGTGCGTAGCTGGTTTGCACAGCGTCCATCATGACCATGCCCTCGAAGCAGTCCAACTCCCAATCGCTGAGGGAAGCCAGACGATTGCACAGGTGGTTGAGTTCATAAAGGTTGGAGCTCGGGCTGAGAAACTGCGGCAGGTAGTCCAGCTCACAGCTCAGGATCTCCGTGGAGTAAATGACGCGCTCATCCGTCACGCGCGCCCTGTCCAGCGCGTCCAGAATTTCATAGGGCATGGCAGGCAGAACGAGGGTTGCGGAAGTGTTTGCCCCGAACGGGCCGGGGCGGCTGATCTCCAGCTCCATAGTTTTATTATTCAAGCGTCATTCCTCCCATCTGCTGGCCCTGCTCCAACTCGTCCCGTGTCATGATGCTCCAGCTTTTATCACTGCTCCACAGGCTGACATAAATTTCGCCGTCCCCGGTTTTGATTGGGCGCTGCTCGAACCCTTCCCCGAAGCCGTCTGCTGCCTGACCGATGATGGTTTCCTTGAGCCGGTCGAGTTCCTCCGCCATCAGATCGCCCTGCACGTGGCACTCGGCAACCCCCATCAATTGGCCCTGAACACGTTCTATTGTGAAAACGTAAGACCGTACCTTTCTGTTTACGCTGTCGTCCGCGCCGTAGTATTTCATAAGGCCGCGCTCCGTTTCCTCCGGCCTGCGTTCTTTCAGAAGGGCGGCGAGAATGTGATCCTCATAGGAAAGGGCCGTCCGGCCGTCAAGCTCAATGGGATCATCGTCCATGTCGCCGTATTCGTTGCGCTCATAGCTTCTGACGGTGAGCGGCATGTACAGCTTCAGCGTCTGAAGCGGCTGCGGAATGACGGAAAAGCGATCCTCACCGGGGATGAGCGCGAGGGTGCGGCCGTTGTCCCATTGCATGTGTATCCCGCAGGCATCGTCAACAAAATCAACGGTTCCCTCAGTGCCGGGTGGCACCGGAGCGTAGGGATCGCGCATTTCCGTGAGCCGGATGCGGGTGCCGGGCGGATACTGTTCCTTTATGAATTTCACCCATTCGGAGTTCTGTCTCATTTCATAAACCTCCCATCGTGATGCCCTGCTCGGGCGTCTGTTCTATGATTGCCCCGCGCAGCGTTTCCGCCGCCTCCGCGATGACCGGATCGCCGGAGAAGCTGGCGAGTCGGGTGTAGTCCTCCGACAGCTGTTGTTCGCCGTTCAGCGTGATTGCGAGATCCACGGTGGCGATCCCGTCCTTGGTCACGCCGAGCCGCTTGTTGCCGCTGCCTATGTCGTTATATAACTGGATCGCCTCCGGAAGCGTCAGGTCGCTGGTGAGCTTTTCACTGGGCGTGTTATAATCCTGAAAAATGAACCAGCTGTAGCTGTGAGGCAGCGTATTGTCCGCGGCGTTCCGGAGCAGTTCCTTTCCAGCCTCCGTGAGGCCATGTTTTTGTTCTGGAGATTCCTGCTTCATGTTCATCCGTTGCGCCCGCAGGTCGAAGGCGGTGAGATAGGCGTGGTAATCTCCGGAGCCGGGATTGCACCGCAGGCAGTAACGGTACCGCCCGGTTTCAATCACATAGCCGTAGTTCTGCCGCCAGCCGCCCTCGATCTCTCCGCCGCGATTGCCGCAATAGCCGTACATGGCACTGAGATTTTTCAGAGGGCCGGTTTCCCTGAGCTCGTTGACCAGCTCTGTCAGTTCCGTCTTGAACTCGGGGCTGTTCAGCGACTCGTCGCCGCGAGGATGCCAGGTGTGCCAGAACTCATTGCCGTCGTGCCCAAAATCAATGCGGACATGGCCGATGGCGCCCAGCTCCGCGTCCTGTTCCTCCGGCAGGGCATAAAAAAATCCCGCCTCATTAGGAGAGGCGGGGCGCAGAATGAATTTCCGGTGGTCGGGCGGGAGCGCGATGCCGTGTTCCTCGCAGAATTCCGGCAGCGTCAGGCATTCACCGAGAAAATTAAGCTTGCCGCGCAATCGGCGGAAGCCCTCCTTGGGAATGGTCACCGGCTCAGCAGTCAGCACCGTGCCGGCGTGATTGACCGCAACCTGATTTTCCACTGTCACCGGCTTGCCGGGATCGTAGTCGGAGCCGCGCAGGTCGTAGCAGTGGAAGCCTTCGGGTATCGTGGCGCGGTCAATGCGGGAATTCGTAAAGAGGGCGGGTTTTCCGAAAAGCTCCACATGTTCATACTGTTCCTCTCTGGCGTTTACGCTCATGTGTAATTTTCATCTCCTTTATATTTGTCAAGCACACAGGATACCATGAAGCGGCGGGAATAGCTATCCCATATTCATTCCGCCGAACTCCTGAGCCTGGTGGGGCTGGGTAAAATCCAGCAGGGCCTGATCCGCGCTGTCTTTTCTGAGAACATAGCCGCAGGAAATATACGCGCCGCCGTGATCGGCGTAATACTCGGTGCCGATCTTCCCGTAGTCCAGATAAGGTCGGACGCTTTCACTGAAAGGCTTGACGCCGGATTCCACAAGACAAACGCCCAGCTCCCGGTCAGTAGTAATTTCGGGAACGAGAATATAATCTTCCAGCCGTTCTCCAATGTCGATCACATCATCCAGGCCATTTACAGACTCGGCATCCAACGCACCCTCGAATACGAAGCACTGCTCGCGGCCCAGCGTGTTGACGATCTCCGCGATGCGGTTCAGCTTTTTTAGCTGATCGGGATCATTCACGTTTGCACGCTTCAAGTAGCGTCCGATATTCCAGACGTCGCTGATGGTGCCGTAGATGCGGGTGGAAGCAACATTGCTGCTTGTTTCATCCAGTTGTGACATTACCTCACCGACATCGGCCAGAGTTGCCGGAAGCTCCAGATATTCGTCGTCATAGGCACCGTCTCGGGTCAACTGCAGCTTGAGCATGTCACATTCCTCCCAGCGTCTGTTCCATCCGTTCCGTTTCACTGCCCGCCAGCACTTCCTCAATGGAAATGAAGCCGTGGTAGCTGACATAGCCGCCGCCGACATACTGGCCCTGCTCCTGACTCATGCGCTGTTTTCCATACTTTTGATAGTCATAGAACTCATCCAAATTTTCATCGTATTCAAATCGACCAGATTCCGCGATCATGTACCGCCCGTATTCCGCGGGAGTGGAGACCTTCGGAATGAAATCGAACAGGTCGAGCTGTTTCAGGAGGTTCCGCGCTTGGACAAGATCATCGGGCTGAACCATCTGAAGGACGGCGCCAAGCTTTTGCCGGTAGCCCTGATCCAATTCTACAAAGACGGCGCATAGATCATTGACGTCATGGAGGTTCTCGCCGCCCAGCAACGCAGTTAATTCCTTCGGTAGCTCGCTGTCGGAATACCGCAGCCGCATGTCTTCGGGAACAGAGATCCCGGTTCGAATGACAGATCGTTCTATCTGCCAGTCGTTTATAGGAAAGTGCAGCCAGGTGATCGGCGTGGCATCTTCAGAAAATCTGCGATCCGTCATCGCCACAGTCAGCACGGTATTGCCGCTGTACAGGTAGTCGGGATAGTACTGTCCATCGTAGAGTTGTTCCAGCTGCATGCCGTTGTCATAGACGACGCCGTAAGGCGTGACCTTACCGTCCTCGTTGAGCAGAAGGGACAGGGCCAGCTTTCGGGCGTCGACTGACTGCAGTTCTTCTGCCGTTGCGCCGCCATGGATGTCCAGATAATGCGCGCGGCCAATGGAGGCGAGGTCGGAAAAATTCTGCACCACCGTTGCGCTCTGACAACAAAAGGTCAGATTGATGAGATCGGTCATGTCAAAATAGCCGCGGCTGACAGCCACACCCTGAAACTGTGCGAGCTCGCGCCGGTCAAAGCTGTCCAGCCGTTTGACGAGATAGTCCAGCTCGTCGACGTTCACGGCAGTCTTTTCAAGACGCTTGAGGATCGGAACGTCACCGCCGACCGAAGCAGCATAACAGTCACGCTCCGTAGCGCTGCCGATACCAATGGACTCCAAATCCGCGTATACATTTTCCGTGATGGGGAAGCCGACTGTCACGGCAGGTGAGCCGGGCCGGTTTGAATTTGATAGGGTTGCATAGACCATGGAGCATTCCGCCTTTCTTTTCTGAATTTTATATCGGGGTATAAAAAAGAGCCATGCTCTCCAAATCGGAAAACATGGCTCTGTCCAAATTTATTTATGCTTGCGCTCACTTTATAAAAAAGCAAAGGCATCAGGAATTCCCCTCATGCCTTCGTTTTTATCGATCAAAGATCACTGATTTTCATTTTGAGAGAGAAGCTGCTTTACAAGTTCTTCGGGAGTTGTGCCGGCTTCTTTTACGGCATCCAGAAGTCGACGGATATCTTCCTGTTCTTTTGCCTCCAGCAGTTCTTTCTTTTTCGTCTGGAGTTCCTGAATCTTGGATTCAACATCCGCAATCTGTTCTTCAATGGGCTTTTTACGTGATCCGCGCGGCATTTTAATCACCCTTCTCTATAAAGTATAGGTTCAGTATAATTACTTTTTTCTGCCAAATCAAGTGCTTCCGCTTCTATACGTGAAGGGGGTAAGGATGATATGCAAAAAAGAGGCGCGGTCGTGTGCAGTAATGTGCAACGGCGTCTCTTTTTATGCTTTGCTCTTTATCAAGTGCCCGGTCTGATAGGTAAAACGAAAGCCACAAGGTTTTGGCCTTGTGGCTTATTGTTTTTGGTGGAGATAAGCGGGATCGAACCGCTGACCTCTTGAATGCCATTCAAGCGCTCTCCCAGCTGAGCTATACCCCCATGTGTTCGGAAACCCTTGATTTCACTGGATTTCCCGGCTATTCAGTTTTTTGCTTTTTCTCATTTTTGAGGGGTCGCATACCTGAGCGCTTGCGCTCCCAGCTGAGCTATACCCCCATGTGTTCGGAAACCCTTGATTTTGCTGGATTTCCTGGCTATTCAATTTTTCATTAATTCTCTGTACTAAGGTGTTGCTTACTTGGTAGCTTGCGCTCCCAGTTTAACTATAACCCTGCGTCGAGAAAACCATTTATCTTTTTGCAATAGTCAATTACCCTTGCATATCGGTATAATTTGCATTATACTGATACATAATGATACTAAATAATATCGCGAGATGAGGTGAGTATATGGATGCGGCGCTTTATGCCAAGATACTTTCAGACAAAAGCATTACCGATTTGAAAAAAATCAAATATAAATTCCCTGATATTGACATAAAAGAATTCATAGCGCTGTTGAAATTCAGCGTTTATAAAACTATGCCCATCCTGGACTTTGCTGGGAACAATCTTGTTTATATGGCAAATGCGGCACAGGTACGGATGAAGGCAGTGAAACTCCTCCTCACGCCCCAAAGCTCAAACGAAGCTTTTGGGCTCAAGGCAATGGAGGACGAAATTGCATCTTCGCTTACCATAGAAAGCATTGATTTCTCACGCGATAGCGTAAGAAAAATACTGCGCGGCTACGCGCCTGCCGACGAGAGTGAGAACCGTATCTTTGGCATGAAAAAGGGCCTTGAGTTTATTTCTGATCCTGACAACGAGATCACTGAGGATAACATACACACTCTTTATGATATAGCTATCGGCCAATACTTGCCGGAAAACGACAAACTAAAGCCGGGCGTCTTCTATCGTCACGACAGTGTATATATCATTGGTCAGGAACTGGAGCATACCGGCCTGCCTTATGAAAAGCTTCCTGAATATATGAGCAAATTCGTAACCTTCATCAATGCTGAAAGCACGATGAACGACTTGCTCAAGGCGGCGGTTATCCATTTCTATGTTGCTTATCTGCATCCGTATTTTGACGGCAACGGTCGCATGGCCAGGCTTATACATCTATGGTACTTGAAGAGGCAGGGTTACTCATCAACGTTGTTTATCCCGTTCTCCAGCTACATCGAGCGAAGCCGAAAGGGATATTATAACGCCTATTCGCTAGCCGAGGGAAATGCGAAGATCAGCGGCGTGATGGATGTGACTCCGTTTCTCGCCTATTTTATTGAGAATGTATACAACAAGCTCGGCAGTGTGCTGCCGCAGGTCAACACGATGGCAGCTTTCAACAAAGCTTTGGATAATGGCCAAATCACAGAGAAAGAGAAAGACCTTTGGAACTTTGTCCTGTCCGCATACGGGAACGGTGAATTTTCGACCAAACAGCTCGAGCGCGACTTTGGCAATGCCGCATATGCTACGATACGCAACTTTGTACTAAAATTTGAGGAGCTTAGTCTTTTGTCAGCACAGAAATACGGGAACAAAGTGAAATACTCCGTGCGGAGTAAATAATCAAAAGGCACGGTCATGGGTGATTCATCACTCCATTTCCGTGCCCTTTTCCGATTGTAGGCTTTTGGATTTTCTGGCTTGCGAGTAACGGGATTCAGTGCGCCCCAACTTCCTCGCCGTGCTGCGGCAAGCTCCCGTCGCTTTTTCTTGGACAGTTTCTCATAGGGAATGAATTTTTCCATCTTGTCAACCTCCTGGCTAAATAAAAACTCAGGCTAAAACAGAGCCGGTTTCTATTTTAGCCTAAGTTCATCAAAATATCAACGCCGCGCGGGTTCGCCATGATATTCCTCAAAAAAACGGTTCAGCAGTTTCTGGTGCTTTTCCGATTTATGTATAATGAGGTAGCCATCATGGCAGTAAAAATCAATTAACCATACCTTAGCTGTTACAGATTGGTTATAGAGTAAAACGCACCTCAGTTTTCCCGTAGAGATCCAATCTTGAAAGGCGCTGTCGGAATAGCCTGTCAGTTGCGCCATTTTCCTTTTGGTCATGGCATCCGGCGCGGCAAACCACTCATCCTCCAGCCAGAGGCGGAATTCTTCTACAGGCAACCTTTGTGCCCCTTTGCCGTGCTGATGCGGAGTGGCAGAAGAAAAGGCTCCGCTGGGAAGCATATACTTATCCGGATGCTTTTCCATCTCCTCCAGATAAGAAATGACATCCTTCAGTTTGACCCGAAAGTTGCGCGTCTTCTTGCCGCTGTCCTTGCAGGGGATATAGCCGTTTTTCAGCATATAGCTGGCTTTACGCTTGCTGATGTGCAAGACCGTGCGCATTTCGTCCAGAGTCAGGTCTTCAGGATACCGACCCTTCAAATCAGCATACTTGCTCATTTTTTAGAGCCTCGTCCGGGCTGTTGCTTTTTGTACCGATATAGCACTACGCCCTTGAAACGGTCGTTACCGGAGGAAACATAGGATTCCAACATCTTCTCCCGGCACATAGGCGCCAGCAGCACCTTTCGGCAGTATTGGTTGGATACCCCCAGTATACTCGAGATCTCAGAAGCGGTTCGCGGCTCCTTGGCGCAGTACTTTTGGATTTCCTTGCGCTGGTCAGTGGGTGAGATGCATTCGGTGTAGCCGCTGGCGAGAACAAAGTCAATCACGTCCTGCTTGGCCACATGATATTTGTTAGTCACAAGATAACAGGAGATCAAGTTACCCTTCAGCATGTGGTAAACGGTGTTGATACCGAGGCGGAGCATTTTGGATACGTCCTCGGGAAATACACAATCGGGATATTTTTTGAACTGCCGCTCCAGCTTTTTACGGAGTTGTTCCTGTGTCATTTAAATTCTTCCTTTCCGTTGTTTGCCGACGGCAGAAAGGAGAATCATTCTAAAATCAGGGTCCTGTTTCTTGCAATTTTACAAAGTCGGTTCTAGAAAGGCGCATGGCGTCAGGGAATTTCATCTTGCAGTTTTCTTGCACTTTTGCAGAAAATCTGCAAAACGAGGGCATTTTCGCTTGAAATTCAGTTGACAAACCGGAGTGCTCATGAGCCCTTATTTTATCAGGGTTTACTGGCTCAAAGCCTTGGAAACACGAGGCTTTGCGTGGATTTTTTCCGTGATGAACCGTGAGGTTCTGTGAGGTACCGTGCCGTTTTCTCAACGGCTCGAAATCAAGTGGGCTACGTTTCACCCGAAAAGCCGCGAACCCGCATGAAATCAGGGCTTGTCGGCGGTCGATGCTTCCCGAAAATCAAGCACATGCTAACAGTTTGCTAACACTTTTTTAAACTCGCGTTTTCCCGCTTTTGCGGTAAAATTATATATGGAGGCGTATCGAAGCGGTCATAACGGCCCGCACTCGAAATGCGGTAAGCCCTTTATCGGGTCCGAGAGTTCGAATCTCTCCGCCTCCGCCACATTTTGGCCGAAAAGTCCGATTTTATCGGGATTTTCGGCATTTTTATGCTCATTTTCGAGCTCTTTTTCCCGCTTGCGTGGAAAAGCAGGGGCATATTACCCCTGTATCGCGTCCACCAGAGCCTTGGTTCCCAGAAGATTTATCGCCCGTTTCAGATTATAGGCAAGAAAACTTAGCCCCAACTCAGAGAAGATTTGAACACTGTGTTCACTCATGGGAACACTATCGATTTGTACTCTGTTTTCACTTGGTGAGCAGGTCGAAGAAGCCACCATCGCACACTGCTGCGTCTGATTACACTGTGAGATGCCCTAACCTTGAGCAATTGATATTTGATTTCTATATCTATGCTTTTTTTATCCACAGTAAAACCTCTGTACTGTTTCCTAAAATTAGTACTCAAAAATCAGAAAATAGCAAGGCCTGTCGGTTAAAAGTTATCAAAAATTCAAAATCACATTTTTACCTATGCACACTCTGCAAACGGAAAAAGGCAAGGATGTCATTGAAATTTTAAACCAACAGCCGTTGACAATTTTAGGAGAGACGAGCGGATTTGGATTACACTGCTCGACACCGATGTTGCTCAGCGGTGTTTTAGCACCTCACGGTAATGCGGAATGCTTTTGCGTTTATTAGCTGCTTATTAGTCAAGACTCAATTAGTAAATTAGTATTGACAAATACACTGGTGCGTACTACACTAAAAAAGTCAACCTAATTGGAGGTGCCTTTCTATAAAAAAAGATGTAACATTTAACATTGAATCAGATGTATATGAAAAGTTTTGTCTGGCATTAGCCCTCACCAAAGAAAAGAAGGATGCTGCTGTTGAAACTTGTATGCGGACATATATTGCAAAATCATTTGAAAAAGCATCGCAGGAATACACTCCAAAGACTTCTAAAACAATAAGCAGCGAAGATTATTTTGGAAAAGCTGAACAGCGGATTCCTATTTGGGCTTTAAAACCCGATCAATATAATCATAAAATAATCCGTGCATATTTTACGGCGGTTGACATAGCAGGCAATGCCACCATTTCAATGATGGAACGGTTATGCAGTGACAAAAGTCATCCAGAATTATTTGTACCAACTTTCAAGAATAACTACTCTCAATTGAAAATCGACGGTGCAAAAAGCCACGGTAAAGTATTTGAAGATAATGGCGACAAGGTTTGGATATGGAGTGAAGTTGAAAACACTCTTATGAAATATAAATCCGGTTTCTACAACGAGGAGACTTGATATGAGCATCTTGATCGATAACAGCATAAGCATTTATGAAGCTCTGCAAAATATAAAAACTGGAAAGTATGTTATGCCTGCATTTCAGCGTCAATATGTTTGGAGCATGGAGCAAATTGAGAAGTTGTGGGACTCCATTTTACTCGACTATCCTATTGCTACTTTTCTATATTGGCACGTAGATGACGACAATGTTACATGGGACACATATTTCTGTAATTTTCTATCAAATGTTACATTTGATAGTCGTAAACAAGCAGATAGTACAAATTATGAACTGACGAGCATTAATGTTAAAGTAACCGATACTGCCATACTTGATGGACAACAGCGTCTAACCTCTTTATACCTTTCTTTGTTAGGTGATGCCTATATTCGGCAAAAACACGCAAGGAAGAAAATCAGTGGTGGACTCGTCACTAAACTGCTGATTGAACTAAATAAAAATAAACTAGATGTTGATGAAGAAGAATATAACAGCAAAAAATATGACATTAAGTTCAGCGAAAAGGTCGGCAGATTAAGCCCAACACAATTTGATATTAAGAGTATTCTGAATAACAAGTTTCAGAACGAATCTACTAGGGAAAAAGCAATCGAAGACGCCATAGCCAATGTCCCGTCTGACAGTAAGCAGTATGCAAGAGATGTTCTGAACAAGCTCTACCAAAAAATATTTGTAGAAAAGTTAATACGCTATACGGAAATTACGGACATGAAGCAAGATGATGCGCTTGAAATGTTTGTACGATTCAATAGCGGCGGTAAAGCTCTCCGTAAATCGGAGATTACCATGTCCATTCTTGAGGCATACTGGCCAAGTGCAAAAACGGAATTTGGAAAACTTCTTGTTGATTCCTATGCAGGCTTTGGCTCCGATTTTATTATTCGCTCTGCTCTCATGTTGTATGGTGATGTAGTAAAGTCAAACATCAGTAAGAAAATTGCAGATGAATTGAAAAACAATTGGAACACTTTTAAGAAAGCTTTACAAGACCTTGATTCGGTGCTTAGAGGCATGAAAATCGAAGTCAGTCGTTTTTCGAGTAGCTGGAACGTGTTACTGCCTATAATCTATTTCATTTATTACAACCCTGATTATGCAAAAAATATGGAAGGTATACGCAGCTATCTCCTTAGAGCTATTCTGTTTACATACTTCCAATCTGGTACAACCGGGAAACTGCAACAAATGAAGAGTAATATCAACAGCTATGACTATGAAATCACCGTGGATATGCTTAATCAAATGAACGAACTTCGTGTGACTGATGGAAAGATCGAAGATATTCTCAATTCAGAAAAAGGTAGCAGAGTTGCCGGAGAAGCACTATACTACTTAAGTCTTGACTGGATAAATAAGAACTTTATATATGAGCAAGATCACCTTCATCCCTATGATCGGTTTGATGGAAGTAAGCCAGTTTCGGTATCCATGGAAGATTGGAGAAGATGGAGAAGCAGCCGTAACAGACTGCCGAATCTCCAACTTCTGGAAGGCAGAAGTAATGGTAGTAAAAACGATATGAGGCTTGTGGACTACTATAATGACATGAATGACGAGCAGAAAGCAGAGTTTTGTAAACAAGCAATCATACCGGATGATACTTCTCTTGAATTGGAAAACTTTGAAGAATTCTATGAAAAGCGCAAAACTATCCTTGCTGACAAACTTCGAACGCTACTTGGTTGATAGGTGTTTTCCGTTACCCCTAACAATGAACATTAAAGGAGTACAATATGAGCGTCATAGATAAAGCTAAAGACAGACTCCAACAGCTAAAAAATGAGCAGGCAGAGCGGGCACGGTTAAAAAAGGAAGAAAAAGCAGAACGAGAAAGACAACAGCTCATCAAGCAAAAAGAAGAAACTCAAGCTCTTTTAGAACAGTTGAAAATTGCCGCCAATGAGTTAGGCTTGAGTTTCTCAGAATATATGGCCTTTTTAAACTACAGGTCGTTGGATACACGCTTGACGGAAATACAAGATAACATTGATTATATTCTTTCTAGGTTATCATCTTTCGATAATAACAATTCAGATGTAGGTGAAATAAGAGCAAAACTATCAGATCTTGAGTCAAAAATTGATTTTATGTCAACACAGCCTTGAAATCATATGTTCACCCGATAAACGGAAAACCGCACTCGGTAAACGGAAACATAACAGAAATGCACATTCCTCAAACGGAAGACAGGGGGTGTGCGGATTTTGGATCAAGCATGCGTCATTTTCCATTTTTTGAGGGCTCTTGCTACGCGATAAAGAGCTGCCTTTTTTGGTAGTCTCTTTGTTACAAGCCGAAAACTTCCGGTGCGGCATGAGCACCCTAATGGTTGCAGAAAACGACCCGCTTCTCCAATATAGAAAAGCGGGTTCGCTCATTTTTCGGGATTATCATCCTGTTCCGGTTGCAACACTGTCAGTTCGGTGTCCGTGCCCTGTATGTAGAGTTCCTCGGTTTCCCGCTGAACCTGCTGCAATTCTTCGATTACATCCGTGACCTTATTGAACAGTTTAAGATACATCTGTTGATAATCCGCCATTTTTCATCACCTCGACTATTTTAGAACAATACAATCTAAAAATCAATAGAACAATCTGTTCTAGGATATACTTTTTATGGTGATCTTTATGAAAGTATATCCCAGAATACGAAACCTGCGGGAAGACCATGATATGACGCAGACACAAGTCGGAGAGGCTATCAACGTGCCCCAGCGAACATATGCTTATTATGAAGCGGGGCAACGGGTGATCCCGCCGCATATTCTTCGTGCCCTTGCGGATTTGTACCATGTGAGCGTCGATTATCTGCTGGAACGCACGGATAATCCCGAAACCAGCCATTAACAACTTACCAAGTCATCCCGAATTTCTTTTGCCTGCCGATACGCTTCAATTAGCGCCCGGTGCTTCGCCGACTTTTCCACAAAACCGATGTTCACGGTGGAAACCAGAAAAGCGATCAAGTGTTCTTTGGCAAAAACCGTTTCGCCGAAATAATGAATGGATGGCAGCTTGCCCAAGCGCGATTTCGTGCCAGCCGCCCAGCTGTTCACCGTGGTGCGGTGATAGCCGAGCAAACCTGCCACTTCACAGGCCGTGAGTGCGTCGGGAAGAGCCGCCCATTCCCGTTCCAGATATTCACGGAAGTGCTGCTCATTTACCATGGGTGGCGCTTCTTTCCGGTACGCCCGGCGGTTTGAGAAGATACCGCTCGGCATGGTAACGCCGCCATTCTCCCGCCGTTCCAGAAATCAATGATGTCTGCCATTTTCACTTGAAAGCGGTGTGTTTTCCTGCCTGTGTCTATACAGGGAATCACGCCGTTTTCGAGCATCCAGCGTCCCTTGCGCTTGCTGATGTGGCAGATGCGGTAGACCTGGTCGAGAGTGACCACCGACGGATATTCCGCCCGCAGCCGGGCGTACTCCTTATTCATCCGGCTCACCGTTCGAAACGGGCTTCTTTGCTTCAATGCTGAAAGCCGAGCTGATAGCTTCGGCGGATTCACGCTTGGAACTGAAATCGAGGTGCGAATAGATATCCGCCGTCGTAGCGAAAGTCGAATGCCCCAGCCATTCCTGAATTGCCTTCATCGGGATGCCCTGCGCCAGCAGCAGGCTCGCGCAGGAATGCCGAAGATCGTGAAACCGGATCTTCCGGAGCTGATAGTGTTCGAGCAGCCAGTGAAAATGATCGGTGATGTAATTCGGGCGGAACAGTACGCCCATCTGGTCGACGCAGATGTAATCGAGATAACTTACGTCGTAGCTCTTTTTGAACAGCTTCCGGTACTGCTCCTGCCGGGTGCGCACTGCTTTCAGAAGCTCTTCTACCGCCGGGATCAAAGGCAGGGTGCGGAAGCTCGACTTTGTTTTGAGCTTGTCCTCGGTGAACAAGACAGTTTTTCCGTCCTCCTTGCCCTCCGTCACCTTGTGATTAATGGTGATAGTCTTCTGTTCAAAATCGATGCAGCTCCACCGCAGGCCCAGTACCTCACTCCGGCGCAGACCATAATAGGCGGCGAGCAGAATCACCACCGAGATTGGATCATTCTTCACGACATCGAACAGGGTCATCAGTTCTTCACGGGTATAGTGCCCCGCGAGATAGCGGTTCAGCTTCGGACGGTCAACCCTGTCGGCTGGATTATGGTCGATCAATCCGTTTTTCACGGCGTACTGGAGCGCCTTGCGGATGACTGCATGGTAGTGGATCACCGTATTGGCGGTGAATCCGTCTTTGAAAATCTTCTCATGCAACATCTCGATGTGCTTCGGTTCCACCTCCGCGAGAGTGACACCCAGGTCACGGAAGTGTTTGTCGATACGCGCGTCGATCATATTCTTGTAGCTCTGGTAAGTAGTGCGCTCGATACTCCGTTTGGTGCTCTCGAGCCAGTCGCGCATGAAATCTGCGAAAAGCGGCGACTTACCGCTTCGAACCTTGCCTCCGGCGGGTTCGCTGTATTCGAGCTTATACTGCTCGAGCAGTTCTTCCGCACGGCGCTTGTTACCTTTTACCGGCAGGCCGGTGGCGATGGATTTCTGCTTCCGTTTTCCGCCGATGTAAAGATTAAGCACGGCGGTATATTTGCCGCCACGCTCAATGAGACAGCCTGTGACCATTAGAACCCCTCCTGTCTGAAATGGTTTCTCGCTGTGGTGTCGTATGTTACCATAGCTCTGGCGCTCATTCAAGTCCGTTCGGACAATTCCCTCTCGACTTTGCGCGGTTTATTTTGCGGTTCTGTTCTTCTTCCGCCGCGCGGGAACTATTACACAGGTACGCGATAATGCCGAGTTTCGGTATACGGTATATCCGACCGATTTTCACGCTCTCGATCTCGCCGCTTTTCAGCAGAGCGTAAGCCGCCCGCCGCCCGATGCCGCCGAGCATTTCCCGCATTGCCGGCACGTCCACCACATCCGGGTAATTGCGGAACATCATCGCACAGCCCTGCTGTAAACTTACTGTATTTCTCATTCTTGCCCTCCATCTCAAATAAACCAGACTTTTCCCGTTTTCGGGGATTGACAAAATAATTATTGTAATAGTATAATTACATTACAACAATTACGTTTCTATTTTATAGACGGCGGGAACGGGAAAAACGGTATCGTTAAAACAGAAAAGAGGGGAAAATTTTTGAGGGCAGCGAAAAAGAAGAAAAACTGGAAAGCGGTTTTGGCCGGGCTGGACGGCGAGCTGCGCAACAACGACCGGAAGCATGACGAACATCGGGATGATATGGACACGACCATCGTCGACCGGCAGCCGGAAGAAAACGAAATTTTTCCGGCGCCAAAATGCTGAAACTCAGCAACGACGAGGATTGGCTCGACATCATCTACTCAAGGAAACCAGAAGACCTGCAGGAGCTGGTGACCGACGAAGCGATCAGCAAGGCTGTTCAGAAGCTGACCATTCCTCAGAAGGAAGTCCTCTTCTGGAACGTGATACGTCTCTTCACAACGTCGGAAATCGCGTCGGCGCGGGGCGTTTCTGAGCGAAACATCCGCAAAATCCGACAGCGGGCACTGGAGAGCATCCGCAGAACGCTGGAAACGGTAAGCAGCCGGAGGGCCGAGGGCACAGTAGGGGCTGCGGCGCTTGTGCTTGTCGGCGTGATCTGCTGGCCGTTTATGGTCGGCTGGCTCGTGGCGGATTGGATTTACCCGAAGCTCAAGGCGAAAATCATGGCGGCATAATGCTGATTCGAATCAGCATAACAAAAAACAGACCGGCAATTCTCAATGCTGGTCTGCCTGTATGAGGTTAACTATGGAATTGAAAGAACTTTTTCTGAATCTGAACGCCCAATGGGTACGGTGGTCGGATTACGAAATCGCCGAGGTAAGCGACGTGCAGTACATCCGCCCGGTGAAAGTAGCCGAGCCGATCCCTTATAACTGCGCCGAAAAGCCGGAGGATTTGGTGGTGAACGCCCTCAACGCGGGGATGAAAATCTGGCACGCTGCCCCGGATTTGGACAGGGCCTGTCTGGATTTTGCCCGCCGATATGGGTTGCTGGGTTTCGGAACATCGAACACCACGGCGCAGAATCTGTTCTTCGGTGCCGGGGCACAGGATGAACGTGCGGAATCCGCCGGCACGTCTCCTTACTATAACGGCGTCTTTTCACGAAGTTACGGCGAACCGTTTGACCGCTTCAAAGCAAAGTTCACGGCCATATACGCACATTTTCTAGCAGCGCAGGGTCATATAAGTTCTCCTGCCGAACAGGAGAAGCTAAGGAAAGCATGGGAGCGCGATTTTTCGGACGGAATCGACGGGCTTACTTATCAGCTGACCTTTGGCGAAAAACCGGAGCTTCTCTGGAAGCCGCGAAACCTGCTGACGGTGCTTCGCCTCGCTTATTCCGGTGCGGCAACCGACCCCGCCGCGCCGCTGAAGCTGTGCAAATTCTGCGGTAATGCCTACTACAGCACGAACCCCCGCAGCGAATTCTGTTCGGCCACCTGCCGCAATCACTTCAACGTCAACACATTCCGCAGGCGGAAGAAAGATGCTGAAACCGGCTCGGAATGTAACGATTAGCAGCTTTCCTTACTCCTTCTCGGGGGTTCATCTTTTGGACGGTCTTTAGGTATGGTACAATATAGGAAAGGAAACAAACGGGAGGCTTGCCGCATGGGAGAACTACGCAAAATCCCCGGCGTGGGGAAACAGACCGAGCAGGATCTGATCCGGCTGGGTTACTCAACAATCGCGGCGCTCAAGGGTGCGAACCCCGAGGAGATGTATGAGCGCGACTGCGTGGAACGATGTGTCGCCATCGACCGCTGCCAGCTTTACGTTTACCGATGCGCGGTATATTTCGCCTCCACCCCGAACCCGGAGCCTGAAAAATGCAAATGGTGGAACTGGAAGGGCTGAACCGCAGAAAGGAACACGCCATGGCGGAAACTTTTGCCGCATTTCTGCGCGGCATCAATGTGAGCGGCAACAAAATCAAAATGGATGACCTCAAAGAAGCATTTGCGGGCATGGGCTTCACCGGCGCGCGCACGGTGCTAAACACCGGGAACGTAGTGTTTATGGCGGAGCAATCCATGCAGGAAGTGAAGCCACTGATCGAAAACAGGCTGAAAGTAACGCTCGGCTATGACGCACCTGTTTATCTGCGTTCGGTTTCTGAGTTGGAAACATTACAGGACGTTACCCGCACGCTCTCCGTGCCGGAAGACTGTCACCTCTATCTGCTGCTCTGCGACAGCGCCGCGCTCCCGAAGGAGCTGGACATGCTGTTCACCACTACACCGCACAGCGAAAATGAGCAGTTTCACCCGGCGGCCGGCGATGCGTTCTGGATCGTGCCGAAAGGCCAAACGCTTTCTTCCCCCTTCGGCGCGAAGGTGCTGGGCGCAAAGCGCCATCAGAACCGGCTGACCTCCCGTAACTGGAATACCATTGAAAAAGTTCTGGCATTAATGCAGAAAAATTGATCAGCAAAACAAAAAGCGGCGGGCAACATGCTTTTTCTATGCCCGCCGCGTACTCCTTGAATCAACCCGTTATTCTGTTTTCGCATGCGCTTTTTCCAACGCCGCTTTGTACGCCGCCTCCGTAACGATGTCAAAGCAAACCATCGTTACCTCACGGACTACTTTGGAGGTTTTGAGAAACGCGGCAATCTCACGCACGGCGATGGCTGCCGCCCGGTCGAGCGGAAAGCGGTAGACCCCGGTGCTGATGGAAGGGAACGCCACAGTCCGGCAGCCGTTTTCCTCGGCAAGTCGCAGGCAGTTCCGGTAGCAGGAAGCGAGCAGGCCGTCCTCGCCGGAATTTCCGCCACGCCATACCGGCCCCGGCGTGTGAATGACATGCTTCGCGGGCAGACGATAGCCCTCCGTAATTTTTGCCTGCCCGGTTTCACAGCCATTCAGGGTACGACACTCTGCCAGCAGTTCCGGCCCAGCCGCGTGATGGATGGCGCCGTCCACCCCGCCTCCGCCCAGCAGTGAAGTGTTCGCCGCGTTCACAATAGCGTCGGTCTCAAAAGCCGTGATGTCCCCTTTTGCAACATGTAAGCCCATGTATGGCTTCTCCTTTCCGACATTGCTCTGCAATTACCTATTGGCGGCGTTACTGTTCACAGACAGGATATACTCCACCGGCACATCCATCTGTTTGGCGGTTTCTTCGGCGGAAAGACCGCTTTCGAAGAACCGGCGCACAACCATCGTCATGTTTTCCCCCACCTCGATGATATGCCGGTCCGGGTCATAGAAGCGCACGACCGCTGGCCCCACGCATGCTCCATTGGCGGGTGGACATATTCGATGTCCGGCGTTGCCGCAAGCCGCTTAAGAAAGCCGTCCATGTCCTCTTCCTCAAAATACAGCTCGGCTGCATTGCTTCCGAGGAGAATCTCGCTCTCTTCTCGATGGATAAAACCTTTCCAGGTGTCCAGTGTCTGTAGCGAGACGCAATCCGACAGCGTGATATTGGCGCCGAAGTCGGCGGTAATCGTCATGCCGAGCAGATCGCAGTAGAAGCGCCGGGAACGCTCCATATTGCGCACGGCGAGCAATGTGCTTTGATATTTCATAGATGTTTTTATTCCTCCAAAAGATATCGGAGCATCCGCTCCGGGTTTTCCAGAAACCGGCGGGTGAGCTGGTAGTGTTCCGTTTCGCGGTAATCCACTTGGCGGATGCCGTCCTCCGTCAGCTCATACACCACAGCACTCGGATACGCCATCAGAATGGGCGAATGGGTGGCAATGATAAACTGCGAATGCTTCTGCACAAGGTCGTGGATGCGTACCAAAAGCGTCATCAGACGGCTGGGCGATAACGCCGCCTCCGGCTCGTCGAGCAGATACAGCCCGTTGCCGCCGAAACGGTTCTCAATAAGCGCCAGAAAACTTTCACCGTGCGACTGCGTATGCAGTGACCGGCCGCCGTAGCTGTCGATGACCGGTGGACCAAAAGACGGTTCGCTGTCCATTTCATCAATATTGCTTGCCAGATTGTAAAAACTCTCCGCCCGCAGAAAGAAGCCGTCCTTCGGGTGTGCGCGCCGGGCGACGGTCAGATGTCGGTACAGCTCCGAATGGGTCGCACGAGTGGAAAAGGTGAAGTTCCGGGTGCCGCCCTCCGGGTTGAAGCCGGCCGCAACCGCGATGGCTTCGAGCAATGTGGATTTGCCCGTACCGTTTTCGCCCACCAGAAAAGTGACGCGCTTTTCAAACGAAAGACCGCCCTGCCGGATCAGATTCCGCACCGCCGGCAGGCTGTTCAGATACGACTCCTCCGGCAGAGGCTTTGAAATTTTTACGCCGCTGATATAATTTTCATCCATACGACCACCTGTTTTTATTATACCGCGGCGCGCCCGCGAGCGCAAAGGCGAACATTTGCATATACAGAAAATCTGATAGCTATTCCAACCGGTTTGTGGTATTGTGTGTTGCTGAGGAGGCGACGCGCATGGAAGATATTCTGGAAGCGCTGTACGGCAATTTTTACAGCAAGCCGCAGAACACACCGCAGGCTCGGCGCATAGAAGCCAACCATCGGATATTAATTGATCACCTGAGTAAGGCCGACCGCAGACTGGTGCTGCGAATCATCGACGATAAGGATCAGTTGATCCACGATATTTCCTTTGACAGTTTCGTCAGCGGGTTCTGGCTGGCGTGGCGTCTGGCAAACGAGCTGAGCCAGTACGGCGAGCAGAAATCCCCTCAGTTATGAAAGGCGGTTCTATGATCTACATTACCGGCGATACCCACGGAAACTTTTCCCATGTTGTTTCTCTGTGCGAGAAAATCCATACCTCAGCAGAAGACGTGCTGATCATTCTGGGTGACGCGGGAATCAACGGTTTTGGAAAAGAGCAGGACCGGCGGCTCAAGCGGGCGCTGAGCCGCTTGCCCATCACGCTGTTCTGCATCCACGGGAATCATGAGGAGCGCCCGCAGAATATCCCCGGCTATGCCGAAACCCTCTGGCGGGGCGGCACCGTTTTCGTAGAACCGGAGTTTCCTCGTCTGCTTTTCGCGAAAGACGGAGAAATCTATGACTTCGGCGGCAAGCGGTGCCTCGTGATCGGCGGTGCGTACAGTGTGGATAAATACTATCGTCTGGCACGCGGCCGGTGCTGGTGGGCGGATGAACAGCCTTCCGCTGAAATCAAGGCGCGGGTGGAAAAGCGCCTGGAAAAAGAAAATTGGAGAGTCGACATCGTCCTCACGCACACCTGCCCTCTCCAATATGAACCCACCGAGGTATTCCTGCCCGGCATTGACCAGTCGACCGTCGACAAAAGCACGGAAGAATGGCTGGACACCATCGAGCGCCGGTTGAGTTATGAAAAATGGTACTGCGGCCATTACCATACCAGTAAACAGGTTGACAGGCTTGTTTTTATGTTTCAGGACATTCGTACATTTCCAGTTGATGGATAACCGGGCATCAACTGTTTTACCATAAATCTGCGCTCTGAAAAAGCGAACTGTCCCGGCGGTATCAGAAAGCGATACGCCGGGATTTCGTTGTGCATCGAGTTCAACTCATTCGAAGCAGTTTTTATTCTGCATGCACCTATTGGGTGTCAGGGTTGCTTCATTCGCCGCAAATCTCGCCCTGCATACACCTCATTGGATGTTTTCAGTCTGTCGGGCACTGAGCGATTGATAGAGAGATGACTCTCGTTCCACTGATTCTGTTTATATGGATATTGTTCAGGTGTATCTTCTGCATCAGGTGGTGTTTGGGACGCATCGGGTGGTGAATGGCCTGCTCTGGATGTGGTGTATCATATGCACCGGTTTGTGCATGCCGGGCATCGGTTCACGCCGCAGATTGCCTCGTATATGTCGAATGTTTCAAATTCCGCTTCGCAAACTTACATGGTTTACTTTTCGTTTTTCAAGTGCGTGTGCATAAACTTGCACCTACTTGGCTCATGTTTAAGTTTTTTCTCAAGGTGGCTTTGAAATGTGCACCTACCTGGCTCACGCTTTGGCTCTAAGCTCTCGGCGAATCATTGTTTCTCCCAAGAAAAGTACTGTTCGGAGCAATTTCGTAAAATAATATGAAATTCGGAAACGGCGGTTCCGAAAAGTCTCTGTTTCCCGTATACACAATAGGGGGACGCGGTACCGCACAGGAATTACGACGAATCGGACCGTTGGACGTTCACGGAGCTGGCAGAAGTGCTTCGGTCAATCGTGAAAACATCCGTGCTCAACAAGGACTGTAAGTAAAAAATATACCATCATGGCTATAAACGTCTCAAAAAAGCGGGAAATATGAACGATATAGATCACGTGTCAGCCGTGGATACAGAAACTGTGACAGAATGGGCGGTTTCGTCACATTTTTCAATGACTGCTATGGGAAGGTACGGGAAAGTGCGCCAACTTGGCTCCCCTTTGCATTTGAAGCGGTAGAAACGCGGAAATATCGCAAACGGCACTGCTCCATGCAATGATCAAATCAGACAGTTCGGGTATAGCTTCTTTGTTGGGTCTGCTGAATGGATTATGCACCGGTTTTCGAGTATTGTGTGTTGAAAACGAAGGAGGCGAGCATCGACATGGAATACTCGGAAATCTGGGGCATGGTTATGGCGGAATTGACCGACCTGAATATCCATCACCTGCGAGAACAGGACGCGGAATTCGACGCATTGGTCAGGCACCGTATTGAACTGAGCAATCGGTTGGAGCAGGCGAAGGACAGCATGAACAGCCAGACAAAACAGCTGATCGTCGATTACAATGACACGGTTGAAGACATCAATAGCCATCAGATCGAATTTTTTTATCTGCAGGGCGCGAAAGACTGCTTTCGGCTGCTGAAAATGCTCAGCCTGATCTGAAACCACGCACATACTCCGGGGCCCGTCTGGAAAGGCGGGCCTTGCTTGTCGTTCCGGTTGCGCGGGATGGAGAGCACGCGCGGCCTTAATCCCCCTGTCTGCGGCCGTGCGCCCCTGTGTGCCGCTCTGGGAACCGGAGTGGCATCCGTGCCCCTCCGGTAGAAAAAAGCAAACGTTGAGCTTTTGTACGGGTTGTTTACGAAATCGACACCGGACACAAAAACGCAGCAGAAAACAGTTGCCGAGATGAAGAGTGAAAAATGTCGCCCTTACTCCGGCATGGAAAGCGGGTGATTCACAGGGTCGAAAACCAAGCAGGATAAAGGCGCGTGGTCACCGGAGGTGCCCCGCGCCGAACGACACCGCCCCGCAATGCGGGTTGGGGCTGGTACCTCTTGGGTGGTCGGATTTATGCGTTTGGTACCGCAAACGTGGTCGTAGCAAAACAGCAATCGCATCACATCGGCATTTCACGGCTTCCTGTTAGGTGTCGTAGAGAGGTACCGACGAGAATAAACAGAAAAAAGGAGACCGATATCATGAAAAATAGGGTCAAAACCGGGCTGGCGCTGACACCCGCCCATCTCAAACTCTGCGATGACAATCTGGAGCGTGCAGGGGCGGATTCCCGCAATACCTTTGTGGAAAAAGCCATCGAATTTTACGCCGGATTCCTGAACGCCGAGCAGAACCCGAAATTCTTCGATGACATGTTCACCTCGGCGGCACAACAGAAAATGGAGCAGGTCGGCAAATCGCTCGGCACCGGGCAATACAAGATCGCGGTCGAATTGGCCAAGCTGAGCCGCCTGTTCGCCGCTTATGTGCGTTTCCCCACGAATCAACTCGACAACCTGCACCGGGCATGCGCGGACGAAGTTAAGGAGCTTGGAAGCATGCCGACATTCGAGGGAATATATCAATCACAACAAAAACGGATATAAATCGTCCAAATTCAAATATTTATTTACGCATGTTATAACATGTGCTATAATAGCCATGAGGTGAGTTGCATGGATTTTCCAAGAGCCGTTAAAGATGTGCGTGAAAAGTTAGGCCTTAGTCAAGAGGACTTGGCACGGGCCATAAATGTCAGTTTTGCAACGATTAACCGATGGGAAAATGGTAAAACGAAGCCTAATAAAATGGCTCTTGGTGTTTTCAATGATTTTTGCAGAAAGAATAGATTGAATCCATATAAAGAGGAGGGACCATGCGATGCAACTCGATGAAGTAAAAGCCGGACTACGAATAAATGGCGTGGTACCCGGAGAAGTTATCGAAGTTATTTCAGCAATTCCTTTTGGCCATGATGCTGTTGAACTAATATATCGCCGTCATGATGGTTCGCTTGGTCAGCAATTGCTTTACGCGAATGCGATGGATCAGGTTTCAATCGAAACCAGTGGACTGCCATGGAGCTTTGATACGGACGCCGATGGGTACCGGTTGGCTTCAGAGGCGTACCGTATCCGGTTGGCTCACCTTTTCGATCCACACTTGGCTGTACATACATCGATGATTGAGCCTCTTCCACATCAGATTACAGCAGTCTACCAGGAGATGCTGCCCCGACAACCATTGCGATATCTGTTGGCAGATGACCCAGGCGCAGGAAAAACAATTATGACTGGTCTACTTATTAAAGAGTTAAAGGTTCGCGGTGACATTAGTCGCTGTTTGATTGTATGTCCGGGTAATTTGGTGGAACAATGGCAGGATGAACTTTACTCACGTTTTCAGTTAGAATTTGAAATTTTATCAAATGATCGGCTGGAGTCCTCCGTTCATGGAAACGCATTTTTAGATATGCCGTATTGTATTGCACGCTTGGATAAACTCTCACGCGATGACAATATAAAAGAAAAGCTCAAAGTGTCCGATTGGGATTTAATTGTGTGTGATGAAGCGCATAAAATGTCCGCCACAATGTTTGGTAATGAAGAAAAGAGAACAAAGCGATACAATCTAGGTTTATTGCTGTCCGGCATCACACGACATTTCTTACTTTTGACCGCTACGCCGCACAATGGTAAAGACGAAGACTTTCAGCTTTTTATGCGATTGCTTGATAGCGATCGCTTTGCCGGACGCAATCGTGGAAAAGAAAAAATAGATGCCTCCGATTTAATGCGCCGTCTGGTCAAAGAACAACTCTTGACTTTTGAAGGCAAACCATTGTTTCCAGAACGGATTGCCTATACGCTTGGTTATGAGCTCTCACCTCTTGAACGTCAGCTATACGATGACGTTACCGAATATGTGCAGGATGGATTTGACAAAGCGCTTGAGGTTCTTGATCCAAATCGCGCGCATGCGGTCGGATTTGCTTTAACCATTTTACAACGCAGGTTGGCTTCGTCACCTGAAGCCATTTACCAGTCGCTTCGCCGTCGGCGGGAGCGGTTGGAAAAACGCAAAGAAGAGTTTGAAGCCTCCAAATCTGTTTCCGAATCAATGCAGGCGTCTGCTTTTTCTGAAGAAGACTGGGATGATCTTGAAGACGCGCCTGAAGATGAAGTCAATACTATTGAAGAACAATTTGTTGATGAAGCCACTGCCGCCAAGAGTGTCGCCGAGCTTGCTAATGAAATCGAATGGCTCAAAGATCTTGAAGCCCTCGCACTTAAATTGCGCAACAGCGGAGTCGACCGAAAATGGGAGCAGGTCTCTAAAACTCTGCAAGATAATTCATTGATGTATGATAAATCCGGAGCACGTGAAAAGATCATTATTTTCACGGAACATCGAGATACTCTCAATTATTTAGCTGAAAAAATACGAAACATGCTGGGAGACCCCAGTGCCGTCGTTACGATCCAGGGTGGTTTACATAGAGAAGATCGCAAGCTGGTTGAAGAAAGCTTCAAAAATGATCCTGCAGTATCAGTGTTGGTCGCGACTGATGCGGCTGGCGAGGGTATCAACCTTCAACGTGCTCACCTGATGATAAATTACGACCTGCCATGGAATCCAAACCGCATTGAACAGAGATTCGGCCGAATCCATCGCATTGGCCAGCGTGAAGTTTGTCACTTGTGGAATTTGGTTGCAATGGAAACCCGTGAGGGAGAGGTTTTCCAGCGTCTGTTTGAAAAGCTTGAGCGTGAGCGTAAAGCGTTAGGTGGTCGCGTTTTTGATGTGCTGGGGAAAGTTACTTTCGGTGAAAAGCCATTACGTGACCTTTTAATTGAGGCCATTCGTTACGGCAACCGACCCGAAGTTCGTCGACGTCTTGACCAAACGATTGACGGGGCGCTCGACCGTGGCGCGCTTGAAAAATTATTAAAAGAGCGCTCCTTAGCCGGACAGTCTTTAGGTCTGCAGCAGGTGCAGGAAATCCGTGAAGATATGGAGCGTATAGAAGCACGCCGGCTCCAACCGCATTACATTGAGAGTTTTTTTACAAAGGCTTATGAAAGTGTGAAAGGCCAGATACGTCCACGTGGAGATAAGAGATTTGCCCTCCCCCATGTTCCCAATGCTTTGCGTGAGCGGCGAAACGCGCAGGGAGTTCCCTACGCAATCGCCCGTAACTATGAGGCAGTCACTTTTGAAAAGCAATATATTCATGTCAATGGTAAACCGGACGCCACTCTGATTTGCCCGGGTCAACCCTTACTGAATGCTCTTATTGATGAAGTGCTCGATAAGGGAATGACATTTTTGAAAAGAGGCACTGTTTTTATCGATGAAACTGGCACACACGGCAATGACCGGCTGCTGTTTTATATTGAAGATATTTTGGAGGACGGCCGTCACGACAGCGCAGGACGTCCTGTAAAGGTTTCGCACCGCCTGCACTTTGTCGAGATATCCAAAGATAGTACGGTTTCGTCAGCTGGCTATGCGCCGTACCTCGATTATTCAGCGCCTACGCCGGAAGAAATTCCTTTCATTCAAAGCCTACTTGCGGAAAAAGCATGGTGGGGAAAGGACGCGGAAAAACTGGCACGTGATTTTGCCGTGCGAACCCTCATGCCCACGCATCTCAAAGAGGTACGCGATCGCCGTATCGCTTATGTCGATAAAGTGGAAGCAGAAGTTCGAAAGCGGCTTAATGCTGAAATTGCCTTTTGGGATGCGCAGGCCGGAAAAATGTACGATCAGGTGGCTCAGGGTAAAACCAATGCCCAACTCAATGCCGATCGTTTCAGAGAACGGGTAAACGACTTGGAGCGTCGTCTGAACCGCAGGCTCGCGGAACTTACACAGGAAAGAAATATCATTTCCAAGCCTCCAACCGTATTGGGGGGTGCGTGGGTAATTCCCCGCGCCATGCTCACGCAAGCATTGTCCAAAGGCACAACGGTATCTTTCAGTACAGAAGGGCGTGCTCTGGTTGAACGGATTGCTATGGAAACCGTCATGACAATTGAAAAAGATTTCGGTAACAGCCCGGTTGACGTAGGGGCCCAAAAGGTTGGCTATGACGTGGAATCCCGAACGTCCGACAATGAGCTGCGGTTTATAGAGGTCAAAGGGCGCCAGGCGGGGCAAGGTACCGTTACCGTCACACACAATGAAATGCTTGTGGCTGCCAACCAGCCGGAACGAACGCTGCTCGCGGTAGTGGAAGTCGACGGCCCCCACCGTCATGTGACCTATTATCAAAACTGGGTACAGCAGCCGCCGGGCTTTGCGGATGTCAATCACACCATTGAACTGGATAAATTGCGCCGGGTGGCCACCGTGGCGTTCGAGAAGGAGATCCTTATATGAAGAAAAAACTGATTGAGGTATCGCTGCCACTGGAGGCTATCAACGAAGAAGCGGCACGAGAAAAATCTATCCGCCACGGTCACCCTTCCACTCTTCACCTTTGGTGGTCAAGAAAACCGCTTGCCGCTTGCCGTGCGGTGCTGTTTGCTTCGCTGGTGGACGATCCGTCGAGCCATAAAGATAAATTTCCCACCGAGGAGGCACAACAAAAAGAACGTGAACGCCTGCACGGTTTGATTAAGAGGCTCGTGGTTTGGAAAAACATCGGGGATGAACAGCTTTATCGTGATGCTTACGAGGAAATCCTTAAGTCGACCAACAGCAATCCGCCGCCTATCCTCGACCCGTTCGCCGGCGGCGGCTCTATCCCATTGGAGGCACAACGACTTGGATTGAAAGCGCACGCGGGCGATTTGAATCCCGTAGCCGTGCTTATCAATAAAGCAATGATCGAAATTCCGCCGAAGTTCGCAGGCAACCCCGCCGGTAAATCCGGAATCTCGCACAAGACTGGGCGGTTCCTCGTCGGGCTATAAAGGTGCGGCGGGGCTTGCCGCCGACGTACAGTATTATGGAGCATGGATGAAAGAACAAGCGGAAAAGCGGGTAGGCCATCTTTACCCCAAAGCAACGCTGCCGGACGGAAGCGAAGCCACCGTCATCGCATGGAAATGGGCGCGAACCGTCAAGTGCCCCAACCCGGCCTGTGGAGTGGAAATGCCGCTTGTCAACTCTTTTGAACTCTCGAAAAAGAAAAATAAGGAAGCCTGGGTGTTGCCAAGAATCAGCTCCGACCGGAAATCATTCGAATTTGTTGTGCAACATGGTAAAGGTAAAGTACCGGGAGGTACCGTGAATCGCAAGGGTGCACGCTGCGTTTGCTGCGGGCAGCCTGTCGAATTTCCATACATTCGTGAGGAAGCAAAAGCAGGCCGCATGGATTCCAGATTAATGGCGATTGTGGCAGACAGCAAATATGGCAGAGAATATTTATCACCCAACGAGTTACATGCTCAAGCTGCGGATGTACTTAGAACAAAGGATTATCCTTCTGCACCTTTACCAGAAAGGGCTTTAGGATTTCGAGTACAGCAATACGGTATGACAAAATATTCTGATCTTTTTACACCTCGCCAACTTACCACCCTTGTCACGTTCAGTGACCTTATAGGCGATGCCATTGCTAAGGTGAAACAGGATGCTATGTCAGCGAAATTGCCTGATGACAATATAGGCCTCGATAACGGTGGCATCGGTGCATGTGCATATGCAGAAGCAATCGGCGTATATCTGGCGTTTTGTTTGGATAAGGAAACAGACTATAGCTCATCAATATGCACTTGGAATGTTTCAAGAGACGGATTAAGAAACACATTTTCCAGACAGGCTATCCCAATGATCTGGGATTTTGCAGAGACAAATATTTTTTCGGATCAATCCGGTTGTTGGGACAATTGCGTTGAATGGGTGGCTGAATGCATTTCATGTTTTACACCAAATGCACAAGGCTTTGCGACGCAGCAGGATGCAACACAATTAGGGAATCAAGTGCCTATTGTCATTTCTACTGATCCGCCTTATTACGACAATATTGGCTATGCGGATCTGTCCGACTTCTTTTATATTTGGCTTCGACGCTCGCTTGATAAAATTTATCCAAATCTGTTTTCAACGATGCTGGTGCCCAAAACAGAAGAATTAGTAGCAACACCATATCGTTTTAATGGTGATGCTGAAAAAGCGCGAGACTTCTTTGAGGATGGTATGTATTCTGCATTTTCAAAAATGCGTGAAACAAGTTCTCCTGAATATCCACTTACAATCTACTATGCATTTAAACAAAGTGAAAACGATGAGGATTCTACAAATGTTGCTGGCAATAAAATAGTTTCAACTGGTTGGGAAAGCATGCTATCCGCCTTGATTAAAGCAGGTTTTACGGTAACTGGAACATGGCCGATGAGAACGGAACGTCCCGGGAGAACGATATCTATCGAATCAAACGCCCTTGCCTCTTCCATCGCTCTCGTTTGCCGCCCAAGGCCAGAAAATGCACCTTCTATATCACGGCGCAAATTTCTATCCGAGCTGAAAGAGCGCTTAAAAGAAGGTCTCCATTATCTTCAAACGGGCAACATCGCGCCTGTGGACTTGCAGCAGGCGGCCATCGGGCCGGGTATGGAGGTGTATTCCAAGTATTCCGAGGTGCTTGAAGCTGATGGCACACCCATGAATGTGCACGAGGCACTGGTGCTGATCAATCAGGAACTCGACGCCTATCTTAACGCGCAGGAGGGCGGTATGGATCCGGACAGCCGCTTCTGTATTGCATGGTACGAACTGCACGGCTTGAACGCCGGAAAGTCCGGTGAAGCCGACACTCTCGCCCGCGCCAAACTGGCCCACCTGCATGAGCTGGTAGCGGACGGCGTTCTGGAGCATGCGCGAGGCGTCACACGGTTGAAAGGCCGGAACGAACTGCCGGAAAAATGGGATGTCTCCCGTGAAAATACGGTCTGGACCATGGTGCAGAGGCTGTGCCGTTTGCTTGAGCAGGGCGGAGGCATCGGAGCCGCGGCCGTAGCTATGCGGGAGCTCTCCACGCCCAACTACGAAAACCTGGAAAATATAAAGTCCTTGGCCTACCGGGCATATCTGGCCGCAGAACGTCAGCACGCTACGGCTGAAGCCTTCGCCTATAACAGTCTTGTTTCTGCTTGGCCGGAATTGCTTGAGCGAATGGACCAGCTGAAGCAGGAAGTACCTGAACAAACAAAGCTGAATATTTAGAAAAGAGGTTCAATGGATATGCAGATGAGCGCAGGTGCATATGTCAATCAGGGCTTTGATGTGATGCGACCGATTCTTTCCGCTTATGTCGGGCAGGAGATGCTGCATAGCATTGGTCCCAGATGGTGGCAGGATCGTGTTTTGACCGTTCTTTCAGAGGTCTATACCCGCAATCTCCCGCGCGGCGGCGAATGGGACAAGCTGGTGGATAGCCTAGATGTCTCCGCCTGCTTCCAGATTATCGACCGCAACTGGAACGAACTCTTTAAGTACAAAATGACGCTGCAGCAGCGCAACTGGGTAAAAGAACTGCTTACGACACGTAATGATTGGGCTCATGAAAGCGGCTCCGGTCTGAGCGCAGACGACGGTGTACGTGCTCTGGATACTATGACGCGTCTGATGGAACCCATCGATCAGGAATCAGCGGAAGAAATTCGAAAGCTGATGCGCAAATTGCGTGATCAGGAAGAAGCTACGCATCGGGAGTCACAGTTTCCGGTAACTCCTTCAGCACCTTCCTCACCGGCCTACTCCTATGCACGTCCCTGGCGGCAAATTGCCGAGCCGCATCCAGATGTATCCAAAGGCACCTATCGCCAAGCGGAATTTGCCGCCGATCTCTCACAGGTGCTGCGCGGTACGGCCATGCCTGAATATCAGGATCCGGTAGAGTTTTTCGCTCGAACTTATATTACTGCCGGGATGAAAAGCATGCTGACCAAAGCGGTACAAAGGGTCGCCAGCAAAGGCGGCGAACCGGTGATTCAGCTAAAGACGGCTTTTGGCGGTGGAAAAACACACAGCATGTTGGCACTTTATCATTTGATGCGCGCTGTTTCGCCTATGTCGTTAAAAGGCATTCCGGAGATCTTGAATAGTGCGGGTATTTCAACCATGCCCAAAGTGAAAGTCGCCGTTCTGGTTGGCACCTTCCTCGAACCGGCCAAACAGCGGAGGCCGATCAATTTTCCGGGAATCACGATCAACACGCTCTGGGGAGAAATGACCGCACAGCTCGCCGAACAGGCTAACAATCCGAAGCTGTACGACTTGATCAAGGAATCGGATAAAAAGGGTATTTCGCCTGGATCTGATACGCTTCGTAATGTCCTTGACGATAGCGGACCTTGCCTGATTCTTATTGATGAACTTGTCGCTTATGCGCGAAAATTATACGGATACAAACAAGGTGATATCCCTGCGGGCACATTTGAAAATGTGCTTTCCTTTGTACAGGAATTGACTGAGGCGGCACGTGCCAGCAAAAACAGCATTGTAGTCGCCTCTATCCCGGAGTCGGAGACCGAAGCCGGCGGGGAGGCTGGCATGATCGCACTCGAGCGCGTGGAAAGGACCTTTGGGCGCATGGAGGCCGTCTGGAAACCGGTTGTGGCAGAAGAAGGCTTTGAAATCGTACGTCGCAGGTTGTTTCGCGATCTTTCCGATAAGGATGCCGTTGATCGTGTCTGCAATGCCTATTTTGAAATGTACTGCCAGCACCCTGATGATTTCCCAGTTGAATGCCATGAAACGGAATATCTGACAAAGATGAAAAAGTGCTATCCTATTCATCCGGAGGTATTCGACCGACTGTACAATGATTGGGCAACGCTCGAATCGTTTCAAAGGACTCGCGGCGTTCTGCGTTTTATGGCTGCTGTGATCCATGAGCTCTATGCCTCCGGCGACAGCGGTGCAATGATCATGCCCGGTTCCATTCCGCTTGGCAAAACGCAAATTCGTGAGGAATTGACCCGCTATCTTTCTCCTGGATGGGATACCATCATCGAAAATGAAGTAGATGGCCGGCACTCTGCTCCGGTTACACTGGATGACAAAAACACATATTACAGCAAGTATTTTGCTAGCAGTCGGGTGGCCCGTACGATTTTTCTCGGCAGTGCGCCGGATGCACGTGCACAAAGAACACGAGGCATAAATATGGCTCATATTCACCTTGGAGCTGTACAGCCGGAAGAAAACATGTCGACATATAATGATGCGCTTTCGCGTCTTGCCAATGAGTTAACCTATCTGTATAGCAGCGCTGATTACCGTTATTGGTATGATACTCGGCCAACACTGAAAAAAACAGTTGCTGATCGTGCGCGCATGCAAAATTCTTATGACACAGTCTCTTCTCTGGAAAAGGTTCTCAAGGTTATATGCCGCAACAAAGATCCTTTCGACGGTTTGCATATTGCTCCGTCAAGTTCCTCCGATATCCCGGATCAGCAGGCTGTGCATCTGGTTTTATTGTCCGCTGAGCAGACTTATAAACGAGACGACGAAGACAGTGAAGCGTTGAAAACGATCCACGAGTATTTCGAAACTCGTGGTGGTTCTCCCCGTATGTATCGAAATATGATCGTTTTTTTGGCACCCGATTTCAGCATAACGGAACAGCTTATGCAGGATATGCGAGTCCTTTTAGCGTGGCGTTCCATCGAACATGATGCTGACAGCCTCAATCTTGATGCGGCCCAGGAAAAAGAAGTGCACGAGGCAATTCACCATTATGAAGATACAATTTCCGATCGATTGCAGGAGGCATACTGCTGGTTGCTCGTTCCAACGCAAGATGGTACAAATCCGGTAAAATGGAATATTCTCCGAGCATCCGGGACAACTAACCCAGTTGCAAAAGCTGCACAGAAACTCAGGGAAAATGATTTGATGATTGATCAGCTCTCTCCAAAAGTCCTACTGATGGAGATGGATGAATTTGATCTGTGGAAGGGTCATGAATTCATATCCGTCCGCGAATTGTGCGAAGATTATGCACGTTATACCTATCTGCAACGTTTAAAAAATAAAGATGTTTTATTTTATACTTTGGAGATCGGCGTTAAATCCAGTGATTATTTCGGATATGCAGATGGACAGGATGACAACGGTCGGTACCAGGGCCTTTGCTTTGGAAATTGCGGATATCTGCAGATCACTCCTGATGGTCTTTTGGTTAAGTCCTCTGCAGCGTTGAGGCAAATTGAATCAGAAAAGAAAGAAAGGGAGCCAGGAAACAATACGGAGGCAACTATTTCTGGAAATATCGTTGCCCCAACGGCAGTTTCTTCGAATATTGGTACCGTCTTTGTGCCAGCCGCAACTTCGGCATCTACGCCCATCCTCAACACACATTTTTATGGCAGCGTTAAACTCGATCCCGGCAAGTTGGGATCCACCGCCGGGACCATTAATCAGGAAGTCCTTCAGCATTTGTCGCAGCTCTCCGGCGCATCAGTTACCGTTACCCTAGATATTCAAGTTAATATCCCGAATGGGATTCCTGAGGACGTTGCGCGTACAATCCGTGAAAATTGTAAAACATTAAAATTTGATACCAGCGAATTTGGTCAATGAGCAATATAGAGATATCTTTCGTAATTTGATTTCAATGTCAAAGAAGGTGCCGTCATGGGTTTGCTTCCCAAGGATTTATCCCCCCGATTTTTCAACCTGCTAATCTCCATCCATAAGGAATATTATATCCATGTCCTTTTGCTGATGGAGTCCACCCTTTCGGAAGCAAAACAGATCGCCCTGCCAAGATCGGCAATGATGCGGGAGCTTCATCGCCGATTGGAACGGGAAAACTGGCGGGAAGATCTTTCAGACGAAGAAGATTTCGGAGCAAGCCCGAACGAAGTGAACGATACGGCGGCCTATACCGTCCGCAAGTTTATCGAAAGCGGGTGGATAGACAGCGACGAGTCGGGCGACCGGGCTTCAGATATGGTTTTCATCACCCTGTACGGCAAGAAACTGACGGATTTCGTTCGGAATCTTCTACAACTGGAGGATCAGTCGGGCCATGTCGTCAACACCTATTCCAATCTGCAACAGGTCCGGCTGATGCCGGAAAACGGCTATGTCTGTGTAAAAAATGCCTACGACAGCACGCGGCGGCTGTTGACCAGCCTGGAAATGATGTATTCCAAAATCAAATCCTACTATACGCTTGTGCTCGAGAACCAGAGGCCGGAAGCCCTCTTGCAATCGCATCTGAACGGTTATGTCCATGACGTGGTAGACAAAGTTCTTTTTCCGTTGAAAGTGGACGACAGCGTCGACCGGTTCAAAGGTCCCATTCTTTCCGCCTCGGCCGACCTTCTTTCGGATACGCCGCTTTTGAACACCGTGCTCCGCTATGCCGTTCAAGCGCGGAAGGAAGCCACCGAGGAAGATGCGCGCGCCGGTTTGCTTGAAATGCTCCACTTCATCCACAGCCAATTTGACAATATCGAAGCCGTTATCCGGCAGCTGGACGACCGCAACAATCTTTATCTGCGCGTAACACGGCAGAAGCTGCAATACATGCTGACCATGGATACCAGCCTAAAAGGCAACATCATTTCGCTGCTGAAACGCAGCAAAGCAGAATCAGAGGATTTCTGGGAATCGCTTGCACAGTGCTGCAATTTTTCAGAAGTTGGGACAATTACGGATGACAGCTTTTACCGTCCACGCCGAAATCACAGGCATGAGCGGGGCGAGGACGTCCCAACCGAACCGGCACCCGAAGTGCCGGAAGAAGATGTCACCGCTATTCTGGATACGGTGGGCGCTAAATTTGTAAAATCAAAAATCAACGCCTTCGCGGGCAAGCTGCTCCAAAACCGCGAAAGCATCTCCTCGCAGGAGTTCCGCATTGAAAACGACGAGGACTATCTCATGTCGATCTATCTTGCCACCAACAGCGACGACTACGAATGCCCGTATCGCTTCACCGTACGGGACGGCGTTTCGGAACACGGACGGTATTTACTGCCGGAATTCACACTGAAAGAAAAGAAGGGATAAAATTGCGGATTGATCAGGAAAGCGCCGAAACGCGGGAGGAAATCAGAGAACTTTGCCATAAGCTGTTTGACGAAAATTACATTTTGGAGTTTGTTTTTGCGCCGAACGACACGTTGCGCAGGGCAAACCCGGACTATTCGTTTTTATCCCTCAATTTCGACTGCGTGGCCGAACTATTGGAGCAATGCGGCTGGAAGCTGAACCAGGACACGCAGGCGGGCGTCATCTATCTCACCAGCCTCTATCCGTCCACAAAAGTCACTCTGACCAAAACGGAGAGCTATTATCTGTTTGGCCTGCGGCTTTTATATGATGAAAAGAAGATGCGGGCGTCCGCCTCCGGTGAGGTTTTTGCCACCGTACAGGAACTGCTCGAAAAGCTGTCGACGCTCGACGCGCTCGAACCGGTCAGCCGGCAGGAGCGGGAGCGGGCGCTCCGCACGCTGCAAAATAAAAACATCATTACCCGCATCACCGGGAAACTGACGGAGCCGGACACCCAACTTGCGATTATGCCTTCCATTCTGTGCGCGATATCGGCACCAAAGGTCAAGCGTCTGCTGGAGTCGCTGCCGGAGGAACAGGCCGCCGCCACAAGCGAGGAGGTATCGGAATGATCTGGATGAAAAAGTTTCACATGATCAATTGGATGTATTATCCTCCGCAATCCATCGATTTCGGCGCTTCCAATCTGCTGACCGGCATCACCGGCTCGGGGAAATCCACCATCGTCGACGCAATACAAATTCTGATGCTCGGCGAGGTCAACGGAAATTTCTATAATAAATCCGCCACGGGCAACAAATCGGACCGCACCATCGCCACCTATCTGCGCGGAGCGTACGATGGCGGAGAAAAGCGAGCGGCAAAGGGGTTCAGCTCCTATCTTGCGCTGGACTTCTTCGACGATCTGAGAAACGAAGATTTTTGCTTCGGCATTGTCTTTGATCTGGAAGCCGATCAGGACCGGCCAGATTACAGCTACTTCATCGCCGACTGCTCTTTCAAACAGGAATGGGCGCTGAACGGCCGCCGCGTCGCCCGCAGCATGGAAGAGTTTTCATCTTTTGCGAAGCAGAATCGTTTACCGATCCACTGGCCGCAGACAAATACTGCCTATCGTAAGGATTTGCTGTACCGTCTGCAGATATTCGATGAAAATTTCTTCTCCGTGTTCCGGACGGCTGTGGCATATGTTCCGCTCAACCGTATTGACGACTTCATCGTCCACAATATCTGCCATATCGAAGATACCATCGACGTAGAAAAAATGAAGACCGCCATTCGCGAATATCAGCGGATGCAGCAGCAAATGCAGGAATTTGAACAAAAAAAGCAAGAACTCAGTGTGATCAGCCAGACACACGAAGCCTACCAAAACAGGCTCTCCCGGCTGCAGGAAGAACAGTATTTTCTGGATCGCGCGGATGTGGACATCCTTTGGGAATCCATCGCGGGACAAGAGAATCTGAGGGATCGTCAGGAGAAAGAACATCAGGGCCTTTTAGAAAGCCAAGCTGAGAAATCGAACGAGGAAAAAGAAGTCTCCAAAAAGCATGAACTTTTAGTTACGCAGCTGGCTCAGGCGGAAGGGCCACGCAAAGAACTCGAGCACCAGCTTGGCGAGTTGAACGCGAAAATTCAGGAGGTTCGGGCTTATGGAACGAACCGCTTGAACGCTTTTCGGCAGCGCAGCGCCGGATGGCACCGACAGTTAAACGGGCTGCAGGAAGCAAAGGTGTTTCTTTCACTCGACTGGCCCGCGACGGAACGGGAATCCAGCTTTTTCGGACAACAGCAGCAGCTTGATCTGAACTCCTTCGCAAACTTTAACGCAACCCGCTTTCAGGAACATGTGACTGCGCTGAATCGCCTGACGGAGGATATCCGCAGGCAAAAAAACCAATGGGAAGAAGAGCATGCCCGTCTGCTTTCCGAACAGCAGGAAGCGGAAGAACGTCTGCGCCAACTGGAAGCCGGGAAAAAGCAATATATGCTGGATTTGCTGCAACTTCGCGCCTTTTTGCAAAGAGAACTGTCGGCACAGTTCGATCGCCCAATATCCGTGAACATTCTTGCAGACCTGATCGATATTCAGGATCCACACTGGGCGAACGCCATTGAGGGATACCTCGCCCGGCAGAAATTTTATCTCTTCATCGAGCCGGATTGCTACCGTGCGGCTGTCCGTCTGTTCAAAAAATACAGCCGCGAAAATGCTTGCACCCGCTACAATATCGTCAATACCCACAGTATCCGGCAGGAACACCCGGACGTCTACTCGAACAGTCTCGCGCGTGTCATTGTAACGGAAAATCCGTTTGCACGGGCCTACGTCGATTACCTACTCGGCCGCGTAGAATGCGTGGAGAAAATAGAGGAAGTCGACGGCAGACGCACTGCCGTAACGGAAGACGGCATGCTTTATAAAAGCTACAGCACGGCACGCATGGAAGAAAAGCTGTGGCGTCTCCATTTTATTGGTCAAAGCAGCATTTCACAGCAGATTGAGGCGACCCGGCAGCGGCTTGCCGAGCTGCGCGATATACTACAAACACTCAAAGAGCAACTGCGGATGACGGATCCGATTTTGAAGGAGACAGAATTCAACCCCGATTTTCTGGAGACTCTCGCAAAATCGGCAAGCGACCTGCGGGGTGTTCCGGAACTTGACCGAAAAGCGGACGAACTGGCCCAAAAGCTGAATCTGCTGGATACGAGCTTTGAAGATTCTCTCAGAAATCAGAAGAAGGCCACCGAGAAGAGACTCCAGGAAATCCGGAAGGAATTGACGGATTACGCGACTCAGCTCGGCGAACGAAAGCAGGCCATCCGGCAGGCAAAAGAAATGATCGAAACGCTTCGGCCCCGCTTCCGGGAAAAATCCGATGCGTTTGAAGCCGCTTATCGGGATGAGCAGGAGTTTACAAGTTCTCTTTCTGCCCGGTATGAAAGGGAGCTTGCCCAGAAAGGGAAAGCCGAAAAGCTCAAACAGGCATTTATTCCCGCCAAAGGCCAGACCGAACAGGCGCTGAGTTCTTTGTCGAAAGCTTTTCGGGAGCAAGTACAAAAGTACAACGGCGCCCATCAGGAGGCCTCATTGAGCGACGATATCGCGAGCGACGAATGGAAAGTTGCCTACGATGCAGTGCAAAAAGTTGAAATTGCGCAGTTTCAGGAAAAAGTAGCGCGAGCGCGTGACCGTGCGGAGGAGATTTTTCGCAATGAATTTATCAATCAGATCAAGCGGAATATCGACAACGTTCGGCTGGAAATCGGCAGTCTGAATAAAACGCTGGCGGAATACACCTTTGGACGGGTGCAGTACCGTTTCAAATGCGAACCGACTGAAAACGCCGATCTGCGGAGGTACTATGATCTCATTATGAACACCAGCTTGGATGGGCTCAGCCTCTACACATTTATGCAGCGGGATACGCAAAAGGAGTACGAACCTTTGCTTAAAACGCTGTTCCAGCTGATCTCCTCCGAAGATACTGACGCCACTAACCGCCGACAGATTGAAGAAAACATTGAAAAATATAAATCCTTTCAGACCTACCTTAGATTTGATCTGGTCGAGGTGGATGCTGAGGGAAAGGAACATCCGCTTAGCCGCAGCATGGGCAGTAAATCCGGCGGAGAACGTCAGACCCCTTTTTATATCGCCATTCTGGCTTCACTGATGAAAACTTACCGGGTCAATCAGAACGAGAACAGCATGCGGCTGGTGGTGTTTGACGAGGCGTTCGATAAAATCGACACCAGCCGCATCGAAGAGTGCGTGCTAATGCTCAAGAAGATCGGCTTCCAGAGCATCGTCGTCGCCCCGACGGACCGCGCCGCCTATATCGCGCCGCTGGTGGAACGCACATGGGTCGTCACGAAGCCGGATGATCAGACCTCCGTGCTCTCCGCTTACCGGAAGGGCCTGGCGCAATGAATATTCAGAACGAACTGTTAAACCGGCTGCTGGATAAATACGAGCGTAGCGCGCATTGCCTTCCCGGGAAAAATTCCAACAAACGCATCGGCATCTCGTTAAATGAGGCCGAATTTCCCTATTATCAGCAAAACCGGCGAGAGCGAGTGGAAGAGGTCAATATGGCGATCGGGAAGATGCAGTCGGCAGGCCTCGTGACTTTTCAATATCAAAAAGGCTATGAGGGATGGTTGATTGAAAAGGTTTTTTTGAATCTGGACGGACTGCCAAATGCTTATCGGGTTGCCGAACGCTCGCCGGTATCGTTGCAGGCGCGGGAGCTGCAGGAGGTTCTTGACGATGCGTATGCGCAAAGCGGCCGCGCTTGGGTTCGCCGCTTCATCGAAGACGAGCAGACTCGGCTGAGGGAAACATTTCGTGCAAGCCGCCTGCTTCCGGAAAAACCCGGCCTTGTGAAAGATCTATTTTCGGCCTTGAGGGCTTCGGAAAAAGAGTCTCAGCTGATGCGCGTCCTCAGCGTACAATGTTTTCAGGATTCCAAGCATCTTGAGCGGGAGTTGCTGAGATTTCTGCTTTCCATTGCCCGTCGCTATGAGCCGGATATCGTCGCTTATTCTTGCCAAAGCGATGAAAGGCTCACGGATAACGAGGTGCTGGCACAGATCGGCATTTTGCGCTATCCTGAAATCTTTGAGTTCTGTGGGGATATTGCCCTGACCGTGCAAGGCGTTTCCGTCCCGACTGCACTGTTTGCGCGCGGGTTTTGCCTGCAGTCTGAAACGCTCGCAGATGTTCAGGACATCCGCCTTGACGGAATCCGCCGCGTCTATTTTGTCGAAAACAGAACCAATTATCGAGCTCTGGTATTGAGGGGCATTCCTTCCGAGGTTTTGCTGATCCATCACGGCGGCTTTTACTCTCCGCCGCATGGTTGTCTGTTTCGAAAAATTATGCAAGACGCAAAAGAGGATACGCTTTTCTATTTTTGGGGCGACCTGGATCTGGGCGGTTTTCAGATGCTGGAGCGCCTGCGGAGAAACATTGTTCCAAATCTTCGCCCGTACCGAATGGGTTCCTCAGAATTGTACCGCTATCTTAAAACCGGGAAATCCAGGAATGCTGAGTATCTGCATCGTCTGGAGCAATTTCAATCCGGAACGGACAACACGGTCATTCGGGATGGGATCGCCGCGATTCTGCGAACGGGCGTAACCGTCGAGCAGGAAAGTATGCTGGACGCTGACATAACTCTATAGATTTATGTTTTGCCACGCAAAGGTGATACAATGGTGCAAAAGCCGGAGGAAAGCGGTCAGCAGGACATTTTGGGAGCCTTCTGGGGTGAAAACATTCCCTTTACCGTTCAGGAACGAGACGCGTATCAAACGGCCAATGTGGTCAGTATTGCACGACTTTATGTGAACAGCAGAATAATAATCTTTACTCCAGCGTTGCCATCAGCACCTCCCGCTCCCGCAGAAATTCAGCGAAGCTCTTTTTGATATACGCACCGACATTCCGCACTCCAGCAAAGTTTTTTCCTTTCATCTCCTCAAGAAATTCGAAGATCACAGAGCTGTCCACATTGTCGAGCAGACGGCGGATATCCGGTCGTCCCTCCTGCCTGAGCTCCAGCATATAGCCAAGCAGGCTGTCAATAAAACCGATGCGGTTAGGAAAGTTTTCTTCGAAGTAATCGTACTCGATCTGTTCTTTCAGTCTGTCAAACGCTTCCGAACGATAAGTGGAAGATTGAGTTCCATCTAACTGTTTTTGTTTGAACAAGTATTGTGCGGGTATCTCGCGTTCACTTGGCAAAGCCAGTTGTTCGTCATCCAGAGCACTGGTTTCACCACTCTGCTCCGCCGACACATCCATCGGCTTAATCGTGTAAAGATTACTGGTACTGTCTCCGATTGCATTGCGCTGTTCCTTTTTCTCGATCAGGCCGAGTTCCTCCAGATGGGCAACAACGGAAATGGCCTTACGGCGCGAACATCCGGTTTTGCGCGCGATAGTCTGATAAGATGGGAAACAGCTCCGGCTGTCTTTGTCGGCGTAAGCGCAGAGGATGCAGTAGATCACCTTGTCATAGACGGAAAGCGTTTCGTTCATCAGCACGGCCTTATCCACCATCACGAACGGTGTCCTGCTGTTCCGGCTGGATATCTTCATTCTGCACCTCCGCAAATAAAAAAGGAACCTTCCTCCCGGATGGTTCCGAATGATCGCACGATTTTATATTTTTTTGCTAAGCTGCATATTTACTGTGTATCGGCCGTGCGTTAAAATGTAATGAACGATTTCTTATGTGATGCTCCCTATAGTTCAAAGGAGGGCGCTAATGAATAAGGACAGTCAATCCGTAAAGTCGCTGTCCGCACCAAAAGCGGATAATCTGATCTATCAGGCAGAAAAGCTATATGAAATTTCGGATGGCCGGACAAAAGCTCTGGTTAATGAACTCTTCCGAAAATTACAATCCATAGCCGCTTGTGGCGAAGACGAACAAAGAAAATTATGGTTAACAGCCCCGCGAGGGTCGATTGAGGAATTCGGAGATTACAAAGTTTATCTGGAAGACGGCGAAGTGGAAAGCCGTGAGGAATTTGAGGAGTTGTGGCTTTCAGAATATCCGGATCCGCAAAAGTGGTATCTGCTGTCTACAATGGTTTACAAGGATAACTGCTCGGTCTTTATAAGCGGCAAGCTGGTATTACAGATTCTGCCGGAGTCGGAGCTGCAGCGGCAATATCCTTGCGATAAATCTGAGCTTGCCGGTTGGCTGTTGAGAGCCGTGAATGATACGATAGCTTCTCTCAAAAGAGGCGCATACAACGAATATGTGCGTAATAATCTGCCCTACCGCAAGCGCATTGGAAAAATTCTTCGGGAAAACTACTGGCGGATTTTCCCCGATGAAAAAACGGCGTATCTCAAAGATATAAAGCCTAATGAAATCAACCAGTTCATTTCGCTGATCAATGAGCAGCCGTCTGATAAACCATTGACCCGCTTGTCCGAGATGACAGCCGATTTATTTTTCAACTGCTGCCGGTTGGGTTACGAAGCAAATGGTTATGAAGGCACAGAAAAATTGACGTCAAAAGAGTTATATTATACCCATGCTGACGGACGGGACGAAGGACTGTCAGAGCTGGATGGATCGTCTGCCGAAGCGTTCAGCACATGGTACCATAGCAAAGCACATCAAGGCGGGCACCCTTGGGAGGTTTGTCGCGGCGGCAATTCCACACACATTTCATTGTACGTCCACCACGACGGAAAAGGTTGGTGGCTCCGGTTGGCCGGCTCCAGCGTGGGCCGTTCGGTAGAAACCGTCAAGTTTTACTTGGTGCTTTCGGAACATGGCTTGCCGATTTATTTGGATAACGCTATAGAACTGGCCGCAATGCTTTTGGGTAAGGATTACATAGGGATAGTGCCGGAGAATGTGCTGCCAGCCTACTGTTCGTCTCTGTTTTCCGACGAAAAGACGCTCGACTTTATGAATCTCCCTTGGGAAGAAACGGAGCAAGTTATCAAGAAAGCAATATGGTACCCCGTGACAAAAGTACTTTTAAACGGTAATACTGATAATTAAATAAACAAGATCATCATTTTGTGATTTTACTGTTTATTCAATACATATCCTGTATTTTTTCCGCTACCGACTGTCTGAAGAATCCCTTTGACAACCATACTCTTGAGCAGCCGCCCGGACATCGTCTGCGAAATTCCAAGCTCCGCTTCTACATCCTTGCGTGCAATCTTTCCTTTGCTGCCTGCCAATTTAACGAGCTTCATTTCCGTGTCAGAGAGATGCGTACCCCCTTGTATTGCGTTCTGATTCGGCAGCGTGATTTTGAAAGCATTGTCCGTAACCTCGAATTTTGGCTGAACAGGGTATCCCTGATAACTTTGCATGATTTTTGGCACGCCCGTTCCATACGCCTCGATTAACGCCAGACGATAAAAAACATTTGCCAGCCTTTCATTACGCGTCACGGAAACGCCCAGCATAATATCAGAAAGAGAAATGCCCTTGACAAGACCGCCTACCGAAACAAATTCCATGTGGTCGTCGAAGATGCTGATCAGCATACTGGCACTGTAGGAATAATCCCTGTGCACCAGCGCATTCAATAAAGCTTCACGCAGTGCCTCTTCGGGATAATCCTTCCGGTCGTTGCGATATAGACCTGAAAACTCTGCATGAACCTTGTTATACTGTGAAATAAATGCATACGCATCGTTCAACTGTTTGAGCAATGAGCCGCCAAACTCCCGCCGATCTTTGAAAACCGTTTTCCCTGCACCCTCAAACACGGCGGCTTTTATGGTGTAACCGCATTGATCCGAAAGCAGCAGAGCGAGATTCGTATAAAGGCCGTCCTCGTTTGTCAGCCTTAGGGTTTTAAATTGGCTGTCCCCGAACGGAACGTTCCGAACTTCAAATTCGCGTGCCGCTGCTTCAAACGTCAGAATCTGGTTGAGTGAGCGCATCGCCTCAAAGTTGTCTCCGTCTGTTTCCTTGATCATTCTGCGTATAGCGTTCTCAGTTGCCGGCACGGATGAAGCGCCCTGCCGAACAAACACGCCTTCCGGCCGCAATCCTTTTGAGCTTAGATAATAGGGGCATTCCGTGCCCTTTTGCACAGTCACCGCGATAATCTTTTTGCCCTGCTCTTCTTCGCATGAGTAGGAAACAAACATCGTAACATCCGGCTTAACAGCGTCTCGAATCATGTTGGATAACCTCAGCATCTCACCATCTGTGTCTTCTACACCGACGATGGAGCCGTCATCGTCAACTCCGATATAAATGGTTCCGCCTTCCGTATTGGCAAAGGCAATAACCGTTTTGCGGATATCATCAACAACCTGACGCTTTAATTCAAGCGTCGCGCTCTCAGCAAACTGCATGGTATTCACTTCCTTGTTTGTTCTAACACACATTCTAACACATTCTAACCATTCTCGTCAACGAAAAGTGTTAGAATAATTCCGACCGGTTTCGACAGGCAAAAAGCAACCGCCCCAAAGGGCTGTTCAACTATCAAGCAAAGATATTCCGCATATTTAATATTTCTATAAAAGTTTCACTGATTTAATAATTCCTTGCAGAATATAGCCTTAGCCGAGTTGTAATAAGACCAAAAATAAAATTCAATTCCCATCATAAGAGGGGATACAGACACCAAATCTAATGCAGCCAAAGTATAAGTCTGCTTAAACTCTTTTGTAAATATAGGCAAGACATGATCTATAAAATTGTATTAAATCTAATTACCACCATAGAATTTATGGTATAATTGTTTTACAACAGGAACCTTTATCAATCGAAGATAAGAGAGGAACACAAAATGATTTTTCTCAAATACTCCAAGTTCTTTCTATTTATAATTCCAATAGCTATTGCTATGCCAATTGCTATTGTTTTTGCTGAAAGCAACTTGCCCTTTTGGCCTGTTGTTTTTATCATTATTGTATTAGTAGTTCTTGTATACTGTTCAACAAATTCTTTATATATGCACAAACTCAAATATGCGATTGATTTACAGGAAAATGCCTGCGACCCAGATTTGTTTCTGAAAGAAATTGATAGACTATTAGATGCATGTAATTCAAGAATTACGAGACAAACTTTACTTATTAATAAAAGTGCTGGTATTCTATCGCTGGGAGATACACAAGGCGCTTTAGAGTTGTTAAATTCAATTGATGTTGACAAATATAAAGCGTTTCCGAAGCATTACAAAATTCTCTATTATAACAATCTGGCAAGTGCGTATCTTGAAAACAATGAAAACCAAAAAGCTGAGGCTATGTTGGATAAAATGAAACTAATGATAGAAAACGCAAATATCAGTAAAGACTATAAAAAGTTATTTTATAACATATATCAAGCTAATATTTTTGAGCAAAAACTTTTAACAGACCAAACGGATGAGTGTGAAGAATTTTTTTGCAAAATGATTGCTTCGTCACGGACCAAAAGGGGTTTAATTTTAGGTAAATTTTCTCTCGCAAAGTTATACTTAAAACAAGGGCGAACGATTGAGGCCAAAAAATTATTAACTGATGTAATAAGTAATGGGAATAAACTCTGCGAAGTCGAAAAGGCAAAAGGATTATTAGGTTCTTTGTAACTTTATCAAAGTTACAATAATTAATATGAGCCGCCCCGGAGGGCGGCTGAACCGTAGGCAAGACCTTATTAAGTTATTCTTGCTAACACTTTGCTAACAGTTATCCTGAAAACGTGCTTTTGGCGGTCATTTTGTAAACATGTGTTCCGATCAGCGTTTGTGCCCGTGAACCCGCATCAGTACGCCGTTTGTGGCGGTTTTCAGCGTGACCTGCCCCCAAAAGCCGTCCAGATAGAAAGTTAGTAATCACCTGAGATTTTCATGGCGTATTCTGCCGGCGTCAAATTATCCAGAGAACTGTGTGGGCGAAGGTGGTTATATTCATTTCGCCAGTCTTCAATGATTTCTTTGGCCTCATAGAGATTTTTAAACAAGTTTTGGTTTAAACATTCATCCCGAAGCTTTCCATTAAAACTTTCGATATATCCGTTTTGGGTCGGGTGACCGGGATCAGTAAAAACATGTTCTACATGGTGGTCGTAACTCCATACGTTTAGTGCGTTCCCTGTGAATTCAGAACCATTGTCCGTTAGAATCTCTTTGGGAAGGCCGCGAAACAGGGCAATGCGGTTGAGTACGGCTGCAACTCTTTTCCCTGTGATGGAGCTGTCCACTTCCAACGCTAGGCATTCCCGTGTGGCTTCATCAATTACAGTTAAGACTCGAATGTGGTTTCCGGATCGGGTACGATCAGAAACAAAATCCATTGACCATCTGGAATTTGCTAACAGGGATGTTCTGTCCGGCATTCCACGCTTTTCGTATTTCTTCTTTTTACTCCGCTTTTTCAAGGTCAATCCGGCTTCTTTGTACAGTCGGTATGTTCTTTTATGGTTGATATAGACGTTTTCCCGTTGGAGCATAACATGCAAACGCCGGTAGCCGAAGCGTTTCCATCGACTTGCCAACTGTGTTAACCGGTCTGTTATTTCTTTATCTTCTGTTTTATCCACCGGAACATATCGTTTGCTGCTTCGGCCAAAATCCAACAGCCTGCACGCTCTGCGCTCACTTAGCTGGTACGTTTGCTGTATCTCTTCCGCAATGTGACGCTTCTCGGCAGGCTTTATCCGTTTTTTGCGAGGACGTTCTTTAGAATGTGATTATCCAGAGTAAGGTTTGCCACTAGTTCTTTTAATTGGCGGTTTTCTTCTTCCAGTTGCTTTAAATGCTTTGCTTCGCTGACATCCATCCCGCCGTATTTGCTTTTCCAACGGTAAAATGTCTGTTCAGAAATATTATATTCTCGAACAATATCCGTCGCTTTTTTACCTGCTTCATGTTCTTTTAGAATCCTGATGATCTGTTCCTCACTGAACCGTTTCTTCATGTTAATCACTCCATCTGCATTTTATCATATTGTGACTAACTTTTCTATTGGCTCAGTTTTCGGGGCTCAGGTCAAGCGCACCAAAAAGCGCACCAAAGGCACCCGTGAGCATTCGGTTTCAACGACTCGAAATCAGTTTGACGGCAACGTCACATGGGTTCGAATCCCATCCTCTCCGCCACAATCGTCCTAAAAGCCCGGACTTTCCGGGCTTTTAGGACATTTTTATGCCTGCTTTCACATTACTTCCCCCACTTTGGTAGAAATCGAGGCAAGCGGATTCGCGGCTTTTCTAAGCTTTTTTGCAAGAAAACTGCAAGATGGGAAAGCCTTCTGCGACATTGCGTGGGTTCGAACCTTCGGAGAGTTTATTCCGGTTTTTCGTCCTTGTCGTTCTCCGGATTATCCTGGTCTTCGGTCACTCCAAGCACTTCTTCAATCATGTTGGCACTGGCCAGCTTGCTGGAGCTGTCGATGTGCGAGTAGATGTTGGCGGTGGTCGCCATATCGGAATGCCGCAGCCAATCCTGAATCATCTTCATGGGAATATTGTTTGCCAGCAGAAGCGAGGCACAGCTGTGACGCAAATCGTGGAAGCGTATTTTTCGCAAGCCGTTTTCTTTGAGAATCACCTGAAAATGGTTGCTGACATACTGCGGGGTAATCAGCCTGCCCAGCGCGTCTACGCATATGTACTCCGTGTATTCCTTGCTGTAGGAACCGCGCATAACCTTTCGCATTTCCGCCTGCCTCACCTTTTCCGCCAGAAGTTCCTCCTCTACATGGAAGATCAGTGGCAGAGTGCAGTAAGAGGATTTCGTTTTCATCACGTCGTAGCCCTTGAGCACGACGCCGTTCTTGGTTTCTTCCTCCAGAATCTTGTGCCGGATGCTGACCGTCTTGGCGGTAAAATCCACCGCTGACCACTTCAGCCCCAGTACCTCGCTGCGGCGCAAACCGTAGTAGGCAGCCAGTATGATGACCAAACGGATCGAGTCCCCTTCGACGCAGTTCAGAAACTCTTTTAGCTCCTCGGCGTTGTAATAGTTTCCGATAAAAGGCACTGATTTGGGACGATCCGCTTGCTGGCATGGGTTTGAAGGAATGATGCGCCGCTTAACGGCCTGTTGGAAAGCCCTGTGCAGCATGGCGTGGTGACGCTGCGCCGTTGTACCTTTCAGCCCGTCTGCGCGAATCGTCGTGTAGTAGGCGTTGATTTCGTCGCCGGTGACCTCCTTTACCTTGACTTCATCGGTTTGAAAAAAGCTGTCATCCTGCCGTTGATCATTCTCTTGTAATTCAGGTAGGTAGAGCTTGAAATATTGGGCTTGTGCTGCTCCAGCCATTCCAGAAGATAATTTTCCACCAACATATTGGCGATCCGGTTGCGTTCCCGTTCCGCGTGGGTCATGTTTTCCTGAAGGTATAAATCCCCGACGTTGTACTGCGCCAATACCTCGGCAAGCCGGTGGTTGGCCTCCGTTTTCGTGCCGCGCTTGTCCTCCAGGTCAAGACTGACCCATCTTTGCTTGCGGACTCCATCTGTGTCATACAAATTTAATACGGCGTACCATTTCTGATTTTTCGTGGCCAAACGGCCTGTGATTCGTTTCATTTCCGTTCTCCTTTCGCGTGGCTTTCTCCGGTACTGCCGTCGGCAGTACACACAATACCACACTCAGACGGAGAAAGCCAGGTGTCAAACGGTACAAACCTGCACGGGTTATTTTCGACCAGAAACGCCACAACGGACAGTTTGGGGACCAGTACCTTGTTAGTCACCCGGATGCTCCCCAATCGGCCGCTCCGTGCCAAGCGATAGGTCTGATTGATACCGATACGCAGCAATTTTGCGGCTTCCGGAACCGTGAAGACCTCCGGCTCATCCCTGAACATGGAGAGATACACCCGCTCGGAAACGGCAATCATATCAAACCCTCCCCTGCGGAAATATGTCCTTCCAAAGGAGAAAAGACTTCAATTCCAAAGCTTTGAAATTCATGCACCCAGGCAAGCGCCTGACGGCGGTCACGATGAATATGGAACAGGCTGGTGACAAGGAGAGCATCAAAACGTTTCACGTCGGCATCCTGTTTCAGCTTCTCCAATCCCGTATTCTGATCAAGATCAACGCTTACTCCTGCAACTTGATATCCCAACTGTTCCGCAAAATCATAAAGCTGCTTTTCCTGCTTCTTTAGCGCGCCGTTTCGATCCTCCGGCGCGTCTATGCGGTAATAAAGCCATGCTCGTTTCATACTGCTCCTCCTTACTCTCAGCTTGTCTGATAAAAAGCCCCAGGCTGACGCCCAGGGCTTCGTCAACACTCCGAAGGCACTCGCCGCCGATGCGGCCCAGATACGCGCGCAGGCGGGAGCGGTCAATGGTGCGGATTTGCTCCAGCATTACGATGGAATGTTGCCGAAGTCCGATATGCTCTCCCGTCAGCGGCACGTGGGTAGGCAAAGAAATCTTTTCCATGCGGCTGGTGATGGCTGCAACGATTACGGTGGGGCTGTATCGGTTCCCGATATTGTTTTGAATAATAAGGACGGGGCGGATGCCGCCCTGCTCGCACCCGATGACCGGCATCAAATCCGCATAGAAAACATCTCCTCTGCTTATATTCATGCCAAGCACCTCCGCCACTGTATGTAACAAGGGACAGCCGGTTGGACATGGCTGTCCCTCAAATCTATAGTAAGCTTGTTCTTCATTTTATTGGTCTGATGCTTCTATTCGGCATTGCTTCCCGAAGCTAGGGCGGCAGCATAAACGGTTTGCCGGTTAAGCAAACGCCATAAAAATTTCACCTCTCCGTGGTTCTCACCGAGCCGCCCCCATTGCTTGAATCTGTGGCTGGACGGAAGTAGCGTTGGCACTGTCCGTTTCACTGCGAAACAGCCCACCACAGGCTGTTTTATGACCGGGCCTTCCCGCTCGTCGCCTTCGATGCCGTCGGTTCGACGGATGTCTGTCACCCATCCGCAGGTAGTCCTGGCGCGCCCGTCATTTCGCTGCCGCTCATCACGGCCGGACAGATCATGTATTTATGCTGCCGGATATGAAATTTTCAAGGAACAACGAGGGAATAGAAAAACCCCCTCACTTACTTACCCGTTGAGCGAGGGGGCTGCACGGAAAAATTTCTACTTTTCCATCAGCTTTTTTAATTTGCTAAGAATTATTATCTTTCTGTCATGGATGGTCATAAAATGAATGCCTGTTTTCTTCCAGAAGCCGTTCATAGGAGTCCTCCCGGCTGGGGAGATATGTAACAGCGCCGCTGACAGAGTTGATCCGGCATCGCTCGACTTTGATGTCATACTGCAGATATTCCATCTGCCGATCGCTTTTCTCCAAGACCTCAATAATTTCTTCGCTCAAACCGGGATACTTCTCTCGGTAATTTGTCTTTTTCTGATACTTTGCCATAGGGCTTGTCCTCCATTTCGTGATTGTTAAAATCCGGAAATGAAGAACAAACGGTGGGGCCCGGCAGTGGGGAGTGATAGCATATAATAAAAAAGGAGCACATCGGTGAGCATTGATGCCCATGAGTGCGCTCCTATAAATTATTTCGCAAAATACCTGCTCTACTGGTTCGTGTCTATGCTCATACCTCTCCCATGAGAAGCACAGGCTTTTTTTGACAGTCTACCAGTTAAAAAAGCGATGAGCAGTAGATTGTAGTCCGCTTCATCACGCTCGGCCGCTGCTTGGCAGCGGTCGCCTGAAACTCAACGTATATTGAACGCGCATAAGAAAACCCTCCAAACTTGTGAGCTTGGAGGGAAAGAAGGAAATTGTTTATTCAGGCATAAAAACTGACCCGCCAAACTCACGTTTTTTTGTTGGCGGGTAGCGCCATGCTTTGTTCATATTTCTATAAAAGACATACGTCTACCGGCTGAAAATTGCTGTTTTTACACATTGCCATATATACGCCTATTCATTATGCTTAGTCCTTTTTCAGTGTCGATTGTTTTTTCTTTAAATGACTGAGCATCGAAAAGTTTATTATAATAGCCACCCTCGTTTAATAATTCTTCATGGCTGCCGCGTTCCACGATTTCTCCCTTTCTAAACACCAGTATCTGATCTGCCGAACGAATGGTGCTTAGATGATGGGCAATTACAAGAACTGTTCTGTTCTTGGTAAGCTCAGAGATAGCTTCTTGGATTAAAGCTTCATTAACAGGATCTACATTGCTTGTCACTTCATCCAGTACTACTATGGAAGCATCCTTTAAAAAAGCTCTTGCGATGGAAATTCTCTGCTTTTGTCCTCCTGAAAGAGTAGCGCCGTTTTCTCCAATAACGGTTTTATATCCCTGCGGCAGGCTCATAATAAAATCATGAATCCGTGCCTTTTTTGCGGCTTCAATAATTTCTTTGTTAGTTGCTCTGGCCTTTCCAATCCGTATATTACCTTCAATGGTATCTGCAAAAAGCTGCACGTTTTGCATAACAATGCTGATGGAGCCAAGCAAATCATCATAGCTCATATTTCGGACATCTACTCCGCCGATTTGAATACTTCCATCCTGTACATCCCAAAAGCGGAGAAGTAGATTGGTAACCGTAGTTTTACCGGAGCCCGACTCTCCGACAAGCGCAGTTAATGTATTTGCAGAAATTTTGAAACTGATGTTTTTCATTTCAAATTCATCTTCTTCATAGAAGAAATTAACATTGCGAAATTCGATGTCCGAGCCTTTTGGCTGCAGGGGCTGTTTTGGTTCTTCCACTATTTGGGCATCAAGTACTTTACGTATCCTGCGGTAACTATCTGTGACTTTTAGATAATTCATCCAATGTGATTCCATAGCGGTGAAAGGTTTATAAAATTCTTTGCTGATCATAATATAAATCAAATAATTCATTAGATTCAAACTGCCGTTTAGTACAAAAATTACGCCGACAAATGCCATTACCCAATAGGATAAATCAATAATAGATGCATTGATAATAAAAGCATCCTTCTGGAGCCTTCATCAAGATCGGAAAAAACACTTTTCAGGTACTGCCATGACTTCTCTTACAGTTTTATATGCTCCGGCGTATTGGCCTTCTTTGTCAAAACGCTCAAGCCAGTCGAGAGCTTTTGGAATTTTATGTTCGTAGTTCGAATCCATGTAGGAGAGAACCTTGTTCAATCCATAGGTTTTCAGTCTTTCTTTAAAATTTGTCATCATGACCTCCTAATTTTCTTTCAGTCATATACTTATTTCTTTGCCGGTTTACGACATTTCACTTGCTATTTCAAATTGCTTTGTCCGGTAAAAAGATCAGCGATAATATCCACGCATTTATCAATGCCGATGACGCCGCTGTTCAGCGAGATATGGTAATTTTGTGACATGCCCCATTCCTTTTCGGTGAAATGCTTGTAATTAATTCGCCGTTTGGCGTCTTTATCCTTTAAGCGCTCCTCCGGCGTCTTTTCCGTTGTGCCGTAAAGCCTTACAATACGTTCCGATCGAAATGAGGTGTCGGCATGGATGAACGCGTTCAGGCAATCGGTGCGATCCCTCAGAATATAATCCGCGTTTCTTCCGACGATGACGCAGGGTTCCTTATCCGCCAGTTGCAGAATCACTTTGCGCTGCACATCCCAGAGAATATCCGCCGCACACAGCCCACCCAACATACCTTCCTGTAAATTATAGGCAAAAATACTCTTGCTTGGAGCATAATCGCTCTCGTCTGAAACAAATTGCTGATCCAGGCCGGTATCAATCGCCATCTGCTTGACCAGCTCCTTGTCGTAATATGCAATACCGAGGCGTGTTGCCAGCGCCTTTGCAATGGTTCTGCCCCCGCTGCCAAACTCTCTGCTGATTGTAATAATTTTCTTTTTCATTTTTCTCATGCTCCTTTATTTTTATGATGGCCTTGATTGGCTTTTCCATCGTTTCTTTTGGCTTACAGTAGCTTCGACCGTGAATCACAATAATGAAAACACGGATAAGTTTAATAATCGCCTACCGGATAGAGAAAACGGTTATTCTCCCTCTTCCGGCACGCTGGCCGCGCTCAGCCGACGCAAGTCCCGGTAGAACTGAACCATAAAGACTGCGGCCAGAAGAATTGTAAATGCATCGGCAACAGGTTGTACCCACGCAATACCGTTCAGACCGAATATCCTTGGCAAAAGCAACATTGCCGGAATGAAGAACAGGCCCTGACGGCTGATGCTGAGAAGACCGCCCTGCATTCCTTTTCCCATTGCAAGGAACACCGCCATCGCGACCTGCTCGAAGCCGAAGAGGGCAAAAATCACTCCATTGGCACGCAGAGACAATGCGCCGATTCGAATCAGCTCTGTGTCGCTCTTCGTAAAGATGGACATGAGCTGACTGGGGAAGATCAGCATAATCGCCGCGACGACGACGCAGAAGATGGTTGACCATTTCAGCGTCGTATTGACAAGTTTTCTGACGCGGTCATAGTTCTTTGCGCCGTAATTGTAGCCCACAATCGGCTGGAAGCCCTTCAAAAAACCGAACACCACATACGTTCCCAGTGTCATCAGACGAATCGCGTCGCCGAACGCCGCCACGGCGGAATCCCCGTATGTACTCGCCGCGGAGCTTGTCATGCCCATGGAAACGCTGGACAAAAGCTGATAGACAAGAATGGGAATGCCCACCTTGAAAATCTCCTGGAAGAGATACCATTTGCGGGTATACAGCCGCAGAGAGAAACGCAGCGTTCCTTTTTTGCCCAGAATATACCGCAGGAACATCACCGACACAACCGCCTGGGAGATCACAGTCGCAACGGCTGCTCCTTGGATTCCCATATGGAGGCCGAACATACACACCGGGTCCAGTATCACATTCAGACCGCCTCCGAGCATCATGGAGATCATCGCCAGCTTGGCGCGGCCCTCTGCGGTCACAATGTTGTTCATGGTAACATTGAAAATGTCAAAAAACGCGAGGCCAATATACACAACGGCATAATCGGTTGCGAAAGGAAGAATCGTGTCCGTCGCCCCAAGGCCTCTGAGAAGCGGTTCCAGGAAACACAGACAGCCCATACTTGCTAAAATACCGACAAACAGGCTGGTGAACATTCCTGTAGACGCAGCCCGGTTTGCCCCGTCCATATCTTCTTTTCCGAGAAGTCTCGCAATGAAAGACCCCGCGCCGGTGCCGAAGGTCATACCCAATCCGATGATAATCTGTATCATCGGGAACACAACCGCGATTGCCGCCTGCTGCGAAGTTCCGAGCCATCCGGCAAAATAGGCGTCCACGATGCTGTACAGCGCTGAGACAAGCATTCCAATCATGGTGGGGAGCCCCATTTTCAGCAATGCGGTGGATACTTTTCCGCTCCGCATCATTTCAAGCTTTTGATCTTTTTCGTTCATAATATATGTTCCTTTCAAAAATTAGTTTAGCTGCTATACACATTCTCAATAAATACCGTTGCCTTTTATGAATCCAGGTTTCAGTGTAGCAGCTATACACTTTTGCCTGAAATCATCCGGCCGAAGCCGGACGATTATTTTTGCCAACGGTCTGGACGCACTTCTTTTTCATAGACGTCAAGTTTTCCATCAAGCGAATTAAGGAAGTCTTTCAAAAACGCCTTATTTTCCTCAGTAGCGTCTTCAAGCGCGGCTTTGAAAAGCCCGTCAAGTTCCTGATGCAGCTCTTCGTGGTATTGATAGGCCGTTTCACCCTTTGGGGTCAATCTCAATGAAAGTCTTGACAGATTGCGGGGGTCGGTATCCTTGACGATCATCCCCTTGCGTTCCAGCTTGCCGATAATTTGGGAAACCGCGCCTTTCGTCACGCCCAAAATATCGGCCAAACCCGTCACATGGATTCCCTCGTTCTCTTTGATGGATTTGATCATATGGATCTCCGCCTCGTATAAGGGTTGGTCCGTGCCGTAATACCGGGTCTTCCTGTCAATCTCAGAAAACTTGGTGACTACCCTTAAAAAAGTGTAGCTTATCTTTGTCCTGTTTTTTGATTTTATATTTGTCATGATCCCAGCATATAGCAGCTAAACTCATTTGTCAATACCGGCTTTTTTTAATTGAGTGTCTCGAATTAATTCCATTTCAAGTCGGTTTAAAGACTCGCTGCTGATTACATGCTCGATCCGACAGGCATCTTGGGCTGCTGTTTGTTCATCCACATCCAGCACCGAGGTGAGCAAGCGTTTTAACAGAGTATATTTCTTTTTAAGATCTGCGGCGGCCTTTTCACCTGACGCAGTCAGACGGATTTCTTTCTTTGAATTCATCTCTACCAGCTTTTTTTGTGTGAGCTTTTTCATGGCTACGCAAACGCTTGCTTTTGAATAGCCGAGCATTCTGGCTATGTCAACGGATCGCACTTCTCCCTGGCGGTTTTGTAACTCATAGATCGCTTTGAGGTAGTTTTCACAGGATTCATTTGATTTCATTTTTCATATGTTACAGGCCGCAGCCGCTAAAAAAGACATTTTTGTTTCTATACGGGAATCCGTAGGACCGTCTGCGGCAAACGCATCATTTGAAAGCGACATATAATAGTTCGTTCCGTCACAGATCACGATAATTTCGGCGGCGAGAGGCTTATAACCGAACACCCTGTGTATTGCAATCGCCTTGTTTTCACCGGTGTGAAAGATATCCTGAATCTCTTCACCGCCCAGTTGGCCTTTTCCGAGTCTGAAAATATGCCGGCAGCCGGATATCTCCCGATCCGTTTTTATCAGGCTGAACAAATAATCAATCAGAACCTTCGGCATCCTATCGTTTCCCTGTCGTGATCCCGAAAGGTTTGATTTTTCATGGCCAGTCGCCGTTATTCCTGTTTTCATTTGATTGCCTCCTTTGCTGTTACTGTCTACATCTTAATACCCCTTCTTAAACTCCATTTAGCGTGAATTTAAACGCAGTTTAAACAGACTCCGTATTTTGGGGAATCGCAATCCAGAAGGTTGTCCCTTCCCCGGGCCTGCTTTCAACACCGATCCGGCCGTGATGCATCTGGACGATCTTTTTTACAATGGACAAGCCAAGGCCGCTTCCTCCCGCACTTCTGCTGCGCGCTTTGTCCGCCATATAAAAGCGCTCAAAGACATGCGCCATGGTTTCTTCCGTCATCCCGATCCCGGTATCGGATATCGTTACCTCCGTCTGCATCTCTTGCTTTGCGGCAGAGATTATAATTTTTCCTCCGGCAGGAGTGAATTTAATACTGTTATTGAGAAGATTGATCCACACTTGGCTGAGCAAATCCTCATCCGCAAAAACATCGGCGGCCTCCTCGCTGAGCGATACCTCAATATTCTTTGCAGACCACTGCGGTTCCAGCAGCAGGATCACGTCTTTTAGCTGCCTGCTGAGAGAATAATTTTTCGGATTGCTTTCGGCGCATTCGGATTCCAGTGTCGAAAGCCGCAGCAGGTTTTCACCGAGCTTCGACAGACGCAGGCTCTCAGACTCGATAATCCCGATATAATGGAGCTGCTCATCCCTGCTCAGGCTGTCATCCTTGAGCAAAGAAACAAAGCCTCTGATTGAGGTCAGCGGCGACTGGATTTCATGGGAAACATTCGACACGAAATCCTGACGCATCGTCTCCATTCCGCCCAGTTCAGATGCCATATGATTGATTTTGTCGATGAGATCCGACATATGGTATCCGGCATCAGAGTACTTTTCCTTATCGATCCGGGCTTCGAAATCCCCTATGGTGATTTTGTCCAAAGCGGTCTCTATTTCGTTGATGAAGGTATGGTAGGAGTTTTTATGCACTTTCCCATAACACGTATGATGGGCGATCCAATGGCGTATCGTCTGATGCAGAAATAAAAGCAACACAAAAAGAAGCAATCCGGCAGCCGAATAAGCGGCCTGCCTGGCGGCTGCCTGAACAGAGATTCCCCCGCCGAATAAAGGCGCCGTTAGATACGCGCCAATCAGCAGACAAGTAAAAAGCGCCGCCGCAAGGATAAGATACAGGAGTATATGCTTCAACCCCATGTTTCATCTTGCCACCTCAAGCCTGTAGCCAACACCCCTGATGGTCGTGATTTTGAAACCGTACAAATCCGGCGGGAATTTGTCCCTCAGCCGTCCGATGTGCACATCCAGCGTACGCTCGTTTCCATCAAAATCGTATCCCCAGATATCCTCAATCAGCCGGTCCCGTGAAAACGTTTTTCCGGGGGTGCCGGCCAGCATAAACAGCAGGTCGAATTCCTTGAGCGGCAGCGTGATTTCTTCTGTTTCCGTTCTTACCATGTATTGGTTCTGATCAATCGTTATTTTTCCGAGTTCAATGATCTTTGAGGCGGCTATATGGCAGCGTTTCAGCAGGGCTTTCACACGCGCGGTAAGCTCTGCCGGTTCGAACGGTTTTGTCAGATAATCGTCCGCGCCGAGCTCAAAGCCTTTTACCTTCTGACTTGTTTCTCCCTTGGCGGTCAGCATGAGAATCGGAAGGTCCCAAAACTTTCTGGCCTCTCTACAAAATTCCCAGCCGTCCATTTTCGGCATCATGATATCCAGCACAGCTAAATCGATCTTGTTCTTTTCAATCTTTTCCAGTGCGTCTTTTCCATCTGTGGCCTCTGTCACTTCAAAGCCCTCTTTTTTCAGAATCAGCCGGATCAATTCGCGGATGTTGGAATCATCGTCAACAACGAGGATCTTATTCATTGGTACTCCCCCCTTCACGGACATTCATTATATTAAAACATAAATTTAAACAGGATTTAAATTACATGCTTCATGCGCTTTTATCAATAGTGTTTATTTTGGCAGCTTAATCTTCCCATACAGTATGTTTCATAAAGGCAGGAAAAGCAAGCTGCAAAGTAATACTACTTGTTCGAAGAAGAAGGCGGGCGAAATGCAGCAGATAAATGTCCGCTTCATCACACCCGGCCGCTGATAAACAGAAGCCGCCTGTTCCTATCATGCCGGACTCGCATAGAGAAGCCCTCCAAGCCCGGAAGTTCGGAAGGGGAAAAGTTTTTTGTTGGGCGGGCAACCTCAAAATTATTAAGGCATAGGAATTATACTTCATCTAAAAATGTGAATGCAGTAATGTTTTCGTCTTTATACTGAAACTGATAGGCATGAGAATAGACACCAAAATATTTTTGGATATTATCGTCTGTCATGATCTGAAGGGTTCGGCCCTCTATATAGTCCTGCTCTCCCAATAAAAAACACTTATCGGCAATTCTCAACGCATGATTTGGGTAATGCGTATTGATGATGCAGGCAATGTTATTATCTGATACGACATTCTTGATCAATTTGATCAGCCTGATTTGATTGCGAAAATCCAGATGCGCTTCCGGTTCATCTAAGACAAGGAGCTTGGGGGAATTGATTAAGGCCCTTGCAATAAAAACAAGCTGCAACTGTCCACCGCTTAACTCATTGCAGGAATGATTCCGCAAGTCATAAATGCCCACTTTGTCAAGAATTTGGTCTGCAAGAGCATAGTCGCTATCTCCGGGAACCGCCAGATAAGATTGATGTCCGACCTTGCCGAACACAACCATATCTCTTACCGAGTAGGAAAAGGAAACTTTGTGGGCCTGCGGTACGTACCCTACGCTTTTCATGGGTTTGCCGACCTGACTTCTCACCCCATCCACCGTGGAATATCCTCGATTCCATTTTAAAATTCCGACAATACACTTGATCAAAGTGGTCTTGCCAATGCCGTTTCTGCCCATGACCGCCATAATTTGTCCGCAATCCAAATGAAAAGCAATATTTTGCAAAACAGGCTGCCCTTGCGTATATTCAAAACAGCCGTTATAAACTTCTAAAATCATATTCGTTCCTCACTTCGTCTTTACTAATTATCCAACCTTTTTCCGCTTGTGATAAATAGCCGCGAAGAAAGGCGCGCCAATCAAGGCGGTGAGAATCCCGATGGGAATTTCAGCCGATGTCAGATTCCGCGCAACGGTATCGACAAGAATCATGAAAATCGCTCCTACAAGGCAAGAGGTCGGAAGCAGATAACCGTGATTTACCCCTACGATTTTTCTGCAAATGTGCGGAATCACAAGGCCCACCCAGCCTATTACACCGGAGACCGTTACGCATCCGGCGGTTGTCAGAGTCGTGAACAGGATCACCATCCAGCGGGTATGGTTTGGATTTATGCCGAGTGTGCTGCAGTCTTCGTCCCCAAGGGAAAGAAGATTGATTTTCCAGCGCAGCAAAAGCAGCCCGATTATTCCGAAGGCAATGGGGACAAAGGAAATCCCAATATCGTGATAGCTTGCGTTCGCAAAGCTCCCCATCTGCCAGAATGTGATGGCAGGGAGTGTTTCAGAGGAATCCGCGACATATTTGATGAAAGAAATCAACGCCGTAAAAATGGAGGAAACTATGATTCCTCCCAATATAACGGACAACGTCTCTGAACGGCTGCTCACACCCGCAAAAAAGAACACCAATAAGACGCTTACCAATCCGAATACAAGTGACAGTACGGGCGTCAGCAAACCAGTACCGTTCCCGATCAAAATGCCCAGTGCCGCTCCAAACCCTGCCCCCGAGCAAACTCCCAGCAAATCGGGACTAACTAACGGGTTTTGAAACGTTCCCTGCAAGGCGGATCCGGATATGGACAACCCGGCCCCCACCATGCCCGCCAACAAAATTCGCGGAATGCGGACTTGAAAGATGACGTGTGCGGAGGTTTTCATGGAATCGCCGAGCGTACCTCTTACTTTTTCCGTTATGATCCGGCAAAAGTCGGTAAGACCGATCGTATATTGTCCCACCAGCACAGCGCATACAGCGGTGATCGTCAAAAGAAGAATCAGAATGAGCGTTACCTTATGGCAGCGTTTGTTTTTTTCTCTGTTCATCGCGTTGTGGCTTTCCTCAAATCCAAAATTGAGCGGATGTCAGAATCGATTAGATCAATCTTGTAATTACGCTGATAATAGCTCGAGAGCAGGCTATCCATGCTGTTTTCATCCAGCAAATCGGGATAGGCTTTGGATACCAGCCACAAAGGCATCAACGGGGAATCCGCGCAAGGCGTTATCCAGGAGTATGTGGTTCTTGGAACGTCGTAGACCGCTTTGCTTTTCCAGGCGTCCAACAGCGACCAGTCCTGACCCTCGATAGAATTCTCCAAAATAGCCTGCGCCGGAGAGTCATGAAACACAAGAATCATATCGGGATTCCACTTATAAATCTGCTCCATGGAAACCTCGGAGGTACCGTTAAGATTGGCGGCAACATTTGTGATTTCCGCTTTGTCAAAAAAGCTCTGTGCATAGGAATCGAACGAATCGCTGCCGCTTACAACAACTTTTCCGGCCGTATTTGAGAAAACGCAAAGCGCGGTTTTGGTTTCTTTTTTGCTTTTCAAAATATCAGATAACTTTTTATTGGCCGTAGTCCATTCATCCTGCAAACTGCTTGTAGAACCCTGCCCTAAAATTTCGCAGATCTGCTTATCCCATGCAATGGAAACTTCTTCGGGATCATTCAACTGTTTTGAAAAGAAATCAACAGATGGAATGTCTATATTTTTAAGTCCTCTTTTTTGTACGTTTCCATAGTAGAAGATAATATCGGGGTGAAGCTCCATCAGGGATTCCTTATTGACTGCGAAGCTGGAATCGATAAAAGACGTATTAACGTTCTTCCAGTCAGGAAACACTTTTTTCACGATTTCCGTGTTGGATGTTGTAAACGAGCGGGAATTGATTCCAACAATCATGCCGGTATCCGGGAGATTCTTAATAACAAACGACATAACCGGAGGACTTATTATGACGATATGCTTAATTTCCGAGGCGGCCGGTATTTTGACCGTGTTGCCGTCCAAGTCAGTGATGATTCTGGACTGGGCTGATACCGATGCGGTGTTGCTTGATTCATTAGAGACTGAAGCGGATGGTTTCGCCGCGGAGAACGTGTCCGCCTCTTTCGCTGGTTGACCGCAGGCCGCCAGAAGCGGGCACAGAATACCGGTTAGAACAAAGGCTGTAACATTATGTTTCATCTTGTGGTATCTCCTTTACAAGTAATTCCAGATATATAAATCTTAAATTCATTGAACTTTGCTCCTTTCATTTAATGGATTGAGCTTTAAAAAGGCTATTGTAATATCCGTTCTTTTTTAATAATTCCTCGTGCCTGCCACGCTCCACAATTTCTCCATTCCGAAAAACCAGTATCTGGTCCGCCGAGCGGATGGTATTCAGGTGATGAGCAATCACCAAAACGGTTCTGTTCTTGATCAGGTCCGTGATTGCCTCCTGAATCAGCACTTCATTGCCCGGATCAATGCTGCTTGTAAATTCATCCAGAACTAAGATAGGGGCATCCTTTAAAAATGCCCTTGCAATGGAAATCCGTTGCCGCTGCCCTCCGGATAAAGTTGCGCCGTTTTCTCCGATTACCGTTTTGTACCCTTGCGGTAAAGTCATAATAAAATCATGAATTCTTGCCTTTTGAGCCGCTCTGATGATTTCCTCATCGGTGGCATTCGCGTTTCCCAGCCGGATATTGCCTTCAATGGTATCCGCGAAAAGCTGAACGTTTTGCATAACGATGCTGACGGAACCGAGCAAATCATCATAGCTCATGCTCCGAATATCAGTACCGCCGATCTGAATACTGCCGTTTTCAACATCCCAAAAGCGAAGCAGGAGATTTGTCACGGTTGTTTTTCCGGAACCCGATTCTCCGACCAAAGCCGTTAAGGTATTGGCGGGAGCTTGAAACTGACGTTTCGCATCGCAAATTCATCTTCTTCATATGAAAATCCGACATTTCGATACTCGATATCTGAACCGGATGGCTGCAGGGGCTTATCAGGTTCTTCTATAATTGGAGCGTCGAGTATTTTCCTGATTCGGCAATAACTGTCCGTAACGGATAAATAATTCATCCAATAGGTCTCCATTGCGTTAAACGGCTTATATACTTCCTTGCTGACGATAATGTAGAGAAAATATGTCATAAGCGCCAGCTTTCCGCTGAACACGAAAATGGCTCCGGTAATCGCCATGACGCCGTATGATAAATCAACAAAGAAGCCATAGCGGGAAAGCTGCCTTGCCTTGTATCGGGAAAGCTCCTTACTGCTTTCACCGAAATGAACGGTTGCTTTTTCCAGCTTCTCATCAATTTTTCTGCTTGTTGAAAAAGCTTTCAACAATGGGATTCCCTTTACATATTCCACAAACAGACTGACCATGTCGGCAAGACGATTTCCGTTTTCCGCTTCCAGTTTGGCTCCGCGTTTGTTGCCAAGAATTAGAATCAGCAGGGCAACGGGCAGGATTGAAATCATCAGCAAACCCATGTTTCCATTCACAATCAGCAAGGCGGTTATCATAACAGCGGATACAATAAAATCGCTGAGCATCCGCGGACAAAGGTGCCCTACGACCATTACCATATTATCAACATCCCTGTGGATGACTGTGCTGATTTCTCCAAGCCTTTCGTTTGTGTAAAAACCAAGTGAAAAAGATTTTAAACGGTGAATAATTTTTTCTCTGAGTTCATAATTCAAGTCAAATCCCGCATAGTGTTTGCGTAAATCGCCAAAGGTACTGGATATTCCCCTAAGCAGTAAGAGAAGGGCAAGTGCCAGCCAATCAGCATAAAGGGAAATCTCCTGTTCGGTCATTATAAGATCCAGCATCTTTAATACCAAAAGCATCATGACAATCCCGGAAAGGGCATAAATTGAAAACCATAGAACGCTGGAAGCTAAAGCTCTTTTCCCTTTTGCGGTCAGAAGCGTTAAGATACCCCGAATCATTTTTCATCCCTCCTTGATACTCCAAAGCTCTGTCTGGTTTTGATCCTGTACGGCCCGTTGATATAATTTACATCGTTCTGTCAGCTCTTGATGCGTTCCGCGATCTACGACATGTCCGGAATCCATGACAATAATCTGATCCGCGTTACGGATGGTGTTGAGATGATGGGTGATCGAGATCACCGTTTTCCCTTTGCTGAAATTCTCTAATGCCTCCTGAATAGACGCTTCGTTTTCGGCATCGACCGCTGCGGTTGCTTCGTCGAGGATGAGAATGGGGGCGTCTTTTAAGATCATTCTGGCGATCGCAATCCGCTGTTTCTCCCCGCCGGAAAATTTAACGCCCGATTCTCCGGCCTTTGTGTCATAGCCTTGCGGCAAGGAGGAAATAAACGAATGGATATTTGCCTTTTTTGACGCGGCAACAATTTCACCCCTTGTTGCGTCCGGTTTCCCAAGCCGGATATTTTCTTCCACGCTCATATTAAAAAGAAATGTATCCTGCTGAACAATGGCAATGAATGCGTTCCATTGCTTTTCCGACATACTTTTAATATCAACGCCATTGATCTGAATCCTGCCTGTTTGTGGAATCCAAAAGCCCATAATCAAACTGACAAGTGTACTTTTGCCACAGCCGGATGCGCCGACAATCGCGTTGCGGCTTCCCTTTTTGAAGGTCAGATTTATATTTTCAAGAGACCGGCCTTTTCCAGGATAGGAAAAATCGACGCCTTGAATCCGGATATCACCATTCCGCACAGGGACGGCCGCTTCTTTTTTTTCAGAAGCGGACACGTCCAGAACCGAACCAACCTCATGCATCGCCTGATGAAAAACGATATTATAGTGCTGCAGGGTGGCGGTTTTTGCGATGGAAGCAGTGAACGCCCCGCCCAGAATCATGGAAAGGACGAAGACCGGCACCGAAATTTGCCCTTTTAAGAGAAAGCCGCTCCCCAGAATCATCACCAGAACCACGCCGCCCTCCATAAAAATGTCAATGAAACCCATGGACAGCGAAACACCGGCTGCGGCTTTTCTTGCGGCCCTTACATAATCCTTGGCAAGCTGTATTGTATTTTGGGTCTTGGTCTCTTCTTTGCCAAACGCCTTTATTACCGCAATGTTCTGAATATATTCCATCATGTTTTCCTGCATGGCCTTTGTGCTGTCCACAAACATTCTTTGGTTTTTATCCCAGACAGCAGCGGATCCTTTTTTTATCAGCAGCATCAGCGGCAGGCTTGAAACCATCAGCAGTGCGAGACGCCAATCGAGAAACAGCATGGCTGCAAAAATAATGGCGGGAAACAGGGTCGCCGACATAATCTCCGGCAATCCATGCGCAAGATAAAACTCTACCTGCTCCACATCGTGCTCTACAATATTTGTCAGATCGCCGGTTTTTCGCTCCTGAAAAAAGCCAAGCGGTAATTTCTTCAGATGCCGGATCAAGCGCAGCCTCAAATCTGTAAGCGTGCCGTATGCGGCCTTATGCGCTTCCCAAGTTGCATAATAAGAGCAAATTGCTTTTATCAGGAACGATGACAGCATAAAACAGCTATCTGTGATCACGATACCGACGGTTAGTCGCCCGGCAATAAAAGAAGCTGCCATGTGTATCGTTAAAAAGCGTGGAATCAAATCAAATAGCGCACCAACTGCAATCAACACGTTGGAAACACGATTTTTCTTTTTAATGTCTTTTACTAATATGCTCTGATTCAAGTTAGCCCCTCCTGCTGCATGTAAAATAAAGACACAGAGCCGATCGCACCTTTTACAGTGTTATCGGCTCTGCGTCTTAGCGTCTGGCTCTGTTACGATTATCATATTTTGATCTTTTACGTCTATCAAAGTTATTTGTTTGCATTTTGGACAAAACAAAGGAAAATGAATGAGTATCGTATCATCTCTGATTTGGATGCGGGTTTTGTTCCCGCACACAGGGCAGCGTATCCAGTCTGTTCTTCTCATACTACGGCCTCTTTCAGGCGTGGTTATGAATTAGCTGAATTGCCTGATCCAGAAAGCCTTTTATCGCGGTCAATTGATCTCCGGGCATATTTGAGAGGTAATCGAACAGCGCTTTGTCATTTTCCTCGTGGTATCTCTGATGAAATCGGTAAGCGGTCCATCCTTTTTCCGTCAAATACAGCCGGTAACGTTTTTTGTCTTTTTGATCATCTTCCTTTGCAATCAGTTCCCGCTCACTGAGCTTTTGCAGTGTTTTATGGACAACAGGCCGGGTAATTCCAAATTTCCGCGCAAGCTCCGCGCTGTAAATGCCGGGGAAATCGCCGATCATTTTTATCATGTGAATCTCGCCCCGGTAAAAAGTCAAATTTTCACTGCCAAAGTCAAGAACATTCGTTCTGCTGTTGGCGATTTGCTCCGTCAGTTCAATAAAAGAACGAACAACATCTCCTGAACACAGCGAGAGATCGGTAATCCCTTTCCGGTAAAGCTGCCCCTCAAAAAGCGTGTTCTCCAGAACGTCTGCGGCTTTCAGCCCGGCCTTTTTGACGGCTCTTTCCATTTCTATGTCACTGGGAGGAAGCGGAACTCCGTTAAGAAAGCCGGACAGCCAGCTCAGCATATTGGGCGGAGCGTCATATTTGTGATCCGCATATTGCCCGATCACAAGCAGATAGCCGCCATCGCGCAAGGCCGAGGACAGCTTCTGCATAAAGCATGCGATATCACCCTCTACAAAATTCAGGATACCGGAAGCGATAATCAGATCGTAGCTTCCTCCTAAATCATCCGTATTAAAATTTCCGGAGAGAACATCGACGTGTTTTTCCTCATGGTGCTGCCGGACTATCTGATTTGTTACGGAAGCCACTCCAGGTGTTTCGAAGACGGTTGCTTTGCTGCCGGGAAAATGTTTAACAAATTCAATCGCTAAAATTCCCGTCCCTCCCCCTAAATCCAAGATACGGAGAGGGCGTTTCGGGTTCGGAAACAGTTTCTGCATTTCTTCCAGAAAAGACTGTACTCGCCCGGTATACATTTCCGGAATGGATGCTTTTGCTAAATCTTCAAAGTCATAATTGTTTGAACGTGACTTCGGGCTGGTTTTCAGTTTTGATTCCAACTCATTTAAGGAAGTCATTTTTTCCCGGAACAGCAATGCCTCTCCGAGGAAAACTTCACTGTTTCGGGATAGAAAATCCTTTGTTTCCGGAGTGTTCGCGTAAAAATCGCCGATCTTGCTGACAAATCCGCAGGAAACTAGCGTTAGCAGCAACAGTTCGATCTGCTTTTTATCACAATTTAGAGATTCGGCAATCGCTTCAGCGGTCGCCGGCGTGTCCAGATGGGAAAATACATTTAAATGAATCGCCGCGAAAAGCAGCTGCGCCTCCTGATAATTATGAATCACCTGATAATAGCGGCTTGGGTTGTTTGCCATTTGATACATAAGACGAGTCACTTCCTTTATCCTAATAACAGGTGCTAATTATCATTCAATCGGTTAGCTTCCTCTAACCGATTGTTAGTATAGCATACCTTAATATTGATTGTCAAGCTAATAAACTGAGATTAGGGGAGCCGGCAAGAAAAACGACATATAGACCTACTCAGATCTAACACGATATTTCATAGCATTTATCGTCCTTCAAGCTTATCTCTTGGAGGACGATTTCTCTATTCTGAAATATAACTTGACAAATGATCAGCAAAGCGTTAATATAACACCGTTATTGAATAACGCCGTTATATTATGGAGGCTGGATATGAAGCTTGTCAATGAAAAGCTTGCCGCAAACCTGCTGAAAGCAGGCAGCAAGGAATTTCTCTCTATGGGTTTTCAGGGGGCGTCCCTGCGCAGTATCGCAGCGTCGCTGGGTGTTACGACCGGAGCCATTTACCGCTACTATTCGGACAAAGAAGCTTTGTTTGACGCACTGGTCGAGGAGTCCGCCAAAACTTTAGTGGAGCAGTATCGCAAGCTCCAGAAGTCCTTCGCTGCCATGCCGCTGGAACGCCAATTATGTGAGTTACCCGAGGTGCCGGATGAGAAACAGCTGTGGATGCTTCGGCATATTTACGATCATTTTGATGCGTTTAAGCTTATTATCTGCTGCTCTGCCGGAACAAAATACGAGCACTACATTGATACCTTAATTGAGATTGAAGCAAATTCAAGCCGGGCTTTGATTGACCGGATGACAGCGGAAGGGCTAAAGATTCGCTGCATTGACGACGCACTGATTCATATCGTTTCAAGCGCACTCTTTTTTGGAATGTTTGAAACTGTAAAACACGACATGCCATTTGAAAAGGCTGTTATTTACACAAATAGCCTTCGAGAATTCTATTCTGCCGGCTGGTTTAAGATTTTAGGGCTCTCAAACGCCTGAGACCCTTTATCTTTTGCTGTGTAGTTAGATTAATCTAACCAAAGGAGATGTATTACATGAAAGAAAAAACCGGCTCACACCCCGCCGCAAAACTCTGGGGTTGGGCAAGGCCTTACCACGGAAGCTTCCTTGGCTCCGTCCTATTGGCAGTACTCGGCGTAGCATGCGGGATGATTCCCTACTTTTCCGTGGCGGCCATCCTCCGCCTGCTGCTGTCTGGCAGCGTGAGTATGCCTGCATATCTTATGTGGTGCGGCATAGCCTTGGCGGGCTATCTGGGGAAGGTGCTCTTTGGCAGCTTCTCCACCCTGATTTCGCATACGGCTACCTATCATACCTTGCGGGATCTGCGCAAAGCGCTGACTTCCAAGCTTGCGAGAGTACCGATGGGCACAGTGCTGAACACTCCGTCCGGGCAGTATAAGACCACGATTGTGGATCGAGTCGAGGGCATGGAACCGACGCTTGCCCATCTGATTCCGGAAATGACCTCCAATGCTCTGGTGCCGATTGCGATTTTGGTTTACCTGCTCATTCTTGACTGGCGTATGGCCCTTATCTCCCTCATAACGCTCTTTATCGGGTTTATATTTGTCGCCCGGAGCGGTAAAACCTACGCGAAGCGCTGGGCCGGAGCGGTGGAGGCAGGGCGTCGAATGAACAACGCGATTGTGGAGTATATCGGCGGAATTCAGGTAGTCAAGGCATTCAGCCAATCCGCGGGCTCCTATCAAAAGTACGCTGACGCGGTCAGAGCAAACGGTCAGTACTATGTGGATTGGATGGGCGATAATCTGAAATACATGTGTCTGTGGACGTCCGTCATCCCGGCTGTCCTTGTAGCCGTGCTTCCGGCAGGTTTTGCCTTCTGGGCAGGCGGCAGCCTTTCCGCACCGGATTTTCTCACAATTATTGTGCTTTCCCTGGGGCTTACCGGGCCTATTATGGCAGCCATGACCTTTGTGGACGACCTGGCGGTCATTGGTACGAATGTAGGGGAAATCAGCGGCATTCTGGAAACAGCTGAACTGGAACGGCCTCAGGAGCCTGTCAGGCTGGATCATCTGGATATTGCCCTTAAGAACGTATCATTTACCTATGGGAAAGACAGCGGTGAGGTTCTTCGCGGTATTGACCTGAATATCCGTCCCGGTACGGTAACGGCCCTGGTCGGGCCTTCCGGTTCCGGCAAATCTACCATCGCCAAGCTGATCGCAGGTTTTTGGGATGTAACGGACGGGCAGATCACGGTTGATGGGTGCGACGTGCGCAGGATTCCCCTGACGCAGTGGACGGCTCAAATCGCCTATGTCTCTCAGGACAACTATCTCTTTGACCGCTCAATACGAGAAAATATCCGCATGGGGCGGAAAAACGCCACGGACGCCGAGGTGGAAGATGCGGCAAAAGCGTCCGGCTGCGAGGAGTTTATCCGCCGGCTTGAAAACGGCTATGATACCGCGGCGGGGAACGGCGGCGGCAGCCTGTCCGGCGGGGAGCGGCAGCGTGTGGCGATTGCCCGTGCCATGCTCAAGAATGCTCCAATCGTAATATTGGATGAGGCAACTGCTTCCATTGACCCCGAGAATGAGGCCGCCATTCAAAAGGCACTATCCGCGCTGACAAAGGGAAAAACGCTGATTGTCATAGCCCATCACCTTTCCACCATTACGGATGCGGACAACATCGTAGTGGTGAAAAACGGGAAAATTGCAGCACAGGGAAAGCAGGACGAACTGCTTTCCACCTGCCCTGTGTACGCCGATATGTGGGCAGCTTATCAGGGCACCCGCGATCAGGCTTGAAAGGAGAAAAAATGTTCAGAGTTTTAAAAAAAATCTCAAGCTTTGCAGGCGGGCGCCGGAGGCTAATGCGAAAGTCAATTGGAATTTCCTTTATTGGCGCGATATTTTCCGCACTGCAGTTCTATGCTCTTTCAGTCGTTCTGTCGGCAGTCCTGGCGGAAAACCGCAACGCAAAAACCGCGTGGATTGCGCTGGGCATCATGCTGGTTTCGATTGCCGGTCGGGCGGTATCCTCTTATTTTTCAAATATGCAGCAAACCGAAATCGGCTACTATATGGTAGCAGAAAAGCGCATACATATCGGGGACCGGCTGCGGTATATTCCCATGGGATTTTTCAATCGGAACAGTTTGGGTGATATTACGGCCGTTGTCACCACCACGCTGGGAGATGTGGAAAACTCAGCCTCCCGGTGTATGGTGTCTGTTCTTGGCGGGCTTCTGACCTCCGTTGCTCTTGGCCTGGGAGTATGTGCCATCAACTGGCGAATAGGGCTGATCGTATTGACTGGAATTGCTCTTTATCTCCTGGTGACTGAGGCCGCCCGGCGCGTATCTTCAAAAAGTTGGCCTAAACGCCAAAGGGCGCAGGAGGGCTTGGTTGCCGCTGTTATGGAATATCTGCAGGGTATGAGCGTTGTAAAAGCTTTCAATTTGGAAGGCGATGGGGATCAGGCTATTCGAAAAGCGATTGATGAGAGCTGTGAGCGCAACCTTGGCGTTACCCGCAGGTATGTGCCAGGTGATATTTTGAAAGCCGTGGTGATCCGCTTGGCCGGCATTGCAATTCTGACAGCTTCTGTCATTTTGTACTTGCATAGCGAACTGTCTCTGGCGCATTGCCTGATAATGCTGATTGCATCCTTTATGGTGTATAGTGAATTGGAGTCGGCAGGCAATATGGCGTCCCTCCTGCAGATGATGGAGGCTTCCATGGACAAAGCAAACTCAATCGACGATATGCCAATGATGGATACCGATGGAGAGGATATCGTCCCTGCTACATCTGATATCATATTTGATCATGTTAATTTTTCCTATGGTGATCGGAAAGTCCTAAACGGAATCGACCTTACCCTTCCCGCAAAAACCACCACCGCTGTTGTAGGCCCCTCCGGAGGCGGCAAAACCACTCTGTGCAATCTCATCGCCCGCTTTTGGGACGTGGACAGCGGCTCCATTACGATAGGCGGATATGATGTTCGGAAATACAAACTGGACAGCCTCATGAAAAACGTTGCAATGGTGTTTCAGAACGTTTACCTGTTCAACGATACCGTGGAAAACAATATTAAATTCGGCAAACCGGATGCAACTCATGAACAGGTAGTTGCCGCCGCCAAAGCGGCGTGCTGCGACGAATTCATTTCCGCGCTTCCGGACGGATATGGTTCCATGGTCGGAGAAGGCGGCTGCTCCCTTTCGGGAGGAGAAAAGCAGCGAATCTCCATCGCCCGGGCTATGCTGAAGGACGCGCCTATTGTTATTTTAGACGAGGCGACCGCAAGCGTCGATCCGGAGAACGAAGCGGAACTGCAGAATGCCATTGACGCACTGACACACAACAAGACCCTCATCATGATTGCACACCGCCTGAAAACAGTGCGCAAAGCCGATCAGATATTGGTGTTGAACAATGGGAAAATTGTCCAGAAAGGTACGCACGATGAGCTTGCGGAGCAGCCCGGTATTTATTCCGAATTCCTGAACGCCCGCAGAGAGGCTATCGGCTGGAAGCTGGCCTGATACAGGTTAAAATATAGACAGTGGACTCCCGGTTTTACGGCAGTCCACTGTCTTTTCACTTATGCTTACTTCATTCGCTGGCTTGAAACCGCGGAAATTAAAGAACAGGAGGCTGGAAATGTATACCTATTAATTTTCTCATGGTGATATCATGGCTGCCGGCCGCCAGATCGTCAACATAACTATGCTCAAAATCACTCAGTCTCTTTCCATGATATACCGTGAATCACGGATGGTTTCTGTGATCCGAAAACCCAACTTTTTATACAGAGAAACAGCTTTCGTATTTTGAATATAAACATAGAGAAATATGGGCAAACCCGTTTCCGCGATACACTTCCGGATCACTTCACTCCCGATACCTTGATTCTGATATGGTGAAAAAACGTATATATCATCCAATTCCATCTTTTCGCCAACGGAATGAAAACGGCAGTACCCGACTTTTTGACTATCTCGAAAAATACAGGTATATTCGTTGATATTCTTTTTAATTTTATTCAGAACCCATGATAACACGTTCGGGTAGTCGATTTGAGAGATGTTCTCATATCGGTCAATCAAGTCCTTACTCAGATGAAGCAACGGCTCAATATCACTTCCTTCGGCAGGCACATAAGTCAGTTTCATATGAATTCTCCTTACAGCCACACAGCCCAGTCGCCGTAATCGAATGTTCCGCCGCCGTGATGCAGCTTGCCTTCCGCTTTCAGCTGCCGGAAGGCGTCACGCATTCTTAGGAGTATTTCCGGCCCGATATCCAGGCTGTGATGCGCCGGAAAGACCTGTTTGACTGGAAGTGCCGCCACCCGCTCAAGAGAAGCAAGATAGGCAGTCGGGTCGGTGGAGGGATAGTAGGCAAACAGGGTATCCTTGTAAACCAGGTCTCCGGTGAAGAGGTAGCCCCGCTCCTTTTCATAAAAGCACATATGCCCCGGCGAATGACCTGGCGTATGCAGCACCCGCAGAATGCGCCCGCCGATGTCGATCGAATCGTTATCCTTCAACACTCTTGTAGGCGTCCCCTGAAAGAACTCGTAATTATTTACATCATATCCTTCCGGCAGATCGCAGCGGTCCACCACCATACCCCTGATCTGCTCCATGGTCAGCGGGAATTCTCCACTGAGCCAATTCAGCTCCTCCTCATGGGCGTAAAAATCCGGAAAGTATTTGTGGCCGCCGATATGGTCCCAATGGATATGGGTTGCCACGGCGGTGACCGGCTTGTCGGTCAGCTTTCTCACTTCGCCGTAGATATTGCAGATGCCGAGGCCGGTATCGATCAGGAGCGCCCGTTCCGTGCCGACGAGCAAATAGCAGTGCGTTTCCTCCCAATGCCGGTATTCGCTGATGATATGTGTGTCCTTGTCTATATGGTCTATGGTAAACCAATCGCTCATTTCAAGATTCCTTTCTCAGCTTGTTTTTTGCACAGCAGCTGTTCTTCCCGTTCCGGATGTTCTTGTCCGCCCGAAACGGCAGGCAGGGCGATGCTTTGCAATTAAATTTCTTCCTTTGTTAACGGCTGACACGATGGGCAGTAATACACCGCTCCTCCCAGATAGGCCTCTTTCACAAGCCGCCCTCCGCACCTCGGGCAGCCGGAGGCAAGCGTGTTCTTGGACAGCTTCACCCGGTAGCCGCCCGGGCGCCCGAAGAGGTCCTTTTCCGTGTCCCGCCCGCCGCGAGCCGTCATGTCATGCAGAACCGAGACGATGCAGGAAAGAAGGTTGTCCCGCTCCGCTTCGCTGAATGTTCCAATTTTTCGCTTTGGGTGGATTCCGGCGGTAAACAGGATGTCCTGCAGCACGCCGTTGCCGATACCGGGAAAGCGCTGTTCCGTGGCGAGGAACGCTTTCGCGCTCAGAGCCGGTTTGCTTCCCGCCTTCAGTTTGCGGTAATACGGTTCGAACCGGTCGGAAAACGGTGAAATTGCCGTCCTGCTTTTGAGGTAGTATTCGTTGTCATACGTACCGTCATGGAGGATGATGCCGCCGTACATGGCGACGGTGAAGACAAGAGCCGTCCCGTCATCAAATTCTATCAGCAGCTGATAATTCTTCGGCGCGTCGGCGCGGTTTACGAGCCGCGCGTTGACCCCGTCGTTGAAGCACAGCCGTTTCCCGTTATCGAACGCCAGTTCCGCGAAGATGCCGAACCCCTCGGCTGATCGAATGGTACTCCCGCTCACTGCGGCGTCGTATTCCGCCGGATCGCCGGCATACCAGCAGAATTTATGTGCTTTCGAAGGCGGGAGGACGCGGCGTACCCGTTTCCCGAAAACGGCATCGTTCATCTGCCTGGCGATCGTGATCGCCTCAGGCAATTCCATCATAAGTAATCCCTCCTTCGAAATAAGTTGTGGTTCATTTCCCGTATTCGCGGATCAGCTGATGTGTCCATCGGAGCAACAGTTCCGAATACCGCCCCAGTGCGGCCTGCGATATATCCGCCGTTTTTATCTGCTCCGCAGCCTGCGAAACGGACAGGTCCGTTGCGGTCAGCACGTCTTTCAAAGCCGAATGATTTTTCACGTAGTCTCCGGTTTCCGAGAAGTGCTTCGCCTGCAAAACGAAAAAAGCCGATTTATACAAAGCCTTTAGCGTTTCCATATCGCCGCCGTGCAGATAATTGTGGCTGCACATATGGTAGAGGTTGCAGGCGCCCATCCATACCGCAGCGCGGGCGTCCGCGTCGGTCGGAGCGGGGATGATGTCGTCCAGGCTGCCATAGTAAGGGACGGTATCATAATAAAACTGAAACAAATCCGATTTGCACCAGCCCGCAAGCTCCTCCCTTCCCGATACGAAACCGCAGATCAGCGGACTGTCGGGAAGCGTTTCGATTACCTGTTTATATTGCTTCAGATCGTGAAGCGATACCGCGTCCAGAATCAGGACAACGTCGATATCGCTGGTTTCATGCGCTTCGTTTCTTCCGTAGCTGCCCTGCAGCCCAATCAGGAGGATCCGGCCGCCGAATCGATTCCGCACAGCGTCCTGATATTGTTTCATCCATTGGTGAATGTCAACCATGCTGTGATTCCCCTCTCTGGTTTATGGATCGGATGAGATCGGCCGTTTCCTCCGGTCCGATTTCCGACACGTCGTTTTTTCCTCAGCAAGTTTATCATAAAGAGGCGGACGCGAGACACTCCTCTGAAAAGCAGGGAGACAGACCGCGCGCCGAGTATTTGACCGGGATCCGGCCGCCCTCCTGAAACGCGCTGCTCGTGAGCTTTAATGCTTCCATGGTGTTCACTCATCCTTTTTTAAAATACCGCCGATGATAATATTCAACACCTCATCAATGGCCTGGGTAGCCTTCATCCCGTTTTCAAGAAGAAAGTCGGTGTCGAGAAACAAATCGCTGACCCGTTCCAGCATGGCGGACAGAATGCCGAAATGCACATCCGGTCGCAGGATTCCCTCGTCGGACGCCTGCTTCAAAAGCTTTTGAAACTCATCGAGCTTGAACTGTTTCAAATCTTTAACCTTTGCCCATTCGTCGGGATAGAACTGTTTCGCTTCGTCCATAATCCGTACGGGCAGCCGGTAACGATGGCTCGAATGCACGATGGCATGAATTTTGTCAGGGAAGCTCCTGTCGCTCCCGACTGTATCCAAAACGTTCTGTCTGTCGCTTTCCAGGGTTTTTTCAAAATACTCCCGGATCATCTCATCTTTGCCGCTGAAATACTGATAGAGTGTTTTTTTGCTGATATGCAGCTCGGCAGCCACTTCATCCACTGTAAATTTTTTTAGACCGTACTGTTCAATCAGCCGTGCCACGGCATCCAGAATTTTATTTTTCATGCTCCAAAACCTTCCTTTCCGACTTTTTTGTGTTTACTCGCCTGTCAAGCGCAGTCAGCAGAAATCCGACCACTCCGGCAGCGGTGACGATCAGCCAGGCAGCTTTTTGCGAGCTTCCCCAAACGGCCCCCATTGCCAATGCGCCGCCAAAATTACCGATATATTGAAACGAGTTGAAAATCCCGTTCCCCGTACCGCGCAGACTGTCCTCCACCACCTCGTTGACATGGGTTGCCGCTACGGTGGCAATCGTGATATATCCGCATAGAAAAAAGGTGGTCCCCAAAAGCAAAAAATGGAATGAGGACGGACGCAAGTAAAACAGAATGCTCAGAACAGAAACGGCAAATGCGACCAGAAGCACCGCATTGACATACCCTTGGTCCACCCACCTGACAGTGACCTTCATAAACAGGACGGCAACGAGAATCGCCGGTACAAAAATCTTCCACATTCCGTTCTGCCCGGTTACCTGATCCATGTAAATCGGCGCGGCATAAAAAACGGACATCATCATGAAGTTATTCAGAAACGCCAACAAATTCATTATAACAAAAGTCCGGTTTCGCAGCAAGAAGGAAATCTCACTGCGCCGAGGAACGGATGCCTTTCCGCGGTCACCGGCATCTTTCAGGAAAAGCAGGATATAGAGTGAATTCATGGTAAGGAGAATCGCACCGGCCAGAAACATCCGGCTGACAGACATCACTCCGCGCAGCAGCGGCCCGACTGCGAAAGCAAGGGCCGCCGCCGCGGAGACAAATGCGCCGAGAACGCTCATGGCTTTTGTCCGGTCCTGATCGCCGGCAAGACCCGCAACCCAGGAATAACCCACTCCTATCACCGCCCCGCTGCCCTGCAGTACGCGCGCCAGGATCAGCATCCGGATGCTTTTTGCAAAAAAGCCTACAATAAAGCCGATTATGACAATCGCAAGGCCGGTAAGCAAGATGCGTTTATTGCCATACTTGTCACTGAGCAATCCAAAAGGAATCTGTAAAATCGCCTGCATCAGTCCAAATGCGCCTACCGCAAGCCCCGCGAGCAGGGGTGTGTATCCGTCAAGCGATTTGCAGTAAGTGGAGATGAACGGAGCCACAATCGTCATGGACATCTGCCGCAGGGCCAACGCCAAGCTGATCATCACCACGGGAAGCATCCTATTTTTTGATTTTGATTGTATGGACATGCGAAAGCCTCCAACACTGTATAAACTAATACTGTTTATTTGGTTTCCAATAAATACTATCGTATCCTTTCTTTGCAGACTTGTCAACAGCAAAAAAATCAATTCTGTCGTTAAGAAAATCTTGACGCGCTTGCTTCCATTCGTCTCTCCGTATATACTGAAGAAAAACGTATCCTACGGAGGCCAGGCAATGCTGGATGATATTTCCGTCCGGCAGGCAGCAGAAAAACGGGAAATTTCAGAACGCCGGATTCAGAAGCTCTGCGAAGAAAACCGGGTCGCCGAAACGGTTCGTTTCGGTCATGCGTGGGCCATCCCCAAGGATGCACGCAAGCCTGCTGATAAACGAAAAACGGGGAGGACTGAATTTGAACTATAGAATCTTAGTGATCGATGATGATAAAGAGCTGTGCGCTTTGATCAAACAGAGCGTGGCGGCTGAAAATATCAGCGCGGAACACTGCTGCTCCGGCGCGGACGGGCTCGCCATGCTTCAAAAGAATGATTACCAGCTGATTCTTTTGGATGTGATGATGCCGGGAATGGACGGCTTTGAAACCATGGAGAAAATACGGCAAAACAGCAGCATTCCCATCCTGATGCTGACCTCCAAAAACGACAGCACCTCAAAGGTTCGCGGGCTGCGTTCCGGCGCGGACGATTACCTGACAAAGCCTTTTGATATGGAGGAACTGATTGCCCGCGTTCTTTCCTTAATCCGCCGTTATACGCGGTTCAATACGACGGGGGATCATTCGCGGCCGCTGACCTATCAGGGACTGACCATAGACCTGGACAACAGGAGCGTAACCACTTCGAACGGGACGTTTGAATTGCCTCCGAAAGAATTCGACCTGCTGCTGTTCTGCGCGAAAAATCAGGGGAAAATATTGACAAAGCAGCAGATTTATGAGGAGGTCTGGCGCGAGCCGTATGTTTACGACGACAGCAACATCATGGCGATCATCAGCAGGCTGCGCAAAAAGATCGAACCCGATTCGGGATCGCCCTTTTACATCCAAACGGTAAAGGGAATCGGCTACCGCTTCAACAAGGAGGTGTAGGCCGTGATTCTCAATATAATATTCGGCGTACTGTTTTTTCTTGCCTTTCTGTGCGCCATGATCTGCATGGGAAAACTCCTTGGCGTCAAGCGGCAGCTTCAGGACATGACAGAAGCTCTGAATGACATTGAAGCCGGAAACGGGAACCGCAGAATTCTTGCCGTGGGCAATGAGCTGACCGCGGACCTTTCCTACAAAATGAATGAAATTGTCACCCGTTACGAGGAACAGCTCTCCGGGCTCAGGGCGGCGGACGAGACCAACCGCCGGCTTATGACCAGCCTTTCCCACGACGTGCGGACGCCGCTCACCACCCTGATCGGCTATCTGGATGCCGCGCACAGAGGCGTTGTCACAGGCAAAGAGCGCGAAGAGTATCTGGAAATCGCAAGACACAAAGCCCACGACCTGAAGGATTATATCGACATGCTTTTCGACTGGTTCAGGCTCAATTCCAGCGAATTTTTCCTATCCATCGAGCGGGCGGAGCTTGCGGAACTGACGCGGAATGTTCTGAAAGACTGGATTCCCATCTTTGAGGAAAATCATCTGGACTATGAAATTGATATTCCGGAAAGGCCGCTGTTTGCAAAGGTGGATCCGGACGGATACGCTAGGATCCTCAACAATCTGGTGCAAAACGTCATTACCCACAGCCGCGCCACCCAGATTAAAATAGAAATGGAACAAAAAGAAAAGAAAATTGAAATCCGTATCACAGACAACGGGATCGGCATCGAGAAAGCGGATTTGCCGCATATCTTTGAACGGTTGTACAAATGCGACAAAGGCCGCTCCGATAAAGGCAGCGGATTGGGGCTGTCCATCGTCAGGGAGATGGCTGAAAAAATGGACGGGACGATTCGCGTCCAAAGCGAGCCAAACCTATATACGGCTTTTACCGTCTGCTTTCCGGTGAAAAATTGAGTGCGGGCTTGCAAAATGAAATCGCGATAGCAAATTGCAAAAAGAAACTGCCTCAAAAATAAAAGGATGCGCCTTGAAACGGCTTTTATCAGCCAGATCAAGACGCATTTTTATGTATGATTTTTGAATAATGCTATTTTGCGACAGCCCCTTCTTTGTGCAACAAAACAGCCGGCGGTGCCGGTGAAATCGATAGGCTTAGGCAAAAAACAGGCTGCGGCTTGTAAGAGGGTATCCGTCCGTTTTGCCGAAATTGCAAGGTTAACGCAAGGTTCCGGCAAGGTTAATGCAAGAATTCCGTGTTACACTGGTTACAGTAAGAAAAGGAGGTTCTGGGATTGAATAATTTGATCATAGAAACAAAAAATCTTACCAAACAATATGGGGCGCAGAAAAGCGTTGCCAGCCTGAATATCCATGTCAGAAAGGGCCGTATTTATGGGCTGCTCGGACGAAACGGCGCCGGGAAAACCACGACGATGAAAATGCTGCTGGGCCTGACGCAGCCGACTTCGGGCGAGGTAAGAGTTTTCGGTAAAAATATCCGCGGAAACGAGAAAAAAATCCTGCCCCGCATCGGAAACCTGATCGAATCGCCGGGCTTCTACCCCAATCTGACCGGCACGGAAAATCTGAAAATCTTTGCCCGGCTCCGGGGCGTATCCAAGCGCAACGCTGTTTCCGGCGCATTGGAGGTCGTCGGGCTGCCATACGGCGATAAAAAGCTGTTCTCCCAGTATTCCCTCGGCATGAAGCAGCGTCTGGCCATCGCGCTTGCCATCATGCACGACCCCGAACTGCTGATTCTGGACGAGCCGATCAACGGGCTTGACCCCATCGGCATTGCGGAAGTCCGTTCGTTCATCCGGAAGCTGTGCGACGCGAGAGGAAAAACCATTCTGATTTCCAGCCACATTCTTTCGGAAATTTCCCTGCTTGCGGACGACATCGGCATCATTGACCACGGGGTTCTGTTGGAGGAAGAAAGCCTTGCGGAACTCGAGAATAAGAACAGCAAGTATGTCCATTTTCTCGTCTCCGATACGGCGCAGGCAGCCAGGATCATGGAGCGAAGCTTCGGGGCGAAAAACTTCACCGTGGAAAATGACCGCAGCCTGCGCCTGTATGATACGAATTTTCCGGTGACCGCGCTCACCCGCGCATTCATCGAAAGCGGATTGGAGGTAGCGGAGGCGCACACCTGCGAGGACACGCTGGAGGACTACTTTAAGCGCGTGACCGGGGGTGAAGGCATTGCATAACCTGATCCTCTGTGAATTTCGAAAGTTCAAACGGCGTCCTATGTTTCTGCTGGCGACGCTGGCCGCCTTTGTTTTTCCCGCTTTAACGGCGCTCATGTACTGGAAAACCCCGGGAGGGCAAGATTACGACAACCTGTTTTCAGGCGTTGTCGACCCGGGTGATTATCTTCTGCTGCTGCCGGTTTTGGCCGTTCTTTCAACAACACTGTTTTTTACGGAACAGGACAGTGACACGCTGAAAAACCTGATGACGATCCCGGTTTCAAAAGGCAAGCTCGTGCTGGCAAAAATCAGTGTCATGGCGGTTATCTCCGTCGTTTATTCCGTTGCGGGATTTCTGGCCAGCGCAGTTTGTGCAAAGCTGCTCGGCATGGCTCTTATCAACATGGAGCAAAAATTTATTATCAGTCTTTTGCTGGGGCTTATGATGCTGGCCGCAGCCCTGCCCTGCGTGGTATTGGTGGTCTGGTTTAATAAAAACAATCTGATTTCGATTGTAATCACGCTGTTCTACACCATAATCAATTATGTGTTTCATCTTACCGATTTGGGAATGAAGTCCGCGGTGGGGTTCAACATCGGAACAATACTGCCTATTCCTTTGATTCAAAAATGGATTTTTCAGTTTTACCGTCCGGGAACCGGTGCGTCGGCGGTGTTTTATGAAAGCATGCGCCCTTACTTTGTATCGACCCCGGTCTGCATTGGAATCCTTGCCGTGCTGTCAGGGATATCTGCCGCGCTGATGATACGGATTTACAACCGGCGCGAACTATAGGAAGGAGCATGACGATGAACCTGATTCTCACTGAATTTCAAAAACTCAAACGGTACAGCGTGATTCTCGTCGGCATGATCGGCGCAACCTGCTCCCCCATCATTTCAATCGTGATGCAAAATATAATGTCTGACGACGCCAAGAGCGTTTTAAACTATACATTCCCCGATTTGATCAACAGCACCATCTGGAACAATATGACGATTTTCTTTCCGATGATTCTCGCGCTGATCGGCGGCTATATGATCAGCCGGGAATATACGGACGACACACTAAAAAGCGTGATGACCGTCCCCGTCAGCTTTCCGCGTCTGATGACCGGGAAGCTGACCGCGCTCGGAATCATCGCGCTTCTGCTCGGACTGTATGCCGCGCTGGTGACGCTGCTGGTTGGATTAATCAGCTGCCGGGAAAATCTGACGCTGCCCGTCGTTTTATCAGGAAGCGTGCAGATGACCGCTATGGCACTGTTTACCTGTATCGGTGAACTTCCGCTGATCGCGTTATGCGGGCGTAAGCAGGGCGCGTTCCGGGGCGGGGCTGTGGCTGCGTTTCTGCTCGGATACGTCTCTATTTTCCTCAAGAACCCGGTGCTGCGCAACCTGTATCCGCTTTCAGCCGGGCTCAGTATCGTGGGGTTTGGCGGCGAAGGCTTTGTGTCCGATACCGCAGGCAGCTATGCTTCCACGCAGAACGCTTTCATGGGCACCTGCGTAATTTTAGCCATGATACTGCTGACCGCGATCATCATCCATCATCCGGGGAAAGATACGGCCGCGGCCCCAAAGAAGGGCGGCCGCAGCCGGCACAACCGACAGGAGGCAACCAAATGAAAAAATCAATTCTTTTTTTCATGATCGCGTGCTGCTTTTTGTTCCTGCTGACAGGCTGCACGAAAGACGAGATGGTTGATCACTACAACCAAACACTTCAGGAAGCCGGGGATGATAACCTGACGAAAGACAGCAAATTGCAGGGAAAACGCAGCCTCGGGACCGACAGCTATGTCGGAAGCTATTCCGCCGATTACGACGGCTTCACCGGGACGGAAACCCTGTTTGGCGGAACAGCGCTGGAACGGGACGGCGGAAATGAGGTTGAAGTCACCTGCAAGCTGAATATTTCGAAAGGAGCGGCAAAGGTCGTTTTTGAATCAGGAACGAATGATCCCGAGGTGCTGATCGAAAGCACGGGCGAGACTTCCAGAACGATCAAACTGCCGTCCGCCAGCAATTATATTGCGGTGAAGAGCGACGGCTTTACCGGTTCCGTAAAACTGGAGATCAAATAAAAGGAGTAGATAGAACCCATGAAAAATAAAATTCTGAGTATCATTGCCTTTATAACCGTTTTTGTTCCCATGACGATTTTCTTTGTGTGGAAACCCACCGACCCGGACGTGACGGGGATCGTGATCGGTTACTTCATATTCATCGCGCTCAGCTTCATTTATTCCCTGTTTCTGTTTGCCAAAATGCATATGAGAGATATTTATACCAAAATTGCTCTTGGCCTGAACGGGATATACCTTGTCGGGATTCTGGCTCTTGTGGTAATCCCGCGTTTTATCTAAGTACGGCACAGGTTAAAACGGGCCGGCGCGCTATGATTTCTTTCTTCGCGAAGGTTTTTGGAAACAAGACTCTGCCTTTTTTGAGGCAGAGTCTGATTTTTTTACGCTCATTTTATTTGATCCCTTTTTTATCTTTATGAAATCTTTAAACTTTCCTTTTATATTGGTTGAAATGAAACGAGTGAAAGGATGATGTTTATGGATTCCCATCTCTTACGAACAAATCGGCTGTGCAAGGATTTTAAAGGGCAGCATGCCGTCAGCAATCTCACGCTTTCCATTCAGCGGAATTCCGTCTACGGCCTGTTGGGGCCGAACGGAGCAGGAAAATCGACGACGCTGAAAATGATCACCGGGATGCTTCGCCCGACCTCCGGTGAAATTATTTTCGAAGGGCACCCTTGGAGCCGCGGGGATTTGTCCGACATCGGCGCATTGATCGAATCGCCGCCGCTGTATGAAAACCTTACCGCCAAAGAGAACCTGAAGGTTCGCACGCTGCTGCTTAATCTGCCGGATTCCCGCATTCGCGAAGTGCTGGAAACCGTCAGCCTGACCGATACCGGACATAAGCGCGCCGGACAGTTTTCCATGGGAATGAAGCAGCGACTCGGCATCGCGATCGCCCTGCTGAATCATCCGAAGCTTTTGATTCTGGACGAGCCGACCAACGGCCTTGATCCCATCGGCATACAGGATTTGCGCGAGCTGATCCGCTCTTTTCCCGAACAGGGCATCACGGTGATCCTGTCCAGCCACATTCTTTCCGAAGTGGAACTGATCGCCGACCATATCGGCATCATAGCGGACGGCATGCTGGGGTATGAGGCTGAAATTAATCCCGGAGAAAATTTGGAATCGCTGTTTATGGAAGTTGTAAAGAACAGCAAAAAGGCGGGTGCCTGAAATGCTGAACTTTTTAAAAGCGGAAAATTTGAAATGCAGAAGAACCTTTGCGAAAAAACTTGTTTTGATCGCACCGCTTCTTACGGTGCTGCTTTCGGGCATATTATCCGGCATGTACCTTGTCCAGAACGGCTATAACTGGTGGTACACGCTCCTCCTGCCCGGGTTTATTACGCTTACAACCTCATTGGTAAACCAAATAGAAGACAGAAAGCTTCGTTATCGTTCGGTATTTCCGCTTCCGGTTTCCCTGCAAAAAATCTGGATCTCGAAAGTCCTTCTGATTGCCGTCTATACGGCTGCCGCCTGCATCCTTCATCTTGCTGGAATCAGTTTGGGAAAGTTCCTGATGACCCCTTCATCCACCATAACGGTCAGCCGGATGGCGGGAGCAACGCTGATTCTGATCATCGTCTCGCTCTGGCAGATTCCGTTTTGCCTGTTTCTATCCAAAAAATTCGGCCTTATGGCGGCGATGCTGATCAATTTAGGAGCGGGACTCATACTGGACTTTTTCGCGGCCACGGAGTCCTTCTGGTGGGCATGCCCCTACAGCTGGGCAACTCGTTTGATGTGCCCTGTACTCGGTATCCTGCCAAACGGCACGTTAGCCGCGCAGGGAGATCCGCTGCGGAATCCGGGCGTGATTCCGGTCGGTCTTGTTCTGTCCGTTGCTTTATTTCTTCTGCTGCTTGCCGTCACGGCGAAATGGTTTCAAAAACAGGAGGTAAAGTAAAATGCCGGCTTTCATACGCTTCGTTCGCTCCGATTTTGAAAAATTCAGGCATACCTCCATGCCGTGGATCCACTTGCTGATTCCTTTGGCGGCGGCCGTCCTGTTTCTCAGCTATGATTCCGTCTCGCCGTGGAATGCGGAAACAAAAATCAGCGGCTATTTCGAGGTGATCGGCAGTGCGTTTCCCTTAATGATCGGCCTGATCTGCGGGAAAAGCGCGGAGCAGGAACGGCAGGCGGGAAATTTTCAGGTCATGCTGTGCGGAGTGGAATCGCGCCCGGCGGCCTATGCCAGTAAATTGCTCGTCCTGCTCCTACCGGGGATTTTCGCCGTCGCGATTTCGATCGGCGCGTTTGCGGCCGGTTTTCGAACGGTACCCGGAATTCTCTATTTTAAGGCGGCGGGCTTCCTGATCGCCGGGAGCGTTTTTCCTTATCTTCTGCATTTGTTTGTAAGCTTCCGGTTTGGCAGGGGCGCGTCCATAGGTCTCGGAATCGTGGAAAGCCTGATTTCCGCTTTAGCCCTGACGGGGCTTGGAGACGGAAAATGGTATTACATTCCCTGCACCTGGAGCGCGCGTCTTTGTGACTGCCTCGTATCCGTATGGATCGATCCGTCGAAAGCAATCGGGTACACGGAACTGGAAAAATGCATGACGGTCGCAATACCTGCTACGATTGCCGCTTTTGTGATAAGCCTTTTCTGGTTTCAGCGCTGGGAAGGTTCGCGGTCGAACGAATAGAACCATCGTTTATTAAGTTATACCATGAAAGGAAAAACAATGAAGAACAAAACTCTTGCTCTCATCTTATCCGCCGCGCTCTGTCCGGACTGTTTTCCGGCTGTTCTTTTTTGAGTCAAAAAATCGAACTATATTCCAGCGGCAAAGAAGAATGTTCTCTCAATCCTGACAATGCCACACAGTTTACTTATAAGGAGAAATACTATACAATTCTTGAGGATACCGGATCAAAAGAGAATCTCGGCAGATGGGTGGGCTGCATCCGAAAGCTTGCCGTTCTCGACGCGGACGGAATACCGGATCGCGGCCAGCCGGAAACAGATACAGAGGTAAATAAGCATGTTAAATGATTATACAGGGAAGGAGGTGCGGCTATGGCAAAAATTCTTGCCGTAGACGATGAGCCGGACATTCTGGCCCTGATCAAGAGGGCACTGGAAAAAGATGGTCACCTGGTAACAACAGCCGGATCGCCCGACAAAATCAATTTAAAAACACTGAATTATTATAATTTGATCCTGCTGGATGTCATGATGCCTGGGACGGACGGATTTGCCTTTTGCCGGAAGGTGCGGAGTCTGGTGGATTGCCCCATCCTGTTTCTCACCGCCAAGACAATGGAATCCGACGTGATGTATGGGTTCGGCCTGGGCGCGGACGATTACATCAAAAAACCGTTCGGCATCGGAGAACTGAGGGCAAGGGTCAACGCGCATCTGCGCAGGGAAAAGCGTGTAAAACGAAACGTCCTGCAACTTTCCGGGTTAGAATTTAACCTCGCGGCAAAGGAAGTGACCGCAAAGGGTCAAAAAATTCCGCTCACCAAAAGCGAATACGGGATCTGTGAATTCCTTGCGAAAAACCACGGCCAGGTGTTTTCCAAAGAACAGATTTATGACGCGGTTTGCGGATACGACGCGGAGGGCGGCAGCTTTACGGTAGCCGTGCATATCAAAAACATCAGGGCAAAGCTTGCCGTCTATCGGTTAGCTCCGATTTCAACGGCTTGGGGGATCGGATATAAATGGGACTGAGAAACAGAAACATCAGGCTGAGAACCTTCTTCATCCGGTATTTGCTCACCATTTTCGCCGGTTTTGTCTTGATTGTCCTGATCGGCATAGGGCTGCTTTTCCTATCGCTGAAAACCGGCTTTGTACTCTCTGTCGGCGATGTGGAAGCATCCATTGAACGGCAAAAGGCCGCGATTGCGTCTGCCGAAACCGTGAGCGCGGAGTTGATTCCCAAGACCTGCAAGTATGCTGTTGTAAGTGCAAATGGCGGGTATATGTCGGGAAGCATGACCCTGCCCGAAGCCGCCGAGGCATGGGAGGTTGTCCGGAGCGGCAGAACCATCTCGGGAAGCCTTCTGTCCACCGGGCTGAACGCAAATTGCTATTTCCCGATTCAACGGCGAAACGGATATTGCATCATTGGGTATTCCTCCCTGTCTCAATTTTCATCGCGGCTGTTGCGCGAACACCTGACCGTACCTGAGATTCTGCTGCTTTGGATGATTCTTGCAACGTCCTTATTTGAGATTGTATTTCTCTCCAGGCTTTACGGGAGGAAAATCAGCCGTAAGCTCATCCCTCTGCAAAATGCCACGGAAAAAATACGGAAAAAAGATCTTGCGTTTGAAATCGAATCAAGCGGCATTGAGGAAATCGACGCCGCCCTGCAATCCCTTGACAGTATGAAGACAGAATTGGGACTCTCACTGGAAAAACAGTGGAAAATGGAACAGACGAAAAGAACACAGATCTCCGCCTTGGCGCATGATTTGAAAACCCCGCTTACCGTTGTCCGCGGGAATGCGGAAATGCTGGACGACACAAACCAAACGGCGGAACAGAAAGAGTATACCCGCTATATCATGAAAAACGCGGATCAAATGGAGCGGTATGTGCAGATGCTGATCGACATCTCCAAAGCGGAAGCCGGTTTTTCCCTTCGGCGAAAAGACACTCCGATCAGAGCCTTTTTAGATGAGCTTTACGCGCAGATTGGTGCGCTGGCCTCGGTGAAGCAAATAAAAACTCAATTTGATGAAAAAAATCTGCCGGATACGATCTGTGTTGACGTATCCTTCCTGCAACGAGCCGTTATAAACATCGTGTCAAACGCGGTTGATTATTCTCCGGAGCATGGTACAATTTGGTTTTCCGTGTCGGCGGAGAACCATAAAATCAGATTTACCGTAACGGACAGCGGCAAAGGGTTTTCTCCCGAAGATTTAAAAAGTGCAACAAGTCAATTTTATCAGGGTGATTTCAGCCGAAACTCGAAGCTGCATTACGGAATGGGACTGTTTATTGCAGCTTCCATTGTAAAGCTGCATGGAGGAACCCTGACGATAGCAAATTCCCCCGCCACAGGCGGCGGGATGGTGGCAATCGAAATATAAACTGAAACAAATACTCAGCTTTTCTGGTTACGCCCGGCGAAAAAAGCCGAAACCGTATCGGCGACCAAAAGCGGTTGCCGTGCGCTTCGGTGCGCTGAACGATTTTAGCCTTTGACTGCGCCGGCAACCATACCTTTGACGATGTTTTTCTGAAAAATCAAGTATACGATCAGGGCCGGGATAATAATCATAATGGCCCCCGCCATAATGTTCTGCCATTCCATTTTATACTGACCCATAAACCCGTAAGCGGCAAGCTGCAGGGTCTTGATGGAATCGTTGTTGCTGATTGTCAGAAGGGGAAGCAGGAAGTCATTCCAAATCCACATGGCATTGACAACGACTACGCTTGCAGTGACGGGCCTGAGCATCGGGAAGATGACGCTGATGAACATACGCAGCGACGAGCAGCCGTCAAGCATGGCGCACTCCTCCAGCTCGTGGGGAATCCCTTTCACAAAGCCGTGGTAAAGGAAAATCGACAGCGGAGCGCCAAGCCCCCAGTATATAACGCCAAGCCCATACAGGTTTCCCAGCAGGCCAAGCTGCTTTGCGAGTTTTACCAACGTGATCATGAAGGATTGAAAGGGAATCATCATCGGCATGATGCAGAAAAGGAAGAGGATGTAGCTGTAGCGTGTTTTTACCCGGGAAAGCTTATAGCCCGCCAGGGAACTGATGACAACGATTCCCGCGACGCCGATCGTCGTTACCAGAAGGGTATTCCAGAGGGACTTTGGGTAATTCATGCTTGTGAAAACATTCCGGAAGTTATCCAGGGAAAAACGCTGCGGCACATCCAGCACCTGCGACATGATCTCGCTGTAGGATTTGAATGAGCCGAAAACCATGATCAGCAGCGGAGAAAGGTAGCATGCCAGAACGACCAGAAGGAGAAGAAAAGTGGCGGCGGAAGCAGTTTTTGTCTTTTTCATGCCTCTATCTCCTTCTTTTTAAAGACGGTAACCTGCAGGATGGTAATGACTGCCACCATAGCGAACAGAATGACAGACTTCGAACTGCCGTAGCCATACTGGTTGCTGTTAAAGGCGGTGTTGTAAATGTCGAGTGCAACCGAAGTTGTCGCCGTTCCCGGGCCTCCTCCGGTAAGTGTGAATATCAACTCAAACATCTTAAGCGAATTTGCAATGGAGTAAAAAGTGCAGACCGTAACGGAAGGAATTATCAACGGAAAAATCACCGAGAAGAATCGGCGGACTCTCCCCGCGCCGTCGATCGTCGCGGCCTCTATAACATCTTCCGGTACGGACTGCAGTCCCGCGATGTAAATCAGCATGTAAAATCCCAGCGCCTGCCATACGGTGACAAGCACTGTGCTGAATACGGCCAGTTTCGGCTGCCCGAGCCAGCTCCAGCCGAACATCGCCGCGCCGGTCGATTCCTGCATCGCTTCAAAGGCGCGGCTGAAAATGAATTTCCAGGTAAACCCGATGATAATCAGGCTGATAATATTTGGAATATAAAACGCCGCCCTGAAAAATCCTTTTCCGAAAGCGTCCGACTGCTCCAGCACAACGGAAAGCACCAGAGCGATTATGTTGATGAAAATAACGGTAAAAAGCGCATAGATCAGCGTATAACGAATGGACTGTCCGAAAGTGGGATCGTCCGTAAAGGCCCGCACATAATTCTGAAACCCGATAAATGTGGAAGCACGCTGAATACCGTTCCATTTTCGGAACGAATAAAAGATACACATGAGAAAGGGGATTCCGACAAACAGCAGAATTGCAAAGGCGGCGGGCATGGTAAAGCCAAGGAATTCTATCGTATGAGATAATTTTTTTTTCCGCGCCTGATTCATAAATTCCGACCTCCCGGCATCCGGTCAAAAATGAGGGGGCGGAATCGTCCCCTCACATGATCGCTGAGAAATGATTGCGCTTTAGCCTTCAGCATTGAAGGCGTCGACGAATACTTTTGTCAAGGCGTCCTTCGTCTGCTGGCGGGTCGCTGTTCCCGCGGCATAGTTCTGGAATGCGGTTCCAAACGGCTGTTCAATGCCGTCCGGTCCATTGAAGATCCACCACTGGCAGGTGGAGGAATCTGCTTCCGCCTGGGCGGTTTCTTTGGCCAGTTGCGTGTCGGGACTTGCGGCGCCCTTCTGTGGGGAAATCTGTTTGATGACCTGCGGAATCCACTTTTTGCCGTAATCCGAAGTAGTCAGCCAGTCTAAGAAAGAAAGAACGTCTTTCAGATTCTTGGAGTCCTTCGAGACGCGCATGGTCAGGTTGGTGTCAACGGCTACGACGGACTTTCCATCCAGGCGGGGAGCGTCCAGATAGCCCATGTCGATATTGCTGTTAATTTTGCGGATGGAGTCCTCTTCCCACGACCCCTGGTGGATCATGGCGACCTTGCCGTTCGCAAAATCGGAAACCTGCATATCGGCAGTGGATTCCATCGGCTTGGAGCCGCTGTATTTCTTTACAAGGTCAATCAGATCGAGAGCAAAATCGACCTGAGGGAGATCTCCGAATTTAAGCTTTCCGCTCTTGACATCGGTAAAAAGCGAGCTATAGTCGCCTTTGTACGCATCACTCATGGAGGGGTAGGTCATCTGGGGCAGCACCCACCATTCGGCAAAACCGGAGCTGAGCGGCTGAATGCCCTTTGCCTGCAGCTTTTCGCAAGCGGACTTATATTCATCCAGTGTGGCAGGAAGCGCGGTGATGCCCGCCTGCTGGAACATCTCCTTATTGTAGATAAACGAATGCGACTGCACCAGGAACGGATAGCCGGTCACCTTCCCGTCCAGCTTTACGCTTTGCAGGAACTGCGGGTCTATTTCTTTCATAAAGCTTTCGTTTGTAAGGTCGTAGGTGTAATCCCGGTAAACTTTGTTGTCGTTATAAGCGCTTGACATAAACAGATCGGGAATATCGCCGGAATTCAATTTGGATTTCAGCACCGTCTGGTAGTCATTCTGAATGATCGTCATGTTGATCGTTATGCTCGGTGCAACCTTTTTGTACTCTGTGACCATGGCCTTATACTGGTCGGTCAGTTCCGGACTGTTCAGCATGAAATTCAGCGTAACCGGCTGGGAGCTCTGCGAGCTGCCCGCTGTGCTGTTCGTCCCGGATGAGGCCGATGTTCCGCCGCCGGAGCACCCGGCCAAAGCGCCGATGAGTAAGGCCGCGCAAACAGATAGAGCAATCAACCTTTTCAATTTCATATGCCTCCTTAATCTTTGAGAACTCAGGACTCCTGCTTTTAGAATAATCCGTTTCTGCCAAAATGAAAAGTGAAAATCAAGAACGATTAATGGGAAAAAGAGATACAAAAAAAATCTTAACCTGCCGGAAAATTTATGTTATAATGAATAAAAATGCTTTAGGAGAATCAGAATGCCGAGATTTTGGTTCCGGATAAAACAGCAAATAAATCAAATGCCGGTATCCAGGCAGTTGATTCTGGCCATTACGCTGATTGTGTTTTTGATTTTGACGGCTATGACCGGTTTTACATACGGCCGCACAATTGAAACTGTCAACCGGCAGCAATTATCCTCCACCCAGGAGATACTGGATCTGAAAAAAGACGATTTCTCCAAATACATGGCGCAGTTAGAAAACTACTCCATGCAACTTCGATACAACGACCAGCTGCTCCATATCATCAGCTCCGAAAAACCGATTGACTACACCTCTTCCTCTACAGTCAGTTCTGCTTTGCGGGATACATTTTTAACCCGCGGAGATATCGTTTCCTACCGGATCTACCTGCTGAAAAACCAAACCTGTTACAGCATTACCCGATCGGATTTCAATGTGCGCAGCGCATCATTCAAGTCCATTGAAGACGCGGAGCTCTTCAAGGAGGCAAATTCCGCAAACAGCCATATTGCCTTCCAACCGGAATACGGAAAAAGCGGAAGCTTTTTGACGATCTGCCGGGTATTCATCAACATCATGAACCGACGCCCTCTCGCCTTTGTGGAAATCACGGTGAACAATTCTTATTGTAAAAGTCTTTCCGCCGACAGCAGCGGTATGAAAAGTGTTCTCAGCATATTGGACCGGCAAGGCCGGCTTACCTATACAAGCGACGACGCGGTTCTGGACGCTCAGGATATCCCGCAGATAAAACAGGTTCTCTCTTCACAGAGCAGGAGTGTTTCGTTGGGCAAAGAAGATTACCTGACCGTTTCCAGCAGTACGCCGGACGGGAACTGGAAGCTCATCAGTCTGCTCCCGCAGGACACCCTGCGGGAGCCGGTGGCCCGAAACCGGAATCTCAGCCTGTTCCTTGCGCTGACTGCCTTTCTTGTTTCCGCCTGCCTGATTTCCATGCTAATTCGTATCCAGATGCGTCCGCTCCGGACATTGGCAAAGCAAATGAGAAACGTGGGCCGGGGGGATTTTAAAACAAAGGTATATGTCGGAGGCAGCGCGGAGGTCATCAATCTTTCCCGCCAGTTTAATTGGATGACGGGCCAGATTGACGAGCTGATCCAGAAGAACTACGTCGCCGAGCTGAACGAGAAAATCGCGCAGATGAAAGCATTGGAGGCGCAGGTAGACCCGCATTTCCTTTACAACACGCTGCAGGCGATTTCGACGGAGGCGGTTCTTTCCGGGCAAAAAACGATCCAACGCATGGTTGAAGCGCTTGCTTCCCTGCTTCGGTACTCTGTGCGGGAAAAAGACCGGATTTCAGTCGAAACCGAAATCCGGCATGTCCGGGAATATCTGTTTTTGCAGAACGCCCGGTTTGAGGACCGCCTCGCATATGAGATCCACATGGATGACTGTTCCCAGCCTCTGCTGATTCCAAAAATCTCCATCCTGTGCCTGGTGGAAAACTCCATTAAGCACGGAGTGGAGAACAGCAGCGACAGGATTTCCATTCAGGTGAGCATCCGGGTTTCCGGGGGCGGGCTCAAGATCGTGGTATCGGACAACGGCAGAGGGATGTCCCGCGAACGCCTTGCCGAAGTACGCGGCATGACGCAATCGGAAGGAGCGGGCGGAAGCAGCGGTATCGGCTTGCCGAATCTGGCGGCAAGACTAAAGATTTTATACCGGGAGCGCGCTTCACTTTCCATTGCCAGCGAACCTGCGGGAGGAACAAAAGTGGAGCTTGTGATCCCGCTGAATGAAGATGAGGAGGATATATGTACCGATCGCTGATCATTGACGATGAAGGACCGGTTCACCGCGTGATTCAAGCTCTTGGGCACTGGTTCCAGCTGGATATTGCCGAACCGGAATCTGCTTTTGACGGCCAGGCGGGACTTTCCGCCATGCGGGAACTTCGGCCCGATATTGTGTTTCTGGATATGAAAATGCCGCTGATGAACGGAAGCGAATTTCTTAAGACAGCAGCCCTGGAATTTCCGCACGCAAAATTCATTGTGGTCAGCGGATACGATGAATTCACCTATGCCCGCATTGCCATCCAGTACCACGTCATTGATTACCTGTTAAAGCCCGTTGTGGAAGAAGAACTGAACACGGCACTCCGAAAAGCGCGCGACCTTCTGGACGAAGTGGCCCATGTGGTACGCGAAAGCCATGAGCCCCCCTCCGCGGTCGTCGCGGAGCGGCTGGCGTGCGCCGTCAAGGACTACCTCGACCGCAATTACGCGAGGGACATTCACCTGTCGGAACTCGCGGATTATTTTCACTACTCCAAAGAATATATCTCGAGGCTCTTCCGGGAAAAGTACAACACGGGCATTTACGAATACGTCCTGCGGTACCGGATGACCCGCGCGCAGGAACTGCTGAAGGAGAAAGATCTGCGGATTCAATCCATCGCGGAGCGGCTGGGTTATAATGACAGCAATTATTTCAGCAAGGCGTTCCGCACATTCTGCGGGATTTCGCCCTCCGAATTTCGGAGCAAAAGCTCCGGGGACAAAGGAAAGCGGCCAATTGAACACGATCACGGAAACGCAGCAAAGAAAGGATGCAGATTCCCTTGAAATTCACCGATGGATACTGGCTCAATAAACCCGGCGTGCAATTTTGCCGCGCCGTTCAGGTGCGCGACGTGCAGGTTGAAAAAGGCAGAGTTACCGTCTACGCCGCAGACCTTGAGGTGACGGACCGCGGACAGACGCTGAACCGCCCGCTGCTCACCGTTCGATTTTCCTCGCCGAGACCGGATGTTTTGCGCGTGGAGGCCGTGCATTTTGCCGGGACGGCACGAAAGGAGCCCCGCTTTGGCGTGCAGGACGAACATTGCGAACTCGAAACGGAACAAACCGAAGACGAAATCCGCATCACGAGCGGAAAGCTGACCGCGGTGCTCTCCCGCTCCCGCTTCCGCGTCCGCTATTTTTTCGACGGCAGGCTTTTGACTGCAACGGCGGATCGGCCTCTCGCCTATGTTACCGCCCCATGGGGAGAGTTCATGCTGGAACAGCTCGGACTGGACATCGGCGAAAAGCTTTACGGCCTTGGCGAGCGTTTTACCCCGTTTGTGAAAAACGGGCAGACCGTCGACCTCTGGAACGCGGACGGCGGAACTTCCTCCGATCTGGCTTATAAAAACGTTCCGTTCTACCTATCGAACCGCGGCTACGGCGTGTTTGTTAACAGCACAGACCGCGTTTCCTATGAAATCGCTTCGGAAACGGTTTCGTGCGTGCAGTTCAGCGTACCCGGACAGCGGTTGGAATACATGGTCGTCGGCGGAGAGAACATGAAAGGTGCGCTGCAAAATTATACCGCCCTGACGGGCCGCCCTGCGCTGCCGCCCGCTTGGTCGTTCGGCCTGTGGCTGACGACTTCGTTCACCACGCAGTACGACGAGAAGACCGTCAACAGCTTTGTTGACGGAATGGCGGAGCGGAATATCCCGCTGCGCGTGTTCCATTTTGACTGTTTTTGGATGAAAGAATATGAGTGGTGCAATTTTGAATGGGATCCGGAGGTGTTTTCCGATGTAAGAGGAATGCTGGCACGCCTCAAGCGGAAGGGCCTGAACATCTGTGTCTGGATCAACCCGTACATCGCTCAAAAGTCGGCTTTGTTCGAAGAGGGCATGAGAAACGGATATTTTCTGAAACGCCCGAACGGCGATGTTTGGCAGTGGGACCTCTGGCAGGCCGGCATGGCGATTGTGGATTTCACCAACCCCGCCGCCTGCGATTGGTATTGCGGCAAGCTGCAGAAGCTCATTGACCTTGGTGTGGACAGCTTCAAGACGGATTTCGGCGAACGGATTCCGACGGATGTGCTGTATTTCGACGGTTCCGATCCCGCGATGATGCACAACTATTACACACAACTGTATAACCGCACGGTATTCGGCCTGCTGAGGAAAAACTTCGGCGAGAACAACGCTGTCCTGTTTGCGCGCAGCGCCACAGCAGGAGGCCAGCAATATCCGGTGCATTGGGGCGGCGATTGTGCGGCAAAGTACAGTTCGATGGCGGAGAGTTTGCGGGGCGGGCTTTCGCTTTGCCTTTCCGGCTTCGGTTTCTGGAGCCACGACATCAGCGGCTTTGAAAGCACGGCTACGCCCGATCTTTACAAACGCTGGACAGCCTTCGGACTGCTTTCCACCCACAGTCGCCTGCACGGCAGCGGCAGCTATCGCGTGCCGTGGCTGTTCGATTCAGAAGCCGTCGACGTCCTGCGCTTTTTCACCGAGCTGAAATGCCGCTTGATGCCATACCTCTATTCCATGGCCTGCGCCACTCACGAAACCGGTTTGCCCTGCATGCGCGCCATGGTGCTCGAATTTCCGGATGACCGGACTTGTGAAGTGCTTGACCAACAGTACATGCTGGGCGATTCTCTTCTGGTCGCTCCGGTTTTCCGGGAGGACGGCACGGCCGAGTATTACCTTCCGAAGGGAAAGTGGACACATTTGTTGTCAAACGAAGTGGTTGACGGGGGTACCTGGCTGAAAGGACGATACGATTACTTCAGCCTGCCGCTGTTCGTCAGGCCGAACACGATTCTGGCATTGGGGAAAAACGACCAAAAGCCGGACTATGACTACTCCGACGGCCTCACGCTGCATCTTTTTGAACTCTCGGGCACAGAGCCGGTATGCACGGAAATAGTAAACCAAGACGGGAGCCCCCTGCTTCGCGCGGAGGCGGAAAGAATCGGGAATCAGGTGACTCTTCGCTGGAAAGGAAAGACGACAAACCTGCGTGTGCTGCTGCGCAACGTGCCGAAAGTCAGTGACCTGTCCGGCGCTACCGAGGAGACAACAAATCTGGGAACGCTTCTCACGGTGGACCCGTCCTGCAGTCACTTGACATTTACCTTGGAAAAGCGCAGCTCCTCCGCGGCGGATTAAGATCAAAAAAAGAGTTGTGTCCGAGGACAAACGCGGCCTAGGCTTGAGCGCGGAAGCTGCGGATGCCGTTCAGAAGATATTCCTTAGCGGTTTCGATGATATGATCGGGAAGCGGAGCGTCGTCCGCCAGCCCCAGCGCCCGGCGGATGAACATGGGGTGCTCCCCGAACGCAACGATGGAACTGGAAACGATACGGCTGATGGTGGTGGCCGTTTCGCGGTCAGTGTCCTTACGGTAATCCTGCAGAAGCTCCGTGAGGATGCTCTCCATTTTCTTGCAGACCACCTGCGTGATCGGGTACTCGTTGCCGGGGTGATACAGCTGCTCGTGGTATAGCAGGTTCAGATAGTGGGCGTGCTCAAAATCCTGAATTACAAGCACGGTTTTCAGCATAGAGTCCACGTATTCTTCGATCAGCACCCAGGCAACCGCAGGAGTGATGGAATTTGCGCTGCGCAGCCGTCTGACATGGTCGACCAGAGGAAGCAAGGGCCTGTCCAGCTCATGGGCCACATATTTCAGCACGGCTCTGTAAAAACCTTCTTTATTTTGAAAGTGAAAGGCAATGGTGGCAATATTGACATTTGCTTCTTTCGCGATCATACGGGTGGATGTTGCCTCATAGCCGTGTATGGCAAAGAGCTTGACCCCGGCGTTGATGAGGTTTTGCCTGGTGGTGGAAGGGTTATTCAAATCCTGCATGGGTTTCTCCTTCGTCTCCGTTCTCTTAATCATATGATTATTTCTATTATAACGGTGTTTTCTGAAGAAAGCAATAAAAGAAGAAAACCGACTTGCAAAAAAATAGTAATCCGTAGAGTTGCATCAGCACAGCTCTTATTTTTTGTGCTAATATACGAAAATTTTACAATATAAAGAATACTGTTTATGATTTATTGACAAAGCAGCAAGGATTGTCTTATTATTGTTAAGAAATGAACGATTGAAATGCCGTTTTCAGCAGCGGAGGTTTTTTGTTGTAATTAATCAATCGTTTGATTAATTCAGTAGAAGGGAATGAAATACATGAAGGTAGAATCGATTACCCTTTATGTCAACGGAACAGAATACCGGTTTTCTGTCGGCACGATGTTCGGCCAGCTCCCCCCAGTGAAACGCTTTCCGAAACGCTGCGCAACCGGCTGGGGCTGACGGGCTCCAAACAGGCATGCGGAGAGGGTGCCTGCGGCTGCTGCACAGTGATTGTCGACGGCGACGCGATTACGTCCTGCATCACATTGACGATCGACTGTGACGGCAAGCACATTACCACGATTGAAGGACTGCAGGACCCCGTAACCGGCGCGCTGGATCCTATTCAGCAGGCCTTTCTGGACAAATACGCCTTTCAGTGCGGCTACTGCACGCCCGGCATCATCATGGCCACAAAAGCGCTGCTGGACAAAAATCCCCACCCTGACAGCGACGAGATCAAGGAAGCGTTGAGCGGGAATTTCTGCCGCTGTATCAGCCAGTACCATGTTTTTGAGGCGATCGGCGAAGTTGTGGGAAAGGTTGGCAAGTAACATGAACATACAGCCTGTTAAAAAAGAAAATTACAAATACATAGGGAAAAATACCCCCCGCAAGGACGCGAAGGACATTCTTTCCGGCAAGGCCGTCTTTCTGGACGATTTTTCCTTGCCCAATATGATTTACGGCAAATCACTGAAATCCCCGCATTCCCACGCTCTTATCAAATCCATCAACGTGGAAAAGGCAAAACAGATCCCGGGCGTGAGGGCCGTGCTTACCTACAAAGACGTGGACCAGAAATGGATGTTCGGCTGGCCGCCCCAGAAGCCCGTGCTTGACCGGCATCTGCGCTATATCGGCGACGCCGTCGCTTTGGTGGCAGCCGACACGGTGGATCTCTGCAACGAGGCGATGGATCTGATCGAAGTGGAGTACGATGTGCTTCCCGCGGTTTACGACGGGTTTTCCGCCCTTGAGGACGGAGCTCCCCAGCTGTACGAATCCATGCCCCATAACATCGTTCCCCCGGGGTACCCTCCTTTTCAGAAGGACGGTCCCTTCTGGCATCTGGTCAAGGGTGATCTGGAAAAGGGCTTTGAAGAGTGCGCCTATGTTGCCGAGGATACGGTTGCGTTCAACAAAATGTGCGCTCCCATGGCGCCGGAGCCTCCGGCCGCTATCGTCGTCTACGAAGGGAACATGGACTTTACCGTATACGGCACTTCCCAGAGCACCTTTATTCTGCGCATTATCAATTCTTCGGTCATTCCCGGCTGCAACCTGAAAACGAAGACGTTTAACGTCGGGGGCAGCTACGGCAATAAGCAGAGCATCGGCATCCCTGTGATTTTCGGCGCGCTGCTGGCGATGGCTTCCCACCGCCCTGTCAAATACGCAGAGACAAAAGTCGAGCAGATGACCAATCACGAAACCCGTCTGGGCAGTCAGGTCCACGCGAAGATCGGCATGGACCAGAACGGTGTCGTCCGCGCCGTAAAGGCGGAATGGGCGGTGGATACCGGCGCGTTCTGCAACGCGACACAGGGCCAGGTGGGCGTGGGGATCGGCGAATCCCAGCTGGTCATGGCCAAATGCCCGAATTGGGATCTGGACACCAACATCGTTGTTACCAACAAGCAGCCCGCCGGAATCGTGCGGGGTTACGGCGGACAGGAATTGAATTCCTGCCTGTCGCTGTTGATCGGCCGCACCATGCGGGAAGGGAATTTCGACCCGGTGGAATGCTATAAGAAGAACTATGTCAGCGACGGCGACGTGTATACATGGCGCGACGGACGCCAATGGAAAGCCCATTCCATCAACTATGTCAAAGCGATCGATACCATCGCGGAAAAATTCGGCTGGAAGGACCGCTGGAAGGGATGGGGCGTGCCCACCTGGACGAGCGAAGACGGCAACGTCGTGCGGGGCGTCGGATGCGGAATCATCGGCAATGCCGACGTCGGGGAGGACAACAACGAGGTCTACGTGCGCGTGATGCCGGATCTGATTTCCGACAATGTCCGCGTGATTGTGCATGCCGACATTACCGAATCCGGCATGGGCCAGAGAAGCAACATGCTGAAAATCGTTGCGGATTCTTTAAATATTCCGTACGAGAACATAGATATCGTTCCGGCCGACAGCACCCTTAACCCCACCGGAATGGGCCTTTGCGGCAGCCGCGGCACCATAACCTACGGCCACGCGCTGGCCAACGCCTGCGACGAGGTCAAGCGCATGATCTTTGAAAAGGCGGAGCCGTATCTGGAGGTCACCATCGATAAGATGGAAATCGAGGATTTCTGCGTGGTGACCCACGCCCGCCCCGGAAAGAAGGTTCCCATCAAAAGCTGACGGAACAGTTTACTTCCTTCACCGGGTACGGCAAGCACGTGGAGAACTTTTCCACCCCCAACTTCTTTATGGTCTTTCTGGAAGTGGAGGTCAATAAGGAAACCGGCAAGGTAGATGTGATCGATATGTGCGGAGGCTCCGACGCCGGTCAGGTGCTGGACCCCGCCACGCTGGAAATGCAGTGCCACGGAGGCATCGGCTCCGCAAGTCTGGATACGGCGACCTTTGAAGAGCATATTATCGACCCGGCGACCGGACGCCCGCTGACCTATAACATGATCGACTACAAATGGAGACCCTTCAACGAGTTTCCAAGATTTCAGACGGTGCTGATGAGTTCTCAGTTCGACACCTACCAGTTCAAAGCGGTCGGTGTGGGCGAAATTGCCGGCGCGGCGGCGGCCAGCGCGGCCATGCAGGCGATTTCAAATGCGATCGGCGTTCAGGTTTCTACCTATCCCGCGACGCCGGACGTGATTCTGAAGGCGCTCGGCAAACTATAAGGAGGGATTCCATGAAAAATTTTGAATATAAACGCGCGGAAAGCTTCGAGCAGGCCGGCGAAATGCTCGCTGAAAAAGGAAAAAATGTTCTGATTGCGGGCGGGACCGATTTGATCGGCAGCCTGAAGGACCGCATTCTGCCGGAATATCCGGACGCCCTGATCGACATCAAGCGGATTCCCGGTTCCGACACCGTTTCCGTGGAGGACGGCGTGCTGAAGATCGGCGCCCTCGCCACGCTGACCCAGGTAGCGGAAAGCAGCGAAACAAAGCAGTTTGCGCCTCTGCTGGCGGAGGCCGCGAAATCCGTCGCCACCCCGCTGATCCGGAACAAGGGAACGATCGGAGGCAACGTCTGCCAGGACGTGCGCTGTTGGTTCTACCGGTATCCGCATGAAACGGGCGGCCGCCTGATCTGCGCCCGCAAGGGCGGCGACCAGTGCTATGCCTGTCAGGGCGACAGCAGGTATCATTCCGTCTTCGGCGGCATGAGAGCCCACGCCAACCCCTGCTCGGTAGGCTGCCCCGCCGGAACCGATATTCCGGCGTATCTGCAGAAAATCCGCGAAGGAAACTGGGACGCGGCCGCAAGAATCGTCCTGCGGGTCAATCCGCTGCCCATGCTGACCTCCCGCGTCTGTCCCCATCCCTGCCAGAAGAACTGCAACCAGCGCAAGCACGGCGAGAGTGTCAATATCCACTGTGTGGAACGTTCCCTGGGAGACTATATCCTGAAAAATATGCATAAATATTACCGGGCCCCGGATTCTGAAACCGGGAAGTCCGTCGCCATTGTCGGCGGCGGTCCCGCCGGACTGACCGCGGCGTATTATCTGCGCGGCCAGGGGCACAGGGTAACTGTTTACGACAAAATGGAGGAGGCCGGCGGCGTTCTGATGTACGGCATCCCGGAATACCGGCTGCCGAAGCATTATGTGCGCGCGGTCGTCAAGGCAATCGCGGATATGGGCGTTGAGTTTCGCTGTGGCACCGAAGTCGGCAGGGATATCAAAATTGAGGAGATCGAAGCGTCCAACGACTCCGTTTTTCTGGACACAGGCGCGTGGAAGCAGCCCTTGCTCGGGTTGGACGGCGAAAGCCTGACCCAGTTCGGACTGAACTTCCTCGTGGAAGTCAAGCAGTTTATGCGCAAACAGATTGATAAAAACGTGCTGGTATGCGGCGGCGGAAACGTGGCCATGGACGTCGCGCTCACCGCTGTCCGGCTGGGCGCCGAAAAGGTCACGCTGGTATGTCTGGAGCAGCGCGAGGAAATGCCCGCTACCGAAGAGGAGATCGCCCGCGCCCTCGAGGAGGGTGTGGAGATCATCAACGGACGCGGCCTGTCCAAAGTTATTTATGAGAACGACAGGGTGGTGGGGATGGAAACCAACCGGTGCCTGTCCGTCCGCGATGAAAACGGCCGTTTTCATCCCACCTACGACGATTCCGATCTCTTTACCTTGAAATCCGATTGCGTCATTCTGGCCACCGGTCAGAAAGTGGATCTGGATTTTCTGGGGGACAAATTTAAAGACGAGGTCAAATCCGCCCGCGGGCTGATCGAGGTGGGCGAGCATAACGAGACCAGAAAGCCCGGCGTTTACGCCGGCGGCGACGCTGCCACCGGCCCCGATATCGCCATCCGTGCCATCCGTGCCGGCGGGAACGCGGCCAAAAACATCAGCAGTTATCTGGGCTTTCCCGTCCATGAGTGCAGGGGGGATCAGGACGATGGTTTCCTGCGCTTTGACCGCGAAGGGACTCAGGCACATCAGGCCAATCGGCAGCGCGAGCTTCCGGTTTCCCAGCGCACTCTTGCCGATGAGGATGAATACAGCTACGAGGATGGCACGGCGGAAAAAGAGGCAAAGCGCTGTATGAACTGCGGTTGTTACGCGGTGAATCCTTCCGACATAGCCACCGCCCTGATGGCGCTGGACGCAACCGTTGTCACGACCCGTCGCAGGGTAAAAGCAAAGGATTTCTGTACCGCCGCACTGAGGGTTTCCGACCAGCTTTTGCCCAGCGAGGTGATTGAAGCGTTTGAAGTCCCCGTTGTGCAAGGCGCGGTCATGCATTATGACAAATTCCGTCTGCGCAAGTCGGTGGATTTCGCGATCGTCAGCGTCGCAAGCCTGTACCGCGCGGAAAACGGCCGGTTTACGGGTGCCCGGATCGTGTTGGGAGGCGTTGCTCCCGTTCCGCTGGAAGCCAAGGAAGCGGAGGGGTACCTGATCGGAAAGCCCGTCGGGAAGGAAACCGCCGAGGCGGCTGCAAAGCTTGCCACCCGGAATGCGGTTCCCTTTGAAAAGAACCAGTATAAGGTCAATGAGCTGGAGGCGGTTCTAAAAGCTTCCATCCTGCGCATAAAATAAAGCCGTCCGGCCCGACGGCTTCTAATTCAAGCGGAGTGCCGGGCTGTGCGTTTTCTGCAAAGCGAAGCCGGATTCGTTCCTGCAGCCGCTGCCGAACGCCGTGGCAATCACGGCTGTGTATAACGCGAGTATTTCTGCGGGAATGACGTTTTGCCGGCTTTCCCCCTGTGTTTTTGCCGGCGCGGCTCTCAATCTGTCCGGTCCTGTTTTCGCCGGACGTCCTTGTAACGTTGATCGTCTCTCCGTTTTTGTCTGGTTCGCTTATAAAATTACGGGAACGGAGGCCGCCGGAAAGGATCAGGCGAACCGCATGGTACGGGAAGGGAGGAATTTCATGAAAACCGGAGCGGTCATTGTTGCGGCGGGCATGTCCAGCCGGATGGGCGCCTTTAAGCCCATGCTGAAGGTCGGCTCCATATCAGCAATCCGGAGAATTATTTTTACGCTGCAGCAGGCCGGGGCCGATCCGGTCGTTGTTGTCACCGGAAATCGGGCGGACGTCCTCGAGAAACATGTTTCCAAGATGGGTGTTATCTGCCTGAGAAACACGGAGTACGCCTCCACGCAGATGCTGGATTCCGCAAAAATCGGGTTCCGGTATCTGCTGACAGAATGCGGCCAGGTACTTTTTACGCCGGTGGATATTCCGCTGTTTACCGTCCGGACGGCCGAAGCGCTGGTGAAAAGCGGCGCGGACGTGGCCATTCCGCTCTGCGGTGACAAGGAGGGCCATCCGCTGCTGATTTCCAGCGGAATTTTGCCGGAAATTTTGCAGTACGACGGTGAAAACGGCCTGCGCGGCGCACTGGATCACAGTTGTGCGCAGCTCAGGCGCATTCCGGTGGAGGACGAGGGCGTTCTGTTCGACGCCGATACGCCCGAGGATTTTCAGAATCTGCTTTCCTGGCACAATGCGCAGCTGCTCCATCCTCAGGTTAAAGTCGAATTAGCCCGCGAAGAGGTTTTTCTGACGCCGGACGCGGCGCTTCTGCTGCGTCTGATTGACCGGACCGAATCCGTTCGGACAGCCTGCCGGCAGATGAACCTGTCCTACAGCAAGGGCTGGACGATTCTGAACCAGATGGAAAAGCAGCTGGATTATTCCGTAATCGTCCGCCATCCAGGCGGCATGGGCGGCGGCCATACGTCGCTGTCCGACAAGGGAAAGCTGCTGCTCCGGCGCTACGACCGGATGGTACAGGAATCGAATCAGGCGGTAAAAGAAATTTATCAGCGGATTTTTAAAAAGACGGAAGACTAGGATTCTCCGGGCCTCTCAGACAACGGGGTTTTGCCTTATACGGAAAACCCCGTTATTCAGACGGGCGAGTTCCATAAAAATACAAATCGGAGGGACCCTCTTTGAGAACGGTTTATTTTGTTCGCCATGGTCAGCCGGAAAACGGTTTTCACATCTGCTCCGGAAACTCAGGTGCCGCGCTGGACCCGGTGGGGTGCCTTCAGGCCCGGCGTCTTGGGCGGTGGTTTGAGGACAAAGCGGTTTCCACCGTATATACAAGTCCCCTGCCGCGCTGCGTGCAGACGGCGCGGCTGCTGGCCGCCGGTCGGATTCCCGTCCGGGAGGAGCCGGAGCTGCGGGAGCTGGACCCGGGCCTTTGGGAGGGGCTTTCCTTTGGGGAAATCAGGAGCCTGTATCCTGCGGAGTACGCCGCCCGCGGAAAGCATATGGGGACGGTTGCGCCGCCCGGTGGCGAGAGCTTCACAGGGGCGGGAAGGAGGATGGACGGCTGTGTGCGCAGGCTCCTGGCGGAAACCCGGGGGAATGTTGTCCTGATCGGGCACGGAGGAGCGGGCAGGGGCTGGCTTTGTGCGGTGATGGGACTCCCATCCGACGCGGTGCTTTCCGTACGGCAACCGTGGGGAGGAGTCACCGTACTGACCTGCGGAGACGGAGGCTTACGGGTGGAGAGCGTGGGTCTTCAGCCCGCGTGCTATCCGGAAGACCCGGAAATCCGGTCGCTGCTTGACCGGGCGGGCACGCCCGGTCCGGTGAGAGCCCATAGCCGCGCCGTGGCGGAAAAAGCGCTGGAGCTGTCCGGCGCGATGCGGCGGGCGGACCGCGGGCTTCTCCGCGCGGCCTGCCTGCTGCACGACATTGCCCGTCCGTCCGGGCACGGGCACGCCCTTAAGGGGGCGGAGCTTCTCGATCGTGCCGGATGGCCGCGGGTGGCGGAAATCGTGGCGCGTCACCACGATCTGGGTGACGCGCCGCCGCCGGAAGCAAAGCTTCTTTATCTGGCGGATAAGCTGACGCTTGGCGTGACCGGAGTAACGCTGGAAGAACGTTTTGAGAGAAGCAGGGCAAAATGCGCCGGCCCGCAGGCCCTGGAAGCATGGGAAAGGCGGCTCGGGGAAGCGGTAAAAATCTTGAAAGAATTACAGGAGTCAACACCATGAAATTAATGAAAACAGAAGAAGCCGTGGGGCAGGTGCTGTGCCACGATATTACCCGGATCGTCCGGGGCGTCGTAAAGGACGCCGTCTTTCGCAAAGGGCATGTCATCAGGCCGGAGGATATACCGGTGCTGCTGAGCGTTGGCAAGGACCATGTGTATATCTGGGAAAACGACGAAACCATGCTGCATGAAAACGACGCGGCGGACATCCTGCGCGCCGTCTGTCAGGGGCCGGGAATGCACGCTACGGCACCCAAGGAAGGCAAAATCGAGTTGATCGCCGACCGGGACGGGCTGCTGCTGGTGGATTTAGACAGGCTGCGCGGGATCAACACTTTGGGAGAAATGATGATTGCCACAAGACTTTCGGGGTTTCCCGTGAAAAAAGGAGATGTTCTTTGCGGCACGCGCGTCATCCCTCTCGTCATCGAAAAGGACAAGATGGCGCGCGCAAGGGAAACTGCCGGAAACGAACCTTTGTTGAAGCTGGCACCGATCAGAGCGAAAAAATACGGCCTCGTGACCACGGGCGGCGAAGTATACTACGGAAGAATCGAAGATACCTTCACGCCGGTGATTCAGAAAAAAATGGGGGAATACGGCTGTACGATGATTGCCCACGAGGTGCTGGACGACAGCCATGAGAAGATCACCTCGGCGATCCGAGACATGCTGGACCGGGGCTGCGAGCTAATATTATGCACCGGCGGCATGAGCGTGGACCCGGATGACAAAACGCCGCTCGCTATTAAAAACAGCGGCGCGAAGGTCGTCAGCTACGGCGCGCCGGTGCTGCCGGGGGCCATGTTCCTTGCGGCGTACATGCCGGACGGTCGGCCTGTGTGCGGCCTGCCGGGCTGCGTCATGTACGCGAGAAGAACCGTATTCGACCTTGTCCTGCCCCGCCTGCTCGCGGATGTGCCCGTTACGGCGGACTGGCTGGCGGGTCTTGGAAACGGCGGACTGTGCCTGAACTGCGAGGAGTGCCGTTACCCGAACTGCAGCTTCGGCAAAGGAACCTGAAACGGAGGGCGAAAAGACATGGATTTTACACATATTGATTCAGGCGGGAATGCGGTAATGGTGGATGTTAGCGGAAAGACCGCGACGAAGCGGCGGGCCGTGGCGGCGGGACGCATCCGCATGAGCGGGGAGTGCTTTTTGGCCGTTCGGAACGGAACGGCCAAAAAAGGTAATGTTCTGGGCGTAGCGCAGGTGGCCGGCATTATGGCCGCGAAGCGCACAGCCGACCTGATTCCGCTGTGCCACCGGCTCAACCTGACCAACTGCCGGGTGGAGTTCACCCTGCATCCGGAAAGCAGTGAAATCGAGGCGGTATGCACCGTCTTCTGCGAAGGTCGGACAGGCGTGGAGATGGAGGCGCTTACCGGCGTAAGTGTTTCCCTGCTCACCGTCTACGACATGTGCAAAGCCGTTGACAAGCGGATGGAAATGGGAAATATTCATCTGGTGGAGAAGCACGGCGGCAAAAGCGGAGAGTTTTATTTTGGAAACGAGGAGCGCCCATGACGGACCGGCTCGGGAGAACCATCGATTATATGCGGGTTTCCGTTACCGACCGGTGCAACCTGCGCTGCAAATACTGTATGCCGCACGGCGTCCGGCTGGCGCGGCACCGCGATCTGCTTACCTATGAGGAGCTGCTGCGCGTATGCCGTACGGCGGTCGGGCTGGGGATTGTAAAATATAAGCTGACGGGCGGCGAACCGCTGCTGCGGCGCGGTTTCCCGGAGTTTGCCGCGCGTGTCAAGGGGGTTGAACGGCGTGGAACAAGTGACCCTGACCACAAACGGACTGCTGCTTGCCCCGCAGCTGGACGCGCTTTGCAGTGCGGGACTGGATGGCGTCAACATCAGTCTGGACACCCTGCGCAATGAGGAATACAGCGCCGTTACCGGAACGGACGGCGTCTGTGCGGATGCCGCTCGGCAGGCAGTCGAGCTCTGTGTTCGTCGGGGGATGCGGGTAAAGGTGAATGCGGTTCTGCTGGCGGAGACCTGCGCGGACATCGTGCCGTTGGCCGCTCTGGCACGGCAGATGCCGGTGGACGTCCGGTTTATCGAGCCGATGCCGATCGGCGAAGGCGCGGCGGTGAAAGGAATTCCAGCGGAGATTGCCCTGAGCCTTTTGCGCCGTCAATGGCCGGATCTTTCCCCCACGGAAGAAAAACGGGGCAACGGTCCGGCGCGGTATTATGCCAGCCGGGAGCTGACGGGGCGTATCGGCTTTATCAACGCGGTCAGCCATTGCTTCTGCGCAAGCTGCAACCGGGTGCGCTTGACAAGCACCGGGCTGCTCAAGCCCTGCCTTTGTTACGATACAGCGGAGGACCTCAGGGCGCTGCTGCGCGGCGGAGCTTCCGACGAAGAACTGGAAGCCGCTGTCCGGAGGACGATTGAAAAGAAACCGCGGGCTCACTGCTTCAGCCGTGCGCAGGATGTCACCGAGCACCGGAGCATGAGCCAGATTGGAGGATAAAAGATGGGAAAGGTACTCGCGGTATGTATCAGCGAAAAACGGGGTATTCAGAAACAGAATGTCGGGACCGGCATTTTTTCTCCCGATTGGGGAATCGAGGGCGACGCCCATGGCGGGCACTGGCACCGACAGGTCAGCCTGCTGAGCGCGGACAGGATTGAGGCTTTTAACCGGCAGGGCGCGGGGGTAACCCCCGGGGCTTTCGGGGAGAACCTCGTGGTTGAGGGATTTGACTTCAGCTCTCTGCCTGTGGGCACGCTGCTGCGCTGTGGCGGCGTGCTGCTGGAAATTACCCAGATCGGGAAAGAGTGCCACAAGCACTGTGCGATCTATCAAAAAATGGGAGACTGCATTATGCCCCGGGAGGGCGTGTTCGCGCGCGTGCTGGAGCCGGGATCCATCTCCCAGGGAGATGAAATGACGGTGGAGGAGCGCCGGGCTCCCCCTGCCCTGGCAGGCGGCGGTGATCACTCTGTCGGACAGGGGGGCGTGCGGAGAAAGGGAGGACAAAAGCGGTCCCGCTATTGCGGGGAGACTGCGGGATGCCGGCTACGAAGTCGTGGAAACACTGCTGCTGGCCGACGAAGCCGAGCCGCTCCGCCGGCAGCTGGTTCGTCTGTGCGACCAGCGCCGGCTGGATCTTATTCTCACAACCGGCGGCACGGGCTTTGCGCCGCGCGACGTTACTCCGGAGGCGACGTTGGCGGCAGCGCAGCGCAGCGCGCCGGGAATTTCCGAGGCAATCCGGGCGGCTTCCCTGAAGATCACGCCGCGGGCTATGCTTTCCCGGGGGGTATCGGTGATCCGGGGCAAAACGATCATTATCAACCTTCCCGGCAGCCCCAGGGCCTGTCAGGAGAGCATGGACGTTTTTTTGGATACGATTCCCCACGCGATGGAGCTTCTGCGCGGCACGGCAGGCGACTGCGCCCGCTGAAGGACAGGAACAAACGTGTAAAACCGCGTTTGAATTAATTTTGCGAACAGCAAAAAGGAGAGTGGCATATGAAAAAGATCTGTTCCCTCGTGATGGCGATGGTCATCGCGCTTAATACGACTGCCTGCGGCGGTTCCGCCGGTTCAGACGCATCCTCCGCAGAAAGCGTTTCCCCATCCTCGTCCTCCGCGCCCGCGGCGGAAAAAGTGGAGCTGGTCGTGTTTGCGGCCGCGTCCATGACCGAAACTTTGACGAAAATAGGCGAACAATATCAGAAAGCCGAGCCGAACGTCAAGCTGACCTTTAACTTTGATTCCTCCGGCACCTTGAAAACACAGATTCAGGAGGGGGCAGGCTGCGATCTGTTTATTTCCGCCGGGCAGAAACAGATGAACCAGCTGGATATCACGGCGGATAAGACCGTAAATACAGAAGGCCTTGATATGATCTCGAAAGGCAGCCGCATCAATCTTCTGGAAAATAAGGTGACTCTCTGTGTGCCAAAGGGAAATCCGAAAAAAATTAACAGCTTTGACGAGCTGGCCAAGAAGCTTTCCTCCGGCGGCGTGCTGATGAGCATGGGTAACAGCGACGTGCCCGTGGGTCAGTACACGCAGAAAATCCTTTCGTATTACAAGCTGGACGAAAAAGCGCTGGCAAAATCGGGTTCCATTACTTACGGTTCAAATGTAAAGGAGGTTACCACCCAGATTATCGAAGGCAGCGTGGACTGCGGCGTGGTATACTGTACGGACGCCTTCAGCGCGGGGCTGACTCCGGTGGACTATGCGACCGCCGAAATGTGCGGACAGGTCATTTACCCCGCCGCCGTTCTGAAAGCTTCCAAACATGCGGACGCGGCGAAGGCGTTTTTAGATTATCTGACCACAGACGAAGCCATGACCGTATTTAAAGCCGTAGGGTTTTCAAAAGCGTAAAACAAGGCGTACGGGTTACTAACGGAAGCATCGCTTCTGTCCGTAACCCTGAAAGGAGGGGACTATGGACTGGTATCCTTTATGGAACTCGCTGCGTATCGCTGCCGTCAGCTGTGTGCTGGTGTTTTTTTTCGGCGTTTTTGCCGCCTATTACATCGCCCGTCTGCCCCGCGCGGTCAAGGGAATTCTGGATGTGCTGCTCACTCTGCCCATGGTGCTGCCGCCGACTGTCTGCGGGTATTTTCTGCTGCTTTTATTCGGTGTGAAACGTCCGCTGGGCGTATTTCTCTCGCAGTTTGGCATCCGGTTTGTCATGACCTGGTACGGAGGCATCCTTGCCGCCGCCATCGTCGCCTTTCCGCTGATGTACCGAACCGCCCGGGGCGCGTTTGAAAGCTTTGACGAAACGCTTGCCTGCGCGGGTAAAACCCTTGGGCTGTCCAATTTTTATATTTTCTGGCGGGTGCGCATGCCGAACTGCCGTCAGGGAATTCTGGCCGGAACGGTGCTGGCCTTTGCCCGAGCCCTGGGCGAATACGGCGCCACCAGCATGCTGATCGGATATACGCCGGGGAAAACAGCCACCATTTCGACTACGGTTTACCAGCTCTGGCGTACCGACGACAACGCCGGGGCCATGCGCTGGGTTCTGGTCAACCTGGCTATTTCCACCGTCGTGCTGCTTGCGGTGAATCTGCTGGAACAAAAAAACAAAAAGGTGGTGCGCCGCTGAATGCTTCAGGTGGATATTCAAAAAAATATCGGCTCCTTTTCCCTGTGCTCCCGGTTTGAAGCCGACGGCGGAATCATGGGAATATTGGGGGAATCGGGCTGCGGAAAAAGCATGACACTGCGCTGTATCGCAGGAATCGAGCGTCCGGACCGGGGCCGAATTTTACTGGACGGCGAGCCTCTGTTTGACAGCGAAAGGGGAATCGATCTTCCTCCCCAGAAGCGTCGGGTGGGGTATCTCTTTCAAAGCTATGCTCTTTTTCCGAATATGACCGTGCGCCAAAATATTTTATGCGGCCTGAAGAACGAAAAAGCGAAAGCCAAACGGAATGAGATTTACGGGCAGACCCTGACGCAGCTGGAATTAAACGGACTGGAGGACCGCCGCCCCGAGCAGCTGTCCGGCGGCCAGGCCCAGCGGGCGGCGCTTGCCCGCATCCTTGTCAGCAGGCCGAGACTTCTGATGCTGGACGAACCGTTTTCGGCGCTGGACAGCCATTTGCGGGTTCAGCTTCAGATGCGGATGCTGGAGCTGCTGCGTGAGCTGGGGGGACCGGTGCTTCTTGTGACACACAGTCGTGACGAGGCATATCATCTTTGCGGGCGGATCGGGGTGATGGGCAACGGCGTCTTTCTGACCTGCAAAGAAACGAAGGAGCTGTTTGCCAACCCTGAAAACCGGCAGGCGGCGGTGCTTACCGGCTGTAAGAATATCACCGGGGCCCGCAAGACGGGAGAATTTGAGCTGGAGGCGCCTGGCTGGGGCGTCCGGCTGAAGACGGCCCTGCCGGTGCGGGACGATGCGTGCGCCGTGGGAATCCGGGCCCATTATTTCCATCCACGGTCGTCCGGAAACCGTTTCCCGGTCCGGTTTACCGGTCAAATGGAGGAGCCCTTTGAAAGTATCCTCAGCTTTCACTACGAGGGGCAGGCGGCGGGTACGCCGGACCTCTGGTGGCGCGTCCCGAAAGGGAAAATATCATCGCCCCTGCCCGCCGAATTGGGCGTTGCCCCGGCCAACGTATTCCCACTTTATCAATAAAGGAGAAATAAAAATGGAAAAGCTGCTTCAAATTTTATCGGAACGGCAAAGCACCGGATTGAAAAGCATGCTGGTTACCGTGGCCGACAGTACCGCGCATGTACCGCGTCATGCCGGGTCCTATATGCTGGTGGGCGAAGAGGGGCGGCTGTACGGTACTATCGGCGGGGGACTGCTGGAATACCGGTGTATCCAGCTGGCAAAAGATATGCTGACGGTCTGCGAAAGCGGACTGCGGAAGTTCCGCCTCGCGCCCAATGAGATCGCGGATCTGGGAATGACTTGCGGCGGCGACATGGAGGTGCTGTTTACCCTTTGGCCTGACGAAGAACGCTACGCCGCCGTCTGCGCCCGGCTCGTCGGACTGCTGAGCAGGCATAGGGAATGCTGGTGGGCGCTGCCGCTGGACGGTTCGGTTCCCTTCGCGTTCGAAAAACGTCCCGAAGAATTTACGCACGGCCAGATCCGGGGGCGGGCCGCCGAGGGTGGAAAGCCGTGCTTTGTGGAAAGGCTCAATACCTCAGCGCGCGTCTGCATTTTCGGCGGCGGCCATCTGGCGCAGGAATTGGTTCCGCTTCTGGTGCATTTGGGCTTTCGCTGCGTGGTCACAGACGACCGACCGGAATTTTCGGCAAAAGAGCTTTTCCCCGGTGCGGAAGAAGTGCTTACAGCGGATTATTCACACCTTGCGGACAGCGGCATTATTTTGCAAGAGCAGGACTGTGTCTGCATTATGACAAGAGGGCATCTGGGTGATACCGACTGCGAGCGCTTCGCCCTGAAAAGTCAGGCTTCCTATATCGGTGTCGTCGGCAGCGCGTGCAAAGTGGCGGCCGTACGTGAAAAACTGCTGAAGGAGGGATACTCGCACGCCGAACTCGATCGGGTGAACAGCCCCATCGGAATTGACATTCACAGCGAAACCCCCGCCGAAATCGCCGTCAGTATCGCGGCCCAACTGATCGAGCATCGCGCCAAATTTATCATTTGAGAGCAATTTGTGCCTGAATTGCTTTTGGCCTGAACGGGGTGTATCTTTTCGGATATCTGGCCTTTGCGGGGATCCCGCGCCTTATCTGAAAACGGACACGGGCGCCGGCGCGCCGTGATTTCTTTGTTCCCCGGAAATTTCGCAAAAAAAGACTCTCCGCCTTTTTTGAGGCGGAGTCTTATTTTACTGTATGATTGCGAAATGCGCATGGGTATGCAGGAAAGATTTAGCATGCCGTTTTAATTCTCACAACGCTGCAGGGCGGGATTTCAGCCGTTATCTCTCCCTTTTTCACAGTCAAACGGTCAAACGCCCTGATCTTCACGGTATCCGGAGAAGCAAAGCTGTTATAAGCATGACTGTCATCCGTCAGGATCGAAGCGGTAACGCGGCCCGCTTCCCAACCTAAAATCCGGCATTCCGCCAAATCGGTTTCGTCCAGTGAAGTGTTGACAATAGTCAGGTTCAGCTCGCCGGCCTCATTACGGGACGCCGAAACGCTTATCTGAGGAATCATGGCTCCCTGCGTGCCCACTTCCTTCGTCTGCACGTCGGAATCAATCAGCGCCGCATCCTGATGGGCCTGAAAGAGATCATAGATACAATATGTCGGCGTGAGCACCATTTTCTTTCCCTCGGTGAGAATGACGGATTGCAGTACGTTGACCATTTGGGCAATGTTCGCCATGCGTACACGGTCGCTGTGGCGGTTGAATATATTCAGCGTCAAAGCGGCCACCAGCGCGTCCCGCATGGAATTCTGCTGGAACAGGAATTGCGGATTCGCGCCCAGTTCGGCGTCGTACCAGGTGCCCCATTCGTCCACAATCAGCGCGACCCGGTGACTCGGATCGTAGCGATCCATGATCTGCGTATGCTTTTCAATGAGCCGCTCCATTTTCAGAGCTTTTTTCAGCGTCGTGTAATATTCGGCCTCGGTAAAATCCAGGGCGCTCCCCTTCACATTGTTGAAGTCTCCGGGGACCGTGTAGTAATGAAGGGCGATAGCGTCCATGTAAGGCCCGGTCAGCTTCATGACCGTGTCCGTCCAACGGTAATCCTCTTCATTCGGACCACTGGCTATTTTAAAGAGCTTGTTGCCGCCAAAATCCTTCAGGTACGTCTGATACCGGCGGAACAGATCCGAGTAGTATTCCGGGCGCATATTGCCTCCGCCGCCCCAGCTTTCGTTGCCGATTCCGAAAAACTTTATCTTCCAGGGCTGTTCCCTGCCGTTTCGCATGCGCAGCCGGGTCAGGGGGGACCGGCCCGGAAAGGTGAGGTATTCTACCCATTCGCTCATTTCCCGAACCGTTCCGGAACCCAGATTGCCGTTGATATACGGCTCGCAGCCTACTTGACGGCAAAGCTCCAGGAATTCGTGCGTGCCGAAGGAGTTATCCTCCACAAGCCCGCCCCAGTTGCTGTTAACCATCTTTTTCCGTTTTCTTTTTGGCCCGATGCCGTCCTTCCAGTGGTACTCGTCCGCAAAGCAGCCTCCCGGCCATCTCAGCACGGGAACACGGATGTGCCGCAGCGCCTCCACCACATCGGTCCGGATCCCGTTTACGTTTGCGATTTCAGATTCCTCTCCGACATAGATCCCCCCGTAGATGCAATGTCCGAGGTGCTCGGAAAAGTGCCCGTAGATGTTTTTGCTGATTTTGTTTAACGGATGTTCCGCGTGAACGATAATTCGGCTCATAGCTTCAACTCCCAATCGTTTTCAACCTTTGACGGCTCCGGCAATCAGGCTTTCCTGAACCTGGCTGCTGCACAGCAGATAGATGATAATCGTCGGAATCGTCGCCACCATCAGTCCGGCCCCGATGACGCCCCATTGCGTGATATACGTTCCAACCATCGACATCATCCCGACGGTCAGCGTCTGATAACTCTGATTGTTGATAAACGTCACGGCGAACATCAGCTCGTTCCACGATGACAGATAGGTGAAGATTGCGACCGTAGCAAGCGCGGACCGGATCTGGGGCACAATGATATAAAAATAGGTTCTATAAATACCGCAGCCGTCTATCACGGCGGCCTCTTCCAGCTCAAGCGGTATCCCTTTGAAAAAGCTGCCCAATATAAACACCGCCATGGGAAGCGCGAACGCGGAGTACGGAAGGATCAGCGAGGCGTAGGTATTCAGCAGCTTCAAATTTTTCAAAACCATAAACAGGGGAAGCAGGGCCGCGTGAATCGGCACCATCATGCCAACCAGAATCAGGGTCATGGTAAATTTGCTGAGCTTCCAGTTCATCCTGGTGATCGCATAGGCTGCCATGGATGAGAGAAATAAAACCAGAACAATGGTGACGGTGGTCACAAAGGCACTGTTCAGAAAAAACTTAATTACGTTTCCCTGATTTAAAGCGACCGCATAGTTTTGCCAGCGGAATGTGCTCGGCAGCCCCGCGACATTGCCGCTGAAAATTTCACTGTTGTCTTTCAGGGAAAAGAATACGAGCCAAATCAGCGGATAGATTTGCGTGACCGCCACAAAAATCAAAAAGATTTGAAGAAGAACTTTTCCGACGGATCCGGATGCCCGCTTCGTTGTATCCATGCTATCACTTCTCATTCCGTTTTAAAGAATTTATTAATCAGTAAGGTAAAGGCCAGACACTCCACAATGATAAACACCGAAAAAGCGCTTCCGTAACCGTAGCGGTAGGTATCGAAAATCGTCGTATACATCAGAGTGCTTGGTACCTCGGTCGTAAAGAACGGCCCCCCGTTGGTCAGGACATAAACCAAATCGAATACTTTTAATGCGCCGATCATGGAAAAAACCAGACAGACCTTGAGAATCGGCTTCATCAGCGGGATGGTGACGGAGAACGCAATGCGCGCGGACGACGCGCCGTCTATCCTGGCGGCTTCATAGATGTCTTTGGAAATGGACTTGGCCCCCGCGTACATCAGCAGCATGTGGTAACCGACATACTGCCACAGCGTCGGGACAAAGGAAGCCGCCAGCGCCGTACTTGTCTGGCCCAGCCAGTCCTGCGCAAGGTATCCCAGCCCCACCGATTTCAGCAGGGTGTTCAAAAGGCCGTAATCGGCGTTGTAGATCTTCGACCACAGCTGCGCGATGACCACGGTTGAAATGAGAACCGGAATAAAATACACCGTCCGGTAAAAACCTTCTCCCTTTACTCCGGAGGCAAGGATCAGGGCCAGCAAAAGGGAGATCGGAAGCTGTATGAAAATGGAGGCGCCGGCAAACAAAAGGGAATTTTTCATAGCGTTCAGCGCGCGTGTGCTTGTAAACATTTCTACGTAGTTCTTCAAACCGATAAAGGCGCCTCTGCCGACTCCGTTCCAGTCCAAAAGGCTGTAGTAGCTCGAGACCACAATCGGGACGAATACAATGATAAAAAACAGGGCAAGAGTTGGTATGACAAAAATGCAAATTGCTTTTTTGTTTGATAAAACAGAATTCATAAAACAGTTCTCCTACAAAAGAAGTGGTCCAGGTATTTAATTACCAAGACCACATCTTTACAAGTTTTGTAAGATTGTCAGAACGTCAGTTCCGTCGCCTTAAGCTGAGCCATTTGTTTGCAGAAGTCTTCCGGGGTAATTTTGCTTGCCAGAAGTTCCGCTATCAGGTTTTTGTGGATCTCTGCGGATTCTGCGGGAAGGATATTGTCCCACCATGTGATGAAGGAGGTTCCCGTGTCGAGCAGCTTCGCATCCGTCTTGTCAAGAGTCGAAAGCTTGGAGGTATCCAGGGAATCCGTGTTCCAGCAGGGCAGTCCAGCGCCCGCAAGGTAGCCCTTGGAGCCCAGTTCCTCACTCAGGTATGTTAAAAATTCGGCAGCCTCTTTCAGATTTTTAGTGCTGCTGTTAATATAGAAGCCATCCTGCCCGCCGCCATAGAATTCGCTTGCCTTGCCCTTGCCGTCCGTAAAAACGGGGAAAATGACAACCTCGACATTGCCCTTTGTTTTTGAAGAGTCATCTTCAATGCCGGCATTTACCCAGTTGGCTTGGAACAGCATCGCCGCGTTGCCCGCGTTGAACGCGGCCAGCATCTCGTCGTAGCTCATGCTGAACATGCTGCTGTTGAACATTCCGGCTTTGGCCAGCTTCTGCATTTTGTTGGCCGCCTCTATGAAATCAGGGGAGTTGAACTTGGCGGGATCCTTAAACGCCGCGATGCACGCATCGTTTCCGGCCTGGCGCATCGCCATGATATCAAACCAGTACATGCCCGGCCAACGGTCTTTTTCGCCGATAACCGCCGGGGTGATGTTGGCTGCCTTGAGCTTTGTGACCGCCTCAAGAAGCTCGTCAAATGTCGTGGGCACCTTTGCTCCCGCTTTTTTGAACAGCGCCGTGTTGACATAGAGGTTGGCAAGGTGCGTATAACAGGGCAGCGTATAAATTTTACCGTTTACCTGACAGCCACTCAGCATACCGCTGCGCATTTTCGACTTGGTTTCATCGGAAACGTACTGATCCAGAACAAGGACGTTTCCGGCTTGAATATAGGGCTGCATAAAACTGCCGCCGCCCATTCCGTAGAACACGTCCGGCGCCTCGTTTGCCGCCAATGCGGTTTTTATTTTCGTCTTATACTGCTCTCCGGTCGTACCGGTGCGCTCCACCTGAATATTGGGATGATCCTTATTCCACTGGCTTACCACTTCGGGAAGAATTTTCGCCGTCGGATCAGTCTCGCCAACGGACTGGTCCCACAGTGCCAGCTTGATTTCACCGTCTCCTCCCGCAGATGCCGAACCTGCCGCCGGACCGGATGCGGCCGTTTGGCTGGATCCGCCGGAGCAGGCGGCCGTGCTGCATAAGATGCCCAGTGCCAAAACAACACCGGCAGTTTTTCCGATAATCCCTTTCATACTCTGCCTCCTTGTAATTGCCTGCGTGTAGCGGAAACCTTTGACGGTTCGCCGGCTGCAGGCGGTGCGTTTCCTAATGCTGCTCCTCAAGATACACCTCCCCGGGAGCTTTATTCTGGAATCCGATATCATTTTATAAGAACCGAAACTGTAAATCCATTCAAAAAAAACGCACAATATTTCAAAATTCAGGCATTGCATTTTGTGCCCTTTCGATATTCGTTGACCGATTTACCGGTTTTTTTCTTAAATAGGATGCAAAAATAATGAGGATCGGCGATGCCCACCTCATCGCCGACCTGATAGCCTTTCAGCTCCGTTGTCTTCAGCAGGATTTCCGCTCTTTTAATTCGGATATCCGTCAGGTATTCCACAAAAGTCTGGCCTGTCGCCTTTTTAAAAAGGCGCCCTAGATGTCCGGGACTGACGAAAAAAGCGGCGGCGGTATTGACGAGGCTGAGGTCGGGGCTGGAAAGATTTTTATTCAAAAAATCCTTAACGCGTTCGATCAGATAACCGGCCTTGGTGCTGTTTTTCGCATTGATGGAACCGGAAAGGGCGGCGATGTGAGCTTCCAGCTTCTTTTGAATATCCGGAAGATTGTCGGAAAGCAAAACCGCAGCCAGAGTGTCTTTGTTGAGAGTGTCCCCGCCGTTGATTTTCTGCTCGGCCTCAATGTTTTGGCATTGCGCGATAATGTCCATGGCGGCCAGACGCATCTGACTCACTTCCGAAAACGGGAAGCGCAGAATCTCCTTTAAAACGGCTGCTGCTTTTTCTGCGGCGCCCGCGCTGATATAAAAATGCAATTCTTCCAGCAATTCCGGGTTCGAACGGTACTGCTGTTCGCCGGACTCCACAACATCCTCGTAGCACACGACCTGATTCTTTCCCACAAATGTTTTATAGTTCAGGGCACGGCACGCTTCCCGATACCCGATAGGGATATCTCTCAGACTGGAATGCCGGTTTCCGACGCCGATGCAGACAAAGCATTTGAGAGAATGAATCAGGTCCTTCTTAAGCAGCTCGCAATCGACGGCAACGTCCCGCCCCCGGACATCCGTTATGACAACGATCTGGTTTTTATTGTCCATAAAAACAACCGACTCCGGACTTCCGCTGAAAAAGGCTTCCACCCTTTTCCGGCCGTCCATGCTCAATAAAAGATTCTGTTCCTGCGTCTGTTCCGGAGTGGTCAACGAGAGTTCCAGAACCGCAATCCGCAGAAGATTTCCCTCTGTGAACGGAAGGTTGAAAAACGACTGCTCTTCCAGAATTTCGCTGGCAGACAGACGCTGCAGGATCCATCTGTTCAGAAACTTTTCCCTTAAAAAGGGCAGGCTTTGCCGCAGCTCTTCCTTCAGCTTTTCAAATTCCTGTTTTCTGGTTCTTTCTTCCTGAATTTTTTTCTTGAGCCGCTCGGTGACGTTCAGCAGCTCGGCGGCGTGAATCGGCTTCAAAATGAAATCGGCGATGCCTAGTTTAATGCTTCTCCGTGCGAATTCAAATTCATCATGGCCCGTTATGATCACGATTTTTATCGCCGGATGCTTTTCCGTGACCATCCGGCTGAATTCAATCCCGTCTATAAACGGCATGCAGATGTCCGTAAAAACAATGTCCGGCCTCAGCGTATCCACCATATTCAGGGCCTCGTGCGCATCTGAGGCTTCACCGACTATGGTCATGCCCTGCTCCTCCCAGTTAATCCTTTTTCTTATCAAATTCCGGATCAAATATTCGTCGTCCACGATCAATACTTTTATCTGCTCCATCTTAACCCTCACCTTTTGGAATTATTATCGTGATTCTGGTCCCTTTTCCCGGTTCACTTTCCAGCTGGACGCAGTCCTGGCTGCCGTAAAAAATTCGGATACGTTCCATCGTTCCCCACAGGCCAAAGCTTTTGCTCCGGCTGCTTTTCTCCTGATTCAGGATCCTGCCGATTTCCTCCCGGGACATTCCGATTCCATTGTCGGCCACACACAGGCACACGGTTTCTCCCGAATCACGGACGGCAATTTTTATAATACCGGATGTTCCCTTCCGCCTGATGCCGTGATACAGGGCATTTTCGACAAGAGGCTGCAAAACGAGCTTCAGAATCGGGTATTTCAGGCAAGAATCCTCTATCTCATACTCCGCCTCAAACAGATCCTGATACCGTACCTTTTGAATGCTGAGATAATTACGCACCATCTCGATCTCTTCTCCGATGGAAATGATATCCCTTCCCTTGCTTACGCTGATGCGGTAATAATTCCCGAGAGATTCGACCAGACCGCATACCTTTTCGCTTTCTCCGGAAAGAGCCAGCGACGAGATGGAGTCCAGCGTGTTATACAGAAAATGAGGCTTGATCTGTGCCTGGAGTGTATTCAATTCCGCTTTTCGGATTGTTTTCTGCTCCTCAATAATTTTATCCAGCAGTTTATGAATCTGCCGTATCATCGCATTGTAGCCGTTGAAGAGCTGCCCGAATTCATAATTTTGCGGCTGCACTTTCACTTCAATAAACCGGCCTTCGTTCACATTTTTCATGGATTGCAAAAGCTGACGGATCGGCGTTATGGTGTTTTCTGAAATAAAAACCGAGCTTACGAAGAAGACAACACCGTTGATCAGCAGCAGCAAAAACGCGAGCAGAACAAAGGATTTGTTTTCCATACCGGCGGTTCCGTAAGGCATAAGGCTTATGTATTTCCAACCCTGTTCCTCGTCGGAGAGATAAGAGATAATGTATTTCTGCGAGTCCAGATCGAGCACCATGCAGCCGGAACCGCCCTGAGAGATCTTCTGTTGAATCCCGTGACCGTTGTTCAAAAGAATATGCTTAAACGACAGGATGCTTGGTATGTCCGCGGTGCTCGGAACAATGGTTTTGTTGTTTTCATCCAGAATGACCACTTGCATGGAATTATCGTTCACCACATTGGAATAAGCCTGCAGGAACGCACTCTCCGGTATGTTGATGACCATGATGCCCAGCGAGCTCATCGTATTTACATCGCGGAGCTGACGGATGAAGGACACGAAATTGCCATTCTGGCTTGAAAACGCTCCGCTGCCGTTCAAACGCAGTATGTATTTCCCCTTTTTTTCGATAGTCTCCCGATACCACGAGGCGTCTTTAATATCCTTTTTATTGAAAGCAGGCGAGATTTGCTTCCCAATGGAAAAACAGTTGCCGGAATTGTCAAAGATATTGACAGAATCGATAATCGGCTCCGCCTGCATCAGATTATAAAAATAATAGCTCACTTTTGATTGTACCTGCAGGTTTGAATAGATATTCCCCTGCCTTAGTAAATTCTGCAAATTATTATCAGAAAGCATCATTTTCGAATAGTTGTCTATATCTTCAATCATGAAGTCAACATTCGTTTTAATGGAGGTAATTGTTTTGACAGTCGCCTGATTTACCCGCTTCTGGGCAGACTCGGAAGAGAGCTTGTTCAGAGCCGTGCTGCTTAAAGTGACGGTGAGAATCAAAATGAAAAAATACGCCAAAGGAATTTTTATAGACAATTTGTTGGGTAATTTAAAAAAATACTTTTTCAAATGAACCCCCCCCAAGTTTTATGTCGCACGACAAGAAGCTTCTAGCGTTATTTTCATCCCCGCCGGGGACCTTCCCGACGGAGAAAATTCCTCAATTCATTTCGGCAAAACCGTTGTGATCCATTGATCGGCAGCTCCGGCCGTACGGCTACTTCGCCGTTCGGCTTGTTTTTCCGCCATACGTCCTCGCCGAATTGAAGCAGCTCAACCCGGCTGAATATGGAATCCCGAGGCATGCTTTCTGAGAAAGCGGACTGCCCGCGACAGATCGATCATAGGCTGCCTGTTCAGCGGTCCCTTCATCAACAGGTTGGTGGTGCAGGTAAGCACGAACGTGTGACAGCCTTTCTGGTAGAATTTCATGGCTACAAGCTCCGCCGCGCTCCATAGCTCATAACAGCCCTCTTTCATTCCCGCTCTCCTTCTACATATTTCTACTAAAATTGTCATCTTGTGAAATAAGTTTTATCCATTTTGCATACACTTCAAAAATTGTAACATTTAAGTTCCTCATTAACAAGATAAATAGCAGGCAATTTATTTCAAAATATGAACATATGGCAGGCCTTGAACGGAAGCCGGCGCCGACGGCGTCCAAGGCGCTCCCGCATCCTTTTGTCAAAAATTTTCATATTGACAAAAATTGATATGACGCATATACTATACATATCAAATGTTTTTGATATGAGGTGATTGCTTGGCAACGGTCTATGAAAATCACGCGCGGGTATTCAAGGCGCTCTGCGACGAGAAGCGGCTGAAAATACTGGAGCTGCTCCGCAGCGGGGAAAAATGCGCCTGTGTTTTGCTGGAGCAGCTGGACCTGGGGCAGTCCGGGCTTTCCTATCATATGAAGATTTTAGTCGAATCCGGCATTGTGGAAAGCCGCCAGGAGGGCAAGTGGACGCACTATAAAATCAGTGAAAAAGGCAGTGCTTATGCCGGTGACCTGCTCAGGGAGCTGACAACGCCGAACGCGGCCGCAAAAGAAATCTGCTGCAAAAAATAAAGCCATCCTGAAGCGATGGCTTTTTACAGGCAATACAAATCAAATTTATTTGATTTGATGTTTCATAAAGTGAGGTGGTTCCCGCAATGGAGATATTGAAAACAGTCTGGGATTTTTTCCAGAATCAGATTCTGGGCATGAAATGGCTGGACCGGCTGATCGGCGGCGGGCTCGCGGCAATGGGCCTTGACACATCCACACGGCTGGTCGGCAGCATTGAATTTTTCCTTTACGATGTCATTAAGATTACAATCCTGCTTTGTTTTCTGATTTTCCTGATCAGCTACATTCAAAGCTATTTTCCGCCGGAGCGCAGCAAAAAAATACTCGGGCGGTTTCACGGTGTTTCGGCGAACTGCGTTTCGGCGCTTTTGGGCACGGTGACGCCGTTCTGTTCCTGCTCCTCCATTCCGCTGTTCATCGGCTTCACCTCCGCCGGGCTTCCGGTCGGCGTGACCTTCTCGTTCCTGATTTCCTCCCCCATGGTGGACCTGGGCTCTCTGCTTTTGCTGATGGGCATCTTCGGCGCAAGGGTGGCGGTCATCTATGTGGCGGTCGGCCTGGTGATCGCGGTCGTCGGCGGCACGATCATTGAGAAGCTTCACATGGAAAAGTACGTGGAAAGCTTTATTATGACGGCGGGCAGCGTGAATATCGAGTCGCCGGACCTGACCAAAAAGGACCGCCTGACTTACGCAAAAGAGCAGATGCTGTCCACCTTCAAGAAAGTGTTCCCCTATATTCTCATCGGCGTGGGCATCGGCGCGGTCATTCACAACTGGATTCCGGAGGAATGGGTGTCGCTTGTGCTGGGAAGCAAAAATCCCTTCGGTGTTGTTCTTGCGGCCCTGATCGGCGTTCCGATGTACGCCGACATCTTCGGCACGATTCCGATCGCGGAGGCCCTGCTGTACAAGGGGGCGCAGCTTGGCACGATTCTGGCCTTTATGATGGCCGTGACAACGCTTTCCCTGCCGTCCTTGGTGATGCTGCGCAAAGCGGTGAAACCGAAGCTGCTGGCGCTGTTCATTGCCATCTGCACCGTCGGTATTATCACCGTGGGCTACTTTTTCAACGCGATTCAGGGAATCCTGATCTAAACACATTGAATCATTGAAAGGAGTTTTATTTATGTCATTGTTTAAAAAGAAAGACCGGACGGAAGAAACGCCCTCCTGCGGCTGCGGGGGAAACTGCGGCACGGAAAACACGGCGCAGGCCGCAGGCACGGGCGGCGGGAACGCGAGCGTCAAAATTCTGGGCAGCGGCTGCGCCAAGTGCAACCAGCTGGAAGCGGCGACCAAAGAGGCGCTTCAGCGGCTCGGCATGGATGCGTCGATTGACCACGTGACCGATTTTACCAAGATCGCCGCCTACGGCGTCATGTCCACCCCCGCGCTGGTCGTGGACGGGAAAGTGGTTTCCTTCGGCAAGGTCCTGAAAACCGAAGAGGTCGTGAAAATCCTGCAAAAGGTCCGATAACACCCGATGAGAGTTTCGTTTCGGGCCGTTCATGGAAAGGAACCCTAACAAAATGAGAAAAGTTGCGTTTATCTGTGTTCACAACTCCTGCCGCAGCCAGATTGCCGAGGCGCTGGGCAAGCGGCTTGCGTCCGATGTTTTTGAAAGCTATTCAGCGGGAACGGTGCAAAAAAGCCGCATCAATCCCGACGCCGTCCGCTTGATGAAGCAGCTTTACGGAATCGATATGGAGCAGAACCAGCGCCCGAAGCTGCTCGCGGAGCTGCCCCCCGTGGACGTGGTCGTCACCATGGGCTGCAACGTGGAATGCCCGTATCTGCCGTGCAGGCGGCGCGAGGACTGGGGCCTGCACGACCCGACCGGCAAGGACGACGCGGAGTTCCTTACCGTCATCCGGACGATCGAAGCAAAAATCGCAGAGCTGGCGGAATCCTTACGACAGGATTCCTAACGCTGCGGAAAATGGGAAAGGACACGGCACTGCGGCCGCGTCCTTTTTTGTTTTCCGCAGCCCGGCCATTCGGCAGCGGATAAACCCCGCGCAGCCGGCTGATAATAGCATCAAGCCTGGAACCCGATTTCAAGGGATTCGCCGGAGGGGTGAATTTAAAATGAGCGCAACGAAACTGGAAGAATACAACCGAAAAAGAAACTTTGAGAAAACGTGGGAACCCGAAGGAAAACCGGTCCCGGCCGGAAAGCGCCTGAAATTCGTCGTTCAGCATCACCTTGCCCGAAAGGACCACTACGACTTCCGCCTGGAATGGGACGGAGCTCTCTTAAGCTGGGCGGTTCCCAAGGGGCCGTCTAGGAACGTTCGCGACAAGAGGCTCGCCATACGGGTGGAGGACCACCCGCTGGAATACCGGAACTTTGAAGGAACCATCCCCAAAGGCCAGTACGGCGGCGGAACCGTGATGCTCTGGGACGAAGGCTTCTGGGAACCGCTGTCGGAGGTCGCGGAGGGCCTTCGCGCCGGTTCCCTGAAATTTGTTCTGAAAGGAAAACGCCTTCAGGGGAAATGGGCTCTGGTCCGCTTGAAAGCGAAAGCCGGCAAAGAGGAAGACAACTGGCTCCTGATCAAAGAAAAAGACGGGTACGCGAAAGATACCGACGGTATTTCCGGTTTCGTCACAAGCGTCCGAACAGGGCGCTCCATGGAGGAAATCGAAGCGGGAAAAGAAGAAAAGATCACGCGGAACCCCTTTCAAAGCGCCGACGCGCAGCTTGCAAAGCTCGTTGCGGCAGTTCCCGAGGGTGAGGACTGGCTGTACGAAATCAAATACGACGGATACAGAATTCTGGCGTACGCGGAGGGCGGCGCCGTCCGTCTCGTCACCAGGAACGGCAACGACTACACAGAGCGGTTTCAGGAGGTTGCGGATTCCATCGCCGCCTGGTCAGGCGGCAGGGCAATGGTACTGGACGGAGAAATGACGGTCGCGGATTCGCGTGGCAGGACGGATTTTCAGGCACTGCAAAGCTACCTGAAAAACCCGGGAGACAAGCAGCTCACCTATCTCGTCTTTGATGTTCTGGCGCTGGACGGCGAGGATTTGAGAGAGCTCCCCCTGACCGACCGCAAGAATACGCTGGAAGCCCTTTTGAACGACGCGCCGAAAAACCTCCGCTACAGCCGGCATGTCGAAGGCAACGGAAAAGAAAGCCTGCTTGCGGCCTGCAAGTTAAATCTGGAGGGAATCGTGGGAAAAAAACCCGGTTCCGTCTACAGCGGGACAAGAAACGGCGACTGGATCAAGCTCAAATGTGAAAAGCGGCAGGAATTCGTCATCGGGGGATATACGCGGTCTGAAAAAAGGCTCGGCGGGATCAGCTCGCTTCTTCTCGGCGTCTACGAAGGAAAAGATCTGGTTTACGCGGGACGCGCCGGAACGGGTTTGAGCGAAAAAAGCATGAGAGAGCTAGAAGAAAAATTCGAGCCGATCAAACGGGAATCGCCGCCGTTCCGGCAGGCGCCGAAGACGAAGAAAAATGAAACCGTCACCTGGTTGCAGCCGGAAACGGTCGCGGAGATTCGATTTGCCGAGTGGACGGAAGAACATCTGTTAAGGCAGGCAAGTTTCAAGGGCCTGCGGTCGGACAAAAACCCCGAGGAGGTCAGAATGGAAGAGCCGAATTCCGAAAAAGACAAGAGCGCGGAGGGGCCGAAGACACCGGCGCCCTCCGGCGCGGCAAAATCATCATCCGACGGCGGCGCCGCGGTTATGGGCGTCAGGATCAGTAATCCGGAAAAGGTTCTGTTCGAGGATTCCGGAATCACCAAAGCGGACGTCGCCCGGTATTACGCGGCGGTGTCGGAGCGCATGCTGCCCTACGCTGCAAACAGGATCCTCAGCATCGTGCGCTGCCCCAAGGGAATTTCCGCGGCCTGCTTTTTTAAAAAACACCCCGGCCCGGGCAGCAAGGGAGTCGTAACCATTCCGGTTCAAACCGGAAGCGGAGAGACGGAGGATTATTTTTATCTTGAAAACGCCGCCGGCCTGATTTCAGAGGCGCAGATGGGCACGCTGGAATTTCACATTTGGGGAAGCCGGGTCGAAAACATTGAAAAGCCCGACCTGATGGTATTCGATCTGGACCCGGACGAGGGAATGGAGCTGGCAGGGGTGCGGCGGGGCGTACGGGACATCAAAAGCGTGCTGGACCAGCTTTCGCTGACCTCGTTTCTCAAAACCAGCGGGGGCAAGGGTTACCACGTCGTCGTCCCTTTCCAGCCCTCCGTCGGCTGGGATGCCTTTCATGATTTTGCAAAACGCACCGCGGAGCTGATGGAACAAAAATGGCCGGATCGTTACACGAGCAATATCAGAAAAGAAAAGCGGAAAGGCCGGATTTTCATCGACTGGATTCGAAACGGCAGAGGCGCCACCAGCATCGCCCCCTACTCCATCCGGGCGAGAGCGGGGGCTTCCGTCTCCATGCCGATTACCTGGAAAGAGCTCGACACGGTCGCCCCCAGCGGAATCCATATGGCGGACGCCCTGAAACGCATTCAGGAAAAAGACCCCTGGGATGGCTTTTTCCGGCTCAATCAGCGCCTGAAATAATCGGAAAGCCGGCGCAGGCGCACACGCCTCGCTTCTGCAAAAAATCCTGTAGCCCAAACGGTTACAGGATTTTGCTGCGTATTTAACCGCCGGCCTCAATTTTTCCGGCCACTTCCTCCGGCGTCAGCCCGCTCGCGTTGATGACAACCGCTTTCGTCCTGGCCTCCTCATACCCGAGAAAATCGGAATTTTCCCCGGAAAGCACGATCGCGTCGTAATTCCGCAATTTGGAAGCAGACTGCTGTTCGTCCAGATTGATTGATTCCACATGGTACCCTTTTCCGGCCAGGTAGTCCCTGACCGGCGTAAGATCTTTTTGTATTGCGATAGTCCCTTTCATGCAATCACCTCGAATTTATTATTTGTCCCGAAAACAGTTCTATCCATCATTCTCGAACCAGCTTTGAGCCTTCCTTTTCAAAGGCGCTGAACCGATGCCTTGCCGCACAGGAATCAAAAAAGTTGATTCGCCTGATACTCCATTCAATACGAATATATAGTGGATTCGGAAATATTTTTTTTGCAGCGTTCATGCTCTATTGACATTTTCTGAAAAATCACATAAAATAAACATATGAACAATAGATCATATGATTGGATGTTTGATGCTTTATGACCAACAATGACAAAACAGGCCTTTCTTCTTTGGAATCAGCGCCGAACCGAACCGACATCGAAATGCCGGACGATGAAATCCTTTACGATCTGGCGGATCTGTTTAAAATTTTTGCCGACTCCACGCGCATCAAGATTCTTTACGCGCTGCTGGAATCGGAGCTGTGCGTCTGCGACATCGCGCAGCTGCTCGGCATGAACCAATCCGCCATTTCCCATCAGCTCAGGGTGCTCAAGCAGAGCAAGCTGGTCAAGTACCGCAGGGAGGGCAAGGCGATCCTCTACTCCCTTGCGGACGGCCATGTGCGCGCCATTCTGGATCAGGGCATGGAGCATGTCGGCGAATAAAGAAACAAATGGAGGTTACAACCATGAAAAAGCGAATTAAGCTGACGGACCTTGACTGTGCCGCGTGCGCGGCGAAAATGGAAGAAGCCATCCGCAAAATTCCGGGCGTTAACAGCGCGACCGTCAGTTTTCTGACACAGAAGCTCACGCTGGACGCGGACGAAAGCCGTTTTGACGAAATTGTGAAGCAGGCGGCGGCCGTCTGCAAAAAGATTGAACCGGACTGCAGGCTCAATCCGTAACACACCAAAATCAAAGCAAGGAGCGGCGAAATGAATCACAAACAAAAAAGAATGCTGCTGCGCATCTGTGTAAGCGCTGTTCTTCTCGTCCTGTTACAATTCATTCCGACAACCGGTTTTTTTAAACTTCTTCTTTATCTGATTCCCTACGCCGTTGTCGGCGGTGATATTCTCTGGAAAGCGGCGCGCAATCTCGCGCACGGACAGGTATTCGACGAAAATTTTTTGATGTGCGTCGCAACGGTCGGCGCGTTCTGGACCGGCGAGTACCCCGAAGCCGCGGCGGTCATGCTGTTTTATCAGGTCGGCGAGCTGTTTCAAAGCTATGCGGTCGGCCGTTCCCGAAAGTCGATCTCCGACCTGATGGATATCCGGCCCGATTCCGCCAATTTAGAGGAAAACGGCGAAATGAGGCAGGTTGACCCGGAGGAGGTTCAGGTCGGCGATATCATCGTCGTCCGTCCCGGAGAAAAAATCCCGCTGGACGGCATTGTGACGGATGGAAACTCAAGCGTAAACACCTCCGCCCTGACCGGCGAATCGCTTCCGCGTGAGGTGGGGACCGGCGACGAGGTCGTCAGCGGATGCGTCAATCTGAACGGCCTGCTGCGTGTGCGGGTCAGCCGTCCGTTCGAGGAATCCACTGTTTCCAAAATTCTGGAGCTAGTGGAAAATTCCGCCGCCAAAAAAGCGAAAGCGGAAAATTTCATCACCCGCTTTGCCCGCTACTACACCCCCGCGGTGGTCGGCGGCGCTCTGCTCCTCGCCGTGCTTCCTCCCCTGTTCTTCCACGGCGGGTGGAACGACTGGATTCAGAGGGCCTTGATCTTCCTTGTGATCTCCTGCCCCTGCGCGCTCGTCATCTCGATTCCGCTCAGCTTCTTCGGCGGCATCGGCGGCGCCTCGCGGCGCGGCATTCTCGTAAAGGGAGGCAACTATCTGGAAGCGCTTGCCCGGGCGGAAATCGTCGTGTTCGACAAAACGGGGACCCTGACCAAAGGCACGTTTCGCGTGACGGCGGTCCACCCGGAGCAGATTTCCGAGCAGGAGCTTCTCGACTTGGCCGCGCTGGCGGAAAGCTATTCCGAACACCCGATCTCCCGCTCCCTGAAAGAGGCCTGTAAAAAGGAGCCGGAGCGGTCGGAGGTGTCGGACGTACAGGAAATCGCGGGACAGGGCGTGCGCGTGAAAATCGGCGGCAAATCGGTCAGCGTGGGCAACGCCAAGCTGATGGAGCAAGAGGGTGTGCACGGCAGAGAGTGCGAACTGACCGGCACGATCGTCCATGTTGCAGTCGACGGGACGTATATGGGGCATATCGTGATTTCCGACGAAGTACGGGAAGACGCGCCCGAAGCGATTGCCGCGTTAAAACAGCTTGGCGTCCGCTCCTCCGTTATGCTGACCGGCGACGCCAAAGCCGTCGGGGAAGACGTCGCCGCGCGCCTCGGGATCGACGAAGTCCACGCCGAACTGCTGCCCGCCGGCAAGGTGGAGCAGGTCGAGCGCCTGCTCGGTCAAAAAACCGGACGCGGCAAGCTGGTGTTTGTCGGAGACGGCATCAACGACGCGCCTGTGCTCTCCCGCGCCGACATCGGCATCGCAATGGGGGGGCTTGGTTCCGACGCGGCAATCGAGGCCGCCGATGTCGTCCTGATGGACGACCATCCCTCCAAAATTGCGGACGCGATCCGCATTTCAAGAAGGACGCTCCTCATCGCCCGGCAGAATATTGTCTTCGCGCTGGGCGTAAAACTCATCGTGCTGACTCTTGGCGCGCTTGGGTTTGCCAACATGTGGGAAGCCGTTTTCGCGGACGTCGGAGTGTCGGTTCTCGCCATTCTGAACGCTTCGCGCGCGCTGAAATGACCGGTTAATGTGCGGTGGTACTTCCGCGGCTCCAAGGCGCAGTATGTTTCCTGCGGCCTTCCAAAAAGGCAGCCGTTCGTCCATTTCATTTCTGTCCCCCTGCAAACAAAAAGGAGAAACGTTAAAGGCGTTTTATACTAAGCTTTTCCGGCCTCACCGGCAGAGGTAGGTTAACGGCGCTTAAACCGCAGGCGCTTGACAACAAACGTTCGAATCTTTTATAATAGACATATCTTTTTATACCGCCGAGGTGAAAGACGAAAGGGGAATTCTGTTATGACGCGCTGCGGCTGGTGCGAATCCGACGATCTTTACCGGGCTTATCACGACGAGGAATGGGGCGTTCCCGTTCACGACGACCGAAAACACTTTGAATTCCTGATTCTGGAATCCGCGCAGGCAGGATTGAGCTGGATCACGATTCTGCGCAAACGCAAAGCGTACCGCGCGGCGTTCGACGGATTCGACCCGGAGAAGATCGCGGCCTACGGGGAAGATAAAATCGAGGAGCTGATGACCAACTCCGGCATTATCCGGAACCGCAGAAAAATTGAATCCGCGGTAAACAACGCGCGGCGTTTTCTGGAGGTGCAAAAGGAATTCGGCAGCTTCGACCAATACATCTGGGGATTCGTCGGTGGGAAGCCGGTCGTCGGGCATTACGACACGCTCGATGAGATTCCCGCGAAAACGGAGCTCTCCGAACAGGTCAGCCGCGACCTGAAAAAGCGCGGATTTCAGTTTCTCGGCCCGGTCATCGTTTACTCGCACCTTCAGGCGACCGGACTTGTGAACGATCATCTCGACTCGTGTTTTCGTAAAAAGCTCTGCGCTTCTCAACCATCATAAAGAACACAAAAGGCACGGGAAAACTCTCCCGCGCCTTTTGTGTTCCAAGCTTTTTACCAGTCCGTCCGGTCCGGCTCCGCCGTCTCCCGCCCGGCGGCCCCGGGGGAAAGAGGCATCTTCCAAAGCCTGTGGTCCGTGTGCAGCAGCTCGTGCGCCCGGTGGGACAACGGCTTTTCCAGGTAATCCCGATACACGCGCAAAACTGCGGAATTTTCATGGGAAAAGCGGATTTTGCTGCTTTGGTCGAGTCCGTACAGATTTTCATTGCGAACGCCGGCGGGCTCTTCGCCCTCCAGAATCGGCTGCCCGCCGCCCCCGGAGCAGCCGCCGGGGCAGGCCATAACCTCCACGAAATCATAACGGGCTTTTCCGTTTTGCACCGCCTCAATCAGCCGCCTTGTGTTGCCCAGACCGCTCACGACCGCGACTTTCAGCGGCGTGCCGTTCAGGTCGAAAGCGGCTTCCTTCCATCCGTCCATGCCGCGCACTCGACGGAACGCGTCCGGGTCCGGGTTTTTCCCGGCGGTCAGGTAATACGCGCTTCGCAGCGCGGCCTCCATCACGCCGCCGGTCGCGCCGAAAATGACCCCCGCGCCCGATCCCTCGCCGAGAGGCGCGTCAAACTCCTCTTCGCCCAGCTCGCCGGCGCGGATATGCTCCGCGCGGATCATCCGGTCGATTTCGCGGGTGGTCAGCACAATGTCCACGTCATGCCCGCACCCCGCGCTGTTCATGGTCGGAAGCTCGGCCTCGTGCTTTTTCGCAATGCACGGCATGACGGAAACGCAGCAGATTCGTTCCGGTTCAATGCCGAGAAGCTTTGCGTAATAGCTCTTCGCGACCGCGCCGAACATCTGCTGCGGGGATTTCGCGGTGGAAAGCTGACCGACCAGATCCGGGTACTGCGATTTCAGGAAGCGGACCCAGCCCGGGCAGCAGGAGGTAAACATCGGCAGGGGATTGTCCCCGCGTGTTTTCAGCCGCCCCAGGAATTCGCTCCCCTCCTCCATGATGGTCAGGTCGGCGCTGAAGGTGGTGTCGAAAATATAATCGAAGCCCATTTTCCTCAGCGCGGAAACAAGCCGCTTCACAGTCGCCTGTTCCCTGCCGATTCCGAGTGATTCCCCCCATGCCGCGCGAACGGCGGGGGCGACTTGAACCACCGTGACCGTCTGCGGGTCCGCCAGCGCGGCGAAAGCCCGCTCCGTGTCGTCCCGTTCTCTCAGCGCGCCGACCGGGCAGTGGGTGATGCACTGCCCGCACAGCGCGCAGTCGGAATCCTCGATTTTACGGTTCAGGGACACATCCACCGTCGTGCGGGAGCCGGTATTCGCGACGTCCCAGATTCCCATGCCCTGAATCCGGTCGCAGACCTGAACGCAGCGCATACACTTGATGCACTTTGAAAAATCCCGGATCAGCGGAAACTCCCGGTTCCACGGGGAATACGGAAGCTCCCTGTGGTACGGCAGGTCGAGGATTCCAAGGTCGTTCGCCATGGACTGCAGGCTGCAGTTCCCGCTGCGCGCGCAGGTGGCGCAGTAACAGTCGTGCTGGGATAAAATCAGCTCCACGTTGGTCCGCCGCGCTTCGCGCACGCGGGGGCTGTTGGTGCGGATGACCATGCCCTCCTTCACCCGGTTGTTGCAGGCCGTGACCAGCCGGTCGGTCCCCTCCAGCTCCACCACGCAGACGCGGCAGGCTCCGATTTCATTGATTCCCTTTAAATAGCAGAGAGTGGGAATCGAAACTCCCGCCGCCGCGGCCGCTTCCAGAATCGTTGCCTCGTCCCGCGCGGCCAGGGGGGTTCCATTGATCGTGACGTTTACCATTTTGCAATCCTCCCCCCTTTGAAAATCCCGTAGCCGAAGTGGTCGCACCGCAGGCAGCGCGAGGATTCCTGCATCGCCTCTTCCAACGTCATGCCGTATTCAATCGCGTCAAAATCCGACTTCCGTTCACAGGCGGCGCGGTCCGTCAGGTTCACTCTCCCGCACGGCGGCCGGTCGCTCAGGTTCGCCTGCGGGATTTCGACGTCCGCCGTGATCTCATGGTTAAAGCCCAGATAATTGTCGATGTTCGCGGCAGCGACCTTTCCGGCCGCGATCGCGCGGATGACCGTCGCGGGGCCGCTGGCGCAGTCTCCGCCCGCGAACAGGTTCGCGACGTTTTCAATTCTGGCGCTGTTTTTCACCTGTATGGCGCCGCGGCTGACCGGAACTCCGAATTCCGCAAACGGGCCGTATTCAATGCTCTGCCCGATGGCGACGACGATCAGGTCGCACGGGAAGCGCAGTTCGCCGACATCCGCGTTTCTCGGGGACGGCCTTCCCGCCGAATCGATTTTCCCGATGATCTGCGGCCTGAGCCACAGCGCGGAAACATTTCCGTTTTCGTCCGATTCAATGCGCGACGGCGCGTGAAGGCTCAGCACCTCGCATCCCTCGCCCACGGCTCCCTCGACCTCCTCCGGCAGGGCGGTCATGTCCTTTTGCCTGCGGCGGTACACAATGCCGACGCGGGACGCGCCCAGCCGAACGGCGGAACGGGCCACGTCCATTGCCACATTGCCGCCGCCGATCACCGCGACGCTCCGGCCGCTGAAATCCGGATTCTTTCCGTTTCCGATCTCCCGCAGCATTTCGACCGCCGAAACGACGCCTTCGCTTTCCTCGCCCGGAATCCCCAGCTTTTTGTCGGAGTGCGCGCCGATCGCGATATAAACCGCGTCGTATTCGCGCGTCAGGTCCGCAATCGGCAGGGCCCTGCCCACTTCCGCTCCGGTTTTCAGCTTAACGCCGGCCGACAGAATGGCGTCGATATCCGCTTGAAGCTTTTCGCGCGGCAGGCGGTAGCTGGGAATCCCATATCGAAGCATCCCTCCCGGCAAGGGCTGCTTTTCATAAACCGTGACGCCGTGGCCCATCAGCGAAAGGTAGTACGCGGCGCTGAGCCCCCCGGCCCCGCGCCGATGACGGCGACCCTTTTTCCGGTAGCCGGGGCCCTTTCGGGGACCGGAACGGTTCCGGCGTGGTCGGCCGCAAACCGCTTAAGCCCGCGGATGTTGACGGCGGCGTCGATCATGTTCCTGCGGCAGCGCGCTTCGCACGGATGCTCGCAGACGTATCCGCAGGAAGCCGGGAACGGATTGTCCTTCCGGATCAGGCGCACCGCGTCCGCATATCTTCCCGCCGCGACCAGAGCGATATAACCGGGAATATCCACCCCGGCGGGGCACAGCGCGACGCACGGCACCGGCTGGTTCAGGCTGCAGGTGCACCGTCCGTTCACAATGTGTTCCACATAGTCCCCGCGGAATCCGCGCACGCCGCGCAGAACCATTCCGGCCGCCTCCCAGCCGATCGCGCAGTCGGCGGTGCTGACAATCACGCGCGCCGTTTTTTCAATCAGGTCCAGCGTTTGCAGGGTGGCGCGGTGCTCCAGAACATCTTCCAGAAGCTTTTCCAGCTGCGCCAGCCCCACGCGGCAGGGCACGCACTTGCCGCAGGTCTGCGCCCTGCACAGCTTTAAAAAGGACGCCGCCAGATCGACCGGACAAAGTCCGGGCGGGCTTGCCGCGATCCGGCGCTCCAGGTCGCGGTAGAGCCCTTCCACCGTCGTCTGGGCTTTGTCCGGCGTTGCAACAACCAGTCTGCTCAAAGTATCTCCTCCCATTTCCACCGTAAGTTTCCAGCAGATTGTTAAAATTATAACAATTAACTGCATACTTTACTGCCGTTTGCAGTTTTCAGATCTATTATAAACGAAAACATCTTTCCTTGTAAAGAAATTTTATCTATCTGTTAGAAACTGCATCTTTAGATTCTTCCGCATTAAAGATATGTCCGCACGTGATGATTTTAAAAACGGGACATGCTATAATAAGATGAATTACGGCACAGGAGGACTGAGTATGACCGAAACCGGAAGAATGCCGGCGGAATGGGAGCCGCACGAAAGGACGCTGATTCAGTGGCCGGTGCGGAATTCTCTAATACACCCTGAAAATTATGAGGAGGTCTGCGCGGGTTACGCGGAGGCGGCCCGCGCCGCCGCAGAATTTGAACCCGTTACGGTGATCGCGGAGGAAGAAACCGCGCCGCAGGCCCGTCTGCACTGCGGGGATAAAATTGAAATCTTCACCGCCGCGCACAGCGACGCATGGGTTCGCGACAGCGGCCCGACGGTCGTGCAGGAAGAAAGCGGAGCCCGGCTCGGCATCCGCTGGCGCTTTAACGCGTGGGGCGGAAAATACGCCCCGTATGAGCCGGACCATGAAGCGGCGAGCGCGGTTCTGGAGCATCTGGGAATTCCGCGTCTGGACGCGCCGATCATTCTGGAAGGCGGTTCGATTCACACGGACGGACAGGGAACTCTGATGACCACCGAGCAGTGCCTGCTGAACCCGAACCGAAACCCGGACCGGACCCGGGCGGAAATTGAGGACATTCTGAAATCCCTGCTCGGCGTGACAACGATATTTTGGCTCAGGAGAGGGCTCGCGGGCGACGAAACGGACGGGCACGTGGACAACGCCGCGTGCTTTGCCCGGCCCGGCGCGGTGCTTCTGCAGGTCTGCGAGGATCCGAAGGATCCCAATTACGAAATCACACAGGAAAACCGTCGGATCCTGCTGAGCGCGACGGACGCGCGGGGCCGCCGCCCGGAGCTGATCGAAATTCCTCAGCCGCCCGCGCGCCGGTACGGCGGAGTCCGGCTGACCCTGAGCTATCTCAACTTTTATCTGGTCAACGGCGGTCTGATTCTCCCGGTCTTCGGCGGGGACGCCGCCGAAACCGACCGGTGTGCCGTTGAAATTCTGCAAAAAGCGTTTCCGGACCGTAAGATTCGGACCGTCAACGGGATTCCGCTTGTGCGGGAGGGCGGAAACGTCCACTGCATTACCCAGCAGATTCCGCTGGCGCGCCGGGAATTGGAGGAATGAGCCTGATGAGAAACGTGGTTGTCGCGGCAACGCAGATGAGCTGCTGCGATTCAACGGAAAAAAACCTGATGAAAGCAGACCGGATGCTCCGCGAGGCAGCCGGACGGGGCGCGCAGATCATCCTGTTGCAGGAGCTGTTTGAAACCCCCTATTTTTGCCAAATGGAAGACCCCGCCGTTTACGGCTGGGCCTGTGAAACGGAACGGAATCCCGCGGTGCGGCATTTCCGCGAAGTGGCAAAAGAGCTTGGCGTAGTAATTCCCGTTAGTTTTTACGAAAAGAAAAACAACGCCCGGTATAATTCCATTGCAATCATCGACGCCGACGGCAGCCTGCTCGGTGTGTACCGAAAAAGCCATATTCCGGACGGCCCGGGGTATGAGGAAAAATTCTATTTCAGCCCCGGAGACACGGGCTTTCGGGTCTGGGAGACAAAGTTCGGAAAAATCGGCGTTGGCATCTGCTGGGACCAGTGGTTCCCGGAAGCGGCCCGCTGCATGGCTCTGCTCGGCGCGGAGCTGCTGTTTTACCCGACCGCGATCGGTTCGGAGCCGGAGGCCCCGGAGGTTGATTCCATGCAGCACTGGCAGCGCTGTATGGTCGGCCACGCCGCCTGCAATCTGGTTCCCGTGATCGCCTCAAACCGAGTCGGCGGCGAAAAGGCCGGCTCTTCCTCCATCGAGTTTTACGGTTCCTCCTTCATCGCGGGGCCTACGGGGGAAATTCTGGCGCAGGCCGGGCGAACGGAGGAAACCGTGCTGACCGCGGCGTTCGACCTGGACGCGCTCGAGGCGCAGCGCGCCGAATGGGGCGTGTTCCGCGACCGCAGGCCGGAGCTTTACCGTCCGCTGCTGACGCTGGACGGCATCACCGAAAAATAAACTGAGGGGGCATGGCCGAAAGCCATGTCCCCTCAGTTTATTTGGAATAACCGAGAATTCCGGAAATTTCCTCCGCGGCCGCACGGATGATCGGCGCGGTCTTTTCAATGAATTTGTCGTCGATATGGAACACGGTGCCCGTCACGGAAAGGCCCGCGGCGATTTTCCCCGTAAAATCACGGACGGGGAACGCGACGCAGCGCGCGCCGATTTCGCATTCCTCGTTGTCGAACGCGTACCCGCGCCGGCGGATTGCTTCCAGCTCCGTGAAAATCGCCTCCGGCTCCGTCATCGTATTCCGGGTAAAGCGTTCCAGTGTTTCTTCGCGGAAAAAAACAGCCAGCTCTTCCCGCGAGCGGTTCAAAAGGAACAGCTTTCCGACTCCGGTGCAGTGCAGCGGCGAACTGCTGCCGATCCGCTGAAGGGAGCGGACGAGCTGATCCGGCCCGTCGACTACTTCGACGTAAACCGCGCGGTTTTCCTGTTCCACCGCAAGGCAGACGGATTCCCCGCACCGTACCGACAGCTCTTTCATCACCGGCCTTGCGATTCTGTTGAGCGGGTTCGCGTCGCGGATCTGCCCGGCCAGGCGGCAAAGCTGAAACGTGAGAAAATATTTCTGCGTTTCCGGGTCCTGCCGGACATAGCCCAGCTTCATCAGCGTGCGCAGAAACCGGATCGCCGTGCTGGGCGGGCAGCCGGTCAGCTCCGCCAGCCGCCGCAGCTGGACGGGCTCCCGGCAGGACGCCATCGCTTCCAGAATTCGAAACGCTTTTTCCACCGACTGGTTTTTTTTGAGCGGATCGCTCCGCTCCGGGATTTCTTCTCTCATCCGATTTTGCAGACGTTTTCCGGCGAGCCGGAGAGGTAAGCCGCCACGTTCGCAAATTCGATTTTCGCGCGCCGCAGCATCGATTCCTCCGAAGCAAACGCGACGTGTGGCGTGAGAAGAATATTTTTCGCGTGCAGCAGCGGGTATTCCTCCGGGATCGGCGGCTCCATGTCGAAAACATCGACGCCCGCACCCGCGATTTTACCGCTGTTCAGCGCGTCCGCAAGCGCCTGATTGTCAACGATCGCGCCGCGCGCGCAGTTAAGGAAAATCGAGCCCGGTTTCATCGCGTCGAACTGCTTTTTGCCGAAGGTTTTTCTGGTTTCCGCCGTCAAAGGAAGGTGCAGCGAAACGATATCGCTTTTTTGCAGCAGCTCTTCCAGCCCGGCGAACCGGATTCCCGCGGCCTTTGCTTCTTCCGACTCATGCCGCGCGCAGCCGAGCACCGTTGCCCCGAACGCTTTGAAAAGCTGCGCCGTGCGCACGCCGATGCGTCCGGTGCCGACAATGCCGACCGTGCGTCCGCAAATTTCGCGGCCGGTCAGGCCCGCCGCCGTCTTTCCGGTTCTGGCCGCCTCGTCCGCGGGGAGAACGTGGCGCAGCACCCCGATCGCGAGTCCCACCGCCAGCTCCGCCACGGTTTCATTCGAATACCCGGCGCAGTTGCAGACGGTCACGCCTTTTTTCGGCAGGCCGCAAGACCCACATGGTCGATTCCCGTGAACGCGACCGCGAGCATTTTCAGCTTTTCGGCGGCCTCCACCACTTCATCCGGATAGGGGTTGTTCGCGATCATGACGACGTCGGAATCTTTGGAACGCTTCGCCAGTTCCTTTTTGTCGGTTGTTTTGGTGTCGTAATAAACAAACTCATGCCCCGCCTTTGTCAGCTCCGCCGACAGTTCGCGGATCACGCTTTCCGGCACGCCCAGGGGTTCCAACAGACTGATTTTCATCAATATCTCTTCCTTCTTTTCATATTTGATTCAGGCCGTGTTTTTTCTACGGCCGGTACTTGACGGACTCCGCTGTAATCAAACCAGTCCGGAGCTTTTCAAGATTTGTTCCAGCCGGTCTTTTTTCTCCTGCGTAAGAGGGAGCAGCGGTTTGCGCGGGCACCCTCCCTTGTAACCGACAAGGTCGCAGGCATATTTTAAACCCGGAACGCCAAACGCTCCGGTCACCGCCGCATTAACGGGGAACATTTTTTTGTTCAGCTTCAAAGCCTCCTGATATTTGCCCGCGTCGAAGAGGGTTTGAATTTCGGCGCATTCCCGCGGCGCGCAGTTACACAGCGCCATAACGCCGCCGCGGATTCCGAGCGCCAGCGCGGGATACCAGACCGAGGCCGTGCCGACCAGCAAATTGAACTCGCTGTCCAATCCCTCCGTCATCAGCGCGGTCATACGCCCGATATCGCCGGAGCTGTCCTTCATCCCGATGATGTTCGGGTGCCGGCTCAGGCGCGAGACCACCGACGGAGTCAAATTAATATGCGTAAATTTCGGCACATTATAAAGCAGAACAGGAATCTTGCTGCGGTCCGCGACTTCCGTAAAAAACGCGTACTGGGCATCGTCGCCCATCGCCGCGCCGTAAAAACCGGGCGTCAGTACCAAAGCCGCGTCCGCCCCCGCGTCCGCCGCCAGATTTGTCAGCCTGACGGTCGCTTCCGTCGATTCCAGCCCCGTGCCGACCATCAGAAGTTTGTCCTGCGCTTTGTGCTGCTTTGCAAGCCGCACCAGCCCCAGCTTTTCCTCCTCCGTCAAATAAGGCGTTTCACTGTTGGATCCCAGAATCAGGTAGCCCGCAAGGCCCGTCCGGTTCCATTTTTCAAGATTTGCGGTAAACGAATCGTAATCCACGCTTTCATCCTCGTGAAAGGGCGTAATGACAGGCGGAAACACTCCGGTAATTTCAAAATAAGCCATTTGGACTCCCTTCAATTTCACTAAGTAAAACCTATTTTTATTAATTGCAATCATCATAGCATTGAAACAACGATCTGTCAATCATCTCCTGTTTTCCGACGCATATTTGCCAGGATTCGCCATAGAATAAACATGAGGTGATGAGAAAAATGGATTACTCCGGATATCGTGAATTCCCGTTTCCATCCAGATTGAGCGAGGAGGAAGAAAAATTAAGGACCTATTTTCTTTCCCTTCCTGACAACGAACAGCTTCGTCTGCTGAACGGCAGCCGGTCGTATGAGGAGTTTCGCGGCCGGGTCGAGGAAAGAATGACGGCCTAGATTTTTTTCTGTTTTTTCATGGTTCCTTCACGGTTCGTCCATATTTTACCGGTAAACTTTCAATCGTGCCGGCAGAAGCCTTGTTTACAGAAGAATTCTCGCGACCGCCCTTTCCAAGGGCGGTTTTCCATGGATGAAAAGGAGAAGGCCCATGAGTATTCTTTTCTTGCTGATCTTAATTGGAATCGGCGTATTGATTACGGGTATGGTCTGGAACATCGGCGGTTCCCGGCAGTAACGCCGGGCTGCCCCGCTGCTGATAGAATAAAAAGAGGCCCGCCGGATTCGATCCCCGGCGGGCCCGCTTCGATATAGAAATTTTTCTAGTTGGTTTTGTCCTCTGAATTTCCGGTTTGTTTCCCGCCGCTGTCCTGAGGCGCGCCGGCCGCGGCGGCGTCAACCATGCCTTCGCCGACAATATAGGCAACGACCGAGCCGAGCGCCATGATGACCCCTGTAATCTGCGAGGTGTCCGTCCCCGGGCTGAGCAGCGCGATGACGCCGACCGCCAGGCCCGCGACGGCAACCCAGAATTTTCTGGAGGACAGCTTTGCCTTCCAATCCATTGAAAAACCCTCTTTCCGCCGGAATCATCCGGCTTTTCATTTATGCAGCTCCTCCCGCAGTTCATCTATGCGGAAGTGAGCCTGTTTGGTTGACTGCTCCAAAACGACGACCCGTTCGACAATCGCCTCGATTCTGGCGCTGTTGGCCGCCTCCTGCTTTGTGATGCCTTCCAGTTTGCTGTTGACCTGGCGAAGCACCTCCGCTGTTTTTCCGTCCTCACGGGCTTCCGATTTCATTCCCCGCAGCAGCGTAACCAGCAGCGCGAGAAAAGCAACCGAAGCGCTGATCAGGGCGATCCAGTTCTGCACCGACAAAGTCATCACACCTTACGTTACACGGTAGACAAAACGTTTCAGGGGTTTTTCCCCCGGCGCTGCCGTATAGATTCCCGTTTCCGTTCCGGGCCCGCCCACGGCGACCAAAGCAAACAGCTGCTCGTTTCCGTTTCTGGGGAATGGAACGACCGTGACGATTCCCCCGGTTCCCGCCGTTAAAGACACTTGCCTCGGGCAGACGGTTTTTACCGTGTAAAATTCCCCGTGCGGGCGGGACAGATCCATGGTGGTGTCGATTTCCACGCTTGTCGCGGCGGCGGAAAAGTCACGGAAAACGGCGTCAAGATCCACCCTGCCGGAAATGCCGGGCACCGTGCCGAAGCTTGTCGTCTGCTGCAGCGCGCAGTCCGCATCCGGCCCGCCGCTGTAATCCGCAAGCCACAGGCTCCACAAACCAAGCGTCTGCGGCGTAAACACATTCAGCCGGTAATCGTTGTTCAGGTACAATACCGCGTTCCAGCCGTCCTGTTGGGCCGCGGCCAGGAACGTGTTGACCATGCTGTTGATCAGTTTGCCGGACGGCGCGGTTCCATGCACCTTTTTGTAATAGTTGACGGAAGAATATTCATAGTCATACGCGACAAACAGAATCTTCCCGCGATACGGCTCGATCGTCTTTTTACATACGGCCCATTCCGCGAGCGCGTCCGCTTCCGAATCCGCGTAGGAAAACCAGTACACGGCTGTTTTCAGGCCTGCCGCAGCCGTGCCGGCAATATTGTTTTGGAACCGCGTATCCGTCTGCGAAGGGCTGTTCCCGTAGCCGGCCCGCAAAACCGCCCCGCGAACGCCGGAGGCCGCGACCTGCTTCCAGCCGATCTCTCCGTTGTGAGCGGAGACGTCGATCCATTTCTCATTCAAATCAAACGCCCCGCTTTCCGAAGCGCATCCCGCTCCGCGGCAATTTCTACTGCGGAGGTTTCCCGAATGCCGTCGATTTCACGGACTTGGGCGTTCTCCGCGCGGGCTGTCTGCTCCGATGTCATGCCAAGGGCCAGGGCTTTGATAATCTCATAGCTTTTCTGATCAGTCACAATACAAGTCTCCTTTCCTTGCAGGCCTCTCTTTAAAATATGTCCCGTATCGGGCGCGCGTGCGGAGGTCCCCCTTGAACCGGCCGCCAACATTCCCTTTTCATATTCCCCCTCATACAGCGCCGTTTTTGCTTTCGATCAGGCAAAAAACAGGGCGCGGAACGAAAAAAATCGTTCCGCGCCCTGTTTCAGGTTTTTGATCCCTGAATTTGATTTTTCAGGTAATCGGCAGCCGACTCAAGCAAATCGGCGTCGTTTTGGTAGGTGATCCTTTTCTTTGCCTCGTGAAAAGGGTACCACCCGGCTTCCAGGATTTCCTCCGCCTGCGTTTTCAGCCGGCTGTCCCCGGCTTCCGCGACAAAATAGACCACGTCCTTCCAGACGCCCGCCGAAGGACTGTAGGAGGCAACCCGGCGAAAATCCGTGTCAAGCGCGACGCGCAGGCCCGTTTCCTCCCTGATTTCGCGCAGCGCGGTCTGTGCCTCGGTTTCCCCGTTTTCCACATGACCCTTGGGGAAAGACCAGTGCCCGCCGTTGACATGCCGGATCAACAGGTACCTGATTTCTCCGCCGGTCCGTAAAAAGACGACCGCTCCGCAGGATTTTTCCTGTTTCATCGTTTCACCCGCTTTTTTAAAAAGGTTAGCTTTTTTTCAACCGAGCCGTTTCGAGCAGGCTCTCCACTTTCTCTTCCGTTTCCAGATCATAGTCCCCGGTAATGCCGGACCTGTGATAAACCACCCCGGCCGATTCGTTTCGTTCCAGCAGATCCATCAGACTTTTTTCCCCGTATTTTGCAAGGAACTTTGCAAACGCAGTGACCTTCGGTTTTTGAAACATCCGGTTTTCACAGGGAAACTCCGCGCATTCCCAGCAGCCGTTCAGTCCCTTTTCCCTGCAGCAGCGAAAAGACTTGCACCAGTCCTTTTCGCGGCAGCCGTCGTTTCTGCAGCCGGCACAGGTTTTATTTTTGCCGCACAGGCAGCAGGCAAGGCCGCAGTATGCGACTCCTTTTGCACGATCCACCCCGGCACCTCTTTCTCTGTTTCCGGCGGACAGCCTCAGCTTAATTTCTTCATTTCATGTTTCAGGTTCGCGTTCTGATAGGTGGCTCGAATCGAAGATACGCTGGCGACCAGCATCAGCAGATAACCCATCGCAAGGTCCGAAAGAACCGATCTCGACACGGAGTCGTCCTTCATGAATTCCGGAATTGCCCGGAACGCGTCGAAAAACGTAATGTCGTATTCCGTTTTGAACTCGTTGTAAATTTCCAGCGCAAGGGAGACGTTTTCGGCAAAATAGAGCATTGCGACCGCAATCAGAAGAGAAATCACCATTCCCGCGGCATTCAGCTTGCCGCCGAACTTTTCATATCCCTTCATGCAGCAGACCGCCATGACAAAGCCGACGATCCCGGCAATATAGCCCAGCTGATAGACAATGACCCACAGCGCGACGCCGATCAGGGAGCCCAGCAAAGCCCCGACGATTCCGCCGGCGATATTGCTCTTTTGCTCTTTTAAAGACTGCTTCGCCATGGAAAGGTCGGACTGCGCCTTTTCAAAGCAGCCGCCGCACAGGGAGGCACACTCCCCGCCCAGACTGTAAACGCCCAGATTTGTCTGGGCCCCGCAGTATTTGCAGCAGCTCACCATCGAGCTTGACCTGCAGACGCTTAAAACGGAGTTCAGGACCTCCTTTAAGGCTTCCATCCTGTTTTTCCCGTTCGACTTCACCTGAACGGATGCGCCGACGCCGTCGAAAACGGCGGATTTAACCGCCGGATTGGACTGGGACAGGCCAGCGAAATAATCCTGAACCGCCTTTGCCTGTTCCGGGGTGCCGCCGTTTACATAAAACCGGATTTCAAAAACGCGCACGTTCGGCACATTCCTGATGATCATTTGATACCCCTGATAATATCCAAAAGCGCTCATTCGCTTTTGGTCGTAGGTCATCCCCGTGTCCTGTGCCAGTGTTTTCAGGCTTGCTCTCATAATATCCCTCCGAATTGTTTCAGCCCTCGCCGCCGCATATCCCCCGCTTCGGGCCGTTTGGTAATTTCCTATAAAAGTATCGGTTCGAAATCTGAAAGATGAAGTTTCGGAAAGAGATATTTTCAATTTTCATCGTATGGTACAGTCACATCTGCATCCGGATTTAAAAACTGTATATGTTAACCGCTGTTTTCTATTTTTGACGCCGCCGTCCGGTTTTCAGTCGGCGGAGTCGGAGTCCGTGTAGGCGTCCAGATCCGGAACGATCTGGTCTGCGTTCAGCCATTCGCTGTTCGGGCGGCAGATCATCCGCGCGTCGATATAGGCCTGCTGAAGCGTCAGAATCGTCTGGCCCTGATAGTTCCCGGCGCGGGTCAGCTCCACGACGAGCGCCGCGTCCGCACGGCCCTCGCTGACCAGACACAGCGGCAGCATCAGGCTCATGACGTTCCGGGTCGGGAAAAAGCAGGGAATCGCCGTCTTATAGTTCCAGCGAACCTGTTTTCGCGCAAGATTGATCGCGTCTTCCAGCCGGTTTCGAAGCCGGTTATACAGCCGGTTGGAATCCGAAACGATATCCCGCAGTTGCGCATACAGGTTCTTTTTCGCCTTTGGGGAACGCTCGGCCTCGATTTCATCCAGCAGCTCCAGCGCATCCGGTTCGCTGTGCAGCTCCTCCCGGAGAAATTCAACCGGCAGCCGGGCGATATTATCCAGCAGGATATGGTCATAATCGGTGTGCAGATCCTTTTCCAGGTCGAACAGAAGATCCTCTTTGCGTTCGAAATAAGAGGCGGGCTGCGGCAGGGGATTAAAATAATTTACAAGCCGCTTTCCCAATCCTCTGCCGCCCGCCTTGGAAAAGCCGATGAAGCGCCATCTGTTTTTCTGCCTGTCGTCGTTTGGTTCAAAGCACGCGTAAATATCGTCGTAATGCGGCGTGACCATGCCCGTGTTGAAAGCCGCGAACCGCCCGTCGTCGCTGACGCTGACCTTATCCTCCAGCTGAAGGCGGTAAAACGTGTACTGCAGATAACTTCGCAGCATCAGCTTACTGTTGGGATCCTCCCCCTGAAAATACCACTTTTCGGGCAGCGCCATTTCCGCAAGGTCGCTGAGCACGTTGTCCCAGAAACCCATAAAGGCGAAATTTTCAATCGCCTTGCCCGGCGTGCTGTGCTGAACGCCGATAAAGTTCAGGAACCATCCGTTTTCCCCTTCGAAACGGGAGGGCTTGATTCCCGCGATCATCGGCTCGCCGCCGACCGCTTTCAGGGAAAGCGGAAAGGTATAGGCATTTTCCCTGACCGTAAACGTGCCGTTTGCCCTCGCCTCCCGGTAGGACTCCTTCATCCGGTTCAGAATTTCTTCGGACGGCGCCGCTTCCTCCCCGGTGATCAGCTTATTCAGAATGGCCAGCGTTTTATTCGGCAGAATGATCTCATTCATCGTTTCCGGCAGCTGCTGAAAAGCTTCGGGGCAGCCGGTTGAATTCCGGCCCCTTTCATGGTCCCAGGAGGGAACCCGATGAAGCGTGACCAGGGTGGCGGGGACGCCGTTGGTGACCGTGTCCTGAAGCGTCATGAACTCCGAAAGCTGCCGGAGCAGCTGCTTCATCTTTACAAATCCGTACGTTTCCTTGCGATACCCTTCGTTTGTCATGACAAGGCTGATTGACGCCATGGGCAGAGGCGTTTCCGCCGGAAATTCGTCGATCAGCAAATCATAAACGGCGCGCTTGTCCGATTCGCCCAGCGGCTTTTCGAGGGGTTCCGCCTCCGGCTTCTCTCCCTCCCGCGGCGCGGGCAGACGCTCCGCTTCCTCCTGCACGGCTTCTTCCTTCCACTCATGCAGCGTAACGGTATAATTCATGTTCGTGCCGGTGCGGACCTGGCTAAGCGAAGCGCATTCGGGCATCTCTTCCAAAAGCTGACGCATTTTCGGGTACCCGAAGTTCTCGCAACTGATATGATTTTCACTCAGATAACCCCCGACCAGAGCCATCAGATACGGAGTTTCAAACTCAAACCGTTTTACCAGAATGTTGTATATTTTTCTTTTCTCCGCCGTTTCCAAAATTCCCACTTCTCCCCAGATAAGCACTTATTTGTACTGATTCTATTATACCGCTTTTCCCCGGTGTGAACAACCGAAGATTCGGGCGAATTCCATGCCGGCCAAATCAGGCGGCTCCAGGGTTCAGCCGACGGCCGGGACCCGAAAAATCCTGTGCAGCCCCATTCTGATATTGAGACTCTGCTCATGGGCAGCCGGCTTTTCCGAAAGAAGGCTAATCTCATTCCCATCAACGAAAAGCTTCGTGAAGAGCGGGTTCGGCGCATTTACCGTTTCACGCCACTGTTCGCCATGCCTGTCATACACGCCGGCAAGATTGATGCCCGTATATTCGGATTTTCTGTATTCCTCTATTGTCCCGCGGCATCCCATATAGCCGTTTCCCGTCATAAATTTATTGCCGTTGCCGATTATTTTATCGCGCTCAAAGCCCTCTTCGCTTATAATCCAGTCCATTTTGCCACACCTTCAAAATCAAGTCCTGTTGCTGCCCCTCCGGGGAAATTCCACACCTTTTTCGGTGATCCGCCGCTTTTCGCCATAAAGCAGCACAGAGACTTCCACTCCATTGACAGCCCTGATTTTAAGACTTTTTTGATCGATACCGATGAAAAGTACGGATCCCCTGTAAGCAATGCGGAAACTGTACGAATTCCACTCCTCCGGTATCATCGGATTCAGTTCAAGCAGCTCGCCGTCGCTTCGCATCCCGAGCACTTTTTTAACAAGCGTACTTTTCTCTGATTTTGTCAGATTTACAACGCATTTCAGCCCGATATAGCGGTCATCACAGCAGACTGTTTTCTCTGCGACTTCTTTCGAATCAAGACTGAACCCGGAAAAGATGCGGATTCCGGTTGTCAGGGTGCGGCCTATGATAGCCGCCCCAAGCCCACACTGCTCTTTCTTGATTTCCTGCCAGTAATTATATTGGCTGGACTCATGAACAAGCGAAAAATCAAGACCAAGCTCAATCACAGTATCGCCTGAAAAATTAAGAGGTGTTACACTTATGCGCTGATAGCCCTCGTCCGCTTTCTTCATGCTGAGGAAACTGTTCGGACTACCTAGATTCAGGACGCTGACTATGTAATCCCGCCAAAATGTAATACCTGCGTCCACTGGCGGTTTAACATTTCAGGCGTGATGCCACCAAATATGATAAAATCGAGTATCCTCTTTGGGCTTTCATCCTTATTGACGCTTTTATTATCTTGTTGAAGATGCACAGTCAATAAGACTTTAATATCGCACTAATTAATTATTAGGGTAAATTCAATTTTCGCCGAATTGAAGATTGACGATAAGAAATATATTGAAATAAATCGTATCAGGCAAATCAATTGACAGATATCCATATATGTAATATTATGGTAATTAGCAATAATGTTACATATAATTCAAGATTTTCCATTTACTGCTGGCGCCCATTATATTTCGATCAATAGCTAATCCCATAAACGCTGTGATTTATTCGATCAATAAGAAGTATGGCTACCGCCATATTAGACAACACAGTATAGAAATTGTTCATGAAACGCCACTTTTCTAGGACGGCGATGAAGCAAGGCATGAGTTTGGTTTTTGGGGGATAAAACAATAGATATCCCCAATGCAACGAATACAGAATAGACGCACGCTTCATATTCAAAAAGGAGGGAGGTAAAGGAATCCTCACCTATACGAATTTATTATATCATCAGCCTCTTCGGCTGTTAATACCAATCTATCTTAATTATTATAGTAGGAGGTTTCAAAGATGAAAAGGTCAAAAATGTTTTTCTCTGTTTTTTTAACTGTAGCGGTTCTTGCTATTATACAACCGGTTTATGCTGCTTCACCAAACCGAAATTCGGCTAATCCAAACATGAAATCGGCTGTTAAGGTCCTTTCGATTGATGAATCAGAACCAATGGCAATCAGCGACATAATAAATCAAAAAAAGGCCATGTTAAATACAAAAGATAGCGATTCTGGTAATGATATTATAAAAGGAGCAAAGCTAACAGAAAATAAACAGGTCAAAGATTCTATCATGAGTCCAAACGCTAGTGGTCCTGATCTGGCAATTGGAAGCATTACTACCAATCCATCTACTCAACCATTTTCTTATACAAATTATACTAAATTCAGTGTACCAGTTGCGAATATAGGAGATACAAGCGACACAAATGTAACAATAGCTACACTAATCGACGGTGAAACAGCATGGATAGATAACTTCGGTACTTTTGCATCAGGCTATGGCGGCATATATACTGTTTCGATTAGCAAATTATGTGGATCTCATCGAATCGATATTGAAATAGAGGGTGACACTACTGAAACGAATTCTTCAAATAATAAAAGTGGTAGAAATTACACGTGGCAAAGTGTTATAGATTTGGCCGCAATAGCTCCGACACAAGTTGAAGATCCTTTAATTTGCACAGAGGAATTTCATGTAAAGGCACCTGTAGTAAACTATGGAGACATTTCAGTGACAGGCGTACGAGTGGATTTCTACTTACCCGGAGGTGTCACAGCCAATACGACAGTGGATCTTCCCGCGAAAACAGGAAGAATCCTCACACTAACATTAACCTATTATGCCTGTGGGGGTGGACAATTCAGTGTAGAGGTAGATAAAAATAAAAATATTAACGATGTGGATCGGTCCAATAATTACACCACTAAACAATTCTATATTACTCCAGAAGAAGATGCTGTAATAGGAAGATATCAGGACCCGATCAAGCTAAAATTTGCCATTGCTCCCAGCGCACAGGACCTGACAGTCCTTTCCTACAGTGATATCAGCAGCGCCATAAATAAATGGAATGGAATTATTAGTACAGTCAAAATAGACTTTGTTGCGAATGTCGGTAATGAGACCCCAGATGATTACAACGTTGTTTTGAATGCTTATCCTGGAGATTCGCAGGACTTTATTGCAGAAACAGATGCAATGATAATTAATGGCCAATGGATTGATACAGGCTTGCGACGCATGAAATTGAATTCATACTATTTTAATGGAAATGACAGTACTATAGGAAAAAAAGAATTAATAAGAACCGTGGCGCATGAAACAGGCCATATCTACGGCTTAGATCATCCGACATGTCAAAGTCAAGCCATTATGTTTCAGTCAGCGTATCTCGATTCGGGTCTTGCAAGTTATAATATAGAGTTACATGACAGTGCAAACTTAAAATACCTGTATTCATAATTATAGGGGGTTAAAATGATGAAAAATCGTATTACGTTATTACTTTATTCCACTATTATCGCAATCTCCCTGTCGGCATGTCAAGTCAATTCTACGGAGCCTTCCGGTCTGGGGCAAAAGCCCTTAGCGGCAGATCAGGTTCAAGTTGTAACAGGAGATTCCTTGTATGATCCCCAGACATTAGATGAAGAGGAGAAGCTGGCGGAATATATTGTAGAAGGCAAGATACTTGACGACGCAAAGCAAAAACTATATAGCCCTGACTCAAAATCAGTAACCTTTGGAATTACAGCTTCCTCATTTCAAATTTCCCGTGTATTTAAAGGAAACCTAAAAGAGGGTGACACAATTTCAATCGCTGAAAGGTATTATACTGTTGAAGAAAATGGAAAAGCAGTACGTTATGAGCTCGGGTATGGACCATCTATGCCCAATAAAGAATATATCTTTTTCCTAATTAAAGATGACGACAGTAATGAGTTTCTTCGGGGCTTTTACACGCCTTCTGGTAAGGAAACAGGTCGGTATCCGGTAATTAACTCTGATGAAAAGAACTCGTTCAACGTGAAATCGCTAACAGATGGCGAACTGAATCTTGTTCAGACCAAACCTGATGTCTATCGCAACATTTATAATGAAGTAATCAATAAATACATGAAGTAGTGCTTTCACACGATAAGTTTTTGTAGCATTCGATGCCCGGCAAAAGTTCGTGCCTCGCAAAGGGATGAGGGTTTTCGGATCAACGCCATTCGAGACTTGGCATGAATAACATTGCTTACAGTCATAGGCGTCACATTCGCAGCCCTTGCGATATCCTTGATCGTAATCATAGAGTCTCCTTATATCGTGTGCGTTGATTGAGATTTAACGTTATACTTATTTGTAATATACTTTATTCCAATTCGCCGGGTAAGTAAATAACAACCCAATAATTCTTCAAAGGCGCTTCCATAGGTTTGGGATGGAATATCGGGCTAAACCAGCAGCGCCGTCAGAAGCAGCGATATCATTTCATCAAGAAGGTGTGGATTCTGGTCATAGTTCAAACTTGCCTGAGGATTATGGATTACATAGAATCGAAACATATCAATTAAGTTCAGCATAGCGTCCGTCGTAATCGTATCTTTGATGGCGCCTTCGCTTTTTCCCTGTTCAATCAGGAAAACTATGGCCTGCCTGATTTTTTCCAGTTGGTCTTCCGTCGTATTTTCTTCTGTTTTTAACTGGCTGCGCAGGGATTCTGCAACAAAATTGGCGGAATAATTTCTAGAATAGACCGCCACGGTGTAAAAAAATTTTTCAATTTTCTTTTGGACCGTTTCTTCACTGTTTATAACGGACAGGATGGTATGGTAGTAATCTTCCCAAAGAGTTTTCATTAATTGATTTTTTAGATTTTCCTTACTTTCAAAGAAATTGTAGATGGACACCTGTGAAACGGACGCCTTTTCTGCAATTTCGGCAATGCTCACTTTATGGTAGCCATATTGTTTGAACAGCTCCTTCGCTGCAAGCAATATGGCTTCTTTTTTTTTTTACGCCTTTTTTCGAATCCGTTCATACCGCACATCCAAAATTATGAAATATATTAATGAAACTGTTTTATAAATATTAAATAATTATAAAATATGAAATTTATTAATCATTATATATTATAACTATTGATTATTCAATAGCCGGAATCTATAATAAGCACAACGTTTTATGAAATATATTAATTGGTATGTTTCATAAAATAAATAAATTGGAGGTCTTCCATGATGGAAAAAACAAAAAATGAAGCAGAATCCGACGATTTGGTCCAAGAGGTGCTGCCTGACGTTTGGAGAATTGAGGGATTTTTGAGCGGCAATTTCTGGGGCAGAGCACCGTCTTCCACAACCTATGTCCTGAGGGACGAAGATAAGGTTTACATCATCGATCCGGGAACGCTTCCGTACTGCAAGAAAAAGATACTGGACCTGGTTGATCTGTATGAAAAAAAAGGGGTCGGGGAAGTCGTTATGCTGATCACCCAGGGCCATTTTGACCATGCTGCCAACTGCGACGTTGTGAAGGAAACTGGGCTCCCCTGGAAATTCTATCTTCCTGAAGAAGAAATCGGAACGACAAGAAGTATGATTACGGATATTATGAACGATTACGAGGAACTGGAAAAATGGGAAGATGTATTCTCTACGGAGTTCCCGGGAAATCCGCTGTTCGAAATGACCGAAAAGAAGTCTCACCGCCTGACGAAGAACGTGATGAGAGCAATCGTGGAAGAAACCGTGGGTCATGACGACAATCATATGGTGGATGAGGCGACTATTTTAAAGCCAAGCTCAAGAATCACCCGGCAATACGGCAGCGTGACGCTTACCGGGTGGGAGCTGGGACGGTTCTTCATTTCCTTTGACGGCTCTCACTCCCGCGGGCATGTCTGCGTCTACGATCCGAAATACAAAATCATTTTCAGCGGGGATACCACGATTGAAATTAATCCGCCGTTTCTGTACAGTTCCATGGATAAGCTGATCGACATAACCGATAAATACAGGACGATGGCGCATGAAGGCTTGATTGTTTATACCATGGACGCCCACAGGTCCCATGACATGAACAGGGTGCTGAAGGCAAAGGGGGTTCCGGTCAACCAATACGAGCTGGAAATGTACACCGCCAACAGTGCGGACAGCGAGGCCTTCTTTGACTTCTTCTGCACGTACTATAAAGAGATGAAAAAAGAGATTCTTGCCGCGCATCGCCGGGTCGGCCGGGCAACCATTGGGGAAATCGTGAAAGAACTGCTCAAATCCGATAATGAATCCGTAAAATTCAAGGCTTCCCTGAAATGGCCGGAGCTCCCGTCGCGGCTGGACGCCGCTGTCGCTGTTGTCCTGCGGGACGCGGGCGCCGTTCCGATTGAAGCGGACGGAAAAATCGTGATTGACCCCGTTGGCTGAACAGAAGAGCATCATCTGTGACAGCATGCATCCTAAAGCTTTTCCGAACTTAGATTGCAAATATGGACATAAGAAAATTCTACAATGCAACTGGAATTGCTGTAAGACTGTTTCATCATACATAAACCATCTTATCCCGGTTCGAAGACGGCTAAATGAACATGCGGGCCGCTTTTTTCTTTTTCGTTGCGGATTCTTGCATTTCAATCCACGCACCCCGCGAGAGGTGCGACTCCTTGATACTTTTGACCCAGGATTTTCATTGAAATTTCAATCCACGCACCCCGCGAGAGGTGCGACCATTTGTCATATATTCTCCGCAGATTCTTAATACCATTTCAATCCACGCACCCCGCGAGAGGTGCGACAAGCCAAAACGCCATAACCACCATCATTTTCACCATTTCAATCCACGCACCCCGCGAGAGGTGCGACTCAGATGTTAATTTATCAATATCGGAGGGTTGCGATTTCAATCCACGCACCCCGCGAGAGGTGCGACACTCGCGATAAAGCGCATCGTATTCTTTCAGATATTTCAATCCACGCACCCCGCGAGAGGTGCGACATCCGTCGACGTGGCTGAATCAAAAACGGTGGGATTTCAATCCACGCACCCCGCGAGAGGTGCGACCGAAATCGCAAAGATGGAGGCGCTATGGGAAGGAATTTCAATCCACGCACCCCGCGAGAGGTGCGACCAATTTCCGAATTTGTCGGCGCGCGTTTCATCACGCATTTCAATCCACGCACCCCGCGAGAGGTGCGACGAAATGTACTGGATTTTAGCTACACTTATTAATATTTCAATCCACGCACCCCGCGAGAGGTGCGACTTTACTTTTGCAATCATAATTTACCCCCTTTAAAATTTCAATCCACGCACCCCGCGAGAGGTGCGACTCTATATATTGTGCATATGGAGTTGCATTCCGCATACGGGGCGGACAACAATAACAAGTAATCTATCTGCTATGAAGATTCCTTTATGGAGACGGACAAAATTTAATCCGCGAACCGCACGGTATTTTTGCAGTCACCGCACGTTCGCACTCAGAAAATCAACACCCCCTCGCTGTCATATCCCGGTTTCACACCGATATGCTCAACACGCTTTTTCCAGTTATCCCCCAAATAATAAAAACGCAGGCTGTCCTTATCAGGGTCAATCAGCTTGATAAGACGGTCTTTCATCTGTAAAAATTTGCCGTAGTCGAGATTAACCTCAAACACCGAATTTTGTACCCTCTGACCGTAATTGACACATTCTTTTGCGACTTTTCGCAGCCGTGTTTTGCCTTTTTCGGAAGTGATGTTCACGTCATAGGCGACAATGACAAACATATTCTACCCCCAGACAAGATTTGGATAAGTCTCGATTTCACCCCGAATATATTTGGCCAGCAGATTTGCCTGAACATAGGGAAACAGACCGATTGGCGCTTTTTCTTTCGTAAATGGATGTTTTACACATTCGTTCTTTTTGTTCTGCCATGCGGTAATGACTTTCTTTCGGCCGTCATCATTGAGCCATACTGCCCCGCTGACCTGCTTATCAAAATCACTTTTTTGCACGATTTTCAGATTGACCATCGTAAGGACCAAACGCTCAACCAATGCCCGGAATTCCTCCATGATATCGCACGCGAGAGAAGCCCTTCCCGGGCGCAGTGTATGAAACAGGCCAATATAGGGGTCGAGACCGACACATTCGAGAGCAGACGCAATATCATTAGTGCAGATCGTATAAAGAAAGGAAAGCATGGCGTTGGTTAAATCAAGAGGTGGGCGCTTTGTTCTTCCGGAAAGTGAGAAATCCTCTTTTTGTTGGGTAAACAGCGAGTCGAACACATCAAAATACGCTTTGGCGCTCTGACCCTCAATCCCCCGTAATGCTTCCGGTTCCTTTTCCTGAAGCAGCTTTTTCTGATTCTCTGTAAGCAAATCAATACAGCGGGACAGCTTGCCGCCGGTGTCGGTTTGCGGATAATCGCGGCGCGAACGCATGAGTAAATTGCGTGTGTTCTTCAGCTTTGCGGTGATCAGATTTTGGATCAGCTCCGTTTGTCTTTCCGGATCGGAGAACGTCTCCATTTGCTGTTTGCGCAGAAAGACATTGCCTTTCATCTGCCCGGTTACTCTGGCAAGGAACCTTCCGCCGGGAGAGATAAAGCACAGTCCGATCCGTTCTTCTGCGCATTTGCCCATCAGCGCCGGACTGCAGCCGGGATAGTTCATGCAGACAACGCTTTCAATATTGGAAAGCGGCAGTCTTGCGGCCTCTTTCCCATCTAACAGCATCACAATATTTTCCCCGTCCAGGCTGAGGTAGGCCTCCTGATGGGTGATATACAGCGTGTTAAGCAGTTTTCGCATGACGGCGCTTCTCCCCCTTTGGCATGCAAATATCCTTTAAGGAGCATCCGCCGCAGTACTGGCCGTCCCGGATGGGAGGAATGACGCAGGCTTCGCGCAGCGCTTTCATTTCCGAGAGGGTCGATTTTAAAAATGCGTAATCATCCTCGCGGAAATCAACCCGTATTCTTTTTCGGGTATCCGCGTAATAAAAGAAGGTTTTACAGTCTGTTTTGAAAATACCGTCCGCACAGATTTTCTGTGCCAGAAGCTGCATCGCGTCCTCACGCCGAAAATCACCGGCTTTGGGAGAACGCACCTTGTATTTGACAATGGTAAGTTCAAAGCGCTCGCCGTATTTCCCGATCAAGCATCCTGACGGAGAGCGGCGAAGTTCAAGGCAGTCGATCACGCCGAACAGCCCCCAGTCGTCGTTGTATACCCTGACCGACCGTTCCACGATTGCGCTGCGGGCCGAACCGCATTTGCCGGCGTCCACGTTTTCGTGGATCAGATTACCCTTGCAGACAAACACATTTTCGGCCCAGCTGCAATCGGTCTCCATCAGTCCCCACCGATGCGGGCAGTAGAGGTACTGCTGAACCGACCGGATCTCTGTCAACGTGTCAGAACTTTTCAATGATCTCTACCCCTTCGGGCATTGCCTTGTCAACCGTAATGCTGTAATCGCTGAATTTGCGGGGAATCTCCACTCCGCTTTTCTTTTCGATTGCTATTTTGTCGAACAGCAGATGGGATGGTGCATTGCCGAGGACCGAGTCGTGCTTGAAGACATACAGCTTCCGCATGCACAGTTTGCCCCGTGCCGCGCTGTGGTCGATTTCAAACATGTTTTCGATACTCCGCCAAAGCAGTGCAAGGTCGTCTTCACTGAACCCTGTTTTGTTGGCAAGCAGCGCGGAAACATATCCCTCCGCCCGGTAAAGGCCGTAGGGGATAAAGTTCTTTTTTCCCATGGTATTTCCCTTTTCGGACTGGTCGGATTCTGTGGTAAGGGCCTGACGGGTAATGGTGATTTCCTGCGGAAGCACCGGGTCGATGCTGCGCGCAAAGTTGATCTGAACCGGCCCGCGAACAATGCCGCACGGGTCGTCGCCTGTGCTCATAACGGCGCCGAAGGTACGCACGTCAAAATAATTTCTGCAGATGTAATCCCGAGCCTGTGCTACCGCGTTCTGGTCTTTGCCCTTCTGTTTCGTTTTGAGACTGCAGGCGTCGTATGCTTCAGTATACTTTGTGTTCAGGGCCCGGTCGTTTTTAATGAGAATATTGTAGCCGGGCTTTCCCTCCTGTGTGGCCTCGACATAGTTGCGGATTTTACGTTTGAGGCAGACGTCGGTCACAATGCCGATGCTTGTTTCGGCGTCGACGCGGGGCATATTGCCCGCGTCGGGATCTCCGTTGGGGTTGCCGTTCTCCACGTCGAAAAGCATGACGAACTCGTACCGGTTATGCAGGCTCATTGTCTTTCTCTCCTTCGCTTTTCTTTGCAAATATTTTTTCTTTTTGCTGGTAATATCCAAGGATAAACATCCCCTGCTTTTCCATGTTCATGGCCTTGGGGAAAGAGTCGCCGAGATTGCTTACAATTTCCTGAACGATTTGATCAAAGAAAATTGCATTGCCTCTGTCCAGTTTTCCGAAATGGCTCTGAGAAAGTTTCAGTAAGCGGGGGAAAACAAGATACGGCGTACTGCAGGCCGAGGAAAAAAACCTGTCCTTAATCGTGGTGTTGATCCCCGGAAGCGCCTTTTGCTGAATCATTTCCAGAACGGCAAAGAGTCTGCCGCAGTTGTAGGCGCCGTCCGTGTTCTGCGTGTTCAACATAGTAAATTCGCTCCTTTTTATAAGATCCATGCGTGTCAGGCACGCCTTGATGATCCGCACGCGGTCGCGGCTGACCGCATAAAACTTTTTCGCCGCGTCGTCCTGATCTGTTTTTGCCCGGCGCACCGCTGTTTCGAGCATAAAACGGGGATAAGGGGAGCCGCGGAGGATGCTTTGCAAGATTTTCGTCGAAAGGTCGGGCGGCAGCGGGTCCTTGGAGGCAATCGGTGATTTCAGTGCTTTGCTGATGAGCCAGATCGGCATCTGTTTGTCCGCCGGAGAGAGCTGCATATCCCTGTGATGCTGCTGAATACGGTCCATTATCGTTCCGAAAGAATTGTGTTCGAATATCTTGATGGCCAAACGGCTGCTGTTTGGTTTCACGCCGAGAATGTAAAACTCCGTGCCTTGATCGATCCCAAAGCCTTTCCAGTCGGCTTCCTTGCCCTGTGAAAGCTGACTGAAAACAGATGCAAGCGCCTGTTCCTGCGATTGACGTTCGTTCCGCTCCGCTTCGGATGGATCTTCCGCCGGCAAAGAGAAAAAACCAGCCCCGGTGTTGAATGCCTGCAGATACGGCTTTTCGGATTCCGCCGTCATAGCCCAGAAAAGGAGCGTCATACCGTCAAGCATCTGTTTATGAGCCGGTACGGAAGTGAGATAATTGAACGCCTTGGTATATTTCTCCATAATCTCCTGTGACACGGAACTGTTATAGGATTCCCTTCGGCCATAAGACCAGAAGGCCGACGACTTTAGGCAAACAATGTTCACGCCGGTGGCAAGCCCGCCGGATATTCCCGTAAGATTGTCGTGGATCCGGGCAATCTGGCCATACTTTCCGCTGATGCTGCACTGCCCCAACACCGCGTCGGCCGGGATCGGCCTGTTCCGCCAGTCGTTTTCCCACTTCTCTTTTACCTGCGCTTCACGACTGAGCGGTCTTTGTGCAGCTGGGTCTTCCTGCGACGTGACAATGAATTTCGCACCGCCGTATTTTTTGCCCAGTGCCGTAAGGAACGGATTGTCAAGCTCGTTTTCCGGGTTCCAGTTTTGCAGGAAGATTTTATATGCGTCGATGATCGGAGAGCTTAATCCCTCAAGAAACGAAAGATTTTTCTCTTTGCATTTTTCAAAGGCGAGCAGGGAGTTCTTCGTCGCCGAAAGCTTTTCATTCTTCTTGTCCCACTCAATGCCAAAAAGGTATTTTTCACGGTGGTCTATGGTTTCAGCCGAGATTCCGGGCACCGAGTTTCGAAAAGGAAAAAACTCGTCCCGCGGAACTTCCTTCTCTTTTTTTCCGTTGAGCACAGCTTTTGTGTACGGCAAAATCTCTTTTATGGTTCCGTTGGAATGTAACACCAAATTATAATTCACGCCAACTTTGCTGTAACCGTCCGGCACAAGGCCGCTGTCCTTCTGCCGGCACAGACAGTCGTAGTATTTGCTGAGCGCCCTTAACATAGCAGCCCCTTGGCATACTTCGCCACATCGATAACACCGTTTATCATATGGGGGCGGTAAAAGCGCGGTTCAGCGGAATCCAGACTTTTGCCGGTTTTATCTTTTTTATACTGAAGATCGTAAAGCATATACCCGAGGTCAACGTCGCCCGTGATCGGGCTTTGCGGAATTTTGTCGGTCAGCGTGATTCGCGCGGGAAATTCTCTGCAGCCGAGGCACGGCTGGGCGAAATGCTGTCCTTTGCGGAGCCGCCGCAGCAGAATGTTGTAGCACTTTTCCGGGGTCTGATTTTCTTCTTTTTCGTCCGTCAGCTCAAAGTGTGCCTCAACGCCGTAAAGGACATTTTTCAGCAGAAGGCTCGCCCGCTGGCTGATGCATTCCTTCGTATAAATGCTGATGTCGTCTGCCATGCCGTCCATCTGCTTTTTCACAGCGGATGGAAGCAGCTTTTCGCTGACCTCGTTTCGCCTGAGGTTGACGAACTGCACGGGCCTCAGCACATAGATCGTGTCAATGATGTATTTCATACCAGGGTGCCAGTAGATATTGGAAATTAGTCCGGTCAAAGCGCTCGGCGTCGGCACATCGTAGGAAACTCGTTCCACTTTCATCTCGGGCCTGCTGAAAAGCGCGTAGTCGCCTTCGATGAGAATCTTGATTCCGTAACCCATTGGAAACCTCCTTAATCTTTCTTGTGGCAAGATAATTTCACCAGATATTGGCTTCATTGTTTTCAAACAGAATTCCGGTTTCTCTGCTGTAATACCGCTCGCAGCCAAGGTAGCGGATTCCTTTTTCGTCACAGACAGCGCCGGCCTTGGTCAGTTTCTCAAATTCGTATGGGCGCAGCGAAATTGAACACTTCTGGAGCCGCCTCACGGCGGCCATCCCGCCGTAGGCGGCAGCTTTCAGCAGCGGCATAACCGTCTCCCTGTTTTCTTCGGTAACGATCACGAGCGGCTGCGTGTTTTCGTCAATCAGGCGAAAATCCCCGGCATATCGGGCGTAATTGAATCCGAATCCGTCAATGCCGCAGGAAGCGGGGGAGAACGCCGCTTTGAAATCCATCGATTTTCTGCTGTCAAGCGTATAGGCATAAAGCCGGTTAAAGTAAAACTCGACTGCCTCTGGAGAAGCCACATCGTCATATCTTTGAAACACTTCACGGCAGAACGATTGCTGAATCATAAATTCATTGCTTTTGGGCCGCAGGTCTTCCTCCTCAAACTCAAAGGCGTATGTTTTGCAGTCCCGCTTTTTGCCCTCACGGTTGCAGCGCCCGGCAGTTTGGAGCAGATTGTCAAGCCCTGCAAGTTCGCGGAAAACAAGGTCGAAATCCAAATCTACGCCTGCTTCGATAAGCGATGTGGAGACCAGGCAGAAATGTTCGCGATTTGCAAGGGAATCCCTCACTTCGGCGATGACCCTGCTGCGGTCGTCGTGGGTCATGTAGGTCGAGAGATGATACTTTTTCCCCGGCAGCAGTTGATAAATCCGTCTTGCGGCCCTGCGGGAATTGACAACGATGAGCGAATTTTCAGCCTCCGCCGCGAGACCTGCCAGCTTTTCCGACGAGCGCCGTCCAAGAGATTCGATTTTGCAGCGGTCAAAAATGGGAAAACTGCTTTTGTCTTCCGTCAGGTCGAGGGATTTTACACCTCCGCAGCCGAATTCGCGCATCCATGTGTGAAAATCGGGCATGGTGGCCGTCATGAAGACCGCTTCGCAGTGATATCTCTGGGTCAGAATCCGCACAGCTTCCAGACATGGCTGAAAAAACAGGCTGGGGAACATATGTGCTTCGTCGAACACGATGACGCTGTCGGCAATATTGTGCAGTTTGCGGAGCTCGCTGCCGCGGTTGCCGTAAATCGATTCAAAGAACTGCACGTTGGTTGTCACAACAATGGATGCGTCCCAGTTTTCAGCCGTTCGTTTGAGTCTTTTGCGCATAGCGGCGTCTTGAACGGATTCGTAATCAAAGTTGCAGTGGTGTTCCAAAATGGTTTCGGCTCCAAAGATGTCTTTGAACACCTTCGCATTCTGTTCAATGATGCTTGTGTAAGGAATCACATAGATAATGTGCTTTTTATGAGACCGAATTGCTCTTTCGAGCGCGAACTGCATGCTGGTGAGCGTCTTGCCGCTTCCCGTGGGCATATGAATCAGATAAATGTCGGCCTTTTCATCCGCGTGTGATATGACCTGCCTGCGCAGAGCCTCACGGGCTCGTTTGACGGGAGTATCCGCCTGAAACTGCGCAATATGCTGATTCATCAGATCGCAGCACGCCATGAAGTCTGCATGAATCCCCCGTTTCTTTCGGCCGCTGCAGAATTCTTCCGTGTCAAGATAATCGGCATCGGTCAGACAGGAAAACATCATCCGTGTCCAAAAAGCGTATTCTTTTTTAATATCGTCCGCGCTGCTGCCGTTCCTGCAAACGGCATCTTTCGCGGGGAAGGCGTTGATTTCAGTTAGTGCAAGCTCGCCTTTGCAGGCGGTAAAATCCTGCTGTTCTCTTTTCATGCGTCCGAGAAGTGTCGGTTCGTCTTCCGAATCGGTTCGGTTGCCCACATCCGGCAGACCGCTGTGGTGACCGGCAATGCAATATGCCCCCGACTCCGGCCACTTCATTTCGAGCCATCGTCTTGCTCCGGCAATCGAGTGCTCCACAGACAGCTTTTCACCGTGCAGGCGGAGCTGAAAATCGGTCTGGTATTTTCCCGCATCGTGCAGCAGTCCGAGATCTTCGGCATATTCCTCCGTGCACCATGCCGCAGAAAATTTCTTTACAAGCTTTGCAACATTTTCGGAATGTTCTTTTATGGTCTGCCACTTTTCCTCGTTTTCCCCTTCAAGGGTATGTGCATAGTAAACCGGACGTTCCATAGTTATCTCCCACATGAAAGCCTTAATTTCCATTTATGTAAGTACTTGGCAGCACATGATATAGCCCGTCTCTGTCAGCAGTCGAACTCCGCATTTTTGCTTAAAACACGTCGTTGCCGGGCTCCTGGGCAGAAGCTCTAACCATGCTTAGCACATACTTCCTTTTATCATTATATTCTCACAAAACAGTAAATTCAACGAAATATGCTAAGAAAAACTTAAAAATGCGGAACCAGTTCCGCATTTCATAAAAACGGACGCCTCCGGTTTTTATCTCGGAAGCGTCCGTTACTCTTTTCTATTCAGCAGAACCGCGGGCTGCACCGCAAAACTCCCGAACCTGTTTTTCAGCCGGTCCACCGCGCGGTCCAGATGTTTCAGCCGTTCCCGGCCCGCCTCATCCCGGTACAGGTTCCCCTGGGAAGGAACCGTGTCCGGAACAAGATCCGTCATGCTGATTCCGATGCTCCGGATTGGCCGTTCCCATCGGTAACCATCCAAGTTAATGCCTTATAATTTCTATAACGAATAAAGGAAGCCATTATGCTTCCTAAAAATCCATAATAAAGGTTAAGTGGAAATATACTGCTTTATGGGCCCAAGTGATATAATAATAAGAGAAAATAAAATAACCCTATCAATAACTTACATTAGCTGTAAAGAATTTTGCGGATTCTTTACACTAATCAAAACGTAAAAACACGTTACGTTCCGAAGACTAATTAGTCATCAACAGGGTTGGTTTTCTGTGTTACATTAATGGTAGCATGGTAATCATTATACTTGTCAAGAGTCTTGAGCGTAACAGTTTCTTCCAGACTGCGTTCAGGCTCTTGCTTTTTTATTGCCCTTTTTACGAAAGCAAGATCGTGGACGTACCAGTTCACGATTTCCACAACGGACCGGTTGTGTACCTCTTGTCTCTGACCTTAAAAAGCCAGTTGCGCGAGGTTGGCGCACTTTGAAAAGATTAAGTAAACCAAAACCAACATTTGAACCTAAACTTCAAATGTTCGCGCTGATTTGCTTGTAATATGCTTGCCGGAAGTATACCGGAGTTGGATCGAACCATTTTAAGTTGCGCGACGATGAGCAAATATATGAAAAGAGGTGATGAAAGCTCGGAGCCAACCTCTGAACTCCCTGATAACGTGAACAACTTATCTGCACCAGAAATGTGGGTTTGCACAGGAACGGCTTTCGGATGACAGGCAGTTTTATGTTCTCTTTGGTTGTACCAATCAGAACAGCCAGAGAGTTATCATAAAATCAAATGTTTAGAGGCTTAAACACTTGATTTTATGATAACAAGGGCAAAATGATGTTCACTTTGCCCCAGTACCATATTTGGCGCGCCCGAAGGGATTCGAACCCCTGACCTTCTGATTCGTAGTCAGACACTCTATCCAGCTGAGCTACGAGCGCATTCTGAAAGCTGCCCTTCTGGACAGCTTTATTATTATATTAGATTCAGCGAAAAAAGTCAAGCCTTTTCAGGTGTTTTTTTCAGGATCGGTTTAGTCCGCGTCGGACGGCGGTGCGCAGAGGCAAAATCCCCACGAGGCAAGTGCCAGGGATAAAATCGATACCAGTATGATCAGGTAGTGCAGCCCCGTCAGCATGACGGAATCCACCATCTTCCGCTTTGCCGCGCTGAAAAAGCATGCCGCCGCCAGCATGTAAAACGCGCTGAGGCCCGCCGCCGTACCGTAATTGTAACGCGTTTTCAGGAAAATCAGCAGCAGAATGGTTAAAACCGGAAGCAGGCACGAAAGCAGCAGGTAAACCAGAGCGTCGTTTGCAAACCCCATGCCGGCATATCGCGAAATCATACTGAAAACGCTCAGCGACTTGGCGCCACCGGAACCTGCGGTGTCGGCTGTCCTGCCGACGGGCAGGAACTGCATCCCAATCAGCAGCAGCTGCATTGCGATCAGCAGGATTTTCACCTGTTTTTTCAGCATCAGATCCGGCCTCCCTTTTTTGAAAAGAATTCCCCTGCGCGTTTACGCGCAGGGGAAACTGAAAGCTTTAGAAGCAGAAATCAGGCTTTCGCCCTTTTCTCCTTAATTGCAGCCTGCGCAGCCGCCAGACGCGCGATCGGCACGCGGAACGGCGAGCAGGAAACGTAATTGAGACCCGCGAAATGGCAGAACTCCACGGAAGACGGATCGCCGCCGTGTTCGCCGCAGATGCCAAGGTGGATATCCGGGCGGGTGGCGCGGCCGTCGGCCACCGCCATCTTGATCAGTTTGCCGACGCCCACCTGGTCAAGGTGCGCGAACGGATCGGATTCATAGATCTTGTTCTCGTAGTAGGAATCGAGGAACTTGCCGGCATCGTCGCGGCTGAATCCAAAGGTCATCTGGGTCAGGTCGTTCGTGCCGAAGCTGAAGAACTCGGCTTCCTTGGCGATATCGCCCGCGGTCAGAGCGGCGCGCGGAATCTCGATCATGGTGCCGACCTGATATTTCAGATCCACGCCGGCTTCCTTGATGATCCTGTCGGCTGTGGATGTTACGATATCTTTCACAAATTTGAGCTCCTTGATTTCGCCGACCAGCGGAATCATGATGTTCGGCTCGGTTTTGAATTCCGGATGCTTTTTGTTCACGTTGATTGCCGCATTGATCACAGCGGTGGTCTGCATTTCCGCGATTTCCGGATAGGAAACAGACAGACGGCATCCGCGGTGGCCCATCATCGGGTTGAATTCATGCAGGCTGGAGATGACGTTCTTGAGCTCTTCGACGGTGATTTTCAGTTCGCCGGCGATCTCTTTGATATCCTCTTCCTTGGTCGGCAGGAATTCATGCAGCGGCGGATCGAGGTAACGGATAATGACCGGGCGGCCCTCCATGACCTCGTACAGGCCCTCAAAGTCGCCCTGCTGGTACGGCAGGAGCTTGGCAAGCGCAGTTTTGCGTTCCTCAACCGTCTTCGCGACGATCATCTCACGCATGGCCTTGATGCGCTCGCCCTCAAAGAACATGTGCTCCGTGCGGCACAGGCCGATGCCTTCCGCGCCGAACTCACGGGCCTGCTTCGCATCGCGCGGAGTATCGGCATTGGTGTAAACCTGCAGCTTGCGGGCTTTGTCGGCCCAGGCCATAAAGCGGCCGAAGTTGCCGGAAATGGACGCCGGAACGGTCGGGATCGCAATGTCGTACACCTTGCCGGTCGAACCGTCAATGGAGATATAGTCGCCTTCTTTTACGGTCTTGCCGGAGAGAGTAAACTGCTTCTTGTCGTAGTCGACGGTGATTTCGCCGCAGCCGGACACACAGCAGGTGCCCATGCCGCGCGCGACAACCGCCGCGTGGGAGGTCATGCCGCCGCGTACGGTCAGGATGCCCTGCGCAACCGCCATGCCTTCGATATCCTCCGGAGAGGTTTCCAGACGGACCAGGATGACTTTTTCACCCTTCGTGGCCCATTCCTTGGCGTCTTCCGCGGAGAAGACGACCTTGCCGCAGGCAGCCCCCGGAGACGCCGCGAGGCCGTGCCCGATTTCTTTCGATTTTTTCAGTACTTCCGCGTCAAACTGAGGATGCAGAAGCGCGTCAAGCTGCTTGGGTTCCACGCGGAGAACAGCCTCTTCCTCATTGATCATGCCTTCATCCACAAGGTCACATGCAACCTTCAGAGCGGCGGCGGCGGTACGCTTGCCGTTGCGGGTCTGCAGCATGAACAGGTGGCCGTCCTCAATGGTGAACTCCATGTCCTGCATATCCTTGAAATGGTTTTCAAGTCGCGTCGCAATCTCAACGAACTGATCGTACACCTGCGGCATCTGGTCCTTCAGATGGCTGATCGGGGACGGTGTGCGGACGCCCGCGACGACGTCTTCGCCCTGCGCGTTGATCAGGTATTCGCCGAAAAGCGCCTTTTCGCCGGTTGCCGGGTTGCGGGTAAACGCTACGCCCGTGCCGGAGTTGTCGCCGGAGTTGCCGAACGCCATCTGCTGAACGTTAACGGCGGTGCCCCACTCGTACGGAATTTCGTTCATCTTGCGGTAAACGTTTGCACGGGGGTTGTCCCAGGAACGGAAAACAGCCTTAACAGCCTCGATCAGCTGTTCCTTCGGATCCTGCGGGAACGGCTTGTGCTCGTTATCCTCGTAAATCTTCTTGAAAACAACGACCAGCTTTTTCAGGTCTTCGGCGGTCAGGTCCACATCGTTCTTAACGCCCTTTTCCGCCTTCATTTTATCGATCTCTTCTTCAAACAGGCTCTTGGAAACGCCCATGACGACGTCCGCGAACATCTGAACAAACCGGCGGTAGCTGTCGTAAGCAAAACGTGCGTTGTTTGTCTTTTTCGCCAGACCTTCAACGGATTCGTCGTTGAGGCCCAGGTTCAGGATCGTGTCCATCATGCCGGGCATGGACTGGCGCGCGCCGGAGCGGACGGATACCAGCAGCGGGTTGCTGATGTCGCCGAAGGTTTTCCCGGTGATTTTCTCCAGGCCCTTCATATGCTCAAAAATATCCTTTTCGATATCCGCATTGATCTGGCGGCCGTCTTTGTAGTACTGGGTGCACGCGTCGGTCGTGATGGTGAAGCCCTGCGGAACCGGCATCCCGGCCGCGGTCATTTCCGCCAGGCCCGCGCCCTTGCCGCCCAGGGTATTCTTCATCGTGGTCATGTCGCCGTGAAAAGCTCCACTGCCCTCGGAGAAATAATAAAGGAATTTATTGCTCATTAAACTACCTCCTGAAAAAGATTTTATAATAATGTATTGAACATTCGCGGACGATCGCAAATCGCTCAACCTGTATTATATCAAATACGGGAATCAAATGCTATAACTTTTTCCAAATCACAAACATTATTTTTTCCCTGATTTCACAGAAAATTCCAGCGCATCGGCTTCGGTCATTCCAGCAGCCGTCCCGCATAAACAGCGTTTTCGCGCGGGACAAGTATGACATAATAATCCTTGATCCGGAGGCCCCCCCGGGTGAGTCCCAGGCTTCCGCATCCCGGAAAATTTATGGAAAACCGGCGCGAATTCCTTCTGGTTTTCGCCTTGAATTTTACGCCGGAGTTTTGCAGAAGAGTCTGCTTTCTAAGGTACTCCCCGTAATCCGTTCCAAGGTAGACCTCGACCCAGTCCGCATGAAAAAACCTCATGGAAAATCCCCTTTTCAACAAAGCGCTGCCTGAGCTTCATCATGCCGATGGCACCATCGTTTTCCATTCTTTAATTCCTTTTTTCCATTCTATTCCATATCATGACATAAGTCAATCGATTTTTAACAGATCATTGTACAAAATTTAACAGATACACCAAAATGGCTTGAAAAAAAAATTGAATATGAGATAATAGAAGCGAAGAAATTCGGTACACATGAATACGCAAACCCCAAGATACGGAGGAATCAGCATGCCACAGGAAAATTGCGCCGTGATTCTTGCCGCGGGAGAGGGAAAACGGATGAAGCGGGATTGTCCCAAGGCTCTCGCGCCCGTCCTGTTCAAGCCGATGCTGGAATGGGTTCTCGATTCCGTAAAGGCGGCGGGGATCGGGCGCCTGTGTGTTGTCACCGGGCACCTGCACAAACAGGTGGAGCAATATTTGTCCGAATACGACCCCGGCCTTCGCACCGTCTATCAGCCGCAGCGCAGGGGCACCGGGCACGCCGTGATGATGGCGGCCGATTTTTTGCGCTCAAATGACGGCGGCAGCGTTCTGGTCCTGAACGGGGATTCCCCGTTTGTCAGTCCGAAAGAAATCCGGAACGCCTACGAAATCCACCGCGAAAACGAAAACGCCGTTACGGTGATTTCGGCGGAGCTGCCCGACCCCGCGGGTTACGGGCGCATTGTGCGCGACCCGCAGACCGGCAGACTTGCCGCCATTGTGGAACAAAAAGACGCTTCCCCCGAAGTGCAAAAGATTCCGGAGATCAATTCCGGGGCATACTGGTTTCAAACAAAGGCCCTGCTGGGAATTCTCTCGGAAATCAGGAACGACAACGCCCAGGGGGAATACTATTTGACGGACGCCGTGCGGCTCCTGATTGAACGGGGCGCGGAGGCGGACGCCTGCAAAGCCGGCAGCGCACAGGCGGTGCTGGGCGCCAACGACTGCCTTCAGCTTGCCGAGCTGAACCGCATCGCGCGCGAAAAAATTCTGACCGCCCACCTTCTGGAGGGCACCGATATCCCCTGCAGCGACGGGGTTATCATCGGTCCGGACGTCTCCGTCGGCCGCAACGTCAGCATTCTGCCGGGAACCATCCTGCGCGGCAGAACCTCGGTGGGGGCGGGCTGCGTCGTCGGGCCGAACACCGTTCTGACCGACTGCGCCGTCGGCGAGGGCGCTGTTCTCAATTCGGTACAGTGCAGCGGGTGCACCATTCAACCCGGGCAGACCGTTGCTCCATATACATTCATGATCAAACAGGCAAAGACAGACAAAAATTAGGGGGATAAACACAAATGAGTTTTCATGGGAAAGACATCAAAATCTTCGCCGCCAGCGCGAGCCAGGAAACGGCTAAAAAGATCGCCAAATGCCTCGGGCTTCCTCTGGGCAGAAGCGACGTCGGCACATTCAGCGACGGCGAAATTTCGGTTTCTCTCTACGATTCGGTCCGCGGCTCCGACTGTTTCATCGTGCAGTCCACCTGCGCTCCCGTCAACAGCAACCTGATGGAGCTGCTTATCATGATCGACGCCATGAAGCGCGCTTCCGCCGCCAGAATCACCGCCGTCATGCCGTACTTCGGCTACGCCCGCCAGGACCGCAAGGCAAAGGCGCACGACCCCATCACGGCAAAGCTCTGCGCCGACCTTCTGACCACGGCCGGAGCGAACCGCGTTCTGACCATGGACCTGCACGCGTCGCAGATTCAGGGCTTCTTCAACATTCCGGTCGACCATCTGCTTGGAGTGCCGCTTCTCGCTTCCCACATGAAGGAACTGATTGCCGGGCACGCCGACGAATACGTCGTGGTATCCCCCGACCTCGGCTCCGTCACGCGGGCGCGCAACTTTGCCGACCGTCTCGGCGTGCCGCTCGCCATTGTGGACAAACGCCGCCAGAAGGCCAACGTCTGCGAGGTGATGAACATCATCGGCAGCGTAAAGGGGAAAAAGATCATTCTGGTGGACGACATGATTGACACCGCCGGAACCCTCTGCAACGCCGCGCAGGCCATTATGGACAACGGCGCGACCCAGGTGACCGCCTGCGCGACGCACGGCGTTCTGTCCGGTCCGGCGATCGAGCGGATTCAGAACAGCCCGATCAAAAACGTCTTCCTGCTCAGCACTATTCCGATCCCGGAGGAAAAAATGCTGCCGAACATGACGGTGTTCTCCGTCGCCCCGCTGTTTGCGGAAGCGATCGACCGCATTTACGAAGACAAACCGGTTTCCCCCATGTTTGTCTGATTCCGGCAGGAAGAACAGCTTACGATACAGGGCATCGCGCCCGGGCGCCACACCCGGGCGGCGGAACAAGGCGGGGCGGATCATCCGTCCCGCCCGTTTCCGCATTCTTTTCAAGGGAGAATTTTATGCTGAACAACCTGTTGCACCTCCGCCCCCAGCCGGCGGGGCCGGTCGAATACCTGGTCGTGGGCCTGGGCAACCCGGGCTCAAAATACGACGGGACGAGACATAACGCGGGGTTCATGGCCGTCGACCACATCGCCGAACAGGCCGGGGTTAAAATCGACCGGCTGAAATTCAAAGGCCTCTGCGCGCCGGCGCGGATCGGCGGAAAAAACGTGCTGCTTTTAAAGCCCGGCACTTATATGAACCTGAGCGGGCAAAGCGTGGTGGAAGCGATGAACTTTTACCATATTCCGCCCGAACGGGTCGTCGTTCTTTTCGACGACATCAGTTTTCCGCCCGGAAAGCTGCGCATCCGCCTGAAAGGAAGCGACGGCGGCCAGAACGGGATGAAAAACATCATTTACCTTTCCGGCAGCGACTGTTTTCCGCGCATCAAGCTCGGCACGGGCGACCGCCCGGACCGCCGGTGGGACCTTGCGGACTGGGTTCTTTCCCGCTTTTCGCCGGACGACCTCAAGCGTTTCCAGGAGGCCGCCGCCCACGCAAACGACGCCGTCGCGCTGATAGTGCAGGGCAAAGCCGCCGAGGCAATGAATCTCTACAACGGAAAATAATACCGCAGGACCGATTTTCCTCCGTAACTGACAGATTGGAGGATGACCGTAAGTCTGAGAACAATCGTGTCGCCTAAAACAATATCAGGATGCTTCGCGCTGATTTGCGCCATTTTGGGCGCAATTTATGATGTGACCGGCGCGCCGGGAAAAAAGGCGACACCCTCGGCGCGTTTTTTTATGATAATGAATTTGGCGGACGGAATTTCAAGGGATTCAGCGGCCTGTTATGGGAACGCCCTGTTTTGAACCCCGGCGACCGGATTCCAGTCATGATTGAAGAGAACAATCCCGGCAGCAGCTGTCCCGATACTGCCGCCGGGTTCGAATAAGGAGAGTTTCATGGAATTTCTGACAACCGCCGTCCGCGGACTCAAGGAATTTACGGATTTGGAGTCCGCCGTCGGCAGCCGGATGCTGCCCGCCGCGGTAACCGGGGTATCCGGGGTCCACAAAGCAAACATCATCTATTCGCTCTGCGCAGATCGGCGGCGCAGGGCTTTCGTCGTCGCCGGAGACGAAGCGGAGGCGCAGCGCCTGTGCTCCGACCTGACGGCGATGGGCCTGAGGCCCCTGTTCTACCCGGCGCGCGACTTTTCGTTCCACGACGCGGAGGGCAGCTCCCACGAATACGAACACCAGCGGCTGCAGGTTTTGGAGCGCCTGATTTCAGGCACCTGCGACGCGGTTGTCTGCTGCATTGACGCCGCCCTTCAGCTCACCATTCCGCCCGCCGAGCTCAGGCGCCGCACCGTCACGCTGGAAACGGGCAAAAGCGTTCCGATGGAGCGGGTGCTCGGCGTCCTTTCCGCCTGCGGGTACGAGCGCGCCGCCCAGATAGAAGGCGCGGGGCAGTTCGCCGCGCGGGGCGGAATTCTCGACTTTTATCCGCCGGGCGGCGAAGCGCCGGTCCGCGCGGAATTTTTCGGGGAGGAGGTCGACTCCCTCTCCCTGTTCGACCCCGTCTCCCAGCGGCGGACGGAATCCATTCCCTCGGCGACCATCGAACCCGCCGCAGAAGCGCTGATCGAGCATCCGCAGATTCTGGCCGAACAGCTCCGCCGCCTTGCGTCCGAGCTGAGGGGCAAGGCCGCGCCGGCGGCAAGGGCCGTTTTAAACGAACAGGCCGACAAGCTGAACAACGGAGTTCACCTTGGCTGCGCGGACAAATACCTGCCCCTTCTGTATGGAGAAAAAGCGACGCTTTTCAGCTATCTTTCGCAGGACATGCTGCTGTTTGTCAGCGAACCGGTCAAATTGCGGGAACGGATGCGAAGCGTGCTGTGGCAGTGGGGCGAGGATCTCAGGGAGCTTCTTTCGGACGGCACCCTGTGCCGGGGACTGGACAGCTACAGCGGGGACTGGGCCTGTGCGCTCGCGGCGTTCGAGCGCTTCGGCGCGGTTTACCTGGACGCGTTTGTCCACGGCGGCTATGAAACGCCGGTGCGCACCCTGATCGGCATGAACGCGCGCCAGCTTTCCTCCTGGGGCGGCAGCATCCAGCTTCTGACCGAGGATCTTCAGAACATGCTCTTCAACCGCTGGGCCTGCGCCGTGCTCTGCGGCTCCGAACGCGCGGCGCGCAACGTCGCGGCGGACCTTCAGGCAAAGGGAATCAACGCGGCGTTTGTGGAAAGCCCGAAGAAAATCGAACGCGGAGAAGTGGTCGTAACCCTCGGCGCGCTCTCCGGCGGGATTGAGTACCCCGGGGCTTTTTTCGGCCTGATCACCCACGGGCGCGCGGTACTCCCCCATGTGAAAAAGCAGAAAAAGAAAAAAAGCGGCGAAGCGATTTACAGCATCTCCGATCTGACGCCGGGGGACTACATCGTCCATGCCTCGCACGGCATCGGCGTGTTCGAGGGAATCCACAAAATCGACATGAACGGCGTCGTCAAAGACTACATCAAGGTGCGCTACGCCAAAAACGACCTGCTGTATGTTCCCGTGACACAGCTCGACATGGTTTCCAAATACATCGGCCCGCGGGAGGACGCCACCATCCGACTGAGCCGTCTGGGCGGAAGCGACTGGCAGAAGGCGAAGGCAAAGGTGCGCCGCGCCGTCAAGGACATTGCGGACGACCTGATCCGCCTGTACGCCCAGCGCATGCAGGCCAAAGGGCACGCGTTTGCCCCGGACTCCGAATGGCAGCGTGATTTTGAAGCGCATTTCGAATTTGAGGAAACCGAAGATCAGCTCCGCTGCATCGAGGAAATCAAATCCGACATGGAAAAGAGCGCGCCGATGGACCGCCTGCTGTGCGGAGACGTCGGCTTCGGCAAAACGGAGGTGGCCCTGCGCGCCGCGTTCAAGTGCATCACCGACTCCATGCAGTGCGCGATGCTGGTGCCCACGACGATTCTCGCGTGGCAGCATTACCAGACCATCACCCGCCGCATGGAGGGGTTCCCCATCCGCGTCGAGCTGCTTTCGCGCTTCCGCTCGGCAAAGGAGCAGGCCGAAATCATCAAAAAGCTCGCCCGCGGCGAAATCGACATGGTCGTCGGCACGCACCGGCTGATTTCCAAGGATGTGGAATTCCGAAACCTGGGCCTCATCATCGTCGACGAGGAGCAGCGCTTCGGAGTCGCGCAGAAAGAACGGCTGAAAACGCGTTACAAGGACGTGGACGTCCTCACGCTTTCGGCGACGCCGATCCCCCGGACGCTGAACATGGCGCTGTCCGGCATCCGCGACATGAGCGTGATTGAAGAAGCGCCGCACGACCGGCACCCGGTGCAGACTTATGTGCTGGAGCATGACGACGGCATCCTCTTTGAAGCCATCCGCCGCGAGCTGCGGCGCGGCGGGCAGGTTTACTATCTGCACAACGATGTGGGAAGCATCCAGCAGGTCGCAACACGGATTCAGCAGGCAATTCCGGAAGCGAAGGTCGGCTACGGTCACGGAAAAATGAACGAGCAGGAGCTTTCGGAGGTCTGGCGTCGCCTGATCGAGCAGGAGATCGACGTTCTGGTCTGCACGACGATTATCGAAACCGGCGTGGACGTGCCGAACGTCAACACGCTGATTATTGACAACGCCGACCACATGGGCCTGTCCCAGCTGCATCAGATCCGCGGGCGCGTCGGGCGTTCCAGCCGTCGGGCGTTCGCCTACCTGACCTTCAAGCGCGACAAGGCGCTCTCCGAAATCGCGCAGAAGCGCCTTTCCGCCATCCGGCAGTTCACGGAGTTCGGCTCCGGGTTCAAAATCGCAATGCGCGACCTTGAAATCCGCGGCGCGGGGAACATTCTGGGCGGCGAGCAGCACGGGCACATGGAGGCCGTCGGCTACGACATGTACCTGCACCTGCTGGGCGAAGCCGTCGACCGCGCAAAGGGCAAGCCGGTGCAGGAATACGGCGAAGAGTGCCTGGTCGACATGCAGGTCACCGCGCATATCCCGGAAAGCTACATTGCCGACCTGAACCAGCGGCTCGACATCTACCGCCGCATCGCGGACATCCGCACGCGGGAGGACGCGCTGGACGTCACGGACGAACTGATCGACCGGTTCGGCGAACCGCCCGCCAGCGTGAACGGCCTGATCGACATCGCGCTTCTGCGCAACGTCGCCTCCCGTCTCGGCATCCGCGAGGTGCGCCAGCAGGAAAGCTCGATCTTCCTCTACTCCGACCGAATCGACATGAAAAAGGTCGGCGCGCTGGTGTCCGCGCTGCGCGGCAGGGTTCTGCTCAACGCGGGCGCAAAGCCCTATGTCAGCGTGAAGATCGTCCCGGACGAAACTCCGCTGCAGACGCTGTCGCAGGCGCTCAGGCTGATGGAAGCTCCTTCCTGACGGATGAAATCCGGATGAGAATACCCCGCCGCCCGAAAAAAGCATGGACAGGATACCGGAAAAAGTGTATAATTGCAATCATGAAACAAAGCCTTTGGGAAGAATGTTAAGAATATCGGAGTGTGTCAAATGAAAAGAATGAAAAAGGTCGCCGCGCTGCTCCTTGCCGCGGTTATGCTGGCCTCCACGGCCGCGTGTTCCTCCGACAAGAGCTGGGCCGCGAAAAACGACAGCCTGACCGTGCCGATCGGCAGCTATATTTATGAGCTGTACGCCGCGTATTACAGCGCTTCCAGCCAGACGGGCGATACGGCCGCCGGCAGCGCCTCCTCCCAGGCCGCGGAATCTTCCGTGCTGGACCGGAAAATCGACGGCAAGGACGCCAAAACGTGGATTCGCGAAAAAGCGCTGAATTCAACAAAATCGCTTTTCGTCATCGACCGGAAAATGAAGGATCTGAAGCTGACGCTGACGGACGCCGAAAAGGCATCCATCAAAACCAACACCGACAGCTCCTGGGCTAACTACAAGAGCACGCTGGAGGGCTACGGAATTGCGGAAAGCTCCTATCAGCTCGCCGCGGCGGAATACAGCGCGAAATACCAGAAGGTTTTTCAGGCCACCTATGGCAAAAGCGGAGCCAAGGCGGTTCCCGACGACGAGCTGAAGAGTTTCTTTGAAAAGAACTACACCGATTTTTCCTATGTGCTGTGCAAGCTTTATAAAACGGATTCGAGCGGAAACTATTCCGCTTCTTTCACCGACAGCGAAAAGAAAAAGGCCGAAGCGGAATTCAACGACTACGCCTCTAAAATCAGCGCCGGAACCATGACGCTGCAGCAGGCGGCCGACGCATACAAATCAGTTGACTCCACCATTTCGGTTCAGAACGACACCGCGAACCTCAAGACAAATCTTCAGGGTTATCCGGACGACCTTGTCAAGCTGCTCGACGGAATGAAAGCCGGCGAAACCAAGGCGGCCGAGATTTCCAGCGGCTACCTCTACATTCTCGCAACCAAGAACGATATTGCAAAGAAGACCGCCGATGAGATGAAAACCGACGACGGCAGGAACAACCTGCTTGCCGATTACAAGGGGCAGGAATTTTCCGACGAGATTTCCAAGGAAGCAGACTCCGTCAGCGGAGTGACCATAAACGAAAAGGCGATCGATTCTTACGACCCGTCCATGTTCGCTGCGGAAAAGTAACCGCCGTTCCCCCGATCTGAAAGAGCCGCCGGGAAGCAGACGCTTTCCGGCGGCTCTTTGCGTCCCCGGTTCCTTGCCGCGGCGGGAAAATCGTGGTAAAATATGGGCAGCCAACACAGCGAAATCGGGTGTAACATGGAACTGAAAACTGTCGAACTGATTTATTTCTCTCCCACCGGCACAACGCGCGAAACCGTCCGTGCCGTCGCGGAGGGAACCGGCGCTTCCATTCTCCGGGAAACGGATCTGACCCGGAAAGAAAACCGCGGCCCGCTCCCCGCCGCCTGCGCCGACCTTTTGATCCTCGGGGTTCCGGTCTACGCGGGCAGAGTCCCCGCGTTTCTGCTTTCCTGCCTGAACGGAATGGACGGAGGAGGCAGGTCCGCCGTTTTTGTCGCCGTTTACGGCGGCATTGATTACGGCGTCACGCTGAACGAACTCGCGGAAATCGCCGAAGCCCGCGGTTTCGTTCCCGCCGCAGCGGGCGCCTTTCTCGGTCAGCATTCCTTTTCCACCCCGGATTTTCCGGTTGAGGCGGGCCGCCCCAACGAAAAGGATCTTGCCGCCGCGCAGGAATTCGGGCGAAAAATCACGCAAAAACTCTTCGCGGCAAAGGACGCTTCCGCCCTGTCCTTTCTGATTCCGAAAGGGAAAATCCCGCTGCCCGGACGTATTTTGCCAAAGAGCGCCGCAAAGGCCTTCGCGCGCCCTCCGCGTTTCCAGCTGGAATTTTGTCCTCGGTGCGGCGCGTGCGCGCGTATCTGCCCGATGGGCGCGATCGACCCGAACACGCTCCGCATCGACGAAAAAGCCTGCATCCGATGCTTTGCGTGCGTCAGAGCCTGTCCCAAGGGCGCACGCGCCGTTCAGTTCCGGTTTGGTTCCCTGCCGGGCCGGTTTCTCCAAAGGGAAAGCAAGCAGAAAAAGGAAGCGCGGTATTTTCTGTAATCCCGCGCTTCCCTGTAGGAACTGCGCTCCGGCGGGAGCGCAGTTCGTTTTTTTCCGTTGTGTATTACGCGGCGCCCTCTAGTACAGCACGACCGTGCCGCCCTTCACCGCACAGCGGCATTCATAGCTTTTCTGCGTTTCGTTTTCCACGTCATAAATCGAATTGAATTCAAACGAATCCTTTCCGTCTGAAAGGATGTAACGCGCGATGATGAACCGATCGTCCACGCAGGTTACAAATTTGCCAAGATCGCCGGGATATTTGGCGTGAATCTTCGAATTCAGGACGCCCGTCACCTCGCAGAAGCCGTCGCCCTCCGCAATGCGGTAGGCGCGCCCCCCTGCGGGTCGATGCTGAAGAGGGCGTCCTCTTCGTCCTGCCCCAGGCTGAGCGTCGCGGCAACCGATTTTCGCCCGGTCTGCTTGTCATAGGCGCACAGGCGCTGGTCCCCGGTCGGGAAATACCGCGCGCGGAAATACAGACTGCCGTCGTCCATCCCGACATAGCGCACCAGGCCGCTGGTCCCTGCGCTGAGGATGAGCTCAAGGGGAACGCATTCCTCCCCCGCCTTGACGGCTACGATAAAGTCAAGCAGAGGGCAAAGCCAGACGTTGTCGTTGATATTGTCGCCCAGCCAGCGCATATTGTGAAAGCATTTCAGCTTTTCCTCCTCGTCCCCGTGCGGCTGCAGCACCAGAAGCTGCCGTTCCCCGCTCTGGTCATAGGAAAGCAGGCTCCCCGCGTTCCCGTTGCAGATGCGCGGGTCGCGGGCGTAATAGTACCGGCCCTCCTCCAGGTCGTACAGATAGGCAACCCGGGAAAGCCCCGTCAGTCTTTTATATTCGTGAAACAGCTGCCGATGCCTTTCATTCGCGGATGTGTACAGAAGCACATGGCTTTCATCCAGCGCGCGGCACTCGGCAAAGGTCCCGATGAAGTTCAGCCGGGCCATGTTCTTTTCCGCTCCGGTATTCTTGTCCACGCGCAGAATCCAGACCGTGCTTTCTCCGGATTCCATGACGATGACAAGGTCTTCCGGGAAGCTGAAAAAATGCTGCACATAAGCCGGGTCCGTCAAAAAATAATTCGCGACAATGCGCTCCCGGCGTGTTTTCAGGTTGTATTCGAGAAGAAAGAGGCTGTTATGCCCTTCCTCCGATTTTTCCTCAGCATAATAGATTTTATCGCCGTCAAATTCGATCAGCGACACATTGCTGCTGGTAAACAGATTTCGCAAATCAACCACTTTCACCGGTCTCACCCCCGACCATTCCCATTATATCAGAAACCATATAAAAATCCAATCGTGCAGGGCATGCTTCGTCCCTTTTTTCTCACTCCGTGTTATAATAAATTCGGAGAGGTGAATCGCCATGCATATTTCAAAGACGGGTTCCGTTCTGGAAGCGGATCTTCACGGCCTGACGGCGGAGGACGCAAAGCGCCGTCTGGAGCATCTTCTTCCCCACGCCGGGCCGCAGGTCAGGGAAATCCGGGTCATCCACGGCTACAACGGAGGGCAGGCCCTGCGCAACATGGTCCGCGTGCGACTCAAGCATCCCCGCATCGCTTCCAAGCTCGTCACCCTGAACCCCGGGGAAACCAGGCTTCTGCTTGCTCCTCCGGACAAAAAGCAGAACCGATGACCGGCCCGCGGGAGGGACTTTTTATGGCGATTCGCCGAAGCCGATTTATTCTTTTCATCCTGATCGCGGCGCTTGCCTTCGGGGCCTGTCTTACCGTCCTCTGGCTGCGCCCGCAAAACGGCGGCGGCAGCCTGTCGCCGGGGCAAAGCGGCACGCCGCCGAAGGAGGATCGATCGGCTGAGGACTTCGGGATTCAGACCGTTCACAGCCCAGTGGATTTCAATGGAAACGGCACGGACGATTACACCGATTTTCTGCTTGGCGCCCGCAAAGACGCGCAGGACAAACCGAAATACGACAATTCCTACTATCGGGGCGGATACCCGCCGGATGGCTCCGGCGCCTGCACGGACCTTGTCTGGCGCGCTTTCCGGAACGCCGGGTACTGCCTGAAAGACATGGTGGACCGGGATATTGCGGAGCACACGCCCGCTTATCCCGTCGATGGAAAGCCGGACCCCAACATCGACTTCCGCCGCACGGCCGTTTTGAAAATCTATTTTGAGCGGCACGCCGTTTCTCTGACGACGGACCCGAAACAGATCGCCGAGTGGCAGCCCGGCGACATCGTCACGTTCGGGACCCATCACATCGGGATCATCTCCGACCGCAGGGACAAAAGCGGCATTCCCTATTTGCTCCACAACGCGGGACAGCCGGAGCGCGAGGAGGACGCGCTGACGCGCTGCGGCGAAATCAGCGGGCATTTCCGATTCGACGCGAGCCGGTTGAAAAAAAGCGAATTGATTCCGTTCGGTTCACCGAAATAAGCCTGTCCTCAGGTTGGGCGGGACGCAAAGCGGCTATCGCGCTGCGCGGCCTTAATCCTTCTCATTTTATTCTTCTTATTCTTCTGGGGCTGATTGCCCCAATAATAAAATAGCGCCGCGCTGCGGCTGAATAATTAAGGAACCTCTGATTTAATCCGCCCCTCTACCGAAGAGAGGAGAACTCTGGTAAAATAGAACTATCAATTCACAGGCGGTGCAGAGAAATGAAAAAGCAACAAACTTTTACGGATATCGAATATAGCTGCAGAAAGAAGAAAACACGGCGGGAAGAGTTTCTGGAAACCATGGACGAGATTATCCCGTGGGAAGAGTGGGTCGGTATCATTGCGCCGTATTATCCCCACGGCAAACGGGGACGTCCACCCATGGGCATAGAACGGATGCTGCGGATGTATCTGCTGCAGATCTGGTTCAACCTTTCCGACCCGGCTACCGAGGACGCAATCTATGACAGCTATGCCATGCGTAAGTTTACCGGCATCGATTTCATGACGGAGAATGTCCCGGATGAGACGACGCTTTGCAAGTTTCGGCACCTGCTGGAAAAAGACGGGCTAAACAAGCTGTTTTTTGACGCCATTAACCGCGTCATGGTAGCTACCGGCCACATGATGAAAGGCGGCACAATTGTAGACGCTACCATCATCAACGCACCCAGCTCTACAAAAAATGCGGAGAAAGCACGCGACCCGGAGATGCATCAAACAAAAAAGGGGAATGAATGGCGTTTCGGCATGAAGTGTCACGCCGGCGTTGACGCCGGCAGCGGGCTGGTTCACACGATAGAGGTAACTGCCGCCAACGAACATGATGTGACCGCAGCGGCGAAACTCATCCGTAAGGATGACGAGGTGGTCTATGGTGATTCCGGTTATCTTGGTATTCAAAAGCGCCCGGAGGTTCGGAATGACGCGCATTTATCCAAGATCGACTACCGTATCAACCGCCGTCCGCACAGCTTGCCTAGGGTTTCCGACAATTCCATTGATTGGGAGCGTCTCATCGAACATCGCAAATCCTCTGTGCGATGCAAAGTGGAGCACGTTTTTCGCATCATCAAATGCCAATTTGGCTACACGAAAACCCGGTACAGAGGCTTAATGAAAAACGAGAACCGGCTGTATGCCATGTTCGCGTGCGCAAATCTCTATATGCTGGCAATGGCAGGTCGAAGTTTCAGTGAGACCTGACAAGGGAGAAGTGCGCCCATTTCCGCAAAAGTGGAAATAAATTCAGGAGTATAGCGTCGAAATTCGACGTAATCATTCAGTTGGAACGCCTCTTGAATCCCTTTTCGCTGAATTCCTCTTCCTGCGCCATTTGTTCAGAGGTTCCTTAAGAAAGTAAAACAAAAAAAGGACGAACCGCCGCCGCTTTCATACGATAAAAATATTTAGTTGAATTTTGGAAAATAAAGGATTATAATGAGATTGCAAGGCAAATAAAAAGCGCAATGCAGGAATGGAGTGGGCAAACACCCCATCCCCTGCATACGGAGCACCAGCCTCCATATACCACGGAATTCACCGCGCATTGCAGAAACCATTATACTTCCTTTTTCCGTTTTTGTACAGAGGGAAGAAAGATGGTCCACAACCTGATTGCGCGCGCGCCGGTGTATGGAATGACCCTTTTCCGTACCGGCGCTTTTTGTTTTCTTGCGGGTAACAAACGCCGCGCCTCGCAAAGGGTGAACTCCTCGGCAGGCACGCGGCGGCATGTTCCCCGCCGGCAAAACTGATGTTTGTGATAAGAACTGTGGAAAAAGTAATGCAACCCCTACCATACCCGGCGCGCGCGGAGCGTTTTTGCCGGCAAAAGGGAGCAAAGCGCCCGTTCGGCGGGCGCTTTGCTCCTGATTTTTTTATGCCGGTCCGTCCGGACGGGGCGCGCCTATGGCGTTCACGGTTTCAGCCTTTTGGGAGTTCCGACCCTCCGTCCCGACCGGAGGGTCATTTTTTGAATTCTTCGATCTTATACCGCGGCCTTGCCTTGACCTCCGCGTAAATTTTGCCGAGATAAGTGCCTACAACGCCCATACCGAGCAGAATGAGGCCGCCGAGCAGCCACAGCGACCAGAACGCCGCAAGCCAGCCGGCCCAGCCGGCGGCAAAATGAGCGATCCCCGCCCAGACCGTGCCGACAAAGCCGATCAGGCTGACCAGAACGCCGAGATGAAAAATCAGCTTCAGGGGTTTCACGCTGAACGACGTGATTCCGTCCACCGCGAACGCCAGCATCTTTTTGAGCGGATATTTCGACTCGCCCGCGAACCGCTCGTGCCGGTCATAGGTGACGACCGCGCTGCGGTACCCGATGAGCGGCACCAGCCCTCGCAGGAACAGGTTGACCTCGCGGTACTCCGAAAGCGCGTCGAGCGCGCGGCGGCTCATCAGGCGGTAATCCGCGTGGTTGTAAACCACGTCAACGCCCAGCACCGCCATAAAGCGGTAAAAGCCGAGAGCGGTCATCCGCTTAAAGGCCGTGTCGGTATCGCGCTTGTTCCTCACGCCGTAAACCACGTCGCAGCCTTCCAGATATTTTTTGACGAATTCGTCCAGAACATCCACATCGTCCTGTAAGTCCGCGTCCAGGCTGACCGCGCAGTCCGCGAGCTCCCGCGCCGTCATCAGGCCCGCCAGCAGCGCGTTCTGGTGCCCGCGGTTGTGCGCCAGCTTAATCCCGCTGACCAGCTTATTGGCGTCGCAGAATTCGGAAATCATCCGCCAGGTTCCGTCCCGGCTGCCGTCATCCACAAAGAGCATCCGGCTCTTCGGGTCCGCCAGCCCGGCGGAAATCATGGCGTGCAGTTTTTCCGTCAGCCGTTTCACCGTTTCCGGCAAAACCTGTTCCTCGTTATAACAGGGAATCACAAAATATACTACCGGTACAGACATCGTTAAACCTACCTTTGCGTCTCATGAATTTCGTCTTCTGGTTTCGGGTCAGGCCCATTCGGCCCGGCCGGGCGGATTCTCTCCGTCATGTTTGAAAAATTCGGAAGCCGGAGCTTTACCACCCTGTAAATTTTCCTTTTCCTGCGCTGTCCGCGGTCATACCGCCGGGTTATAAGGTAATAGAACACAAATAGAAGGACTCCTCCGCCCGTCGCGGCGGCGCCCATCGCAAGGCCGGGGGTCTTATAATTGAAACGGATCCGCGAGGTTCCCGCCGGAACCCGCACGGCCATGAAGCCCACGTTCACTTTGACAATCTCCGCGGGCTTGCCGTTTACTTCGGCGCTCCAGCCGCCTTCCCACGGAACGCTGAAAAACACCAGGCGGCTTTGATCCGACGTATCCTGTGCCGAAAATCCGCCGCTGTCCGTCGTGAACGAGGACGCCGACTCCGCCGCCCGTTCGGTGCAGTCCCTAAAATAGGCGTCCTGCGAATAATCCTGGGACTCCGGGTCCAAATGATTCAGCCCCCGCGCTTCTTGGCCGACGTCCGCATCCTCCAGCACCACGGCTTTCAGCAGAAGCAGGTTGCGGTCCTCCTCGGCGAGGGCGTTGTATTCGCTCCGGGTCACATAGCTGTCATAACTAAAGCCCATCGGGATAAAATAATCGTTCCGGTAAACGTCGCATCCGTTCTGCGTCGCGTAATAGCTCCAGCCCGGCATCGCGGGGGTCCCGTCCTCACCGGTAAACTTTTTCCCGGAGTCGGAGGGATCGAACAGCCATTCGCAGCTGGTCAGACCCCTGAGCCCGTAGTATTTTACCTCCGGGCGGGAGCCGACGTCGCGCTGAACGCCAATGCTGGGGTAAAACTCCATGATGGAGCCGGGAACGATGCTGTGAAAGGCCTGAATCGTCGGCTTCTGCCAGTACATGGCCTGGTTGTCCATGCCGTCGAAAATATCGATCCGGCTGAACCGGTCGGAATCTGGCAGATCGATCTGCGCCCCCTTGTTCAGCGAATACGGGATGATCCACTTGTGCGTGTCGTCGCTCTGCGTTTTGCCGAGCGCGATGAAATAGGCCGCGTAAACAACGGTAATCAGAGAAATGCCGCCCATCACGCAGTGGACAAACTGCTTTTTGTCGCGGCGGTAAAACCGGAAGGAGAGCGTCAGCAGCGCAAGGCTCAACAGCGCGATAGCCACATAGGGCCAGAAACGGGTCGGATAATCCTCCAGCCCGAACACGGTCTTTCCGCTCGAGGTTTTGTTCGGCATCAGGCCGATCGGCAGCGCGATTCCTAGCGTGACGCCCAGCGTCCATTTAATCGCCCGCGGCCAGTCGGAACGCCGGTCCTGCAGCGCGAGCACGGTCGCCAGCGCCAGCATCAGCGTCAGCATGTAAAACCACCGCGCGTAATACGACATGTTAAACAGCTGGAACGCCGCGTTCAGAATCGGGACGAACGCCATGAAAAACAGGATGCAGACGAGCGTTTTCACCCAGTGCTTTTTTCTGGCCTGCACAAACGCGAACACGCCCGTCATGCCCAGCAGCGGAAACCACGCGCCGAGCGAAGCCCATTTTGCCTCCGAGTTCGGGGTGAAATTCGGCCTTGCGGGAATATCCGGCGGGAAGAAGAAGCATTCCAGAATGTGAAGATACCGCTGGTTCCAGTCATACAGAAGCGTTCCCCAGCCGGAAGGCGGGTTGTTTACGCGCGGATTCTGCACCGCCGCGAGGACGGTGGGCACCAGGAGCACCGACGCGCACAGCACGCCGATGACCGATTCGCACGCAAGGAGCAGAAAGTCGCGCACCGAAAGCGTCCAGTTTTTGCTCAGCAGCCGGACAAACCAGTAGAGGAGGACAAACACAACCTGTCCCACAAAGAAGTACCAGTTGACCATCGCGCACAGAAATACGGAGAGCGCGAAAACCCCGCGGCGGCGCTTGTACATGTATTCGTCCAGCGCCCAGAGCATCAGCGGGAAAAAGACAATTGCCTCGTGAAAATGGTTGAAGAAAATATTGTAAATGGAAAAGCCCGAAAACGCGTACAGCATTCCGCCCGCCACGGCGTAATCCGGGTCGCGGACATAGCGCCGCAGGTAATTGAACGCCGTGAGCGACGCGCAGCCGAATTTCAGCATCAGCAGCGGGCCCATCAGGTGCGGCACCATCCAGCTTGGAAACGGAATCGTCAGCCAGAAAAACGGGCTTCCCAGAAGATAAAACGTGTAGGAACCGATAAAATTGGCTCCGAGGTCGGTCGTCCAGCTCCACCCGATGCTGCCGCTTCTGACCGCGTCGTGGCACATCTGATAGAAAGGGACCTGCTGAACGTTGTAATCGCCGTAAAAAAGAAAATAACCGTTGTCAAACAGGATAAATGGAATAAAAAAAAGAAAAGAAACGGCAAGGCCGTAAAAAAACGCCTTGAAAAAATACTCCCTTGTCCCGTTCCCCCTCAGGCTGTGAATTTTAACCACTGCTCCGCCTCCCAAGTACCGATGTCGTTCCATATTATAACACAACGCGTTGATGAAACAAGAAAGATTCCTGTTGAAACTATGAATTTTTTGTATTGAAAATATGAGAAAATACGGTATGATAATAGAGTATGGAAAAGGGAGGATGACCGTGTTCCATTTTTTTGCCGTTTTATCCCGGATGAAAAACATCAACCGGTGGGGTCTGATGCGAAACACCCGGCAGGAAAACCTGTGCGAGCACAGCTTTGAAACCGCCGTGATCGCGCACGCGCTCGCCGTTTTGCGCAACACCCGCTTCGGCGGCAGCGCAGACCCGGGCCGCGCCGCCGCGCTGGCGCTGTTTCACGATTCCACGGAGATCATTACGGGCGACATGCCGACGCCCGTCAAATATTTCAGCCCGAAAATCCGCTCCGCCTACCGGGAAGTGGAATCGGTCGCGCGCGACCGTCTGCTCGGATTTCTTCCGGAAGACCTGCGGGACTCCTACCGCCCGCTCCTCGGCGCGGCCGAATCCCCCGAAGACCGCGGCCTGCTTCCGCTGGTTCACGCGGCCGACAAAATCTCGGCGGTCATTAAGTGCGTGGAGGAAAAAAGAATGGGGAACATGGAATTTTCCAGCGCGGAAACCGCTCTGCGCGACGCCGTCGCGTCGCTGCGCCTGCCGGAAGCCGACTGCTTTATGGCAGAATTCCTGCCCTCGTTCAGCCTGACTCTGGACGAGCAGGAATAACCAGTTCTTCCAGAAATTAAGTTTTTTATTTTCTTTCAGTAATTATATGGTGCAGCCTTTTCTTTATACTATTACGGTTAAGGGTTTTTCGCGCCCATACGGCGAAATGCGGCCAAAATCATCATTTTTGAATTGAGCGGCTTGTGTATAAACGGGAAAATGAAGGGATCGATGAAATGATAGGAAAAAAAAGGCATACGCTTCGAAATGTCTCAATTTTGATTTTGAGTTTACTCATGCTGACGGCGGGAATCGGCTGCGTTTACGCGGACAGCCTGTTGAACCGCATCAATTACGCAGAGGGAGAAGACAGCTCCCAGGCTACCGGGTCCCTGTTTGAAAACGAATCGGGAGGCGAGGCCGACAACGCCAAAGCTGGCGTTCTGGGAGGCTTGTACCACGACGACGCCATCACTAACATCCTGCTGCTCGGCGTGGACAACTACCAGGCGAACGACACGGGCCGCAGCGACAGCATGATGCTGGTCTCGGTCGATACGCGGCACAAAAAAATCAAGCTGACCTCGTTTATGCGCGACCTTTACGTCGCGATTCCGGGCATCGGGAATAACCGGCTGAACGCGGCGTACAGCCTTGCCGGCGGAAAAATCAAGGGAGCGCAGTCCGTCGTGCGGACTCTGGAGTCGAATTTCGGCGCGGACATCGACCGCTATGTGATCATCGACAACGACGCGTTCAACAAAATCATCGACCGGCTCGGCGGCGTGAAAATCACGCTGACCGCGGCGGAGGCAAAGCTGGTCAACCAGTACTCCGGCGATCCCCGGCGCAACCTGACCGCCGGCACGTTTACGCTTTCCGGCGCGCAGGCGCATTACTACTCGCGCATCCGCGCAATCGGCGACGACTTCGAGCGCACCGAGCGGCAGCGCAAGGTCTTTTCCAGCATCGTGGATTCCCTGAAGGGTTCCAGCCTGCCGACGATTTACAGCGCCCTGGCCGATACCATGTATCTTATTACCACCAACATGACAAAAGCGGAAATTCTCTCCATGGCCTCCAATTCCCTGACATACCTCAATTACCCGATCAGTCAGGACCGAATCCCGGGGGATAATGAATACACCTCTGAAACCGTCATGCTCGGAGGCACGGGCGCGGACGTGCTGGTTCCCAACCTCGACAAATGCAAGGAAGACATCGCGAAGTTTATTTTTGAAGACGACATTCCCAGCAAAACCTACCAGAACGCGGGCTGAGAGCCATTCGGTTTTTCGCTGCGCCGTTTATGCGTTTGGGTTTTCGAATTTCGCTTTCGGGGAACCTTTTCCATCCCGTCCGTTCGGCAAAGCAAACGGATTTTGCCGTTTTGCACGGCGGGTCAATCAACAATCTTGTTTTTCGGCCGTATAGCTCGGAGCCGCGTCAGACCGGATGGTTTGCGCGGCTCTATTTGAAAGGAGGACGCGCCCATGTCCGCTCCGCTCTATTCCGCGCTGAAAAACCATGCCGCCCTCGGGCGCGCTTCGTTTCACACCCCCGGGCACAAAAGCAGCCCCGCCGCCCTGCCGGGCGGCCTGTTCCAGCTTGATCTGACCGAGCTGCCGGACACCGGCAGCCTGTACGACGGCGGCGGGCCGATCGAACAGGCGGAAGCGCTTGCTTCCAAGCTGTTCGGCACGGCGCGCACCTGCCTTTCCGCCGGAGGCTGCACGCTGTGCGTGCAGGCGATGTTCCGCCTTGCCGCGCCGAACGGCGGAAAGGTCGTCTGCTGCCGCAAGGTTCACCGCAGCGCGGTCGGCGCGATGGCCCTGCTCGGCATCGAGCCGGTCTGGGCCATGCCGGAGGAGCTGGTTCCGGCAGTCGGCGCCTGCGAAGACGCGAAAGCCGTCTATGTCACAAGCCCCGACTATTACGGGCGCCTGCTCGACATTCCCGCAATCTCCGCCGCGTGCCGGAAAAAGGGAATCCCGCTTCTGGTCGATAACGCGCACGGGGCGCACCTGATGTTTACCGAGCCGAAGCTGCACCCGCTTCTTCTCGGCGCATCCATGACCGCGGACTCCGCCCACAAGACGCTTGGAGTCCTGACCGGCGGAGCGTGGCTCCAGATCGGCGACAGTCGGTTTTCGGCGGGCGCGAAGGACGCGATGGCGCTCTTCGGCTCCACCAGCCCCTCTTTTCCGGTTCTGGCTTCGCTTGACCTGTGCCGCGAATGGCTGGAAACGCACTCCGGCGCGTTTCCCCTTTTGCAGGAACGCGCGCAGCGGGTGCGGCGCCTGGCCCTTTCACGCGGGATTCCGTCTCCGTCGGGCCTCGCCGACCCGACGCGGCTGACTCTGGAAACGGCAAAGATCGGGTTGACCGGAACACGGGCGGCCGAGGTGTTCCGGACTGCCGGAATCGAGCCGGAATACGCGGACCGCTCCTTCGTTGTCCTGATTGCGACGCCGTTTAATACCGAAGAGGATTTTCAGCGGCTTGAGCGGGCCGTCCGTTCGCTCCCAGACGCAGAACCGCTGCCGGAAGTTCCCGAAATGCCGCCGTTTTCCTCTGCCTGCGTTCCCCTGCGGGAGGCTTTGCTTGCGGAAAGCCGGACCGTCCCGCTGGAACGGGCGGTCGGCGAAATTGCCGCTCAGATCGCCTGCCCCTGCCCGCCCGGCATTCCCGCCGTGATGCCGGGGGAACGGGTCACAAAAGAAACCGCCGAGTTTCTGTGCGGGTATGGCTTTTTAGAAATAAAAGTGTTAAAATAAGATCGAATCTGAAAATTCAAATCTATCTACCGATATCGTGAAACGGAGGGATACTAATGAAGCTGGTATTGGCGATTGTCGGCAACGACGACAGCGGCATGGTTTCGGCCGCCCTGACCAAGGAGGGCTTTTCCGTCACCAAGCTCGCGACAACGGGCGGATTTTTAAAAAAGGGCAATACGACCTTCATCGTCGGAACGGAGGACGACAAGGTCGACCAGGTCATCTCCATCATCGCGGGCCAGAGCCGGCGCCGCACGCAGCTTGTCCCGAGTACCACCACCATGGATATCGGCGTTTATTCCGCATTCCCGGTGGAGGTAACCATTGGCGGCTCCACAATTTTTGTCCTGAACGTGGACCGCTTTGAAAAAGTATGAGTTTAAATTTTGAGGATTTTCCGGGAAATCCGGAGATAAAAAAGAACCTGTCCCTCGCTTTTGACGAGGGGCGGTTTCCCCACGCGATTCTTCTGGAGGGTTCGCCCGGCAGCGGAACCGCCGCGCTTTCCGGCATCCTGGCAAAGGCGGCTGTCTGCCTCTCGGAAGGCGAGCGGCCCTGCGGGCGCTGCTCCGGCTGCGTCAAGGCTGCGGCCGGCTCCCACCCCGACATTGTCACGCTGGACGGAGACGCCAACCCGCGCGTCTTCCCTGTGGACGCCGTGCGGGAAATCCGCTCCGGCGCCTACGTCAGGCCGAATGAAGCGCCCCGCAAGGTTTACCGCCTGCTGGGCGTTCACAATATGTCGGAGCCTTCCCAGAATGCGCTGCTAAAGGTTCTGGAGGAACCGCCTCAAAACGTGTGGTTCCTGCTCACTGCGGTCAGTTCCTCCGCGCTGCTGCCGACCATCCGCTCGCGCGTCCAGATTTTTACACTGGACGACGGCGCGCCGAGCGGGGAGGGTCTGGAAGAAACCTCAAAAATCGCGCGCGCGGTCGCCGCGCCGGGCGAGGCGGAGCTTCTTTTCGGCACGGCGCCCCTCATTAGGGACAAAGACCGCCTGCGCAAGGTTCTGGCGCAGCTCTTTCTTCTGTTCCGCGACGCGGCGGTTCTGCGCGCGGGGGGAGAATCCTGCCTGTCCGGCGAAAGGGACGCTCCGGCGTACCTGGCGTCCAAGCTGACCCGCAAAAGCCTGATGCTCCTCGTGGAGGAAACCGCTCGCGCCCAGCGCGCTTTGGAAAGAAACGCAAACACGGCGCTTCTGGTCACCGCATACTGCGCGGGGCTGAGGGAAGCGGCCGGAAAATCATAAGACACAGTGATGAAAGGAGGGCCCTATGGCTGAAGTAATTGGCGTCCGGTTTAAAAATGTCGGCAAGGTTTATTATTTTGACCCCGCCGGCAACGTCCTGAAAAAAGGCGACAAGGTGATCGTCGAAACCTCCCGCGGCGTGGAATGCGGCGAAATCGCCATGGAAAACCGCCAGATCAGCGACGAGGAGCTTGTGCAGCCCCTGCGCCAGCTGATCCGCGTCGCGACGGAGGAGGACCTGAAAAAGGTCGAGGAAAACAAAAAGAAGGAAAAAACGGCGTTTGGAATCTGCCTGAAGAAAATCGCCGCCCACAAGCTGGAAATGAAGCTGGTGGACGTGGAATACACCTTCGACAATTCCAAAATCCTGTTTTATTTTACGGCGGACGGCCGCGTGGATTTCCGCGAGCTGGTCAAGGACCTGGCCTCCGTGTTCCGCACCCGCATCGAGCTGCGGCAGATCGGCGTGAGGGACGAGGCGAAGATGCTCGGCGGCCTCGGCATCTGCGGCAAGCCGTTCTGCTGTTCGACCTTTCTCGGCGGGTTTCAGCCCGTTTCCATCAAAATGGCAAAGGAGCAGGGCCTGTCCCTGAATCCGGTGAAAATTTCCGGAATCTGCGGCCGGCTGATGTGCTGCCTGAAATACGAGCAGGAGACCTACGGGGAGCTTCTCCGCAGCGTACCCGGCGTCAATTCCGTCGTCATGACGCCGAAGGGCCGCGGGGTCGTGACGGACAACAATTTATTGACCGAAACCGTCTATGTCCGTCTGGATTCCGCCTCCGACGCGCCGACGCAGAATTTCCGCGCGAAAGAGGTCCGGGTGCTGAAAACCGGCCGGAATTCCGTCAGCCGGGAAGAGCTCGAGCAGCTTCGGGCCCTGGAGGGGAATTAAATTTACAGTTGCAATTTCGCGTTTTTATGTTACAATAATCCTATAAAAGTATTGGAGGTGTATCCTTTCATGGCATATGTTATCAGCGACGATTGCATTTCCTGCGGTGCTTGCGCGGCGGAATGCCCGGTCAACGCGATTTCGGAAGGCGACGGCAAATTTGTGATAGATCCCGACACCTGCACGGAGTGCGGTTCCTGCGCAAGTGTCTGCCCCGTGGGCGCTCCGAAGCCGGAAGACTAAATTATTCAAGATAAAAAGGCGGAGCGCCTGCGCACCGCCTTTTTTCTTTTTGAAAGCCGTTATTTTAACCCTGAGGGAGGACCTTTTAGTATGGAAAACCGGGGCACCCCCCTTTCGCGGGGGGAACCGCCTGGCTCCGGTGAAAAGCCGGAGCCGCTTTCCGCCGGATTTACCGTGATGACCGGCAAAAACCACACCTTCAATACCGACACGATCCTGCTCGCCGACTTTTCGATGCCCCGCCCCGGCGAAACCTGTGCGGACTTCGGCACGGGCTGCGGCGTCATTCCTCTTTTGTGGTGCGCGCGGTCCGCTCCCCGGCGCGTGTACGCCGTCGAGCTTCAGGAGGACGCCTGCCGTCTGGCGCGCCGCTCCGTCCGCCTCAGCGGACTGGAAAATCAAATTGAGATTATAAGGGAAGATATCAAGACTCTCAGGCAAAACCGCCCCCTTCCCCTCGGCCTTGACCTGATCGCCTGCAACCCGCCCTACAAGCCGGACGGAACCGGCGTTCCCAGCGCGCGGGAGGGGCAGCGCATCGCAAGGCATGAGGTCGCGTGCAGCTTTGCCGATATTGCGGCCGCCGCGGCAGCCTTTCTGCGCTGGGGCGGCCGCTTTTTCTGCTGCCTTCGGCCCGAGCGCCTGTGCGACGCGATGGCGACGCTGCGGGCGGCGGGTCTGGAACCGAAGCGCCTGCGCTTTGTGCAGCAGCGCGGGGACAAACCCCCGTTTTTGTTTCTTTTGCAGGCCAACCGCGGCGGCAGGCCCGGAATGACTGTGAACCCCGCGCTCTTGATCGAATCGGAACGGGGGGGTGGTCCGAAGAAATGCTGAAAATTTACGGCGATTACAAGGAGGGCAGAGAATGAGCGGAAAATTGATCGTGGTCGGGACGCCGATCGGCAATCTCTCCGATTTTTCACCGCGCGCGCGGCAGGCTCTGGAAAGCGCGGACTTCATCGCGGCGGAGGACACGCGCGTCACCGTCAAGCTTCTGAACCACTTTGAAATCAAAAAGCCGATGATCTCGTATTTTGAACACAACAAATACGAAAAGGGAGACATCATCTGCGGCAGGATGGAGGCCGGGGAAACCTGCGCGCTGGTGACCGACGCGGGTATGCCCGCGATTTCGGACCCCGGCGAGCTGCTGGTCGCGCAGTGCGCCGAACGCGGCATTCCGGTTTTCGTGGTTCCCGGCCCCAGCGCCGTCGTGTCGGCGCTCGCCGTGTCCGGCCTGCCGACCGGGCGCTTTACCTTTGAGGGCTTCCTCAGCGTTTCCCAAAAAAGCCGGCGCGAACATCTGGAACAGCTCAAAGCGGAAAAGCGCACCATGGTTTTCTACGAGGCGCCGCACAAGCTCGCCTCCACTCTCGCCGATATGGTTAAAGCGTGGGGCGGCGCCCGGCGCGTCGCCCTGGTGCGCGAACTGACGAAAATCCACGAGGAAGTCATCCGCACAACGCTCTCTCAGGCCGCGGACCGCTACGCGAATGAAACGGCAAAGGGGGAATTCGTCCTCGTCATCGAGGGGGCGCCGGAAGAAGCGACGGCCGAATATTCCGCTCAGGACGCGCTGGAGCTGGCCCGGGATTATCTTTCGCAGGGCCTTTCCGCGGCGGCCGCGGCGAAACAGGCCGCCGCGGAAACGGGCCGCCGGAAAAACGAAATTTACCGGGAACTGACGAGGGAACCGAACAGCGGCCCGTAAATCTTTACGATGCCATCCCCCCAAAAGGGGGACTTTTTTATTGTGTGGGCCGATCGACATGCAGGGATCGTCCTTTCCTCCCTCATTTCTGCATCAACCGATAAATTTCTTTTAGGTCGTTATAATCTCCTTTGTTTCCCTTATACTAAAAATATCATAAACTAAAATAGGTGAATGCAAATGAGCTTAAGGGAATACGTGAAACGAATCAGTGCGAAAGCTGCAGATTCTGTCAGCGGCAAAATCGCGGGCCACAGGGAATGGAAACAGCAGCTGTGCGATTTTGCCGTATGTCAATGCGGAAGCCCGCGCGACATGATCTCCAACATCAGGGCCTTTTTGAAATGGGGGCTTCTCTCCATTCTGATCGGCGCGATCGCCGGTTCCGCCGGCACCCTGTTCTATTTCTGCATCCGCACGGTCACGGCTTTGCGGATCGATCACGGCTGGCTTCTCTGGCTTCTGCCCCTGGGCGGCCTGCTGATTGTATTCCTTTACCGCGCGGGCAAAATTACCGAGCCGAAGGGAACCGATCTGGTGATTGAAGCGGTAAGGTCGCCGGAGCCGGTCCCCACCGTGATGGCGCCGCTCATTTTTGTCGCAACCACCGTGACGCACCTGTTCGGCGGCTCGGCGGGCCGCGAAGGCGCCGCGCTTCAGCTCGGCGGCAGCCTGGGGTACCGGATCGGCAGGCTGTTCCGGCTGGATGAAAAGGACCTGCACGTTGTTACCATGTGCGGTATGGCCGCCTGTTTCTCCGCGCTGTTCGGCACGCCGCTGACCTCCACCCTGCTGGTGATGGAGGTCATCACGGTCGGAGTCATGTACTATTCCGCACTGGTCCCTTGCACGGTGGCTTCCATCGTCGCCGCGGGCATCGCGCAGTCCTTCCACGCAGCGCCGACCCAGTTCCATGTCTCCGGCACGCCCTCCATCGGCATTCTGCCGCTGATGCAGGTAACTTTGCTTGGGATACTCTGCGCGGTAGTCAGCGTTCTTTACTGCTTTGTCATGCACGGCACGGGGCTTTTGTACAAACGGTGGATCCGCAACCAGTATGTCCGCGTGCTTGTCGGCGGTGTTCTCGTCATTCTTCTGTCGTTCGTGTTCGGCCGGGATTACCTGGGTATGGGCGGAAACGTGATCGCCGCCGCGTTCCAGCGCAGTTCGCGCCCGGAAGCGTTCCTGCTGAAGCTTCTTTTCACTGCGGCAACCCTGGGCGCAGGGTTCCGCGGCGGCGAAATCGTTCCGGCGTTTTTTGTGGGCGCCACATTCGGCTCCTTTACCGGCAGCCTGATCGGCCTGACTCCGTCGTTCGGCGCTTCCATCGGCTTTATGGCGGTGTTTTGCGGCGTGACAAACTGCCCGCTGACCGCCTTTGTTCTCAGCGTGGAGGTGTTCGGTGAACAGGGAATCCTCTATTACCTTCTGGCGGCCGGCATCAGCTACATGCTTTCGGGATATTCCAGCCTTTACAGCCAGCAGAAAATTCTTTATGCAAAAGACAAGTCCCTTTACATCGGCGGCGAATAGGCGGACCGCGCCGCCGGAACAAAAGAAGAAGCGGGCGCCCCGGCCTGGGCGTCCGCTTCTTCTTTTGGATTGGAGGACCGTTTACTCTATAATCGATGTTACCTTTGTAACGACATTGACGTTATCCTTGCGGTATTCAAACTTGAATTTCCGCATCACCCTCTGCACGATGCTCTGCGCGGTCTCAACGGTGACGGTCTGCAGCAGGGCAATGTACTGCGTCGCGCTGCAGGAAGCAACGGTGTCCCCTTTTCTCATACTGGTCAGAATCGCATTTTTCAGCTTTTCAGAGGCTGTTTTCAGCGCGTCCGGCTCCGGAGCGCCGCCGTCCTTTCCTCCGAGCGTAAAAAGGATCAGAAAAATGGAAAGCCCCGTGCGCGGCATCAGCCTCACCTGCGACCGGTACAGACATTTGAACATGTCGTAGTCGCAGAAATAGGCTCCTTCCACTTTGGTTTTTTCCTGAAGGTCGTTCCAGATTGTCTCCAGATCCGTTTCCGACCGGCTCTGATTATTCATCCGGCTGGAATACGGCTTTAAAAATTCGCCGAGGTCCACGCCGAATTCCTGGTAAAACATTTTGACGGTGCGATTGTAATGATCAAACGCCTTCGCAGTGCGGCCCGTGTTCGAATAAGCTTTCAGCAGCAGGATATGGAACGGCTCTTCATAGGGGAACCGTCTCAGCGCGCTTTCGACAACCGGAACCATTTCTTCGTATCGGTTCCGGTTCGCCAAAAGGCCGCAAAGCTCATTGACACAGCGTCTGTAAATCTCCGAGTAGCGCGCTCTCTGCAGGATCACCCAAGTGCTGTAGGAGGATTTCGGCAAAAAGCCTCCCCGGTACAGCCCGATCGCCTTCCGGTACCAGCCGATGCGCTTCTCCTCCGGCGCGGTCTGAACAAAAGCCTTTTTGGCGTATTCAAGAAAGCGCTCGGAATCCACGCTGCAGCCGCACTGGTTGTTCCAAGCATAGGTTCCGTTTAAAAATATGATAAACTGGGACTTGTCCCCCGACAGCTCGCGCAGCAGGGAGCGTGCCCGGTAAACCAGATTCTTCAGGGCGTTTTCCGGGTCTCCGCACTCGCGGCCGTCCCAGATGTCGCGCAGAAGGCGGTCAAGCGGGACCGGCGCAAAGCGCCGGGCAACCAGATACTGAATCAGCATCCAGACCCGCTTGGTTCGCCCTTTCAGGTTCGTCATGGTGTTCCCGTTAATGGTAATGGAAAATTCACCAAACATTTGAATCGCAACTTTGCTGTTCTCGGAATACAAATACATCGCTTCCCCATCCGAAAATCTACGCAAACAGTTTACCATATTTTACATAAAACTACAAGATCAAGTTTAGTGACTATATATCTTGTATTCTTTAAAATGAATAATATGAATTAATCGTCTTCCTCTAATTTCTCTAAAACAATGATCCGCCTGCGTCTGGTCTCAGCCATGTTGATAACCCGCTGGTTCCGGCTTCCCCGAAAACGCAGCGTCAGGTCCTTCTCTTCCCGCAGAAACGGCCCGTCCACCAAAAGGTCGGTCTGCTCCAGCAGCGCGTCGATTTCAGGCCTCTGCATCGCAACCAGATTCTCGTACAAATAGCCGGTGTAGGTCGTCACGTCCAGTCCGGCGGAATGCACCAGCCGGGCCAGTTCCGTGAGCGGCCCGGGCTGGCAGAAAGGCTCTCCGCCGCTGAAAGTAACGCCCTTCAGCAGCGGATTTTCACGGATTTTTTCGAAAAGATCGTGAATGCTCCAAACCGTTCCGCCCTCAAACGGATGAGACTGCGGATTGTGGCACCCCGGGCAGTGATGCGGACAGCCCTGCACGAAAACGACGAACCGGATGCCCTTTCCGTCCACAATGGACTCCGTCTCGATTCCGCAAACCCTCAGCTCAGATTCCATGCTTGACCCGGTCCCTTTCCTCGGCGCGCTTTGCGTCGTTGAACCGGTCCAGCGTTCCCACCAGATAGCCGGTGATCCGGCGGATGCGCTCGAATTTCGGCCCGTCGTCCTCCGTGCGGTGGCAGTGAGGGCACTCGTTGTCGATGATTCCGTTATAGCCGCAGACCGGGTCGCGGTCCACCGGATGGTTGACGGAACCGTAGCCGACGCCGTTTTCCTTCATGCAGCGGATAATCGCCTCGAACGCTTCCGGATTTTTCGTCGTGTCGCCGTCCAGCTCCACATAGCTGATGTGCCCGCCGTTTGTCAGCTCATGGTACGGGGCTTCCAGCTTGATCTTTTCGAACGCGCGGATGGGGAAATAGACGGGGACGTGGAATGAGTTCGTGTAGTATTCCCGGTCGGTCACGCCGGGGATTTTACCGTACTTTTTCTGGTCGATGCGCACAAAGCGTCCCGAAAGGCCCTCCGCGGGGGTAGCGACAAGGGAAAAATTGAGGCCGGTTTTCTGCGATTCGTCGTCGACCCGCTTTCTCATGTGGCCGATAATTTCAAGGCCAAGCTTCTGGCTTTCCGGGCTTTCGCCGTGGTGCTTGCCGGTCAGCGCCTTGAGCGTTTCCGCAAGGCCGATAAACCCGACGCTGAGCGTGCCGTGCTTGATGACCTCTTCAATGCTGTCCTCCCAGTCGAGCTTCTCGCTGTCGATCCAGACGCCCTGACCCATCAGGAACGGATAGTTGTAAACCTTTTTGGAGCACTGGATTTGAAAGCGGTGCAGCAGCTGGCGGATTACGAGATCGATCCGTTTATCCAGGATTTCATAGAATTTCGCCACGTCTCCGTGCGCCTCGATGCCGATGCGCGGAAGATTGATCGAGGTAAAGCTCAGGTTGCCGCGGCCGCAGGTGACTTCGCGGTCAGGATCGTAAACGTTTCCCATCACGCGCGTGCGGCAGCCCATATAAGCGACCTCCGTGTTATAGTCGCCCGGCTTGTAGTACTGCAGGTTGAACGGCGCGTCAAGAAAGCTGAAATTCGGGAACAGTCGCTTCGCGCTGACCCGGACGGACAGCTGGAACAGGTCGTAGTTCGGGTCGCCCGGATTGTAGTTGACGCCCTCCTTGACTTTGAAAATCTGGACGGGGAAAATCGGGGTCTCGCCCCCGCCGAGGCCCGCCTTTGTGGCAAGCAGCAGGTTTTTCATCACCATGCGGCCCTCGGGAGACGTGTCTGTGCCGTAGTTCAGCGAGCTGAACGGAACCTGCGCGCCCGCGCGGGAATTCATGGTGTTCAGGTTGTGGATGAGCGCCTCCATCGACTGGTATGTGGCCCGGTCCGTATTCCGGGTCGCCGTTTCTACCGCGTACTGATGCGCTTTCGCGGCCTCCTGCTCCGAAACCTCCTCATAGCCGCCCGCGCGCTGATGACCGGGCAGGAACTGAACGAAACGAATGCCGTAACCGTCCGCTCCGCCCATGGTGACATCATCGCCGACGGAACCGCGCACCGTGTCGATCATTGCGTCGGCATCGGCGGCCGGCATGGAGTGGGCCACCTGAAAATAACGGGAAAGCTCCTGAAAATAGTGGCGGCGAAAGGTTTTCGCAACGCCCGGCGCCATGGAATAATCAAAGTTCGGAACGCTCTGCCCGCCGTGCATTTCGTTCTGGTTGGCCTGAATCGCGATACAGGCGAGCGCCGCGTAAGAGCTGATGTCGTTCGGCTCGCGAAGCGTCCCGTGCCCCGTGCAGAATCCGCCGTGAAACAGCTTTAAAAGGTCGATCTGGCAGCAGGTCTCGGTCAGCATATAAAAATCTTCGTCGTGGATATGGATGTCTCCGCTTAAATGCGCCGCGGCGATGTCCTTCGGAAGAATGTAGTTGTTGATAAAGTACTTGGAACCCTCCGACCCGTATTTCAGCATGGTTCCCATTGCGGTGTCCGCGTCGATATTGGCGTTTTCCCGCTTCAGGTCGATGTCCTTCGCGTCGCGGAAGGTCAGCTGACGGTAAATGTCCATCAAATCGCCTTCGGCCTGGCGGATCTTCGCGTGCTCCGCGCGGTACAGGATATAGGCTTTGGCGGTCTTCGCAAAATCCTTTGCAATCAGCTTTTCCTCAACGGCGTCCTGAACCTGCTCCACCGTAGGCACAGCGTCCCCGCCGAACCGCGCGGCGATCTCCGCCGTCAGGCGGTCCAGCTCCGCCCTGGACATCTTCTCGGTTTCCACCGCCCTGTTTGCCTTCTCAATCGCGCTGCGAATCTTCTTTTCATCAAACGGAACAACCGAGCCGTTCCTTTTTTGAATTCGTGTCGCCATTTCAACTTCATCCTTTCCGGTTCTTCTCCGTCGGCAAATATCGCCATCCGACGGACGAGTGTAATAAGAATTATACTTGTTTTTTCCGGGATTGTCAAGGACGCAAACACAATATATTGTGTTTATTTTTTAACTCACCCCCATACGTACAGTCCGCCGTCTTCCAGCACGGAATCAGCGCCAGGTCCGGCTTCTGCCGCCGTCCGCCGTCGAAAGCAGTCCGTGCGCGGCCAGAATCCAGCCGTGCCCCCGTCCGCAACCTGCATGGGACAAGAATCCCGCAGGGTATCAAAAGCGTCCTGCGCAACTCCTTCCAAAGGGTGCGGGTTCCATGTTTTGCCCGCGTCGGATGTTGTCAGCAGTTCAGAGGCGCCGGCGCCGGACGATTCTGCCGTCAGAATCATCCTCTTTCCTTCGGGCAGCAGCGCGGCGGCAACGGCCCCCGCGCTCTTCAAAGCGGAAACCGGGCTTTTCCAGTCGGTTTTGTCGCCGGAGACGCGGAGCAGCTCGCGCCGACCGGAAATCACGCTGTCTCCGCCGCCGTACGCCGAGGAGTTAAGTCCTTCCGGGGCTGGACGGACGCTTTTGATTGTTCCGGTTTTGCTCCAGTGCTTCCCTCCGTCCGCCGTACGGTACAGCTCGCCGTTCCAGGTGGCGAGGTCAGGAACCAAGCCGCCCGTTATAAAGGGCCTTCCCGAAACGGAAAGGCCCTCGCGTCTGATTCAAATCCGTGCTATTTCAGAATCTTTTCGATTTCCGCCAGCTCCTCGTCACGGAACGTCAGGCGGTTGACGGCGCCGACGTTCTCCTCCAGCTGGGCGACGCTGCTCGCGCCGATCAGCACGCTGGCCATGGTTTCCTGCCGCAGGATCCACGCGAGCGCAAGCTGCGCGGTGGTTTGTCCGCGCCGTTTCGCAAGCGCGCCGATTTTGCGCACCTTTTCGATTACATCCGGAGTAATCCCGTCCTTCGTCAGAAACGGCGATTTTCCGGAAGCACGGGAACCCTGCGGAATGCCGTCGTTGTATTTTCCGGTCAGAAGTCCCTGCGCGAGCGGGCTGAACGCGGTCAGGCCCATTCCCGCTCTTTTCGCCGCGTCAAACAGGCCGTCCGTTTCGATTTGCCGGTCGAGCATACTGTAACGCGACTGGCAGATCAGGCAGTGCACACCCATTTCACGCAGCAGGGCGGCAGCCCGCTTCGCCGCTTCCGGGCTGTAATTCGAAATGCCCGCGTACAAAGCCTTTCCGCTTTTGACCGCCTGCGCCAGCGCGCCCATGCTTTCCTCCAGCGGCGTGTCCGGATCCATGCGGTGATGATAGAAAATATCGACGTAATCAAGGCCCATCCGCCTGAGGCTCTGGTCCAGACTGGCAAGCAGGTATTTCCGCGAGCCGAAATCCCCGTAAGGGCCGGGCCACATTGAGTAGCCCGCCTTCGTGGTAATCACCATCTCATCGCGGTAGGGTGAGAAATCCTCCCGCATCAGCCGGCCGAAGGTCTCCTCCGCCGAGCCGGCGGGCGGACCGTAATTGTTCGCAAGGTCGAACACCGTCACTCCGAGGTCAAACGCCCGGCGCATCACCGCCCGGTTTGTCTCGTAGCAGTCGTAGGTTCCGAAATTATGCCAGAAGCCGAGCGACACCGCGCTGAGCTTCAGTCCGCTTTCTCCGCACCGGCGATACTCCATTTTTTCATACCGTTCCTCATTCGCCGTATAAGGGATCATTCTGGTTTTCCGTTCCATCCGCTAACCGCCTTTCTTTTGTTTCTTCACCCAGTCGCAGAACAGCTCCAGCGCCGGGTAAAGCCCCGCGGCGCAGCCGGCCGCGGCATACTCCACGCGGGGCGGAATCTCCTGATACTGCCGCCGTTCAATCAGGCCGTCCGCCGTCAGCTCCCGCAGGCTCTGGCTCAGCATCATATCCGTGATGCCGGGAATCCGCTGCCGGATCTCCCCGTAGCGGGCCGGTTCGCCGGAGCGCAGCGCCCAGAGGATGCGCAGCTTCCATTTGCCGCCGACCAGCGAAACGGCGTCTCTCAGCGGGGCGTCGTCCTCCGGCTGAGGCGCCGGGGGAATTTCCGGCTGAATGCGGACCGGTTCCTCCTGCCGGCTTCTTTTTTCCCGTTTCTTTTTCTTCTTCACGTCTCATACCCTCCCCCGCGCTCCGCACGTTTGAGGCGTGCGGCTTCCTTGGAAAACGGACATCCGCAGAAATCCTGCCGGTACAGCCCGTAGGTGCGGGAAAGCTCGATCGACCGCTGATACCCGCCGTTTTTCTTAAAATCGGACGGCAGAAACGGCACCTCATATTTCTGAGCGAGCTCCAATCCGATCTCATTGAGCCTGCGGGCGTTTTTATACGGGCTGACCGTCAGCGTCGTCGTAAAGAAGTCATAGCCGCCCGCCCGGGCGTATTTTGCGGTTTCCGCGAGCCGCAGGCGGTAGCAGCCCATGCAGCGTTCCCCGCCCTCCGGCTCCTGTTCCATTCCGCGCGCCATTTCCAGGAACTGGCGGACATTGTACCGCCCCTCGATAAACTGCGCGGGGTATTTCTGCGGCAGCTCGTCAAGCAGGCGCTTGACCTCCGCGACGCGCTTCCGGTACTCGTCCTCCGGCAGGATATTTGGGTTGTAGAAAAACACCGTGACCCGGAACAGCGGAGCAAGCTGTTCCAGCACGCTGCTCAGGCAGGGGGCGCAGCAGTCGTGCAGCAGCAGCGTCGGCACCCTGCCCTCAAATCCCGCAATTACATCCAGCATCTGTTTTCTGTAATTGATTTTGTTCATCATGCGCCTCCTTTCCCGGCAGGCTGAGCCTGCACGCACGCCCCGCCGTTTCGCGCGGAGCGGAATTGACAGCCCGGTTTGGCGGGAGAGTCTTCAAAAACTCCCGTTGAATATCCCGTGCGAAATAATATTCCGGTTTCGGCCGGGCTGAGCCTGCACGCGCGCCTGCGGCGTCCGCGTCTGAAAAACACTGTTTTACATTATGATCTTCATCACACGGGGATCCCCTTCCCCGGATTGGCTAAATTTGTCCGGAAAGTTGTTGCAAAGCCCCGACTAGCTTAAAAATCGTGACACGACTTGATCCTGTGTGTCCGTGTGAAGCGGTCTTTACTGACCGCCGGACAAAATATACTGCTGGTATCTGCCGTCGGACAATTTTAAATAAATTACGACCGGCAGCAAATCGCCTTTCGGCTCCGAGGTGAACAGCTCCCTGCCCGTCCGGTTGTCGGAATTGCTGACCGCGCAGGCGGGCTTTTGACCGCCGTTCATCAGACTCGGAGAGGACGGGCCGACGTAATAGGTCCGGTCATAGCATCCGATCCGGTTCGGCAGACTCCGCGGGTCCCATTCGCCGAAGTCGTAACGGTTTTTTACCAGCAGCGCCAGAAAAGGTATCACCGCAATCAAAAGAATCCGTGCTAATAATTTGACCCGTTTCTTTTTCATTTCATCCTCCAACCGATTTCCCCGCGGTTCCTCCGGACAGGGGCCGGGCACCAACCGCCCGCCTGTCTTTCTTTTAATCCTTTTTCAGCAAGGATATGCCCAGCTCTTCAAGCTGCTTCGGGTCGACTCCGGTCGGGGCGCTGCTCATCAGCTCCGCGGAGGAAGCGACCTTCGGGAACGCGATAACGTCGCGGATGCTGTCGCAGCCGAGCATCAGCATGACCAGGCGGTCCAGGCCGAACGCCATGCCGGCGTGCGGCGGCGCGCCGTAGCGGAACGCGTCGATCAAAAAGCCGAAGCGCTCCTGCGCCTGCTCGGGGGTAAAGCCGAGGGCCTGGAACATTCTCTCCTGGATGTCCGGCCGATTGATACGGACCGAGCCGCCGCCGAGCTCGTTTCCGTTGAGCACCATATCGTAGGCGATCGCCAGCACGCTGCCGGGGTCGGACTCCAGCTTGCCGAGATCCTCCTCGCGCGGCATGGTGAACGGGTGGTGCATCGCGACAAAGCGGTTTTCTTCCTTGCTGTACTCGAACAGCGGGAAGTCCGTCACCCAAAGAAGACAGGGCTTCGAGTCGTCGATCAGTCCGAACCGCCCGGCAAGCTCTTTGCGCAGCGCGCCGAGGGAATCGAACACAACTTTGTTTTCGCCGCTCGCGACCAGGAACAGCACGTCGCCCGCTTCGGCGCCCAGCGCCTTTCGAACGGCCGCCGCTTCTTCCGGAGCGAGGAATTTTTCATAGGAGGAGGTTTCCCCGCCGGAGGCAAGACGTGTCCACGCAAGGCCCTTTGCTCCGTAGGATTTGACCCACTCTCCCAGCTTGTCGATCTCCTTGCGGCTTAAAGCGTCCGCCTGCCTCTTCAGATTGATGCCGCGCACGCTGCCGCCCGCGGACAGAGCACCGGCGAACACGCGGAATTCCGTGTTTTTCAGGGCTTCGCTCACGTCTGTCAACTCCATGCCGAAGCGCAAATCAGGCTTGTCGGAGCCGAAGCGGTTCATCGCCTCCTGCCAGGTCATGCGGCGCAGCGGAGTCCGGATTTCAAGACCCAATACTTTTTGATAGACGTCCTTGATAAATCCCTCCGCGATCGCCATCACGTCGTCCTGAGAAACAAACGACATCTCAAAGTCGATCTGCGTAAATTCCGGCTGGCGGTCGGCGCGCAGGTCCTCGTCGCGGAAGCAGCGGGCAACCTGCATGTAACGGTCGTAGCCCGAAAGCATCAGAAGCTGCTTATAAAGCTGCGGCGACTGAGGCAGCGCGAAAAAGCTGCCCGGGAACATACGGGAAGGAACCAGATAGTCGCGCGCGCCCTCCGGCGTGGATTTGATCAGGTTCGGCGTCTCGATTTCGAGGAAGCCGTTTTCGTCAAAATAATCGCGCGCAGCCTTGACGATGCGGTGCCGGCCGATGATCTTTCTCTGCATCTCCGGGCGGCGCAGGTCCAGATAGCGGTATTTCAGGCGCAGATCCTCCTTGACGTCGGTCTTTTCCTCAATGGCGAACGGCGGGGTCTCGCTTTTGGCAAGCACGCGCAGCTCCTCGACCTCGATTTCAATGTCGCCCGTCGGCAGCTCCGCGTTCTTGGCAGAGCGCTCCCTCACGGTTCCGCGCGCCGCCAGAACGAACTCCGCGCGGGCGGCAAAGGCCTTTTGAAACACCTCGCGGTCCGTCTTGTCGCCGAATGCGAGCTGAACGATTCCGGTACGGTCCCTTAAATCGATAAAAATCAGCTGCCCCAGGTCGCGCTGGCGCTGCACCCATCCGCAGACGGTCACTTCCCTGCCGCAGTCGGCCGCGCGCAGCTCCCCGCAGTAGTTGGTTCGTTTCAGGCCCGTTAATGATTCCGGCATTTTTGATTTCCCCATTCCGTTTAATCTATTGATTTAAAAATACTCCTGTTACAGTCTTGGCACAATTTCCCGGAGAACTGCCCTGATTAGCGAGTAAGGGCGCTTTTCCTCGTGCGCCGTTATGGTCACCACGGCTTCCCGCTCCGGCAGAAGAATGCTGAACTGGCCATACTTGCCGTCCGCCCGGAAAGAACCCGGCGCCGTGCAGAGCCAGACCTGGTACCCGTACCCGGCGAGGCACTCCGGTTCCGAACACCCGTCCCATCCGCTTTTGATCGTGTCCCAGGACATCTTTTTCAGGTATTCTTCCGAAATCAGCCGCTTGTCCTCCCGGATTCCGTTGTGAAGCAGGAGCCGCCCAAGGCGGCTGAATTCGTCCAGGGTCAGGAAAAGCTGGGTGGCGCAGAGCGTATGCCCCCGCGGGTCGGTGTGCCACTGCGGATTTTCGATCCCCAGCGGGGTAAACAGGCGCGGTACCAGAAAGTCCCGCACGTTATTTCCGGTCACTTTTTCCACCGCGCGCCCCAGCATATAGCAGCACGCGTTGGAGTAAAAGAACGCCGTTCCCGGCTTTTTTTCCACCGGCACGCGGAAGAAAAGCTCCGCCCAGTCGCGCTCCGGCTTCTGTGCATCCAGCTCGCCGAACCAGAAATGCGGTTTGCCGGAGGCCATGTGCAGCAGGTCCCGCAGCGTGATGTCCTCGCTGCCGGGCGCGGCGATTTCCCGGTATTCCGGGAAAAAGTCCAGCACCCGGTCGGTCAGCGCGAATCTTCCGTCCTCCGCGCACATACCGACGGCAAGCGAGGTAAAGGTCTTGGCGGCCGAATACAGATTCACCGGATCGCTCGACCGCCAGAAGTGCGTGACGGACTCCCCGTTTTTCCGCTCCACGCGGATCCCGTAAACCGTAAGACCCCGCTCCGCCGCGGTCAGGCGGAACCCGTCCAGAATTGATTCCTTCATGCAATCATCTCCGATTCCGTTAAAAAGAGAGGTCCTCTTCGTCTTCCGCCCGCGTGCTGATGGCGGCAAACTGCCCTTCGATATCGTTGTTCAGGTTGACCTTTGTTTTTTCGCCTGTCTTCATGTTTTTGACAACGCCAAGGCCCTTTTCCAGCTCGTCGTCGCCAAGCACCAGAGTAAACTGCGCGCCGAGCTTGTCCGCGTATTTCATCTGGGCGTTCAGGCTGCGGCCGACCTCGTCGCAGGCCGCGGCGATGGAGCATTCGCGCAGGCCGCAGGCCATTTGGAATGCCCGCTTCTGCGCCGCCTCGCCGATGGAGGCGATATACAGCTCGCAGGGGTGCGGTTCCGGGAATTCAACCTGCTGCGCCTCCATGATCATCAGCAGGCGTTCGATGCCGAGGGCAAACCCGAGCGCCGGAGTCGGTTTGCCGCCCATTTCCTCCACAAGGCCGTCGTAGCGGCCGCCGCCGCAGACCGTGCTCTGCGCGCCGAGGTCGGCGGAAACAAACTCGAACACCGTGCGGGTGTAATAATCCAGCCCGCGGACAATGGACGGGTCGATTTCATACTCGATCTGAATGGAGTCGAGCGCCGACTTGACGCCCTCAAAGTGAGCCTTGCAGTCGCCGCACAGATAGTCGAGAATGCGCGGCGCGCCCTTTGCCGCTTCGGCGCAGCCTGGCTCCTTGCAGTCCAGAATCCGCATCGGGTTCCGGTCAAGGCGGGAGCGGCAGGTTTCGCAAAGCCGGTCCTTCCGTTCGGTGAAATACGTTTTCAGCGCTTTCGTGTATTCCGCGCGGCAGGTCGGGCAGCCGATGGAATTGATCTTCAGCTTCAGGTTTTTCACGCAGAGGCGGTCAAACAGGCCGTTTGCAAATGCGATCAGCCCGGCGTCCGCCAGCGGCAGCGAAGTGCCGAACAGTTCAACGCCGAACTGGTGAAACTCGCGCAGGCGGCCCGCCTGCGCTTTTTCATAGCGATAGCAGGGCGTAAGGTAATAAAACTTCTGCGGAGCGGGGCTGTTGTAAAGGCCGTGTTCCAGATAAGACCGCACGGCCCCGGCGGTTCCCTCCGGCTTCAGGGTGACGGAACGGCCCCCCTTGTCCTCGAACGTATACATCTCTTTCTGAACCACGTCGGTAGTTTCCCCGACGGAACGCTGAAACAGCCGCGTATCCTCAAATACCGGGGTACGGATCTCCGAAATACCGTTTACCGCGGCCTCGTCCCGCATGACCTCCTCGACCGCCTGCCAGCGTTCGCTGTTTCCGGGAAGAATGTCCTGTGTTCCTCTCTGTGCTTTAATCAGTTCCATAGTCGACTCCTTTTTCTATTTTTACCTTGCGCTTTCGAGAAAGCCGCAGCCCGTACCGTCTGAAAACCGGTTTCGCCCGCCGCCCGCGGCGCGCTTCAAAATATGTGCAAATAACAAAAAATCCCCGTCCCAATGGAAAGGGACGAGGGAGTTTCCTCTCGTGGTGCCACCCTTTTTCAGGGGCCGCAGGCGGCCCCCCTTTCGGCTGCCCCTCCCCGGGGCGGAAAACGGCTCCCGGATGTCTTCGCCGAAGCTCTCTGTCGCGGACCCGCTCTCAGTCGCGGCGGGTCCTCCCTGTGCGGGGGCTTCGGGTACTCTTTCCGTTCTCAGCCGCAGGATCAGTCCTTTGGGTTCAAAATGTTGCGCCAGTCCAGATCGCCGCGCTCCAGCCCGTGAATGAGCACCTCCGCCGTCGCGATGTTGGTTGCGACCGGGATGTTGTGCATATCGCACAGACGCAGCAGATTCATGTCGTTCGGCTCGTGGGGCTTCGGGTTCAGCGGATCGCGGAAAAACAGAAGAAGGTCCACCTCGTTGCAGGCGATTCTTGCGGCAATCTGCTGGTCGCCGCCCTGTGACCCGCCCAGAAAGCGTTGGATTTCAAGGCCGGTAGCCTCCGATACCAGTTTTCCCGTGGTACCCGTGGCGCAGAGCGAATGACGGCTCAGCACGCCGCAGTACGCAATGCAGAACTGAACCATCAGCTCCTTTTTCGCGTCGTGGGCAATTAAAGCAATATTCATACAATTTGATCCTCCAAAAATCAACAAATAGAGTCAGAATCGATTGACCGCGGGAAGCGGCACCTGTTCGCCCTCCAGCCTCGCCGCAAGCCGGCCGACCGCCAGCATCCCCGGCGAGGTTTCCGGCGCGGGGCCGGACTGAAACGTCGCCGCCGCCAAAGCCGGGTCCTCGGGAATCACCGCGATCAGCCTGACGCCGGCCGCGTCGATGACGGAATCGAGGTCGGGGTAGCACTTCTGCGCGCGGAACCGCGCGCCGGAAAAGCGGTTGACCACCAGCCTGTGCTGCCGCACCCCGGCCTCCTCCAGGCTTTGCCGGGTGCGGGCCGCGGCCCGCAGGCAGACCGGGTCCGGCGTGGCCACGACAAGCGCCCTTTTGGCCGCTGCCGCCGCGCTTAAAAAGCCCTGCCCGATTCCCGCCGGGCTGTCGATGAGAACATGGTCGTAATACCGTGACAGAACGCCGACCAGCTGCCGCATCACTTCCGGGCTGACAACGTCCTCTTCCGTCCCCGGGGCGGAAAGCAGAAAGAGATTCGGATCAATCGCGCTCGGGTAAACCGCCTTTGACGGCTCCACCGCGCCGGAGACCACGTCCGCGATGTCGAACACGCGGTGGTCCAGCACGCCGAGCATATGGTCAAGGCTCCCCAGCCCCGCGTCGCAGTCGATCAGCAGCACGCGCCTGCCGCGCGCCGCGAGCGCGGCGCCCAGAGACGCGGTAACCGTCGATTTGCCGACCCCGCCTTTTCCCGATGTAATTACTGTTACTGAATCCATAGCCGGTACCTCTATTGTTATCATATTACCACAACAAATTATAGGAGTAAAGCATTTTGCCTGTCTGTTTTTACAATATTTTCACCCGCGCCTCTCTTTATCCCTGGGAGGAGGTCCGGGACGACGGCGAACCGGAGGAGCTGTTCTTCTGCGCCGCATCGGAAGCGGACGGCATGACCAGATTTCCGTTTGCATCGACGGTTTTTCCGTAGAAATACGCGTCGAACGCGTCTTTTGCAACGGTCAGGCTGTATTTGCTCGTCGCACCGTGCTCCAGAACGACCGCAACCGCGATCTGTGGGTTGTCGTAGGGCGCGAACCCGATGAAGGTGACGTTGTCGGAATGGGGAGTCAGAACAGCCGTTCCGGTTTTCGCCGCGAGCGGAACGCCGTAGTTGCGGAACATGGAGGACGCGGTGCCCTCCGCCGCCACGCTGCGCATGGCCGCTTTGACGTAATCGATGTAGGACTGGTCGACGCCGATATTTTCCACCGTTTGCGGCTTTGTCTGGGAAATGACCTGACTTCTCGCATAATTGGTTATTTTATCCACAACATGAGATTTTAAACGCGTGCCGTTGTTGGCGATCGTTGCGGCATAGGTCGCGAGCTGCAGCGGGGTAAACTGGTTGTCGCTCTGGCCCACCGCCGCCTCGACGGTGTCCGCGTCCCACCACGAACCGCCGGAGGCGCTCTTTTCGGCCGGTCCGGCGAGGACGCCGGCGCTTTCGCTCAGCTCGATCCCCGTTTTCACGCCGAGGCCGAAGCGCGGGGCGTAAAGATTCAGCGCGCTGATGCCGGTGCGGTAACCGACCTCATAAAAAAATGAGTTGCTGGATTTTTCGATCGCGTAATTGGCGGTGATCATCCCGTAGTTGCCGATGCTGCCAAGCGGCAGCCCCACATCCGAAAAGCGGGTATACACGCTGTTGCCCAGGATCCGGGTAGAGGTCGTGATCGACTTTTCCTGCAGCGCGGTCAGCGCCACATAGGGCTTGACAACGGAGCCCGGCGTGAAGATGCCGTTGAACGCCCGGTTGATCAGCGGTAAGTTTTTATCCTTTAGAAGCTGGCTGTAATAATTCGTGTCCGTCAGATATTCGTTCTCGTCATAGGTCGGGAACGTGGACGCAGCCAGAACCGCGAAGTCGCTGACACGGAGAATCACCGCGCCGCCGGCCACGCAGTCTTCGCCGTGCCCGCTGGACGACCCCTTGTAGTTTTCTGCGCAGAGCTTTTTCCCGTATTCGCGCGTCGCCTTGATATTCTGGGCCAGCGACGCGTTCAAAACCTTCTGCAGGCGGCTGTCGATGGTAAGGTACACGGTTTCGCCCGGCTGCGGCGAGCTGGTCACCGTTTCGGAGGCGACGTTCCCCTGCCCGGTCATTTCAACGACCTTTTCGCCGGATTTGCCGCGCAGAGCGCTTTCAAACGCCTGCTCGATGCCGCTTTTTCCGATGCGGTCGTTGTACTCGTAGTCCTTGTCCTGAAGCGTTTTCCACTCCTCGGCGGAAATGGAGCCGATGGTTCCGAGGATCTGAGGCATCAGGGTCCCGTCCGGATATTCCCGCTTTGTGGTCAGCTTCGCCTGAACACCCGGCAGGCGCATGGAGTTTTCGCTGATGACCTGCACCGTTTCCTTGCTCACGTCCTGTGCGAAGACATAGGGCGTTGAAACGGAAAATCCCGATTTCGTCATATTGTACCGCACGGACACAATATCCCGCGTATCCTTCGCCGAGTACCCGCCGCAGTCGTACTGGTCGATCAGATGCTGCATGCACTGCGCCGCCGTCGCGTAGGATTCCACATGCAGGAAATCCTTGGATTTCAGCGTTGCGATGTCCTTGTCCCTGCCGGAAATAAACTCATATTCCCCTTTGGAATTCACGGCGATCGGCAGCTCGTCCGCCCATTTTTCCCCTTTGGACCCCAGCAGCCGGATCAAAGTCAGAATGGTCGGGTTCTCCGTTTCTTTCGTCAGGTACGCCTTGTCGAATACTATGGCGTAGCCGGTACGGTTCACCGCCAGGCCGTTCCCGGCGGAATCCAGGATTTCTCCCCTGGTTGTGTCCATATCCACTCTATAAGAGCTGGATTTGTCCGCTTTTTCCAGAAAGGTCGCGCCGTTGACGATCTGCCAGTTGAACAGCCGCAGCGCGTAAGCGAGAAGGACGGCAAAAATCAGCAGTCCTGCAAAAATCCGGCGCCCCCGGCCCGTGGTTTTCTTTTTCTTCCACCGTCATTCCTCCTTTGAACGGATCTGCAGGGCAAGCGCGCGGTTAAAATAGTATGCAAGAGGCATAACCGCCAGCGTGTAGCAGAAAAGCGGCAGGTAATGGGTCAAAAGGGCATACACGGCGTGTTCATATCCGCTCAGTACGAAAAAGAACAGCCACTGCAGCAGAAACGTCACGGCCGTGACCGCGGCGGAAAGCAAAAGCGCGGAAACAAAATTTGTCCGGAACAGATTGGCCGCCACCAGCGAAATCAGGTAACACCCCGCCGCCAGCAACAGAGCGTGAAACCCCAGCGCGCTGCCGTACCCCAGATCGATCAGCAGGCCGCCCGCAATGCCGAACCCCATGGCGGCGGTTTCGCCTTCGAACATCGCGATGGAGAGCACCGCCGGAAGCACCAGCACCGGCCTCGCCGTATAGACCGCCGGAATCAGCCCGGGGGTTTCCTGCAGCACAAACAGGGCCAGCAGCTCAATGGCATAAGCGAAATAGCGGATCGCTTTCAGCCTGGTTATCGCGCTCATTTTATTTTCCTCCCTGGGAAGAGGCGGATGAAGAAGAGGCCGGCTTCGTGTTGTCGTCCAAAGCCTGACCCTGCCCCTGAAAGGACGTGATGACCATTACGTCGCGCACGGTTTTCACGTCGACAAACGGGGTAACCTCCGCGTAAAGGGATACGTCGTAAGGGTCGTTCTTCACGCTCTTCACCGTTCCGACCGCGAGGTCCCTCGGGTAAATTCCGCCGAGGCCGTTTGTCACGACAATGTCCCCCGCCTTCACGGTCGTGCCGGCGGAGAGCATCCCGAGTTTCACAATTCCCTGGTCCGAGAGCTTGACGTCGGTGCCGGCCACGCCGCTTTCGCGGTTGACCTTGTCCGTCGCGCTGATTTTTGTGTCCGGCGAAAGGATGGTGGTCACCCTGCTGTAATTCGCGCTGACGGAGGAGACCCATCCCGCCACGCCGCTTTCCGTAATGACGGGGTCGTATACGGCGATTCCGGCCAGAGTGCCCTGGTCGATGGTAAACTGGTAAAACAGGTTTGCCGGGTCGCGCGCGATCACCGCGGCGGATACCGGTTTAAAATCCTTGTTGTCGTTTTTCAGTTCCAAAAATTTGCGCAGCTGCGCGTTTTCCTGCTGATAGGTATAATAATTGATTAACTTGCGGTTCAGCTCGTCCACCTGCTGCTTCAGCCGAGCGTTTTCCGCCTCAAGCTCATCTTTCGACTGCGTGACGGACTGCGCCGCCACCGTTGCGTTATTTGTAATCAGTGTGCTCACGCGTTCCATCGGCGTGGAAAGAAAGCCGAAAGCGTCCGCCGCGAACGATCCGCCCGAACCCGCCGTGACCAGCATGACCCCGAACAGGACAAACACGGTGACAATCAGAATTTTAAAACCGTTGGAATGGAACACATCCTTCATCCGGCGAGGCCCCCTTTTCCTGTCTCTGTGATTTTTCGGCGGCAGGGCGCGCCGCCCCGTCCGCTGATTTTTTATTATAGCATGCTTTCGGCCCGGAAACAAGGTTCCCGGGCGGCGCCGGAAAATATCGGAAAGAAACTCTTGACAATGGAAAAGTACTGCATTATAGTTAGTTACATAAGTAATTAACTAGTTAAGAGGTGAGAAGGATGCCTCCCGGTTTTACAAATGAAAAACCGATCTTCCAGCAGGTCGCGGAAGAACTGGAGGACGCGGTTCTGAGCGGGGCCTTTCGGGAGGAGGAACAGATTCCCTCCACGACGGAAATATCCGTCAGCTATAAAATCAACCCCGCCACGGCATTAAAAGGAATCAATCTGCTGGTGGAAGAATCCATTGTCTATAAACGAAGGGGAATCGGCATGTTTGTAGCCCCCGGCGCAAAGCAAAAGATTCTGGAAAAGCGCAAGCAATCCTTTTACCGCGCCTTTGTGCTTCCGATGGTTCGGGAAGCCGAAAAGCTGGGTCTTGGGCCGGAGGAAACCGCCGAACTGACGAAAAGAGGATTTAACGATGGGAATTGAACTGAAGGGCGTGACGAAGCGTTTCAAGGGCGCGGCGGCGCTGGACCGCGTCGGCCTTACGCTGGAGGACCGCCATATTTACGGACTGCTGGGGCGAAACGGCGCGGGGAAAAGCACCCTGCTGAATCTCATTGCGGGCCGGCTCCTTCCGACGCAGGGGGAAATCCTGGTCGACGGGGAACCGGTTTTGGAAAACGACCGCGCGCTCGGCAAAATCTACTGTATGAGCGAGGCGAACTACTTTCCCGAAGGTCTGCGCGTCCGGGAAATCTTTCGCTTTACTTCTGAATTCTATCCCCGTTTTGACCTGCCTTATGCACTCAACCTCAGTGAAAAATTCGAGTTGGACCTGAACGCGAAGAACAATAAGCTTTCCACCGGATACGGAACCATTCTGAAAATCATCACCGCGCTGGCGAGCGGCGCGCCGATCCTGCTGCTGGACGAACCGGTTCTGGGGCTGGACGCCGGAAACCGCGAGCTGTTTTACCGCGAGCTGATCCAGAATTTTTCGGAAAATCCCCGGCTGATCGTTTTTTCCACCCACCTGATTGAAGAGGCGGCCAAACTGATTGACCGCGCGGTCATGCTCCGGAGGGGAAAGCTGATCCTCAATGAGGATGTGGAAACGCTTTTGGAAGATTCGTACCTGATAAAGGGCCCGGCTCAGGCCGCCGACCGGTACGCCGAGGGGCGCACGGTCATCAGCTCTGAGCTGCTCGGCGGCCTGAAAACCGTTTACCTGCGCGGCAGGCCGGACCCCGGCGCGCTCGGAGGAGACCTGATTTCGGAAAAAATCGACCTTCAAAAGCTGTTTATCGAGCTGACGGGCCGCCGGAAGGAGAACCAGAAATGAATCTGAAACCGATCATCCGCATGCAGTGCCGGACCGGCATCCGCGTTTTCCGCATCATGTATCTGGTGGTATACTGCATTGTGGCGCTCAACGTTTTTTACGAACTGTTCAGCGAAGACAGACAGCAGCTGACCACCTCCGGTCTGGAAACCGCGACGGTCATCACGATTTTTATCCTCGGGCTGAATTCGTTCCGTGAATTTTTTCTCTTCTACTCGGCAAACGGCGTTTCCCGCCGCCGCATGTTCGCCGGGATCGTTTCGTCGCTGGGAATCGCCGCCGCGTGCACGGCGCTGATCGACACGTTCAACATGTTTGTTTTCTCGCTGTTCATGAATTACCGGTCGGTTTACAGCCAAAGTCTGATGCCGACGGGCGTCAACCTTAAATTCAACCGGGTGTGGCCGGCCCTTGGGAACCCGGCCGTGAGAAGCCCCGCCTTTCTGCTGAAAAACCTTCTGTGGTGTTTCTGTCTCTATTTTGTCGCCGCACTGCTCGGCCTGCTGATTACGACCTTCTACTATCGGTTAACCCGCACCCAGAAGTTTGTGTTCTCCTTCGGGGTTCCCATCGTTTTGCTGATCGGTCTCCCCATATTTGACCAAACCTTCACCGGCGGCCGCATTTCCGCCGCCCTCGCCGAAGCCTTTCGCTGGTGGATGAACTGCGCGATGAACCCGGCCGCCGATTTTGCGACCCACATGATTCTCGCCGCGTTTCTTGCCGCCCTGACCTTCCTGCTGGTCCGCCGTGTGGAAGTCAAGCGATAAGGGGGAATGAATCATGGGCGACCCGTCTAAATTTATCAGTGCCGCCGAATATTTCTGGTTCAATTCGGCTTTCGGCCTGCTGTGCTGTTCGGAAGCGCTGATCTGGCTGTTCACCTCCAGCCGCTGGGCACGGCACGACGAGCGTCCCGAACGCCGGGATGCCACCCTATGGCTGATTATTTTCGCGTGGTGGGGCGGCATTGTCGTCAGTTTCGGCCTGCGAAGCAAAGGGGTTTCCCCCACTGTGCAAAGCCTGCTTCTGCCCCACGCGTTCTATTTTGTCGGCATGGCTTTCCTGGTCGGCGGAATCCTTTTGCGGTGCGTTTCCGTGTGGACTTTGAAACGCGCGTTCACGCTGAACGTCCAGACCACCGACGACCAGCATTTAATCACGAAAGGCCCTTACCGACTGATTCGGAACCCCGCTTATACGGGCAGCATCCTCAGCCTGCTCGGCATCGCGCTCTGCCTGCGCAGCGTGTTCGCGCCGGTTCCGGTGCTCATCCTCTGCGCCGTCTGCTACGGCCTGCGTATCCGCAAGGAGGAAAGGGCGCTGTCCGACCAGTTCGGCGAAGAATTCGAAGCCTACAAACAGCACACCTGGCGGCTGTTCCCGGGGATAATATAAAAAACCGCCCCGGCACATTTTTCTTGTGCCGGGGCGCTGTTTTTCTCCGTTATCCAAGCTCCGGGTCGTAATGCGCCCGCTCGCCGCCGATATATTTCGGCCTTGTTCTGGCGCAGACCAGGTTTGCCTCGCCGATCTTTTTGACGCTCAGCCGCACCGGAACCGCCACCGGGCGCAGGTGCATGCCGATCAGCGTGTCGCCGATGTCCATTCCGGCGTGAGCCTGTACACGTTCCACCGCGACCGGATGCTCGAACGCGCGGTAGGCCGCCGTCGCGAACGAACCGCCCGCCTTCGGCTGCGGCACCGCGTTCACGATTGGCAAACCGTACTGCTCCGCCGCCGCTTCCTCCAGAATGATCGCCCGGTTCAGGTGCTCGCAGCACTGGGCCGCGAGGAAAATTCCCTTTTCCTTTAAAACGGGATAGATCGCGCCGAACACCGCGTTCGCCGTTTCCTCGCTGGAGCCGGAGCCGATCCGCTTCCCGCAGATTTCGCTGGAAGAACAGCCGATCACCAAAATCCGCCCCGGCTTCACCGTCACCTGATCCAAAAATTCCGTCACGGCCGCGCGGGCCTGTTTTTCTATTTCGTTCAGCATTGCAAAACCCCCATTCGCAATTTTAACTAGCACTATTATGATACCCCCGGCCGCGGCAAATGCAGGCGGGGGCGAAAATTCCGATTTTGTCAGTGTCTTGGCTTCGCGCGCACCCTGATGACGGCCTGAATCATCGCGGTGACAACCTGCGCGTTGGTCTGCGCGTCAAGGTCCGGCGTGATCTGCCCGTCGGAAACGACCCTGTATTTCGGCGGCAGCTTGTTCAGCGCCAGCGCGACGATGTCTTTCTTGCAGCGGTCGCAGCGGCAGCACTGAAACCGAGCCAGAACCGAATCCAGCTTCTCCAGAACGACTTCCTCCATGACGTTGACGACCTCCGTGCGGCGGCTGTCAAGCGACGGAACGCTGACCTTATGCGGCTCCGGCTCCCGGTGTGCGGCGGGCTCCCGTTGGGGCGGCGCGCTGAAATCGGACTGCGGCGCCGCCGCTGCTTCGTTGACCGCACCGGCTTCCTCCGCGGGATTCTGCTGTTTCGACTGGGACGGCATCAGCTTTTTGTACATCAGTTCCTTGTCGATCTCTTTTTTCGACCTCGGCATGCGCCGTCACACCCCCTTTGCCAGCAGTTCGTCGATAAATTTCCCATAATCCTGCGCGATATGGCTGCGGGGGTCGTAATCGAACACGTTCTGCTGAAGCGACTGCGCCTCGCTGGCCGAAACGCTGCTGCGAATCGTGTTTTCAAACATGCTGATTTTCAGGTCGTTCGCAATCAGCTCCGCGGTGCCGCGCACCTCGCGGCTCAGGCGGGTGCGGGGATTAAACCGGGTCAGCAGGATTCCCGCGATGGAAAGGTGCGGGTTGCAGTATTTTTTGACGCGTTCCACGGTTTCGTAAAGCTGCGCGATGCCCTGAAGACTGAAGATATCCGAAATCATCGGCACAACGATATGATCGGACGCCGTGAACGCGTTGATGGTCAGTATGCCCAGATTCGGGGGCGTGTCCAGCAGGATGTAGTCGTAAAAGGTCTGAATCGGCTGGATTGCCTCCTTGAGCAGGAACTCGCGGCCCGTGTTGGTAAATTCCAGCTCGATTCCGCTTAACAGAATGCTGGAGATGATGATGTCCATGCTGTCGGTTTTCTGAATCGCGTACTGAGTTTTGACCTCGCCCTTTAGTACGTTGTAAATCGACGCGCTGGTCTCGGCGTCAGCCCCGACGCTGAACCCCAGATTCCCCTGCGGGTCAAGGTCGATTGCCAAAACACGGTAGCCCCTTTTTTTTAATCCAGCGGCCAGGGCGCAGGTCGTCGTCGTTTTGCCGACCCCGCCCTTTTGGTTGGAAATTGAAATCACCTTGGCCATTTCGATTCCCCTTTCCCGTGATTCGACACGATTCGCATAATATCTTTATTATATCGTCTCACCATGTGTTTTACAAGCGGTCCAAAGGAAAAAGGGGCTGTTGCAAAACAGCTTTGATAAAAAATAATGCACAAAAAATGCGCCTTGATCGGGCTTTGTCAGCCGTTTCAGGACGCATTTTCTTGCTTTGAGGGCTATTCCGTTGTGCAATTTGCTATCGCAAATTCATTTTGCAACAGCCCCTTAGCAGGAAATTCCTTACGAAAAAAGACCCGCAAAAGCGGTTTTCGCGGATCAGGCACGGGAAAATCACGCAGGAAGCTTTTTACGAGCGGTCGGAGCAGACAAGAAAGAGGCGGGAGCAGTGCGCCAGCAGGAAGACGGCGCTGGAGGAATTTAAGAAATTGATGGAGAATCCAACATTTGCAATAAACTGTAGCCGCCGGGTTTACGGCGGCTGTTTTACGGTCTTTTCGGTCCCCGATTGCGCTAAGGATCACGGCCGCGATGAAGACCCCGAGAAATTATCGCCATCGTGCGCAGGTAATTTCCTAAAATTTATTACGGCTATTAAATATTTTAATTAGCTTAATTCCAATAACAATAAGTACAAGATAAGCACATATTCTTAGGACAAACGCGATTACTGAAATCGCAGGCAACCAAAAAAGATTTTCCATATTTTGTCCCTTTCATGTTTTTAAAAAAGAGGCTTGCTAGCCACTTATGCAGCTAGTAAGCTTAAAATTATTGCATTTTCTCTTGTAATTTTCTTTATTGGTATCATATCATTTGTTTTTCTGCTTTTCAATGATAAATATTGTTTTTGGAACAAATTAAAGTCCCATAGCAGGTTAGACCTTGGAGGTTGGTCGGTTGACCAAAGAAAAAACGGGATTCTTCCTCAATAAGCGGCACGCCCGCCGGAATCAAAGAGTACCGGCCTGCTCGCCCTCCGGCACAATTTCTTAAGGGAAAACACATTTTATATAGAAACAAATCCCCCTTGCATCTCTGAATAAACAGATTGCAAGGGGGATCGTTTCGCTAATAAGATTTCCCGGCTTGAGACAGTCCAAATTTTTCCGGTACTTCCTTATGACGTTTCAGCTTTTGGCGGGGTCCGGTACCGGAAAATCGCGTTACAGTCCCATCGCGATTTTAAAGTTCTTGCGCATTGTTTCGCACGAATCGCCGAATTTTTCCAGCTCCTCCTGCGTCATGCCGATTTCAACGATCCGCTCCGCGCCGTCCGCGCCGAGCACCGCCGGAACGCTCGCGTAAACGTTTCTCTGCCCGTACTGCCCTTCCAGCAGGCAGGAAACGGGAAGGATCTTCTTCTCATCGTGAAAAATGGTCTTGACGATTTCCGTCAGCGCCGTGCCGATGCCGAACTCCGTCGATTTCTTGCCGTGAAGAACGATCCAGCCGCCCTTTCTCGCCGCGGCCGCGATTTCGTCCAGATCCAGTTTTCCATAGCTCTCCGGATGTTTTTTCATCAGCTCCGTCAGGGGAACCCCGGCGACCGACGCGTTCGACCACGCCACCATCTGCGATTCGCCGTGCTCACCCATCACATAGGCGTGAATGGATTTCTGGTCGATTCCGGTCCGCTCGGAAAGAACCCGCCTCAGGCGCGCGGAATCCAGCGTGGTGCTGGTGGAAATCACATGCCTCGCGGGCAGGCCGGTGCGTTCCTGCAGATAATGCGCGATCACGTCCGCCGGATTCGAAATGCTGACAAGGATTCCCGAAAATCCGGATTCCTTCATCGGGCCGACGATGGTTTTCATTTCTTTAATCGTTGCGCCCAGCGTGTCCATTCTGGTCTGGTGCTCGTCAGGCAGCGGGCCGGCGGCCATTACGGCGATGTCCGCGTCCGCCAAATCATTGTAATCGCCGGCGCGTACGTTCACGTGGTGCGGAAGATAAACGGTCGCGTCCGCAAGGTCCATTGCCTGAGAAACGGCCTTGTCCCTGTCCGTGTCAAGATACACAAGCTCGTCGCAGACGCCCTGTGTGATCAGGCTGAATCCGCAGTGGGATCCCACATGCCCCGCGCCGATCACAGCGATTTTCCTCGTTTTCATGTCCGCAGACCTCCTATTGAATCACATATTTATATTCCGGAGTGCGCCGCGACGTACCGATCGCGCCACACGCACCAGCCGGTAATCGAGATAAGAACCAGCGCGCCGCCGAACAGCGCGTATCTGCCCGGGGCCTCCCCGTAAAACAGATAGACCCAAATAGGGTTCAGGAGCGGTTCCAGCGTGCCGATGAGCGAACACGCGAGGGGCGGGCAGTTTTTCAGCGCCAACCCGTACAGAACGTAGGGAACCCCCAGCTGGAAAATTCCCAGAATCAGGATGGCGGTAAGTGACTGCGCCGAAAAAACGGGCGGATCAAAAAAGATCACGGGCGCGCCGATCACCGCCGTCGCAAGGTGCGCGAACAGAATGCCGCTCATGCGGGTGTCGGTGTCCGCCCTGGCGGAAACAATAAAATTCAGCGCCATCAGCACGCCGGAAAACAGCGCGATGCAGCTGCCGAGCAGGCCGCCTGCAGTCAGCCGGTCGAGAAAAAACAGCGCGATGCCGAACATCGTTCCCGCGACCGCGAGCACATCGGCCGGGTGAAACCGCTGTTTGAAAATCAGCGCAGAAAACACGACGATGAACGCGGGGGCCGAATACTCCAGCACAATCGCGTTCGCCGCCGTCGTGAGCTTGTTTGCCGCCACAAAGGAAAACATCAGCCCGCAAAGAGTCAGACAGCTGAGAATGGAATAGCGGTTGACGCGGATTTTGTTTCCGGCGTGCCTGATGTACAAAAACATGACTCCCGCCGCCAGCAGGCTGCGGAAGCCGGAAATGATAAAAGGATTCCACGGAAGCAGCTTGATCAGCGCCCCCGCGATGCTCCACAGCAGCGCGCTCCCGATCATCAGCATTACGGACTGCTTCCGGGCCTTTGACAACACCATCCGGCGATTCTCCCTTTTTTAACAGCGAACCTATTATTCCGGTACATTCTAGCACAGTTCGCACCGGGACTGCAATATTTTTAAAAACTTTTTATAAGCCGACGGCACGGCGCAGCGGGAACCGAGATCTTCCCGATCCGCCCAGAAAAAATTTTTAGTCATGAATTCCGATTTTACAAGGTAGCCGCTCATTTGCCACTCCACATGGGTGAAAACATGTTTCGCACCCGGCAGCGGCTCCATCCCCTGTGCCGAAACACCCCACCCGCTCAGAATAAGCCGGGCCTCCTCCTCCGAAAGGGTCCCCGGCGCGCAGGGGAATTCCCACATCCCGGCAAGAAGACCGGTTTCCGGGCGTTTTTGCAGCGCCGCCTTTCCGCCGCAAAGAATCAGGAACACCGTTTTCTCCTCCCTGCGGCGCGCGGGCTTCGGCGAAGCCGTAGGCAGAGCCTCCGCCCGCCCCGTTTTCAGCCCCTCGCATAAGGAGGAGAGCGGACAGCGTTCGCACAGCGGCGCGCCGTTCGGAAGGCAGACCGTCGCCCCAAGCTCCATCAGCGCCTGTGTAAAATCCCCGCTGCGCCCGGCGGGGTAGATTCCGCGCAGGTTTTCCGCCGCGAGGCGCTTCGCCGCCGGGTCGCGGATATCCCGTTCGTCGGCGGTCAGCCGCGCGAGCACCCGCAGCACATTGCCGTCCACGGCCGGCTCCGGTCTTCCGAACGCGATGGAAGAAATCGCCCCGGCGGTGTACTCCCCGATGCCCGGCAGTTTTCTCAATTCCCCCGGGTCGCCGGGAAGGATTCCGCCGTACTGCTCCACAACAATTCTCGCAGCCTTTTGAAGATTCCTGACCCGGCTGTAATACCCCAGCCCCTCCCAGAGTTTTAGCAGGCGGTCCTCCGGGGCGCTGGACAGCGCCTCAACCTCCGGCAGTTCCCGAAGGAACCGCTCGAAATAGGGCTTAACCGCCTCCACCCGCGTCTGCTGAAGCATAATCTCCGAAATCCACACGCGGTAAGGGGTTGGTTCCTCCCGCCAGGGTAAGCTGCGGCGGTTCTCTTCGTACCACCGCAGCAGCGGCCTTACAATATCTGCTAAATTCATGCGGTTTCCTTTCCCCCAATAAGCCTTAAAACTCGGATTCAATCTTTTTCCGCCTCAAAACGGAACAACTCTTCCACCGTTGTATGGAAAACATCCGCAAGGTCCATCGCCAGCCGCAGGGAAGGATTGTATCTCCCGTTTTCCAGGTTGACAATGGTTTCGCGCCTCACGCCGACAAGCGCCGCAAGCCCGCTCTGCGTCATGCCCGTTTCCCGCCGAAACCGGGGCAGCTCCGTTTTCAGCCTCATACCGCGCTCCCCCGCCAGTCATATAGCACAAAAAACAGCGCGTACAATACGTCGATTCCCGCAAGAACAAAATCCATCACCGCCGCGGTCAGCGCGATCGTTCCCCCCGTAAAGATGCAGTACAGCGCCACTCCCGCAAGAAGAACGGCAAGCACCGCCCAGGAAGCCGAGGCCGCCGAAACCGCGGTGGACCGCGCCATCTCGTCGTACGGCTGTCCTTTTTTCAGGTACCAAAAGAGCAGAAGCCCCCAAAGCAGCAGGAATACCGCATCGGATGCAAGCACAAAGGCTTTGGATGGAATGCTCCATGCTTTGTAAAGGCCGGAGACAAACATCACCGCTCCCGGCAGAGAAAACAAAAAGAAAACAGATACCCTTAAACTTAGTTTTTTCTGATTCATAGGATCCCTCCGGTGTGAACTATTTCTAACATATGTTAGAATGATATCACTTTACCCGGCGAAGTCAAGCAAGAAAAAACGGGGACCGCCGAAAAAGATCAGCGTTCGCCCCCGATTATTCCATTCAACAGGTCGGCCCATCCGGTTTCAGGTGCCGATCATTTTCATGATGTCCTTTTTGCTTTTCACCCCGACCTTGCGGGCGGCTTCTTTGCTATTTCTGAGCAGAACCAGGGTCGGAATGCTCATGATGCCGAACCTGTCGGCAAGCTCCGGCTCGCTGTCGATATCGACCTTTCCGACCCGGACCTTTTCCGCGGCCTCCCGCGCAATCTCGTCGACGATGGGGGCGGCCATGCGGCAGGGTCCGCACCAGGGCGCCCAAAAATCGATGAGGAGCGGCTTATCGGAATTTAAAAGCTGGTGGATATTCTTACTGGTAATGGTTACTGGCGACATTTGGAGTCTCTCCCTTTCCTATTTTAAATTTGCTTTTGCTGTATTCTATGAAGAAGAGAAGAAATGTTCCGTAACATTGTCACGCAGGCAAAAAATCAGCTTTTTTTCCGCGCCCGGAACTCTTTGATGACGTCCGTCCCCGCCAGCGCGCCGTCGCACACCGCTTTTGATATCTGAAGCAGCCCGCCGGTGCAGTCCCCCGCCGCGTACAGACCCGGCACATTCGTGCGCATCTTTTCGTCGACTACAACCGAAACGCCCTTCACCTCCGCGCCGATTTTTCGCGCAAGGTCGGCGCTGCCCGCCACGCCGACCGCGACGAACAGACCCGCCGTTTCCAGCTCGGAGCCGTCCTCGAACCGGACTCCCCCGAGCGTCCCGCCGCCGGTCAGCGCCGCCACCTTTTGGGAATTTACCGTCATTCCCGCGGGAAACACGGCCTGCGGCTCCCGCCCGTCGGTCAGAATCGTGACGGAAGAGGCCAGCGGCAGCAGCTCGGCGGCTTCGTGCAGGGCGTAATCGCCCGCGCCCAGAACTACAACCGGCTTTTTCCGATAGAAGAAACCGTCGCAAACGGCACAGTAGCTGACTCCCTTCCCCTCAAACTCCGCTAGGCCCGGAATTTTCGGCGCTTTGCGCGACGCGCCCGTCGCCATGACGGCAAACGGCGCGCGATAGGAATTTTCTTTTGTCGCGACCTCAAATTCCCCGTCGAAAGAGAGCCCGACCGCCTCTTCCCGAACAATGCAGACGCCGAGGCGTCCGGCCTGCGCGATTCCGTTTTCGAGCAGCTGCCGACCGGAGACCGGTTCGGCGAATCCGTAATAATTTTCGATTTTATCCGTTTTTTCCAGCGCTCCCGCCCCGGAGGCGAGAATCAGCGTGGAAAGTCCGGCGCGGGCGGTGTACAGCGCGGCGGAAATTCCCGCTGGGCCGCTCCCCAGTATAATAACGTCCGGCATGAGAGATCCTCCGTTCTTTTTCGTGATTTTCATCCTAACCTGCTTTGCCTGCTTCTTCCGTGACAACGTCACAAAGTTATTTTTTTAACTTATGTGATTTTGTCACGGAAAAAGCGATACAATACCTTTATTATATACTTGTATTTAAAAAATAGAAAGATGGGAGGGAAAGAAGACGGAATACCTGATCACCTTTCTGGAGGGCGTCGTCACCTTTGTCTCCCCCTGTCTTCTTCCGATGCTGCCCGCCTACGCTTCTTTTTTTGCCGGGCAGGAAATTTCCGGCGGCAATCGCGGCGCGGTGAAAAACGCGCTCGGGTTCACGGCGGGATTCACCGTCGTTTTTCTGGTCCTCGGCGCGTTCGCGGGAACGCTCGGCGCGGCGGTGCGCCAGCACTCCCGGCTGGCCGGCCTTTTCGCGGGCGCCGTCATGGTTCTGTTCGGGCTGCATTTCGCGGGGGTGCTGCACATCGGGTTCCTGGAGAAGAGCCGCGTTTCCGGCTACCGCCCGAACCGGCTGGGCTTTTTCCGCTGCGCGCTGTTCGGCGCCGCGTTTTCCGTCGGCTGGACTCCGTGCGTCGGCGCGTTTCTCGGCTCCGCCCTGATGCTCGCGGCGGCGGGCGGAGAAAGCTGGAAGGGGATTCTGCTGCTTCTCGCGTATTCCGCGGGGCTGGGAATTCCGTTCGTTGCGTCCGCTTTGCTGATCGACCGGCTGAAACGCTCGTTCGACCGCATCAAGCGGCATTACCGGGCCGTCACGGCGGCATCCGGAATTCTTTTAGTGATCGTGGGAGTTCTAACGGCGGCCGGACTTCTGGTTCCGCTGTCCTAAGGAGGGCGAAAATGAACCGGGCATGGAAAACAGCGCTTCTTACCGCCGCGTTCGCGGCGGTCCTCGGCGGAGCTTACTTTGCCTACACGGGCCTTTCCGCGCGCTACCGGCCTGAAAGCGATTTACCGGTCTCATCGGCGCCGACCTCTTCGCAGAGTGCCGCGGGTTCCTCGCAGGCGGTGTCCTCGGCGGTCGAAGCGCCGGATTTCACGGTTTACGACGCGGACTCAAATGCCGTGCATCTGTCGGATTTCAAGGGAAAGCCGGTCGTTCTCAACTTCTGGGCAAGCTGGTGCTACTACTGCAAGCAGGAAATGCCGGAGTTCAATCAGGTCTACGGCGAAGAGAAGGATCGGGTCCAGTTCTTATTTGTCAACTGGACCGACGGAAGGCAGGAAACGCAGGAAAAGGGCGAAGCGTTTTTAAAGCAGAACGGCTATGACTTTCCGGCTTATTATGATCTGAATCAGGAAGCGGTATCCGCATACGGGCTGACGGGCATTCCGGCAACCTTTTTCATTCGAGCGGACGGGACGGTAGCCGCCGGCTCGCCGGGTGCCATGGACGGCGACGCGCTGAAAAAGGGAATCGAGCTGATCCTGTCCGGCTCATAATTTCTTTTGTCCTGATTTATTTGACAATTCACAAACTATTATGAAAGGCGGTTTTACTATGAAGGTTTTAATCGTAGGCGGAGTCGCGGGGGGTGCCAGCGCGGCGTGCAGACTGCGCAGGCTCAGCGAGGACGCGCAGATCGTTCTGTTTGAAAAGGGAAAATACATCTCCTACGCAAACTGCGGCCTGCCGTATTACATCGGCGGAACGATCAAGGATAAAGACAGGCTTCTGGTTACAAAGCCGGAAACGCTCCGAAGCCGTTTCAACATCGACGTGCGGGTGGAAAACGAAGTCGTGTCGATCAACCGGGACAAAAAGACCGTCACGGTCGTAAACCACGCGGACGGCTCCCGGTATGAGGAAAGCTATGACAAACTGATTCTATCCCCCGGCGGAAACCCGAAGCGGCCGATGCTGCCCGGGATCGACCTGCCCGGAATCTTTACCCTGCGCACCGTTCCGGACACATTCCGCATTGACGAGTATATCAAAGAGCACGGCTCCAAAAGCGCCGTGGTGGTCGGCGCGGGCTTCATCGGCGTGGAAATGGCGGAAAACCTGAAGGAACGCGGGCTCGACGTCACCATCGTCGAATTCCTGCCGCAGGCGGTGTCGAACCTCGACCCGGAAATGGCCGCGATCCTGCACCGGCATCTGCGGGAAAACGGGATCCGGCTGATGTTCGGAACGGGCGTAAAGGGCTTTGAACAGAAGGAGCGGCTCTGCGTCAGGCTATCCGACGAGAACGAGCTTCCGGCGGACCTTGTCATTCTGAGCATCGGCGTCGCGCCGGACAGCTCTCTGGTAAAAGACGCCGGCCTTCCGCTCGGCATCAGGGACAGTATCCGGGTGGACGACACGTTCCAAACCGGAGACCCGGACATCTACGCGGTCGGCGACGCAATCGACGTGAAGCAGTTCATCACCGGCGAAGAGACCCTGCTGGCGCTGGCCGGCCCGGCAAACCGGCAGGGCCGCGCGGCGGGCGAAAACGTGCTGGGGAAACGGATTCAAAAGGACGAGGGCGTCATCGGCAGCGCAATTCTGAAGGTGTTCGGCCTGACCGCCGCTTCAACCGGCCTGAACGAAAAACAGCTGAAAGAAAAGAAGCTGCCGTACCTCAAGACCTATGTGCATCCCAGCGACCACGCCACCTATTACCCGAACTCGACCCAGCTGAGCATGAAGCTGCTGTTCGCGCCGGACGGCAAAATTTACGGCGCCCAGGCAGTCGGCGCGGCCGGTTCCGACAAGCGCATCGACGTGATCGCGACCGCGATCCGCCTCGGCGGCACGGTTTACGACCTGGAAAAGCTGGAGCTATGCTACGCGCCGCCCTATTCCTCCGCGAAAGACCCGGTGAACATGCTGGGCTTTACCGCCGCCAACATGCTGCGCGGGGACGTCAAGCCTTTCTACGCGGAGGACACGGACGGCCTTGACCGCTCCAAGGTTACGCTCCTCGACGTTCGCACCCCGGAGGAAACCGCGACCGGCATGCTGGACGGCGCCGTCAATATTCCGGTCGACGAACTGAGGAACCGCCTTTCCGAGCTGCCGAAAGACAAACCGGTCTACGCCTACTGCGCGGTGGGCCTGCGCGGCTATGTCGCGTCCCGTATCCTTACGCAGCACGGGTTCGACGTTTACAACCTGAGCGGCGGAATGAAGACCTGGCGCGACGTTCACGACAAGCCGTCCGCCCCCTCGCCCACCGACTGCGTGGGCATAAAAAAAAACTGTGAGCCGGTAAAACCCGCGCCGCCCTCCGCCCCCGAAAAGACGATTGAGGTGGACGCCTGCGGCCTGCAGTGCCCCGGCCCGATCATGAAAACGGCGCAGGCCGTGAAAGCGGCATCGGAGGGCGAGACCCTGTGCATCCGCGCGACGGACCCCGGCTTTGTCTCAGACATCGGCGTCTGGTGCGAACGGACCGGAAACCGCCTGCTCGGCTCCGAGCGGAAAGGCACCGTCTATGAGGTCCGCGTGCAGAAGGGCGCTCCGGTGCCCGCCGCTCCGGCTTCCGCGCCCGCCGCGGGCGGAAACGACAAAAGCATCATCGTGTTCAGCGGAGACCTCGACCGCGCCATCGCTTCCCTGATCATCGCGAACGGCGCCGCTTCCATGGGTCGGAAGGTAACAATGTTCTTCACATTCTGGGGCCTGAACGTTCTGCGCAGAAACAACCGCGTCGGCGTCCAAAAGAACCTGATTGAAAAAATGTTCGGCGCCATGATGCCGCGCGGCACGCAAAAGCTCAGCCTTTCCCGCATGAACATGCTCGGCATCGGTCCGAAAATGATCCGCGGCGTGATGAAGCGCAAGCACGTTTCTTCGCTGGAGGAGCTGCTCCAGTCCGCGATGGACTCCGGCGTGCGGATCGTCGCGTGCCAGATGTCCATGGATATTATGGGAATCCGCAAAGAGGAACTGATCGACGGAGTCGAGGTCGCCGGAGTCGCGACCTTCCTGGGCGCGGCGGAACAGTCCGACACGAACCTGTTCATTTAAACGCTTCCCGCATGTTTAAAAGGGGGTGTTGCAAAATGAAAATTTTGCAACACCCCCGTTCATGTTGAAAAGTGATCTAAATACGAAGCTTTTGTTGAAAACTTTGCGAGACAAATCGTCGAAATAGGAATAGCAATGCTAAGCTCCGCCGTAAAGCGAAGCTGAAAAATCAATCATTTTCTGTTTTTCTGGAATCTACTCTTTTTGAAGGCAAAACAAATGTGTTTTTAACCTTCCTGTGTTGCATTTCGCACAGAGCTTGTTCAAGTTGTAGCCCATGCACAAAAGGTAAAGCTCCGTTGAAATGTTTGCCCGGCCCCGGGTAAGAAAGCGCTTGAATTTGCGGTTGCTTTTCAGAACGCCGAAGGCCCCTTCCACCTGGATAGAGCGGTTCATCCGAAGCGTAATTCCACGTTCGGTTTTAATGTTTTTCCGGGAATCGTCACTCAGGCGAACCAAATCCGTTTTCACTCTCAGTTCTTTCGGCGTGCCGCTTTTTGCCTTGCAGCAAGCTTCACGGCACGGGCAGCCGACGCAGCTATCGCACCGGTAATACGCCGTCGTTGGGAAATATCCCTGCCGATTCCGCTGCGTACTTTCGTGATGGAAAAGAAGCTTTCTGCCGGCCGCGCAGACATAGCAGTCTTGCTGTTTGTCATATTGCATATTCTCCCGGCGGCCGATCTGCTGCCTGAACTTTTTGTTTTTTTGTGCTTCGTAGTTGATGGGTTTGATGAAGCTGGTCTGCCCGTTTCCCTCCAGATACAGGTAGTTGTCCAGACTTTCATAGCCCGCGTCCGCCACAATATCCCGGTAGCGTTCCCCATGCTGCTGTTCGAGTCTGCGCAAAAAGGGTCGCAGCGTCCCGCTGTCCGTCCGGTTCGAAAAAGCCGCGGCGCCTGTGATGTACTCGCTGTTCACGGCAATCTGCACATTGTAGCCCGGTTTGAGCTGCCCGTTGCGCATATGGTCTTCCTTCATATGCATAAAGGTGGCATCCGGATCTGTTTTGGCATAACTGTTACGACTGTTTCCCATTAAAAACAGCTTCTTCTCATAGCCCTCCCACTTTTCCAGCAATGTAAAAATCTTCTCATACGCCCGCTGCCGGGGCGGCTTGCGGCGACCGGCTCCATGTACAAAATGAATTCCGTTTTTCTCACAGGCCGCCTTTTCCGATTTTACCAATTCACGGAACTTTTTCAGGGTCACATTGCCGGAAATTCCACGGCTTTCAAATTCCTCACGCACGGCATCCTTCACTTTGGCCAAATATTTCTCCGTCGTCTTGCGCCAGACAAACGTGTAGCGGTTCGCCCGGCTCTCCAGCTTGGTGCCGTCGATGAATACCTCGTCGTGCTCCGTCTCGCCCATCTGTTCCAGGCGCCGGACAAATTGGTAAAACAAATCTTCCACCGCTTCTTTGGTGCGTCCGGTGCGAAACCTCGCAAACGTGCTGTAGTCCGGCACCGGTTCTCCATTGAGCAGCCACATGAAGTCCACGCGTTTCCGGCAGGCCTCCTCCAGCTTTCGCGTCGAGTAGATGCCGCACATGTAACCGTACACCAATACCTCAAAGATGATCCGGGGTTCAGCCGCCGATTTCCTTCCCTGTGAAGAATAGGCGCGATACAGTTCCCTGTAATCCAGTTCCTCAAGCTGCGCGCTGGCAAGCCGTACCGGATCATCCTGCGGTATTGTTATTTCCATATCCATTGGGAGCGTCAACTGTTGATTTTTTCGCTCAAATCTGTTATGCTCTAAGAGCTTTTTATTTTCTTTCACAACTAAATTTTAAAGCAAAAAGCCGGAGCTGCCAATACCTTTTCGTATGGTTGCTCCGACTTTTTTTCGTGCCGTTTTGCAACACCCCCTTTTCGTTTTTTTCGTTCTGTAATTGTAATTGCGCGTCAATCCGGGTATAATCGTTTTTGGGATTATTTTCATTCGCTGACAAAATCCATGTTTCTTAAGGAGTGTTTCAGATGGAACAGCTGTATCCGATCCGGCTGAACGCCGTTTGTAAGGATTATATCTGGGGAGGCACCCGGCTGAGAACCGAATACCATCAGCAGAGCAGCGCGGCGAAAGTCGCGGAAAGCTGGGTCCTTTCCTGCCACCCGGACGGGCCCGCGGTCATCGCGAACGGCGAGTGCCGGGATCTGACTCTGAACGAATATTTTAAAATGGCCGGAAGGCGGGTTCTCGGATCCGACTGCGAAAAATTCCCCGATTTTCCGGTGCTGATCAAACTGATCGACGCAAAGGACGCGCTTTCCATTCAGGTTCACCCCGACAACGAGTACGCGCGCGCACACGGCGGCGGATTCGGCAAAACCGAGATGTGGTACATCGTCGACTGCGAGGAGGGGGCGTACCTCTATTACGGCTTCGACCACGAAATCTCCAAAGAGGAATTCCGCGAACGGATTGAGAACAACACGCTGACCGAAGTCCTCAACAAGGTCACGGTGCACCCCGGGGACGTACTGATGATCGAATCCGGAACGCTGCACGCCATCGGCGCGGGGATTCTGATTGCGGAAATCCAGCAGAATTCCAATCTGACCTACCGCATTTACGATTACGGCCGCCCGGGCGCGGACGGAAAGCCGCGGGAGCTGCATATCCCGCAGGCGCTCGACGTCACCCGCCGGAGCCGCCCCGCGCGTCCCGTCGGCCCGCAGGGGGACGAAATCCGGGAACCGGGCTGCGTGAAAACCCTGCTCGGCTCGTGCGAATATTTCACCGTCAACCGCATGAAAATCACGGAACACGCGCTTTGCGCGAGTGAAAAGAGCTTTCAGTCCATTTTATGCCTGAGCGGCGACGCGCTGATTCTGGACCGCGGCCGTACGCTTCTGACCTTTGCGAAAGGGGACAGCATTTTCCTTCCCGCGGGGTTCGGCCGGTACACCGTGAAGGGGGGACTGCGAAATTTTGCTGACCGAGGTCTGAGCCGGAGCAGCCGTTTTGCCATTTTCCCGGTTAGTCAGATCACCATGCCGCCGTTGACCCCCAGGACCTGCCCGGTGATGAAGCCCGCCTGTTCGGAAGCAAGAAACGACACCGCCGCGGCAATATCCTCCGGGGAGCCGATGCGGCACAGCGGGGTTTCCTCCCGCAGCTCTTCCATGGTCTGTTCGGAAAACCCCGCGTTCATTTCGGTGGCGATCACGCCCGGGGCGATGCAGTTGACCCGCACGCCGGAGGGCCCGACCTCTTTCGCGAGCGCTTTCGTCAGCCCGATGACGGCGGCTTTGGCGGCGGAATAGTGCGCCTCGCACGAAGCGCCGACCTGCCCCCACATGGAAGAAATATTGAGGATGCAGCCGCTCTTTTCCCGGATCATATCGGGAAGGGCGGCGCGGCAGCACAGAAAGACGCCGCGCACATCCACATTGAACATCTGATCCCAGTCGCCGTCCGTCAGGTCGGTGAACAGCTTCTGCTGCGCAATCCCCGCGTTATTGACCAGCAGGTCGAGCTTTCCGGCGGAGCGGAACAGCTCCGCCGCCTGGGCGGAATCGGAAATATCCGCCCGCGCCAGAACGGCGGATTCCGGGCCGCAGGCGCGCGTCAGCCTTTCCCAAAGGCTGCGCGCGCCTTTTTCATTTTTAAAATAATTTAAATATACTTTGTAACCGTCGGCGGCCAGCCGCGCGGCGACCGCTTGTCCGATTCCCCCGGAGGCCCCCGTCACCAGCGCTTTTTTCACGCGAAACTCCCCTTTCTCCCTTTTGATTCTCACTGCCGATTATACCATAACGCCGGGAAAAGCGGTACGGAAATTCGCCGAACGGCAGACAAATTCTCCTTTCCCGCATAGTATATACAGGGAACGGTCTGTAAAAGATTGTTCAGCATAAGTGAAAAGGAGGTTTTATTTTGAGCTGTTTTAGTTGCAGCGATCCATGTTCTTGCAACAGGGTTTTTCCCGCGTTTCTTCCGATTAACCGCAGCCCGTACCAGTGCCAGTGCCAGTGCTGCCAATGCGTCCCCTGTCCGCCCGTCTGTGATCCAAGGGTTCCTTCCTACGCGTTTTATTACACGACTGCTTCTCAGGCTGTAGCGGCCGGCGTGCCCGTGGTCTTCGGGACCGGCAGCTCCACTCCCGACATCGTACTGTCCGGCGGAAATCTGCTGTTTACCAGGCCGGGCGTTTATTTGATTCAATATCATATTTCCGTCACGGCGCCTCTTGCGGGCGTTACGGTAAGTCTGGCTCTCAACGGCGTACCGGTCGCAGGCTCCGCCGTTATTACCACGACGGACACCAATTACAGCGGTCAGGCAATCGTCAGTGTACCTGCCGGCGGCGTTGTTTCCCTCACCGTGAGCGGTGCATCCACGGTATCCTTTGCCAGTATCACCGCCGTGCGGATTTCCTGCTGATCCCTCTGCTCCCCAATTCCGGCTTTGCCGGATTGGGAAGCCTTTTATTCCTTATTTGGACAAATCCCGCCGTGAGTTCTTTTAAATTTTATTGGCACCAAAGAACTTTCGGCATACTATGATAAAAAAGATTGCCGGCCTACTGCCGGCGAATCCGTTTTGACAGCAGGAGGGGATTTCTTGGGTTGTAATCAAAGTTTTCCACGCCGTAACGGCCGGGATCCGGTCGGAAGCTCCAGTCCCGCTTTTGCGGCGCCCGGCGGACGCTTCTGTCCTCCGGGGCCTCCGGGCCCTCCCGGCCCTCCCGGCGCGAGGGGCCCGATGGGCTTTCAGGGCTTCACCGGTGACCCTGGACCGGCGGGTCCTCCGGGACCTCCGGGGCCTCCCGGCTTTCCGGGACCTCCCGGCTTCCCAGGACTGCCGGGCCCAACCGGGCCGACAGGTCCCATGGGTATCAGTATTATCGGACCCGTCGGGTCCACCGGGCCGACGGGTCCGACAGGGCCCACGGGCGCGGCGGGCCTGAGCGTTACCGGGCCGACCGGACCGACGGGGCCCACGGGCGCGGCGGGCCTGAGCGTTACCGGGCCGACCGGGCCGACGGGGCCCACGGGCGCGGCGGGCCTGAGCGTTACCGGGCCGACCGGACCGACGGGGCCCACGGGCGCGGCGGGCCTGAGCGTTACCGGGCCGACCGGACCGACGGGGCCCACGGGCGCGGCGGGCCTGAGCGTTACCGGGCCGACCGGACCGACGGGGCCGACGGGTGCTGCGGGCCTGAGCGTTACCGGGCCGACCGGACCGACGGGGCCAACGGGAACCGCGGGCCTGAGCGTTACCGGGCCGACCGGACCGACGGGTGCTGCGGGTGCGGGAGCCATCATTCCGTTCGCATCCGGAACTCCAACCTCGCTGACAACCGTGGCGGGAGGTCTGGTCGGAACTCTGGGACTGATCGGGTTCGGGCTGAACGCGCCGGGTGTCCTCGCTTTAGGAGTCATCGACCTGTCCGGCCTGACCAACTTTGCGTTCTCAATGCCGCGTGACGGAGTCATCAATTCCGTCGCCGCCTATTTCAGCGTGACTGCGGCACTTGCGCTTGCCGGCACGACCGTGACCATCACCGCCCAGCTTTACAGCTCGCCGACCCCAAACGACACGTTTTCACCGGTCCCCGGCGCGCTGGTGACACTTCCGCCGCTGACCGGCGTTATTTCCGTCGGCGACACCTTCAACGCCGTCACGACCGGGCTCGCCATTCCGGTCACCGCCCAAACGCGGCTGCTGATGGTCTTTTCGGCCACCGCGGCGGGCGTGTCCCTGGTCAATACGATCGCGGGCTATGCCAGCGCGGGCGTCGGCATCAGCTGACGGCGCTCTCCCGGGACGAAAAAAGGAAGCCCCTCTCCGCAAATGCGGAGAGGGGCTTCCCGCCGTTCAAATGAAACTCAGAAGTGAACGTATTCCAGAATGTAGCGGATGACAAAGAGCACCGCGATCCCGTACATGATCGGGCTGACCTCCCTTGCCTTGCCGCGCACCAGCTTGATGAAGCAATAGCTGATGCTGCCGAACGCGATGCCTTCGGAAATGCTGTACGCGAACGGCATCATCGCGATCGTCAAAAAGCAGGGAATCGCGATTTCCATGTCGTCCCAGTCGACGTCCTTCACGCCGCCGATCATCATGACGCCGACGATCAGAAGGACCGGATACGTCGCGGAGCCCGGAATAAAGCCGAGAAACGGAGCAAGGAAAATCGCGAGGATGAAGCAAATGGCGGTGGTAACGCTGGTCAGGCCGGTTTTGCCGCCCTCCGAAATACCCGCGCTGGATTCCACATAGGTGGTCACCGTGGAGGTGCCGAACACCGCGCCGACGGAGGTTGCGATCGCGTCGGCCATCAGCGCTCTCGTCGCGTTGGGCAGCTTGCCCTCAGGGGTCAGGAAGCCCGCCTTGCCGGCGGTGCCGTACAGCGTGCCGACCGTGTCGAACATGTCGACCATCGTCAGGGAAATCAGGACCGCAATCAGGGAGAAGAACGCCACACCGATGCCTTCATTGGTGTGAAGCAGCTCGGAAAAGCCGCCCGTGAATTTGCCGAAGGTCGGGGCGAGCGAGCCGCCGACCGAAAGGCCCTGCGAAATGCCGACATTGACCCCGAACCCGAACTGCATCACAGCGCCCACGACACTGGTTGCCAGAATGCTGATGAACAGGCCGCCCTTTACGCCTTGAACCACCAGGAGGACGGTGATGAAAATTCCGATTACGGCAAGCGCCGTCGTAGGATTCGTGAAATTGCCCAGCGTAATGATGGTGGATTCGCTCGGCGCGACGATTCCCGCGCCCTTAAGCGCCACGATTGCGATAAACAGCCCGATTCCGCCGCTGATGGCCTTTTTCATGGGAAGCGGTATCGCATCCACGATTTTTTTCGCGGATTCCTCCGGCGGAAAGAACAATGAAGATGACGCCGGAAATGAACACGGCGGACAGGCCCGCCTGCCAGGAATAGCCGTAAGTGCCGCAGATGGTGTAGGCAAAGAACGCGTTCAGGCCCATGCCCGGCGCCTGTGCCAGCGGGTAGTTGGACAAAAGGCCGCTTAAAAGCGTCCCGATCGCCGAGGCGACACAGGTGGCAAGCATGACCGCACCCTTGTCCATCTTGGCGTCGCCGAGAATCGCCGGGTTTACAAAAATGATGTAAGCCATCGTGAAAAATGTGGTAAGCCCCGCGATGATCTCCGTGCGGATATCCGTGTGGTTCCCCTTCAGGTTAAAAAAGTCGCCCTTGGGATGGATCGCCGACGTTGTACTGTCTGCCATTTCGATTCCTCCGTAAAATAAAAATCGCCCGACAAAATTGCCGGGTCCCGTTTCGATTACAGGTTAAGTATATCGGTTCCTCTGTGAAAACGCAATATTGCATTTACACAAAATTTTTAATTCAGAAACAGTTTATTCATACTTTTTAGTTGCAGATTCTGACACTGAATCACGACGGCTACAGGAGATCCGCCGTTTAATACTTCAGGACGAATCCCCGTTCCTCCGCAATCTGCTCGATTTCTGCCTGCGCCTTTACAAGACTTTCCCTTACCAGTCGTTCCTTTTCCGGCGTACTGCGGAATGTGAGAAACGAAACGCTGACAGCGGCGAAAACTTTACCCCCTTTACGCAGAGGAACCGCATAGCAACAGACATGATCCGTCGACTCTTCATGCTCCCATGCAATTCCGCCTTTCCGGATGGCCCGTATCTGCGCAAGCAGGTGTTGGATGTCCGTAATTGAACGGTCCGTCATGCGACAAAGCCTGTCTTTGAACAGCAGTAGGATTTCTTCGTCCTTCAGGCCACTCAGCAAAGCTTTTCCAAGTGCCGTACAGTTCGCCGGAAGCCTGGCTCCCACAGAGGAAACCAAGCGAATGGCCTGAGGGGAATCCACCTTTCCAATATAAAGAACTTTTTCTTTGTCCAGCACCGCAAGTTGGCAGGTTTCCTCACAGCTTCTCACGATCGCCTCCATGGCTTTCAGAATCAGCTCCAGTGCATCCCTGCCCGCCGTAAATGCCCTTCCCAAAGCATAGGTACCGATTCCAATCGAGTATCGGCCTGTCCCTTTGTCCAGATATACATACTTTCGGTCCGCGAGAGTATGAAGAATCGGAAACAGGCTGCTTTTCGGAGCGTTCAGGGCAGCCGAAAGCTCCGAAAGGGTACATCCTTTTTGCCCCTCAGTTGCGAGATATTCCAAAACATCCAAAACACGCGCTGTGCTCCGGTGCTGTTTCGGCATGTCGTCCAATTCCATGTATTCATCATCTTTCCGTTTAATTTTACATTTTATCATATCATAACAAACGAATATTCCCATTGCAATAATCCGCAAAAAAGTTGTTAGATTATACAAATTTATCAAAAAAGCATATAGAGATAAAACAAAAAAATGCAAAATGGCAGATTTGATCTTGACAGAAACAGCGTTTGGTGATAATTTAACAATGTTACTTGTTCTTATTTAAGAATCTAGTTCGTAAATAGGAACAAATTAAATTTGAGGAGGACTCCGCTTATGATCATGAAAGTCCTGAAAAAAATCCCCGCTGGAATGATGGTCGTCCCACTGATATTAGGCTCCATCATCAATACCTTTTTCCCCAACATCGTCAATATCGGTTCCTTCACCACGGCGGTTTTCACCAGCGCAGGCGCGGCAACCGCAATGGGCATTCAGCTTTTCTGTCTGGGAACAACCCCTTCAGATCAGGGACATCCCGCCGGTAATAAAGCGCGGAGGGATCCTGCTGCTTGCCAAATTCGTGATCGGCGCCGCAATCGGCATTTCCATTGGCAAAATTTTCGGCATGGCGGGCGTACTCGGCATGACCAGCCTTGCTATCATCAGCGCAGTGACCAATTCCAACGGCTCCCTATACCTTGCTCTGATGGAAAATTACGGTGATGCTCCCGACTGCGCCGCCATGGCCTTACTAAGTCTGAACGACGGCCCACTATTCACCCTGATCGCCCTCGGCGGCTCCGGTCTGGCCAATGTCCCCATCAAAGCACTCATCGCCACCATCGGACCCATATTAGTCGGCATGGTCCTCGGCAACATAGACAGAGATCTCAGCAAATTCCTTGCCCCCGCCGGTTCCATCATGATTCCATTCGTCGGCTTCTGTCTGGGAGCAGGGATCAACATCACAAACATGGTGAAAGGAGGCCCTCAGGGCATTGTCCTCGGCCTCGTGACCTGCCTCATCGGCGGGCCGTTCATCGTTCTCTGCGACCACTTCATAGGGCGCCGCCCCGGCTACGCCGGCTGGGCCGTCGCCACCACTGCTGGGAATGCGGTCGCCGTGCCCGCAGCCGTCGCTCTGGTAGATCCGCGGTATCAACCTTTTGTGAACTCCGCCACCGTGCAGGTCGCCGCGTCCACCGTCATCACGGCCATTCTGGTCCCATTCATCACCGACTGGTGGGTAAAGAAATACGGTTCCCCCAAATGCCCGAAACAGTCCGAAATCCGGAACATTTCACAGGCCCAGTCCTGATCCATCTTGCTCAATAATTTGACAAAATAAAGAGAGGAGCCCTTCTATGCTCAACGCAATGATTATCGATTTTAAGGATGACGTAGCCGTCGCGATCGAACCGATCAAAAAAGGCGACACTGTAACCTATGTCGTGAACAGTGAGGAAAAATCCCTCACCGCCCTGCAGGATATTATCATTTACCATAAACTGGCGGTCCGCGATATCGCCAAAGGTACGCCGATCCGAAAATACGGTGAACATATCGGTATAGCTTCCTGTGACATTAAAGCGGGCGAGCACGTGCACGTCCATAACGTTGCCAGCCATCGTGAAGACCTTGAAGTCTGAAGGAGAGATTAAGAATGAATTTTTACGGTTATAAACGCCCGGACGGGCGGATTGGCGTCCGCAATAAGGTACTAATCCTGCCGGCAAGCGTCTGCGCTTCGGATACTACCCGCATTGTTTCCCAACAGGTGGTCGGCTCCGTGACCTTCAATAACCAGAACGGCTGTTCCCAAGTCGCCCCCGATCAACAGCTCACCATGGACGTAATGGCGGGCTATGCCGCTAACCCCAATATTTTCGGAACCGTCGTGGTATCCCTGGGCTGTGAAAACTGCCAGATGGACCTAGTGGTAAACGCCATTCGGGCCCTCACAAATAAACCCTTGAAGCAGGTCATCATCCAGGAGGCCGGCGGGACGCTGAAGGCGATCGACCAGGCCGTACGTTACGCCAAGGAAATGGTCACAGAGGCCTCCATTGTTCAGAAGAAGCTCTTCCCGCTATCCGAACTAATCATAGGAACGGAATGCGGCGGCTCCGACCCGACCAGTGGTCTGGCGGCCAACCCTCTGATAGGCCAGCTCAGCGATTTGATGGTCAGTGAAGGAGGCACTTCCATTCTCAGCGAAACGACCGAGTTTATTGGTGCCGAACATATTCTTGCTCGCCGCGCCGCCACTAAGGAAGTCCACGACCGGATTTACGAAATCGTCCACCGGTATGAAAAGGCCCTAAGCCTGGTCGGTGAAGAGGTCCGTGAAGGGAATCCATCCCCCGGAAACAAAGCCGGCGGCCTTACGACTCTGGAAGAAAAGTCGCTGGGCTGCATCCACAAGGGCGGACACACGCCTGTGAACGCGGTCTATGATTACGCACAGCAGGTAGGAACAAAAGCCGGCCTGGTTATCATGGACACTCCGGGCAACGACCCTTCATCCGTAGCAGGCATGGTGGCCGGCGGCGCCCAGGTCGTGGTTTTTTCGACTGGCCGCGGCACCCCCACAGGCAACCCTATCGCGCCCGTCATTAAAATCACCGGCAACAAGCTAACCTATTCCAGTATGATTGACAACATCGACGTAGATGCCTCGCCCCTCATTTACGGCGACAAAACCGTTGAGGAACTCGGGGACAGGCTGATTACTCTGGTTTCGCAGGTCGCTAGCGGAAAGCAGACCAAGGCCGAAAGCCTGGGCTATACTGAAATGGCCATTGCGCGTGTCTGCAACTATGTATAATGATAGAATAAATACGGAAGGGAGTTTGCCCGAGCGGAATTTATAACCTATGATTTAGAACGGGTTTCCGCTCCTCGGAGTGTTCCGTATGGGCAGGCACCGCTTTTTTTCCTCAAAGAAGCCCCGTATCCCTCGTTTTTTAGATTGGAGTGATATTACCTAAATGAAAGCTCAGTTTTTAACCCCTGTTGTGACCATTTTCAAAAAGGACGGCACTCTGGACCTGGAAGGCAATAAGAAAGTCTATGACCATCTGATTCAGGGTGGCGTCAGCGGCCTTGTGATCATGGGCAGCACCGGCGAATTTTTTTCCATGACCATGGAGGCTCAGATGCAGCTGATCGACCTTGCTGCTGACTATGTGAAAGGCAGGACGCGAATTTTCATCGGCATCAGCCGCATGATAGCGGACGAGGCGATTGAACTCGCCAACTACGCCTACGGCAAAGGGCTTCGTGAGGTCATGGTTGTAAGCCCTTACTACTTCAAATTTTCGCAGGAGGCTCTGGAAGCCTTTTTCGACCTGGTCGCCAACAGCACGCCCGCCGACATCTTCCTTTACAACTTCCCCGAACGGACGGTCCACGACATTTCCCCCGACCTGGTTTTGCGCCTGGCCCGCAAGCATAAAAACATCAAGGGAGTCAAGGATACCGTCACGCAGATGAGCCACACCAGCGCAATCATTCGAACGGTAACTCCCGAGTTTCCGGATTTCGAGGTGTTCAGTGGCTACGATGACAACCTGGTGCATAACGTCATGAGCGGTGGTGCAGGCGTCATTGGCGGACTTTCAAACCTGATCCCGGAAAAATGCGCAGAATGGGTAAAGGCCGTGGAAAGAAATGACGCATTCAGGATGGCGGAGATGCAGAAATACATCGACAGGGCAATGGCACTTTACGAGGTTGCGCACCCCTTCATCCCCACTGTCAAAAGGGCCATGCGGATCGCCGGCCTGGAAATCAGCGACACCTGTTGCGCCCCCATGCTCCCGCTTAACGACGCTCAGGAACAGCAGCTGCACGATTTAATGAAGAGTCTGGGGATTCTATAGCCCCGTTACCAAACGATTAGAGGAGCACGTCCCTACAAGGGGCGGGCTCCTCTGATTTTTCTATATTGACGGCAGCTGCATCCTATGCAAGTTTTTCTTTCAGCTTTTTAAGTTCCGTTTTCAGTTCCTTCGGGAGCTTGTCGCCGAATTTCTGATAGAATTCCTCAATTCCGTCGGCTTCCTTCGTCCAGTCCGCGCTGTCGACGTTCAGAATCGTCTTGAGCGTGTCGACGGTCAGATCCAGACCGGAGAGGTTGATGTCCTCCGCCTTCGGCACAAAGCCGATCGGGGTGTCGACCGCGTCCGCCTTGTCCTCGCAGCGTTTCAGAATCCATTCGAGCACGCGCAGATTATCGCCGAAGCCCGGCCAGATGAAATGGCCCTCGTCGTCCAGCCGGAACCAGTTTACGTTGAAAATCTTCGGCGCCTTGTCGCCGAGTCTTTCGCCCATATCGATCCAGTGCTTGAAGTAATCGCCCATATGGTAGCCGCAGAACGGCAGCATGGCCATCGGGTCGCGGCGGACGACGCCCACGGCGCCGGTCGCGGCTGCGGTTGTTTCAGACGCCATGATGGAGCCTACAAACACGCCGTTGTTCCAGTCCCTGGACTGATACACCAGCGGCGTGGTGCGCGCGCGGCGGCCGCCGAAAATAATCGCGGAAATCGGAACGCCGCGCCCGTTTTCAAACTCGGGGCTGATGCACGGGCAGTTTTTCGCCGGCGCGGTAAAGCGGCTGTTCGGGTGCGCTCCCTTTTCCTTGCTGCTGGTGCCGTCCCACGGGCGGCCCTTCCAGTCCACGGCATTCTTCGGCGGATTGTGGTCCAATCCTTCCCACCAGACGGTGTTGTCGTCCAGATTATGCACAACGTTTGTAAAAATCGTGCCGGATTTTGTCGTCGCCAGGGCGTTCGGGTTCGATTTTTCGTTGGTTCCCGGCGCCACGCCGAAAAATCCGTTTTCCGGGTTGATCGCCCAGAGCCTGCCGTCCGGTCCGATGCGCATCCAGGCGATGTCGTCGCCGACCGTCCAGATTTTGTAGCCTTTTTTCCGGTAGAATTCCGGCGGGACCAGCATGGCGAGATTCGTCTTGCCGCAGGCCGACGGGAACGCCGCAGCCACATATTTGATTTCGCCCAGCGGATTCTGAATGCCGAGGATCAGCATGTGCTCCGCCATCCAGCCCTCGTTTTTGCCAAGGAAGGACGCGATGCGCAGCGCAAAGCATTTTTTCCCGAGCAAAACGTTTCCGCCGTAACCGGAATTGACGGATATAATCGTGTTGTCCTCCGGAAAATGGCAAATGTATCTTTTTTCTTCGTCGATCTCGCATTTGCAGTGCAGGCCGCGCACCCAGTCGCTGCTGTTGCCAAGGGTTTCAAGAACCTCGCTGCCGACGCGGGTCATAATGCTCATATTCAGAACAACATAAATGGAATCGGTCAGTTCAACGCCGATTTTGGCAAACGGAGAGCCCACGGGGCCCATAGAATAAGGAATCACATACATGGTGCGGCCCCGATAGCTGTTTTTTGCGATTCCGTACAGCATTTCATAGGCCTTTGACGGCTCCATCCAATGATTGGTCGGACCCGCGTCCTCCTCGCTGCGGGAGCAGATAAAGGTGCGTCCCTCCACGCGTGCCACGTCGTTTACGGCCGTGCGATGAAGATAGCAGCCGGGAAGCTTCTCTTCATTGAGCTTGATCATCTCGCCGGTTTTGCAAGCTTCGGCCCTCAACGATTCAAGCTGCTCCTGAGTCCCGTCAATCCAGATCACCCTGTCCGGACAGACCAACTCCTTCATCTTTTCCATCCATTCCAGTACCGATTGATTCTGAGTCATATGCTTCTCCTTTCGGCCCAATGGCCTAATGAATATACTGCCATTATAATACAACATTTCGTATTGTGCAATAACATCGGATTCGTTTGTTAAAAATATATCAATTTTTGAAAATTATTTTTCTTTTATGCTCTCACAGAATAATGAATAATGATGAGCCCCATCCTGCAAAATTAAACGGAGAGAGATTCCACAGAAAGCTCCGCGCGGGCGTTCAGGCCGGGTCCGGCAACGTTTCCGGCCGCATACTCATAGAAGCCCTGGGCCGCGACCATCGCGCCGTTGTCGCCGCAAAGGTCCAGCCGCGGGCAGTAAAAGGACAGGCCGCGCTCCCGGCACACCGTCTTCAGTTCCCGCCGCAGCAGCGAGTTGGCGGAGACGCCGCCCGCCGTCACCAGCTTTTTCGCACCGGTTTCCTCCGCCGCGAGCAGCGTGTTCCGCACCAGACAGTCGACCACCGCCCTGCGGTAAGACGCCGCAAGATCCGGAATCGAAACCGTTTCCCCGCGCTGCCGCGCGTTGTGCAGCTGATTAAGCACGTTGGTTTTCAGGCCGGAAAAGCTGAAATCGAACGGAGCCCCATCCACGGACGGGCGCGGGAGTTTGTATGCCTTATCATTCCCCCGCTCTGCAACTTTATCCAGCTCGACCCCGCCGGGGTACGGCATGCCCATCGCGCGCGCGGCCTTGTCGAACGCCTCGCCCGCCGCATCGTCCCTGGTCTGGCCCAGCACGCGCAGGTCCGTGTAGTTCCGGACGTCGATCAGGTGCGTGTGGCCGCCGGAAACCACCAGGCAGAGAAACGGCGGCGTAAGCTCCGGGAACGTCAGGTAATTCGCGGCGATATGCGCGCGCAGGTGGTGCACCGGTACGAGCGGCTTCCCCGTCGACAGGGCCAGCCCCTTCGCAAAGTTGACGCCGACCAGCAGCGCGCCGATCAGCCCGGGCGCGTAAGTGACGGCGATCGCATCGATTTCTTCCAGGCTTGTCCCGGCGTCGTCCAGCGCGTTATTCACAACGCCGGAAATCGCCTCGCAGTGCCTGCGGGAGGCGATCTCCGGCACAACGCCGCCGTAAAGCCGGTGTTCTTCAATCTGCGAGGCGACCGAGTTGGAGCGGATGATTCTGCCGTCTTCGACAACGGCGGCGGCGGTTTCGTCGCAGGAGCTTTCAATTCCTAGAATTCGCATGTGTCCTCCCCGGGCTCCTCTTCCCGCGTCCGGAAGCGCTTTCCGGCGCGGTGCTTCAGTCTCTTGGCGTCCGGTCCCTCAAGCGTATTGTTGTTGCCGCAGGAAACGGTGGTTCCGGCCTTGATCGGCGCAAGCAAAAAGCCGATCACGATTCCGATGAACGTGCAGGCAAGCGCCAGCAGACGGGTTTCGCGTTTTGTCATGTTGCATTCCCCCTGATTCTTAATTTTGAGCGGAATTTCATACTCGATTCTTTCTTTTTGCCCTGAAGGCAGCGTAAGGCGAGCGTTCGACCGCGCAGGCCCATACTTTCGGTCCCGTACGAAAGGTACGCGGGTCGGGAGGAGCAGCCTGACGCCGCATCCAGATTGTCGGCATCAAGAGGGCAAGAGAAAGTAAAGCAGAGGACTTGTTTTCAGCCGTGGGCGCCGTAGGCGAGTAAGGGCCGGACGGCCTGCCCCAAGAAAGCATCTTAAAAATGCAGGGTAAGAATCAGTGCGTCCTCCGCAGGGTTCCGGTAAAAGTTCTTCCTTCTCCCGGCGGGGCGAAGCCCCAGCGACTGATACAGCGCGACCGCCGCCGTGTTGGAGGGACGCACCTCCAGGCTGAAAAACTCCGCGTTCCTCTCGCGCGCCCGGCCGATCAGGCCCCGCGTCAGCGCGCGTCCGACGCCCTGACGCCGAAAAGCGGGGAAAACGGCGATGTTGTCCACATAGCATTCCCCGCGGACACAGTGCATCCCCGCGTAGCCGGCGATTTCTCCGCCGCTCTCCGCGGCCAGAAAGACGGCGGTATCGCTGGAAAGCTCGGCGGCAAGTCCTTCCCGCGTCCACGGCTCCGCAAAGCAGAGCCGTTCCAGCTCGGCAAGGCGGTCCAGGTGCCGCGGCGCCATGGGAATCAGCTTCAGTCCGTCCATCCCCGCCTCATCACCTTCCAGTCCGAGCCGTCCCGGATGCGGTAAATAATATGAATCGCGACCCAGATCAGGTTAAAGAGCATCAGAACGGAAAACAGCTTCATGCTGATAAACCGGAATCCAAACAGAAACCGGCTGTAGGCGTAGACGGAGGACATCACCGTGATGACCGGGACATAGAACTTTTCCGGAAAATAAAACGCGAACACAAGCGAGAGCAAATCCGCCGGGTACCAGTATCTCTCGTGCATAAACGGAAGAAAATACGGCAGCAGCATCACATAAAACAGCGCAAGGGAGACCAGCATTTCATCCGTGATGCGGAATTTCTGTGCGCAGAGATAGGCAAACGTGAACAGCACCAGCGCCCCTGCGGCCAGCACCGCCGCCCTGCCGACGGATTCCGGCGCGTCCGCGGGGAACCAGGTAAACAGATTCGGCAGGTTCATCGTCAGCTCGTTGTACTCCTGCGACTGCCGGAAATAGACGGTCAGTAATTCCCAGAAATTACGGCCCATCACGGCGGCGGGCAAAATGGAAATCACATACACCAGCGGCGGGATCAGCAGACAGCGCGCTTTGATTCTGCCCTTGAGGAGCAGGACGAACAGAAACGGAGCGAGAAACACGGCCTGCAGCTTGAACGCAAGCGCAATTGAAAACGCCGTGACGGCAAGGTACTGCCGATCCTCCATCAGATAGCAGATGCAGGCGAGCAGCGCGGCGGTATAGATGGAATCGCACTGCGCCCAGACCGCCGAATTCAGAATCACGCTGGGCAGGAACAGCGTGACCGCGTAGGCGATTTCCCCCCAGAATTCACCGTATTTCCGGTCGACGATGCGAAACACATAATACGCCGCCGCGACGTCCCCCGCGCAGGAAAGCGCCTTAATCAGGTGCAGGCCGGAAAACGGAAGATAGGTGAGAAGGGCAAGCAGATAGTAGTAGGCCGGCGTATAGTCGCCGAAATTGATTCCCACCGCCGAAAGGCCGCCGTTCTGGCGAAGCAGCTCAAACCATCCGGATAAAAACTGCCGGTAGTCGCTGGAGATATACCCGAAAAATCTGAGACGGACCGCCATGGCGAGGACCGTGACGGCGACCATGAAGAAGATATTCTCCGCTTTGACAAAGTTAACGAACGCCTTGCGCTTGCTCATCATTCTCCCACCTTGCGATAGAGTAAAAAATCGAATCCTATTTCCGTTCTAAGCATCTGCGTCCGGGCAAGCCGCTCGCAGCCCTCGCGCGGTGTTTTTCGGAAGTAGGGCGTCATGGCGAACAAGTCCCCGATTTCCCGCGCCCCGTTTAATGTGATATTCCCCCGCACCGGCACGCGCCGGAGGAACGCAAAACCAGGGTACTCGGTTTCCCGGTATTCGTTCTCGTACGGCTCGTCGTAAAGGATTTCTTTCAGGCCGTACAAATGCCGCTGCGACGGCACGGCGAGGATCAGGACCCCGCCGGGGCGCAGCACCCGCGCATATTCCCGCGGAACAATCGGCGCGAACACATCCGTAAGAACATCGGCGGACGCGGAAAGAGCCGGAATGCCGAAGATGCTGCCCACGGCAAACATAATTCCCCGATACTTCTTCGCGGCGGCGCGCACCGCGGATTTCGAAATATCGAGCCCGTACTGCTCCGGAGCCGCTCCCCTTTTCAGCAGATGTTCCCGCAGCCGCCCGGCATAGTATCCCTCGCCGCAGCCCGCGTCCAGAATCACGGGGCGCCCCTGCGGAAGACTGTCCTCCGCCAGACGGTTCAGGCAGTCGCTGAACGGCGCGTAATGCCCGGCTTCCAGAAACCGCCGGCGCGCCGCGACCATTTCGCGGCTGTCCCCCGGGTCGGCGGAATGCTTCCTGTTCGGCGGAAGCAGATAAACATAGCCCTCTTTCGCAAGGTCATAACTGTGCCCCTGAGGGCACCGGTATGCCGTTTCCTCCCGCCGGAGCGTAGCCCCGCAGACGGGGCAGGCAAAAATCCCCATACGCTACGCCTTCGCCTCATACCAGGTCTCCCCGGTCTTCGCTTCCGCGATCATCGGAACGGAAAGCGACACGGCGTTCTGCATTTCCTCGGTCAGCAGCGAGGCGGCACGGTCCGCCTCCTCATTGGGGGCTTCGACGATCAGTTCATCGTGCACCTGCAAAATGAGCTTCGACTTCATCTGTTCGCGTTCCAGGCGGTCCCGCACGCGGATCATCGCGATTTTGATGATGTCCGCCGCCGTGCCCTGAATCGGCATGTTCCGCGCCACGCGCTCCCCGAACGCGCGCAGATTGTGATTCGACGATTTCAGCTCGGGCAGATACCTCCGCCGCCCGAACAGCGTCTGCACGTAGCCGTCTTCCTTTGCTTTTTCCACAACGCGCTCCATGTAGGAATCCACGCCGGAAAAATTCGCGAGGTAATCCGTAATGTAACGCTTCGCCTCCGCGACGGAAACATGGATGTTTTTGGACAGCGAAAACGCGCCGATGCCGTACACGATTCCGAAATTGACGGCCTTCGCCCGGCTGCGCATCAGCGGGGTGACCAGCTCCTCCGGCATATGGAACACCTGTGCGGCCGTGCTGCGGTGAATGTCGTTGTCATTCAGAAAGGCATGGATCATATTTTCGTCGTTCGCCACATGCGCGAGCACCCGCAGCTCGATCTGCGAATAGTCCGCGTCCACCAGCACCCAGCCGGGGCGGGCGCGGAAAAAGCGGCGCATTTCGCGCCCGAGCTCCGTGCGAACGGGGATATTCTGCAGGTTCGGCTCCGTGGAGCTGATACGCCCCGTGCGCGTTTCGGTCTGGTTAAAGCTGGAATGAATCCTGCCGTCCGGCCCGATGACCTTTAAAAGGCCGTCGCAGTAGGTGGATTTCAGCTTTGCAAGCGCGCGGTAATCGAGCACCATCTCGACCGCCGGGTGGTCGTACCGCAGCTTTTCCAGCGTTTCCGCTCCGGTCGACCAGCCGGTCTTCGTCTTTTTGCCGTGCGGAAGGCCCAGCTTTTCAAACAGCGCGTCTCCAAGCTGCTTCGGCGAATTGATATTGAATTCGTACCCGACGGATTCATAAACCTGCCGCTGCAGCTCCGTGATGCGGTGCTCCAGCTTTTCGCCGAACCCGCGGATTCCGTCCTCGTCCACCGCGAAGCCGGTGTTTTCCATATCCGCAAGCACCTTCGCCAGCGGAATCTCGATGCGGTCGAGCAGCTCCGTCTGGGAATTTTCGGCGATTTTTTCCGCAAGCCGGTCCGCAAGGCCGGGCATCAGCGCGGCGGCCGTCTGCGCTTCCGTCAGTTCCCCTGCAGGTTCCGGCGCGCCGTACTCCCTCGCGAGCCGCGCCGGCTCGTACCCGGAGGCCGACGGGTTCAGCAGGTACGCGGCCAGAAGGGTGTCGAACACCGGCCCGGCCAGCCGCACGCCGTCCTTCAGCAGTCTGGAACAAAGCGGCTTGACGTTGTGGGTGTTCTTCCGGACGGATTCGTCCGAAAACAGCGCGCGCAGGGTGTCCGCGTCTTCCACGGTATGGAGTACGCCGTCCCGGTTCCAAAGCACGCGCAGCGCCCCGTCCTCCGTTTCCGCGATAAAGTCCGCCCGCCCGGCTTTTCGCGCGGCGTTCAGCAGCTCCGCCGGGTCCGTATGCTCCGCGACCGTCACGGCCTGCTCCTGACGAACCTCCTCCGGCTCCGGCACGTCCAGGCCCATTTTCTCAATCAGCGAGAAAAACTCCAGCTTCGTCATCAGCCGCGCCGCGCCCGCGCGGTCGCCGGGAACGGGAACATAGTTTTTCAGGTTTGTGTCGATCGGCGCGTCGGTTCGGATGGTTCCGAGGTGACGGCTCAAAAACGCGCTGTCCTTGCCGGCCTCCAGCTTTTTCCGCATCCCGTCCTTGATTTCCAGCTCGTCCAGATGCGCATAGATGTAATCGATATTATGGTAGGCCTGAACCAGCTGCCCCGCGCCCTTCGGCCCGATTCCGGCGACGCCCGGGATGCAGTCGGAGGTATCACCCTGAATCGCCTTGATCTCGATCATTTCCCTCGGGGTCACGCCGTAATCCTCTTTGATTTTCGCTTCGTCGTAAAGTGTGACCTGCGGCTGCCCCATTTTTGTGGAGGCAAGGCGGACCGTGACATGCGGCCCGACCAGCTGCAGGCTGTCGCGGTCCCCCGTCGCAAGGACGCACTCGTCGCCCGTTTTTTCGCATTGGTGCGCGAGGGTGCCGAGGATGTCGTCCGCCTCGAAGCCCTCGCATTCCACCAGATGATACCCGAGCAGCACCAGAAGCTCCTTTAGCGTCGGCAGCTGCTGGGCAAGCTCCTCCGGCATCCCCTTGCGGTTCGCCTTGTAGCCCGCGTATTCTTTGTGCCGAAAGGTCGGCGCGCGCAGGTCGAATGCGACCGCGACCGCATCGGGGGAAGTTTCCGCGTTCATTTTTTGCAGGATGGTCAGAAAGCCGTAGATTCCATTGGTAAACAGCCCCTCTTTCGTCGTCAGGAGCCGCACGCCGTAGAACGCCCGGTTCAGAATGCTGTTGCCGTCCAGTACCAGTAATTTCATCGCTTTTCCCCCGGATACAAGTTATGGAAGTATTATATCACGTTCCCGGGGAAAAATTAAGGGTTATTCTCAACGATGAGAAAAGAAACAAACCGCCCGGAGAAAAGGCGGTTTGTTTCTTTCCGGCTACAATTTTACTGCCACGCGACGGCCACTCCAACGCCGCGCAGGTTCCAAATGCCAATCCCGCAAATAACAATTGCTAAAATCGTGATCATGATTCCCGCCCGCGCCAGAACGGACGGAGATTCCTTTTGCGCTTTTCGCCCAAGAATGAATCCAATCAAGCCAAGGATAACGCCAAGGAAGGCTCCCAAACCCAAAAACGCGCATATGATTGCAATCACGCCGAAAACAAGGGACGCGGCTGCTTTGCCGATAGACGGATTTTTTATAGGTTTCGTTGGTTCCATCGCTGCTCCTCCTTTCGTCCTCACTCCGATTCAAAAAAGATACTTCCGACTTGCAGTCACATAGCTAAAAATCCACGCAAGGAGCAGACCGCCGTAGACGAATATCAGCATGACATAAGTGCTCTTATAATGGGACGGGTCGTGCGACCTCCATTGGACAAAAACCTGCAAAAGGCCCAGCAGGCAAGCCGCGGCCAGCAGCCAGGGGGATGTAAACAGGGAAAAGAACAACAGAGCATTGATAATTGTAAGAGAATGGTTTTTTAAGCATTTATGATTCGATTGCCCATGCCAAACTCCCTTCTTTTCATCCCCACCGCCCCCAAGGCCGACTCTCAGCAGATGATTTCGCTGTTCAAAGATTTATTTTTAGTATAGCATAAATAAAGCGCCGCGATTATCTATAGAGTATCTGCCCTTCATCGTAAAGAAAGGCCGCGTGAGTGCTGAATCACCCACGCGGCCCAGTGTCGGCGGCCCCGCCGTTTCAAAAGGACGGAGAGCCATGTTGCCTGCGGCACACTCCAAGAGGGTGAACTCGAGAAGAGCGTGCCTGATTGAAAGAACTCCTTTTCACGCGTTTTGCTTTGCACTTTCCCGCCTCTCAAAACGGAAAAGCCGCCGGTACCGGGCGGCGTGCTCCCGCCCCCGCGGAGAGAATGGCGGCACGAAATTTCCGGGTTCCGTGCCGAAAAATACGCGGGAGCGGGCGTTTCGCCCGATACAGGGCACAAAAAAGCACCGGTACGGAATTTTCATTCCATACACCGGCGCGCGTGAAAAGCAGGAATTTTTTTCGCCCCTTTTTCCCGCTCTGTACAAAACAGGGGGAATGAGGTATAATATTACCTGCAAATGCGCGGTTTTACCGCTGTGTATGGAGCCTACTCTCCGTATGCAGGGGGCGAGGTGTCTCACCACCTTGTCCCTGCTTTGCACTTTTTTATGTGCCTTACAAGAAACAGTATACCGCTTCTTTCCATAAATTTCAACTTAAATTCTTTTTTTCTTATTTTTGTCTTCACTTTTTTATTCTTTTCTTTTCATCTGTACGCTTACGAGTTAAAATGCGGCTTTCAGGCAGCGACGGCGAAGAAATTCTAATTTTTATTTGGGGCCAAGTGCCCCTTAACCCCTATTTCTTCTTGTTTTCTCTTTGTGCTTCAGGCCGCATAGGAACGCAAAGCGGTTTTCGTAGCCACGAGAAGAAATATTTTCTAAACTGGGGCAAAGTGCCCCTTAACCCTTATTTTTTCTAATTTTCTCTCTGTCCTCAGGCCGGACGGGCCCATACTTTCGGTCCCGTACGAAAGTATGCAAAGTACGGGTCGGGGGGGGACTTCAAACTCCCGTAGGGAGGGCTCCAACCGTCCCCCCCGACGCCCCCCGACACCTGTCAAAGGGAAAGGCAATGTTCTTAAAGCATTCTGCTTCTCATTGACGACGGGGGCTCCGAAGTGAAAGCCACTGCTCTTTTTTTGGCAAACTGCAATTCGTTAGCTTGCCTTGACTTAAGCCGTAGGTATTTCAAATCGCTCATCTTCGGAAAAGCTCATTATCGAGCAATCAATTTCAGGCAATGCTAGGACGTTTTTGTACTGTGCTATTTTATCTTGGGGCCAAGTGCCCCTTAACCCAAAATATTTCTATTGATTTACCTTGCACTCAGGCCGTGCGGGCCCATACTTTCGGTCCCGTACGAAAGTATGCAAAGTACGGGTCGGTGGGGACTTCAAACTCCCGTAGGGAGGGCTCCAACCGTCCCCCCCGACGCCCCCCGGCACCTGTCAAAGGGCAAAAGCAATGTTCTTAAAGCCCACTGCTTCTCATTGACGACGGGGGCTCCGAAGTGAAAGCCACTGCTTCATTTTAGGGAAACAGCAATTCGTTAGCTTGCCTTGACTCAAGCTTACGTAATATATCACTCAGCTTTGAAAAAGATTGCTTTCAAACTATCGATTCCCTGTACGCTTTCTAACTAAGCACGCAGGGAAAGAATGGGACCGTCAATGAAAAGCACTACACTGGAGAATTGGAGCGGGCTCCTTGACAGGTGCCGGGGGTGTAGGGGGGACGGTTAGGTACCTTCCTCGACGGGAAGTTGAAGTCCCCCCCTACTCAACCTTTGCCTACTTTCGTTTGAGGACGAAAGTAGGGGCCTGTCCGGCCTGAGGACAAACTGAAAATAAGAAATAATTAGGGTTAAGGCGCACCTTACGAACAAAGCATCTGGTTCAGGGTGTCCCAGGATAAATTCGGATTCTGTTTGGAATAAGATTCCAGGAAATAGGTATATCCCAGATATTTGAATTCCGAACAGAAGGAATACTTAAAATCTCTGCTTTTATATTCCCGATACTTCACGGCGATGCCTCCGATTGTCTTGGCCGCCTTGCTACCCCTTAGCTGAGCTTCAAACCCGTCGTCCGGATATCGCGCAGAGCCGACCAAACTCGGATCATTCTCCTGGAAAAAGATAGTCAGATTGATATAATCGTCTTCAACATCAAACCGCTCTCCTCCATAAAGCACCTGAGCGGAAAGTATTCTCCACGTCTTACGGTCGTTTATGCTTTTACTGTTCTCATCCGCGTATTCGAGGATGAACTCCGTATACGGTTTGGGATTTTCCTGTTTTAACACCAATTTGTCAAGCAGCAGGTCGCCGCCAAATAACTTTGCCGCTTCGTCGACCGATGTAATCGTCGTGTGCGTCTTGTACCAATTCGGATCCTCCGCACGGCTTTGAAAAGGGCCGCAGGATGAAACGAAAAAAGGTATCACAAGCGCTGCCAGAAAAGCAATCCCACGGATTTTTGTACGCTTTGTGGTGTAACGGCAAGCGTTTTGGCCATGCAAAACAGATCCCTCCCAAATATTTCATTATCTTTATTTATCTTAGAACAATAAAGAAATTATGTCAACCGAACATAATTATTCGTAATCATTTTTTAGTCATCGCGATGAAGAGAAAACAGAGTTTTCAACTTTTTCACCTCGGGCTGTTGAAAATGTTCCCTTTGCTCCGCCGCTGTACAAAGGTGAGGGCAAGCGATATAATAACCGTAGCCCTGAACAGGGACTGCTATCAGAATCAAAGGATGTTTTTATGGATACGATCAAGATCGGCACGGTCGAGCTTTCGGGCCGGGCGGTGCTGGCGCCGATGGCGGGCGCGGGCGACCGCGCGTTCCGCGAAATCTGCGCCTCGTTCGGCGCGGCGATGACGACAAGCGAAATGGTCAGTGCCAAAGCGCTTCAATTCAACGATAAAAAAACGCCGGAATTAATGGAGCTGGGTTCCGACGCCCGCCCGGGCGCGATTCAGCTGTTCGGCAGCGAGCCGGACGTGATGGCGGAGGGCGCGAAGCGTGCGATGGACTTTGCCCCCGACGCCATCGACCTCAACATGGGCTGCCCCGCCCCGAAGATCACCGGCCCCGGCGCGGGCAGCGCGCTGATGAAAGACCCCGCGCTCTGCGGCGAGATCGTCGCGGCGGTGAAAGCCGCCGTCCCCGTACCGGTCACGGTCAAAATGCGCGCGGGATGGGACGAGAAAAGCAGAAACGCCGTCGAGGTGGCAAAAATCTGCGAGCAGGCCGGGGCCGCCGCCGTGACGGTTCACGCGCGGACCCGCAGCCAGATGTACGCCCCGAACCCCGACTGGGGCGTCATCAAGGCGGTCAAAGAGGCCGTTTCCATCCCGGTCCTCGGCAACGGCGACGTGACGGGGGCTCAATCCGCCGCCCTGATGCTGGAGCAGACCGGCTGCGACGGCGTGATGGTCGGGCGCGGCGCGCTCGGCAACCCGTGGGTCTTCCGGGAAATCAACGCGTATCTGACGGAATCCTGCCGCATTCTGCCCCCGCCCGGCGTTTCTGAAAAAATGCTCGTCCTGCTGCGGCAGGCGGAGCTGATGTGCCGCTACAAGGACGAGCGCCGCGCGATGAACGAGGCGAGGAAGCACGTCGGCTGGTACCTGAAGGGCCTGCGGGGCGCCGCAGAATTCCGCCGCCGCGGGTCGCTGCTCTGCACGATGACGGAGCTGGAAGCGCTCACGAAGGACGTCATCGCCGAAAACGAAAAAGAATAAAAAGAGAGCCGGTCTTCGGGCGGGATGTTTCCCGTTTAAGACCGGCTTATTTCTTTCTATCTATCTCTCGCCCGGCGTATACCGCATGCGGTAATACATCGCCTCGCCCAGATGCGTCTTCATGAAATGGTGGTCCGCAATGACAAATCCGGCGCTTTCATAGCAGGAGACGGCGCGCCGGTTCCAGTCCTGCACGTCCAGCTCCAGCGGCATGCCGGGGTACTTCTGCCGGAAGCTGTCCAGAATCAGCTCCATGACTTGCCGCCCGCTCCCGTTTCCGCAGGACTCCGGGTTCACGCCAAGGCCGACCGTCATGCCGGATTCGGTTTCCCGGAAGCGGAAAAAGGCGTACAGCTCCCCGGCGGAATCCAGAACCGCCCAGTATTGGGATTCCCGGACTTCCGGTTTGGTAATCGCCCATCCGCCGGCGACGGCGGCGTCCCACTCCGGCATATCGTAGCGGGCGTACTCGCCCGCGTAACGCCAGGAGCAGACGGCCCTCGCCTCCTCCTCCGTCAGGCCTGGGCGGCAGAAAAGGCCGTTCGCCCGGTCCCGGCGGGTAAAATACTCTTCCCGCGTCATCAGGTAGCAGACTTCGTCCATCTTCACGCCGCGGTAATCTATGTAAGAGCCCTGAAGCGTCTTTTCGTAGCGGAATCCGCTTTTTGCAATCACGCGTTCCGACCGGGTATTGAACGGAAAATGCGCCACCGAAAGCAGCGCAAGCCCCATTTCCTCAAACGCGTACCGCTGTGCCCGTTTCACGGCCTCCGTCATCAGCCCCCGGCCCCAGCACTCCCGCGCCAGCACATAGCCGACCTCCCGGCGGGGGCCCATGCCCTCATGCGAAAGGCGGTCGGGGTGCAGCCCCAGCGAGCCGACCGCCCTTCCGTTTTCCCGCAGGACGACCGCGTTGACTTCCTCGTTGCCTACAAAGCTTTTCAGGATTTCTCGGCTTTCGTCGAGCGAGGAATGGGGTTTCCAGCCCGCGTTCGGCCCGATCTCGGGGTCCTTCGCATACGCGTAAAAATCCTCAAGGTCTTCCATGCACCAGGGCCGCAGCAAAAGCCTGCGGGTCTGCATCGGTTTCATGCGGTTCATCCCCTCTTGCGGCCGCGGCCTTTATTTTTCCAGATAGAAAATCACGAGCGTATTCGGCCCGGTGTGGGTCGTCATGGAGCAACCGGCCCGGGAAGTCATGACTTCCCGGAATTTGCCGCTGTCCTTCACGATCCCCACGATTTCATCGAACAGCTTGCGGTCCATTCCGGTGGTGGAAACAAACGCGCGCTCGCCGTCCGGATTCGGCTGCGACAGAACAAACCGGGCGTATTCCCGGCACACCTGCTGAAAATTGCCCCGGAATTTTTTACAGACGGACAAAACGCCCTGATTGTCAAGGAGCAGGCAGGGGCGCAGCTTTAAAAGATTCGCGCCGAACATCTGCAGCATGGTCGCCCGCCCTCCCCGGTAGGCAAATTCCAGCGTGTCCAGAAGAACATAGGTCCTCACGCGCTGTTTATCCTTTTCCATCTGCTCATAAATTTCTTTCGCGGAGCATCCCGCGTCGCGCATATCCGCCGCGCGCAGAACCAATAATCCCTGCGCGGAGCTTAACGTATAGGTGTTAACGACATAGACGTTGTCGAATTCTGCGGCCGCAATGCAGGCGTTCTGATAGGACGAGGAAAATTTAGAGTTCATGGCAAGGTGGACCACGCTGTCGCCGTTTTCGGCGGCTTTTCGGAACACCTCAAAGAAATCGACCGGCGGGGGCGCGGCGGTTTTTGGCAGCCGTTTGGTTCGCTCATAGTCCTTGAAAAGTTCGTCCGGCCCGATTTCAAAAACATCCTTGTAGGACGCCTCGCCGATATTGATCGAAAGTGGAACAATCGTAATCCCGCGCTGCTTGTACAAGTCGGGAAACAAATCGCAGGCGCTGTCGGCGCTGATCAAAACGGCCATGAAATAATCTCCTCCAAATGCTTGTAATTAAATGTCATTATAACACCGCGGGGCCTGTTTTTCAAACTTTTCAGAGCTGCCGGAAAAAAATGTTGTTTCTTTCTGTACGGTTCCAGTTGTATTTTAACACCCGGATATGATAATATGAAAAGAGTTTTTGTTGAGAGGATTTGCATGATATGAATCAAAGAGCAAAAAAATACATAATTGTCCTTTTTACCGTTCTTTTCAGCGCGGTTTTTTTCACTGTGACCGCGTTCGCCCAGGCCGGCATCACGCCGGAAAACGACTCTTCCACTCCGGTTTCGTCGGCTGTGAACAAATCGTCGTCTGTTTCCTCGTCTCAGGAATCCTCCTCTTCGCCGTCTTCCTCCGGCGAATCGCAGGTCACGTCTAACGCGGACGGGACCGGGAACGTGGACGTCCCTCCGCAGGAAGAAACCGTTATGGTCAAGCTGGATTACAACGACGGCAGCGCGGTCAGGGTCGTCAATGTGAAGCCCGGAACGCAGGTAAAGAATCTGGCCGTGCCAACGCGCAAAGGCTACCTGTTCGACTACTGGACCATGAACGGCGCGAAGGTTTCCTCTTCCTTCGAGATCTATTCGGAAATCTCGCTGACCGCTAAATGGGAGGCGAGCGCCGAATCCAGCCGGAAGCCCTCCAGCTACGCGAGCGTGGACACGCATCAGCGGGAAGTGGAGCAGGCGGCGTCCCGTGCGGAAGAGGCCGTCAGCGACCCCGGCGTGCTCTCTTCCGAGGACTGGAATTCCATCCTTTCGACCGGCTCGCAGGCGGCGTCCGCCGCGGGGACCGCGTCTTCCCAGGCATCATCGGCCGCCTCGCAGGGCGGTGGCGGCTCCTGGCTGTTCCCGGTGGGAATCGCGCTGATCGTTCTGTCCGCCTGCGGCATCGGGGCCTTTCTCTATCTTCAGTTTTTCAGCGGCCCGGGCCCGCGCGGCCCAAAGTCCGGCGCCGGTACGGAGGAGTTTGACGACCTGGAATTCACCGACATCAGCTCCAACAGCACCGGCCCCTATGCCGCCCCGGAAGAACCGGAGTCCGAGCCTCGGGCCCGGAGCGCCGGATCGGATTCGGACGACACAAGGCCCATTCCTCCGCAGGCGCGCCCCGAGGCCGCCCGGCGGAAGGATTACGACGCATCCCGTTCCCAAGCGCGCGCGGTCGACGGGGAAAAAAAGAATTTCGACTGGGATAAATTTTTCAACGACGATATTTAATCCTGAAAAAAACGGCCGGGGCGTTCGCCCCGGCCGTTTTGATTGGTTGTGCCCTTTAAAAACCCCGGCTATGCCGGGGTGTTCAGAAGAGCTTCAGCATTGCGCAGAAAATGCGCGTCGAACCTACCCCAAACCCTTCCCATTCCTAAATTCGAAGCGAAAGCAGGCAACCCCCTTCCGCATCGGATTGCTTTCGATTTCTGCTCCGCTTTGTGTGCGGGAGGGGGCAAGGGGTGAAAATGTTGCATGAAAATGCGCTTTGAATGAGCTGAAAAGTTCATTTCAAGGCGCTTTTTCTTGCATTTTTGGGAGTTCATTCGTACAAAAACAGGGCTTTGCCCGCATAGGAAGAACCCCCGGCTTCGCCGGGGGTAACTGTTTATTACTTCGGTTCTTTTCCTTCGCTTCCAAACAGGTTGAAACGAAACAGCTTTGACTCGTCCTCGGGATCGTCGCACATGACAAAGGCCTCGGCAATCTTGCCGCCTTCAATCAGTCTTGTCAGACCGACAAGCTGGCTGAGCTTGCTCTTCAGGTTGAGCCGGTCTCCTTCGTCAGTTACCAGGAACACTTTGCCCTTGCAGTCGTCAAGGACCTTTAAAAAAGAATTGACATCGACGTCGTGCAGTTGTACCGGAGAAGACATGAGCGAGCCTCCTTTCGCCGCCTAGAGCGGATATAAATTTTCTGATTTCCATATTATACCCGACGGCGCTGTTTGTCAATTCCGTTTTTCCTCCGAAGCGATTTTCCCGTCCTGAATGCGGACTACGCGGTCGGCCGTTTCGGCGATCCGGTCGTCGTGCGTGATCAGCACGACGGTGCGCCCCATTCGGTGCAGCGAATGCAGGATCTCCATCACCTCCCCGCCGGAGCGCGAATCCAGGTTGCCGGTCGGCTCGTCCGCGAGAAGGATCGGCGGCCTTGCCGCGATGGCGCGGGCGATGGCGACCCGCTGCTGCTGCCCGCCGCTCATCTGCGCCGGGCGGTGGTGCATTCTGCCGCCCAGCCCGACCTCGATCAGCGCCTCCTGCGCCAGCGCGCGCCGTTCCGCTCTGGGAATTCCGCGGTAAACCAGAGGAAGCTCGACGTTTTCCAGAGCGTCCTGCCCGCTGATCAGGTTGAAACTCTGAAAGATGAACCCGATGCGTCGGTTGCGAATCCGCGTCAGCTTTTTTTCGCTCAGCCCCGCGACGTTTTCGCCCTCGAGATAATATTCCCCGGAAGAGGGCGTGTCCAGGCATCCGATGATATTCATCAGGGTCGACTTTCCGCTGCCGGACCGTCCGACGATCGCGAGAAATTCGCCCCGGTTCACGCGGAGCGTGACCCCGGCGAGCGCGTACACCTCGCTGTCGCCCATCCGATAAATTTTTGTCAGATCCGTCACCGAGATTAATTGTTCCATTCTTTCACCCCCGTTTACAAATATCCGCGCAGGCTCTATAATGAGAGCAAATGAACCCGGGTCTTGCTGCGCAGGGCCCGACGAAAGGGGCCAAAACCTTGTTAAATTCCTACTGGAAACAGCTGAAAAGCGGAACGGACATCCGAGGCGTGGCTAGCGAGGGCGTTGACGGCGAGGCGGTAAACCTGACCGACGAAACACTTGGGAAGCTGGCCGGCGGCTTTGCGCTGTGGCTGTCCGCGCGCGCGGGCAAACCGGTCAAAGAGCTCCGCGTCGCCGTCGGACACGACAGCCGCGTATCGGCGGAGCGAATTTTCTCCGCCGTCTCCGGCGCGCTGACCGACTTTGGCGTAAACGTGCTGGACTGCGGGCTTGCCTCCACGCCGTCCATGTTCCATGTGACACGCGGCCTGTCCTGCGACGGCTCCGTGCAGATTACCGCGAGCCACCACCCCTGGAACCGCAACGGGCTAAAATTTTTTACGCCGGACGGCGGTCTGGACGGCCCTGATATTGAACAGATTCTTCTGCACGCTCAAAACGGGGACAAACCGGCCCCCGGAAAAGGCGCGCTGGAATCTGCGGATTATATGAGCCGCTACTGCGCCGATCTTTGCGACATGATTCGCAAAGGCGTGAACGCCGCCGACTACGACAGGCCCCTTTCCGGCTTTCACATCGTCGTCGACGCCGGAAACGGCGCGGGCGGCTTTTACGCGCGCGACGTGCTGGAGCCGCTGGGCGCGGACGTTTCCGGCAGCCAGTTTCTGGAACCCGACGGCATGTTCCCCAACCATATCCCGAACCCCGAAAACGAAACGGCAATGCGTTCCGTCTGCGGCGCGGTGATTCGCGCGAAGGCGGACCTCGGCGTCATTTTCGACACGGACGTGGACCGCGGCGGGGCCGTCGACGCGGCGGGCGAAGAAATCAACCGCAACCGGCTTGTGGCGCTCGCCTCCCACATCGCGCTGGAAAACTGCCCCGGCGGGACGGTCGTCACCGATTCCGTCACCTCCAGCGGCCTGACGGAATACATTGAAAAAACGCTGGGCGGAAAACACCACCGTTTTAAGCGCGGCTACCGCAACGTCATCAACGAAGCCGTCCGCCTGAACGCGGAGGGGGTCGACTGCCCGCTCGCGATTGAAACCTCCGGACACGCGGCCATGCGGGAGAATTATTTTCTCGACGACGGCGCGTATCTGGTGACGAAGATCATCATTTTGTCCGCCCGCCTGCGCGCGCAGGGCAAAACCATCGGCGATCTTCTGGAACCGCTGCGGGAGCCCGCGGAGGCGCTGGAGCTTCGCTTCCCAATCCGGAAGGAAAACTTCCGCGAATGCGGCGAAGCCGTGATCTCCGGGCTGCGGAAATACACCCTCGGGCAGCCCGGCTGGACCGAGGCCCCGAACAATTACGAGGGCATCCGGGTCTCGCTGGACGGCGAACACGGGGACGGATGGTTCCTGCTGCGCCTGAGCGTCCACGACCCGATCATGCCGCTGAATGTTGAAAGCGACCAAAAAGGCGGAGTCAAGCGGATTCTGGAGCAGCTTTCCGTTTATCTGAACGGCTGCGACGGCCTGGATCTCTCGTCTTTGAACAAGAGCCTTTAACTCTCACTTTTGAAGCGGCCGCCCGCCTGGAACCAGGCCGGGCGGCCGCTTTTGTTGCGCAGGGTCCGCGTCACGTCGCCGTCAGATAGACCAGATGCGCGACGCTCGGGATGCTCTCCCCCTGCTGGGAGGAAGTCGGCGACATCAGCGCGCCGGTACCGACAAACAGCACGTTGTGAAGCTGGCCCTGCTCCATCTGCTGCAGGATGGCGGAGCACAGAATGGCCGCGCTGCATCCGCAGCCAGAGCCGCCCGCGTGGACGTCCTGCTTTTCCCGGTCGTAAATCATCATTCCGCAGTCGTTATGCACCGGCTTGATGTCGATTCCCTCCTTCCCGAGGATCTCCTCGAGAAGCTCGCTGCCGATAAAACCGAGGTCTCCGGTCAGAATCAGGTCGAATTCCTGCGGCGACGATTCCGAATCCTTGAAAAAGTCCATCAGCGTCTGCGCGGCGGCGGGGGCCATCGCCGCGCCCATGTTGTTCGCGTCCTTGATGCCGAAATCGGCGATTCTGCCGAACGTAACCGCCTTCAGCCCGATTTTGGCCCCGGGATTATCCTGCCGCTTGCCGAGCAGGACGCACCCGGCCGCCGTCGCGGTCCACTGCGCGGTCGGCGTGCGCTGGCCGCCGTATTCCAGCGGAAAGCGGTACTGGCGCTCCGCCGAGCAGAAGTGGGAGGAGGTCACCGCCGCCGCGCGTCCGGCCGCGCCGGACTCGACAAACAGCGAGGCGATTCCGAGCGTCTGCGCCATGGTGGAGCAGGCCCCGAACTGCCCCAGAAACGGAATATCCAGGCTTTTCAGCCCGAATGTGGAGGAGATGCACTGATTTAAAAGGTCGCCGGCAAAAATACAGTCGATGTCCGTGTTTTTCAGGTTTGACTTTCTCAGCGCGATATTCACCGCCTCGTTCTGCATGCGGCTTTCCGCCTTTTCCCAGCTGGATTCCCCCAAGGTCGTGTCGTTGTGGCACTGGTCGTAGTATTTTCCGTAGGGGCCCTCGCCCTCTTTTTTTCCGACGACCGCCGCGTACCCCAGCACCGCCGGGGTCGTCGTCAGCTCGAACGTGTATTTTCCTTTTTTCTGCGGCATACGCTCAACTCCCCGTTAATATAAGTGGAAGAACCACAGGATCAGTCCGTACAGAATCGACGCCGCGATCCCGTAAACCAGCACCGGCCCGGCTATGACGAACATCTTGCCGCCGATGCCCAGCACATACCCTTCATTTTTGAACTCCATCGCGGGCGAAACGATCGAGTTTGCGAACCCGGTGATCGGCACCAGCGATCCGGCCCCGGCGTGCTTGCCGATGTTGTCGTAGATCCGCAGGGCGGTCAGCAGCGCGCTGAGGAAAATCAGAGTGATGGAAACGAAGGTGCTCGCTCCCTTCTTATCCAGCCCGAAGTACAGGTAAAGGTGAAGAAACGCCTGACCCAGCGCGCAGATGCCGCCGCCGACCAGAAAGGCCATGACCATGTTTTTACCCCATTTTGTCGGCGGGGAAGCTTTGTCCGCCATCGTTTTATATTCTTTTTTCGAAACCGTCAATGTTCTTTGCCCCTTTCGTTTCAATTACTTTTATTCTGTCTGAATCAAGGGTGAATATGCGGCGCGGCCATCTTTTCGTTGACAGCGGCGCCACGATCCTCTATAATTATATTTAGTTATACTAAACACTTAGGAATGAGGAGGCGGTTTGCATCAACGACCGCTATGAGCGCCAACTGAAAAAAGGCGCGCTGGAAATCATCATTCTCCGTCTGATGAAGCGGCGTCCTTCTTACGGTTACGAGCTGCTGACGGAGCTGGAACAGAAAAGCGGGCGCTTTTTTACCCTGAGGGAAGGAACCCTGTACCCGATTCTTTACCGGCTGGAGGACGACGGCCTGATCCGCTCCAAATGGAGCCGGGGGGAAAACAGAAGCAGCCCGAAAAAAATCTACACCATCACGCCCCGCGGGGAAGAGACGCTGGAGCAGCTTTGCGAGGTGTGGAAACAGTTTTCAGAAAGTGTAAACGAACTACTTTTCGAGGAGGATTTATCTCAATGACGGAAAAACAATATTTAGCAGAGGTGTCCGTGGTTCTGCGTCGCTCCGGAATGCCCGGAAAAATCAGAAAGCGGCTGGAGGCGGACCTTGCCTCCGATTTCAGCGCCCGGCTGGAGCGCGGGGAAACCGCCGGGGAAATTGTCCGTTCCATGGGCGCACCGGAAAATCTGGCCGCCGAATTCATCGCGGAAAACGGCGGCGTAAAAGTTCGGACGCCCGCCGAAAAGGCGCTTTTGATCTGCGGCGTCCTCTCCGCAGTTCTAACCGCGGCGGCCGGCCTGTATCTGGCCGTCATTTTCGATTTTGCGTTCCGGATTCAGATGTGGCTGAACGGACGGGACGCCGCCGAAAGCGGACAAACGGTCATCGGAGGCGCGGACGGTCCGACGGCCATTTTTGTCGCTTCCCAGCCAAATCCGCTGCTCTGGCTTTTGTTCGGCTTTTTTCTTGCCGCCTGCATTCTCTGTTTCATTTTGTACGCCCGGCTCCGCAAAAACAGGTAATCGCTCGAAAACAGCGGGCCTGAAAACTTAAAACGGGCAGCCTATCTGAGAGTATAACAAAGGGGGTGTTGCAAAACGAATTTGCAATAGCAAATTGTAAAAATTAATCGCCCAAAATGCAAGAAAACGCGCCTTGAAATGGACTTTTCAGCCCATTCAAAGCGCGTTTTTTGTGCAACATTTTTAGAAAAAGCTATTTTGCAACAATCCCAATTTCCTTATGTCCCTCCCCCGCTTTCGGCGGGAAGGGACACAAATTTTAAAATCCTCGTAATGCGGCCGCGACGGCAACAACGATGGTGTTAGACCTGTGCACTTCTATGGTATCCCTCTACCAGTCTTGACTTTTCCGCTCCGCATTTTTATGGGATCACTCCACTTATGGGCATGGTACTTATATCGGAAACTTTTTACACGTGGAAAAATGCAATAAGTCTTTTCAACCGATCTATTCCCCCGTAAAATAGCACCATGCCCGATTTGAGGTGGAATTCTCAAATCAGGCATCGCGCGATAGAAATGCATCCCTACTGTGTGTAATAAGGTGTACTGCCCAGATTTCTGGAAATCTGTAACTGTTGCATCCGCATCCTAATTCTACTTAATGCCCTGTATCCAAGACCGACTTGCGCACATACACCCATCCATCCATGATCATACGCGCAGTACGGTACACGCCAAGCCTTGTAATTTGAGTCTCACCGTTCTGTGTCATGCCAGCCGCTTCCACCGGGATTACTCCAGAGGGATGCCCGATATTTAGGATGACAGTCTCTTTTGCAACATCCGAGATCAGGTCGTGCACAACACTGCCGGGAATTCGGGCCGCAGCGCCTGTACATACCGTACCGGTAATGGGATATGCCTTGTGCACATGCAGCATAAACAAAAGCCGGGACACAATATCGACCTCCTCCATTTTGACGTGGCCTCCATTGAAGCAGTCGTAGTCACCAGGCGCGCTGACCATTGCGAAAAACGGCTGATAGGGTGTGTGTGTTGCCGCATCCTGCCAGTTCTCCACAAGCCCAATTTTTTGACACACCTTTCCTCGTATCTCTTCGATCAAGCGCATAAGATCCGGGTCAGCCTCAATCTGTGCCGGAGTTTCGGTTCCGGTCAAACCCATTTCATCCGCGCGAACAAAAACAACCACATTTCCCACATCCACCACGGATACGGTATATTCTTTGCCGTTTGCTTCGATTACATCCTTGACGTTTTTGGTAGGAAGCAGATTCCTAGTAACCCCACCGACCACTTCTGACCAGTCCAATGTGATCTTTGCACCGCTGCCGGGGACTCCGTCAATGACATAGTCGCCCTCCACTGCGGCTTTTCCATTTTTAACAGGAACCTCCGCCGTCAGAATGCGGTCTGTATTGGTCAGATGAATTCTTACCGTTGTGATTGGTTCCACGGGTTTTACCATTCCCATATCAATTGCGAATCCGCCCACGGCAGAAGAAATATTACCGCAGTTTCCTCCGTAATCCACAAAGCTTTTTTCCATGCTGACCTGACCAAAGGTATAGTCCACATCGGCATCATCCCGAGAGCTGGGCGCAATAATTGCCAGTTTGCTGGTAAGCACGTCTGCTCCAGCAAGCCCATCAATTTGCCGCACATCCGGGCTTCCAAAGATGGATAAGATAACCTTATCCCGCAAAGTCGGGTCTGCAGGCAGTTCGTTTGACATTAAAAAGATTCCCTTGCTGGTACCGCCGCGCACGATTGCGCAGCGAATCATTTCCATTTCCGAGTGCATAAGTAAGCTCCTTTCCTAATTGGGGTTTCAAATTTTACAGCAGGACATCAAAATCTTATTTTGCAGCAAGCTTATGTCTTAAAAATCCTACCAGGCCACCCTGTCGAACAAGCGCCATGATATGCTCTGGAATGGGATTGCAGGAGTATGTCTCCCCAGTCGTTTTATTCAGGATAATTCCATTTTCATAATCAATGTCCAATTCATCGAAATAAGATATTTTTTCCGTCTCATCGCACTCGATTGCCAGAATCCCGAGATTAATGCAGTTGCGGTAAAAAATACGCGCGTAGGATTTTGCCACAATGGTGCGTATGCCTAAAATATGCAGCGTCAAGGGTGCGGTTTCTCTGCTTGAGCCGGAGCCCAAATTGTTTTCGGCGACAAAAATATCCCCTGGCTGGCAAGTGGTTGCAAACTTTGCATCGACGGGGCTCATTGCATATTTTGCAGCCTCCTGCATGGAAAGCTCCATATAAGCGGGGGGTGAAATAATGTCAGTATTGATGTTACTGCCGTATTTCAGGCTTCTTCCCAATATATGTTCCGCCATCTTTTTCCCTCCTTTACAGTTCGCGTGGGTCAGTCAAAAAGCCCGTAACGGCACTGGCGGCAACGGAGAGTGGGGAAGCCAGATATACCTGAGCATCCTTGCTGCCCATTCTGCCGATAAAATTCCGGTTGGTGGCGGAGACACACACCTCACCTGCACCAATCGCCCCGGAATGTATGCCCAGACACGCGCCGCAGCTGGATGCGAGAATGGTCGCTCCGGACTCGGACAATTGTGTGAGAATGCCATCCTTCGCACACTGTTCCCAAATTTTGCGGGAAGCCGGGGATATCAACAGCCGAGTTCCTTTTGCAATCTTTCTCCCGTGCAGCAATTCGGCTGCCAGCTTGAGGTCATGATACCGTCCGCCAGTGCAGGAACCGATATACGCCTGATGAATCGCCACCTTGCCGACCTTGCGGATTTCGGTGACATTGTCCACTTCATGGGGACAGGCACACAGCGGTTCCAATTCTTCTGCATTAAACTCCAGAGACTGAATATATTCAGCATCCACGTCACTTTCAAAAACAGTTCCGGCAGGTGCGTGAATCTGATCCAAATACGCTTTTGTAACAGCATCATAGGGCATAATTCCGTTTTTTGCGCCTGCCTCCACCGCCATGTTGGCGATACACAGCCGTTCATCCATCTCCATATCCCGAATCGTACTGCCGCAAAACTCCATTGCCTTGTAGGTGGCTCCGTTATGCCCGACAGCGCCGATTGTCCGCAGCGCCACATCCTTTGCCATCACCAAATCTGGCAGCTTGCCGGAAAAGGAGATGCGGATGCTTTGTGGTACCTTTAACCATATTTCCCCTGTGCTGAGCACACCAAGCATTTCTGTCGAACCGATACCGGTAGAAAAAGCACTCAGCGCGCCATAGGTGCAGGTGTGCGAATCGGTGCCTACAAACACTTGCCCCGGGCCGATACGGCCCTCCTCCACCATGACCTGATGGCAAGGCCCCGCAAACTCAAAATAGTTTGCCACGCTGTGTTTTTCCGCCCATTCGCGGGTAAATTTTACGATTTCCGCCTGCTTGGCATTTGCCGGCGGGGTATAGTGATCCGATACAATCGTCACCTTGGAAGGGTCCCATACCTTTGCCGCCAATTCAGCCATCTTTTCAGAAATTTCTACACGGGGGCCAAGAATGTCGTCCATCATGGCGCCATCCACTTTTACCCAGAGAATTTCCCCCGCTTTTGTCTGAGCCACACCGGCCGCATGAGCCAATATTTTTTCACTAATCGTCATTCCCATAATCGTTTCTCCTTTTGCGGGTAAATTTAGCTGTAGGGCGTAAAGTTATAACCGCCGATCAGTGCAAACAGCACCGCCATGCCTACGGTGAACACGGAAGTCAAAAACAGCTTTACGAACAGCTTGTTGGCATCCAGTTTTTTCCCTGTCTCTTCCCCTGCAATGGCGGACATAATGAGGCCACCGCCGGTAGATGCCGGGCTGATGCCCGCAGCAGAAGAGCCCATTGTCACAGCAGAAACCATCAGTGCGGGTGGAATTGCATTGGTGCCCAGATTGCCCAAAATGGTGGGAATGGCGGGAATCATTGTAGGCATAACCACGCCGGAGGTAGAACTGAACCAGCTCATAATACCGGACGCCAGCGCGATCAATGCGGGCGCTGTGAACACCGTCATAATGGTGGAAAGTCCTTTAGCCAGCAGATTGATACCGCCTGCGGTGATGACAACATTCATCAATACGCCAACGCCGAGTACCAACAACATTGTGTTAAACGGAATTGCCTTGACGCATTCCTTCATATCGGCAACGCCTAAAATAATCAGCATTCCTGCAATGAGGAATGAGGTGAGACCTATATTTGTCTTGAATACGATCACACAGAACACCATGACGAAGATGCCTATCAGGGTAAGTATTTGGCTTTTATTGAATTTTGGAATTTCCCTTCGATCCATGCCCGTGCCGCCTTTTAAGCGCCAGCCTCGGTAAAGGATGTAGATCGCGATCGAAACGAAGATCGAAGCGATGACCACGTTAATCAAAAGTGGTGTAGCAATATTTTCGGTATAACCAGCCTCGGCGGCCTTTTCAATGCCCACAACACCGGTCGGTGCCCATGGAGCAATACCGCCACCGATCGCGCCCATCTGTCCGATACAGCACAGCAAAAACGGGTCGGCGTTCATTGCAAACGCAAGCGGCACGCCGAACATAGGCCACAATGCCGAACCCAGGAATCGTTCCCGGCCCTAATATTGCCACAACAAAGCCCAAAAGATACATAAAGATCGGAACCGCCCAGCCGCGTGAGCCCGCCAAAGCAACGGTCTTTTTAGCAAGCAGATCAATCGTGCCATTCAACTGCGCTATGCTGAACAGGAACATGGAACCAAGAAGAATAACAAACAAAGAGGTATTGAAACCGGCAATGATCTGCTTTTGCGTCATACCGATAGACATCCCCAAAACCATGGCAATACCAAAGGAGAGAATACCGATATTCAGCTTTTTCATAAAGCCGAACGCGATGGTCGCGATTAACACAGCCAAAGAGATCATGGAAAACGTCGTTGCGTTCATACTATCTTCCTCCGTTTCGTTTATTTTGTAATACAACAATCCTGATCTGTAGCAATGTGGAGCAGGTGTCCGCTGAAAATACCGTCCGGAATTACGCTGTATTCATATTTGGCTGCGCTGATCAGTGCGGTTACATCAATGCTTGTGTCATATCCCATTTCGTTTAGCATATAAACCATATCTTCGGTTGCGGTGTTACCCGACGCACCGGGCGCAAACGGGCACCCGCCAAGGCCGCCCAGCGTGGACTGCACCCCGTCCGCCCCTGCCTCAATGGCCGCGAGTGTATTAACCAATCCCATGCCGCGGGTATCGTGGATGTGAATTTCGATCCGCACATCGGCAAATGTCTCTCGTACGGCGGTTACAATCCTGCGCACCTGCATAGGGTCTGCAAGTCCCACCGTGTCGCACAGGTTGAAGGTGCGAACTCCCAAATCGTAGGCCCGGCGCAGATAGGCCAGCAAAGGCTTTGGGTCAAGGTATTTGCCTTCAAATGGGCAGCCAAAGGCGGTTGCCGCATCCAAAATCACTTCAAGTTCGGGCATTTGCTCGCGAATCAACGCCAGCTCGGCAAAACTTTCGTCATGCGTGCGGTTAATATTTGCCTTATTATGGGTGGCGGACAAACTGATTACATTGTTTACCTTACGAAGTCCGGCGTTCCATGCCGCCCGTGCGCCGCGCAGGTTCGGCACCAGCGCGCACAAGTCTGCCTCTTGCGTGCTGTGACGGGACAAAACGGCCCTGCAGACCTCGGCAGCATCGCTCATCTGCGGGATCGCCCTGGGACTGACAAAGCTGGTAATCTGCATATGGCGGACGCCGCACTCCAGAATCCGTTCAATCAAACTCACCTTTTGCTCCGTTGGTAAAAACTCTTTCAGATTTTGAAGGCCATCGCGCGGCCCTACCTCGATCACGTCAATTGATCTTTTCTCCATTGGAAGCCTCCTTAAATTACACCGTTGTTTTTAAGTTTGGTGATCTCGGACTCACTGTAGCCCAGCAATTCTTTATAGACAGGCAGGTTGTCTTCGCCCAAAAGAGGCGCCGCCTTGCTTGGTCCGGAAACCGTTTCGGTCAGACGCTGTGGATTGTTTGTTACCTTCATTGCTCCAATGCCCGTCTGTTCGATGGCAGGAAACATATTGCGATATTCTGCAATTTGAGGCTCTGCCACAACGCGATCCAATGTGTTGACCGGGCTCGATGGAACACCGGCAGCATTCAAAAGACTTACGATCTTATCGATTTCATAGTTTGCTGTCCAACTATCAATGATTTTCTTAAGTTCGCAATGGTGTGCAACGCGGTCTTCAATCGAAGTAAACCGCGCATCTGTTTTCATCTCCGGCTTTTTCATCACATCGCACAAAAGCGCATACAGCTTATCGTTGCCGGCACCAATGATAACGCTGCCGTCTTTGGCCGAAAAGGAATCATACGGGTATGTAGATTCGTAGCGGTTTCCAATTCGCTGTGGAATTCGTCCCTCCGCAAGATAAATCATCGTGATGTTGGTCATCGCTGAGACGACCGAATCCACCAAAGCAACATCAACCTTTTCCCCGAGGCCGGTCACCTGCTTGCGGTGAAGCGCCGCCAGCACCCCGATTGTGAGGTTCAACCCCCCAAGCACATCCCCCATCGGAGTTCCTGTTCGGGTTGGCTCGCCGCCGGGCCAGCCAGTGGTGCTCATCAGTCCGCCCATAGCCTGCCCGATAATGTCATAACCGGCGCGCCTGCTGTAAGGGCCAGTGTGACCAAATCCCGAAACGCACCCGTAGATAATCCCCGGGTTGATCTCTTTTAGGGTGTCGTATCCAAGGCCGAACTTTTCCATCGTACCTGGGCGGTAATTTTCAATTACGATGTCGGATTTCCGTACCATCTTTTTGAATATTTCCTTCGCCTCCGGCTTTTTCAGATTAAGCGTACAGCCTGTTTTGCTGCGGTTGAAATTGATGTAATAAGCGCTTTGTCTGTCATCACCCTTGCCTAAAAAGGGGCCCATGCTTCGGCTGTCGTCGCCGCCGGAGGGGTTTTCCACCTTGATGACATCCGCTCCCATATCCGCCAACAACATACCACAGTAAGGTCCCGCCAGCACACGGGTCAGGTCCAGTACACGAACTCCGCTTAATAATCTGCCTTGCGTTTGCATAGTCTAAGTTCCTTTCATGCTTTTAATCTTTCACGGGTGTCGCATTGCCCGTCTTTCCCCGTAGAATTCTATTAGTTTGCGTATTTCCCCAACAACACGGTGTCCCCCAACATATGCCCGTACATCTGGCGAAACAGTTGGTTGAGATGGAATCCGTTTTTGAGGTCAAGCACCTTGTCCAATGCGTAAATCTGAATGTCGTAAATATGCGGCGCATCGGGAGGAGCCATCCCACCATAACAGCAACACTCTTCAGCCGGATGCGAGCCGCCTTGTATGCTGATCCAGCTGTTTACGCCCTGGACAAAATCAGATGTAGTTTGACTTGCATTTTCTTCAAGGAAGGTCGTGCGGATATTTGCAGCCGCCCAATGAATCCATGAAAATCCTCTACTGACCGGGAACGCATCTTTGTCCTCAATGACAACAGCAAAGCTTTTGGTGCCCTCTGGCACATCTTCAAAAGTGAGAGGGATAGAGTAGGTCGGCATTCCCCATTCATTGCAAGGCCCACGTTTTCCAAAACGCTCCTCAATAATTCCGTCAATGATTCCTTTGCTAATTGCCTTCATATAAGCCACCCTTTCTTTCAAAGTTTATTTGTAGCTATTCAACAGCGGCCGCCATTGCATTTACCACAATATGGTCAAAATAATTATTTAGCATTGTTTATTTTTATTGATTGTATTATAATTTCCTTATTAAATCGGTGATATTTGCAACGTAAACGAGGTGAGCTTTTGCTGTTAGCGAATAAACTTCTACCATCCAGGCTTTTTTCAAACATGACCTCTGAGGATGTTGATTTGCTCATACATTGTCTTCATATGTGGAAAAAAACTTACGGCATTGGTGAATACGTCCATCACATTAATGACACCTATAACAGTATTGGGTTTGTTATTTCTGGGAAAGTCCATATGATAGCGGAGGATTTTTGGGGTAATCGGAATCTGATTCAAGAATTCGGTGAGCTTGAATTTTATGGCGAAGCTCACAGCATGACCAAACAACCGATGTTTTTTGATATTGTTGCTGTAAAAAAAAGCGATATTCTATTTATTAACACAGATCGGATTATTACTACCTGTCACAATGCCTGCCATGCACACCAACAGTTGATTGCGAATTTGATGCGTATCATGTCAGAAAAAAAACTGGGCTATATGCATAAAGCAGATTTTCTGTCAAAGAGAACCACGAGAGGAAAGATAACCGCATTTTTATCGGAACAGGCCCGAATACAAGGGACCAACGATTTTTTGATTCCATATAATCGTCAATATCTCGCGGATTATCTCGCTGTAGATCGCAGTGCGCTTTCCCGCGAACTTTCCAAAATGAGGGAAGAAGGCATTTTGGATTTTGGCAACAACCACTTTATTCTGATCAACCCAGATGGAATATAAATGCAAAAATCGAGTCAGGTTCTTTAAATCCGGCTCGATTTTTGACCGTTATTATGCAAATATTTCATTGAGCAGAGCAACATTGTAGTATAAATTGGCCGCTTGGCAACAGCTCCGTCACAAACGGCATAATTTGTTTTTGCGCATAAAAAAGCGGAGTGTCCTTATAAGATCCTCAGATCCTATAAGGACACTCCGCATGGTATTGGTGTAATTGTTTGTTCCAATAATAAGACTCTTTGATATGGAAAAGGCGGAGGACTAATGAATGTTTTATGAATCAAGGTTGGAGCAGTCAATCAAACAACAGAATATGCTATCTCAGAAACAGGTTGAAAGTCTTGAGATCCTTTCCATGGGGATGACAGAGTTGATGGAGTTTGTAAATGAAGAGCAATTAACGAATCCCATGTTGGAGTTGACGGAGACATCCATATTTAAAGATTCCGAACAATCATGGGAAAGTGGGGCAACTGTGGATGGTTTAAAAGAGGATTATTTCGAAATACCTGCAAAAGAGATAGAAGGATTAACAGAATTTCTTGTTTCCCAGATTCCGATAGCCCGAATCTCACAAAAGCAGTCGCTTTTCCTTGTAAAAGTGATTCAGTGTATTGATCCAGATACCGGATATTTCACGGACAATTACCAAAATATGAAAGAACAGCTTGAGTGCACCGAGAATGAATTGGATGAAGCGATAGAAATGATTCAACAATTTGACCCATCAGGAGTGGGAACATTTAATTTGAAAGAAAGTCTGATTCTTCAATTAAAAAGAAAAGCAGAATTAGATTCCATCCTTCAAGAAATAATTTTGAAGTATTTGGATGATGTTGCAACGGGGAAAATATGTAGTATCTCCAGAAAGATGCATTTGTCTACAGAGACAGTAATGGAATATATAAGTAGAATTAAACGGTTGAATCCGAAACCCGTGCAAATGTTTGGCACACAAACGACAGAGTATATTGTTCCAGATGTGATTGCAGAATATCAGGATCAGAAGTGGAAAATAAACATAACAGTACCCGCAAGAAATTTTGTACAATTGAACAAAACATATATTCAAATGGCAAAGGAAGCAAAGGACCCGGAACTGGTTTCATATTTCACAAAAAAAATCAAAAGAGCAAAAGATGTAATGGCATCTATTGAACAGCGAGAGGATACCATAAAAAGCATGATACAGTTATTGTTAGATGTACAAACGGATTACTTGTTGGGAAATGCAGAACAAAAATGTTGGACACAGAAAAAAACGGCAGAACTATTAAATGTCCATCCATCAACTATAAATCGTGCTGTGAAGAATAAGTATATTCGGGTTCCAAGAGGAATTATGCAGATGAAAGATTTGTTTCTGAATAAAAAAGCAAAAACTGAATCTGCCAACCGTCGAAAGGAGAATAAAATAGAAATGGCGGCAACAGAAAATGTTGTGTTGGAGAGTAAATTGTTAGAAGCGGAGCCAAAAGACGGCGTAACGGAAATATGCTTAATTGCTCCTACAAAACAACTGATGAGACAAAACAGCAGTGTATGTAGTAAATATGATAAAAAAGTAGATGCGTTTCGTGCATCTTTGCCCGAGGCATGCAGCGTTGTTGAACAATTAATTTCCCGAGGAGCAAAAATTTTTATCAGTCGCAGAGGAACCAAAAAAATGATTGAGGCACAACAGGTCCCTATTGTGGAAATAGGATTTTCATTATCAGATTATGTTCCATACATGGAGAAAGCAAAAAGAGTGAATGGAAAAGTTGCCTTTTTTAGTTATGGTATTATATCAGAAGATGTAAGAAGTATGTGCTATTTGCTTGGTATAGATGCGCTTTTTTATAGTTTCTATCATTTATCACAATGTAAAGATATTGTTAAAGAAGCAATAAAAGATGGTGTCGTGTTGGGAATCGGCGGAGCCGATACGGCAATAGAAGCTCAAAAGTATGGTCTGGAGCATTTGATTGTGGAGAATTCAGAACAATCGTTGTTAAATGCAATTGAAGCGGCTGAAATGTTGCTGGCAGTGAAGAAAGAAGAAAAGAAAAAACGTGAAGAACTGAAAATAAAATTAGAACGTTATGAATTAGTTTTTAATTATACGCATGATGCGATCGTGGCAGTAGATGAAAACGGAATTATCAATGTCCTAAATAGCAGAGCCCAAGATTTCATGCAATTTGGAAAAAAGCCGTATATAGGAAAACAAATTAGTCAGGTGATTGATGATACAAAAATGGATGAGGTGCTTCAAACAGGAAACAAAGAGATTAATCAGTTAATGGACATGAATGGTACTTTGGTTTCAACCAATCGTATTCCAATTATAGTAGACGGTGTGGTAAAAGGAGCGGTTGCAACATTTCAGGATGTAAAGACCATTCAGAACAATGAACAAAAAATCAGAGTAAAGCTTTATCAAAAAGGACTTGTTGCAAAATATCATTTCCATGACATTATTGGAAATTCAGAAAAAATCCAGGACGCGATTCGTATGTCGGAAAAGTTCTCAAAGTCAAATGCAACCATCCTCATTCACGGAGAATCAGGAACAGGAAAAGAATTGTTTGCACAAAGTATTCATAATAGCAGTAATCGAAAAGAAGGTCCTTTTGTTGCAGTCAACTGTGGTTCTCTTCCAAAGAATATTCTGGAAGCCGAATTGTTTGGATATGAAGACGGCGCTTTTACCGGAGCTAGCAAAGGCGGAAAAATGGGATTGTTTGAAATGGCGCATCGGGGAACCATCTTCTTGGATGAGATAGGCGAGATGCCAATGGAAACACAAGTGCAGCTCCTGCGCGTCTTACAGGAAAAAGAAATCCGCAGGTTAGGCAGTGATCATGTGACACCTGTCGATATCCGCGTGATTACAGCTACGAATAGGAATCTGCCTGAAGAAATACAAGAAGGAAAATTCCGAGAAGATTTATATTATCGATTAAGCGTCTTGGATATCAAGATTCCGCCACTTCGAGAACGGAAGGAGGATGTCGTTGATATTGGAAAAAATACATATCTGAAAATGGCGGATAACTCACAAGAGGGCTTACAGATTGTAGAGAAAATATTACAGCGCCTGGCGGATTATTCATGGCCTGGAAATGTTAGGGAATTGCATAATTTGGTAGAACGAATCTATGTTCTGTTTTCGCAAGGGGAAGATGCTGTATTTATTGAAAAATATATTCGCAGCTATTTAAAACAAGATGCCAAAATATCTTCACAGGCTCGGGAAAATAAAGAAATACCAGATCATGAAAACAAAGCTGAGAAAGAAATTATAGAGGATATCCTGCAAACATATAATTATGAAATGACAAAGTCGGCCCAAGTATTAGAAATCAGCAGAAGTACTTTGTGGAGAAAAATAAAGAAATATAAAATTCCCGTTCCAAAAGATGATTTCAAATCAAAATAAAAGAGTTAGAAATGCAATAACTATGAAACGTGAAACATAAGCGAAACACAAATGAAACGTAAATGAAACATGAAGGGTAGAAATATCTTGTGAAAGTAAGATGTTTTTACTCTTTTTTTGTGAAATTTCCTTTTAATTTTCAGTGCTTACGGGATGAAGAAAAGGAAATAGCTAAAAACCGTTATGAAATTGCTACATATATAGTGAAGGCAAAATAAAAAGCAGTAAAGGAGAATAAGAAATGGAAACAAAGGGCTTATTGGATGGTGTAAAGGTATTAGATTTGACAAGAGTACTTGCTGGTCCTTACTGTGGCATGATGCTTGCGGATATGGGAGCAGAAGTAATCAAAATTGAATTGCCGGGACGCGGAGATGACGCTCGTAGGAATGCACCAATTGTAAATGGTGAAAGTGCATATTTTATGAACCTAAACAGAAACAAGAGAGGAATGACTCTTAATCTGAAAAGTGAAGAAGGAAAAAGAATTTTCAGACAACTGGTAAAACAGAGCGACATCGTATTGGAAAACTACAGGCCAGGAGTAATGGAAAAATTAGGATTAGGTTATGAAGAGTTAAGAAAAATCAATTCAGCGATTATATATGGAGCTGTTTCAGGATTTGGTCACTATGGTCCATATTCAAAACGACCAGGATACGATATCTTAGGTCAGGCAATGAGCGGATTGATGAGCACAACCGGATGGCCAGACAGCGCACCAACAAGAACAGGAACAGCAATCTCCGATGTAATGGGTGGAATTAGCTGCTGCGTCGGAGTTCTTGCAGCGTATGTCAATCGTTTGAAAACAGGAGAAGGCGAAAAAGTTGACGTGTCATTAGTAGATTCAATGGTCTCTTCTCTCGAAATTATTAATATGATTTACCTTTGTACAGGAAGAGTTCCAACTAGAATTGGAAATCGTTACGAAGCAATTTATCCATATGATTCATTTACCGCAAAAGATGGTATGGTCATCATTGCCTGTGGAAATGACAAACTGTACAGCATATTAAAAACCGTATTGCAGATTCCAGAATTAGAAGATCCAATGTTTGAAACAAATGTAGATCGAGTAAAAAATCATGCGCTATTGAAAGAAATTATCGAAAAATGGACTTGCGAAAGAAATATTGATGACGTTGTGGAAGAACTTTTAGCAGCTGGCGTTCCATCAGCACCAATCAACACAATTGATCGTGTGGTAAAAGATCCTCATATCGCAGTGGCAAGAGAAATGTTTGTAGATTTAGAACATCCAGTAGCTGGAAAAATGAAAGTAACTGGAAATCAGTTGAAATTTACAAACCGTAAAGTGAAAATTGACAGACCCGCACCAGTTCTTGGACAACATACAGAAGAAATCTTAGCGGAAAAATTAGGAATTGACCATGAAGGTTATGAAAAACTAGTAAAAGAAAGTGTTTTATAGGAGGAAATGAAAATGTCCAAAGTGAATGTAGTCGAGATTGGACCAAGAGATGGTTTTCAAAATGTAAAAGAGTTTATTCCAACAGATGTGAAACTGAAGATTATTGATGGAGTGATCGCAGCCGGATACAAAAAAGTTCAGATTACATCTTTTGTAAGTCCAAAGGCAATTCCACAGATGAAAGATGCCTCTCAATTAACAGAAATGGTTCTTGGCAAATATAGCAATATAGACTTTTTCGCATTAGTCCCAAATTTTTATGGAGCAAGATCAGCAGCAGCCGTTGGACTAAAAGAAATTACACCAGTTATATCATTAAGTGAAACACATAATAAAAACAATGTAAAAAGAACTAAAAAAGAATCATTAGAAGAGCTGCGTAAAATTCGTCAGGAATTTCCAGATATCAAGATTACACAGGACATCGCCACAGTGTTTGGATGCCCATTTGAAGGAGAAATGAAATCAGTAGATCCATTGCTTGAGCTGATTGGAGAAATACACAACATCGGTATTCATGCATTTACCCTGTGCGATACAATTGGTGTAGCATATCCAACATTGATTCAACAGGTTTTTCAGGCAGTGAGAAAAGAATTTCAAGATGATGAGTTTAATGTACATATTCACGATACAAGAAATATGGGAATTCTCAACAGTTTAACCGCAATTCAGAATGGAGCAGACAGTGTACAGGCTGCAATTGGAGGATTAGGAGGCTGTCCATTCGCACCAGGAGCAACAGGAAATACATCGTCAGAAGATTTAGTCTATATGTTGAATAAATGTGGATATGAGACAGGAATCAACTTTGACAAATTATTAGAAACTGCAAAATATGCAAAACAGAACATTCATGGAAACTTCAGTGGACATCATATTAATATTCCAGAAAATCCATGTGTAATTACACAGGAATAGGAGGCATTATAGAACTAAAAGAATTGAAACAGATGAGCAAAACGGTTCGAAGCGATATTGTATCAATGATTCACAACGCTGGTTCAGGACATCCAGGCGAATCTTTACCGGCTACAGATTTATTGGTGTGTTGAAAAATATCAGAAGCACAACTGAAATTATTTCTTCCTGTGCTGGTTTTTTGTCCTGCATCTACAGCTCTTAGGAAGATGACGACGAATTTTCAAAACGGAAAACTGTAAATAGCTTGTTATGGCATTCTTGTCATTCATCGGAGTGTTTGGAATCGTAGAATAAAGCTAAAGGAAGTGACATACCATCACTTCCTGATCGGAGGCAAAATGAAAAATAAAAAATTTGTTCTTCCAGCATATATTGGTGTGTCGGCGGTATGGTTTGGAACACATGTGGGACCTGGTACGGCATCAGGGAATCAAACGGCAAGCTACTTTGGTGCATATGGAAAAATGGGTTTGTTAGGCGGTATTATAGCAATGTTACTTCTAGGATTTTGCATATACTACTGTATTGAATATTCTAGATTGATTGGGACAACCAGTTTCAAAGAGTTCACAAATAGTTTTTTTTCACCATGCCAGAAGCTGTTTAGTACCGTGTTTGAATTTGCATTCATATGGATGGTTATAATGAATTTTAGTGCTGCCCTTGATACAGGAGCAACAACACTTCAATCACAATTTGGACTTTTTTATTGGATTGGAATTTTTTTATTCTGCATTGTGACAATTGTACTTACAATGTTTGGCGCTGAATTAGTAAGAAGGTCCTCTACTATATTAACTTTTTTAATTTTAGCTGCGTTAATAGGCATTGTCTTTTTTGGATTGACATCTTCGCAATGTAATTTCATTGAACATTGGACAAATACAATCACATTAGAAAAGGCCTTACCTGAAAAGCCATGGTATGAGTTGATATGGTCTTCTATCCTTTACGCTAGTTTTTTGGCTGTGGGAATGGTGGGAACGAGTTTGTCGGTATCAGACACATTGAAGAGCAAAAAAGACTCAAAAAAAGCAACAGTATTAGGAATTATTTTAAATGCAGGATTAATTTGTCTTGTTGCGATTTTATTATATGCTTATCCAAGTGTGCTGGGCGACTATTTCGATCCAATGCGTACAAGTAAGACATTTATTCCAAATCTAGAAGTAGTAAGGATCATTGGAAAACCATTTTTAACTTATTTTTATATTGTTATCCTTTTTTGTGCAATAGTATCTACATTAGAAGGTTATGGATTTGGCGTTATTTCGCGTTATCGCAAGTTCATACCGGTAAAAAACGAACGCGGAAAAGATTTAATTCTATTGTTTATTTTGTTGATTGTTGGTATTCTTGTTTCAAGATTAGGTTTGGATTGGATTATCAGCAAAGGGTTTAGATTTATTGGCTATGTAGAAATAATCTTTGTTGTACTTCCAACGTTGGTTATTGGTCATCGGAAAATTAAGCAGGCAACACAAGAAAAAAATGAAGCAGAAAGGTAGTGCCAAATCATGAAAAAATACGAGAGTATGTTGGTCGAGAAAAAGGACGGAATAGGTTTTGTGTATTTTAATAATCCTGAAAAGAACAACAGGGTAGGCCGTAAAGAAGGCAGGGAGATGATTGCTGCACTTCAAGAAGTGGACAATGATCCAGAAGTAAGAATAGTTATTCTCGCTGGAAAAGGAAACTATTTTTGCAGCGGTGGGAAAATCGATGGTTTCCCGGATGGAAAAATCGTTGATCAAAGAAACTATGCTGATGCAATTGTTGACACGACTAGAGCAATTCATGCAATGCATAAACCGATTATCGCAGCAATTGAAACAGATGCATTCGCAGCTGGTTTTATGTATATGGATGCATGTGATTTAGCGATTGTAGGTAAAGACAGCAAATTTGGTCTCCCGGAAATAAAAAGAGGATATTTCCCGATGATAGCATTGGTTGCACTCAGAGATTCAATTTGTAAGAAAAGATTATTAGAAATGGCATATACAGGAAAAACAGTGGATGCAGAGACAATGTTAAAATGGAATCTTGTAAATAAAGTTGTTGCAAATGAAGATGTTTTGAGTGTAGCAGAAAAAACAGCTCGAAAATTAGCTGGATACAATCCAATGTCCTTACAGTATGGGCGTGATTGTTATTATTCCACACAGACAATGAATGTTAATGATGCTATGCAGTATGCAGGGGTGGCTATTACAACAATGGTAAACACTCATGATGCGAAAGAAACAGCATATGCAGAAGTGGAAGGACGTTCAGCGGAATACTTAGGTTACTAAAAACGAAATAAATTATTGTGATACCTTGAAAAAGTTGGGTAGAAAACAGGAGATAAAAATGAAAATTGTTGTATTGGATGGATACACAGAAAACCCAGGAGATTTATCCTGGGAAGCATTAGAACAAATTGGTGAAGTTACTATTTATGACAGAACATCCTATGTAGATGATCCTATTATTGCAGAGCGAATTGGAAATGCGGATATTGCGATTACAAATAAAACGCCAATCACAAAAGAAACAATTGATAAATGTCCAAATCTGAAACTGATTGCATTTCTTGCAACAGGGTATAACGTTGCCGATTATAATTATGCAAAAGTAAAAGGTATTCCAGTTGTGAATGTTCCGACATATGGAACACAGATTGTAGGTCAATATGCAGTTGGATTGCTTTTTGAAATCTGTTCTCATTATGGTCACCATGATCAGACTGTAAAAAATGGGAAATGGGAGAACAATCAGGATTGGTGTTATTGGGATTTCCCAATGATTGAATTATATGGAAAAACCGCAGGAATCATTGGTCTTGGAAGAATCGGACAGGCAACGGCAAAAATATTGAAATCCATGGATATGAATGTGATTGCTTATGATGCACATCAGTCTGAAAGCGGAAAAGAACTTGCTGAGTACGTAAATTTAGATACTCTTTTTCAGAAGTCGGATGTCATTTTCCTACATTGTCCGCTATTCCCAGAAACAGAAGGCATTATCAATAAAGAAAATATTAGAAAAATGAAAGACGGCGTCATTGTGATTAATAACAGCCGTGGACAATTGGTAGTGGAGCAGGATCTGGCAGATGCATTAAACTCTGGAAAAGTATATGCAGCAGGTTTAGATGTAGTCTCTACGGAACCAATCAAAGGTAATAATCCATTGCTGAAAGCAAAGAATTGTGTAATTACTCCTCATATTTCATGGGCAGCGCAGGCATCCAGGCAGAGGATTATGGATATTACTGTTGCAAATATACAGGCGTTTATTGATGGAAAAGCAACAAACGTAGTTAATAAATAGCTTAGAAGAGAAGGAAGTTACGCCCCGGCTGTGATGTTTAAGCCGGGGCTTTTTCGGCTATTCACGGCCAAGGTGCCATTAGATTTGACGCTTACCTTTGACCGTCCCGTCCTTGTGAAAAAGGCCGAATCACGCGTAGGATTCAAAAGCCGGACCGCCCGGGAAATCCCGAGCAGTCCGGCTGATATTGATTTTATCGCTTGATTCTCGAAACTCACCCCACTACTATCTTACCCTCCGGCAGAATGGTTCCGGAAGAGGAGCGCCCCTTGCGCAGGGTGAACGCAAGCCCGAGGGAAACCGGGCCGACCCGGCCGATGTACATGGCGCAGATGACCGCCATTTTCGCGACGGTGGTCAGCGTCGGAGTCACGTTTGCCGTCAGACCGACCGTGCCGAACGCGCTGGTCGCCTCAAACAGGGCGTCCACGCCGTTCGTCGCCGAGTTCGTCGTCATGATGATGCCGGCGGTCATGATGACGACCAGCACGCCGATGGTCAGAATGGCAAGGGAGCGGTAAACCGTAAACTTGTCCAGCCGGCGCTTGAGCACGACGGCGTCGTCGCTGCCGCGCATGACGCTGGTCACCGCGGTCACCAGCACGACAAAGGTCGTCGTTTTGATTCCGCCGCCGGTCGAGGCGGGGGATGCGCCGATGAACATGAAAAATACCATGATCAGCTTGGTCAGGTCGCGCTCGGAGGCCGTGTCGACCGTATTAAAGCCAGCCGTGCGCGTCGTGACGGATTGGAAAAAAGCCGCGTTCAGCTTCTCGCCAAGGTCCATATGATTCAGCGTATTGTCATTTTCACAGATTAAAAACAGACCCGTACCGGCAACAAGGAGCAGCAGCGTTGTGCGCAGGACGATCTGGGAATGGAACTGCAGTACCCGCGGACGCTGTCTGTCCAGCCTTGTGCGGATTTTGGCGGAAAAAATATCGTTGATAACGACGAAGCCCAGGCCGCCGGTCACGATCAGCGCGGCGACGGTCAGCGTGACGAGCGGATCGTTCACATATCCCGTCAGGCTGCTGCCCGGCGCGGTAAACCCCATCACATCGAATCCCGCGTTGCAGTAGGCTGAAACCGCCGTAAAAAGGGAAATCCACATCCCGTGAAGCCCGTACCGCGGCACGAACCGCAGCATCAGAAGGAACGCGCCGACGGTCTCGCAGGAAAAGGTGAAAAACAGAACGATCTTAATCAGGCGTTTGACGTGAATCACGCTTCCGGCGGTGTTCTCCGCGGCAAGCAGCATTCCGCGAAAACCCAGCTTGCGCCGCAGCAGCATGGAAAACCCGGTCGTGAACGTCACAAGGCCAAGTCCGCCGATCTGAATCAGAAGCAGAATGACCACCTGGCCGAAAAGGTTCCAGTGGCTCCACGTGTCGAACAGCACCAGGCCCGTGACGCAGACCGCCGAGGTCGACGTGAACAGCGCGTCCAGAACCGGAGTCGGCGCGCCCGCCCGCGCCGTGACCGGCAGAGACAGAAGAACCGCGCCCGTCAGAATTACCAGAAGAAAGCTTACCACAATCAGCCGCACAGGCGGCGTGCCCTTCAGCTTCTTTTTCAGGGAAGGAATCTCTTCTCCCATTCCATTCACCTCAATGCCATGAGAAATCTAAAACAGCTTTTTCATCGCCCTGCTGGAATTGATCCACGCGGCAAGCGGCAGTCCCAGCCCATAACACACGACCAGCTCGTCAAGCCCGATGGATAGCGCCTGCGCGAAAAATTCCGCCCACGCAAAGCCCCCCGGCGACAGGATGACAATTTCGGCCCCGACAAAAACCGCGTTGACGATCACCGGCGGCAGCGGCGCCAGAACCGGCAGACCGTGCCAGCGCACCCCGCGCAGCAGGCGCGTGCCCACGGCGGAAATCAGCGTTGCGAGCGTGCCGACGACCAGATCGGTGCTGTAACCGCTGAACAGGTTCGACAGAAAACACCCGACCGTAAGCCCCGGAACCGCCGAAAACGTGAAGACCGGAAGAATGGTGAGCGCCTCTGAAAACCGGAACTGCACCGGGCCGTAGGCCAGCCCCCAAAGGGCCGCCAGAAGGGTCAGCACCGTGTAAAGCGCGGCGATCATTGCCGCGAGCGCGATCAAATGCGCGCGGCCTGTTTGACGTTGCATTTTTTGATACCCCCGTAGTTTTGTTTAAGGTCAGGATGTTGCGACTGACCCCGCCTTTTCACAGCGGTTCTAATAACATACTACAAAATTCTAAAAATTGCAATCCTTATTACGCAATTTACGCTATGTTTGCAATATTTCCCAATCGCTTTATTCCTTGCTTTTTCCCGGCTGCAGCTGCCCCTGTGCCGGAAGCGCGTCCTTTTCGATCAGGATTTTCGCGATCCTGCGCTCCTCCATCGCGGCCACGGTGAGCGTCATGCCGCAGAGCCTGACCTGCGGATGCTCGTTTTCGCGCGGCAGACGCCCCAGGTGTTCCATCATCAGTCCGGCGATGGTGTCGTAGTCCCCCTCCGGAAGGTCCACGCCCAGCATATCGGAAACCTCGTCCACCGGCGCGGTGCCCTCCACATCGAAGCGGTTTTCGCCGTCCCGGTGGATTTCCTCCTCTTCGTTGTCGTATTCGTCCTGAATGCTGCCGACAATCGATTCCAGAAGGTCCTCCATCGTGATGATTCCCTCCGTTCCGCCGTATTCGTCGACAACGACGGCGATCTGGACCCGCCGCAGCCTCATTTCCCCGAAAAGCTCGCCGCACGGTTTGCTTTTCGGAACAAAATAGGCCGGGCGCATCAGGCGTTCAAGTCTCATCTCCGGCGACACGGACCTGCCCACGTAAGGAAGCAGATCCTTTACATATATAATACCGACGACGTGGTCCAGATCCTCATGGTAAACCGGGATGCGCGAATATCCGTTTTCCATGGACGCAGCAACAACATCCTCCACGGTGTCCGTGTCCTCCGCCGCGACGACGTCGGTCCGGTGCGTCATCGCCTCGTCCGCGGTCGTGTCGCTGAATTCGAAGATATTGGAGATCATATCCTTTTCCTTCTCATCCAGAAAGCCGCTCCGGCGGCCCGCCTCCATCATCAGAAGGATTTCCTCCTCCGTGACGGCCTGACCGGGCGCCTGCGGCCCGCCGCCGGCAAGGCGGGCAAAAGCGGCGGCGCACCGCGCCAAAAGAGCCGCGGCCGGTCCGAACACGCGGATCAGCGCGGAAAGAATGACGGCGAAACGGAACGGCAAAACGCCGCTGCGGCTGAGGGCGATTTTTTTTGGCATCATATCTGCGAACACGGCCCAGAAAATCAGAAAAAGAAGCGTGATCAGAAAAAGCGAAATTCCACGCACGGCCGGCGGCGGGATGGGCAGAAAGGCAAGAAGCCGGGCCGCGCCCGCCGTAAACCCCGCCGCGGCAACCGCCGCCGCGGCCATGCCCGCAGCGGCCTCCCCGGCGCGTGCGGCTGAAAGAAAGCGCGCGGTTTCGTCATATAGGGCCAGCAGCTTTTCGGCCTTTTCATCGCCTGCCTCCGCCAGTTTTTTTATTTCCGCCTTATTCAGCGACAAAACGGCGGTTTTTCCCGCCGCAAAAAAGGCGCCGGCAAGAAACAGAAGCAGCAGAACCGCCGCCGTGGCCGCGAGATTCTCCGGGGCGGCCGCGCCCGTAAAGGACAACCGTATCGGTATTGTAGGATCGCCAGGGTCCGGTGACATGAATTTACCCCTTTCAAACAATTCTATTTGATTGTCATTGTATCGTTTCCGGCCTCCGCTGTCAATGCGGAGCCGGGGCAGAGGGACCGAGCTGCGGGGTGAAACAGGGCGACGCTCACACTTTCTTTTCATGAGCGGCGCCTGAACGGCATAAATTGAATTACAAAAGTAAATTTTGGGCATTGTGTTATTTTTACTATATTTTTTTTACTGGTTTCCGTGCGCTTTTTCATAATTTTCCTTTACATGGAATGTAAAAGATGTTAAACTCTAAACAAGTACAGACTTTTGTGCTGTGCCAAACGGAATCAATTATCCGTAAGGAGGAAAATAAGGACTATGGATTCAAGAAAAATGAAAACCATGGATGGCAACAACGCCGCCGCGTATGTGTCTTACGCCTTCACCGACGTTGCCGCCATCTACCCGATCACGCCTTCTTCCGTAATGGCGGATGAGACGGACAAGTACGCAGCCGCAGGAAAGAAAAACCTGTTCGGCCGTCAGGTCCAGATTACAGAAATGCAGTCGGAGGGCGGCGCATCCGGCGCGGTTCACGGCTCTCTGGCCGCGGGCGCGCTGACCACCACCTACACCGCTTCCCAGGGCCTTCTGCTGATGATCCCGAACATGTACAAGATCGCCGGCGAATTCCTTCCGGCCGTGATGCATGTTTCGGCGCGTTCCCTTTCAACGCAGGCTCTGTGCATTTTCGGCGACCATTCCGATATTTACGCGTGCCGCCAGACCGGGTTTGCCATGATCTGCTCCAACAGCCCGCAGGAGTGCATGGACCTCGGCGCCGTCGCCCATCTTTCCGCCATCAAGGGCAGCATGCCCATCATGCATTTCTTTGACGGTTTCCGCACCTCTCACGAAATCCAGAAGATTCACATCTGGGACGACAAGGACCTTGCGGGAATGCTCGACTGGGATGCTGTTGAAAGATTCCGCCGCAGCGCAATGAACCCGGAACATCCGGTAACAAAGGGCACAAGCGAAAACGACGACCTTTTCTTCCAGGTCAACGAAGCCAGCAACAGCCATTATGACGAGTTCCCCGAAGTCGTCGTGGACTATATGAATCAGGTCAACGCGAAGCTCGGCACCGACTACAAGCCGTTCAACTACTACGGCGCGCCGGACGCGACGGAAGTCATCATCGCCATGGGCTCCGTCTGCGAGTGCGCGGAAGAAGTCGTCGATTACCTAAACGCCGCGGGCGAAAAGGTCGGCCTTGTCAAGGTTCACCTGTACCGTCCGTTTGTTTCAAAATATCTGCTCGACGTCCTGCCGAAAACCGTCAAGAAGATCAGCGTGCTCGACCGCACGAAAGAGCGCGGCTCCATCGGCGAACCGCTGTACCTCGACATCGTGGCCGGCCTGAAGGGCTCCGAATTTGAAACGACCCCGGTTTTCACCGGCCGTTACGGTCTCGGCTCCAAGGATACAAACCCGGGCCAGATCGTCGCCGTTTACCGCAACATGCAGTCCGCTTCCCCGAAGAAGCGCTTCACGATCGGCATCAACGACGATGTGACCAACCTGTCGCTTGACGTCAAGGAAAACCCGGACACCACCGCAAAGGGGACTCATTCCTGCAAATTCTGGGGTCTGGGCGCGGACGGCACCGTCGGCGCAAACAAGAACTCCATTAAGATTATCGGCGATCACACCGACATGTATGCGCAGGGCTACTTCGCCTACGATTCCAAAAAATCCGGCGGCCTGACGGTTTCCCATCTGCGTTTCGGCAGCAAGCCGATCAAATCCACCTACTATGTTACGAAGGCTGACTTCGTTGCGTGCCACAAGCCATCCTATGTCGAGTCTTTCGACATGGTTCAGGATATCAAGCCCGGCGGAAGCTTCCTGCTCAACTGCGAATGGGAAACCGTCGAAGAGCTTGACAAGCATCTGCCCGGCAAGATGAAGAAATATATTGCCGACAACAACATCAACTTCTATACCATCAACGGCGTAAAGCTTGGCAAGGAGCTGGGCCTCGGCGCCCGCATCAACACGGTTCTGCAGTCCGCGTTCTTCGCAATTGCCAACATCATCCCGAAGGACCAGGCCATTCAGTACCTGAAGGACGCAGCCACAAAGAGCTACGGCAAAAAGGGCGAAAAGGTTGTCGCAATGAACCACGCGGCGATTGAGCGCGGCTCTTCCGACTTCACAAAAGTAGAGGTTCCCGCCTCCTGGAAGAACGCGGTCGACGATTCCGTCATGCCGAAGGCAACCGGCGACGACAAGGATCTTGTCGAGTACGTAAACAAGGTTCTGATTCCGGCAAACCGTTACAAGGGCAACGAGATTCCGGTTTCCGACGTCATGAAGATGGCGGACGGCACCGTTCCGTCCGGCTCCTCCGCTTATGAGAAGCGCGGCATCGCGATCGATGTTCCGGAGTGGATTCCGGAAAACTGCATCCAGTGCAACCAGTGTTCCTATGTGTGCCCGCACGCGGTCATCCGCCCGGCCGTCATGACGGCCGAAGAAGCCGCCAAGGCTCCGGAAGACATGAAGATGAAGGACATGACCCTGATGCCGGGTTACAAATTCGGCATTACGATCTCCACGCTGGACTGCACGGGCTGCGGCTCCTGCGCAACAATCTGCCCCGGCATGAAGGGCAGCAAGGCTCTTGTCATGAAGCCGATGGACACCCAGCTGGACAGCCAGAAATACTACGATTTCGGGCTGACCCTTTCCGAAAAGCCGGAAATCACCGCCAAATTCAAGCCCACTACCGTCAAGGGCAGCCAGTTCAAGAAACCGCTGCTTGAATATTCCGGAGCATGCGCGGGCTGCGGCGAAACTCCTTACGCGAAGCTGGTCACACAGCTGTTCGGCGACAGGATGTACATCGCCAACGCAACCGGATGCTCCTCCATCTGGGGCGGCTCCGCACCGGCGACTCCGTACACCAAGAACGAAAAAGGCTTCGGCCCCGCGTGGAACAACTCCCTGTTTGAAGACAACGCGGAGTTCGGCTACGGCATGGCGCTTGCCAACAAAGCCATTCGCGGAAGACTATCCGATTATATTAAGGCCATCGAGGCATCCGGCGAAGCGTCCGAATCCCTCAAAAACGCCTGCAAGGCCTATTTTGATTCATTCGACAGCAGCCTTGAAAACCGCGAGCCGGCCGACAAGCTGATTGCCGAACTGGAAAAAGCCGCTTCCGGCAGCGGCGAGCTTGCATCTCTTGCCAAGAAGACGCTTGCCGATAAGGATTACCTCGCGAAGAAGTCCATGTGGATCTTCGGCGGCGACGGCTGGGCCTACGATATCGGATACGGCGGACTGGATCATGTCCTCGCTTCCGGCGAGAACGTCAATGTTCTGGTATTCGACACCGAGGTGTACTCCAACACCGGCGGGCAGGCTTCCAAATCCACCCCGATCGGTTCCGTCGCGCAGTTTGCCGCGACCGGTAAATCCACGAAGAAAAAGGATCTGCCGGGCATGGCCATGACCTACGGCTATGTCTATGTCGCTCACATTGCGATGGGCGCCGACTACAACCAGACCATCAAAGCGATCACGGAAGCCGAAAACTACAACGGCCCGTCCCTGATTGTCGCTTACGCTCCCTGCATCAACCAGGGCATCAAGGGCGGCATGGGCATCTCCCAGCTGGAAGAGAAGAAAGCCGTCGCTTCCGGCTACTGGAAGAACTTCCGCTATGATCCCCGTCTGGCCGAGCAGGGCAAGAACCCGTTCCAGCTCGACAGCAAGGCCCCGACGGAATCCTACCGCGACTTCATCATGGGCGAAGTCCGTTACAACTCCCTGACCCGCGCCTTCCCGGAGCGTGCCGAGAAGTTGTTCCAGAAAGCCGAGAAAGTTGCAAAAGAGGATTACGAGCACCTCGAGAAGCTCTCGAAGATGTAATCTCCGTTTCACAAAATCAGCCCCCGTACGGTTTTCGTACGGGGGCTTTTTGCGCTGAAAATGAAAGACTTTCGGTTACATTCGACTGTCTCCGGGCTGTGAGATCCCGCTGAGAGCCTCTCCCGCGCTGTTCTGGAAGGAGGGATCGATGGAGATGTCCCCGAGCGCCACAATTCCGACAAGGCTGTTGTGGTCGACGATCGGCAGCCTGCGGATTTGCTGGTCGCTCATGAGCCGGGCTGCCTCGTGAACATCCATCTCAGGGGTTCCTACCACCGGGTGAGTGCTCATGACATCCGTTACCTTGCGGTCCGCGGTGTCCTGTCCCTGAGCAGTCGCCCGCAGGGTAATGTCCCTGTCGGTCACGATGCCGATCACTTCTTTTTGCCTACAAACCGGAATTGACCCAACATGGTACTGTTTCATCAGCTTCGCCGCCTGCTCGACGGTATCTTCGGAACCGACGCAGGCAACATCCTTGGTCATAATATCTTTTACCTTCATCATTGCTCCACCTCATTCGTAGCCTAACCGGAAGCGGAGTGATTATGCAAAAACCCTGAAAAATAGCCGGTCGGCCCGGATGCTGCCGAAACCATCCTTTTCCTCTAATTATCCCAGCGGAAATAACAAATCCGGTTTTCTTTCGTATCAATGACCGCACCCGCTATATGGTCATATGCTTCATCCCAAAAGGACGGCGGTGCGACCGGCAGCTTTTTGTCATTCTGGATTCGATAATAACCGCTTTCCCCGGACAGATATTGATGATAATAAGCCCGTGCTGCCTCGTCGGTGCTTCCGGCCAGTTCATCCAACAGCCCGTCGATCAAATACGGCCTCATCGGAAACCGTGACCAAACTGCCATATTGTTTTCACCGAGCGCCGTCTTCATTTCATCGGAGGACATCTGAAACAGATAAAACAGATCGCCGTCCGTGAAACCGTAATCCTTCTTGCTGAACATGACTTTCGGCTCGCCCGGCATCTGAAACAGAAGGTCATTCTGAAAATCGAGGACTCTTTGATCCGGCTTTGGCGAAAAAGGATGCCATATGAGCAGTACGCAAGCCAGAAGCAGTACTCCGGCCAACGGCAGAATGATTTTTTTCCGCATGAAAAACTCTCCGATCCTATGAAGCGATCCGGACTTCCAATTATTGATGGCATTGGAAGCCGGATCATATAGCCCACGTCTTTTAACGAATCCCGCGTTCCACTTTCTGAGTCCTGGAAGGATCCATCATTAAAATGAATTAATTTTCATAAAAGGCTTTAGCAAAGCTAAATACTCACCGTATAAATGCAGCAAAATATTACTCCAAAGCCAGAAACAAAATTCCACTCATAAGCTGGAAACAACCGCGGGTCTCGACACACCCATCTCCTGCGACAATCCCCGGCTTTTTCTCAGCTTTTGCAGCCGATCTGTGAACTCCATCGTATCACCTCGCAGTGATTATAAAGGAAAGAGCCGCCGGTTTCCGCCAAATGCGGCTTAAAATTTGTCAACCTGCGGTTGCGCGTGGGGTTCCCCCAGCCGGGCAGTTTTATCGGCCCGTGTTCCGTTCGGTGAGCCTGATCATCAACACGGCGAACGCGATCACAAAAACAGCGAATACGATTATAAGGATTTTATCATAAGGCGTAATCCGCCAATTATCCAGGACCCCGGCCGCAATGGCGAAAAAGCCGCCCGGCAGGCAAAACCAGCGGATCACCCGCGTATACTTTTCCTCCATCCCCTTTTTCACATGGTCGGTCCTGTAAAGCGACCCTCTCCCCGTAAATCCGCAGTACAGCATGTAAATCCCCGAAAGGCCCAGAAACAAGTCAAAAATCTGATTGTATCCCATTTAAAATTCCTCCGTTTCACCCGGATGCGGCGTATTTTTATTATACTCCAAAAAGACAGGCCGTCAACGAGCGAGGGTGTCCGTCTTAACATAAATTTATTTTTTTATTCATAAAAATATTAATTGCTTATCATATCTTTTTCACAGTCATCCGCGATAATGAAATCAAACAAACAAGAAAGGATGATCGTCATGAGGAATCCATTCAGAAAGGACCGCGAAGACAAATCCGGTATTTCTGTCAAGAATTATGGCGCAGATTATCGCAGTGACTGGAGGGATTCTTCCGAACAGCCTAATCAGACCGTATGGCAGGGCGACTGCTATCACTCCTATCGTTCCCCAGGCACACCGACCCCGCAGGATCATTACGCCGAGCCGTCCTCCCCCGTGGTTTACCCCTCGGAGGCAGTTCCGAATCAACGGAAAAAGCATACGGTTCGGAATATTGTTGCCGGACTGACGGCATGCCTTGTCGTTTCCGCAAGCTCCGTCGCCGGGTTTGCCTATCTGATTAAAAACGGCACGGTCAAGCTGAATTCCGGCAGCACGACTCCGGCGTTTACCATCATGAAAGACGGAAGCTCCTCCGGCAATGTCAGCACAACGAATACGGGAACCTCCGGCAGCATGACTTTGGAACAGGTCGCGAGTAAAGTGGTTCCGTCGGTCGTGTGCATTCAGAATTATCAGGTCAACCAAAAAAACAGCCTTACCGTCGGCGGTTTTGGATCAAGCGATAATAACAACGAAGTTTCGCCGACGAGCGAAGGCAGCGGAATCATCGCAACCAGCGACGGCTACATTATCACAAACGCCCACGTAGTGGACAGCGCGTCTTCCCTGAAAGTAATTCTTTCCACCGGCAAGACCTATCAGGCGAAGCTGATCGGCAGCGACAGCGTCACGGACCTCGCTGTCATTAAAATAGACGCAACCGGCCTGACGGCCGCGGAATTCGGTTCCAGCAGCGACCTGCAGGTGGCGGATCAGGTCATGGCAATCGGCAATCCGGGCGGCCTGGAATTCAACTCTACCGTCACCGTCGGTTATGTTTCCGCTCTGAACCGTGAAATCACGAACTCCGAAACCGGCTACACCATGAAGTGCATCCAGACCGACGCTGCCATCAACCCCGGCAACTCCGGCGGCGCGCTGGTCAACATGAAGGGGCAGGTCGTTGGAATCAACTCCTCCAAGATTGTTGCCACCGGCTATGAGGGACTCGGCTTTTCCATCCCGATCAACGAGGCTCAGCCGATTATCAGCGACCTGAAGCAGTACGGCTATGTGAAAGACCGCGCGGTGCTCGGTATTTCCGGCCAATATATCGACAGCATGACTGCCCGTCTCTACGGCCTGCCGTCCGGCATGTACGTCTCTTCCGTCACCAGTACGGAGGTCACCAGCGCGGGCATCCAGAAAGGCGACGTCATCACAAAGATCGACGGAACCGACGTCACCAGCCTGAACGTAATTTCAGGGGAAATCGCTAAGAAAAAGCCAGGCGAAACGGTCACGCTCACCGTTGAGCGCGCTTTGACCGGCCAGACCTTCACGGCGACCGTCAAGCTTTTACAGGCAACCGGTAAATAAATCTTCAAAACCGAGAGGCGCCGTTAAGGTCCGCGATTTAGCCCAATCTCAAAAACAGCTCTGAGCGAAATTTCGCTCAGAGCTGTTTTTGAGGAGTCGGCCCGCATTTCAAGCGTCGAAAACTTGGTATGCGCTCCCGGTTTTCTCATAAAATCCGTATTCATACTGCGTCTGAAAGCCCATACTTGAATAAAGACGGATCGCGTTTTGATTTCTGCTGTGGACAATCAGGTAAGCGGCCCGCGCGCCGTTTTCGGCCCCGAACCGCAGAATCGCGCCGCAGACCGCCGTTCCGATTCCCCCGCGGCGGAACTCCGGTTCCACATGCAGATCGTAAATGCCGACGTATCCGCGCTCCGCCGTGCCGTAACCGCAGCCGATGATTTTCCCCTGCCGCACCGCTTTCACGAAAACGCCTGGAACCGCGATATTTTCCAGCCCGCGGCAGTGCGTTTCCACCAAACCCGGACTTGAGACGCCGGTCAGCCGCGCCGATGCGGCCAGCCACTCTCGGTCCGGCACAGCCTCGCACCTTATCTCCGCGCGGGACTCCCCGGCACACTGCCCGAGCTCGGCAGACATTACGTTTACGGTTTTGATTTTCCGGTAGCCTCGCCGTTCCAGCTGTTCCGCCAGCTCCGGCTGACAAACCGGAGTCACTTTAAAGACAGAGGGAAGCCTGTTTCGTTCAAACAGCTTTTCGCACGCTTCAATTTTCCCGGCGGAACCTTCCCCTTCCAGCGGGCAGACGCAGTTGGCCCGGTAGGTGTAGCCCCGGTTCATCCGCAGAACCCACCCGTCCAGCAGAATCGTTTGGCGGGCCGGAATCGAATTGAGCAGCGCCTCCTCAAGAATTCGTATTGAGCCGTTTTTTTCGCAGATTTTCATCTTTCTTTGCCGCCTTCCGCGTCCGCATCGCCGTCATCCCGGTTCCGGAAGCGTTGCCGGCTGCTCTGGCGAAGCGTCCTCTTCATCAGTCGGAATCACAAAGCGTATTTCTTTTTGTTTCGGAATTTCGCCGCTGAGCCCGAATTTCATTTTCAGCCGCTCAAACGCCGCGGGCAGCATTTCCAAAATCTCGCTGGGGTCGTCCGGAAGAATCAGGATCGCGCGGTCTTGGCTCTCCACCAGATATCCGGTTGTTTCCCTTCCGGCCAGTTTCAGCACCCCGGCCGGCTCGCCGTCCCCGCCGATCGGCACGCGAAGCGTGCGGAACAGGGCTGCCGAACAAAGCGGACGGCCCGCGACGGCCTCGCTGACGACAAAGACCGCGGCCGCGTCTTTCAAAAGCGCCGCCATATTCGGATTCAGCCGTTCTTCCCGCGTGCAGACTCTCACCTGAGCAAGCGGCAGCTGAAACCATCCGGCCGAGCGCCGGATGAGCTTTTCACAGACGGAAGTCCGTCTGGAACAGTAAAACAAAAGCCCCGCGTCCATTTCCCATTCCTCCCGCCTGTTTTCTAGCCGCCCTTTTTCATCTGAGAATACGCGGCCTGCTCCACGCCGCCCAGGCCCTGGAGGCTGCGGCGGATCATGTCGAGCGCGTTGGAAGCCGCCAGACCGCGCAGGTACCCGCGCCCGCGGTAACGCCCCGCCGGGCGCATCTCGCGGAGCTTCACGCCGTCGCCGTCACACAAGGCAAGATAGACAAGCCCGACCGGCTTTTCTTCCGTCCCCCCGCCCGGTCCGGCCACGCCGGTGATGCCGATTCCGTAATCCGCGCCGGACCTTTCTTTGATCCCGCGCGCCATCGCCTCCGCCGTCTGCGGGCTGACCGCGCCGTATTGCCGCAGGGTCTCTTCCGGCACGCCCAGCAGCATGGTCTTGATCTCATTCGCATAGGTGACGCAGCCCATGTGAAACACGTCGGACGCGCCGGGAATATCCGTAATCCGTTTCGCGAGGAGCCCGCCCGTGCAGGATTCTGCCGTCGCGACCGTCTTTCCCCGCGCGGCAAGCTCTTTCACGACGGTCTCCTCCAGGCTTTCGACGTCAAGGCCGTAAACAAAGCCGCCAAGGCGCTTTTGCAGCTCCCTGACAACCGGTTCGCACATCGCTTCGGCAGCCGCCTCATCCGCGGCGCGCGCGGTCACGCGCACGAACATTTCCCCTTCCTTGGCATAGGTGGCCGCCGTCGGGTTCGGGCAGGCGCACAGATCGTCGATCAACTCCGCCACATACCCCTCGCCCAGCCCGAATACCCGGACGATGCGCGACACGATCGCGGCATTCTCCGCCTGCGTCAGGTAGGGGATCGCGTAGTTTTTCAGCATCGGGATCAATTCGAACGGCGGGCCGGGCAGCATGACGACCCTTTTCCCCGCATCCGTCGTAAAGCCGCAGCCCGGCGCGGTTCCGCAGTCGTTCCGGAAAACGGTGCAGCCCTCGGGCAGCATCGCCTGCTTTTTCTGCGTTTCCCCCAGAACGCGGCCTTTGAAATACTCCTCGATCCGGCGAAGGCTTTCTTCGTGCAGGACCAGCTTTTTGCGCGCGGCGGCCGCAACCGTCTCTTTGGTCAGGTCGTCGCCCGTCGGCCCGAGCCCTCCCGTGGTAATGAGGACGTCGCTGCGCGAAAGGGCAAGCTCGACGGCGGCTTTCAGGCGCTCCGGGTTATCGCCGACCGTGCAGGAATACAGCAGGCTGACGCCGGCCGCCGACAGCTCCCGCGCGACGAATGCCGTGTCCGTGTTAATGGTATGACCAAGCAGCAGCTCGGTCCCGACGGATATAATTTCAGCGTTCATTCTTTTGCTTCTCCTTTTATCCCAGCGGCGTAATCGGCGTCTTTTTAACGTTCGCAACGCACTCGTCAACCAGCGCGGCGCAGTCGAGCGCTTCCTCCGCCTTTTCCACATATTTGAGCGCCGGCTTGGTTCTGGGATGCTTCGGCGTGAACACCGTGCAGCAGTCCTCATAAGGCTGAATGGACAGCTCGTAGGTGTCGATGCGGGACGAGATTTCAACGATTTCCCGTTTGTCCATCCCGATCAAAGGACGAAAAACCGGCATGTTCGCCGCCGCGTCGGTGCAGACGATCGCTTCCAGCGTCTGGCTTGCGACCTGCCCCAGGCTTTCGCCGGTAATCAGCGCCCCGCAGCCCTCGTTCCGGGCGATTTTCTCGGCGCAGCGCATCATCAGGCGGCGCATGATAACAGTGAAAAGCTCCTCCGGGCAGTTCGCCATGATCTGCTCCTGCACCTTCGCGAACGGCACGGTAAACATCGTCATGCGGCCCGCGTAGGCCCCGACTTTCGTGAGCAGATCGCGGACCTTCTGCTCCGCGCGCTCGCTGGTGTAGGGCGGGCTGGCAAAGTGGACGGCGGTCAGCTCGACGCCGCGCCGCGCCATCATCCACGCGGCGACCGGGCTGTCGATTCCTCCGCTGATCAGGATCGCGGCCTTTCCGCCCGTGCCGACCGGGATGCCCCCCGCGCCGCGCTCCGCGTTGCCGTGAACATACGCGGCGGCGTCCCTCACTTCAATCCGGACGGTGTAGTCCGGATGATTGACGTCCACCCTCAGATTCGGGAACTTCGACAGAAGGTATCCGCCGGCTTCCTTGCAGATCTGCGGCGAATTCAGCGGAAATTGCTTGTCGGAGCGTTTGCTTTCCACCTTAAAGGTTTTTACCGCGGAAAGCGGCCCGCGCAGATACTCCGCGGCGGCGTCCAGAATCGTTTCCATCTTTTTCCCGACTTCGCACGCGCGGGTCAGCGAGGCGATTCCAAACACTTTGGAAAGCCGCTCCTGCGCGGTGAAAAGATCCGCGTCCTCGTCCCTCGGCGTCACATAGATGGTGGACTGGCGCTCGTGAACCTCGAAGGAACCGAGTCCGTCGAGCCTGCGCCGGATATTTTTCAGCAGCGTTTCCTCAAAGCTGCGGCGGTTCAGCCCCTTGAGCACGACCTCGCCGAGCTTGAGCAGAATAATTTCTTTCATACGTTGATTCGCGTCAGAGCGGGCGGCGGGTCAGGCCGGAAAGGCCCTCCCGGAGCGCGCCGGCAAAAACGTCGATTTCCTCCTTTGTGTTATAGCGCGAAAAGCTCAGCCGAAGAGCGGAAGCGATGCGTTCCCTCGCAAGACCCATGGCGGAAAGCACATGGCTTTCCCTTCCGCGGGAACAGGCGGAACCCGACGAAAGGTAAATTCCCCGGTCGGAAAGGAAATGGAGCATGGTCTCCGCCCGCACGCCCACGGCGGAGAAATTCAAAATATAGGGCAGCGCGTCCGGCGCGGAATTGAATGTGACTTCCGGAATCGTTTCAAGCTTTCCCCGGCAGTACGCGTTCAGCTCTTCCATCGTGCGAAGCTCCGCGCGAGCCTCCGGCAAAGCGCCGACCGCCGCGCCGAATCCGGCGATGAGCGGCATCCCCTCGGTTCCGGGGCGGAGGTTCTTTTCCTGACCCCCGCCGAAAACATGCGGCTCCAAGCGGACGCCCCGGCGCACATACAAAGCGCCGACCCCTTTCGGCCCGTGGATCTTGTGGGCGCTCACGCTCATCAGGTCAATTCCCGCCTGGCGGGGGCGAAGCGGCAGCTTGCCGAACGCCTGCACCGCGTCCACATGGACAAGCGCGGGGCTCCCCGCCGCGCGCACCGCCTGAGCGGCCGCCTCCACGGGCAGGATGCTGCCCACCTCGTTGTTCACGCACATCAGGCTGACCAGAATCGTCTCACCGTTCACCGCGCCGGTAATCTGTTCGGCGGTGATATGCCCGAACGAATCGGGCTTTAAATAGGTAACCCGGAAGCCCTCCTGCTCCAGCCGTTTCATCACGTTTAAAACAGAGGGGTGTTCGATTTGCGTCGTTACAATATGGTTCCCGCGTTTTTTAAGGGCATGCGCCGCGCCGAACAGCGCGATGTTGTTGCTCTCCGTCCCGCCGGAGGTAAAATAGATTTCCTCTTTTTCCGCGCCGAGCCGCGCGGCCACCGCAGCGCGCGCCTCGTCCATCGCACGCTCCGCCCGAAAGCCGAGCGAATGCAGGGAAGACGGGTTGCCGTAGTTTTCCGTCATGGTCTCCATGACCTTTTCTGCGGCCTCGCGGCACACGCGGGTCGTGGAGGAATTGTCGAAATATAGCTCGCTCAAAGCGAAAAGCCTCCATTAAAATCAGTTTGGGTTTATTATACACCCAGTCCGCTTTTCGGGCAACGGTTTCATTCCGCGCAGTGAAAAGAGCCGCTCTTTGCGTTAATTTTTCTTAGAAAATGACCGATTTTTATTGACAAAGTTTTAACCGGCGTTTATCATAGTATCAAAATGACGGAACCATCCGGCGGTGCATCGAAGAAGGAGAAAAAGGGTACGCAACAGGATTGCGTGCAAAATGGCGCTCCTCCGTCCCGCGGGATCTTCCGGATATGGTTACGGCACCGGGACCCTCCTCAGGATTACTATCCTTTTTTTAGTTTGCCATAATATGACCGCAGTCCGGGTTTTTGCGTTGCTTCGAGCGGATTTCGCCGTGTTCGCCGGGGCATATGCCACCCGGGGTGTGGTTTTTTTTATGCGGCGGGGGCTGTTCCGGGTCCGGCGTTTTGGAATCCGCAGACTGCGGAACGAAAAAGCAAGTCCGCGCAAATTTCAAAGCGGAGGAATGTTCCGCCGTTTTTCGTACAAGATTTGAATACGGCCAATTCCGTTCTATAAGGAGACAGATATGAAAAAGAATTTCATCCGGAAGATTGCATCCGCCGTGCTCGCGGCGGCCGTTCTGCTGCCGCTTGCGGCCTGCGGCCCGGGCGGCGAGGCTTCCTCGTCCTCCTCTTCCGCCGCGCCGACCTCTTCTTCGGCGCAGTCCTCGCAGGCCTCCGGCGGAGAATTTGTATTCGGCATGCAGACCCAGCCCGACCACCTGGACCCGTTCCTTGCCGCTACTGCGGATACCCGCAGCATTCTGTTCAATATTTTCGAGGGTCTGGTCAAGCCGGATAAAGACGGCAATTTGATTCCCGCCGTCGCCCAAAGCTACGAAATGTCCAAGGACGCGACCAGCTACACGTTTCACATCCGCAAGGGGATTCAGTTCCAAAACGGGAACCCCGTGACCGCGGACGACGTAAAATATTCGCTCGACACCGCCGCGGGCCTTTCCGGCGGCAAAGTGCTGGTCGCGGACCTCGCCAAAATGAAATCGGTGGAAATCAAGGACGCCTCGACCGTCGTCGTGCATCTGAAACAGGCGGACTATGAGTTTCTGCCCTACCTTACGAGCGCGATTGTCCCGAAAGGCTACACGGAGCAGGACACGCACCCCCATCGGCACGGGCCCGTTTGAATTCGAATCCTACTCCCCCCAGCAGTCGCTGGTTCTGAAAAAGAACCCGGATTACTGGCAGAAAGACCTGCCGAAGCTCGACAAGGTCACGTTCAAGCTGGAAAGCGACTCCAACGCCCTCTTAATGGATCTTCAGGGCGGCAGCGTGGACGGCGCCAGCATCGCGAACAACGTCGCCTCGCAGATCGGCAGCGGGTTCCAGCTGATTCAGGCAAACTCCAACTCGGTCCAAATGCTCGGGCTCAACAACAGCCGGAAGCCCTTCGACGACGTGAAAGTCCGCCGGGCGGTCAGCTGCGCCCTCAATCCCGACGAGATCATCAGCACGGTCAATTTCGGCAAGGCGGTCCGCGCGGGGACTCCGGTCATTCCCGGCCTGAAAAAGTATTTTGACGACAGCCTGACCCACGCCTACGACCAGAACACGCAGAAGGCAAAACAGCTTCTTTCCGAAGCCGGATACCCGAACGGCTTCTCCATGGCCATCACGGTTCCGTCGAATTACACCGTCCATGTCGACACCGCGCAGGTGATGGTCAGCGAGCTGAAAAAGGCGGGCGTCACGGCAACCATCAAGCAGGTGGATTTTGCCACATGGCTCAGCGGGGTTTATACTCAGCGCAATTACGAAGCGACCGTCATTTCGGTCGACGGCACCACTCTTTCGCCCCGCAGTTACCTCGGCCGCTATCTGTCGGACGCATCGAACAATTTTGTGAACTATAAGAGCCCGGAATTCGATTCCGTCTACAAGCAGGCGGAAAACGAGCCGGATGAGGACAAGCGTGTGGAGCTTTACAAACAGGCGCAGGAGATTCTCTCCAAAGACGCCGCGAGCGTCTATATTCAGGATATCGCCAACCTGAACGTGCTCCGCGACGAGTTCTCCGGTTTTACGCCCTATCCGCTGTACGTCTTCGACGCTTCCACCATCTATCGCGCCAAATAGCAGGCCCCGCCCTGCGTGCGCGTCCGCCGCGGGTCCGTCTGAATGCGTCCCGGGACAAACGCGTAAAACGATTCCAATGTTTTTCACAGGAAGACAGGTACGGTTATGAAGTTTTACCTGAAAAAACTGCTGTCGCTGCTTTTGACTCTGCTGCTGGTCTCCGTGATGGCTTTCGCGGCTTTCAACCTGATCCCGGGCGACCCGGCGCAGCTGATTCTTGGCACGCAGTCCACGCCCGAGGCGCTTGCCGAGCTGCACCAAAAGCTGGGGCTTGACAAAAGCATGCCGGAGCGCTACGCCGGGTGGCTTTTGGGCCTGCTGCACGGGGACATGGGCACTTCGCTTCAATACTCCCGCCCGGTTTCGGAGCTGATCGGCAGCCGGCTTCCGGTTACGGCTGCGCTTGCCCTGATGGCTCTTCTGCTGATTTTCACGGTCTCCGTTCCCGTCGGCGTTTTTTCCGCGCAGAAGCGCGGCTCGCCGGTCGGGCGGCTGCTGGATTCCGTCACCATGCTGAACATCTCCATGCCGGGATTTTTCCTCGGGATTCTGTTTATCTGGATTTTCGGCCTGGTTCTGCACTTTTTTTCGCCCGGAGGCTATGTCGGCTGGCGGGAAAGCCCCGACGGCTTTCTCCGTTACATGATCTTCCCGGCGCTTGCCGTCGCGCTGCCGAACATCGCGGTCGCATCGAAATTCCTGCGTTCCGCGCTTGTGGAGGAATCCGGCGCCGACTACGTCCGCACGGCGGTGAGCAAGGGCCTTTCCAAACATATCGTCCTGTACCGCCATATGCTGAAAAACGCGCTGATCCCGTTTCTGACCCTTTCCGGAATGATGGTCGCCGAAATCTTTTCCGGCAGCATCCTGATCGAGCAGGTTTTCGGCATTCCGGGAGTCGGGCGGCTGCTGATTTCCTCCATTCTTTCACGCGATTTTCCGCTTCTGGAATCTCTCGTCGTCTACCTTGCGTTTCTGGTCGTCCTCGCGAATTTCGCGGCGGATCTTCTGCTGCAGGCCGCCGACCCGCGCATCCGGGTGAAGCCATGAACAACGATCGCCGGTTTTCACTCCGCGTCGGGGCCGTGCTGATCTTCCTTGTCTGCTCCGCGGCCCTGATCAGCCTTTTTTACACGCCCTGCGATCCCTATGCCATCGACGCGGCGCAGCGCTTTCTGCCGCCGTCCCTCCACCACTGGTTCGGGACCGACAATTTCGGCCGGGACAATTTTTCACGCGCCGTGACGGGCGCGCGGTATTCCCTGTTCGTCGCCTCCGTCACGGTGGCGCTCAGCTGCTTTTTCGGCGTTGTTCTCGGCCTGCTTTCCGGCTTTGCGGGCGGAATCGCGGATGAGATCATTCTGCGGCTGACGGACGCGCTCTCGTCCTTTCCCGCCGTACTGACGGCGCTGGTGGCCGTCACCGTATTCAGCGGCGGCAAATTCGCCATCATCCCCGCGCTGGCGATCGCGTTCCTGCCCAGCTTTATCCGGCTGACCCGCAGCGGCGCGATGCGGCTGAAAAATCTGGATTACATTCAGGCGGCGTATATTTCCGGCGCGTCGACCGCGAGGATCATGTTCCGGCACCTTCTGCCGAATCTGCTTCCGACGCTGGTCCCGGCGGTGGTCGTCGGCCTTTCCAACGCGATTCTGGCGGAATCCGGCATGAGCTACCTCGGTTTGGGCATTCAGCCGCCGACCCCCAGCTGGGGCCGCATGCTGTTCGAGGGGCAGACCTATCTGTTCCATGCACCGTGGGAAACGCTTTCCGCCGGCCTGATGATGGTCCTTACGGTGCTGGGGTTCCATGCGCTGGGAGAAAGCCTGGAAAAATAAACGCACCTGATAAACAGTTGTCCGGTTTTTCCGGACGGCTGTTTTTTCTATGATTTGACATTTTAAAAAGCGGATGCTATCATGAATTGAGAATTGAGAAATAAGGAGGACACAAGAATATTTGATTCTTTGCGTACGGGATGGCGCGGCTGCACCGCCCGGCAAAAGCTCGGCTTTCTTTCCGCGGTTTTCGCGGTTCTCGCTGCCGTCGTCTGCCTGTCCGCCTTTTTCACAGCGTTTTATTTTCAAAATACGGCGCAAAAGACCCCTCCGGCTCCGGGAAGAAAAACAACATGTTTGCCCGCGAACAGCCGGAGACCGTGCTCGGCAGCGCCGCGCTGAACGGTATTGTTCGGGGCTGTTTTCAGTCGTGCTTTCTCGGCTACCGGCTGGACGAAAAGAACCAGTGCCGCGGCTATATGACGGAAGCGGTTGAAGCCGTGACCGGCTACGCGTTCCGCGAACTGGGTCTGCACCGGATCGAAGCAAATGTGATGCCGCGCAACAAAGCCTCGCTGCGGGTTCTGGAAAAGGCGGGCTACCGGGAAGAAGGAGTTGCCAGGCGCTACCTGAAAATCAACGGCGTCCGGGAGGATCATATCCATATGGTACGTCTGAACGAAGCTCAGCCTTAAATTCAGTCTTTTCCGCCGGTCATTTTGCGGTCCAGGCGGTTGCCGATCGCGCGCGCCCCGATGCTGAAAACAAAGACCATGATGATCAGCACCGCCGCGGACATGTCCGCCACCTGAGCCGCGTTCGGGGCAACCGCTTCCGTGCGGGACGCCCAGATTTGCAGCGCCAGCGTCTCGCCCGGACGGAACGGGTTAAACGGGCAGACGGGCGAAGAAAGCTTCCACCAGCGGGACCAGTTGATATCCGTACTCATGCCCGCCGTGTACAGCAGCGCGGCGGCCTCGCCGAATCCGCGCCCCGCCGCGAGAATCACGCCGGTGATGATGCGCGGCACGCAGCCGGGAAGCATCACGCGCAGAATCGTCTGGCGGTGCGTCGCCCCCAGGCCGAAGCTGCCTTCTTTCCAGGAATTCGGAATCGCGCGCAGCGCGTCCTCCGTCGTTGTGGTAATCAGCGGAAGGCTCAGAATCGAGACCGAGAGCGCGCCCGCCATCAGGCTCCATTTGCCGTGAACCATCACGACGAAAACAAGGTAACCGAACAAGCCTACCACAATGGACGGCAGTGAGGACAGGGTTTCAATACAGGTGCGGATAAAACCGGTCAGCCTGCCGTTTTTGGCGTATTCCGCCATATAGATCCCCGCGGCGACGCCAATCGGCACGCTGATCAGCAGGGCGAGAAAGACCAGATATACGGTGTTGAAAAATTGGTTCCCGATTCCCTCCGCGTTAAAGGCAAGCAGCGAACCGTCGAACTCCATGACGCCCTTGCCCAGGATATAAACGGTAAAAGCCGCGAGCAGCAGCAGAAAAAAGCCCGCCACCCCGTACAGGACGACCGTCATCACCCGGTCCGTCAGAATTGCGTTGCGGTGCCTCTGGTTCATCTTTCGCGTACCCCCTTGGAGGATATTTTCCGGACAATCAGTATAAAGGCAAAGGAAATGACCAGCAGCAGAAGCGCCATGGTCCACAGAGCAATGTTATACTCGCCGCCGTCCGCCGCGCCTCCCATGTCGGACGCGATGGCCGCCGTCAGGTTGTTGGTGGGCGACAGAATGCCGGTGGGAAACGCCTTCATCTTGCCGATTACCATGGCTACCGCGAGCGCTTCCCCAAACGCCCGGGCAAGGCCCAGAATCACGCCGGTCAGAATTCCCGGCCGGGCCGCCGGGATCAGCACGCGGCGGATCACCTGCCAGCGGGTGGAGCCAAGGCCGTAGGCCGCCTCCTGGTACTGCAGCGGAATATTCCGGATGGAATCGGCGGACACGCTCGTAATGGTCGGAAAAATCATGACCGCCAGCACGATTCCGCCGGCCAGCACGGAATACCCGTACTGCAGGTTGAAGATCTTCTGAATCAGCGGAACCAGAACCGTCAGTCCGACCCAGCCGTACACGACGGACGGAATCCCGACAAAAATCTCAACCGCGGGCTGGAGCAGCCGATTGCTGACGCGCGGGGAAATGACCGCCATGAAAATCGCGGCGGCGAGGCTGAACGGCGTCGCGATCAGCAGCGCGAGCAGGCAGATGCTGACGGAGCCGACGATAAAGATGGCCGCCCCGACCTGCCCCCCCCCTGAAAGTCATCCGCGGGGTTCCAGTTGCTGGAAAACAAAAACTCCCATACCGAATGCTTGTAAAGGGTAAAGGTTCCGAGTCCTTTGTAGCACAGGAAGACTCCGATGGAAACGGTCAGCAGAATCAGGAACAAACCGCAGGCCGCAATCAAGCCCCTCCACACGGTTTCTTTTTTTGCCATATTCTTTCTCCTTCTTTCTTGAAACCGGCAAAAGACCGGACGGGTTTCGCCCGCCGGTCCAGCCGTTATGTCGGTTCTATCGTGAAAATTTTCCGTATCTTATTTTTTCGGGCCCGGATCCTGTCTTTCAACCGTCATCTTGGAGGCGACATTGTAGCCGAGGCCTTCCATGATCTTGCCGTATTCGTCGGACTGCATGTAGTCAATCAGCGCCTTTGCGACGCCCGCCGCATCGCCCTTTGTGTACATGTGCTCGTAACCCCAGACCTTGTATTTGCCGGCATAGGTGTTCTCCAGTGTGGGTTCCACGCCGTCAATCGCCATTGTTTTGATGTTTTCGTTCGGCTGAATCAGGTAGGAAAGAGCGACATAGCCGATTGCTCCCTTATGCTGAGATACCGTCTGAAGCAGAGTGCCGGAATCGTCCGTTTCCAGTGATTTGTTGGAGGCTTCATCCGCGCCGTTGAGCGCATAGCTCTTAAACAGGGCGCGTGTTCCGGAAGTGGAGGGGCGTGTTACCAGAGTAATGGGTTCGTCCGGTCCGCCGACTTCTTTCCAGTTTTTCGTCTTTGCGGTAAAAATATCGGTTAACTGCTGAGTCGTCAGGCTTGTAACCTTTTCGGCAACGTCCGCGTTGACGATCGGCGCCATGGTAATGACGCAAACCTTGTGGTCGACCAGTGTTTTCGCCTGATCTTCCGTCAGCTTTTCATCGGCGAACACATCGGACATCCCGATGTCCACCGTGCCGTCCGCGGACTGTTTCAGGCCTGTTCCGGAACCGCCGGCATTGAGCGTTACGGAAGCGTCCGGATTTTTCTGTTTAAACGCGTCAAGCGCGTTCTTCACCAGCGGATACAGCGCCGAGGAACCGGAAATTGTGCAGCTGCCGGTAACGCCCGCTTCGGAGGAAACTGCTTCGGAAGAGGCCGCTTCGGAGGATCCCGCCTGGGAGGACGGAGTCTGGGAGGATGCGTTGGTGCCGGAGGAGCAGGCGGTTGTTCCGATCAGCATGGCCGCAATCATCAGGATCGACAGGTACTTTTTCATATACGATCTCCTTATCATTTTTTCTTTTCTCTCTGTTCTGCTTTCCATCTTAAAGGCTTCGCGTTAAGGGAAAGTTAGGCTAATTTTATTATCGTGTTATTTTTATGTTAAGAACAGGTTAAATGGTCTTTCCATCCTTTCTCCAATTGTGTTACAATAGGAAAAATCATATTTGGAGGAAACACAATGGACTTTCAATATAAGCATTCCCTTTCCGCCCCGGATTATCTCCGCCTTCGCAAGGCCGTGGGGTGGAAATCTGTTTCCGCGCGCCAGGCGCAGGCCGCAATCGACCGCTCCGACTATCTGGTTTCCGCCGAAGCGGACGGCAAAACGCTCGCCTCCGCGCGGCTGGTCAGCGATGGCGGCACCGTATTTTACATTGCAGACGTGATGGTCGACCCGGCGTATCAGGGCAGCGGCGTTGGCAAAACGATGGTCTCCATGATTCTGGAGCATGTCCGCACCATGCTGGAAGAGGGAGAAATGGTTCGCGTCAACCTGATGGCCGCGGTCGGCCGCGAGCCTTTCTACGAAAAGCAGGGATTTGTTCGACACCCCTCCGACCAGTTTGGCGCCGGGATGTCCTATTCCATTACAAAATAAAAACGCTCCGCCGAAAGCGGAGCAGAAAAATTGACGTGTGATTTTATGAACCGGGCGGAAAATGATTCCCCGGCAGCCCGCGCCCATTTATGGCGCGGACGCAGAGGAATCGCTCTCCATTAAGGAAATGCCCGCCGTGGACCCGTCCGCGTAACGCGCTTCAAAGCTCGAAAACGGCGCCGGTGAAACTGTTTTTCCGGACCCGTCTCTTGCGCCGACATTCTTTGGCGCGCGGTCTCCTGATAGAGTCACCGCCGTTTTCCCCTGGTATCGGCAGACGACGGTCACGCGTTCAACGCCGCGTTCCAGCGGATTGGAAGTCAGTTCTTCCTGAACGGCCCCGATGACCGTGCGGTAGTTCGCCAAGTCCATTCCCTGCTGAAACGCAGGAAAGGACGCCGCCGAGGCGGATTCCTGTTCCTGCGGAGCATTGCCGAGGTCCAGCGTGAGCGTCAGCGCAGAACCCGACCGCGCACACGAAACGACCTGCGCGTTCGCCGTCCCGATGCGGCGCGCCAGCCGGTCGGAAAGGCTCACGCCGACATTCTGCTCGAAACAAATTCCGAGAACCGCCCCCACGGCTAATGCTGCCAGCAGCATAGCCGGAATTCGAAGCCGCCGCAGTTTCTCCGTGTTTTGCAAATGAATGCCCCCTCATTTTCAGTATTTTGTCGCCGATTCCCTGCCCGAACCTCCGGTCACTTGATCAAATCGCGGTACGCGGGATAGCCGCCCAGCGATTCCGCGCTTTTTACCGCGCGCAGGATGGCGTTTTCAACCGCGCGGACCGCCAAAATGCCGGCCGCGTTGGGGTCGGCCTTTACCCGGCCGGTCGCCATCGTGAAGATTGTGTCTCCGTCGAAAGTCGTGTGCGCGGGCCGGACGGTTCGGGCAATCCCGTTCTGTGAAACGGACGCAAGCTTGTTTGCCTGGGCTTTCGTGAAGTCCGCGTTGGTGGCAACGACGCCGATCACGGTGTTTCCGCTGAAAATGTCGGTGTCGTCCCGATAATTTTCGAGCATCAGCGCTTCGCTGTCTCCGACCGTCCGGTCGTCGTTCAGTACGCCCGCTATGAGTCCGTTCTCCCGCTCGTCGAAAATGTCGCCCACGCAGTTTACCGCCATGACGGCGCCGACCTTCAGGTCCCCCGCCTGAAGGCAGAACGAGCCGATTCCCCCCTTCATCGCGTGGCCGGGGCCCCGGACCTTCCCGATCGTCGCCCCCGTGCCGGCGCCGACGCTGCCGACGGGAACCGGCCCCGCGGAAGCGTTTCGGCAAGCCTCGTATCCCATTTTTTTGTCCGGCCTTACCCCGGAATCCCCGCATTTTAAATCAAAAAGAATCGCGCCGCAGACGATGGGGATTTTCGCAACCTTCACATCCCGGCCGACCCCGCGTTCCTCCAGATATTGCATCACGCCGGCGGCCGCGTCCAGCCCGAACGCGCTGCCGCCCGCAAGCAGAACGGCGTGAATCGCGGCCCTCAGGTTCACCGGATTCAGCGCGTCCGTTTCCCTTGTTCCGGGGGACCCGCCGCGCACGTCGACCCCGGCGACGGCCCCTTCCTCGCAGAGCACCACCGTACACCCCGTCGCGGCCTTAAAATCCTGCGCGTGCCCGACTTTCATTCCTTCGATTTCGCAGAACTCCGCCTGTTTCATGAAATCCCCCCATCCTCCCGAAGGAATTCCTTCACTTTCTTCACGATCGTGCCGACGTCGGCCAAAGCCCCCCTGCCGACCTCGCCGCACGCGAGAACGGCTTCTTTCGGCGGGATGATTTCAAAGCCGTGCCGGCGAAGCTTTTCAAGGTTTTCCTGAACAATCGGGTTTTCGTACATCCTGGTGTTCATTGCGGGCGCAACGCAGCGCGGAATTCCCCGGACCGCCAGCACCGCGGCGGTCAGCATGTCGTCCGCGAGCCCGTTTGCCATTTTCCCGATCACGTCCGCGGAAGCCGGCGCCACAAGCAGCAGGTCGGCTTTTTTCGCAAGCGAAATATGCTTGATCTCACTTGGGTCCTCTTCCTGAAACACATCCGTGTAAACCCTGTTTTTCGAAAGGGCCTGAAGCGTCAGCGGCGTAATGAACGCCGACGCACCCTTTGTCATAATCACGTCGACCCGGTATCCCTGCCCGGTCAGGATACTCGCGAGATCGGCCCCCTTATACGCGGCGATGCTTCCCGTCACGCCCAAAAGAATGTTTTTCACTGTCTTTCCCTCTTCTCCAACAAGCTCAGCACCCTGCCCGCGATGCCCGCCGAAATCTCCGCTTTCGTTTCATAGCGCTCAAAGCTTCCGTCCGGGGAGAGCAGATATCCCACGTGCCGGTCGCCGCTGATTTCGGTCTGGTCGTTGGCGAGCACCAGATCGCAGGAATTCTTTTTCATTACCTCATGTCCGGCGTTGAGCAGCGTCTGTCGGTCGACGCCCTTCAGCAGCTTGAATCCGACCAGAACGGCCGAAGGACGCAGGGCCTTGACCAGCCCGATCAGCTTCGGCGTCCGCCTCATCATCAGCAGCATATGATCCAGCTCGGAGCTTACCTTCCGGCTCCGGTCCAGCAGCCGGTCGTTCCGATTGATGCATTCGAGCAGAAATTCAGCCAGCGCCCGCGTGCTCCGGAATTCCTGCCGGTCAGCGGAAGACAGCCTGTCCGCGAGAAACCCTGCCAAATTTTCCGCCGTCGTCACGCGGTCGACCGCGTAGTCGCTGACCGCCATGGAATGGATGACGGCGCCGATGTTTTCCCGCGTCAGCAGCCTTTCCAAAACGGTATTCGCCTCCTCCGCGCCCTGCACGGGGATCACTTCCGCATCGGCCCTCGGAACGGCGGAGCCCGGCGCGCAGACATAATAGATTTTTTCAATGCGGTCCCCGCCCCGGCGGACCAGTTCTTCCGCCGTCAGGCTGCCGAGTCTGCCGGTGCCCGAATTTGTGATTTTACGGACCCCGTCGATTTTCTCGGATATCCCGCCGGCGGTAATGATGATTTTCATGGTTTTCATCCGCTTTCCATCCCTTTTTCCTTATTTTAGCACGGGAAAGCCGGAATGCAAAGCTTCAAATGAAAAAGGCCGGAAGACGGATGCAGCTCTCTTCCGGCGTGAAATAATTCTGTTTTGATCGGCACCGTTCGCGAAAAATCAGCGCGGAGCCGAAAACGCCCACAAATTGCGAATCTGAGGTTTCAGCGTGTCATAACTCCAGGTTTCTTCGCTCCGCTTCCTGCTGTTCGGGTCGTGTACGGTAAATTTTCCGCTTTGAACCCCACAAAGCACAATGAAATGCCCCTGCGTGGTGAAATCCCCCGGTCCCATGCAGCAGATAATCGGCCTTCCCTGCGACAGTTCTTCCGTGATCCTGCTTTCGCTCAGCGGAATTTCCCGGGAGCTCAGCCCCAGATTTTCCGCCCCGTCCGACATCAGAGTCCAGAGCGTGCTGTTGCTTTTCCGGTCCAGATAACCGTTTTTCGCGCTGTAATCGGCGATTGCTTTCGGATTTTTCGACGTGTCGCCCGTCAGGTTGACGGCAACCATGGAAAGGCAGGTCGGGCCGCAGCCGTCCAGCGCGATGATTCCGTCGCCGTAAGGCGCATACCCCCATTGTTCATCCCACTGGATGAACAGAGGGACTTGTCCCTTTTCAAATTGCTTTGAAAGATCGATGTTCTTAGAATAGGTTCCCTTCTTTTTCGGGTAATCCAGCGTAAAATCCAGCAATTCGGAATTTCTCCCCAGGGATTCCAGCAGGCGCTGCGGGTACTGTCCCGGGTTTTGCACAATGGGCAGCGCCTTCGGGTCCGCTTCTGCCATAGCCTCCAAAGCTTCCGCCGTGTCGGCGGACACCGTACCGCTTTTCAGCCCGTCATCGGCGGTCGCGCTGTCGCCGTGCTGTTCGTAGATTCCGGACGCCGGAGCCGTCAGGCTCCGAATCCCCTGTTTGAAAAAGGGGAGCTTCCAGACGCACACCGCCGCAAGCACAATCAGAATCAGCCACCGCAGCGGATGACGCCTTTTCCTCCGCCTTCTTTTTCTGCGGGGTTTCTCGTCATACCCGTTATCGAATTCATATTCATATTCGTCGTCATACCCGTAGCTGTCGTTTGCATCGCCATATTGATAGGTTTTCACGATGTTAATCCTCCTCGCGGAACAGCGGAAATTTCACGAAAGTTGTCCCCTTTTCTATACGCACGAAGTTTTGCAATTCTATCGGCGTTCTGTTTCACGTCGCTTCTATTCAAGGAGTCCTGCCCTGTCCGTATTAATTGTATTATTTATTATAGTGCAGTTTTCCGATCCCGTCAACAATACCTGCGGCAAACAAAAAGAGAGTCCCCGTAAACAGGGCTCTCTGCTTTTTGAAAAAATGCAGGTTCAGTCTGCTACTCGCCAAACATATCTTTGATTTTATCAAAGAAAGTTTTGCGCTTTTGGTAATTTTTGTCATCCGCTCCGGAATCGAACTCCGTCAGAAGATCCTTCTGTCTCTGCGACAGGTTCTTCGGCACCTCGATCGTCATGCGCACATACTGGTCGCCGCGCCCGCGCCCGCCCAGCTTGGGGATTCCCTTCCCCTTCAGCTTAAACACGTCTCCCGGCTGGGTTCCGGCATGAACCTGATATTCGACTTTTCCGTCGATCGTCGGCACAACGACCTCCGCGCCCAGAGCAGCCTGCGGAAAGGTGATCGGCATTTCACACCAGACGTCGTTTCCGCGGCGTTCAAAGATCGGGTGGGGCCGCACGCTGACATAAACGTGCAGGTCCCCGCTCGGCCCGCCGTTGACCCCCGCGTTGCCTCGGCCGCCCACATTGAGGACCTGCTCGTTGTCGATGCCCGCCGGGATGCTGATTTCAATCGTTTTTTCCCGCTTCACGCGGCCGGAGCCATTGCAGGTGCGGCAAGGGTCGTCAATTACCTTGCCGGTCCCGCCGCAGCGGTCGCAGGTGCGCGCCGTCTGCACCACGCCGAACGGCGTGCGCTGGCTGACGCGCACCTGGCCGCTGCCGCCGCACTGCGGGCAGGTCTTCGGTTCGGTGCCGTTTTTAGCACCTGTTCCGTGACAGTCCGGGCAGGCGTCCACTTTCTGATAATTGACGGTTTTTTTGCAGCCTTTCGCGGCCTCTTCAAAGCTGATGCTCACCGTGGCTTCGCTGTCGCCGCCGCGGCGCGGAGTATTCGGGTTGGCCCTGCGCCCGCCGCCGAACCCGAAACCGCCGAAATCAAAGCCGTCGAACACGCTGTTGAAAATATCGTCTATATTGATTCCGCCGGTGAACGGGCTGCCGCCCGCCGCCCCGCCGCCGAAGCTGGGGTCCACCCCCGCCTGGCCGAACTGGTCGTAGCGGGCCTTTTTATCCTTGTCGGACAGCACCTCGTAAGCCTCGTTGACCTCCTTGAACTTTGCCTCGGCTTCCTTGTCGCCGGGGTTCAGGTCCGGGTGGTACTTTTTCGCGAGTTTGCGGTACGCCTGTTTGATTTCGGCATCCGTGGCGTTTTTGGGGACGCCCATCACCTCATAATAATCCCTTTTTTCAGCCAAACTGAATCACTCCCGAGAATACGCGTTGAGGGCAGCCGAATAGGGCTGCCCTGACCCGCAGTTTATGTCAACGCCGCGCGCCGCCGGTTTTCTCTTTCTTGCGGCGGCCTGCGGTCGGATTTGAAATTATTTCTGATCCTTGTCATCGACATCCCTGTATTCCGCGTTGTAAACATTGCCGCCGTCTCCGCCCTGCGGCGCGGCGCCGCCGTCCTGCGTGGGCGGGACCGGGCCGCCGGCACTCTGCTGGGGCGCGGCGTTCTTGTAAAGCTTCTCGCTTGCCGCGTACATGGCCTTTTGCAGCTCTTCGCTCTTTTCTTTGATGCCGTCGGCGTTGTTCGCGGAAATTTCGCTGCGCAGCGCCGCCACTTTTGCGTTCAGATCGTCTTGATCGGACTGCGGGATCTTGTCTCCGCCGTCCTTAATCAGCTTTTCAACGGAATAGCAAAGGTTTTCGGCCTCGTTCTTCCGGTCGATTTCCTCGCGGCGCTTTTTATCCTCCGCTTCGAATTTTTCAGCGTCCTTCACTGCCTTGTCGATATCGTCCTTGCTCATGTTGGAGCTGGAGGTAATTGTGATCTTCTGTTCTTTCCCGGTTCCCATATCCTTTGCGGAAACGTTCACGATGCCGTTGGCGTCGATGTCGAACGTAACCTCGATCTGGGGAATTCCGCGCGGAGCCGGCGCGATGCCGTCCAGACGGAACAGGCCGAGCTGCTTGTTGTCGCGGGCAAATTCGCGCTCGCCCTGCAGCACGTTGACTTCCACCTGGGTCTGACCGTCCGCCGCCGTGGAGAAGATCTGGCTCTTTTTGGTCGGGATGGTGGTGTTGCGCTCGATGATTTTTGTCATCACGCCGCCCATGGTTTCAACGCCGAGCGAAAGCGGGGTGACGTCGAGCAGCAGAAGACCTTCGACCTCGCCGCCCAGAACTCCGGCCTGCAGCGAAGCGCCGATCGCGACGCATTCATCCGGGTTGATACCCTTGAACGGATCCTTTCCGGAGAGCTGTTTGACCTTATCCTGTACGGAGAGCATGCGGGTGGAACCGCCGACCAGCAGAACCTTTGAAATCTCGTTCCATGAAAGGGACGCGTCGGACAGAGCCTGTTTCACCGGGCCGACGGTCTTTTCCACCAGGTCGGCGGTCAGCTCGTCGTATTTCGCGCGGGTCAGGGTCATGTCGAGGTGCTTCGGGCCGTTCGCGTCCGCCGTGATGAACGGCAGGTTGATATTGGTGGAGGTCACGCCGGAAAGCTCGATCTTCGCCTTTTCCGCCGCGTCCTTGAGGCGCTGCATGGTTGCCTTGTCGCCGGAAAGATCGATTCCCGTCTCCTTTTTGAATTCGGAAACCATCCAGTCCATGACGCGCTTGTCGAAGTCGTCGCCGCCCAGACGGTTGTTGCCCGCCGTGGCGAGGACCTCCTGCACGCCGTCGCCCATTTCGATGATGGAAACGTCGAATGTGCCGCCGCCGAGGTCATAAACCATGATTTTCTGTTCCTTATCCTTGTCGATGCCATAGGACAGCGCCGCCGCCGTCGGCTCGTTGATGATGCGCTTGACGTCGAGCCCCGCGATTTTGCCGGCGTCCTTGGTCGCCTGGCGCTGGGCGTCGGTGAAATAGGCCGGAACGGTTATAACCGCCGAATGAACCGCCTCGCCGAGGTACGCTTCCGCGTCCCCCTTCAGCTTTTGCAGAATCATGGCCGAAATCTCCTGCGGGGTGTAGTTCTTGTCATCTATCTTAACTTTATAATCGCTGCCCATTTCCCTTTTAATCGAGCTGATGGTACGGTCCGGGTTGGTGATGGCCTGGCGCTTCGCCAGCTGGCCCACAATGCGCTCGCCCGTCTTTTTAAACGCAACCACGGACGGAGTTGTTCGTTCGCCCTCCGCGTTCGGGATTACTACGGGTTTGCCGCCTTCGATCACCGCGACGCAGGAATTGGTGGTGCCAAGGTCAATGCCTATGGTTTTTGACATATTGATTTACCTCCAATACGTTTGATCAATTTTAATTTATACTCTATATGAAGAAAAAGGTTAGTTGGCTACCTGCACCATCGCATGCCGGATCACCCGGTCGCCAATCTTATACCCCTTTTGGAACACCTTGACTACGGTATTGTCTCCGCTTTCCCCGTCTTCCACATGGGAAATCGCGTTGTGCAGCTCCGGGTCGAAAGGATCGCCCTGCGCTCCCATTTCTTCCACGCCGAGTTTTTCAAGAGCCGACTTCATCTGCCTCTGCACCAGCTCGACGCCCTTGCGCATGTCTTCCGCGGTGCAGTCGGGCTGCTCCAGCGCGCGTTCCAGGCTGTCAGCCACCGTCAGAATTTCCAGTACGGCCGCCGCCGTGGCCTCGCTGTAAAGGGAGGCCTTTTCCCGCGCCGTGCGCTTGCGGAAATTATCGTATTCCGCCGCGGTTCTCAACAGAAGATCCTTCTGCTTTTCCAGCTCCCGGCTTGTTTCCTCCAGCTTTTTTTGCAGCTCCTCGCCGGGCTTCGGCGTTTCACTTTCGATTTTCTCGGCCTGGCCGCCCTGCTCCTGTGTCTGCGGGGACGATTCCCCGGCGGTCTTTGGATCCTTCTCCTCGGCTTCGGCTGTCTGCCGCTGACTTTCTTTTTTCTCCAAAACTGGCGCCCCTTTCTTTATTCCAAATCCATCAGTTCCGTCAGCATCCTGCCGACCGAACCGGAAAGGTATTCAACACTTGAGATAATTCTGCCGTAATTCATCCGCATCGGCCCGATAATGGCAATGGCGCCCGCGTCCCTGCCGCCCACATTGTAGCGGGAGACGATCACGCTCGAGTCGCTCAGCTCCGGGCGGCGGCTCTCCTGCCCGATGATGACCCTCACGTCGTCCTTCTGCTTTGAAAGAAGCCGGCACAGGTCCGCCGGGCGGGACAGGAAGTCCATAATGCGCCGAATTTCCTCCTGGCCGAATTCCGGGTAAAACAGCAGATTGATTTCGCCGTTCAGGCAAACCTCCGACTGCATGGATTCCTGCGCCGCGTCCGCGACCGCCATTAAAGCGGAGCTGATCATCATCGCCATGTCGCCCATGGAAGCCGCCAGCGACTGGATATATGCCGGCGTCACGCTGGAAACCGGAACGCCGATCAGCTTTTCGTTCAGCATACGGAAGAAGACCCGCAGAATTTCCGGCGTGATGTCGAAGTCGCAGTGGAACACGCGGCTTTTCATCGTCCCGGCGGAGGTCATCAGGATCACCATCGCCGTGCGGCGGCTGGTCTGCACCAGCTGCACCGCGCGGATGACGGCGGATTCGCCGCTCGGCGTTGTGGAAACCGCCGCGAATTTCGTCATGGACGCGAGGATTTTCGCGACGCCGTCCAGCAGCTTTTCCGGGTCGTAGGCGCTCGGCAGAATCAGGCTGTCGATATATCTCTTTTCGTCGCCCGTGATTCCGGGCCGCTTCATCAGCCGGTCGATATACACCCGGTAGCCCTTTTCGGTCGGAATGCGTCCCGCGGAGGTATGGGGCTGTTCCAGAAGCCCCATTTCGCTTAAATTGCTCATCTCATTGCGAACCGTCGCGGAAGAAACGTTAAAGTCAAGGGTTTCGCACAGCGATTTGGAACCGACGGGTTCGCCGGTCGCGATATACAGTTCAATCACAGCCGCCAGTATTTTCTGCTGTCTCTGTGTCAGTTCCATCCCTTTCCCCCCGTTTCTCAAGGCGTTTAGCACTCGGTGCGTCAGAGTGCTAACTCTATGTAATAGAGTACCATTAGTTTACCCCGTTGTCAATATGTTAATTGTAAACTAATTATGAAATCAGGCCGTTTTCCGGGCGTGCGCGGCATTAATCAGTTTGCGTTCGCTTCCCTGCAATATTCTTTTTCCATTTAAAAAATTTGTTCTTTTTTAAAAATAAATTCCGCTTTTCTTCCCGCGCGGGCGTCGCCATCGACCCGCTCAAAAAGGTTCAGCCTGTAAAAAATGGTTGAATTTTGAAAGCAACCGGCTTATACTGTAAGAGTAGGCACAATAAAAAGTGCAAAGCAGGGACAGGGCGCGCCAACACCCCGCCCCCTGCATACGGAGAACACCCCCTCCATACACAGCGGAAACCCGCGCATTGCTGGAAATATTATACTCCTTCCGTCTCTTCTTGTACAGGGGAGCGGGGGAAAGGTTCCTGCTTTTCACGCGCGCCGGTGTATGGAATGGAACATTCCGGGCCGGCGCTTTTTTGTGCCCGCACGTGCCGGGGGGATGCCTTACGACCGTTTGACGGTCGAAGGCTCCGCCAAGCGTCGACGGCGCCCATTCTCTTTCCAAATGGGTTTGAGTGCAAAGCAAGCGTGAAAAGAAGTAGCAGCCAGACCGACCAAAGACAGCCCAGCCGTTACAGAGATGGGCCAGCCGAGAGAAGGCCGTCCGGGAATGATTCCCGGACGGCCTTCTCTCGTTTAAACAGATAAAATTTCCACCGTCAGCGGATTGGAAAGCAGAAACCCCCTCGGCGTAAAATGAAATCCGCTCTCGCCGCAAACGGTCAGTCCTCCGGGCTGAAATCGCCGGGCGGCGTCCTTCATCCGGTGCGGAACCGAAAATCCGAAGCGCTCCATGCACCGCTCGTCGGTCAGGCCCTCCGTCAGGCGCAGGGCCAGCATGGCGAATTCCTCAAACTCGCCGCCGTCCCCCTGCGGCTCCGCCGGTTCGCCCCGCAGAAACGCGCCGATGCTCCTCGGAACCGAGAACCTTTTTCCGTCCAGAAACGAATGCGCGGCGGGGCCGAGTCCCAGATATTCCTCGCAGTGCCAGTATTTCAGATTATGGCGGCTTTTCATTCCGTTCTTCGCAAAATTTGAAATTTCATATTGGCGGTACCCGTGCCGTTCCAATATTTCACACGCTGAAAGATAGAGCTCGGCTGTCGCATCTTCATCCGGAAGCTTCAAATTTTCTTTGTCTTTATAGTAAGCCGTTCCCGGCTCGATTTTCAATAGATACGCCGAAACGTGCCGCGCCCCCGCGCGGGCGCAGAACTCCACCGACCGGCGCAGGCTTTCTTCCGTCTGCCCCTGTACCGCGAGCATCAGGTCAAGCGAGATGTTCTCTAATCCGGCTTCCCGCGCATCCGCGGTACAGCGGGCTGCCTGCTCCGCCGTGTGCCGACGCCCCAACAGCCTAAGCTCCCCGTCATCCGCCGACTGGAGCCCCAGCGACAGGCGGTTCACGCCCGCCGCACGGATTTCCCTGAAAAAGCCGGAGAGCTCTTCTCCCGGATTCGCTTCCACGGTGATTTCCGCGCGCTCCAGCCCAAACCCTGCACGCGCGGCTTCCACGATCCGGATGATCCGCTTCGCGCCGAGCAGGCTCGGCGTTCCGCCGCCGAAATACAGCGTGTCCGCTGTTCGGCCAGTTCGCTCCGATTCGTATTTTATATTATCAATGATACAATCTGTATATTCATCCATTCGTACTCCGGTTCCCCGGATCGAATAAAAATCGCAGTAAGGGCATTTCCCGTCGCAGAACGGGACGTGAACGTATAATCCGATCGGTTTTTGCATGTTTACCCTTTCTCAGGAAACGGGCAGCTGGTGCACAGGCGCGGCACGCCGCGGGAGATTCTCTAAACACTCCCGCCAAACTCTGCTCACGGTTAGCTCCGCGCTATACGGCGGGGCGATGGTGCAGCGGCACGCTGCCGGGGCGTTGATGCAGCGGCACGCTGCCTATTCGTCCAGCTTGAGGACGCTCATAAACGCTTCCTGCGGCACCTCGACCGTGCCGAGCTGGCGCATGCGTTTCTTTCCTTCCTTCTGTTTTTCCAGAAGTTTCTTCTTCCGCGAGATGTCGCCGCCGTAGCACTTGGCCAGAACGTCCTTGCGCAGCGCCTTGACCGTTTCGCGCGCGATGATCCTGCCGCCGATGCACGCCTGGATCGGCACCTCGAACATTTGGCGCGGAATTTTATCCTTGAGCTTTTCCGCCATTTTGCGCGCGCGGGTGTACGCCTTGTCCTCGTGAATAATAAACGAAAGCGCGTCGACGGTTTCGCCGTTGAGCATGATATCCAGCTTGACCAACCTGCTCTTCCGATATCCCTTTACCTCGTAATCGAACGACGCGTACCCGCGGGTGCGGCTCTTCAGCGCGTCGAAAAAGTCGTAGATGATCTCGTTGAGCGGCAGCTCGTAGTGGATATCCACGCGGTCCGCGTCCACATACTTCATGTCGATGAAGACGCCGCGGCGCTCCTGGCACAAATCCATGATATTCCCGACGTATTCCTTCGGCGTGTAGATATGCGCGTTGGTAATCGGCTCCTGCGCTTCCGCAATCAGCGCGGGGTCCGGATAATTGGTCGGATTGTCGATCGAGATCATTTCGCCTCCGGTTTTCACAATATGGTAAACGACGCTCGGCGCGGTGGTGATCAAATCCAGATCATACTCGCGCTCGAGCCGCTCCTGAATGATTTCCATATGCAAAAGGCCCAGAAATCCGCAGCGGAACCCGAAGCCCAGCGCGGCGGAGGTTTCCGGCTCAAACGAGAGCGCCGCGTCGTTCAGCCGCAGCTTTTCCAGCGCGTCGCGCAGATCCGGATACTTCGCGCCGTCGGCGGGGTACACGCCGCAGAACACCATCGGCTGCACCGGATGATAACCGGGCAGCGGTTCCTTTGCGGGCCGGTCGGCCAGCGTGACGGTGTCGCCGACGCGCGCTTCGCGCACCGCTTTAATCGAAGCGGAAATGACCCCGACCTCCCCGGCTTTCAGGCAGTCGCTCGATTCGAATTTTGTGGCGCGCATATAGCCGCAGTCCACAACGGTGAATTCGCTGCCGACCGACATCATCCGGATCACGTCGCCCGGTTTCACCTGCCCGTCCTTGATCCGCACATGCACAACCACGCCCTTGTACGGGTCGTAGTAGGAATCGAAGATCAGCGCGCGCAGCGGGGCGTTCTCGTCGCCGCCGGGCGGCGGCACGTTTTTGACGATCTGTTCCATGACCGCCTGAATATTCGTGCCCATCTTCGCGGAGATGCACGGCGCTTCATCGGCGGGAATGCCGATCACGTCCTCAATTTCTTTCCGGACTTCTTCCGGTCGCGCGGAGGGCAGGTCGATCTTGTTGATAACCGGGATGATTTCCAGCCCCGCGTCCACCGCAAGGTAGGTGTTCGCCAGCGTCTGCGCCTCGATGCCCTGCGAAGCGTCGACGACCAGCACGGCCCCCTCGCACGCGGCAAGCGAACGGGAAACCTCATAGTTGAAATCGACGTGGCCGGGCGTGTCGATCAGGTTAAAAACATAGTCCTGCCCATCCTCCGCGTTGTAAACAAGCGTGACGGCGTGAGCCTTAATCGTAATGCCGCGCTCGCGTTCCAGATCCATATCGTCAAGAATCTGGTCCTCCATCTCGCGCAGCGCCACGGATTGTGTCTGCTCGAGGATGCGGTCGGCCAGGGTGCTTTTGCCGTGGTCGATATGAGCGATAATGCAGAAATTTCGAATTCTGTCGCGTGGAATTGCCAATCCAATCACCGTTCCTGACTTTTCTGTCGTATCTTTTTCCCGAACCCGGGGCCGCTCTGCCTTCTGATACGAATCTGTATCGTATTATATCATAGGAAAGCCGAAAAGAAAACAACAGCGCCGGTGCGTTTTCCCACCGTACGCTGTTTTTGCCGAAAGCACCCCGGCCCCTGAAATGCCGAGCGTATACTTGTCGTTTTTTCACCTTTCTTATCATCCATTTATAAATCAGGAATGGGGCTGTTGCAAAATGAATTTGCGATAGCAAGCTGTACAAACAGACAGCCCTGAAAGCAAAAAAATGCGTCTTGAAACGGCTTTAGAAACCCCGTCAAAGCGCATTTTTTGTGCATTCTTTTACGGTGAGGCTGTTTTGCAACAGCTCCATTCCACTTTAGCTTCTGGCAGGAGAGAATTTTAATTTTGTAGATATCCTTTGATTTGCTTCAGCGATATTTTTATCAGGAGGACAAATAAAAGCCGCTATGCCCCAAAGTCTCTTCATACTTTTAGCATCCTTTCCTGTTTCGCAGAATTTTCAAGTATTCGCCAAAGAATATTCTGCAATGGCAACGCCCTCTATCTTTATCTTCTAATTCTAAGATCGGTCATTCTTCTTAGAAATTAATATGAAAAGAAACGCAAAATTACAAAAAAATATTGTTGACAGAATTGTATAGATACTATACAATTATGCTATGAAGACGGAACGCGAGACAATCGCAAAACAGCTTTTGAACCTGATGACGGAGTTTAACGAGCGGGACGCGCAGTCGCGCCGGTTCGGCACGGATACCCTGCTATACCATTCGGAAATCCACCTGCTCGCGTTTCTCAAAGACCACCCCGACTTTCACCCGGCGGAAATCGCGCGGTCGCTGAGCCTGACGCGCGGGGCGGTTTCTCAAACGCTGGCGCGGCTGGAAGCCAAGGGGTTTATCCGGAAACGGCAGGACCCGGAGTGCTGCCGCTGCGTGCTGCTCTCCCTGACGGAGAAGGGCCTTACCGCGTGCGGGAATCATGAAGAGCAGCATCGGCGGTACGAGCAGCTGATCGCCGGTATTCTGGAAAACGAGGATGAACCGCGGCTGGATTTTCTGCAGGGGTTTCTGGAACAGCTGCGAAAAAATCTTCTTTGAGCCGCGCTTTCATCGCCGGATCGGAATAGATCCGTATTTATGTTTAGTATCTATACAAAAGGAGTCATCACAAAATGGAGAATCAACCGGGGTCCGGCGAAAAGGAACTGAAAGCGACCAGGCCGCTGCTGTTTCTGCTGGCCGCGGCCTGCGCCGCGACCGTCGCCAACCTGTATTACATTCAGCCGCTGCTTTCTCAAGTGGCGGCTGACTTCGGCATCCCTGACGCGAAAGCGGGCATTGCCGCGACGGCCACACAGCTCGGCTACGCGCTGGGGCTGTTCTTTTTTGTCCCGCTGGGCGACCGGACCGAACAGCGGGGCCTGATTGTAAAGATGACCGTTTTATCCGGCCTGTTCCTGCTGGCGGTCGGATTTTCCCCCAACCTGCCGGTGCTTCTCGTTGTCTGCTGCGCTCTCGGCGCTGCAACCGTCGTGCCGCAGCTGATCGTTCCGCTGACCGCCCACATTTCCGCGCCTCAGGACCGCGGCGGGAACATCGGCACCGTGATGAGCGGGCTGCTGATCGGGATTTTGCTCTCCCGCACGCTCAGCGGGTTTTTGGGGGAAGCGTTCGGGTGGCGGTTTGTATTCCGCCTGACCGCGGCGCTCATGCTGGGGCTGGCGATTCTGCTCCGCGCCCTGCTGCCCGTCTCGCCCGCCCGGACGCGGGAGCCTTACCGAAAGCTGCTGGCCTCCCTTTGGCCTCTGGTCAAAACCCAGCCCGTGCTGCGGGAAGCCGCCGTGAACGGATTTCTGATGTTCGGGGCGTTCAGCGCGTTCTGGACCAGCCTGGTGTTTCTTCTCAGCACGCCCGTCTTCGGAATGGGCAGCCGCGAAGCCGGGCTGTTTGGTCTGGCCGGGGCCGGCGGCGCGCTGATCGCCCCCGCCGTCGGCCGGCTTGCCGACCGGAAAGGGGCGCGTTTTTCCGTCGGCATCGGCGTTCTGCTCTCTTTCTCCTCCTACCTGATTTTCCTTCTCGCCGGCAAAACGCTGGCCGGGCTGATTGCCGGCGTGATTCTGCTGGACCTCGGCAACCAGTCCGGTCAGGTCTCCAACCAGGCGAGGATTCAGGCGCTCTCCGATGAAATGAGAAGCCGGATCAACACGGTTTTCATGGTGTCCTTCTTTTTAGGCGGAGCCGCCGGGTCGTCCCTTTCCTCTCTCTTCTGGGGATGGATGGGCTGGAACGGCGTCTGTCTGGTCGGCGGCGGAATGATGACCCTCGCGCTGATCTTTCACTTTGTAATCTACCGTGTCAAAAGCAGCCCCCGCGCTCCGGAAAAGCAAGCATAAGAATCCCGGGGAAGGCGGCCGGTAAAATAACCCCCGCCGGCGAAAGCCGCGGGGGTTATTTTACCGCCAAAAAGAAGAAGCGCGGAAACCGGAAAATAATTTCTCCGTTTTTCTGTTCGGGATAGCTCGCCTCCAGGCGTTCGAAAACATCCCGTTCAAATTCCGCCCGTTCCGCTTCGGGCAGCGCCGCCAGATAGGGGCGCAGTCCCGTGCCGCGGTACCATTCCATAATATCCCGAAGGCTTTTCAGCCTGTGGAAATACGTTGTCTGCCACATTGTGAAATCGGACGACAACTCGCTGAGCAGATCGAAGTATTCCCCCTGCGTCAGGTTATGGAAGATTCGCGGATTCGGGAAACGGGACGTCCATTTTTCGCTCCCTACAACCTCGCCGATAATCCGATGGATCGGCTCCTCCTGATTCATCGGCGTCTGGACCGCCAGAACCCCTCCGGGCCGAAGCAGATTCATCATGCCGCGCAGCAGCTTTTGATGATTGGGGATCCACTGAATACAGGCGTTGGAGAACACGATGCCGAAATCTCCGCCCAGCGACGAAAGCTCCCTCCCCGCGTCGCACAGCCGGAACTCAAGGCCCGGAAGGTTCCGTTTCGCCGCCTCGATCATTTCCTGCGAACTGTCCGCGCCCAGAACCTCCGCGCCCGGAAAGCGCCGAAGCAGAACTTCGGTGCTGTTTCCGGGCCCGCAGCCGATGTCTGCGATTTTTCCCGGCGTTTCCACGCGGATCCGGTTTGCCAGATCGATTGCCGGCTGCGTCCGCTCCGCGCTGAATTTCAAATACTGTGAAGAATTCCAGTCCGTCATTTCGAATTCTCCTTTCGTCGGCTGTCAGCCGGAGCAAACGGTCCGGCTGATAACAAAAAAAGGGAAGACCTTCGTCTTCCCTGAACCGCTTTCAATATCGATTGATATGCCGGTAATATTTGTCGTTTAACAGTCTTTTTTTGCGGGAGCGCTTCGGTCTGCGGTAACGCTTGCGTCCCATTCCGCGCGGCGGGCGCCGGTTGCTGAACACAACAATCAGGACGACAAGAACGCCGAGCGCGATGCAGGCCCAGGACAGGATGCCGATCCAGTTCAGCCTGCGGGAAGATTCCGTGTTCGTCACGACCGAATTCAGCGGATCGTTTTCCGAAACGCTGCCCACGCTCGGCAGCGAAATTTCACTGGAAACCGGCAGACTGGAAATTCCGCCCAGCGCGTCTCCCGAATCCACGCCCGACGCAGGGCCGGACGACGCGCCGGAGGAGAAAGACGCGGAGGACGACGCCCGCTTCCCGGTTTGTTTCACGGGTTTCGAAGAAGAAGCCATCGAAGAGCCGGGCGCTTTTGACTCCGGCGCGGAGGGTTTGGAGGACGGAGGAGCCGCGCTGGAGGGCGGAACGGACTCCGCCTGCGAGGAATCCAGGTCCGGGAAATACGGCTCGCTCTGGCCCGACTGGGCAAACACGCTCAGCGAGCTCCAAAGGGTCAACATCGTCAATATGATAAAAATGGACAGTACTTTCTCCTGTCGGCTCATCAAAAGTCCTCCACTGATACATCACAATTAATTTGCTTTATACGGAAACATTATAGCATATCTGACCGTTAATGCAAGTAAGGTTCAGATTTTTGCCGGTAATTTGATAAATCAGGGTTTTATTGTCGCCGAATCCGATTCTGCGGCACTGCGTGTCCACCTCCGCCAAGCCCAGCAAAAGCCCGATTACGCAGAGCGTGCCAAGCATGGAAGCCATGAAAATCCTGAGATTGCGGTTATGCCTCATTCCTGCTTTTTCCTTTCGTCCTTTTTCATTCCTTACTCTTTCCGGCAAAACCCAAGGGAACCGGCCCAGTCTTTCACAGGGAGCCGCTTTTCTCTCTCCCGTCTGACAAAGCCGCGCTTTTGCGCCCGCGGCATGCAACCACCGGGAGATTCTTCCCTCTCTCCCGCCAAGCTCAGCGCCCGATTCACTCTGTGCGAAACGGCGGGGCGAGGATGCAGCGGTACGTTTTCGGGAGATTTTTTCCTCTCTCCCGCCAAATCCAGCGCCCAATCCGCTCTGCGCTAGACGGCGGGGCGTGGATGCAGCGGTACGTTTTCGGGAGATTTTTTCCTCTCTCCCGCCAAATCCAGCGCCCAATCCGCTCTGCGCTAGACGGCGGGGCGTGGATGCAGCGGTACGTTTTCGGGAGATTTTTTCCTCTCTCCCGCCAAGCTCAGCGCCCGATTCACTCTGTGCGAAACGGCGGGGCGAGGATGCAGCGGTACGTTTTCGGGAGATTCTTCCCTCTCTCCTGCCAAATCCAGCGCCCAATCCGCTCTGCGCTAGACGGCGGGGCGTGGATGCAGCGGTACGTTTTCGGGAGATTCTTCCCTCTCTCCCGCCAAGCTCAGCGCCCGATTCACTCCGTGCGAAACGGCGGGGCGAGGATGCAGCGGTACGCTGCCTAGGTCAGTTGGGACAAAGTCGCGGCAAGTGCTTTGCCAAACAGTTCTCCGCCGTAAACCGCTTCATCCAGCTTGTTCGCGTCCGTGCCGATTTCAACCAGCAGGGAGCCGTGGGTCACGTTTTCGTTGTACCGCCGCGCACAGAAATTCAGCGGGCGCGCCAGATTCGGATACAGATCCGCCATGGATTTCTGAAGCCTGACGGCAAGCCTCATATTGTACTCCCAGTCCGGGAAGCCAAGGTCGCCGGTGTCGTCGCAGCCGGAGATAATCATCACCTGCGCGGCTTTTTTCCCGTTCACAATCGCCGTCGGCTTTAAACGCGTCCCGTCGGAACGGGTCATCGCGTCGCGGTGAATATCCAGCGTCACCTGAATGCTCGGGTATTTTTTCAGGTCGTTCTCCATGGTGACGATCGACCGGCCGTAGGAACCGTTGTAGGCCGGATAATCGTGGTAGGTCGTGTCGTGAATCACGCCGATTCCCGCGTCCTCCAGCTGTTTCGCAATCGCGTCTCCCACGGCGCAGACGCTCAGCGATTTATCCGTCGACCTCGTCACTCCGTCAAAGGCTTCGGTCGTGTGCGTGTGGTAAATCAGCACCTGCGGCCCGGCGTTTTTCTTAATTTTAACGTCCGGCTGTTTTTTCAGTTCTTCGCCGATGTCGATCGAATGATGCTGATTCGAATTCTTCACATAAAAGTTTTCATATTTGCTGCCTCCGGTGTTGATGCACATCTCCTCAACGCCGCTTTCGACCGAATCCGTTCCTGACGGCGCGGCGCTTTCCTTTCCCGATGAAGAGGAGCCCGGGTACGAGGACGAAGGGACGGACGACGGCGGCGGGGTTGATTCTTTCGAGGAAGGCTCGGCGGAGGACGGGACGGTGTCGTCCGTTTCGTCCGCGCTCCGGTAGCCATCCGCCGCGCCGTAGGGCAGAATGAAACCCGCCGCCGCAACCGCCGTGTTTTGACCGAATCCGCTGGGAAGGCGCACGGCCACGCACGCGACCGCCAGGGCGGCCAGCAGCACCGACGCCATTCCCATTAATTTTTCTTTACCCTTTTTCATATTCGTCCTCCGCATGTTATCAATCATTTTTATGCGGCGAACGCCGGATTCAGACCTCCGCGCTGGACGGACGCAAAGCGTTTGCGCCGGCTGCGGGCAAGACGCTTTTTCCTCCGGTTTGCGTGCGGACTTCGGGAGCTGCCAACCTCTCTCCCGCCTAACAAAGGCGCGAAGCCGGGCAAAACGGCGGGGCTTGCATGCAGGCTCAGCCTGCCTAGGTCAGCTCTTCAAACTCCTCCACGCTCAGCGAAGGATTCACCGCGCGGTTGATTCCCATGGCGATCAGCCGCGCGCCCCGCTTGATGATCAGGTCGACTTCGCGCGGGGTCACCATCATGGACGCGCCGCGCGGGGCGATTTTGTCCTGCGGGCCCTCCCGGCCCAGCAGGTCCGCCGCGAGGGTCGCGGCGTCCACCACGGTCGGAATGCCCATGCTGACGACCGGGACGCCCAGCGTCTTCCTGTCGATGCGCGGGCGGGAGTTTCCGACCCCGGAGCCGGGCGAGATTCCGGCGGAGCTGAGCTGCACCGTGCACCCCAGGCGCGACGGGCTGCGCGCGGCAAGAGCGTCAACCGCGACGACCGCCGCAGGCTTGATTTCCCCGACGACGGCCCGCAGCACCTCAAACGCCTCCATGCCGGTACAGCCGAGCACCCCCGGGCTGATGACCGCGACCGGCCGCAGTCCTTCCAGCCCCGTGACGCGGGCCAGCTCGCCTTTAATATAGCGCGTTGCGAGCACCTCCTCCGCGACGAGCGGACCGAGCGCATCCGGCGTCACGCTGCGGTTGCCGAGCCCCGCCGCAAGGATCATCCCCTCCTTTGGCAGAAGCGCCTCCAGCTCGGAGGCAACCAGCTTCAGCAGCGAGTCGTTGGAATCGATGTGGTCGGAGATCGCCTGGACCTCCATCGTGACATAAGTGCCCCCGTTTTCGTCGATCCGGGTCAGGACGCAGCCGTCCTGTTCCGTTCTTACCTGTTTTGCGGGTTCTGTGGATTCCAGAGCAAGGTCTGTGCGGAAGTTCATTCCAATCTTCCCTTCTTTCAAAAAATTACTTGCTTTTTCTTTGTATCAATGATAAGATGAATTGTAAAACTATGCACAAAGGAGGTAGAACGATGCCAAATATCAAATCAGCCAAAAAGCGTGTGAGAGTCATCGCCACAAAAACTCTGATTAACAAGTCCGCGACCGCGGAACTGAAGACGGATATAAAGAAGGCCGTTCTCGCTGTGGAAAACGGCGACGCAAACAGTGCGGAAGCGGTGAAAGTCGCTGTGAAAAAGATCGACAAGGCCGTGGCCAAGGGAATTCTGCACAAAAACAGCGCGGCAAGGAAGAAATCGGCGCTTGCCGGCAAACTGAACGCGGCGAAGGCATAAGCCTTTCCCATCGCGTAAAGCAAAAGCAGAGCGGCATGCCCTGCTTTTTTATTATCCGTTCGTTTCCCTGCCGGACAAGTTGACATTTTCCCGGTTTTTGATTATCATGAATACGGACGGATTTGAAAGCCATCGTGCATACGGAGGTGCTCGTTTTGAAGAATACAGGAAAGCTGAATCTGCTGCTTACCATTTTGTCCTCGATCGCCGCAATGGTCGCCGTGGCGGTTGCCGTCGTTCTTTTTTTCGAAAAGAAAAAGAAAGACGAGGAAGAGCTTGAGCATTATCTTGACTGTTCCATCCAGTAAGAATCCGGTGCGGCACTGCGTTCATGCGGACAGGTTTTAGAGGCCTGTCCGTTTTGCGTTTTACGGCCGCCTGCCGGCCTGCTGCATCCGCGCCCGCCTTTTTCTTTTCCGTTGTGCATATCGTTTGACAAGGCGGTACACATATTTTGCCGTTTGCCAAAGAACGGTAAACAAAAAGCTTCCGCTGACGACCCGGAAAATCCTCCACGCAAGGCTCGCGTAGCGGTACCCCGCCTTCGCGTACTGGAACGCGGGGCTAGCTTTTATCCCCCGATTTTGAAAACAAAGCGGCCAGATAGCCGAAGAACACCGCGGCCGCGATTCCGGCCGCCCCCGCCGTCACTCCGCCGGAGAACGCGCCCAACAGGCCGTGTTCCCTGACGGCTTCCAGCGTGCCTTTCGCCATCAGATACCCAAAGCCTGTCAGTGGAACACTCGCCCCGCAGCCGGCGAAATCCACCAGAGGCTCATAGACGCCCAGCGCGCCCAGCACGACGCCCGCGGTCACGAACGTGACCAGAATCCTCGCCGGCGTCATTTTGGTAAAATCAATCAGAATCTGCCCCACGACGCAAATCGCGCCGCCGATGAGAAACGCCCAAACAAAATCCATTGAAAAACACCTCGGGTCTAGTTTCGCCCGCGGCGCGGATTGTATACATATCAGGAGGAAAAAATGAACAAAAAAACCGTGTTTTTCGATATTGACGGCACTCTGCTCGGAGACAGAAACGGCCGGCGTTTTCAGGTTCCGGAAAGCGCCCTGCGCGCCCTGGACGCGCTTCGTAAAAACGGTCACCGCATCGCGATTTGCTCCGGCCGGCAGGAGGCGTTTATCCACAAATTTTTCCCCGGTCTGTTTCAAAGCTATGTCGCGCAAAACGGAGCGCATGTGGTCTTTGACGGCGAAACCGTAGTGGACCGTCTGCTGCCGACCGAGCGAATCCGCGGCCTGATCTCCCATTTTGACTCGTTCGGGTGCAGCTACGTTTTCGTCGGCAAGCACCACGGCTGGGCGCGCAATGTGCCGGACAGGTTTTTCAGCCAGATGGAAGAGATTTACGGCCTGCCCGATTTTTTGGTTGCGGACTGGGAACCCGAGCAGGTGGAATCGGGTATGATGGACTTCATCTTTGAAACGGACGAGGACTTTGAACGGTGCGCCGGCGCGTTCACCGGCGGCATGATCGTCAACCGGCACCCGGGCGGGCTGACCAGCGACATGAGCTTTCCGGAATGGGACAAAGCGAAGGGGATCGAAGCGTTTCTTTCCCACACCGGCATTCCGAAAGAGGATACGGTCGCGTTCGGGGACGGCTACAACGACATCACGATGATGGGCGCGGTCGGCTGTGCCGTCGCGATGGGCAACGCCGTCGACGAGGTCAAGGAAAAGGCCGATTATGTAACCTCCCCGATTTTTGAGGACGGAATCGAGCGGGGTTTAAAACATCTGGAGCTGATTTAGCCTTTCCCCGGTCCCTCATTATCAAAGCGATTCCGCGGACTCTTCCCTCGCCATGCGCGCCGATCCCACCGGCGTGCCAATGGATCAGGAAGGTCTTGCAGCGCTTTGTAAAAAGGTCTTTCCAGAAAAACAGCGCGGACTTTCCGCAAAACCGGCAAACAAAAACGACGGCTTCTCGAAGCCGTCGTTTTTGTTTTTGCGCATTCATTATGTGATGGAAAATCCGCCGTCCACCACGATAAACTGGCCCGTTGTGTAGCTGCACGCATCGGAGGAAAAGAACAGCACCGGCCCGTTCAGCTCGCCCCTTGCTCCCGGCCGGGAAGCCGGGCAGAGGGAATTGTACATGTTCATGAACGCCTCGTGCTTAAACAGCGTGTTTTCGGTCATTTCGGACTCGAACAGCCCGGGCCCGAGCGCGTTGACCGTGATTCCGTCCCTGGCGTAGCTTGCCGCCATTCCTTTGGTCAGGCCGAGCACCGCGGCTTTCGAGGTGTTGTAAACATGGCGGACCAGCGCGTCCGCCTTATCCGCGAGAATCGCGTTGACGGAGGCGATATTGACGATTCTGCCGTATTTGCGCTCCCTCATGCCGGGAACCACATATTTGCACATCAGATAGATGCCCTTCACATTGACATCCATGGAGCGGTCCCACTGGTCTTCGGTCAGCGTTTCGACGGACCCGCCCTGCGCGATTCCCGCGTCGTTCAAAAGAATATCGATTTTCCCGAACGCGCCGAGCACCTGCTCCACGGCGGCCCTGACGCTGTCTTCTTTGGAAACGTCGCACGGCACCGCGAGCGCCTTCCGGCCCGTTGCCTCGATTTCCTTCACCACGGCGTCCAGCTTTTCCTTGCGCCGGGCCAGCAGCGCGACATCGGCGCCCTGCGCGGCGTAAGCTCTCGCCGCGTCGGCCCCCAGCCCGCTGGAAGCCCCCGTGACGACGGCGATCTTCCCGGTCAGATCGAATAAATTCATGAAAATCCCTCTCTTTCTAATATATAATAACAATTCTTGTTTTATTATATCCCGCCCCGATGAAAAAAACAAGACTCTCCGGAAGTTCCGAAGAGTCCAAAATCGATCTATTTTACGACCGGCAGCTCGCCCGGCTCATGGGACGCTCCGTTAAAATAAATATCGTACCAGACAAGAAAGATAAAAACCGTCCAGATTTTGCGGCTGTTGTCGCACTTGCCCTGCATGTGGCTGTCAAGCAGGCCGGTCAGAAAGTCGGTATTGAAAAACTTCCCCGCCGTTTCGGAGGTAAATGCCTGCCGCACGATCCCGCCGTACTTTTCCTCCCGCAGCCAAACGCGGATCGGCACCGGGAAGCCGAGCTTTTTCTTTTGGGCGGTCGCTTCCGGCAGATGGCGCAGCGCTGCTTTGCGCAGAGCGTATTTGGTATTCTGCGGGTTAACCTTCAGCCTGCGCGGAACGCGGGAGGCGACGGCGAAGACCTTGCGGTCCAGAAACGGCACGCGCAGCTCAAGGGAGTTCGCCATGCTCATGCGGTCGGCCTTTAACAGGATGTCCCCGACCATCCAGACGTTGATGTCCAGATACTGCATCTTCGTCACATCATCCTTGCCCTGCACCCGGTCGTACCACGGGCGGGTCAGCTTCTGCGGGCGGGTCGCGGGAATTCCGTCTTTCAGCAGCCGGCGCTTTTCCGCCATGGTGAACAGGCTGTTGTTGCCGATAAAGGTTTCCTCTGTGGTTTTAGAGCCGCGGATCAGAAAATTCTTTCCCTTAAAAGAAAACGGCAGCTTTTGTACAAAGGAGGCGAGCGCCTTCCTCAGCCCGAGCGGCAAACGGCGGTAAGCCGCCAGATCGTCCGGCTCGTGGTAGATGTTGTAGCCGCCGAACAGCTCGTCCGAGCCTTCGCCCGAAAGAACCACTTTGACGTATTCGCTCGCGATTTTCGACACAAAATAAAGCGCGATGCAGGAAGCGTCCGCCAAAGGCTGATCCATATGGTACATGACCTTGCGGATGTTTCCCCAGTATTCGTCCGGAGAAATCGTTTTAAAATGATGCTCGACTCCGATTTGGGAGGAAAGATCCTTCGCGTAGCCGATTTCGTTGTATTTTTCGTCCTCGCCGAAGCCGACCGTAAACGTTTTCTGGCCGGTGAAATACGTCGCGACATAGCTGGAATCCACGCCGCTGGAAAGAAAACACCCGACCTCCACGTCGCTGATGCGGTGCGCCGCGACGGAATCCTCGAAAACCTTGTCGATTTCGTCGACGGCCTGCTCCTCCGTCATGGTTTCGTCCGGTTCGAATTTCGGTTCCCAATAGCGCTTGATTTCCACTTCGCCGTTGCGGTACCAAAGGTAGTGGGCCGGCATCAGGCAAGAGACGTTTTCAAAAAACGTCTCCGGCGGAACCGGATACTCAAAGCTGATGTAATTGTTCAGGGCATTCAAATTCAGTTTTTTCTCAAATCCCGGAAATTCCAGAATGCTTTTGATTTCGGAGCCGTAGACGAAGCTGCCGCCGACCTGCGTGTAGTGCATCGGCTTTATTCCGAAGAAGTCCCGCGCCAAAAACAGGCTTTTCTCGTTTTTATTCCAAATGGCAAACGCAAACATGCCGCGCAGCTTGTTCAGCAGGTCCTCGCGCCATTCCTCAAACCCGTGCAGCAAAACCTCGCTGTCGGTTTTTGTGTAGAACCGGTGGCCTTTCGCAATCAGAATTTCGCGGAGCTGCTGATAGTTGTAAATTTCGCCGTTGAACATGAGCACCATCGATTTGTCTTCGTTGTAAATCGGCTGGCTGCCCTGGTCCAGGTCAATAATGCTCAGCCGACGGAATCCCATCGAAATATCGGCGTCGGAGTAGATTCCGCTGGAATCGGGCCCCCGGTGCGTAATCACATCCGTCATGTTTTTAATGACCGCGTCGCGGTCGATTACTTCGCCTGTAAATCCGCATAATCCGCACATGTTTTCCCTTTACGCCCCAATCCGTCAGTCTTCGCTTTCGCGGTACTCGTCCAAAATTTTCTGCGCCGTAATCCCGTCAACCGGGAAAAAGCCCCCGTCGCCGAAAGGACCGGCGCCCTCCACAATTTCCAGAGATTTACGGTACGCGTCCATTCTGGTGTTCCTTCGAACGGGCTCTGTTTCCCCCTCAAACAAAAAAGAAAAACCGATTTCATTTTCCGTTTCGTCCGCGTAACAGAAATAACCGGCCGCCGTTTTTTTTCCGTGCTTTTTATTCAGAACGCCCGCAAGAGCGAATTTCACCAGTTCCACCGCGCGGTCGTCCAGCCCCGCTTCAAAAATCAGGATCTTTTCCTTTAACGACTCCGGCGTGGTGACCAGCCGTTTGGCAACGCCCTTCAGCTGGGGAAATTCCGACTCCATCGGAACCGCCTCGCAGCCGTCTCCGGTCGGCGAAAGGTACACCATGAATTTCCGCTCCGGATCGTGGTACAGGAAGGGATATAAAAAACGGGCCGCGTAGCCGCATTCGGGGCAGCTCCAGTCAAACATGGTCTCGTCCAGTACGCGCGCCTTCAGTTCCGGGCTCCGGACGGCATCGACCCCCGGCCACAGCTCCGTTTTGACAGCCGCGCCGCACCGCGGGCAGCTGATCTCTTCGGTTATTTGCGTCGACATTCCCGCTATCTCCTTATTCTTTGCGTATTTTGTTATTATATCACACTAACATAAAAAATGGAATACATGAAATAATACTGTTGCAGGAGCGTCTTTTGAGGTATAATAGGGTTAAATCATGTAAAAAACCGCATTCGCGGCAGGAGGTATCCGAATGGAAGTGTTTAAAAATATCACCGATTCCGTGACGAAAGCGGTCAATTTCGTCGTGGATAAAAACCGCAGGGCCGCTATTATCAACCGGCTGAAAATCGTCATCCGCAATGAAAAGGAAATTGAGGCCCGCTCTTACATCGAGCTGGGCAAATATTATTATGAAAATATGCGCGACGCTTCAAACGAACGCACCGAACCTCTCTGCGTCGCCGTGGACAACTCCGACCGCAGGCTGAAACGAGCTTTCATGAAGCTGGATGAAATGATGGTTCCGGCCGGTGTAAATGACGAAGAGGAGGTTTGCGGGGACGAGTGTGCCTGCGCCGAATGCGCGTCGGACGACGGGGATGATTTCTTCCGTTCCTTCAGCGCCGCCGACGGGGAACCGGACGGCACGGACGAAGCGGCAGCCGACGACCCGATCCTATAAATGAAGCCAAAAGTCATGCTGGGAATGAGCGGCGGCGTCGACAGTTCGGTCGCCGCTCTGCTTTTGCAGAAAGCCGGGTACGAAGTCACCGGCGTTACGCTGCGCCTGAGCCCGGACGGGCTGATGCCCGAGCGCGAGGGCGGCTGCTGTTCGCTCGCGGATATTGAGGACGCGCGCCGCGTCTGCTACAAGCTGGGAATCGACCATATGGTGCTGAATTTCAAGGAGCTGTTCGAACGGGACGTGATCGCTCCGTTCGCGGCGCAGTACGAGGCCGGGAAAACGCCGAACCCCTGCGTCGCGTGCAACCGGCACATCAAATTCGGCGCGATGCTGGACCGCGCCGAGCTGCTGGGCTTCGATTACATTGCGACCGGGCACTACGCGCTGATCGAACAAACGCCGCAGGGGCGGTGGCTGCTGAAAAAATCGCCCGCCGCCAAGGATCAGAGTTACGTGCTGTACATGCTGACGCAGCGGCAGCTTGCCCATACGCTGCTGCCCGTCGGAAGCTATCCGAAGCCGGAAATCCGCAGAATGGCGGAGGAAGCCGGGCTGACCGTCGCGAAAAAGCGGGACAGCCAGGAAATCTGTTTTGTGGAGGATAACAATTACGGCGCTTTCCTCGAACGGTACACCGGCCGCGCCGCAAAGCCGGGCGACTTTCTCGATGAAACGGGAAACGTCATCGGCCGTCACCGGGGCGTGACCCACTACACGGTCGGCCAGCGCAAGGGTCTTGGGATGTCCTTTGGAAAGCCGATGTACGTAACGGGGATCGACGCGGGACATAACACGGTCACGCTCGGCGGGGAACAGGAGCGCTACGCGCATACCCTGACGGCCGGGGACATCAATCTGATTCCATTCGATGCCTTGGAGAAAGAAACCCGGGCACAGGTCAAGGTGCGCTATTCCGCGGCGCCCGCGAACGCGGCGCTGTCTCCGCTTCCGGACGGGCGCGTCCGCGTGAAGTTTGAGTCGCCGCAGAAATCGGTCGCGCCGGGACAGGCCGTCGTCTTTTACGACGGGGACACGGTGCTGGGCGGCGGAACGATTTTGGAAAAGGAATCATAAGAGAGGCCTGATCTTTGTGAAAAAAGATTTCAGGCCCCTCTTTCTTTTTCTGTCAACCAAACAACATCTTTCATAATATGGAAACAGCATGAAAAATCATGCGTTTTCGCACTTGGGAGATGATCGACTTGACCCCGCAGGAATCCCGCATGGCGGATCGAATCTCGATTCAAAGCATGCTGGTCAATCTGTTTCTGTTTGCCCTAAAAGGGCTGTTCGGTCTGAAAATCGCGTCCGCGAGCCTGCTTTCCGACGCGGTGCATTCGCTGACGGATATTTTCAGCACGCTCATCGTCTTGATCGGCATCCGCATCTCCAGTAAACCGTCCGATTCCGGCCACCCGTACGGCCATGAAAAAATCGAATGTCTCATCGCATTCCTGCTGGGCCTGATGCTGTTCGGCATCGGCGGCGGCATCGGCTGGGACGGGGTTCAAAAGCTGCTGCGCCCCGCGGCGGCGCTGCCGCAGAATTCGCTGATGAATGCGTTCGCCATGGGCGCGGCCGCCGTTTCAATCGGTTCCAAGGAATGGATGTACCGCTTTACCATCAAATGCGCGAAAAAAATCCGTTCCTCCTCCATGGCGGCGGACGCGTGGCACCACCGCTCCGACGCGATGTCCTCCGTCGGCAGCCTGATCGGCGTCGCCGGAATCCGTCTGGGGTATCCGGTCGTCGACTCGGTCGCCTGTCTGGTGATTTCCCTCTTTATTTTCAAAGCGGCCTGGGACATCTGCGCGGACGCGTGCGCGAAGCTGATCGACGCCGCATGCCCGCCGGAAACGGTTGGGAAAATCGAACGGATTGCAAAAAGCAACCGGGATGTGCTGGCGATCGACGCGCTGAAAACCCGGCAGTACGGGTCTAAAATCTACGTCGATCTGGAAATCACCATCGACCGGAACGCCACATTTGAGCATTCCCACGCGGTCGCCGAAAGCATTCACAATGAAATTGAGGGAAGCGTCGCGGCGGTCAAACACTGCATGATCCACGTAAACCCTTCGGCGATGCCGAACCATCATCACATTTAAACCGGCTCCGCGGAAAACTCCGCAAACCGGGGATCGCCGTCCGGCAGAAGCCGGCGCTTGCAGTAATAACGGCGGTCCTCCTCCGTGATCGCGCGAAGAACCCGGCAGGGATTCCCCGCTGCGACCACATTGGCCGGAATGTCGTGCGTTACGACGCTGCCGGCGCCGACGACCGCCCCGTCCCCGACGGTGACGCCCGGGCACACGATGACTCCGCCGCCCAGCCAGACGCTGTCGCCGATGGTGATGGGCAACGCGTACTCCACCAGTCTGTTGCGCGGTTCCCGGTGAACGGGGTGGCCCGCCGTGTAAAGGCTGACCCCCGGCGCGAAGAAGGCGTGGCTTCCGATCGTGATTTTCGCGCAGTCGAGGAACACGCAGTTGTAGTTCGCGTAGAAATGGTCCCCGACGGAGATATTGCCTCCGTAGTCGCAGCGGAACGGCGGCTCCACCCAAAAGCTCTCCCCCACGGAGCCGAACAGCTCCCGCAGCAGCCCGATCCGTTTCTCCGCTTCCGACGGACGGGTGTGGTTAAAATCGTAAAGCAGGTCCGCAGCCCGGCGGTGTTCCCGGGCAAGGGCCTGGTCCCCGATATAGGGAAGCCCGGAAAGCATCTTTTCCTTTTCCGTCAAATCTGTCATCCCTCCCTGTATCCATTCCGAATTGTTTCATACGGGAATTATCATAACCCGGCTGGAAGCATTTGTCAATGCCCTGTTCGACAAAATTCATCCCACTCCGCTTTGAAAAGGGAGAAGATCAGCTGGTCGAACCACGCTTCCCCGATTCGGTAATGCTCCCGCATTCTGCCGTCCAGGTGAAAGCCGTATTTTTGCAGCAGACTGACGGAAGGAAAATTATTGGAAGCGGTGGTGGCGTACACCTTGTTCAGGTTGAGGTCCCTGTCCTCGAACACGGCGGTCAAAAAGGCGCGCAGCAGGATACTTCCCAAACCGCGGGAACGGTCCTGCTCCGGCAGGTAATACCCGAATTCGGCGCTTCGGTTTCGCGGGTTGTAGTCGAACAGATCGATTTTCCCGATCAATTCGCCGCCGGAGAGAAACACGAAGTGCCGCGCGTTTTTATCTTCCAGAAGGGAAAGCCACTTTTCCCGGTATTCCTGAAAAGAAGCGGGCGTGAGTACCGGCCGGCAGGAATAAAACTCATGATGTTTTTCCTCCAGCACCCAGCGGTACAGCTCCGGAAGGTGTTTCGGGGTAAGAGGAACCAGGCGACAGGGGTTCATTTCATTGTCATCTCGATTCAAAATTGAGGATTCTCATAAGATGTAAACTCAGCGGAGGCCGCGCGTTTGCGCGGCCTCCGCTTTCCTGCGATCCGTTATGAGTTTTTCTGAATGAAATTCCAGTTGTCGCGGCACATGTCCGAAAGCGAATATTTCGCTTCCCAGTGCAGCTCCGCTTTCGCGCGGGAAGCGTCCGCGTAGCAGGTGGCGATGTCGCCCGCGCGGCGCGGGTCGATCTGGTACGGAATTTTCACGCCGCTCGCTTTTTCGAACGCGTGAACCACGTCGAGGACGGAGCTGCCGGTGCCGGTGCCGAGGTTGAACGCCCGCGCGCCGGAAATCGAGCCGAGGGCTTCGAGCGCCTTCACATGGCCGGTCGCGAGGTCGCACACATGGATGTAGTCGCGCACGCCGGTCCCGTCCGGGGTCGGGTAATCGTCGCCGTAAACATGAAGCATTGGCAGCTTGCCGACGGCCACCTTCATAATATAAGGCATCAGATTGTTCGGGATGCCGTTCGGGTTTTCGCCGATGAGCCCGCTCGGATGCGCCCCGATCGGGTTAAAGTAGCGCAGCAGCGCGGCTTTCATTTCCGGGTCCGCGCGGCAGGCGTCTCGCGTGATCTGCTCGATCATGTACTTCGTCCAGCCGTAGGGGTTCGTGGCGGAAAGCGGCATTTCCTCGGTAAACGGCGCTTGGTTGTTCATGCCGTAGACCGTCGCGGAGGAACTGAACACGAATTTGTGCACGCCGTACTGCTTCATCAGGCGGAACAGGTTCAGGGTTCCGGTCAGATTGTTGTGGTAGTATTCCAGCGGTTTTTCCACCGACTCGCCGACGGCCTTGAGGCCCGCGAAATGAATGACCGCGTCGATCTTGTTTTCCTGAAAAATCTTCTCAAACCCGTCGTAATCCAGCATGTCGCACTCGTAGGCCGGAAATTTTTTGCCCGCGAGCGTTTCGATCTTTCCGATCACTTCGGGGGAGGAATTGCTGTAATCGTCCATCACGACGATGTCAAAGCCGCTTTTCAGCAGCTCAATGCAGGTGTGCGAGCCGATGTATCCGGCTCCGCCGGTAATCAGAATCTTCATTTTTGTCTCTCCTTTTCGGTCAGATACCTCCGATAGGCCTGCCGCAGCTCCTGTGCCGTTTCCTCCGGGCAGGTCGGGTTGCAGGCCGCCCAGGCCCCCGTTTCGCTGGAAGCGTTGTACTTGATTTTTCCGCGCTGCGCATCGGCGGATAGAATTCAATGTGGAAGTGGAAATCCTTCGAATAGTCGCCCAGATTGACCGGCGCGGAGTGCATGCACATCATGTACGGGAACCGGAAGCCGAACAGACCGTCGAGCATCCCGACCGTTGAGCGCACCGTCACGCCGAGCGCGCGCCGCTCTTCCGGCGTAAAGTCGGTGATGTACTGCCGGTGGGCGTTTGAAAGAAGATAGACGCCGTAGGGATATGCGCTGAAAAACGGAAGCAGAACGGTGAAATTCTCGTTTTGAAAAATCACGCGCTTTTCAAATTCCGTCTCCTTCTGTAAAAAATCACAGAAAAGGCAGCGTCCGTTTTGTTCATAATACTCCTTTGCGGAGCCGGTTTCAAGTGCGAGCTTCTTCGGCAGGAACGGATACCCGTAAATCTGCCCGTGCGGGTGCGGCATCGTCACGCCGACCGCCTCGCCGCGGTTCTCAAAGATAAAGACGTATTTGATCTTCGGGTCGGCGCGCAGCGCCTCAAAGCGCTCGCACCACAGGTTCACCAGTTTTTCCATATGCCCGTCGGAAAGATCGGTCATCCGCGCGCGGTGTTCCGGCGAATAGAGGATCACCTCGCACTTGCCGTAATTCGGTGCGGTTTTGAAAAACTCCGTGCCGACGGGGTCCGGCTCGCCCGGAGACGTCGAAAGCGCGGGAAAATCGTTGTCGTACTTCATGACCTCGTACTCCGGCACGTTGCCCGAAGACGGGCAGAACGGGCACCAGTCCTTCGGCATCTGCGGCCTGCCCTGCCGGTTTCCCGCCACCATTGTCCAGTCTTTTATAAACGGGTCCCATCTCAATTCCGCCATGTTACATTCCCCTTTGATTCTCTCTGCATTATAAAATCCGAATCGCGCCCGCCGTGCGCACCGCGAGCGGCACGCACGAGCCGGGGCCGAATACGGCCTCCGCTTCGCGGCGGAATCCGTCGAATTCTTTTTTCGGCACATAGGCCTGCACCGTTCCGGCAAAGCCGCCGCCGTGCAGCCGCCACGCGCCGCCGCAGCCCGAAAGCAGGCGCTCGCACAGCGCGAGGCCGAGCGCGACGCCCTGCTCTTCCACGCGGGAGGGGGAGTAGACGTTTTGCAGATACATAAAGGAAGAGCGCCCGCTTTCGCGCACCAGGGCCAGAAAATCCGCAAACCGGTTTTCGCGCAGCGCGGCGGCCTGTTGTGCCACGCGGCGGTTGTCGCCGAAAAAGTGGATCGCCCGCAGCACGGCGCGGTCGCCCGTTTGACTGCGGACCCGCGCAAGATCCGCGTAAAATTCTTCTTCCAAAACCTGCGACAGCAGCGTTTTTCCAAAGCAGGCGGCCACCCGCCGCATTTCCTCCGGAATCGCGGCGTAATCCGCCGTCAGTCCCGCGTGGCTTCCCTTGGTGTCGATGATGCACAGGCGGTATCCGCAGCCGGAAAAGTCGAACGGAATTTTCTCCACGGCGGGCTGCTTCGCGTCCTGAAAGTCGATCATCGCAAAGCCGCCGACGGCGCAGGCCGTCTGGTCCATCAATCCGCAGGGCTTGCCGAAATAACGGTTTTCCGCGTCCTGCCCGATCTGCGCGATCCGAACCGGGTCCGCGTCGCCGCTGCCGAAAAGATCGTCCGCTATTCTTCCGATCAGGACCTCGAACGCCGCGGAGGACGACAGGCCGGAACCGGGCAGCACGTCCGACTGCGTGTAGGCCCGAAACCCGCCGATTTTGCGGCCCCGCGCCGCCATGCCCGCGCAGATACCGCGAATCAGCGCCGCGGAAGAGCCTTCCTCCCCCGCCCTCGGCATCAGCTCGGCGGGGTTCAGCCGGTCCGGCGAAAAGCCCTCCGAATGCACCGTGATCCCATTGCCGCCGGCGCTTGCCACGCCGACGGCGTCCAGATCGACGCCGGCCGCGAGAACGCGCCCCCCTGATGGTCCGTGTGGTTGCCGCCGATCTCCGTGCGGCCCGGCGCGCTGTAAACGCGGATTTCGCGGTCCGCGCCAAAAAGCTCCTCAAATTTTTCCACCGCGCGGAGCAGGCGGAGCCGGCACGTCTCGGCCCGCTCTTCCCCGACGCCGTAACGCTCTTTCAAAGTCTCACGGAATTTCTTCTCCCCCAATACTTTTCCGGTATCGCTCGATTTCATAAAAATCCTCCTGCAGCAGCTTCTTTTTCTGTCTTTATTTTAGAGCGCGTTTTCCCCGCGGGCAAGATTCAAATTTACCATGATTATAGATTATTGTTGACTGATACGGGACGGCGAAACCTGTGAATATTCTACTTTTCATCGGGAACGATAAGCGCATCGGCAAATTTTGCCTGACAAATACCCAGGGAAAGGGGAAGTGGCAATGGGCTCTTCAGACAGCTTTGCGGGGGCTAAGCTCCCGTCTGACAAGCTGGAGCAGAACGTCCTTTACCTGAAAAATCTGTTCAGCAACGACGACACGCTGATTTTCAGGGATCTGGAAAACAGCAGGGGAAAGGAAACCCTGCGTTTTTGTCTCGTCTATACGGACGGCATGGTGAACAACCGGCTGATGAATCAGGACGTCATCCGTCCGCTTCTGGAATTCGTTTTCAAGCCGGACGAAGACGCGACGCTGCTCGACACCATTCAGCTGCAGGCCATGTTTTCCAACGACGTAAAAAAAACGGATGCGGTGGAGGAACTGATTCAAGGGATTGTCTACGGCGACACGATCCTTCTGGCACAGGGATGCCCGCAGGCCCTGATTCTGAACACAAAGGGCTTTACGCTGCGTTCCATCGCCGAGCCGGAGGGCGAGCGCGTCATCCGCGGCCCGCGGGAGGGCTTCAACGAATCCATTCTGACCAATCTTTCCATGGTGCGGCGCAAAATCAGGTCGCAGGACCTGAAATTCAAATTTCTGACGTTCGGAAAGCGGACGAAAACCAAGGCCTGCATCTGCTACCTGGACAGCGTCGTAAACCGCAACGTGCTGACAGAACTGGAGCGCCGCCTGGAAAAAATCGACATCGACGGGACGCTCGACACCAACTACATCTCGGAAAACATTAAAGACTCGCCCCTATCCGCGGTCAAAACCGTCGGCAGCACGGAACGGCCCGATGTGGTGGCCGCGAAGCTGCTGGAGGGCCGGGTCGCCCTGTTTTTGGACGGAACGCCGATGGTGCTGACCGTTCCTCATCTTTTTATCGAGCATTTTCAGGCGGACGAGGACTATTATATTCATTATATTTTTTCCTCCGTCGACAGAATTCTTCGGATTTTTGCGTTTGTGCTCTCGCTGTGTCTGCCCGCGGTCTATGTCGCCATGGTCACGTTTCATCAGGAGATGCTGCCAACGCCGCTGCTTTTGAGCATTTTCGCCGCCCGTCAGGGCGTTCCGTTCCCCACGGCGCTGGAAACGGTCATGATGCTGATCGTCTTTGAAATCCTCCGCGAGGCCGGAACCCGAATGCCGGGCGTGATGGCGCAGACGCTGAGCATTGTCGGCGCGCTGGTCATCGGGCAGGCGGCCGTGGACGCCAAAATCGTCAGCGCGCCGATCATCATCGTCGTAGCCATGGCGGGCATCTGCGGGCTCATGGTCGTGCGGCTCAAGGGATATATCATCATCCACCGCTATTTCCTTTTGCTGTGCGCCTGCACTCTGGGCCTTTACGGATTGCTTCTGGGTCTTATGGTTTTGTTGACGGGACTGTTCGGCATGACTTCCTTCGGCGTTCCGATCATGTCGGATATTTACACCCGCGGTCTTCAGAGCTATAAGGACATCTACGTCCGCGCGCCGTGGTGGACGATGGTCAGGCGGCCCCGTTTCCTGAGCGGAAACCGGGTCAGACAGTCCGGCGGAGGAGAGAAACCCAAATGAAAAAAGTTCTGAAAACCATGATCGTGATTCTGGAAGCGGCGATCATCCTTTTTATTTTTTCAGGCTGCTGGGATTACCACGAACTGGAAGCGTACTCCATTGTTGCGGGAATGGCGATCGACAAAGGGCAGAACGGGTACAAATACCATGTGACGTTTGAGTGCGTAAAAATGAGCGGCTCGGGAAAAAGCCAGCAGATAGAACCGCTTTTGCTGAATGAGGACGGAAACACGATTTTCGACGCGGTCCGCAGCACGCTGCGGGAATCGGACAAAAAGCTTTATTTCAGCCACTGCAAAGTTCTCATTGTCGGCAGCGACATTGCCAAAGACGGTCTCCGGTCCGTCTTGGACTGGATGCAACGCGACGCGGAGCCAAGGCTCACCCTGAGCGTTCTGGTCTCCAAGGAAAAAACCGCCGAGGAGATCCTGCGGGTGAAGCCGCAATCCGTCCAGCTTCTTTCTTTTCAGATTGCCAGCACCCTGCAAGAAAGCACCGGCTTTTACGGCAGTCCGACCAGCCTTCAGCTTTATGAAGTCACAAACATCCTGAATTCGGACGGACTGGAGCTGGTCTTGCCGGCGATTGAAAAAAAGCCGGAGGTGGACGGGGATACGGTCCAGCTTTCGGGGGGAGCCGTTTTTAAAAAAGACAAGCAGATCGGCTGGCTGAGTCCGAACCAGGACAGATACTATAACTATGTTCGTGACAAGATCAAGGGCGGGCTTCTGGTGACCGGGCCGACCCCGGGGTCGACGAACGTCACCCTCGAAATCATCGACAGCAAAACAACCGTAAAGCCGTCCGTATCCGGGCAGTCGGCAAGTGTGGAAATCAATGTAAAAATGCGGGCCGCCTATGCCGAACAGGACAATGAAACGGATTTTCTTTCGAAAATCGGCCTAGCGCAGGTGGAAAAATACGCGGAAAAAACTTTGGAATTCGAAATTGAAAGCAATGTTAAGAATGTACAGCAGCGCTTCGACAGCGACATATTCGGCTTTGGCAGCAAAATACACCAGAGCAGTCCAAATGATTGGAATAAGCTCAGCAAAAGCTGGGATCGGATATTCAAGGCCATGAAAGTCAAGGTCAACGCGGAGGTTAAAATAGAAAACACGGGCCTGAGCCTGCCGAAAGTGGGTGACTGACATGACGTATCTGATGGTCTTTCTGCCCCTATTCCTGGTCCTGGCTTTTCTCACCCTGCGCAGAACCTATCTTCAAAAGGAATTCTGCTATTACGTCCTTCAGATTCCTATCTTTGCGGCTGTGCTGATTCTGAATATTTTGATTGCGTCAGGCGTTCAAATCCCCAGCATCTCGTCTGTTTTAATGAAATTTCTATCCAACTTTGTAAAATGAGGACTGCGCTGTGAGCAAAACGGATATCGCCGGAAAACGGACGTCGGGCGCCGCCGCGCTGTTTCTGGCCGGAAGCGCTCCGTCCACCGCGGCTGCACCGGCGCGAGGCGGGAAGCCTGGATTTGTATTCCGACTGCTGGGGTTTTAACGATACCGCTTCTTTGGGCCCATTCGGCCAATTCTGAGCCTGTACCCGGAAAGGGACTATGAATCAAATCCATTGAATCGAAGGGAAAGCCATGCAAAGAACAGATGTTTCGGCAAAACAGATGGAAGCGACCGTCGCGATGTTTCTGATCGGAAGCTCTCTTGTAAAAAGCGGTTCTTCCCCCGCGAAACAGGACACCTGGATCTGTATCATTATCGCGGTGATCCTGTCGATCCCCCTGATGTGGGTGCACACGCGGATTCTGAATCTGTACCCCGGCAGAAATTACTACCAAAACATCCTGCGCGCGATGGGCCGGCCCGCCGGAACCGTGGTCTGCCTGATTTTTACTATTTACACGTTTCACCTCGGCGCCTTGGTAATGCGGGTTTTCACGGAATTTATCCATATTGCGGGCATGACGACAACGCCCACCATCGTGATTAGCTCGGTCATAGTCGCCGTTCTGGTCTATGTGCTCAGCAACCGGCTTTATGTCCTGACAAGAATCAGCAAATTTATGCTTCCGTTTCTGTTTATCACCGTCGTCATTACGATCGTTCTTTCTTATCAGAATATGGATCTGAGCAATCTCATGCCGATTCTGAATTCCAAGCCGTCCGACCTTTTTCAGGGAGTCCTTTCCGCCCTGGCGGTGCCGTACGGTGAAATCCTGGTCTGCGCCCCCATGTTCGGGGCGCTGAGCCGGGAGGAAAAAATATTCCCCACCATGCTCAAGGGAGTCATTCTGGGATTTGTGATTCTGATTTCGGCAAACCTGCGCAACTTTCTGACTTTGGGCTATTCCGTTTCCGTCTTTCAGTTTCCGTCTTTCGAATCCGTCAGTCTGGTGCAGCTTGGGGATTTCTTTACACGGGTCGAAGTTTTGATCGGCATCAATCTTCTGCTCGCGGGCTTTTTCAAATGCTGCGTTCTTTTGTTCTCCGCCTGCGACGCATTGAGCGAAACACTGGGCCTTCAGGACTACGAGCCGCTGGTCTCGCCGTGTGCGCTGCTTTTTCTGACCCTCTCGGGTCTTTTGGTCGGCAATACCCTGGAAATGTTCCGCTGGATGGAATATATGTCCGTTTATACCCTGCCGTTTCAGGTGTTCCTTCCGGTTCTCGTCCTGATCGTAGGGGTCGTGCGGAAAAAGTTTTCAAAGCCGCAAAAGCATGGAAAAAGTCCGGATGTGAAAAACGAAGAATCGCCTCCGCCCAGGCCGCAGGAAAACTAAAGCCTTTTGAGCATCGCAGGAAACAAACTTCATGATGAGGAATGTGCCATGAACAAAACGGATATCTCAGAAAAGCAAATGCAGAGCACGATCGCGCTGTTTCTGATGGGCAGCTCGGTGATTTCGAGCGGCTATACCAGCGCGAAGCAGGATACCTGGATTGTGATTTTGATCGCCGTGGCTCTGATGATTCCGCTCGCGTGGGTCTATGCGGGAATTCTTCGGCTCTACCCCGGGCAAAATTTTTACCGCAACGTGCTGCGGGCGATGGGCAGACCGGTCGGTCTGACAATCTGCGCTCTTTACCTTTTTTATCTTCTCCTTTTGGGCGGGCAGGTTCTCAGGACTTTTTCCGAATTCGTGCATCTTGTGAATATGACGCAAACGCCGCTGGTCGGCATTTCGACGGCCATTGTCGCCGTTACCGTTTATACGCTGAGCAACCGTCTCTATGTGCTGACCCGGCTCGGCAAGTTCGTACTGCCCTTTTTATACTTTACGATTATCCTGACGCTTCTGCTTTCGTTCAGAGATATGGATTTCAGCAATCTGAGGCCGATCCTTCAATCAAAGCCGTCCGATTTCCTGAAAGGGCTCATGTCCGCTTTTACCCTTCCCTACGGCGAGCTTGTGGCCTGCCTGCCCATGTTCGGGGTCTCGGGGCGGATTGAAAAGGTTTTCCCCACCATGGTAAAAGGGGTTTTACTGGGGTTCGGCTTTCTGTTCGCGGCGGTCGTCCGCAACATCCTTGTCCTCGGATATTACAACTCCGTCGCCACATTTCCTTCCTACGAATGCGTCAGTGTGATTCAGCTGGGCGAATTTTTCACAAGGATCGAGGTGCTGATCGGCATCAATCTGCTGCTGGCCGGGTTTATCAAGTTCGCGGTTCTTGTTTTCTCTTCCTGCGAAGGAGTCACCCGGCTGTTCGGGTACAGGGACAGCGAGCCGTTTGTCGCTCCGCTCAGCCTGTTTCTCCTGACCCTTTCGGCCCTGCTCGATTCAAACACGTCGGAGGTTTTTGGTTTTAAAGAAATTTATGTGATTCTGGCCCTCCCGTTTCAGGTTGTTTTGCCGATTCTGATTCTGGTCGTCGGTACGGTTCGCAAAAAGCTTCAAAAGCCGCGAAAGACGTCGCCGGCGGCCCGGAAAAGCCCGTCGGCCTGAAATGCGGAAAGGCAGGGGGAGCCGCGCGTCCCGCCTTCCCGCTTCTTTCTCTTTCAAGCCTATTTGCCGCTTAAATCCGCTTCCCTTTTCGCCGCCGCTATGCTATAATAAGCAGGAATAACAAAAATCAGCCGGTTTCGGCTTTTGCGGCGGCCAATACTTTTGAGGTGAATTGGATGAAGAATGTTTTAACCGTATTTTTCGGCAACTATTCCAAAAGGGAACTGAAAAGGATTCAGCCCCTGTGCAACCAGGTGCTTGATCTTGAAGAAAAATACAGGGCGCTTTCGGACGAAGAACTCAAGGCGCAGACCCCCGCGTTAAAGGAACGTCTCGCGGCGGGCGAAACCCTCGACGAGATTCTGCCCGACGCATTTGCGGTCTGCCGGGAAGCGGCGGACCGTGTTCTGGGTATGCGGCATTTCCCCGTGCAGGTTCTGGGCGGCATCGTGCTGCACCAGGGCAGAATCGCGGAAATGAAAACAGGCGAAGGAAAAACGCTGGTGGCGACGCTGGCCGCTTACCTGAACGCGCTTTCCGGAAAGGGAGTCCACATTGTCACGGTCAACGATTACCTGGCGCGCCGCGACTCGGAGTGGATGGGCAAGATTTACCGCTATCTGGGTCTTTCCGTCGGGCTGATCGTGCACGATCTGGACAATCAGGCCCGCAAGCAGGCATATAACGCTGATATCACCTACGGCACGAACAATGAGTTCGGGTTCGACTACCTGCGCGACAACATGGTGATTTACAAAGAGGAAAAGGTACAGCGCGGGCACAATTTCTCCATCGTCGACGAGGTCGACTCCATCCTGATCGACGAGGCGAGAACGCCGCTGATCATCTCCGGCCAGGGGGACAAGTCTACCGAGATGTATACCGTCGCGGATCATTTTGCCAGATCGCTGAGCTGCGTCCGGGTTGCCGAATTAAACGAAAAGGAAGACAACGACGAGCTTTATCAGGACGCGGACTACATTGTGGATGAAAAGGCCAAGACCGCCACGCTGACCCAGTCCGGCGTGAAAAAAGCGGAGGCTTTCTTTAAAATCGACAACCTGACCGACGCCGACAATATTTCCATCCAGCATTATGTTAACCAGGCCGTCAAGGCGCGCGGCGTCATGCGCAAGGACATCGATTACGTCGTCAAGGACGGCGAGGTCATCATCGTCGACGAGTTCACCGGCCGCCTGATGTACGGCCGCCGCTACAACGAAGGCCTGCACCAGGCCATCGAGGCCAAGGAGGGCGTCAAGGTCGCGCACGAAAGCAAGACGCTCGCGACCATCACGTTCCAGAATTATTTCCGCATGTACGACAAGCTTTCCGGCATGACCGGAACCGCCATGACCGAGCAGGACGAGTTCAGCGAAATCTATAAGCTGGACGTGGTCGAGATCCCGACCAACAAGCCGATGGTCCGAAAGGACCTGCCGGACGTGGTCTATAAGACGGAGAAAGCGAAATTCAACGCGGTCATCGAAGACATCGCGGAACACCACAAAACAGGGCAGCCGGTTCTGGTCGGCACGATTTCGATTGAAAAGTCGGAAGAGCTGAGCCATCTGCTGCACAAGACGGGCATCAAGCACGAGGTTCTGAACGCCAAGTTCCATGAAAAGGAAGCCGAGATCGTCGCGCAGGCCGGGCGCAAGGGCGTCGTGACCATCGCGACCAACATGGCCGGCCGAGGCACGGATATCGTTCTGGGCGGCAACCCGGAGTACATGGCAAAAGCCGAGATGCGCAAACAGGGTATTTCGGAAGAGCTCATCAGCGAGGCGGACGCGCACTCCGAAACCGACGACGAAGAAGTCCTGAACGCGCGCGAAACGTTCCGTCAGCTTTCTGAAAAATACAAGGAACAGACGAAAGAAGAGGCCGAAGAAGTCAAGAATGCCGGCGGCCTTTACATCATCGGCACGGAACGCCATGAATCGCGCCGCATCGACAATCAGCTGCGCGGCCGCTCCGGCCGTCAGGGCGACCCGGGCATGAGCCGGTTTTATATCTCGCTGGAGGACGACCTGATGCGCCTGTTCGGCGGGGACCGAATCAACGCGATGATGGAACGCCTCAAGGTGGACGAGGACACTCCGATTGAAAATAAGATGCTGACGAACACCATCGAAAGCGCCCAGCGCAAAATTGAGGGACGCAACTTCGGAATCCGCAAGAACGTTCTTCAATTCGACGACGTCATGAACCGTCAGCGTGAAATTATTTACAGTCAGCGCGATCAGGTCTTAAACGGAGAAAACCTGAAAGAGCAGGTTCTGAAAATGATCGACCAGGCGATCGAGGATCAGGTCACCCGCTTTATGCCGAAGGACGCGGAGCCGGAAAACCGCAATCTGAACGGCTTGCGCGACCGCTACATGGGCTGGCTGCTCGGGCCGGAAGACCTTGTTTACACCGATGAGGAAAAGGTCCGGCTGGAACCGGAGGACGTGGCGCACGATCTGATTGAGAAAGCGCACGAAATCTATGAAAAGCGCGAGGAACAGTTCGGCGGCAAAATCATGCGCGAGCTGGAACGCGTGGTGCTGCTGAAAAACGTCGACACCCAGTGGATGGACCACATCGATGCGATGGAGGAGCTCCAGAAGGGAATCCGGCTGCGCGCGTACGGCCAGAAGGATCCCGTCGTCGAGTACCGTCTCGAAGGCTTCGACATGTTCGACAATATGATCGCCACCATCCGCGAGGATACCGCGCGCATGATGCTGACGGTACAGATTCGCACGCAGGAGGAACCGAAGCGCGAACAGGTCGCGAAGCCGACCGGCGCCGCCGGGGCGGACACCGCCGGGCAGTCCCACACGCCCATGCATAAAGGCAAGAAGCCGGGGCGCAACGACCCGTGCCCCTGCGGCAGCGGTAAGAAATACAAAAAGTGCTGCGGCAGATTTGAAGACTGAGCCTCAAAATAAGAAAAAGGGAACCGCGGCGGCGCCGCGGTTCCCTTTTTTCTGCTTGCCGTTATGAATTTTTAAATTCCTTAAACAGCTTTGTCACCTTGTCTGCATAAGCCTTGTTCTCATCCTTTGCGACCGTGTCCTGGTAGATCATCAGGTATTTGCCGCTGTCCGAAAGGACGGCGGTAATTTTTTGCCCCATCAGGGTAAACTGCCCGCTCGACTTCACGCTGTCCAGCACCTGTTTTGCGGCTCCGTTCAGGCCGCTGGGGTCGAATTCATAAAGCTCAACGGTAACATTATTTTTCCCGTTATAGGAAAACTGATATCTTCCCCCGGCTTTCGCCCCGATGACGTCCGCGCGCATTTCAGCCGCGTCGCCGGAAAGAACCCCGTTCCCGGTCAGATATTTCTCCAGTCCCTTCAAGCTGTCCTCAACGCTCGACTGCGCGACGGTGGGCCCGCTGCTGGAGGAGGACGCCTGGGACGACGAAGCTCCTGAGGAAGCTCCGCCCACATCGCCGGCTCCGCATGCCGTTGCCGTCATCATAAAAGCGGCCGCGGCCGCAAGAATCCATATTTTTTTCATATTTTAATCCGCCTTTTCATAACAATAAGGTCTGCCAGGGCCGAAAGCGCCGGTAAGCCTGTCCTTATTATTATCACTTTTTTCCGTCTGTTTGTCAACCGGTCAAAAATTCGCTTCCGCCCCAAAGCTTCAGCGAGCCTTTGCCGCCCCAGCCGTCAGGATTTTTGTTCGCGCCGAAATGGGTCGGAATCGTTGCGGGAAGAACGGGCAACGCGGAAACCGTCAGGGCAATCAGCCCGATTACGGCAAGGAAGGAGAAGAACTGTAGCAATTTGTCCAAAAGGCCGTAACGCAATTTCAGTTTCGGTCTTTGCATGGCAGAGGAATCCTTTCCGGTCAGGCCAAAAAACGGACGGCTGATGACGAAACAAGAGGCTGTGCAAAATGATCATTTTGCAACAGCCTTTTTGGATATACAGACCTGCCGTATTGGAGAACTGCAAATGCACCGCGCCGTTTTCGAACATTTTCGGGCTCTGTATATGCAATTTTAGTTTACCCTATAAATCCGTTTCTGTCAATTATTTCCTGACTGATTTTTTATTTCATCAGGGCCGGGACCGCGCCGCGCAATTTTTCAATCAACGCAAGGGATTCCTCTTTCGTTTTTCCCCGCGCGGAAAGGTACGCCTTGATTTTCGGCTCGGTCCCGCTGGGCCGGATGATGACCTTGCCCCCGTTTTCCAGCCGGTATTCCAGGACATTGGACTTCGGCAGGTCGATTTTCCCGCCGCCGCTCGTCACGGACGCCTCGTAGTCGCTCCAGCCGGATACTTTGCAGCCGGCGATTTCGGCGGGCGCTCTTTTTCGCAGGGTGTCCATGATCTTTCCCATTTGAATCATTCCGTCCTCGCCCTCAAAGCCGAAATTCATCAGCGCGTTTTCAAAGTAGCCGTAGGCTTGATACAGCTCCTCCATCGCGTCAACCAGCGTTTTGCCCCGCTTTTTGTAATACTGGGCCATTTGGCAGATCAGCATGCCCGCGTCGACCGCGTCCTTGTCGCGGACATAGCCGCCGGACAGGTAGCCGTAGCTTTCTTCAAACCCGAACAGGTAGCGGTCCGCGCCGCCGTCCTGTTCCAGAAGCGCAATCTGGTCGCCGATGTACTTAAAGCCCGTCAGAACGCGCCGCAGCTCAATTCCGTATTTTTTCGCAACGGGCGCCGCCATATCCGTGCTGACGATGGTCGTCACCGCGACGGGACGCTCCGGCATCGTCCCCTGATCCTTCCGGCTGCGCGCGATGAAGTCCAGCAGAAGGACGCCGACCTCGTTGCCGGACATCAGGACGAATTTTCCGTTCTGATTCACCGCGATTCCGCACCGGTCGCAGTCCGGGTCGGTTGCCAGCAGTAGGTCGGGCCGCACTTTCCCGCTCAGCTCCAGCCCTTTTTGCAGAGCCTCCCGGATTTCGGGATTCGGAAACGGGCAGGTGGTGAAGTTTCCGTCGGGGAACTCCTGTTCCGGAACAACCGTCACTTCTCCCACGCCGATCATTTTCAAAATACGCGTGACGCAGACGCGCCCGGTGCCGTTGAGCGGCGTGTAGACAACCTTCAGGCCGCCGCAGGGCTCCTGAAAGACGCGCTGCTTCATCACTTCGTCGAGGAACCGGTCGGTCACCTCGTCCGGAATCGGGCGGATCATGCCCTCGCTCTGCGCCTTGTCATAGTCCATGCGCTTTACGTCGCCGAACACGTCGAGCTTTTCGATTTCGGCAAGCACGTCGTCCGCCATTTTGAGGGCAATCTGGCAGCCGTCGTCGCCGTAAACCTTATATCCGTTGTATTTTGCGGGATTGTGGCTCGCCGTCACGCAGATGCCCGCGTCACAGTGAAGAGTGCGAACCGCCCACGAAAGAGTCGGGGTCGGGGAAAGCTGCGGATAGAGATGCGCGGTCACTCCGTTCGCGGCAAGCACGGCCGCGGCTTCCCGCGCGAACAGGTCGGATTTGATCCTGCTGTCATAGGCAATCGCCGCGCTGGGATGCTCCGAGTGCTTTTTCAGGTAATTCGCAAGCCCCTGCGTCGCCTTGCGCACCGTATAGATGTTCATGCGGTTGGTTCCCGCGCCGATCACCCCGCGCAGGCCTCCGGTGCCGAATTCCAGGTCGCGGTAAAACCGGTCGTTGATTTCTTCCGGCTTGTCGCGGATCGATTTCAGCTCCTCCGTCAGGTCCGGATCATCCAGCGCGTTTTTCAGCCATCTTTCATATTCACTCATATCCCTTGTTCCTTTCCGTTCTGATTCGGCATATTCTGTTACAGAGCAGCCGTCAGACCTTCAGAATATTGGTCACGATCCCCGCGGGGGTAATGTCCAGAATTCCATAGGTCCCCGCGCTGCCGCAGAGAGAGCCCGGGTTCATGATATACAGTCCGTCCCGGTACTCGGTCAGCGCCGTGTGCGTATGGCCGAACAGAAGAATATCCGCCTTTCGGCCGCGCGCCGCGGAAACAACATTGTAAATGCCGTACTTTACATTGTAAGTATAACCATGGGTATAGAAAATATTTTTTCCGCCAAGCGCGGTAAACCCTTCGTCGGGCAGCGTGCTGCCCCAGTCGCAGTTTCCGCGCACCATCAGAAACATCCGGTCGCGAAAGCTGTCCTTTGCGTCGGCGGCCTCCTCCTCTCCGTCCCCAAGGTGAATGACAACCTCCGCCCTTGGCTGCTTCAGAATCGCCGCCCGAAGGGAAAAGGAGTCCCTGTGGGTGTCGGATACAACCAGAATTCGCATGAAAAGACCTCCTGAACCGCCCTGCCGGGACGGGCATATATTAATCGGGCATCGCATAAAGATATTGCGGGGTGATGTTATGCAAAACAATTCGGGCAACAATCAGCTTTTGGAAACCCTGATGAGCAAGCTGGGTCCGCAGGACCAGGAACGGGTAAAATCTCTTCTGTCGGATAAAGAAGCCTGTGAAAAAATTCTGAGTTCCCGGGAGGCGCAGGACCTGATCCGCCAATTCAAGGGAGGAAAATAAATGGAAGACCTCTCCTCCATGCTGAATGACATTTTAAAGAACCCGGAAAGCATGGAGAAAATCAAGAATCTGGCGGGTATGCTGGGCGGGGGGACGGGGCCTCCGCCCTCTTCCCCGTCGGGCGGGGCACCGCTTCCCGCCGTGCAGGACAACCGGACGCCCGACGGCCTGGACCAGGATTCCATGCGGATGATCATGAAGCTTGCGCCCATGATCTCCAAATTCCGGCAGGAAGACGACAGCACGCGGCTTTTGCGGTCGCTGCGGCCCTTTTTAAACGAGGATAAAAGAAAGAAACTGGATGAGGCGATTCGGCTGATGCAGATTGTCCGAATGCTTCCTCTCATCCGGGGCAGCGGGCTTTTATGAGGTGAACCATGCCAGGAAACCGAAACGGAGATTCATATAGCTTTCAGAGCCTTCAGGAGGATGCCGTCCGCCGCGCAAGGGAAATGCAGGCAAGGGCGCACCTTTCGCCCTTCGAGGCCCCCGGTCCGGCCGGGAACCGCCCTTCCGAGCCGCAGCCGCGTCCTTATGAGGAACGGCCTTCCGCGGGCGAACAGGACCGTCCGGTTCCGCCGCCCTCCCAGCCGCCGCCCGGCCCCGAGGAGCCGGCGGATCACCTGGCCTCCGGTCTGCTGGACTCGCTTCTGAAAGACAACGAGCGCACGCTGATCTGGGTTCTTCTTCTGATTCTGCTGGAAGAAAAGGCGGATACGGCACTGATTTTCGCTCTGATGTATCTTGCAACATAACCGCTGCGCATCACTCCCCGGGCAGGGATCCCCGGGCCGACGGGCCTAAACGGGAAGCCCCGCCCGGTTTTTTCATGTCTCCGGCAGCGCCTTGACCGCGTAAATATACTGCTGCTGCGTCGTTGGGTCCGTCTTCAGGTCGTATTCCATGTGTTTTACGGGTTTCGGCGTCACATTGGAAGAGGCCGGGCCCGACGACTGCGCCCGGGTTTCGTCGCTGGGCGCGACGTACCCGACCCGAAGAAGCACCATGTCGTCCTTTTTCCTCGCCTCTTCGGTATATGGGGTATAAGTGCTGTCAAGCGAATACAGAGCCACATGGAACTGCGCGTTCTGGGAATCATATTCATAGAAGGTTTCTTCCGTGGGATTCTTCGGCTGCAGCTGGCAGTTTGGCCCGAACAGCTGGTGGCAGGCGTCCGCCACATCGCCGAGCGGGACAAGCGTTCTGCCCGCGTCGTCGTAATCGGTGTAGCCCGACGCGCTGTCGCTGGTCATGCACTGCCACAGGGAAGCGTTCAGCACGAAATCCGGGTCCGCCTCCTCCGGCGAGGAAAACGGCTGCGGGTCCTGCGCGACGGCTACCGTCAGGAACTGGTCGTACGCGCGCAGCTTGCTGTCGTCCGTCAAAGCGGAATGGATTTTGGTTCCGATCTCCGTCGCAAGAAATCCGACGCCGACCAGCGCCAGAATCAGAACCAGCGATCCGACAAAGATTCCGTAACGGTTGCGGCCGCTCCGTTTCGGCCTCGGTTTTTCCGGTGTCTGCGCGCCCATGCCGTCGTCCCATTTGGTCAGCAGCCGTTCGTCGTCGATGGTGTCGTTCTCCGGCAGAAAATCATCGATTTCCGTGTCGTTTTCCAGTCTGGCGCGCCGCGCGGGGGAGGGTTCCGGCACGGTGCCGTGCGCGGAAGGAGGCCGGCGGCTTTTCTTTGGCGGCGGAGCCTTTTTTTCTCCGCCCGCAAAGGATGAGCGGTAATCCGCGGAGTAGGATTCCGGACCTTGCTCTTTCTTATTTTTTTCCATGGGATTCCACCCTCTTTCTAACGAATCTGCCCGCTGCCGGTCACAATAAATTTATAGGAAGTCAGCTCAAAAGCGCCCATGGGGCCGCGGGCGTGCAGCTTCTGGGTGGAGATTCCGATCTCCGCCCCAAGCCCGAACTCGCCCCCGTCGGTAAACCGCGTGGAAGCGTTGACGTAAACCGCGGCCGCATCCACGGCTGCGGTAAACCGTCTGGCGTTTTCGTAGCTGTCGGTCACAATGGCCTCGCTGTGTCCGGTCGAATAGCGGGCGATATGGCGGATCGCCTCGTCCATACTGTCGACCACCCGAACGGCGAGGATGTAATCCAGATACTCGGCGGCCCAGTCGTCCTCCGTCGCGGGAACGACGCCGTCCCCCAGAATCGCCCTGGTTCGTTCGCACCCGCGCAGCTCCACATGCTTTTCGTCCAGCCTCTTTTGAATGGCCGGAAGCGCCCGCTGCGCAATATCCCGGTGAACCAGAATGGTTTCGATCGCGTTGCAGACGGAGGGCCGGGAGGTCTTGGCGTTGAAGATAATCTCCGCCGCCATGCCGACGTCCGCGGAATCGTCCACATACACATGGCAGTTCCCGGCGCCCGTCTGGATGACGGGGACGCGCGAGTTTTCCACGACCGACCGGATCAGCCCCTGCCCGCCGCGCGGAATCAGAACGTCGAGATACCCGGTGAGCCGCATCATTTCCGCCGCGGAGTCGCGGGAGGTGTCGCCCACCAGCTGAACACAGTCGGGGTCCAGGCCGCAGTCCTCCAGCGCGCCGCGCATTGCGCCGGCGATCGCCTGATTGGAGCGCAGGGCTTCTTTTCCGCCGCGGAGGATGACCGCGTTGCCGGCCTTCAGGCAAAGCGCCGCCGCGTCCGCCGTCACATTCGGGCGGGCTTCGTAAATCATGCCGATCACGCCGATCGGAACGCGCACCTTTTCGATTTTCAGCCCGTTCGGGCGAAGAAAGCCTGACACCACCTGCCCGACCGGGTCGGCCTGCGCCGCGACCGAGCGAATGCCGTCCGCCATGCTCCGGACCCGGTCCGGCGACAGGGCCAGCCGGTCCATCAGCGGCGCGCTCATCCCGTCCCGCTCCGCCTGATCAAGATCCAGCCGGTTGGCGGAAAGAATCTCCTGCTTGGAATCCTCCACAGCCCCGGCCATGGCGAAAAGCGCCTTTTGCCTCAGCTCCCCGGCGGCGGCAAGCTCGCGGGCGGCGGCTTTCGCCCTTCTTCCCATTTCCTGCAAAGCAGTCATTGTCTTCTCCTTCGCGCCTGACGGCGCTCTGTGATCTTTCCTTTATTCTAACCGTTTTTTCTTCCGAAAACTGTCCCAATTTGCGCTCCCTCAAACAGGTCGTACAGCTTTTCGGGGTAAGCGCCGCTCATAATGCAGCAGGGAATCCCCGCCTGATTGACGAAATCGGCGGCGTCCACCTTGGTGCGCATTCCGCCGGTTCCGCGCCTGGAACCCGCCCCGCCCGCCAAGGCGCGGATCTCGTCCGTCACCTGCGGCACAACCGGAATTCGGCTTGCGTTCGGATTTACCGACGGGTTGTCGTCATAAAGCCCGTCGATGTCGGTCAGAAGAATCAAAAGGTCCGCTCCGATCAGCCGGGCCACGATCGCCGACAGCGTGTCGTTGTCGCCGATCTGGTTTCCCACCAGCTCATCCACAACCACGGTATCGTTTTCATTGACCACCGGGATAATGTCCATCCCGATCAGTTCCTGAAATGTATTTTCTGTGTTTTTGCGCGTGTTTTCGCTCGCTATCACGTCGCCGGTCAAAAGGACCTGTGCGACCGTGCGGTTATACTCGCCGAAAAATTTATCATAGATGAACATCAGCTCGCACTGGCCGACCGCCGCCACCGCCTGCCGCTTTTCGGTTTCCCGCGGGCGTTCCCGCAGGCCGAGTTTGCCGACGCCGACGCCGATCGCGCCGCTGGTGACCAGCACCATTTCCCTTCCGGAGTTCTGCAGGTCGCTTAAAACCTTGCAGAGGCGCTCAATCCTGCGCAGATTCAGCTTTCCGTTTTCATAGGTCAGCGTGGAAGTCCCAACCTTAACGACGATCCGCTTTGCCTGTGTAACAGAGGACATGGCTCCGCTTTCCACTCCCTTCCTTTTCGCTCCGATTATATCATAATTTTGTACTGGATTGAACAGGTTTTACAAAAATGGCATTGCACAATATGGAACCCGCAATCAATCTAAAATATTTTTTATTACATTTAAGCAAAAATTCACTCTGTGGTTAATAGATACACTGAATTGTTCTCTTAAAGTGTACAATTATCGAGTAAACTCATGTCAAGGAGCTGATATTATGATTTTTGATTTTGGCTATCGTCTTCGCGAGCTGCGGGAAAGCAAAAATCTAACCCAAACTCAGGTGGCAAAGCGCCTGAATCTTTCCAAAACCACGATCAGTGGCTATGAAAATAACATTAAAACCCCATCCTTAGAAGTTCTGGTCAAACTATCCATCCTTTACGGTGCTTCCGCCGACTACATTCTCGGGCTGGAAAACCGAAAACTGATACAGATCGACGGGCTGACGATGAACCAGGAGGAAATTCTCAAAATCCTGCTGAAGGAATTCAAGAACCTGAATAAAAAAAGCATGACTGTCATGAAATAGTATAAAAAGCGCAGCCTTTGACTGCGCTTTTTATCCGTTTAATTTTATTGCCTTGGTTTTCCGTAATTCGGTTTCGAGCCGGAGTGGCCGCGGTCGTCGCGCCGCGGGGCCGGCCTGCGGAACGGGCGGGGCTCCGGATCATTTTCGGGAACCAGACCCTCCACCTCGATCAAAGCGTCGCGCCGGGAAAGATTCAGCCTTCCCTTTTCATCGATATTCAGCACCTTGACCATGACCGCGTCGCCGATATTGACGACGTCCGTCACCTTTTCCACCCGCTTGACATCCAGCTGGGAGATATGCACCAGACCTTCCTTGCCGGGCGCGATTTCTACAAACGCGCCGAAATCCATCAGCCGGGTTACCTTGCCGTTATAGATGGAGCCCGGCTCCGGGTCGTTCGCGATCGTATCAATAATGCTGATTGCCCGCTTGCAGTTGTCGAGGTCAATGCCGGACACATACACATGCCCGTCCTCCTCCACATCCACCTTGACGTCGCACTCCGCGCAGATCTTCTGGATCACCTTTCCGCCGGAGCCGATGACCTCGCGGATCTTTTCGAGCGGAATCGAAATGGAAAGCATCTTCGGCGCGTATTTGGAAAGCTCTTTGCGGGGTTCCGGAATCGCCTTGAGCATCACGTCGTCGATGATATAATCCCTGGCTTTATGCGTCTTATACAGCGCTTCCCTCACCATGTCCGGCGTCAGGCCGTTGATTTTCAAATCCATCTGGATCGCCGTGATGCCCGCGTGCGTTCCGGCGACCTTGAAGTCCATGTCGCCGAAGAAATCCTCAACGCCCTGAATGTCCACCATGGTCATCCAGCGGTCGCCCTCGGTAATCAGTCCGCAGGAAATGCCCGCGACCGGCGATTTGATCGGGACGCCCGCGTCCATCAGCGCCAGCGTGGAGCCGCAGATGGATGCCTGCGAGGTGGAGCCGTTGGACGAAAGGACCTCCGAAACAAGGCGCATGGTATACGGGAATTCGTCGACGGACGGAATCACCGGCAGCAGCGCGCGCTCGGCAAGGGCGCCGTGGCCGATCTCGCGCCGGCCCGGACCGCGGCTGGGCTTGGTTTCGCCGACGGAATAGGACGGCATGTTATACTGGTGGATATAACGCTTCGTTTCCTGTTCGTCGATGCTGTCGAACGTCTGCTCGTCGCTCATGGGGCCGAGCGTAGCGACGGTGAGCACCTGCGTCTGGCCGCGGGTAAACATGCCGGAGCCGTGAACGCGGGGCAGAAGGCCGACTTCCGCGGAAAGCGGGCGGATGTCGTCCATTTTACGGCCGTCGACGCGCTTTTGCTCGTCCAAAAGCCAGCGTCGCACCACATATTTCTGCGTCTTATACATGCACTCGTCGATCTTCGCCTGCTGGTCGGGGTAGATCGGGTCGAATCTTTCATGAACCTTTTCATAGACCGGCTGCAGCCGCTGGTCGCGGACGTTCTTGTCGTCGGTGTCGAGCGCGGCGCGGACGTCGTCGATCGCAAAGTCCTTGACCGCCTCGAGCATGTCCTCGTCCGGTTCGTTGCTGGGGTAGGAGAATTTCGGCTTGCCGATTTCCGCCTTGATGGAATTGATAAACTCGATGATCGCCTGGTTCGCCTTGTGCCCGGCCATAATCCCGTTGTACATCACGTCGTCCGGAATCTCCTCGGCGCCCGCCTCGATCATGGCAATGCGGTCGGCGGTCGAAGCGACCGTCACGGCCATCTTGGAACTCTTTCTCTGCTCGCTGTTCGGGTTGATGACGAACTCCCCGTCCACATACCCGACGGAAACGCCGGAAATCGGGCCGTTCCACGGGATGTCCGAAATGCTGAGGGCGATGGATGTGCCGACCATCGCGGCGATTTCCGGCTGGCAGTCATGGTCGACGCTCATCACGGTGCAGACGACCGAAACGTCGTTGCGCATGTCCTTCGGGAACAGCGGGCGGATCGGGCGGTCGATCACGCGGGAAGTCAGAATCGCCTTGTCGGTCGGGCGGCCTTCGCGCTTGATGTAAGAGCCCGGAATCCTGCCGACGGAATAGAGCTTCTCCTCAAAATCGACGGAAAGCGGGAAAAAGTCCACGCCGTCGCGGGGCTTTGCGGAAGCCGTGGCCGCCACATGAACCACCGTTTCGCCGTAGCGCACCAGGCACTCGCCGTTCGCAAGCTGTGCCATCTTGCCGGTTTCCACCACAAGCGGCCTGCCGGCAAAATCCGTTTTGTACACTTTGAATTTTTCAAACATGAATGAATTCTCCTCCGTTTCTGCTCCGGAGGGCAGGTACGGCTGATTTAGCAATAAAACCGGCGCCCCGCCGGCCTCGCCGGGCGTCCGTTTCACTGCTAAATTCCCGTGTTTGCCACTTTCCGGAGAAATCTCATAAATAGCCTAAAGGCAGGCGGTAACAAGAACCGCCTGCCCTGGATTTCTAAATTATTTGCGGATTCCCAATTTTTCAATGATGACACGATACCGGGTAATATCGCTCTTCATCAGGTAATTGAGCATATTTCTTCTCTGGCCGACCATTTTCAAAAGTCCGCGGCGGGAATGGTGATCCTTTTTGTGGGCCTTCAGATGCTCGGTCAGCGCGTTGATTCTGTTGGTGAGAATCGCAATCTGAACCTCCGGCGAGCCGGTGTCTCCCTCGTGCAGCGCATACTGCTTGATAATTTCGGTCTTTTCTTCTTTCAGCATTTCCTGTTCCACCTTTTTATAAATTTCCCGCATTCTCAGAACAGGGCCGGTGAAATCCCCGCACACGGGGCGTTTCCCCCTGATCCGGGAAAGGGGTTCCATGGTTTTTTATTATAACACAGCGTCACTTATTTGTAAATCAAAAAATCACTCCGCCGTATGCAGCGGTCTGCGGTAATACTCCCCCGCCCGTGCGCCGTCGCGCTTTATGGCGCGCCGCAGCTCCTCCAGCGTGGAAAACCGCTGTTCCGGGCGCAGAAAGCGGAGCAGCTCCACGCGAACGGAGCTTCCGTACAGTTCGCCGCCCCGGTACTCCGGCATCCAGGTTTCCGAAAGAGGCCGGTCGGAGCCGACCGTCGGCCTGACCCCCACGTTGGTTACGCCCAGATGGCTTTCCTCCCCGACCGAAACCCTAGAAGCGTAAACGCCGAACTTCGGCCGTACAAACCCCTCCGGCAGCTCCTGGTTCAAGGTCGGGGTTCCGAGCGAATGCCCCAGCCTTCTTCCGTGCCGCACGGGCATCCGGTAACCGAACGGGCGGCCCAGCAGCCGGGCTGCGTCGTCGACGCGCCCGCTTTCGATCAGCCCGCGGATCCGCGTGGAGCTGACGGGCGTTCCGTCCACCAGCACGGCCTGCGCGACCGACACGCCGACGCCGCGCTCCCCGCACAGGGAGGAAAGCGCCGCGCTGTCGGCCCTGCCGCCGCGCCCAAACGTAAAGTTAAACCCGCAGCAGGCTTTTTTTGCCTTCAGGCGGCCGACCAGAACCTGCTCCACGAATTCCTCCGCCGTCAGATCCTTGACCGTGTGGAATTCCAGAATATACAGCTGCTTTACGCCCATTTCCTTCAGCAGGGCGATTTTATCCTCCTGCGAAAGCAGCCGGCCCCCGGCGCCGCCGCCCAAATCCATCCGCGGATTTTCCGCGAAGGTAAGCACGGTCGGCAGCAGTCCTTCCGCCGCGCCGCCGCAGGCCAGGGAAACCACCTTCCGGTGCCCGATGTGCAGCCCGTCGAAATTCCCCAGCGCCACGGCGCTTTCCCCCCGGGAGGGTATCAGTGTTCTAAAAACATCCATGCTTATATTTCTCCAAAATGAAACTCTTTATTCAGCGCCGAAACAGGCGCAGCACGCGCAGCTGGCCGGCCGACGCCCGGCCCAGGCCGAGAAAGGCCCCGTCCGGCCCCTGCACGCGGAAAACGGCGTCCTCCGCCGGCAGTGCGCGCCGCAGCGCCGTTCTTTCGAGGTCCAGCGCCCCGCCGTTTTGAAAGCGGGCCGCCTGCGCCGGTGAAACGGAGACCGCCGGCATCCCTGAAAACAGCGACTCCACCGGCAAGAGCCTTTCGGCGAGCCGTCCGCCGGCCGCCAGTTCCTTTGCCCGGTCCAGCGTGACGCTGTCCGCCAGCGTAAAACCGGACGCGCGCGTCCGGCGGAGGGATGACATCACGCCGTATGTATGCAGCGCTTCCCCAAGATCCGCGCAGAGCGTGCGGATATAGGTTCCCTTGGAACAGGCGATTCGCAGCGTGCCGCTGCGCGACGGCTCGTCGTAGGACAGCAGCTCCAGTTCACGGATCGTGACCGGACGCGGCTCGCGCTCCACTTCGATTCCCTGCCTCGCAAGGTCGTAAAGGCGTTTTCCGCCGACGCTGATGGCCGAAACCATCGGCGGCACCTGCAGAATCTCGCCGCGGAACGCCCCGAGCGCCGCCTCCACCGCTTCGCGGGACGCGCCCCGGTCGCTTTCGGCGGTCGTTTTTCCGGTCGTGTCCTGCGTATCCGTCGCAATTCCCAGCCGGAAACCCGCCTCGTACTCCTTGTCGGTGTCGGGCAGCAGAGCGTTCGCGCGCGTCGCGCAGCCGAGCAGCAGGGGCAGCACGCCGGTCGCCATCGGGTCCAGCGTGCCCGTGTGCCCGATCTTTTTTTCATGCGTCAGCCCGCGCATCACCGCGACCGCGTCGAAAGAGGTAAAGCCGGCGGGCTTGTCCAGAATCAGGATTCCGTTCATAACCGCGGTTTCAGATACTCCCGCACCGCGCGGAGCATCTGTTCCTTCGCTTCTGCAAGCGGCAGATTCAGCGTGCAGCCGGCGGCTCCCTTATGCCCGCCGCCGCCGAACTTTTCACAGATTTCAGAGGCGTTGGCGGGGTCGTGCGCGCGCAGCGAAACCTTCCAGGCTCCGTCCTCTTTCTCGCGGAGGGTGACGCCGACGATTACGCCCTCAATCCCGCGCGGGATGGTCGCAAGGCCGTCGAGGTCGTCCTCCCTCGCGCCGGACTCGCGCACCATCTGGCGTGAAATGACGATGACCGCGACCCTGCCGCCGCAGTCGTACCCGATGGAATCGAGTACCCTGCGCTCCATGTCGAGCCTTGCGCGGCTTTTGGTGTCGAACATCTCGCGGTTGATCGTCGGCGCGTCGATGCCCGTTTCCACCAGATCGGCCGCAATACGGTAGGTGCGCGGCGTCACGTTGATATACTTAAAGCAGCCGGTGTCCGTCGTGATGCCGGTGTAAAGCGGCGCGGCGATATCCGGGGTAATCTCCGCCTTCAATTCCCGGAGAAGGTCGAAAATGATCTCGCAGGTCGCCGCCGCCTTCGGATTCAGGCAGGTCTCGGCGGCGTAAAGCGTGTTGGAGGGGTGATGGTCGATGCACAGGTCGATTTTTCCGCCCCATTCGGATTCGAGCGGTTCGCCCAGCAGCTTTTCGTCGGCGATATCCACCGCCGCGACAAGGTCCGGCTCAAACTCGTCGTCGGGCAAACCCCGGAACAAAAAGTCGTATTTCGGGCCGATTTGGTCGGAGCAGCGAATCGCCGCGCGCTTGCCCATCCGCCGCAGCCCGCGGCACAGGGCGCTGGCGCAGCCGAGGGTGTCGCCGTCCGGAAACTGATGGCTTAAAATCAGAACCCGCTCCGCCTTTTGCAGGCGGGCGGCCGCTTCCTCAACCCCGATCATGCTCGTCCTCCTTCAGGTCGTTCAGGATCCTTGAGATATTTGCGCTGTACTCGATGGAATCCGTGGGCTTAAAGAGTATTTCCGGAATCTTGCGCAGGGAAAGGCGGCTGCCAAGCTCATGCCGGATAAACCCGGCGGCGGATTTCAGGCCCACAACCGCTTTTTTTGCCTGGTCCATCCCCTCCATTGCGCTGATATAGACCGTGCAGTAGGACAGATCGTTCGTCACATCGACTCGGACGATGCTGATCAGCCCCTGAACCCGCGGATCCTTCAGCTCGCGTAAAATCGCGGTCAGCTCGCGTTTGATATCCTCCGTTACACGTCCCATTTTGTGTCCGGCCATAAATACGTCCCTCCCTGGTAAAAAACCCGCCGCTTGCACGGCGGGCCTCTGTTTCGCCTATTCTTTGTATTCTTCCATCTGGAAGGCTTCCAGAATGTCGCCTTCCTTGATATCGTTGTATTTTTCCAGCCCGATGCCGCAGTCGTAGCCCTCGGCGACTTCCTTCACATCATCCTTGAAGCGCTTGAGAGAAGCGATCTTGTCTTCGGTCAGGACAATCCCGTCGCGAACCACCCGGATCTGCGCGGTACGGAGGATCTTGCCGGTCGTGACGTGGCAGCCGGCGATGGTGCCGACGCTGCTGATGCGGTAGACCTGGCGGACCTCCGCCTTGCCGAGCGAGGCCTCGCGGAATTTCGGCGCGAGCATGCCCTTCATGGCGTCGCCGATCTCGTTGATGCAGTCGTAGATGACGCGGTAGAGCCTCAAATCCACGCCGTCGCGCTTCGCGTTTTCTTCCGCCACCGGATCGGGGCGGACGTTGAAGCCCACGATGATCGCGTTGGAGGCCGACGCCAGCATGACGTCCGACTCGTTGATGGCGCCGACGCCGCTGTGGATCACATTGACGCGGACTTCCTCGTTGGTCAGCTTTTCCAGCGACTGGCACACCGCTTCGACGGAACCCTGTACGTCCGCCTTGACGATCAGATGAAGCTCCTTCATATCGCCCTGCTGCATCTGGTCGAACAGGTTGTCGAGCGTCACCTTGGTGCGCGAGTTGAATTTTTCTTCCTTCTGTTCGCTGCGGCGCTGCTCGACCAGCTCCCTTGCGAGCCGTTCGTCGGAAACCGCGTTGAAGATGTCCCCGCCCGTCGGCACGTCGTCAAGGCCCGTGATCTCCACCGGGACGCTTGGTCCGGCGGACTCGATCGTCCGGCCGTTTTCATCCGTCATGGCGCGCACGCGGCCCACCGTGGTCCCCGCGACAAGGATGTCGCCCTGACGCAGGGTGCCGTTCTGGACCAGCATGGTCGCCACCGGGCCGCGGCCCTTGTCGAGCCTGGCTTCCACCACGGTTCCCCTTGCGGCGCGGTCGGGGTTGGCTTTCAGTTCCTTCATATCCGCGACCAGCAGGATCATTTCCAAAAGCTCTTTAATCCCGGTTTTCTGCACCGCGGAGACCGGCACGCACGGAATATCGCCGCCCCATTCCTCCGGAACCAGCTCGTATTTCGTCAGGCCTTCCATGACCGCCTGAGGATTCGCGCCCGGTTTATCCATTTTGTTGATCGCGACGATGATGGAAACGTTCGCGGCCTTCGCATGGTTGATGGCCTCCACCGTCTGCGGCATGATGCCGTCGTCCGCCGCGACGACCAGAACCGCGATGTCCGTCACCTGGGCGCCCCTTGCGCGCATGGTGGTGAACGCCTCGTGGCCCGGGGTGTCGAGGAACGTGACGTCGCGCCCGCCGACCTTGACCTGATAGGCGCCGATGTGCTGCGTGATGCCGCCGGCCTCCGTTTCCGTCACGCTGGTGTGGCGGATCGCGTCAAGCAGGGAGGTTTTGCCGTGGTCGACGTGGCCCATGACCACGACCACCGGGGCGCGCGTCACCAGATTGTCGTCTTTGTCCTCGCTGTCGTCGATGATCCGCTCCTCAATGGTGACAACGACTTCCTTCTGCACCTTGGCGTGGAATTCGATCGCCGCAAGCGACGCCGTGTCGAAGTCGATCACATCGTTGACCGCCGCGAACACGCCCATGCCCATCAGCTTCTTGATGACTTCCGCCGCTGTCGCTTTCAGGCGGGTGGCAAGCTCGCCGACCGTGATCTGCTCCGGAATCTGCACGGTGATCGGCTTTGCCTTGCGCTCCATCGCGATGCGGCGCAGACGTTCCGACTCGGTCTCCTTGCGGGAGTTGCGCGGCCTGCCGCGGTACTGTGAGCTGCGCTGCGTCAGTTTCTGCTTTTTCACCACGTTGTCGTTCGGCTTCACCTTTTCGGAGGCGAGCCGGTCGTACTTTTCGTTGTATTTATCCAGCTCCACATGGGTGGAATGCGTATCCACGATTCTGCCCGTGGGGCGCTGAATGGTATTTCCGCCGGTTTCCAGCCGGATGCTGTTTTGCTGGGGGCGGCGCTGCTGCTGCGGCCTCTGGCCCTGCTGCGGATGCGCGGCGCCGCGGTTCTGCCCGGCGTTCTGCTGCCGGTCGGGACGCTGCTGCTGGCCGGGACGCTGCTGACCGGGGCGCTGCTGTTGCTGCTGCGCGGGCCTTTGACCCTGGCGCTGGCGGTGATCGGAAGACGGCCCCCGGTTTTCGGGCCTTTTTCCGTCGTTTCTGCGGGGAGCGGATGAGGAGGAGGCGGGACGGGGCGCGGACGCCGGCGACGGCGACGGCGACGGGGACGCCGGCTTCGGCGCGCTCTGCGCCGGCTGCGTGCGAACCGCCACATCGGGCCGTTCCGGTTCCACAACCGGCTCGTGGCGGCCGGCCTGCGCGAAATAGGAGTCCAGGCTTTTCGTGTTGTTTTTCTGGGTAAAGGACTCAAACACGAGATCCAGTTCGTCCTCGGTCAAAGCCGTCATATGTTTTTTTGTTTCACCGGTGTATTCCTGCAAAGCGTCTATCACGTCCTTATTCGGGACGTCCAGGTCCTTTGCCACCTCGTGTACCCTGTATTTAATCATCATAGTATGAATTCCTCCTCAATCTTCCGCGTTCAGCGCGAGCAGCTTTTTTGCAAATCCCTTATCATTTACCGCGATGACCCCCGTTCGTTTTCCAATGGCGCAGCCGATTTCGTCCATGTTCTCACGCAGCGTCGCCGTTTCCACATTTCCCTTTGCCGCGGCCGCTAAAACCGTTCGCGCCGTGCGTGGGGACAGATCCGACGCAAACAGGATCAGCGGGCATCCGCCCTTGAGCGCCGTCTCCTGTACGGCGTCGCTGCCCAGGCAGAGCTTCCCGGCCCGTCTTGCAATTCCCAGCAAAGAAAGCAGCCTGTTATCCATCCCCTCTCAGTTCCTCCTCCAGACGGTCGTAAACCTCGTCGGGGATCCGGCACGAAAAGGCTTTTTCCAGCCGTCTTGCCTTTCGCGCCGCCTTCAGACAGTCAATGCTTTTGCAGACATAGGCGCCGCGCCCGGGCTTGCGGCCGGTCAGGTCCATCGAAATCTCCCCCTCGGGGGATTTCACCACCCGGACCAGTTCCTTTTTCGGTTTCATCTGCCCGCATCCCGCGCACATGCGCAGCGGGACTTTTCGTTTCTGCATTGCCCATCCGCCCCTTCGGCATCGTTCTTTTATTCTTCCGCGGGTTCTTCTTCCGCGGGCTCTTCCGCCGGTTCTTCATAGAACCCGCTTTGCGGCTTAATGTCGATTTTCCAGCCCGTCAGCCTTGCCGCCAGGCGGGCGTTCTGGCCCTTGTTCCCGATGGCGAGCGAAAGCTGGTCGTCCGGAACCGCGACGCGGCACGCGCGGGAGCCGTCCGCCGCCGGGACCACGTCCACGACGCTCGCCGGGGACAGCGCGGAAGCGATGAACTGCTTCGGGTCGTCGCTGTACTGGACGATGTCGATTTTTTCCCCGCCGAGCTCCGCCACAATGTGGTTGACGCGCATTCCCTTTGAGCCGATGCAGGAGCCGACCGCGTCGACATCCGGGTTGTGGCTGTAAACGGCAATCTTCGTGCGGGACCCGGCCTCGCGCGAAACGGCCTTGATCTCGACCGTGCCGTCGTAGATTTCCGGCACCTCCGCTTCAAACAGGCGTTTGACAAGGTCCGGGTGAATCCGGCTGATCATCGCGCGCGGGCCCTTCTCGGTTTCCTTAACGTCGGCAACGTACACCTTGATGCGGTCGCCTTCCCGCAGAACCTCGCCCGCGACCTGCTCCGACTTCGGCAGCACGGCCTCCGCCTTGCCGATGGTCAGGGTGGCGGCGCCGGTGCGCGGGTCGACCTGCTCCACCACGGCGCTGACCAGCTCCTGGTGCTTGCTTTCAAACTCCTGAAACATGCGGTCGCGCTCCCCGTCCCGGATGCCCTGGCGGATGATATTCCGCGCCGTCTGCGCGGCGATGCGCCCGAAATCCTTTGTGTCGAGCGGAACGGCGACCTTGTCGTCCAGTCCCGCCGTCGGGTCGATTCCCCTCGCCTTTTCCAGCGTAATTTCTTTTCCCTTATCCGTTATGTCCTCAACGACGGTCTTGCGCAGGTAAACCTCAAAATTGCCTTTGGCCTGGTCGACGTTTACCACGCAGTCCTCATTGCCGTAGCTGTTCTTGCAGGCGGTGACGATCGCCTTCTTGATGCGGTCCACCATAAAGTCGACCGAAATACCGCGCTCTTTTTCCAGCAGGTTCAGGGCGTCAAAAATCTCGCTGTTCATGTTTCCTCATACTCCTCCAATTCGTCCTCCTCCAGAAGCCGCACCCACGCGGCGTCCCGAAGGGGCAGACCGACCGTTTCCCCGGAATCGGCCGTTATTTTCAGCTCGCCGCCTTCATAACCGGCAAGCAGCCCCGTTAAATTCCTCGTCCCGTCCTGCAGGGGGCGGATCAGCCTGACCGCCACGCGGGACCCGAGGTACGCCGCGAAATGCTCGTCGCGCCGCAGTTCCCGGTTCATGCCGGGGGACGAAACCTCCAGGCAGTAGGATTCCCGGATCGGGTCCAGTTCATCCAGAGGGCCGTTCACCGCGCGGCTCATTGCCTCGCAGTCGTCGATGCCGACTCCGCCCGGCTTGTCGATGAAAATCCTCAGGTACCAGGCGCCGCCTTCCTTTTCATACCGCACATCCCAGACCGAAAGCCCCAGCTGCTGCGCGTAGGGCAGCGCCAGCTTTCGGACCGCGGCGGAAACGCCGCCCTCTTTCCCTTTTCCGGCCATCGTGCTTCACCCCCGCTATACAAACAAAAGAGCGGGTCGCCCCACTCTTTCATCCCATCTTTCATATTCCTTGGATATTTTAACACACAAAGAAAAAAATTGCAAGAGAATTCCGAAAATGATTGCGCTACTCCTCCATTTGCTTGCCGAGAAAAGCCGCCGCGACCTGCACCAGCTTCATCTTTGTCTCATCCGGCGCGGCCTGCGTTTCATCCTCCAGCAAAATCACGGCGCCCGTCACGTCGCTGGAAGCCAGAATCGGGCAGACAACGCTCGCCATGCGGTCGATTCCCTCGATGGGCTGCAGCTTTTCGCCGCTGGTGTTGATAAAGGTCCGGCGGGACTGCATGCACTCCTCCAGCTCCGGCGTAACCCTGCGCTCCAGGTATTCCTTGCGGGAAACCCCGGCGGCGGCCACAACATGGTCCCGGTCGCAAATCAACATAGGCAGGCCCGCCGTACGGTTCAGAACTTCCGCATACTGAAAGGCAAACGTGGAAAGCTCCCCGACGGGTGAATATTTTTTAAAAATGACTCCTCCCTGCGAATCCGTATAAATCTCAAGGGCGTCTCCCTCGCGGATGCGCAGCGTCCTGCGGATCTCCTTCGGTATGACAACGCGACCCAAGTCGTCGATTCTCCTGACTATTCCTGTGGCTTTCAATTTTTATTTACCTCCTATGCGGTGATTTACATCCCTATTATCCGCAGGAAAGGGCTGACTATGCAGGATTTAACAAGGTTGTTTCTGGAAATTGATAGCAGGAAACGGCGGGGCTCCGTTTTGGAAAACAGACTTGTAAACCGCCGAAAACCGGTCTATAATAACTTTATCTTTTTGATTTAAAAAAATCAGCCTGAACGGCTTTGATGGAGGTATCACCGTGAAAAAAACTGCCGGACTTCTTGCCGCCGTGATTTTATCGGCCGCCCTGATTCTTTCGGCCTGTTCCGCACGCACCCCGGTTTCGGCCGACGATTTTCAAAAGAAAGCCGAAGCCGCCGGTTATCAGGTAACGCAGGACACTTCCTACGGCTCCGACGCGAAATCGCTCCTCGCGTCCAAAAGCGGTTCCGACACGCAGTTTGCGTTTACCGTGTTTACGGATTCTTCCTCGGCGCAGCAGAAATACGCTTCGCTGAAAAAAAGCCTGACGGTGACCGGCGGGGAAAGCACGGTCGACGCGGACGCGTACAATAAATACACCGCGGAGAACGGAGAAATTTATTATACCATCATCCGCATGGACAATACCCTGCTCGACTGCAAGGGCACGATCGCAAAGAAAGACGAAGTCGACAGCTTCGTCAAAACGGTCAAATATTAAAGGGATGAAAGAGACAGACAGCGCGCTGAAACGGCGCGCTGTCTGTCTCCTTTTCACAAACACCGAAAACATCCGGGCCCCCGGGCGGATGGAGGGCGGTGGCACGCCCGAGCTCCCGCCCCGCCGGGTTCCGGCTGCCGCAAGGCACAAAAAAACGCCGTACACGGATTCTCATCCATATACAACGCTGACAAAAACACAAGCGAATCCGGAAAACACCCCCTGTACAAACGGACGAACAGGCGGTATAATAGAAACCGCAATGCGCTGATGATTCAGTTGTGTATGGAGGCTGTTTCTCCGTATGCAGGAGGCCGGTGCGCCAACACCTGTCTCCGCATTGCACTTTTTGTGCCTTACAAGATCATGATACCACTTTCGCCTTTGATGTCAAGGGCAAACCGGCAAAATTTGCCTGAAAATGAAACGCGGAATCTTTCGCCTCAAGGCGGCGGAAGATTCCGCGTTTTTTAATTTTTGACTTCCGTTACGGTTCCGGTTTCCGTGTCCAGGCTGAAATAATACGCCGGATACGAGCCGGTGTCCCCGACGCAGCGCATCTGCTGCGTCCGGTACAGGATGGCCCCGTCCTTGTACGACGCGGTGATCTCCGTGCTGCCGCACAAATCCCCAAAGCTCTCCGTGCCGCAGACCTTCGTTTTTCCGGTTCCGTCCAGCCGGATCTTGTCGATCTCGTCAAGCGTATTGAAGTAATAGACCCAGCTCCCCGCGATGCACGGGCACAGGACGAGCCTGATCAAAAAACGGGGTGCTTTTTTATCCTTCTTTGATCTGCCGCAGCACGCGGCGGAACAGCTGCGGCTGGATGTCGGGGTAGGTCAGGCAGTCCGGAGCGGGGAATTCGTCCCTCAGGGCGGTTTCCGCAATCTCAAACGGCGGCAGCGGGCCGAAATCCTCGATCTCCGCGAAGAAGAGCATTCCGAAATTTTCCGCTCCGTGATTGACGCTGCCCGAAACGCCGTACACGCATACCGGCGAAAGCGCAAAGCGGGCCGCGCCGGTTTCCTCGTAAAGCTCCCTGCGCGCGGCCTGCGTAATTTCTTCCCCCGGCTCCCTGTGACCGCCGGGCACCTCCCAGGTATGCCGGTCGCGGTGGCGGCACAAAACCCATTTGCCGCCGCTGCGGGCGACGATCACGGCATATTTGAGCAGGGATGGATCGACGGTTTTATAAAACCGTACCACTGTATCGGTTTTCATCTTCAAAACACCTTTCCCCCGGCAAACCCGGCGAACGCCATCGACAGGATGCCGACGTATAAAATCGACGCGGGAAGACCGCTGAACGCCTCCGGAATATCCGGGTTGCGGCATTTCGCCTCCGCGTGCATCAAAACCTCCGAAGCCAGATAAAACGCCGCGCCGGTCCCGAGCGCGTACCCCGCCGCCTGAGTCGGGTCGAGCGCGAACTGATACTGCACATAGGGCATGGCAAGAACGACCGTGTTGACCGCCGCCGGCGCGAGAACCGGCGCGATCCTGCTCAGAATCCGCGCCGGAAGCAGGGCCCGCAGCAGGAGAAAGGTCGCAAGATACGCGACGGCCGCTGCCGCCGCAAGGCATGCGGAGCGCAGAGGCGCCCTTATCCCGTAAGCGGCCGGAAGGAAGGGGGCGAGCCAGACTCCGGCAAACATGGAAGCAAGCGAAAACCAGGTAACCGCCAGCGCGTAAATCCCGACGGTATCCGGCCTTTGCGCACAGCGCAGCGCGCGGCTGAAACCGCTGCCGCCCGCAAACAGGAGATTTTCCGTGCCGACCGCCAAAAGGGCGGTCATCACCAGTCTGAAAAACATCACGGATTCCCCCTTCCGATCCGCCGGGCGCCGCCGGCCCTGAGCCGGTTGACCCACTGGATCAAAGCCGCCAGAAACCCGATTGCCAGAAAACCCGCGAACGGAAGGTCCGCCGCGCGGCCTATGACAAACCCGATTCCCGCCGGCAGACGGAACGTGCCGAGCAGGGCCGAACGCAGCATCGAAACAAGAAATGCGACGGCGGAAAACCCGGCGGAACAGCCGAGCGAATCGGCAGCGGCCGCCACGGCCACATGCTCCGGCGCGTATTCCTCCGCGCGGGAATAAACAACCGAGTTGCAGATCATCAGGCCCGCGGCCATGCCGAGGCTCGTAACGGAGCCGGGCATCAGCAGGTTGGCGAGGTACCCCGCCGGAATGTAAAACCCCGCGGATATCAGGAGGACCAGCCCGGGGCGGAACCAGCGCGGAACCAGCATGCCCAGCGCGCAGAGCACCAGCGAAGTCGGAAGCGACACCGCGAAAAACAGAACGGAAAGCGCCGCCGCGTTTTTCAGGCTCCACGCCGCGGCGGCGACCGGGTACATGCCGAGCGCCCCGATCAGCACGGGGTTGCGGAACAGCAGGCCGTTTAGAAAAATCGAGCCCGCTCCGCGCAGAACCAGCCTGTTATTCTTCATGACGGCTTCCCCTCCCACCCGCGGAACCAGAACACGGCGGAATCCATCAGCGGCGCGGCCGCGTTCGCAATCAGCAGCGCGAAGCACGCGCCCTGTTCATACGCGCCGAACCAGCGGAACGCCATTGCCGCCGCGCCGGCAAACGCCCCGTAAAGGCACCGCCCCGAAAACGTGCGCGGCGCGGTGACCGGATCGGTCACCATAAATACGGAAACAAAAAACAGCGACCCCGACAAAAGCTCATATTTGACGGAGGTCAGCGGACTGCACAGAATGCGCGGAAACATCGCCGCGATCAGCGCCGCCGTGCCGAGAAAGCAGACGGTTGTTTCCGGTTTTGCCGACCTTGACAGGAACAGAAGAACACCGCAGGCCCCAATGACCAGAACCGCCGTGGAACCGAGCGGGCCGGGAAAATTGCCCCACAGCATGTTCAGCGGCAGGATGTCCGGTTTGAACCCCTGCTTCAGCACCGCCGCGGGGGACTGCGCCGTGCTGAACGATCCTGCGCCGAACAGCGGAAAGGCCGCCTGCTCTGCGGGGTCAAAGTAAGAAAACACCTGCTTCGGCCAGCAAAGCGATGCAAACGCGACGCCGGCGGCGGCGGGGTTGAACGGGTTGCGCCCAAACCCGCCGAACGGTTCCCGGACCACCAGGACGGCGAAAGCGGAGGCGGCGCAGGGCAGCCAGAGAGGCGTATTCAGCGGCAAAAGCATCGGGACCATCAGGCCCGTTACCAAAACCGAAATCTCGGAAATGGAGATGCTCTTTCTGCGGACCAGGCAAAACAGGATCCGGCAGATCAGCGCGGTCAGCACGGACGCCCCGGCGACCATGAGCGGGCGGAGCCCGTAATTGACGACGGGAATGATCAGCAGCGCCAGCAAGGCCAGCAGCATCCTGCTCATCATGGAAAAAACGGTAAATTCGCTTTTCACATAGGGCGAGGCTGCGTTTGTCAGGGTCATGGATCACTCCTGCCTTCCTTGATTTTTTCCGCGCGTTCCACCGCCGCCGCAAGGGGAATCTGCGACGGGCAGACAATGCTGCAGGCCTGACACCGGATGCAGCGCTCGACGTTAAACAGCCGGAACGGGTTCGGCGACCCGGTCTCCAGCTGCTGCAGAATCAGCCACGGGATAATGCCGCGCGGGCAGGCGCGCTCGCACCGCCCGCATCCCACGCAGGGCAGCGCGGGACGCCGCGGAAGGCGTTTTATCGCGATGACGCAGCGGGTGACCGCCGTCACCGGCTCCGAAAGGTCGGTGACGCATCTGCCGTTGACCGAGGACCCCACCGCGACCGCCGCCGTACCGGGAACCGGCTTCCCCGCCGCAAGCACATCCCGCAGCGGCGTGCCGATGCGAACGCGGCAGTTGACCCAGTTCGACGCGCCGTCGCCCGCCACCGTGACAACCGTTTCACTTTGCGCCAGGCCGCGGTCTGCCGCCGCCGTGAGGGCGGCGCAGGCCTGCGCGCCGATCAGCCCCGCCTTCCCGCCCTGATCGGCCAGTTTTCTTTGCAGCAGCGCGACCGCGGGGTAGCGGGCTCCCGCAACCAGAAACGCCGCGCCGGGGCAGTCTTTGCGGACGCGGTTCACCTCTTCGCGGGACGCGGCCGCGATTTTCCGATTCCGGACGCCGCAGGCCTGGGCCGCGAGCTCCAGCCCGGCCAGCACCTGGTCGGCATTTTCCCTCAGCACCGCCTGGGCGGCGGAAGTCTTCGGGTCCTCGTCAAAACAGACGGCAATCAGCTCCGCCGTCTGTGCCGCGGCAAAACGCTCCAGCTTCTCCGCGAGCGGCTCGCCGTCCAGCTCGTCCACAATTCCCGCCATACGCGCCGCGCCCAGAATCTTCGCGGGACCCGCCTTTTTGCGCAGAGGCGCGAACATCTTCGGCGCCGACAGCTTTTTCGGCGCCGGGATGGTAATGATCCGGTTCTTCAGCGAGGGTTCCTTTTCAAGCTCCAGTTTTACACCGCACGGCATCGCACCGTACCTCCGTTATTCCCGGCCCGCTCCGGCCGCCGCCTTGAGTTCCCGGATCGCCTGCGCGGCGTCCGGCGCTTTGAAAATGCCGGTCCCCGCGACGCAGACGTCAACGCCCGCCCGCGCGGCCTCGGCAACCGTTTCCGAATTGATTCCGCCGTCCACCTGCACCAGCAGGTCCGGCTTCGCCCGCTTCAGCTCTTTGACCTTTTCCATCATGTCGGGCATGAATTTCTGCCCGCCGAACCCCGGCTCCACCGTCATGACGAGCACCATGAAAAGCCTGTTGAGGTACGGAAAAACCGCGCGCGCGGGCGTGCCCGGCTTGACCGCCATCGCGGGTTTGGCCCCGCCGGAGAGGATCAATTCAATCGTTTTGTCCGGGTCGGAGGACGACTCCGCGTGAAAGGTAACGAGGTCGGCGCCCGCCTTTAAAAATTCAGGCGCGTAGCGCAGCGGCTCGTCGATCATCAGATGCACGTCGAACGGCTTGTCCGTAAACGGCCGCATCGCGGCAATGACCGGCGGCCCGAAGGTCAGGTTCGGGACAAAATGCCCGTCCATCACGTCAAGATGAATCCAGTCGGCGCCGGAAATATCCATCCGGATAATTTCATCGCTCAGCTTTGAAAAGTCCGACGCCAGCATGGAAGAGGAAATCAGCATAAACTCAGCCCCCTGTTTGCTCCTATTGTACCTTACTTCGCCGCTTTTTTCAACTGAATCCGATGCGCTATCACAGGTGTCTGCCGGAGCCGGGCTCCGGCAGACAATCTATGATAAAGCGGTTTCAATATATTGGCCCCGCACTCTATTGTATGCTGCGGCTGTGAATTTGGCAGTAAAAAACCGGGAATTGCGCGGCTCTATTCCCTTTTGTTCTTTTCGCGGGTCTTTTTCATTTCGCGCGCGAATTCCACACAGGCAAGGCAGAGCGCCGCCGCGGTGATTGCCCGCAGCGCCCAGCCCCACGCGCCGGCAAAAAGATTCAGCCCGGTGCAGGCGCCCGCCGCCCACCACGCGCCGAGGATCAGAAAAAATCCGCCGATGGGGTAAAACACACGGTTTTCCCCTCCCATGCGGAAAATCAGGATCACGCCGACCAGCACCCACAGCGCGGCGTAAAAATAAGCCATGAGAAGGTTCCCTCCCTCATTTTTGTTCCGCTCTCACTATAACCCGGCCCGTCCCCGGTGTCAACAGGATTCCGGCCCGCTGCGGCGCAAAAAAGCGGAGACCTTAACGGCCTCCGCTCCGCCATCCCTTGCTTACAGGACATAAACATTCATGGTTCTGGTGCCGATCTTCATGCACTGCGAGTAGCTGTCGTAATACAGATCGGCGATGATGATGCCGCGCATCGCGGCGCCGCCCGTATCCGAGGCGACGGCATACCCGTAAACCAGCTTTCCGTCCGGCGAGGCGATATACAGCTTCGTTCCGTAGGGAATCAGGTTCGGATTGACCGCCACGCGCCCGAACGCGGCCTTGGCTCCCGTGGAGGTCCAGCCGCCCCCGGTGTAGCAGGAGCATTTTCCGGTCAGAACTTTTTTATATTTTATCGTTTTTCCGCTTTTATCCGTCAGAGTCCCGTTGGACCCGACCGCCCTCACCGCGGTCTTCTTTGTGCCGACCAGCGTGACCTGATCAACCGGCTTTGTCACGACGGACGTGCTCACGGTCTGCGTTTCGGCGACCTTGCCGTCGACCAGCTTCCGGCGCAGGACCACCTGTGCGCTCCCGTTTTTGCCCGCCGTCTTAATCTTCGTTTTCCCGGCGGCAAGAGAGGAATCCTTCTGCGTGATCTTTTGGAACGGAACTTCACGCGTTTCGGTCTCTTCTTTGTAAGTGACGCGGGAAACGTCGATTTCCATTCCCTGATTGACTGTTTCGTCCGGCGAAACATTCAGCGTGTCTTCCGAACCGAGCGAAACGCCCGCCTGCCGGACCGCGTCGGAAACGCTGCCCTCTTTGACGGTGGCGGAAACCTTCGCGCCGTCCACGGCAACCGTGACCCGCACCATCCGCGTTACCTGAATGCCGGTTCCGTCTTCGACCGGCTTGCTTTCGGCGGGAGTCACCAGGTCGTCGGAGTCAAGGGTGACGCCGGCCTGATCCAGCACGTCGCCCACCGTGTCGCCGTAATGCGCGGTGACCGTTTTGTCCGTTCCGTCCGCTTCAACGTTAACTTTCCGCGCGGTTTTCACCGTGATGAGGACGTCGCCGGCATGATCCGGGTCGTCGCTGCGCGAAATCAGGTCGTCGGGGCCGGTCTGAACCCCTGCCTTCAAAAGAATCTGGTCCGTTTCCGGGGAGGTCATTTCCACACGGCTTGCGGCCCCGTCGCATGTGACGGTCGCAAGATGGGTGGAAGCCATTACCGTTTCAACCGAACCGACCGTTACAAGAACCATCAGGAAAAGCGCCGCGCCCTGTTTTAACAGCGCGGATCGCAGTGCCGAGTCCCTGTCCAAAATCCTTTCGCGAAGGAACAGAAGCGCGACTTCTTTCCGTCCGCGCACTGTCGCGGCCAGCTGACGAAACAGCCCGGCCCTCCGCGCCGAATTCAGATTTTTCCACAGGCCCATAAAAAAGCGGCAGATCCGCGCCTTCGCTCCCGACACAGAAGCGCCGGCCCGCCGAAGCAGCCCGGAATGACAGGCGTTTTTCATCGTCTTTGCAAGCCTTTGAAAAAAACGGAAAACAGGCTCGAGTTTCTTACGCATAAATTCACCCTTTCCCTTCAGTCGGCGAATGTTTTTCAGGTATGTTTCCCCACTTGCCGGCTGTCAGTGCTGAGGATTTCTATCGATGCGAGATATTATATTCACCGATTGCCCATATGTCAAATCATCACGGCGTTTTAATTTGTGCAAGTTTCACATACGTTAACCGTTTTTAGTTCCTGATCTGACATTATTACCGGTGGTGGATGGTTGAAAGCGACCTCGATTTCTGTGCAACATGTAAGAAAATGACCGGTTACAAACCTGTTACAACTGTTACAGCCCTGTTTTTTATGCGGGATCGGCACCAAAATTGCTTTTTCTCGTTCACACTTTGTACACAAATACTCCGAAAAGCGCGCGGCACCTGGATTTTCGATTTACTGCAGTTTTTATTATATTTTGTAACTTTTTGTCATGCGTTTGTGTCTGTTTCTTCTTGATTGAAATAAAAAAATCCCCTGCAATATTTCTTTTGCAGGGGATTAACCCGGGTGCCGCGCTTTCTGAAAACACGGCCTGTTTAAAGCCGCTGTTCCAGTATGATGCTTCGTTCAGACATTCCCATTTCCCGATAAAGCCGGTACGCTGCCCGGTTGAAGGACCAAACCGTCAGCTCCATGCTTTCCGCTCCTTTCCGCCGGGAGATATTCCTTGCCTCTTCCAGCAGGCGCTTCCCGATTCCGCGGTTCCTGAGCCTTTCCATGACGCACAGATCGTTGACAAACGCCACCGTGCGTTTTTTCAACTCCGGCCTTTCCGACGGGCTCCGCAGCGTGACGGAGCAGAAGCCCGCGACCCCGCCTTCCTTTTCCTGAGCGACGATGGTGAATTTCCCCGCATTCTCCAGCAACGAGGCATACTCCTCTTCCGTCATCGGGTCCGCCTCCGCGAAAACATCCGGCCGCGCGGACACGTGAAGCCGATGAAGGCAGCAAAGCAGCTCATGAACCGCGCCATAGTCGCTTTTTTCCGCCGTTCTAATCAAGAGTTCCATCGCGTTTGTCTCCTTCCTCTAATAACTCACAAAACCTCCCGCGCCGAAGCCGTGGACACAGACAAAGCAGCTATTTGCAAAAAGCAGGGCCCGGCGCTGACGCGCCGAGCCCTGCTGCTTTTCTGAAAATACAAATTATCTCTTTGAGAACTGGGGTGCGCGGCGGGCTGCTTTCAGACCGTACTTCTTACGTTCCTTCATTCTCGGGTCGCGGGTCAGGAACCCGGCCTTTTTCAGAATGGAGCGCAGGTTTTCGGTGTCATACTGCAGCAAAGCTCTGGCAATGCCGTGACGGATTGCGCCGGCCTGGCCGGTTACGCCGCCGCCGGCAACGCGGCAGACAACGTCGAACTTTTCGTCGGTCTTGGTCAGAACGAGCGGCTGGCGAACGATCAGCTTGAGCGTCTCCAGGCCGAAATACTCGTCAATATCACGGTCGTTGATCGTGATTTTACCGCTGCCCTGGTAAACCCTGACGCGCGCGACACTGCTCTTTCTTCTTCCGGTTCCGTAAAAATAAGGTGCTTTTTCGTACATAGTTTGATCCTCCCCTTACAGTTCCCAGGCCTGCGGCTTCTGGGCGGCGTGGCTGTGCTGGTCGCCCTCAAACAGGCGAAGCCTTGCCATTGCGGCGCGGCCAAGTGCATTGTCCGGGATCATACCCTTGACGGCAAGTTCCATTGCCTTGCAGGGCTTCTCTTCCATCAGGGTAGATGCTTTTACCTTCTTCATGTGGCCGACATACAGCGTGGGCTGATAGTAGATCTTCTTGTGCAGCTTGCCGCCGGTCAGAACCGACTCGCGGCAGTTAATGATAATGACATGGTCGCCGCAGTCGACATGCGGTGCGAAAATTGTTTTATGCTTGCCGCGAAGCAGAGCGGCAGCCTGTGCGGCAACGCGCCCAAGCGGCTTTCCGGCGGCGTCGATGACATACCACTTGTGCTCAACACTGCCGGCTTTCGGCATATAGGTGGACATGGTTGTTACCTCCTGAAATTTGATCGGCATCCTCTTATTCCCGATTGTTGCGGGAATCAAAACCGCACGCTGAATCCGCGCGGGAATTTGCATATTTGATCTTACCACACGCCCGGTTCCGTGTCAAGATAAAAAAGTCCAAAATTTTAATATAGGAAGCCCAAACTCCTCCTATCTCTTTATAATGCCCCAAATCTTTCTTTTTCTCAGGTTTCATTTCAAAATGTTATTTCTGCCGACCGCATATTATTGTTATCCAAATATTTCTTATTAGTTTACAATATGGCGCGTTCCGGACAAACCAGACAGAGAAACGCCGCCGAAAGGACCGGCGGCGTCTGCAAAGCTGTTTTTCTCAGCGCGAAGCGCGGATTTTTTCCTGTTGTTCCCGGCAAACGGAGTCCCATCGGCAGTCGGAGCAAACTGCGGCGCGGGCCGCCGGGGAGAGGACGACGCTCTGCGCGATTTGCTCCAACTCACTCCAGGTAAGGACCTGGCCAATCGTCAATCCAAAGGCTGAAAGGCATTTTTCATCGTACCGCGAGGATTTTTCGGCGGATGCGCAGACGCCGCCCGCGTTGTTCGGGCAGCGGGCGCAGACGCGGTCCGCTCCTCCGGTCAGCACAACCCTGCCGTCCGGATGTTCCCGCAGCCTGTTTTGTACCGCGGCCATCCCGGAAACAAAATCGTCGCCGTACCCTTTGCCGACAAAAAACCGCAGGCAGAGCGCATGGTGAGGCCTGAGGGGAAGCGGCCCGCTCATGCCGCGCCGGCGCTGCGGTTCAGCCGGTCGTACACCCTGCCGAGCTGGGCCGAAACCGCGGCTGCAACCGCGATTTTCAGCGCGTCGCCAATCAGGAACGGAAACACGCAAAGCGTCAGGGATTCCCAGAGAGCGCGTTTTGTCACGATCATGAACCACGCGGTGCCAAGAAAGTAGCAGACCGCAGACCCGGCCGCCATGGAAACCGCGAGCGAAACCGGCCCGCGCCCGAACCTGCCCACCATCGTCCCGATCACCCACGCGGCCGCTGCGTACCCGATGATATAGCCGCCCGTCGGTCCGGCGATCACTCCGATTCCCCCGCTGAATTCGGCAAAGACCGGCAGCCCGGCAGCCCCAAGAAGAATGTAAACCGTCTGGCTGACCAGTCCCCCGGCGGCGCCGAGGATGCCGCCCGCCAGAAAAACGGACAGCGTCGCAAGATTGATCGGCACGGGGCCGACCGGCACGGCAAACTGTGAGAGCACGGCCGTCAGCGCCGCGAACATCGCGCAGGCAGTCAGCTCGAAAGTTGTCTTCTTTTTCATTCAGATCTCTCCTTTTCTAATAGTATAAGGATTTCCGCCTTAATTGTCAACCATATTAATTATTTTAGTTAACAATAATTGCAAGAATCAACGTACTGCCGCTTATTTTGCCTGAACCTCACCGTCGCCGCCGTGGGATGATTCCATAAAAAATCCGCCGCGGAAAGTTCCGCGGCGGTTTCGTGCATCCCCGAATCAATTAAATTTCGCGCCCCACGGCGCGGGCCACCTCCGCCGCTTTGTGAAACAGCGACGCGTAAGCGTCCACCGTAAGCTGCTGGGCGGCGTCGCTCAACGCCTGCTTCGGGTTCGGGTGAACCTCAACAATTAACCCGTCGGCGCCCGCCGCGACTCCCGCGAGCGCGAGCGGCTCCACATAAGCGGCTTTCCCCGCCGCGTGGGAGGGGTCTACTATAATAGGAAGGCTGCTGCGCTCCCTGACGACCGGAACGGCGGAAACATCAAGCGTGTTGCGGGTCGCCGTTTCGAACGTGCGGATGCCTCGCTCGCACAGGACGACGCCGCAGTTGCCCTCGCTCATAATGTACTCGGCGGCGTCCAGCCATTCCTCGACGGTGGAGGCAATGCCGCGCTTGAGCAGCACCGGGACACCGGTGCGCCCCACCTCCCGCAGAAGCCGGAAATTCTGCATATTGCGCGCGCCGATCTGGAACATGTCGCAGTACTGTTCCGCGAAAGCCAGCTGCTCGTGGTCGGTCACTTCGCTGACAACCGGCAGGCCGGTCTCATCCCCCGCCCGGCGAAGCATTTTCAGGCCCTCTTCCTCCGTTCCCTGAAACGAATAGGGGGATGTTCTCGGCTTGTACGCGCCTCCGCGCAGGAGCGCTGCGCCGACCGCCTTGACGCCTTCGGCGGCTTTCAGTATCTGTTCCTGGTTCTCCACCGCGCAGGGGCCCGCGATCATCACCACTTTCTTTGCGCCGAAGGTCACATTGCCGACCCGCACGGTTCTTCCCTCCGGGACCATGTCCCGGCTGGCGAGTTTATAAGAGTGCATGATCGGGACGCATTTTTCGACCCCGTCCATCAATTCCAGATTCGCGTCGCTCAGCTTTGTCTTGTCACCCAGCACGCCGATAATGGTCGTCTGGCTGCCTGTGGAAAGATTCGCGCCCAGCCCGTATTCCTTCAGCAGCTGAATAATGTTTTCCACATGCTCCCGCGTGCAGTTTTTCTTCATTACGATAATCAATTTTGGTGCCCCTTTCCCGCCGTATCTTCCAATGCTATTTTACACTTTAAAGCGTAAAAATACAAGTGGCAAAACAGCCTCCATTTCGTACGGAAACGCGCGCTTTCTATCCCATATATATAGATAGCGCATTTTTACCCGTTGAAACACTCCTGATCCCCAAAAAAAGCGCCCGGAAAACCCGGGCGCCCTCTTCTGTGAAATACCGTATGAAAGCTATGCCTTTTTTACGACGGGAATCCAAACCGCGCTGTGATAATCCGGCGCGCTCATGTCGCCCTTTTCATAGACCTCCAGCTCCGGCCCGTCCGCGTGCTCGTAGCCGCTGGAGGGAAACCATTCCGAAAAGATGCGCTTCCACACATCCTGAATCGCGCCCGGCATCGGGCCGACGGATTCGAACACCGCCCACGTCCGTTTCGGAACCGCAAGCGTTTCCATCCCGTCGGGGATTTGGCTTCCGTCGTGCTCCGCGGCGCAGTAATAGTCGAAATCGTCGGTCTGTTCGCTGAAATTTGTGCAAATGCCGAGCGCGCCGATGCTTTTGTCCGCCAAAGGCTGCAGATAGTCAAAGGTGCCGTCCTGAGAGCATTTGGCGCAAAACTGCGGGATCACCCGGTAATTTTCGCCGTCTTTACAGGACACCCTCAATTTTTTTCCGACAACGGTGAACGCTTCTTTCTCAATCAGCTTATAATTCAAAACACAGTCCCCTTTCAAGGTAATCTGGATCGAAAGCTTCCCGATGGACCTGAGATTTGCCCCCGGCGCGCGCGCCGCCGAGGGGGAGATGCCGTGAAAGCGCCGGAACGCCCGGGTAAACGCCTCCGGCGTGGAGTAGCCGTATCGAAGGGCCACATCAATCACCTTTGCGCCGGACATCGACAATTCCTGACCCGCAAGCGTCAGCCTGCGCCGGCGCAGGTATTCGCCCACCGTCATTCCGGTCAGGATTTCGAACATCCTCATGAAGTGAAAGGGCGAGGAGCCCGCCTCCCGGGCGATTCGCGTGAAGTCCGCCGGTTCTGTCAGATGCTCTTCCATATAGTCGATTGCACCGCGCATTCCTTGAATCCAGTCCATCCTGATTCCTCCGTCCGTGTTTTTATCATACCATGCCGGAGCCTCATTTTCCTGTCTTTCCCTGCTTTTGTCAGACAAGGTCACTGATACCAAAAAAACAGCCACCCTATTGGGTGACTGCTTCTTATGTTGGCGCCACCTATTGTCCCGGGCCGTTACCAGCCAAGTATCTTCGGCGCAGATGAGCTTAACTTCCGTGTTCGGAATGGGAACGGGTGTACCCTCATCGCAATCGGTACCAACTTGTTTTCGTGTTTTGGCGACTTAGATATAATACCACGGTCTGCGACAAAATGCAAGCATAAATTGAAGATTACTCCGTTTTTTTAAGCCGCCGGCACGAAAACGGGGATCAGCCGGTCAAATGGACCAATCAGATGTTTTGATTCGCGGAAAATCAATTTTCCCAGGATGACAGAAGATTCCGGCATCCGTAAAAAATACAAAGGGACGCGGCGATATTCCATGCGACGAGCGGCAGGGCCGCAAAAAGCGGCGCGGCGCCCGCGAATGAGGCCGCCTTCATGGCAAAGACCGCAATCAGCGTTCCGGCAATGCCGGGCGACATGACCAGGAGTAAAAGCATCATATACAGAACCATGGTGACGCCGCGGTTCGGCACGCTGCCCAGGGCCCGCCTGCCCAGAACGCCCCCCGCGGTAAACAGGAATCCGAACGCCGCGTAACCCAGGGCGCAGGCCAGCGCCGAGAAAGGATTCGCGCGGAGAACGGCGCAGAGAACCGCAAAAACGATGAATCCGTCCACGGCGGGCTTCATCACCGTGGAAAGGCCGGCCCAGAACAGCTTGCGGAACGGGTCTTCCGGCACCAGATACAGATACGGTTTTTCCAGTTCGCGGGACCAGTCTCCCGATGCGTTCTGGAAAAACAGGATATAAACGCTCAGGCCGCAGCCGGAAAGAAGCATCGCGTCCGCCGTCGCGGGGTCCGCCTTGCCGCTGCCGATCAGCGCCATGATTCCCGCCACACCGAGATTGACCAGCAGGAGAAGCAGAGTGGAACCGCCGACCAGCGCAAACCGGCTGCTTCTTCTCGCCTCGCAGAGATGCTTGTAGAAAAACGCGCTTGCGCCCCAGCCATTGCCGATTCCGGTACTTCCGACCTTTTTGCCCCTGCCGACGTTGATTCCGCGCTTTTCTTTCGCGGCGCGGCGCAGCTCAAAGGTTTTTTCGGCGTTGCTCAAAACGTCCTCGTAATAATCCGCGTCGATTTTCAAAAGGAAAAAAATCACCAGCGCGAGGAAAATCGCGGTCAGCGCGGCATATAGCGCCGCAGCGCTCAAATTTCCGGCCATCACGGCAAACACGGCGCCCCTCGCCCAGCCGACAACGGGGAGATTGTCCAGAACCGGAGACGCCGCCGCCTTGATAACCGTCGTCAGGCTCAGGCCCGTCCTTGCCTGAAACAGCACATACATCGCAGCCAGAAGCGGAACCGCCAGAATTCCCGCCTTGATTGCCGCGCGTTGGGACGGCCCCCGGTTCGCGACGCAGTACAGCAGCAGCGACAGCGCCTGCACAACGACCAGAAACAGCGCAGTTCCCAGAATCAGCGTGACAACGTCCGCGGCGGTGATCCCGAAGCTGTCAATCAGCATCCCGCTGTAAAACAGCAGGAAGGCGAAACCGGCGAACGTCTTGCCCGTCTGCCGCACAAGACCGTAAGCGAGAATCGTTTTCGGCGAAACCGGAGACACGAAAAGAAGGTTCACATCCGGCAGGCGGAACAGCGAGGAGCCGGATTCCAGCGAGGCCAGCGCGGTGATCGTCCCCAGCGCGAGAAGCCAGACGAGAAAGCCGCTTTGCAAAATTGCCGGGTCAAGCCGCCCCTGTGAATTCGACGGCATGTCCAGAAGCATCCAGACAATCAGCGCCGCGGAGGCCAGAACCGCGATCAGACGCGCCGGCCGCCGCACCAGCTTGACAGCCGAATTTTTCAGCTGCTTACGCGCTATGTACAGAATCGCTTCCAAGTTCCTCCCCCTTCCCTTCCGTAATCGAGAAGAACAGCTGCTCCAGGCTTTCGCCGCCGGTCTCCATTTCGCGGCGCGTCCGTTCCGCGGCGATTTTTCCGTTCATCATAATCAGCGCCCGGTCCCAAACCTGCCGAACGGTGTCGAGCATGTGGGTGCTGACCAGCACGGAACAGCCGCGTGCGCGCAGCTCTTCCATCATTTCCCGCAGTTCCTTGATGGCGTGCGGGTCAAGCCCGACCAGCGGCTCGTCCAGCAGGACGGCTTTCGGCTCCGGCAGCAGCGCGCAGCAGATACTCAGCTTCTGCTGCATCCCTTTCGAAAGCTCGCCGCCCAGCTTTTTCTGCTTGTCCTCCAGCTCCAACCGCTCCAAGAGGACGTCGGCTTTTTTCTGCCAGTCCTCCACACGGTAGGCCCGCGCGATAAACTCCAAATGCTCCCGCACCGTCAGGGACTCCATCGGCGCCGGAATTTCCGGGATATAGCCGAAAAGCCGTTTCGCCTCCACGCTTTTATTGGGATGCCCGCAGACCGTTACGCTGCCCTGAAACCGCAGCAGTCCGGCGATGCACTTGATCGCGGTCGATTTGCCCGCCCCGTTCGGCCCGGCAAGAACCGCGACCTCTCCGTCCTGCACGCGAAAGCTCAAGTCGTCATTCGCAAGCAGCTTGCGGTATTTTTTTGTCAGATGTTGTATTTCAAGCATAGCTTCTCCTGTATTTCCTTCGTTTTCCCTTGTTCCTTCTATTTAAAAAATCACGCGGTACCGCATCATAAAGACGCCGAAAAACAGCATCACCAGAATCATCAGCAGGATCCCCGCGGCAATCACCGCGATTCCGCCGATCATTTCCTTTCTAGCCCGGGACGCAAGCACCTGAGCGTACGGGTTCGCCTCAGCCGCCGCGGGATTTTTCTCTCCGCATTTCGGGCAGCAGAAATCGGAAGCGTCGTGCGGATACCCGCAGTTGGCGCACCGGACCAGCCTGCGGCCTGAGCCGCGCACGCAGAGATAGATAATCCCCGGAATGATGCCGAGGAATCCGACCGCAAGGCCCCAGATCACCGCGTCCGGATTCCCCTGTGACTGCGCGTCGTGATAAGCGGCAAGGCCGAATAAAACGTGCTCCGCCACAAAGAGCAGGCTGACAAACAGCATCATTGTCATTGCGATCAGACTAATTCCGGAGCTAACGACCATAAAGAGTCCTCCTAAATATTATATTAATACAATAATACAATGGTTTTTGACTGCTGTCAAGAACGTTCCCGTTTGCTTATCCTAATCATACTGTATTTTCTTATCTTTTTCAAACCCAATATGAGACATGCAAAATCTAGCATTTTTTCCGAATAGCTTTTTCCTGTTTTCTCCCAATGATTTCCGATTCCACAAGAGCAATAATTCAGATCAGCTTAGAATCGATCATAAATTCCTAGTAAGGAGGGAACCGGCATGACGCCGCCCGCCTGATTAAAGTTCGGCCTCAGCGAGCGCAGAGTTGTCCGGTCGGGCGGCAATTTTGCAGAAAGGCATCTCCCGGTTCCGCCTGAATCAGGATCCCTTTCAATAGATGAAAAAGCGGGGACGTGATGCCTCCGCTTTCTTTTTGTCTGCTCCTGCACCCAAAAAGTAAGTCTCAGTGGGGCGGCCGCCGGATATCATTACGATTCGTATTTATATTATTATTTATTACTATTTGTTTATATGCTTCTCAGGGCTTTTCCCTGCTCTCGTGCTGACGATAGATTCAAGGTCTCTTCCCGTCTGTTTCCCCGTTTTGCAAAAGCGGCAAGCCGTGGATTCAAAGAACTGATGGAAGCCTTTCCGCAACATAGAATCGTCGGTCCGCTCCGCCGGAAGGTCATAAAAATACTTTCCGGTCTCCGGGTCTATTGAAAGGCTGTCGAGCGGAAATCCCTTGACCCGCTTTGGATGCGGCTGTGAGGTCATCAGAAAAGATTTTCCGGATAACTGCTTCGCCATGCTTTCATAGAGATGCGACTCATTGAATACAAAGCAAACCGCGTTCCGGTACGTTGCCCTGATTCTGCCGTAGCGAAGCGCCAAGCCACTGTAATACGCAATCATTTCGTCGTCGCTGAGCTGCATGCCGTTCACCCTTCTGACATGAACCCCCGGCTGCAGATCATCGGGCAGGCCTTCAAAATAGAGTCCGGAGTCGCAGGAAAAGACCGGCCTGTGAAAAAGCTTATAATACGCCGTCGCTTTTATGCGGGCGTTCTCCAGCGGCGAGTCACCCGTTTCTACAATTTCCGGAACCAATACACCGAGCTCTTTGAGTCCGACAATTTTCAGGTCCAAATCAGCCAATGCGCGTCTCATGAGAGCAAGTTTGGCCTGATTTCCCGTCCCGTAAAGCAATTCCATGCCGCATCCCTCCCGTTCCGGAATCCTTGATCCTGACCTAAGCCCCTGCCTACCGCACATAAAAAGAGGCGATTGAATACAGTTCAACGCATAAGTTAACCCGAGGCGGGAGGGGGCTGCGCCTCAAGGCCCGGGGCTTTCTTACGCGTCTAAAATCGGTCCCCATCGCGTTTCATGGAAGCCGCCTATGCTGCTCTGAAACCGAATTATCAGAATAATCAGCTTGCGTTTTTTGCTCCCTGCCAAAGTTTTTTGATTCCCGGTCAATGCCTGAAATTTTCGTATGACAATGAAAAAGACCTGCCTTAACGGCAGGTCTTCCATTTCCGGACACTGGGCACAAAGGGTACCCTCAAAACTGAACAAAACTGGAAGCAGAAAAAGGGAAATGAAGGGTCGAACCAAAAATATGGTCAAGCCCTCGGCCTATTAGTACTGCCAAGCTGAACACGTTACCGTGCTTACACACGCAGCCTATCAACCTTGTAGTCTTCAAGGGGCCTTACCAGCTTATGCTGTGGGATATCTAATCTTGGAGTCGGCTTCACGCTTAGATGCTTTCAGCGTTTATCCGATCCGCACATAGTTGCCCAGCTGTGCCATTGGCATGACAACTGGTGCGCCAGAGGTGCGTCCATCCCGGTCCTCTCGTACTAAGGACAGCTCTCCTCAAATATCCTGCGCCCACGACAGATAGGGACCGAACTGTCTCACGACGTTCTGAACCCAGCTCGCGTACCACTTTAATCGGCGAACAGCCGAACCCTTGGGACCGAATACAGCCCCAGGATGTGATGAGCCGACATCGAGGTGCCAAACCTCCCCGTCGATGTGGACTCTTGGGGGAGATCAGCCTGTTATCCCCAGGGTAGCTTTTATCCGTTGAGCGACGGCAATTCCACTCTCATACCGCCGGATCACTAACTCCAACTTTCGTTTCTGCTCGGACCGTCATCCTCGCAGTCAGGCCAGCTTACGCGTTTACACTCTTTGGCACGGTTTCCGTCCGTGCTGAGCTGACCTTTGAGCGCCTCCGTTACTCTTTTGGAGGCGACCGCCCCAGTCAAACTGCCCGTCTAACAATGTCCCCCGGCCGGATTCACGGCCGCAGGTTAGAATTTCAGCAACTTAAGGGTGGTATCCCAAGGGTGACTCCACGGCAGCTAGCGCCACCGCTTCACAGTCTCCCACCTATCCTGTACATAAATTACCGAAACCCAATATTAAACTACAGTAAAGCTCCATGGGGTCTTTCCGTCTTGTCGCGGGTAACCGGCATCTTCACCGGTACTACAATTTCGCCGGGCGGGTAATTGAGACAGTGCCCAGATCGTTACACCTTTCGTGCGGGTCGGAACTTACCCGACAAGGAATTTCGCTACCTTAGGACCGTTATAGTTACGGCCGCCGTTTACTGGGGCTTCAATTCAATGCTTGCACATCTCCTCTTAACCTTCCAGCACCGGGCAGGTGTCAGCCCCTATACGTCATCTTTCGATTTGGCAGAGACCTGTGTTTTTGCTAAACAGTCGCCTGGGCCTATTCTCTGCGGCCTCATTTCTGAGGCACCCCTTCTCCCTAAGTTACGGGGTCAATTTGCCGAGTTCCTTAACTACCCTTCTCCCGTTGGCCTTGGAATCTTCTTCCTGTCTACCTGTGTCGGTTTGCGGTACGGGCGCATCGGATATCCCATAAGACTTTTCTCGCCCTGCTCTACGCATGCTTCCCTACTTGATTTCGGTCCCTTACGCCCGGGTCAACCAACGCCCGGGTCATGCCCTTTGCAGGTGTCATCTTACTTAAATCCTTCTGCGGCTACGGAATGTCAACCGTATGTGCATCGGCTACGCCTCTCGGCCTCACCTTAGCTCCCGGCTTACCTGGAGCGGACGAACCTTCCTCCAGAAACCTTAGACTTTCGGCCAATATGATTCTCACATATTTCTCGCTACTCATTCCGGCATTCTCACTTGAATGAAATCCACCGGCGCTTCCGCTCCGACTTCAACTCTCATTCAACGCTCTCCTACCATGCTCAAACATTCTCCAAACCTTCAATCGGCGCTCCATTTCAACCTTACTGTGAAATTTCGCGGCGCTTTGCGCCCGCTGATCCGGAACCTTTTCCTTCCTCTTCCGCTTCTGTGCGGGAAAGAGGCTTTCCGCAGCGCTTCCGCGCCGCCGGATTCCGCTTCTCAACTTCCTGAAAGCATGGAGAATATTTGAGCATCCCAAGCTTCGGTACACGATTTTAGCCCCGTTGAATTTTCGGCGCAGGGTCACTCGACCAGTGAGCTATTACGCACTCTTTTAATGAATGGCTGCTTCTGAGCCAACATCCTGGTTGTCTAAGCAACCCCACATCCTTTGCCACTTAACCGTGTTTAGGGACCTTAGCTGTGGGTCTGGGCTGTTTCCCTTTCGACAATGAAACTTATCTCACACTGTCTGACTCCCGTACATCAATTATCCGGCATTCTGAGTTTGATAGGCTTCGGTAGCCTTTCGGCCCCTAGACCATTCAGTGCTTTACCTCCGGTAATCTAATACGAGGCTAGCCCTAAAGCTATTTCGGAGAGAACCAGCTATCTCCGGGTTCGATTGGAATTTCTCCGCTACCCACACCTCATCCGCTACCATTTCAACGGGAGTCGGTTCGGTCCTCCATGGGGTTTTACCCCCACTTCAACCTGGACATGGGTAGGTCACCCGGTTTCGGGTCGAATACAACTGACTTCATACGCCCTATTCAGACTTGGTTTCCCTGCGGCTCCGTCCCTGAAGGACTTAACCTTGCCAGTTACATTCACTCGCCGGACCATTCTACAAAAGGTACCCGATCACCCATTGACGGGCTCTCGGTGCTTGTAAGCACAAGGTTTCAGGTTCTATTTCACTCCCCTTCCGGGGTGCTTTTCACCTTTCCTTCACAGTACTCTTCACTATCGGTCACTGGGTAGTATTTAGGCTTGGAGGGTGGTCCCCCCATGTTCCCACCGGGTTTCACGTGTCCGGCAGTACTCGGGATACAGCCCACTGCGCTTTCCCTTCGCATACGTGACTTTCACACTCTTTCGTCGGCCTTTCCATGCCGTTCTGCTCAGGATTGCGTACTTTTTGGCTGTCCACACCCCCGCGGGCATTGCTGCCCACGGTTTGGCCTCTTCCGCGTTCGCTCGCCACTACTTGCGGAATCTCGGTTGATTTCTTTTCCTCGCCCTACTTAGATGTTTCAGTTCAGGCGGTTCCCCCCGTGCAGCTATGAATTCACTCCACGGTGACTGGACATGACTCCAGCCGGATTGCTCCATTCGGACACCTATGGATCAATGCCTGCTTACGGCTCCCCATAGCTTTTCGCAGTTAGCCGCGTCCTTCTTCGGCTCCCAGTGCCAAGGCATTCCCCTTGCGCTCTTTGTAGCTTGACCATGTGATTCTTTGGTTCTTCAAAATTGTAGTTTTTCTATCAGATTAATCTTGTTAGAATAACAACTTTTTCTCGCTTTATCTGCTTCTCGCTTTATTCAGTTTTCAAGGTACAACCTGAGGTTGACGCACGTCGCGGGTCAGCTTTCAGTTCAAAGAACCTTGCCTGTCGCGGCCTTTCCCAGCCATCAGATTACACACAATACTCTTTTCCATTTGCATGGACCAGAACATCATATGGACACACAGTGTCTTTCATCGCGCCTTTGCCCGCTGGTTTCCCAAACTTGCTGTCGCGGACTGAAACCCCGTATGTAATTTTGGCTCCCATTCCGCTTTCGCTTCCTGTTTGCCGTTTCCAGACTTTTGCCGCATCCATTTCCGCGACATTCCGCTTCCTGTCTCCAGAATGCTTCAGCGCGTCGTGCATGCAGGCTCAGCCTGCTGGTGGGCTTAAGTGGACTCGAACCACCGACCTCACGCTTATCAGGCGTGCGCTCTAACCGGCTGAGCTATAAGCCCATATTTCTCCGGCTTTGAGGCTATCCGGTCTTTCTGCCACTATAGCCAGTATTTTGCAGACTTCCTCTGCGGTTCTCTCCGCGACCGCGAGCCTTTTCATTTCTGAAACGCCCCGGCGCGTCGTGACCGCGGACTTCAGTCCGCTGGTGGAGATAAACGGGATCGAACCGTTGACCTCCTGCTTGCAAAGCAGGCGCTCTCCCAGCTGAGCTATACCCCCGTATTGGAAGCTATTCAACTGATTGGTTCTTCCTATGCTATCTCTGAGAAGACCGACACACAGTGTCTTTCGCCGCGCTTTGGCTTTCCGGTCTCCCGGGCCGCTTTGCCGCGAACACAAGACCTTTGTGCCGCCGGCTTTCCTCCGCACCCATTTCCGCGGCGTTCGGCGTTCTGTTTCCAGTCTGCTTCAGCGCGTCGTGCGTGCAGGCTCAGCCTGCGAGGCCTTCAAAATTAAACAACGATTGGATAATAAGTCATCCGTAACCGACCTTGGATGTTGGAACAGAATGTTTCATCTGCTCGGGTCTCCATAGAAAGGAGGTGATCCAGCCGCACCTTCCGATACGGCTACCTTGTTACGACTTCACCCCAGTCGCCAATCCTACCTTCGGCGGCGCCTTCCTTGCGGTTAGGCTACCGACTTCGGGTATTACCGGCTCCCATGGTGTGACGGGCGGTGTGTACAAGGCCCGGGAACGTATTCACCGCGGCATGATGATCCGCGATTACTAGCAATTCCAGCTTCACGCAGGCGGGTTGCAGCCTGCGATCCGAACTGAGACCGTTTTTGGGGTTTTGCTCCGCCTCGCGGCTTCGCTTCCCGTTGTTAACGGCCATTGTAGTACGTGTGTAGCCCAGGTCATAAGGGGCATGATGATTTGACGTCGTCCCCACCTTCCTCCGTTTTGTCAACGGCAGTCTGATTAGAGTGCTCTTAGCGTAGCAACTAATCACAAGGGTTGCGCTCGTTGCGGGACTTAACCCAACATCTCACGACACGAGCTGACGACAACCATGCACCACCTGTCTCAACTTTCCCCGAAGGGCACCTGATGCATCTCTGCTTCGTTAGTTGGATGTCAAGACCTGGTAAGGTTCTTCGCGTTGCTTCGAATTAAACCACATACTCCACTGCTTGTGCGGGCCCCCGTCAATTCCTTTGAGTTTCAACCTTGCGGTCGTACTTCCCAGGTGGATTACTTATTGTGTTAACTCCGGCACGGAAGGGGTCAGACCCCCCACACCTAGTAATCATCGTTTACGGCATGGACTACCAGGGTATCTAATCCTGTTTGCTACCCATGCTTTCGTGCCTCAGCGTCAGTTAAAGCCCAGCAGGCCGCCTTCGCCACTGGTGTTCCTCCCGATCTCTACGCATTTCACCGCTACACCGGGAATTCCGCCTGCCTCTACTTCACTCAAGCACCACAGTTTCAAGTGCAATCCATAAGTTAAGCCCATGGTTTTCACACCTGACTTGCAGTGCCGCCTACGCACCCTTTACACCCAGTAAATCCGGACAACGCTTGCTCCCTACGTATTACCGCGGCTGCTGGCACGTAGTTAGCCGGAGCTTCCTCCTCAGGTACCGTCATTATCGTCCCTGAGGACAGAGGTTTACAATCCGAAAACCTTCTTCCCTCACGCGGCGTTGCTGCATCAGAGTTTCCTCCATTGTGCAATATCCCCCACTGCTGCCTCCCGTAGGAGTCTGGGCCGTGTCTCAGTCCCAATGTGGCCGTTCAGCCTCTCAGCCCGGCTACCGATCGTTGCTTTGGTGGGCCGTTACCCCGCCAACCGGCTAATCGGACGCGAGTCCATCTCTCAGCGGATTGCTCCTTTGATTTTATCACCATGCGGCAACAAAATGTCATGCGGTATTAGCGTCCGTTTCCAGACGTTATCCCCCTCTGAAAGGCAGGTTCCTCACGCGTTACTCACCCGTCCGCCACTAAAACAGTTCAAAGCAAGCTTCAATCTGTTTCCGTTCGACTTGCATGTGTTAGGCACGCCGCCAGCGTTCGTCCTGAGCCAGGATCAAACTCTCTAAAATATGGTATATAATCACCCGAAGGCGTTTATATCTATCTTAGAGTCGTTTCGGCTCTTCAGTCGATACACTAACGTATCTTTTGGTTTTTTTTGAAAGAGTGTCCCTCTCTTTTCGTCCGAAAGTACTTTTACTCTCGAAATCTTTACGGGTTCCTTCTTTATCGTCTCGTTGTTTAATTTTCAAGGTCCCATGCGGTTTTCCGGCCCTTGCAGACCCTCTTCCGCAGCGCCCTTTCCGTAAGGCGCTTCACTATAATACCAAAACCCACCCCTATTGTCAACCCTTTTTTTCATTTTTTTTGGGTTTTCCCCTTTGATTCGACATTGCTGTCAATTCCGGGCGAACGGCAGGGTGATTTCCCCGGCAGGGATAATCATTCGAATCGTGGGAAAAATCTGTGGTAAGAGGTGGTGTTTCCTTGAATGATAAACTGAAATATGTCTGGAAAGTATTCATCATCGTTTTGGTGAATGTTTTAATGATTGCGGTGGTGACCCATGTCGGCGGCTCGATCCAGACCCTTTCCAAGGTCGGGTCCACCGGAAGCGAGGTCAAACAGATTCAGACCAGGCTGAAAAACTGGGGCTATTACACCGGCAAGGTTGACGGCGTTTACGGAACCCAGACGAAAAACGCGGTGCTGTATTTTCAGCGCAAAAACGGACTGACCGCGGACGGAGTGGCGGGACCCGCTACGCTCAGCGCGATCGGACTCCCCGCCGGAAGTGCGGGCGGGTCCGGCGGTGCGGGCGGTTACAGCAGCAACGACGTCAATCTGCTCGCGAGGGTCATTTCCGCCGAATCGCGCGGCGAACCTTATGAAGGCCAGGTCGCGGTCGGGGCGGTTATCCTGAACCGGATTCAGCATCCCTCCTTCCCGAATACGCTGGCGGGAGTCATTTATCAGCCGGGGGCTTTCTCCTGCCTGAACGACGGCGGCATCAACGCGGCTGTCGCCGCATCCGCCTATAAGGCTGCGCGCGACGCCATCAACGGCTGGGATCCCTGCGGCGGCGCGATCTATTACTACAACCCCGTAAAAGCAACCAGCAAATGGATTTTATCGCGGCCCGTCATTGTCGTTATCGGGGAGCACCGGTTTTGCAGCTAAGATCCGTTCTTTCCTATTATGATAGAATATGTTTTTCTGTTTGAAACCGGCGCAGAGGTTTTCTCTCCGTGCCGGTTTCATTATACCTGCTCAAAACGGAGCCATGCCGGAAGCTGTCTTTTCATATCCATAAAGTATATGATTCCATGATTTATACGGAACCATCCTCTGCATGGAATCCGGCGGAGAGAGCCATACTGACCTTGTAAGAAAATAAAAATCAGCAATTACGGAGTATGAGAGGAGACTTTCGTAATACACCAAGTACTATATAGGTTAAATAATACCATTTTTATTGGATTTCTCCGTTTTTTATTCTTCGATAAGCTTTTGACCGTACTGTTCCAGAATCTCTGTCACAGCCGCCGGGTCCAATTCGCGGATGGAGCGCAGCGGCGGCGGATTCAACTCGTGACCGCCGATGCTTTTTTCAAACAGTTGAACGTCACGCCATTTCCCCTGCTTATATCCCGTATTGTGATAAATCCCCAGCTTGTGAAAGCCCAGAGATTCATGCAGCTTTTCGCTGTTCCGATTCGGCGCCGTAACAATCCCGTACACGTTCTGAATTCCCTGAAGCTGCAATAGTTTCAGGAGCGCGCCGTACAGCGTTTTCCCGATTCCTTTTTGAAGACCGGAGCGTTCCACATAAACAGAAAGCTCCGCGTTCCAGCGATAGGCTGCACGCGCCTGATACCGGTGCGCGTATGCGTACCCCCGGATTCTCCCTTCCGACTCATAGACCAGATAGGGATACGCGGACGACACGGACAGAATCCTGTCCCGGAAATCCTCCGGCGTGGGAACTGCTTCTTCAAACGTAATCGATGTTTCCAAAATATACGGCTTGTAAATTTCAAGGATCGCTTCGGCATCCGATCCTGTCGCAAACCTGATTTGACTCATGACAGGCCAACTCCCTATTCATATATTTTAAAGGCCGTCCTTTTGCGGCCTCCCGCGGCTGCGGCGCTGTTGACGAGTTAAATCCCCGGGCTGAACAACAGCGAGCGCCGCAACAGCTTTCAATCCGGATGCCTGCGCCGTTTGTTGAGAATCAGCGCCGACAGAATCACACCGGACAGCAGCTGCAGGTTTATGGATTTTTCCGGCAGTCACTCGGAACGGATTTTCAAGTGAAATTTAAAAAATGTAATTTGAAACGGCACGGAGATGACAAAAGTGAAAAAGTCGGAAGCAGGCTGAGACATAATGACTCCATTGAGATGAAACAGGACCGGCAGGATCAAAATCAGCGGCACAAAGCAGATCCCCTGACGGCAGCTTGCAAGAAAAGTGGCCTGTTTACTGAATCCGAGGCATTGATACATTTGATTTACATAGGTGGAATACGCCATAAAGGGCATGACCCCGCAGGCAAAGAGAAGCGCCCGGGAACCGATGCGGACGACTTCCGCATCGGTTCCGATAAACCATGTGATAACGGACGAAGCATAAACAGCCAAAAAAACCGCGGCAAGCGAACAAAGAGCCGTGCCCGCTTTGCAGGTAAAAAGAAATGCTTCGCGAACCCGCTTGTTGTTTTTTGCGCCGTAGTTATAGCCCGCAACCGGCTGAAAGCCCTGACCGATTCCAATGACGATATTGCGTACAAACATATAGATTTTATTCGAAATCGTGACGGCGGCGACGGCCGCGTCACCAAACGCGGCTGCCTGAACATTCATCAAAACAGAGGACAAGCTGCCCAGCATCTGGCGGCAGATCGTGGGAAATCCCATTTTCACAATTAGAAAATAATCGGCGGGATCTCTGCTGACATCCCGTATCCGAATCGGAATAATGCTCTTTTTCCTGATGAAAAAGCTGATCAAAATAAAAAAGCTGACGGTTTGGCTGACTAAAGTAGCAACAGCCGCACCCCCGATTCCCATGTGAAACCCGGAAATAAACAGCGGATCCAAAAGCATGTTGAGAATGCCGCCGGCGGACAGGCCCCACATTGCCAGCACCGCTTCTCCCTCCGAACGAAGAATATTATTGAGGACAAATTCGGAACACATCAGCGGCGCGCCGATTAAGATATATTTTCCATATTCACACGAATACGGAAGGATGGTCTCCGTTGAGCCGAGAATACGCATTAACCCCTTGAGCGAGGATAGGCCGCCCCCCATTAAAATGAACCCGAATAAGATTGCCGCGAGCAGCGCGCTGTTGCCGTATTTGCTTGCTTTTTCATCCTCTTTCGCACCAAGATAGCGGCTGATTAAGCTGTTGGCTCCCATGGCAAGGCCGAACCCTGCGGCCTGAATAATGGACATCAAAGAGAAAACGACTCCCACTGCGGCAGCCGCGCTGGTTCCGATCTGTGCAACAAAATAGGTGTCCGCAGTATTGTATGCGGTTGTAATCATCTGGCTGATCACCGTGGGAACGGCAAGGGAAGTAATTAATTTGGGGATGTTTGTTTCGAGCATTCGTTTGAATTGCGTATTGCTGTCAATTTTCATCTATGGCTTTCTCCATCGAGCAGAATATTCCGAGCTGCAAATTAATTGAAGGATAAAGCACCCCGAAGCGGGAGCCTTTTCCTTGGGCCATAGCTCAGCTAAGTTGCCGGCCCCGGAGTATGCTCATAATCCTTATATTTTAATTGCAACTTCCAAAGCAATTTTTAAATACTTTTCAAGATTAGAATGCGGCACTTTTCCCATTGTCCGAGCATCCCAAGTTCCTCCGTCAAGGCTATCCTCAGAATATAAAAATTGAAATGCAGATTTTTTTCTAAATTGACTGGCTGCCATTACAGAAGCACATTCCATTTCAACTGTTATACACCCATCCTTTTTGCGAGCATCCACATTGTTTTTCGTTTCTCTATAAAAAGCATCCGTTGTCCATGTCCTACCAAATATATACGGAATGTTTAAGCTGTCAAAAATCTCTCCAAGCTTTTTGGAAGTAACAATGTCCACATAGTCACTTGGGGGCATATAGTGGTAACTCGTACCTTCATCTCGATATGCTGATGCTGGAATAATAAATTGCCCGGCAGCAAGTTGTCTGCCGAGAACACCGCAAGAGCCGAAAATCAGTATTTTTTCTGCGCCTTTTACTAATACTTCCTCCATTAGGGCAGTTGTTGGGGCACCTCCTAAGACTGTCATATAAATGCCTAAGTCGTGCTCTTTGTATCTGAATTTATAAATAGGTATGGTTATTCCCGCGTGAAGGCAACTTATTTCTTCAACTTCACACAATGCCTTTAGAATGTCAATAATTTTAGGCTTAAACGTTATAATGACCGTTTTAGGGAATTTTTCTACTGGCGTTGCAATACAATTTGGCTTTAATATTTCTTCTGAACGGTTATCAAATGTATCGATAATACTCAAGTTACATCCATCCTGTTCTACAAACAATCTGAACTAATTGTAGCACAAAAGCTGCCAAAATAAAATGAAAGCTCCCTGTGCAGGTTCAAAACGACACATGGAGCTTTTCCTTAAATCATTCGCTCAATTTTAGTTGCAGACTTCAGATTGTGCTAATTTATAGAAGCTGTCGGCGGTACAGCGATAATAACGAAAAATACCTTCTTGGCGAAGAAAGTGAAATCCGACTTTTTCAAGCACATGCCGGCTTCTTTCATTTTTTTATCACAGGCGTGAACAGCGCCCGCGCTATAAGAAAAATGCGATTTAAGACTTGCAGTACCGGTCTGTTTCAGGTATTATTTTATAAACAATACATGAAAGCGGGGATCTTTCCCCGCACTGGTTCGAGAACCTCCCAGTATAAAAAACTAAGGATTGATATGAACAAAGCTTTATTTGTCATGTCCTTAGCGGGACATGACTTTTTTTGTGTGATGACATGAAGCCCCAAATTTCCAAAGATTCTACTGCAATTCCTTCAGAAAGTCTGAAAAGGTGCCTTTAAAGAAAAGGAGATTTTAACCTTGGAGAAAAAGAAAATCATTCTTGACTGCGATCCTGGAATCGACGATGCCCTCGCGCTTATGTTGGCCCTATCATCCCCGGAACTAAGCATTTGCGGGATTACCACTGTCAGTGGTAACGTACCGTCCGACCTGGGGGCATGCAATGCACTTCGTACGCTTAATTTCATGAACCGGTTGGATATCCCGGTTTACTGTGGAGCCGAAAAGCCTCTGGTGCGCGACTATGTCAGCGCTCAGGATACCCATGGAGCGGATGGGTTGGGGGAAATTGGGATTCCGCTGGTACAAGACGTTCCCTGGCATTCTGCCGCCGTTGATTTTATCTTGGATACGCTACGCACAACAACAGCACTTACGATTGTTGCCATCGGGCCACTGACCAATATTGCATTGGCTCTGCGGCGCGACAAAAAGGCATTTCAAAACCTGAGCCAATTAGTTTCCATGGGAGGAAATTTCAGAAGTTACGGCAATTGTTCCCCCGTTGCGGAATATAACTACTGGTGCGACCCGGATGCCGCCAGTGAGGTTTTTGAGAATTTGGGAAGACCGATTCACATGGTTGGCCTCGATGTCACCCGAAAGATTGTTCTGACGCCAAACTTACTGGAATATATGCATGTTCTGGATCGACACACGGCAGAATTTATCCAAAAAATCACCCGGTTCTACTTTGATTTTCATTGGAAGCAGGAAGGAATTATCGGCTGCGTGATAAACGATCCCCTCGCTGTGGCCTATGCAGTCAACCCTGATCTCTGTCACGGCTTTGACGCCTATACCGACATTGAGACCAAAGGCATCTGTATTGGGCAGTCCGTAGTAGATTCCATGAATTTTTGGCATAAGAAGCCGAACAGTCACGTGCTTACCCAAACCGACCCGCTCGCTTTTATGACTATGTTTCTATCCCGAATATTTCAGAAAGAACCCGGTCAAATTCAACCGATTCTATCAAAAATCATGACGGGAGGAACTATATCATGAAACGGGTCTCCACCATAAAAATAACGATCACAGCGCTCTGTGCAGTCATCAATATTGTCGGCGCCTACATCGCCTTGACATTGCGGCTCCCAATTTATCTGGACAGCATCGGAACCATACTGAGTTCTGCCCTGTTCGGTCCTGCTTTAGGGGGGTTGACTGCCTGCATAAGCGGGATTTTCAGCGGCGTTACCTCGGATGTCTACTCCCTCTACTTTATACCTGCAGGAATGATAACCGGACTGATTTCTGGGTTTTTGTTCCGCACAAGCTGGTTTCGAAAATGGAAACTTCCTCTGGCCGTTCTCTTTCTAACGGTGCCGGGAACCATCGTCAGCTCCTGCATTACCGCATTCGTATTTGCGGGCGTTACTTCTTCCGGTTCTTCTGCTCTGGTACAGATTCTTCATCAAATTGGATTCAGCATGGTAGTCAGCGCCTTTATTGTACAAATCCTGATGGATTATCTGGACCGGTTGATCACAGTTGTTATTGTCAGCAGTCTATTGTCGCGCCTTGACGGCTGGCTAAAGACAGGAATGAATGGGAGAAAATCTAATGGAGCGCTATAACCTGATAACGAAGAAAAATCCCAGAGAAATTGTGTTGCTGAAGGGCCGCCCCTGTGCCTGGGGAAAATGTACTTTTTGCGATTATATCTCCGACAACTCGACAGACGATGCAGAAATGGCAAACCTGAATTTTCAAATTCTTTCTCGTGTCAGCGGCCGAGCCGGTGCGCTGGAAGTTATTAATTCAGGCAGCTGCTTTGAACTGCCAAAGAGTACACTTTATCGTATTCGCCAAGTCATAAAAGAAAAAAATATACAACAGCTATTTTTCGAAAGTCACTGGATTTACCGCAACCGACTGCAGGAAATGCGAGAATTCATGGGCATTCCCATTATCTTTAAAATCGGAGTGGAAACATTCGATAACGGATTTCGGGAAAATGTGCTGAACAAACACGCGTCTTTCCGCACACCGGAGGAAGTAGCATTTTATTTCGATTCCCCCTGCATAATGGTCTGTATAAAAGGGCAGACGAAAGAAATGATCGACAACGATATTAGAATTTTAAAAAAATATTTTCGAATGGGAACGATAAACGTTTTCACTAACAATTCCACTGCAATCCAACAGGACGCTCAGCTCGTTAAGTGGTTTCTGAAAAAGTACGCCTATCTCAATGAAGATTCCTCTATTGAAGTTTTATATCAAAATACGGACTTCGGAGTCGGGTATTAAACCACCGGATGGTTTTTAAAAGTTTCTATCAGAGGCTCTCCCCCGCCGCACAAATATATTCTTGAATGAATAAGATCATCCTCCTGGTTGTATTTTTTCGCTTGTCAACAGCAAGATGTTGACAAATCGGTTGAAAGTGTTTAAACCTGCACAAATATAACGCGTTGTAATCGTGTATGCGGCGAGGTTTGGCTCTCCCGGAAAGCCGGGATTTAACTCGGGATCAGAAAATAGGGAACCTATGAATAAGCTTATAACAGCCCTGAGCAATGAACTGGCCCAGGTGAAGACGAAGAAAAAACTGACCTTTAAATGTAAATGACTTCTTGACATTTGGAAGCGGTTTAAAAATATTACATTTAATAGTGCGCCGGGCGCCGGCAGACAAAAGCCCCGAAAATAAGAAAATGCGCCTTAATCCGGCGGTTAAAGCCTGATTAAGACGCATTTTTGGGCGCACCGCCGCCCGCCCGGCAGCAAGAAAGCCGTCGAGGTCTCTCATCCGGAATCAGCGGAGGGGCATGGAAGGGACCCGAAACGGAGCCTGCTCCATGGTGGGCGGCAACCGATTCATGCAAAGGGGATGTGGTCGCCATGTCCATTCTTTGCGTCTTTTCGCAGTTCCTTTCTGATTGGCTGTTTACTTCCTCCCCCGGAAAAAGCGGCGTTTGTTCAGTTGATATTATGTAATATCGGCAAAACCGGGAGTTAGCACTCCATCTCATTTTTTAATCAAAGATACTTCGACCGGAATGCTTGCCGGAATCTTTTCTCCATTGAGCAGTTTCAGAGCATTATCAATTGCGGTGGAACCCATTAGTTCCGGGTTCTGCGCTACGGTTGCAGCCATTTTGCCGGATTTTACCGCTTTCTGACCATCATCGGTCGCATCAAATCCTACAATAACAATATCTTTCTTTGCGGCCGCAACAGCTTCGACTGCGCCAAGCGCCATTTCGTCGTTCTGCGCAAAGATACCCTTGATGTCACCATGAGCCTGCAGAATATTTTCTGTAACGTTCAAACCTTTTGCCCGGTCAAAATTGCCCGACTGGCTGGCGACGATATTCGCGTTTTCATCGGCTGCCTGATGGAAACCCTTGCCTCTGTCAACCGTGGCGGAAGCGCCAGGTGTTCCTTCCAACTGCGCGACTTTCGCATTTTTCCCTATGAGACTGAGAAGATACTCCGTCGCCATTTTGGCGCCCATTACGTTGTCGGAAGCGATTTGACAGTCGACCGTAACACCGTTTACCACACGGTCGACGGAAATAACCTTAATCCCCTTAGCAACCGCGTCTTTGACTGCGGGGGCAACCGCGTCGGAATCAACCGGATTGACGATCAATACACCGACGTTCTTCGAAACCAGGTCCTCAATGTCGTTCGCCTGTTTTGCGGTATCGTTTCCCGCGTCGACAACGGTAAGCTGCAGCCCCTGCTTCTGCGCCTCCTGCTTCGCACCGTGCGAAAGCGTTACAAAAAACGGGTTGTTCAAAGTCGATATGGAGAGTCCAATGGCTTTAGCAGACTGCAAAGATTCCGCCCCGCCGCTTGCCGCCGGGGATGCCGTCTGATCGACGCCGGTGCTGCACGCCGTCAACGATAGAACCATTGCTGCTGTAAAAATCGATGCGAAAAACCTTTTCATAAAAACCCTTCCTTATTATTATTTTGGATTGACTGACAAATTAACGTTTCCGGTCTGAAAGAACTGCCAGAAGAATCACAAGACCTTTTACAACATCCTGATAATACGAGGGAACATTCATGATATTGAGGCCGTTGTTCAGGACCGCGATAATCACAACTCCGACCAGAGTTCCGTAAATCTTACCGCGCCCGCCCGACATGCTGGTCCCGCCGAGCACAACAGCCGCGATGGCATCCATTTCATATCCGGTGCCGATGGTCGGCTGGGCGGAACCGAGACGGGAGAGCAGGATCAGGCCTGCCAGCGCCGCCGTAAATCCGGATATGACATAAACCAAAATTTTAGTTTTATCAACATTGACGCCTGCCAGTTTGGCGGCTTTTTCATTACTGCCGGTTGCAAATACTCTGCGGCCGAATGTCGTTTTGTTCAGCATGAAAAAGAACAGGAAGAACATAACGACCATAATCCAGACAGGAACCGGAATCAGCAGCAGTGAGCCTTTTCCAATACCACTGAGGAACGGGTCGGATCCCAAGTCGGAAATCGGCATCCCGCCGGAGAAGATCATGGTCAGGCCGCGGTAGATCGTCATGGTAACCAGAGTGGCAATAAAAGGCTGAAGCCTGCCCTTGGTAATAAGCATACCGCTGACGGAACCGAACAGAATTCCGAGGAGCAGCACACACAGCATGGCCAGTACCGGGGGAATTCCATCATGGATCATGCCAGCACACAGCAAGGAGGTCAGAGCCAGAGTTGAACCTACGGAAAGATCGATTCCACCGGTAAGAATAACCCCTGTCATGCCGAATGCGATTAGGCCGTTGACAGAAGCCTGCTTTAATAAAGAGAGAATATTGTTGATGCTTCGGAAGTCGGCATTGATGACACTGAATACGACCACCAGCACCACCAAAGCAATCACCGAACCTAGACTCTGGATAAATTTTTCGGTATTCAAGCGGTTTACCGTTTTTGCATTCATTTCAGTGTTCCCCCCGTTGCCAAAATCATAATGTTTTCCTGGTCGGCCGCTTGATCATTGGTGACATCTTTTGCTTCCAAGTTCCTATTTCTCAGGATTCCGGTGATATGCCCTTCGTGAACGACCATGACCCGGTCGCTCATTCCCAGAATCTCCGGCAGTTCGGAAGAAACCATTATGATTGCCACGCCTTTTTCTGCAAGCCGGTTAATGATATTGTAAATTTCCTTTTTTGCGCCGACATCCACGCCGCGCGTCGGTTCGTCCAAAATCAGGATTTTCGGATTGATGAAAATCCACTTTGCAAAAACGACTTTTTGCTGATTGCCGCCGGATAGATTGGAACACGTTTCCGCCGGACCCGAACAGCGAATGGAAAGATCATGGATGGCGCGTTCCACCAGTTGATTGTCCTTTTGGCTGTTCAGAACGCCGTGTTCCGAAATCTGATCCAGATTGGTAAGCGCGACATTCTTTTGAATGGAATCCTCCAGCATCAACCCCCTCGGTCTTCCGGTCCTCCGTGATAAATCCGATTCCAAGCTTTTTCGCCTGCTCCGGAGAATGGATATTAACTTCTTTTCCGGATACCCTGACGGTGCCGCTGTCATGCGGAAAGTATCCGAAAACCGCCTGCATGATTTCGGTCCGGCCCGCGCCCATCAGACCGGAAACACCAAGGATTTCCCCCTCCTTAACGGAAAAAGACACGTCATAAAAGATACCTTTCCGACTGAAATTTTTTACTTCGAACACAGTCCCGCCGATTTTGCAGTCTCTGGCCGGAAACCTTTCCCCGATTTTACGCCCGATCATCATTTTGATCAGACTGTTCATATCAGTTTCCTCTACCGGTTTCGTTCCGATATACTGGCCGTCGCGCAGCACGGTTACCCGGTCGCAGATTTCAAAGATTTCCTCCATACGATGGGAAATATAGATAATAGAAACGCCTTTCTTTTTCAACTCTCCCAAGATGCGGAATAGCGTCCGTGTTTCTTCCAGCGTCATCGCTGCAGTCGGTTCGTCCATGATAATAACTTTGGCATCCACCATCAGGGCTTTGGCAACCTCGATCATCTGCTGCTGTCCAATGGAAAGTTCGGACATCACCCGTTCGACGGGTATTTGCACGCCAAGGCGTTTTAATACCTCCTGTGCCTCTTTGTTCATCGCCTTTTTATTAAGGATTCCAAATCTGCCGTGAATCTCTTTTCCAACAAACATATTTTCCGTCACGGTCAGATCGGGCATTACATTGATTTCCTGATAAATGAAAACGATCCCGGCGGCTTCCGCTTGCTTCGGATGAGTAAAATTCACAGGTTTGCCGTCAACTAAAATCTCGCCGCTGTCTTTCGTGTAGACTCCGGTCAGAATTTTCATCATTGTTGATTTTCCTGCGCCGTTTTCCCCCATTAATGCGTGAATTTCTCCATTGAAAAGGTTAAATTCCGCATTTTTAAGGACCTGGTTCCTAAAGAAACTTTTATTGATTCCTTTCATGCTGATTTGCAAGATATCACCTCAAATCGTTATCACAAGTTACTGCATTTTCAGATCGGAGTTCACCACCTCTTCCAGCGTAGGAATGGAAATTGAGGCTCCCTTTCTGGAAACTTCGATAGATGATGCGACGGAAGCAATGCGAAGTGCTTCCTCCACGGGGCAATTCTCCAGAATTTTAGCCAGAAAAAAGCCTGTGAAAGTGTCTCCTGCGCCTGTGGTGTCCACAACGGGTACCTTGTAGATGCCGTGCGTGCAAACCCGGTCCCTGTCCTGATACCATACTCCCCCTTTTCCCAGTGTAAGAACCACTTTCGCGTTCGGGCAGCGCTTCAACAGCGCTGCGGCAATTTTGTCCGGTTCTTTTTCTCCGGTAAGGTCGAAGCCTTCTATTTCATTCAAGATAAAATATGTAATTTTCTCGAAAGGACAGTCAAAAACGGTACGGTCCAACGGAGATGGATTCCAGGCGATCTGCATTCCCAGTTCAAACGTTTTACTAATGATGCGTGAAATAGCGTTTATTTCGTTCTGCAGCAGCAGCATGTCTCCTTTGTGAAAATGGCTCAACACAGAGTCGATGTAATCATTGGTAATTTCCGCATTGGCGCCGTGATGGATGATGATGCAGTTCTGGCCGGAGCTGTTTACTTGAATCATGGCAACTCCTGTCATGGAGCCGGTTTGATCGATCAGTTCCGTATGTACATTTGCCTTTTCCAGCAGGTCGACAAGCCACCTGCCGTCGTGACCTACTTTTCCCGCATGATAAATTTCTGCGCCGGCTCTTGACAATGCGACCGACTGATTCAGGCCCTTTCCTCCGGGAAGCAGCTCCAGGCTCTCTGCCGCCATCGTCTCTCCCGGTTGTACAAAATGGTCCACCTTAAAAACGTTGTCGATATTCAGGGAGCCAAAATTTAAAATCTTAGGCATATTGATTTATCTACCTTTCCCTCAATTTCATTTTTTTTCGCCGACGGCTTCCGTGCTTTTCCTCACCATCAATTTCGGCTTAAACTGCACGTTTTTCTGCTTCTCATCGGGGTTTTCGATCATACCGATAATTTTATCCACGGCGCACCGGCCGATTTCGTAAGCAGGCTGTTTCATGCTGGTTAAAGGGACTTCCATGAATTGCGAAAACTGCAAATCATCGAATCCTACAACAGACAGGTCACCGGGAATGGAAAGCCCTCTCTCTTTCGCCTGTTGATAGATGCCGTAGGCCATCATATCGTTACAGGCAAAGATCGCGGTCACTCCCTGTTCAATCAATTCCCCGGAAAGGCGGTAGCCTGTCGGCGTGTGGTAATCCCCCACCCTTACTAATATCGGATCAAACGTTACACTGAATTCCTGCAGCGCCCGGATGTATCCGAAAAGCCGTTTCTGAGAGGACTGCTCCCCCATAGGACCGGATATAAAGCCGATTTTCCGGTGCCCCAGTTCCAGAAGGTGATTTGTTGCAAGGTAGCCGCCAAGCTCGTTGTCTACGGTAACGCTAGGCGCGGCACAGCCGGCGTCTTCTTCCCACACCGCCCGGTCGACAAGCACCATCGGCTTTTCGACCTGTTTCATAATCTGAAAACACTGAGTATCCTTATGTACCTGGGAGCTGACGGCCATGGTGAACAGAATCCCATCCACGCCCTTATCGACTAACACATTCACATAATCGACATCCTTCTGCGGATTGTCGTTAGTGTTGCATAAAATCAGGCTATATCCGCACTTTTGACATTCCGCCTCGGCTCCTTTGGCAATCTCGGCAAAAAAAGTATTTACAATGTCCGGAATAATCAGACCCAACGTCTGTGTTTTTCTGGTAATCAATCCGACTGCAATCTGATTTGGATGATAATGCATCTCCTCGGCAGCCTTCAAAACTTTATGGATCGTTTTTTGGGAAATTCTTTCGCTTTTGTGGTTTAAGACCAGAGAAACCGTTGATACCGAAAGCCCTGTTTTTTTCGCGATGTCTTTAATTGTTACTCTCATTCTATAGGAATCTCCTCTGGAAAATTGAAAAGCACTGGAAGATTTTATTACTATTAAACAATTAGTTGAGCCGTCGGTAAAGTATTTTAGTAATACGTTTGAACACAGGATAACGTGGATTGTTCCGCTTGTCAATAGAATTCGCAAATTATTTTGTTCCGAATACCAATTTTTATGCATTAATACCAAATGCAGTGCCATAGTATTGTCATATTCTCCATATATTAGAGAACTAAAATACGATATAATAGAAATAAATTTTGTTGAAACGTTTTAGTTGGAAGGAAGATTTGCATATGACGAAAAGCGGCATTCTGAATCCGGACCTATGCTCCGCCATTGCGGAGATTGGGCACACTGAATATTTTGTAATTGCCGATCCGGGCTTACCGCTTCCGAATGATGTAAAGGTCATCGATCTTACTTTAGTTCGCGGAATTCCATCGTTTCTTGACACATTAAAAGCGGTAACAAACGAGTTGGTCGTGGAGTCCTATGTGCTGGCGGATGAAATGAAGACGGTGAGCCCTCAGTTGCATGACCAAACCTGTGACACGCTGAAAGGACTTCCTCGCCGCTATGTCCCGCATGAAGAATTGAAAAAGCTTTTAAAGGATGCCAAGGCAATTGTCCGCACGGGAGAAACGACTTCGTTCGCAAATATTATTTTAGTCTGCGGTGTTAACTTTTAAACAATAGTTAACTCCCGGCACAGCCGGGGGTTCCGGAAGGAATCGATAAGGGAGGGGCTGCGGCCTCTCCCTTATCCTTCGCGTTTCCACCAAATGTCGCATGGGCAAGTTCATTCAAAAAATTATTTTACAGTTCTGAATCGGAGAATTCCCGTATGGGCAGAAAATCTGAGCTTATCTGCTCAAGTACGCAACCCTCACCAGACTGGGATCGACTACGTAAGAGACGGCGCCGTTTTCGACATCACGGCCGCGTCGAAGCCATAGAGCGTCAGACGAGCAAGGCCACCCTGAACCGAGATATGATGCTGATTCACCGGGTCGGTGTAGATGCCGTCATCCGCGGAGACTGCGAAAGAAACTTCGCGGGGGGCTTCCGAATTGTTTACGGCAATGGTTATACAGGCCGTTTCAGACTTTCTTCTGTAAATGTAAAGACTCTCATCAGCCCATATGGTTTCAAAGTCGCCAAGCATCGCGTCCATATTTTCAGACCGCAGTGCAATCAACCGCCGATAGTATTCAAAGAGTTCGCTTTCCGGCTGTTTCCAATCCATCGGTCGGCGATAATCAATCTCTTTCCAGCCGTTTAGACCCTTTTCGTCGCCGTAATAAATGGAAGGTACACCGACATGTGTCAGCAGAAACAGTGCGGCTAGTTTCAGCTTCCGGACATCTCCGCCGGCGCTTGTGAGAAAACGCGGGACGTCGTGGCTGTCCAGCAGGTTCATCTGGGCCTGCTGGACGTTCCGCTGATAGCGAATCAGAAGATAATTAATCCGTTCGTTGAATTCCCTGGCCGTCAATTCCCCTTTTGCAAAGAAATCAAGACAGGCGTAATAGAAATTATAATTCATTGCAGAGTCCATCTGGTCCCCCTGCAGAAAGGCGCGGGCATCGTCCCAGACTTCACCGACGATAAAAACATCTGGGTCAATGGCTTTGAGAGCGCGGCGAAAAGAACGCCAGAAACCAAAGTCAATTTCATTTGCAACATCCAGTCGCCACGCGTCAACGTGAAAATTTTCAGTCCAGTAGCATGCCGTATCAATTAAATACCGCTTAACTTCCGGGTTCCCTGTGTTCAGTTTTGGCATAGTTCCCTCGTAGGCAAAACACTCATAGTTCGGCACCGGTTTTTGTACGACCGGCAGTTTTGAAATATAGAACCAATCCCGGTAGCGGGAATCCTTACCTTTTTTCAGCACATCTTGAAAAGCGAAAAAGTCCGGGCCGCAGTGATTGAAAACCGCATCGAGCATGACGCGGATGCCGTTTCTGTGGCAGGTATCCATCAGCTTTTTGAAATCTTCCTTGGTCCCAAAGCACGGATCAATGCTGCGGTAGTCGATCGTGTCGTACTTGTGCCATGAATTTGCCCTGAAGATCGGATTCAGGTAGATGCAGCTGATTCCAAGCTTTTTCAGATAGTTGATGTTTTCGGCAATCCCATGAAGTGTCCCGCCAAACTCGGATCGGCTGGTAAAACCATCCGTTCCGCGGATCATCTTTCCTTCGTGAGAAATTTTTCGTTTGCCTGAAGCGAAGCTGTCCGGAAAAATTTGATAGATGACTGCCTTTTTCGCCCATTCTGGGACTTGAGCGATGTTTTCACAGCGTATGTAATGCAATTGAAAATAAAGTTGCCGGTTTTCACTTGGCTTTTCAAAAAAACCGCTATTGTAATAGCAGAAACTCTGTTTGCCGTCAGAAAGCAAAAAATAATAGCATAGACGAGTGACTTTCGGATCAATATCCGCTTCGAAATAATCGAACAGTGAGTCGGTGTACTTTTTCCGCATGATGGCTTCTGCCGTCCGGATCGGATTTTGAGAGTCCATTCGGTCCCCGTAAAAAACGCGGCAGTCGGTAAGATCTCCTTTCCCGGAGCGAAGTCGAAGTACAACGTGATTCCGTGAGAGTGCAAAGCAGTATTCCGAGTAGGTCCGATGATAAATCGCTTCTTGATTCATTCAGTTATCTCCTCAATCAGGTTTATACGAGCCTTCTGACAGACTGGCGTTCCTCCAGCTCCACATCAAGATTTATGGCGCTTTTGCGGAAGGAATCATCCCGTATGGCCCGCATCAAAAGGTTTACGGCTGACTCCGCTTTCTGTTTGACATCCTGCGAAATGGTCGTCAGTTTCGGCGTAACAAATGAGCAGATTTGAAGGTTGTCGAAGCCAACAACGGAAAGGTCGTTCGGCACAATCATGCCGTTGAGGCGGGAGCCTTCCATAATGCCGATCGCAAGGATATCTGCTGTTGCGAAAACTGCGGAAACATCATAGGAGCCGTTCGCGATCGCTTTGCCGATTCGGATGCCGTCTTCATAAGTGGTGTTGGTTTTTATTATGCGGCTGCTACTGTATTCGATTCCGGCTTCTTTCAGCGCGGCGCGGTATCCGCGGTAACGGTTATAGACAATATCGTTAGACTCATTGAATGGGCCGGCAAAAGCGATTTTTTTATGGCCGTTGTAAATCAGATGCTTTGCAGCAGTATAGCCGCCTTTGTATTCGTTGATCCCGACCGTAAGCGCAGAAAAATCCTCCGTATGATAGCTGTCGATAAATACGACGGGACATTCGCTGCTGTGTGTAATCGATTTCATGTCAGAATGGGTCTGGTGAGTTAGGATAATCGCGCCGTCTGCGTTCCAGTTTTTCAGGATCGTCGGGATGCTGCCGATTTCTTCTAAAGAGCGAATGAGAACAAAGTAGTCCTGCTCGCGAATCAGCATTTCGATTTCGCCAAACAGTTCGCCCATGTAGGGATTTGAAAAATAGTTGACGAGAGGGTTATCCTTCGGCAGAAAAATTACAATTATTCTGGAGGTGTTTGACGACAGGCTTCTTGCGGAAAGATTCGGCACGTAATCGTATTTTTTGACGAGTTCCCTGATCTTCTGGATATTCTTTTCCGAAACCCTGCCGTAATTTCCGTTGATTACATTGGATACGGTCATAATACTGACGCCGGCTTCGGCGGCGATATCTTTCAAGGTTGCCATAAAGTCCCCCCTGCAGGTTTATCGTTAAATATAATTTATTATATAAATTCTAATGCGCATTTATAATATCACATTTCCAAACAATTTTATATTGGCGAAAGAACAATATTTCAGTTATTATTTTATGAGTTTACACAAATATGCAAAAAAGTCCAGATTGTATAAAACAAATTGGATACATTCACTTATTTTCTCTTGACAATTCGCAAAATGAGAAATACAATGAGTTAAGGTTTAGCGCTAAACTGAATTTGAATGGGGGTTTTTGTATGAAGAAGACTCTTTGGAAAAAAGCACTTGTACTGCTGATGTCATCCTGTCTTGTAGTTTCCACCGCAACTGGATGCGGCCGGACACAGACAACAGGAAATGTCACAGATACTTCGGAAGATTCCGCCGCCTGGAAAGAAGCGGAAACATCACCGGAAAAGCCGTATCCGGAACTGGTAACCTATACGGTGGGCTTAAAGGTCCAATCGAATACGGCATATCCGAAAGGTTCGGAAGATACGGCGGAAAACAGCGCGTACACGCGTCTGTTCCGAGCGAGACTGAATATTCAGAACAAAGACGCATTCGAAGCAGTCGACGGTGACGACTACGATCAAAAGGTTTCAATGGCAATCGCTTCCGGCAACATTCCGGACATTATGAGTGTGGATTATCCTACACTGAAGCAGTTGGTTGAAAATGATCTGATTGCGGACCTTACGGAAAGCTATAAGAATTGTGCGGGCAGTCTGATGAAGGAGATTTATTCCTCCAATCATGACAAATCGCTGGAGATGGCGACATTTGACGGAAAACTTTACGCGATTCCGACAACGGCCATTTCTTCCGGGCCGGAAATGCTCTGGCTGCGCGGCGACTGGATGGATAAACTGAATCTTCCCGCTCCGAAGACCCTAAGCGATATAGAAAATATCCTGACACAGTTTGTTCAGAAAGACCCCGGCGGTAACGGCGCCGGCAAGACCGTCGGACTTGTACTTTCCAACAAATATTTCTGCGGGACCTACGCCGGCGGGTATCAGTCCAATAATATTTTCACCAATTTCGGCGCTTATCCAAAGCAGTGGGTAAAGGGAAAAGACGGCAAAGCCGTTTACGGTTCTGTTCTGCCCGAAATGAAGCAGGGCCTACAGCTTCTGGCCGATTGGTACAAAAAGGGATTAATTGACAAAGCGGTCGGCGTTCGGAAAGACGACGATATTAAGAGCCTGCTTACAAAAGGCCAGTGCGGTTCTTTTTTCTGCGGCTGGTGGGCGCCTTACAATCTGGAAGCTTCCTATAAAATGAACCCGGAGATTGACTGGAGATGCTTTATCGTCCCGACAGGCAACGACGGAAAAGTAACGATGTTCACCGGAAACCCGAACCAGAACTATTTTGTGGTCCGCAAGGGGTTTGAGCATCCGGAACTGTTGGTAAAAGAAAAGAACATCTCACTCGACTACAACCAGGGTACGTCCGCCTATACCGATACGAGTAAAGAAGCCAAAGAGTACCTCGATTACGTCAACCATCAGTATGGCGTCGACCCGGTGGGCGGCTTTGATTATTACGACGCCGCGGCCCGCGCCTACAAACATATCAGCGAAGCGATCGACGGCAAGCGGAAACCGCAGGACATGATCATATATGAAAACACCCTGTATCAATCCTGCAAAAAATATTTGGACGATAAGAAAAACAACAAGACTCCGGATTCGACCGATTGGCTGAATTACCAGGCCAGAATGGTGTCCAGCAAACTGGTGAACGACACTCCGGTCAACACCGTGGAACCGGTTTACTTTGACCGGACGCCTTCTATGAAGCTGAAATGGGCCAGCCTTGAAAAAATGGAAAATGAAGAGCTGCTGAAGATCCTGACAAATGAAAAGGACATTGATTCGTTCGACAGCTTCGTCCTTCTGTGGGAAAACGCGGGCGGAAAGCAGATAACGGATGAAGTCAATCAGGCAATTAAGAAGTAAGTTCACTTTCTCTGTTCGCATTGCGGAGCCCCTCTGCAATGCGGGCAGTTTACGACGAGGAAAATCATGAAAAATCAAAAGGACCAATTAAGCTATCGTCTCATGCTAGCTCCGGCCATCATCACGCTGCTGATTTTTAGTTACGCGCCGATGGTCGGGATTGTGATCGCATTTCAGGATTTTGTTCCGGCGAAAGGGATTTTTGGCTCACGGTGGGTTGGACTGGACAACTTTAAGTTTATGTTTGCACTGCCGGATGTAACGCAGGTGCTGGTCAATACAATTATCATCTCGTTTTTTAAAATAATTCTGGGAATTCTTATACCGGTTTGTTTCGCATTGCTGCTGAATGAAATCCGGCTGAAGTTTTTCAAAAAAGTTGTTCAAACCATCGTATATCTTCCGCACTTCCTGTCTTGGGTCGTTCTGGCGGCGGTCGTCCAGTACGTATTCGGCTATGACGGGCCGATCAATAATTTTGCTGTATCCATGGGCAGGGCGCCGACTTTGTTCATGGCAAGCAACACATGGTTTCGGCCCATTTGTATTTTTACGGATACATGGAAAGAGTTCGGTTACGGCTCCATTATCTATCTTGCGGCATTGACGTCGATTGACCCCGGACTGTATGAGGCCTCTGCAATCGACGGCGCCAACCGCTGGAAGCAGCTGCTGCACGTCACGCTTCCCGGAATCGTTCCTACCATTGTGCTGATGGTAACCATGAGTCTGCCAAACATTCTGAATGCCAATTTTGACCAGATTTACAATTTGTATAATCCGCTTGTTTACCAGACGGGGGATATCATCGATACCTACGTGTACCGCATCGGCATGGTACAGAGGGAATACAGCCTCGCAACGGGAGTCGGCCTGATCAAATCGGTCGTCGGCATGGTTCTTATGGTGGCTGCGAACCAGCTGACCATAAAACTCACAGACAGGAAGATGTTTTAGGGAGTGTGGCTGTTATTATGATTCAATCGAAAAAGGGACAGATCTTGGATTCTTTTATTTATCTGGTCGTTCTGGCTATGACGCTTATGTGCCTGCTCCCGCTGCTGAACGTGGCTGCCACATCTTTCAGCAGCAGTGCGGCGGCAACGGCTAATCTGGTTGGAATTATTCCAGTCGAATTCACAACGAACGCTTACGGCAAAATTATGGAAGATTCTCAGTTCTGGCGTTCATTCGGTATTTCAGTCATCCGCGTTGTTTTGGGAACGGGCATCAATATGCTGCTGACTGTTTTAACCGCTTATCCACTTTCGAAGAGCAAATGGGAATTTCACACGCAGAATTTTTATATGTGGTTCGTGATCTTTGCCATGCTGTTTTCCGGCGGAATGATTCCAACATTCCTCGTTGTGAACGGATTAAAACTGACAAATACGATCTGGTCACTGATTCTGCCGACAGCCGTTCCTATCGGCAATGTCATTTTGCTGATGAACTTTTTCCGCGCCGTGCCGAAATCACTGGAAGAAGCTGCAAAAATAGACGGGGCATCCCCATGGAAAATCCTTTTCAGCATCTTTGTTCCGCTTTCGCTTCCCTGCCTTGCCACTCTTACGCTTTTTTGTATTGTTGGGCATTGGAACGATTACTTTCAGGCAATTCTGTATATCACAAAAACTTCAAATTATCCTCTGCAGACTTATATTCAGCAGTTGTCTGCCGAATTTGACCTTTCCAAGATCACAGATATTGAAAAGCTTAAAAAGTATCTGGCAATTTCCACAAGGACGTTGAACTCGGCGAAAATTGTCGTTTCGACCGTTCCTCTTCTTATCATCTATCCGTTTCTTCAAAAATATTTTGTCTCCGGCATCGTGATCGGCGCCGTAAAGGAATAACGCTCTTTTAGGGAGGAAATTCATTGGAAGAATACTACAAACTGAAAGTTTCCCCTCAGTGCAGTCCGGGCAATGTGGTTCAGGGGGATAACTACCGGTTTACTGTTTTGACTTCTCAGCTGATTCGACTAGAATACTGCCGCGAAAATCTATTTGAGGACCACGCGACACAGGTAGTTTTAAACCGAGATTTTCAAAAAGTTCCTTTTCAGACGGTCGAAAAGGAGAATGCGCTTGAGATTATAACGAAAAACTTACACTTGCGTTATAACAAAAGACCGTTTTCAAAGAACGGCCTTTCCATTGAAGTGTTAGATAACTGCAGCGATTACAGGAACATCTGGAAATATTCCGATGAACTGAATGATTTGAGAGGCACGGCCCGTACTCTGGACAATACGGCCGGGCCCATTCCGCTGGAGCATGGTCTGCTTTCCGTTTATGGCTTCTCAGTTCTGGATGATAGCGGTTCTCTGTTGCTCTTGGAGAACGGATGGGTCGCACCGAGAGAAAAGAAAGAAATCGATCTGTATTTTTTTGGTTACGGCAGAAATTTTTTGCGTTGCCTGAAAGATTTTTACCGGCTCTGCGGCAAGACGCCCATGTTGCCGCGCTATGCGCTTGGGAACTGGTGGAGCCGGTACAACCGCTATTCCGAATCATCTTACCGGAAGCTGATTTTGCGCTTCCGCGAAGAAAATACGCCGTTTTCCGTTGCCGTGCTCGACATGGACTGGCACTTGGTAGACGTAGGGCCCGGAAATGGAAGCGGCTGGACCGGCTATACGTGGAACCGGAAGCTTTTCCCCGACCCTGCGGCTTTTTTGAAATGGCTGCATGAGCAGGGGCTAAAGGTTTGCCTCAATCTCCATCCGGCTAACGGCGTTATGCCTTACGAAGAGGCTTATGGAAAAATGGCGGAAGCTCTCGGGATAAAGGACGGAAGGAAAATTGATTTTGACATTGCTGATTCGAAATTTCTAATGGCCTATTTTAAATTTTTACATCATCCAAATGAAGAGATCGGCGTCGATTTTTGGTGGATCGACTGGCAGCAGGGCGCGGATTGCAGCATGGATGGAATGGATCCACTGTGGATGCTGAATCACTATCATTATCTTGATCAAAACAGGAGAAATAAAAGGCCTCTGATTCTTTCCCGATATGCCGGAGCGGGAAGCCACCGCTATCCGGTAGGCTTTTCCGGCGACAGCATAATTTGCTGGGAATCACTCGACTTTCAGCCGTATTTTACAGCGAATGCTTCCAATGTGGGCTATGGCTGGTGGAGCCACGACATTGGCGGTCACATGTGCGGCGTCAAAGATGATGAGCTCGCGATACGATGGGTTCAATTTGGCGTTTTTTCGCCTATCAGCAGGCTGCACAGCTCCAGCGGACCATTTAACGGGAAAGAACCCTGGAATTATAACCCAACGGCGGAAGGCATTATAAAAGATTTCCTGCGGCTTAGGCACCGCCTGATTCCATATCTCTACACGATGAACTATCGTTTTGCTCATGACGATCTGCCGTTGATTCAGCCCATGTACTATCAGCATCCGGATGAATATGATGCGTATCATGCGCCAAACGAATACTATTTCGGCAGCGAGCTGATTGCATGTCCCATTACGAAGCCGGCGGATGCGAGACTTGGCGTTGCCCAGGCTCGTGTATGGCTTCCGGAAGGAATATGGATTGACGTGTTTACGGGGATCATTTATCGCGGCGGGCGGGTCATGCAGAGTTACCGTACATTGTTTCAACTTCCGGTTTTCGCAAAAGCGGGCGCAGTGATTCCAATGGCGGAGCTTTCGAAGAACATCAACGAGACGTCAAATCCGGCGGCGATGGATATTCGCGTCTTTGCGGGTGCCGACAATCGATTTACCATGTATGAGGACAATGGCAAAGATGGCATATCGCGGCGTGAAGCTTTTACTGACTTGATTTTTCATTGGGGAAGGACATGCGATTTCCGGATTTGCGCGACGAAGGGGGATAGGGAGGTAATTCCGGAGAAACGGGATTACACGATTCGTTTCTGTGGTATGGAGGATCCGGAAAAAATTGAAGTCTTCCAAGGCGGCATGAAGATGAAATATGAGAAAGCATATGCTCCAACTTCCCACACGGTTTGCATTTCTTTGAAAAATTGCCCGACTGACGCCAACGTGGTAATACGTCTCGCAGGTGCAGGACTTGCCCATAACGATATCACGGATTTATGTTACCGTATCATTGACCGGTCGCAGATAGAATACAATCTAAAAGATAAAATTTATCTGACTATCTGTAACGAAAAAGATATTTCACGCATTTTGGGGATTCTTCAGGCGCTTGATATCCCGAAAGATTTGTTTGGAGCGATTTGTGAGATTCTGACTGCATAAGTTCCAAAACGCGCCAGCCGCCTGAAAAAATTCTGTGATCGTCATCAATCGCCCGCTGAGCTCGGAAATACTTGAACATGAGAAATAGACAGGAGTATTGCAATGACCAGAATACAGCTTTTAAAGAAGCGACTTTCAGAAATCGCAACCTCTTTAAAAAACAGCGATCAAGCACTGGCTTTACTGGCGCTAGGTTCTTGTGGAAAAGATTTAATGGATGAATATTCAGATCTGGACTTTTTTGTAATCGTGAAACAGGGATACAAAATGTGGTATTTAGACAATCTGAACTGGCTGGAATCCATATCTCCCGCTGCTTTCTATTTCCGAAACACTGCCGACGGATACAAATTTCTATTTCAAGACGGCGTGTACTGTGAGTTCGCGGTTTTTGAAGAAAGTGAGCTGAATCAATTAGGTGCTATGGATGGGTCGATTCTCTGGAAAGACAAGAACTTTAAGAAATTTGATCTGCAATCCGGCTTTTCTTTACCGAAGACACAAGAAACAAGACCGGAGTGGATGCTTGGTGAAATCCTAACAAATTTGTATGTTGGTTTATGCAGGTTCCGAAGAGGGGAGAAGCTTTCGGCATATAAGTTTGTACAAAATTATGCCGTTGACCAGCTTCTAAATTTGCTTCAGATGCAAAATTCTTCTAACCAGCCGGACAAATTTGATATTTCACGAAGAATAGAATTCAGAAATATTATTAATACGGATTTATTATCGTCTTTTATTCAGGGTTATGATAAAACACCCCAGTCCGCAATATCGATTCTTCGGTTTGTAGATGAACATTTCATAATTAACCAATTCATGAAAGTGAAAATTGAAGAACTCGTAAGATAGCACCAGAAAATGCCTTGACGCGGAGGCGGTTTTGCAAGTAGCACTCTGCAGCGGCAATTTTTCCGTTTCTTTCGGCAAGGGGGATCGTCTTCGCGGAGGCGATGAGTCGCTTTTTCGCGCGCGTGATTAGAGAATGACGTCATGAAAACAGGAAAAATCAAGTTCATTCTCGTTCAATTTGATTTTTTCAAACGTCTGTTAAAGTAAAACAATAAGTGTGTTTCAAAGGATCGTGCACATGAAGGAAACGGCCTCTTTTTAAGCTCCGTTTTCCCGATAAATTTGAATGATCTTCGGCAAGACCGTTTGAATATCGAACCGAGTGATGAAATTTCTGTTCACAGAGACGCGCTGCCTATCCCGAACCGCTTTCAGCGCATGTTTCAGAGCAACCGAATTTTCGGTTGGAAACAGCAGTCCGCAGCCCTTGCTTTTCACCAGTTCCCTGTGTCCTTTGATATTGCTTGCAACAACCGGCAAACCACACGCCATCGCTTCCATCAGATTAAACGGCAATCCTTCTATTTTACTGACAGATACACAAGCATCGCAGCCTGCATAAAGCTCTCTTATGTTTGCCACATACCCCAAAAAACAAATCCGGCCGTCGACGTGCAGCTGCCGCGCCAGTTCTTTGCTTTCATCCAGCAGTGCACCGTCTCCGGCCAGATAAAGCCAGCTGTTTGCACTGCTCTCTCGGCAAAGCTCGGAAAAAGTACGAATCAGGAACCCCTGGTTTTTTCTTTCTGAAAATTCGGCAGCATAGATATAAGCAAAGTCCTGTTTCGACAGCCCTAATTTTTTTCTCTCAGCAGCCCGTTCCTCCGGCGATACAGGGTTAAATTTGGTAAGATCAATACCCATGCCGTCAATATAATACAGTTTATCCCGATACAGCTTGTATTTGCGGGCAATTTCTTCATCCTCATGATTCATCACCATCAGCACATCCGTTACGCGCGCGCAAAGTTTTTCCGGGATCAGATATTTCCATTTTTTCAGTCCGTCATTTTCCTGGAACAGGTACCCGTGTACGGTGCAGACAACTTTTGGTCTTTTGCGCAACAAAAGAATTCCCGCGCGGACAATCGCGCTTGCCAGCTCCGTATGCGTGCTGACAAGATCAAACCGCTGCGTGCGAATCAGTTTTCGTGCTTTCAGCACGGCGCTCAAATTCCCGGGACTCAAAAATTTCTTTTGCATCGGCAACGCGACGACCCGATCGGCATAAGGCACAGAAGCTGCTTGATCCGCGGCGACCCACACCTCGTACCCCATTTCATGAAAAGCACGCAGATAGGGCAAATGGAAATTCCGAATATGCGAAAGGGTAGATGCACAATATAAGATTTTTTGAGTCATTGCAGCCCCCTGATTTTCATGTTTTTCATTCCGTCTAATCAAACCATTTCCCAAATGCCCGCCGGTCGGCTTCCTGCCTCCGTTATTCCCAAAACGTCAGATACGGAACCAGGTTGATCCGGTTGGCAAGCAGGATCCATACATGATATAAATATCCCACAAATACAAGCGTTGCCAATGCGTAGGAATAGATGTACTTGCGCGTGTTGACCTGCATCTTGAATTGGCGGCGTTCCGCGATCGCCCTTTTGCGCTCCGCCCTGTTGCGGATTGCCTTCCGGTTTACGGTCTGCGGTACGGCCTCCGCCTCCACGCTCTGCACGCCGATGCTGGCGAACAGCTCCGGAATGGTCAGAATGACCGTCGTCAGGAACATCATGCCGAAGCGCTGGTACAAAAAGTGCTGGAGCGTCATGAGGTAGAGCAAAGCGGAAAAAAAGGACAAATTGATTAAAACGCTGTTCCGCTCGTCCCGGCGCAGGATAAACCGTGTCAGAATCAGGATCACGGCAGCTGTGATGACCGGAATCGCCGCCGTCTGCCAGTCGCGGCCCATCATATAATACAGGCCCTGCTGGGTTGCATACACTTTATAGACATATTTCGTGATCAGATTAAAAATCGGCCAGGACAGCCCGGTAATCAGCGCCGCGATTCCGCTGTAGCTCAGCAGGAACTTCCAGTTGACCGGAAGCCGCGCGATAAAATAAAACGGAATCATAACAATGATCGACTTATGGAACGTCACGGCGAGCAGCACAATCAGCAGATACGGAACAAATTGTCTCTTCTTAATAAATTCGATGGAAAACAGGAAAATGGAAATCGCGATGCACTGCCGGAGGAAGCTGAGCGAATTGCCGTAAAAGCCAAAGCTGACAAACACAAACATGCCGATCCACGGAATCGGCGAAACCCGGTACAGCAGCACCGCCGTCAGTGTCACGACGACCACCGCGACGACCAGCATGAAGATATGTACGTCGCGCGTAAACAGCGAAACCACATAATTCAGCAGGCTGTAGCCCGGTTCAATCCGGTAGCCGTTGGCGGAGCTGATCAGGAATTTCCAGCCCCCGTCATGCACCTGATAAAAATAGGTTTCGTACTGCTTGTAGTCGATTCCGACCGTGTCCGCGCGCAAAAAGGCGACCGCGGTCATGGCAAGCGAGGACAGAACCAGAAAAACAATGGTGTTCCTCTTCGATTTTTTGTATTCGCAGAGCAAAAGCCCCAGAACCAGAATCAACAGAAGCAGAAGGTTATATACCGTCATAGAATTTGATCCTTCCATTTTTTTCAAAAAAATTATAGCATTAATCCCATGCGGATACAAGAAAAAGGCTGGAAACAATCCGTAAAATTCACGGGAATCGACAGGATCAAACGGATTTTCTTGACTTCCTGCCGGAAAGCGGTATAATTTTCCTTGTAAGGCACAAATAAAAGTGCAATGCAGAGGCCGGGTGCTCCAACACCCGCCTCCTGCAATACGGAGAGCGCGCTCCATACGCAACCGAAACTTCGGCACATTGCGGATTCTATTATACTTCCTGCGTCTGTTTTTGTACAGGGGGTTTTCTTAGGATTGCGCGGTGGGCCTCAAGCGGCGTCGCATATGGAATCATATCCGTATGCGGCGCCTTTTGTCCTTTGCGGCGGAGGCCGATTCATATTTTCCTCTAACCCGGCACATCAGCACAGAATACTGCGGCAAACCGTTCGACAGCGCCGGGGCACCTGCAAGGAGCGGCTGAACTATCTTTGACATTCTTTTCTTGCGCGGTAGGATGGGGATTGATTACCGTAAGAACCCACAGGCAAACAGGAAAGTAAAATCTTGTCCTGGATTACGGAAATATATTTCAGACAGGTTAAGGGATTATCCCTCTGAGACTTCCCTGATTTTTCAAAGACAAAGAAACCCTTACCGGATCTTCTGCCTGAAAATCCTGATGGGGAAAATCGGGAGCAAAGGGATCATTATATTTAGAAGGAGAACGTGTCATGATACATTTTTCAAAGCGACTGCTCACGACAGTACTTGCAGCAGAAACCGCGGCTTTTCTATTTTCCGCCTGCACCGTCTCGGCTCCCCCGGCAAAGAACGCGGAAAGCCAGACGGCAATTTCTTCCGCGCCGGCAAGGGAACACAGAAAGCCCGTTTCAAACGCTGAGTTCGACATCGACGGTTCCATTCTCGTTTCGTACAAGGGTTCAGGCGGCACCGTGACCATACCTGACGGGATAACTGAAATAGACTCAAAAGCGTTTGAAGATTCCTCAATATCGGATGTTAAAATACCTGAGAGCGTTACAAAGATAGATAACGAGGCGTTCAGCGGATGCACCGCTTTAACCAAAATAACCATACCGGAAAGCGTTACTCAAATAGATGTAGGCGCCTTTGAAGAATGTCCGGTCCTGCAACATGTTTCCCTGCCGGACGGCATCAAAAAAATCAGCGGCTATGCTTTCGAAGGCTGCAAAAAATTAACCGGTATCAACATACCTGAAAGCGTAACCGAAATAGACGAGGATGCCTTTTTAGACTGTGAAAACCTTGCGAACCTCACAATACCAAAGGGAGTAAAGGAAATCGGCACCGGCGCCGTTGACGGGACCGCGTGGCTCAAAAACACCAAGGGCGATTTTGCCACCCTAAACGGGATGCTCGTAAGGTACAAAGGCCACATACACAACGTGACAATACCAAGCGGCATAACAAAAATATGCAACGGTGCTTTTTATCAGGACGACACCCTTCTTGGCGTAAAAATTCCCGAGGGCGTCACGTCCATAGGCGACGACGCGTTCGCCGGATGCCTGCAGCTTGACAGCGTCACGCTGCCTAAGAGTCTTACTTCCATCGGAAACGGCGCGTTTTCAGATTGCTTCATTTCCGATATAAAAATCCCGGAGAATGTTTCTGATATAGGCGGCGGTGCTTTTGACGGCACTATGTGGCTCAGAAACAACAAGGACGATTTCGTAACCGTGAACGGGATGCTTTTAAAATACAAAGGCAGTAAAAAAGATATAGCCGTTCCCAAAAGCGTGACTTCAATACGCGGCGGGGCGTTCAGCGGGAACACCGGCCTTGCAAGCGTGTCTTTACCCGACGGCATTACAAAGATAGGCAACCGCGCTTTTGCGGACTGTGAAAAACTGAAAAGCATCAATATCCCCGGCAGCGTAACCGCCATCGGCGAAGCGGCTTTTTCAGGCTGCAATCTCATCCACAGCATGAGTATACCGCAAAGTGTTACTCAAATAGGCGAAAAAGCATTCGCGGACTGCACCGCTTTGTCATCGATAGATTTACCGGTCAAATTATCAAAAATAGAAGACGGTACTTTCGACTACTGTGAGAACCTAACGGATATCAATATCCCCAAAAGCGTCAAAAGTATTGGCGGAAGCGCCTTTTACGGCTGTGGGCTTGAGAGCATAGACATTCCCGACGGAGTTACGGAAATAGGAGATTACGGCGCTTTTTCTTCATGCGCAAAACTTAAATCCGTACGGCTGCCCGACAGTGTAGTAAAATTAGGACGTTATCCTTTCATCGGATGCAGCAGCCTTGAAGCGATAAACGTAAGCACTGGAAATCAACAGTATTGCAGCGACGGCGGCGTTTTATATACTAAAGACAAATCGCGGCTTCTTTGCTGCCCCGGAGGCAGGGAAGGGACGTTTACGGTACCCGGCGTCGTAACCGAAATCGGCAGTGGCGCGTTTCACGGCTGCGATAAGCTGACTGCCGTGAAGCTGTGCGGCGGCATCAATATTATTGGCGACCGCGCATTCTTCTTCTGCAAAAAGCTTACCGGCATCGCGATACCTGAAAGTGTCGCCGTTATAGGATACGACGTGTTTTCCCACTGCTCCGATATGCGATCAGTCACTGTCGGCAGCGGCAGCAGCGTATATGCCAGTGAAGACGGTGTGCTTTACTCAAAGGATAAAAGTACGCTTCTTCTATTCCCATGCGGCAAAGGCGGGACTTTTACCGTCCCCTCAACCGTTATCAAAATCGGTACCGATGCATTTGACAGCTGCGAAAAGCTCACCGACGTAATAATATCCGAGGGCGTTACCGAAATAGACAACAGCGCATTTTCAGACTGTACCCTGCTTAAAAGCATTTCTATTCCCAAAAGCGTTACAAAAATAGCAGGGACCGCCATTTGGCCAAGTGATTCCGGCGTAGAGCTTACCATAAAGGGCATCACCGGTTCCGAGGCTGAAAAATACGCGAATAACAGCGGCATTAAATTTAAAAAGCTCGGTTAAATTGAAAGAAAATATTCAATAGTCACCGATTCTTAGTCAATTTTTGAAGGAAATAAAGTCTATGAAAGCAACGAAGTTTTCAGCATTTTGTTTATCCGTCTTTATTTTAACCATGGCGGGCTGTGGCACCCTCAACGGGGGAAAAGCGGTAAGCTCCGGGACCGGTTCCGCAGCAGAAAACTTGTCTTCCGAGTCTCCGTCGTCGGGTTCTTCGGAAACATCCTCTGCGCAAAGCACCGTTTCCCAGTCGCTTTCCGGCAAATCGGTCAGCTCAAAAGAGGATCTTTCGGAAAAGACGTCGTGCTTTCTGTTGGGGGCATCACATTGATTAAATGGAAACTCGGGCTGTTTATTGTTGCCATCGTATTTTTTTCATTTGCAGGTGCTTTTTTTATTCATTCAAATTGGAAACTATCTTTAACATTCTTTTCTTGCGCGGTAGGATGGGGATTGATTACCATAAGAACCTACAGGCAAACAGGAAAGTAAATTTTCTTTACATTTCAACAATAAACAATGGATCTTTGCAATATATTTTTTGCAGAGATCCATTAAATCGTGCCTATTTTACAGGTGACAGTAAAAAAACTCCAAATTTGTTAAACCGGGTTCACCGGAACTTTCAGCTTTGTCCAGTGCGCGTAAAGCTTGCCATCCACGATTGCGTTTGAGTATTCAATATGTATTTTTCTCTTGAATCGTGGGAAGGAATGCGCCGCGCAGGGTTTTATTCCACGGTCACACGGAATCGGCATTCCTGCGCGCCGGAGAGGACCGTGTGCATCAGCTCCACCCGGATTTTCTTTTCCGGCAGCAGTGTGTTGAGCACATAAAGAATGCTCTGCCGGGAGCACTCGCAGTGTACCGGCGCAGATGCGAGACCCGCTTCCACCGCCGGGCAGAGGCAGCGCGGATAGCCGATCTCGTAGACACGGCCGCGCTCGATGATGTGCGCGAAGAAGAACTCCGACCGCCCGTATTTTTCGTACTGCAAATCAAGATCGCCGCCGCACTCGTTAAACTGCCGCTGCTGTTCATTTAAAACATAGTTCTGAACACAGCTTACCGCACAGGGGCGGTACAGCTTCTCTTGTTCGCTCTGCGGCAGCTTTTCGATGCCGCATTCCAGCGTCTTAAAAAACGTCTGGTTAAAGCGCTCCCATTCATTTGCCATATCAAAGCGTACCTTTCTTTCTGCTTTATTTTCCGCCGCCGGCGCAAAAAATTCATTTCGGACAATATTTCGTTGGCGACGTAATTTCCGTTATAAAAAGCGCGCAGTTTGTCCAGGCGACGGGCGCGTTTTGAGCCTGCCTTTTTGGCGGCAACCTGCAGGTCCTTGTACTGGAAGATAGCGCAGCAGATATGCTCCCGCTCCAGATTTTCCGGGGTCAGTAGAATGTAATTCCGTAGGAACCTCCTTGCCGGAATAAAAATACGGAAACAACGCGGCGCGCACACCTGCGGCCCCGATATCAAAGTTTCTCTCCCCGTGTTTTCAATACAGTAATGCCCGGGGCTTATCCGAGCGCCGGCAGCAAAGCGAGATCCATGCCGCCCATGATGAGCGCCGTCGTCGCAAGCGGTACAATGCCGTCGATAAAGCCCGCTTTAGCAGGGAGCTGGTAGTACAAAACATAGCAGACCAGACTGGCCGCCGCGCCGACGGCAATCAACGCCGAAAAAGCCATTGCGGTTCCGCGGCCAAACGCGCCGCAGCCGAACAGGACGCTTGTCTCGTTCAGCGCCAGCATGGCCCAGCCGACGATCAGAAAAAGCTCTGTCGTTACCGGTCGGTGCAGCGAAAACCTTGTGACGATCAGCAACAGCACATATGCGGCGATACCTCCCCTTAGTACCCAGCCGGATGGAATCAGACCCGGTTTGTCCGCCGCCATGCCCAGACCTCTGGCGGCAAAGACCACTGCCGTGATCCCGGCGGCAAACGCGGGGATCAGCAGCCAGCCGGTTTTCATGCCCTTGATTGGGTTCACGGGTCGAAACGCCAGCAGCCACCACAGAAGATAAAACGAGCAGCAGACCACCAGAAGCAGATTGCAGAGAAAAAACCGCCTTGTTTCCAACGAAAAATGTTGCAGCATATTGCACCCCTCCTTCCGAATTTCCCGCACGATCGGTTGACTTCTTTTGCTGTTCCGCTGCTTTTTTCAAAGGGGCCCTTCAAAATCAGCGGCTGCACGCAAGCAGTTCTTCATGACCGTCCCTGTTTGCGGATTCCCGAAAGATGATTTTGTTTTCAGAAGATGCTCCGGCGGTCGCGGTTCAGTGTGGGGGCGCTGATGGTAATCGCGAGTTCCTCCAGAGACGATAACAGCGCCGCGGCACACAGGATGACGCCCGCGGCAGTCAGCCCCAGCGCCGCATCCATAACCGGGAATGTGAAAATCAGCGCGCCCGTAGCCTTGTTCGCGTAAGTATGCAGGGCGGAAAAAGTTTTGTATCTCACAAATCCGATGGCATAGCACGTAAGACGCAAGGCCGCGATGAAGGCGGCGCCGATCCACAGCCATATGGGAAATGGGAGATACCGCACCGTGAAAACCGCGATTGCCGCGGTGAAAACCAGATCTGCCGCGCTGTCCAGCATCGCTCCGGCGACGCTTTGCGTGTTCAGCCTGCGGGCCAGCGCCCCATCCAGAAGATCGCTGATTCCACCGCACAGATAGCAAGTCCAAAAAGCGGCGGAAAATGGAGCGGCCAGTACCATTCCGCCTGCAAACAGAAACCGCGTGGTAGTGACGGCGTTGGCTAGATGTTTGATGGCGATATCCCCTCGCACTTTTTTATCATCATACCATGTTTTAGTCCCGGAATAAAGTCTCTTTGCAGCAGATGTTTTCCTTTTTCAGCAATCTTGTCCGTGTTACAAAAGGAGGCTGGGATAATGGGCTCTACCGGGCCCGGCGCCTTGACTTTTTGGATACACTGCCAAACCGCCTCTTGCGTTCTCAAGTGCAAAGCACTATAATGGAGCCATGATCGCGGCTCAAAGCCCGATCAAATAGAACATTTAGGAGACTGCTGTTTGAAAAACAACGCCTTGGAGATTGTCGGCTAACCGGGAGGTTTGCTGAACACATCTCGAACCTCCCTGAATTGAAAACCATCAATTTTAGGAGGAAAAACCATGCAAAACGAATATACCATCCGTTTGGAAACAACAAGCGATTACCGCGAAACAGAAAATCTGACGCGCGAGGCGTTTTGGAATGTCTACCGTCCCGGGTGTCTGGAGCATTATGTTCTGCACACCTTTCGCGGCAGGCCGGATTTTGTTCCGGAGCTGGATTTCGTGATGGAGCTCCGCGGCAGACTGATCGGTCATGTGATGTATGCCCGCTCTGAGATTCACGCCGACGACGGCAGAAGCATTCCCATCATGACCTTCGGCCCCATCAGCATTGCGCCGGAATTGAAGCGACAGGGCTACGGCACGATATTGTTGCGCCACTCCATGAACGAGGCCAAAAAGCTGGGCGCGGGCGCGCTGGCCATCACCGGAAACATCGACTTTTACGGCCGGTCCGGTTTCGTGACGGCAAGCACGAAGGGCATCCACTACTTTGCCGAGCCACGCGACGCCGTGGTTCCCTATTTTCTGATCTGCGAGTTAAATCCCGGCTTTCTGGGAGGCGTTTCCGGCACCTACAAGGATCCGGAGGGCTACTTCGTGGATGAAAAAGAAGCTGAAACCTTCGACGCGCAGTTTCCGCCCAAAAAAAAGCTGAAGCTGCCGGGGCAGCTGGCGTAACCCTATCATGCGCGGAGCGGTCACGGAACCGCTCCGCGCTTCTGCCCTGTATTGCATGAAAAAACAAAATCTGTTCAATCCCATTCCACGGAATGCTTTCCGCTCGTTTTACCCAACGATTATCTGGACATCGGCACCCCGGTCGGCTGGCCGAAGTCTTTGAACCTTATCTGCCACTCGCATCTGCATCGTCCCAAAGTGCAAATTCACCCTGCTTTTCATTCTTTTCCCCGCACCTATTTTACCACGAATACAGTAAAAATCAGCATCTATGCGGTCGTTCGCTCGGTCATCAGATATCATGGGAGTGTAAGGGAAATGCCCCCGTTCCGTAAACCTCTGCACGGGGAATAGAGAAAACGAGCGTTGAACCCGGTCCTCCGGATTGCGCCGGGGATCGACTAAATCCACCGTATAAACCAAAAGCAGAAGAACCCCTAAGGGTGCTTCTGCTTTTGTGTCATTTGCTCAATTTAGATGCAGGCTTTGAATTATGCGCAAAACCTATATTTTACGTAAAATGACATGATGAAAAAATGCGACGGATTTATAATCTTCTAGAGTGCTGACTTTTCTCTCAATATCAAGCATTTTTTCCTGCCATGATTGTTCCTTTTGAATATCCTGATTCTGTTGCAAACACCAAAATGTTCTCATACCTAGAACATTAACAATTTCAAAAGAGCGTCCGAACCATTTTAATATATCCGCATCATCATAATAGTCGATAGTTCCAAAATGTTGAGCAGTTCCATTTTTACCTGCCAGTAATTCGCTTGCATGCTCAAAGTTGTTCAGCAATACTACCATCTGCATAACTCTGCCGGCCCTGTTATGTTTTAAAATTGAAACAAAACCATTATTTTTTAGTATCCGCGAAAATTCATTTATGATTTCCTCCCTCTTTTTTACATATTCCAGAACATTATGACATAAAATCACATCAAACGATTCATCCCTGTAATTTTTAAGCTCATTCAGACCGCCTATTACTTGTGTATATTTATTTTCCGTAAACCGATTCTGTAACATCTTCTCGTCTGGCTCAATAGCGATTACCTCGTTATCTGCGGCAAAATGGCTGGCAGTTAATCCATTCCCACTTCCAAAATCCAATACTTTTTTATTTTTGATAAAGTTTAGTTGCTCCCATGTCATCTTTTTCTGCAATAACTCCCAAGGCGCTATATCGCTTTCTATCATTGAATCCTCCGCATTTTTAATAATCCGAACTGAGTATACCATGAAAACAAAATAATAAAAGGACTCAAACCAAGAAGGTTCAAATCCTTTTATTTTATAGGAAAAATGTTGCAAAAAAATTTACTATTTCAAAAGAGTCTTATTGCTAACTGCATTTCACAACAACTAATTCTTTTATGCAGATATTAGCATACAGCAAATCTGTTTAGCTTTCTATAACAACGGAATTCAAATTCATTTTACCACACTTTCCAAATAAAAAAAAGACATACCTCCCACTTGGCGGAAGATATGTCTTTTTGGTGGACACAGCGGGACTCGAACCTGCGACCTCTCGCGTGTGAGGCGAGCGCTCTAACCAGCTGAGCTATGCGTCCACACTTTTGGTGACCCGTACGCGATTTGAACGCGTGTTACCGCCGTGAAAGGGCGGTGTCTTAACCACTTGACCAACGGGCCATATAAATGGTAGCGGCAATTGGATTCGAACCAACGACGCTTCGGGTATGAACCGAATGCTCTAGCCAACTGAGCTATGCCGCCACGAAACTCCGTTCTTCATAGCGGAGCGTTATTCATTATAATACATGTCCACATGATTTGTCAATATGTAACTGAAAATAAACAAAAAAGTTTTTTCGCGCCGACCAGGCGAGGAGTCAGAACAGGACTCGCGCCTCAAAGCTGACTCCGCCCGAATTTTCGCCGCGCATCAGTGTTTCGCCTTCCCCGTGCCGCGCGGTAAGCCTCAGGTTTTCCCCCGGCGGGGTTTCGCGCAGATAATCGATCTGCAGCCCGCGCACCGCTTCCCCGTTCTGCTCCGGCAGAAAATCCGCGACGATATCCGCGTAAACGGCGTTGTTCATATGCCCGTTGGAATCCAGGTCCGAACGGTACACGGGGCGCTCGCCGACCGGTTGAAGCCCCTCCGGCACCGCGACGCGCACCATCTTCTCCTCCGGGTCGACCGGCTCGTCGCGGAACACGCCGAGGTCGACAAACGCCTGAGGCTTGCGGACCCGATGCGTCTCCGCGTCCGCGAGCACCGTAACCTGCATCGCGTCGATTAACAGCGTCCCGCTCTCGTCGTAAAACTTAAAATCGCGGTAAAACCGCACGCCGCCGCGCCCGCGCGGGTGGGTACGCACTTCGATTTTCTCCCGGTGGCACGGCAGGCGGCGGATTTTCAGGCGGTTGCAGACCAGAAAGAAAACGATGCCGGCCTGCTCCCGCAGCTCTTCATAACCGATATGCAGCAGGTCCACGTGCTGTTCGCTGGTTTCATGAACATGCCGCAGAACCGCGCCGAGCTTCATCCGGTTATCCGGCCCGACGTCGTAGACCGGCACCGTGAAGCGGCGCACATATTCGGCGGTCAGGTCCTCTTTCATGGGCGAATGAAGTCCATTCCCAGATATTTTCTCAGCACTTCCGGTACCGTAACGCTGCCGTCCGCGTTCTGGTACTGTTCCACAATCGCCGGGAACAACCGGCTGGTGGCAAGACCGGAAGCATTCAGCGTGTGGACAAAATGCAGCTTTTTGTCCTCTCCGCGGTACTTCACGTTGCCGCGCCGCGCCTGATATTCCCGCGCGTTGGAAGCGGAGCTGACTTCCTTGTAAATCCCCATTGACGGAATCCATACCTCGATGTCATAGGTGCGCGCCATCGAAAATGAGCAGTCGCCCGCCGCCAGCTTGCTCAGGCGGTAGTGAAGACCCAGCTCCTGCACCAGGTTTTCCGCTTTATGGACCAATTCTTCAAACGCGGCGTCGGAGTCCTCGGGCTTCGTGTACTGAACCATTTCGACCTTGTTGAACTGGTGGCCGCGGATCATGCCGCGTTCCTCCGAGCGGTAGCTGCCCGCTTCCCTGCGGTAGCAGGGCGTATAGCCGATATATTTCTTCGGCAGCTCGTCCGCTTCCAAAACCTCGTCCCGGTGCAGGTTTACAAGGGCTGTTTCCGCGGTGGGAAGCAGGAATTTGCGGTCGTTTGTCGTCGGATTCTGAATCCAGTAGTCCTCGTCCACGAATTTCGGGAACTGCCCCGCCACATAGCCGCATTCGTATTTCAGCATGTGCGGAAGCAGCATGAACTGATACCCGTCGCGGACATGCTCGTCGATAAAAAAGTTGAGCAGCGCCCATTCCAGCCGCGCGCCCACGCCGGTATAGACCCAGGAACCGGCGCCGGACAGCTTTGCCCCGCGCTGGTAGTCAATCAAATGCAGGCTCTCGCAGAGATCCACATGGTTTTTCGGCTCAAAATCAAACTCCGGCTTCTCTTTAAAATAGCGGAGCGGCTGATTGTTTTCCTTGCCGCCGGCAACCACATCCTCGTCCGGCATGTTCGGCAGGCTGAGCAGCAGCTCGTTCTGCTTTGCTTCCGCTTCGCCTAGCTCCGCTTCGCCCTCTTTGATCTTCCCCGCGAGGGCTTTCATCTTCGCCATCAGCTCAGAAGCGTCCCCGCCCTGCTTTTTGATCTGCGGAATCTGCTTGGAAGCCGCGTTCTGCTCGGCGCGCATTGCCTCAACGCTGCCTGTGATTTCACGGCGGCGGACGTCATATTCCAGGATATCGTCTATGATTTTATCCGCGTCGAATTCTTTCTTTTTCGCCCCCGCCTTAATCAGATCGGGATTGCTGCGAATCAGTTTGATGTCAATCATGTTGACTTGCTCCTTTGGTTTTTTATTCTATCTTAAGTATTGTCATGAATCCGCCGGATTAATTCGGTCAGATCGTCCTGCCCGTAAAATTCAATCTGCAGCATGCCGCGCTTGCTGCTTCCGGTAACATTTACCTTTCTGCCAAGACTTTCGCGCAGGGCAAGCTCCGTTTCCTCATAAAACTTGATTTTCGACGAGGATTTTTTCGCTTTCGGCGTACTGTTGGCCCTCTGGGCCATCTTTTCGATTTCCCGCACGGAGGCGCCCTCCGCCGCGGCTTTCGCGGCTTCCATCATCAGCGCGCGGCTGGGAAAGCTCAGCAGGGTGCGGGCATGTCCCGCGGAAAGGACTCCCTTTTCCACCATCCCCCGCACTTCCTCCGGCAGATTCAGCAGCCGCAGGGCGTTCGCCACGGCCGGCCTGGATTTTCCGACCGTATTCGCCACTTCCTCCTGCGTCATGCCGTAGGTTTCGATCAACGACTGGTATCCCTGCGCCTCTTCGAGCGGATTCAGATCCTCCCGCTGAAGATTTTCAATCAGGGCAAGCTGCATGACCTCGCTGTCGCTCATCTCGCGCACGACGGCGGGAACTTCCTTCAGCTCCGCCATGCGGGCGGCCCGCCACCGGCGCTCCCCCGCGACGATCTGGTATCCGCCGCTGAAAATCGGCCGCACCAGCAGCGGCTGCAGAACCCCGTGCTGCCGGATGGACTCGGCCAGCTCCTGCAGCGCCTCCTCATTGAACTCCCGCCGCGGCTGCCCGCGGTTCGGTTCGATTTCATCCAGACTTAAGTTTACGGATGTCTGGCCGCCCTCAAGATCGTTTTCCAAGAAAATCGCGTCAAGACCCTTCCCCAGACCGCCTTTTTTTCCTGCCATCGTACCGCCTGCCTTCCTGTTTCAACGGACTTTTCCCATTCGTTACAACCGGTTTTCTCGGTTTTCAGCGCGCGCCGGCTTCTAATTCCTCCGCCAGGGCGTTGTAACACAGCGCGCCCTTGGAAGAACGGTCGAAATACTGAATCGGCCTGCCGTAGCTCGGCGCCTCCGAGAGGCGCACCCCGCGCGGGATCACCGTGCCGAACACACGCCGCGGAAAATACTTTTTTACCTCCTCCACCACCTGCTGGGTGAGGTTGAGTCTTCCGTCATACATGGTAAGAAGGACGCCCTCGATTTCAAGATGTCCGTTATACTGGCGTTTAATGCGCCGAACCGTGTTCATCAGCTGCGTCAGCCCTTCCAGCGCGTAATATTCGCACTGGATCGGAACCAGCAGCGTGTCCGCTGCGGTCAGGGCGTTCGTCGTGATCATTCCAAGGGACGGCGGGCAGTCGATCAAAATATAATCGTACGCCTCCCTGACGGGGGCAAGCGCGCTTTTCAGGCGGGATTCCCGGTGTTCCAGGTCGACCAGTTCGATTTCCGCCCCCGCAAGGTTCATGCTGGAAGGCAGAAGGTCGAGATTTTCGAATTCCGTTTTCAGGATGATGTCCTGTGCAGTTTTGTCGCCGATCAGCACTTCGTAAACCGTTTCTTTCCGGTTTCTGCGGTCGATGCCAACCCCGCTGGAGGAATTCCCCTGCGGGTCCGCGTCGACCAGCAGCGTTTTCTTCCCCCGCAGCCCGAGCGCGGCAGACAGATTCACCGCCGTAGTCGTTTTGCCGACCCCGCCCTTCTGGTTGGCGATCGCAATGATTTTGCCCAAAGCATTTCCCCCTTCCTGCGGCCTGTCCACAGCCGCAGGGCCATTCCCGCCGGATGCGGGAAAGTTTTCTATTATTATAGCACGACTCTTTGGGAAGATAAAGAAAATTTTCCGGAATTCTTCGGCTTTTCGACAGGATCTTTCTTCCAAAAGCCGCGCCGGGATTCGCTTTTCAGGCGATGTTTCATGTGAAACATCGGTTTCGGCGTTTCTTTTTCCGTGAACTCCTCTCGGCTCCCGGCACCCGGAACACCCCAATCTGATCTACCCGCTCAATTACGGCTACCTGCCCGGCACCATTGCGGAAGATGGCGAAGAAATCGACGCTTATCTCGTAGGCGAGTTCAAGCCGCTTTAGAGTACACGGGAGTTGTTATCGCCGTAATCCACCGGCTAAACGACCGCGAAGACAAGCTGGTCGTCGCCAAACGGCCGAATCAGTACAGCGCCGAGCAGATTCAGGCCTAGACCGAATTTCAGGAACGCTTTTTTGACTTTGAAATTCTTACGGTAGAATAGTCAGCCCCCGGCACAGCCGGGGGTTTTCAAATTGCAACAACAGTACGGGCCGGACTTTCGTCCGGCCCGTACTGCGGGAAATGATATAGGGAAATAGGAGTAAAAAACTTATAATCAAATTCAGGCGGGTTTTTGGCTGCCCCCCGCGTAGGCCTGGGTTTTCGGAATCCTGACGACGCATTCGATATACTCCTCCGTTTCGCTTTGGAGGGTCTGCGCGCTGATTCCGCTCTGTTTCATCGTCGCAATCGCATGGGAAATCGTATTGAGGAAAATCCGCACGTCCTTGATGACGGGCGTTTTCTTCTGGTTTGTATTTTTATCGCCGGAGAGCAGCTTTTCCACATACTCCTCGGTCTGGCGGACATTCAATTTTTTTTCAATCACGAAGCTGAGCGCTTTTTCGCGCAGCCTCTGGTCCTCCAACCGGAGCAGCGCCCGTGCGTGGCGTTCGCTCAGTCCGGATGACACGATTCTTTCGCGCTCCGATTCTGAAAAGCGGAGCAGCCGCAGTTTGTTTGCGACCGCCGACTGGCTTTTTCCCAGCCGGGACGCCGCCTCCTCCTGCGTGACATGCCAGCGTTCGATCAGCCTGCGGATTCCCTCGGCTTCCTCGAACAGCTCAAGATTGCTGCGCTGGATGTTTTCCGTCATCGCCATGACCGCGCTCTGATCCGGCGAGCAGTCGCTGATCAGGCAGGCCGCCGTTTTCAGGCCCGCGATCCGGCACGCCCGAAGCCGCCGCTCCCCCGCGATCAGCTCAAAACCGTCGCCGGTTTTTCTGACCAGAAGCGGCTGGAGCAGTCCGTTCTCCCGGATGCTTTGGGACAAGCCGAGCAGTTCTTCTTCATGGAAGGTCCTGCGCGGCTGCGACGGGTTTGGCCGTATCCGGTCAAGGTCGATTTCAACCACTTTACTCTTGTCCCTGAAAAGCACTGCGGCCGCCTCCTTTGCTTGTCCTCGGGTACAAGCATAGCACACCGTAAAACCGTATTTTGTCATCTTCTGTCTAATGCAAAAAATAATTTCCCTTTTAGATTGCCCCAGGTTTCCAGTACTATTAATATTTTCAAAAAAATTCCCCACATAATGGCCCTGCTTCCATCTTTCTTTTTTCAACAGCAGGAATCAATTTTGTTGAAAACTTTCGGCGCCTGCTTCGCGCCTGTCTGTCTTGATTAATAAAAAACCGCATTGGAATCGCAAAAAACACGCCTATCTATCTCCCGTTAAGTTTTCCACCAATCATTCCTTTGCCTGTTGAAAACCCAAAATCAGTATTTATTTTGCGCTGTTAAACGAGTCCCCGCGGAGACTAAAAAAAGAGAAAAGCTTCCCGCAGCCTTTCTCTTTTCTGAATATGTTCCGGATTCTTTTCAACTGTTTGTTCGAGTTGTGTGGAAAATTTTACAGGGGCGATTTTGCAATCTTTGCTCCGTGGCGCGGGTACTCCCTTGGCAGCGGCGCGTTTCTGCGGATCAGCACCAGACTGCGGCCGTCCCCGCCGGGCAGCGCGTATTCGCGCGAGGAGATTGTTTCGCAGCCAAGCAGTTTGATCGCCCGTTTCGCGCTTTCCAGCTCCCGCCCCACCTCGGGGCCCTTCATCGCCGCGAAAATCCCGCCGTCTTTCAAAAAAGGAAGGCAGTATTCACACAGAACCGGCAGACGCGCGACCGCGCGGGCCGCCGCAAAATCAAATTTCGTGCGGAATTCCGGCTTTCGCGCCCCTTCCTCCGCGCGCGCGTGGACAAGCTCCGCGTTCAGCGAAAGCACGCGCAGCAGTTCCTCCAAAAAAACCAGCCGCTTGTTCAGCCCGTCCATCAGGGTCAGCTTCAGATCCGGCCTCATCAAAAGGAGCGGCACCCCCGGAAATCCCGCCCCCGTGCCGATGTCGATCAAACGAGCCCCCCGCGGGATTTCCAATTTTTTCAGAATCAGAATGCTGTCAAGAAAATGCTTTTCCGCAATTTCTTCCGGCTCTTTCAGCGCCGTCAGGTTGATCTTCTGATTCCATTCGGTCAGCAATTCCAGATAGGTCTGGAACTGTTCGGCCTGAAGCGGCGAAACCGTGATCTGATAGTCCGCCGCAGCCGAAATCAGCTGTTCCCGGATACTTTTCATGGCGTTCCCTCCCCATGACGCGCCAGCCAGATCATCAAAACGCTGATGTCCGCCGGACTCACACCGGAAATTCTCGAGGCCTGCCCCACGCTTCCGGGTTGAACAGCCTGCAGCTTTTCCTGCGCTTCCGCCCTCAGCCCCGTGATTTTGCCGTAATCCGTCCCGTCCGGCAAGACGCGGCCTTCCAGGCGGCGCATTTCATGAATCTGTGACTTTTGCCTGCGGATATATCCCTCGTATTTCAGCTCAATCTCCACATTTTCAAAAACCGCCGCCGGCAGGTCGGGCCGGTTCGGGTCGACGGGCAAAAGCGCCTGATAGTTCAGCTGCGGCCTGCGAATCAGGTCGGAGAGCCGCACGCCCGTCGCGACCGGCGATGTTTCATGTGAAACAAGCAGGTCGTTGAGCGCTTCCGACGGCGCCAGAATCGTGTTTTTCACGCGTTCCAGCTCCGTTTCGATCTGCTTTTGCTTTGTCTGAAACCGCGCCCATCGTTCGTCGCCGATGAGGCCGATTTCCCGGCCCAGCGGCGTCAGGCGCGCGTCGGCGTTGTCCTGCCGGAGCACCAGCCGGTATTCGCTGCGGGAAGTCATCATGCGGTAAGGCTCCGACGTGCCTTTTGTAATCAGATCGTCGATCAGCGTGCCGATATAGGACCCTGCCCGGTCCAGAAGCATCGGCTTTCTGCCCTGAATTTTCAGCGCCGCGTTGATTCCGGCGACCAATCCCTGCGCGGCGGCTTCTTCATAACCGGAGCTGCCGTTGAATTGTCCCGCTCCGTACAGTCCCGGAAAATCACGGAATTCCAGCGTCGCGCCCATTTGCAGCGGGTCGGCGCAGTCGTATTCGATCGCGTAGGCGGTACGCATGATCTGAACGTGCTCCAGCCCCGGAATCGTTTTATAAAACGCGATTTGAACCTCCTCCGGCAAGGAGGAGCTCATCCCCTGCAGATACATTTCCTCCGTATCCAGCCCGCAGGGTTCGATGAACAGCTGATGGCGTTCATGGTCGGCAAAGCGCACGATTTTGGACTCGATGCTCGGGCAGTACCGCGGCCCGACGCCCTCGATCTTTCCGCTGAAAAGCGGCGAACGGTCCAGGTTGTCCAGAATAATCCGCTTTGTTTTTTCATTCGTCCAGGAGATATAGCATACCGCGCGGTTTTTTCCCGGCTTTTCGGTGTCGTAGGAAAACGGCACGACCGGCTCGTCACCCTCCTGCACTTCCAGATTTGTGTAATCGATGCTGGATTTCAGCACGCGGGCCGGAGTCCCGGTTTTGAAACGGCGAAGCCGGACCCCCAGCTTTTGCAGGGACGCGCCGAGAAACGCCGCCGGGAACATCCCGTCCGGACCGCCGTCCCAGGACTGCTCCCCGATATAGATTTTGCCGGTCAGATAGGTTCCGGTCGCGACGACGACCGCCTTTACCGTGTAGACCGCGCCCATCCTGGTTTCAACCAGCCATGCGCCGTCGTCCTTACGGGAAAGCGCGGTGACTTCCGCCTGTTTTAAAAACAGGTTTGGCTGAAGCTCCAGCTTATGCTTCATGACGGCGCTGTATTCGCGGCGGTCGATCTGCGCGCGCAGCGAATGAACCGCAGGCCCCTTGCCGCGGTTGAGCATGCGGCTTTGCAGGAAACATTCGTCGGTCGTGCGCCCCATTTCCCCGCCGAGCGCGTCGATTTCCCGAACCAGATGTCCCTTTGCCGTGCCGCCGATCGACGGGTTGCACGGACAGTTTCCAACCGCGTCCAGATTAATCGTAAAGACGAGCGTGCTGCACCCCAGGCGCGCCGAAGCAAGGCCCGCTTCGATTCCCGCGTGCCCCGCGCCTATGACCGCTACGTCATATGTTCCCGCATCGTATGTCAAAGTATTCCCTCCAGCATTAATCCCATTTATCTATAACCTTTTGTTGATATTTCAAATTCAGAGAATAGCACGTTTTCCGTATTCCGTCAACTGCATTTTTTGGCAGAGCGATAGCCGCTTTGCGTCCCCGTCCGGCCTGAGGACCCTGAGGACAAAGTAAATTAATAGAAAAAATAATGGTTAAGGGGCACCTTGCCAAAAGGGGCATTCTGCCCAGCGATAAATCAGCACAGCGCTGCCACGCGGCAGCGTACAATCCGGGGAACAAAAATAAGATTTGAAGAGAAGAAAGTTTTCAACGATTTCCCTCAAAATCGTTGAAAACTTTTCATTTGCCCTTCTGTCCCCGCCTGATTTCTTTTTCCGTTGCACAGGTTCGGACCCACGTCTATTCCGCCATCATTTGCCGACGCAGAACCGGGAAAAAACGGAATCGACGACCGCGACAGTCGCTCGCTCTCCGGTCAGCTCCAGCAGCGCGGAAACCGCGTCCTCCACAGAAACCGTCACCGCGTCGAACGTCATTCCGCTTTCCAGCGCATCCAGCGCTTCCGTGACGCTTTGCAAAGACCGCGCCGCCGCGTCCCGCTGCCGCTCCGTATACAGCATTCCGTCCGACGGATCCAGCTCTTTGGTTCCGAGCACCGACGCCACGGCATCCTCCAGCCTTGACAAACCTGCACCCGTCAGGGCAGATAAATATACAGTTTGTTTTATATTATTTTCAATATACTCTTTGTTAATTTTTATCGGCAAGTCGCTTTTATTGACGACCGCAACGCAGGGCGTATCGCCAACCTCACGGATCAGCGCCCGGTCCGACTCGTCCAGTTCCTGTGACGAGTCGAACACGGCAAGGACCAAACGCGCGGAGCGGACTCGCTCCCTCGCGCGGCCGACGCCGATGCTCTCCACCGGGTCGGCGGTGTCGCGCAGCCCGGCGGTATCCGCCAGCCGAAGCGGGATTCCGCCGAGCAGCACGGTGTCCTCCACAATATCGCGCGTCGTCCCGGCATAACTCGTCACGATCGACCGTTCGCAGCCCGCGAGCAGGTTCATCAGCGTCGACTTTCCCGTGTTCGGCCGCCCGGCGATCACTGTGTCTACTCCCTCGCGGAGCACGCGCCCCGCGTCGAATCCCCGCAGCAGCGCGTCCAGCTCCGCTTTCACTTCGCCGAGAGAAGTTTTCAGCTCTTCCCCCGTCACCTGCGGAATATCGTCCTCCGGATAATCCGCCCACGCGGAGAGGTGGGCGGCCGCGCCGAGCAGCTTTCCGCGGATGCTTGCGATCCTGCGTTCCAGCGCGCCTTCATGCCCGGCGAGCGCCGCCTTCGCGGCCTGCTCCCCCTGCGCGGAAACAAGCTGCATCACGGACTCCGCTTCCGTCAGGCCGATTTTCCCGTTAAGAAACGCACGCCGCGTGAATTCCCCCGGCCCGGCCGGCTCGGCGCCCGCCCGGATTACCGCGCGGAGCAGGCGGCGCAGGATAACTAGCCCCCCATGGCAGGAGAGTTCCACCACATTCTCCCCGGTAAAGCTCTTCGGTGCGCGGAAATTCAGCGCAATCGCTTCGTCGATCGCGCCCGACTCGTCAAAAACTCTTCCGTACAGGGCCGTGTACCCCGGAAGCTCCTCCAGGCTTTTCTTTCCGGAGGGGGAGAAAACACGCCCCGCGATTTTGCGCGCGTCCGGTCCGGAAATCCGAATGACGCCGATGCCGCCCGGCGCCTGGGGCGTGGAGATTGCGGCAATGGTTGTGCCTGTTTCACTGTAATTTGTCCGATTCATAAAAATCCCTCAAAAAAAGAGGACAATTCCAAAGAACCGCCCTCCGTGTCTGCTGTTTACTTTTTTGTCTCGTACTTCCCGTACAGAGGAGCCGTCCCATGCTGCGCCGGCGCCGACGGAGTACGGTTTTCGTACGGCGGATGTCCTCCCGGCGACGCTCCGCGGGGAGGATACGGCTGCCTGCCCCGCTGCTGCGGTCCCCGGCGGCTGTTGTAGCCGTTTCTTCTCGAAACCGGCCGCTCCCCGGCAACCGGGCCGATCACCACATGGCGCGCGGCGTCTTCGCCCTCCGACCAGGATTTTGCTCCCTCCACCGTCTGCACCGCCGTGTGGATGATTCTGCGCTCATAGGGATTCATCGGTTCCAGCGAGTTATTCCGCCCCGTCCGCAGCGATTTTTCTGCCATTTTGCGGCCCAGGTTTTCCAGCGTCTGCTTCCGCTTGTCCCGGTAATTGCCAATATCAAGATTAATCCGGTAATAGCTGTCGCCCGCGTGGTTTGCGACAAGCCCGGCCAGATACTGAAGCGCGTCTAACGTTTCGCCCCGGTGGCCGATCACATACCCGATGTCGTCGCCGGTCAGACAGAGCATCGCTCCGCTTTCCTCTTTTTTGATTTCAATCCGGACGTCTTCCAATCCCATGTTCTTCAGTACGTTTTTCAAGTAATCTGCCGCAATCTGCGCAGGGTTGTCCTCCACAAAAACCCGCACCTTCGCCGGGTTTCCGCCAAACAGACCGAAGGTTTTTTTCATGGGCATTTCAAGGATCTCAAACTCCGCCTCATAGGATTCCACACCCAGCTGCCTGCAGGCGGCTTCTCTTGCGAGTTCCACGGTTTCGCCGGTTCCAATCGCTTCTTTCATTCGGTAATCCCTCCCAGAAATCAGACCCCTGTTTCAGCGTTTACTTCCGCGGTTTTCCTGTCTTTTTCTGCCGGTCGTCGTCGTTCTGCCGGCTCCCCGCCGCAATGGCGACGGGCTTCATGTTTGCTTCTTCCAGCTCGCGCAGCGCAACGCGCCTAGCCTCCGCCCGCGCGCCAAGATCGGCCGGGCTGTACCAGATATTCAGAATGACCGTCTGCAGAAAACCGGTTATGGTGGAGATAATCCAGTAAAAACCGACTGCGGCCGGCATTGTGCAGGCGATCCATGCCGTAAAGAGCGGCATGATATAGAACATACCCTTCATGCAGCCTTGCTGCTGCTGCATGCCGGGCTGGAGCTTCATGGTGAAATACTGCGTGACAAGAGAAGACACAAAGCAAAAAATCGGGATGACCCAAAGATTCGACCGGAACAGCGTGCCGAAGATGTTGGCCGGGTCGCTCGGCGTATCCAGCAGATTGAGCCCCAAAAAGCTGAAGCCGTGGCTGAAATCCTGAATTCTCGCGAGCTCGTCCGCGCTGAACATGGTCAGGTACGGTTTCAACTCCGCGAAATGCTTGACGATTTCAATCTGACCGTACCTCGTTCCCAGGGTCTGCCCGATGCCGGGGATCACTTTGAGCATATCCGTCGCGGCGGTCGCGGCGGTGCCGGAAACATGAAGCGCGTTGATCAGGGGGTAAAGCACCGTGTAGTACAGGCCCATCATGATGACGAGCGGAACAATCATCGTCAGGCAGCCGCTCGCGGGATTGATGCCTTCCTTTTCATACAGCTTCTGCGTTTCAATCTGAAGCCGTTCCCTGTCTTTTGCGTATTTTTTCTGCAGTTCCTTCTGCTTGCTTGCGATTTTGCTGTTCGCCGCCATGGAAATCTGCTGTTTGACCGAAAAAGGGAACAGCAAAATCTTCGTTACAACGGTAAACAGGATAATAGCCACTCCGTAGTTTCTGACCAGCTCGTAAAAATACCAGAGCAGGTAGCCAAGTGCGCTGCCAAAAATATTAAAGAAATCGTTCATACAGAAAATTCTCCTCTGCCCGGCAGAAAACCGCCGAAGTGTCGCCGAAGCCAAACCGCCGGCGTACAAAATGGGCCTGGGCTGTCTGATGAGAAAGCCTTTTACCGAAGGAAACCCTCCCGGATTTTCCGGGGAAAGTTACCGTTTTTTCTCTTTCAGTTCTCCTGTAAAGCCGCGAAACGCCATGCGTTCCGGCACAGGGTCGTACCCGCCGCGGGAAAAGGGATTGCAGCGAAGAACCCGGTAAAGCGCCAGAAAAAAACCTTTGAAAGCGCCAAACCGCTCGATCGCCTCTACCGCGTAATTGGAGCAGGTCGGGTAATATTTGCAGCATGGTTTTTTGTAGGGGGATATCGCTTTCTGGTAAAAATGAATTAGAAAAAGCAGGATGCGTTTCATTTGATGACTCCCGCGCTTTTCAGATGCTGCGCCATCACGCGGCTCAGCTCCGTGCTTTTCATCATCGGCGTCTTCGCCCTCGCGACGAAGATCAGGTCGAACCCGGGGCAAATTTCCCGGGGCATGGAACGGAACGCTTCGCGGATCACCCTGCGGGAGCGGTTTCTGCGCACCGCGTTTCCGGTTTTTTTACTTGTCGTAATCCCCATGCGCAGCGTGTCTTTCCGGTTTTTCAGCACATAGGTGACAAGCGCCGGGCTGACAAAGGACTTCCCTTTGGAATAAATCCTTTGAAACTCCCTGTTCTGTTTGATCGACACATATTCTTCCATATAATATCCCGAGACATTCCATTCCTTTTCAGCTAATAAAGAAAGGCCACGAGGAGTGGCCCTGTCCCGACGGGAAGCAAACCGCGGCTCATGCCGTGTTTCGGGCCTGTCCGTCCAATTCTTAACAGCTTTCAGTAGCTCAGCTTTGTCCTTCCCTTTGCCCTGCGGCGGGAAAGAACCTTGCGCCCGTTCGATGTGGACATGCGCTTGCGGAAGCCGTGCACCTTTTGCCTGTGCAGCTTTTTTCGGCTGATACGTTCTAAGCATGAGAAAACCCCCCTTCGATTCTTAAAAGAACCTTTGCGAAACATTATATCTTATCTGCCGGCGGCCTGTCAACCATGCGCCCCGCGCTGACGCGCAAAAAAGCGCCGGAATCCCCGCCGAAACCGGAAACAGATGGTCCCATAGGGTTAAATATACCACAATATCTTCGAGTTGGAAAGAAAAAAATCCTGAAAATTAAAAATTTATTCCGCGTTAACCGAAAATGCCTTCAGACCGACGAAAGGAAAGTTTGAAAAAAGTAAAAATTTGTGCTACTATAGGTAATGATACCCGTTGGCAACAGTCCTGCGGCCGCAACGGGAAAAGAATGAAAATGGGGTACTGCAATAAGATGGAACCGTTCACCGAGGTCTGGAACCTCGTCTGCGAGTACTGTAAAAGTAAAATCACGGAAATCGCATTTTCCACCTGGATCAGCAGAATTGAACCCGTCACACTCGATTTCACCGACGGAGTCGCGGTTCTGCGGGTGCCGAACGAGCTGCACCGCCAAACGATCCTTCATTATTATAACGCAATTCTGGAAGAGGCATTCCGGCAGATTTTCAGCCGGGAAATCCAGATCCGCGTCTGCGTCCCCGGAGAACTGGAAACAGACGCGAAAAAAGAGGAACCGGCGGAAAACAGCGACAACTATGAATTCACCTTCGACACCTACATCGTCGGGTCGTCAAATAAATTCGCGCACGCGGCCTCCATGGCGGTTGCAAGCAAGCCGGCCAGCCTTTACAATCCCCTGTTCATTTACGGAAATTCCGGCCTTGGAAAAACACATCTGCTTTACGCCATCCGCAACGAGATCGGGAACACAGATCCTTCGATGAAAATCGTGTACATCAAGGGCGACGAATTCACCAACGAGCTGATCGAGGCGATCCGCCGGGGAACCACGGGAGAATTCCACCAGAGGTACCGAAAAGCGGACGTGCTCCTGGTCGACGATATCCAGTTCATCGCCGGCAAGGATTCCACACAGGAGGAATTTTTCCATACCTTTAATACGCTTTACGAAGCGAAAAAACAGATCGTCCTGACTTCCGACCGGCCGCCGAAAGATATCGCGACGCTGGAGGAACGTCTTCTGACGCGGTTCGAATGGGGCCTGACCGCGGACATTCAGCCGCCTGATTTTGAAACGCGGATCGCTATTATAAAAAGGAAAGCGGAGCTGCTCAAAATCAACCTGCCGGACAACGTGGTCGAATACATCGCAAACCGTCTGAAAAACAATATCCGCCAGCTGGAGGGCGCCGTCAAGAAAATGAAGGCCTACTCGCTGCTGAGCGGAGAAACCATGAACATCCAGACCGCGCAGGCGGCGATCAGCGACATCATCAACAACGACCAGCCCACTCCGTTTACCGTAGAAAAGATTATCGACGAAGTCGCCCGCACCTTTGGGACAACCGTCGACGATATCCGGTCCGCCAAACGCAGCGCGAATATTTCCGGCGCAAGGCAGATGGCGATGTACGTCGTCAGGGAAATCACGCAGATGCCGATGACCTCCATCGGAAAAGAATTCGGGGGCCGCGACCACTCGACCGTCGTCTACGCGATTCAGCAGGTCGAAAAAAACATCGCGCGGGATTCCAAAACAAAAGCGACCGTGGAAGACATCATCAAAAACATCCGGGACCGCTGACGGTGCAAAACCGATTCAACATTCCACAAACCCTGTTGAATCTTTTTAAATCCCGGTTTTGATTTTCCCCGAAATTTTAAACTTCTTTTCAACATTTCCCACAGAGTTTTCAACAACATGTTAAATACTAAAAAAAAATACAGGATGTTAACATTTTTCCAACAGCGCGATCCGGAAAAAAAACACACCGAAAACCCAGCGGACAAGCAGATTTTTCTATAGTTTCAACTTTTCGGCACATACTACTCCTGTTACTGAAAAAATCCATTTCTATCCATTCATATTTAGGAAATGAGCGGTGAGGTCATGAAAATAACCTGTGATAAGCAAAAGCTGAACGAAGCCGTGTTGAATATCCAGCGCGCAGTCTCCACCAAATCCTCGGTTCCAGCGCTCGAAGGAATTCTGATCCGCGCCGACGAAGGAACCGTTCTGCTCTGCGGTTACGACCTGGAACTCGGCATCACCACCATCCTGGACTGCAGAGTCGAGGAAAAGGGAAGCGTGGTTCTCAGCGCAAAATTGTTCGGAGAGATCGTTCGCCGCCTGCCGGCGGCAACCGTCACCGTCAGCTCGGACGAAAAACAGATGACAACCATCCAGAGCGGCGAAGCCGAATATTCCATTGTTGGAATCCCCGCGCAGGAATACCCGGAGCTGCCCGCCGTCGGCGGCGAATCCTCCCTGAAGATTCCGAGCGGAATCCTGCGCAGCATGATCCGGCAAACGCTGTTCGCCGTCGCGGACACCGACGCAAAGCCGATTCACACCGGAACTTTATTCGAACTGGAACCGGACTGCCTGCGCCTTGTTTCCGTCGACGGCTACCGCCTCGCCATCCGCGAAGAACCGATCGGCTGCGAGCTGGAAACCAGCTTCGTCGTACCCGGAAAAACCCTCGCCGAAGTTTTAAAGCTGCTGGGCGACGACGACACCGAAGTGGAACTGCAGATCGGCAGGCGCCACATTTTATTCAGCATCGACAATTACACCGTGATTTCCCGGCTGCTCGAGGGCGAATTTCTCGACTACCGCGCCGCGGTTCCGAACGACTGCACCACCGAACTCAAAGTTTCGACCCAAAGCTTTATCGGCAGCGTCGAGCGCGTTTCCCTTCTGATCACCGACCGGTTAAAAAGCCCGGTGCGCTGCGTTTTCGGAGACGGCGAAATCAAAGTTTCCTGCTCGACGGCAATCGGCCGCGCGAGCGATAAGCTGGAGGCCCGCATCACCGGCAACGCGCTGGAAATGGGCTTTAACAACCGTTTTCTGCTCGACGCGCTGCGCAACACGGAATGCGACGAGGTCCGCGTTCAGCTGAACGGGCCGCTCAGTCCCATGCGCGTGCTTCCGTGCGAAGGAAAAGCCTTTTTGTTTCTGGTGCTGCCGGTCCGGCTGAAAAGCTCCGGCGAATGAGGGATGAACCGATGAAAGAAGAAAAGATATCGATCGACACGGAATTTATCCGCTTGGACTCTCTTTTAAAGCTGGCCGGAGCGTTTGAAACCGGCGGTCAGGCAAAAATCGCCATTCAGGACGGCAACGTACGGGTCAACGGCGAAATCTGCACCATGCGCGGGAAAAAAATGAGACCGGGCGACCGCGCCCAGACCGGCGGGTCCGTTTACGAGGTGTGCTCCAGTTGAACGTGCGGCGCCTTTCCTGGAATCACTTCCGCAATCTGCGCGCCGGTGAATTTGAACCGTGCGCCGGAGTCAATGTCATTTACGGACAGAACGCCCAGGGAAAAACCAATCTTCTGGAGGCGATGTGGCTTTTCACGGGGGAACGGTCGTTCCGCGGTGCAAAAGACGCGGAGCTGGTTCTTCAGGGGGAAACGGCGGCCGCTCTCCGCATGGATTTCTGGAGCGAAGGCCGCGGCCAGACCGCGAAAATCACGGTTGCGGAGGGAAGGCGGACGGCGGAGCTCAACGGGATTCCGAAAGGCGCCTGTTCCGCCCTGACCGGAAAATTCTGCGCGGTGGTTTTTTCGCCGGAGCATCTGTCCCTGGTCCGGGGGGGGCCTTCCCTGCGCAGAGAATTTGTCGACTCTGCCCTATGCCAGATGAAGCCCGGCTACGCGTCGCTCCTGTCCGGCTACAACCGCACGCTTTTCCAGCGCAACGCGCTGTTAAAGGATATTCCGCGCCACGCGGAGCTGATGGATACGCTTGAAATCTGGGATGAACGGCTCAGCCAGTTCGGCGAACGGGTGATCCGTCAGAGGACGGCGTACCTGAAAGCGCTCAGCGAGCCTGCGGCCGGTTTCTACGCCGGAATCAGCTCCAACCGGGAAACTCTTTCCTTCGTTTACCGAAAAAGCGCGGAAGACCTTCGCCGCGCGCTCGCCGAGGAAAGGCGGGAAGACGTTTTAAGCGGGCATACCGGCGCGGGACCTCACCGGGACGACGTTGATATCTTCGTCAGCGGACTGAACGCGCGGGCTTACGCCTCCCAGGGACAGAAGCGCAGCGTCGTACTCGCCCTGAAACTGGCGGAAGCGGAGCTGCTCAGCCGGATGACCGGCGAAAAGCCCGTTGTTTTTCTCGACGACGTGATGAGCGAGCTTGACGCCCGAAGACAGGATTACCTTTTGAACCATCTGACGGAGTTTCAGGTTTTTCTCTCCTGCTGCGAACCGGGCGCGGCCCGGCAGATGAAAAGCGGCGCCCTGTTCCGGATGGAAGACGGAGCGCTCTCCGCTGTGCCGCCGGCGTAACCGGCCGTTTCCCCGCGCGGAAACGGCGGATTTTTCTTCAAAAGCGCGCGGAGAAAAGGAAGAAACCATGTATCTTCACCTAGGCCAGGACACCGTGGTTCTCATGAAGGACATTATCGGAATATTCGACATGGAAACGTCGACGATTTCCCAGACGACTCGCGACACCCTCGCCGCGGCGCAGAAATCCGGCTGCATCGTGAACGTTTCGATGGAGATGCCGAAATCCTTCGTCCTATGCAAAAGCGGAGAAAAAACGACGGTTTACATCACGCAGATTTCATCCTCGACCCTGCTTAAGCGCGCGGGCCTGAAGAATGAAACCAACAGACTGTGACAGGGGAGTGCTTATGAAAAAATTCAGAAAACCGCGCTGCCCTTTCTGCGGGAATAAAATCGGCCTTGCGAATACCTGGGCGCTGAAAACTCAGGGGGAGTACCTCTGCCCCAAATGCGGCGGGATTTCCAACATCGTGATGGACCGCCTGATTTACCTGTTCGCGTTTTTAGCCATTCTGGTCAGCGCCGTATTTTTTGCAGTGGGATTTCTTGGTTTTCTTTCTCTTGACATTTGGCTTCTTCTTCTCGTTCTGCTGCCGTTTCTGCTTTTCTACCTGATTTCCGTTTTTCTGGTCAGGCTGAAAAAACCCGCCGTCAGGAAAAGAAGAGCGCCGCCCGGCGGCCGCCCGCAGAACGGAACCAGGCGCGGCCCCGGACCGGGAACGGGTCCCGCGGCCCGCAGGCGTTGAGAAAGAGGAAAACGGAATGCCGAAGCTTCCCCTTTGCCCCTACTGCGGGGCTAGATTTCTCTATTCCGAGGTCAGAAGGTCACAGAACAAAAAAACGGGAACCTGCCCGCACTGCGAAAAGCCGTTCTGCGTCGGGGGCGGCGCCCGCCGGATGATTTTATACGCCGTTTCCACCCTGCTGCTGGTCGGGTTGAATTTGTCTCTTCTGAAAATTCCGTCCATGAACCTGACCTATCTTCTGGCGGCGACCGTTCTCGGGGTCGCGGCGGTCAGGCTGCTGGTTCCCTACACCGTTCGTTTTTTTCCGGAAAGACCGGCGCGCTCCGATTCCGCCGGGAACGGGAAAAATTCATAAATTTATTCCTGCTCCGGGGCTTCCCGCCCCGTTCCCCTACACGGGTTTTGATTGGCAAAAGATGATACGCTCAAAGCGGTCTTTAACAAAGATGATACGATTTGTATCGATACTGGAGGGTTCAACTTGGAGTTTGGCAATGTCACACAGACGAACAGCGAATACGACGAAAGTGAAATACAGGTTCTGGAAGGACTTGAAGCCGTTCGGAAGCGCCCCGGCATGTACATCGGTTCCACCGGTCCGCGCGGGCTGCACCACCTGGTGTATGAGATTGTGGACAACGCGATCGACGAGGCCCTTGCCGGCTGCTGCGATAAAATCGAGGTCGCGCTCGAACCGGGCGATATTATCCGCGTCACCGACAACGGGCGAGGAATTCCGGTCGGAATCCACCACCAGGTGGGAATCCCGACAGTCACGGTCGTTTACACCATGCTGCACGCGGGCGGAAAATTCGGCGGCGGCGGATACAAGGTTTCCGGCGGCCTGCACGGCGTGGGCGCAAGCGTGGTCAACGCGCTTTCCCAGTGGCTGGAGGTCGAGGTTTTCAAAGACGGCGTCGTCTATTTTCAGCGTTTTGAGCGCGGCAAGCCGGTAACCGGGCTGGAACAGCGCGGAGAGACCGAACGCACCGGTACGCGCGTGCGCTTTCAGGCGGACCCTGAAATTTTTAAGGAGACCACATCTTACGATTACGAAACGCTGCAGACGCGGCTGCGCGAGCAGGCGTTTCTGAACGCGGGCGTCCGGATTCTTCTGGAGGACGGAAGGGACCCGGAAACACACCGGCTGGACGATTTCCGCTTTGAGGGCGGCATTAAAAGCTTTGTTGAGTACATCAACAAAAAGAAAGCCGTTGAGGTCATTCATCCGGACGTCATCTATTTTTCGGGGGTCGCGCCGGACGATTCCGCCACGGCGGAGGTCGCCATGCAGTACAACGACTCTTACAACGAGCTGATGCTGTCGTTCGCGAACGACATCCACACGACCGACGGCGGCACGCATGAGGACGGGTTCCGCCGCGCGCTGACCCGCGTGATGAACGATTACGGGCGGAAATTCAACATTCTGAAGGAAAGCGACAAAAACCTTTCCGGCGACGATTTCCGCGAGGGCCTGACCGTCATCATCAGCGTCAAGCTGCGGGAGGCCCAGTTTGAGGGCCAGACCAAGGCGAGGCTCGGCAATACCGAAATCGGCACCCTGGTCAATTCCATGATTTCCGAAAAGCTTTCGGTTTATCTGGAAGAAAACCCGGCGGTCTCCCGCGCAATTTTCGACAAGGCGATGGCGGCTTCCCACGCAAGGGAGGCGGCGCGGAAAGCGCGCGACATGGTCCGCAGAAAATCGGCGCTGGAAAACGCCTCGTTACCCGGAAAGCTGGCGGACTGCCAGAGCCGGAACTCCGAGGAAACCGAGATCTATATCGTCGAGGGCGATTCGGCCGGCGGCTCCGCAAAAGGCGGGCGCGACCGCCGCTACCAGGCGATTCTGCCGCTCTGGGGCAAGATGCTGAACGTGGAAAAGGCAAGGCTCGACAAGGTTTACGGCAACGAAAAGCTGATGCCGGTCGTCACCGCGCTCGGCTGCGGAATCGGCGAAGAATTCGATTTGAATAAGCTGCGCTACGGCAAAATCATCATCATGGCGGATGCCGACGTCGACGGCTCGCATATCCGCACGCTGCTTTTGACCTTTTTCTTCCGCTTTATGAAGCCGCTTGTGGAAGAGGGGCATGTTTACCTCGCGCAGCCTCCCCTTTACCGGCTGACCAAGTCCAAAAAACACTATTACGCCTACACCGACAAGGAACGCGACAGGCTGATGCAGGACTTTGTTTCCGGTTATGAAATTCAGCGGTACAAGGGCCTTGGCGAGATGGACCCCGAGCAGCTATGGGAAACCACCATGAATCCGGAAACCCGGATGATGCTGCGCGTGGAAGTCGAGGACGCGGCGGCGGCCGACGAGGCGTTCACCGTTCTGATGGGCGACAAGGTGGAGCCGCGCCGGGAATTTATTGAGCAGAACGCGAAATACGTTCAGAATCTGGACGTTTAAGTTCGCAGTGAAAAAGAAAAAAGCGGAGCGCGAAAACGGCGGATGCCGCAAAATTCGATTGGTTATTTCACGGAAATCCTGTATGATAGAGGCGAAAACGCCGAAACGAAACGATCAAAGGAGTTAAAACGAGATGAGCAATTCAAAAACTGCGAATTCCAAACCTCCGGAGCAGGACGAGGCGGACTGTCCGGGTACGGGGCCCGAGGAATCGAAGCTGGTCCCGCCCGACGGCGAAGAATACGAGGAGCAGCAGACCGGCATTGAGCTTTCCTATTCCCTGAGGGAAGAGGAAATTTATGAATGCCTGAAGCGGTCGAGCTATCTGCATATGAACAGAAAAACGTCTGTTCTCGTGCTGGCCGCTCTCGCGGTGCTGGCGGTTGCCTTTCTGGCAGTGGGCATCGCTACATACCGCAGTCTGTTCTATTTTTACGCGGCGTCCTGCGCGACTTTGATCATTGTTCTGGGCGTGTTTCCGTACCAGAACAATAAGGCGAGGGCCCGCAGCAGCGCGGACGGGCATACCGTCCGGATGGCGGTTTATCCGGATCATATCCAGGTTGGCCGCGGAATCAAACGGTGGGAGATCCCGATGGACGGGACTGCGGAATTTGCTCAGATTGAAAACATGCTTGTGCTTTATGTGGCGGAAAAGGATGATCCGAAACGCAAGATCGCCCAGAAGATGGTGATTATCCCCACGCGCTGCATCAAACCCCGGAATCTGCCGGACGTTCAGGCGATGATCGTCGCGGGAACCAAACCCAAAAAGATGCCGAAATCATAACAGGCGGTGAACGCGCCGCAACGCGCGCGTGCCGGACGCAACAAAACTGCAGGAGGGTGCCCCTGAAATGGATGAAATAGAAGAAAACAGCAGAATTATCAGCGTGGACCTTGAAAAGGAAATGAAAAAATCATTCCTCGATTACTCCATGTCCGTCATTGTTTCGCGCGCGCTGCCGGATGTGCGCGACGGACTCAAGCCGGTCCACAGAAGAATTCTTTACACCATGTTTCAAAACGGCCTGATGCCGGACAAGGCCTACCGCAAATGCGCCGACACCGTCGGCTCCGTTCTGGGCAGCTACCATCCGCACGGCGACGCTTCGGTCTATGACGCGCTGGTGCGTCTGGCTCAGAATTTTTCCATGCGGTACATGCTGGTCGACGGTCACGGAAACTTCGGTTCCGTGGACGGGGACCCGCCGGCCGCCTACCGTTACACGGAAGCGCGCATGAGCAAGATCGCGCTTGAAATGCTGCAGGATATCGACAAGGAAACCGTCGATTTCCAGCCGAACTACGACGACCGTCTGAAAGAGCCGGTCGTTCTGCCAAGCCATTTTCCGAACCTTCTGGTCAACGGCTCGACGGGCATCGCCGTCGGCATGGCGACCAATATTCCGCCGCATAATATGCGTGAGGTCATCGACGGCGTCTGCACCCTGATCGACAACCGCGACGCCACTCTGGAGGACCTGATGCAGAGCATTCAGGGCCCGGATTTCCCGACCGGCGGCATCATCATGGGCCGCAGCGGAATCCGCGCGGCCTACGGCACGGGGCGCGGCAGGGTCATCGTCCGCGCCCGCGCGGAAATTGAAGAAGAAAAGAACGGGCGGTTCAACATCATCGTGACGGAACTCCCCTATCAGGTCAATAAGGCGCGGCTGATCGAATCGATCGCGGATCTGGTCAAGGAAAAGCGGATCGAGGGCATTTCCAATATCGAGGACCACTCCGACCGCGAGGGGATGCACATCGTCATCAACGTCAAGCGCGACGCTTCCCCGCAGATCGTATTAAACCAGCTGTACACCTACACGCAGATGCAGACGACGTTCGGCGTGAACATGCTCGCCATCGTCAACGGCGAACCGAAAACACTGACGCTGCGCGAAATTCTGCTGGAATACCTGAAATTTCAGGAGGACGTTGTCCGCCGCCGCACGGAGTACGACCTGAAAAAGGCGCGGGAGCGCGCCCATATTCTGGAAGGGCTGAAAATCGCGGTCGACAATATCGACGAGGTGGTCCGCATCATCCGTTCCTCAAAATCCATTCCGGAGGCCCGTTCCCGCCTGAGCGAACGCTTTGGTCTGGACGAAGTGCAGACGCAGGCCATTGTGCAGATGCCGCTCGGCCGCCTGACCGGTCTGGAACGCCAGAAGCTGGAGGACGAGCTTGCCGCGCTGATGGTCAAAATCGCGGATTACGAGGATATTTTGGCGCATGAGGAGCGCGTGCTCGCCATCATCAGGGCGGAGGCCGTCGCCGTGCGCGACAAATTCGGCGACGAACGCCGCACGGAAATCGCCGCCGTTACCGGAGAGGTCGATATTGAAGACCTGATTCCGGTGGAAGAATGCATGCTGACCATGACCAGTTTCGGTTACGTCAAACGCCAGAAAACGGATACGTACCGCACGCAGCGGCGCGGCGGCCGCGGCGTAAGCGGCATGACCCGGCGCGAGGAGGATGTCGCGACCGACATGTTTGTCATTGGCTCGCACGATTATGTCATGTTCTTTACAAACCTGGGCCGCGTCTACCGACTGAAATGCTACGAGATTCCGGAAGGGGCGCGCACGTCCAAGGGAATCAATATCGCGAACCTGCTGCCGATCGCGCAGGAGGAAAAGGTCACCTCCATGATCCGCGTGCCGGAATTCGACGAGGAAAGCTATCTTGTCATGGTGACGAAAAACGGTATCGTCAAGCGCACGGCACTCTCCGCCTACGACACCGCGCGCAAGGGCGGTGTCATCGCGATCGATCTGGACGAGGGCGACGAGCTTTCGTGGGTGCGCATGACAAGCGGAAAGGACGACCTTCTGGTCGCGACCAGACAGGGCATGGCGATCCGGTTCAACGAACAGGACGCCCGCGCCATGGGCCGCGCGACCCGCGGCGTGAAGGCGATTTCGCTTGCCGAGGGCGACTGTGTTGTCGGTATGGTGGTTCTGGTTCCGGGCACGCTGGTGCTGACCGTTTCCGAAACCGGATTCGGCCGTCTGTCGCCGGAAAGCGACTACCGCTCGCAGTTCCGCGGCGGCAAGGGGCTGATGAATTACCACACGGAGCGCTACGGCAGCGTTGCCGCCATTCAGGCGGTCGGGCTGGACGACGATGTAATTTTGATTTCCTCCGGCGGAATCATCATCCGGATTCTGGCGAGTTCCATCCGTCAATGCCGCCGCCCGAGCAAGGGCGTGCTGCTGATGCGCCTGACCGAAGACAGCCGCGTTGTCACGGTGGCCTGCACCGCTCACGACGATGAGGAGGAAGCGGAAGAAGCCGTCGACGACGGAAGCGCGGACGAAGGGGCGGACGGCGCGGACGCCGGGACGGAAGGCGAACCGGAACAGGAAGTGTAAAAGGAGGAACCGCCAGATGAAAAAGAACTTTCCCGCAACCATTTTCGCGGCGGCGTTGGCCCTGACCCTTTTGTTGCCGGGGTGTTCGCTGATACACCAATCGCCCGCCGCGTCGTCGGAATCCTCGTCTTCCCAATCGCTGTCGTCGCAGCCGGCGTCCTCTCAGGATGATCCGTCCTCCGACGGCGGCTCGTCCGATCCGGGGGAACCGCCCGCGGACTCCGAACCGGGCCGCGTGCTGACGATTACGACGGATAACGAGAAATTTAATCAGAAGTTCTCTGAAAATCCGGTTGACAAGGCCTATATCAAAGAGTCCGATCAGGCCGTGTCCACCGTCGATATGGTCAGCGTTTCTCAAAAATACGCCGGGCTGTGGCAGAAAGAGATCGATCACGCGTGGAGTGAGCTGTCACAGAAAATGAGCTCGGATTCAAGCGGAAAGCCCGCCGAGCTGAAGGCGGAGCAGGAAAAATGGCAAAACGAGAAGGACACCAAGCTGAAAAAGATTGTAAGCGACGCTCTTTCCGGCGGCGGCAGCATGGCGGAGGTCAACGCGGCTTCTCAGGAAATGGACTTTTACCGCAGCCGCGCGGCGCAGCTTTACCGCGAGCTGTATGATTACGAGAAAAATTACTCCTATGCCTATTCGGCAAAATAACTCTTAATATTACAAATTGTATTGTGTGATGTTCTTTAAAAATATCAACATTATTTTGGAATTGACTGGAAATTCGCCCCAAAGAAAAATGGGCTCAGCGCGAAAATTCGATTCCTTTGGTCATATTCAGTTATATTACTATAAAAAAATACTATTTGTAAAGCTGGTACAACATGAAACTGACGGAAAAAACACTGGAACAAAACTATCTTTACCGCGGTAAAATTCTGGATTTACACGTTGATCAGGCGGAGCTGATCGACGGGCGGATCGTCAAGCGGGAATGCGTCGACCACCGGGGCGGCGTCAGCGTCGCGGTCCTGACGGAGCGGAACGAAATGCTGTTCGTCCGCCAGTACCGGTACCCGTACCATGAAGTTGTGCTGGAGGCCCCGGCCGGCAAATTGGAAGAGGGAGAAGATCCGTTTGAAGCCGCGAAGCGCGAACAGCGCGAGGAGACCGGAACAACCGGAAAGAATTACCTCGACCTGGGCAGGCTCTACCCGTCCCCCGGTTATACGAACGAAATCATCTTTCTTTACGCCTGCCGCGTGGAATCCTGCGGGGAGCTTGACCTGGACGAGGGCGAGTTTCTGGAGGTCGAGAAGATTTCGCTGGAGCAGGCGGAACAAATGGTCATGACCGGCGAAATCGTGGACGCGAAAACACAGGTCCTTATTTTAAAAGCGGCCCGGCTCGTCAGGGAAAAAAAATTGTAATACTATTTGTTACTATTAGTCTATTTATTACAAATAGTTTTAGGATAGGCGATAAGAAAAAAAGACGGGGATAGTTTCTCCTCGTCTTTTCATGCGGTTTGAAAAAGTTTTCAACATTTTTTTCCGCAACGGTTGAAAATTTCCCGCCGTACGCTTTGACGGGCCAGCCGGTCGGGTTCGCTTTTTAAGGAGGAAAACAGATGGATCCTTTGAAAGAAAAAAAGACGCAGGACAATGACCTGATTCGGTCGATCACGTACTATGCGTCTTTTCAGCCGTTTGTCGGTTTGTGTTCGTCTGTGATCAGCGGGCTCTTTCTGTTTTTCAAAGGCGAGCCGTGGTCCCTGGCCATGCTGCTGTACGTCGCGATTCCTTTTTTAGGATTTACGGCCATTTATGCCGTGATAGCGGTTTATATGAAAACAAAACACGACAGAATGGTTCCGTTTGTCAATCGAAAAGTCAGAATTCCGACGATCGTGATCCTGATTGTATTGGTATGCTTTCAAATAGTAAACAGTGTGATTTGAAAGCACGGACGGGAACCCGCCGCTTTTTTCAGTCGATTTGATTCATGACCAGGCCGGTGATCAGCTTCGGGTAAAAATAGGTGGATTTCTGCGGCATCTTTTCCCCCGCCGCGGCAACGTCGCGGATTTCCTGCACGCGGGTCGGGTTTAAAAGGAACGCGCACTGGCTTTCCCCGGTTTGCACGGAAGCGATCGCTTCCTCCATCGAGCGGGTGTAGACCAGATTCTTCTGGTTTGCCATGTTTTCCCGGTCGATGCCGAGCAGGCGCTCCAAAATCAGCGAATGAAGCACGGAAACGTCCAGTCCGCGGTACGCTTCGCTTTTCTCCGGCAGCAGCTGCGCCATGACGGCTTCGTCCTTCAGAACCAGCAGAGTCCACTCTTCCCCGCCGCAGTAGCAGGCAAAAGCCTTTCTCCCCTGCCGGTACAGCGCGTCAAGATTCGCTGAGATTTCACCGACCGCCGAATGTACGGTGACTTCAAAATAGGATTCACAGGCTTTCATCAGCTTTTCGCCGCTGAATTCCGGCAGGCCGCGGACCATGCGGTGAGTCGGGAACACAACCAGCCCGTCGTTTTCCATGTCGACCAGCATCATCATCACGTAGTCTTCCCCGCCCGTCGCTTTTCCCTGCTCGCGCAGGCTGTTGCGGTAGTTCAGCGCGGTTTCATAGCGGTGGTGCCCGTCCGCAATATAGAGCCTGCGGCTTTCGAAATCCTCGCCGATTGCCCGGATGGCGACGGGGTCGTTGACCAGCCACATCCGGTGGGTCACACCGCTGCCGTCGCGGAACTCATAGCGCGGCTCCCCGGAGGAAAGCGCGTCGATCCGGCCGCGGGTAATGTGGCTCTCGTCGTTGTAAAGCGAGTAAATCTGGCTGAAATTGCAGCCGGTCGCGTTCATCAGGCGAAAACGGTCCTCTTTCGCCTTGGAGAGGGTTTCCTCGTGCGGAAGGATGACTCCTTTCGAAAATTCCTCCAGCTTCACAAGGCAGATCAATCCTTTTACCTTTTTCGTCTGCCCGTATGCCGTGAATTCCTCTTCGTAAAGGTACAGCCCCGGGTCGGTGTCCCTGCGAAGAATACCGCCGTCAAGCCAGTTTTTCAGGGTCTGTCCCGCTTCGGCGTAGGGATTTTCCCCTTCCCTCGGCAGTTCGAGCCGGATGACGTTGCAGGGGTTTTCCAGAAGCAGCGCCCGGCGTTCCTCCTCGCTGATGATGTCGTAGGGGGGGCAGGTCAGGGACGGGATGTCTCCCGCTTTGTCCGTGAAACGAAGCGCGCGAAAGGGTTTGATTTCAGCCATAATTTCTCGATTCTCCTTTTATTTTGGTGCGGTTTAAAAACAGGGAAGCGCCCCGGCGCGGGGAGCGTCGGCCGGCCCCGGGAGGAGCGGGCGCGAACCGGCCTTACGGATGGTTTCATTATACCGGAACGCGGATTTGATGTCAAAGTCGGAATGTTTATAAAATAATTCGGAATAATTTAAAAAATGTTTACATTTTTCTAATTTGATATTGTTAGAATGAAACAGTACGCTTGATATGATACTAGGAGGGACAAAAATGATTGAGGTTAAAAACCTCACGAAACGGTACGGGGAGAACATTGCCCTGAACAACATCAGTTTTACCGTCGGGGAGAATACCATCATCGGCTTTCTGGGACCGAACGGCGCCGGAAAGTCGACAACCATGAATATCATCACCGGGTATCTTTCCGCCAGTTCCGGTTCCGTCAAGGTCGGCGGATTCGACACGCTGGACCAGCCGAACGAGGCGAAGCGCATGATCGGCTACCTGCCGGAGCTGCCTCCGCTTTACATGGACATGACAGTAAAGGAATACCTGAACTTTGTCTATGAACTGAAGAAAGTGACGCTGCCGCGCGAAAAGCACCTCCGCGAAATCTGCGCTCTGGTAAAAATACTGGATGTCAGCCGCCGGCTGATCGGCAACCTGTCGAAAGGTTACCGGCAGCGCGTCGGTCTTGCCCAGGCTCTCGTTGGGAACCCTCCTGTCTTAATACTGGACGAGCCGACCGTCGGCCTCGACCCCAAGCAGATCATCGAGGTCAGAAACCTGATTAAAGGTCTCGGAAAAAATCATACCGTCATTTTAAGCTCTCATATCCTGCCGGAGATTCAGGCGGTCGCGGACCGCATTCTGGTTGTCAACCGGGGCAGTCTGGTGGCGGACGGAACCCCGTTCGAGCTGGAACACAGCATGTCTGCGGAACACCATCTTTCGGTGCGGATGGAAGGCGCCGCGGAGGAAGTCGAAAAGGCGCTGCGCGGCATGAGATTTGTGCAGGGCGTGCAGAACTTCGGCGAAAAGGAACCGGGCGTGTGGGAATACGAAATCTCGGTTGCGGAAGGCGAAGATCTGCGCAGGCCGCTGTTCTCGCTCGCGTCGAAACGGAACTGGCCGGTTCTTTCCATGACAAGCTCGGACCTGTCGCTGGAAGACGTGTTCCTCCGTCTGACCGGTTCGGCCTATTTGCAGGATAATCTGACGAAAGGCGGGGACGCACAGTGAACGCGATTGCAAAAAAGGAACTGAAATCCTATTTTCTATCCCCCATCGGCTATGTTTTCGTAGGGGTCGTCCTGCTTCTGTTCGGTTATTATTTCTATCAGGTGATCCGAATCGGCTCATCCTCCTATGTGCCGGAGGTTTACGGCACCATGTTCATCTGGAGCATGATGTTCCTGCCGATCCTTACGATGCGCAGCTTCAGCGACGAAATGAAAAACCATACGGACCAGGGGCTTCTGACCGCTCCGGTCGGGGTCGGCGCCATTGTGTTCGGCAAATTTCTGGCGGCGTTTCTCGTCTTTGCCATCACGATGGGCCTGAGCCTGATTCCGGTTGTGATCATCTCGTTCTTCTCCTCCTCCCTGGGGTGGGGAACCGTGTTCGGAACCGTGCTCGGTTCGCTTCTGTACGGCGCGGCCATGGTTTCCATCGGGGTTTTTATTTCTTCCCTGACACAGAGCCAGATCGTCGCGGCAATCGCGACGTTCGGCGTTTCGATCCTGCTCCTGGTCATCAACCAGATGAGCGGCCTGGTTACGAACACATTCTTTTCCAACCTGCTTTCCTGGATTTCTTTTGACACAAGGTACCAGCCGTTTACCAAGGGAATTTTCAATCTTTCCAGTATCGTGTTCTTTCTCAGCGTTGTGGCGGTTTTTGTTTTCCTGACCGCGCGCAAGCTGGAAAGCAAGAGATGGGGCTAAGGGGGATGAATGAAATGAATCAGGAAAAAGACCCGCGCACCGGCGCAGCCGTCCCGGAGGAAGAAATCCCCGAGGAAAAGGCCGCCGGGACGCAACAGGCCGAGGCTGAAAATCAGCAGGAATCCCCCGCCGAAACAGAGACCCCGGACGCCGGGCAAAATCCGGGGCCGGAAGAGAAAAAAGAGGATTCCCAAAAGACCGATAAAGAGAAAAAGGGCGGCGGCAAGCCAAAAAAAGACCATTCCGAGTTTTTCAAAAGCAGCAAATTCCGCCACGGTTCGATTTCCACCGCGTTTACCGCGGGCTTTATCGTCGTGGTGGTTCTGTTGAACATTCTGGTCGGAATCGTCGGCGAGCGTTTTCCGTCCGTCAATCTGGATCTGACGAAGACCGGTTCGAACTCCCTTTCATCCGAAGGCCTGAAGGCGGTCGACAAGGTGAGCCTTGCGACAACCATCACTGTCTGCGCGACCAAGCAGCAGGTGGAGGGCGACCAGATTTACGCGGACCAGGGGCTGAAATACAGTCAGGTCGGCAGTCTCCTCGCGAAAATGGCGGAGCGCAATTCGAAGATTCAGGTGCAGTACATCGATCTTGACAAGAACCCGACCTTCGCGTCGGAGTACCAGAGCGACAGCCTGACCGCCGGCGACTTGATTGTCAAGACCGACAAGCGTCACCGCGTGCTGACGTATTCCGACCTGTTCAACATCCAGTACTCGCAGGATTATTCCTCCTCTCAGGTGTATTCGAACGTGGAGGGCGCTCTGGTTTCCGCGCTGAACGCGGTTACCTCCGAAAAGCTGCCGATTGTGGCGTTCGACACCGGCCACGCCGAACAGCAGGACATGACCGGCTATCAAAAGCTGCTGAACAACAACAGCTTTGAAACCAAGAGCTTTAATCTTCTGACGGACGCGATTCCGGACAACACACAGATGATCGTCCTCGGCCTGCCGACCCGCGACTACACGGACGACGAGATCAAAAAGCTTTCCGATTTTCTCGGCAGCAAGACTCTTGCGGGCGACCGTTCTCTGATGGTGACGTTTTCGCCGAGTCAGGCGTCCCTGCCGAAGCTTGCCACCTTCCTGGAAGAGTGGGGCATTCAGGTGCCGCAGGCGGTCGTTGTGGAATCGGACCAGTCGAAATTCATTTCAAACAACCCCTTCGGATATTCTCTCCGATATTCAGAGCGATCTGCAGATTAAAAAGACCAGCGACGGCAGCGCGCCGGATTACGGCTATTTCGTCACGCCGCAGTCCTGCCCGGTCAAACTTCTGTTTGAAACCAAGGGCGGCAAACACACCTATTCGCTCGCGAAAAGCTCCGATTCCTGTTACCTGGTGGACAACGGCACCCAATCGACGGACAATCTGCCGAAACAGGCCAGCAACACCGCCGCCCTTTCGCAGGAAACGGTGAAAAACGGGGATAAGGACTACAACGCGAACGTGATCGCGGTCGGAGGCTCCTCGCTGTTTACCAGCCAGATCATCAACTCCAGCGCGTTCGGCAACGGGACCTATATGGTGGACCTTGCGAAATATGCGACCGGAACGGCCGATTCCTCCAGCGAGGTACAGCTTACCACACAGCCGCTGAACGCGCAGGATATCACGATGACGTCCCAGGTCAGCACGTTCCTCGGCCTCGGCGTGTTCGTCCTCCTGATCCCGCTGATCGTCGCGGTTCTCGGAATCTGGGTATACAATAAGAGGAGGCATCTGTAAGGATGAGGAGCAACATCAGGAACTTGATTATTGTTGCGGTGTGCATCGCCGTTCTCGGCGGAGCGCTGCTGACTCTGAAACTGACCGGCAACGATCAGGCGGCCTCCTCGTCCGTCTCTTCCACGGCCAGCATCGAGCTGGTTTCGAAAAAGAGCGAAGATGTTGTTTCCATGAACGTGGTGAATCAAAAGGGCAGCTATACGCTGGTTCCGGTGAAAACCCCGGCGGCTTCTTCAAAGGCTTCCTCCGGGTCCTCCTCGGCGGCGTCAGGCGGCACCGAACCGACCTATACCGTGAAGGAGCTCGGCGGCTGCCCGATCAATACCTCCTCGACGGAATCCGTCGTGAAAAACGGATTCAGTCTGGTTGCCAGCAAGAATTTGGGCACCGTCAGCAATCTGGAGGAATACGGCCTGAAAAATCCGCAGGCGACCGTCAAGGTTCAGTTCAGGGACGGCAGCAGCTATGATTACAAAATCGGCCGCGCCTCCGCGACGGATTCCGCCTCCTATTATATGTGCGGACTGGACTCCGACCATGTTTATATCGTTTCGGTCGACCAGGGACTGCTGGAAAGCCCGACCTATTTTGTCAGCACCAATATTCTCGCCGTCAATAATACCGCCGCGTCGTCGGCGTCGGGGGCGAGTGAGAACAACTTTACAAAAATCACTCTGAGCGGATCAAACTATCCAAAGCCGATCACGTTCTCGGTATATCAAACGGGCCTGAAAATCTCTTCCCCGGCCAACTACACGGCGGATTCGAGCAAGCTTGACAGTCTGAAAACCGACCTTGCAACTCTGACGGCGGATTCGGTGGAGGCGGTCAACCCGGACGCGGACGCGCTGAAAAAATACGGGTTCGACAGCCCGACGGCGGTGGTGAAGTACACGGTTAACGGCGCCGATTATACCCTTACCGCCGGCGCAAAGGACGGGGCCGACTACTATGTGATGCTCGGCGGGGTCAACGTGGTCTATAAGGTCGCTTCGACCAGCATTCAGTCGTGGGCGCTGGGGAACCTGTTTGATCTGCGCGATAAACAGCTTGTGGGCGCAAATATCGAGTCGGTCAAATCCATCACGGTTGACGCGGGCTCGGGTGAAAATGTGCTGAACGTTACAAGAACCAAGGACGAAAAGCAGTCCACCGAAGACAAGGCCTATTACAATTACAAGGTGACGGGCAACGGCGGAAAAGCGCTCGATTATGATACAAACTTCCGAAATTTCTTTGTAAAGCTCGTGAATATCAATATTTTGGAAAACGCGGAGGAGAAACCCTCCGGGCAGCCTGTCCTGACCGTCAAATTCCAGTATTATGACGGCGCGGCGGATACCTTTGAGTTTTACAAAAGCGGCGACCGCCGTTACACCGCCGTTGTGAACGGCCAGGTGTTCGGTATTGTCACGCAGGACGACATGGATTCGGTCACCGCCGGAATTACCGCGCTGGAAAGCGGCAAGGCGGTGTCCTGACGGACAAGAACAAATACAAAGTAAGGGGCGGCGCGCCATTTCAGGCATGCCGCCCCTTTGTCTGTGTGCGCTTGAAAAGCCGCCGGTCCGGTGCTACAATCAGAAACAGAATCCGTAAGGAAAAGAATGTGGAATTTCAAAAAAAGGCCGTCTGCTGCCAATCGTGATCGGCTGCGCGTTTGCCGCGGCAAACGGGTGTTTCCCGTGGAACAAAATCAAATGGCAGGCGGATTCGGGCGAGGCCCGCCGCGGAAGCGGTTCTTTCAATCAAATTCTGGAGGGTTTGTCGTGAGTTTATCATTTCATCTGTCTTCACTTTATGTCTGCGTAAAGGATATGGAACGGGCGATCCGTTTTTATGAAACCCTGCTGGGGCAAAAGGTTACGAAAAAAGATCCGGTTTACAGTGTGTTTGACATCGACGGCTTTCGCTACGGATTGTTCGCCCATGAAAAGAGGATGGAACCCCATCAGTGGGGAAACAGCTGTTTGCCCAGTCTGGCGGTGAACAGGATGGATTCGGCGTTGGAAAGACTGGAAGAGCTGAATTCTGAAATCGTGTTTCCCCTGACGGTGATCGGAAACAATCAGGTTCTGGAATTTCTGGACAGCGAGGGAAATCAGGTTGAGCTCACCTGTTCCCAAAAATAAAAAGCCGGCTCCCCTGACAGGGACTCCGGCCTGGGAAAAAATTCTTTGGGCGTTTTCACACCGAAGGGCTGCTACACAGTTACATCCATACAGTCGAACATATGCAGCATCCACTCCGGCGGGTCGACAAGGTCGGTGGTAACTTTGTCGATTCCGAGATACTTTTTTTCAAGTCCATATTCTTCTCCATAACGGGAAATAATATCGTTGTCTAATGTTTCCGGCTGGTAATCTGCTTTGGCAGTCCAGGTCAGCTGTTCTCCACCGCTTTTCCCGGTGAACATTGAAGAAATTTGGTCCATGACGCCGCTGATGGTGCTCTCAAATTGATTCAGCGCGTCTATCATCTGGCTGCCGGTCATGTCCGAAAGCCCTTGCAGGCCGAGCTGTTCCGGGGTAACGGCGGAATAAATTTTGGTCAGCGCCTGATAAGTCCACTGGTTTGCTTTTTGCTGCGTGTAGCCGGCTTTTTCCGTAAGAAGGTACGTTGGACTGTCCAGAGCTTCCGGAAGGTAACGGGTCGAACATTCGTTTATAATCCATTTTCGTATGACACCCGCACACTGCGTATTTTCTTCACGAAGATACGATGGATCTTCCGGATACGTAGAAGAGGAATAATTCTGCGCAAGCTGTTCCCGGTTTTGCATGGCGAGTACGGCGTTTTTTAGGGTTTCCGCGTCGTTTTCTTTGTAGCCAAGCCACAGGTAAGCGTCTGAAAGGTCAAGCGCAATGTAATCGTTATAACTGATATATCCGTTTCCTCCCGCTCCGTACAGCCCGTCGCTGTGCTGCACCTCCACTTTCGCAACGGTCGGCTTTACCGTGTTTTTCGCGGTTGGTATTCGGTCCATGACCTCTTGTTTTTGCTGGGCCGTCATCGTGCTCCAGCTTTGCCCGGGCTGCAGGTAAGGGGTAAAAAGACTGCTGATGTCGTGTGAAATAGTCATGGGTTTAAAACTCCAATCGCTTTTTTTAAAACAAAGTTTCCGTTATTGACATTGTTTTAACTTCTTCATGGTTTGCCGTGGACTGACTGCTGTAAAAACCGTTCAATGTGCTGCAAAAATCCAGAAAACTGTTTTTATCGAGATCGTATACCAAACAGAAACAGTGATAATGCTTATCATGATCCTGATAGTCGTAATAATATTGGCTGACGTCAGTGGAGTCAATATCCCTGGGAGTCTGTAAACCTCGAACATCATAAGGGTCTGATTGCAAAGGGCCGCCATTCTGATAAACAGATGTATATTTCTGCCACTTTGAGCCGGGGCCAATGCTGATGAAAAGAGCATTGGGAATGGTGTATTTTGGAGTTCTATTATCAGTTGTGGTAGGATGGACGACGGTTTCATAGCTGCCTAAACTCATGCCAGTAATCACCGGATCGGTAATATTTTGTTCCTCGTAAATATATCCACTGTCTGTTGTCAGGCTGAAAACCCTTTGCCACCCAGCTGTACTGGCTAAATCCTCACCATCCAGGTAAATTGTTTTTAAATTGGAATAGTAAAGATAGCAACTTGTTAAATTATCGTTCATCTTAATAATTCGGGTAAAATTGGCAGGATTAGAACCATTCCACATAAGAGTGTAGCTGTCTCCGATCGACCCGTCATTTGAAAAAACATATAAAGCGTAGCTACCGGCAGGTAAAGACGTTGTGAAGTAAGCACCGGCATTGGCAGAGGTGTAAAAATTCGTGGGATATGCGGTTCCATTACTGACAGTACAAACCATAGCAATATAATTTATATTATCAGAATTTATTTTTAGAAATGCCGAACGATCCTGTGTTGTGCTGAATAGATACAAATCGTATGTATTTGATGAGGTTAATGTGCCGGTTGTGTTGAAGACAGGATCAGTAAATGTGTATATTGAATTTGTTGCCATTTCTCCATTACTTCGCTTGGTGTCAGTCAATTTGATTGATTTAGAAGTATCCACTGTTAATTTTGAAATACCGTCGGAATTTTCATGTTTCTGGACGTGCAGAACATTGGAGACCTGTTGGCCAGAATCTTCTGTTTGAACAGTTGACATTGTTTGTGCGAACGCCCCTGTTGCGGAAAACAGGATAAACATACAGGAAACCGTCATACAAACAAGCTTTTTCATTTTTTAGTCCTCCTGTAAATTTTAATAAATCTTCTATATTTTCTTATCGGACAATTTCATCAAATTTTCATAATTCTTTTCAAATATTTACAAATTGTTCATAATTAGTGCTCGGCAAAGCCCTGCTTTACCGGCTGCTCATCGCGAAAGTTTTTTTGGACTCCCGGCACAGCCGGGAGTTTTCAGGTTGCAACAATAAAAAGCCGGCTCCCTTGACAGGGACGCCGGCTGATGTTATACTGTAAGGACACATAAAAACAGCATTTTATTAAACTACTACATATATACCATAACACAAATCAAACGGATTGTCAATACTTTTTTAAAAAAAGGGGAAATAATTGTGGATTTTCAGCTTTCGTCCCTGCTGAAGCCGTCCGCGCTGGCCGATGCCGATACGGCGCGTGAACTGCTTGCGCTGAACGAGGAAACGCAGGAGTATGGATTGGAACTGACGCAGGAGGACGCGCTGGCGCTGGCCGAAACGCGGCGGATCGCGCTGGAGGCGAGCGGGCGCGTGGAATTCGGCACCCCCGTGATTGAAAAAATCATCCGGACGTTCAGTCGGTCCCGCTATTTGTACCAATATGATTATGCCCCGGTGCTGCACGAATTGCTCGAAGCGTTTTTTCAGCTGAAAAACGAGACTGAGGACCGATTTTCGGACGACGACCTGATCGACTTTTTGTTTGACTGCTTTGAATACCGTTACCGCGGCTCGCTGGAAATGTTCCGGGGACGTGAAATCGAGCAGCTGCGCGGGATTTTGCTGTTCGGCGCGGAGGACGAGGAAAACGAAGACGGGGAGGAACCGGATGATGAATGAATCCGTCCCGGCCCGCGCCGGGCTGAGCGCGGAGGAATCGAAGAGGTTCCAAAAAGAAATGCTGTGGGCGCTTTCGGAGCAGCTTGGGCGGTACACCGCCGGGGAAAGCAGCTCCGTTTTATCGGAAACCGCCGAAAAGGTTCTGGAATCCATGCTGTACTGCGTTACGGTCGAGCTTTCCGCAAGGCCGGACCCCGCCGCCGCGCTGCGCGAAACTCCGGCGGCGGAATTGTTTCGCCGGGGAGCCGAGCGGGTCAAGAGCATGACGGAGGATTTGAAGCTTCTCTACCGTCAGGTGCTGAACACAAGAATTCCCACCGACCTGATCGCGTACAACGAAACGCTGGACGGGGCGATTCCGGGTTTTTTCAAAACCTACGACCCGGAATACGCCGCGCATGAAAACGGAGCGCTGACCGGATTCCCGGATTATCCCCTGCTGAACGACGATCAGAGTCGCGGCGGTATTTTGTATATGGAAAGTTATCTGGAGCAGCTTTTGCGGGAGAACCGGTTCTGCTCCCGCTACGGCAAAAATTATATCCGCGCCGTCCTACTGCTGCACGGCAAAAAGCACCGGCTGGATTACCGCGAAATGATTGTCAATATCCCGGAGCTGCTCCTGGAGCGGGAAGGCGCGCCGAAGCCGTACCGTCTGCCGGAGGACGCGATTTAGTCCACGATAAACAGTTTTGCGCCGGTATCCGTGTGGGAACGATGCGGGTTAGCAAAAGTCTAGCATCGGCCGTGCCGCATTTCAATACGGAAACCGGAAAAACAAATATTATGTTATGAAAAAACGGAAAGCATGTAAAAACGCTTTCCGTTTTGTAATATATTAGATATATTTTACAATTAGTAGTTATTTGCCCTGCGCTCAAAGAACGACTGCGGATGTTTGCAGGCCGGGCAAACCTTCGGCGCGGTCTTCCCGACATAGACGTAACCGCAGTTGCGGCAGACCCAAACGGTTTCTTCCCCGCACTGGAACACAAGGTTGTCTTTTACGTTGCCGGTCAGTTTCGCGTAGCGTTCCTCATGGGTCTTTTCAATGCCGGCCACCAGGCGCATGGTTGCGGCAATCTCTTTAAAACCTTCCTCTTCGGCGGTTTTCGCCATGTTTTCATACATATCGGTCCACTCATAGTGTTCCCCGGCAGCCGCGTCCAGAAGATTTTCCGCGGTGGTCTTGATTCCGCCGCCGGAAAGATATTTAAACCAGAGCTTCGCGTGCTCTTTTTCATTGTTGGCCGTTTCCTCAAAGATAGAGGCGATTTGCTCGTAGCCTTCCTTTTTCGCCTGCGATGCGTAGTAGGTGTATTTGTTTCTTGCCTTCGATTCACCCGCGAATGCGTCCATCAGATTTTGTTCCGTTTTGCTTCCCTTTAATTCCATGTTAATTTCCTCCTTTAACCGGATCTGATTTCTTTCTGTGATGTTATTATAGCACAGGGATCGCGGAAGTCAATATAATAATAGGAATTATTATCAATAATTTTTTCTCTTGCTGACCGTTCCATCTCCGGAGAGCAGGCAAAGGAGAAACAGAAATACCAGGCGAAGCCAATCCATGCCGTTCCAGAAGCCCCCGCCGCAGACAAGCTCCGGGCTGAGGTTGTAATCATCCGCAAAAATCCCCTGGTTCCAAAATAGGGCCAGAGAAATCAGGAGGGAACAGAAGCTGATCACGAAGAGGAGGAGGAACAGCCACCTGGACTTCATGTGGAGGAACCTCCTTCTTCATCCGGCAGCTCGGAAAACCACTGCCGCAGCAGGCGAACGTATTCCCCGCAGTGCGCGATGCTGAGTTCCCCGTGGCGCATGCCTTTCGAAATGATCAGGCGGCTGCCGGGAATCGCTTTTTTCAACAGGCCCGCCGAAAGCTTCATCTCCGCGGATTCCCCGGAGCCGGCAAGAATCAGCACCCTTGAACCGGTTTCCTTCAGAGATGCGGGAATATGGAAATCCCCGTTGCTTTTCAGGATGTGAATCAGGGTATTCAGGGTCAGTTTCTGCGTGTCGCGGAAGTACGGTTCAAACAGCTCGTCGGGCAGGGAAAGCGCTTTTGCCTGAAGTTTGGCGAAGAAACGGAAGCGCATCAGCCCGTAAGAGAGCCGGATCAGGGGTTCCGGAACGGTTCGGCCCCGGTCGTGGCCGGGCTGGACCAGCACGCTTTCCAGTACGGCGAAATCGGCGATGTCCCTCCGCTCCGCGAGCGCCTCCGCCGCGATCTGCCCGCCGAGCGACAGCCCGCACAAAGCGAACACACGGCCGCCGCACGCGCGGTCGATAAACCGGATCAGTTTTTCGGCGGAATCCTTAATGGAGAGAAAATCCGTACCGCCGTCTTCGCCGTGCCCGTCGATGATTGGCATGACGACGCGGTATTCGTCCGTGAGCAGACGGGCCGCGCCTTCGACCGACCACCACGAAAGTCCGCCGCCGTGGAGCAGGATGACAACCGGATGCTCCGGTTGTCCCAATTCCTTGAATTTCATCTGCAAGGCCCTCCTTCTGGATATTAAAACTTTATTTAATCTTGGGGCTGGGCCCCTTAACCCTAATTTTTTCTGATTTTCTCTTTGTCCTCAGACCGGGCGGGGACGCAAAGCGTCTTTCGCAGCCGCAGCGAAGAAATCTAATTCTTTTGGGGCCAAGTGCCCCTTAACCATAATTTCTTCTTGTTTTTACTTCGTCCTCAGGCCGGACGGGCCCATACTTTCGGTCCCGTACGAAAGTATGCAAAGTACGGGTCGGGGGGGACTTCAAACTCCCGTAGGGAGGGCTCCAACCGTCCCCCCCGACGCCCCCCGACACCTGTCAAAGGGAAAAGCAATGTTCTCAAAGCACTCTGCTTCTCATTGACGACGGGGGCTCCGGAGTGAAAGCCACTGCTTCTTTTTTGGCAAACTGCAATTCGTTAGCTCACCTTGACTCAAGCTGTCGATATTCCGATCTCATTCATCTTAGAAAAACTTGCTATTACGCCTGTGGATTCTCTATGCGCTGGAGCAGTTAACTTTAGCAACTGCCGATTCCCTGTACGCTTTCTAACTAAGCACGCGGGGAAAGAATGGGACCGTCAATGAAAAGCACTACACTGGAGAATTGGAGCGGGCCCCTTGACAGGTGCCGGGGGTGTAGGGGGGACGGTTAGGTACCTTCCTCGACGGGAAGTTGAAGTCCCCCCTACTCAACCTTTGCCTACTTTCGTTTGAGGACGAAAGTAGGGGCCCGTCCGGCCTGAGGACAGTGTAAATTAATAGAAATAATTTGGGTTAAGGGGCACTTTGCCCCAAGAAGAACAACATCTGAGTGCTTCCAATGAGCACGCGGGGAAAGAATGGGAACCGTCAAGGAAAAGCACTACACTGGAGAATTGGAGCGGGCTCCTTGACAGGTGCCGGGGGTGTAGGGGGAGGCCGTCCGGCCCTTACTCGCCTACGGCGTCCACGGCTGAAGAATCATGTTTGGCTTTCATTTCTCTCGCCGCTCTTCATACCGACACTTTGGATGCAGCGTCACGCTGCTCCCCCCCTAATCAACCTTTGCCTACTTTCGTTTGAGGACGAAAGTAGGGGCCTGTCCGGCCTGAGGACAGTGTAAAATAAAAGAAATAATTATGGTTAAGGCGCACTTGGCCCCAAGAAGAAATTAAAAATGCCGCTCTGCGGCGCGGAAAGCCACATTGCGTCCCTGTCCGGCCTGAGGACAGTGTAAAATAAAAGAAATAATTATGGTTAAGGCGCACTTGGCTCAAAATAAATATTAGAATTACAGCTCTTCGGCGGCAAAAGCCGCATTCTTACAAGCCCCAGAGCAAAAGAAAATAATAACAAAAAAATAATTTCAGTTGAAATTTATGGAAAAAAGCGGTATACTGTTTCTTGTAAGGCACATAAAAAAGTGCAAAGCAGGGACAGGGTGCTGGAACACCCCGCCCCCTGCATACGGAGCCATACCCTCCATACACAGCGGTAAAACCGCGCATTTGCAGGTAATATTATACCTCATTCCCCCTGTTTTGTACAGAGCGGGAAAAAAGGGGCGAAAAAAATTCCTGCTTTTCACGCGCGCCGGTGTATGGAATGAGAATTCCGTACCGGTGCTTTTTTGTGCCCTGTATCGGGCGAAACGCCCGCTCCCGCGTATTTTTTTGGCACGGAACCCGGAAATTTCGTGCCGCCATTCTCTCCGCGGGGGCGGGAGCACGCCGCCCGGTACCGGCGGCTTTTCCGTTTTGACGGACGGGAAAGTGCAAAGCGCGTGAAAAGGAGTTCTTTGAATCAGGCAGAATTGGGCACGCTCTTATCAGGAGAGGTGCCGCAGGCAGCATGGCTCTCCGTCCTTTTGAAACGGCGGGGCCGCCGACAAAAAGACCGCGCGGATGCAGAAGCGTCCGCGCGGCCATTTTATTTTATGTTTCGTCCGTCCGGACGGGACGTTCACGACTTTAGTTTCCGGGAACTTCTGTTTTCCGTTTCAGCCGGCGGGCGCAGGGAACGTTGACCCTGCTCAGTCGATGGGCTGGTCGTTCCAGGAATACATCTTGCGCAGCTCCTTGCCGACGGATTCCAGCTCGTGCTCCGCTTCGATGCGGCGGCAGGCGTTGAAATGCGCGCGGCCGTTCTTGTTTTCCGCGATCCACTTGGTTGCGAAGGTGCCGTCCTGAATTTCGGAGAGAACCTTTTTCATTTCCTTCTTGGTCTCGTCGGTGATGAGCCGCTTGCCGGTCTCATAATCGCCGAATTCCGCCGTGTCGGAGATGGAGTAGCGCATCAGCGAGAAGCCGCCGCGGTAAATCAGGTCGACGATCAGCTTCATTTCGTGAATGCACTCGAAATACGCGTTTTCCGGCGCGTAGCCCGCCTCGACCAGCGTTTCGAACCCGGCCTTCATCAGGGCGGTCACGCCGCCGCACAGCACGCACTGTTCGCCGAACAGGTCGGTTTCGGTTTCGATTTTAAACGTGGTCTCCATGATGGCCGCTCTCGCCGCGCCGAGCCCCGCGCCGTAGGCAAGCCCGATGTCGTGCGCCTTGCCGGTGTAGTCCTGCTCCACCGCGATCAGGCACGGAACGCCCTTGCCCGCCGTGTATTCGCTGCGGACCGTGTGGCCCGGGCCTTTCGGCGCGATCATGAATACGTCGATGTTCTTCGGCGGCTTGATCTGCTGAAAGTGGATGTTGAACCCGTGCGCGAACGCGAGGGCTTTTCCTTCCGTCAGGTACGGCGCGATATCCGTTTTATAAACGTCCGCCTGCTTTTCGTCCGGAATCAGAACCATGACGATGTCGGCGGCCTTGGTCGCTTCCGGCACAGTGAGGACTTTCAGCCCCGCGGCCTCGGCCTTGGCGCGGCTCTTGCTGCCTTCGTAAAGGCCTACGATCACGTTGACCCCGCTGTCGTGCAGATTCAGCGCGTGTGCGTGGCCCTGGCTGCCGTAGCCGATAATCGCGACAGTCTTTCCTTTCAGCAGATTCATGTCACAATCGGCTTCGTAATAGATCTTTGGCATTTTGCATTCCTCCTGGCCTTTCGGCGAATTTTTTATGAATAAAGAATAGAGTTATTCCTTATTGTTTTTTTTCAGCATGCCTGAGCCCTTTTCAATGGCGAGGGACCCGGCGCGGACAACCTCCCGGATACCGTAGGGAGTCAGCAGCCCCAGCAGCGTGCGGCTCTGCTCTTCGTCGCCCGAAAAGCGCAGCGTTAAGGAAGAGGGCGCCACATCGATGATTTCCGCTCCCATCAGCCGCGCGACGTTGAGAACCTCCGCGTGCTGCCTGGATTTGCAGGCGACCTTGACCAGCGTCAGCTCACAGCTGACGAACGACCCGGGTTCCAGAACCTTGACCTTAATGACCGGGATCAGCTTGTTCAGCTGTTTTTCGACCTGCTCCACGATATAGTCGTCTCCGTCGACCACGATGGTCATACGGGAAATTTTCGGGTTCTGCGTGGTTCCGACGGCAAGGCTGTCGATGTTGAATCCCCGGCGAGAGAATAGGCCCGCCACGCGGGACAGAACGCCCGGCTGGTTTTCCACCAGAACGGAAAGAGTATGTTTCATGCGGCTTTCCCTCCCTTACAGCGTCGGCGCGCAGGGATCGACCCGGCACACCAGCAGAAACGGCCCGGAGGCCTCGAGCATTTCCCGCGCAAGGTGTTCGGCGGAGTCGTTGGAATCCGCCAGCACGGACCGGATTCCGTAGGCTTTCGCCAGCGCGACGAAATCGGGGTCCCCCGTCAGCTGCGTTGCGGGGCAGCGCCCCTCGTACCGTTTATTCTGAATTTCCCACACCATGCCGAGCCTGGTGTTCTGCATCAGGATGATTTTTACCTCCGCGCCGCTTTCCACCAGGGTGGCCAGCTCGCACAGCGACATTTGGAACGCGCCGTCCCCGCAGATGCAGATCACCTGCCGGTTCGGCTTTGCCAGCTTTGCCCCAATGGACGCCGGCAGCGAATACCCCATGGTGCCCAGCCCGCCGGAGGTGAGGAACCGCCCCTGCTTCACATTAAAGCTGGAGGCCGCCCAGATCTGGTGCTGACCAACGTCGGAAACCAGAATCGCGTCCTCCCGCAGCAGGGACGAAAACGCGCGGAAGAAGGAGCGCGGCTCGACAAAACCCGTTCCGTTCTGCGGGGTGCCGTGGGGAACGAATTCCGCCCTTTCCTGTTTCAGCCGCCGGGTCCAGGCGCTGTCCTCCCCGGCCGGAACCATCTGCTGGGAAAGGCTTTTCAGCACTAAGCGGACGTCGCCGACGATCGGAATGTTGACCGCCATGTTTTTCCCGATTTCCGCCGGGTCGACGTCAATATGAATGATCGTCGCTTTTTCCGTGATTTTTTCCGGGTCGTTGACGGCGCGGTCGCCGACCCTTGCCCCGCAGAGCAGGATGCAGTCCGACTCGTGAATCGCGCGGTTCGCGTTTTCATGCCCGTGCATGCCGATCATGCCGAGGTAGAGCGGGCTGTCCATCGGCATCACGCCGAGTCCCATCATGGTCGAAACGACCGGTATCCGGGTTCCCTCCGCAAAGGAGATCAGCTCTTCCCGCGCGGCGGCGCTCACCACGCCCCCGCCGCAGACGATCAGCGGCCGTTTTGCCGCGCGGACGGCTTCCGCCGCGCGTTTGACCTGCACGGCGTGTCCCTGCGTGCGGGGCTTGTACCCGGCGATTTCGGCTTTCTGCGGATAAACGAAAGAACCCGTTTTCGCCGTCTGCACATCCGTGGGAATGTCGATCAGCACCGGGCCGGGCCGCCCGGTGGAGGCGATGTGGAACGCCTCTTTAAACACGCGCGGCAAGTCTTCGATATTCTTGACCAGGTACGAGTGCTTTGTAAACGATTCGCACGCGCCGGTGATGTCCGCTTCCTGAAACACATCGCGGCCCAGAAGCCACTGGTTAACCTGACCGGTAATCGCGATTAAGGGAATCGAATCCATATACGCGGTCGCAATGCCGGTAATCAGGTTCGTCGCGCCGGGGCCGGAGGTCGCCACGCACACGCCCGGTTTGCCGGAAGCGCGCGCATAGCCGCTCGCCATATGCGCGGCGTTCTGTTCCTGCCGCACCAGCACATGGCGGATGTTCGACAGGGACAAAGAATCATAAAAAGGGCAGATGGCAGCGCCCGGATAACCGAATACCAGCTCGACCTGCTCGCTTTCAAGGCATTTGACCATGATTTCGGCTCCGGTGATCAAACGTACCACTCCCTTGCTTTCGTTTGAAATATTTTGTCTTCCATTATAAAATGGATTCGGATGCAAGTCAACACTTTTATTCGTTAAAGTGAGAAATGAATCAAAGGAAATTGCAAAAATCAAAAAGAAAGAATAATTTTTTCCCATTTTGTCATACGGAAACCATATATAACAGAAAAAATTGAAAAAAGTTGTAACAAAACTGGGGGCCGGGGTGTTATTGTTAATAGAGAGAAAATAAAATCTTTTCAAAAGGAGGATTCCGTCTTGAAAGATTTTGTAATTTTCATGCTTTTTCTTTGGCTGTTTGTTTTGGTGTTCACGAAAGTTTTGAATCGTATTTCGATCAAAAGCTGCAACATCGCACCGCAAAAAGGATTCAACTCTTTTATTGGCTTTTTTCCGCTTTCTACTGCGTAATCTTAATTTTTTATTTCATCCGGTAGCGGCGCGGGCGGGAACCCTTTTGCTGAATCGCCTGCCGCGCGGAGGGAGAAAAAGTGCCGAATTTCAAAAAATCTGTAACAAAACAGAGGGCCGCGGTGTTTTATTTAGGAAGGATTCAATTTTTTCCACCTGTGATCTTATGAATTCCGCAAATGATCGAGTCTTCAAATTGGAAAATTATGTCCGGGTTTCATATCCGTCCGTTCCCTGCGGGGACGGGAAAAAAGGAGGTGCGTTTCCCTGTTGAATATACTTTTGTTTTCTCCCCATTGGGAGGACGTAAGGCAAGCCGTTTTCTGGGCCAATTCGAATCATGGAAGCATCGGCTGGAAAATTGTTTTGCTGTTTCTGCCGGCAGGAATTACAATATGGAGCATTGTATCCCTAAGATCTTCTTCTCCACACCCGAAGACAGACGTATTTTATGAAATTTGGTGCTTTTTGATGCTGGTTGGGTGTGCCCTCTTTGTCCGCATGCCTGAATTTCTGTATCTTGTGATTCTTGGCGCGGCGGCGGGACTATACCCCATCGTGAAACATTACCGGAACAGACGCGGCAACTGAAAAAGATACCGGGAATTGTTGAAAGGGGGATGTCCGATGCAGACTGTTTTTCAAAATATCCGAGCCCTTGCGCTCCAAAATAACCAGAATGTTTGGACAGTTCTGATAAAAGTTGCGGTTCTGCTTGCGATGGTGGTCTTTCTTTTTCAGTTCTATCAATATAAGGCGCGGAAGAAACCTCTTCGTTATCCAAAACTTCACGCCGGCGGGCATTTTCTGTCTTTTCTCGTCGATGTTTATCTGGCAATCGTTCTTTCTCTCAGCCAATTTATCGGACTGACGCTGTTCATTTTGGCGTCGTATGCCTATTCTATCTATTACAAATCTCCGGAAGCCAAACATTGACGCGGAGAAAAAAGTTCGTTTCCTGCTTTCTGGGGCTGATCCCCAAATAAAACCGCCGAATTCATTCCGCATGAGGAGGATAAAATGAAAGTGAAACCGCTCTGGGCGCTGTCCTTTCTTATTGCTATTCTTTACAACCTTTTTTTCTTTACGCTGCTAGTCTGTTATTACGGCAAGGTTTCGTCCGTTGTTTCCTTTTTCTCCGATTTGGATGTCACGTTGATTTTTCTTGTAATCGGACTCATTGTTTTGTCCCTGCTCTATTTTCTTCTGGTATGTGCCGCAAAGCCGTTTCAGCGGATGAATAAAAAGGAAATCCGAATAGTTATTGTGATTGTCGTCTGCGAGTGCGCCGGTCTGCTCCTGATTTACCCGAGAACGCCTTCCCTGTCAATTGGTTATCTTTGGCTGGAGGTTTTGTCGCTTCAGATACTTTTTTACTTATACCGCATGAAACAAAGCGGATTGGAAGACTAATTCCGCGCCGCTTCTTGCATTCTTTCGTTGCGGATATACAGGAAACGAAACAGAGCTGCCGCCGAAACCGCCGCCACCGCGTGGCTGACGAGCACCGCCCACCAGACCCCGCCGAGGCCGAGGCTTCCCCGCGACAGAACAAACGCGAGCGGCATCCGGATGACAATATAGTAGAAAATCATGAGCGCCATTCCCATGCCCGGCTTTCCCAATCCGTTCATCGTGCCGAGAATGCAGTTTGTCACCGTATTCAGCACATATCCCACGCCGATGACGCCGAAATACCACGCGACGATTTTCGCAACGTCCGCGCTGTTTAAAAACAGACCGGAAAGCGAACCGGCGAATCCTACGACCGGCACGGTCAGCAAGACCAAAAGCACACAGCCGAACAGCAGCGATTTTTTCGTGTAATCGGCGGCGCGGTCGGCGCGCCCCGCGCCGAAGCACTGCCCGGTGATGGTCGTCAGCGCCATGTTCAGCGCCATGGCGGGATAAAACAGGATAACTTCCAGTTTTCCGGTCACGCCGTAGGCCGCGATAGCGGTCACGCCGAATCCGCCCACGATGGCGGTCAGCACGCCGGTGCTTAGGGCGGGAATGCTCTGCTGTACGGCGGAGGGCAGGGCTTTGAACAGAATCTGTTTTCCCTCGTTCCAATCAACAGCGGAAAGCTGAAAGTGAAACAATTTTTTTCCTGCGATGTACAGGAGGAGAATCACCATGGAAAGCGTCTGTGAAAGCAGCGTTGCGGCGGCCGCCCCGGCGAACCCCCATAAATGGATGAACAGCGGGTCAAGGCAGGCATTCAAAATGGTGCAGAATAAAATGGAGACCGCCTGAAGCGTGGTGTTGCCGTAGCTGCGCAGCACGGCGGTGAAATAAAGATAAAAGTAATCGGCGGGCAGCGCGAGCAGATACAGCGCAAGATAGCTTTTTGCCAGAGGGAAGACGGACGCGGGCGTGTTCATCGCGCGCAGAATCCCGTCCGCGAACCCTTCGCACAGGCCGGTTAAGAGAACGCTCATGACTAGAAATCCCATGAACGAAGTGGAGATCAGCGCCGTCACCCGCTTTTCGTCCTTTGCGCCGATTGCCTGCGAGAGCGGAATCGAAAGCCCGTTGGAAGCGCCCATCCCGAGCGCGGTCAGAATCAGAATGATGGGGGTGGAGCTGGTCAGCGCCGCCATCGCGCTTTCCCCCAGCAGGTTGCCGATCCACAGACTGTCCACCAGGTTATACGCCATGTTCAGCACCAGCGCCATGAGCAGCGGCAGCGCCATTTTCATCAGACCGGAGGTCGTCTTTTCCTCCGCGAAATTGATCCTTGATTTCATCAAAATTCTTCCTTTCTGAGTTGCCGGGGGATTCCCTTCCCCTGCGGCGGTATCCGAAACGCAGGACCCAATGAGAAACTGGATTCTATCGTTAAAGGCATTGATGATGAATGAACGCCATTCATCAAAAAGCGAACCATCGTCTTTCCTCCGAAATACAAATAAGGTTTTCTAGGAGAAGAAAATTTATATGAATGAATATCATTCAACAAAATGGCAAAAAAACCTTTCAAAAACGAAAGGATTTTCTATTTCGGCGGAACTGCATGCACGCCGGCGGGGCGCGGAAATAGATCCGAACGGATCCGTCCGCGTTAAAACAATTCCAGCATCTTGAGCTGAAACTGACGAATGCGGCGGGATTTTTCCTCCGGAGCAAGGTCATGCGACAACAGAATGCCGAGCTGCCCGTAAATGAAAAAACTGGCCGCCGTGCGCGCGTCATCCACATGGATTTCCCCGGCTTCCTGCGCATTTTGCAGCTGTTTCGCCAGTAACGGCGTTAACTTTTCACACAGGCGCAGAGAAAGACGGTCGTGGAACGGGCGGCTTCCCTCGCCGTGAAAAACGCGGTAATAATCGCTCCCCTCGCTTTCGATCTGCGGGTAAGCAGGCGAGCAAAGAATCTTTTCGCGCGGGGTTTTGCTCCCGTCGCACAGAATCGGAAGCATCTTGCTGACCTGCATGTCGGCGTAGTGGTCGATCGCCGCCTCAAACAGGGCTTCTTTCGAGGCAAAATAGCGGTAGCAAAGGCCCTGCGCGATCTTTAGCGATTCCGCAATGTCGCTGATGGAGGTTTTATCGTACCCTTTTTCGCTGAACAGCTTCATTGCGGCGTCCAGAATTTCCTGTTTGCGCTCTTCCGGCTCTTTCGTAATCCGCGTCATTGCGTCATCTCCTTCGGGATAAAACCAGAATAGCACAACGGCGATGTTTTGTCAATGAATAATGTTCATTCAATAAAATTTTAACGGAAGCTATTTTTTCCGCGCGGTGGCGGAGCGGTAGATGAAAAACGCCGCGAGGGCGGGAACCGCGACAACGCAGAGCAGCGGAATCGCCCGCGCGTAGTTTCCGCTGCCGAGCGCGTGCCCGCCGAACGAGCAGAAGAGCAGCGCCGGGACGCGGGCCAGCGTGGAAATGGCGAGGAAACGTGAAAACCTCTGCGGCACGAAAGCGGCGGAAAGAATGAACAGCCGCTTCGGCAGGCCGGGAATCAAAAACACGGTCCATGTGGCAAGGCGGCGCGCCGTTTCGTCGCGCAGAATCCACGGGCTTTCCCCGTGCGGGAATAAGAGAAGGAAGAACCGCTCCCCAAACAGCTTGGCAAGGGTAAAAATCAGCGCGGTAGAGCATACGACGGAAACGAGCGTCAGCAAAAAGCCGCCGAACGGCCCGAAAAGATAACCGGCCGCGACCGCCGTCACTTCCAGCGGGAGCGGCAGGAACCCCTGTACCACCTCGAGGCCGAAGACCGTCAGGACGCCGAAAGCACCCTGACGCCGAACGACGGCGCGCAGGCGTGCCGGGTCGGAAAGCATGCCCGCCAGCGGACGGCACAGCGCCGCCGTCAAAAGGACAAACAGGGCGAGCGCCGCCGCCAGAACCAGCGCGCCCAGCAGGGTTTCCCTCCGCCGGGCGCGCCGTTCCGGCGCGGCCCCGCCGTTTGCGCGCGACTTCATTCGAATCAGGATGGTTTTCAAGCGAATTCTCTCCCGCTCCCGTTCATTTCCGTGTTCTATTATTATATGGCGGGCGGAACAGGAAATTCACGGGAATGGGAAATCATTCCTCTGCGATTTCCGATTCGGCTTCGGTCGTACACGCGCCGGGCGCCTGCGGTTCATCCCGGGGCGCCGTGCTTTTTGGAACGATAAACTCACGGGAAGAGCGGCTCGCGACAATCAGCAGCGAGAAAAACATAGAAACGGCAAACGCGGAAGAAATTACGGCACGCAGAGGAAACACTTCACCCAGCGCACCGGCCAGCGCCATCGCGATGGGGGTCAGTCCCTGCACCGTCATCATCATGAACGACATGACCTTTCCGCGCATCTCCTGCGCGGTAGAAGTTTGCACCGCCGCCATGAACAGCACGTTAATCAGCGCGTTTGCGAATCCGCCCAGTGCAACCAGAATAATCATGAGCGGCACGGCGCTTTGATAAATGCCCGCGATGAAGCTCAGGTTGCTGACAAGACATGCCGCAAGGTAGGCAGGGACGATGCTTTTCGGTTTCAGCGTCACAATGGAAAACAGAAGAAAGCCAAGCATTGAGCCGCCCATAAAACTGCCCATGATCATGCCGTAGCCGGAAGCGCCGAGAACCGGAGAATTATTGCAGAACGGCAGAATCAGCGTAATGCCGATATAGGCACAAAAGTTGCACATCGCGGCTGCCAGCAGAACCAGCCGCATGCCGGGAAAGCGCCACATATACCGGAAGCCGTCCTTCATATCCTGAAGAAAGCTGACCTTTTTCACCTGTTTGCTGTCCGGAATGTTGACAAAGCCCATGGAGCCGCCCGAAAACAGGAAGGACAGGCCGTCGAACAGAAACAGCGCGGGCGCGCCCAGCGCCTGATAGAGAAATCCGCCCGCGACGCTGCCGATTAAGTTGGAGCCGGTCGATACGATGGAAAACGCGGAATTGGCGTTCGCGATTTTTTCCTGCGGAACCAGGTCGGGCACGGAGGAAAGAACCCCGGGGCTGAACACCGCGCCGCAAAGGCTCAGGATAATCCCGGCGGCGAACACCATCCAGACCTGGAGCGCGCCGTTCCACGCCGCGCCGGCAATCAGCAGGATGCACACAGAGCGAAGCAGATCCATTGCGATAAACAGCCTTTTTTTATGCGCGCGGTCGATTAAAACGCCCGCGAACGGAGAAATCAGAACGCCCGGCAATGTGGAGGCCGCCATCAGCGTGCCCATCATCGCGGTGGAGCCGGTCACGGCGAGCACCCAGAACCCCAGCGCGATGCTGTAAACCGCGTCGCCCGCCGTCGAAACCAGCTGCCCCTGCCATAAGATTAGAAAGTCTTTATTCCATAATTTTTTACTGTTTTGCATATGCGTTATTTTCACCCTTTCAATTTTTGGGGAATTGCTAATTTGAGTTACAGGCCGCGCGCCGACCGGTCAGCACACGTTTCACAAGCCCTGAAACTTACAGAAATTCCGAAAAATGGCTGAATGTTGGTCTGAAAAAGGGCGCACGAACCGACAGCTTTATCGTTTTGATAAAACCTGATGCTCCCGCGCAAAATTCGCTTTGCGCGCTGGTTTGCTTTCTTCCAGTGTGATTCAGTTTTTTATTCTATGAAACCGGGCCGCCGTGCCGCGGCAGAGTGTCCGCCCCGCCGCGGGCCCCGGCCGGTTTTATTCAGCGGGCCTTGTGCGCGAACATCATGTTTCCCAGTGAGATCAGCAGCGAAATAAAGACGCACACCCACAGCCCGTGGATCGCGATGCCCGGAATCAGCGCGGCCGCCAGAGCGACCACCACCCCGTTGACCACAAGGCTGAACAGCCCGAAGGTCACCAGAGAAAACGGCAGCGCCAGAAGCTGAAGCAGCGGGCGGAGAAAAATATTGAGAACCCACAAAACGGTGGCGCAGGCGATCAGCGCCGGAAGTCCGCCCCACAGGACGAACCGGCCGGGGAAAATCTGCGAAGTCAGGAACAGGGAAACAGCGCAGACCAGCCACTTTACAAAGAGTTTCATTGTTGTTTTGCCCTCCAAATCAATCAGATACCGGTACCGCACAGGGTGAATGCGGTTTGCCGGCGGAAAACCGTCTTTCAGCGAAGCAGGCATTTCACCTGCACCCGGTGCCCCCCGGGGCTTTCCACGTCCACATCGACAAGGTCCGTCGGGCCGGAGCGGGAGAACTCCCGCGCGGTTTGACGGATGGCGGCGGCGATGGCGGCGGCCGGAATGAAATCCAGCCGGTTTCGAACGCCGGGGAACCACTTTGCCGCCGTCAGCACGTCTTCCGCCATGTCGGCCCACTGGCACAGCAGAAGCGTCGGCACAGGCACGCCGAACGCGAATCTGCGTTTTCCGGGCGGATTCTGGATCCGCACCGAAACCCACAGCACCATTGCAGGCCTATTCCACATAGATCCTTACCTTGGAGTTTCCTTCCCCCTCGCCGTCGCCGGAATCGACATTGATGAAATCTTCATCCGTGCCGCTTTCAATCAGCTCTTCGACTTCCGCAAGGATCGCGGCGACATCGATGCCCTGCTGTTCCAGCTCGAGCCTGGTCTTTTTCGGAATGCTGGAGGATGCAATCGGGCCAAGGGCGCGAATCAGCGAGATGGGGATGCTGACGTTCACTTTCGATTTGCCTTTATTCGCCTCGTCGCTGTCGACCAGAATTCTCAGCTTTTTCGGCTTGCGGCCGCGATTGTCTTTTAAAACGACCGGCTCCGGGGCGGGTTCTTCGGGCTGCTCGCGCTTTTCCAGCGCGTCGAGAAGCTGCTCCGCTTCCTCGGTTGTAATCGCTCCGTCGCGAAGCAGGTTTAAAATGCGGGTTTTTTCATTGCCGTTCATGAGGAATTCCTCCTTGAAAATTGTTTTGATACGGATTATTTACCGGAAAGAAGTCTGGCGGCTTCCTGTGCCGTGATTTTTTTTTTTCCAAAAGGTCCAGCACCTCCTGCGTATCCGGAAGCGCCGGTGCGGGCGGGTCCTGCGGGAACAGCGCCGCAAGCAGGTCTTCGAGCATGTTTTTCACCGTAGGGTACGAAACAGACAGCGTGCGTTCCACTTCTTTGATATTCCCGCGGCATTTCAAAAATGTGTCGAGAAACAGCTTTTGCTTTTCGTCCAGCGAGCAATATCGGCAGGGAGCGAACGTTCCCGTAATCTCCGACGAGCAGTTCGGGCAGGTCAGGCGCGTGATCTGCAGCTCTGACCCGCAGACGGAACATTTGGTTGGCGCCGAATATACCATGCGATCTTCCTCCGTTCTTCGATCTGATACTATCATAATCACTATTCTTAAAAATGTCAATTATAAAATCAATATTTTTAAGTTTATTTTTAATATTTTTAATTTCATAGCTGCTTTTATTCAAAATCCGTGAAAAATTCATCCGGTTTCTTGCAATTTTGCCCGCTGGATGCCAGAATAGAATTAAATTGCGGGAACGAGGAGCTGTTGGCGGTGAAAGGGGCAAAAATCGCACGAAAATATCTGGGCGGCGGAGACCTGGCCGCGCTGTTCGAAGCCATTGGAAACGAGCAGAAAAATTACAACTGGGTTGTGACCGACCACGATTTTTTCACGCGCGAGGAACCGTTAAAACAGCGGTTATCCTGGACGGGCGTATTTTTCACCGGCGAGGAGCTGACGGAACTGTTTGTTCCGCGGCGGCGCGTCACGTTTATCGATGCCGTGCTTTCCGCTTATCCGAAGGAAATTCCGGTGCGCGAGCTTCAGACTTACGAGCTGCCCGAGTGGCAAAGCCCGGGGTACTGGCAGGAGGATTTAGAGCTTCAGACTCCGCAGGCGGTGATGGAACTCGTCCCATGGGACGGGTACGAGCTTCTGTTTCTCAGCAGGCGGGACGGATTGGTTGACTCATTTTTGCGCGCGTTTCCCCAGGCGCTGGACCTCGGGGAGACAAACCGCAGGGAAAAGGCCGTCGAGCGCCGCATTACGGAGATTTTTCACCGGGCGGCAACGGAGCGCGGCATCCTTCTGACTGAAAAAACGGAGAAATACAAATACTCTGTCTTTCAGTCTTTATGCCGCAAAGGGGATAAGGAAAACCTGGAGGTCACGGACGAAGAAATCGGCGCCGAGGTTGAAAGGCTGCTGCGCGGCCTGTAAAAAAGCCCCCGGAAAAACTCCGGAGGCTCACGTGCTGATTGGAAACAGGGCTGAAAAGATACAAATTGTATAGAAAAGTATAAATATTACAAAGATTTGTCGAGCTTTTCCCATTCCTGCGAGATTTCCGCGATTTCCCGCCCGTGGCCGGAAAGGTCGTTCGGCGTTTCCAGAATCAGCGGCAGGCCCCGCACGGCGGGATGACGCGCGAAACGGAGCAGAGCCCCGAACCCGATCTGCCCTTTGCCGATCAGCTCATGGCGGTCTTTGCGGCTGCCGAGGGGATTTTTGCTGTCGTTCAGGTGGACGGCTTTCAACCGCCCGAGACCGATGACGCGGTCGAATTCCGCGAGCACCCCGTCCGGGTCGCCGACAAGATCGTACCCCGCGTCGAACACGTGGCAGGTATCCAGGCAAACGCCCACTTTCTCCGAAAGTTCCACCCGGTCCAGAATCGCGCGCAGCTCTTCAAAGCTGCGGCCGACTTCGCTTCCTTTGCCCGCCATGGTTTCGAGCAAAACCGTGGTGTTCATCTCCGGCGTGAGCGCTTCGTTGAGCGCGTCCGCAATCATACGGATGCCTTCTTCCGCGCCCTGCCCGACGTGACTGCCCGGGTGGAAATTATAGAAATTTCCGGGCAGGCGTTCCAGCCGCTCCAGATCATCCGCCAGAACCGACCGCCCGAACGCGCGCGTCTTTTCGTCGCCGGAGCAGACATTCATGGTATAGGGCGCGTGAGCGACAAACGGGCCCATCCTGTTTTCCCGCATCAGAGAAAGAAATTTGCTTTCGTCCTCCGGGTCGAGCGCGCGGGCTTTTCCGCCGCGCGGATTGCGCGTAAAAAACTGAAACGTGTTTGCGCCGATGGAAAGCGCGTCGCGGCCCATCGCGGCGTATCCCTTCGCGGCGGAAAGATGGCAGCCGATTTTCAGCATCCGGTTTCTCCTTGTTTTTCATACAAATATTGGGGCTTTTGGCCCCACTTGGCCTAATCCCGGGGCTGAGTGCCCCGTAACCTTCAGTTGAAGGTTCTAAAGTTGAGAACCAAATTTGTTTCTTTTCGTTTCTAATACTCAAGGCCGCGTAGCGCGAAAGACGATTTGCGTCCCGGATTTTAGACGTTAAAGCGGAACAGCACCACGTCGCCGTCGCTCATCACATAATCCTTGCCCTCGCTACGGACAAGCCCTTTTTCCTTCGCGGCGGCAAGGGAGCCGCAGGCGATCAGGTCGTCGTAAGCGACGACCTCCGCGCGGATGAATCCGCGTTCGAAATCCGTATGGATTTTACCTGCGGCCTGAGGGGCCTTGGTCCCTTCCCGGATCGTCCACGCGCGGACCTCCGGTTCCCCGGCGGTCAGGAACGAGATAAGCCCCAGCAGCGAGTAACAGGCGCGGATCAGGCGGTCCAGACCGGACTCATCGAGTCCCATGTCGGCAAGGAACAGCACCTTTTCCTCCGGTTCCAAGCCGCTGATCTGCGCCTCTGTTTCGGCGCAGATCGGCAGCACGCCCGCGTGCTCGCTTTCGGCGAATTCTTTTACCACCCCAAAATACGGATTCTTTTCCACGCCCGCCGAAAAATCGCCTTCGCTCATGTTCGCGGCATAGATGATCGGTTTATTCGAAAGCAAGGCGACGGAAGCGAGCAGCTCCGCCTGATCCTCCTCGCATTCGACCGTGCGCGCGGCCTTTCCCTCGTTCAGAACATCCTTGACGTGCTTGAAGAAATCCAGCTCCGCCTGATATTTTTTATCGGCCTTGATCATTTTCTGTGTGCGCTCGATGCGCCGGTCGAGCACCTCAAGGTCGGAGAGAATCAGCTCCGTGTTGATGGTTTCGATGTCACGTTTCGGGTCGATGCTGCCGTCCACATGCACGATGTCGTCGTCCTGAAAGCAGCGCACCACATGCACGATTGCGTCGCATTCGCGGATGTTGGCGAGGAATTTGTTGCCGAGGCCCTCTCCCTTGGAAGCGCCGCGCACCAGCCCGGCGATATCGACAAACTCGATCGTTGCGGGCGTGTATTTTTTCGGGTGGTACATCTCCGCCAGCTGATCCAGGCGTTTGTCCGGAACGGCGACCACGCCGACGTTCGGCTCAATCGTGCAGAACGGATAGTTCGCGGCCTGTGCGCCCGCGTTGGTAATCGCGTTGAACAGCGTGCTTTTGCCGACGTTCGGCAGTCCTACAATACCCAGTTTCATCGGTGAATCCTCTCTCTTTTCAGTGTGTTTTTTCGGCGGCGCCGTTTTCGCACCGGGATATTCGGGCATCCCGCTTTCACGGGAAAATATTTTCAACCATATTATAAAACTTTGTGGAAAAAACCGCAAGGAAGAGTCTTTTCGCGCCGCGCGCCCGGCTGCTCAAGCCGCTTTGTGTCCCCGTGCGGCCATGAGGGCAGAATCAAACTTTCTTCTGTTGCTTCATCGAAAGGGAAATGCGCTGCTTCTTCACGTCGACCGACAGGACGCGGACCTTGACAATATCCCCGACCTTCAGGACCTCCGACGGGTGCCTGATAAACCGGTCGCAAACTTCGGAAACGTGAACCAGCCCGTCCTGATGCACGCCGATGTCGACAAACGCGCCGAAATCGATCACGTTGCGGACCGTGCCGGTCAGCTCCATGCCCGGCTTCAAATCCTCCAGCTTCATCACGTCGGTGCGAAGAAGCGGCTTCGGCAGCTCGTCGCGCGGGTCGCGGCCCGGCTTTTGCAGCTCGGCGACGATGTCCATCAGCGTCGGCACGCCGACCCCGGCCACCGCCGCGGCTTTTTCCTTTCCGATTTGCGTCACCTTTTCCGCAAGACCCGGAAAGCTTCCCCGTTTTACTTCGGCGGGGCTGTAATCGCACAGTTTTAACAGCGCCTTCGCCGCGTCATAGGATTCCGGGTGTACGGCGGTGTGGTCCAGAATATTCTCACTTTCGGGAACGCGCAGAAATCCCGCGCACTGCTCGAAGGCCTTCGGGCCGAGCTTCGGTACCTTTAAAAGCTCTTTGCGGGCGCGGAACGCACCGTTTTCCTCACGGTATTTTACGATGTTTTTCGATACCGCCGCAGTGATTCCGGCAATATGCTCCAGAAGCGACGGCGAGGCCGTGTTCAGGTCCGCGCCGACTGAGTTGACGCAGTCCTCCACCACGCCGGAAAGCGCCGAGTCCAGCATCTTTTTCGGCATGTCGTGCTGGTACTGGCCCACGCCGACCGCCTTCGGGTCGATTTTGACCAGCTCCGCCAGCGGGTCCTGCAAACGGCGCGCGATCGAGACCGCGCTGCGCAGGGTTACGTCGAATTCCGGGAATTCCTGCGCGGCCAGCTTGCTCGCCGAATAGACGGACGCGCCCGCCTCGCTGACCACCATGTAGGAAACGCCCGCGTCCAGCTCGCGGATGACCTCGGCGGCGAACTGCTCCGTCTCGCGCGACGCGGTGCCGTTTCCAATGGCGATGACCTCCACATGATGCTTCAAAATCATCCGGCGGATGGTTTCTTTGGCCTGCTCCACCTTCGCCTGCGAATGGGTCGGGTAAATGACCCCGGTGTCCAGTACGCGTCCGGTCGCGTCCACCACGGCGACCTTGCAGCCCGTGCGGTACCCCGGGTCAAGGCCCATCGCGATTTTGCCGCGCACCGGCGGCTGCATGAACAGCTGCCGCAGATTGACCGCGAATACCTTAACGGCCGATTCGTCCGCCGCTTCCGTCAGGGAGTTGCGGATTTCCCGCTCGATGGAGGGAAAAATCAGCCGGGTGTAAGCATCCTCGCAGGCGGAGCGCACCGCGCGGGCACAGGCGGTATCGCCGCGGACGCATTCGGAAAACACGATGTTCAGCCCGCGGGCAGGGTCCAGCTCGACGGAAACCTTTAAAAATTCTTCTTTTTCCCCGCGGTCGACGGCAAGCACGCGGTGCCCCGCGATTTTGTTCATCGGCTCGCGGTAATCGTAATACGGAGCGTAAACGCTGTCCTCGTCCGGCTTCGCCGCTTTTGAAACCAGAATCCCGTGCGCGAGGGTCACGACGCGGAGCCTGCGGCGGATCTGAGCGTTGTCGGAGACGTTTTCCGCGATGATGTCGAGCGCGCCGGCGAGCGCGTCCTCCGGCGTATCGACTCCTTTTTCCGGGTCGGCGTACTGCTTTGCAAAAGAAAGCGGTTCGCCGGGGCCCTGCTTTTCAATCAGCTCCGCGAGCGGGGCCAGTCCTTTTTCCTTTGCGACGGACGCGCGCGTCTTTCGTTTGGGGCGGAACGGGCGGTAAATGTCCTCGATTTCCGCCAGCGTCTCCGCCTTTTGCAGCGCCGCCGCTGTCTCCGGCGTCATAAGGCCGGTTTCCCCGATCAGCGCGCCGACTTCCTCCCGGCGTTTTTCCAGCGAGCGCAGATATTCCAGCCGCTCCGCGATTTCCCGCAGCTTCTGGTCGTCCAGCGAGCCGTGCGCCTCCTTGCGGTAGCGCGCGATGAACGGAATCGTGTTTCCTGCGTCGATCAGCTCGACGATGTTTTTCACCTGCCATTCCTGCAGGCCGAACTGTCGTGTCAATTCCAGGGTCGGATTCATGGAATCCCTCCAAAAATCGTAAGATTATCGTTCTTTTGGGACAGTAAATGTGGTAATATATAGAAAATCAATACTCCCGCGCTCAGGGGCGGGGAAAAACGGAGGAGTCGGAATATGACGATTACCCACGCAGCGATTTACACACAGAACCTGAAAAAGCTGGAAGAGTTTTACTGCAGGTGGTTCGGCGGCAAGGCCGGGCCGGAATATGAAAATCCGTCGAAAGGTTTTTCCTCCCGTTTTATCAGCTTTGAGTCCGGCGCAAGGCTGGAGCTGATGCACAGCCGGAACCTGAACGAAACCGTCCGGCGCGAATTCACGGCGGGCTATGCGCACCTTGCGTTTTCCACGGAATCGGAGCGGGAGGTGGATAATCTGACGGCCCGCATGAAGGAGGAGGGCGTGCCCGTGGTGAGCGGGCCCCGCAGGACCGGGGACGGTTACTATGAAAGCTGCGTTCTTGACCCGGACGGCAACCGGGTCGAAATTACCGCCGGATAACTCCGGTTTTCAGGAAAGATAGGGCGCCAGCGGTTTTAGAAGCAGGCACAGGCCGTAGATGACCGGCTGGTGGAACAGGTACAGCACAAGCGCGTGACGCCCGAACCACGAAAGAATCGGCACCTGCGGGCGGTAGGCGATCTCCGGGAAACGGCCGGCCTTTGCCAGCTTGCCCACAAAGGTGCCCGCCGCGAAAACGAAAATCCACGGCAGAACGGGAAAGTAATCGGAGCTTTCGAAGCCGGGGCCGGGAAAGCCGAGCGGCGCGAGCCACGCGAACGTGTAAAGCCCGCCCGGAAGAGGAATGCCGAAGCCCGGTCCGCAGCCCAGAAAACCGCGCGGCACGCCGCGGGTCAGAAAATACAGCGCGAAGCATGCGATCACGGCAATCCACGAAAAACGGAACCGGTCGGCATACGGCTTCAAAAAGCCGAACAGGATCATGCAGACCGCAAGAAAGTGCAGCACGCCGAACGTGATGACGTCCTCCGGCACGAAAATCCGGGTGACCAGCGTCACGCCGAGCGCGACGGCCAGCAGCTTCGTCCCCCGCCTGAGGTTGGAGTGCGTCAAATACGAGGCGATGCCCGAAATAAACAGGAACATCCCGGCGAAAAAAGGTTCGGCGGGCATAAAAAAATTGAAAAAGTAAACGCCGATATTATTTCCGAACAGATAGCCGAACGTATAAAATCCGTGGTAAAACACCATGCAGAACACGGCGAATCCGCGGAGCTCGTCCATCAGGTGAATTCTTCCGCGTCCGTTCGGCGCGGTGATGCTTTCCGGCATGGAGGCGCCTCCCTTTGGGTAATAACCGGCCGCAAGGAAATCCTCGCGGATTTCCCGGCGGTCAAGGATGAAATCCTTTTTTGGATATGATATAATAAAGTAGAATACCGTGCCCGTTCTTTCCGGGCACAAAAGAAATCATATTATTATATCATGCAACTGGAGGAAATTACAATGCCGGATACTCGATTGACGAAAGAATACGCCGTCACGCAGGAACTGCTTGCCTCCCGCATGGGCAGCGGGGCGCTGCCCGTGCTGGCAACGCCCGCCGTTTCGGCCTTTTTTGAAAACGCGGCGATGGAGCTTGCCGCCGGATTCCTTGCGGACGGCGAAACGACCGTCGGGTCGAAAATCACCGTGGAGCACCTCGCGCCGACCGCGCCGGGCTGCGCCGTAACGGTGACCGCCGAGCTGCTGGAGCATGAAAAAAGGATATTTCGCTTTCGCCTGGAAGCGCGGGACAACGCCGGGGTGATTGCAACCGGCACGCATGAACGCGTCAGCGTGAAAAGCGACCGCTTTCTGCAAAAGGCCGACCAAAGAAAAAGCGCGGTGGCCGAATGAGCTTTCGTCATGACCTCGTCCTGTTTGACCTGGACGGCACCCTGACGGATTCCGCGCCGGGGATCACCGGCGGGCTGAAGGAAGCTTTTCAAAAAATCGGCTGGCCGGTTCCGCCGCGGGAAACCCTGCGCAAATTTATCGGCCCCCCGGTCCGGAACAAGCTCAATGAGACGTATCCGGAAATGAATGAGGAAGCCGTCTCCGAATTCATCCGGTTCTACCGCGATTATTATAACAGCCGGGGCGCGTATGAAAATTCGGTTTACCCCGGCATTATGGATCTTCTGGCGCAGCTGAAGGCGGGCGGCGTCCTGCTTGCGGTCGCAACCTCCAAGCCGGCGACCCCGGCCAAGCGGGTTTTAGATCATTTCGGTCTTGCGCAGCCCATGGATTATATTTCGACCGAAGACGATTCCGAATCCGGCAGGGGAAAAGAACATCTGATTCTGCCGGTTCTGGAGCAGTCCGGCGTGCCGGCGTCCCGCGCGGTCATGGTCGGGGACACCAAGTACGACGCGGGCGGCGCGCGCAGGGCCGGAACCGATTTTGTCGGCGTTCTGTACGGGTTCGGCTCGCAGGAGGAAATGGAGCGCGAGGGCGCGGAAAATTTCGTCGGCTCGGTCGAAGAGTTGCGTGATTTTCTGGTTGACAAATAACACGCGCTGTTGTATGATAATCCCAAAATAGAAAAGGGGTGCTGGGTATTTCCCGGCTGAGAGCAGGCGGATTGACGCCTGAAACCCATAACCTGATCTGGATAATGCCAGCGTAGGAAAACGAAAGTTACGCTCCGCGCAGGCCGCGGGGCGTTTTTTGTTCTCCATTAGCAGAATTCCGGACGAAATGGAGGGGCAATTATGACAAATGAGAACACGAAAACAACGGGACTGAATCCGACGGTGCTCCGGTTGGTGGAAAGCGCGGTCATGCTTGGGCTTGCGACGGTGCTGAGCCTGATCAAGCTTTACCAGATGCCGCTGGGCGGGTCGGTGACGCTTTGCAGCATGCTGCCGATTTTGCTGATCGGCTACAAGTACGGCGTAAAATGGGGCCTGCTCACGGGCTTTACCTACGGGGTGATCCAGCTTTTGCTGGACCTCGCGGCTGTGATGTCGTGGGGGCTGACTCCCGTGGCAATTACGGTATCGTTTCTTTTTGACTATCTTCTGGCGTTTGCGTTCCTGGGCCTTGCCGCCGTTTACGGCAGGAGCTTCCCGAAATTTGTGGCGGGGATGTTCACGGGAGTGCTTCTGCGCTTTGTATGTCACGTCATTTCGGGCGCGACGGCTTACCTTTCGTGGGTGCCGGCGGAATGGAGCGGTCATCCGTGGCTTTATTCCATGGCGTATAATGCTTTTCTTCTGCCGGATTTCGCCATCTGCCTGGTCGTCGGCGGCCTTCTTTATAAACCTCTGAAGAGGTTCCTTTGATTCTTAGGCGGATTTGGATTTCAACAAGGAGCGGCGCCCCGTCCGGGGCGCCGCTCCTTGTTGAAAAATACTGTTTGGAAGAAAATATGCCGTCGGTTAAGATTTCGCGGGCAGCCAGCCGCTGACCAGGTCCTCGTTGCTGTTCATCCAGGAACGGGCCGCTTCCAGCGGATCGTCCGCGTCCGCGACGGCGCCCATCAGGTCGCCGAGCTGATCGCTTGTCATCTTGAAATTGGTGAGGAACTTCGCAACGTCCGGAGCTTTCTCATCCAGCTTTTTAGAGCCGAGCTTGTGGATGGATTCCGCTTCGCCGTAGGTTCCCTTCGGGTCTTTCAGGAATTTCAAGTCCCATTTGGCGAACATCCAGTGCGGCTGCCAGCCGGTCACAACAATCGGCTCCTCGTTGTCAACGGCCTTTTTCAGCGCCGCCGTCATGGTCGGGCCGCTGCCCGGCATCAGCTTGTAATCAAGGCCGTAATCCTCAAGCGCCTTGTCGGTCGTCGTCATGATTCCCGCGCCGGAATCGATGCCGACAATGGTGCCGTCGAATTTATCTTTGTTGGCGTTCAGCTGGTCGATGCTGTCGATATCGACATAGGACGGAACGACCAGGCCGATTTTCGCGTTGTCAAAGCTGACCCCGTAATCCTTCACTTCGGAACCGTATTTATCCATATAACTTTTATGGGTAACCGGAAGCCAGCAATCCAGGAAAACGTCGGTGCCGCCGCTTGCCAGAGAAGCAAATACCGGCGCGACGTCCGTCTGAACCTGCTTGGTATCGTACCCCATCTTATCTTTTAAAATCGCGCTCATCAGGTTCGTCATGGCGATATCTTCCGACCAGTTGACGTAACCGATTTGAATCTCGGGTTTCGTTCCCCCGTTTTTCGCGCTGCCTGTCTGGCTCGCCGCGGAGCTGCTTTCCCCGTTCTGGGCGCATCCCGCAAGCATACCCAGGCAGATTGCGCCTGCCAGTATTGCCGCTGTAATTGATTTCTTCATTTCAATCCCCTTTCAGAATAGAATGTGTGAATTTATTGAAAAGCCAAAGTGGCATTTTCCGATAAGATTATTTAGCGTTGATCTTATTTCGGTTTGATTTGCCGATTCCCTGCGTGATGCGGTCCAGAATCATCGCGAGAATGACGACGGCGAGGCCGCCCTCGAATCCCTTGCCGACCTCCAGCTGCGTGATGCCCTGCAGCACGGTGATGCCGAGGCCCTCCGCGCCGATCATGGAGGAAATGACCACCATGGAAAGCGAAAGCATGATCGTCTGGTTCAGCCCGGCCAGGATGGTCGGCATTGCGAGCGGAATCTGCACCTTGAACAGCATCTGGTTGCCGGTGCAGCCGAAGGAGCGCGCCGCTTCGATCACGTCGCCCGGAACCTGCCGGATGCCGAGGTTTGTCAGGCGGACGGCGGGCGGCATGGCGAAGATCACGGTCGCGACGGCGCCCGGCACCACGCCGAGGTCAAAGAAATAAACCGCGGGAATCAGGTACACAAAGGCGGGCATGGTCTGCATGAAGTCCAGAATCGGCCGGATGATGCGGTTGGCCGACTCGCTTCGCGACATCCAGATGCCGACCGGGATCCCGATGAGCAGGGCGATCAGCGTGCTGGTTATGACCAGAGCCAGCGTTTCCATCGTCTCCGTCCAAAGGCCGATGGAAACGACGACCAGAAGCCCGACCGCGGTAAAAATCGCGGTGCCGCGGCCGGCGAGACGCCAGGCAAGCAGCGCCAGAATCACGATCATGACATAGAACGGGATAAAGTTGAACAGGTGCTCGAAGGAAGTTACGACCCAGAGCAGGATCATTTTGATCCCGCCGAAAAAACCGGCCCAGTTTTCCGTCATCCAGTCGATGGCCTTTTCCACCACATCCCCGATCGGAAGTCTATTCATTTTCATCATCCTCCCCGAGGATACCCGACAGAACGGATACTTTCATAATGATGCCCACCACTTTTTGCTCCTCGTCGACCACGACGATCGGGTATTTGGAATTGATGACGAGGGGAAGAAGTGTTTCAATGGAGGTGTCGGGCGAAACGGTCTCCACATTTGTGTCGATGGCGTCCTTGACGCTCTCCGGCTCGTGGGCGCCTGCCTTCAGCAGATCCACCGCTTTGTCGATGGAGAGAATCCCTTTCAGGTGCCGGTCCCTGTCGACGACGAAAATGCTGGAAATGGAAGCTTCCCTCATTTTGCGGACGGCAACCCGCACGCCGTCTTTCGCGTAGGCGATGGGGTCCGGCCTCCTCATGATGGTGGAAGCGGTGACAACCTTGACGCGGTTGACGTCCTGTACGAATTCGCGAACGTAATCGTCCGCCGGATTCGTAAGGATGTCCTCCGGCGTGCCGGTCTGCACGATGACGCCGTCCTTCATGATCGCGATCTTGTCGCCGAGCTTCAGCGCCTCGTCCAGGTCGTGCGTGATAAAAATGATGGTCTTGTGCATTTTGGTCTGCAGCGCCAGCAGCTCGTCCTGCATCTCCTTGCGGATCAGCGGGTCAAGCGCGCTGAACGCTTCGTCCATCAGAAGAATATCCGGGTCGTTCGCCAGCGCGCGCGCCAGGCCGACGCGCTGCTGCATGCCGCCGGAAAGCTGGGAGGGCATGCGGTCCTCGTGTCCCTCCAGCCCCACCAGGCGAAGCGCTTCGCGCGCTCTTTCGCGGCGGGTGTTCGGGTTCACGCCCTGAATTTCAAGCCCGAATTCCACGTTGCTTTCCACCGTGCGGTGCGGCAGCAGGGCGAAATTCTGAAAAACCATCGCGATCTTTTTGCGGCGGATTTTCAAAAGGGCTTCCTTATTGCTGGCGGCGATGTTTTCGCCGTCGATCCGCACCTCGCCGGCAGTCGGCCGGATGAGCAGGTTCAGGCAGCGGATCAGCGTGGACTTTCCGCTGCCGGAAAGCCCCATCACGACGAAGATTTCTCCTTCCTCCACCTGAAAATTCGCGTTGTTCACGCCGACTCCGTGTCCCGTGGACTTCAGGATTTCGGCTTTCCCTTTCCCTTTTTCCAGAAGCGGGATGATCTTTTTTGGATTGGAACCGAAAATTTTATATAAATTTTTGACTTCTACTTTCGGCATTCCATCACTCCCTTAATCCTATCAAAATCGAAAATTGATCGGTTCATTTTTAAAAACAGACAACTCTATTATAACTTGTAGGTTGCAGGATGTCAACCTCAGGGAATTGAAATTGTAAATATATGGAAAATGAAATGGATTTTTCTCCGGTCTCATGAATTGCATCCCCCGCGGATTTGCGGTAGAATAATAAAAGCGCGGATGACCGGCAGGCTGTTCGCATATACTGAATAGGCAGTATGGGTTTTATCGGATGGAATGGGATTTTTGGAGGGATTCGGCATGTGGGACCGGTCAATACTAAAATCAAACGCGAAAGTCGCCCTGCGCGGAAGGTACTGGACCGCTTTTCTGGTTACTTTTCTTTTTTTGCTTTTAACCGGAGGCTTTCAGCTTGCGGACCCGGGATTCTGGCGCGGGTTCGGAATTTTTCCGTGGTTTTCCGCCGAAACGCGCGCGAAGGGCAGCTTCATATGGAGCTTCCATTTCGGGTGGCTTGGAATATTGTACGCGATTTTTGTCGTGCAGCCCCTCGTTATCGGAGTTTCCCGCTACTTTGTCCGCAATCATTTCGAGTCCGCCGAGGTGGAAACCGCGTTCAGCGGGTTCCGATGGAATTACATGAACGGCGTGAGCGCCATGTTTCTCACGGAGCTTATTATTTGTCTCTGGACTTTGCTTCTGATCATTCCGGGAATTGTAAAGGGATTGGAGTACAGCATGGTTCCGTTTCTTCTTTCCGACAACCCGTCCCTGCCCGGCGAGCGCGCGCGGCAAATCAGCCGCGAAATGACGGACGGCCAAAAGGGCGCGATCTTTGTTTTTGACCTGTCTTTTCTGGGATGGTTTCTGCTGGGGGCGCTCTGCTTTGGCGTCGGCATGCTGTTTGTTCTGCCGTATTACAGCGCGGCGCAGGCGGAGCTTTATTTATTCCTGCGCGACCGGGCGCTTCGAATGGGGTTTGTCCGGCCGGAAGAGCTTTGCCTGGGCCGCTCCGGTCCGCAGTCCTGATTCCGGCTTTGCCCGCTTTTGTAGAATTCCCTGATTTACCCGGATTCATGCCGGAATTTAAAAAACGAAAAGAAAAATGAGAAAGCGGCCCCTGGCTTCCTAAATATTCCAGCTCTTCTGCCGATATATATTCTATCAAGAAGCAAAGCAGGGTGTTTTATGGCGGTAGAAGGAATTGCGGCGGCTTCGGCAGTCTCTCAGACGGCGGATTCCGGGCAGAGCACGGAACAGGACCGGATTTCGGAGCTGGTCCGGCTCGAGCAGGATGTCCAGAAGCTCAAAACGGATTACAAAGACAAGGCGAATAAAAACGGGATGTCTCAGACCGAAGTCACCAGTAAAATCAGGAAATATGAAAAGCTGATTGCGAAAATCGAACAGGAGATTCGCCGGATCAAACGGCAGGAATCCTCACGCCCGGCCGGGCTGAAAAAGAAAGACGGAAAAGACGGCGCGAAGCGAAGCGACAGCACGGTGCTTTCCATGGCCGCGCTGAAAGCGTCTTACCGCATGCTGATTCCGGTCTCCGGCCTGACGGCGGTACAGGAGGTTTCGGAAGAGAGTAAGGCGGACCTGAGCACGCAGGCCGGCGGGACTCTGGACGAGCTGGTTTAGAAAAAACGCAAAAAAATCCCCCCGCGCGGAGTTTTCGGAAACCGCGCGGGGGGATTTTTTGCTGCCATGGAATTTTTATCGGGATTTTTCGTACAACTCCTGGATCAGCCGGAGGATGTTTTCGGCGGAACGGGATTTGTCGAAGCCCTTGCAGGAGGAGCGCATTTCGCTCAGCTTTCGGTTGTCCGCAAGCAGAGAGCGGATGGTCTCTCCGCAGTCCTGGCCGTTTTCCAGCTTGACGGCCATGTTATGGGTCAGAAGGAAGTTGGCGTTGTCCTCTTCCTGGCCGGGGATGGCGTCGAAAACGGCCAGCGGAATTCCGCAGGCGAGCGCCTCCGAAACGGTCAGCCCGCCGGGCTTTGTAATCAAAAGGTCCGCGGCGTGCATATAATTTTCAACCTCGTTTGTGAAAAACACCAGTTTGGTCGGCTTGGGGCTGTCCGGAATCAGCTTGGCGATTTCCTCGTAAAGGCGCTCGTTGCGCCCGGTGATGACGATCATCTGAAAGTTCTGCTCCAGCCGCACGATCTGCCGGTAGATTTTCAAAATGTTGGTCACGCCGAAGCTGCCCGCCATAATCAGGATGGTGGGAAGGTACGGGTCCAGCCCGATCTTTTTCAGAAAAGCGGGCCGGTCGCCCGCCGTGAAGAAGACGTTTTCAACCGGAATCCCGAACGGGTAAATTTTTTCTTTCGGGACGCCCATCGCTTCCATTTCAGAGATCATGTCGCCGTTCGCGACCACATAGGCGTCCACGTGGTCGGCAACCCCACGCGCGGTGCGGGCCGTAATCGGTCATCAGGCAGATCAGCGGGGCCGTGACGGCGCCCGCCCATTTCAGGTGAGAGATCATTTCGGTCGCGAACGGGTGGGTGGAAATAATCACATCCGGTCTTTCCCGCTCCAGAAGCGGCACCAGCTTCAGGCTGAACGCCCCGCTGAACCGGGAGACCAGAGTGGAAAGAAGGCTCTCTTCGTTTGTTTTGCGGTAAAGCTGGCCGAATACCTTCGGCGTTTTTGTCGCAAGAAAATGATATCCGTCGCAGACAGTTTTGTTCAGAACGCTGCTGATGCTTTTCAGCGCGTCGACCACAACCACTTCGCTGCCGGCGGAGTTCTTTGAAATATAGGCCTGTATGGCGCGGGAGGCGCGGATATGCCCGCCGCCGGTTGCCGCGGTTAGAATTAAGAGTTTCACGTAAACACCCCTGAATTTGATCATTTGCGGAGCTTTCGCCGGTTATACCAAAATTATTATATCATATATTTGGAAAAGATACCATGCCCCGGCGGCGCGAAAGCGCAAGCCAAAATGGTAACAGGACTGTGACTTTACGCGGGGCGGAGCAGGGGATATAATGGAGTCGCGGCCGCATGGCCGAACAGGGGGTACGTGCATGATTGCTGAAAACAAGGCCCTGCAGCCTCAGGCCGTGGGAAAACCCGGAAGGAAAACCAAAGCTGCCGTTGCCGGCGCGCTGGTTTTGCTGATTGTCGCGGGCGCGGTGCTGGGACGCAGTCTCTATTTAGGATATCAACATTCCAGGGAGGTATCCGCCGCGATCGACACCGACGCGTTCTATTCCGGAATTGTCGTTCAGGGCGTCGAACTGGGCGGGAAAAGCATGAGCGAGGCGCAAGCGGCCGTGGAAGCGGCCCTGTCCGGCGCGCAGAGCCCGGTGGAGCTGCGGATTGCCGGCGCAGGCAAAACCTGGCGGATTACGAATAAGAATCTGAAGTTTCAATATAATACGAATGATGTTCTGAAAGAGGCCTACGCCTGGGCGCGCAGCGGGGACCGGGAAGAGCGCTACCGGCAGGTGCAAAGCCTGAAGACCTCGCCGAAAACCTATACGGTGACGGGCAAAGTGGAGGAATCGTCCCTCGAGTCCGCGTTGAACGCCGTCGCCGACGAAGTGGATACCGCCGCGCAGAACCCGCGTGTGACCGCTTTCAACACGGAGACAAAGCAGTTTTCGTTTGCAAACGGGAAAAACGGCGTTTCGGTCGACCGGGAAAAACTGCTCGCGGGGGCAAAATCCGTGCTGGAATCCGGCGGGGTGGGAACGGTTTCGCTTTCAACCGGGGAAGTCCCGTTTAAAGGCACGCTTGACGACTTGAAAGCCCACATGAAATTGCTGGGAACTTTCAGCACGGTCAGTAAAAACAACGCGAACGGAACCTATAATATGACGAGAGCGCTCCTTTCCGCAAACGGAGTCTGTGTGGAACCGGGGGCGACGTTCTCCTTTTTCGGCACCGCGGGAGAGTGCGGCCAGGCGCAGGGTTACAAGCAGGCCGGCGCGATCTTAAACGGAAAGCTGGTTCAGGAATACGGCGGCGGCATCTGCCAGGCCTCCACCACCGTTTACGGCGCCGCGGTACGCGCCGGAATGAAAATCACCGAGCGGTACAATCACTCCATCCCGTCCAGCTACTGCCCGATCGGGCAGGACGCGACCGTCAGCTACCCGGGTCTGGATTTTAAATTTACCAATCCGGCCGATTACCCCGTGTACCTGGTCACGTCCGTGAAAAACCGCGTGCTGACGGCGGCCGTCTACGGCTATCATCCGGACGGATACGACTCGGTCGACGTCGTTTCGCAGGTGACCGATACCATTTCCGCCCCGACGCAGGCGCAGTATATTCTGGACCCGTCGCTGAATAAGGGCGTAATCAAGATGACCTCCAAGGCGCGCGCCGGATATAAGGTGAAGGCGCAGAGAATTTTTCGCAGGAACGGGACGTCGGTAAAAACCGAAGACCTGCCGTCCTCTTATTACCGGCCGCAGCCGGCCTATTATGCCTACGGCAAAGGGACCGACCTGACCCGCGAATCCGCGGCGCGGGGCGCTTCCGCGCAGCCGGCGGAATCCTCCAAACCCGCGTCCTCCCCGCCGCCCGCGGCGAAGGTTTCCTCCGCTCCGCCCGCTTCTTCCGCGCCGGCCGCCTCTTCGCCGGTTTCCGAAGATTCCGCCGCGGGCGCGGCGGCGAACGACGATGTTACCGCGCAGGGGGAACCCGCGGCGTGAAACGGCGGAGAGACGCCGCGCCGCGCGAAAAACAACTTGACTTTTATGCCGCAATCTGCAAAAATGGTGATGACGGCAGGCTTGACTTTTTGAAGAGCCGGATGTGCCGTTTTTTAGACTTCACAACAAGCGGAACCGCGCCTGCGGAAAACGCTGTCTTGGAAAGGAAGAACCGATTTGACTGAGACGCATACGCCGGTAATCAGTGTTGTGATACCTGTTTACAATGTTGAAAAATACGTGGGAAAATGCCTTCTGTCTCTGGAGGAGCAGACCTTTGGGGATTTTGAAATTATCGCCGTCAACGACGGCTCCACGGACGGCTCCCTCGAGATTCTGCGCCATTTTGAAGAAAAATATGACAATATTACGATCATTGACCAGAAAAACGAGGGAATGTCCCAGGCAAGAAACGCCGGAATGGCCCTCGCGCGGGGGGAATACCTGACCTTTGTCGACAGCGACGACTATGTCGCGCCGACTTTTCTGGAGGAACTGCATGACGCGTGCGTGAATTACGGCGCGGATATTTCCTGCTGTTATTATTATTACCATTTTATCGACAGTGATTTTCTGTTTGAATATCCCTTTCGCTGCAAGGGCGTCTTTAACCGCACGCAGGCCATGAATAAGCTATTGCGCGACGTGCAGATTCAAAGCCTGGTGTGGAACAAGCTGTACCGCCGCAGCCTGTTTACGGATTACGGCATCACCTTTCCCACCATGTGCTTCGAGGACATGGCCACCGCAAACAAGGTGTTTGCCCACGCGGACCGGGTCGTCGTTCTGGACCGGCCCCTTTATTACTACAATCAGCACTCCATGAGCACGCTCGCGACCATGAACGCGAATAAGATCAACGACTTTATCCGCGCGATCGCAATGGTCCGGATTTCCCTTGAAAAAAACGGACTGTTTGAAAAATATAAAAAAAGTTATCTTGCGCTGACCAGAAAAACCTGCAACTGCTGTTATTTATATGTATTAAAAATGCATGGCGAGAAAAAATGTATGCGTGGGTGTATGACGAACATGCGGCAGATTTCCAAAGCGATGCGGGTCTATTCCGCGGATAAGATCAGTTCCAAGGCACTGTGCGAATTTTCGGAAGTGGTTGCCTCGCCGGAAAAGCTGGAGGAAAACTACTCGGTTCGATAGTCTGCGGCGGGAACGTAAACGAGGTGAGCGACGGGTGCCGTCGGAACGGTTGGTGGAAGAAAATACAAAACGGCGAAAGATCTTTCAGGCGGCGCTGTTTGCGCTGACGCTGGGGATGCTGGTCTATTTCTGCGTTTCCGGAAACAACCTTGCCGTTTTGATTCAAAGTCTGCCGAACATCAGCCTTTTCTGGATGCTCTGCGCCGCTGCGAGCGTTTTCCTGAACTGGATGATGGACAGCCTGATCATTCACACCCTGATTTTTCATACCAGCGGCGGCCGGTACGGATTCGGCAGCGCGTTTCGGGTTACGATGGTGGGGCAGTACTTTAACTCTATCACGCCCTACGCGCTGGCGGGCCAGCCCATGCAGTTTCTCGCGCTGACCGGGCAGGGAATTTCCACCGGGGTCGCCGTTTCGACGCTGGTCAAAAAATTTCTGGCGTACCAGACCTCCCTTACCGTGTATTCCCTGCTGGTCATTCTGGTGAAATACAAGTTTTTTCAGAGCAGGATTCAGGGCTTTATGGCGCTGGCGTTCGTCGGATTTCTGTATCAGGCCGCCCTGGTCGTCGCGCTGGTTCTGTTTTCCTACAGTCCGGGGTTCACCACAAAACTCATCCGCGGCGCCGTGTGGGTCCTGACCCGGGTTCACCTGGTGAAAAAGCCGCGGGAAACGGGAGAAAAGGTGAAGGGCCAGCTGGAGTTTTTTCTGGAAAACAACCGTGCCCTTCAGGGAAAGCGTTCGCTCGGCGTTAAAATATACGGCTTTACGGTCATTCAGCTGACGGCGCTTTTTCTGGTGCCTTTTTTTATTTATAAGGCCTTTCACAACCCCGGCGCTCCCGTCGTCGATATGATTTCGGCGCAGAGCTTCGTCACCATGATTTCCGGCTACACCCCGCTGCCCGGCGCGGCGGGTGCGGCCGAGGGGAGCTTTCTCGTGATTTTCCAGATGTTTTTCGCGCCGGGGATCATTCAGCAGGCGATGCTCTTGTGGCGCCTGCTTGCCTATTATTCCTGCATTGTGGTCGGGGCGTTTTTCGCGGTTCCGGAGCGCAGGCGGGCCGGCATGAAATCCGCGCGCGCGGCGAACGCGGCGGAGCCGCCGGTTCGCGAAGCCGGGCAGGCGGCAAACAGCGGAGGAATCAAACATGAATGACGGTTTTTTAAAAATTGCGGCGGCCACTCCGGAAATCCGGGTGGCCGACTGCCGGTATAATCTTGAGTCGGTCTGGTCTCTGATGCAGGAATGCGAAAAGCGCGGCGTCGCCGCGGCCGCGTTTCCGGAGCTCTGCCTGACGGGCTACACCTGCGGCGACCTGTTCCGCGACCGGACGCTGATTTCCGGCGCGGAATCGGCCCTTGCCGAGCTGCTGGCCCGGTCGCAGAGGCTCAATCTGCTCACGCTGGTCGGACTTCCGGCCGCGGTCGGCGCGGATCTTTACAACTGCGCGGCGGTCTTCTGCCGCGGCGAGCTTCTGGGGCTGGTGCCGAAAACGAACCTGCCGAACTACACCGAATTTTACGAAGCGAGGTATTTTACGCCCGGCCCGGATTATCGGCAGGCAACCCTCTGCGGGCGGGAGGTTCCGCTCGGGCGGGATCTTGTGTTCCGCTGCGGCAGCGTGCCCGGCTTTTCGGTCGGCGCCGAAATCTGCGAGGACCTGTGGGTCCCCTGCCCGCCGTCGGTGCATTTGGCGCAGAGCGGCGCGACGGTGATTTTCAATCTTTCCGCAAGCGATGAAATTATCGGCAAAGCCTCTTACCGCCGCGACCTGGTGCGGATGCAGTCCGGGCACCTGGTCTGCGCTTACTGCTACGCGGACGCGGGCGAGGGCGAATCCTCGACCGATCTGATCTACGCCGGGCACAGCGTCATTGCCGAAAACGGGACGGTGCTTGCGGAATCGGAACAGTTCACGACCGGCCTGACCACGGCGGACGTGGATTTGGAGCGCCTTTCTCAGGAACGCCTGCGCATGACGACCTGGCGCAACGAGGGAGCCGCCCATGAAATCGAATTTTCCATTGAAATGCCGGAATTTAAGCTGGAGCGGAAATTCCCCGCGACGCCGTTTGTTCCGGACGACGTTCGCGACCTTGCGGAACGCTGCGAAATGATCCTGAACCTGCAGGCCGCCGGGCTGAAGACCAGGCTCAGGCACACCGGCTCCAAGTGCGCCGTGATCGGCGTTTCCGGCGGGCTGGACTCCACCCTTGCCCTGCTGGTCGTCGCGCGGGCGTTCGATTTGCTGGGCATGGACCATAAGGGAATTCTGGCCGTGACGATGCCGGGCTTCGGCACCACCGGCCGAACCCGCGGCAACGCGCAGAAGCTGGCGGAGTTTTTAAACGCGCGGTTTCTGGAGGTGCCGATCGGCGACTCGGTTTCAAGGCACTTTCAGGACATCGGGCACGACCCGGAAAACCGGGACGTCACCTATGAAAATGCGCAGGCGCGCGAGCGCACGCAGGTTCTGATGGACCTTGCCAACCAGCACGGCGGGCTGGTGATCGGCACGGGCGATTTGTCGGAGCTGGCGCTCGGCTGGGCAACCTACAACGGGGACATCATGTCGATGTACGGGGTGAACTGTTCGATTCCGAAGACGCTGGTGCGGCACCTGGTGCACCACGCGGCGGTGACCGGCCCGGAGGAGCTTCGCGCTTTGCTGGAGGACGTTCTCGATACTCCCGTCAGCCCGGAGCTGCTTCCGCCGGAGGAAAACGGGGAAATCGCCCAGAAGACGGAGCACATCGTCGGCCCGTACGAGCTGCACGATTTCTTCCTGTACTACATGATGCGCTTCGGTTTCACGCCGGGAAAAATTTACCGCATGGCGCTTTCCGCGTTTGAGGGGCGGTATGACGGAGCAACGGTGAAAAAGTGGCTGGGCGAATTTTACCGCCGCTTTTTCACGAACCAGTTTAAGCGTTCCGCCCTGCCGGACGGGCCGAAGGTCGGCTCTGTTTCGCTGTCTCAGCGCGGCGACTGGCGCATGCCGAGCGACGCCTCCGCGGCGCTTTGGAGCAAGGAAATCGAGAGGCTCTGAGCCTTTCTTTCCGGGGAGACGAAACCGTCTGTGCTTTCCTTTGTTCCGCGGCCGCTTCGGTTTTTAACGCCGAAAATCACTTGACAAACTAAATTCCGCTTGGTATACTTAATTAAGTTTAGTTCCAAAGGCGGAATGACAACTCTTTGGAGCAATGCCTTTTTGGAGGAACAATCAGAGGAATCCGATGAAATATTCGGGTTCCTTTTTCTTTTCCTGCGCGGAATGGAAATGGTTCGCCGGGGGAACGAAAGCGGTGAGGCCGGCGCGGTTTTGCCGGGGAAAGACGGAGCGCCCGGGGCGGCTCCGGACGCAAATCAGCCGGAAAAGGAGTCTGATGAAATGGAAAACGTAAATGCCTGGATTGAAAAAATTGACGGATGGGTCTGGGGGCTGCCGCTGATCGCGATGATCCTGATCCTTGGGATTCTGCTGACGGTGCGGCTGCGCGCCGTTCAGATCCGGGAGATGCCGAACGCGTTCCGCTTCATGCGCAGCAGCGGGGACGGGGCCGCGGGGGAAGTGAGCAGCTTTGCGGCGCTCTGCACAGCCCTTTCCGCGACCGTGGGCACCGGCAATATTGTCGGCGTTGCGACGGCCATCAGCGTCGGGGGGCCGGGCGCGCTGTTCTGGATGATTCTGACCGCGTGCTTCGGCATGGCGACAAAGTATTCGGAGGCGACGCTCGCCGTCAAGTACCGCGATGTGGATGAGGATGGGCATGTTCTGGGCGGGACCTTCTACTACATCGAGCGCGGCATGCGGGAGCGGTTCCACATCAGCTTTCGCTGGCTTGCGAAGCTGTTCGCGTTTTTCGGCGCGGCAGCCGGCCTGCTCGGCATCGGCACCATGACGCAGATCAACGGCATCACCAGCGCGGTGCAGGATTTCGCCGATCCGCAGCAGGCGCACACCATTACGATTTTCGGAATGAAATACACCTGCGCGCTCGTGATTACCGCCGTGGTCGTCACAGCGCTGACCGCTCTGGTCATCGTGGGCGGGATCCGGCGCATCTCCAGCGTGGCGCAGGTCGTCGTGCCGTTTATGTTCGTGGTTTATGTGGCCTGCGGGATTTACCTGCTGATCTATAACGCGGGCCGTCTGCCCGAGGCGTTCGGAGCGATTTTCTCCGGCGCGTTCCGCGGCACGGCGGCGGTCGGCGGCTTTGCGGGCGCGGCGGTTTCGGCTGCGATCCAGAAGGGGATTTCCCGCGGAATCTTCTCCAACGAGGCGGGCCTCGGCAGCGCGCCGATTGCGGCGGCCGCCGGGCAGGTGGACTGGGCCGCTCAGCAGGGCCTGGTTTCCATGCTCGGGACCTTTTTCGACACCATCATTATCTGCAACATCACGGGCCTTTGCATCATCGCTTCGGACGCGTGGAAGGTTCCGGGGCTGGAGGGCGTCCAGATTACCGCAGACGCGTTTCGGAAAGGGTTCTTCTTCGCGCCGCGCGTCGGCGAGTTCATCATCATGGCCTGCCTGGTCCTGTTTGCCTTTACGACCATCCTCGGCTGGAATTACTACGGCTCCCGCTGCGTTGAGTATCTTTGCAACAAAAACATGGGCGCGGTCAAGGTTTACGGCTGGCTGTGGGTCCTCGCCGTTCTGGCCGGCCCGTTCCTGACGGTCAGCGCCGTGTGGAACATCGCGGATATCCTGAACGGCCTGATGGCGTTCCCCAACCTGATCGCCCTGTTTTGCCTGAGCGGCGTGGTCGCGCGCGAAACGGACAAATTCCTCGACCACATGAGAAAGCATCCGGTGAAATGACCGCGGATTGACTCTTCCTTCGGGGCATGTTAAAATGAGAACAGATCGGCGCCGGAGGGAAAGCCCCCGGCGCTTTTGCGTGGGAAAAGGAGAACGGAAATGGAAAAACATACCGCGGCGGTTTTTGACCTGGACGGAACGCTGCTCGATTCGCTGACCGTGTGGAGCCGGGTGGACCGGGACTTTCTGCGGTGCAGGGGCCTTGAGATACCGCCGGATTATACCGAAACGGTATCCGCGATGAGCTTTACCGAGGCGGCGCGCTATACCATCGGCAGGTTCGCCCTGCCGGAAGCGCCGGAGGAGCTCATCCGCGAATGGAACGGCATGGTCGCGCGGGAATACGCGCATCATATCGCGCTGAAGCCCGGCGCGCGGGAATGCCTGCGCTTTCTGGGGGAACGCGGGGTCAGGCTCGGCGTGGCGACCGCGCTGCCGGAAGAGCTGTACGGTCCGGCGCTGAAGCATAATGGAATCCACGCCCTCTTCGGCGCGTTTGCCTCCGTGACGGAAACCGCCCGGGGAAAGGGATTCCCGGACGTTTACCTGCTGTGCGCCGAACGGCTCGGCGTTACGCCCGGTTCCTGCGCGGTTTTTGAGGACGTGCTGCCCGGCCTGATCGGGGCGAAGGCGGCGGGGATGGCCGCGGTCGGCGTGTACGATGAAAATTCCAATCTCTGCGAAAAGGACGCGCTTTCCGTCGGCGACGGATATGTCCGCAGCCTGATGGAGCTGGTGGAAGAAAAATTTTATCGGAAGTTCTTCTGAGTCTATTTACTTTGCCGATAAAATTGATTATAATACGAAATTAATTCCCGCAATCCAACGAAGGATCTGCGGGAAACCCATTTTTACAGGGAAGCCGGTGTCATGGATGGATGAAAAAAGAACGGCGGCACGGACCGGCCCTCGGTCGGCGGAGCGGGTGCGGATCGCCGGGCTGCTGCTGCAGAGGACCGGCCCGCTCGAATTCCGGTCGGTTCTCGACGTCGGGTGCCGGCGCGGAGAGCTTTTGGAGCTGCTCCTTGCGGAACATCCCGGAATCCGCGCCTGCGGGATCGATCTGTCGGAGCGGCGGATCAAAGCGGCGGCGGAGCGGCTTGGCGGACGCGCGCAGGTAACGGTCGGCGACGCGGAAAACCTGCCGTATCCGGACGCGTCGTTCGACCTGCTGATTTGCGGCAACCCGATCCGCCGATGCCAAACCCCCGCGCGGGCGGTCAACCAGTTTTACCGGGTGCTGAGAAAGGACGGAACGCTGATCCTGTTCGGATACGGGAGGACGCCGGCCGGACTGACCCTTGCGCGGGTGGTCGCGCGCTACGGAGGGGAATCCGGCGGAACGTGGTCCGCAAAAGAAATCCGTGCTATTTTGGAGCGTTCGGCGTTCCGGAACGTCGAATGGGAATCCCCGATTAAGAACGTGTACCTCGCGGCAGGTAAAAAGTAACGGCCGGAACGGAAAAAACGGCGCGCGGTTGATTCCGCGCGCCGTTGGTCCGGTGCTTATTCCGTGAAAAACATACTCTTAAGATATCCTTTGCCGGTCTCCGTTTTAAAAACCCGTTCCAAAGCCGACCGGGCCGCCTCCCGCGTGCAGCCGTCCTCATACAGGTTGACGAGGAAGTCCGCTTCCACCAGAATCTGATAATCGATTCCGTCGATTCCGTCATAGGTATGGTGATGCCCGATCAGGTAGCAGACCCGGTCCGTAAATTCAGTCGGCAGGTCGAACGGTTTTAGAAGCTCCCGCGCCGCCGGAGGACCTTCCAGTTCCTGATAGCGGCCCGCGGAGGAGCCGTATTTCCGCTCGCTCTCATGGATGCCGATGTCGTGAAGCACCGCCGCGGCCTCCAAAATCTTGCGCTGCGCCGGAGAGAGGCGTTCTTCCCCGCCGATGGCCTTGGAAAACGCATAAACCTTCAGCGCGTGATGGATTCGTCTGGGGTCGCCCGCGTTGTAGCGGATCATTTCCGAAATCAAGCGCGAAACGGAGTATTCCATGAGATGACCTCCCGTTTAATCCAAGCCGGCTTACTTTCTGGCGCCCAGGGTCTTCAGCAGAGTTCTTTCGCTGCTGCCGTCGCAGACCGCGACGATTTCATCGTTCGGAAGAAAGGAAGTCAGGCCGTTCGGGATAATCAGCGTTTCGTTGCGCACGATGGAAATGATCAGCGAGCCGTTCGGCAGGGTCAGATCGCGCAGCGTGACGCCTTTGAGCGCCGTGTCTTCCGGCAGCTTGAGCGCGCTGATGGACGCCCGCCCTTTGTTCAGCGTGGCCAGCAGGTGCATCTGGGCGCTGTCGACTTCCTGCTCAATCATATTGGTGATGATCTCCGTGCTGCTCACGGCGATATCCGGGCCGAGCTTGCGCAGCGCGTCCAGGTTGCGGGGGTCGTTGTTCCTCGCGATCACCTTTTTGATTTTAAATTCCTTTTTTGCAAGCTGAGAAGCGACAAGGTTGTCCTGGTCGCTTCCGGTTACGGCGATAAAGCAGTCCGCGCTTTTCGCGCCGGCTTCTTCCAGCGCGTCCAGCTCGGTGCCGTCGCCGAAAATTACCTCGGCGTCAAGGTCGTTGGCGAGGCGGGTGCATTTCACCTTGTCCTTTTCAATCAGTTTGACGGTGTATTTCCGTTCCAGCATGTTGCGCGCAATCTGGTTGCCCAGTTTGCCGCCGCCGACAATGATGATCTTCATCAGAAATCCTCCTTCGGTCAGTCGATCACGGACGCAAGGACGACGCGGTCGCCCTCTTCCAGAACCGAATTTTCATTGCCGCCCCGGTGCAGGGTCATCTGACCGTCGGAGGCAATGACCCCGAAGATCACTTCGCCGTCGTCTTTGGGGACTTCGGAAAGCCTGATGCCGTCGTGCGCATAATCAACCTCTTTAATGTGGAACGTTGCGGTGGAGGTTCCGAGCGTCACGGTTTTCGATTCCCACGGAAGCGTCAGCGCGGTCGAGATGGCGTCCCCCGCCAGCTTGGTCGGGCAGACCGTTTTCAGGCCGAAGCTCTTGAACACATTTTCGCGCAGGGGGTCCGAAATGCGGGCCACCACGTTGTCGATCCCGAAAAATTCCCGCGCCATCTGTGAAACCGTGATATTCAGGTTGTCGTCCGGCGTAACGACCGCCATGGCGTCGCAGCCTTCCACGCCGGCGTTGCGCAGAGCCTTGATGTCCATCGGCATCCCGACGATGGTGATGCCGCTGAAATCTTTTTTCAGATTGTGAAAAGAGTCCGGGTCGGCGTCCACAACGGTCACGTCGTGCCCCTGTTCGTCCAGAATTCCGGCAAGCCTTGAACCGAGGCGCCCACAGCCGATGACAAGTACGTTCACTGATGCTCTCCCCCTGTATTTATGAATGCTTTATCAAAATCCCCGCCGCAAAAGTATCGCGTGAAACGCTGAGCCGTCCGGGGAAAGGAAAAATCACCGGGAATATGACCGCAGGCGGGTTATAAAAACCCGCCTGCCTTTTTCAATTAGTCCGCCCGGAGGGATTCACCGGCGGAAAGACCGCCGCCGCGCCGCTCTTCGCGAAAGAAGTGCCGCGGGCACTTCTATCCCACGCGGGATCGGGAAAAAACTGTTGGCCCGCCCGGAGGGATTCGAACCCCCGGCCTTCAGAATCGGAATCTGCTGCGATATCCAGCTTCGCCACGGGCGGATAACTACTGTATTATAACACAGTTGCGGCAAAAGTCAAATGCCAAAAAAGAGAAAAGACGCCGCGAATTCAACTTTTCTCATTTTCCCATTCGGAATTCGTATTATAATGGAAGAACGGTTATGAAAACAGAAAGGAAGCGCCGTATGAAGTATTTTGACCTGCACTGCGACACCGCGACGGAGTGCTATGAGAAAAAGCTGGGTCTGTCGGAAAACGGGCTGCACATCGATTTGAAAAGGACAAAGCGGTTTGACCTGTGGGCGCAGGTGTTCGCGGTCTTTATCCGCGACGGGCTGCGGGGAGAAGCCGCCTTTCACTATTTTCAGGCGGTGGTCAAAAACCTGAAGGAAATGCTGGCCGAAGAAAAAGAAAACGGAGCGCCCGTGCTCTGCCGGGACGGGCGGGAGCTGGAACGGGCGCGGTCCGGCGGGCGGAACATGGCGCTGCTTTCCATCGAGGGGGCTGCCGCCCTTGGCGGGGAGCTTTCCAATCTTGCGAAAACGCGGGAGGAGGGCGTGCGGATGATCACGCTCACCTGGAACGGGCCGAACGAGCTGGGGGACGGCTGTATGACCCCGTCTGCGGAGGGGCTTTCCCGGTTCGGAAAAGAGGTCGTGCGGGAAATGGCAGAGCTCGGCATGGCGGTCGACGTTTCCCATCTGTCGGAAAAAGGTTTCTGGGACGTCGCGCGGCTTGTCAAGGGCCCGTTTGTCGCGACACATTCCGACTCAAAGCACGTCACGGACCACCCCCGGAACCTGACGGACGACCAGTTCCGCGAAATCGCGGGGCGCGGCGGCGTGGTCGGGCTGAACCTGTTTTCGAAGTTCACCGGCGGCAGCGGCACGGTCGAGGACCTGCTGCGGCACGCGGAGCATTTCCTGAATCTTGGCGGTGAAAAGACGGTCGCCGTAGGGGCGGACCTGGACGGGTGCCGTCTTGAGGCCGAAGTCCGGGGCATCGGGGACATGGGCCTGCTTTACGACGCGATGCGCGCGAGCTTCGGGGAAAAGCTTGCGGACGACATCTTTTTCAACAACGCGTACCGGTTCTTTACGCAGAACCTCAAATGATTCCGGCAAAGACGTGAAAGGAGAAAAAATGGATTCCCGAACGTTTTATCAGCGCGTTTACCGGATTGTATCGGAAATTCCGGCGGGCAGCGTGATGACCTATGGGCAGATCGCTTTTTACGCGGGGAAGCCGCGCGCGGCGCGTTTTGTCGGGCGTGCGATGCGCCTTGCGCCGCCGGGCCTGCCCTGCCATCGGGTCGTGGGGAAAAACGGCGCGCTCGCGCCAGCGGAGGCGTTCGGAGGGCCGGGGGCCCAGCGGGCCCTGCTGGAACGCGAGGGAATCGCTTTTCTGCCCGGAGGACGCGTCGATATGAAAAAGCACTGGTTGCAGGGGTAGAGCGGGAAAGAAAGGAATTAAAAATGAATCAGGGGAAGCTTTACAGAAAGATTGCAAAACTGGACGGCGCGGAAATTTTCTATTTGGACACGGACGCAAAGAAACCGGCGCCGAAACGCTTTTAAGCGTTTTGCTCTTTCAGGAATTCTTCAAACGCATCCGCCGCGAGCAGGACGGTGTCAAGACAGCGGGTATCTTCTTTCTTGTACTTTTTCGTCAGCTCGCAGCACTCCGTGTCCCCCAGCTTTTCGGTGAATTTTTCCACCAGGGCGGCGCAGCGCTCTTTAAATTCCGGCGTAGCGTGGGCGCGCTCCTCAATCGTCATTTCGCCGAGGGCGGCGACGCAGGCGCAGAGCGCGCCGCATGCCTTTCCGCAGCCCATTCCGCCGCCGAAACCGCCGATCAGCTTGAACGATTCTTCCGAAAGGTTCAAACGGTATTCGTCGTCGATCGCGTGCAGCGCCGTTTCCGCGCAGTTGTTGTCTTTTAAAAGGTAATAGTCCCTTACCCGGTCTCTCAGCATGGAATCATCCTCTTTCTGTTGAAGAAATGCCCGCCCGAAGATTTTCGGACAGGCATATCCAGTGGAATTCGGTTTTCATTGCGGAAAAGGGTTACTTGCACTGCGCCTGGACGGCGGTGATGGCGACCACGCCGACGATGTCCTCGGCCTTGCAGCCGCGGGACAGATCGTTGACCGGCTTGGCGATGCCCTGCAGAACCGGGCCGTAGGCTTCCGCTTTCGCGAGGCGCTCCACCAGCTTGTAGCCGATGTTGCCGACGTTCAGATCCGGGAAAATGAGCACGTTCGCATGGCCCGCGACCTTGCTGCCCGGAGCCTTGGAGGCCGCGACGGCCGGGACCAGGGCGGCGTCCGCCTGCAGCTCGCCGTCCAGCAGAAGATCCGGCGCTTTTTCCTTCGCCAGCTTCGTCGCCTCGACGACCTTGTCGACCAGCGCGTCCTTGCCGCTGCCCTTGGTGGAGAAGGAAAGCATGGCGACCTTCGGCTCCGCGCCGACCAGGGACCGGAAGGTTTTGGCGGAAGCGATGGCGATTTCGGAAAGCTCGTCCGCGCTCGGGTTGATGTTCAGGCCGCTGTCCGCGAAGATGAACGTGCCGTTCTCGCCGTATTCGCAGTTCGGAACGTTGATGAGGAAGAACGCGGAGACCATTTTCGCGTCCGGAGCGGTGCGGATGATCTGCAGCGCCGGGCGGAGCGTGTTCGCGGTGGAATGGCACGCGCCGGAAACCATGCCGTCCGCGACGCCCTTTTTCACCAGCATGACGCCGAAATAGGTTGCGTCCTTCATGGTTTCGGAGGCTTTTTCCGGGGTCATGCCCTTCGCCTTGCGCATTTCATAAAAGGTGTTGGAGTAATCGTCGTGCAGATCGGTGTTTTCCGGGTCGATGATTTTTATACCGGAAAGGTCGGCTCCGTCCGCCGCCTTCCTGATCTCCTCTTCTTTGCCGAGCAGAATCACGTTCGCGATTTTGCGTTTGACTACTTCGGCGGCAGCCGTGACGACGCGCGGATCGGTACCCTCCGGAAGGACGATCGTCTTTTTGTCGGCGATTGCCTTTTCAATCATCTGATCGATAAAATTCATTGCTTTAGACATCCTCTCTTTGTATCTGAATCGTAATTGGACGTTTGACGTTTTCGCCTGTGCCGGGCAGGATTCTTTGGTTATTATACCTCTTTCCAACCGGAAAAAAAAAGAAAAGTTAACATTTTAACAGGAAGAAGAACTGTTCCAGACACCTTTTAATTGTCAAGCAAGCATACATAACACAGATCGTTCAGAAGCTCGTCAAAGAAATGACCGAGATGGATGTGTGATTTATGAAATCTAAAATAGAAGAAATCAAAGAAAAGCTGAAAGCTGCGGCGGACAGGAAAGACCTGGTGGAATTGTACACGCGCAGCGAGGATTCCTTTTGCGCCGGCATTGTCGCAGCACTGGATCAGGAAGGAACCATCCTGAAGGAACTGGACGGCCAGGGCCGGTGGTGCGGCTATTGCTTTTTTAGACTGGGGGCGATCCGGAATGTTGAAACGGCTACGGATTACCTGAAAAAATTAAAATGTTATCTCGGCTATTGGGAAGACCTGGGATTGTTCCAAAGCGGGGCCCAAAAACGGGAACCGTCGTTTGATTCCGGACGGAACACGCTGATCGACTTACTGACGGGACAATGCCAGGAAAAACATATTATTACCGTGGGGTACTATGAAGAGGAGAATTTGGATACCGGATATGTCTTGGCATTGACGGACCGGCTGCTTTCGCTGAAAACAGTCGATGTTTCCAGCGGCGGCTTTCTGGAAGTCATAAGAAAACCGCTTGAAGACATTTCGATGATCGAATTCGACAGCATTGATAATATCCTGCTGGAATTTGCGAACCGGACGCTCTTTTCGAATAAATAATTTCCATTGTGCCCCGCGGCCGCCCGCGGGGCTTTTTCGCCTAAAACTTCAGGGAATGGAAATAAAAATTGATTCGGATTTTATATTGATAAAAGATATACAATCAACTATAATAAAAAGCATGTGTAAGGGAAGGTTTTCAGGGGGAAACAAAACCGAAAGGAGCACCGATATGAATTATTCCGCAGAAGTGGAAAAGATGTGTGTGGTAACAAAGGGGCCGAAGCACGGGCCCGCGCCCATTCCGGAGGAAGGAAAATGGGTTAAGGCTTATGAGATTAAAGACCTGTCCGGCCTGACGCACGGCGTGGGCTGGTGCGCGCCGCAGCAGGGCGCCTGCAAGCTGACGCTGAATGTAAAGAACGGCATTGTGCAGGAGGCGCTGGTCGAAACCCTCGGCTGCTCCGGCATGACGCATTCCGCGGCGATGGCCGCGGAAATCCTGCCGGGCAAGACTTTGCTGGAATGCCTGAACACGGACCTTGTTTGCGACGCGATCAACGTCGCGATGCGCGAGCTGTTCAAGCAGCTGGCCTACGGCCGCAGCCAGACGGCGTTTTCCGAGGACGGCCTGCCTGTCGGCGCCGGCCTCGAAGACCTGGGCAAGGGCCTGCGCTCGCAGATCGGCACCATGTACGGCACCGTGCCGAAGGGCGTTCGCTACCTCGAAATGACGGAGGGCTATGTGACGAAGCTCGCGCTGGATGAAAACAGCGAAGTGATCGGCTACCAGTTTGTCCGCCTTGGCAAAATGATGGAAGACATCCGCCACGGAGTCAGCCCGGACGAAGCCTACAAGAAAAATATCGGCCAGTACGGACGCTTCGACGGCGCGGCGAAATATATCGACCCGCGCGAAGAATGAGACCAGTGAGGAGGACAAACGAAATGGCTAACGATGTAAAATTCGAAAATAAAGAAAGAAGAATGGCCAAAATCGAAAAGTGTCTTGCCGAGTATGGCCTGGGAAGTCTGGAGGAAGCGCGCGATCTCTGCCTTTCCAAAGGGGTGGACGTCGAAAAAATCGTCAAGGGCGTTCAGCCGATCGCGTTTGACAACGCAGTCTGGGCCTACACCGTCGGCTGCGCCATCGGTTTGAAGACCGGCGTCGCGAACGCCGCGGAGGCCGCCGAGAAAATCGGCGCGGGCCTGGAATCCTTCACCGTGCCGGGCTCCGTCGCGGAACAGCGTAAGGTCGGCCTCGGCCACGGAAATCTGGGCGCGATGCTTCTGCGCGACGAGACAAAATGCTTCTGCTTCCTCGCGGGCCACGAATCCTTCGCGGCGGCGGAAGGCGCGATCGGAATCGCCCGCTCCGCGAACTCCGCCCGCAAGGAGCCGCTCCGCGTCATTCTGAACGGCCTTGGCAAAGACGCGGCGTACATCATTTCCCGCATCAACGGTTTTACTTATGTCAAAACGGACTTTGATTATTTCGCGGATGAGCTGAAGGTTGTCGAGACCCGCCCGTTCTCGGACGGCGAGCGCGCGAAGGTAAAGTGCTACGGCGCGAACGACGTGCGCGAGGGCGTCGCGATCATGCAGGCGGAGGGCGTGGACGTTTCCATCACCGGCAACTCCACCAACCCGGTCCGCTTCCAGCATCTTGTCGCGGGCACCTACAAGAAATGGGCGATTGAAAACGGCAAGAAATATTTTTCGGTCGCTTCCGGCGGCGGTACCGGCCGCACCCTGCACCCGGACAACATGGGAGCGGGCCCCGCTTCCTACGGCCTGACCGATTCGATGGGCAGAATGCACGGCGACGCCCAGTTCGCCGGCTCCTCCTCCGTGCCGGCGCACGTGGAGATGATGGGCCTGATCGGCATGGGCAACAACCCCGATGGTCGGCGCGACGGTCGCCTGCGCGGTCGCCGTCTACAAGGCGCTGGCGGACTGAGAAAAAGCATACGGCCGAAGCAATTCGGCTGGTTTGGTCCGGGCCGCTGCCATACGGCCCGGCGGGAGCATGACGGGGCGTCATGCTCCTTTTTCATATCGGAAAGACGAGGGAGTCTCATGGAACAGGCACTGGCATATTTGGAACAGGACCCGGTTCTGCACACGGACATGCTGGAAGGCGTCCGCCGAGGCAGCGCCCGCGTTCTGCAGGCGGAGGAAAACGGCGTGCTGCTGTACGACACGGGCAGCGGCGCGTACCTGCTCAGCGCAAAAAGCGAGGAAGCGGCCCGGCGCCTGCTTTCGGCGGCGGAGCGCGCGGAGCTGGTCGTGGCGCACCGGAAGTACGGGGTGGAATACGCCGAAAAAAAATTCGGCCTGCGTGCCCGGCTGCAGGTCTGCAACGCGGTTTATTTTGGAGAAAGCCCGCTGCCCGCGGACGAAAATCCGGCCCAAATCAGGGTGTTGGACGAAACCTTTCTGCCGTTTGTCAAAGAGCATTACCAAAGCATTGACGACGAAGCCTATCTGCGGGAGCGGCTGCGCTCCGGCGAGACGTTCGGCGCTTTTGTGCGGGGCGAGCCCGCCGGGTTCATCGGAAGGCACGACGACGGCGCGATGGGGATGCTGGAGGTTCTGCCCGCATACCGCCGAAAGGGAATCGCAAGGCAGCTGGAAACGTTCCAGGCCAACCGGCTGCTGCGGGAAGGCCGGGTTCCGTACGCGCAGATCAAAGCCGGAAACGCGGTGTCCGCTGCGCTTCACCGCGGGCTTGGGTTCCGTTTTTCAGAGTATTCCATTTGCTGGCTGATGCGGTAATGGGACAGAATGTTTACAAAAAGGTAATGGGAATAACAGTTTTGTCATTCCCGGATTTTCCTCTTTTACGAACGGGTTCGTTGGAGTATAATAAGAAAAGAAAGCGACCGTCAACGCATTGAGCCAGGAAAGGAACCGTTTCGCGTATGCAGCCTATCTGTGAAAAAGTGGTGCGCCGAAAAAAAAGACGCAGGGGGCTTTTTCTGTGGAGGACTGCCGTTTGTCTGTGCCTTTTATCCCTGCTGGTCGCGGTGGCCAAGGGCACGACCGCGGTGGTGGCGGATCTTTCGGGCTCCCGGCCGGCTTTTTCTTCACAGAGTGATTCTTCCGCGCGGCCGGCTTCTGCGGCACGGCAGACCGCGGCTGCCGAATCTTTCGCACCGGGCGCGTCTTCGCGGGCCCCGGTTTCTTCCCGGGCGCCCGCCGCCGACTCGTCGTCTCCGGAGAACGCGCCTTCTCCGGAGTCCGGGCCGCCCGGCAGGCAGGCGGCGCGGGGCTGGTTTTCCGACGCGCTGTTCATCGGGGACAGCCGGACGGAAGGGCTGAGAAACTACGGCGGTTTATCCGGCGCGACCTATTATGCCCTAAAGGGGCTGATGGTCAACACGGTATACACCCGGCGCGAAATTATGGAGAACGGGTCGAAAAAGACCGTGATGGAGGCTCAGGCGGAGCATCCGTTCGGCAAAATCTATGTGATGCTCGGCGTGAACGAGCTGGGCTGGTCCAGCATGCAGTCGTTTGTGGACGATTATTCCAAAATGGTGAAAGACCTGAAAAAGGACCATCCGAAGGCGGAAATTTATCTTCAGGCGATTTTTCCGGTTTCCGCGCAAAAATCGGCTGAAAGCTCCATTTATAAAAACAGCAAAATCGTCTCCTACAATCAGGCGATTCAAAAAATTGCAAAAGATCAGAAGGTCAGCTATCTGGATACGGCGCGGGCGGTTTCGGAAAACGGCGTTTTGCCGGAGGATGCCTCGACGGACGGGGTTCATCTGAATTCCGAATACTGCGCCAAATGGTGCGATTATCTGAAAGCAAACGAGTGAATACGGGGGAGCGGGAATGAAAAAGGGGATTCTTTGCGCGGCGGCGGTGCTGCTGCTTTTGCTGCCGGGCTGCTCCGGCGGGGGGCCGCTCAAACGGCGGATGTTCGGAAAATTGCGGACGGTCTGATCAAAACCGTGAAGTTTCAGGACCAGATGTCCGAAATCAATCAGGATACGGCGATTCAAATCTACGGAATCGACTCCGGCGACGTCGTGAAGGCCGCCGTGTACGAAAGCACCGGCGCGACCGCGGAAGAGGTCGCCGCGTTTGAGGCAAAGGACGATCAGGCCGCCGGCCGGGTGAAAGAAAAAGCGGAAGAGCGGATCACTACGCAAAGGGCGGGTTTTCAGGATTACCAGCCCGCCGAAATGGCAAAGCTGCAGGACCCGGTTCTTGTGCAAAAAGGGAATTGCGTGGTGCTGTGCGTTTCAAACGACAACGAAACCGCGAAAAAAGCCATAGACGGGTTCCTGTCCTGACAGTCGGGGACCAAAAGCCCGGAAGAGGCGGCCTTGGCCGCTTTTTCCGGGCTTTGTCCGGCCTTTTTTAGGTATTGACAAAAAAGACAAAATGAGGTAGTTTATAGGAGAAGGATGTATTCTTCATACATGATTCGGGATGAACCCGATTCTTTGGCAAATCAGGCGGCCAAGACTGCAAAACGATAGCTGAAGCTATTCGAAAAGATGCTGGAAGGCTCTTGTTTTGGGGGCTTTCTTTTTTATTTGCAAAAACGGAAACCGGCCCCCAAGGTTCGTACCGTAAAGGCTCGAAGCAACAGAGAATGAAAATAGAGTTTTAGTTTCGCCGCGCGGAGTCTTATTTAAATTAGTCGTTTATGGGGATGAAAGCATTGTTCGGAAACCGCAACAATTTAGTGACAACCATGCAGGATCAGGTTTACCAGATCCTGAAAAGCGAGATATGCGACGGAACCTATTCGCCCGGCCAGTGGCTGCAGGAAAAGGAACTGGCGGAGCATCTGCACGTCAGCCGTTCGCCGATTCGCGACGCTCTGCGCAAGCTGTCGAACGACGGCCTGGTGGACACAATTCCCAACAAGGGCACCTTTGTGCGGGTGTTCACCGCGAAGGACATCGACGAAGTCTTTGAATTCCGGGTTCTGCTTGAGTCGCAGGCCATCCGCAAATCGCCCCGGTTTCTGACGCCGGAGAGGAAGAAAGCCATTGCCGGGTGTCTCGAAAATCTGAAAAAAACCTATCAAAGCAACGATCTGAAAAATTATATCGAGCAGGATACCGCGCTGCACTCGCTGATTATCAGTCTGGGCGGCAACAGCCTGATCGAATCGACCTATGACAAGATACACTCCATCATTCAGCCCTTTCGCATTTATTCGCTGGTCAGCCGCCAGAGGTTTGACGAATCCATTGTGGAGCATGAAGGAATTGTAAGCAATATTCTTGCCGGAGACGTTGAAAAGGCGGAGGAGATCAACCGCAGTCATTTAGCCCTGGCAAAGGGAAAGGTGATCGAATATATCACCAGCAAGGAATACCTGTCGAAATGTATCCGGACCGATTCGTAAGGAATCTGTAAAATAAATTTAGCCCGCCAAGTATACGGTGTGTTGTATACTTGACGGGCTAAAAATATACTGCAAAGATTTTAGAAGATTACGCTCACAAGAATCAGGATTACGGAAGAAACAAGCGGAATCAGCACGGTTGCGGGGGTCCATGTCTTCAGGGAGGTCTTCTCGTCGAATCCGCTGAATCTGGTCACAACCCAGAAGTAGGAGTCGTTCATGTAGGACGGGCACATTGCGGTTGAGCAGAGGGCCAGGCCCGCCAGAACCGGATTGATTCCCAGCGTGGGGAGCATCGGCGCGAGGATGGAAGCGCCCGTGACCATTGCCGCGGTTCCGGAGCCCTGCGGGAAACGGAGCAGCGTGCCCACAAGCAAAGGAACGAGAATCGCGGGAAGCCCCGCCGCCACAATGCTTTTTGCCATCAGGGTGCCGACGCCGGTTGCCGAAATAACACCGCCGAGCGCGCCGCCCGCGCCGGTTACGAACACGATCAGGCCGCCGTCCGCCAGCGCGGATTCCATTGTTTTAAGCGCTTCGCCTTTCGGCATTTTTCCGCAGAGCAGGTAAACGCCCATCAGTACCGAGATAAAGAGCGCGCAGACCGGGGAGCCGAACAGGGTGAAAAACGATTTGACCGGGCCCGTAACCTTCATAAAGCCCAGAACCGTGTTGGTCAGAATCAGAAGAATCGGAACCAGCAGGGTCGCGAAGGAAATAAAGGTTCCCGGCATGGCTTCGTCCTTCAGCAGCTCGTTAAAATCGTCGTTGGTAAGGTCCCGACCCTCTTTTTGTTTCGCTTCGATTTTTTGAAGTGCGGCGCGCTGGTCGGCGGAGAGCTGGCTGAAATCCTCTTCCCCCAGTTCGGGAACAATGTCCGGATTCCTTTTAGCCACCCAGCGGAAATAGAATACGGCCACAAGGAACAGAGGGATTGCCAGCAGGATGCCGTAAAGGATGAATTCCCCGATGTCGATTCCGAACGCGCCGCAGACGGCCAGCGGGCCGGGGGTCGGCGGAACCAGGAAATGCGTGATGTAAAGTCCCATGCCGAGCAAACCGCCCATCAGGATCATGGATTTACGCGTCAGTCTTGAAAATTCCTTCGCAAGCGAGGAAAGAATGACGAAACCGGAATCGCAGAAGACGGGAATGGAAACCAGCAGACCGGTGATGCCCAAAACAACATCCGCCCGTTTGATGCCGATTCTTTTCAGAATGGTCAGCGCCATTCGCTTGACCGCTCCGCTTTTTTCCATGAATTTTCCCATGATGCAGCCAAGGCCGATGACAATGCCGATGCTGCCCAGGGTATTGCCGAACCCCGTGGTGACCGCGCTGATGGTTTTGTCGGTCGGAAGACCGGACAGAAGCCCGATGACGATTGCTGAAAGGATCAACGCGGGAAACGCCTGGATCTTTGTCCTGACGACTAAAAAGATGAGCAGCGCGATGCCGATTAAAAGCGCAATAATACTGATCATAATGACAATCTCCCTTAACAATACAAAATGTGCTTTCCCAAGTGAAAAAGCCGTTTTCCCCATACATCGCAGAAATGAGATTACCAGATGAACCGTCGGTCATTTGAAGGTCTTGCGGCTGAATTGCGCTGAATCGCGAAAAGAGCGCGGACTTAAATGACAGGCCCCAGGGTGTGGATGTCGATGGAATTGAAATACTTGATCGCTTCGTTTTTCGTCATTTCACCGTTTAAGACGCATAAGGCTTTCTGGAACGCCTCCTCGCCGACCTGTTCAATCGTTTTTTCGCCCCTGATGATCAAACCGGCGTTCAGGTCCATGTCGTGGCTCATGCGATCAAAGGTGTTCGGGTTGCCGCAGATTTTTACGACGGGCATGCTCGGGAAGCCCTGCGGCGCGCCGCGCCCCGTGGAAAACATCATGAACTGCGCGCCCGTGCAGGCCATTCCGGTCAGGATTTCCGGCTCGCGGCCGGGGGTGTCCTTAATCCAAAGGCCCTTCCGGCCGTTCGCCATGTCCGGGTACTCCAGAACGCCCTGAATCGGCCTGGAACCGGATTTTACGATTGCGCCCAGGGATTTTTCCTCGATGGAGGAGAGTCCGCCCGCGATATTTCCGGGGGTGGGCTGCCCTTTCCTCATGTCGCAGCCGAGGGATTTCGCCCTCGTTTCCATCCGGTTGACGATTTCGTAAATTTTGTCGGCCACTTCCCTGTTCACGGCCCTGCGCGCCAGAATATGCTCCGCGCCGATGAATTCGGTTGTCTCGCCGAACACCACCGTTGCGCCCAGGTCCACCATTTTATCGGCGACGTAGCCGACAACGCAGTTGGAGGCCATCCCGCTCGTCGTGTCCGACGCGCCGCATTTGATCGCCATGACGATGTTCGAAAGGTCGGCCGGTTCGCGCTGCAGCCCGGAAATCTGCCTGACCAGCTCCTGCGCGGCGTCGATTCCCGCCTGAATCGCGCGGCTTGCGCCGCCCAGCTCCTGAATGCGAATGATCTGAACCGGTTTGCCCGTTTTGGCGATGGTTTCAAGCATCCGCTCATGGTCGGTGCCTTCGCACCCAAGACTTACGATCAGCACCGCGCCGACATTCGGGCTGCACCCCAAGCCGATGAGGGTGTCCGTGACGCGCTCGAGGTCCGGCGGCAGCTGGCAGCAGCCCTGGTGGTGGAAAAACCCGACCGTGCCCTGCACCTGGCCGACAATCGACTGCGCGACGTCGTTGGCGCAGATGACGCTGGGGATGACCGCCACATGGTTCCTTGCGCCGACCTTCCCGTCCGGTCTGACATAACCCATAAAATTCATTTGTTCCGCTCTCCTTTCAGGTCGCCGCGGCCGCGCATGCTGTCCAGGTTGTGCACGTGAACATACTCGCCCTTTTTGATTTCCTTGGTGGCGGCCCCGATTTCTTCGCCGTACTTGAAGATTTCCTCGCCCGGGTGAATGTCTTTCAGCGCGATCTTGTGGCCGAAGGGGATGTCGCCCAGCACTTTGATGATTTCGGAATTCCCCTGTTTGTCGCGCACCTCCACCTCGCTTCCGGAGACAATGCCGTCGGCGAAGATCGTCGCCACATTGTCCCGGTCATTGATTTTTAAGGCCAGCTGCAGGCTCATATTGAAATACCTCCTTCACAAACTTCACAGAATGTCCGGTTATCTGACCGCCAGAACCGAAACGCCGTCCGGGATGACAACCACCTTCGCGTCCTTTCCCTTGATTTCATACGCCATGGCGAGCGCCTCGTCCGGGCTGGAAGCCGGAATCATGTTCGCCCTGCGCACCAGGTCATGGTCCAGATAGGTGGTTACAAGAATGATCTTATGCTTTTTCAGAATACGGGAGTAGATTTGAGCGCACCACTGCTCCGGAATGGTCTCTTTCGGCGGAATGGCGGAAAGGCGCTTTTCGATTTCATCCACGGTGCCGGAGAGAATCAGCTTTTCAAAATGAGTTCCGCCCATGCCGTCGACGCAGGACGCGCACATGATGATGACTCCGTCCTCCCCCGCGCAGGCTTCGGCGGTCGCGACCGCTTTCGGGGCCTGGTAAAGGTTCTGGTCCAGAGGGTAGCCGCCGTTGCTTGTAACGACGATATCTCCGGTGACGACCGGGCACTGGGAAAGGCTCCTGATAAAATCGCAGCCCTTTTCATGCGCCTGCTCCAGGTCGCCCGCGAACGCCGCGATGATTTTTTTATTTCCGTCCAGCGCGACGTTCAGAATAAACCGGACGTTGACCGCGCGGGCCGCGCAGACCATGTCTTCGTGGATCGGGTTGCGGGAGAGCACCCCCGCTTTCGCGTAGGGACTGGCGATCGCCTGAAAGCTGTGATTTTCATTGACGGTTTCCTGAGAGCAGATTCCCGGAAGAATGCTTTTGCGTCCGCCGGAGAACCCCGCGAAGAAATGGGGCTCGATGAAGCCCTCCGTCACCAGCAGGTCGCACTCGGTCGCAAGGCGGTTCACATGGAAATCCGCGCCGGAGGGAAGCTTTTGCACGAACACGAAATCCTCGGGCCGGAACGCGTCGTTGACGACGATTTTTTCGTGATCCACGATTTCGTCGCCGAACATCTTTCTCTGCTCATCCTCCGTCGTCGCCCGGTGCAGGCCGGTCGCGATCAGAATCGTAATCTCGGCGGTCGGGTTGCCCGCCCGGATTTCGGAAAGCAGGACCGGCAGCGTGATTTTGCTTGGCACCGCCCGCGTGTGGTCGCTGGTTACGACGACGACTTTCCGCTTTCCCTTCGCCAGTTCGCGCAGGCTTTTGGTGCCGATCGGATGCGCAAGGGCGTCGCGGACAAACTCCTGTTCGCTTTGGTCCGTCCGGCCCCCGTGCATTTTGGCGGTGATGACCGCGGCTAGGTTCTGTTCCTCAACATGCAGGTCCAAAGTCGACCTGTAATAAGGGATCGGTATTGTCCTCAAGAAAGGCCCTCCTTTTCTTGTTTTAAGTATAATGTATACATAACACAATTTATATTACACGCTGCTCCGATTTATAAATTACAAATCGGAATTAAAGGGTAATTTTGTTAGAAAGACTTTATGATGAAGCAAATATTTGTTACATTTGCATAATAATCACCTCTGGAAAAGCCGGGCGTCTTCGACAATCTGGACCCCCCGGCACAGCCGGGAATTTTCAAATCATAAAAAATTCCCCTGCCTCAGTCTGAGGCAGGGGAATTGGCAATTCGATAAGAAGCGTATGCCGAAGATCAGGCCTTTCCGGCGCAGCCGAGAACCGCGGTGATTTTATGCTCGACCATTCCTTTGATCGCGTCGCGGGCGGGTTTGAGGTACTGGCGGGGATCAAAATGGTCCGGATGCTCCGCAAAGTATTTGCGGACGCTTGCCGTCATGGCAAGACGGAGGTCGGAGTCGATGTTGATTTTGCAGACCGCCATGGTCGCGGCCTTGCGGAGCATGTCCTCCGGGATGCCGATTGCGTCCGGCATCTTTCCGCCGTACTGGTTGATCATCTGCACGAATTCCGGAATGACGCTAGAAGCGCCGTGCAGCACGATCGGGAAACCAGGCAGGCGCGAAGCGACTTCCTCCAGAATGTCGAAGCGGAGCTGGGGCTTCTGGCCCGGCTTGAATTTATACGCGCCGTGGCTTGTCCCGATGGCGATGGCGAGGGAATCGACGCCGGTGCGTTTGACAAAATCCTGAACCTGATCCGGGTCGGTGAACTGCGCCTTGTCGTCCTCGACCGCCACCGCGTCCTCGATCCCGGCGAGCCTGCCGAGCTCGGCTTCCACGGTCACGTTGTATTGATGGGCGTAATCCACAACCTTGCGCGCTTCTTCCACATTTTCCTCGTACGGCTTGGAGGAGCCGTCGAACATGACGGAGGTAAAGCCCCCGTCGATGCAGTCCTTGCAGATTTCGTAGGAAGCGCCGTGATCCAGATGAAGCGCGATCGGAAGATCCGGGTTTTCCACGACCGCCGCCTCGACCAGCTTGACCAGATAGGTGTGGGAGGCATATTTGCGCGCGCCCGCGGAAGCCTGCAGGATCACCGGGGCTTTCAGCTCCGCGCACGCTTCGGTGATGCCCTGCACAATTTCCATGTTGTTGACGTTGAACGCCCCGACGGCATAACCGCCGTTGTAGGCCTTTTGAAACATTTCTTTTGTATTGACCAACGACATCGGCTTTCACTCCTAATGTTTAATTTCTTTTATTATACCTCATTCTCCGGAAAAGATAAATATGGAAAGGCATGGAGATTGTTAAAAATTTAATGATCTTTTTGTTCAGAACAGCTCCGGATGGTTTCGGCTGTAATGGAAAATATATTGCTGCGCAACGCCCGCGTATTCCCCGAAATCCTCCGGCTTTCGCCCGGGGAAGAGCACTTTCATCGCGCGCTTCATCCAGACGTCCATCGGGAATGCCTCCAGCCGGTGAAGTCCGTACAGCAGCGCGCAGTCCGCGACCTTCGGCCCGACCCCGGGCAGCGCCGTCAGCTCCCGCTTCGCTTCCTCCAGCGGAAGGCGGCGCAGGAGATCAAAATCCAGCGCGCCTTCCGCAACCCGGCGGGCCGTGCCGACCAGATACCCCGCCCGGTACCCGCACCCAAGCGCGCGCAGGTCCTGCTCCGAAAGCACGGCGAGCGCTTCCGGCCGGGGAAACGAAGCGCACGCGCCGTTTGATTCCCCATAGGTTTTGCACAGGCGGGAAACCAGGCCTTTAATCCGTTTAATGTTGTTGCACTGGGACAAAAGGAAAGAGCAAAGCGCTTCCCATGGGTCCTGGTTCAAAATCCTCAGGTCCGGCGCGTAGCGCGCGGCCTGCCCCAGAATCGGGTCGAGCGCGCAGAACCGCTCGCGGATCGCTTCGTAGTCGCGGCCCATGTCGAAATAGTCCGCCCAGAACGCGTCCGACAGCACGCCGCCGAGGTTTTCCCCCGTGACGTGAACGCACCGGCTTCCGGCCTCGCCGCTCCAGGAGCCGTCCGGCAGGCGCTCCCAGCGGAAGCACTGCCCGCAGTCCACGGTCTGGCCGAGCGTGTCCAGATTCATGACGCCGTCCCTCCTTTTTTGCTGAAATCAGCGTTTATTATAGCATGGACCGGGCCGCGCTTCAACCGCTCCGGGAATACGGACGGTTATCGGCAGAAAGTGGAAAAGCGCCGTCTTAGGTTTACATAATTGAATATGCAGTTTTATGAATTCACATTTTCCACAGTCGGCCCGCCTGACTTATTAACATTTTCCACAGAGTTTTCCACAGCTTGTTCGCGTATTTTATGTCAACTCATGTAAATACGATGGGTATAATCGGCCTTGCACGGGCGTTTTCCCGCTGCATACTTGCGGGGAAACCATGAAACTTGAGGAAATTTCCTGCTGTTTTCTGTAAAATATGGTATAATAACCAGTATCAATACAGGATGTCATCCGGATTTGGAGAGGTGCAAGTTGAAAAACGGCGGAGAAATACAACAGGACAGCGGCGTAATCGCCGGAAGGAACGCCGTCGCGGAGGCGCTGAGAAGCGGCAGGGCGATCGACAAGCTCTGCCTTGCGCGGGGGGAAAGGTCCGGCTCAGTCGCCGCTTTAATCGCCAAGGCGAAGCAGCGCGGCATTCCCGTCAAGGAAATCGACCCCAAAAAGCTGGACTTTATGTGCGCCGGGGCGGTTCACCAGGGCGTGGCCGCCATCGCGGCCGCGAAGGAATACGCGACGGTCGACGATATGTTTCAACTGGCACAGGAACGCGGAGAGCCGCCGTTTTTGATTATTGCCGACGGGCTGGAGGATCCCCACAACCTGGGCGCCGTTCTGCGCGTGGCGGAATGTTCCGGCGCGCACGGGGTGATTCTGCCGTCGCGTCGCAGCGTCGGGCTGACGTGGGCCGTCGGAAAATCCAGCGCCGGCGCCGTGGAATACGTTCCGGTCGCGCGGGTTACCAACCTGGCCAGCACGCTGGAGGACCTGAAAAAACGCGGCGTGTGGATCTATGCCGCCGACATGGACGGCCAGCCGTGGTGCGAAGCGGATTATTCCGGCCCGACGGCGGTGGTCATCGGATCGGAGGGGTTCGGCGTCGGGCGGCTGGTCAAAGAAAAATCGGATTTTGTAATATCCCTGCCGATCAGGGGAAAGATAAACTCGCTTAATGCTTCCGTCGCATGCGGTATCATCAGTTATGAAATCGCCCGGCAGCGGCTTGGAATTAAGACAAAATAATACGGGAGTGCGGATCGAATGGACGACAACGGAAAAACTCCGCAGAAAGATTATTCGGTCGAAGAAATCCTAGCGGAGGCACGCATCATCAAGGACCGCGAAACATCCCCGGCCCCGGGCCCCGCGCGAAGCGAGCCGCCCGACAGGGAGGAAATTCTGCAGGGGGCCCGCCGCGCGCTGAATATGGAAGCGGGAACGGAGAAAGAGCCCGCCGAAGAGGAGCCCGGGGGGGACGAGCCGGAGCCGAAACGGAAAAAGCGCCGGTTTTCCCTGTTCGGGCGCAAAAAAAAGGATGAGGAATTCCGCGAGGAGGACGACCTTTATTACGGCCTTCAGCTCAAGCCGCTGGAGGAGTACCGCAAGGAATATGAAAAAACCGTCCGCTCCGGGGGAGAGCGCGCGAACCGGGACGAAACCGGTTCCAGTTTCCCCTATCTTTTTGACGGAAGCGGGGAGGAAGACGTCCCGGATATGGCGGAGACCTTTGAACGGATCCACAGGGAACGCCACGAGCGGCTTGAAAAAATCATGCGGCAGGCGGGCCTTGACCCCGACGAGATTCTGCCGCAGGAGGAGCCTTCGCGCGGGCCGGAGGTTCCGGCGCCCGGGCCGCAGGAGCCGGAGGTTCCGCAGCCGGAGCGCCCCCGCGACCCGGCGGTGACGCCCGGGCCGCAGCGCCAGCCGGAGGTGCGCCCTCCGGTGACGAATCCCGTGCCGCAGCCGCCCGGAAAACCCGAAATCACAACGGGCGGGCGGCAGGAACCGGACGAGCAGCCGGCGGATCCCGCCGAAAAGGAAGACAACGGCCCTGCGAAAGCGGAGGAAACTCCGCCCGTGCCGGTGAAAGAGCCGGTAAAGCAGCCGCCGCAGGCAAAAGAGGACCGGCGCACCCCGCCGCCGCGCACGGAACCGGACGACGGGCAAAAGCCGCAGTACCGCGCGTGCGCCGTGCCGACCCACGTGATCAAGCCCAGGTCATTCCGGGAGATTCTGACGGCGGAGGCCGCGGCCTATCCGCTGCCCGAACCGCCGGAGCCGATTCCGTTCCCCAAAAAGGAGAGCGGCCCGATTCCGGAGCCGGAGGAAGAGCCGGGTCAAAAGCAGGAGCCAAACCCCGAGCCGGACTTTGCGCCGGACGACCCGGAGCATTTGGGGAACTGGCCCGTGCCCGGCCCGCTGATCGGTGAAAACCCCCTGCCCGAACCGCGGGCCGGGGAGGAAGATCAGCCTCCGGCGCGCGGAACCAAACGCCGGTTCCGCCTGTTCGGCAGCGAGGAGCCGGAGGATTCGTCCGCCGAGCCGTTCGGGGAACAGGAGGAGCTGGACGATTATACGGATGAGGAGGACGCGCCCTCCGTCCGGCGCGACCTCCTGCAAAACGTCACCCGGCTGTCCCTCCGGCTGGCCGTGACGGGCATCGCAACCCTGATTTTGCTTTTGGTCGGCTTTCTGGCCGAGCATCCGGCGGTCCTTCCGCCGGAGCTACATACGGTTCTGGACGGCGGGGCCTACCCGGTCCTCCAGCTTGTGTTTCTGTTCATCGCGGCGGCGTTCAGCTTTCCAACCTTCTGGAACGGCCTCCGGGGGCTGACCTCCTTTCAGGCAAACTCCGATTCGGCGGCGGCCGTCGCGGTTCTGGCCGTGCTGATCCAGACGGTGGTGCTGCTCGTTCTCGGCGTTCCGCAGGGAATCCATTTGTACGCGCCGCTCGCCGCCGCGGCCCTGTTCCTGAACGCCTGCGGCAAATTCAGCATGGCCAGGCGCATCTATTCCAACTTCCGGTACCTTTGCGCGAAAGAGCCGAAATACGCCGTCAGAATTTACGGCGATTACAATACCTCCCTGCGCTTTGCCAAGGATTGCGTGATCGGCGAGCCGCGCATCGCCTACCAGTCGAAGGCGGCGTTTCTCCGCAATTTCCTGCGGATTTCCTATACGCCGGACCCGGCCGACCATGTTTCTCAGGTGCTGGCCCCCGCCGGATTCCTGCTCAGCCTGGCGCTTTGCATCGGGTGCGCGTTCCTGACCGGGAACGCGGTTTCCTCGCTGACCGCCTTCACGGCGTCCTGCTGCATCTGCGTTCCGTTCACAAACATGCTCTGCGTCAACCTGCCGGTTTCCCGGCTGAGCGGCATCGCCCGCCGCGGCGGGTCGATGGTTTCCGGCTGGGCGGCGATCGACCGCTTCAGCGCGACAAACGCCGTGATGCTGGACGCGGAAGACCTCTTCCCGCGCGGAACGGTGATTTTAAACGGCATCCGCACGTTTGCCGGGCAGCGCATCGACGAGGCGATTGTGGACGCCGCCGCGCTGATGGGCACGGTCGGCGGCCCGCTTTCGGACCTGTTCGACCAGATCATCAAAAGCCGCCGGGAAATTCTGCCCAAAATCGGCGAGCCGGTCTATGAGGACGGCAGGGGCGTGACCGGGACCGTCTCCGGTCGGCAGATTCTGATCGGAACCCGCGAGCTGATGCGGGCGCACGGCATCGAGCCGCCGTCCCGCGATTATGAGAAGAAGTATATTCAAAGTGGGAAGCGGCTTGTCTATCTCGCGACCGAAGGGTGCCTGGTCGCCATGTTCATCATCAATTACCGCTCCGACCTGCGGCGCTCGCAGGAGCTGCGCCGGATGGAGCGCAACGGGATCGGCCTGATCGTGCGAACCAGCGACCCGAATATCACGCCGCGTTTTCTGGCGGAGTGCTTCGGGCTGTACGAGCAGGAAATTACCGTTCTGCCGGAACAGCTCGGCCAGATTTACACCGATCTTGTTTCCGCGGAACCGGACCGGGCGGACGCGATGATCGCGACGAAGGGGCGGGCCTTTTCCATGCTCCGCCTGCTGACGGGATGCGTCCGGCAGCGCGGGAACATCTCCATCGCCGTCGCGCTTCAGGCTGCCGCCGTGGGCCTCGGGTTCGCGCTCGTGGCGTTTTTGTCGCTTTACTCCGGGCTTGAGCAGCTCAGTTTGACCGCGCTTTCCATTTACGAGGCGTTCTGGGCTTTTGCTGTTTTCCTCGTCCCCCGCATCCGCCGACCCTGAGCAGCGTACCGCTGCATCAACGACCCGCCGTGGGGAACGGAGCAGGTTCACGGCTTAGCCGGGCGGGACGGAGGCCGGGTATTCCCGAAAGCTGAAGTCGTGAACGCCGCGGGCGCGTCCGGTCCGGATGGACCATCAACGGCCCGCCGAGGGGAACGGAGCAAGTTCACGGCTTAGCCGGGCGGGATAGAGGTTGGGTACTCCCAGAAGGCTAAAGCCGGGAACGCCGCAGGCGCGTCCGGCCCGGATGGACCACCAACGGCCCGCCGCGGGGAACGGAGCAAGAGTTTACGGCTTAGCCGGGCGGGATAGAGGGTAGCCACTCCCGGAAGGCTAAAGCCGGGAACGCCGCAGGCGCGTCCGGCCCGGATGGACCACCAACGGCCCGCCGAGGGGAACGGAGCAAGTTTACGGCTTAGCCGGGCGGGATAGAGGGTAGCCACTCCCGGAAGGCTAAAGTCGGGAACGCCGCAGGCGCGTCCGGCCCGGATGGACCTTTCGAACGGAGGAAAAAAATGAATCTGAAAGAAATCGGCAAAAGTCTGCTTTGCGGTGTTCTGTTTGTTTCCGCTTTTTACTGGACGCTGGTGCTCACGTTTCTGACTCGTGATTTTTTCTTTACGATAATGTTTGGCTCCGCCCTGCTGACCAACGCCGCGCTGGGGCTTCTGCTGGCGGCGGACAGCAGACGGCATGTCTTTTACAAATGGCTCGTTTCCCTTCCGGCGGCAATCGCGGTTTTTTTCTGTTACCGGCAGTCGAATTTTCTTTACGACTGGATGAACAGAATTCATCCGGGGTACGGGAACCTTTCGGCCGGCGGCGGATTTGCCGCTGCGGTCTGTCTGCTGATCGATTGCCTCTGCTTTTCCGTCGCCGTGGCCGTCGCCCTCGCCCTGACAAGACGAAACGTGAAAAAGGGAAGGGACCGCAGGGACGGCGCAATCTGATAAAAAGCGGGAGCGGAACGCCCAAACAAGGCGCTCCGCTCCTTTTTTCTTCGCCGTCGGCGGTCTTTTCCGGCCCCATCGCGCTTTCACGTTCACAGACCGGGTCGGTCCCGATTCCGGCGCGCCGGCCCGTCGGCTCTGTCGAAGCTTGCCTAAGCTCCGCAAAACCGCGGGACGGCGCTTTTATTTTTACTTCCTTTCACCGCGCCCTTTCAGGCACACACCCGCCGCCGGCGGGGACAAACGGTCCCGCAAAGCTTTTCCGGACTTCCCGTGCGAAAATGAATCGCGGTACGCTGCCCCCGCAAGGCAACAAAAAGCACCGGTACGGAATTTTTTCATTCCATACACCGGTGCGCGCGTGCAATCTCAACGGACTTGCGAACCCCTCCCCCCCTCTGTACAAATACAAAAAAAGGAAGTATAATAAGTCCTGCATTGCGCGGTGAAAACCGTTGTGTATGGAGAGTGCTCTCCGTATACAGGGGGCAGGGTGCTTCCGACACCCTGTTCCTGCTTTGCACTTTTTGTTTCTGCCCTGCAATTTTCATTATAAACCTGTTTTTTCCAGATTTCAACAGTATTTTTCGGCTCTTGCAAAGCCCCGGCGCCGGTTCCTTCGTGCGCCCGGGCTTTTTTGAAGCCGTTTTGGGATTTCACTTATCTGAGCTTGACAAACTGCGCGGAATATTATATATTACAAGTGTTATATAACAAACGTAATATAAGGGTGGTTCGAATTGCCGAAGCAAAAGACGTCGAAAGAAGAAATTCTGCGGGCTGCGTTCCGGGTCCTGCGGGAGCAGGGGGCCGGCGAGCTGAACGCGCGAAGAATCGCGGAAGAGGCGGGGGTGCTCCGTCCAGCCGATTTACAGCTATTTCGGCGGGATGGAAGAACTGATGACGCAGCTGTTTGAGGTTTGCCGCCGGTATTTATACCGATTCATCGAAGAACGGTCGGACCCGGAGCAGCGGTTCCAATCCGCCGGCAAATGCCATTTGGCCTTTGCAAAGGAGGAAAAGAACCTGTTTCGGTTTTTGTTCCTCTCGCCCTACATGAAGGCAAACACCTTTGAGGAGGTTTACCGCCAATGCGCGGTGAACGGCGTTACGCAGGAAATAAAATCGACGCTCGGCCTTACGGAAGCGGGCGCCCGGCGGCTTTATATGAGCATGATGATTTATACGCACGGGATCGCCTGCATGCTTGCGGCGGAAGCGGCAAATCTTCCGTTTGAGGATATTCACCCGCAGGTGGATTTTGCGTTCTTCTCCTTTTTGAACCAAATCCGGAAAGAAGAGAATTCCGCGGGGCCGTCGTCCGGAGAAAAGCCTTGCGCCGGCGGGAACCGTAAGGAACTCGAGAATCGCGCCGGAAACCGTTCCGGCGAAGAAAGGTTGAACAACAAATGAAACTGATCATTCATGATCTGACGCCGGAGCAGGCGGAAACAATCCTCCCGAAGCAATCCGGAATCCGCGTGATTTCCGACAATGGGAAGATTCGCCACTGTGTCGGCTGCTTCGGCTGCTGGGTCAAAACCCCGGGGCAGTGCGTCATTCACGACGGATACGAAACCGTGAGCGCGCTGCTGGCGCAGTGCGAGGAGCTGATTCTGATCAGCAGGTGCTTTTACGGCGGATTCAGCCCATTCGTCAAAAATGTAGTAGACAGAAACATTTCGTACAGTCTTCCGGACTTTACCATCCGCAACGGAGAAATGCACCACAAAGGCCGATACGACAACCGTTTTAAACTGTCGGTTTGTTTTTACGGGGAAAATATGACGGAAACAGAGCGGCAGACCGCGCGGGAACTGGTGCAGGCCAACACGGTAAACCTCAACGGTACGGCCGGCGAGGTTCATTTCGCGGAGCGCGCGGAAGATTTCAAGGGGGTGCTGTCATGAAAATCGCATTGATCAATGCAAGCCCGAAATTAAAGGACAGCGCCTCCGGCGTGATTCTGGAAGAATTGAAAGGCCTGCTCGCGGAGCACGCCGTCACGGAGTACGGATTCCACACCCCCGCGCTGCCGGAAAACACGGAGGAGCTGGCGAATCAGGACGCGCTGGTGTTCGCGTTCCCGCTTTATGTGGACGGCATTCCCTCCCATCTTCTGAACTGCATGGCAGGTCTGGAGGAATCCTTCCGCAAAAGCGAGCATCCCCCGACGGTGTACGCCGTTGTCAACTGCGGGTTTTATGAGGGGCTGCAGAACCGGCACGCGCTGCGCATGATGCGGAACTGGTGCGAAAAATCGGGCCTTGTCTGGGGGCGCGGGGCAGGCCTCGGCGGCGGGGGAATGCTGCCGGGCATTGCCAGCGTGCCGCCGGGAAAAGGGCCGAAGAAGAATTTTTCCGCCGCGCTGCGGCAGTTAGCGGAAAGCATCCATGCTTTGTCGGGCGGGGAAGATTTGTTTACCAGCCCGAATTATCCCAGAATTGCGTACAAGACGGCGGCGGAAATCGGCTGGCGGCAGCAGGCTAAGGCAAACGGGTTAGCGACAAAAGATTTGTTTCAAAAGCGGTAGAAATTCTTCGGCGGAGGGCTTTGCCCATTTTTGCAAGCAGACCGGCTTTGCTACGATCGTCGGGGACCCAACGAACGGTGACGGAATCGGAATCGACTCGCTGATTTTTGTCCTGCCGAACTCGGGAATTTGCCTGCGGTTTTCCGCCAGCTTGGGGCTGAACCCGGACGGCGGCAGCAACGAGGAGTTCGGCACAACGCCGGATGTTCCCTGCGAACCGGGAAAAGACGCGCTGCAAACCTGCCTGGATTTGATTGAAAAACGGGACGGATCCGAAGCGTCCCTCTGAATTGAAAAGGAAGTCCGCCGGGCAGCCGGCGGGCTTTTTTTGTCCAACAGTGCCAAAAATTCCGAGCAAGAATTGTGCTGCGCAAAGCAAACAAAATTAACCGGATCCATTGTAATTTTTATAGCAACAAGCTATAATTATCATAAATTCGGTTGAGTAATTGGATGTTTGATCTCATGAATTTTTCAACCTCTGAAAGGAGCTGCTATTATGAAACAATATGAGGCGAAGCACATTTTAAACATTGCGCTCGCGGGACACGGCGGCGCGGGAAAAACCAGCATTGCCGAGGCGATGCTGTATCTTTCCGGCGCCACCGACCGCCTGGGGAAGGTCGGTGAGGGAAACACCGTCTGCGATTTCGACCCGGAGGAAATCAAACGGAAAACGTCCGTATTGACTTCGGTGGCTCCGCTCGAATGGAAAAACAACAAGATCAACCTGCTGGACGCGCCCGGCCTGTTCGATTTTGAGGGCGGCCTGTGCGAGGCGGTCCGAGCCGCCGACTGCATGCTGGTGGCGGTCTCCGGGAAAGACGGCGTCGCGGTCGGAACCGAAAAGGCCGCAGCCGCGGCGGACGCGCGCGGGCTTTCCAAAATCTTTTTCGTCAACGGCCTGTGCGATGAAAGCGCGGATTTTTACAAGGTGTTTGAAAACCTGAAATCCTATTTCGGCCCGTCGGTGTGCCCGGTGGTCGTGCCGTATATCCAGAACGGAAAGGCGAATATCTACGTCAACGTGCTGGAATACAAGGCGTACGAATACCATGACGGAAAAGCGGTCGAGGTGAAAATGCCGGATATGGGCACGCGGCTGGAGGGCCTGCGCACCGCGATTTACGAAGCCGTTGCGGAAACGGGCGACGACATGTTCGACAAATATTTTTCCGGCGAGAGCTTTACGCCGGAGGAAGTCATCGTCGGAATCAGCAAGGGCGTGAAAACCGGGGCGGTCTCCCCCGTGTTCTGCGGCGACGCGCTTCTCTTAAACGGAATTGACCAGCTTTTAAACGGCCTTGTGTGGCTCGCGCCCTCCGCGGCGGAAAAGAGCGGAGAAACCGGAACGGACGAGGAGGGCAACCCGGTTGAACTTGCGGTGGACGAAACGGCGCCCTCGGCGGCGGTCGTCTTTAAAACCGTCGCGGACCCGTTTATCGGGAAGTTATCCTACTTAAAAGTCATCGCAGGAAGAATCTCTTCCGACAGCGGGCTGGTCAACTTGACGACGGGCCAGCCGGAACGCGTCGGGAAGACGATTGTTCCGCGCGGCAAAAAGCAGGAGGACGTCCCGTACCTCGCGGCCGGGGACATCGGCGCGGTGCCGAAGCTTTCGGCGAAAACCGGCGACACGCTCTGTTCCCCCGAGCGCCGGGTGAGGCTCGCCCCGGTCGAGTACCCGGCTCCCTCCCTTTCCATGGCGGTTCTGCCCAAGGCCAAGGGGGAAGAGGATAAGGTGGCGCAGGGCATCATACGGCTCACGGAGGAGGACCCCACCCTGCGTTTCGCAACCAACGCGGAGACGCATCAGATGATTGTTTCCGGCATGGGCGAACAGCATCTGGACGTGCTTGCCTCCAAGCTGAAGAAGAAATTCGGCGTGGCGATTCAGCTGGAAACGCCCCGGGTCGCTTACCGCGAAACCATCCGCAAAAAGGTGCAGGTGCAGGGCAAGTACAAAAAGCAGACCGGCGGCCACGGGCAGTACGGCGACGTCTGGATCGAATTTGAGCCGTGCGAGGCCGAGGGATTGGAATTCGCGGAACGCGTGGTCGGCGGCTCGGTGCCGAAGAGCTTTTTCCCGGCGGTGGAAAAGGGTCTGCGCGAGTGCATCGAGCGGGGGCCGCTCGCCGGGTACCCGGTGGTCGGGCTGCGGGCGACGCTTTACGACGGCTCCTATCATCCGGTGGATTCGTCCGAAATGTCGTTCAAAATGGCGGCGGCGCTCGCGTACAAAACCGGGATGCCGAAGGCTTCCCCCGTTCTGCTGGAACCGATCGGCACGCTGCGCTGCACCGTGCCCGACGACAACATGGGCGACCTGATGGGCGAAATCAACAAACGGCGCGGCCGCGTGCTCGGCATGGAGCCGGCCGGAGCGGGGACGCAGACCATCGAGGCCGACGTTCCCCAGTCGGAAATGCACGACTTTACCACCTTCGTCCGTCAGGTGACGCAGGGCCGCGGCTCGTTTACCTTTACCTTCGCGCGGTATGAGGAGGCTCCGCCGCAGGTCGCGCAGAAGGTCATGGAATCCTCGACCTCCGCGGAGACCGCGGACGCCTGATCCCGCTTAATTTTTATTTCAGCGGCGGGGCAATGCCGCCGAAACTGAGAATTTTTTCCGCCCCCCCGGCATATGTATTTGCCTGAGGGGGCGGAATTATGTTTGTAATTTCGGTTAAAACGGGAAAAAGGAAAACAATCGCCGTTCTTGCGGCCGTACTTTTGGTGGTCACCGCCGCCATTGTCGCGGTGAAGCTGAACAACTCCGCGCCGGAAGCCGACAACAGCGGCAAAAAATACAGCCTGGCCGCTTCGACCAACGAAGAGCGCATCGCCTTTTTTAAGCAGTTCGGCTGGGAGGTAAAGCCGCAGTCGGTTTCCGACGGCGAAGTCACGATCCCGCAGACATTTGACGACGTCTACACCAAATACAACAACATTCAGCAGGAGCAGGGGCTCGACCTCACCCCCTATGCGGGCAAAACCTGCAAGCAGTGGGTGTATGAAATCACGAATTTCCCGGAACAGGAGATCATGCGGGGAACTTTGCTCGTCTACGACGGCAAGGTCGTCGGCGGCGACCTCTGCACGCCGGCGCTGGACGGCTTTATGACCGGCTTTGACGGGCAGCTCGACAGCAACGACTACGGCGTCAACGAACCGACTCTCGCGCGGGGGACCGACGACGCGCTGACCATGGCCCCGGCCCGGACGGTTTCATCGGAAGTGGAGGAAGCGCAGTCGAAGGCTTCGTCGGAAATTCCCGCGAACGCGTGGCCGACGGACTGAGCAGGCTGAAACCACGGGGCGCGCCCCCACCCGGACGGACCGGCAAAAAAATCAGGAGCACAGCGCCCGCCGAACGGGCGCCGTGCTCCCTTTTGCCGGCAAAAACGCTCCGCGCGCGCCGGGTATGGTAGGGTTTGCATTACTTTTTCCACAGTTCTTTTCACAAACATCAGTTTTGCCGGCGGGGAACATGCCGCCGCGTGCCTGCCGAGGAGTTCACCCTTTGCGAGGCGCGACAGCCGTTACCCGCAAGAAAACAAAAAGCGCCGGTACGGAAAAGGGTCATTCCATACACCGGCGCGCGCGCAATCAGGCTGTGGACCATCTTTCTTCCCTCTGTACAAAAACGGAAAAAGGAAGTATAATGGTTTCTGCAATGCGCGGTGAATTCCGTGGTATATGGAGGCTGGTGCTCCGTATGCAGGGGGCAGAGTGCGCTAACACTCTGTCTCTGCATTGCGCTTTTTATTTGCCTTGCAATCTCATTATAATCCTTTATTTTCCAAAATTCAACTAAATATTTTTATCGTATGAAAGCGGCGGCGGTTCGCCGCTACTTTTAGCAATTTTTTATTATGTTTTCTTTTCATAATTATTTCTTTTAGTTTATTTTAATGTGCTCAGGCCGCACGGGGACGCAAGGCGACTTCTGTAGCCGTAGCGAAGAAATCTAATTCTTATTTGGGGCTGAGTGCCCCTTAACCCTTATTTTTTCTAATTTTCTCTCTGTCCTCAGGCCGGACGGGGACGCAAAGCGTCTATCGCGCTACGCGGCCTTAATCCTTCTATTTTATTCTTTTTAATTCTTCTTGGGGCCAAGTGCCCCTTAACCCAAATTATTTCTTATTTTCAGTTTGTGCTCAGGCCGCACGGGCCCATACTTTCGGTCCCGTACGAAAGTATGCAAAGTACGGGTCGGGGGGGGACTTCAAACTCCCGTAGGGAGGGCTCCAACCGTCCCCCCCCGACGCCCCCCGGCACCTGTCAACGGGAAAAGCAATGTTCTAAAGCCTACTGCTTCTCATTGACGACGGGGGCTCCGGAGAAAAGCCACTGCTTTATTTTAGGGAAACTGCAATTCGTTAGCTTGCCTTGACTCAAGCCGTCGATATTCCAACCTTGCTCAACTTTGGAAAAGCTCACTTTCGATCTCTCAATTTCCTGTGTGCTTCCATATTGAGCACTTAGGGAAAGAATGGGAACCGTCAAGGAAAAGCACTGCGTTACAAGAACATTTCTGTGTTGTATGACGGTAGTCGGGGGTGTAGGGGGAGGCCATCCGGCCCTTACTCGCCTACGGCGCCCACGGCTGAAGAATCGTGTTTTGCTTTACTTTCTCTCGCCGCTCTTGTTACCGACACTTTGGATGCAGCGTCACGCTGCCCCCCCTACTCAACCTTTGCCTACTTTCGTTTGAGGACGAAAGTAGGGGCCCGTGCGGCCTGAGGACAAACTAAATAAATTGAAGAAATTATGGTTAAGGGGCACTTTTCCCCAGTTTAGAAAATATTTCTGCTCTGCGGCTGCGAAAGTCGCTTTCTGTCCGGAGAAACCGCCGCCTTGATCTTTTCCGGCGGAACGGATATACTGATTCCGACGGAAGGGGGCAAAAGGCATGGCGATGCAGCGGCTGGATAAAATTCTGGCTTCCCAGAATCTGGGCAGCCGGAAAGAGGTCGGGGCGATCATTCGTTCCGGGCGGACGAATGTAAACGGAGTTGCGGTGAAGCGGTCGGAACAGAAAGCGGACCCGGACTCGGACGTGATCACGGTGGACGGCGAAATCCTTGAGTTTAAAAAATTTATCTATCTGATGATGAATAAGCCGGTCGGCGTTCTGTCGGCTTCGCGCGACCCGCGCGCCCGCACGGTGGTGGACCTGCTGCCGCCCCGGCTCCGGCGGCGCGGGATTTTTCCCGCCGGCAGGCTGGATAAGGACACTCGCGGGATGCTCATCCTGACGGACGACGGCGCTTTCGCGCACCGCATGCTCGCCCCGAAAAGCCATGTGATGAAATGGTATGAGGCGGAGCTGGATTCCCCGGTTTCGCAGGGGGACATCCTTGCGTTCCGCCGGGGCGTGACGCTGGGGAACGGGATGACCTGCCTGCCCGCGGAGCTTTCGGTCCTGCGGGAAGGGGAGCATCCGCTGGTGCTCATCAAGGTGCGGGAAGGCAAATTCCACCAGGTGAAGCGGATGTTCCTGGCAAGGGAGAATCTTGTTTTGTCGCTGCGCCGGGTGCGGATCGGCGGCCTTTCGCTCGATCCGGCGCTGCCGGAGGGCGCCGCGCGGGAGCTGAGCCCGGAGGAAGTTTCGCTGGCGCTCGGGGAGGGACATGGATAAAATGCACGAAAACCGGCCGTGTTTTTGCATGAGACCGCGTGCTAAAATTAACGAAAATCAAATCCGCGTTTTGTGATTTATCGGATTTCCATAAAGCCTTAAAAGAAACTTTGGGTAAAAAGAATCTGTTCTTCCATTGGCAGTTCTGTTATGATGATTCCACTGAGAGAAACAGTTTTAATTTTAAACTGCTTTTCTGTTAAGAACGGATAAAACAGGAGGTTTTTGTTTTATGGCGAGCGTAACTTTAAAAAATGTTTATAAAGTTTACAGCGGCAACGTCACGGCGGTAACGGACTTTAATCTGGAAATCAAGGATAAGGAATTCATCATTCTGGTCGGGCCTTCCGGCTGCGGCAAGTCCACCACGCTGAGGATGATCGCGGGGCTGGAGGAAATCACCAAGGGCGAGCTCTACATCGGCGACTCGCTTTCAAACGATGTGGCGCCGAAAGACCGCGATATCGCGATGGTGTTCCAGAACTACGCTCTGTACCCGCACATGACGGTTTTCGACAACATGGCGTTTGGCCTGAAGCTGCGCAAAATCCCCAAGGACGAAATTAAGCGCCGCGTGGAAGAAGCCGCGCGGAATCTGGATATTTCCCATCTTCTGGACCGCAAGCCGAAGGCTCTTTCCGGCGGGCAGCGGCAGCGTGTCGCGCTGGGCCGCGCCATCGTCCGCAACCCGAAGGTTTTCCTCCTGGACGAACCGCTTTCCAACCTGGATGCGAAACTGCGCGCCCAGATGAGGACGGAAATCGCAAAGCTGCACAAAAGACTGGGCACGACTTTCATTTACGTCACGCACGACCAGACGGAGGCCATGACCATGGGTGACCGCATCGTCGTGATGAAGGACGGTTTCATCCAGCAGGTGGATACGCCGCAGAACCTGTATGATTTCCCGGTGAATCAGTTTGTCGCGGGATTCATGGGCTCGCCGCAGATGAACTTTTTGGACGGCACCCTGGAAAAGAACGGCTCCAGTTACGAGTTTAAATTCGGCCGGTACAGCATTCCCGTTCCCGCGGACAAAAGCAAGGACGACGCGCTGAAGGATTACGCCGGCAAGGCGGTTGTTCTCGGAATCCGCCCCGAAAACGTACACGACGAGCCGGAGTTCCTGGAAAAGGCGACCGAGGGCATTGTGGAAACGGACGTTGAGGTTACCGAGCTGATGGGCGCGGAAACCTACCTGTACTTAAACTGCGAGGGAGTCAACATCACCGCGCGGGTCGACCCCGCGTCGAAGGCAAAATCCGGCGACCGCATCAAAGTTGCGTTTGAGCTGAACAAGATGCATTTGTTTGACAAGGAAACCGAAAAGACCATTTTAAACTGAGTTGTTCTGCCGGGCTAACACCGCGCGGGCGCAGACGCGCCCGCGCGGCGTTTTTCTTGGATGGAGAAAATTTCATATGCTTTTTTTCCGCATAAAGCAATATTTTGCTGTTTTTTTTCCGATAATATGAAAGATACGGTTGAAATCTTATTCATCTTTATGTAAAATGGATACAGAATGGCTGTTTGTATTAGTTTAAGTTCAGATAGATTGGAAATGAGGGAATGCCATGTCTAACAGGCTGTTTCAGGGTGTAATCCATCAAATGAAGGATGCGATCGACCGCACCATCGGTGTGATCGACGAAACCTCCGTAATTATCGCCTGCAGCGAGCTAGGGCGGATCGGGGAAGTGAACGACAGCATCACGGCGGAAACACTGGCCGCGCCCGGTACCTTTGTGGTCAACGGTTATACCTACCGGTCTTTCGGCAACCGCCCGCGCCCGGAATACGCGGTGTTTGTTTCAGGCAGCGACCCGGAGGCCGGCCGGTACGCTTCGCTTCTGGCCGTTTCGCTCAGCAGCATCAAGCAGTACTACGATGAAAAGTACGACCGAAGCAACTTTATTAAAAACGTTATCCTGGACAATATCCTGCCCGGAGACATTTATTTGAAGGCACGGGAGCTTCGCTTCAATTCAGATGTCAGCCGCGTGTGCATGCTCATCAAAATTACGAACAAATCGGATATTTCCGCTTTTGACGTCATCCAGAACCTGTTCCCGGACAAGAACAAGGATTTCATCATCAACATCAACGAAACCGACATTGCGCTCGTGAAGGAAGTCAAGCCCGGCATCGAAATGAAAGACCTGGATAAGCTGGCGGGGTCGATCGTCGACACGCTCAGCAGCGAGTTTTACACCCACTGCGTCGTCGGCATCGGAACCATCGTTTCGGGCATCAAGGATCTTGCGCGTTCATTTAAGGAAGCACAGGTCGCGCTGGAGGTCGGAAAGGTATTCGACACCGAGCGGCTGATCGTCAGCTACGACAACCTGGGCATTGCGCGCTTGATTTACCAGCTGCCCACAACGCTGTGCGAGGCGTTTTTGAAGGAGGTCTTCAAGCGCGGCTCCATCGATTCGCTGGACCACGAAACCCTGTTTACCATTCAGCGCTTCTTTGAAAACAACCTGAATGTTTCCGAAACCTCGCGCAAGCTGTTCGTCCACCGCAACACGCTGGTATACCGTCTGGAGAAGATTAAGAAAATCACCGGACTGGATCTGCGGGAATTCGAAGACGCCATTATTTTCAAGGTTGCGTTAATGGTAAAGAAATATCTTTCCTCCAACCCGGTTAAATTTTAACAGAATAAAAAATTACAAAAATATTACAAAGTTTTCTAATAAAGAATTATATTATCAGAGCCCGTTGGTATTATGTAAACGTACCAACGGGCTTTCTTTTTTGCGCCCCAAAAGTGGTAAAAACAGGGAAAATAATGGGAATTTGAAGATATGGAGAGATGGAATTGATTGAATTTCAGGACGTGAGTAAAATCTATTCCAACGGCACGAAAGCGCTGAGCAATGTCAACCTTCACGTTAACGACGGCGAATTTGTATTCATCGTGGGGTCGTCGGGCGCGGGCAAAAGCACCTTTTTAAAGCTGATTACCTGCGAGGAGCGGCCGAGCGAAGGCGAGATCGTCGTGGGGGAGCAGAAGCTGAATGAACTCAAACGGGGAGACGTGCCGTATTTAAGGCGCACAATGGGGATGGTGTTTCAGGATTTCCGCCTGATTCAGAAAATGACGGTTTATGAAAACGTGGCGTTCGCCATGCATGTCGTCGGCGCTTCCAGCCGTGAAATCCGCAGGCGCGTGCCATACATACTGGGCCTTGTCAATCTTCAGAACAAGGCGGACTGCCATCCGCGCGAGCTTTCGGGCGGGGAGCAGCAGCGCGTGGGCCTTGCGAGGGCGCTGATTAATTCTCCGCGCCTGCTGATCGCGGACGAGCCCACCGGAAACATCGACCCGGCGCTCTCTTTTGAAATCGTCGATCTGTTCAGTGAAATCAACAAGCGCGGAACCACCATTCTGATGGTGACGCATGAACATTCCCTCGTCAAGCATTTCGGGCGCAGGGTGATTGAAATACACGGCGGCACCGTTGTTGCGGACAGCTGCAACTGGGAGGTGCGCCATGCTTAACAATATCCGCTATTTGCTGCGGGAAGGCGTCAGGAACATCTGGAGCAACCGCACCATGTCGCTCGCGTCGATCGGCGTGCTGGTTTCCTGCCTGCTTCTGACCGGGGCCGCGACGCTGTTCTCCATGAATATCAGCGCCGCGATGGCCTCGGTGGAAGGCAGCAACTCCGTTAAAATTTATATGGACAAGGATCTGCCCGTTCTGGCTTCCCTCAAGGCGGGCGAAGAGATTAAAAAGCTGGACAACATTAAAAGCTGCCAATTCGTTTCGAAAGACGACGCGATCCAGAAGGTTATGGGAATGCTCGGCGACAAGGACTCCTCTTTGATCAAGGATATGACCGGAAAGGACAACCCCCTGCCGGACGCGTTTCAGGTTTCCTTTAAGGATCTGTCAAAATACAAGGATACGGTGGAACAGATCAAAAAAATCGACGGGGTTTCTTCGATTAACGACTACTCCGACATCGCGGCAAAGCTGACCAGCCTGGACCGGCTGGTGACGACCGTCGGGTTCTGGATTATCCTGCTGCTCAGTCTGGTTTCCCTGTTTATTATCTCAAATACGATCCGCGTGACCATGTTTTCACGCAGACTGGAAATCAGCATCATGAAATCCGTGGGCGCGACCAACTGGTTCGTGCGCGTGCCGTTTGTTGTGGAGGGCGTTATCATCGGCCTGATTTCGGGCGGGGTCGGCAGCCTGATCCTGCGGTTCCTTTACGACAAGCTTACCGGCACGCTGACCTCCATCACGGTTTTTTCACCGATTTCGGTCGGGCCGATCCAGTGGAAGATCACGCTGATGTTTCTGCTGGCCGGTTCTTTGTTCGGGGCGGTCGGCGGAGCGATTTCCATCGGAAAATATTTGAAGAAAGAGGGAGGCGAGATCGTTGAATGGTAACAAAGGAATGAAAATCCTCGCGGCGGTGCTGGCGGCGTTTCTGATGGTCCTTTCCGTGCCGGCGGTAAAGCCGGCGCAGGCTTCCACCCTGAGCCAGCTGCAGAAAAGGCAGAGCGCGCTCAAGCAGAAAAAGGAGCAGGTGGACGCGCAGATTAAAAGCCTGAAAAATGACAAAGCAAAAAAACAGCAGTATAAAGACGCGCTGACTTCGCAAATTAGTACGGTAGAGGAACAAATTGACAATCTGAACGACCAGATCGCAGATCTGAACAGCAATATCAAAGAGAAAGAGGATCAGATCGCGCAGAAGCAGAAGAGTATCGACACGGACCTTGCAAAGCTGAAGGACAGACTCTACGCCATTTATCTGACCGGCGACGCCTCCACCCTGGAAGTGATTCTGAACGCGAAGAGCGTGATGGACCTGGCGGACAAGGCCGAGGTCCTGCAGGCGATTACCCAGCACGACACGGACCTGATCAACCAGCTTAAGGACGAAATGAAGTCCGTTTCGGACCAGAAGTCGGAGATAGAAAAGCAAAGGGCCGCCGTGGCGGAAAGCAAAAAGGAATACGATAAGAAACAGTCCGAACTGACCGGCTATATCAATGAGGCGAACAGCGCCCTTGCCGACATTGCTTCCGATGAATCCGCGGCGCAGGCGCAGAGCAAAGCGCTTGCCAAGCAGGAGGACGAGGCCTCGGCCGCAGTCGACCAATGGTACCGGGAGTACTATGAATCGTTAAAGAAAAACAGCGGCGGGACCTCCGGCAGCGGCGGCTATATCAGCAAGGGCAACTTTACCTGGCCGGTGCCGAGCTGTACGAGTATTTCCAGCCCGTTTGGATCACGCTGGGGCGGCTTCCACAAAGGGATCGATATTTCCCGGTCCGGCATCTACGGCGCGGCGATCGTCGCGGCGGACTCCGGCAAAGTCATCCAGGCGGGTTACGGCCAGTACGGCACCGGCTACGGGGGGTACGGCAACGTGGTCGCCATCGACCACGGCGGCGGGTATTCCACGCTGTACGGCCACATGAGCCGCGTGGCGGTCAGCAAAGGGCAGCAGGTGACGAAGGGGCAGGTCATCGGCTACGTCGGTTCCACCGGCCAGTCCAGCGGACCGCACTGCCATTTTGAGATCCGCGTGAACGGCGTCGCGAAAAACCCGATGAACTGGTTTACAAAGTAATCGATAAGGACTGAAGGCAATGGGCAAAAAATTCCCGCTGGGAGCGGCGATATCGATTTCGGCCGTCACGGCGGCCGTCACGGTTTCGCTCACCTACGTTTACGCCATGAACAGCTTTAATTCCAAAGTGGCCGATATCAACGAACGGCAGGCCATGTACCAGAAGCTGAGCGAAATCGACCAGAAGGCGCGGCAGGACTACATCGGCACGATCGACGACGCCTCCCTGACGGACGGCATCTGCGCCGGGTACGTCGCGGGGCTGGGGGATTCGCACGCCCAGTATCTCTCCGCCCGGAAGTACAAGGAGTATCTGGCGGCAAATTCCTCCAAAAGCATCGGGGTCGGCATTAAAACCGTTCAGGATGAGGACGGAAACATGGAGGTAACGGAGGTGCTGCCGAATTCCCCGGCGGAGAAGGCGGGAATCAAAAAGGGCGACGTCATTGTGACGATGGACGGAAAGGAAATTGTGCGCATTACCTACGGCGACGCGCTGAACAAGCTGGACGGCACGGCGGGAACCAAGGTGGCGCTGGGCGTTTTGCGCCCGAAAGCGCAGCCGGTCTCCTCGTCTTCCTCCGCGGCCGCCGCGTCGGAGCGCATGACGCTGACCGTCACGCGCGCGGAGTATACGGAACAAACCGTCACCCATTCCATGATCAACGGGAACGCCGCGTATCTGAAAATTTCGGAATTTACGCAGGACACGCCCGCGAAGTTCAGCTCGTCGCTCAATAAGCTCCTCGGCGAAGGCGCCTGCGGCCTCGTCGTGGATCTGCGCAACAATCCGGGCGGCAGCGTAGAGGCGGCCGCGAAGGTGCTGGACGTTTTGCTGCCCGCCGGAAACACGGTCAGCAGCCGGGATAAAAGCGGAAAGGTCACGGTGGAGTACGCCTCAAAATCCGGCGAAGTCGATTTGCCGGTCAGCGTTCTGATCAACGGCAGCACTTACGGAGCGGCCGAAATTTTTGCCGCGGATATCAGGGATTTTAAAAAGGGCCTGCTGGTGGGGGAAAAGACGGCCGGCTACGGAACAAAGGACGAGGCGGTTCCGCTTTCCGACGGTTCGGCCATGATTCTGTCCGTCGCGGATTATCTCACCCTCGGCGGGAAGACTTTTAACGGGACCGGAATCGGGGCGGATATGAACAAAGGCCTGACCGCGGAACAGGAAAACAAGCTGATCCGCAGCCGGCTGCCGTTTGCGGAGGACCCGCAGATTCAGGCGGGCGTCACCGCGCTGATTCGCCAGGGAGCCGCCGTGCGGCAGGTGCCGGGGACTTCCTCCTCATCCGACGCGCCCGCGTCGCAAAGTCCGGCGGATTGACGCCGGCGGATTTTCGCCCGCGGGTTTATTGACAGAACGGACCCGGCTCACTATAATAGAATTACCCCGGCGGAGCGCCTGAATTTCGCGAAAGAGTAAAGGGTGGTAGTAAAATGGTCAAACAGGTAGTCCTGACAAAGGAAGGCCTTGAAAAGCTGGAGAACGAGCTTGAGGAACTGAAAAGCGTTAAAAGAAAAGAAGTTGCCGAAAAAATCAAGGTTGCCCTTTCGTTCGGCGACCTGTCCGAAAACAGCGAGTACGACGAAGCGAAAAACGAGCAGGCGATCATCGAAGCGCGCATCGCGGATATTGAGGTCCTGCTGAAAAATGTCCGGGTCCTCGATGAAAGCGAGCTGAGCAGCGAGAATGTGCATATCGGCTCCAAAGTGGAGCTGCGCGTTGTCAACCCCGAAACCGGAAGCAGCAGGGTGGTCAATTACCGGATGGTCGGCTCCAACGAGGCGGACCCGGTCAACGGCTGCATCTCTGACGAATCGGCGGTCGGGAAAGCCATCCTGGATCACGGAATCGGCGACAAGGTTACGGTGGAAGTGCCCGCCGGCGTAATGGAATATGAGATTTTAGCCATATCCAAATAAAACTGCGGGCAGGTGAGGCTGTTGTGACGGTCGCTCCTGCCTTTTTTCCGCGCCGCCCGCCGATCCCTGCATCGGGGGGCTTTTCGGCGCAAACGGACCGGATGGAAATTATTACTTGATATAGGAGAATGAACATGAGCGACGGTACAACGGGACTGACAGAAAATCCGGAAAACAGAAGCGAAACCGAAATCCGAAGGGACAAGCTGAGCGCGCTGCAGCAGGCGGGCAAGGATCCCTTTTATATCACCACCTGCCCCCACGACCGCTCGGCGCAGGAAATCCGCGACCGTTTCGCGGAGCTGGAAAATCAGGACGTGTGCATCGCGGGCCGGATTATGGGCTGGCGCGATATGGGCAAGGCCGGGTTTATGGACCTTTCCGACCGCAGCGGACGGATTCAGGTCTATATGAAAATCGACCAGGTCGGCGAGGAAAGCTATACCGACCTGAAAAATTACTGGGACGTCGGCGACATCATCAGCGTAAAGGGCTATGTGTTTAAAACGCGCCGCGGCGAAATTTCCGTTCACGCGAAAGAAATCCGCCTGCTCTCCAAATCCCTGCTGCCGCTGCCCGAAAAATTTCACGGGCTGAAGGACACGGACCTGAGGTACCGCCAGCGGTACCTCGACCTGATCATGAACCCGGAAGTCAGGGAGACGTTCTTAAAACGCAGCGCCATCATCCGCGCCATCCGCGACGTGCTGGACGGCCTGGGCTATGTGGAAGTCGAAACGCCGGTCCTGAACACCGTTGCGGGCGGCGCGGCGGCCCGCCCGTTTGTTACCCACCACAATACCCTCGATATGGACCTGTACCTGCGCATCGCGACGGAGCTGCACCTGAAGCGCCTGATCGTCGGCGGCATGGAGCGGGTGTATGAAATCGGCCCCTGCTTCCGCAACGAGGGCATGGACGTGAAGCACAGTCCGGAGTACACCAGCCTGGAGCTGTACGAGGCCTATACCGACTACCACGGCATGATGGACCGCACCGAGCTGCTGGTTCAGGAATGCGCCAGGAAGGCCTGCGGCACCGAGCGTGTCACCTGGCAGGGGGAGGAGATCGACCTTTCCGGGCAGTTTACCCGCCTTTCGATGAACGACGCGATTCAGAAATACGCGGGGATTGATTTCCTCTCGTTTAAGGGCGACGACGAAAAGGCGCGCGAGGTTGCGGGTCAGCTTCACCTGGAGCTGGGTTCCGCCGACAGATGGGGCGACATCATGGCGAAGGCCTTCGAGGCGACCGTCGAGGATAAGCTCGTCCAGCCGACGTTCATTTACGACTATCCGGTGGAGGTTTCTCCGCTGACAAAGCGCAAGCGCGGCATGCCGGAGCTGGTGGAACGCTTCGAGCTGTTTATCAACCGCTGCGAATTCGCCAACGCCTATTCGGAACTGAACGACCCGATCGACCAGCGCGGCCGTTTTGTGCATCAGGCGGAATTGCGCGCCTCGGGCGAGGAGGAAACCGATGTGATCGACGAGGATTTCCTCACGGCGATGGAATACGGAATGCCGCCGACCGGCGGCATGGGCATGGGCATCGACCGCCTTGTGATGCTGCTGACGGACAGCGCCTCGATTCGCGATGTGCTTTTGTTCCCCACAATGAAACCGCGGGAGGATTGATCTGAAATGGCAAGGGAAGGTCTCCTGCTCCAGGAAGACGGGAACGGGCCGGAACAGCCCGCGCCCGCCCCGGAAACGCCGAAGAAGAAGGCGGAAAATTTCTGGTATTATCATAAGTGGCACATACTGGTGCTTCTGCTGGCGGTCGTCGTCGCCTCTTTCCTGATTCGCGACATGATGCGGCCGAAAGCGGATTATGAGATCGGGATGATCACGGCGTACACCTGTCCGCAGGACGCCATCGATCTGCTGCAGAAACAGATTGAAAAATACGGGGAAGATTTAAACGGCGACGGGCGCGTGATCGTTCAGATCAACAACTACACGGTCGAGCCGAACGGCGGCGGGACCCAGGCGCAGATTGCAGGCCAGGTGAAGCTGGAGGCGGACCTTTCCACAGGCGAAAGCATGCTGTTTTTCACCGATGAGGATTCCTTTGCACAGCAGCAGGAAAAAATTCAGATGTTTGCGAAGACGGACGGCAGCACGCCGGAAAAGGGAGAAAACGGTCCAGAGGGGATGCGGGTTCCTGTTTCCGAACTCAAGGCGCTTTCCGGTCTCTCTTATCAGGGCTCGGACGGGGTGAACCCGATGGACGGGCTTGGCCTTTCGCTGAGGATCTATCAGGGCTCCGCGGTCGACGGAAAGCACGACGGCTACTGGGAAGCGTCCCGGCGCCTGTTTCAGAAGCTTGCCTCGGGCCGACGGACGAATTGATGCAAAAGCGCGGCGCAATCGATTGCTGCCGCGTTTTTTGCAGTTTTCGCGAAAAACTTTTAAAATATATTCATCATTTTTTCTGGAAATCTATTATAATCAAAATAGTGTACATCCTAAAGAAAGCACTGATTTCATGAAAAAGCGCGGCCGGGCGGCCGAAGTAAATGACGAGGGAGGACGTAAAAATGGCGGCGGGAAAGATCCTTGTGGTGGACGATGACCAGAACATCTGCGAGCTGCTGCGGCTGTATCTGGAAAAAGAGGGATACGACGTGGTTCTGGCGGGCAGCGGAAAAAAGGCTCTGGAAGAATTTGAAAAGGAAAACCCGGACCTGATTCTGCTGGACATCATGCTCCCGGAATTGGACGGCTGGCAGGTCTGCCGGGAAATCCGCAAAAAATCGCAGTGCCCGATCATCATGCTGACCGCGAAAGGGGAAGTATTCGACAAGGTGCTGGGCCTGGAGCTCGGCGCGGACGATTACGTCGTCAAGCCGTTTGAGGCAAAGGAGGTTGTGGCGCGCATCAAGGCCGTGCTGCGCCGGCTGGGCAAAAACGGCGGCGAAAGCGTAAAAGAGGTTAAATTCGACAAGCTGTCCATCAACCTGACCAATTACGAGCTGAAGGTTAACGGCGTTCAGGTCGACACGCCGCCGAAGGAAATGGAACTGATTTATCACTTGGCGAGCAACCCGAACCGGGTTTTCACGCGCGACCAGCTTCTTGACGAGGTTTGGGGATTCGATTATTACGGCGACAGCCGTACGGTTGACGTTCACGTCAAACGCCTGCGCGAAAAGCTGGAGGGAGTTTCCGACCAGTGGGAACTGAAAACCGTTTGGGGCGTCGGCTATAAATTTGAGGTAAAGGAATAACCGGAGAACCGCCTCCGGGGGGATGCAATGCAAAAAACCCTGTTTAAAAAATACCTGCGGATTACCTCCCTGGTCATCATCGTCAGCTTCTTTTTGCTCAGCTTCGTCATGCTGATTGCGATATCAGGCTACTGGCAGTCTGAAAAACAGGACCTTCTGCGCAAAAACGCGCAGAGCGTCGCAAGAATCGCCGCGGACAGCGTCATCACGGTGAACCGGAACGAATACCAGGTGGACGGGATGAGGATGCAGACCTTTATCCTCGCGTTCGCCGACAACATCGACTCGGATATTTTCGTGACCAAGCAGAACGGGCAGATCCTGCTGGCCGCCTACGGCAGCGGCGGGAATGTGGACAGCACCAGGAAGGTCAGCGCGGCGATCATGCAGAAGGCGCTGAACGGCGGGTACACGGCGCAGGGTACCATGGACGGTTTTTACGATCAGCGGTATTATATCGTCGGGGAACCGATTGCGGTTGCGGTGAACGGGACCCCCGTGCAGATCGGGGCGGTATTCGCCGCGTACAGCGTGAAAACCTTCAACGCGTTCCGGCTTGACATCATGAAAATGATCATTCTGGCCGCGCTCGCCGCGTTTGCGGTTTCGTTCTGCGTGATCTGGCTGTTTTCTTTCCGGCTGGTGCAGCCGTTGCGCAACATGGCGGCGGCGGCGCGGTGTTTCGGCGAAGGGAATTTCTCGGTGCGCGTGCCGGTCACCAGCCAGGATGAAATCGGGCAGCTTTCGGTGGCTTTTAACAACATGGCGGATTCCCTCGCTTCGGTGGAGCATGTGCGGCGCGATTTTATCGCGAATGTCTCGCACGAGCTGAAGACGCCGATGACGACGATCGCCGGATTCATCGACGGAATTCTGGACGGGACCATCCCGGCTGAAAAAGAGGGGCAGTACCTGGGCATTGTTTCGCAGGAGGTCAAAAGGCTGTCGCGCCTGGTGCGCACCATGCTGGACCTTTCCCGCATCGACAGCGGGGAGCTGAAGCTGCGCCCCGCCCGGTTCGACCTGACCGGCACCGTGCTTTCCGCGCTTTTGTCGTTTGAAAAGGCGATTGAGGACAAAAAGATCGAAGTGCGCGGACTGGAAAACGCCGAAAGCCTGTTTGTCGACGGAGACCCCGACATGATTCATCAGGTCGTGTATAATCTGATCGACAACGCCGTAAAATTTACAAATGAAGGCGGCTACCTCGAAATCGGAATCCGGGAGGAACCGGACCGTACCACGGTTTCCGTGGAAAACAGCGGCGACGGGATCTCTCCGGACGAACTGCCGATGGTCTTCGAGCGTTTTTATAAGACCGACAAATCCCGCAGCCAGGACAAAAACGGCATGGGGCTTGGACTCTATATCGTCAAAACGATCATCCGGCTGCACGGCGGGGAAATTACCGCCCGGAGCGTCTGGCATAAGAACTGCCGGTTTGAGTTCTGGTTGCCCAGGCACAAGGAAAAAATCCGCGAGGAACGCCGTCTGGTGGAAACCCGGGGCGAAGAGCCAAAAGCGAACCCAAAAAAGAAATGAAAGGGCTTTTTTATGAACGATAACGGTTTTGACCCAAACAGTGAAAAAGACCCATGGGAATACGGAGACCGCCGGCAGGACGGCGAAGATCAGGAGACACAGGATTCCCGGGAACAGACGGAAAACGGTGAGGCATCCCGGGAGGAACCGGGCGGGGGGACCCAGCCGGCCGCCCCGGAGCAGCCGCAGGAGGAGCGGTCCTCGGAACCGCAGGAGGAAGCCCCGCCGCCCGCCCAGGAGCCCGGACGGCAGCAGGACGCGCCCTATGGGCAGTACGGCAGCCCCTACGGTCAGGGAAACGGTTACGGCACCTACGGCGGTTCGCCTTACGGTTCGCCCTATGGCTCGCCGTACGGGCAGCAGGGAGGCAATCCCTACGGGCAGCAGAATTACGGCGGATACGGGGCGCAGCAGAACGGCGGGCAGCAGTATGACAACCCGTACGGCCAGTCCTATTGGAATTATCCCTATAACGGGCAGTACGGACAGCAGCCGGGCCGCCCGCCGGAGCCGCCCAAAAAAATGAGCAAAGGCCTGAAGGCATTCTTCTGGGTTTTGGGCGTTGTGGTTGTGGGACTGATCGTCGGAACCGGGATTTACGGCTACCGCGTGTCGAATCAGCTGCCGGAAGAGAATTCGGCCTCCTCCGCATCGTCCTCCGTTCAGGGCGGGCAGAACAGCGGCGCGGCCTCTTCCTCGGCGCCGGAACAGCTCATCGGGGGCGTGGAAGGCGACGGGACGAACTCCGCTTCCGGCGGAATCACGGTGCAGCCGCATCCGTCGGGGAGCGAACTTTCCGCAACGGAGGTCTACAAGCGGGTAATTCAGAGCGTGGTCGGCGTGCAGACGACGATTCAGCAGAGCGGCACCAGCGAGGGGACCGGCATCGTCGCGTCCTCCGACGGATATATCCTGACCAACGCGCACGTGATCAATTACTCCAAAGACTACCCCGTCAAGGTGGTCCTGCACAACAATAAGGCCTATGAGGCGAAGGTGGTCGGATACGACAAGACTTCCGACCTTGCGGTCCTCAAAATCAATGCGTCCGGTCTTTCTCCGGCGACGTTCGGCACCGTGGACGGCATGCAGGTCGGCGACCGGGTCATCGCGATCGGAAATCCCGGCGGGCTCAGCTTCGCGGGTTCCCTGACCGGCGGATACATCTCCGCCCTCGACCGTTCGATCGAGGAGCACAGCGACAACGGCATGACCTACATTCAGACGGACGCGGCGATCAATCCCGGCAACTCCGGCGGACCGCTGGTGAATCTGTACGGCCAGGTCATCGGCATCAACTCCAACAAAATCGTCGCGACGGGCTACGAAGGCATGGGCTTCGCGATTCCGGTCAGCCGCGCGAAAACCATCATCGACGACCTGGTCGCCCACGGCTATGTGTCCGGCCGCACCCGGCTCGGAATCAAGGCTTCGACGGTTCAGGACATGTACACGCAGATTTACGGCTTCCCGCAGGGCGTTCTGGTACAGTCGGTCGATGACGACAGCTCCCTGAAAGACGCCGGCGTGGTTCAGGGCGACATCATTACCGAGGCGGACGGCACGAAAATCGCGGATCTGGACGGCCTCTACGCCATTCTGAACCGGCATAAGCCCGGCGATGTGATCAAGCTGAAGCTTTTTGCCACTTCTCTTTCGGAAACGGGCGGCGGCGGCAAGGCCGGAACGACCAGAGAAGTCAGCGTGAAGCTGATGGAGGATAAGGGAGAAACACAGTAAAGGAACGGTTCGGCCGGTTCCGCGTGAGGCGGGACCGGCCTTTTTGCATATTTGATTGACAAAAGACGGGGCGGGCCCTATCATGGACTTAAAAGCGAATCCGGATGAATTCGCGCGCGGAAGCCTGCAAAAAAAGGTCCCGCCGCGCCTGCAATTCCCTGGGGGCAAAAGCGTATCAATTCCGCGCCGGCTGCGCATCATAAATCTGTTGATACGCGCGCAGGCGCGTTCGGAAAGGGGAGGCCGGGATGGAACGGAAAAAGCGGGCGGTCATCGCGGGCGGCGGATGGGCCGGCTGCGCGGCGGCTGTATCCGCGGTAAAATGCGGGCTGGAGGCCGTGCTGCTGGAACGGACGGATATGCTGCTCGGCACGGGTCTGGTCGGCGGAATCATGCGCAACAACGGGCGTTTCGCGGCGCAGGAGGAATGTTCGGCGCTTGGCGGCGGCGAGCTGTTTCGCATCACCGACGAGTGCGCCCGGCACCGCAACGTCGATTTTCCGGGGCACCGGCACGCGACCCTGTATGATATTGCGCTGACGCCGGCCGCGGTCAGCCGGTATCTTGAGGAACTCGGCATTCGGGTCGAATACCAGTCGCGCGTGGAAAAAGCGGAGGTTTCGGACGGGGCGGTGCGGAGCGTGACGGACGGGGCGGGCCGCGTTTTTGACGGCGACGTGTTCGTCGACGCGACCGGTTCCGCCGGGCCGCAGGGCAACTGCCGGAGCTACGGCAACGGCTGCGCGATGTGCGTCCTGCGGTGCCCGAGCTTCGGCGGAAGAATCAGCCTCACCGCCCTCGCGGGCGTTTCCGAAATCCAGGGAAAAAACGCTTCCGGAGGAACCGGGGCGATGAGCGGAGCATGCAAGCTGCTGAAGGAATCGCTCGCGCCTTCCCTGGTGGAACGGCTTGAAAGGACCGGCGTGGCGGTGGTTCCGCTGCCGGAGGAGCTTGTGGAGGACCACCTTGCGAAAAAGGCCTGCCAGCAGTACGCGCTGCCGGAGTACCGGAAAAACCTGATTTTGCTCGACACGGGCCATGCCAAGCTGATGACCCCTTACTTCAATCTGCAGAAGCTGCGCCGGGTTCCGGGTTTTGAAAACGCGCGGTACGCCGACCCGTACGCGGGCGGGCGCGGAAATTCCGTCCGCTTTCTGGCGATGGCCCCGCGCGGCGATTCCCTTTTGGTGCGCGGCACGAAAAATCTTTTCTGCGCGGGAGAAAAGGCGGGGCTGCTGGTCGGTCACACGGAGGCGATTGTCACCGGGACGCTCGCGGGGTACAATGCCGCGCGGCTGGCGGGAGGAAACGAGCCGCTGACGCTTCCCCGCCAGCTTGCCTGCGGGGAGGCGATCGCCTTTGTGCGGGAACAGATGGAAACGCCGCGCGGGCTTTCCATGAAATACACGTTCTCGGGGTCCGTGCTGTATGAACGTTTGGAACAACTTGGTCTCGACTGCGCCGACCCGGAGCGGATCCGCGCCCGGGTGGAACGCCTTGGGCTGACGGGCGCGCTGCGCCCGTTGGGGACTTAATATTCGTTTGTTTTGGTGTCATTTTTCCCGGACCGGTCTATTATGGTAGTAGATGTGCAAGAAGCAGGAAACTGCGGTGGGAACGCAAAGAGGAAAGACGCTTTAAGGTTCACCTTAAAGCGTCTTTTTTTTCAGGGACAATATCTAACAGGAATCAAGGGGTTCCGGACGGAGGTTCGGAAGGGAGGGAGCGCCATGGTCGCGGGTACGTTTAAGCAGGAAATTCTGAAGGTTTACAACAATGTCAACAGGAGGATTTTCAATACCGGCGTCAGGCAGCAGAATGTCGAGTTCACCGGGAACAAAATTATTATCCTTTCCCTGAACACCCGGATCCCCGCTTTAAAGCTTCTGGACGACAGTTATTCCGGAACGACCGAGTATATGGACCATCTGCTGACGCAGGTGTTTAAAAAACAGATTAAAACAGCCATTGAACAGCAATTTCATCTGAAAGTAATCGCCGTTTTCAAGGACTACGACGCGGCGTCGGAGTATTCCGGCACCATCCTATGCCTTGACCGCGATGTAGAAGCCTGTCTAAATGAACTGCCGGAGCTTTAATCGAAAAGAGCCGGTGCCGCAGCCCGCCCAAAATCATCGGCGGAGCTGGTTGAGTGAATCAGTTCAAGAAAGGAAGAATTTTAGAATGGGCGAATCCTGCAAAATCGAGGTGATCGGGGTCAGTAAAATCTTTCGCAGGGACGGCAAAAACGTGGCCGCCCTCGCGGAGACGAATCTCGCTGTCCGGGAAGGGCGCTTTGCAAGCATCATCGGCCCTTCCGGCTGCGGAAAATCGACCCTGTTCAATATTATCGCCGGGCTGATGCCGCCGACGACCGGGGACGTTACCGTCGACGGGCAGAGCATCGTCTGCAGGGCCGGCACGGTCGGCTATATGCTGCAGAAGGACTTACTTCTTCCCTGGCGCACGATTCTGGACAATGTTATACTCGGGCTTGAAGTCCGCGGTGAACCTCGCGCAAAGGCCGTGGAACGGGCCCTTCCGTTAATGGAAAAATACGGATTGAAAGGCTTTGACAGCCATTACCCGAACGAACTCTCGGGGGGAATGCGGCAGCGCGCCGCGCTGCTGCGCACCCTGCTTTACGACCGCGATATCATGCTTCTGGATGAACCGTTCGGCGCGCTGGACGCCCAGACCAGGCTTTCCATGCAGAACTGGCTTTTGGAGATCTGGAAGGACTTCGGCAAAACGGTTCTTTTTGTCACGCACGATATCGACGAGGCCGTCTATCTTTCCGACGATATTTATGTTTTTTCGGCACGGCCGGGACGCGTCCGCGCGAAAATCGCGGTGCCCATCGAACGGCCGAGAAAACCGGAGGACCTGACGACCGGGCGGTTTATGGAGCTGAAACATCATCTGCTGGAACTGCTTTCCGAAGAACAGGACCCGGCGGAGGAAATTTCTTAGGGACGGGAGTGAATAAAATGGCTGCATACAATCAGGAGAACTATTGCGCGGTGCGGCCGGCGGGACGGCAATCCCCCCAAAGGGAGGAAAACGACGCGGCGCGCTCCGTTGAAACCTATGACGGAGAAACACAGGACAAAAAGCGCAGGCGGCGGGTGCTCGCCGGAAGAATTCTGGTGGGCGTCTTTCTGTTTGCCGGCTGGGAGTTTTTTACGCGCATCGGCTGGATGGACCCCTATTATTGGAGCAGTCCGAGCGAAATTCTGAAAACAGCCTGGGTGCAGCTGACGGAAGGCACCCTCCTTCGTGATATCGTTTATACCTCCGGCTCCACGGTTATCGGCTTTGTGACCGGAACCCTGACCGGCGCCCTGCTGGGCCTGTCGTTCTGGTGGTCGAAAACCTACGCGGGAATCAGCGAGCCGTTTCTGATTATTCTGAACGCCCTGCCCAAACTGGCTCTGGGCCCGGTGCTGGTCATTTTGTTTGGCATCGGTTTTTTTTCCAAGGCCGTCCTCGCTTTTCTGATGACGGTGGTGACCAGCGCGATTTCCGCCTACGGCGGAGTGAAAAGCGTGGACCCCGCGCTGGAAACGCTGATGGTATCCCTCGGCGCCAAACGGCGGCAGGTGTTTACGAAAGTCGTCGTGCCGTGGTCGATGCCGTGGATCATCTCCAGCCTGCGAATCAACATCGCGCTGGCGCTGGCCGGTTCCATCGTGGGCGAGTTCATCTCTTCCGAGCAGGGCGTGGGCCGCATGATCATCTATGCGGGCACGATTCTCGATATTAACCTGGTCTGGGTGGGCGTGTTCGTCCTATCCATCCTTTCCATGCTGATGTACTGGGGAGTCATCCTTCTGGAAAAATGGTTGTCCAAACGACTGGCGATCATTTCCTCATAAATATTTTTTACGGAGGGAAAACAATATGAAACAAAAGTGGATGCGTTCCACAGGGAGGAAGATTTTGGCGGCGGCGGTCGGCCTGACGGTCGCGCTGCTGACGGGATGTTCGGCCTCCACGCAGACTCAGGGAGGCAAAACGGAGCTGAAAAAACTGGTGATTGCGGAACCCGTGCATTTAAGCGGCTACCTGCCGCTGTACGTCGCGCAGCACGAGGGGTATTTTAAAGACCAGGGGCTGGACGTTAAAGTGATTCAGGCAACCGGCGGAACCCATGTGACGGCGGTCGTCAGCGGGGACGCCTGGGGCGTAATCGGCGGAGTCGATTCCATCGCGCTCGGCAACAAGAACAATTCGGACCCCATCACGGCGGTTTGCAACTGCGTCAACCGCGCGAATGTGTATCTGTTTGCAAAGACGGGGATGGTTCCCAAAAGCGGCAGCGAAGCGGACCTGAAAGAGTTTTTGAAGGGAAAGACCATCGTCGCGGGACGCCACGGCGGAAGCCCGAACCTGCTGACGCGGTACCTGCTCATCAACCTGGGCCTCGACCCCGAAAAGGATGTGCGCCTGGTTGAAAACGCGGACGCGTCCACCGTGGTCGCCATGCTGCAAAACGGCAACGGGGACGTTGGAAACGGCGCGGAGCCGCAGATCTGCGAGGGGATCTCGAAAGGAATCTGGGGCGAACCGTTCTATAAATTTACCGATCTCGGCGATTTCTCCTATTCTGTGATCAGCGTGAAGAAATCGACCATCGACAAGGACTCCGAAACCGTTCAAAAGTTTGTGAGCGCGATGAAAAAAGCCCTGAAAGCCGTTCAGGACGACCACGAAATGGCGAAAAAGGTTCTGAAACAGGAGTTCCCAACTTTATCGGAAGATGAAATCAAGGCTTCTCTCGACCGCGCCTACGCGGATCATCTCTGGAGTCCGGATGGAGTCATCAGTGAAAAAGCAGTGACCACAGACATGGATATGCTTTTAAAGACCGGCATTTACAGCGGCTCTTATTCCTTTCAAACGCTGGTGGATATGCAGTTTGTGAACAAATAGAAAAATCGGATCATAAGAAGCGCGGCGCCCCGGAAAATATCTCGGTTTGTTCCGGAGCGCCGCGCTGTTTCTTTGCCCGGCGGGCGAATAGTTTTTCCTCTTGCACCGTAAGATGAAGTATTCGGGGGCGCACGGAGGGAGAGAAGAATATGAATGTTCTGGCAGGGGTCACGATCCTGCTGTCGTTTATCGGGCTGCTGACCGCCGTGCGCGGCGGGGAGCGGGAGTCGCTGTCGGCGGCAATGACGGCCCTTTTGCTGTTTTTGCTGTCGCTGTGCGGCGGCGTGCTGGCGTTTTTGTTCCTTATTTGGTATTAGAAGAATCCGATTTGCCGGAATCGTACGGCGGAACGCTCCGCGTCTTCCTCTTTTGAAGCCGCCTGCGCAGGAAGAGCACCGCCGCGCCGAACACGGCCAGAACGGCGAGGAACGGAAGGGCCGCGGCGACGCCGAGAACCAGGTAACGAAGCGTTACCCCCAAAGCGCTGAGCGAGGATTGAAAGATGGAGCCGATCTGCCCGCCAAAGTCTTTCGCCGGGGGCGCGGTAAGCTCCGCGACCTCGCGAATCTTAATGGTTACGGTCGACAGGCTGACAAGGGAATCCCATTGTTTGAGCTGCCCGGTCAGCTGTTCGATTTCGTTTTCAACATCCGTCAGGCGCTGCTCGATTTTCAGAATATCGTCCATCTTTTCTGCCGCCTGCATCAGCGAAAGAAGCCGGTCCTGCTCTGTGCGCAGGGATTTCACCCGCGTTTCGGCATCAAAGTAATTTTGCGTCACATCCTGCCCGCTGATGCTTTTGGAGACCACATTGCCGAGGTCTCCGGCGCTTTGCAGAAAGCTTTGCAGCTTGCCGGACGGCACGCGCAGGGTGTACGAGGCGTTCCGCAGCGCGTTGCTGCCGGGGACGTCGCCTTGAACGGAGGAATTCTCTATGTATCCGCCGAAGGATGCGACGAGCGATTGCAGTTTGTCGTTCAGCTCGTCGTAGCGGACGGTTTGGAGCGTAAGCTCCGCGCTTTGTATCACCTTGCGGGAGTCGGAGGCCGGCCTTTCCGCACCGGACGCGGCGGCTTTCTGCGTACCGTCCGTCAGGCCCGCGGCGTCCGCGGAATGTTCCGCCGCGGAGGACGGGGAAACGGCGTTCGTCCGGCCCTGTGGGGCGGAGGCGCCGGAGGAGCATCCCGCGGCGACCAGGCAAAAGACCGCCGTCAAAAAGAATACCGTTAGCCTTTTCATTGGAAATCCCCTTTCCAAATCCATGATTTTCCTTGTGATTCCATTTTACACAAAAACTGGGAATAAAGCAAGCGAATGCGTCTCTTGACTTTTTATGCGAAGGAATTATAATAGAAGTACATTGGATACAGGAGAACTTTTATGAGAAATCCGACCTGATTTGTTTTTTGCGCATTTGGCTCGTCTGAAAGAGTACGGGCTTTCTTTTGCTACCAAAAAACGAAACAGGAGGATCTTTTTTTGCGGTCTTTTCAATCTCATATTTATTTTGTAATTGTCCTTTTGCAGGGCATGGTGTTTTACGCGCCCGCCGCGGGGCTGTACCGGGTGGAGCGCGGCCTGAGTGTGTTCGACATCACGCTGATTGAGAGCATATCCCTGATTGTGATGATCGCGCTGGAAATTCCGATGGGGTTTCTCGCGGAGCGGATCGGGTACCGGAAAACCATCTTTTTCTGCAACATTCTGTTCTTTCTCTCCAAGCTGGTTTTCTGGCGGGCGGACGGTTTTGCGCTGTTTCTGGTGGAACGGATGATGCTTTCCGTTGTGTGCGCGGGTCTTTCCGGCTGTGATTCGGCCTACCTTTTCGCCTGCGCGGGAGAAACCGACAGCGCGGCGGCGTTCAGTCGTTACCATGCTCTTACGACGCTGGGAATTGTTGCCGCAGCGCTGGTTTTTACGTTTGGGATCGGCGGGAATCTCGATCTCTCCGCCGAGCTGACCGCGGTGGTTTACGGCGCCGCCGCCCTGCTTTCATTTTTCTTACCGGAGGTTGAAGTTCCCCGCGCGGAGCATGCCCCAATGAGGCAAACGGTACGCTTCCTTCGTTTGCGCGGCGGGGAAACCCTGCGGTTTTTGCCGTATCTGGCCGCGTGCGCGCTGCTGACCCAGACGGCGCAGACCGTTTCGGTGTTTCTGAGCCAGCTGCAGTACCTGCGCTGTGGAATCGCAACCGAAACCATGGGGCTGTGCTATCTTGCGGTGCAGGGGGCGGCGCTCTCTTCTGCGTTTTCCCATCGCCTTTCCGCCCGGTTGGGAGAAACGGCGTTTTCCTCCGCGCTGTTTGTGGCCGCCGCGGTTTCCTGCGCCGTTTTAGCGGTTACGCGCAGCGCGGTGCTTTCGGTTGCCTGCGTCGCGGCCCTGAGCGCGGCTGCCGCGCTGCTGGGGCCTTCCGTGATGACGGTTCAGAATCGCCAGCCCGGCGCAAGCTTTGCCCGCGCCGCCGTTTTAAGCGTTTATTCCATGGGGACGGACGGCTTTTCCGCGGGGGTCAGCGCGGCGATTGGAAAGGCGGCGGACGGCGGACTGGGCCGGGCGTTTCTTTGCAGCGCCGCGTTTTGCGCCGCGGGTCTTGGCTTGTACCTTTTCTGGGCGCGGTACGTCGGGACAGGGGACGGCCGGTTCACCGGCGGACCGGGTGAGTGTTCGGAGCGGACCTAAAAGAGCCAAAAAACCGCCGCGTCTATTTTTCAGACGCGGCGATCTTTTTTTCATAGAATTCCATTTTTTGATCTAAGTGACTTAGGTGCTCTTCCCAGATCCTTTTTTGCTCCAGAACGAACGCACGGTGATTTTTGAGCAGAGTCAACCGCTCCCGCAGGGTGGAATCGCCCTGGCCGCGCAAAAAAGCATAGCGCCGGATCTGTTGAATCGGCATTCCGGTTTCTTTCAACCTTTTGATAAAAGAAATCCATTGCAGATCGGCATCGGTAAAAATTCGTCTGCCGGAGCTGTTTCGATTCACGGCAATCAGCTTTTCCTTTTCGTAATAACGCAGGGTGTCGATGCTGATTCCGGAAAGCCTTGAAAATTCGCCGATCAAATAAGACATCAAAATTCCTCCCGCTTTTCGCTTGACCTGGAGTAAACTCCAGGTGGTATGTTTCTATCATACTGCAAAAGGAGATGAATAACAAATGGAAACAAAACGTTATGAAAGCGGCGCCGCACGGCTGGCCGAAATCGACGGGGAGGGAGGAAAACGGGTGATCGATTCCCTGCGGGAGATTGCGCCGGACCTGGGAAAATACATCATTGAATTCGCGTTTGGGGATATTTACCGCAGAGAGGGGCTGAGCCTGTGGGAGCGCGAGCTGATCACGATTGTGAGCCTGCTGACGGCGGGCGGCTGCGAGCCTCAGCTGGAGGTGCACATTAACGGGGCGCTGAATGTCGGCATGCCGCCGGAAAAAATTGTGGAGGCGTTTCTCCAATGTGTTCCGTATACCGGATTTCCCCGGGTACTCAACGGGATTGTTACTGCGAAAAAAGTTTTCGACAGTCGTAATCTGTCTGTAAAGCCGCAAAAATCACCGGAAATTTAGCCGGAATTACCGCCGGGACGGGATAACTCGAGGTCAAACTGAATAAATTCCCGGAATGGCTTTTGAAACGCGAAGAAGAGAAAAAGAAGCAGATTGATGAAATAACAGCCGAAGATCAGATCTCTGGGACACAGCCATTCGGCGGCGGCTCCCGCGGCGGCGATGCCGAGCGGGGCGATTCCCTGCCCGCCGACCGCGATGAGCGAAAACACCTTGCCGCGCATCTCCTCCGCGGTGCTTTGCTGTACGGAGGTGAGAATCAGCATGTTGACGACGGAATTCCCGATCCCGGCGACGCACAGCAGGAGGATTCCGGTTCGTACGCCGAAAAACGGGAACAGCGCGTTGAGGGCGGTGTCGGCAAAGGCCGAAGAAAGAAAGAAAACCATCCGCTTCCGGCGCGGAATCCGTATAACGGAGGTAAGCAGCATTCCGAACAGATTTCCGGCGCAGACGGCGCCCGCTGCAAGCCCGTATTTTTGGATTCCGTAGCCCGGCGTGTTTAAAAACAGCGGCTGAAGCAGGATGGAGGCTCCGCTGCCGAAAAAGTTCAGGAAGCAGGCCATCAGAATCATCATCCGCAGACCGGAGAAATGAACGGTGTACCGGAGTCCGCTTTTTAACTCCTCAAAAAAGGAGGGCGGCTCCGGCGCATCGTTTTCTGTTTTCGGGGGAAGGGTTAAAAAAGCGACAGCCCGCCGGAGACCAGAAACGAAATACCGTTGAGGAAAAACAGCGGCCATGCTCCCAGAAAGCCGTAAAGAAATCCGCCGGCCGAATTCCCGGCGGTCTGCGTCAAGCGGCCCGCGAGGCTGATCATGGAATTTGCGCGCATCAGAGTTTCTTCCTCCACTACGCGCGGCATCACCGACCTGACGCACGGAGTGAAGAAAGCCCCGCCCACGCTGACAACGGTACCCGTCAGGGAAAACATCCACAGCGGAATCCCCCCGAGAAACGTCCAAAGCGCCGCGGCGGTCATGACGAGGCCGCGGGAAAGATCCGCGAGGACAAGGATCCGTTTTTGATTGCACCGGTCGATCACCACGCCCGCGAACGGGGCCGCGATCAGGCCGGGCACGGCGGTGGCGGCGACGACCGCCGCCATCAGCGCGCTGGAACGGTAGGCCTGCAGCAGGAAAAAGCCAAGCGCGATTTCATACATCACGTCCCCCGCCGCAGAAATCAGCTGGCCCTGCCAGAGAAGCAGGTAATTTTGGTGCTTTTTCAGATTCCGCATGATTTCACCTTCTGTTGCAAAGCTTGAATTATCATACGATTCAAAAATATGTTTGTCAATACGCAAACAAAAATAAACTGTGTTTACAAGTTTGATAAAACGTGATAAGATAAAAGGCAGGAGGGGATTCAAATGGAACTCACGGAATTATTTTGGAGCGCGTCGGTCGAGGAGCTTGCCGCCGGATTTGTGTACCGGGACGGCTTTTATATCTGCCTGATCTGCGGGGAACGCTTTGAGGACGGCGCGGTTTATCGCGACGGAGAGTCCTTTTACGAAGCGAGAAAATATATCGGGAAGCACATCGCGGCGGAACACGGCTCCGCGTTCGACTGCCTGATCAATTTGGACAAACGGGATACCGGCCTGAGCGAAATACAAAAGGAGTACCTCCGGAGCGCGTATCAAAAGCGTTCCGACCGGGAGACGGCAAGGGCGATGGGGTGCAGCGAATCGACCGTTCGAAACCATCGGTTCAAGCTGCGCGAAAAAGCGAACCAGGCGAAGGTCTTCCTCGCGATTCACCGGCTGGTGGAGCGCAACGCGGAGGAGGAGGGCGCGGGCCGTCTGCTTCCCGTGCCGAAAAGCGCCGCGATGGTCGACCTGCGGTACGCGGTGACCGAGGCGGAGAGCGAAAAAATTCTCCGCACGTATTTCGACGAAGCGGGGCGCTTGAAGGAATTTCCGGCGAAGGAAAAGAAAAAGCTCGTCGTGCTGCGGCGGCTCGGCGCCCTGTTCGCCCCGAAGCGGGAATACACGGAAAAAGAGGTCAACCGGCTGCTGGAGCGGGTCTGCGACGATTATGTGACGATTCGCCGCGCGCTGATCGAATACGGCTTCCTCGACCGCAAAAACGACGGCTCCTGTTACTGGGTGCGGGAATAACAAAACAGGAGCCCCCTGAAACGGAAGCCCCTGTAACGCGGCAAAAGACGGAGAAAACGCTAAAGCTCGACAAAGCCCGTGGAAACGGAATTTTGAAACGCGCGGTCGTGCTCGACGAAAAGCATGGTGGGCGAAAACGCGCGGATCAATTCCTCCAGCTGCACGCGGGAGAGCAGATCGACGTAATTGAGCGGTTCGTCCCAGAGATAAAGGTGAGCCGGTTCGCACAGACTCGCGGCGAGCAGAACCTTCTTTTTCTGCCCCTCGCTGTAGCCCGCCGTGTCCTGTTCGAACAGGGCGCGCGAAAAATCCAGCTTGCGCAGAATGGAAAACAGCAGGGTCCGGTCGATTCCCCGTGACTCGGCAAACTCCGTCAGAGTGCCGCGAAGAAAATCCGTCTCCTGCGGCACATGCGAAACGACGAGCCACGGCGCGGAGCGAAAGTCGCCGGTATAATCAATTTTTTGCCCGGTGAAGAGTTTCAGCAGGCTCGATTTTCCGCTGCCGTTGCGTCCGCGCAGAGACAGCCGGTCGCCCGCGCACAGGCGAAACGAAACCGGGCCGCAGACCTTCCGGCTGCCGTAATACAGGCATAGTTCCCGCGCCTCGGCCAGAAGCCCGTTCGGTGGGGAAAGCGGGTGGATTTTCAGGCTTTCGGCCGTGTCCAGGTTTTGCAGCAGCTCCGACTGTTCCCGCACCGCCTTTTCGCGGCGGGCTTCCGTCGATTTTGCCCGCTTCATCATCTTTGCGGACTTGTGGCCGATGTATCCCCGGTCGGGGCGCAGTCCGGAATTTCGCGTGCTGTGTTTGGTCTGTTCCACGCGGTCCGACCAGCCGGAGGTTCGCTCGGCGGCGTCGGAAAGACGTTTGACCGTCCGCTCCAGCTTTTTGTGTTCGGCCAGCTCAAATTCATCGCGCAGGCGCTTGTTTTCCAGAAACGACGAACAATTCCCCTGTTCCAGGTCGATGCTTTTGCGGTTGATGGAAAGGATGTGGTCGACGCACCCGTCCAGAAACGCGCGGTCGTGCGAAACCAGAAGGAATCCGCTTTTGGAGCGCAGATAGCGCGCCGTGCGCTCGCGGGCTTCCAGATCAAGGTGGCTGGTCGGTTCGTCGATGAGCAGAAAGCGGTTTTCTTTTAAAAAGAGCGCCGCCAGCAGTATTTTGGTTTGTTCGCCCCGGCTCAGCGTGGAAAACGGGCGCTCCGCGGCGTTTGGCGAAACGTCCAGCAGGGACAGCTCCCGCTCGGCCCGCCAGTCCTCGCAGTCCGGAACAAGACTGTGAAAAAGCTCCAGGGCGGATTTGGATTCGTCCGGCACCTCGAACGGGAAATAGTCGAATCCGACGGACGCGGAAATGGTTCCCCGGTACTCGTATTTCCCCATCAGAAGATTCAGAAGGGTTGTTTTGCCCTTCCCGTTGCGGCCGATCAGACCGAGCTTCCAGTTGGTGTCGAATTCGAACGACGCGTTTTCAAAAACGCAGTCCGGACTGCCGTCATAAGCAAAGGTCAGGTTTGATATTCGGATCAGAGACATAATTTCCTCCTGGTAACGCGCGAAAGCCGCGGGAAATTACACCCCGCGGCTCCAGAATAAACGGAAGAAATCATCCCGCCCCCGCAAACGGCGGACGGAAAAATCCCCGGTCAAAAACGGAGCGGTTCGGACGCGCATTCTCCCCGCAGCCGCACGGTGACAAAGACAGCCCAAACAAAACCGGACTGTCAAACCGATTGGCGTACTCATCATCAGCGGGAAAAATGACGCATCCTCCCAGCTCCCTTCCTAAATTACTGCCTTTAATGATACTAAAAACATCACGGCTTGTCAAGCGGAAGGCCGGGCCGAAATTTACCAAAGCTCGTTTTTGGTTCCGCAATACGGGCATTTGGGGGAATCCAGGTCGTATTTTTTATGACAGTTCGGACAGACGACCTTTTGAATGTCATCCTCTTCGGGCTTTTCGGGGGGCGGGTCAAGTCGAGATTCTAGGGCAGAGACGCGTTCCATCAGATCTCCAAGCTCAACCAGCGCCAGCCCGAGCGTGATCAGCAAAAAAACACACAGCACGCTGAAAAAATTCAAATTGCCCGTCATGAAAAATAGCAAAACGACGGAGGCGGGCAGAGTCAAAAGACCAACTGTTTTCAAAAAAGAAGACATGAATAACCTCCCGGTTCCCCTGGCGCGCCGAGAAACGGCGCGAGAAAAAGATTGGATCCCTTTCTCCATCATACCGCGAGGATCCTGTTTCTTCAAGGGAAATCATCAGAAGAAAAACAAATCGCCGGGAAAGGGAGGCGTCAGCTTTTGCGAGGCCGGGCGCGCTTGATTTTCGGGCGCGGATAGCCTATGATAAAAAATGAGGCGGCAAAGCGCCGCGGAAACGGAGAACCATGATGGAAAAACAGGAACGAAAAGAGCGGCTCAGCGAATACCGCGAACGCAAAAAAATCGGCGGAATCTGCGCGGTTCGGAATATAAAAAACGGAAAAATGCTGCTGACGGCGGCGCCGGATCTGCGGGGCTTTCAGAACCGATTTGAGTTTTCTAAAACAACCGGGGGCGCGGTGAACCTGAAGCTGCAAAAGGACTGGGACACGTTCGGGCCGCAAGCGTTCGAGTTTGAAGTGCTGGAAGAGCTGGAACAGAAGGAAACCCAGACCGCGAAGGAATTTTCGGAGGATTTAAAGGCGCTTTTGGAGCTGAAAACGGAGGGCTTCGACCCGGAAACGCTGTACTGATTAGGAAGCGGGAGGAAATTTACCATGCGGGAGCAGTATGTGAGCAAAGCGGTGCTGCGGCGCGATCAGGTGCCGGATTTTAACCGGTATCCGTTTTCCGTCCCGGCGGTGCATGCATTGACGGAGCTGCCGCTGCATCCGAACGTGACGTTTTTAGTCGGGGAAAACGGATCGGGAAAATCAACGCTGACGGAAGCGCTGGCCGTCTGCTGCGGTTTCAACCCCGAGGGCGGCAGCCGGAATTTCAATTTTGAGACCTACCGCTCCCATTCGGAGCTGTGCGACTACCTTTCGCTGTACAGAGGCGTGCGGCACCCGCGCGACGGGTATTTTCTGCGCGCCGAAAGCTTTTACAACGTGGCGACCAGCATTGAAAAAATGGACGAGGGCGGAATGGGTCCGCAGATCAAGTGGAGCTACGGCGGCTCGCTGCATGAAAAATCGCACGGGGAAAGCTTTTTCGCGCTGCTGATGAACCGCCTCGGCGGGCATGGGCTTTATATTTTCGACGAGCCGGAGGCCGCGCTCTCGCCCCGGCGGCAGCTCGCGATGCTTTGCCGCATTGACGAGCTGGTGAAAGAAGAATCCCAGCTGATCATCGCGACGCATTCGCCGATTTTGACCTCGTACCCGGACAGTGTCATTTACGAGCTTTCCGCCGACGGAATTCACCGCCGTGCATATGAGGAAACGGACAATTTCCGTGTGACAAAGGAATTTTTAAACCGGTATCCCCGCATGCTGCGGGAGCTTCTGGAATAGAAAGCAACCGATGCGATAAGGAGATAATTTATGGATCAAAGAGAAAATTATACAAAGATTAATTCGGAAACTTGGGACCGCTGGGCGCAGGACGGGAACGAATGGAGCGTCCCGGTTTCTCACGAGGAATTTATCCGTGCCCGAAAGGGAGACTGGAGCGTGCTGCTGACGCCGGTGAGGCCGGTCCCGAAGGAGTGGTTCCCGCCGTTTTCGGGGCTGAAAATTCTGGGCCTCGCCAGCGGGGGCGGGCAGCAGATGCCTGTTTTTACGGCACTGGGAGCCGAGTGCACGATTTTCGACAATTCCGCCCGGCAGCTGGAAAGCGAGCGGATGGTCGCGGAGCGCGAGGGATACCGCATCGAAATCGTCCGGGGAGACATGACAAAGCCGTTCCCGTTCCGCGACGAAAGCTTCGACCTGATTTTCCATCCGGTTTCCAACTGCTACATTGAAGAGGTTCAGCCCGTTTGGAACGAGTGCTTCCGCGTCCTGAAGCACGGCGGCGTTCTTCTCGCGGGGATGGACAACGGCCTGAATTTTCTTTTCAACGACTACGACCGCCTGGTGGTGGAAAATCCGCTGCCGTTTAATCCGCTGAAAGATCCGGTTCTTTACGAAGAGCTGATGAAAAACGACGACGGGCTGCAGTTCAGCCATACGATGGAGGAGCAGATCGGCGGCCAGCTGAAAGCCGGGTTCCGCCTGACCGAGCTTTTTGAAGACCGCGACCGGCCGGGAAACGGAAGGCTGCGGGATTTTGCGCCGACCTATCTCGCGACCCGCGCGGTAAAGCCGTAACAAAGAAGGGGCTGTTGCAAAATGAATTTGCGATAGCAAATTGCACAAAGGAATAGCTCCAAAAGCAAGAAAGTGCGTCTTGAAGCGGCTGCCGAAGCCCAATCAAGGCGCATTTTTTGTGCAATATTTTTCGTCGAGGCTATTTTGCAACAGTCCCTTTTTGTAATTCAAAACCCCCCGGCTGTGTAGGGTAAGAAGCCCCCGGACGCCCTTGAGGCGCAGTCGGCGTAACAGGGTTTTGCCCGCATAGGAATTACCCCCCGGCTGTGCCGGGGGGTAATTATTGGATGACCGGATTATGATGATTGCGGAATCTTCAGATTGAACGCCTGATCCGAGAATTTTACGGACTGAGCCAGCGTTACCGTATCTTCCCTGCTGAACTGTTCTGCGTTCAGGAATATCGCATAATTTATGCCGCGGTCTTCTTTCGAAAAAAACACATACCACATCGTGGAATTCAGCGCGTTTTTGTCAACAATATTCTTTTCAGAGGCTTCGGACGCAGAATATAAGTCGAAGCTTACCTGAACGATGGCGGCGGGCACCTCGCAGTGCTCCAAAGGCTCCATCTTCGTCAAATACTCGGCATGATTCCATGGCGGCGAGACGTCGACCAGCTGTCCCTTTTCGAATTTACAATCCAGGTTGTCATAGATCTCGGCTCCGCCGTACGAATTCCAGCCGGGCGGCGTGGTGTCGGATGCTTTTTTGGCAGCGCAGCTTCCAGTGGATTTCAGGCAAAACAGATTGCCGCCCAGAAAGCCTAATTCCTTGTTGTAACCTCCGTCGGACAAGGTGTCCGGCAAGCGGTAGGAGATATATTGGTTGATCGAATCGGCCGGATTTGCCGCCGTCTGTTTCGTAGACAAATTTTTTCCGCCCGGGTTTTCAGCCGTTGAAACAGAGGAGTTGGAGGCTCCGCAAGAACAAAAGTTGAATGAAATAAGCAAAAATGAAAAAATCAGAATCATTTTTTTCATGCGCTCAGCTCCTTGCATGCGATCGGACTGACGGACTCAGCGTTTTTTATCCGCCTTGTAGTAAGAGGACGGCATGGTGATTTCCAGCTGTTTGCCGGTTCCGTTGACCACGCAGTCCAGCGGGTCGTCCGCGACATGGACCGGCATGCCGGTTTCCTGCTCCACCAGACGGTCCAGCCCGCGCAGCAGCGCGCCGCCGCCGGTCAGCATAATGCCGTGGTCGATGATGTCCGCCGAAAGCTCCGGCGGAGTCTTTTCCAGCGTGCTCTTGATCGCGTCGACGATCAGGGCCAGCGGGTCGCTCAGCGCTTCGCGGACTTCCCCGGCGCTGATGGTGACGTTTTTCGGCAGGCCGTCGACCAGATTGCGGCCCTTGATCTCTACGGAAGCGCCTTCGTTGTCTTCCGTCGGGAACGCCGAGCCGATCTTGATTTTAATTTCCTCCGAGGTGCGTTCGCCGATCAGGAGGTTGTACTTCTTTTTTACATAGGAAATGATGGATTCGTCAAACTTGTCCCCCGCGCAGCGGACGGAGACGGAGGTGACGATGTCGCCGAGCGAAATCACAGCGACCTCCGCGGTGCCGCCGCCGATGTCGACGACCATGCTGCCGGTCGGTTCGGAGACGGGCAGCCCGGCGCCGATGGCGGCGGCCATCGGCTCTTCGATCAGCTCCACGTTATTGGCGCCGGCCTGACGGGCGGCGTCCTCCACGGCTCGGCGCTCAACCTCCGTAACGCCGGAGGGGATGCAGATAATGATATGCGGCTTGGAGAAAGCGTTCGCCTTTACCGCCTTGCGGATAAAGTGCTTCAGCATCGTCGCGGTAATGTCGAAGTCGGCGATGACGCCGTCCTTCATCGGACGTACGGCGACAATGGAGCCCGGCGTGCGGCCGATCATCTCCTTCGCCTGCTTTCCGACCGCCAGAACGGTGTCCGAACGGACGTCCACCGCGACGACGGACGGCTCGCGCATGACGATTCCTTTTCCCTTCATAAATACCAGGGTATTCGCGGTACCCAGATCAATTCCTATATCCTTTGAAAACATCTGTTTTTCCCCTTTCAAGTCATCCGGGCCGGGAGCGGTGCCGGAAGCTCCGATCTTTCCTTATTATAACCCGAATGCCGGAGATTCTCAATATCTAATTCCAGAATTCCGTGCCCGCGGCGGGCTACTCGTCTTTTTCCTGCAGGCCGGTGAGAATCCGGTGTATTTTTGAAATCGGCAGGCCGACAATATTGTAGTAATCGCCGTTGATCCGCTTGACAAACAGCGCGCCCCGGCCCTGAATCCCGTAGGCCCCGGCCTTGTCGAGAGGCTCCCCCGAATCGACATAGGCGTCGATTTCCTGTTGCGAAAGCGCGTAAAACTCGACCGACGTGCACTCGTGGCCGCAGATGAGCTTTTTGCCGCTGATTACGGTATAGCCGGTGTAAACCTGATGTACGTTGCCGGACAAAAGCTTCAGCATGGCCTTTGCCGCATCCGCGTCCTTCGGCTTGCCGAGGATTCTGCCCTTGAGCACAACGAGGGTGTCGGCGGCAAGAACCACGGCCTCGGGGTTCTGTTTTGCGACGGCCTGCGCTTTGCGCGCGGCAAGCTGCTCCACAATCTGCATGGGCGGCGTTCCGTGCAGAAAGGTCTCGCTGACATTTGCCGGCGCGGCGGTAAATTCATAACCGGCCATTTTCAGCAGTTCGCTGCGGCGCGGCGATGAAGATGCAAGCAATAACATGGTGACGAAACTCCTATCTCTTTTGATGAATTTTCTTCAGCGGATTCTGTTGTACGCCAGAATCGCGGCAAGCAGCAGAAGCGCCTGCGCAACGTGCAGGTCCACGGTCATGCCGAACGTGAAGCGGAGAACGGACAGGTCCACGTTCACGGGCGAAACCCCGAAGCTGGCCCCGGCGCTTAAAAAGGAGAGAAAGCGCACGCCGGCCGCCGCGTCGGAAGCGGCTTTGCCCAAAACGACCGCCAGGACAAGCAGGACGATAAACAGAAGCGTTTTTAGAATACCCTTTTTCATGTAAAAAAACATCCCCGACAATATTTGCTATTTTCCGGTGGAGCCGAACCCGCCGGCGCCCCGGTCCGTTTCGCCCAGGTCGTCCGTTTCCAGAAGCTCCGCCTGAAAAACCGGCGCCACGACCAGCTGGGCGAACCGTTCCCCAGGGGAAAGAAGATAGGAAGCATCCCCCGAATTGACGATCCCGACGATCAGCTCGCCGCGGTAGTCGCTGTCGATGACGCCGACGGCGTTCGACAGCGTGATGCCGTGTTTCACCCCAAGGCCGCTTCGCCCGAAGATGAGCCCGACGGTATCCGGCCCGGGCAGCGCGACCGCCACGCCGGTCGGAATGCGGTAAAGCCCGCGCGGCTCGATCAGAACCGGTTCGTCGATGCAGGCGTAAAGGTCCAGCCCCGCGGCGCCCTCGCTGCCGCGCGTCGGCAGCACCGCGTTTTCCCTGAGTTTTTTAATTTTTACCGTTTTTTTCATGCATCCTCCCGCCGGGGAGCGAAACCGCGGTAGTACAGCCCCCGCGTAAAGGAGTTCGGCTCCGCGGCGCCTCCGGTTCCGTTTTCCGTGTCGTTGATGATCCGTTCCGCCTCGCCCTCGGATTCCGTCGAAAAGCGAAGCAGGCCGAAATCGATTCGCTCCACGTCGTTCCCGCGCCCGGCGAGGGACAGCGGGACGGAGTTGAGCACCTCGCTGCACGCGCCGTAACACTGCACGGGGAATTTGACGCCCCGTCGGTCGGTCAGCTCCGGCGGCGTTTTGCAGGAAAGGCAGCCCTTTGGCGAATTCGCCGCCGGGCAGTTCCGGCAGAGCATCAGCGGAAGCCTGCCGTACAGGAAAAGCCCGCGCGGCGTGTTGCCGCCGATCTTCGCCGCCTGACGCAGCGTCAGCTCAAACGAAAGCTCCGCGTCGGCGACGCCGAGGGCGCGGTAGGATTCCAGCGCCGGGGTATTGGTTATGTTCAGTGAAAAACCTCCGTGGACGGTAAAGCCGCAGTCCAGCGCGAGCCGGACTGCATCGAGCGTGCCGGCCCACACGTGGCTGATTCCCGCCGCCTTTGCGTTTTCCAGGCTGCGGCGAACCGCGTTTTCCATGCCGAACATGCCGCGCGGCAGCTCGACCGCCGCGGGAAAGCCGTCCTCGAGCAGTTTTGCAAGGCGGCGCGGCTCCGTGCGATAAGGGACATAGCAAAGCTCCAGCCCTTTGGCGTTTTCCGGAAGTTCCGTGCCGACAAAGCGGGCGCGCAGCCGGAAAGGAGCAGCTCGGTGCGGCTCCGGGCCGGGATCGGCGCAGTCCGCCCACGGAATCGCGGGACGTTCGGCGCGGCGGCTCAAAAGGGCGTCGAGTGCCTCGCGCCGCATCCGGTTCAATTCCGAAACGGGAACGGCCAGGCCTTCGTCAAGCTCCACCCGGGTCTCGCCCGCGAAAAACGGAGTTCCGCCCGTCTTTTGAAGCTGACCGGAACAGCGGCCGGCGTCGAGCGCGCGGTGCGCCGCGCGCTCCGGAACCATTCCGGAAACGGTGGCCTCTCCGCCGTCCCGGTCGGCGGCCGTCAACTGCATCGGCTTATTATATTTTATTTTCAAAGTAAAATCAACGGGAATTTTCATAAATTCTTTGGAATAAAGATTTCGAAGGCCGGAGAGCACTTCTCCGGTCGCCGCGGCGGCGTCTTCCTTCGAGCGGACGCCGAACATTTCCCGCCCGCGCTTGCCGTCCGGGTAGCCGGCGGTAAAACCGGAGCGCGAAAAAACCGCGCCGAGGCTTTGCAGCAGCTCGGGCGGGATTTGCTTTCCGTCCGCCGCAAGGCGGCAGGCGGCAGCGGCGGCGGCGACGTACTCCGGCCGCTTGAGCCTGCCCTCGATTTTCGCGCAGACCGCGCCCGCTTCGGAAAGCTCCGAAAGCCGGGGGATCATCGACAGGTCCTTCAGGCTCAGGTCGTGCCCCGTGCCGCCCGGGGCCGCGAACGGCAGGCGGCAGGGCTGGGCGCACATGCCCCGGTTGCCGCTGCGCGAGCCGAGGACGGAGCTGAAATAGCACTGCCCGCTGACCGACATGCACAAAGCGCCGTGAACGAAGGTTTCCAGCTCGATCGGGCATGCGGAATGAATCTCCCGGATTTCAGCGAGAGAAAGCTCCCGCGCCAGAACAACGCGCGTAAAGCCGAGGCCGTACAGCGCTTTTGTGCCGGACGGCGTGTGGACGCCTGTCTGTGTGGAGGCGTGCAGTTTCAGGCCCGGCGCGTGCCGGAACAGAAGGGACGCGAACCCCAGATCCTGCACGAGCAGCGCGTCCACCGGCAGGGAGCAGGCGAATCGCGCGAAATCGAGCGCCGCTGGGAGTTCGTCGTCCAGCAGCAGCGTGTTGACCGCAAGGAATACCTTGACCCCGCGCGCGTGGCAGTACCCGACGGCCTCCCGCAGCTCCGCGTCGGAAAAGTTTTTCGCGCCCGCGCGCGCGGAAAAACGGCCCCCGCCGAGGTAAACGGCATCCGCCCCCGCGCGGACGGCCGCCGTCAGGCTTTCCGGCGAACCGGCCGGAGCCAGAATCTCCATGTTACGGTTCATCGGTTTTCTTTTCAAAAAAGCTCATGAAGCCCTCCGGGTCCGGGCCGTCCTCCTGCGGGGTTACGCGGGAAAAGCTGCCCGTCTGCGGGCGGGGCACGTCCGCGCCGGGCGCGATCGGCGGCGCCTTTTCGGCGGGAGCGCCCTCCGGAACCTCTTCGCCCGCCGCGGAAAGGCGGGAGCGCAGGGTCTGGATCTCGCGCTTCAGGCGCTCGATTTCCCTGCGGGATTCCTCCGCCTCCAGACGCGCGTGGGAAGAATCCTCCAGGTAATCGCGAATCTGCGTGCGCAGATTTTCAGCCGCGTCGGCCGCCTTGTGGGCCTCGTCGCAGTAGCTTAACGCGGCGGTGATTGCAGCCATCGTGGCGGAAATACGCTCGTTCCGGTCCATGAACGCATCGATGGCCTTCTGAACCTCGTCGCCGACGGAGCGCATGTAACCCTCGCTGTCCTCAGAACTGATGACGCATTCACAGCCGCAGATGTTCAGTTTGATCCTGTTCTTGCTCAATCCATTCATTCCCTTTCATGAAGCCGCGTTTGATATATAGCCTATTATAATCTATTTCACTATAATATGAAAGTGATTTTCGTCACTTTTTCTTTCCGCTTTTTGCGCGCCGCGCCGGAAAAAACGGAACCCGCCCAAACCGGACGGGCGGGAATGTAAAATTTGTTGAAGTTGCATAAATATCGAGAAAAAATCTCTTCCAATAAATCTTTGAAAACCGGAAGCAGAATTTTGTAGAAAAACCGCGACGCAATAAGCAAAACGGGCAGTTTTGCACCGTGTTTGCCTTTGGGGGCGCTGGCCTTGATAAAAGAATTAAATTGGTGTATCATATACAGAAATACTTCTGCTTTTTAGGAGGAAGAATCCGATGATTTACCGGCAGCCGATCAGAAAGATCCAGGAGTCTGTTAACAGTATGCTGGAGCTGGTGTTCGGGGTCAGCTTGAAAAACGCCACGGATGAGCAGTGCTACAAGGCGGTTGCGCTCTGCGTGCGCGACCGGATGGAAAAGGGGCGAAGCGAATTTATTCACCTTGCGGAGCAGACGAAGACCAAGCATATTTATTACCTTTGCATGGAATTCCTGCTGGGCCGTTCGCTGAAAAACAGCCTTTTTAATCTGGGACTGGAAGAGGATTACCGCAAGGCGCTTGCCGGGCTCAATCTGAATCTGGACGCGCTGTACGAGCAGGAACCGGACGCGGGGCTGGGCAACGGCGGCCTCGGCAGGCTGGCGGCGTGTTTTCTCGACGCGATGGCGTCGCTGGGGATTCCGGCGACGGGGTATTCGCTGCGCTATGAATACGGCATTTTCCGGCAGAAGCTGGTGGACGGCTGGCAGACGGAGCTGCCGGATTTCTGGCTGCCGGGCGGCAAAATCTGGCTCAGGAGCGAGCCGGAGAAAAGCGTGGAGGTGCGGTTCAACGGCCGCATCGACGACTACTGGAACAACGGGTTCCATGTGGTGAACCATAAGGATTTCACAAAGGTGATGGCGGTGCCGAGCGATTTGTACGTCCCCGGCATCGACGGGCGCGGCGTGAGCCGGCTGCGCCTGTGGGCGGCGACCAGCGAGGACTTCGACATGAGCCTGTTCAACGGCGGGGATTACCTGCGCGCCGTGGAGCAGAAGGCGATGGCGGAGACCATCACGAAGGTGCTGTACCCGGAGGACAACCATCCGGAGGGCAAGAGCCTGCGCCTTTCGCAGCAGTATTTTCTGGTTTCGGCCGCCGTGCAGGACATTATCCGGCACCACCTGTTCCGGAACCGGACGCTCGACAATCTGCCCGACTGCATCGCAATCCATCTGAACGACACGCACCCGGTGCTGGCGATTCCGGAAATGATGCGCGTCATGATGGACGAATGCGGATACGGATGGGATTCCGCATGGGAAATTGTACAGAATGTATTCGCCTACACCAACCATACCGTAATGTCGGAGGCGCTCGAATGCTGGGGCATCAACCTGTTCCGGTCGCGCCTGCCGCGCATTTACCAGATCGTGGAGGAGATCAACCGCCGGTTCTGCGCCGGGATGCACAACAAGGGTGTGGACGGGTATCAGGTGGGCCGCATGGCGCCGTGGAACGACGGCTTTGTCAAAATGGCGAACCTTGCGGTGGCCTCCTGCCACAGCGTGAACGGCGTTTCAAAGCTGCATTCCGAAATTTTAAAAGACCGCGTGTTCCACGACTTCTACACCGAAATGCCTGAAAAATTCACCAACGTGACCAACGGGATCGCCCACCGGCGCTGGCTCTGCCAGGCAAACCCCGGCCTTGCGGCGCTTTTGACCGAGCTGACCGGCGACGGCTTTGTGCGCGATGCCGCCGAGCTGGAAAAGCTGATGAAATACAAAAGCGACCCGGCGGTGCTGGAAAAGATGGCGGCGGTCAAGCGGGAAAACAAGATCCGTCTGGCAAAGTACGTCAAGCGGGAAAACGGAGTCGACCTGGACCCCGATTCGATTTTCGACGTGCAGGTCAAGCGCCTGCACGAATACAAGCGGCAGCACTTAAACGCGCTGCAAATTCTGACGGACTATCTCCGCTTATGCGAAAATCCGGAGATGGAGTTCACGCCGCGCACCTATCTGTTCGGCGCAAAGGCGGCTCCCGGTTATTACTTTGCGAAGCAGATCATCCGTTTTATCGTCGATCTGGGCAAAACGATCGACGCCGACGAGCGGGTCAATAAAAAAATGAAGGTCGTTTACCTTGAGGATTACCGGGTCACGCTCGCGGAGCTGTTGATGCCCGCGGCGGACCTCAGCGAGCAGATCTCGCTTGCGGGAACGGAAGCCTCCGGCACCGGCAACATGAAATTCATGATCAACGGCGCGGTGACGCTCGGCACGCTGGACGGCGCGAATGTCGAAATCCGCGACGCGGTCGGGGAAGAAAACATGATTTTGTTCGGCATGAACGCGCAGGAGGCCGAGGAGCGGAAAAAGGCCGGATATCAGCCGCGTGCTTTCGCGGAAAAAAATCCGGAGCTGCAAGCCGCGCTGAACGTGGTGGAAAAGGGCTTCTGCGGCGTCGATTTCCGCGACATTTCCAATTCCCTGCTCTCTTCCGACCCGTACATGGTGCTGGCGGATTTCGACTCCTACGACAAGGCGCGGCACAAGTCGGAGCGGCTGTATCGGGACGCGGATCAATGGAGGAGCATGTGCCTTGTGAACACGGCAAAGGCGGGGATTTTCTCCGCGGACCGCGCGATTCGCGAATACGCCGAAAACATCTGGCACGTAAAGCCTGTTCCGGAGGGGAAACGGCATGTTTAATTCCAGAAATCCGATGCACCGGGACCCTGTGGGCGCGGTGCCCGCGGGAACCCGCGTGCACTTTAAAATCACGCTGCCGCGCGGCCTGGGCTGTTCCGGCGCGCAGCTGGTCATGCGAAACGGAGCCGACGGGCGCGAGGAGCCCTGCGGCCTGTTCTGGTGCGGCATGAACGGCGACGGCGCGGAGTGGTGGGAATGCCATTTTGAAGCCGAAAAGCCGGGCGTTTATTTCTACGATTTTAAACTGGAAACGCCTTGCGGGCACCGGCGCCTGATGCGCGGGCCGATCGGCGAGGCCGTGTTCGACGGCGGTGCCCTGTGGCAGCTCACGGTGTATGAAAAAGAATTCAAAACGCCGGACTGGCTTGCGGGCGGGGTGATCTATCAGATTTTTCCGGACCGTTTTGATTCCTCCGGGCAGGCGAAAACCGGAGTTCCGGCGGACCGCAGGCTGCACGAAAGCTGGGACGAATCCCCGGACTGGCGGCCCGACGGGCAGGGAAACGTCACAAATTCCGACTACTTCGGCGGCGACCTTGCAGGCATCCGCGAAAAGCTGCCGTATCTGAAATCGCTCGGCGTAACGTGCCTGTACCTGAACCCGGTTTTTGAGGCGCACTCCAACCACCGGTACAATACGGCGGATTACACGAAGATCGACCCGCTGCTGGGCACGGAAAAGGATTTCCGCGCCCTTTGCGCCGAAGCGGCTAGCATGGGAATCCGCGTGCTGCTGGACGGTGTGTTCAATCACACGGGCAGCGACAGCGTCTATTTTAACCGGCAGGGGCGGTACCCGGGAACAGGCGCGTACCAGTCGAAGGAATCGCCGTATTACCCGTGGTACCAATTCAAAAGCTGGCCGGAGCAGTACGCCTGCTGGTGGGGGTTCCCGACCCTGCCGAACGTGAACAAGGAAAATCCGGAGTACCGGGAGTATATCTGCGGGGAAAACGGAATCATCCGCAGATGGCTGCGCGCGGGCGCCGCCGGGTGGCGGCTGGACGTGGCGGACGAACTGCCGGATGAATTTCTGGACGCTCTGCGGCAAGCGGTCAAACGTGAAAATCCGGAAGCGCTGCTGGCGGGCGAAATCTGGGAGGACGCCTCCAACAAGATCGCTTACGGCAAACGGCGGCGGTACCTGCTGGGGGAACAGCTCGACAGCGTGATGAACTATCCGTTCCGCAACGCGGTGCTTGGGTTCCTGACCGGCGGCGACGCGGCGGCGTCTATGGAAACGATTCTGTCCGTTCTGGAAAACTACCCGCCGCAGGTTGTCCGGGTTCTGATGAACAACATCGGCACGCACGACACCGAGCGCGCGCTGACCGCGCTGGCGGGGGAGCCGCGCCGGAACCGGGGGCGGCAGTGGCAGAGCGAAACGCGGCTTTCGCCGGAACAGCGGACGCGCGGGCTCGCGCTGATGCGATGCGCGTCTTTTTTGCAGTACACCCTGCCGGGCGTTCCGTGCCTGTACTACGGCGACGAAGCGGGAACGGAGGGGTATGCGGACCCGTTTAACCGCGCGCCGTTCCCATGGGGGCGTGAGGACGGGGAGCTGACGCGGTGGTACCGGTCGCTGGGAAAGCTCCGCGCCCGGTGCGCCTGCCTGAACGGCGGAAATTTTCTGCCCGTCGCGGCGGACGGAGACGTTTTTTCCTATGTGCGTTCCGGCGGCGGGGACGCCCTGCTCTGCGCGGCGAACCGTTCGACGGAGGAACGCCGCGTGGTGGTTCCGCCCGAATGGAGCGGGGCGGAGGCGGTGTTCGGGACCTTGCCGGACACGCGCGGCACGCTGATTCTGCCGCCGTTCGGGACGGCGGCGCTCCGCCGCGTTCTCGACCGGACGGGGCAAAGATAAAGAAAATAAGGCCGCGCGGACGCTTCTGCGCCCGCGCGGTCGTTTTGTCGGCGGCCCCGCCGTTTCAAAAGGACGGAGAGCCATGCTGCCTGCGGCACCTCTCCTGATAAGAGCGTGCCCAATTCTGCCTGATTCAAAGAACTCCTTTTCACGCGCTTTGCACTTTCCCGCCTCTCAAAACGGAAAAGCCGCCGGTACCGGGCGGCGTGTTCCCGCCCCCGCGGAGAGAATGGCGGCACGAAATTTCCGGGTTCCGTGCCAAAAAAATACGCGGGAGCGGGCGTTTCGCCCGATACAGGGCACAAAAAAGCACCGGTACGGAATTCTCATTCCATACACCGGCGCGCGTGAAAAGCAGGAATTTTTTTTCGCCCCTTTTTCCCGCTCTGTACAAAACAGGGGGAATGAGGTATAATATTACCTGCAAATGCGCGGTTTTACCGCTGTGTATGGAGGGTGGTTCTCCGTATGCAGGGGGCGAGGTGTCTCACCACCTTGTCCCTGCTTTGCACTTTTTTATGTGCCTTACAAGAAACAGTATACCGCTTCTTTCCATAAATTTCAACTTAAATTCTTTTTTTCTTCTTTTTGCTCTTGTCTTTAGAAATGTGAAAAAGTTGATTTTAATGTTATTTTGGGGCAAAGAGCCCCTTAACCCAAATTGTTTCTATTGATTTACCTTGTCCTCAGGCCGGACGGGCCCCTACTTTCTGATATAGCAGAAAGTAGGCAAAGACTATGTAGGGGGGCTTCAAATTCCCGTAAAAAGAGCTCCAAACGCCCCCCTACACCCCGACTGCCATCATAAAGAACGGGAATGTTCTTGAAACGCAGTGCTTTTCATTGACGTTCCCAATTCTTTCCCTGCGTGCTTAGTTAGAAGCGTACAGGAAATCAATAGATTGAAAGCAATCTTTTTCAAAGCTGAGTGATATATTACGTAAGCTTGAGTCAAGGCGAGCTAACGAATTACAGTTTCCCTAAAATAAAGCAGTGGCTTTCTCTCCGGAGCCCCCGTCGTCAATGAGAAGCAGAACACCTAAGAACATCGCTTTTCCCTTTGACAGGTGCCGGGGGGCGTCGGGGGGAGGCCATCCGGCCCTTACTCGCCTACGGCGCCCACGGCTGAAGAATCGTGTTTTGCTTTACTTTCTCTCGCCGCTCTTGTTACCGACACTTTGGATGCAGCGTCACGCTGCCCCCCCCGACCCGTACTTTGCATACTTTCGTACGGGACCGAAAGTATGGGCCCGTCCGGCCTGAGGACAAACTAAATAAATTGAAGAAATTATGGTTAAGGGGCACTTTGCCCCAGTTTAAGAAATATTTCTTCTCTGCGGCTGCGTAAGCCGCTTTGCGCCCCCAAGCCTCTGGGGAAAAGAGACCAGGAAAGATTGACTTACCCCGAATCAAAACGCTATAATGATGAAAGCGGAAAAGTTTCCCCGCGCGGGCGCGTACCCAAAGAAAAGGACGGACAAGGGGAGAAAAGAAATGAATCGCTACGACTGGCTGGATGAGACGCTGCTCCGCAATCCCGGGGCGGAAAAGGATTACAAAGAGGAATGGGAGTGGCACCGCTATCTGGTGGACGGAAAGATGTTTGCCGCGACCTGCGAGCCGGGCCAAAAGTACGGAATTTACGGCGGGCACGAGCTTGTAACGCTGAAATGCGAGCCGATGCTTTCGGAGCTGATGAGGAAGGAATACGCGGATATCCTGCCCGGCTTTTACATGAACAAACAGAACTGGATTTCCGTTTTTCTGGACGGGACGGTGCCGGACGACGTCCTGCGGGATCTGTGCGGGCGTTCCTACCGGCTGGTGTTTGAAAAACTGACGAAGAAGGCTCAGCGGGAGATTCTCGAAAAACAGGGATAACCGATGAGTCCGGGCTGAAAAAGACTGTATAAAATGCGCCAGGAACGGGATCGCAACCGCGTCATGGCGCATTTTTCATTTTGATGGGAAAGAAAAGCTCTATCCCCGGTAATAGTCCAGCATCGCCTGCGCGCCGTCGTCGGTCAGGGTGATGCTGCCCGAGTCCAGCCTCGCGGTGTCGAACAGGAATCCGGGCCTTTTCCCGCCTTCTTCGACCGCTTCTTCGAACGTGGCAAACGCCGCCGATTCCCGGACCATCTGATCGTCAAAACCGGGGACCGGGCTTTCGTAGTCCAGAGCGATCAGCCCGCGGTCCTCAAGCGAGGTGATGATTTCTCCCAGCTTTTTGACGGTTTCCACATCGTCCTCCGGCCCGCGGACGACGACCGGCGCGAGCGCGACGGATTCGAGGTCGTCCTCCCGGCTGGAGCCCATGACGAACCGGGATACGGGCGTCGCGCCGCCGCTGGAAAGTTTGCCGAGCAGTTCGGCTTCCTCGTCGGTCAGCGGAAAGGGAAGGTTCCTTTTTTCGACGGATTTTTTTGTAAGATACAGTCGGCAGGATTCACACAGCGGGTTCCCGGGGACGGGGCCGGAGCATCCGTTTTGATCACAGCGGTCGTTCTCAGTGTTTTGCATCGTTTGATTTCCTCATTTTCTATTTTGTTGTTTCATAGGGATTGCCCGCCATGCGAAAGCGGTTACCGAAGGTCGCAGCTCGTCCTGCATGTCCGTTCTCCTTTCGGAGCTGCTTTCCTTTATTTTACCCCATTGCCCCGCCGATGTACATAGAAACAGGCGCAAAAGAAGCCGCGCGAACGGTTTTCCTGTTGGCGCGGCCTGTTTTCGGGGGAGATTACTTGGCGCCTGTTTTCAGAGCGTCCCGCAGGGAAGACGCTGGTTCCGCGCTTTCCGGTTTTAAACCGACTTCCCCCGCGCAGAGGGGCATGTCGGCGGAGGAATAACACGAAATGCGGCCCGTCTGCATATTCAAAATCTTGACCGGCTCGCGGTCAACCATCAGGTCGGCCAGCGCCCGGCCCATGGACTGCTCATAAGTTCTTTTTACAGGAATGAGAACCCGCCTGCGCGGCCTGCAGCGTCGGTCTCTGAAATCGTTTTCCGATTTTGAGGAATCCACGCGGTCGATGTTTGTTTTCTTGCTTTCGTGCATACCAGTAACCTCACTCGTTCAGATTTGTCATGTTTCTGATGAAATCAATGCTGAATCTTCTCAAAAGCCTTGAAACGATACTCAGCTTTTCAGGCGGAATATGGATTTCCCGGTTGCTGTCATAGGACATGATGGCGCAGATGTCGCCTTTCTTGTTATGAACGGGGACGCAGATCCAGAACGCGATGTCCTGGGTCTGCTCCCGCTGGTACTCCGTCAGGTTCTCGGAGGACGATTTTTTCAGGTTGGGCTCGTAGACCACGCAGTCCCGCTCCGCGTAGCAGGTTCCAACCGCGCCCTGCGGATGGGGGGACACCTGAAAGACAAGTCCGTCTCTGACCGCTTCGTCCGACAAACCGGGCAGGTTTTTCATGGCGAAGCATTTAGGACGCCGTCGATTTATTTTTATACGTCCTAATCCTATTCTATTCCAAATATTTTTTTTTGGTGTGCAGATTCTTACATTCAAACTGAATTCCAGCCCCGTTTCGCCCAAAATCCCTTTAAACGCCTCCAAAAGATAATTCTTGGACTGGCGGATCAGGTAATTCTGCTGCTCGGTCCTGCTTTCAAGCTCAAAGGTTTGCCGGATGCAGGAGGTGCCCAGCGGAAAAAAGGTTAAAACAATCCCGAAAAAAGAAAAGCCGTCCTTAGCAAGCGATGCGGTTTCCTCCGGAATCCCCATTTGCTTGCAGAGCGACAGAAGCAGCCCGGACTGCCCGAGGGACTGGAACAAAATCGGCAGTGCGAACAGAACGAGGAATTTGACGGTCAGTCTGTATCTCGCGTCCATTTCATTTCCCCGGCTTTCCCAACGGATTCCGATTTCCCCGAGCGGCCTCGGTTTTTTTGCCGCGCGGGCCTTCCTATTCTATTTATATTCGGATTCGGAAAGAAGTTATGACGAAAAAACCCGCGCCGAAGAGAATTCTCTCGGCGCGGGTTTTGGGCGGAAGGCCGGTCAGGCGTGCTCCGCGTAAAACTGATGGTATTCACCCAGCATGTATTTGCGCAGGTTCGGCGTATCCAGACCGTAGGGGCAGTGATTTTTGCAGTGATTGCAGTGGGTGCAGTTGTTGATCCGTTCCATCTGCGCTTTAAACTCGTTCGTCATGTACTGCTTTGACGGCGAACGGGTCGGCAAAAGGGAAATCCGGGCGGCCGTCCCAATCGGGATTCCGGCCGGGCAGGGCTGGCGGCAGCCGCGGCCCCGGCAGAACGTGCCGGCAAGCTCCAGGCGGTTATGCGATTCCGTCGGCTAAAAGTCGGTTTTGCTTTCCAGGTAGCCGGTCAGCTTGTCGATGGCGATGCGCTCCTGCTTCATGGTGTCGCGGTCGCGCACGGTCACGCAGCCGTCCGTTTCACTGTCGAAGTCGATGGTAATGCAGAACGGCGTGCCGATTTCATCCTGGCGGCGGTAGCGTTTGCCGATGGAGCCGGCATCGTCGTAATCCACCGCAAAGCGTTTGGCAAGCACGGAGTAAACCTCCTGCGCGCGGTCGTTCAGCTTTTTGCTCAGGGGCAGCACGGCGGCCTTGTAAGGGGCAAGCGCCGGGTGCAGGCGCAGTACGACGCGGGTGTCGCCGCCCTCGAGAGTTTCCTCGTCATAGGCGTCGCAGAGGAACGCGAGCGCGACGCGGTCCGCACCGAGGGAAGGCTCGATCACATAGGGGACGTAGTGCTCCTTGGTTTCCGGGTCGAAGAATTCGAGGTTCTTGCCGGAATGCTCCTGATGGCGGGAAAGATCGTAATTGGTGCGGTCGGCAATGCCCCACAGCTCGCCCCAGCCGAACGGGAACAGGTATTCGATGTCCGTCGTCGCCTTGGAGTAGAACGAAAGCTCCTCCTTGTCGTGGTCGCGCAGACGGAGGTTCTCTTTCGTGAGGCCGAGGTCGTGCAGCCATTTTTCGCAGAAATCTTTCCAGAAATGGAACCAGTCGAGGTCGGTGTCGGGCTTGCAGAAAAATTCAAGCTCCATCTGCTCGAATTCGCGCAGGCGGAACAGGAAATTGCCGGGCGTGATCTCATTGCGGAAGCTCTTGCCGATCTGCGCGATGCCGAACGGGATTTTTCTTCTGGTGGTGCGCTGCACGTTCGCAAAGTTGACGAAGATGCCCTGCGCTGTTTCGGGGCGAAGATAAATTTCGTTTTTCGTACCCTCCGTCACGCCCTGAAACGTCTTGAACATCAGGTTGAACTGGCGGATGTCCGTGAAATTTTCGCTGCCGCAGTTCGGGCATTTGATGTGGTGCTCGCGGATGAACTCCATCATCTTGTCGTTGCTCCAGCCGTCCGCGCTCTCGCCGGTGAAATCCTCAATCAGCTTGTCGGCGCGGTGGCGCGTCTTGCAGTCGCGGCAGTCCATCAGCGGGTCGGAGAATCCGCCCACGTGGCCCGAGGCGACCCACACCTCCGGATTCATCAGAATCGCGGAGTCAAGCCCGACGTTATAGGGGCTTTCCTGAACGAACTTTTTTCTCCACGCGGCTTTGACGTTATTTTTGAACTCCACGCCGAGCGGCCCGTAGTCCCACGCGTTGGAAAGCCCGCCGTAAATTTCGGAACCGGCGAACACGAAACCGCGGTTTTTGCACAGGGCGACGATCTTCTCCATGGTTTTTTCTGTTGCTTGCATGCTGCTTTTCCTCCAGATTCGCACGGACGCTGGCTGCGCCCGCCGTTATTTTTTGCGGAATATGACAAGTTTGCTTAAGACGTAATTAATGACGACGACGATCACGTTGTCGACAGTTTTGGACAGAAGCCCGTTCCACGCGAGCATGTCGATGAACAGCCACATGCAGGCGTAGTCCACGCCGAGCGAAAGCAGGCGCGCGGCGAGAAAGCTGAGCAGCTCCCGCCAGAAGACGTTTGCCTGAAAGCTTTTGCTGCGGAACACCCACAGCTTATTGGTGAGAAACGCGAAGGCGACCGCCAGAATCCAGGCGAGCGCGTTTGCGGCCTGCCACTGCCAGCCGAGGGAATTGTAACAGACCTCAAATACGACGATGTTGATGACGGTGGTGAGAACGCCGAAAATCAGGTACAGAATCATTTCCGGGCTGGTGAGAAAACGCCATAATTTTAAAATCCGGTTCATGCTGGCCTCCCTGCGCGAACGAATAGATATAGTTTACCATTCCGGAGGGATTCTTTCAACAAAAATGGAATATTTTCAATTTCCGCGCAAAAAACCGGCCCGGAAATGCCCAGGCCGGTTTTTTCGGAAAAAGAATTGGACTAAATTGACAGAATGAAAATTCAAAAGTATAATATAAAAGAATATGATTTCAAATCGAGAGTAAGGAGAAGAACATATGGAAAAAAAGAATTTGCGGAAAACCGAGGGCCTGCCGTTCACGCTTGGCATTGCGGCGGGGGTTGTTTTACTGCTGGAGACCATTCTTTCTTTTAATCTGAGCCCGATTATAACAGACGTGACCCTGTCTTCCTTGGGGCTGAAGTCTTCCGCGGCGTCAAGCGGAATCTCGGGCGCCGGACTCATCGGTACGATTATTTCGTTTCTTATCGTGCCGGGCATATTCCTGTTGCTGCTGATCCTGGGCAAAAACAAGGAAAAACGCGGCAGCGCGTTCGCCATTGTGTGGATTGTCATTGCGGGGCTCTATATTTTATCCGGTCTGTTTTCAATGCTGAAAGGCGGCGAACTGCAGCAGCAGATCACCGCGGCGGTCGACGCGGTGATGCCGGGCGGATACTGGATTGAAAACGCGCTTTCCCTGATTGGCTGCGGACTGATCATCGCTTCTTGCGTCGTGTTTTGGAGACGCCTGCACGAGCCGCCGGTTTTCGACGAACCGGAGTCCGAGCCGCAAAACGGCGAAACTCCTCCGTCGGACTCAAATACATAAGAACTTTTTCCTGCGGTGGAGGAAAGTGAGGAAGGACAACGTGGAACAGGAATACCGCAAAACCAAAGGCGCGCCGTTTGCGCTCGGCATGGCGTCCTGCCTTCTTTTCCTTCTGTCCGCCGCTTGCGTGGTCCCTGTCGCCTCGTACTTTTTGGGGATGCTTTCGGTTTCCCCGGAAAACGCCGCGTCATGGTACCGGGGTTTGGCAGCCGAATGTTTGCTGAACCCCGGCATTTTTATGCTGATTCTGTTTTTGGGCAGGCGGTGGGAAAAGCGGGGAAGAGCCGTCGCGGAATTCTGGGCGGCTGCGGGCGGATTCTTTATGCTTTCCGTACTGATCCACGACGGGAGCCTGACGTGGTTCTTTCTGCCGGTCCGGTCCGCTCCGGTGTATGGATCCTATCGGGCGGCCGTGCTTCTGCGCTTTGCAGGCGGCGCGCTGATGACCGCCGCCTGCGCGGTCTACCTTGCCAGACTGAAAAAACACGGATATTGACCCTCGCATCCTCTCCGAAAGGAGGAAGAGCATGGAATACAGGCAAAGAGAAACCGAGGGGGCTCCCTATGTTCTGGGAATGGCGGCGGGAGTCCTGCTGATTTTCGCAAGCTTGTTCTGCGGCGGAGAAACAGCGGCTTGTCCTGTATGGAGTTTTCTGGCTGCTGGCGGTGGAGACGGCGCTGAACCCCGGCGCCTTTATGCTGCTGCTTCTTTCCGGAAAGCACCGGGAGGAGAGGGGGAAGCCCTTTGCCGTCCTGTGGGCTGCGGTTGGGGCGTATACGGTGCTTTCGGTCTTTTTTCCGATTTCCGTCTCCGGTGTTTTCAGAATGGAAGGAGGAATTCCATCCCTTTTTTTCGCGGAAGCCGCGATGTCCGCAGCCTTTCGCTTCGCGGGCGGCGCGCTGATGATCGCCTCCTGCGCGCAGTTCTACAAGCGGCTGCAAGGGCGTGCCTAGTCCCGTTTGAAAACGAACGGCGGTTTGCCGTCGAGCCAGCCTTGGGTTTGCCAGTACCGGTAGTCAGGGGTAGAATTCCTGAATTTTTTCACCATCCAGCGGCACAGAGCAAAATAAAACCGGACGAACAACGTGGGCGCGCTGTCTTGCTTTGAGACGGCGCGCCAAAATTTTTCGGCGCACCGGTCGATTTCTGCCTCGTATTTTTTCTGTTTTTCCGGGGGCATGGAATCCCAGTCCAGTGCGAAAATGCGGAAGCCCTTTTGATACACTCGGTTGATTCCCCAATATTTTATACAGGTTGCAATCGGCTTCATAGCGGATTTGATCCCGCCGCCCGCCGCGGTCGAAAGAACAAACGCCTTTTTCCGGAAAAACTCCGGCCTGGGCCGATGATTGATAAAAAGAAACGGGTAATGGTCCAGAAAGTTCTTCATGCCGCCGGAGGCCGACATCACATAGACGGGCGTCGTCAGAAGGAGCGCGTCCGCTTTCAGCATGGAGTCGAGAATCGGGCCCGAATATTGCCGGTGCGGGCAGAATTCCTCGCCGCGCGTCACGCAGGCGGCGCAGCCCTTGCAAAACTCCGGAAGGTCCCTCGGAAGAAAGAATTCATCCGCTTCGACTTCCCCGCGCTTTTTGAGGGCCTCAAGAAACAGTTCGGCGGCCCGGAGGGTGTTCCCCCTGCGCGGACTGCCGTGAATCACCGCAATTTTCAACGTACCGCTCCCGTTCTTTCAATCCGATGAACGGATTTTTTCTCAGGATAGCATTCCGGCGATGCCGCCGCAAGAGGAGACACCTTAAAACAGCGACGGGCGGGCGGCTCCTTCAGGTAGGCGCGCAGCTTTGCCCAGATCCGCTGCATTTCAAGGAACTGCGCGTAATGCTTTTCGACGTTTTTCCGGTAGCTGTTCAGCTCGGATGATATTTTCATAAAGCTGTTGTTTTGAAAATAGGCGCAGATTTTGGGTAGCGTGCGGGAAAGCTTTTCCTGCGTTTCGCGCATGATCTGATCGTATTGGTCCCTTTGCGTGATATAAACGAAAAGCGGCTTGTAACGCACCCAGCCCAGACAGGCGGCGTAAAATCTGGAGACAACCGGTTCCGAATCGGCCTCAATGCGCTTCAATTTGTTCGGCAGAACCCCGTCCATCAGGTGCTGATAGGTGGAGAATCCGTCGTGGAACGCGTAGCACGGGACTCGCAGGACTTTCCGGTCGCTCAGACAGGTGCTTAAAAACGTATCCTCGCCCCGGGCCCCGGGCGGATTGTAAAAGGGGAAAACGCGCTCCGGCCTTGTCAGATTGAGACAGAGGTTGGCGCCAGTGATAAATTTGGCGCGGTTGATTTCCGGAACCTCTTCCACGGTGCGGTTTACCAGAACCGACGGATCGGCATAGGTGACGCCGCCGTTGTTCATGACGGCGCGGAGGCTATCCCAGTTCAAAACATCGTTGCTGATCGCTTCGATGAAAACTCGGAAGTCGCTTTCCGTCAGGGTTTTGTTGAACCGGATGTACGGAATGGGGGAGATGTATCCGCAGTGGTATCCGTTGGTGATGTCGGCCCGGCGGATGTAATCCAGGTGCGTGGTTAAAACCGCCTGACCGCCCCAGACGGCGCTCTTGTGCGTATTGGTAACGGCGAAGGGATATTCGTCGTCGTCCAGAAAGACGAGGTAATCGATTCCGGATTTGACCGCCTTATAAAGAATGGCGTTTCTCTTTGCGGCATAGCCGCTGCCGAAAAACAGGTCCGCCTCCTTTTGACTGAGGACGTTCTGCTCCACAAGGGCGGCGATTTCCTTACGCAGGGCGCCGCGGCCGATAAAATGGGCCTCGTCGATCAGGTTTAAAAGATCCTTATGGATGCCGGTGAAATGAATCGGCTTCGCGTTCGAATATTTCAGGTCGTACGCCACCAAAAGATTCAGGCTGACGTCCTCGTTTTCCGTCAGACCGTACTCCTTCCAGTTGTAGACATAGGTTTTCAAAACCTTCTGAAAGCTTTTCCGTCCAGTCGCAAATCCGATTCCTACTTTGATTTTTTTGTCGTTTTTCACGGCTTGCATCTCCTTTCCTCCGATGTGTCATTAAAAATCAGCCAATGAATGAAGAGAGGCCGCGGTTTCAGCCGCGCCCGATGGAATGTGGAGCGGGCCTATCTAAAACCAGCGCGCCCGATGCACGGGCGCGCTGGCTGGGAGTGAATTATGTAATCAGGCCTTTTTCTTTCAGAAAGTCTGTTGCAACCGTTTCGATTTCCCGGCCGTCCTGATCCACTTTCTTGTTCAACTCCTGCAAGGTGTGTTCGTCGATCTGCCCGCCGAGCTTGTTCAGGACCTCCCTTAGCTCCGGGTATTTCCATCAGCTCCAGCGCGCGGCCGCGGCTTTTCTCCCCGCGGCCACTTTAAAAGCCTTGGCACGGCCTCGATGTTTTCCATGACCGTCACGTTCGGGAACAGCCCGATCTGCTGGATGACGTAGCCGATCTTGCGGCGCAGCTCGACGGGGTTCATGGCGGAAAGATCCTTTCCCAGGGGCGTTTACACCAAGGCGAAGCGGCGCGGCGGGGTTGTCTGAGCTTTGGTTCAGGTAATCCATTAAGATTCCGTCCAGATTCATGGCGTCCTTCATTTCAAAGATGCCGGTTTTGTCCTGAATGAATTCCGCGGCGAACAAAGCGCCTTCCGCGAACGCGTTCCGCGAAAAGCTCTGGTGAGAAATTTCGATCATATCATTTTCACCGACCAGCATGACCTTATGGCAGCCCACGATGCCGCCGGCCCGCACGGAGGAAACGGGCACATCGTGCCGTTCCCCGACCGGCAGGGATTCCCGCAGCCGGTCGGCAAGTTTGGAAGCGGTCCCCGACGGAATATCCACCTTGCGCTTGTGGTGCATCTCGATGATCTCGACGTCGTAGCCGGTTAAAATCCGGGAGGCGAGTTCGGTCAGCAGCATCATGGTGCTGACCCCGCGGGTGATGTTCGGCGCGTAAATCAGCCCCGCGCCGAACCGGTCGGCGAGCGCGTACAGCTCCGCCTCCTCCGCCTTGGAAAAACCCGTGGTGCCCATCACGACTCGCACATTCAGCGAAAAAAAGGTTTCCGCGTTTTTCAGAGCGGCAGCCGCATTGGAGAAATCCAAAATCAGATCCGGCCTGGTATTAAAAATACAGGACTCAATCCGGTCGGACGGATAAACGGGAACCCCGGCGGCGCGGCAGCCGATGATCTCGCCCAGGTCCCGGCCGGCCTTCGTGCTGGTCGGGCTGCAAATGCCGGACACAAGATCCACGCGGTCACAGGCTAGCAGATATTTTGCGATCTGGCTTCCGGCACGCCCCAGTCCGGAGATACATACCTTCATCATTCGGATACGCTCCTTTCAAAATGAGACACATTTTTTATAAGTTGCAGGTTGGTGGTGAAAGCGCAATCGGCTGTTTTCATCACTTCAAAGGATAGGAGGACAGACCGCTGCGGCTGATTTACAGGAATTTACAGGCAACTTTTTAAAAAGTAATAAGTTGTTGCTTATTATTATACAGAAAATCTTTGCCGTTGTCAATTTAAATTTTTTCCCTGTGTAACAGAAAAGAAAGATAACGGCTTGTCCGCGGTGAACACTCCGTCAAAAAGGGAAAATCCTGAAATGAGGCGAACAGCCGGACAGGCAGATCAACAGAAATACAAACCCAGAACAAAAGACGGCATGCCGACGACTCTTAATACGAGTACAATCGCGACCGTCAGGCTGACGACCGCCGCGATCAGGCAGATCGGGGTCAGAAAGCTGTATTTTCTCAGAAATTCCGTAATGCAGTTTTTATGTTCCATATTCGCGTTCTCTCCCAAAGATCATCATTTATCCGGAATCTTTTCCGCGGAAAAGACCGTATCTCTGTCGCCGTCGTTCGTAAAACCAAGGTCGGAGTCTGAAAATAAGGAGGTGCGACGCGGGCGCAGGCTTTTTAAGTTACCCTCTGCCTATATAACACCGGAGAAGCCGTTTTGTTACACTTTTTATGAAAATTTTTACGCGGCCAAACTTTTTGAGCGGGGGACAGCAGTTGGTGATTGTTCACTGGGAGTGTGATAGGTATAGACGATGTCTTTCGTGTAATCGCAGGATTGGGTTCCAATGTAATACCAAAGCCGCAGCCCGTCCGTGCTGACGACAGTGGCGGCATGGGTTGCAACGGTTACGCCGGAAATGGAGCCGTCGTACAGAATGCCCCAATAAAGAAACCCTGCTTTTCCACGGCCCAAAGCGCCACCCAGCATGTCGCCTGTGGGATGGATACTTTCCTCTTTGCTCTCCGAAATGTCACCTATATTTCCAAGCAGTTGATACCCCAGCAGGTCTTTTTGCAAAACAGCGCATCGAATCACTGTTGGATCTTCAAACGAATGATAAAAAATAACCGCTTTATTTCCCTTCATCACTTCAGCAATTTCTGAGTCCGATGAAGAGTTTTCTCTATTAAAGTGCCGCTCCACCCATTGCATCGGCGTGACATCGGCTTGCCGGACCGCCCAACCCGCCATGCACAGGATTAGAGCTGCCAAAATTATTATAATTATGCAATGCACTTTTCCAATAGATCGAATTTTCATATTGAATCTCCAATATCACAGCGTAATCCTCGCAATGAGGATTACGCTGTTCAAACGTATTTTAATATGGCCTTGATGATATCCTAGTAATAAGACTCCATTGCTTTGATGTACCTGAGAGCGAAAAACCGACTCCACTTGTCGATATGTTAATACTACCTGTTTCTTCTTGATAGGTGTGAATATATTTACAAACAAAACTTGTTGTATTTCCTCCACCAGTTAGTTTGTTTTTAAACATAGTCAAACCGGCACCAATAGATTTTGTATAACTGCGATCACCATAATATTCAGGACCTTCTAAGAATCCCCATACATGGCCTTTATTAGGCTGTGAATCAGCAGAGCTGGAGAAAATGACTGTTCAATATAGGCGTTAGGATATTCTTCGGAATATATGTTGACATTGAATTTTTCGGTGTCATTATTGGAACTCTCCGCCGCGAACGCGGGCACGCACACCATCATGGACAACGCGAAAACCAGAACCAGGCTCAACTGCTTTTTTCCAAGTCTTTCACATTTTTGTTCCTCCTTTTTATTTTGGCCTATGGACGTACGAAAGAGTTGCCGGGGCAGGGGAACAAATCTCCCTTCTGAATAGTCCATCGGTGTCATCCTCTTTCTTTGTTTCTTCATTTCACTAATCACTAGGCCAGGCCCGTAAATTTTCCCAAAAATGATTTGGGGGCCTTCTACGGTCCAAAAGCAAAACAAGGCTTCAGCACCGGTGGAAATTTCCGGCGCTGAAGACCTGAAAGGATACTTAGACCATCACTCTGAAGACAAAGTGAGACAGCAGATCATTATTTAAGCAATCTACTGACCTTGCGGAAGCTTATATAGTTTAAATGTTGCAAATACAAAGTATAAGCCTCCGGCTATTGCAAGGATCAATGCTTTTAAAACACCCCAATTCTCAGGAATTATACGCAAAAATACAACCTGCAGGAAAACAAATCCTACATCACACAATACAATATAAGGCCTTTGCTTTCGCTGACTATATTTTGCATATTTGACAAGCAGAAGAATCCCAGCGACAACGGCAAAGCAGAGCCATAAATCATAAGTGGATTTTCCTCCTAATGCAATTCCGACGAAAGGAATCGGGAGTAAAAAATAAGTTATTCGTACCATTTTTTTTGGGGAGATCAATTTATTACCTCTTTCCTATTACCACCTGCCCTGAACGCCATTTGGAAATCCATCATCAAATTCAATGCCAATATATACGCCTTCACCATAGGTGTGCGCCTGAATACAAAGGTAACAGAAATTGCCGATTGATGCAAATCCTATTATCCCCTAATACGGTTGTTATAGCAGTAGCCACAGGTCCCCCGGTCATGGTAGCGACCAAATCCAAAGCCGCTATCATAGCTGTTGGTCCCGCAGTGGCTGCGGCAAGTAATAGTGTATCAACATCGGATGCTGTGAAATAGATAACAGTTCCTTCAACAAAGATATTTGGCTGTATTTGAGAACTTGGATGATTATAGTTTTTGTTTATTTCTTTTGAAGAGTTGATTATTTTATGTAGAAGAATCAGGTCAGAGTTTGTAAAAGAGTATTTTTTAATTAGTTCTTCATCTGATAAATTTAACACTAAGACATTATTTTCATCCAAATTAAACTCATTTAATATTTTACAATATTTTTTCATAAATTGTTTTTCCGATTGGCTTAAAGACTGGTTTAGGTCAACAGTTAAGCGCTTCTCTTGACTTTGAATCACATTTGTTTTCTCCGCCGCGAACGCGGGGACGCACACCATCATGGACAACGCGAAAACCAGAACCAGGCTGACTGCTTTTTTCCAAGTATTTCACATTTTTATTCCTCCTTTTTATTTCGGCCTACGGACGTACGAAAGAGCTGCCGGGGCAGGGGAACAAATCTCCCTTCTGAATAGTCCATCTGACCTGCCCCCAAAAGCCGTCCAGATAGAAAGTTAGTAATCACCTGAGATTTTCATGGCGTATTCTGCCGGCGTCAAATTATCCAGAGAACTGTGTGGGCGAAGGTGGTTATATTCATTTCGCCAGTCTTCAATGATTTCTTTGGCCTCATAGAGATTTTTAAACAAGTTTTGGTTTAAACATTCATCCCGAAGCTTTCCATTAAAACTTTCGATATATCCGTTTTGGGTCGGGTGACCGGGATCAGTAAAAACATGTTCTACATGGTGGTCGTAACTCCATACGTTTAGTGCGTTCCCTGTGAATTCAGAACCATTGTCCGTTAGAATCTCTTTGGGAAGGCCGCGAAACAGGGCAATGCGGTTGAGTACGGCTGCAACTCTTTTCCCTGTGATGGAGCTGTCCACTTCCAACGCTAGGCATTCCCGTGTGGCTTCATCAATTACAGTTAAGACTCGAATGTGGTTTCCGGATCGGGTACGATCAGAAACAAAATCCATTGACCATCTGGAATTTGCTAACAGGGATGTTCTGTCCGGCATTCCACGCTTTTCGTATTTCTTCTTTTTACTCCGCTTTTTCAAGGTCAATCCGGCTTCTTTGTACAGTCGGTATGTTCTTTTATGGTTGATATAGACGTTTTCCCGTTGGAGCATAACATGCAAACGCCGGTAGCCGAAGCGTTTCCATCGACTTGCCAACTGTGTTAACCGGTCTGTTATTTCTTTATCTTCTGTTTTATCCACCGGAACATATCGTTTGCTGCTTCGGCCAAAATCCAACAGCCTGCACGCTCTGCGCTCACTTAGCTGGTACGTTTGCTGTATCTCTTCCGCAATGTGACGCTTCTCGGCAGGCTTTATCCGTTTTTTGCGAGGATGTTCTTTAGAATGTGATTATCCAGAGTAAGGTTTGCCACTAGTTCTTTTAATTGGCGGTTTTCTTCTTCCAGTTGCTTTAAATGCTTTGCTTCGCTGACATCCATCCCGCCGTATTTGCTTTTCCAACGGTAAAATGTCTGTTCAGAAATATTATATTCTCGAACAATATCCGTCGCTTTTTTACCTGCTTCATGTTCTTTTAGAATCCTGATGATCTGTTCCTCGCTGAACCGTTTCTTCATGTTAATCACTCCATCTGCATTTTATCATATTGTGACTAACTTTTCTATTGGCTCAGTTTTCGGGGCTCAGGTCACATCGGCGTCATCCTCTTCCTTGAAACAAATATATTTCGAACGCAGCGCAGCATGGAAATCAATGGAATGAAAGCCTGTAAACCAAAGAAACAAGTAGGTCACACGGCTTAATCTACTCAGCTTCATTCAACAATGTGGCCATTGTTAAGCTGTATTTTTCTATCACATATTTGCGCAACAGTATTATCGTGAGTAGCAATTAAGATTGTAGCCCCACAATTGTTTAATCTTTTTAATATATTCAGTACTTCATATTTGTTGTCATCATCCAAAGAAGAAGTCGGTTCGTCCGCTAAAATCATATTGGGATGTGTGACAACTGCTCGGGCGATTGCAACACGTTGACATTCTCCACCTGAAAGCATATGAGGGTACATTTTCAATCTATTTGAAATACCAAGAGATTCAGCAACCGTGGAAACTATTTTTTCAACTTGATCTTTCTTCATTTTTTGATATTTTAAGGGTAAAGCTATATTATAGAAAACATTTCTATTTTTTATTAATGCAAAATGCTGAAGTACAAAACCAATGTGATTGTTTCTGAATCTTGCCATCTCTGATTCATTTCCAACAATTGGTTTATGATCAAATAAATATTCTCCGCTGCTTTGTGTTAACAGAGCTCCAGCAATATTTAAGAGAGTTGTTTTTCCAGAACCGCTTGGCCCCATAATCGCAACCATTTCATTTTTGTCTATTTTTAAGCTTATATGATCAAGTGCGTTTGTTTCGATTTTTTTATATCTATAATATTTGCTTATATTTTTAAATTCAATCATAAAAAATTTCTCCTTTATCTCTAATCTTCTTTTTGGATAGAAGTATACATATTACTTTTATTTATATAAATGTTTAAAACGAGACAAATTACGATAATAACCATAATCAGCAAAACTGCAATTTGACCAACTGATTGATTAAGCAACATACGCTCTGAGAAGTAGACAATTTCATGTCCCATTAAAACCATATTGATAATAATAGATAATCCAAATGACAATATAAATTGAATTGTAATTCCAGAGAATATTCTTGATTTCAACTGACTCATACTGCATCCACATGTTAAGTGAATTGCATAGATCTTTTTATTTCTATTAAAATGCCATATAGTTAAAAATGTAAAAACTATTGACAATATCGCAAATAAAAAAACGGATAAAAGTCGAAATATCCCTTTACTCGACTGCATACTATTTGAAATATTTGTAATATAAGGATAAACATAGCCTTCGTTTAAAACATATTTTAAATCCAATTTATTGCTAACTTCATCAACTTTAGCCTTATAATTATAATAATCTTCGCCATTATTTATTTTGATATATCCCCAGTTTTTTAATGAATACAATATATTTTGAAACCTTTTGTCATCCCCCCTGATAGGGGCCGATTTTACTTCTAACGAAGGAATTAAAATATAATCATCCAAAAAATAAATATTATTATTTATTGTTATTGAAGTGTCTCTTTTCAAAAACCCAATAACTCTTATAGAAATATTTTTAGATAAATAGTTAAAGTTTATAATGTCACCTATCTTAGCGGAATCAATATAATTGTATCCCAGTATTGCTGGAACGGCTTTATCATTAAAAGTAAAATCGTTTTCATGAAAGCTTTGTCCGCTAAATATTTGATTTTTTAACAAAAAATAATCATATGCTTTTTTATTGATTTGTGCGGATTTTAAAGAAACACCAATTTTATCGTTTGATCCAAAACTATCTGTTCCATAATCTGTACGAAATTCATCTTTATAATCAAAATTGTTATCCAGTAATAATAACATTTGGGTATCAAATTCCAAATAATTAAATTTTTTGTTAAGGGCCTGATGAAATTGCTTCATTCGACTCAAAGCGTTTTTTTCAGAAAAGAAGTCTGATAATGTCTCTTGATTTTCTTCTCCGTAAACATCGCTTACCCGCAAATAGATTGTATCTACATTTTTATTGCTAAAGTCAACAATTTTATTCGCAGCTTTTTCGTAAGTTCTATTAGCAAACATCAATACTGTTGACGCTATGGTAAGTACACAAAAACATACGACTATGTATATTGAATTTATTTTTTGATATTTCACAATTATTTCGCTCCATTCTTATAAAAAACATGATTTGATATACATATATATATATATATTATCAAACAAAGAGTGACATATATTAAAACTGAAAATTTGCAAAAATAAAAGAAATAGAATTTTAAACGCAAATTTTGAAGAAACTTTAAATATATAACTGCGTATATTAAGAAAGCCAAAAAAATATTTGAAGTTATTAAATAAGTAATGTCTTTAAGTAGATTAAACAATATATTCTTGAAATCTATGCCAATGATCCTTTCAGCGCTAAGTTCTTCACTATAATTATGCAAAACAAATAACGAAATCAGGATCATTAGTAGACCAATAAAAACGATGACTAAAACGTTTAATACAAAATTATCGTGATCATTAAAAATATATCTTTCCATAAAATGAGTGTTATTTTCTTTTATTGTTTTGATGTCATAATTTTTTTGTATTTCCTTGACCGCTTTCTGACAATTTGTATCATCAATAATAATTTTTCTAAAATTATTATTGATAGACTCTAAATTTATATAAACGGTGTTATCTAACATGTTGCTTATGTTTGAAGATAAAACCCCTATTATTTTATATTTTGTGTTTTCAAATACAAAATGCTTATTTCCTTGTTGATCTTCTACACAATTATTAGAATTTAAAATATTTCTGCCAACAACAGCTTTATTAACACCGTTGAAAAAATCATGTTTAGTAAAAAAATTGCCTTCAATCAATGCATATGCATCATTGTCTATATTGCAATTCCCGCAAATCCCAAATACTTTCATGTCCGGATAATCATAAACTGTAGATAAGATGGTTATATCTGGATATTTATTTATTAGATTGTGCAACGAGGGAACTTCTTGTTTTTCAAAAAGGACTGTAATAGAATTATCGGACATCAATGAATTTGAGGCAAGTTTCTGTATTTTAACAAAATTTGAATAATTTAAATATCCAATAAATATTGTTTCCATCAATAGAATCATTACGGTAAATCCTAATTTAAATTTTTTCATATTATTTACCTATCCTATACATATTGTGTCATTGCAGCTTACAAGTCTTTCACATTTTTGTTCCTCCTTTTTATTTCGGCCTATGGACGTACAAAAAGGTTCGCTGCCAGGGGAACAGAGTTCCCCTCTGAACGGCTCATCGGTGTCATCCTCTTTCTGAAACAAAAATTTATTTCAAAGCGCGCGCTGCATTGAAAACAATGAAATGAAATTAGTAAATTTTTACCTTCTACCTTACAGAACACTTGAGAAGTCGTTTTGTTACACTCTTTTTGAAAATTTTTAAAGGCTTTTTAGAAACTTTCAAAACGAGTGCCTTTGCGAATGAGTAATAAATGGGTGCCGGCGGCGGTTGAGCCGCCGACCTGCGGCTTGCTTTTCGTCTTTACTGCAGTTGTGGGGGTTGTTGACTGGGGGCGTATCAATTCAGACTGACTCTCTTGGCTCACAACTTTTTCTGTCTCAGTTTTAACAGCTTCATTAAATGCATCGAGACCATATTCAACTATGTAATTGGCAGCTGCGTCTAAATCTTGACTTGTCTTAAACTGGTACTCTGTTGTAAATTGCTTACCAAACTCGTTGACCTCTACTTTACTATAATTCGTTAAGTACTCCTTCGCATCTGCCAGTGATTGCTGATGCTCTGTCGTTATTGTGTTTTTCTCGGGAGACGCCGCAAAGGCGGTTTCGCTAAAGGTGGTTGTGCTAATAGCAAAAGATAATACCAAACGCCAAAATTCTATAAAGCCTATTTTTCTTAAACATAATAATCTTCAATCCTCCTAAAATTTTAGACTTTACTGATTTGATAGCACCAAGTTACGTTTTACTAAATAAATTTTGTTGTGATTTATTTGTTTCGGAGATATTTTATGAGATTTGCACCTAGCAGTATTGAAAAAAGCAATACCATAATAGCCAAGATACCCCAGACAGGGAAAAGATAATCGCCCCTAAAAACCTTGTCGGCTATAGCAAAGGGAACTGTACAGGCGAACATTGCCACAACTGTTACCGAGAAGAGTAAGAACAGCTTGTAAAATGCAACAGCAGGACTAGTTTTAATAAAAGAGTATAGCATCATGATGCTACCCACTAAAAAAACGGTTGAGCATACTCCAATGGTTGTTTCTGCAAACCGGCGCAGAAATAAACGCATTTCGACAACAACTGCGGAGTCAGCAGTTGTATAAGTAAGAGGTGGAAAAGCCTTGTTTATTACCCAAAACACAGCGGAGTGTATTAAAATACCTACAAGCATTACTATGACAAGAATTAAGGCGGCAAGCTTGTGTTTTTTTATTGCACACATTCTTCAACTCATTCCTTTACTGAAATTTCTAAGTAATTCGGAAAGTTCCACCTCGGACATTCCGGCTGACAACTTAATGGTTTTAGCACCTGTCTTCCGTTGAAGAACGATTTCATTTTTCTGCTGAGGTGTGGTCGTCTCCACTGCGAACACGCGGATGCACACCATCATGGACAGAGCGAAAACCAGAACCAGGCTGACTGCTTTTTTCCAAGTCTTTCACATTTTTGTTCCTCCTCGTATAATAAGTTTTGTAGGGCGAAAACGCCCCAAAAATAGAATACCGGCAGGCTTTGAGATGCCCGTGATATAATGCTGTCAAGTCGGCAGGGACAAGCTCTAATTCCTCCTGTTGGGCCGTAAGGCTGCTTCACAGATAGTCTGTTCCCCTGAGCCGGAAGTTAGCTGCAAACTCATTAGCTGTTTGCCGGAAGCAAGGCCGCCCTTTTAGCAGTGAGGGATATCGCATTGGCCTTTTCCGGAATGATTCTAATACGCGAGGTTGCTGATGCTCCGGTTATCATGGGTATCTTAAAACCTGCCGACTTGAAAATCCCACTGTGGGGGAGGTGATATTTTTGAATCCACTTTACGTTGGCATTGATGTGAGCAGCAAAAATAACGTCGCTTACCTCATGAAGCCGGATGGAGCCAAACACAGCAGCTTTTCCGTGCAGAACAACCGTGGTGGTGCTAAACTGATGTCTGAGAGAATTGTGTCCGCACTTACCGCGATGCAGCTCAGCGACGTGATGATTGGCCTTGAGGCCACCTCCATCTATGGGGACTGCCTCGTTTATGCGCTCCGGGAAGATGGCAGATTGGGACGGTTTCAACGGAAGATCCATGTTCTCAATCCCAAGCAGGTCAGAAAGTTCAAGGAAGCCTATTCCGATCTGCCCAAGAACGATTTCGTGGATGCCTTCGTGATTGCCGACCATCTCAGATTCGGCAGAATTGCCTCAGAGGTTTACATGGACGATTATCGCTACAAGGCCCTTCAAACACTAACCAGAGCACGCTTTTTCTCTGTCCAGAACCTAACGCGGGAAAAGCAGCGTTTTGCGAATTACCTGTTTCTCAAGTGCTCTGGGTTGGCTCAGGAAAAAGTCCTTTCCCAAAATACCAGCGCCACCACCATTGCCCTGATGGAACGATTTGAGACAGTGGATGCACTGGCTTACGCCGACATAAAAGAGTTGACCGACTTCATCGTGAAATCTGGACGAGGGAGGTTTGCCAATCCAGAAGCTACCGCGAAGGCGGTGCAAACCGCCGCCAAAGGCTCCTACCGGCTTCCCAAAACCGTGAACGATTCTGTCAACCAGGCCATGTCGGTCTCGATCGCTGCCATGCGGGCATTGGAAAGCTAGATCAAGACGCTGGACAAGGCTATCGAGCAGCAGTTCGAGATCATCCCCAATACGCTGACCTCTGTCCCCGGTATTGGTAAGGTGTATTCAGCGGGTATTATTGCTGAGATCGGTGACATTCACCGCTTTCAGTCTCAGGCCTCTCTGTGGAGGGATATCATAGAAGTGCAGAGAGTAAACACCCCAAATGTGATAGAATCAAAGAAAGAACAAGGTGGTGTTTGCCATGCGCAAATATGATAAAGAGTTTAAAGAAGAAGCGGTCAAGCTGTCTGACGAAATCGGCGTGAAGCAGGCGGCGGCACAACTGGGCATTGCGTACTACTCTCTGGCCGAGTGGCGGCAGAAGCGAAAGGCCTTCGGCGATCACGCCTTCGTCGGAAGCGGTATTCACCGCGACGCGCCGCTTTCCGAGAACGAGCGTCGGCTGATAAAGGAAAACATGGAGCTGCGGAAAGCCAATGAGATTCTCAAGGATGCGTTGGGTTTTTTCGCCAAAGACCGGAAACGGTAAAGCCGGAGCGGTTGTATGAGTACATCACGCTGCGCCGTGAGCGGTTCTGCGTTCATGCCATGTGCCGGGCTGTGAAAGTCAGTGAGTCCGGGTACTACCGCTCTTTGCAGTCGGCAGGCAAACCAAAACCGTGGCAGCTGCTTCTGGTCAAAATACGAGAGATTTATAAAGAGAATCCGAACAATGATAACTACGGCGTCGGCCGAATCCTTCTGGCGCTTACACAGCGCGGTATCGCGGTAAGCCGCAGCAGCGTGCGGCGTGCCATGAAGCGCGGAGGTCTGCTCCGTCGCTCGCCCCGTCACCCCAGCAGTCTGACAAAAGCAGACTTGGCTGCGCGGAAGGCGGAGAACCTGATTTGCCGGGACTTTTCAGCAGACGCTCCCAACCGGAAGTGGCTGACGGATATTACGCAGATCCAGTGCCTGGACGGCAAGCTGTACATGGCAGCAGTTCTGGACTGTTATAACGGAGAGATCGTGGGTCTTGCCATGATGACAACATGAAGAAGGAGCTGTGTATCCGGGCTTTTCGGTCTGCCTGCCAGGCTTATGGGATGATCCTGCACAGCGACCGAGGCAGCCAGTTTACCAGCTCCGCATTTCGGAAACTACTGGCGCAATACGGTGCGGTTCAAAGCATGAGTGGTACAGGCCGCTGCTACGACAACGCCAGGATGGAGAGCTTTTTTGCGACGCTGAAGAAGGAAAAGCTCTATCGAATCCGGACGGAGCGGATTCCCATGACACAGGTGAAGAGCATCGTGTTCCGGTACATCATGACCTACTATAACCGAAAGCGAATCTACACTGCGAACCCCGGCGGCCTCCCGCCGGCCATGTATCGTCAGGCCGCCAGAGGCCTGGCCGCTTAACTGCAGATTTTGGGTGTTCATATTCTGCACTGTTCTTGACTTCTCCACTGGCTAAGTTTGCTGGCCTCGTTTGGTCTCAGCACCAGTCCGGAGACTATGAGGCTGAGAATACCCATCTAATCAAGTCCGGAAACCGATTCCTTCGGTACTATCTGCTGGAAGCTGCCAACTCTATGAGAAGATGCGACTCGGAGTTCCGGCGCTACTATGACCTCAAGTTCAAAGAGGTCAACAAGTTCCAGCATAAACGCGCACTCGCTTTAACTGCCAGAAAACTGGTTCGGTTGGTCTTTCGGCTGCTGAAAGACAACCGCCTGTACATTCCACCGGAAGAGTATTAAACTCTGATGGTATTGTTACCCTGTTTTTTAAATTGCAAGGGCAGGGCTTGAAAAGGTTTGCCTTTTTTATCCAGCCAGTACGTTTATGGTGGCTTTTTTATCCGTTCCATTTGCACTTACCCTCTTGACTTCATACCATTAGACTTTTTATTTTGGCCTATGGACGTACGAAAGACCGGGGCAGGGGAATCAGTCTCCCCTCTGAATAGTCCATCGGTGTCATCCTCTTTCTGAAACAAAAATTATATTTCGGATGCTGCGCAGCATGGAAATCAATGGAATGAAAGCCTGTAAATTTTTTTTTCTACTTACATAACACCTGAGAAGCCGTTTTGTTACACTTTTTTTAAAATTTTTTTATAAAAAGGATCGGCAGCTATGAAACAGGCCCTTTCCGAACTGATAACAAAGAGGGGGCGCCCGCGGCTAACCGCCGCCGGCACCCCTCTTCGCGGGTCAAACCCTCTTTACCCTTCTCCATTCGGAGAATCCCGGATGATTTTCCCGTCCTGAATTATAATTTTTCGGTTGCAGCAGCCGGCTACGGTATCGTCATGTGTGACGACTATAACCGTTAACCCCTGACGGTTCAGTTTGCTAAACAACTCCATAATCTGTTTGGAGGTTCCGGTATCCAGCGCCCCGGTGGGCTCGTCCGCCAAAAGAATGGAGGGATTGCCTGCGATTGCACGGGCAATCGCGACCCGCTGCCGCTGGCCGCCGGACAACTGACTGGCCGTTTTATTTTCCTGTTCTGCTAACCCGACGGTTTTCAAAGCATTCCGTGCCTTTTGCTTCATCTCTTTCAGCGGCGTTGTATTAAAAAACATCGGGAGCATTGCGTTAAACAATACCGATTTGTGGTTGATCAGAGAAAAATCCTGTAGAACAAAACCTAATTTTTGATTCCTTAGCTTCGCAAGTTTGCCGTCTTTTAAATTTTTAACATTTACATCATCTAAAAAATATTCACCTTTCTCGAAATCATCCAGACATCCAAGGATATGTAATAATGTGGATTTTCCAGCGCCGGATTTTCCTTGGACGGCGACAAAGCTCCCGTCCGGAATATCCAGATTCACATCCGCAAGCGCTTGAAATTTATTTTCCCCGGTTCCATAAGATTTGAATAAATGGGATACTCGAATCATTGCTGCGCCCTCCTGTAAGTTTCTATGGGAGTAAATCTTCGATAAACCGTATATGGAATCCCGATCGACAAGAACAAAACAAGCAGTTCATAAAGCACGATCAATAAAATACTCTTCTGGTCAACAATCATTGGGTCAACCGAAAGGAATCCGTTCCATACCAGGAAGCCTATATTCTTCATGAGAATGATATTGACGCCTCCGGCTGCAACACTGATCAGGCCAATCCCGGCGGCCATATAACCAAAACATTTCTTGCGGCTGCAGCCGCATAAATAGTAGATACTGTTCTGCCGAAGATTTTTATAAATAAACAAAATGGAGATGCTGATCAGAGAGATGGTAGAAACAAAAAGAAAGAAAAACGGCATCGGCAGTTCTTGCTTCAATGTTCTGGACACAGCCTTTTCCGTATCCGTTTTTATTTTGTCATAGGTAACAAACCTTCCTTGCCGATCTAAATATTGGACACAGTCGTTTCTCTCTTTTTGTGTGGATTCCGGGTTCAAATCAATAAAGAAATTCTAAGATATTTGCGGGGTGCTGTTTTTCTGTAAAAACGCAAGAAGCTTTGGTGTTTCCCTGAGAATGACTACGGATCCCCGGTCAAATAATTCGTCCGCCTGAACCTTTGTACCGCCGAATCCCAGGCTAACGGTATAGGCCGGATCATCCATTTTTCCAATCGCATGAATCTTAACATCGGTATATTGGGAACTTTTATAGGGATGCAGTCTAACAGTGAAAGTATCGCCGATTTTGATGTTGTGATAGAGATAGCCGCATAGAACCGCGTCAATTCCGCCGCCGGAATTAGGGTCGCTGTTGCTGTCGGCATCCAAACTCCTGCCGGAGGTGATCTTCAGGGGAAACGCTTTGAGAAGTTCGTCACGATACAGGGTATAACCGCTTCCGGCTGCATTTTGAAAGGTGAAACTGCCGTTCCACGGGGCTGAAATAATGGAGCGGACCGCATGGAATGATTTGATCTTCCGGTGATAGTCCTCTACTTTTTTGCTGTACTCATCGGGCGGCAACGTAATCGCATCCGGTCCAAATCCGGCAGGCATGAAATAAACAAAGTGATCCAACCCGGAATTGCAAAAAACCTTTTGCGTGTAAGTAAAGTATCGGTATCGGCCAATCGCGAAATTTGCGACCAGCATTGCAGCGCAAAAGAGAATTAGCAATACGACGGAGGAAAGTTTATTGCGGCTGTAAAAATTGCCGATCATTTTCAGAAATTTCATTGCTAATCCTCCAAGACATATTTATTTTTCAGAGTAATCATCGTATTCCTGTAGTAGTTCCAGAGAAAAGGCAGCTGGACCAGGACGGAGACAGCCAGCATGACAAGCAGAATAATCATATAATCCTTCGTTTCATATTGGATTCCGGCGGTTGTATTTACTTTCTCAAACACGGCATTCCGCAACAGCACGTGAATTGCGATGCTAAAAAGCCCGATGAAAAGATTCAAAACAAAATTCTCCAATGCGATGATTTTCATTACGGTATGTTTTGCCGCACCTACCAGTGAGTAAATTATATTTTCGCTGCTGTTTACATCGACCATGAATTTCATTAAAAACATAAAGGATATAAGGGAAATCAAATAAACTATTGATATCATTAGGATTTCTTTCGGCGCCTTTTTTTCTTCGCTTTGAATGGCCGAATCTGGCCCGCTGATCTCACTTTGCGGAAAAATCCGCTTAAGCTTTTCCGTAAAGCTTTGATTGTTTTTTTCGCTTAATCTTTGCTGCAAAAGAACCGAAATGCGGTCGGCAGCAAATCCATCGCGATCGAATGCGGACGGCGGTATATAAAAGGCGACCGTATCGATGCTTATTCCAATGATTCTGTATTTTATCCCCTGTATTTTTAGACTTTCGGGCATATTGTTGTCCCGCAGAAATTCCATGGGAATCACGACAACCCTTTTCCCGTCTTTCAGTTCCTGTTCCGTAAATTGAGTTCGTCCCTTTACGCTTTTCATGGTATCCCCGCCGGACAACGGAGTTTTAACATAAAATCCGTTTTTTGTGTTTTTTGTAAAGGTTGCGCCAATATTTACGCATGCCAATTCCTTTTGGGGAACGACGCAGCTTGCTTCCATGCGTTCAACCCCGTAGTTGCGAAAGTAGGATTTGAGTTCGTCTGACTTTACATGTTGCGGTGAAGAGAGATCGATCGTATAAGTTCGATAAGCCTCGTCATTTTTTCCCGAATTCTTTTTTACCGTTACCATATTCCCATAAAAATAAATAAAAGTGATTGCACAAGAAATACCGCCGATGATAAAAAGGCAGAAAATCAGTTTGTTTGACTTGAAATATTGCTTGATTCTTGAAAAGACCAAATAGATTGTCTTCATCTTTCCCTCCGCCATAGGATGTAAAATGAGGCAGTTATGGAGTATAACCTCCATAACTGCTGTTGAATTAATTATTCGTAATAGACGTCATAGAATTCCTTAGAGCCGCTGGGTCCGTACCGAGTACCGGAAAGGTCTAAAGAAGTAGCATAATCCGCAGAAATGGAAACCCAAGATGTATTAACCCATCCAGATGAAGTGGCCTTATTAAAAGTAAAGTTTTTATGCGCCTCTTCACCTGTGGAACTTACTCTCACATATGCAGCCCCACTATCATTTGGATTTAGATAAACATGGACTCCGGCTCTTGCCGGCTGTGGCTTGTACACCGTGTTGCACCAATCATAATAATTGTCAATATCATTATGAAAGTCTGCATTAACATGTATGGTTTTTGCAGAGCCTGAAACTGTAAAAGTTGCAATCAAAGCAACTGCTGCGCAAAGAGCTGATAACTTTTTTAATTTGGTCTTTAACATTTTTGTTCCTCCTTTTTATTTCGGCCTACGGACCGTACGAAAGAGTTGCCGGGGCAGGGGAACAAATCTCCCTTCTGAATAGTCCATCGGCGTCATCCTCTTTCTGAAACAAAAATTTATTTCAAAGCGCGCGCTGCATTGAAAACAATGGAATGAAATTAATAAATTTTTACCTTCTACCCTACAAAACACCTGAGAAGCCGTTTTGTTACACTCTTTTTAAAAATTTTTAAAGGCTTTTTAGAAACTTTCAAAAAGAGTGCCTTTGCGGATGAGTAATAAATGGGTGCCGGCGGCGGTTGAGCCGCCGGTACCCCTCATTGTGAAAAAATTTATAGATTCGGGTCTTTTTGCCGTATATCTCCCCAGTAGAAAACATACATCCATTGGGAATCATCCAGCTTCTCGATTCGAGGGAATCCGTCGCGATTAAACCCGTATTTTCTTGGATTCTCAAGCAAATCTTTCGCTTTTGAATCGGATAAATAACATAAATATCGAACGGTCGATAAAGACTGCGACACGGGAAATAAAATCGCTACAGACTCGCCATGCTTGTAATAATCAACGCTCCCGTAACCGGGATTCAACATGTTTTGTGGAAATTTCAGGGGAAATCTGCCATACTCAGTGCCCTCGGCGGAAGAAATCTGCTTTTCCACATTTTGAGCCGCTGAGTAAAAAAATCCTTTGGCAACATGAAATCTCGCAAGCTCAAGTTCTCTGTCAATCGGCAGAAGAGTAAACACAACTGCGATAATTGACAAGAGCGCACATCGCCATATCTGCGGATTTATCAGGGCTTTGCCATTTTTAATCATAAAAGCAGCAAGACAGATTAGCATTGCGGGGATCAGTAAAAACCACAGAAGCAGCCTGGAAAACGGAAACAGGTAGGAGATAAGGAGTTTTAAAAGGATGCAAATAATTGAACCAATCAATAAAAATATTGCCAATTTGGATCGTTTGATCATGCGGACTCCCCTTTCACATTACCATTCGATTGTGCCAGAATCATTGTACCCTTGATCAATCGCGGGCCAATCCTCGTTTAGCAATTTCATAAAATTAATCTGATAGTTGGTTGAGTTATTCTCCGTATCACTTTCCGCCGCGAACGCGGGGACGCACACCATCATGGACAGGGCGAAAACCAGAACCAGACGAATGCTTTTAATGTTTTTTACAAATGTATAAAAAGGCTTCAGCGCCAGAAAAGATTTCCGACGCTGAAAACCTCGAAGGAGTAACTGGAAAAACCATATCCCTTTCTATCCGTGTGGTTATTTGTCTTGTGGGCTTGTGTGTTCGATAATTTTGTAAATGATTTCACATCCAAGACGGAGCATAACTGGAATTATGAACAGATAGAGATAGCGTTCGACTTGTTGAAACCGGAGAATCCAAAAAACATTCTCCGCCGGACAAGGGACCATCGATAAGTGGATTCTGTCTAATATAAAGTTAGCCAAAAATAGCAGCCAGGTAACAAACGACCACCAGAACAGATTTTGAACGAGGGACCGATTGCTGAATGTACCAAAATGAAACCACTTTTTCATAGAGTCACTCCTTATCAAAGATAATTCAACCTCATATTTCTTCTGTGAACGTATGCAAATTTTCCTTTAAGTTAAGTTCATCCATTAATTCCCGCATACCCTCAACCGTATTATAGTTTTTCAACTCTTCTGAACTCATTTCAGTTTCCGAAGCATCCTGATGAATTTGTGCCGAAGAAACTTCCACCGTATATTTGTTGTCTTCCGTATTGAAACGATACCCATAGCAATAATGATCCAAGCCGGGAAGTCCGTTCAAAATGGTATACTCTGCGAAGCGTCCGGTTTGTTTTAACTGCTCATCGGTACAAGGAGCGGGTGTCTTATTAGAATCCGTAATCGTAATTGTAAGCAGGTTTTCCCCTTTTACATATCGAATTGCCGCATATCCCGCATGAGAAAAGGAGATATCTCTTTGAAAGACTTTTCCCGGATTTTCGTTTGGGTCTTCGACGGATTGATAAATCGGGTTAAGAGTATTCATACCAACAATAAAATCATGAAATTGATAGCCTTTAAACGTTTTTGGGATCGTCCACTTCGGATAATATTGATGAATTTCGTCTAAGTCCGTCAGGGGAGCAGCTCCGGTTACTTCGCATAAATCTCCATCTTCTGTAAACAGATACCCCTCGTCGTAGGATAAATTTTTTGTTTTTAAGATTTGCTCTGCCTTGCCGGTCAATTTGGAAACGGGCAGATCTGTTACTCCTAAAGGCTGTGTTTTGGATGCTGAGCCGGTTCCGAGAGAAAAACTGTTTGTATTAGAACACCCTGTTGGAGATGCAGAGAACTTGGTGAATCCCACAAAAGCCGCCAAGAACAAGATCAATAGACCTGCCATAAACGCTAGAAACTTTTTTTTCATCATTGCTACCCCTATCTAGAGGAGCAAGCTTCAAAAAGCTTGCTCCTTACGTTAAAATTCTTACTTAAAAGACGCTTTCACGGATTTTTTCGATTTATTCATAATTCTCATGTCACCTGCGGTAGGAATTGTGATATCTTTCACAATATTTACACCGCTTTTATCTTGAAAAGCAATTAAATACTCTTTACCGTCAGTAAAAATAACAGGCTTGCTTGAACCTAATCCAATGACTAAATCTTTGTAATAATAATTAATTAATTGTGATGGAATGTTTGTATCCGAAATGTTGATTTGATAAAATTTGTTTGCATCATAACCAAAACTTTTAATGATGCTATTTCCTAATCGGTTTATATAAGAATTTACTTTGGTGGCTTTCAAGGCATTTGTAAGGGTAGTTGACACATTGCTTAAATGGCCGTTAAGTAAACAATAATCCTGATAAGCATCATTAGGTCCATAATTTACATAACCATAGAATTCATATTCATAGTAGCCTTCTTCAGCGGATACATAATCATGCACATATGCGTCATTTGTAGCAATTTGGCCTTGTTCCAATATTTCAGACCCATTTAAAAATCCACGGATCCTAGCAAATGCTTCTGTAGCACTACTTTTTTTAACACCTCCTGTAAAATTAATTCTTCCGCTGGATTTACTAATTCCAACACTGTAAGCAATATTATCATTTCTATTAACAATAGTATCCGCGAACGCGGGCACGCACACCATCATGGACAGGGCGAAAACCAAAACCAGGCTGACTGCTTTTTTCCAAGTCTTTCACATTTTTGTTCCTCCTTTTTATTTTGGCCTATGGACGTACGAAAGAGTTGCCGGGGCAGGGGAACAAATCTCCCCTCTGAATAGTCCATCTGTGTCATCCTCTTTCTGAAACAAAAATTATATTTCGGATGCTGCGCAGCATGGAAATCAATGGAATGAAAGCCTGTAAATTTTTTTTTTCTACTTACATAACACCTGAGAAGCCGTTTTGTTACACTTTTTTTGAAAATTTTTAAAGGCTTTTTAGAAACTTTCAAAAAGAGTGCTTCTGAGGGCGAACGATAAAAAGCATGCCCGGCGGCTCAACCGCCGCCGGGCATGCGATTTATTCCTCCGGCCTTTTCCGGTGATATTTCCAATCCCCGGCTGCCTGAAGAATCACGTCAAGAAACAATATCCCGAGGAATACATTTTTCAGCCACTGCGGGCTGGGGGTCAGCAGGATAATCAGGAAAACGGCCAGAAAAAGAAAGAAGGTCTGATTAATAAAACAGTAAATGTGATAGAAATAGCCGCCTCCTTGTACGAGGAGATAGTTTCGTTCCATGATTCCTGACCGATAAATTTGGCTATTGACAAACCAGAGCCAAAAGAAAACGACTCTGATTTGCCAAAAAGGTCCGGGAACAGACCATGCGGCAATAAGCAGCACCAAGGATACAATCAGATAAAAGTTTTCCAAAAAGGGAAAGAAAAGACGCACCAGCTGTTTGTTGTATTTTTCAAATATCATAAGCACCCCATTCTTCGCGAAAAAATTGAGCCATATAAAAAAATCCGGTCTGAAAGTAAGCAAAAGAGCTGTGTTTTACCTCGCGGCATAGTGGCTTTTACCCATTGCCCTAGAGATGCGAAACCAGGAGGTATTGCCATTTTGCGGCTGAGAAACGTTAAGCGCGTTTTTTAACATATTAGCAGTATCAAAATTTGATGATCAAGAAAAATTTATGATAAGGTTAACAAATATGCTGTCTTTGTATTTATGAAAAGCAGGTCGTTATCATTCATAACACAAGAGTAGGTTCCCTTTGGAAGGTTATCCATCATCACAAAATTTTGCGATTTAATATTATAAAACATTGGAAAGCCGTTTTCTATTCTGCTCCATATAACAGCTTTTTGATTGACAGCGGTAGGACCCAAAGATAATCCTTTTAATACAAGCAAAGGTGTAGCTGATGTTTCAGTCAATAATGTAAACCCCATGCCGTCAACCGTCTTTTTCTCTTTATCTGAATATATGGATGATGACGACTTATTGGAATGAAAAAGTTTCCCGGTATCGGGCATCGTTAATAAATCTGTGACAGAGATTGCATCTTGGCAGAAGTGAAACATGGAGGTTCCATTCTCTATTAAGTATTTTTTTGCAGGACATTGTCTCTTGTTTAAAACCATAACCGGATTGCCCGTATTCTTATCAAATTCAAACCAGCCTACTGAGCTTTGGTAAATAAAGGGTTTCTGTGCCTGTTCTTTTACTAAAGAAATAGTTTCGTCAGAGATTTTATAAGCGTAAAGATTTATTTTATAGTTCCCGTCCGAATCAATTCCAACGATATCGTCAAAATAAATTGTATTATCCCTGATAACGCAGGGATTTGAATTCACAGAATAAATACTGCCGGATTCAGGGTCGACTGTATCAGTATAAAAGATTTTGTCTTTTTGTGTTTGAAAATCATAGATGTGGAGCGTTGTATCCGTCCAATCAGTAGACGTACTTTCCGCCCACAATAAATAATGATCGTTAATGGCTTTAAATTCTGCCGCATGCCCATTCTTTAAGCGAATCAAGGGGGTATATTGATTTTCTTCCAATGAATAGGAAGCGATCACAGGGCCGTTTTCGCTGGAAAAACAAAAAAGCAAGGAACGCCTGTTGCTGAGGTTCCAAACCCAGGCATCGGAGATTTTGTCAACTGTAAATTTTTTTAGATTTTTATTTGAATTTGACTTACTAAAAGAAACAACCGGTTTGCCATACAGCATGTTTTCATCCTTTGTAACAATATTCATCTTAAGATATCGGTGATTATTTAAAACAGAAGCTCCGGCGTTTTCTGAAGCGGCAGGTTGTAAATAAGTCGTCGCAGCGGATGGACTCATTTTCTGAGTGCATCCGCTTAGAAGTGGGAAGCATCCGCACAATAGAAATACTACAATGGATTTTTTGAGCATTTAATTTCCCTCCTTTAAAGAAAGGGGAGGAAATCACCTCCCCTCCTCTTACAACGGTTACCAGACAATTCCCCGCGTTCTGGTAAAATCACGCAATTTAGTTGCTGTTACAGAATAGTATTTCTCTAGATGATCCGACCATGAGACAGCGCTGGATTTTGCAGGGTCAACAATATAGATGTTATCTCCATTACTATAGTATCCATCAATTGCAACCCCAATGGGTAATCTTAGCATCCGGATATGCTGGATTTAGTTTATTGGTCGGTGTTGAAGTTCCACAGGCCAAAACTCCATGACCATAATCAATAGTTGAAACAACTTTAGATTTTATTTCACTCACAGTTGTTGAAACTGAACCCGCTGCCCCATAAGGAAAAGGACCATAAGTAAAGTTGGTTTTTTCACTTAAATAATTTGGGACAGGGAATTGATCGTACGAATTTCCGTTGGATAAGTACCACGGACAAGATGAGTCAGCGCTGTAGACTTCATTTGCAATTGTTTTCTGTGACAGATTATACCCTTCATAATTTAGTAAACTTTGTATTGCAGCATATCCACACCAAATATTTTTTTCTTGAGGGCATTGGTAAATGGATAAACGATTTGATGTTGCATTGAGACTAAAGGATTGGAATTTGTCGTTTTTAGTAGACTGGTTGTCTGCTAAAATCTGCCTTGCCAGAGAATAATTACCGTTTTTCTTTGCTTCATAATACTCCTCTGCTTGTTTGGATTTTTTTTGAATCATTGCTGCTGTTTTCGGGTTAAATTTAAATTGCCCTATAACGGGGGCATAATCATAATTATCCTTGGAGTTATCCGCCGCGAACGCGGGTACGCACACCATCATGGACAGAGCGAAAACCAGAACCAGACTGACTGCTTTTTTCCAAGTCTTTCACATTTTTGTTCCTCCTTTTTATTTTGGCCTATGGACGTACGAAAGAGTTGCCGGGGCAGGGGAACAAATCTCCCCTCTGAATAGTCCATCGGTGTCATCCTCTTTCTGAAACAAAAATTATATTTCGGATGCTGCGCAGCATGGAAATCAATGGAATGAAAGCCTGTAAATTTTTTTTTCTACTTACATAACACCTGAGAAGCCGTTTTGTTACACTTTTTTTGAAAATTTTTAAAGGCTTTTTAGAAACTTTCAAAAAGAGTGCTTCTGAGGGCGAACGATAAAAAGCATGCCCGGCGGCTCAACCGCCGCCGGGCATGCGATTTATTCCTCCGGCCTTTTCCGGTGATTTTCAAGATACTCTATGCCTACATAACACCATTTTGTTACACTTTTTAAAATTTTATAGCATCTGATTCAATGTATCCCATGACAAATTCGGATTTTCTTTGGAATAGGATTCCAAAAAATAGACGTATCCCTGGTGTTTGAATTCAGCGCAGAAGCAATATTGAAAAGCTTTGTCCTGACCATTACGATATTTCACCGTAATTCCATGGACCGTTTTGGTTGCGTTGCTTTTTTCCAACAGGCTTTCATATCCGGGATATTCGTCGGAACCAATGATGAACGGATCGTCGTCCCTGAAAAAGATCGTCAGATTAACATAATCATCTTTTACATCAAACTGCTTCCCGCCGTAAAGCACTTGGGCGGACAGCATCCTCCACGTCTCCCTGTCTTTTTTATTCTTATCCTTTTTATCTCTATATTCCAGAATAAATTCCGTATACGGCTTAGGGCTGTTCTGTTGCAACTCCAGCTTGTCAAGCAGCAAGTCCCCTCCAAACAGCTTTACAGCTTCGTCAATGGACGTGATAATCGTATGCGTTTTATCCCAGTTTGGGTCCTGTCCGTGACCTTCGTAATTCCCGGTTACAAGAGGAATCAGACAGATTCCCACTACAGCCGTGATGGCCAAAAGCGCAATTGCTGTTGGAACCATTTTTTTAAATTTGAATTGATTGTTCCCATCAGTTTTATTAGTTCTTTGCTGACCTTGCAATAGAAGATCTCCTCCTTTCTAATTTCATTAATAGATAATATAAGCGCATATAAAATTATATCAATATTTTTCCTAATTAGAAGGCAAAGCATTTTCTATAAATGCTTTGCCTTCATAATGGCTTTAATAGGCAGACAATTACGAAATGTTATATTGTGCATTGCTCCCAAAAATACTAGTACCATCTGGAAAAGAGCAGATATGAACTTCTGAACTACCATTCCAACCAAAATGACATATGAACGTATAATCTCCCGGATTCTCATATTCATTATAGCCATATGCAACAACGGCATGATTTCCCGCGCCCTCCAAGTTACCAAAGAGAATTACTGGGCGTTTATAAGAATCCATTTCATTTATCATGCCACTAGTACCCACATGCCAGCTTGCACATTGTGGCAGACTGTAATAAGAGCAAAAATCGTTGATTACCTTTGCAATATCCACAGCGTATGTTGATGCACCGTAACCATCATCCTTACCAACATCAATTAGGTCATTAGTTAATCTGATGCTATTAACTGGGCTATCCCAAGAAGAAAGTTTAATCTTTCCGCGGCAATTATCCCAATACTTTAAAATAAGGTTTGCAGCAATATATCCACAATAGCCACCACTAACATATCCGAATCCAGATTTAAGATTACGAAACCAAGAATAAGAATTGACCCAATGATCTGTTCCAGTGGATTGCAACTGATTTGACGGTAAACTTGAGCTCTTATCGGTTAAGTAATTCGAGACTGCCTCGTTTGTCTGAGAAAGCAACGCATCATGAATTTTTTGACAATCTTGAGCAGCGGCGTCTGCGTCCGAAATAGTTGTTCCCAATATAGTATGTTTATAACTAGCTCCGGATTTAATATAATAATATGTGGGTCCTCCGTAATACAAATTAGCATTTAACCCTTTATATGGAGATTTGGAATTGGGAGATGATTCAATAATAATACCAGATTGTGGATGAATAATGTAATAGCCCGTAGGAGTACATTCAACCAATTCATATTCATTTCCAGCAAAATCATGTAAAATTTTTGTATTGCTTACTGTAATTTTGGCTTTAGCCGCATTGATTTTCGTGTCCACAAATGATTTTATCCGTGCAGTATCAGAGCTTTTCGCCTTATCAGATCCGGTTGTATAAAAGGTTTCCGTAAATGGTGAATCCGCGAACGCGGGGACGCACACCATCATGGACAGGGCGAAAACCAGAACCAGGCTGACTGCTTTTTTCCAAGTCTTTAACATTTTTGTTCCTCCTTTTTATTTCGGCCTACGGACCGTACGAAAGAGTTGCCGGGGCAGGGGAGCAAATCTCCCTTCTGAATAGTCCATCGGCGTCATCCTCTTTTTGAAACAAAAATTTATTTCAAAGCGCGCGCTGCATTGAAAACAATGGAATGAAATTAATAAATTTTTACCTTCTACCCTACAAAACACCTGAGAAGCCGTTTTGTTACACTCTTTTTAAAAATTTTTAAAGGCTTTTTAGAAACTTTCAAAAAGAGTGCCTTTGCGGATGAGTAATAAATGGGTGCCGGCGGCGGTTGAGCCGCCGGCAAAGTGTATGTGAAAGGGAGTTCCTTGTAATCAGCTTTGGACCGGGAGTCAGCCGCAGTCGGCCAAGTCGCTGTCGCTGATGTACTCTGTGGTTCCGTTGCGGGTAACGGCGGCATTGACCTCAAGTTTATAGGTGTAGCCGCTGGAGACGTAATATTCCTTGTAAAAATCCAGCTCGTCGCCGTAGGAGGTCGCGCTCCAATGCTTGACTGTTGTGGAAGTATTGCCCTCCACCCGCATCAGGTAAACATCCACTTTGATTTTGCTGGTTCCCTCTTTTCCGTAGATGACGTTAGTGCACTCCGCTTTGTCACCGGAAAAACTCAGATTGGTCATCATGTAATCCGTGTTCACCAGCATTACTTGCATGCCGGAGTTTGCGCTTCCTGCGGAAGAAGTCGCCGCAAACGCCGGAAGACCGGAACCGAACAGCAGCATGCAAACGGACAGGGCCAGAGAAACGACTTGCTTTTTCATTTTTACATCCCTCTTTCTGAGGCCGAATGAACGGCCTAAAAATTATTTCTATATACAGAACACCTGAATTTCCAGAATGTTACAGATTTTTAGAAATTTTTTTAAAAATATTTTTTCACTCGCCCTTATTTGACATTGATGCTTTCGGCCATCTTAATCAGTTCTTTCGAATCGACCTTTGACATAAGCAGAAAGCTGGAATGATCATTTTTCCAGACAAGAAAAGAGGAATCGTCCTTTGTGTCGGCTTGGAAAAGGGATGCTTGATCTCCGTTGATGTCAACTTGGGAATAGGTGCTGTGTTCGGAATCAATCGCGTTTGTCCCCGCGTCGGGCAGCGAACACTGCTGAAAGATAATACTCTTGCCGCTTTTATCCCGATAAGTTATCACAAGCAAACGACCGACTTTCTTTTCTTTTTGGATCGTAAAGCCATCCGGAAGATAGGACGGAACGTAAACGACGTTCATATTTGCAGAGTGATCCGCATCCGCGGAGCCGGAAGAGCTTTGCTGATAGGTAATATTCGCGCTGCCGCTCCGCCATTCGATGATCGCGTTGAAAATGGCGTTGCGCGACGCTTCCACGCTGAGCAGGCTGCCGAGCGATACGGGGATCATGATCGCGAGAAGGACGGCGACCCGTTTCGTAACCGCCCTGACGCGCCGGAGAAGCGACTTCATGCGGGCTTCGCGGATCATGCTTTCGATTCTGCGCTTTGTCCCTAAAGAAAGCTCGCAGTCCGCGAGCGCGGCTTCGCTCGGAAGGCTTTGCATTTCCTTTTCAAAATTTTCGGTAACAGCCTCTTTCAGCATTGCCTCAAAAAGCTCGCGGTTTAATTTTACGTTATTCACCATGAAATCCCCTTTCGTTCATTGCTTTTGCAAGAGCCGCTTTCGCGCGGCAAAGACGCACCCGGGCGTTCCCCGGAGAAATGTCCAAAAGACGCGCGATTTCTTCATGAGAACAGCCGTATACATATTTTAATTCCAGCACGATGCGAAACTTTTCATCCAGGCGGTTCAGCTCTGCCTGCAACGCCCGGTAGGCTTCTTCCGTCAGCAGATGGTCACAGGGCAAATCGAAGGAATCAGCCTGGAAATTCTCTTCATCCAGAGACACCTGCGAATGGTGTGATTCTTCCCGCAGCATGTTGTAACAAATATGTTTCACTAATATAACCACCAAACCCTTGGTTTTGTTACAGTCTTCAAACGAAAATTTTTGAAATTTTTCAATTATTTTTACAAAAGTCTGAGAAACCGCGTCTTCGGCCTTGCTTTGGTCCTTTAAAATCCCTTTTGCTATGTACAGCATCAGTTTGTAATTTTGCCGGTACAGCTGGTCCATGGTTTGGCGCTCTTCTTCGTTTTCAATTGCCATGATGCAAGGCAGCAATAGAATCCCTCCCTCGTATAATAAGTTTTGTAGGGCGAAAACGCCCCAAAAATAGAATACCGGCAGGCTTTGAGATGCCCGTGATATAATGCTGTCAAGTCGGCAGGGACAAGCTCTAATTCCTCCTGTTGGGCCGTAAGGCTGCTTCACAGATAGTCTGTTCCCCTGAGCCGGAAGTTAGCTGCAAACTCATTAGCTGTTTGCCGGAAGCAAGGCCGCCCTTTTAGCAGTGAGGGATATCGCATTGGCCTTTTCCGGAATGATTCTAATACGCGAGGTTGCTGATGCTCCGGTTATCATGGGTATCTTAAAACCTGCCGACTTGAAAATCCCACTGTGGGGGAGGTGATATTTTTGAATCCACTTTACGTTGGCATTGATGTGAGCAGCAAAAATAACGTCGCTTACCTCATGAAGCCGGATGGAGCCAAACACAGCAGCTTTTCCGTGCAGAACAACCGTGGTGGTGCTAAACTGATGTCTGAGAGAATTGTGTCCGCACTTACCGCGATGCAGCTCAGCGACGTGATGATTGGCCTTGAGGCCACCTCCATCTATGGGGACTGCCTCGTTTATGCGCTCCGGGAAGATGGCAGATTGGGACGGTTTCAACGGAAGATCCATGTTCTCAATCCCAAGCAGGTCAGAAAGTTCAAGGAAGCCTATTCCGATCTGCCCAAGAACGATTTCGTGGATGCCTTCGTGATTGCCGACCATCTCAGATTCGGCAGAATTGCCTCAGAGGTTTACATGGACGATTATCGCTACAAGGCCCTTCAAACACTAACCAGAGCACGCTTTTTCTCTGTCCAGAACCTAACGCGGGAAAAGCAGCGTTTTGCGAATTACCTGTTTCTCAAGTGCTCTGGGTTGGCTCAGGAAAAAGTCCTTTCCCAAAATACCAGCGCCACCACCATTGCCCTGATGGAACGATTTGAGACAGTGGATGCACTGGCTTACGCCGACATAAAAGAGTTGACCGACTTCATCGTGAAATCTGGACGAGGGAGGTTTGCCAATCCAGAAGCTACCGCGAAGGCGGTGCAAACCGCCGCCAAAGGCTCCTACCGGCTTCCCAAAACCGTGAACGATTCTGTCAACCAGGCCATGTCGGTCTCGATCGCTGCCATGCGGGCATTGGAAAGCCAGATCAAGACGCTGGACAAGGCTATCGAGCAGCAGTTCGAGATCATCCCCAATACGCTGACCTCTGTCCCCGGTATTGGTAAGGTGTATTCAGCGGGTATTATTGCTGAGATCGGTGACATTCACCGCTTTCAGTCTCAGGCCTCTCTGGCTAAGTTTGCTGGCCTCGTTTGGTCTCAGCACCAGTCCGGAGACTATGAGGCTGAGAATACCCATCTAATCAAGTCCGGAAACCGATTCCTTCGGTACTATCTGCTGGAAGCTGCCAACTCTATGAGAAGATGCGACTCGGAGTTCCGGCGCTACTATGACCTCAAGTTCAAAGAGGTCAACAAGTTCCAGCATAAACGCGCACTCGCTTTAACTGCCAGAAAACTGGTTCGGTTGGTCTTTCGGCTGCTGAAAGACAACCGCCTGTACATTCCACCGGAAGAGTATTAAACTCTGATGGTATTGTTACCCTGTTTTTTAAATTGCAAGGGCAGGGCTTGAAAAGGTTTGCCTTTTTTATCCAGCCAGTACGTTTATGGTGGCTTTTTTATCCGTTCCATTTGCACTTACCCTCTTGACTTCATACCATTAGACTTATTTCTGTTTTCTATTGTATCATTTCGGCCGGAGAAACTGCAAATTTAGAAAAAAATCCCGTGCTTCCCAAAAAAAGAAGCACGGGACGGAGACGTGAAATCGCTGATTTATAAAATTCCGTTGACAAAGGCATTAAAACGCTCGATGACATTTTCGTCGCCGACGATGAGGACACGGTCGGACGCGCAGAATTCGTAGTACGGGCCGGGGGAGAGAATGATGTCCTTCTGCTGAACCACGCCGATGATGGTCGCCCCGGTATTGTGCCAGATTTCCAGTTCCCCGATGCTTTTGCCGATGATCGGCGATTTGCCCGGAAGAGGAATCTCCACGGGCGTGATCAGGTCGGACCGCTTGTAGCGGTACATGTCGATAATCTGTTTGGTCAGCGAAAGGATTTCTTCATCCATGCCGCTGCGCTTTTCCATCAGCTGGGCGAGCTTCAGGCGAAGGTCGGCAACCCGCTCGTCGTCTTTAAAGCTCTTGATAAATTGGATCGCGTTTTCTTTGGAAAGAATGACGATCCCGCTGCCTAACATGATTTTGAGCACGTTTTTATCGGAAAGAATGGACATGGACCGGCGTATGGTTTCCGGGGAAACGTTATATTCCGTGGCCAGGGTGGAGCGCCCCTTCAGGCGGGAGCCCTCCGGAATTTCTCCCGACGCGATTCTCGCGGCCAAATCCATTGCGATTTTCAAATACCTTGGCATGGTATAGCTTTCCCAACCCCGCCATGTTTATCAGTCCTCCGTATGGGTAACGCGGTTTACCCGCTCTGGGCCGAACAATTCAGCCAAAACCGATTATAGCATGTTTCGGTTCCGCGGGCAATCCATTTTTGCACGCTTTGTGAAAAATGGCCCGGCCGCCCGTGCTTTTTTGCTGCAGCAGGCGGCCGGAGGCCGAATTTGATTCAGCTTTACTGGGAAACGGTCGGCAGGCTGCCCAGATTGTTGTCCTCCGAGTCGTCCGGAAGGGAACGAAGGTATTCCGTCCCTTTTTTCACGGCGACCGCCACGCCCCGGATTTTGTTCTCTCTTGCCAGATGAACGCCCTCATCCCGGGTGACTTTTCTGCCGTCCGAGAGCTGGTACCCGGTTATTTTGCCGGAGGCTTTGACAAGCCCCGTGATGGAAAGCGCGTCCGCTTCCGGCTCCGGTGTAAATTCGTTGATGGCCTTTGGCAGAGGCCCGTTGTTTTCTCCCTGTGTTTCCTGTCCCATTTACATAACTCCTTTCCGCTTTTAGTTTTTGCGGACAAAGCCGTTTTATTCCCCGCGCCGGCCGATGGGGCGCGGCGGGCTGCCGCACAGTTTTTATCACTGCGCGTATTATAAAACAGAAGCAAAAGGAGGTTTTTTCTTTATGATGGATATGGACAATATGAACATGAAAATGAAAATGGATCAAATGGACCGCTGCGGCCATTTAAGCATAGGGATGGAAGCGCCGGATTTTACCGCGAACACAACCTTCGGGCCGATCCGCTTTTCGGATTATCGGGGGAAATGGGTGGTGTTCTTTTCTCATCCCGGCGATTTCACGCCGGTTTGCACAACGGAATTTGTCGCCTTCGCACAGGCTTTTCCGAAGTTCCAGCAGCGAAACGTTCAGCTGCTGGGCCTGAGCATCGACAGCAATCCCTCCCACCTGGCATGGGTGCGCTCCATCGCCCGGACGACGGGAATCTCGATTCCGTTCCCGGTGGTGGCCGACCGGACGGGCGAGGTTGCCTGCCTGTACGGAATGGTCGCCCCGGACGTGAGCAAGCAGGAAACGGTTCGGAATGTCTTTCTTATCGATCCGAATCAAATTATCCGCGCGATTCTGATTTATCCGCTGACGAACGGGCGCAGCATTCCGGAAATTCTGCGTCTGGTGGACGCGCTGCAGACGACCGACGCCGACAAGGTCGTCACGCCGGCAAACTGGCAGCCTGGTCAGCCTGCGCTGGTCCCGCCGCCGCAGACGTACAGCGCTTTGCTGGAACGGGAAAAAGACCCGGAGGAACTGGGATTGACCTGCAAGGACTGGTTCTGGTGCTACAAGCAGCTGCCGAACGGAAAAGAAAACGCGGGGAACAAGTAAGAAAAGCCCGAAAAAACGTCTGACGGCGCTTTTTCGGGCCTTTTCTCGTGCAATTCGATTTGGAGGAATCTGCGGTCTACCGCTTGCTGCCGAGGAAAAAGAGCGCCATGGTTCCGGGTCCGGAATGCGTCCCGATGACGGGGCCGACGTTTCCGATGACAAAATTTTTGACACCCATGCGTCGTTTGATTTCCCCGGCGAGGTACTCCGCGTCCTCCCGGCAGTCGCCGTGGCTGATGAAAACCGTCTGGGACGCGGGATCGTCGGCGGACTGTTCCATATGGTCCGCCAGCGCGTCCAAAGAAGCGCGGCGCCCGCGAACCTTGCCCATCGGAATCAGATGGCCCTCGTCGTCAACGTGCAGAACCGGTTTGATATTCAGCATGGTGCCGAACAGCGCCGTCGCGCCGGAGATGCGTCCCCCGCGTTTTAAATGGTTCAGGTCGTCCACGGTGAACCAGTGGCAGAGACGGAGCTTGTTTTCTTCCACCCAGCCGCGGACTTCTTCGATGCTTTTGCCCGCGCGCTTCATCTGTACGGCGAGGTAGATTAAAAGCCCCTGGCCGAGCGAAGCGGCGAGGGTATCTACGGCAAAGACCTTTCGTCCCGGATATTTCTCCGCGAGTTCTTCGCAGGCGATTTTCGCGGAACTGTAGGTTGCGGAAAGGCCGGAGGAAAACGCGATGTCCAGAATATCCACGCCCTGCTGCAGCAGCGGCTCCATGGCGCTTTTATAAGCGTCCACGTTCACGGCGGAGGTGGTGCAGGGCTCGCCGGCACGGATACGGCGGTAAAACTCGCCGATCGGCATCTCGCGTTCGTCCAGATAATTGTGGTACTCCTTTCCGTTCAAATGAAAGGAAAGGGGCAGAACCACCAACTCAAGCTCCTTTGCCAGCTCACTCGGCAAATCGCAGGAAGAGTCCGTCACAATCACATAATCCGCCATCGTTTTCTCCCTCTGATGAAACTGATTTATACGTTCCTGCTTTTTATTTTACCACCGCTTTCCAAATTATGCAATCGCGGCGCCGCCGAACTTTGGAAATCATAAGGTGTCAAACAATAGAATATGTCGTGTGAAAGAACGGATCATACGCTTAGACGACGACTTCCCGCCTTGAAACGGCGCGGACAGACAGAAAAAGAATGCCTGCGACGGCAAGCAGAAAAGCAGGCGCGGGAATATGAAACCACAGAACCGTGCCGACATCGTTCCATGTTTCCGCGTTGTTGAGCTGCGCGGCAAAAAAATAGGCAAAAAAGGACAGGACGATGAAAAGAATTTTCGCCTGGGTAAAATCAAACAGGCTTTCGACCAGAATCAGCACGCAGCAAAGGATGACGGCCGCCTCGAAGGATGCCGCGACGGAGCGGAGCAGACCGGGTTCCACCTCACCGAATCGAATCCGCACGGCGAGAAGCGCCGACGCGGCGCCGGCGGCGGACCCCAGCAGCCCCAGCAGAAATTTGGGCAGGATCAGCGAAAGGCGGGAGACCGGAAGAGAAAACAGGTAAGAGTCCCAGCGCGACTTTTGGTCCGCCTCAAACGAGCTCATCAGAAGAAACAGGGGAAGAATGACGACCGTCCAGAGCGTCAGGCCCTCCAGACCTTCCCGCAGTCCCGCGACGGCGTAAAAGACCGAGAAAACAGAAAGCAAAAGAAGAAGGAACAGGCATCTGTTGCAAAGCAGTTTCAATTCTCTGAAAAACAGGCCGGCGACCGCGCCGGCCTGCCTGGAAAGGGCCCGGCGGCCCGCATTCCCCACGGTCTTAATCCTCCTTGTTTCTGAAAATCCGGCAGGAGACCTGGAAAGAAATTAGAACGACCGCGACCGCCGCCAGCGGGAGAAAACGAATCAAAAGCAGAACGGTCGACACGGACGGCAGGGGCAGGTTTGCCTTTTGAAGCAGAATCAAGCCGAGAGTCGGCAGCAGCACGACGATCATCAGTGCCATCCGCGCCTTTTGCGTGCCGTATTTGTACATCAGAGGAAACAGAATCGCGCAGAACAGCAGCGCGATGCTCCACGATGCCCAGAGCGCCGCCAGATTGTCGGGCGATATGCCGCGGAGGACGACCAGCTCGGCCAGGAAAGAAATCAGGGTCAGGCAGGTGGCGACCCCGACCCCCAGCGAATAACGGGCAAGAACAACGCCGCTTTTCGCCACGGGAAGGCTTCGCTCATAGACGCTCCATTTTGCGGCCTCATCGTAAGCAAACGCGTTGACGGAAAGAAGCATCGTCAGCAGCACGGTTACGGAGGAGAAGATTCCGGAGGCCGAATCGTCGCCCGCCACCGCGAAAAGAACAAAATAAAATGCAAGCAGCAGCAGCAGAACTTTTGCCGTGCGCCTGAGATACATCAAATCTTTCAGGATGAGGCCTGTCATGAATTTTCCCCCTTTGCATACAGCAGCATGATTTCGTCGAGCGGCGCGGCGTCTATGACCAGCTCCGGATATTTCCGCTTGGCGGCGGCGCGGTCGGCTACCAGCGCCTCGCATTCAAACGAACCGCGCCGGACGCGCAGAAAATCGGAGGAATCCAGTTTGTCAAGCTGAGAAGCGCCGCATTTCAAAAGCCCCAGATGTTCTTCCAGCTCGTCTTTCGCCCGGCTGAACACGACTTGCCCCTCGTGGAGAAAAGTTACGTAATCGGCGACGCGCTCCAGATCGGACGTGATGTGCGAGGAGAAAAGAATCCCGCAGCGTTCGTCCTGAATGAAATCGAGCAGCAGGTCGAGAATATCGCTGCGCATGACGGGGTCCAGACCGCTGGTCGCCTCGTCCAGAATCAGCAGGCGAGGCCTGTGCGCGAGCGCGGCGGCGATGCCGAGCTTCATCCGCATGCCCCTGGAATATTCCTTGATCTTTTTTTCGGGCGGAAGGGAAAAATCCCTGAGATACCGCCGGTATAAATCGCGGTCCCAGGCTTTGAACACCCTTTTTAAAATCAGGTCGACGTCTTTGGCACGGAATTCGCCCGAAAAACAGCTTTCGTCGAACACGACGCCGATCTGCTCTTTGACGGAGACCTCGTCTTTGATGTTGTCCTTCCCGAAAATGCGGATGCTGCCGCCGTCGCGCCGGATTTCGTTTAAGATCAGACGGATGGTGGTGCTCTTTCCCGCGCCGTTTTCGCCGATCAGCCCCATGATGCTGCCCTCCGGCACGGTAAAGCCGACGTCCCGCAGCGTAAAAGAGGGGTAGTTTTTGCAGACGCCCTCAAGCTCCAGCAATGTTTCCATAAATAAACTCCTTTAATCGTTTCCGCCGTACAGGCGGTCCAAAACTCCGTGCAGCTCCCCGGGGGAAATCCCGCTCTGGCGGGCAAGCTCCACCGCCCGGCCCAGCAGTTCCTCCACCCGGCGGGACTGCTCCGCCCTGACCAGCTTCATATCCTTTTGAGCGACGAAGCAGCCTTTGCCCGCCACGGTTTCGAGAAATCCCTCCGCTTCCAGGTCGGAATAGGCCCGGCGCGTCGTGATGACGCTGATGTGAAGCTGGCGCGCGAGCAGCCGCATGGAGGGAAGAAGATCCCCCGCGCGAAGCGCTCCCGAAAGAATCTGGCTTTTGATCTGTGCGGTAATCTGTTCGTAGATCGGCCGTGGATCGGAATTACTGATAACAATGTCCAGTTCATATCACCGCGCCTTCAAAACTGTATATATCATATATACACAGTATCATCAACCAACAGAATTGTCAAGATTATTTTTTTATTTTGCCCTGTTCAGAGAAAAATCTGCGGTTGTTCCGCGGTGAGTTGAAAGGGGGCCTGAGATTGACTCGGAACGGGAAGAAAAGCCGGAGCCTGAAAAACGGTTATGAAAAGCTCGCGTTCGGCAGCGTAAACGATGCGGTGCGCCTGCTGTTCGGGGATGAGCCGGAGCCCGCGGAGCTGGAAAAAATGGATTTCGGCAATATCGCGGAAATCCGAAGGCTGAAGGACGGCGCGCTGGAAATCAAGTTTTACGACCGCCTTCGCGCGCTGGACTGCCTGCGCAGCCTGAACGAGCAGGGCGCCGGCGATTCGCCGCTTTACCGCGCGCTGCAGCAGTGCGCGAAGGAGGCGTGGGAGGAAAAAGGGAATGGAGCTTAGCGCCTTTTCCCGGAGGCAGAGGCAGGCGCTGAGCTGGTGGTGCCCGGGGTCTCCGCACGCGGCGCGGGACGCGGTTGTCTGCGACGGCGCGGTGAGAAGCGGAAAAACCCTGTGCCTTGGGCTTTCGTTTGTCATGTGGGCGCTCGCCCGGTTTGACAAAAGGTCGTTCGCGCTGTGCGGCAAGACGATCCGTTCGCTGCGGCGGAATCTGGTGACGACCCTGCTTCCGGCGCTGACCGAATCCGGATTTTCGTGCGTTTACCGCGCCGGGGAGAACCGGATCGAGATTTCTTACGGCAAAAGCCGGAACTGCTTTTACCTGTTCGGCGGGAAAGACGAGGGCTCCGCGGCGCTGATTCAGGGCATGACGCTCGCGGGCGTGTTTTTCGACGAAGTCGCGCTGATGCCGCGTTCCTTTGTGGAGCAGGCGCTGGCGCGCTGCTCGGTGGAGGGCTCCAAATTCTGGTTTTCCTGCAATCCGGAGGGCCCCGGCCACTGGTTTTACCGCGAGTGGATTGAACGGGCGGAGCAGAAAAACGCGCTGCGCCTGCATTTTGCAATGGAGGACAACCCGTCGCTTTCCCCGCAAATCCTGGCGCGGTACCGCTCGCTTTACTCCGGCACCTTCTACGAACGGTTCGTGCTGGGGAAATGGGTCGCGGCGCAGGGCCTGGTATACCCGTTTATGACGGGGGAGCTGTTCTGCGACGTGCCGGAGGGCGGATTTTCGCGCTATGCCGTTTCGTGCGATTACGGAACGGTCAATCCCTGCTCGATGGGGCTGTGGGGTCTGCGCGACGGAATCTGGTACCGCATCCGGGAGTCCTATTACGATTCCCGGAAAACCGGGGAGCAGCGGACGGACGAGGAGCATTACGCCGCGTTGGAGCGCCTTTGCGGAGAGCGGAGCATCGACCGCGTTGTGGTCGACCCCTCCGCCGCGAGTTTTCTGGAGGTGATCCGCCGGCACGGCAGATACCGCGCCAGGAAAGCGGACAACGCCGTCCTGGACGGAATCCGGAAGACCGGGGCCGCGCTCAAGCAGGGAAAGGTGAAGGTCTGCCGCTGCTGCGGGGACGCGGTCCGGGAATTCGGGCTGTACCGATGGGACGAAAAAAAGAGGGGCGACGTTCCGCTCAAGGAAAACGACCACGCGATGGACGAGATCCGCTATTTTGTCACATCATTGCCCGGCGCGGACGGCGGCTGCTTCGCCGTCGCGGCGCCGAGGGGAGAGGGGGAAAACATGCTTTTTAAACGGAAACAGCCGGGCGCCGCGGTGCGGGCGGTCCAGACGGCGGAGCGGAGCTCGAATTTTTCGGAGCTGGACTCCTATGTGCCGCTGTGCGCCGGGGAGCGCCGTCTTTACGACGCGATGCGGGAAGCCGTGCCGCTGATCGACGCGGCAATCTGCAAGATTCTGCGTTTGGTCGGCGGCTTTACGGTTTCCTGCCCGAACCGGGATTCGGAACGGGAGCTGAACCGCTTTTTGCAGACCGTACAGGTGGGGGCGGACCGGAGGGGAATCGAAAGCTTTTTGTCTTCGTACCTGGATCAGCTGCTTACCTACGGCAACGCGGTCGGGGAAATGGTGGTTCAGGGGGGCCAACTTCGCGCGCTTTACAACGCTTCGCTGGACGATGTGGAGCTGCGCGCGAAGTCGCCGCTCTCCGTTGAGGTATGCCGGAGGGAAAGCGGCGGCAGCGTGCCGGTGCGGTACCCGGAACTGGTGTTCTGCTCCGCGCTGAATCCGCCGCCGGGCAGCGCGCAGGGCGTTTCGATCCTGCGCGGGCTGCCGTTTGTCAGCCGCATTCTGGTTCAGATTTTTCACACCGTCGGGGTGAACTGGCAGCGCCTCGGCGCGGTGCGCTTCGCGGTGACCTATCAGCCGGATCCCGACGCGGCGGACCGCGCGTTTTCAAGGGAACGCGCGGAGCAGATCGCCTCGGAATGGGGCCGCGCGATGCGCGGGGACAGCGTGAGCGATTTTATCGCGGTCGGCAACGTGAGCATCAGGGCGATCGGTTCGGACGTTCGGATTCCCGACAGCGAGGTTCCGGTCCGGCAGATTCTGGAGCAGATCGTCGCAAAGCTTGGCATCCCGCCGTTCCTGCTCGGCCTGACGTGGACTTCGACCGAAAGAATGTCCAGCCAGCAGGCGGATATTCTGACCAGCGAGCTGGAAGCGTACCGCAGAATGCTGAATCCCGTCATCCTGAAAATCTGCGGATTGTGGCTGCGGCTGAACGGGGATACGCAGGACGTTTCCGTCGACTGGGACGACATCACGCTTCAGGACGCCACCGAGCTTGCCGCCGCGCGGTATCAGAACGCGAGGGCGGAACAGCTCGAGCGGACCGTCCGGTCGGGACGGCCCGAACCATCCGGTTCTTCCGCGGCTGCGCCGGACACGACTTAAGGGAATTGAAAATGAGAGAAGCAGGCTCGTCCCTTGGAGCTTCTTTTGAACAGGCAAATGAGCGGGACGGCATTTTGACGGGCGACGCGGCGCTTTGCAAATCAAGCGACGATCAGGATGAATCAGGGACAGATGAAACAGGAATAAAGGAGGAATTGCTATTCTTACAAAATCGTATGCGCAGGACGGCGCGGCGAACGCGCCGGAAATCGGCTCGATTCCGGATGCGGAGGCGCTTAAAAAGATCAACCGCTTTACGCGGAGGGCCTTTTCGGCGGAGGAGCTTTATGTGTTCCCGGTCGTGCTGTGCGACAACGAAATTGACCGGGACGGCGAACGGTTCACGGTCCCGGCGCTCGAAAAGCTTGCGGAGCTGTTTGTCGGCAAAACGGGAATCTTCAACCACAGCGGCAGGGCGCAGGATCAGGCGGCGCGGATTTTCGACTGCCGCGTCGAAAGAGACCCGGAGCGCGTCACGACGGCGGGCGAGGCCTACACGCGGCTGAAAGCGAGCGCGTACCTGCCGCGCACGGAAAAAAACGACGGCCTGATGGCGGAACTGGAAAGCGGCATTAAAAAGGAGGTCAGCGTCGGGTGCGCCGTGCGGAGCGTGACCTGCAGCGTCTGCGGCACTGACCTGAAAAACGGAGCCTGCGGCCACGAGCGCGGGCAATCCTACGGGGGCGCCGTCTGCTGCGCGGTGCTGGACGAACCGACAGACGCCTACGAATGGTCGTTTGTCGCCGTGCCCGCCCAGCGGGAGGCGGGCGTCGTGAAAAGCTACTCCGGAGCGGAGCGGACGGAAAACATTCTGAAGACCCTGCGTTCCGGTGAAACCGTAACGCTCACACAGCGGGAAGCCGCGCGGCTTTCAGAGAAAATTTCGGCGCTGGAGCGGGAAGCCGCCTGCGGGCGCGCCTACCGCGCGGAGCTGACGAAGGAATTCGTGCGGTGCGCGGCGCTTTCAAAGCCGGGCATTCCGGCGGAGGCGCTGCGCAGGGCGTCGGACGGAATGAACCTGGACGACCTGAAATGCTTTGCGGCGGCATTCCGCAGGGACGCGGAGCGCCTGGTGCCGCTCACGCCGCAGCTTTCCGGCGCGGGCAGAGAGACTTTGGCGGACGATTCGGCTTTTAAAATATAAAGGAGGAGTATTTTTATGAACGTATCGTTAAACGGATTCCGGGAATCCATGGTGACATTTGAAGCGGAACAGGGCGTTGCGGCGGGCGCGCCGGTCAAGCTGACGGCAAACGGAACCGTCGGGCCCTGCGCGGACGGCGAGGTATTCTGCGGCTTGGCGGAAAACGAGCGCTGCGGCTTCGCGGCGGTTCGGCTCGGCGGCTATGTGCGCCTGCCCTATGACGGGACGGCGCCGTCGGTCGGGTACCAGACCCTGTGCGCGGCGGCAAACGGAAAGATCAGGACGGCGGAAACAGGCGGCAGAAGCCTGCTGGTCGCCGATGTGGACGAGGCCGCGAAGCTTTGCGGCGTGATTCTTTAAAGGAGGACGCATCCATGAAATACGAATCCGTCCGTTTGGAAAAGGGCATGTACGGCGTGCCCGGAAAATCCTTTGCCCAGGTGCTGGAGGGACTGGATCCCTCCGACGGATACGCGGGAACCCCGCTGGAGGGGCTGGACGCGTACCAGCGCCAGCTCAAGCGTTTTGACATCCGGGTCGGCGGCCCCTCTTCCGATAAAATCGAAAAATTCTTTCAGACCGGCGATTCCGCCGCGCTGTTCCCGGAGTACGTCTCCCGCGCGGTGAGGCAGGGCATGGAGCAGGCGAACCTGCTGCCCGACCTTGTGGCGGCGACGACGCAGATCGAGTCGTTGGACTACCGCACGATTACGTCCGACCCCGGCGAGGACGACCGGTCGTTGAAGCCGGTGGCGGAAGGGGCGCAGCTGCCGCAGACCGGCGTGACCGTCAAGGACAAGCTGGTGAAGCTGAACAAGCGCGGCAGGATGCTGGCGGCAAGCTATGAGGCGCTGCGGTTCCAGAGGCTGGACCTGTTCACCGTGACGCTCCGGCAGATCGGGTCGGCCATCGCGCGCAGCCAGCTGAGCGACGCGATCGCGGTTCTGCTCAGCGGCGACGGCGGGGACGAGCCCGCCGAAACGGTGGCCGCCGCGGGGACGACTCCGGTTTACGGGGACCTCATCAACCTGTGGAGCGGGCTTTCCCCTTACACGCTGAACACGATGCTTGCGTCAACGGCGGCGATGAAGGACCTGCTTTCGATTGCGGAATTCAAGGACGCGACCGCCGGGCTGAATTTTCAGGGCACCGGAAAGCTCATCAGCCCGCTGGGCGCGAAGCTGCTGCACGCGCCGCAGATGGAAGCCGGAAAAATCATCGGGCTGGACAAAACCTGCGCGCTTGAGATGGTGCAGGCGGGCGGCGTCACGACCGATTCCGACCGGCTGATCGACCGCCAGCTGGAGCGCACGGCAGTCAGCGTGACGGCGGGCTTTGCGCGCCTGTTCGACGGCGCGGTCAGGGTCCTGACCTACGGGGCGTAACCGGTGATTGAAATCAGGACCGATGACGTGCTCTCGCGGTTCGCGGCGCTTTCCGGGCGGGAGGACGTTGAAACATACCGGACGCTCTGCGGCGACGCGGCCGGGGAAATCGGAAGGGTGCAGCGCGATTCCTGCGGAGAGGACGGCCGGCCGGCGCTGACCGCCGCGGCGGCGGCGCTGGCGTTTTATCGGTACACGCTGGCCCGCGCGGGAGTCGGAGCGGGGTCGTTTGCCGCCGGGGACGTTAAAATTACGGAGCAGGCCGGGAATCCGTCGTCCGCAAAGGCGCTGTGGAACGGGGCGGCGGCCGCCGCCGCTCCGTTCCTTACGGACGGGGGATGCTTTCTGTTCGGGAGAATCCGCCCGTGACCCGCCGCGCGGCCGTGGAAGCCATGCTTCTAAAATACGGGTCCCCGGCGACGCTGAACGGAACGCAGGTCCGGGCGGTGATCCGCCCTCTGGAAATTCAGTCCGGGGCGGACCGCGGCCTGACCGGCAGGGATTCCGGCCTCTCTTACCGGTTCACCGGGCCCGCGGGATGCGGCCTTTCCGAAGGGGACGCGCTGGAAGCGGACGGAGCAAGTTACAGCGTCCGCCGGGCCGGCACGGCAATGCTTGGGACCGAGGCTTTATATGACTGGGCCGTTTTGCGGGAACTTCCCGGCGCGGCGGATTCGGAAATCGTGCTGCTTGCGGCCGACGGAACCGTTCTGGCCCGCGCGAAGGGCTACGAAACGCGCACCCTTCGCGACGGGTGCGAAGTCCGCTCCTGGGGGGAAGGGACTCCGGCACAGATCGCCGAGGGGGAAACCCGTTATGAACTGAGCCTGTTCGGCGTTACGGCGGAAGCCGGGGAAATTTGTTCCGGCCTGGGGGAATTTTCGGTCGAAATCCGGGGAAAAACACGAAAAACGGCGTACTCCGGGTGCCGGGTGCAAAACGAAACAAAAACGGGAGGGAAGTCGCTGGAGCCGCGGCGTTCCCTGCTGGTGCTGGCGGCGGGAAAAACGGAGGAGGAGTCGGCATGACGGAAGACACGGCGGAAGAAATTTCGAGGGCGATCGAGCGCGACTGCCGCAGGTACCCGCGAAATCTGAACCTTGAGGGGGAATCGGATGCGTCTGAAACCGATGAGCTATAAAGACTATATCTGGCAGCGCAATCCGGAAACCGTGACGGTTTCGCGAGAAAAAAAGGTGGGCAGCTACCCGGTTCCATACGTCGGGAACGCCTTGCAGGACCTCGGCGGCGCGAGCCGCACGGTGCGGGGCGCCGGCGCGTTTTCCGGCTCCGGGTGCGCGGAGGAATTCGGAAAGCTCGCCGCCGTTTTTTCCGAAGAGGGAGCGGGCCAGCTGATTCTGCCGGACATGGCGCCGTTTTCGGCGGTGTTTTCCTCTTTGACCCGGAAGGGCGATCCCCGTCCGGATTACATCGGGTACGAATTCGAATTTCTGGAGGACGGCTCCGCACCGGAGGACGAATCGGTCGTCAGCGACCCGCAGGTGTATGTCTGCAAGGCGGGCGACACGCTGTTTTCCGTGGCGGCGGCGTACGGGGTCGGCGTGGACGTTCTGAGGGACGCGAACCCCCACATCCAGTGGCCGGACGACCCCGGAGTTGGAACGGAGGTGACGGTGCCGTGATCTGTTTCGGAACCGGGCCGGAGGGCGGGTTCAGGCTGCCGGCGCCGGTGAGGATCCGGCTGGACCGCGGCGCGGACGCCCCGGCGGACGGGTTCGAGGGAGTGTTCCCGATGCCGAAAAGCTGCGGGCCGCTGACCGGCCTCACGATTCAAAACGGGGACGGTTCGGCGCTTTTTGACGGAATCGTGGACGAGCAGGAGCAGGGACTGAGCGGAGGAACGCTCACCCTTTCCGCCCGCAGCCGCGCGGCGCTGCTGCTGGACAACGAAGCAATGCCGCAGAATTATGTCAACCCGTCGCTCGGGACCGTTTTCGACCGGCATGTGCGCCCATACGGATTTGCGCGGTACCTGGGAGAAGATAAAGTTTTCTCCGGAACCTTGTCCGTTTCCAAGGGAATGAGCGAATGGGCCGCCGCCGCGTCCTTTTGCACCCGTTTTTTAAAGACCGAGCCGCGCGTCGTGAACGGCGTGTTCGACGCGTCGGGCGCGGCGCCCGGGCGGGAAATCGTATTCGGGAAGGGCGGCGTTCGCTTTACCTCCGGGCTGCTGAGGAACCGGAACTGCGAGCTGTATTCCGAAGTTTACGCGCTGGACCCGGACGGCGGAGCCTATTTTTTGGCGGCGGCCGACAGCGGGGCGGAAACGCTCGGAGTCAGGCGCAGGCGTTTCCTGAGCGGCGGGGCGGACGCTTCCGCGGTGCTCAAAAAGGCGGAGCAAAGCGCGTTCGAGGCGGTGCTGGACTGCCCGGGAAACATCGCGGCCCCGCTGCTGTCTCCGGCGCGGATCGCCGGAACTGAAACCGGAGGCTCCCTCTGCGTTCGGTCCGCGCGCTATGTGCTCGAAGCACAGGGGGAACATACCGTTATCACGCTGAGGAGGAAATAAATCGTGTGGATTTCTCAGAAAATCATCGCGTCCCAGGCGGAAAGGCCCGCCGCGGAGCTTGCGAAAACGACCGGCGGCGCCGCGGCGCAGGGCGCGGGCGAATACCGGAACCTGCCGTTCGCGGGGCCGTGGGGAATCGCCTATCAGCCGCCGAACGCGGCGCAGGCCGTGATTGTCTCGACCAGCGCGGGGGACGCCTGCGTCGGGACGCTGGCCGCCGACCGGGGGCTCAAACCGGGGGAGCTGCTGCTGTATTCCTCCGGCGGGGCGGAACTTTACCTGAAAAACAACGGAGACATCGTCATCAACGGGAAGGTCTTTTCAAGGGAGGCGGCAAATGGATCTTGAACTATCCGGCGGGGATTTTCTCACCGGCGAAAACGGAAGGCCGGAATCGGTTTCCGGCAAGGAGGAGCTGTTTCAGCGGGCAACGATCCGGCTGACCGTGCCGCTCGGCTCTTTTTCCTGTGACCCGTCGCTCGGCAGCCGCCTGCACACGCTGAAATCGGGAACGCCGTTCCCGGACGAAAAGGCCTTTTCCATGGCGCAGGAGGCGCTGCGGGGAATGCCGCAGCTGACGGTGACCGGCGCGGCGGTCTCACAGGCCGACCCGCCGACTGTAACGGTCACGCTGAATTACGGCGGCGAAAGCCGTGAAGTGGAGGTGAAGCTCTGACGGAAAGCTATGAAGACATTCTGGCCAGAATGAAAAAGAAATTTACCGACCTCGCCGGGTATTCGCCGGACGACGCTTCGGATCTCGGAATTCGCATGAAACTGCTGGCGGGGGAAATTTATTCGGTGGAAACGGCGGCCGACTGGCTCAGGCGGCAGACCTTCGCGCAGACCGCGAGCGGACGGGAGCTGGATTACCGGGCGCAGGAGCGGGGAATCGTGCGGAAGGAGCCCGTCGCCGCCCACGGCACGCTGACCTTTTCCCGTGATTCGACCATCTGGTTCGACCTGCCGATTGACTCCGGAATCGTCTGTTCCACCGCGGGCGCCAATCCCGTGCGGTATGTCACGACACAGGCCGCCGTGCTGAAAGCGGGAACGCTCAGCGTGGACGTTCCCGCTGCGGCGCAGGAAAGCGGCTGCGCGGGCAACACGGAGGCCGGAACGGTCTCCGTTCTGGTCACGCCGCCCACCGCCATTCAGGCCGTAACCAACGCCGCCGCTTTTTCAGGCGGCGAGGACAGGGAAACGGACGACGCGCTGCGCTCCCGGCTGCTGCAAAGCAGCGCCGCCGCCGGGAACGGAGGAAACGCGGCGTATTACCGGGATTACGCGCTCGCCTGCGACGGGGTCGACTCGGCCAGCGTGATTCCAAGGGCGAACGGAGCCGGTACGGTGGCGCTGTATCTGGGCGGCAGGGGATGCGCCCCCTCCGACGGCGTGGTCAGCCGGGTATCGGAAGGACTCAACGCGGAACGGGAAATCTGCACCAAGGTGACCGTCGCCCCGGCGCAGACCGTTGCTTACAACGTGACGGCAAAAGTGACCGCGAAGACGGGACTTGCTTCCGCCGATGTGATCGCAGCCTGCAAAACGGCGGTTCAAAATTATTTTTACGGCCTCGGCGTTTCGGAGCAGGTGGTCCCCGCAGCACTCGTCGCCGCGCTGTTCGGCACCGGGATGATCGGCGACTGTTCCCTCAGCACGGCGTCGTCGCCGGTTGCAGCCAACCAGCTTGCCGTGTGCGGCGCCGTGACCGTTACCGTGGCTTAGGAGGGATGAGCGTGGATACCCTGGAATCGATGAAAAATCAGCTGAGCTCGACCGGCCTGTACCGGCTGGACGGCACGACGACGGTGGATTATGAGCTGGCCGCCTATGCCGAAGGGCTCAACGCGCTGCGAAACGGGCTTTCCGCCCTGCAGGCCGAAAGCTACGTTGCGACGGCGTCCGACTACGGGCTCCTGGAAAAGGAGCGGGCCTGCGGGCTGCCGTCCTCCGGCGGGGTTTCCGACCGGCGGGCGGCTTTGCTGAAGCTGGGCGCGGTGAGGCCGGGCGCCTGCACCAAAGAGGGGCTGGAATCGGCTCTTTCCGCATTTGGGCTTTCGGTCAGCCTGGAGGAGGACGCGGCAAATTCGAAAATTATCGCGCATTTTCTTTCGCAGCCTCCCTGCGGGCAAACGGAAGCCCAAAGGATACTGGAAATATTTTGCCCCGCTCATTTGACGGCGGAATCGGATTTCACAGGCGTTTCGTGATACAATAACCGTGTCATAGGGGAATGCGCCCGTTTCGACAGAATATGATTGCATTTTCCCGGAATCTGATGTATTTTGATAGAACAACGGAGAGAAAACAGGGGGAAACGGACGCGGAAAACCGCAGAAAAGGAGCGGGAAATCGAAAATGCACGAAAATAAAGAGAAGCTGGAACGCGCCCTGCTGGTGGAAGTGGACACGGGGGGTTATGACGCGCAGGCGTCTTTGGCCGAGCTGTACGAGCTGACCCGCAGCGCGGGCGCGCAGCCGTTCGGCGCGATGACGCAGAAACGGCCTTCGCAGGACGCCGCGACCTGCGTGGGAAGCGGAATGATGCGGCAGATTGCCGAGTTTGTTCAAAAATATGAATTGAACCTTTTGATCTTTGACTGTGAGCTGACCCCGACCCAGATTCGGAACATCGAACGGGAAAGCGGGGTTCGCGCCGTCGACAGAACAATGCTGATTCTGGATATTTTCGCCTCAAGAGCGCAAAGCAGGGAGGGCAAGCTGCAGGTGGAGCTTGCCCAGCTGAAATATCTGCTGCCCCGCCTGGGCGGGCGCGGAAGCGAGCTTTCCCGGCTCGGCGGCGGAATCGGCACGCGGGGGCCGGGCGAAAGCAAGCTGGAAACCGACCGGCGGCACATCCGGCGCCGGATCGATTCGCTCACCGCACAGATTCACGACGTGGAGATGCACCGCAGGCAGATCAGCCGGCGGAGAAAAAAAGACGGCTTTGTCACCGTGGCGATGGTCGGCTACACGAACGCGGGAAAATCGACTTTGATGAACGCGCTGACCGGCGCGGGCGTGCCGGCGGAGGACATGCTGTTCTGCACGCTGGACCCGACGGCCCGCGCGCTGCGGCTGCCGGGCGGTGAGACGGTGCTGCTGATCGATACCGTCGGGCTGGTGCGCAGGCTGCCCCATCACCTGGTGCGGGCGTTCCGCTCCACGCTGGAGCAGGCCGCGGAGGCGGACATCATTCTGAACGTGTGCGACGCTTCCAGCCCGGAGGCACCGGCGCATCTGGACGTGGCGAAAAGCCTCCTTTCTGAGCTCGGCTGCGGGGACAGGCCCGTGATTCCCGTCCTGAACAAATGCGATCTGATCCCGGATCTCGGCGAGATCCCGATGATCGGCCACGCCGTGCGGATCAGCGCCAAAACCGGGGAGGGGCTGAATCAGCTTTTGCAGACGATTGAAGACAATCTGGAGGCGCCGTCCATGCGGGTCCGGCTGCTTCTTCCGTTTACGGAATCCGGCCTTGAGGCGGAGATTCGCAAAAATGGAAGCGTGGAAAGCGAGGAATATACCGAAAACGGTTTTATGCTGACGGCGAATATTCCCCCGGACCTTTCCGGGGCGCTGAGCAAATATATTATTGAATAAGAGGAAATCTCCGTCAGGGCGCCGATAAAACCGCAATGCAATTTTACCTGCGGCGTCGGCTGCACCCGCAAAGTCCGGTCACGTACAGACAGAGCAGAGAGTCCCTTATTGGCAGGTTTGCCGTCTTGTCCCGTGCGATTTTTAACGGCTTGTTTGTTTTTAAACAGGCTGGCTCCGCGAATGATTCGCGGAGTTTTTTTTATGCTTCCCAAATATGTCATACTACACCAAACGGCGAATGAAGTGGATTTGATTTCGTTTCATGTGCCCAAAGTATAATTCGCATGGGAAATTAAAACGGGCCGGCGAGGTTGCTTTTTCCGGCTTTGAGCCCATGAGGCGGAGAATTTGGGAGAGGGTCTCGGTCAATTTTTTTGAGTACCGGCCGATAAATTGAAATAATACGTATTTGCTGCCGTCCCGACAAAAATTACAATTTTCAAAGGAGTTTGGTCGCGGAAATGAAACTGAAATTGAACCATAACCGGGGCAAAAAATTGAAGCCGAGGCAAAAACCGGGGCATAGAATCGGAATTGATTTGGTCGGCCGCAGCCTGACGGCCAAACTGCTTCTATGGATCGGAATCCCCGTCCTCTGCTTTTTCTGCGTTGCCGCCGCGCTCGTACTGAACAATGTGCGGCAGTCCGTTTCACAGATCATCGGAACTCAGCTCAAGGCGCAGTCTGAATCGGTTTCAGGCCAGATCAGCGAATATTTCACCGGTTACCTGAAATCCGCGGAAAGCCTTGCGGCGAACACGCAGGTTCAGAAGCTGTTCCGGGATGCGGGAAAAGGCTCCTCCGTCATGCAGAGCGGCGAGTACATGTCCGTCTTGCAGACGCTGCAAAACGTTCAGAAGATGGACCCGGATAACGTTCTGGCGGTGTGGGCGGCCGATGTGGACACGAGCCAGCTGATACAGTCCACCGGGCAGGTGATGACCTCCGGCTTTACGATTACGGAGCGGCCCTGGTACAAGGAAATGGTCGGGAAAAACGGAGAAGTGCTGACGGAACCTTATCAGGACGCGGCGACGAACCGGCAGATCGTCAGCGTCGTATGCCCGGTCTATGGGGAAGACGGAAGCGCCATCATCGGCGCCGTAGGGGTAGACGTCACCCTTGACACGCTCGGGAAGATCGTGGACGGCTACAAGCTGGGAACGAACGGCTTTTTGATCCTTACCTCCAAAGACGGCACCGTCGTCAGCTCGCCGGACAAAAGCTGGAACGATAAGAGCATGTCGGATGCGGGTCTTCCGGGCAATCTGGTTTCCGCAATTTCAAACAGGACCGCGAAAATCATCACGTACCGGGCCCTTGGGCACACGAATTACGGGTACGTTTCGGCGGTGGGAAAAACCGGATGGGCGGTGACGACCGGGCTGCCGGAAGACGAGTACAGCAGCTCGGTCTCCTCCGTGCAGGGAACGATGGCGCTTGTCTACGGAATTTCACTGATTCTGCTGTGCATTCTGCTGGTTCTCATCTCGCTTTCGATCGTCAGGCCGCTGAAAAAGCTGAGGGGTTCCGCGCAGAAAATCGCGGACGGCGACCTCGAAGTGGCCGTGGACGTCCGCTCGTCCGACGAAATCGGACAGGTCGGCGCCGCTGTTTCCAATATTGTGGGAAGGCTCAAGGAGTATATCCGGTATATCGATGAAATTTCCTCCGTGCTGGACCGGATCGCCGAGGGGAATCTCGTCTATGACCTGAAATGCGATTACGAGGGCGAATTTGCCAGAATCAAGACTTCGCTGCTCCATATCCGCGCCACGCTGTCGGATACCTTCGCGGGCATCACGCACGCCGCCGACGAGGTCGCGGCGGGCTCGGCGCAGATGGCGAGCGGCTCTCAGGCGCTTTCGCAGGGCGCCACGGAGCAGGCGGCTTCCGTGGAAGAGCTTTCCGCTTCCGTGATGGAAATTTCACGGAATGTCGAGAGCAACGCCGAACACGCCAAAGAGGCGAACGGACTTTCCACCGACGCCGCGGAGCAGATGCGGTCCGGAAACGAACGGATGGCGCGGCTTTCCGGGGCGATGGAGGAGATCCGCGAATCCTCCGGCCGGATCAGCCAAATTCTGAAAACGATTGACGATATCGCGTTCCAGACGAATATCCTCGCTCTGAACGCCGCGGTGGAGGCGGCGCGCGCGGGCGAGGCCGGAAAGGGTTTCTCCGTGGTCGCGGACGAGGTCCGCAATCTGGCGGCGAAAAGTTCGCAGGCCGCGAAGGATACCGCGGTGCTGATCGAAGCTTCCCTGCAAAGCGTGGAAAACGGAACCTCCGTCGCGGAGGAAACGAAGGAATCGTTCTCCAGAGCGGCGGACAGCGTCCACCGCACGTCGCAGCTGATGGAGGGAATCGCGAAAACCACGGCCGGGCAGGCCGGTTCCATCCTCCAGATCCGCCAGGGGCTGGACCAGATTTCCGCAACGGTGCAGACGACTTCCGCCACCGCGGAAGAGGCGGCGGCTTCCAGCGAGGAGCTGAGCGGCCAGGCGCAGCAGCTCAAAGCGCTGGTGGACAAATTCGAAATTGAGTAAAATCGGCGGCGCGCAGAAAAGCCGGCTTTCGGAATTTTTCCGGGAGCCGGCTTCGCGCGTTTCGGGCGGCGTTATGACGTTATGATTCAAGCGGCACGCGGACTCCAAACAGTTCGATCGATTCGATCTGTTCCGCGTCGACCAGGGTTCCGAAGCTGCCGGAAAACTCAAAATCCCCGCCGGGCCCCCCGCTTCCGCCGATTTTATTTTTGTCCTCCGTCACGACGGAACCGTCTTTCAGAAAGAGCTTGATTTCCGTGTTTGGAGAGAGCGCTTTTCTTCCGCCCTCCGCGCAGGTTCCCGAAAAGGAGATCGACAGGTCGGAAACCGTGATGCTCTGAAACGTGACATGCAGCCCGTCCGGAGTCGTATAGCTTTTAGCCGGATGGAAGGTCCGCGACGTGTCGGCAAACGAGAGCGTGAACGGAATGTCCCATTCGCCGGGAAAACGGACCAGCGTTTCCGATTTGAAATTCCGGGCAATCCGGTAATGGTCCAGATCGTCCGCCGTGCAGTCATCGGCCAGGCGGTTGTCGTCCATCCTCAGGTCCAGCGCGAGAACGATCCTTCCGTTATTCAGGGCAAGTTTTCGGTCGGTATCCTCTTTCACCGCCTTTTTGTATGCTTTTTCACTGTCGAAGCCCACGTGTTCCACGCCGTTTCCGGTGATGATCTCGTCAAAGAAATCGACCGGGTTTCCCGTTTCCGTGTTCTGGAAGCAAAGCTGCTTCAGCGCGGACGCCTCCGAGTCGCTGCCGGGCGTGATGCTGAGATAGAGCAGGTCCTGCTGACAGCCGTATTCCCCGGTTTTGTGGAACCCGATGTTGTCAACGTAGGAGCCGGGGTATTGGTCGGAAAACCGGACGCGCTGCTTTCCCGCCGGAATGGTCCAGCTGGGAGCGGTCAATGATTTGTCCGCATAAACGTCGAACAGCCCCGTTTTCAGAAAGTTTTCCGGCCGCTCCGGGTTCATCTTCCGGTACAGCTCCCCAAGGTTTTGACAGAGGAACCCGGCGTCCTCGCAGGAATCCACCTCGTCGGTGAAATCCTTGAGCGACAGCGTCACCTGTTTGCCGTTCTGCCCTGAAAAATCCCCCTGTGCAATCGCTTCAAACTGCGCGGTATCCTCGACGGAGGCGTCGTCCGTGCGAAAAGCGTGGCAATTAACGCTTTTTGAGCCCACGGCGAGAGTCGCCTCCGCAAAGCCGCTGCGCGGGAGCTGCGACCTGCGGTACGCGGTGGATACCTGAAGCGGCGCGGAATCCGTGCTCTTTACCGTGAAGTCGATATATATTCTCCGGTTGTCGCACGCCGTCCGGTTTACGGTGACCGAAAGCCCGCTTCCCTGCGCGGATTTTTGAACCGTTTTGCCCACGGCGGCGTTCACCGGCGCGGGGACGGAAGAATCGAGCGTCTTCTGGTAAATCGGCCCCGAAAACGGCGCGAACTGCCCAATGCCGTAGCCGACTACGGTGACGGAACCGAGCGCAAGCAGGGCGCAGACCGGAATCAGAATGCCCCAGCGGGTTTTTCCGCGGCGCGGCGTTTTCCGCATCGCCTTTCTTGTGCGGTCGAACAGGTCATTTGGAATGGGCCGGAGATCGGCTTCCCTTTTGTATTCGCTCCGAAAACTCCTCATATTCTTCTCCTTTCTCAAGATCGCGCTTCAAAAGCTCCCGGGCCCGGCTCAGCCGTTTCGCCGCTGCCGAATAGCTGATTTTTAACGCGCGGGCGATCCCATCAATCGGCAGATCCTCGTAATAAAACAAATGAATCACGGTGCGGGATTGGACCGGCAGCCGCATGACGCAGCGATAAACGTCGGAGGATTCGTCCTTCTCCCGGTCCGGAAGCTCTCCGTCCGGAGGAAAAGGCTCCTCCCGGCGCCGGAGGATCTTTTTCCACAGGCTGCGGGTGCAGTTGACGGTTGCGTGAAGCAGCCACGCTTTCAGATGTTCCTCGTCCCGGCAGCGCGGCGCGAAGCGGACCAGGCGCAGGAAGACCTCCTGAAAGACGTCTTCGGCATCGGCAGGGTTTCTTGTTCTGGCAAGCGCGAGCCGGTACACCATGGTTCCATACTGCTCCAGCGCCGCTTCCGGTTCCATTGTAAACCCCATCCCCTCGACCTCCTTTCACCCGTAACACCGCCCGAACCTTGTAATCTTGACAAAAAAGTCAGGCCGCCGGATTTTTTCCCGGCGGCCCGCGTTATCTTCCCCTGTGCTTTTCTTTTCGCTTTTGCTGCCGCAGCTCGAACTTCCGCTGCTCTTCGGCCTCTTTTATTGCCCTGGTTTTTTCTTTTCGTTTCTGTTTGCCCTGTTCCTGCAAAAGCTTGAAAGCCTGCTGTGCCTTTGTGCCGGCGCCGGAATCCGCGACCTGCCGCTGAATCTGCCGCTGCATCCGTTTGGGATTGACTTTCGTTTTTTCCTGTCTGCCGGCTGTAACGCGGGGACTGAAGCGCAGGCGGTTCCAGTTTTTCAAAAAGAAATCGTACACGTCGCTGTCCTTCGGCTCGGCGCCGAACACGACCCGGGCAGCCTGCAGTTTTCCGTCCGCGGTGCGTTCGTAAACCGCCGCCCAGAACGGGTCGTCGAAAAAAACGGTCAGTTTGATGGATCTATCCATAGGAATCCTCCTAATTTCTGTGGGAGCAGGGAACGGACAACCTAGGAGGAGGGTTACTGACGGCGGTCCGCCGCGCCCGGACTACCAACCGGGGCTGTGTTTTTATCCCTGCCCATAACGATGATTTTCTATTTAATCCGCCGCAAGCGAATTTAAATACTCGAGGACGGAATCGGACGTCTGAAAAGAAAAGGTTAAGAACTGTTCCGGAAGCTTCAGGCTTTTTACAGCGTTCGAAGAGATCTTCACCTGAATGGCGCTGCTGTCCGCGAAAGTGGTCAGACGGTAAATCTCTTCGGGGTCGCCGCCGCTTACGGCGGAGTTTTTATAGACGACAAAAACAGAATTCGGACTGGAATCCGCCCCCGGGGAGTTTGAGCTGCTTTCCGTTTCCGTGGCGGCCTTGGCGAGATCGGACGCCGTCTTTTTCACAAATTCGGCCAAAACCGTCCGGTCGTCGATCGTCCGGATCAGGTGGCTGTCGTCGGCGGCGAGCACCTCAATTTTCGCGATTTTCTGGTTCTCAAACTGAGAATGAAGCAGATCGGCGGAGCTTTCCAGATCGCCGGCGGAAATTCCGGTGGCGTCCGAAACGGCCGAGCAGCCGCCGAACAGGAGCAGGGCCGCCGTGCAGAACAGCAAAATTGCTTTTTTCAAATGCGTTTTAATCACCTCGCTTTTTGATTTTATGATCTTGGGGGACAGTGCCCCCCAATACACAAAAGGGGGCACCCGGCCCAAATAAAAATTTGAAGCACAGCGCTGCGGCCGCGAAAGGAACGCCTTGCCCCAAGGCAGCGCACAGCGCGAAAGACTTTGTCTTCTTGAAAGAGATTGGAAACAGAGGTATAATATACCGGAAAAAGTGCGGTGTTGAACTGCAAGACTATGATACACTCTCACATCATTTTTGTACAGGAAAAGCCTGCTTCCATGCGGGCGGCCGGGAGCAGGGAGGAATCCCTGCGGACAGCGTGATGCAGAACTTCCACGGGCGGCCCGCCAAAAGGGGCGGCACGGCTTTGGGCCGGGCGGATGAGCGTGGATGCGGCGATGCGCTGCCCCTGTTAATCTGGAACGGAGGCGTTTGCCATCAAGAGGGAAAATCGCGCGGGACTTCCGCTTATTTTGGCGGCTTTTCTGATCTTTTTGTCGACGGGCTGTGACAAAATATCCATTCCGACGCGGTTTTCGCCGCCGCGGGCGTCTTCCGCCGCGTCCGGCTCCGCGCCGGGCGCTTCCTCTTCGGCTTCTTCGGCGGCGCCCTCGTCGGAATCCCTCGACACGGTCATTCCGAACGACGACTCCGGAATTCCGGACAAAGCGTTTTACAAGGCGGTTTTGGAGACAAAACGGCAGGACGGCAAGACGCCCGTGGACGAAAACGGGGACGGGAAGCTGCAGGCGGGCGAGGCGCGTGCCGTGCCCTATGCCGCGCACTGGGAACGGAAGGGAATCCGGTCCGTTCAGGGGGTGGAATACCTGAGCGCCGTTGAAATCCACCTGGAGCACAACAAGGTAAGCGACCTTTCTCCGCTTGTAAAACGCGCGCGCGCCGCAGCCAAATCGGATTTAATCAGCGTGTATCTGAACGGCAACCGGGTGACCGGCCTGTATTCCCTGACCGCGCCGATGCTGCTTTTAAACTCGGCGGGTCTGCTGTTCGACCATCTGGACCTGTCGGACAATGAAATAACGGATTTGTCGCCGCTCGGATTACTGAAAATAACCGGAATCAAATATCTGAATCTGAGCCATAATAAAATCGCCGGGATCGACGCGCTGAGCGGCGCGATGTTCGAGGTTCTGGACCTTTCGTACAATCGGATTGAAAAAGTCGGTGCGCTTCATACCGACGTGATCTATCTCGATTTGTCGCACAACCGGATCGCAAGCGTCCAAAGTCTTTCGGGGAAATTCCTCACGCAGCTCTATTTGTCGGACAACGCCCTGACGGATTTAGACTTTCTTCGGGATATCCCGGGCGAGGGAACCAGCGGAAAAGGGCTTCTTTGTTTGGACGCTTCCGATAACCGCCTTGCTTCGCTTCCGGATTTTAAAGGCTGGGGCTGGACGAATCTGTCCCCGGAAAAACAGGACGGCGCCTATCAGGTGGATTTTCGCGGCAACCGCCTGGCGGAGAAAGAATTGAAATCAAAGCTGCCGGAAGCGTTCCTTACGGCGAAAGGGGCGGAAGAGGACGGCGCGAAATGGCTCAAAGAGCAGGTCGGAAGTCAGAAAACCGAGTGAAAAAGACCTGCCGATCGGAATCGAAAAGCTCCGGACAGAGACAGCGCTGGCCGGAGCTTTTTTATGAGCCGGCTCTGCGGAAAGAAAAAAGATGCAGGAACAGCAAAAACAGCAAAAGCAGAATTCCGACCAAGACCAGGGTCAGGAGCAATCCGTAGTCAATATGGGAGAACGCCGGCTTCGGCGTGAGTTTTTCCGACGGGTAAAGCGAGAACGTCAGATCGCCGTCCGGCAAAGACCCGAGCTTCGCCGAGTAGGACCCATTCTGTGAACGGGTCATCGGGATGCTGCTTTTTACCAGGTACGGCGCTTTCTGCGGCGGAATGACCCGGATGCTCAGATTTTGAAACCCGGCCCAGCTTTTCGCCGGGCTGAGCAGGTAGCCGTAGGAATATACCGGCGAGGCGGTTTTCTCCGAATTCATCGCGCCGCTCATCGGGTACCGGACGGAAACCCGCCGCGTGCCGTTCGCGGGGAACGGCACTTCATAGGTTAAAACCAGAATGCGCTGTTGATCGAGAAAGCCATACAGCTCTCCGTCGCCGAACGCGACCAGGGAGCTCCCGGCGGCCCGCAGCGCCGCGCTTGTCAGCGCGGAGAGAAAATCCTCCGTCGGGTATGCCTGATAGACCTCGGTCCGTTTCAGCTTTTCCCGCAGGAAAGAGTCGGCGTCCTGTTTTTCTTCCGTAACGTTCACGTCGTCGTCGGCTTTCTGCCTGCACTCCCCGTCTTGATAAGCCGCAACCTCCGGCTTCGACACATCGCCGAATACCAGCACGGACATCTCGCCGCTCTTCGCGTCCGACCAGCCGGTCAGGTGAATTCCGGAGCCGGTTTGGGAAAAGCCGCCGACTCCGGTGGTCAGCAGCGCGGCGTTCTCTCCCAGTGCCTGAAGGTCGGCCTTCAAATGGAAATTCCCCGCGCAGCGGAAGCGGTACAGAGTCCCCTGCCCGCTCAGCGCTTCCGGCGCGGCGGGAGGTGCGGACACGGAGCGGAGAATCTCCTGAAAGGAGGGAAGGTTCGTCTTTTGAAGCGCCCCTTCCTCCGTGAAGTAGTAGTCGGAGACTCCTCCCCTCGGCTTTTCCCCGCCGACTGAAATCCGGAACGGCAGGTCTTTGCCGTCCGCCTGAATCTGGATTTTCCCCAGCCGCGGCAGGTCGGAAAGGCTTGCGATCAGCGGGAACGCCATCTGCACGTTCCGCGCTTCCGCAGTCGGATTTTTCATTCGGTACTGTGCGGTGACCGTTGCCAGGGGGCTGAAACCGGAGTGTTCCTGCCCGGCAAAGTCGAAGGAAAGGTCCTCCTCCGTCACCGTAATCGGGCAGTCCGAGAGCGGCGTGACCGAAAAAGACGGGGAGGTCTCCCAATGGGAGGGCCCGGAGTTGGCGGAAACCGCCGCCGGGGACAGAACGATCAGCGAGGCGCACAGAACTGCCGCGCAGAGACGTTTCAAAAAAATCCCTCCTAGTCAGATCGGCGGCGTCAGGCCTTTTTCAGCACCTTTTCGATTTCACCGATGAAGACGCTGTGAAAATCGTTTTCCTTGTAGTTCTTTTCCCGAACCGCGGGGTCGATAAAGCAGTCCGGCTTTAGCTCCTGCCTGTAAAGCTTGCGGCAGATGAGGACGAGCTTCGCTTCTTCAAAGTAGGGAGCGTTTTCCGTAAAGACGGGGGTCAGGCCCGCCGCCTTGATCTTGTCGCCGTCCCGGCCGGAGTGGCTGCCGCAGTAGTTGAGCGCGGCGCGGCGGGATTCGTCGAGCACGCAGAGCGAATAATGGGATTCGCGGTTCAAAAACTCCAGCGTGTAGCGGGTCGGGCGCACGTATAGGGTTGAAACGTTTTTATTCCATAAAATGCCGAGGCCCCCCCCAACTGGCGGTCATGGTGTTGCACTGTTCCGCGCTGCCCGCGGTAATCAGCATCCATTCCTTGTCGATCATGGTGAACGGGTTGAACTGAAGTTCCGAAATCGGAATTTCCTGAAACATAATGGTTCCTCCTTTTCAGATGCCCGGCTCGGCCGGGCGGCGTTTTTTCGGTGAGCGGATTTTTGATTCGCTGCTGTTATTTTATCCCATTTTTTTAGGAATCGCAACCGAAGTTCCAAGAATCGGGGAATGTAAAAATTATCCTGAATATTACATGTATTTTTATTCAATCCGACAAAATGAATAAATATGCAAAATTGGCTTGATTTCCTGTATAAACGGCGTATAATGAAACTCAGAAAGAAAACGGAACAACGGAACTCGAGAAAAGGTGGCTGTGCGCAATGGAACATAAAATCAAAAAGGTAGTGCTGGCGTATTCGGGCGGTCTGGATACTTCGATTATTATTCCGTGGCTGAAGGAAAACTTTGACGGCTGCGAGGTTATCGCCGTGGCGGCGGACGTCGGGCAGGGCGCGGAGCTTTCCGGCCTGGAGGAAAAAGCCAAGAAAACCGGCGCCTCCAAGCTGTATATCGCGGACCTGAAAAAACAGCTGGTCGAGGATTACATCTGGCCGACGCTGAAAGCCGACGCGGAATATGAGGAAAAGTATCTGCTGGGCACGTCGTTCGCGAGGCCGCTGATCGCAAAGCGGCTGGTGGAGATTGCCAGGGCCGAGGGCGCGGACGCCATCGCGCACGGCTGCACCGGCAAGGGCAACGACCAGGTCCGGTTTGAGCTGGCCATCAAGGCGTTTGCCCCGGAGATGAAAATCATCGCTCCGTGGAGAATCTGGGACATCAAGTCCCGCGACGAGGAAATCGACTACGCGGAAGCGCACGACATTCCGCTGAACATTACAAGGGAAACCAACTATTCGAAGGATAAAAACCTGTGGCATCTCTCGCACGAGGGCCTCGATCTGGAGGATCCGGCAAACGAACCGCAGTACGACAAGATTCTGGAGCTCGGCGTTTCGCCGGAAAAGGCTCCCGACAAGCCCGCCTATGTGACCGTCACGTTTGAAAAGGGCGTTCCGGTCAAGGTGGACGGCGAAAAGCTCTGCGGCGTGGACTTGATCGCGAAGCTGAACAAGGTCGGCGGCCAGAACGGCATCGGCATCATCGACCTGCTGGAAAACCGGCTGGTCGGCATGAAGTCCCGCGGGGTGTACGAAACCCCGGGCGGCACGATCCTGTACCACGCGCACCGCAAGCTGGAAGAGCTTTGCCTCGACAAGGACACGTTCCACTTTAAACAGATTGTCGGTCAGAGATTCTCCGAGCTGGTTTACGACGGCAAATGGTTCACCCCCGCTGCGCGAGGCGCTCTCCGCTTTTGTGGATTCCACTCAGGAAACCGTAACCGGAGACGTCAAGCTGAAGCTTTACAAGGGCAACATCATCGACGCGGGCGCCGTTTCGCCGTATTCGCTCTACAATGAAGAAATTGCGACGTTCAGCGAAGACCACGTCTACAATCAGGCGGACGCGGAAGGCTTTATCAACCTGTTCGGCCTGCCCATCGCGGTTCAGGCGATGAAGAAGCAGAAGGACCAAAAATAAAAAGAGAAGCAAAAAGGACGATATTCCGAAAGGGGAACGGCCCCGTAACACGGCGCGCGGCGCGCGCGGCGGGGCCGAACCCTTCCTTTTATTTCTGATTTGTGTGAGGGGGAAGCTTTTTTGAAGCTTTGGGCGGGCCGGTTCCACAAGGAACTGGACAGCAAGGTCAATGATTTCAACTCCTCGATTTCTTTTGACAGCCGGATGGCGGAGGAGGATCTTGAGGGCAGCATCGCGCACGCGGCCATGCTGGGCGAGTGCGGCGTGATTCAAAAGGACGAGGCGGAAAAAATCCGCGGGGGCCTAACCGGAATCCTCGCGGATTTCAAGAGCGGGACGCTTTCCATCGACCCGCAGGCCGAGGATATCCACACCTTTGTGGAGGGCGAGCTTACCGCCCGCCTGGGCGACGCGGGCAAGCGCCTGCACACCGCGCGCAGCCGGAACGATCAGGTTGCCGTCGATTTGCGCCTCCACCTGAAAAAGCAGTGCGCGGGGCTGAAAAACCAGCTGAACGGGCTGATTCGGGTGCTGTGCAAAAAAGCGCTGGAGCACAGCGGCGACGTGATGCCGGGCTACACCCATATGCAGCGAGCGCAGCCCATTACGTTCGGGCATCACCTGATGGCTTACGCCGAGATGTTCCTGCGCGACGCGTCCCGCCTGGAGGACGCGGTGAAACGGATGGATTTCTGCCCGCTCGGTTCCTGCGCGCTGGCGGGGACGACCTATCCCATCGACCGGGAGCGCACCGCTTCCCTGCTCGGCTTCTCCGGCCCGACGCAGAACAGTCTGGACGGCGTTTCCGACCGGGATTTCTGCCTGGAGCTTGCTTCCTGCATCTCGATTGCAATGGTGCATCTCTCCCGTTTTTCGGAGGAAATCGTCCTCTGGTGCTCCTGGGAATTTAAATTCATCGAGCTGGACGACGCGTTTTCGACCGGGTCGAGCATCATGCCGCAGAAAAAGAACCCGGATATCGCGGAGCTGGTGCGCGGCAAGAGCGGCCGGGCCATCGGCGACATGACGACGCTGTTTGCAATGATGAAGGGCCTTCCCCTTGCCTATAATAAAGATCTGCAGGAGGACAAGGAAGCGATTTTCGACGCGGTCGACACCTTAAAACTCTGCCTGACGGCGTTTACCCCGATGATTGACACGATGAAGGTTCTGCCGAAAAACATGCGCGCCGCCGCGGCGAAGGGATTCATCAACGCGACGGACTGCGCGGATTATCTGGTCGGAAAGGGGATGCCGTTTCGCACCGCGTACAAAATTACGGGCGAGCTGGTCGCGGAATGTATTGAGCGGGGCCTGACGCTCGAAACGCTTCCGCTTGAGGAGTATAAAAAGCGGAGCGAACTGTTTGATAAATCCGTTTACGACGCGATTTCGCTGGAGCGCTGCGTTAACGGCCGGAAGGTTCTCGGCGGCCCGGCGCCGAAGAACGTGGAGTTTCAGGCAAACCGGGTTTTAAAGCTGCTGGAGGGAACAGAAGATGATTAAGGCCGGAATCGTCGGAGCGACCGGATACGCGGGCGCGGAGCTGGCAAGGCTGCTTTCGCAGCATCCGCAGGCGGAACTGGCGGCGGCGAGCTCCGTCAGCTTTACCGGGCAGCGCCTCAGCGAAATTTACCCGGCGTACTACCAGCTCTGCGATATCGTCTGCGGCACGCAGGAAGAGGCCGTTGAAAAAAGCGACGTCGTGTTCGCCGCCCTGCCGCACGGCCTTTCACAGGAGCTGGCCGCGGAGTGCTTTGAACAGGGAAAAGCGTTTATCGACCTCGGCGCGGACTTCCGCCTGAAAAACGAGGAAGACTATCAAAAGTGGTACAACGGCACGTTCGCCCACCCGGAGCTGCACGGGCAGGCGGCCTACGGCCTGCCGGAGCTGTTCCGCGACGAAATCAGGGGAAAAAAAATCGTTGCGAATCCGGGCTGCTTTACCACGGCGGTGCCGCTTGCGCTGGCGCCGGCGCTGGCCGGCGGATTCATCGAGTACAAAGGGATCGTCGCGGACTGCAAGACCGGCGTGACCGGCGCGGGGCGCGGCCTGACGCAGAACACGCATTTTGCGGAGCTGAACGAAAGCTGTTCGGCTTACAAGGTGGCGAGCCACCGGCACAATCCGGAAATGGAGCAGTCCCTGCGGCGGATCTCCGGTAAAGACGTGACCGTCACGTTTGTGCCGCATCTGCTGCCGGTGAACCGGGGAATCCTCGCGACCTGCTACGCGCGGCTGAAAGACGGCGCGACGCCGGACGAGGTGCGAGCGGCGTATGAGAAGCAGTATGCAGGCGAGTATTTTATCCGGCTTCTGCCCGAGGGCAAAGCCGCGGACATCAGGAACGTCCGCCTGTCGAATTTCTGCGACATTTCTCTTCATTTTGACCCGCACGACTCCATGCTGATCGCGATCTCCGCGATCGACAACATGGTCAAGGGCGCGGCGGGGCAGGCGGTGCAGAATATGAATCTTCTGTTCGGGCTTGACGAAAAGACCGGCCTGACGGCGATTTCTCCCGCGTTCTGAGTGCCTTTTTGGACGCAAAGCGTCTTTCGCGCTGCGTGCAGCGCGGCACGCCCCCGGCACCTGTCAAAGGGAAAAGCGATGTTCTAAAGCCCACTGCTTCTCATTGGCGACGGGGCTCCGGAGAAAAGCCACTGCTTTATGAGAGGGCAACTGTAAGTCATTAGCTTGCCTTGACTCAAGCCGTCGATATTCCAATCTCATTCATCTTAGAAAACTTGCTATTACGCCTGTGGATTCTCTATGCGCTGCAACAGTTAACTTTAGCAACTGACAATTCTCTGTATGCTTTCTAACTAAGCACGCAGGGAAAGAATGGGACCGTCAATGAAAAGCACAACACTTGAGAATTGGAGCGGGTCCCTTGACAGGTGCCGGGGGTGTAGGGGGGACGGTTAGGTACCTTCCTCGACGGGAAGTTGAAGTCCCCTAACTATTACTTTCTCATAGCCCCCAGTTGAGGGTTCCTAAGTTGAGAACAGAGATTTATTTCTTTCTGTTTCTAAGGCTCAAGGCCGCGTAGCGCGATAGACGCTTTGCGTCCCTGTCCGGCCTGAGGACAGAGAGAAAATTAGAAAAAATTAGGGTTAAGGGGCACCTTGCCCCAGAAGAACAACAGCTGTGTGCGTTATTCTGATTGGAAAATCACTCTTGTTTTGTGGCAGAATCGAAAAAAACAGAGAAAGGGTGTTGACCATGTGGTTTTGGCAGAGAACCGAACTCTGGCTGGGGTATTCCATGGAGGAATTCAACCGGCTGCGCCGAATCCTGGATCAGAATGGGATCGAGTATGATTACAGAATCAGGGACCGCATCAAAATGGACCCGTTCGGCTCGGAGCGGAGGATCAACTCGATGGCGCGCATGGGCGAAAACCCCGCCTATCGGAAGAGGTACTATCTCTATGTGAACAAAGAGAATCAGGAGTACGCCCGGCATCTTATCAGCGATTCACCAAAGGAACAGTGATTGAAAAAAAGTTCCTGAATTTAATTCCTGAAACGGCGGAGAAAACATCCTCCCGCGCGGGCAGGATCAACACGGGAGGCTGAAAAAATGGCAATTCAGTTTGTGGAGGGCGGCGCGACCGCCGCGCGGGGGTTCACCGCGTGGGGAATGCACTGCGGCATTCGGAGAAACACGTCGAAACCGGACCTTGCGATGATCTGTTCGGCGGTGCCGTGCAGCGCCGCGGCGGTTTACACGCAGAATCTGGTCAAAGGCGCGCCGATTCTGGTGACGAAAGAACATTTAAAGGACGGTACCGCCCGCGCGGTGATCGTCAACAGCGGCAACGCGAACACCTGCAACGCGGACGGGGTGGAAAAGGCGGAGCGCATGTGCCGCGCGGCGGCAAAGGCGCTCGGAATCAGGGAGGACGACGTGATCGTGGCTTCCACCGGGGTCATCGGCGTGCCGCTGCCGATCGAACCGATTGAAAACAGCGTTTCGCAGCTTGCCTCCCTGCTGTCGAAGGACGGCTCGCTCGAAGCGGCGAAAGCAATCATGACGACCGACACCGTCGTCAAAAACCTCGCGGTGAAATGCACACTCGGCGGGAAAACCGTGAGGATCGGCGGCATTGCGAAGGGCTCCGGCATGATTCACCCGAATATGGGAACCATGCTCTGCTTTGTGACGACGGACGCGGCGGTCTCCGCCCCGGTGCTGGATACGGCGCTGCGCGCGGCCGTGGACAAAAGCTTCAACATGGTCAGCGTCGACGGGGATACCTCCACCAACGACACCTGCGCCGTGATGGCCTCCGGTTTAGCGGGAAATCCGGAACTCACAAAAGCGGAAGGCGAGGATTACGAAATCTTTGCCGGGGCGCTTCTGGAGCTGTGCACCGCGCTTGCGCGGATGCTTGCAAAGGACGGGGAAGGAGCCTCCCGTCTGCTTATCTGTACGGTGACCGGAGCGAAGGACGAGGAAAACGCAAAGAAAGCCGCAAAGGGAGTAATCTGTTCCAGTCTTGTGAAAGCCGCGATGTTCGGCGCGGACGCGAACTGGGGCCGCGTCCTCTGCGCCGTCGGATACTGCGGGGCCGAAACGGACGTTGGCAGAGTCGACGTTTCTTTCGCTTCAAAAGCCGGCGGGCTTTCGGTTTGCGAAAACGGCGCGGGGATTCCGTTCAGCGAGGAATTGGCAAAAAAAGTCCTTTCGGAGGACGAGGTTACCATCCTCGTAAAACTCCGCGACGGGGACGCGCGGGCGACGGCGTTCGGCTGCGACCTTACTTACGACTATGTAAAAATCAACGGCGACTACCGCACCTGACCGGCCGGACCATCCGGTCGGGACGCGCCTGCGGCGTTCAAGGCTTTCAAAATCTTCAAGCGCCCGTCGAGTTTCGTCCTCATGGACGGTCCAAAGAGGAGCCTGATTACTGTTTTGCCGAACGGAACGAAAAATACTCTGCCTGTGAAATTGAGGGGCAGAAGGGAGCGGCAACCCGCCGCGAGACAGGAGACAACGCATATGCAGATCTCAAACACGGACCGGGCTCAGGTGCTGGTGCAGGCCCTGCCGTACATCCAGACTCACGCCGGCAGAACCATTGTGGTGAAATACGGCGGCAGCGCGATGGTCGATGAAAAGCTGAAAGACGCCGTCATGAGCGACATTGTGCTGATGCAGCTGATCGGCATCCGCGTGGTCGTGGTGCACGGCGGCGGCAGGGAAATCAGCGCGATGCTCGGGAAAATCGGCAAGGAGAGCCGCTTTGTGGGCGGGCTGCGCTACACCGACCGTGAAACCATTGATATCGTCCAGATGGTGCTGGCCGGCAAGGTCAACAAGGACCTGGTGCAGCTGCTGGAACGGCACGGCGGGCGCGCCATCGGGCTTTGCGGGCTGGACGACGGGCTGATGACCGCGAAAAAGCTGGACGGGGGCGAAGACCTCGGCTATGTTGGGGAGATTACGAAAATTAACCCGGCGGTGATCCATCACGCGACGGAAAACGGGTATATCCCGGTCATTTCGACCGTCGCGGGCGGCGGGAACGGAGAGGTTTACAACATCAACGCGGATATCGCGGCGGCCCGGATCGCGGCGGAGCTGCGGGCGGAAAAGCTGATTCTGATGACCGACGTTCGCGGCCTTCTCTGCGATAAAAACGACGAGACCACGCTGATTCCCGTCGTCAATGTCAGCGACGTGCCGAAGCTGCGGAATCAGGGGATCATCAGCGGCGGAATGATTCCCAAAATCGATTGCTGCGTGGACGCCGTGCGACGAGGAGTCGAGCGCGCCCATATCATCGACGGTCGAATTCCCCATTCGATCCTGATTGAACTGTTTTCCGATGAGGGGATCGGAACCATGATGTACTAGGACGGAGGGATTCCACAATGACCTTTGAAGCGGTAAAACAGCAGGAACAGCAGAATATCATGCCCGTTTATTCCCGTTTTCAAGTCGCGCTTGTTTCCGGGAAAGGCGCGACCGCAACCGATGTGAACGGAAAACAATATATTGATTTTACCAGCGGAATCGGAGTGAATTCGCTCGGCTTCTGCGACCCGGAATGGTCGGCCGCCGTCGCAAAGCAGGCGGGGACTTTGCAGCATATCTCCAATTTATATTACAGCCCGGTTCAGACGGCGGCGGCGGAGAACCTGTGCAGGCTCAGCGGAATGTCAAAGGTGTTTTTCGCAAACTCCGGCGCGGAGGCGAACGAGTGCGCGGTCAAGCTCGCGCGCAAGTACGGAACAGACCGGCTGGGCCCGGGCCGCACAGAAATCGTAACGCTGAAAAACTCCTTTCACGGCAGGACGGTCACGACGCTCGCCGCGACCGGGCAGAACGAGTTTCACGAGTACTTTGCCCCGCTGACAACCGGCTTTTCCTACGCGGAGCCGAACCTGCGAAGCGTGAAAGACGCCGTGACGGAAAAGACCTGCGCCGTCATGCTCGAACTGATTCAGGGCGAGGGCGGCGTGGTGCCGATGGACAAAGCGTTCGTCGAAGAACTGCGCGCGTTCTGCACACAGCGGAAAATCCTGATGATTGTCGACGAGGTGCAGACCGGCGTCGGCCGCACGGGAACCTTTTACAGCTACCGGAATTACGGCGTTGTGCCGGACGTCGTGACAAGCGCCAAGGGGCTTGCTTCCGGCCTTCCGCTCGGCGCGTGCCTGTGCGCCGAACCGTTCGCGGATGTTTTGGGTCCCGGCACGCACGGCTCGACTTTCGGCGGCAACCCGATTGCCTGCGCGGGCGCGCTGGTTGTGATGAAGCGCCTGGCCGAACCTGAATTTTTAAAAGACGTGCGGGAAAAAGGAAATTATTTTGCCGAAAAGCTCGCGGAAATGCACGGGGTTTCCTCCGTGCGAGGCATGGGATTGATGCTTGGCGCGAAGCCGGCCCACGGCAGCGTCGGCGAAATCGCGGTGAAATGCGCGGAACGCGGGCTTTTGATTCTGACCGCGAAGGACGTCCTCCGCCTGCTGCCGCCCCTTGTCATCTCCAAGGACGAAGCGGACAAAGGACTCGCGATTCTTCGGGAAGTACTGGACACATATGAACCGTAATTTACGGCAGGAGGGAACCGACGTGAACCATTTATTAAAGATGATGGACCTGACCGCGGGAGACATCGCGGAGATCCTCAACCTGGCGGACCAACTGAAATATGAGCAGAAGCACGGCATCGCGCACCCGCATCTTGCGGGAAAGACGCTCGGCATGATTTTTGAAAAGGCCAGCACCCGCACGCGCGTCTCGTTCGAGGTCGGCATGTATCAGCTCGGCGGCCTGCCGATCTTCCTTTCTTCCGACGACCTGCAGATCGGCCGCGGCGAACCGGTCCAGGACACCGCCCGCGTGCTGTCCCGGTATCTAAACGGAATCATGATCCGCACGTTCAGGCAGTCGGAGGTCGATGCGCTCGCAGCGAACGGAACCGTTCCGGTCATCAACGGCCTGACGGATTATGCCCATCCGTGCCAGGTTCTGGCGGACCTGATGACCATCCGCGAGTACAAGGGCGCGCTGGAAGGGCTCAAGCTCTGCTTCATCGGCGACGGAAACAACATGATGAACTCGCTGATCGTCGGCGCTCTGAAAATGAAAATGGAAGTCGCCGTCGCCTGTCCGTCCGGGTATAAGCCCGCGCAGGACGTACTGGATTTTGCCGTGACGCACCCGGCGTTCAGCATGACGGCGGACCCGGCGGAAGCCGCCCGCGGCGCCGATGTGGTCATCACGGACGTGTGGGCCTCCATGGGCAAGGAGGACGAAGCGGAGCAGCGCCGCAGAGATTTTGCGGGATACCAGATTAACGGCACGGTGATGAAAGCGGCAAAACCGGATGCGATCGTGCAGCACTGCCTGCCCGCCCACCGTGGGGAGGAAATCACGGAGGAAGTGTTCGAAAGCCACTCGAAAGAAATTTTCGACGAGGCGGAAAACCGCCTGCACGCGCAGAAGGCGGTTCTGGTCAAACTTCTTGGGTAATTCGCGGAAACAGAAAGTCGGCACGCAGTTTGGGGTGACCCTGAACTGCGTGCCGTTTTAGAAACGCTGTGTGTTGGGGGGGCGGCGCAAGGGGGCTTGAGCCTCGGATTTCCGGAACGAGACGACCTGCGCGCGCCCCAGCCTGACCGTTACGGGACGGATGATGCGGAGGAATCGTTCTGCCAAAAGAAACCAAGAGTTACCGTTGACCCATCGGAGTTGTGTGCTTCAAAATTGCCGAATGGGGCCTCGCTTTTCGGCGCCCGGTCACCCGTGATTGTGACCAGTGCTTCCCCCTGATGCTGACAGACGATGGCCACGCGGTCAATGTCGCTTTCCCGCGAATTGGAGATCAATTCCTCCTGCACGGATGCAACGGCTATCCCGTAGTTTGCGATATCCCAGATTTGCGGCATAGAATCGGATGAAGACATGGACGGCACTTCTTCTCCCGGTGAAACATTTTTGAAGTCTACTGTGAGTTTAAGCGACGATCCCGTTTTTGTGCATGACACAATCTTGGCGTTCGCCGTGCCGATTCGACGTTCGAGACGATCGGACAGCGACAGTCCCGCATTCCGCTCCAGAAAGACGCCAAGCACGATTCCGGCCACCAGCGCAACAACCCCTGTCAAAACAACCGAGTATAATAGCCGGTGTTTTTTCAGAGCACTGACGACGGCAGATAAAACATTCACTGCGATCCCCCATTCTCATTTTATTCCTTATATTTCATTCACACAGAGTCAATAGCCCCTGTGTGGGTCAGCAATTTCTTCCGGAGAGCGTCCCGAATGATGTATCCTAAAATAGGAACGTGAAATAGAATCCGGTCGAACAGAATATTTTATAGGATCCCTGAAAAGAAACAGGCGCAGGGGTGAGAAAGAGACAACTCTCTCACCCCTCATGATTATATAGAGTTAAATGCCTTCAACCCAGTTAGGGCTGACTGGATTCTGCGTTATGGTAGGAGGAATCCGGTAATTTCCCTGAGGGATCTGCGTCTGTTCCAAATGGAATTGACCCGCTTTTTTCAAATGCCATTCTTCGATGATGGCGAGATGTAGGAATTACCTCTGCTTTTATTATAAATTATAATTATTATTTGTCAAAATTATTTTCAAATATTTCCTAGGGCTACAATTATTGGACATATAAAGAAAAAAAGAGACGGGAATGAGTGCATCGGTTAGAATTAGTTACCACACACTAATTCAGCCGAAAGGCAGTGCCCATTCCCGAAATTTCTCATTGTCTAACCGAAATTAACCACCGGCTTGGCCGGCGGAAACGACGACGGCTTTAGCTAAGGAGGAAACCGTCAGCGGGCCAGGACTCCGTTGTCGGAGGATTCCAGAATCAGAATATCCTCCTCGTAGCCCGTTTTGGCGTTGATATAGACCAGAACGCGGTCGCCGTTGTTGCCCGTGCACTGAAATTCCCAGCAAAGCAGTTCGTTCAGGCCGGGGGTCGGAATCAGCGCGAGCCGGCTCAGCTTGACCGTCAGGCTCGAGCTGACCTTTTTCTGCGCGTCCGCGGAAGAAAGCGAAGCGTTCAGCGTCCGGCTCTTATGGTTCATCAGATACCCGGCGGACTGAAAGCGGACGATTTCTCCGTTGTCCAGCGCGACGCCCACCTTGATCAGGTCCGGGTAGCACAGAATGCCGTCCTGCAGATAGGCGTAGTTGATCATGCAGATGCCGTCGTTCATGACGTAATAAGTCTCTTTCATGTTCTGGATTCCCCTGCCGTCCAGAAAGGCGCGGGCTTTTTCGGAGGCCGCCTTGTAGTCGAGCTTTTTCCCGCCGACCGAGCGCGTGTTCGCCATTTCGGAGATATAACCGCCCGCCTTGGTTACGGAGATGCGGATCGCTCCGTCTTTCGCAGTAAAGTTATAGGTCGGCATATTTCCTTCCGTATCCTGCGTATGGGTCAGCTCCGACTGCTTCAGACCGATAAAAGCCGCGGCGAGATTCTGCGCGTTGCCCTGCGGGATGGTTTTCTTTCCCTCGGTCAGCTTTGGCTTCATCTGGCCGATATGGTCGGAAAACGGGCCGTCGTAAATCATGGACGGGAAATTCGAAAAATCCTGTTCCGTGTTTTTCAGGGAATCGTTGAAGTCCGTGGAACTGAAATCCGGGTCAACGTCCTGAAGATCTTTCTGGAGCTTTTTCGCGTAGGACTCCAGATTCTGCATGGACTTGTATTCGGTATCGCTGATGGCATCCCCTTGCGATATTTTCCTGGAGAGGCTCATGGAAAAATCGCCGACCTGGGTGATAAATTTACTCACGTTGTCAACGGAATTTTCCGTCAGCGGAAGCACGGAAATCGCCGCTTTCGCCATGCTGGATTCCCTCATCAGCTTTGCCGCGAGGCCGTTCTGCTCCGTGGCCGTGTTCGCATACACCGCTTTGTTCAAGGTAATCTGAATATTGTCGACACAGTCGCGCAGATCGCTCAGCGAACGCGTATATCCGTACTGCAGATCCCTTTTGTAACGCTCCGCCTGGGTATATCCGTAAACCGTGGCTCCGCCCAGGGAAAGAATGATCGTCAGGACAATGGCCAGCGTAGCAATCCGTCTTTTTTTCATATTTTCACCCCTGAATCATATTTTCAGACCGAAAGCCCTCAAATATACGTATTTTATAACCGGACGGTAAAACTTTCGGGCCCGGAACGTGCTTTCGTCAAATCCGATAATTTCGGTCGGACTCATTTCAAAATCCTTGTAATTGTTTCTGAATATGAAAATTTTTGTTTTTAGCACTGTACTTTCCAAGAGTGCTGGATTATAATAGCATTGTTAATTATGATAAAAATCACAGGGATTAAGGTAGCGTTTTATACAGGATGACCGTGCTCTTCGGAAGGATATGGATGAATTCGCGGAAAAATCACGTTTTCGGCGGATTTCGGCGGTTTCACCGCACAAAGGAAGCGAAAAAGCGGAATCATGAGCCAAAGCCGCGGCATTTCGGTTGAACCGCTTCCGGCGGCGTTGAAAGCGCAGGGGGGGCAAACGGGGTATTTGGACAATCTTAATTCAAAAATCCAGCGGCGCGGAACAGGCGCCTGAAACCGTGCCGCGCTTTAGGCACGCAGATGTTTTGCGTCGGAAGCTCCGTCGATTTTCATTGGAACAAGGCCCGGAAAAAATCATTGGGAAGTGATTCTGATGCCGAATTCAGAAGAAAGTCAGTCGCCGGCCGGCCGGTCCGGATCCTCTTTTTGGACAGGCTTTGACCGCGAAGAACAGCGCCGGATGGAAGAATGGCTGAACATTGCGATCGAAAAAAACATGTTCGAAATATACTATCAGCCTCTGTACAGCATCTGCGACGGAAATTTTACGGAGGCGGAGGCGCTTTTAAGGCTGAAGGGGCCGGACGGAGTCTATATTCCCCCCGACCGGTTTATCCCGGTTGCCGAGGAAACCGGGCAGATCATAGAAATCGGCTGCATGGTTCTGGAGCGCGTGTGCGAATACATCCGGTACCTGCTGGCGTGCAGGATCAATATCGACACCGTTTCCGTCAATCTGTCCGTCGTGCAGCTGATGGGGGAGGACGCGGTGCCGCGCCTGAAAAAGATCATCCGCGGAAGCGGCATTTCGCCCAACCGGATTCTGTTTGAAATCACGGAAAGCATCCTCATCAGCAACTACACGCTGATTGCCGAGAAGATCCGCGAGCTGAACCGCTCCGGCATCCAGTTTGCGCTGGACGATTTCGGCACCGGGTATTCCAATATTACAAACGTGATCGACCTGCCGTTCGACGTGGTCAAGATCGACAAGAGCCTGATCTGGGATTCGATGAAAAACCGCCGCTGCAATATCATGATTCGCGAACTGACCCGCACGTTCCGCAACATCAATCTCATCGTGACCGCGGAGGGCGTGGAGACCGAGGAGCACGACCGGTTTGCCCGCCAGTGCGGCTGCGACAAAATTCAGGGCTTCCGCTACGCGAAGCCGATGCCGGTCAGCCGCGCCGCGGATTATTTCGGCCGATGCGCCGTGTCTTACTGAAAATCAACGAAAAACCGGCCGTCCCTGTCAAAGGGGACGGCTTTCTTTATGATTTGCTTCCGGGGCGGGGCGCTTCGGCGGCCGGATTCCCGAGGGCGGAACGCGGCGGGCGACGGCGGGGAAAAACCGGCGGTTTTTCCCCGCCGTCGCCCGTTTTCCCTTGATATTTCCAACATCGGCAAGTATAATAAGGACAATTAAAAGACCCAATACACGGAAGAAGAGGAATCATAAAAATGGATATTCAGAAATTTTATCAGATGATAAAGGGGAAGAGCGTCGCGTTCTGCGGCATCGGGGGCAGCAACCTTCCGCTGGCGGTTTCGTTCGCGAAAAAGGGCGCCGCCGTCACGGCGCGCGACAAACGGCCGGAGGAAAAGCTGGGGGAAGCCGCCGAGCAGCTGAAAAGCGCGGGGGTGGAGCTGCGGTGCGGCGAGGACTACCTCAGGAATCTTGACGAGGAAATTATTTTCCGCACGCCCGCGATGCGCTATACTCTTCCGGAGCTGGACGCGGCCCGCGCGCGGGGAGCTGCCGTTACCTCCGAAATGGAGATGTTTTTTGAAACCTGTCCGTGCAGGATTTTTGCCGTGACCGGCAGCGACGGCAAGACCACCACGACGACCGTGATTTCAAAAATTCTGGAAAGCGCCGGAAAAAAAGTTCACCTCGGCGGAAATATCGGCGAACCGCTGCTGCCCCGCGTGGAGCAGGTCGGCCCGGAGGACGCCGCGGTCGCGGAGCTTTCCAGCTTCCAGCTGATTTCGATGCGGCGCAGCCCGGATGTGGCGGTTGTAACGAACGTGACGCCGAACCATCTCGACGTGCACAAGGATATGCAGGAGTATATCGACGCCAAAAGGAACATCATTCTGCATCAGAATGCGTTCGGGCGCGCGGTTTTGAACGCGGACAATGAGGTGACCGCCTCTTTCGCGAGGGACGTGCGCGGGCAGTGCCTGCTGTTCAGCCGCAGGCATCCGGTGGAGCACGGCGCTTATATGGACAAAAACGGGCAGATTTATTTTGTCAGCGGCCCGGAGAAAACGCGCGTCATGCACGCTTCCGACATCCGCATTCCGGGAAAACACAACATTGAAAATTATCTGGCCGCAATCTGCGCCGTCTGGGGATACGCGAAAATCGACGAGATCGTCGGGGTCGCGAAAAGCTTTGCCGGCGTCGAGCACCGCAATGAGCTGGTGCGGGAATTCGAGGGAGTGCAGTACTTTAACGATTCCATCGGCACGACGCCGAGCCGCACGATCAGCGGGGCGCTTTCGCTGTTCGACAGGCGTATTCTGCTCATCGCCGGAGGCTACGACAAGAATATTCCGTTCGACCCGCTGGGGCCCGTCATCGCGGACAAGGTCAAAACGCTGGTGCTCATCGGCCAGACGGCGGACAAGATCGAACAGTCGGTTGTCTCTTCGCCGAACTACAAACCGGAAAATCTGAAGATTTTCCACGCGCAGTCGCTGGAGGAAGCGGTGGACCTCTGCCGCAGGGAAGCCGTGAGCGGTGACGTCGTCTCCCTTTCCCCGGCCTGCGCCAGCTTCGGCATGTTCCCGAATTATGAAACGCGCGGCGAACGCTTCCGCGAAATTGTCAACGCGCTGAAATAGAAATGAAAAACCAGGAGGGAATTTTTTTGGAGGAATTGGAACAGCTTATCTTCCGCCTTTGTTCCGCCCCGGGCACCCCGGGCGGGGAGTCGCCCGCGGCCGAGGCCGCGGCGGCGGAGCTCTCCGGTCTGGCTAAGGTGCAAACGGACCGGATGGGAAATCTGACGGCGGAGTTTGGCAATCCGGATGCGCGGGAGCATGTCCTTCTCGACGCGCATCTGGATCAAATCGGACTGATCGTTACCGGAATCGACGAAAACGGTTTTTTGAAGATTGGACGCTGCGGCGGGACCGACGCGCGCGTGCTGCCCGGCGGGGCGGTCACGGTTTACGGCGCGGAAACGCTCTGCGGCGTCGTCTGCTGCACGCCCCCGCATTTACAGGAGGGCGGAGAGGACAAGGTCGAGCCGGTTGATAAAATGGCTGTGGACGTCGGTCTTTCGCACGACGAGGCGGAAAAGCTGGTGCGTCCCGGCGACCGCGTCCTGTTTCGCACGAATCCGAAGCGCCTGCTGGGGACGCGCGTCTCCGCGGCGGGGCTGGACAACCGCGCCGGCGTTGCGGTCTTCTGCCGCTGCGCGCAGATTTTGAAACAGGAAAAGCTGAACTGCAAAGTAACGGTTCTGTTCAGCGCGCAGGAGGAGACCGGAGGGGCGGGTGCGAAAACGGGGGCGTTCGCGGCGCGGCCGACGCAGGCCATCGCGGTCGACGTCAGCTTTGCCAAACAGCCGGGGGTTCCGGATGTGAACCTCGGTTCGCTCGGCGGCGGTCCGATGATCGGAATCGCGCCGGTGCTCAGCAGAAGCATGACGGACAGGCTGATCGGGCTTGCGGAAGAGAAAAAGATGCCGTGGACGCGTGAAATCATGGGCGGCGGAACCGGCACCAACTCCGACGAAATCGCGACGACGGGGTCCGGCGTGCCGACCGCGCTCATTTCGGTGCCGCTGCGGTACATGCACACCCCGGCGGAGGTCATCGACCTTAAAGACATTGAAAACACGGCGCAGCTGATCGCCGCGTATCTGCGGGAGGTGGGCTGATGGGCCGGTTTGAACTGCTTCGCGAGCTTTGCGGGGCGCACGGGATTTCCGGGCGCGAGGACGCGGTGAGGAAAATCATTTTACGGGAAATCGAACCCGTTGCCGATTCGGTGGAGCTGACGCCGCTCGGGAACATCATCGCGGTGAAAAAAGGATTAAAACGGCCGAAAACCAGCCTGATGCTCGACGCGCATATGGATGAGGTCGGGCTGATCGTCACGGATATCACGGACGGCGGACTGCTGAAATTTGCGTCCGTCGGCGGAATCGACCGCCGCGTCCTGCCGGGCAAGACCGTCTGGATTGAGGAAAAAATCCCGGGAGTGGTCGGCGCGAAGCCGATTCATCTTCTGGAAGAGGACGAAAAAGGGAAAAGCGTCCCGATGAAGGATTTGTATCTCGACATCGGCGCGGGCAGCCGCGCCGAAGCGCAACAATGCGTCCGCCCCGGCGATGCGGTTGTGTTTGACTCGGTGTTTGACCTGTCGCACGGCATGGTGAAAAGCAAGGCGCTGGACGACCGTGCCGGCTGCGCGCTGCTGATCGAGCTGATGAAGGACGGCCTCCCGTACGACACGACGTTTGTGTTTTCCGTTCAGGAGGAAGTGGGCCTGAACGGTGCGAAAACAGCCGCGTTCGCGGTGAACCCGCAGGCGGCCATTGCCGTGGAATGCACCACGGCGGCCGATGTGGCGGGAGTCGACCGCGAGAAAGACGTATGCTGCGTGGGCGAAGGCCCGGTGCTTTCGTTTATGGACCGGCGGACCGTGTACGACCGGAAGTATTACAATCTGGCTTTTGAAGCGGCGAAAAGCGCGAAAATCAAGTGCCAGCCCAAGCGCGCCGTTGCCGGGGGCAACAACGCGGGCGCGATTTTTTCCTCGCGTTCCGGCGTCCGAACGGCCGCGGTCTCGCTGCCGTGCCGGTACCTGCATTCCCCGGTCGGGGTCATCTCTCAGGACGACTATGCCGAGGCGAAAAAGCTGCTTGCCGTTTTGGCTGAAAGGATCGCTGAAACAGACTCAGTATGATAAAACTCATAGAATCTAAAAATGACATCATCGCTTCGGAGAACAACCCGTTCGGTGTCAGAATCCGCTCGATGGCTCAGGTTTACGGCGCGGGGGAACCGTTCGCCCGGTTCTGGGTTCAGGACGGCGGCTCTTCGCTGGCAAAGCTGGACGACGCGGTTGTTTTGGAAAGCCGTGAAGCCGACTGGGAGGAGCTGACCGGGTTTCTGCGCATGCTGGATGCAAAAACCGTCTCCTGCCCGGAAGAAGCCGCCGGGCATCTGGGGCTGCCCGTCTCCGGCCGCGGCGAAATCATGCGTCTGAGCGGTGCGGCGGAAAGTCCGTTTCACACGGACGCGGAGCAAAACCCCGGTCTGCGCGAAATCTACGCTCTGCTGTGCGAGGCGAAAAGCGAGACGTTTGTTCCTCCGGAATTCGAATCGTTTTACATGGATATGTCCTACCGGACGCGGCATGGGGCGGCGGTATCCGTCGGAATCCATACCGAAGGAAGGCTGGCGGCGTGCGCCCTGTGCTCCTCCATGACGGAGCGTGCCGCGGTCTTATCCGCCGTGGCCGTGCTGCCGGATGATCGCCGCAAAGGACTGGGACGCTGTGCGGTCGCCGCGCTGACGGCGCTGCTGAACCGCGAGGCGGTCTATCTCCTGCGGGCGGACGGCGAGAATGAAGAGTTTTACCGTTCCATGGGCTTTGTACCGGACGGCAGATGGGCTCAAATCCGGTTTTAGGAGGACAAAATGAAAGAGAAACGCTTTGAAGCGGTCTATTCTCAGGGAACGCTGGACGTTGTGAAAATACTTGTCGATACGGAACGGACCGCGAGGGAAAGCCGGTTCTGTCGTCCGCGGGCGGAGAGGGCGTTCGCCGACGGACGAAAATACATAAGAATCCGTTTGAACAGGAATAGGAGTCGATCGTTTGTATCCTTTTTTTAAAATTGATCAGAAAATTCTGGACGCGGCGGAGCGCGCGGAAGACATGGTTCGCCCGCAGATGGAAGTAGTTGAAAAAAACACAGAGTATAATCAGCAGAGGATGCTGGCGGCGTTTATCAAAAACGGCGTGAGCGAAAGCCATTTTGCGGCTTCCACCGGATACGGCTACGGCGACCGGGGCCGCGACGCGCTTGACCGCGTGTTTGCGGACGCGATGGGGGCGGAGGACGCGCTGGTGCGGCACAACTTTGTCAGCGGAACCCATGCCCTGACGGTCGCTTTGTTCGGGGTTCTGCGCCCCGGCGACACCATGCTGAGCGTGACGGGAATTCCGTACGACACGCTCCGATCCGTGATTGGCCTGACGGGTAACGGAATCGGGTCGCTTAAAGAGTTCGGGATCCGCTATGAGCAGGTTGATATGACTCCTTCGGGAAAGCCGGACTACGAAGAAATCGAGCGCCGGGTACAGCCGGGGCTGCGGATGGTCTATCTGCAGCGCTCGCGCGGGTACAGCCTGCGGCCGTCGCTTTTTGTGGAAGAGATCGAGAAAATCGCAAGGATGGTCAAGCGGAAGGCGCCGGACTGCATCGTGATGGTCGACAACTGCTACGGCGAATTTGTGCAGCGGACGGAGCCGGTTTCGCGCGGGGCGGACCTGATGGCGGGTTCGCTCATCAAGAATCCGGGCGGCGGCGTCGCGCCGACCGGCGGATACATCGCCGGGAAAAAGGGGCTTGTGGAAATGTGTGCCTATCGCCTGACGACGCCGGGCACGGGGCGTGAAATCGGCGCGACGCTGGGCAACAACCGCGAGTTGTTTATGGGTGCGTTTCACGCGCCGCACGTGACAGGGGAAGCGCTCAAGACGGCGGTATTCACCGCGGCGCTGTTCCGTCAGTTGGGGTACAAAGTTTCTCCGAATTATGATGAACCGCGCGCGGATATTATCCAGACGCTGCTGCTTGAAAACGAAACGGCGCTGGTGGCGTTTTGCCGGGGAGTGCAGAAAGGCGCGCCGGTCGACTCGTTTGTTGTGCCGGAGCCGTGGGATATGCCCGGTTACGACTGCAAGGTAATTATGGCCGCCGGCGCGTTTACGCTGGGGGCTTCGATCGAGCTTTCCGCCGACGCTCCGCTGCGCGAGCCCTATGCGGCGTGGATGCAGGGCGGTTTGAATTACCACAGCGGGCGCCTGGGGGCGATGCTGGCAGCCCAGTCGATGCTGGAGCAGGGCGTTTTAAAGGAATAGAGATTGCCAAAACGCCGAATCTCTGCTATAATACGATAGCCCGGTAAATGTGCCGGGCAGTATGCGGGTGTGGTGGAATTGGCAGACACGCAAGATTTAGGTTCTTGTGTCGCAAGATGTGCAGGTTCAAGTCCTGTCACCCGCACCAACAAAAGACATATCTTTCGCCAAGGGGGAGGTATGTCTTTTGTTATGTGGAAAAGCATGGTATTATGGATCCAGAGTTTATTATTTCATTAGACAAACAGAAACTTGAGGAGAAATTTCTATATGAGATATAAATATACAAATGGGTCTGAACCAGACTTTATTTTATTGTGCCATGAACTGGATGAATTTTTGAATAAATTGGTTGGCGGAGAAGAAAACCGTTTGCAATATATTCCATATAATCAATTAGATGATATTCACGATGTTGTTATAGTTTACGACGGGGATAAACCTATAGGTTGTGCAAGTTTTAAGCATTATGATGTTGAAACGGCAGAGGTAAAACGCGTATTCATTAGGGAAGAATATCGCGGAAAAGATATTTCAAAAAAGTTGATGGAATTGTTGGAGCAAAGCGCAAAGAAACAAGGCTATAAAAAATTTGTACTGGAGTCCGGCGAGCCATTGATTGCCGCAATGAAATTATACAGGGCCATTGGTTATTTTAAAATTAAAAATTTCGGGCAATACAAAGATATGCCAGATTCCGTCTGCATGGAGAAAATACTGTAATTTTCAGTATGTAACTTAATTGGAGATTATACTAACTGTAAAAATTTTATTTGCAACATTTTTCCACTACAAATGACCCTCGAGTGGTCATAACGACAAAAGCAGGCTGATGATATGTCAGTCTGTTTTTGTTTGCGTGTATTTCCTTTTGCATCTTTGTCTGCTATAATTTTGCTGGTACTTGCATAAATAAGCAAAAATTTATCGGGTAGTTTTGAACTGCGGATAATTTATAATTTGCGAGGTAATAAAATGAATGAAAAGTTCTTCATAGAAATCAATGGGTCAAAGCAATGCATGTTTTTGCAGAGCGAAAATACTGAAAACCCTGTGTTGCTATATATACATGGAGGACCTGGCGCACCCGAAATTGCATTTGCTGAAAAATACCCGACTGGCTTAGAAAAGCTATTTACTGTTTGCTGGTGGGAACAAAGAGGTAGCGGAATATCATATAACCGTAAAATCACTCCGAAAGAAATGACACTTGAACAGATGGTTTCGGACACGATTGAGGTGACGAATTATTTACGCAATCGCTTTGGAAAAGAAAAAATATATATCATGGGACATTCATGGGGTTCTTTGCTGGGTGCTATCACAGTTAAGCAACAACCTGAGTTTTTTCATGCTTATATAGGCATTGGACAAGTAGTACAACAAGATCGTTCAGAACGTTTGGCGTATACATATATGCTTGAGCAATTTGAGAAGTCAAACGACAAAAAAATGATACGACGATTAAGAGAATTCCCAATTGAAGCTGGTGGCGACATCAGTATAAAATATCTTGCCGGAGCGCGGAGTGAAGGTATGAATAAGCTTGGTATCGGTGTTATGCGAAGCATGGCATCAATGTTTGATTTTGTTGCAATAGTGCTTAGATATAAGGGGTATACTTTAAGTGAAAAGATTAAATTCGCAAAAGGTAGCAGTTTTTCACTAAAATATTTGTGTGATTGTATGATTAAAACGGATTTAACAGAGCAGGTACCATGCTTGCAGGTGCCCGTATATATTTTCCAAGGCAGGCACGACTATCAAGCATCTTATGTAGTAGCAAAGGATTTTGCAACGGCGCTAAAGGCTCCCATAAAAGGTTTCTACACATTTGAAAATTCCGCACACAGCCCTTGCTTTGAAGAGCCTGAAAAAATGTGCAATATTTTACGCGTTGATGTTTTGCAAAATCAAGTAAGTTTATCTGACAAGATATAATTGTTTCACCTTATCGTGGAAACTATACAGGAAGATTATTAAATGCTTATTTATCCATGTTCTATGTGATCGACGCTTATTATTCAGCCCATCCTTCTGATTCTGTTGGCTCGTTACTAGGCGACCTAAATCCATTTTTATTCAAAGACTCAATATCTGCGGACCCGGCCGCTTACGACGATTTTTGCGACTGTTTTGCCAAAACCGCTAAGGGGAGAGAGGTAGACGATGTTGATGTGGGCTATCAGGCTGCAAAATCATTTTTACAATTTTATAACGATGAATTTGGGTTTGAGCTTGAAAATTTGATTCGTGATTTTTCTTATGAGGATTATAAGAAGGCCTATCACTCTCTCAAATAATGCGAAGCGTTTGTCCAGGAAATAGAGCTTTTGATGATTCATTCAGCCGTCGAATCACCCGCACCAATGAAAAAGCAACATGTAAGGTATCGAACCTGCATGTTGTTTTTTTGTTTTTTACCAATTTTGAAAAGGTTTTTCATGCGGCCGCATCCAACGCTGCGGCAGATTTTTAATAAATTCTTTAAAAGTTGCCCTCTAAGGGGCAGCTTTTGCCTGTTTTCTCCGGTTAAGTGAAAGAATGTAATGCTTATCACTTAAAGGAGGACGTTCGCGTGTATGTAAAGAAAATGGCTGGATTTGTTCTATCTCGTGAAGAAAAATGTATATACTTTTCAACCGCCAACCATTCAGAGTACAAGATGAGACATTGGATTGCACAACTGGATTCCAAAACATGTTTTACATGTAGGGATCATCATGGTAAAATATATTCGGTAAATGAAATACCGGATATAGAACCGCCCGTCCATCCAAACTGTCGCTGTGAAGTTCAAAACATGGAAGCGGTTTTCGCAGGAGAGGCTACGAAAGATAGCGAAAACGGCGCCGACTGGTGGATTAAGAATATGAAAAAATTTCCGGATTATTATATTTCAGAAAAGGATTTAACCAGTTTGGGCTGGAGACCGGGAAAGGCTCCTTCTAAATTCGCACTAGGCTAAATGTTTACAAGGGGGATTTATTGCAATGATAATGGACATTTACCACAGGCCTCCGGTCGTATCCGGCAGGAAGCAGATATCAATTACTACAGCGGAAAGCGCAATGGGCACCGTTTGCTTTGGTCAAATGACGGTTTGTCTTTGTAACGTATGACCATTATGAAACGTTTATTGAGGTAATATAGGGAGGGCTTGAAATGGAAGGAAAAAAAGATTACTACTTTGGATCTAACCGGCTGCAAATCTTTAGGAGAGCTACACCAGAGAATCAGGAAAGCGTTTGATTTTCCGGACTGGTACGGTGAAAATTGGGACGCTTTTTGGGATTTGCTTCAGACCGAATGTGATGCCGACAAGATCAAAATTCTTGGAGAGCATACCTTATCAAAAGAATTCAATTGGCATATTGAAAAAATGCACGAAATTTTACAGAGAAATAAAGATGATCACAAAAAGTATGGATGGAATTTTGACTTTGAAATCATCAACTGACTGCTAAAGGTTTTGAGATCTGCTCTAAATTGAGCAAATGACACAGTTACAATCCATGTGTAAAGGGTTTCGAACCTGCACATGGATTTTCCTACCTTCTATTATGGTGATTTTTATGATATACTTGATGCAAGCTATTTATATTACTTATAGGATAAAGGACTTTAAATGGATATTGTTATTGAAAAGGGAACAGAATTTGATATTGACCAACTTGCACAACTTTATGACGATTTGAATGACTTTCTGGCAGGCAGTATTAATTATCCAGGCTGGATAAAAGGTGTGTATCCAATTCGTGAAAATGCAGTAAACGGTGTTACAAACGACAATCTTTATGTTGCGAAAATTGCAGGGAAAATAGTGGGTTCTATTATACTAAGCCATGAACCAGAACCTGCGTATAGTAAGGCTAGATGGAAAATTGATTCCGATTACTCCAGAATTTTTGTGGTATATACTTTTGTTGTTCACCCTGATTATCTAAAAAACGGGATTGGTACGAGCTTGATGGATTTTTCAGCTCAATATTGTATGGCTGAACATGCTAAATCTATCCGGCTTGATGTTTATGAAAATAACGTACCAGCTATCAAGTTGTATGAAAAATGTGGTTTTGAGTATATAGACACTGTCGATTTGGGACTTGGAAATTATGGATTAAATCACTTTAAATTATATGAGAAATTGCTGCAATAATTACAAAATGTGTATATGTGATTATAAGTCTGCATCTAAAATGGGCAAATGAAACATCCAAGAAGCAACATGTAAGGTTTCGAATCTGCATGTTGCTTTTTTTACAGGCGTTGAAAGGGTTCTTAAGTGGCTACGTGCTACCGTGCGGTGCTTTCTCCCGATTTTAGTATGTATATTGAAATGGCACCGGTTCTGCAGCTTACCAATACATTCCGAAACCGTTGGTGTGGTGCCTATTTTGCGTCGAAAGGAATCCGAGTCGTTCCAACCGTCAGTTGGGGGAACGAAAATACATTTGAATTTTGCTTTGATGGAATCGAGAAGGGCTCCACGGTCGCGGTGTCAACCTATATGGGATCTGAACACGACAACCGTCAGAACCAGAAGGAGTTTTTCCCCAAGGGCTACAATGAGATGCTGCACCGCATTGAACCGGAAAAAATGATCTGTTATAACGAACCGTTCCCGGAGATGCAGGGCGACATTGCGTTTGTCGACTATGAACTAAGCTCGTGGAAGCATATGAATGAACCTATACATACCATCCAAATACGCAAAATACATCTGCGGAGAAGAACTCCTTCCGGTAGGAAGCAATCTCATTATCAAAAGCGGATATATTGTAAATGAGAATGATAAGAATTATAATAACATTATTCAAATAAATCATAGATGGCTTTTACATAATCTTCTCCTGAAGATGTTTCAATGTCCGACAGTGGAAGTGATCTGCAGATCACGCGATGCGCCTAGCCCGGCCAACAAGCACATACCGGCAGCTCCAATCAGAACCGCAAGCGGCAATGTCCAGTTGTTAGTCGCATCATGCAGGAACCCCAAGAGTGTGGGTCCAAAAGAAGCGAGCAGGTAACCAACCGACTGTGCCATGCCAGAAAGTCTCGCCGCTTCATCTGCATTTTTTGTACGGAAACTAAAAAAGATCAGAGATAAACTAAAAGTAAGCGTGCAACCGCTGCCCATAAGAATCATCCAGAGAAATGTAAGCCCCGTCGCTCCAAAAAACATCCCCAATAGTCCCGACAAAACACATAGAGAGGCAACGATAACCACCGGGCGTTGATTAGCTTTACGTCCTGCAAGAACTGAACCAAAAAATGCAACGGGGAGAGACGCAAGCTGAAAAAGGGAGAGCATCCATCCTGCTTTGCCTGAATCCATACCCTGATGGACTAAAATGTCCGGCAGCCATGCATACATGCAATAGAGCTCCACGGATTGAAGTCCCATATATAGCGTTACCTGCCATGCCAAAGGGGATTTCCATAAGTTGACCTTGTTACTGGACGATCCCTGAGCGTTCTTCATTTCGTTCTTTTCTTGATAGCAGTCTTTGAATTTTGTTTTACTGGCACTGTTGACTGTTCCTTCATAAGCGGTCGTTTTTCGCTTTTTCTGTATGACTTGAGGTATCCAGAGGATAAAAGATAGAAAACCAAGTACAGCCCAAATACTTAACGAACCCTCTCATCCCAATCCTGCTTTTGTTGAAATTGGGATGCTAGCACCGGATGCTATTGCTCCAAAAAGGGTCATGGAACCATTATAGATGCCCGTCATTGTACCGATTTGTTTTGGAAAATCACGTTTGATCAGGCTGGGCATCAGCACATTGCCGACAGAAATGGATAAGCCAATAATAGCTGTTCCAAAAAACAGACCACGTTCTCCAAACAATGAGCGCAATACAATGCCAAACGTCAGAAAACCAAGTGACCAAAGCAGCACCAACTTCGCTCCAAACTGTCGCGCTAATTTTGGCACAAAAGGTGAAAATGCCGCAAAAGCGATTAATGGAAAGGTTGTTATCATGCCTGTTAATGTATTTGAAATATGCAAGCTGCCACGAATTTGATCAGCCACTGGGCCAACCGCCGTCAGGGGGGAGCGTAAATTTGCGGCAATAAATATAATTCCGATTATCAGCATGAAAGGTGCAGATTTCGATGGCGGTAAAGAGACATTTTCCTCTTGAGATTTATTTAATTGGTCCATGAATTTCTCCTTGTCTAATCAGTATTTATTGACACAGCCACTTGTTGATAGCCACAACCGGCCGCGATATCCGGGACCTGGTCACCAGGGTCAATAAATTTAACCGTGTCCGTGAATTCCCGCTTGAATAAATCAACCGCTCAGACTGAAACGGCAATCTGATTTTTATTTCTTGTCCTTTGTTTTATCTGAATGTTTGCTGAAACGAGGTTCACCCATATGTTTTCTTGGTTCATATTCGTAATAATACGGCATCCAACCACAGCAATAAGGTAAGCAGGACCGGAGATATGCTAGAAGATATTTTGCTAAGGCTTCGTATCCCTCTTCATCATACTCTCTCCACTGCTTATTTCTTTCATCTTTCATATTATCTCCCTTCAATTCTTGAAGCAAATCATCTTCGTGTCATGCAATAGTGTGTATTTGCGCCCCCCCTTGGTTAGCGCATGCTAACCAAGGGGCAATAAAAAAGTTTGTACGCTCTGAACTCTGAAAAACAGATTTATACAAACAAAGTTTGAAAAACTCTTCTACTCCTTTGCTGCTTACAGTATAAGCCTTAGATTCAATAATTAAAAATATATTATTATATATATACTCATAAGCAATATTGTATCAATAGTGTTATAAAAAGAGGGGGCGCACCTATTGTCTGGTACACCCTTTTTCAAAGATCTATACGTTTTTTTGAAAACGTTGAATTACACACTCGCGAAAACGCTCCGCAGCTTTCGAAAAATATCGCTGTTCTTTCCAAGCGAGCCGTAGAATGTTTTTAAAATCTGTCCCTTCTATCTCCAGCAGAGAGACCGGCAGTTCTTTTTTTTCGTCATCAGAACATGGTAAAAAAGATACTCCCAGTCCAGCTGCGACTAAATTGATCGCCGCCGTTGATTCACTGCACTCACAGATGATATTGGGTACAAACCCATTCTTTTTGCACAGTTCATCACAAAACTCCCTCTGGCTGAAATTGGCTTTTAATCCGATAAAGGCTTCCCCCTTCATTTCCTGAAAAGAAACCGTCCGGTGATTGGCAAGATGGTGAGATGGTGACACTGCCAAAAAGATGTTTTCCTCTGCCAAATTAACGGTGGATATATTGGGATGCTCGGTAATGGTATTAAGAAAGGCAAAATCAATCTCGTCAGTTTCCAAAAGATGCAGCTTTACTTTATCGTCACCTAACTGCGTGATATGAAAATTTACTTTTGGATGAAGTCGTGCAAAGTCTCCTATAAAGTTACTAAATTCTTGATTCATAGATGTGGACGCAAAAGACACGAACCCCATTTCACTCCCAGACAAATCAGAGATTTCCCGGCGCCCTTCCTCAACTTCTTTTAAAACCCTGTCTGCTCGTTTCAAAAACGCTTTCCCATATTTATTTAGAACAATATTACGGCCTGTCCGGTTAAATAAAGGGACGCCGAGGTCCTCCTCCAGCTTTGCTATCGTTGCACTAAGGGCAGGCTGCGCAATCTGCAGAACACCAGCGGCTCTTGTCATATGCTGCATACGGGCCACAGTCTGAAAGTATTTAATTTGCAGCAAGTCCATATAAATTCTCCCTCTTATTAATATATTTATTATTATTGAAATATATATAATTATATATTTTTATTTATTAATAATAGCAGGTATAATAGAGTCAATCAAGTGCATCTAGTATTTATTCATTTCTTCTCGTTAAAAAGGTGACAGAATTCAGGTGAAAATCAATGGCTACACTGACAAAATACTGTTCTATTCGAATCTGAAACATAAGGAGAAAAAATGTCTACAAACTTGGAAGAAATGATCTCTGCTGGTATGGTAGCGGTGGAAAATATAAAAAATGTCATACTCTTATTGATGAACAAGCCGAGACTTACCGTTTAAAAGGTATGAAGTGCCGCGCCGAAAATTACTGAAGACAAAACAACAAATTGAAGGTAACCGGGAAAGCAGTAACCGCAGTTAGCCGGAAGAGTTTGGCATTCATCCGTCGAAACACCCGCACCAAACGCACATAACCCGAACGTTCACTTTGATCGGTGAAGCGTTCGGGTTTATGCTTTCTTTGAGCTAAAATAAATAGAGGGATCGCCTTAAAGGAATAGATGTGCTGTAGGTTTCGATGGAATTGCCGGTCGACAGTTAAAAGATGGCGATGTTGGATTTGAAAACCTGTTTTACATGCAGGGACCATCGTGATAAAATATATTCGGTACATGAAAATCCGGATATTGAACCACCCGTCCAAACAAACTGGCGGGGGTGAAATCAGATATATGGTTTTTATCGGGACATTGTCTTATTAAAAATTCGAGCAAACAGCGTAGAGGTTTCTCCTCAGCGCAGCAGCAGTATAGATCTTTTGATCAGACCAACGCAAAAAGCCAGAAAAGCCAAACAAAGTGTCGGCTCTTCTGGCTTTTGCGGCAACAAGGGTTATGTCAGACGTGTGGCCTTTTCTCCGCTTATTGTATTTGAAGGATTTTCCCCTCCATCGCGTCTAAGCTAAGAAATTCGCCCCCCTTCCACTGATCTTTGGTCTTCGGATCGGGGAAAAGCCGGCGGATCGTTTCAGGCGCCTCAAAAGGAATCCTCACCGTCTTTTCCGTGTCGCTGTTATTTAGAACGATCAGCAGTTTTTCCTTTCCGGTCTTGCGGAAAAAAGCATACACTTCAGGTTCGTTTACCGGAACAGTTCTAAATTCCCCGCAAGTCATTGCTTCATGTTGCTTCCGAATCATAATCAGCTTTTGAATAAATTGAAACAGCTTGCCTTTTTCCGGCTGGTTTTCCCAGGGCATCGGTTTGCGATAATCCTCTTCCGTGACGCCGTCGATTTCAGCTTCGTCCCCATAGAGGATGGAGGGAACTCCGAGGAAGGTCATCATAAAAAACAGCGCAAGCCGCAGCTTTTTTACATTGCCGTTGCAGACGGATAAAAATCTGGGTACATCGTGGCTGTCCAATAAATTCATCTGAGCATAGGCGATCGGCGTCTTATATCGAAATAACATCGCGTGGAGCTTTTGATCGAATTCTTCTGTCGTAATACTCCGATTTGCGAAAAAATCTCTGCAGAGAACAGAAAAGCCATAATTCATCGACGAGTCAAATTGATCTCCCTGGAGCCATTGGGAGGCGTCTTCCCATATTTCCCCAACTAAAAACGCATCCGGTTTTACAGCCTTGATCGTTTCCCGGAACCGGCGCCAGAAACCGTGGTTAATCTCGTTTGCGACATCCAGACGCCATCCGTCGATATCTGCTGTTTGAATCCAGTATTTCCCCACACGACAGAGATACTCTGCTACTTCAGGATTGCCGGTGTTAAGCTTTGGCATTTCGCGAACGTAAGCGAATGCTTCATAATTCGGAGGAGTTTCATAGCGAACGGGGAACTCCAGGCGGTAAAACCAGTCGGCGTACCGGGATGCTCTGCCGTTTGCCAAAACATCCTGAAACGCGAAGAAATGGGAACCGCAGTGATTGAATACTCCGTCCAGGATCACCCGTATCTTATTTTTATGGCATTCCGACACTAAGAGCTTCAGGTCCTCCTCCGTTCCAAAACAGGGGTCTATTGAAAAATAATCGGTGGTGTCATATTTGTGATAGGAAGAAGCTGAAAAAATGGGATTCAGATAAATGCAGTTCGCGCCAAGTGTAACAAGATAGTCAAGGTTTTCAATGATTCCTTTTAAAGTTCCGCCGTTCCTTGAGATGCAGACGGAGCCGGTTTTATCGGTTTTCCGCAGCCCCTTTCCACTGATATGCCGTCTTTCGGTAGCAAAACTATCCGGAAATATTTGATAAATAATTGCTGAATTTACCCAGGAGGGAACATGGACCGCGTCTTCCCGGCGGACATAAGCGAATTGATAGTATTCGGTTCGGCCGCACTTGGGGCTTACATGGAATTCATTTGAGTAATAATAAGTCGTTTCCCCCTTGTCTTCCAATGTAAAGTAATAGAATATCCTCGTGCAGCAGGCGGTCAATTTGCACTCGTAATAGTCAAACAGGCTATCCGAACCTATGAGGCGCATCGGCTTTGCTTTTACCGGAGCGGGCTCCTCCGGACAGACCCGGTCCCCATAACAAAGAGTACATCGCACTACATCGCCTTTTTTGGTTCTCAGGCGGATGACAACGGTCTTTCCATCCGCAGTAAAAGCGTAATTTGAATCCGGTATATGTAAAATTGCTTCTTTTAACAAAAGCAGTGCCCCTTTCCTATTCCTTCACTCCGCCGGAAGTAAGACCTGATTTCATTTGCTTTTGAATGATGAAAAAAATAATTAAAATTGGAAGCGAAGCCAAAAGGGATGCCGCGGAAAATAACGGCCAGTTGCGGGTTTGCTCCGTTGCCTGCAGCGTGTACAGCCCGGCTGCCAGGGTGTATTTGCCGGCTGCTGAAAGAAAGTTAATCGCGAAAATATAATCATTCCAGACATTGATGAGGACAAGAACCGCCGTTACAATAATCGTGGGTTTTGCGAGCGGCAAAACGATTCTGCAGATGATTTGAAAATCATTGGCGCCGTCAATTTGGGCCGCATGTTCAATATCAATCGAGATTGTGTCAAAATAGCCCTTCATATTCCATAGGCTGAAAATCGTCATGCCGCCGGTGTAAACAATAATTAGACCCGTATACGTATTGATCAGTCCCATCGAATGCAGCAGCCGGTACAGCGCAAGCATGGACAGGATGGAGGGGAAGGCATTCAGCAGCAGCAAAAGGTATATCGTGGTTTTTCGGCCTCGAAAGCGAAACCGGGAAAAAGCGTAAGCCGCCGGGACGGCAACCGCCAACGAGATTATGACCGTGAAAAATGCAAGCAGCATCGTGTTCTTCAGCCAGAGTAAAAAGGGCTGGCTGAAAATCACATTCTTATAATGATCCAATGTAAAATCGGACGGAATGAGCGAGAAACCGGTGGCAAACACACTGTTGGACGAGTTGAAGGAAACGGAGAGGGCGTATAGAATCGGAATTAACCCTGCAATGCAGAGGAAGATGAAGAACAGGTTGGTAAACGCTAAACGTATCAGCCTTTTTCGGGGATTCTGAATCATTGCGCGCCGCCCTCCCGAATGTATTTTTTAGAGATCACGGTAAGTGCGATGATAATAATGAAAATAAGAATGGAAATGGCCGCACTGTATCCGTAGTTGCTTGTAATGAACGCTTTCTCATAGGCGTATGTAATGACCGTGTGAATGTCCGCTCCGGTTTTCGAACCGACCTGCTGCGTCATCAGGTAAACCGTGTCAAACTGTTTGAAGGTGACAAAGGTTGTCAGGATCACCGCCGGCATGATGATGGGGCGTATCATCGGATATGTGATTTTCGTCATCTTGGTAAATGTGCCGGCCCCTTCCAAAACCGCGCTTTCATAGTACGATTTATCGATGCTTTGTATGGCGCCGTCCATTGTCAGGATCATAAAAGGGAACGCCATCCACAGATTGACAACCATGCAGCAGAGAAAAGCGCTGAGATTACCGTTCAGCCAATTTACGGGCTCGATTTTCAAAAGACTCAGCCAATGATTCAGCAATCCGAACTGAGAATTGAAGATTCCAAGGCGCCAGAGAAGGATGGAGACATATGCCGGCATCGCCCACGGAAACATCAGCAGAGTTTTATAAAAGTTTTTCAGGACCAAGCCCTCGCTGTTCAAAAGAACGGAAATCAGGAAGGAGACGGCAACCTGGATCGCCATATTCAGGACCGTCCAGAGAATTGTTCGCAGCAGTGCGGGTAAGAAGCCGCTGTCAAAAACAAATAATGCCTTTCTGTAATTTTCAAACCCGATTATTCCGGGGTTAAACCAATGGTAGATATTCATATTGGTAAAAGACAAATAGCCGGTATACAGGATTGGAAACAAGATGATCAGGCTGATTACGGCAAGCGCCGGAAAGGAATAAAACCAAGGCCGCGACTTTTTGTTCATTTCATTCACCAACTGTTTTAGGATAAAGGGCGGCGCCCATTTTAAAATTCCAACGGGCACCGCCTTCTTTCAGCACAGAATCATACGTTTATTGCATTGCCGCGATGCCCTCGATCGCTTTTTTCTGCGCGTCTTCAAGCTGGGCGGCAATTTCTTGATTGTTTTTGTTGATTGCGGAAAGAGCGTTTTCGGTTACGGTCCACATGACGTCCATCTGAGGGACATTCTGCATCGGAACAGCGGTTTGAGCCGTGTTTTTCATATCCATCAGACTCGCGTTTTCGCTGACCGCGGCATCGTCGTAGCACTTGGAATTAGCCGGGGCCTCGTCGGCGGCCTCGGCAAGGGCAATACCGGCCTCCGGCTTTAAAAGCTGGCGCAGAACGGCGGCGACGGCGTCTTTTTTGGCGCTCTCAGCATTTTTCAAAACGTACATGCCCTCCACTCCGGAATAGGGCATCAGCGGCTTGCCGGTGGAATTTACGGTTGGCAGCGGAGCAACGCCGTAATCGATGCCGGCGCTCTTGATGCTCGGAATCAGCCAGGGCCCTTGAATGATCGCCTGCGCTTTGCCGGAGAGAAACAGCGTTGTGTCCGTGTTGTACTCGCCGTCGGTCGGCTCATAGGCAACGAACCGCTTATGGTATGTAAGGGCGTCTTTCATTGCCTGACTGTTGAGTTCCGGTTTTCCCTCCCCGTCAATGATGGTCGCTCCGAACGAATGCATCCACGCCGCCGCGTAATAAGCGGTGCTGTGCTGCTCAACCAGCGCGTAGGTGCCTTTTTTCGTATCCGTGTTCGCTTTCATATAGCTTAGCCAATCGTCCGTTGTCGTGGGAACCTTTTTCATCAGAGCTTTATTATAGATCAGCATCTGCGTCTCAAAATAAACGGGGAGCTGATAAATTTTGTCCTGATAGGTTCCGGCTTTTACCGTCATGGGAATCAAATCGCTCAGTTCGCTTTCCGAAATAAAGTCTGTGACGGGCGCCAGAATCCCCATCTGGGCAAAAGTGCCGGTTTTGTCATGCGCCATCAAATACAGATCCGGCGCGCTTGACGGGTCGTTGCCCGACAGTTTCAGCGCGTCGCTCATATTCTGCTTCCGTTGAAATGTTACGGTGATATTAGGCGACAGTTTGTCGAGCTCGGTTTTCAGCGGCTTTACGATTCCGTCTTCTGCTTCGTGCCAAACCGTAATTGACACAGGCTTTTGGGAATTGGCGGAAGAGACGGCCGCGTTTGCAGACTGCGCGCTGGAAGACGCCGCTCCCGTGCTTCCCTGACAGCCTGTCAGCGCTGATCCCATTGTACAGGCCGCCAGCAGGAGTGCCGTAAATTTGGTTCGCGTTTTCATAAGAATCCCTCCATGTTCAGTATTAGGAAACCGTTTTCTTAAAGTTTAACGATCGATAACGGCTTGTTTCCCTCTGACAAGTCAATTATAATGATATTTATCAAAATTATCAATACTTTTTGTGCGATTCACTTGATTTTTTTGGGAAAACGGTTTAATATATTAGTAAACCGTTTTCCTTATTGTGAGGTGCATTGAAATGTCGATTACCATAAAAGACGTTGCGCGCGAGGCGAATGTTTCCCCGTCCACCGTTTCAAAAATAATAAATCATTCGCCCACAATCCCTGAAAAAACCGCCCGGCATGTACGGGAAGTGATGGAGCGCCTGCACTATTGCCCAAACCTGCAGGCCCGCAATTTCGCAAAAAAGACGACGCGCAACATTGCGTTTCTGACAAAGCTGGAGCCGCAGATTGCGTTTACCAACCCGCATATGTTCGACATTCTGTGCGGCGTGCAGGAAACGCTGGCGCAAAAAGAGTACAATTTAAGCCTGGTCGGGATTCAGCAGGCGGACCGGGCCACGCAGACGGTCGAACGCATGATCGCGCAGAAAATCGCGGACGGTTTAGTCGTTCATGGCTCCGCGACAACAAAAAGCATGACCGCGCTTCTGGTAAAATCAGGATTTCCGCATATCATTATCGGCAAGCCGGATTTTGAGAGCCAGGCCTGCTGGATTGACACGAATCATTTTCTTTCGGGACAGATCGCGGCCGAACATCTTTGCCAATGCGGCCGTCGCAGAATCGCATTCGTCGGAGGCGCGCGGGAAGACAAAATCTTTTTACAGCGTTTCAACGGCTTCCTTTCTGTCATGAACGAAAAAGGGCTGGAGGTGTCTCCTGAGTTTGTAAAATACGGCGATTCTTCCAGCAACAGCGGCTTTACCCTTGCCAATGAACTTTTCGCTTGCGCCGCCCGGCCGAACGCCGTCATTTGTCAGGACAACGCGGTCGCGTTCGGCGTGATCAAATCCATTCACCGGCACCGTTTGAAAATTCCGGACGATATCGCGCTGGTTTGCTTTGACAATTATCCGTTTTCAGAAATCATGGATCCCATGCCAACCGTCGTCGATGTCAATGTTCACGATATGGGCATGCAGGCGGCTTCTCTTCTCCTGAGAAAAATCAAAAATCCTGAGCTTCAGATGCAGACTTATACCACCTTGCCCGTTTTGATCGTAAGAAGCTCCACACAAGGGGCGAAGAAGCAATAGATCGGTAGATCATGGCTCATCAAAAGCAGCCCTTCTAATCGAACTGCCGCCGGTTCAAAAGCCGGCGGCAGTTCGATTTATTGAAAAAGCAAACTTATTCTGTCCTGCTACTGCGATAGACGTCTATTGCCGCCTGAATCAAATCGTCGGTTTCTTTCCGTTTGTCGTCTTTATGCCATACGATCCCATAGGGGACGAAGTCTTCAGTTTCTAATGGAATGACGCAAAGAGTGGGATCCGGAATGCAGATAAAGTCCGGCATAATCGCAACCCCAAGTCCGCATTTTGCCATGGTGCAGCCGCTCAGCTGATTGTCCGTGTATAAGACCGGCGAAGACCGGCATTCCTCCATGATTCTTTTTTCCATTTGAATCATTTCCTCGGGGCTCTGGATCGGATTGAGCAGGATTAAATTATAAGTTTCCAGGTCGCGGTATGCGATTTTCTTCTTTTGGGAAAGGGCGCAGTCCTCGGAAACAACGCATACATATTTTCCGCGATACAGCTCATGATACTGTGTATTGGGAAGATCGATCACATTGTCCCTGACGGTAAAGAGAAAATCGACTCTTTTTTCAAGGAACAGCATGTTTTTCCTCGTGAAATCCGTCATCTTAAGGTCCAGCAGAATATTGGGGTGTTTGGCATTAAACCGCGCGACGATCTGCGAAAGAAAGCTTATTGCGAGAAAGTTGCTTTCATACGCAACCACATAGGTGGAGTCATATTTTTCCGCATAGTTTTTCGCTTTGACGATGCTCTGGTGGATCTGGGCGATCACATCCCTGATGTCCTCATAGAAAGAAGCGCCGGCTTTGGTTAACTCCACTTCTCTTTTGGTCCGTTTGAACAGCTCAAATCCAATCTCCTCTTCCAACTGCTTGATCTGATTGCTTACGGTCGGCTGAGAGATGAACATGGCCTGCGCGGTAGCGGAGAAATTCAGGGTTTCCGAGAGGTTTACAAAGCATTCCAACTGCTTAATATCCAAAAAAGCTCCCCCCTGTAATTCGATTTCTGTATATAGTATAGCATATTTCTATTTCACTTTCTCAAAAGATAATGTTAAAATTTTGTCAGAATAGAGCCGTTAAACATGATTCCGTAAGGAGGAACTAAAATGCGATACATTGTAACAGGCTGTGACGGTCAACTGGCGGGAAGAGTTGCCCAAAACGTAATGAAGGAAGTTCCGGGGGAACAGCTGATCTTCACCTGCCCGGATTTGAACCGTCTGCGCCCGGAGAAAAAAGAGGCTTGGGAAAAGCAGGGCATCACCATCCGGCAGGCAAATTACGACGATAAGGAAGGCATGGTAAACGCGTTCCGGGGCGGCGACAGGATCTATTTTGTCTCCAGCATCATCAACGGGCCCAAACGCGTGCAGCAGCATAAAAATGTAATCGACGCCTGCAAAGAGGCCGGGGTTCAGCATATTACCTACACCTCTTTTTTCGGCGCCAACCGCGAGGGATACCATCAGTATGTGCTGGAGGACCACAGGCCGACGGAGGCCTATTTAAAGGAGAGCGGCGTCGAGTACAACATCATGCGGAACAACCTTTATATGGAAAATTATCTTACGGTATCCGTTATCCTTGCCATGCTGAGCAATAATGTCTGGGGGACGAACGCGCGCGACGGCAAGGCAACGTATATCGCAAAGGACGACAGCGCACGCTGTGCGGCCGCGCTGCTGCTGGGCAAAGGCGGCCGCAATCAGGATTATGATCTGACGAGCCTGACCCCCGTGAGCCAGAGGGACATCTGCAGAATGATTGCGGAAAAATCAGGGATCGACTTTAAGTTCGTCCCCATGGACGATGAAGAATTCCGGAACTACCTGGAAGCGCTTCATATCCCCGCCACAACGGACGGAGACTATTCCCGGTCGCCGGTTCCCTTCTGCACAATGGATATGGTCACAAATGAAAAAGGAATCGCCAATGGACAGATGGGAGTGGTTTCCCACGACGTGGAAAAGCTGACCGGAAGAAAGCCGCTGGAGATTCCGGATTTGCTTGATACGTACAGCTATGTTTGGAAAGAAAAGCTTACGAATATACGCCAGTTAAGATAGTTGATAGAAAAAAGGAGAAATCGAATTATGATCTCCCCAAAGCATTATGGGATTGTTATGAATTTCTGGATGTCGCTGTTTAACGGGATTGTCGTATCGACCGTTATGATTTACGCAAACACGGGCGCATTCCCCCCGGCGGCAATTCTGATCTCGTCTTTGGAAGCCCTGGCCGTCGCATTCGTCGCGGGACTCATTATCCCCGCAGCGCCGTTCGGAGCGAAGCTGGCGGAAAAAACGTTTCATTCCAGCCCCGGCAAATTCAAGTACATTGTCATTTCAAACATACCGGTCTGCCTGATGATGGCGGTCGTGCTGTCTCTCACGTTTGCGCTGATCAACGTCGGTTTCAAACCGCCGTTCCTGATGGCTTGGCTGGGCAGCGTGCCGCTGGCCTTTCTTGCTTCCCTGCTGACTTCGATCGTACTCACGCCGGCAGCCGTCAGGATTTGCAATGCCATGACCGGAGTAAAATAATCGGGGCACTTTTGACGGGACAGGTCCGGAAGTAAAAGCCCGAAAAGCGGTGGAAACGCCGGCTTTTCGGGGCTTTTTTACATGCTGTTTGAAGCAGGGGCGCGCCTCAGGCCTGTCGCGCCCCGTGCTGGCTGAAAAGCCCTTCGCTTCCTGCAAGATTGGTTTTGAATTGTCGGGGGGATTCGGATGACTTCACTTGACGGGTATATTATTGGCGTAATCTGAGTTGTAAAGCCCGCGCGGAGGCATTATAATGAATCTAGCTTATGGGACAACGGTTAGGGAGTGATGCGGTGTGAAAATTGGCGCGTTTGCAAGACACAACCGGGTCAGTATCGACACAATCCGGCATTATATAGACCTTGAATTACTGATCCCGCAAAAAATCGGGAAGCAATACCAATTCGACCTGCAATGCCAGAAGGATTTTGAAGAAATCCTGTATTTCAAGTCACTTGGATTTACTCTTCTGGAGATTAAAGATATTTTCATCGTGAAGCATCTTGGAAAAATGACCTCTTTTCAGCGGGAGGAATTCTATCAAAACATTTTTAAAGACAAGCATGAAAAGGTAAAGATGCAAATAGAGGCTCTTAACAGGGAAAAATCCTGTTTGGAAGACGAGCTTCATAAATTGGACGGGAAACGCGAAGCAAAGCCATTCCCAATGGGAATCAGCCTGAATTGGCTGCGCCTTCTTTGCTGCCACCGCTGCGGCGGCCCCCTCCTGTTGAAAGAAGCCGCCGTAGAGGACAATATGATCCTGTCAGGAACGCTTAAATGCAACTGCGGAGTTGAATACTCGATTCAGGACGGCATCCTTTTCGTAAATCCCGATAAGGCCGTCTGCGAAGACCGGGTTCCTGAGCCCTTGTCCTACATCCGGCATACTGACGCTGCATATCTGAATCATGTTTATAAAACCCTGGAGTGGACGGTTCAGAAGATTGATTTTAAAGGCCTTTCGGAAAAAGTTGTTTTGGAACTGGGCAGCGGAAGCGGTTTTCTATTAAGACGGATTTATGATGACCTGCCGGAAAACACGGTGTACATCGCCGTTGACTGCAACAGGGGCGGCCTGCTTTCGCTCAAAAAGATTCTGGAAAATGCGGAGAAGAAAAAGGAAATTTTCTTCATTTGCTGTGATTTTCTAGAGCTTCCTCTGGCGGAACACTCCGCGGATCTTATCTGTGACTTCGCGGGAAGCAGCAATTATGGTTTTGACCACAGCGAATTCCTTTTAAATTCCATGGAACGATACTTTAAAAAAGACGCCGCTCTGTTCGGCTCCTATATCATCTTCCGGAATTTCAGCTCAGACAGCCTGGTCCCGGTGGACTGCCGGGAGAACTTTCGAGTTGGCCCGGTCGGCAGGAAAATTGAGGAACTGGGGTTTTTGAAGCAGTCGGATTATCTATCGGACGTCGTTGCCAAAGGCGGAATTTATGAAAATTACTTTCAAAACGGGGAAAAGGTTCTGACATACGGTTTTGCTGGAAAAAGGTTGGGTTGACCCGACCTTTTTGTATTTTTGCCGCAGCAATCGGCGTCCCGGGGTGCTTGACGCCGAGTCGGCACCACGTCTTACAATGAGCGCATAAGAGGGGGCGCTGTTGTGAGATCGGCTTGGATTCAAAAACACGAACGGTTTAATTTTGTGATGTTCTTTCTGGGGCGAAGCACGTCTGTTCTGATGTCTTCCGTCTATACGTTCGCAATGGGACTGTATGTCCTGAAAATGACGGGGTCCGGTCTGTCGTTCGCGGTTACGCTTTCGCTGCAGATCCTGCCGGCTGTCCTGATCGGTCCGTTTGCGGGAGTCCTTGCGGACCGGTTCAATAAAAAAATTATTGTGGTCCTGACCGACGCTTTCCAAGGGCTTCTGTTTGCCGGGTTGTTTTTTGCCGCCGGAAACGGCCTTACGCTTTTTGACATTTACACCGCAACCCTGCTGCTTGCCGTCTCTCAGACGCTCTATAATGTCTGCATGGACTCCGCCGTCCCGAATCTTGTTTCGGGACCCCATGTTTTAACTGTCAATTCAATCGGGAAAATTGTCGACTCTGCCGCAGGCATTGTCAGCCCCGGTTTGGGGGGCGTTCTTTATGCCGCGATGGAGATACGGTACTTTGTCCTGTTAAACGGAATCGCCTTTTTCCTTTCAACCGTTACCGAGTGCCTGATCGATTTCCGTCTTTACAATCACCTTACGCCTCAAAACTCCGGATTCGATTTCAAGCGGGAGCTCGCGGCGGGATTCGATTACATAAAGAAATCGGATTGGATCAAAAGCTCCCTGCGAAATTTCGTAACAGTCAATTTCTTTCTTGCGTTGTGCTATTCCGTACCCGTTCCATACATCCTAAACAATGTTTTTCACCTGTCCCCGAAAGCATTCGGACTGGTTCAGTGTTTTTCGCCTGTCGGCATGATTGTCGGCGCCCTGCTGGTCAGAAAGATCACCGGTATGATGTCGTACGGAAAACTGATGAGGATTTCCGGAGCTTTCTGTGCCCTTTGCCTGGTTTTGCTCGGAGCCCTCCCGGTTTTCAGTGACCACGCCGCTCCGGTTTTGCTGATTCCTTATTATGCCTTTGTGCTGGCCTGCTCCGGCTTTGCCGTCTCCCTGATCGATATTCCGTTCATCAATCATTTTCAGACCCGGGTGCCGGAGGAACTCAGAGGGCGTTCCCTCAGCCTCAGCATCAGCGCGGTTAAAATAGCTACCCCGGCCGGTTATATTTTGTCGGGAGTCATGATGGAAATTTTCCCGGCATATTTCCTGCCCTTCTGCGGAGGAATCCTGCTGTTTGTCCTCTATTCCGCGGTGAATCGGAAATAAGAAGGTCCTTTGCTCTGAATCGCGCAAATTCATCAAGAATCGCCGTTCCCCGCTGCCGCAAAGGCAGCGGGGGATTTTTCATTTTGGAATATCCTCGGGAAAGGCGGGGCAGAATCATTCTGTAAATAATTACCAAACCCGAGAAGGAGATTCAAGATGAACGAAGGACAAAAGAACTCGGGGCGTTTTCTGATTTACGCGCCCTTTCTGATGTCGCTTGTCTTTTGGCTGGTGATTTACTCCTATACTTTTTTACAGGGAGACGACTACCGGTTCAGCGTAAACGGCGGAAGTTTCCCCAGAATCTGGAACGAGTATCTGGACTACTATACTTACGGCGGGGCCAGAATGGGGAATCTGCTTGCCGGCTTGTTCCTGATGGCGGGCATGCGCGTCTGGCAGGTGACGACCGCGCTGGCGGCGACCGGAATTTCGCTCGCCTTTTTTTATTACGTCAGGGGGACCCTCCGGCCGGGAAGCGCGGACCGGCGAAGCGCGCTGCTTGCCTGCGTGTGCGCGGTGTTTCCCGGACTTCTGCCCATGTCGTCCCGGCTCTTTTCCGACGCTTTCCTCTGGCTGGACGGCTCAGCCAATTACATCTATCCGTTTCTGCTGATGCTGGTGGGCTTTCTCCCTTTTTACAACAGTCTGCGCGGACGGAGCCTGCCGAAAGCTTTTCACTGGATATCGCCCGTATGCTTTGTTGCCGCCGCCCTGCTGCACGAGCAGGTCACAACGATGCTGCTGGGGATGTGCGTTGCGGCGCTTTGTTATCTGAAAAAGGACCGGACGAAAAAAGAGCTGGTCTATTTTGGAGTCCTGACGGCGCTGTGCGCCGGGGCGCTGGTTTTCATGCTGACGGCGCCGGGAGCCTATTTCCGCATGGAGCAGGAAAACGGAGAGCAAAGCGAAAAGGCGGCTTTTCTTCATAATTTCATGAGCTATTTCGTCCCGCTCGTGAACGAGGAATGGCCCTGGCTGATTGCGATGGGCCTTACAGCGGTTTTTCTGCTTTCCCGCCGGTCCGGCCACGGGAAGCTCGGCGCGTTCCTTCAGCTTTATCTTTGTTTCGGCGCGCTGCTGACGCCGCTGAGCTGGAGCATGCGTTTTCCGATGCTGACCCTGCCGGCGGAGGAACCGCAGCGCAGCCGTTTTCAGCAGACGGCGGAGGCCGCGCTGATCTGTTACTGGATCCTGTATCTTCTGCTGATTTTCGCGGTGCTGCTGATGTTCGCACAGGAGAAAGACCCCGGCGGAGGGGGAAGCCGCGCTTATCTGCCGGTCCTGTATGTGGGGATGTGGGCGTCCCAGGCGATTCCGGCGGTGGCGACAGCCAGCAGCGGCCGGGCAAGGATGCCTTTGTACGCGCTCGCGCTTTTGATGATCTTCTGCGTTCTGTGGGATTACGGCGGCGCCGTTCGCCGGGCGAGCCTTTTGCAGGGCGCTTTGGTTCTGATCGGAATCGTTTCGTTTGCCTGCATCGCGCGCGGCGCCGTGATCAACGGCACGGCGGCGGCGGACATTGAGCGGCAGATGTTGGAAGCGCGGCAGGGCGAACGGAGCACCGTGCTGATCGATTACAATCGGTTTGACTGGACGTTCTGCAACGTGACGTATATTTTTAAGCCGGACAAAAGGCCCCGCAGCTATGAAACAGCGATCCGCAAATACTATGGACTTCCGGACTCCGTGAAAATCCAATATACGAAAGCGGAGGCCGGGCGCGGGGCGGCGGTTTACGAACTGAAGTGACGAGGCCCGGGCGCTAAAAAGCAGATTTCCCCGCCGCGAAAGGCGGGGAAATCTGCTTTTTTATGAAAGGCTTTGGAGAATGACAGCGGAGCGCGTCAAAGAACGGAGCTTGTGCTTTTGATCTCGTCGAGCACGGCGGAAATCTCACCGGCCTTTTCCTTGATCTCCAGCATTTTGTCTTTCGGCACGTTATAGGTCATAAAAACGTCCTTAATCGATTGAATCGAGTCGTAAAGATTCTGGTTTACGGCGATAAACTCCTGGAACACGTTGCTGTTGCTCGCGTTTCTAAACTGTCTGATGTCGTTTTTAATGTACTGGACCACTGCCTTGGATTTCGAAAAAACGCCCGCGGCCGCGGGATAGGGTTTCACCATTTGAAGAAAATACTGGTTTTTCGCGTTGATGTTGTACACGTAGAACAGTTCCGTCTGATCCAAATTGAAACGAATAAAACTGATGATTCCATGCAGGCTCGTCACGTCGGCCCCCATCTGCGTCAACATCATGTCGATTTCTTCCTGATTTGCAGACATATTATTCATGGATAAACACCCCCCGACTCTATTATATCAGATAAAATACAATAAGATAGATGGTCGATAAAATAATGGATACGATCATCAGGGGGAACCCGTATTTCAGGTACCGGGAAAAAGTCAGCTTGTATCCGTGCTTTTCCGCAAGCCCCGCGACGATCACGTTTGCGGAGGCGCCGATGAGGGTTCCGTTGCCGCCAAGGCACGCGCCGAGGGAAACCGCCCACCAAAGCGGCATGATGTGCATCCCGTGGGTCCCCATGGCCTTGATGAGAGGAATCAGCGTCGCCACGAAGGGGATGTTGTCCAGCATGGAAGAAGCCAGTGCGGAAAACCAGACGATGATGATTCCGGTCAGAAGCAGATTGTTTTTGGTCGCATGGACAATGACGGTTGCCAGCTCGTTGATGACGCCGACCTTTTCCAAAGACCCGACGAGCACGAACAGTCCCCCGAAGAAGAACAGCGTCGGCCATTCAATGTTCAAAAACACTTCGTCGACGTTTTCTCCGCTCAGCAGCAAGAGAAGCGCCGCGCCGCTCAGCGCGACCAGAGCGGAGGGGTAGCCCAGCTGCTCGTGAAAGAAAAATCCCAGAATCACCAGCCCGAGGACGAACAAGGACTTTTTCAGAAGCGAGCTGTTTTTAATCGATTTCTTTTCGTTAAAATGAAGGATTTCCTGCTTCTTTTCCTCGCTGATGACAAGCTGCTTGTGAAACAGAAAATACAGGATAAAGAAGGTGACGGCGAAAATAATGACGACGATGGGTCCCAGATTTGCGATAAAGTTTACAAAGCCCAGCCCGGCGGCGCTGCCGATCATGATATTCGGCGGGTCGCCGATCAAAGTCGCCGTGCCGCCCAGGTTGGACGAAATGATTTCCGGAATCAAAAAGGGAATCGGGTCCAGCTCGAGGGTGTCCGTAATGACGAACGTCATCGGCACAATCAGCAGTACGGTCGTCACATTATCCAGAATCCCCGAAATAACGGCCGTAATCGCGCTCAGGCTGAGGATGATTTTCCAGGGATCGCCTTTCACTTTTTTGGAGGCGAAAATGGCGAGATATTCAAAAATCCCCGTGTTCTTCACGATTCCCACAATGATCATCATGCCGACCAGAACGCCCAGAGTATTAAAATCTATATAATTCAGAGCTTCGCTGAACGTCATAATTTTTAAAACCAGAATGAGGCTTGCGCCAACCAGAGCAGCGATCGTTCGATTTACCTTTTCACTCATCACCAGTGCCATGACAATTACAAAAATCGTGAGAGAGGCAATCATTTGCATAGACAAGACTCCTTATTCCATTGATTTGATAATTTACCCGGAATCGTTCCAACAGCTCTCCGGAACAGCGGGGAAGGCATAAAAAAACATCGGGCTCTCCCAAAGAGGAGAAGACTCCGATGGCATAGAGCTGAATCGCAGGCTGAACAGTGCCGCGGCCTCTGCCGTCTGTTTTTATCTCAAACCGAATGAAGTACGCAGTGAATACTTTTAGAGCGAAAAGTTCCCGATTGATTCAGAACACACCTTCATCTGCCATCTAAAAATCTTCATGTTCAGAGCGATTTTCTGTTAACCTGACCTTAGTGTGACCATCATAACAATACAAAATGGGTTTGTAAAGGCTTTTCAGAACATTCGTAACTATCGCATTATTATACGCCCGAATAAATTTTATTTTTGGTAAAATTGATAAATGTTTAACGAACCGTCAAAATGTAAAAAAGCCGTCTCTTGGTTCCCCGGGTCTTGGGCCTTGAGATCAGAAAAGCGGCTGCAGTCAAATAGGAATTGACAGATAGAAAAATATGGGTTATACTAGGTGCGTTGTAATTTTAGATGATGAAAGGAGGCAGGCAAAATGAGAGAGTTAACCGCAGTTAATTTTGCGCGTAAGGTCCGTTTCGGCCTTTTGTCAGAAGTGTTTTTGCCTGTCCCCCGTTTACGATGGGATTTTTGCGCTTTTCTGTAAAGAACGGCGTAAATATGGCGGTTAAAGCATCTCTGACGAGCAGAGGTGCTTTTTTATTTTGCCCATAAGGGATTTTATTGAAGGAGAAGAGTATGAAGAGCAAAGCGCTTGTCTGGCATTATTTAAGAAAAAGCGTCGGCTTTTTTGCCGTCGCTTTGGTTTTCAGCATCCTGAACACAACGCTGAATTCGCTGATTCCGCAGGTTGTGAGAGTTGCGGTCGATTTTGTTACGGGAGAACAAACCGAGGATCTTCCCGGATTACTCACGGGTATTTTGAATTCCGCCCGTGCCCGTGAAAACCCGGCGCGGAGCCTGCTGCTGTTCGCGGCTGTTATTCTTGCGGTCGCGGTTTTATCGGGCGTCTGCAATTACTTAAGCCGCACCGGGGTGGCAAACGGATCGGAATCCTTTATCAAACGCCTGAGGGACCGGCTTTTTCTCCATATCCAGCGCCTGCCGTACAGCTGGCACAACCAGCACCAGACGGGGGAAATCATTCAGCGCTGCACGTCGGACGTGGACGTGATCCGCAATTTCGTCAGCAATCAGATGCTTGAGGTGTTTCGCACCGCGTTTCTGGTGATCCTTTCCATCTCGATCATGTTTTCCATGAACGTGACGATTTCGCTTGTGGCCCTGGCCTTTATTCCGCTGGTGCTGATGTACTCCTGCATTTTCTATTCGAAAATCGCTAAGCGGTTCCGCAAAGCGGATGAAGCCGAGGGGGAGCTGTCGTCCACGGTACAGGAGAATTTAACGGGAGTCCGCGTGGTGCGCGCGTTCGGCCGGGAGCGCTACGAAATCGACCGCTTCGACGAACGCAACGACCGCTTCGCGAATCTCTGGATCCGGCTGGGCGGACTGCTGAGCACCTACTGGGGGCTCGGCGACCTGATCACCGGCCTTCAAATCCTCTGTGTAATCGTGGCCGGTGTTATGGAATCGGTCAACGGCCGGATTACGCTGGGTGAATTTCTGGCGTTCGTATCTTACAACACCACGCTGATCTGGCCCGTCCGGGGGCTCGGCAGAATTCTGTCCGAAATGAGCAAGGCGGGCGTTTCCGTTAACCGCGTGGCGGACATCCTGGCCGCGGAGGAAGAGGAAGAAGACGCAAACGCTCTGCGTCCGCCCATGAACGGGGACATCGCGTTCCACCATATCAACTACTGCTATGAAGGGCAGAAGCCCGTTTTAAAGGATGTCGATTTTACGATTCCCGCAGGCAGCACGTTTGCCATTCTGGGCGGAACGGGCAGCGGAAAGTCGACGCTGATGCATCTGCTCGACCGGCTGTACGATCTTCCGCTGGAGTGCGGCAGCATCACGGTGGGAGGAACGGACATTTCCAAAATTCAGCGCTCGTGGCTGCGCAGGAATATCGGTATCGTGCTGCAGGAACCGTTTCTGTTTTCCCGCACCATTGAGGAAAACATCCGGGCGACCCGACCCGGCGCCTCGCTGGAAGAGGTGCGCGGCGCGGCGCGGATCGCCTGCGTCGACAGCGCGATCGACGGCTTCGGCAGCGGGTACGAAACCATTGTGGGGGAACGCGGAGTCACGCTTTCGGGCGGGCAGAAGCAGCGCGTGGCGATTGCGCGCATGCTGATGCAGCAGGCGCCCATTATGGTGTTCGACGATTCCCTTTCCGCCGTGGATACCGAAACGGACGAGCAAATCCGCGAGGCCCTGAAAGCGAATCTGGGGAATTCGACGGTCATCCTGATTTCCCATCGGATTACGACGCTGATGCAGGCGGATCAAATTCTGGTGCTGGAGGACGGCGCCGTGGAGGAAATCGGCACCCATGAGGAGCTGCTGCGCAAAAACGGAATCTATAAAAAAATCCATGATATTCAGATGAGCAGCGGCGACCGGTCGCTGCTGGAACAGGAGGTCGTATAATGGGTTATGACGAACAGGAGTACAGCAACGCCTTTGACCTGAAAATCTGGAAAAAAATCCTTCCCTATTTAAAGCCCTACCGCAAAACCGTCATCATGGTCTGCGCGCTGAACCTTTTCTGCGCCCTGGTGGATATCCTGCTGCCGCTGTTTCAGCGGTATGCCATCGACCATTTTATCGAAGCGCGCACGATCAACGGGCTGCCGCTGTTCGCCCTTGTCTACGCGGTCACGATTACGCTGCAGACAGTCAGCGTGATTCTGTTCACCCGCGGCTCCATGCGGATCGACATGCATCTTGGCCGCGACCTGAAACGGGCGTGCTTCGTCCATCTGCAGACCCTTTCGTTTTCCTACTATAACGTTACGCCGGTCGGCTATATCCTGACGCGCGTCATGAGCGACACCAACCGAATTTCCGACCTGGTGGCGTGGAATGTCTTCGACATGCTGTGGGCGTCCGTCTACGTTCTGGGCGTTTTCGGCGCCATGCTGGTGCTGAATGTCAGGCTGGCGCTGATCGTCATTCTGGTCGTCCCGGCCATCGTGCTGCTGACCTGGTATTTTCAGAACCGAATCCTGTACTGGAACCGATTGGTGCGTAAGACGAATTCCCGCATCACCGGCGCGTTCAACGAAGGCATCATGGGTGCGAAAACCTCAAAGACCCTGGTGATTGAAGAAAAGAACGACCGGGATTTTACGGGAATTACCCGGGAGATGAAGGTTTCCTCCATCCGCGCCGCGCGCCTCGGCGCGGTGTATATTTCGCTGGCGCTTCTGCTCAGCTCGGTCGCGACGGCCCTGGTGCTGGACCGCGGCGGGAATCTGGTGCTGCAAAACGCGATGCTGCTCGGCACGCTCTCCGCCTTTACCGCGTATGCCGTTGGAATCTTTGAGCCGATTCAGCACCTTGCGGGCAATTTTTCGGAACTGATTTCGGTGCAGACGAATATCGAGCGCGTCACCGGACTGCTGGACCAAAAGCCCGAAATCGTCGAATCGCCTCAGGTTACCGAAAAATACGGGGATTTGTTTCATCCGCGCACGGAAAACTGGGAGCCCATCGAGGGAAATATCGAATTCAGGGACGTCAGCTTCCGGTATCCGGACGGGAACGAGGATGTGCTCAGCCATTTCAGCCTGACGATTCCCGCGGGCACCACGGTCGCGATCGTCGGGGAAACGGGCGCGGGCAAAAGCACGCTGGTGAATCTGGCATGCCGCTTTTTTGAACCGACCGCGGGAAAGATCCTGATCGACGGGCGCGATTACCGGGAGCGCAGCCAGCTTTGGCTGCACAGCAACATCGGCTATGTGCTGCAGAGCCCCCATTTGTTTTCAGGCACGGTCAGGGAAAACATCCGCTACGGCAGGCTGGACGCCACCGACGAGGAAGTGCTGCGCGCCGCCGAGGCCGTCAGCGCCGACAAGGTGGTGGAAAAGCTGGAAGACGGGTTTGACAGCGTCGTCGGCGAGGGGGGGGGACCGCCTTTCCACCGGGGAAAAGCAGCTGATTTCGTTTGCGCGGGCCGTTCTCGCGGACCCCGCGATATTTGTTCTGGACGAGGCGACCTCTTCGATCGACACCAGAACCGAGCAACTGATTCAGGCGGCGATTTCTCATTTGCTGCAGGGGCGCACCTCCTTTGTCATCGCGCACCGCCTTTCGACGATCCGGCACGCCGACCTGATTCTGGTCGTGAAGGACGGCAAAATCATCGAGAGGGGCCGGCACGAGGAGCTCCTTCGGATGAAGGGGTATTACCACACGCTGTACAGCCGCCAGTTCGCGGAAGAGTCGGCGATGGGGTTGCTGAAGGCGGAATAAACGGACCTCAGTACAATCCGAACGGCCCGGCTGTGATTTCACAGCCGGGCCGTTGTGCGGAAAGCCTTTACACGTAACGGATGCTCAGGTTTCCGAACGAAACGCTGCCGGTCAGCGTGACGGCGGGCGCGCCCGGCTCGGCCGGTACGTCGTTCCTGTCGCTGTTTACCGCGCCGAACGCCGCGTGGACGTGGTCGATGATGCGCCAGTTCCTGTGAAGATAAAGAACCATTTCGCCAAAGCTTTCGTTAATACGGATTTCAGCGCCCTCCGGGCTGAGCTGAACCTGGTCGAAGTACACGCTCAGCTTGCCGAACGACGAGGACAGATTCGCGCTTTTTAAACTGTCGGAATGCAGGTATTTGCAGGATTCGCTGAAGCTTGTTTTCACAAGGATCTCGTTGCCGTCGATGTTTTCCTCCGAACGGGTGCAAGAATCCCCGTCCCAGCCGTGATGATACCGGCACCAGTAATGATGGTGCGGATGGAAAATCATGCTGAACCCGATGGAGGCGAACAAAGCCGCCAGAAGAAGCTGCCAGAAAGAAAATGCAACCAGATGAAGAGGCTGCTGATAGATCAGATAAAGCAGCGCAAGCGAAATGAACATTCCGAACCAGTTCAGGTCCGTTAAACTGCTGATGAGAACCGCGGCGAGCATGACGGTCGCCGCAAGGCTCCAGAATCCGATTTGAACAAACGCGCCGATCTGGCTTGCGATGACAAAAATCGCCGACGCCAGAAAGAAAATGCCCCAGAACCAATTTCTATGCTTCATAGTTTCCCCTTTCGTTCAGGCGCTGCCGCAGTTCCCTGTAATAAAACCGCGACGCGTAGATTTGTTTATGGCTGTTTGAAAACTGAACCAGGCTGGAGGAGGTGAGGTTCCGCGTGATGGAATAAATCCGCCGGATATTGACAATGGTTGATTTTGCGGCCCGCACGAAGCTGCGGGGGAGCATCTGCTCCAGCTCGTACAGACGGTATTTGATGAAATACGCGTCGTCTGCCGTATGAGCGTAAACGCGGTCGCCCTCCGTTTCAAAAAACAGGACGTCCTCCAGAGGAAAGTAGTACTCCTGATTCTGCTTGTAAAAGGTGATTTTCGGCCCCGACTGCGACTGCTCCAGAATAAACTGGTGAATCTTCCGGATCGACTCATCCACGCGGCCGCAGCGGATCAGTACTTCGTCTTCCTTCAGATTGTCGGCCACTTCGATCCGAACCTTCATGGTACCACCCCTTATGCAACCAGTATAACGGTTTTGAAGCGGGATGAAAAGAGAAATCGGCCGTCCGGTCGCGTTTTTGAGGGTAACCGGTGCGCTTTTGCCGGCAAGAGGTTCCTTGGCCGAGCGGAACCACGGATATGCGCAGCGCGGAGGCGGGTCGGCGAAGCCGCTTAAACGGCCGGGAAAGGAGCCTGTCTGTTCTGCGCAAAAGGATTCTATTCCGGAAACGCCCTGAAAAACACGGCGATTTTTTCGGGGACGGCGTCCGCGACGCAACAGGGATCTCGTTTCTCCAAAAGAAACCGTTGCCGCCTGAAAATTGCGCGGTAACAAAAGCACCGAGCGCGGACCATCATCCGCGCTCGGTGCTTTTGTTACGGCATTTAAATTTCCACGGCGATTTTGTCCGCCTGTTCCAGAAGAATCTTTTTGGTATCGTTCAGGTAAGTGCGCTCCGGCAGGCAGATCAGCACGGTGGCGTCGCGCCCGACGGGGTACGGCGCGCCGTGCCAGACGCCGGCGCGGAACACGACCAGCGTACCCGCCGGAACAACGAAAGCTTTCAGCTTTTCCGGTTCCGGCGTCCCGCCGTTGGCGGGACCGGCGTAAAGTACCATGTCGTCGTCCATCGGCATCATGACTTCAACCGTAAAGGAATGGTATTCCACATCCTCAATCACCATCGGCCGCTTGCCGACCTTCAGCGAGCCGAATGCCGCGGGAGCGGCGCTCGCCATGGGCGCCAGCGCCATGTCCCGGTGAAACGCGACCGGCTCCCCGCCCAAAGCGTAGGCTCCGTCCGGGTTCGCGATGTCCGCAAGGTAACCGTACGGAGCCCAGTTCTCCGCGGTAATGGGTTCTGCATGAATCGTTTTCATGATAAGACCTCCGTGCCTGTCAATAGGTATAATTGTCGATTTCCACTTTGTCGATTTCCTGGAACGGCGCGAGGGTGGAAACCATCCTGACCGGTTGATCGTAGCTGTTGATGCAGTAGTGCACCTCGTTGGGCTCAATATGGATGAACTGGCCGGGTTTCATATGGTTTACGACGCCGTCGACGACAATGTCGACCTCGCCTTCCAGAATATAAAAATTTTCTTCCATAATGCGGTGAAAGTGGGCTTTAAAATCCTGCTTTGGCTGAAACTGAACGATTGCTAGGTTCATTCGGGGACCTTTCATCAGGTATTTGGGGCCGCTGTCGCCGAAACGGTATTCTTTGTCTTTCTCGTCAACAATGTACATGATCATTTCCTCCAGTATTTTAAAGACCGGGTGCGCTCCACATGCTCTTGGTCAGATTCTGATTGCTCAGCTCCAGCTGCGCGGCGTACACTTTTCTCCAGTCAGGATAGATTCGCTCGTAGATTTCGTGATTTTTCGGATCGGGCCGATAGATTTTGTCCCACTGAACCAGCTCGCCGGCCGCCTCCTGGATGCTGCCGTAAATTCCAACGCCGAAGCCCGCAAGAATCGCCGCCCCGAGCGCGGTCGCTTCCTTGACAACGGGTACCCGGACCGGAAGGCCAAGCACGTCGGCGAGAATCTGACACCAGACGGGGCTTTTGGACGCGCCCCCGGCGAAAACGACCTCCCGCGGCATGTTTCCGGTGGACTCCCGGACCAGGTCGAGGTGCCCTTTCGTCACCATCGCGGTGTTTTCCAGAATCGCCTTGTAAAAGGTGTAGCGGTTGAACTTGTCGGGATCGAGCTCAAAATTGGTAAATGTGGGGGCGGCGTGCTTCCAGCGGATAAAGTTCATGACGTCGGAAAAGGCGCAGAGCATGCCGTAGCATCCCGCCGGGATTTTTTTGGCTTCCTGATCCATCAGGAAATAAGGGTCCTTCCCGGTTTCTTCCGCCTGCTGTTTTTCAAGCTGGCAGAAACCGTCGCGGAACCAACGCATGACGAGGCCGGGCTTGAACGCCAGCGCCTCGTACTGCCATAGGCCCGGCACTGCGTGGCAGTTTACCCTGACCCGGCAGTCGGGGTCTGTCTTTGCCTCTGCCGTGTTGAACTCATACTGCCAGAAGCTGCCGCCAAAAATCGCCGCCTGGTTCGGGCCGACGACCCCGACGCCCACGCAGCCCAGCTGCGCGTCGCCCCCGCCGACCACGACGGGCGTTCCGGCGGTCAGACCGGTTTCGGCGGCGGCTTGTTCAGAAACTTTGCCGGCAACGCTGCCGCATTCCTGAACGGGCGGAAAAATATCGGTGCGCAGACCGCATCTTTCCGCGATGGAGGGATCCCACGACCTTTTCTTCAGGTCGAAAATACCTGTCGTGCTTCCGTTGCTGGGCTCGATCGCGAGCACGCCGGTCAGTTTATCAATCAGCCAGTCGTTAAACATGCCCAGCACGGCGGCCTTCTGATAAATTTCAGGCATTTTATTTTTAATCCACAGCAGGCGCGGAAGGGCGTCCAGAGCGAACGACTGGCCGGATTCCGCGTAGAGTTCCCTTTCAAGCTGAGGATCCTTGCGGATCAGCTCCTCCACTTCTTCCGTGCTGCGGGCGTCCACGTTCGCACAGGCCCAGATTTCCTTTCCTTCTGCGTCGTAAAGGATGATGCCCTCGCGCATGCAGGTGGTTGAAATCGCCGCGATTTCGGCCGGTTCGATCTTCGACTGAGCGAGGACCTCTTTGATGCAGTCCCTGGCCAAAGTCCAGTTGTAGCCCCAGTCGAAATCCATGCTGCCGGGGTACCGGGGATCTTCCCTGTGTTCCCATTCGTGCTGCGCGCAGTTCAGCTGGTTTCCCTTCAGATCAAAAAGCACGGCTCGGACGCTTCCCGTGCCCGCGTCCACAGCCAGCAAATATTTCTGCGACATATTGCCTCTCTCCCCTTTGATACTTATTATGATTATTTTATACAGAATTATCTTCTTCAATCAGCCGCAACGCGGTTTCTTCGTCCGTGATGAGAATATCGATGTATTTTCCGCGCAGCGCCGCGCGAATCGCGTCCACCTTGGACGCTCCCGCGGCGACCCCCACCACGTTGTCGAGCTCCCGGAGCGTTTTCAGGGAAGTGCTGATCAGCCGGTCTTCCACATGGGTCTGGACGGGGACGCCGTCCTTGTCGATGAAATGGCTCAGAACATCCCCGACGGCGCCTTTCATGGACAGATACAGAAAATCGTTTTTACTGAGGATTCCGTTTTCCAAAACGGTCGCGTCGTCCCCCATTCCTCCGATGCCGACCAGCGTCATGGAAGCCAGCCGGACCATGCGGAAAATTTCCCTGACGGACGGTTCTTCCCGCATGGCCGACACCATCTCTTTCGAGGAAACGAGCAGCGGGGTCGGAATCAGGTAAAGCTTGGCATTGAAGGTGTGCGACTGCGCATTGGGAAGATAGTAGCTGACGCCGCCCGTCAGGGAAACGACGGAAACCGTGAATTCGTTCATGGTGGCAAGGTGATTCAGAATCTTGCTGAGCGTATCGCCGTACCCCATATTGATAAAGCAGTTTTCAGAGATCCGGTGGCTGATATACATCGCGGCGGCCTTTGCAATCGTTTCGTTCAGATTTTCACCCATGTGCGGGGTCGGCACCACGAACGTGTCTTTCAGGCCCCACTTGTCGGCAAGCTGGCGCTCAACCTGCATGTGCTGTTCGCCGTCCTGACGAATCTTGAACTGAATTATGCCGTCCTTTTTTGCCTTTTCCAGGATTTTCATGACCCGGATGCGGGAAACGCCCAGCTTTTCAGAGATCTGCTGCTGCGTCATATTTTCCATATAGTAATACCACGCGGTCTTGACCGCCAGGATTTCCTCATAGTCCATATGTTTTCATCTCCAAAAGAATACTTTACCTTATATGATACAGAATAAAACATTGAAAGCAAGAGCAAAGTTACCCAGGTTTAACAAATGTATCTTAATTAAACTTTTGTTGCGATAAACAGTATAGCATTATTCCGAATTGGTGTCAATCTCAATTTCTGAAAAGGCTCCGCAATTTTGGTGTAAATCATAATAAATATGTGATATTATCAGGAATAAGTTGTTGAATACAGCGACGAACAGCCGGTTAAAACAAAAACAATACTAAAATTTACGGAATACAAAAATGAAAAGTGTTGACATTTGTTTTAAAATATCGTATGATGAGGACAAGATAAAAATCAATCGCTCAAACATTTGTCTACTATTACAGGAAGCCAGATTTACATAGTAATCTGCATTTTCTGTGGATGGAGGGGGAAAAATGGCAGAATCCCAAAAAAAATTTTCTGATCAAGCAATTATTTCTGTCCGCGGGATTCACAAAGCATTTGGGCTTAACAATGTATTGAAGGGCATTGATCTGAATGTCAATTCCGGCGAGGTGGTTGCGCTGATCGGCGGCAACGGCGCCGGAAAAAGCACCCTGATGAAAATTATCATGGGGATCCATCAGCCCGACCGCGGGGAAATTTACGTCGATGGCGAAAAGGTAAACCTTACAAAGCCGTCCGTCGCGCTTAGCAAGGGAATTTATATGATTCCGCAGGAGCCGATGCTTTTTCCGAACATGACCGTTGAGGAAAACATCATCGCGGGCTTTCGTGAAAAAGCGGCCGACCTTCACGTAAGGCTGGTGAACCAGATGAAGGAGATCGGCTGGGACCTGGACCTGAACCGCAAGGCGAACAGCCTGTCCATCGCCGAACAGACTCTGGTCGAAATTCTGCGCGGGCTGCTCCGCAATTCCCGCGTGCTCATCTTTGACGAGCCGACCAGCGCGCTGACCTTTGACGAGGTGGAAAGCCTTTTTAAGTGCATCGCAACCTTAAAGGCCAGGGGAATCGGAATTATTTACATCACGCACCGCCTGACGGAAGTGTTCGACATCGCGACCCATGTCGCCATTATGTGCGACGGGGTGATTACCCTGAACGGGCCGGTCGGCGACTTTACGCGCGAAATGCTGGTAAAGGGCCTGCTGCCGCCGAACATGGCGGAGCAGAACGAAAAACGGCAGACCGCTGAGCGCGCCGAACTCGATTACCAAAAGCTGAAGCCTGTTTTCGAACTGAAGTCTTTTTCCGGCTATGGTTTCAGCAATATTAACCTGGAAATCTATCCGGGTGAAATTCTGGGCGTCGCGGGAGTGGTCGGAGCCGGAAGAACCGAACTGGCCACCACCATTTTCGGCATGGATAAGGTCCTTGGCGGAAGCGCCATCCTGGACGGGCGCGACATCACGGGACTGCCGACCAAAAAGGTTCTGGAGGCCGGCATCAATTATGTGCCGGAGGACCGCCACCTTTTGGGACTGTTTAAAATCAGCGACATTGCCGCGAATACGACCTCGGCGATGCTTTCCGATTCTTCCATGGGAAAAATGTTCCTGAACGGGAAGGCGGAATATGAACTGACCCGGAAATACGTCGACGATTTCAGAATCAAAATCACGGGGCAGGATCAGCTGACAGGCAGCCTTTCGGGCGGAAACCAGCAGAAGATCGTGATTGCCCGGGCGCTTTCCACGCAGCCCAAGCTGATTATTCTGGATGAGCCCACCCGCGGCATCGACGCGGCGGCCCGCGGAGACGTCTATACGATCATTCATCAGCTGAAGGAACAGGGCGTCGCAATTATGCTGATCTCATCCGACATAGAAGAGATTATTGAATTGGCCGACCGTGCCGTAGCGGTCTATCAGGGGCACATCAATCTGGAATTCAACAAGAAGGAAATCAACCAGGATAATTTGATGGCCGCCGCCTTTGGCGTGACCGGAGGAAGGAAGGCGGAAGTATGAACACCGTAAAAAAAATCCTGAAAATACGGGAAATGACCAGTTTTCTGTTTCTCATCGCGCTATTCGCGGGAGTCGGAATGGTAAACAGCTCGTTTCTGTCCCCGACCAGCCTTTTGAACTGTTTTAACGACAGCGTCGTCTTTACGCTTCTCGCGGTCGGCATCGCGTTTGTCATCCTGACCGGGGAAATCGATGTTTCCATCGGCGCGATCCTCGGCCTTTCCGCCGCGGTGACCTCCACGCTTCTGCGCAACGGAAGCAGCTGGGCCGCCGCATTCCTCGCCGGGGTCATGGTGGGCGTCGTGACCGGCGTCATCAACGGCTTTGGCGTGGCGGTTCTGAACATCCCGTCGCTGATCTTTACGCTCGGCACCATGGGACTGTTCCGCGGAATGATTTACGTCTATACCGGCGGCGCATGGGTGGAAAACCTGCCGGCGCCCTTCACGATGCTTTCCAAAGCCAAGCTTGTGGGCGACCTGACTGCATTCTATGCCGTCGTGCTGGCGTTTGTCATCCTGGCTCATTACATTCTGACAAAGACACGGCGGGGCAAGTATTTCATCGCCGTCGGCGACAACGCCGCGGGCGCGACGCTGATCGGAATTCCGACCGTGAACACGAAATTTGTCTCTTATGTTCTCTGCGGTGTGTTTTCGGCGGTCGCGGGCATCCTCTACTCCTCCCGCATCGGTTTTATCACACCGACCGCGGGCAACGGATATGAAATGAAGGCAATCGCCGCCTGTGTGCTGGGCGGGATCAGCCTGACCGGCGGCCTCGGCAGCCTGATCGGGGCTTCCATCGGCGCGGTCATCATGTCCTCCGTCAGCCGTATCCTGGTGTTCCTGGGCTTTTCTTCCGATTACGACAATACCATTACAGGAATTCTCCTGATCGTGATCGTGGTGGTGGACGCGGTCTCTCAAAACCGCGCCGCGGTCAAAAACCGTCATATGCGCCTGGCGGCCCGGGCGCAGTCCAAGAAAGGAGACGATCAGAAATGAAAAATTCACCTTTGGAAAGCCTGAAACGGGGCGTGAAAAGCTGGGAATTCGCTCTGCTGATGATCCTTTTCCTGGAATTTGTCATCTTCGGGGCTAAAAACAGCAAATTTTTAAATCCTAATATATTGCTGGGCAGTGTCAACGACATTATTTCCATCTGCATTATCTCTCTGTTCGTTACGTTCGTGATGATCACGGGCGGAATCGACATTCAGGCCGGCGCGATCGTCGGGTTTACCTCCATTATTGTCGGCGTCGTCTGGCAGGACGGAGGCCTCAACATCTGGGCCGCCTGCCTGATCGCCGTCATCGCGGCCGCCCTGTGCGGCGCGCTTTCCGGGTTTTTCGTGGCTTACTGCAATGTTCAGCCGATGGTTGTGACGCTGGGCGGCGGCTTCCTTTATTCGGGGCTGGCTCTCCTCGTTGCCAAACTGTCGGCGACAGAAAGCTATAAAGGAATCAGCGGATTTCCGGACTCATTCAGACAGATTTCTCAGTTCAAGCTGTTCGGCGTGATTCCGGAGCAGGTCATCATCTTTGCGGTTCTGACGGTGATTGCCTACCTGCTGCTGCATAAAACAAAGTACGGCAGAAAGGTTTTTCTGGTGGGAGTCAATCCGCGGGCCGCGGAGTATTCCGGCATCAACAGCCGGCTTGTGATCATGAGCACCTACGTGCTTTCCGGAATCAGCGCGGCAATCGCGGGAATCGTTCTTACCTCTTATCTTGACACCGCGAAAAGCGATATCGGCGCAACCTTTACTCTTCAGATTATTACGGCGGTTGTTCTGGGCGGCACGCTCAGCACGGGCGGCAAGGGCAACGTAATCGGCACCGCGCTTGCGGCGCTGGTCATCGGAATCCTCCGCTTCGGCCTTCCGCTTTGCTTTAAGATCAACACGCAGTACCTCGACATCCCCGTCGGGCTTCTGCTCCTGATCGTGATTACGGCCCGTTCGCTGGCGGGCAACTCGAAAGTGGTTCGTTTCATGAACGGCGTGATGCCCCGCGGATGGGGGAAGACCGCGGCGCATTAATTTCAAGCGGCTTTTGGTGTAAAAAGCCATATTAATACAAAATTTTGTAGGAGGTTATTGTAATGAAAAAGGTTCTTGCACTTGCACTTGCAGCATCGATCATGGCAACGTCCCTTGCCGGCTGCGGCGGCAACGGCGGCTCGTCCGGTTCCGCCGCGGAGTCAAAGGCGTCTTCGGGGGCGTCCGCGGCCGCGGGAGACAAATCCGTGAAAGGAAAAACAGTCGTTTTTATCCCGAAGCTGACCGGCAACGCGTTCTTTGAATCCGCCAATGCCGGCGCACAGGAATATTCCAAACAGTGGGGCTTCACGGTTGATTACCAGGGCAGCCCGAACGCCGCGGTTGCGGACGAGGTACAGGTGGTCAACAATGCGATCGCCAGCGGCGCGGACGCAATCTGCATCTCTTCCGTCGACGCGACCGGCCTTGACTCCGCTTTGAAAAAAGCGAAGGACGCGGGCATGACGGTCGTCACATGGGATTCCGACGTCTCCACGGACGCCCGCGCGCTGATGGTTTCCCAGGGAACGCCGGACATCCTCGGCAAAATGCTGGTTGACATGAGCGCCGATTCGCTGACAAAGCGCGGCAAAGACGTTTCCAAAGACGCAATCAAATACTGCTGGCATTACTCACAGGCGACCGTGGCGGATCAGAACTCCTGGCAGGCCGCGGGCGAAAAGTATATCAAAGAAAAATATCCGAACTGGGTCAATGTGGCTCCCGACAACTACTATTCCGAGCAGGACGCTGAAAAGGCTGTTTCCGTCGGCGCGTCCATTCTGGAAGCCCACAAGGACATCGATCTGATCGTCTGCAACGACTCAACGGCATTGCCGGGCCAGTGCAAAGCGGCTCAGAACGCGGGCCTGACCAAAAAAGACATCACAATTACCGGCTTTGCTTCCCCGAACTCCATCCGCGACTACTGCAAGGCGAACGTCATCGAGCAGTGGGGTCTGTGGGACTGCGGCATCCAGGGCGCGATGGGCTGCTACCTGGCGGCGTACCTTGCGGCGGGCAACACGGTGAAGGTCGGCGACAAGATCAACATCCCGAGCATCGGCGAAGTTGAGGTTATGCCGAACGACAGTCTGGTTCCCGGAGCAAAAACGACCGATACCAACAACGGCGTCGTCCTGCTTCCGGAGCGCGTTGTTTTCAATGCTTCCAACGTAGACAAATACAACTTCTGATTGACTGTGAACTGACCTTGCTGTAAAAGAAGATCGTTTACAGAGAATCAGTAATACAACTAAACAAAAAAGGAGATCTGAAATTATGGCTGACAAGGAAGGACTCAAGGTTGCGAAGGATTATTCCGTAGATGTTCCTTTTGCAAATCAAGGCAGTTTTCATGTTAAGGGTGCGAACAATCTTGACTGGGGTATGAAAAAGCGCTTATCCAATATTTTCGACCCCAAAACGGGCAACACGGTCATGTTTGCCTTTGACCACGGCTATTTCATGGGATCAACCGCGGGGCTGGAGCGTTTGGACCTGGTGATTCCGAAGCTGATGTCCCACGTAGACGTTTTAATGGGAACCCGCGGCGCGCTGCGTTCCTGCGTGCCGCCCGAATGCGGCAAGGCGATCGCGCTGCGCGTCACCTCCGGTTCCTCCATGCTGAACGACGACCTTTCGCATGAAGTGAACGCGGTCGATCTTGAGGACGCGGTCCGAATGAACGCGGACTGCATGGCGGTGCAGACCTTCATCGGCGCCGACGGGCAGCTTTCCAGCATCGACAATCTCTCGCAGATGATCAACGCGGGCCTGCGCCACAGCATTCCGACGATGGGCGTTGTCGCCGTCGGCAAGCAGATGGAGCGCACGGACCGGTTTTTTAAGCTGGCTACCCGCATTCTGGCGGAAATGGGCGCCAATATCATCAAGACCTATTATTGTGAAAAGTTTGAAGAAGTTGTGGCCGGATGCCCGGTTCCCCTTGTTGTGGCGGGCGGAAAAAAGCTGCCCGAAAACGAGGCGCTGACCCTGGCGTACAAAGCCATCAGCGGCGGCGCACGCGGCCTTGATATGGGACGCAACATTTTCCAGAGCGAACATCCCGTTGAGATGGCCGAGGCCATCCGCAAGGTTGTCCACGAGGGCTTCAACGACAAAGAGGCTTATGAATTCTATCAGGACGCGATTCACGGATAACCGGATCAAAATCGAAAAAGACCGTCGGCAGGCACGCTCAAAAGTTTTTGCTTTTGGGCGTGCCTCTGTTCGTGTACCGAAAGCGACGGCGGCGCCGGTGAGACCGGGTGAGCTTTGGCGTTCGGCAGCATTTCAGGCGGCTTTGTCCGAATTGAGTTTATCTGGTTGTAATTGGTCCAGTATGGGAATATAATAGTGGAAACGCCGCGCGGTATTTGCGGATGTTTCGAAAACTCTGTGCCGAGGATTTTTCCAGATCGATCGCGTGCGGAAATCCGGTCGGGAACTTCATAAAAAGGTATTGAAAACGTGGAGCATTTTGAAAAAACATATCGAAACTGGAGAGTGCTGCTGTTTCGCGCCAATATCATGATCGCGTGCATCATGATTCTGGTGGAGTTCTTCATGTACTTTATCATCCGGGAAAACGGCCTGACCCTGCCGTCAATGAGAAGGTATCTGTTCCGTTATCTTCTGATTCCGGCCGCCGCGAATACGGGTGCGATTCTATCGGGATATCTGCTTTTGAAGCGAAGGCCGGATTCCGGGCTGGTGAACTATATCCCGCCGGTTCAGCTGGCGTTTATCTGCATGGTCGCGGCAAGCGTTCATTATATTTTTTCCATCACGTTCGGCATTTTCGGCATCCCTATTTTTACGACGGTGATTTACAGCGATCAAAAGCTGACCAACCGCGTCAGCCGAGTCTGCTATTTGTTTTTGACGGTTTCGCTGATTTTCAGAAGGTTTTCTCCGCCCGAATTCGGCATGGATCATTTTTTTGCGGAGGAGGCCATCATCGCTTTTGTCATAGTTTTTCTGTGCAAAAAAGTCTGCAACGTCATCATAGAGTTTCAGGAGGAGAAAAGCGGGATCCTCGCGCGGAGCTACCTCAGCCAGCTGAAAATGCAGGACCAGCTGAACAGGGACCAGAAAACCGGCCTTTACGGCAACACGATCTTTATGAATACGCTGGACTGCATGGTAAGATCCTCTGCCGAAACAGGGGATAAGATTGCTCTGGCGGTGATGGACATCGACGATTTCAAAAAGGTCAACGACACGTTCGGCCATTTAAACGGCGACAGCGTGATTCATGCGATTGCGGAACTGATGAAACAAAACGTGGATTCGAACCGCTTTACGGCAAGGTTCGGCGGCGAGGAATTCGCGGTGATTTTTACGGGCGACGCGGCGGACGAAGCCGGCCTCTTTCTGGAGAAAATCAGGCTCGAATTTGAAAAACTGACCTATGAGTTTACCCGGGAACCCATTACCGTCAGCATCGGGCTGGCGGCGTGGAAAATCGGATGGACTTCGGAAGAGCTTTTCAACCATGCGGACACAGCCCTGTACGCCGCGAAAGACAAGGGCAAAAACCGGGTCGAGGTTTTTCAGGAGGTTCGGCAGGAAGACTGAACCGTGCGCTGCGGATTTTTCCGGCGCACGGAAAGCCGTTCTCCGTTAACAGGCTGATTGCAAATCTGGGGAAAAATAAGCAAAAGAATCTCGTACAGAATCAGTAGGAAAATGAATAAAAATCAGGGAGCGATGAGATGAAATATATTCTGGACCAGTTAAAACAACTGACTGCGATCGACAGCCCGAGCGGATTTACCAACGACGTGACCCGGTACACGATGGAGCAGTTTGAAAAGCTTGGCTTCAAGCCGTACCTGACCAACAAGGGGTGCGTTGTGTGCGGCCTGGGCGGCGAGGGGAATCCGGTGATTCTTTCGGCGCATATCGATACGCTCGGCGGCATGGTTGCGGAGGTGAAGAAAAACGGCAGACTGCGCATCACAAACATCGGCGGCCTGAACGCGAACAACTGTGAAACCGAAACCTGCCGCATCCGCACGCGCGGCGGAAAGACCTATGAGGGAACCCTCCAGATGAACGACCCGTCCGTTCACGTCAACGGCAAATTTTCCGAGCAAAGCAGAACCTTTGAGGATATGGAGGTCGTGGTGGACGAGGATGTAAGGGAGAAAAAGGACACCGAGGCGCTCGGAATCCATACCGGCGATTTCGTCTGCTTCGACCCGCGCACGGTGGTGACCAAAAGCGGATATATCAAAAGCCGTTTTCTCGACGACAAGCTGTCCGTCGCGATCCTTCTGGGCCTTGCGAAGCGAATCAGCGAAAAAAAGCTTATCCTGAACCGGAAGGTTTACGCCTTTATCACGGTTTATGAGGAAGTGGGCCACGGGGCCTGCGGCGCCCTGCCCGCCGACGCGAAGGAAATCATCAGCGTCGACATGGGCTGCGTGGGAAAGGGTCTTGCCTGCACCGAGCGCATGGTCAGCATCTGCGCCAAGGATTCCCGCGGGCCGTACGATTACGAGGTTACGACGGAGCTGGTTCGTTGCGCGGAGCGGGAAAAACTTGACTATGCCGTGGATATTTATCCCTTTTACGGCTCCGACGCGGACGCCGCGCTTGCGGCGGGCTACGACCTGAAGCACGGATTGATCGGGGCCGGGGTCTATGCTTCCCACGGGTACGAGCGGTCCCATTCCGACGGCGTGAAGAACACGCTGAAGCTGCTGGAGCGTTACCTCGGAAAGGACTGACATGAAAATACGGTATTACCCCGTGCCGGGAGGCGCTTCCATCCTTTCCTGCACCGGAACCGGAAGCAACGTCCGTATTCCGGAGAAAATCGGCGGACTGCCGGTGACAGGGATCGCTCCTTACGCGTTTTCCTCCAATGAGGCCGCGCAGGCGCACCTGCCCGCGGGGACGAAGCTTCTGGAAGCCACGGACGGCGAACCGGAGGCGCCCGGCCGCGAGCGGTGTCTGGGAGGGGAATCCCTGCGGGAACTTTTGCTGCCGCCCGGAATCCGGTCCATCGGGGAATACGCGTTTTATAACTGCGTCGGTCTTTCGCGCGTCGGCCTTTGCGCGGGGCCGGCGCTGGTCGGCAACGGGGCTTTTATGAACTGCCGGGGCCTCAAAGAAATTCTGATTGCGGCTCCTTCGGCCGCACCGACCTGTCTGCCCGGCCTTCTGGAAGATATCCAACAGGAGGTGCGCGCCGTGTTCCGCTCCAAAGAGGGCGATTCCGTCTGGATTTTCCCGGAATACTACGAAGAGTCCGTCGAAAACGGCCCCGCGCGCATCTTTGAGCATTTTATCCACGGGGCGGGCTTTCGCTACCGGCAGTGCTTTCGGGAGGACATACTCGACGCGGAAAGCTACGACGCCCAGTTTCCGATTGCCCGGAGCGAGACCGACCCGGAAACGCTGCTGAGAATCGCTTTGGAAAGGCTCCACCGTCCGGTCCGCCTGACGGCGGCCGCGAAGGGACGGTACCTTGCCTTTCTGAAGGAAAAAGCGGAGGACGCCGCAAGTCTCCTTATCCGCGACGACGACCCGGAGGGCCTTTCTTTCCTGGCGGAGCGCGGAGCTTTCACAGCGGAAAGCATCGGCCGCGCGGCCGAGGAAGCCGCGCGGCTGGAACGGGCGCGGTGCCTCAGCGTTTTGCTTCAGGAACGGCACGCGCGGTTTGCCGCGAAGAAAAAGACGTTTGACCTGTAGGGCTTTTGGAAAGGAGGGTCGCAGGTGGAAAACGAAACATTGGAGCGGGTGCAGAAAATCGGCGGACAGATTCTGACGGCGTCGCGGACGGAGCTGTATCTTCAAATGCGCTTTTTTGACGTCGCGCTCAGCGCGCTTTCCTATCAAATGACGCCCGGCGCGCGGTTTATGGGAACGGACGGAACGAGCCTGTTTTACGACCCGGACCGTCTGTTTTACAGTTACCGCCGCAATCCGGTTCTGGTCAACCGTGTGTATCTGCATCAGGTGCTGCACTGTGTGTTCCGCCACCTTTGGAAAAAGCCGGGGCAGGACCGCGGACTGTGGGACCTTTCCTGCGACATCGCGATGGAATCCGTTCTGGACGGCATTTCGCAGCGCTGCGTGCGGCAGCCGCCCTCCTGGTTCCGGAGGAATTTTTACGGTACGATGCGGGAAACGTTCCAAGTCCCAACCGCGGAAAAAATCTATGAAATGCTGCTGAAAATGCGCCTGACCGACGACGCGCGCGTCCAGTTGGAACGGGAATTCCAAATCGACGACCACTCCTTCTGGCCGGACCCGGGAAAGCGCCCGCCCGCCGGCGCGCCGAATCCCCGGCAGAAATGGGAAGACATCAGCAGGAAGATGCAGACCGCCATGGAAACGCTTGCGCAGGACCCCGCCGAGCACGCAAAAGCCCTGCTTTCGCAGGTTCGGGTGGAAAACCGGGAACGGTACGATTACCGCCGCTTTCTTCAGAAATTCGCCGTGCTGAGGGAAGAGCTGCGGCTGGACCCGGATTCCTTCGACCCGGGCTTCTATTCCTACGGGATGCGCCTTTACGGCAATCTGCCGCTGATAGAACCGCAGGAAACGCGCGAAACCCGAAAAGTCGAGGAGTTCGTCATTGCGGTCGACACCTCGATGTCCTGCTCCGGCGCGCTGGTGCGTTCGTTTCTGGAACAGACCTATTCGATCTTAAAAGATACGGAGAGCTTTTTCAGAAAGATCAATATCCATATCATCCAGTGCGATGAAACCGTCCGCTCCGACCGTAAAATCACAAATGAAGAGGAACTGCGCGGCTACATGGAGCATTTCGAGCTGATCGGCAGCGGCGGCACCGATTTCCGTCCGGTTTTCCGCTATGTGGACGAGCTGCTGCGGCAAAAGGAGTTCCGCTGTTTGAAAGGCCTCATCTATTTTACCGACGGCCGGGGCGTCTTCCCGAAGCAGCGGCCGCCTTATGACGCCGCGTTTGTCTTTCTGCGGGAGGACTTCACCGACGCCGACGTGCCGCCGTGGGCGATGAAGCTGATTCTGGAGCCGGGCGATCTGGAGAAGGGAACGGGCGCGGCGGAGGAAAACCAAGACGAGGACTGGGAGGATTTGCCCCACTATGAATATTAAACAGGCGAAAGAAGAGATTCAGAATACCGTCAGGGCGTACCTGCAGCGGGATGAAAACGGCAATTACCGCATTGAGCCGGTTCGTCAGCGTCCGGTGCTGTTAATGGGGCCTCCCGGCGTCGGCAAAACACAGATCATCGAGCAGGTCGCGCGGGAATGCGGGGTGGCGCTGGTCGCCTACACCATTACGCACCATACGCGGCAGAGCGCCGTCGGACTGCCGTTCATTCAGAAAAAATCCTATGGCGGCAGGGAGTACTCCGTCACGGAATACACCATGAGCGAAATCATCGCTTCCGTCTATGACAAAATGGAGCGGACGGGCATCCAGGAGGGCATCCTGTTCATCGACGAGATCAACTGCGTTTCCGAAACGCTGGCCCCCACCATGCTGCAGTTTTTGCAGGGGAAGACGTTCGGCAACCAGAAGGTGCCGCGGGGCTGGATCATCGTCGCCGCGGGGAATCCGCCGGAATACAACCGCTCCGCGCGGGAATTTGACATTGTAACGCTGGACCGGGTGCGGAAAATCGATGTGGAACCGGACTTTTCCGTCTGGAAGGAGTACGCTTACCGCCAGTCGGTTCACGGGGCCATCCTGTCCTATCTGGAAATCCGCAAAGAAAATTTCTACCGGATTGAAACGACGCCCGACGGAGTCGCGTTCGCGACGGCGCGCGGATGGGAAGACCTTTCCGAAATGATGAAGATGTGCGAAAGCCTCGGGCTTGAAGTCGGACAGGACCTTGTCTTGCAGTATATCCAAAACCCGGCGGCCGCCAAGGACTTCGCCAACTATTATGAGCTTTACAAGAAATACCGGGAAGATTACCGTGTCGATGAAATACTGAACGGGAACATTTCGGAGCGCGCGGTCGCGATGCTGCAAAAGGCGCAGTTTGACGAAAAGCTGAGCGTGATCGGGCTGCTGCTGAGCCGCCTGAATGAAAAATTCCGCGAGGCGTTCCTGACCGACCGGCTGACGGAAGCGGTCTTCGGCCGGTTGAAGGAATGGAAGAAGCAGTTGGAGGATCAGGCCGCCGAGCCGGGGACCGCGCTCCGGCAGCTTGCGCGGGAAGCGGAGGATTCGCTGAACCGGCGAAGGGAAAACGGGCAGACCGGGCGGGATGAGGAAGCGGCGGAATACGGCTGCGTCCGCCTGCTGGAACAATACGCGCGGGAGCTGATCACCGCAGAACCTGAAACGCCGGAAGCCGCGTTCGCATTCGTCAAAGAGAGGTTTGCGGAGCAAACGGGGCGCAGAAGTATGGAAATCGACCGGGTCTCCGCCATGCTGCACCGCGCGTTTGATTTTATGGCGGTGGCGTTCGGCGAAAGCCAGGAGATGGTCGTGTTTGTCACGGAGCTGACGGTCGGGTTTTACAGCTCTAAATTTATTCTGGAAAACGGCAGCGAGCCGTATGACCGCTGGAACCGCAAACTGCTGCTCGGCGACAAAAGACGGGAAATCTTAACGGAAATCGACGGCCTTTCCACCTGAACGGGGGAATTGCCGAAAAATCGGGGGTGAGAACCATGCGGCGTGCGCCGTTTCTTATGATGAATGCTTTCACTCTGTACAAGGTCTGACAAAGGGCGATGCCGGTACAGAGCGCAATTACAGGATCGTCCGCGTCGGGTTTTGTACTTTTTGGTATATAAAGATTACTGAAAAGGATGGAACCGAGTGAAAAAAAATCAGGATCGAACATTTTTGCTGTTCTGGCTCAGTCAATCCATATCGGAGCTGGGCAGCTCCATGACCGGATTCGCGTTGATTTTGTGGGCTTATGCACGGACGCAATCCGCGATGACCGTGTCGCTGTTAACCTTCTTTTCCTATTTGCCGTATGTCGCCGTCAGTTTATTCGCGGGGGCATTCACCGACCGGCACAGGAAGAAACCAATTCTCCTCTGGACGGATTCGATCGCGTCGCTGTGTTCTCTGACCGTGCTGGCTTTATTTTTCACGGGCAAATTTGAAATCTGGCAGATTTATCTGGTCAACGCGGTTACCGGGGCGATGAACGCGTTTCAGCTTCCGGCGACGGCTGTCGCGGTTGGGAGGCTTGGTTCCCCGGGAACAGTATGAAAAAGTCAGCGGAATGAATTCGTTTTCAAAATCCATGATTACCGTTGCGACGCCCACGCTGGCTGCGTTCGCCAGTTCGTTCTTTGGCCTTGCGGGAGTGCTTGCGTTTGACCTGCTGACTTTTTTCTTTGCCTTTTCGGTTCTTCTGTTCCGGATCCGAATTCCGGAGCACCGGGCACATCGCGAGCAGACCGAACGGCGGCACCTCTTAACGGACTGCCGGGAGGGGTTTCGTTTTCTGGTTAGCCGCAGGGGTCTGCTTTCGCTTATTTTCAGCATGGCGGTCATGAATTTCTTTTCCAACATTACATATGAAAACATCCTGCCTGCCATGATCCTTTCGAGAAGCGGGCAGAACGAAATGACACTGGGCGTTGTCAGCGGATTGATTGGGTTTGGCGGTGTCCTTGGGGGACTGATTGTCTCCTTTGTAAAATTGCCCGAAAATAAAATCCGCCTGATCTATTTTTCCGCCGCGTTTTCTTTCCTGTTCGGCGACGTCCTGATGGGACTGGGGCGGACGGTGCCGGTTTGGATTGTCGCGGCGCTTGCCGCGAGCGTTCCTATTCCGTTTGTCGCGGCGGGCCAGAATGTCATTTTATATCACACGGTGCCGGAGGAAATTCAGGGGCGGGTTTTCGCGGTCAGAAATGCCGTTCAGTTCGGTACCATCCCGCTGGGAACGCTGCTGGGGGGAGCGTTGGCCGATTACGGATTCGAGCCCTTTTTGAAAAGCCGCGCGCCGCTTGCCACTGCGCTTCAAAGGCTTGTGGGCTCCGGCGGCGGCAGCGGAATGGCGGTCATGTTTCTGTGCACCGGGGTTCTCGGGTTTTTACTGAGCGTATGCTGGTATCGGAACCGGAATCTGAGAAGCCTTCGGGAAAAATAATGAATGGGGGAAAAACGCCGGTATGGTAAGAAAAATCAGGGAAGACGACCGGGAGGCCTATCTCGAAATGGCGGAGGATTTTTACTCTTCCGACGCGGTCTGCCACAAAATACCCCGGCGGCATTTTGAAGCCGCGTTTCAGGAGCTGATGCGTTCGCGGGAGTACGCGGAGGCCTATTTTCTGGAGTACGGGAACCAGACGGCGGGTTACGCGCTGCTTGCCAAAACCTTTTCGCAGGAGGCGGGCGGCATGGTCGTTTGGATTGAGGAGCTGTATGTCAAGCCGGAATTCCGCGGCTGCGGGCTGGGACATGAATTTTTCGCTTATTTGAAAGAGCATTTGCCGCCGGATGTGAAACGGGTGCGGCTGGAAGCGGAGCCCGCGAACCAAAAGGCGATTTCCCTGTACCGCAGGCTTGGGTTCGAGGATTTGCCTTACTGCCAGATGATTCGGGAGGAATAACGGGCTACAGTTTGAAGCCCGTGCTGGACGCAATGCTGAAATGGGGAAGCGGGTACAAGCGGAAAGCAAATTCCAAGTAGGACTTTTGCTAAGCTGGATGATATTGACAGTGAGTTCCTCCGCGCGTATAATGGGTGCGAATGAAAAATCAGAAACAGAGATGATAACATGAAGAAAAAATGGATTTCCCTGCTTATAACGCTGGTGCTGGCACTGTCCGCCGCAATCCCGGCTTCCGCCGCGTCGGCGGCGAACGTGATGCTTCCGGCAATCAGCGCGTCGGGCATGAACCTTGCCGTGGGGGACAGCGCTCAGCTGACCGTGTCGTTCCGGGGCGCGGATGTTACCTACGGGATGCTTTGGAATACGAATAACCCCGCCGTCGCTTCGGTTGAGCACGGTACGGTAAAAGCGGCAGGACCCGGAGCCGCTCTGGTCACGGCGACAACGGGAGACGGCCGCAGCGTAAGCTGTACGGTTCGGGTCGGCGTGAAGGGAATCGACGTTTCCCAGAAACAGGAGACGGTCGACTGGAACACAGTGAAAAACAGCGGTGTCGGCTTTGCAATTCTGCGCGCCGGGTACGGCGACGAGCTTTCGCAGGCGGATACCGCCTTTGAAGCGAATTACGACGGGGCTAAGGCGGCCGGGCTTAAGGTCGGCGTTTACTACCGCAGCTATGCCCTCGACGAGGCGGACGCGGTCAAGGAAGCAAACGTGTGCCTGAGTATTCTGAACGGAAAAACGCTTGATTATCCGCTGTTCCTGGATATTGAGGAAGACTCGCAGTACGCATTGCCTGCGGAGCAGGTATCTGCCATCGCCGCGGCGTTCTGCAAGACGGTCGCGGACGCCGGGTATCGGGCCGGTGTGTACAGCTATGCCGATATGCTCAGCAACAAGCTGACCGGCTCCGTGCTTGCGCCTTACGATAAATGGGTCGCCCATGTGGACGTGAGCGCGCCGCGCTACAGCGGGAATTATACCGTCTGGCAGTACTCCCATACCGGCACCGTGCCGGGTGTTTCCACCCAGGTGGACTTGGATTATTCCTACCGTGATTATCCGAATCCCGCGCCGCAGGCCCGGGATATCTCGCTGCTTTCCGACAGCCCGTCCGCGATTACCCTGCAAAAGGGAAAAAGCTATACCTTCAAGTTTACGCCGAACGGCATTTCCGGGCTTCCGGCCTTTTCCAGCGGCAATTCCGCGGCGGTAAAGGTCGTATCCCGGAAAAACGCCGGGGGTGCTGGTATGTGAAGATTACGGCGGCGGGCGCCGGCGCCACTTCTCTGTATTCAACCGTTTCAGGCGAAAAGCCCGTGCGCCGCTGCGTCGTGACGGTCGTTTGAGCCTTTGAAATCAAAAAACCGCGCCATCGCCGGAAAACGGCGGGCGCGTTTTTTATTGCCAGAGTTTTTTCCTCAGACGGCGTAAAGAAGATATTCGGTCGGCAGCAGGGCGTTCCCGTAATAACGCAGATAAAAACGGTAGCTGGGGTCATATCCCTCGATCATTTTCGCCAGCTTCCATAGATCCTTGTGATTGTGATAGACGCTGAGGGCCAGCTTCGGGTGATGGTCCGCAATCTGCCGGCGGCAGCCCAGGAGGGCCTGTTCTTCCGCCCCCTCGATATCCATTTTGATGAACGTGACCGGCTCTTTGATGTCGTCGTCAATGGCAACGGTCGGAACTTCTATGTCGCCTGTTTCCACAAGCTGCGCGATGGAGGAAACGGAATCCGACGGTCTGTTCAAATAAAGCGTACCGGGCTTGTCGGCGGCTCCTTTATTTCTGATCTCAACGTTTTTCAGCTTGTTCTGCTCCACGTTTTTTTTGATCAGATCTATGTCCGCGGGCAGAATTTCGTAACAGTAAATTCGTTTGTAGCAATCCTCTCCGAAGGTTCTGATATAACTGAGAACGGTGTCGCCGGTGTAGGCGCCGATGTCCACGAACACCTCGTTTTTATCGCAGCGGACCAGGTCGAGGTCGAAGTACTGCGGAAACGTATGGTCCTGAATCTGCGCGATGCGAGGGTATTTCGACATCAGCCAGTAATACAGAATATTGGTCAGGATCACGCGGGAACGGTAATCGCCGAGTCGTTGATAAAGCCACTCGAAGTCCTCCATGTGGCCGTTCAGCGCCTGCGCCCGGTTTTCCGCCAGCTCGCGGATACCGTACTGCGGGGCGTAAAGTCCCCAGAGCTTATACTTATTGTAATAAGCGATGGCCGCCTGGTAGTTTCGTTCGTCATTCTGCTTAAAGAACGCCAGGTTCCTTTCCACTGCGTCCTGTACTTCTTTTTCGTTGAAAGGGCTGAGAAAGTCCGCCAGAGCTTTAAACTCCCGGTCAACCTGGGTATCCGTTTTCCCATTTGTTTTCGACATTGTGATTCCTCCCGAAAATAGGTATGCCATTCTATGCGGCGGCTGTTATTTTAGTGACAAGTATTTACGGTCAGGTCGACATGCCCCCGCGCCTATGCTATAATAAATTAGAATGACTCTTGGAGGGATATTATGGAAGAGGAGCTAACCGAAGTAATCCTGTGGCACAGCAGGGCGTATCCTCATATGAAGCCCGCTGATTATGTAAAGCTCCTGTATCAGAATGAATTCGGGTGTTCCCACTTTTTAAAGGATCCGGGACAAAGTCTGGACCGGCTGAAGGAAGAATTTTTTTCCCTGCCGGCACCAAAGGGGAACACAGGCCGAGGGCCTCGGATGGAACCGATCGGAAACGAACTTTGCCGGGTTTTCCTAGAGCCCGGCCAGCAAACGGAGGAATTCCTCCCCCTGCTGAACCGGATGCAATCCGCGACGGCGAGAACATACGAAGGAAACCGGATGCGGTTTCAGAAAAAACTGAGCCTGCTCAGGAATATGGCCGCGAAAGGGCAGCTCACCGTCGGCGGGGAGGAGATGGACGCTTTTCTCTCGCGGTACGTTTCCTCCGGGTGCGAACCGATCGGTCACAGCCCGGAATATCAGAAATACTACTCTCCGCATTACCGGGTCGCAAAGGCTGCCTATTATGCTTATCTGCCGGTTTTCAGGGCCGTCATGAAGCTGACCGCTTCCCACAATGTTAATGCGCGGCGGCCCGTTCTTCTTGCGCTGGACGGAAGGTGCGGAAGCGGAAAGTCTTATCTGGCCGGCCTTCTCCGGGAGGTGTTCGGCTGCAATGTGTTTCATATCGACGACTTCTATGTTCCGCAGGAGCGCCGCGATGCGGACTGGATGAAACAGCCCGGAGGAAACATTGACCGCGAGCGCCTTCTGAAAGAGGTTCTGCAGCCGCTGCGCGAAGGGCGAAAAGTCGTCTATTGCCCCTATTCCTGTCAAAAAGGGGCGATGCTGCCGCCGGTGGAGGCGGAGCCGAAGCCCCTCGCGGTTGTTGAGGGGAGCTATTGCCTTCACCCGGACTTCAGGAACTTTTTCGATTATCGCGTCTTTCTGACCTGTCTGCCGAATGTGCAGCAGAGAAGGATCTTTCTTCGGGGCGACGGAAAAAGGCTGCATGATTTTCTCGAAAAGTGGATTCCGGCCGAGGAACGGTATCTGGAAGAAATGAAAATCGGCGATTTCTGCGATCTGGCTTTGGATACATCCGGATTTGAGGATTTTGCCTGACGGGAGGAGAAGAACCGCATGTTTTCAAATCTGTGTCGGGAGGACGCGCCTCTGAGAAACGGTGATTTTTTCGGTGCAGATTGACAGAGGCGCCGGCCTGTGATAAAATAAGATTAGTTTCGAAAATTTCGTAAAATTAAAAATCGGATGTGAAAACGCAGTGGCTACTATCAAGGATATCGCGAACGAGCTGAACCTGTCCGTCAGCACTGTCTCGAAAGGGCTGAGCGGAGCCAGCGACGTCAGCGACAAAACCAGGCAGCTGATTCTGAACACCGCTCTGAAGATGGGGTATGTCCCCAAACAGAACCGCGCGGGAGCGGATCCGACCAGAATTTGTGTTTTCATTGAAAATATGGGCTACGAGCGAATTGAACAATTCGGCTATGATATTATTGTGGGCTTTAAGCTAGAGGCCGCGGCGAAAAAATGGGATGTTTCCATCGTTCCGCTCGCCATGAATCAGGAATCGGAATACAACTACGACGATTACATGACGGCAAACCATTACGCGGCGGGGTTTCTGCTCGGCTTTACCCTGCACAATGATTTTATTGCGCAGATGCAAAAAACAAAGATTCCGACCGTTCTGCTGGACAACGTCGTTTACAACAAAAACGTCGCCTGCGTCGGCGTGGACAATCAGCAGGGGATTTTTCACGTTGTGGAGCATCTGGCCGAGCTTGGCCATCGGAATATCGCGATGCTCAACGGCGAGACGATCAGCCGTGTTTCCCAGGAGCGCCTTGACGGCTTCCGTCTGGGAATGGAAAAGTGCGGGTTGACCGTAAGGGAGGAACTGGTGGCGCACGGGGATTATATGGCGGATTGCGCCGACAAGTTTGTCGGCTATTTTATCCGTGAGGGCGCGACCGCGATCGTGTGCGCGAGCGACCTTCTCGCCCACGGCGTTCTTCGCGAGCTGTACCGCATGGGGCTTCGCGTCCCGGACGACGTCAGCGTCGCCGGGTTCGACGATCTGCCGCTGGCGTCTTACACAACGCCGTCCCTGACGACGATCCGGCAGAACCGCCTCGCCATCGGGAAAAATGTCTGCATGGTGATGGAACAGATCATGAATGGAAATCATGTAAACCGCCTGCTTTTAATGCCGGAACTTGTGGTAAGGGAGTCCACCGGAAAGCCGAAAGCCTGATCCATTTAGAAAAATCACGAACTGGAACGGATTTTTCCGTTTCAGTTTTTTTGCGTCACGGAGCCGCGGCGGCGGAGGAGACCGGAATGCTCGGAAGGGACAAGTGATTTTCGATAAAACCACTTGAAAATTTCGAAAATATGTGGTATTCTGATAGCGCTTTCAGACATTAAGAAAAACGGGAGGGTTTCGCATTGAAGAAAAGTTCACTGGCAGAGGATCTGAACCGGGAGCTGCTTGCGCAGTGCGGCTGCTCGATTGCGGGCGCAAAGCCGTTCGAGCTGCACAACGCGCTTACAAAATGCCTGATGAACCGCATTGCGCCGGCTTGGGCGGAAAGTAAAAAAATTTATCAGGAACAAAAACGCGCTTATTATTTTTCAGCGGAGTTTTTGGTCGGAAGGCTGATTTTCAATAATCTGCTTGCTCTGGGGATGACGGAAGAAGTCAGACAGGTTCTGCGGGAAAACGGCTCCGACCTGAACTCTCTGGAAGAGATCGAGGACGCCGCGCTCGGGAACGGCGGCCTCGGCAGGCTTGCGGCCTGCTTTCTGGATTCCGCCGCGACCCTCGGGTATCCGCTGGACGGGTACGGGATCCGCTACCGTTACGGCCTGTTCCGGCAGGGCCTGAAGGACGGGTTCCAGACGGAAACCGCGGACGACTGGACCCGCTTCGGGGATCCTTGGTCCATCCGAAAAGACAGAGACGCGGCAGACGTGGATTTCGGGGATTTTTCGGTTCGGGCCGTTCCTTACGACATGCCCGTCATCGGTTACGGCGGCAGGCGGATCAACACGCTCCGGCTGTGGCAGAGCGAACCGGTTGAAGGATTCGATTTTTCGAAATTCAACGATCAGGACTATGACGGGGCCGTGGAGGGGAAAAACAGGGCGGAGGACCTTTCCCGCGTACTGTACCCGAACGACAGCACGGACGAGGGAAAGCTGCTGCGCATCCGCCAGCAGTACTTCTTCTGCAGCGCTTCCGTTCAAGACCTTCTCAGACGATTCGTGGAAAGGTACGGCGAGGATTTTACCCGGCTGCCGGAGTTCACCACCATTCAGCTCAACGACACGCACCCGACTTCCGCCGTTTGCGAGCTGGTCCGGATTCTGTGCGAGGAACACGGAATGGACTTTGAACCCGCGTTTCAAACGGCGCGGAAAACGTTCCGGTATACCAACCATACCGTCATGGCGGAAGCGCTGGAAACCTGGGACCTTGAGTTGTACGAAAAGGCAGTGCCGCGTGTCTGCGCGGTGCTGCGGCGGATCGACGAATACCAGAAAAAGAGTTTCCTCGCGGCGGGGGGCGCCGCCGCGAAAAATCTGAAGGCCTGCGGGGTCATCCGCGACGGAGCGGCGCATATGGCAAACCTGGCGATCTACGGCTCCTGCGCGGTCAACGGCGTCGCCGAGCTGCACACCGAAATTCTGAAAAACAGCGTTTTGAAGGAATGGAACGAAATCTCCCCGGGCCTGATCCGGAACGAGACGAACGGTATTACGCAGCGGCGCTGGCTCGCCCTTTGCAACCCGGAGCTTTCCGCGCTGGTCACCCGTTTGCTGGGCACAAAGGACTGGGTTACAGACCTGAATCTTCTGAGCCGGCTGGAGCGCTTTGCGGACGACCCGGCGGTTCTGGAGCAATTCGCCGCGGTGAAGCGGGAGAAGAAACGGCAGCTTTCGGACTATATCCTGAAAAAGGAAAGCGTGAGTATCCCGGACGATTTTCTGTTCGATATTCAGGTCAAGCGGCTGCATGAGTACAAGCGCCAGTTCTTAAACGCACTGTCCATCCTGGATCTTTATTTTGGGATCAAGGACGGCAGCCTGAAATCCTTTACACCCACGGCGTTCCTGTTCGGCGCAAAGGCCGCGCCCGGATACGCCCGCGCGAAGGGGATCATCAAGCTGATCAACGAGATTGCCCGCTTGGTCGATTCTGACCCCGCCGTCCGCGACCTGATCCGCGTGGTGTTCGTACAGAACTACAATGTATCCTACGCGGAAAAGCTGGTCTGCGCCGCCGACCTCTCGGAGCAGATTTCGACGGCGGGCACGGAGGCCTCTGGCACCGGCAACATGAAATTCATGCTCAACGGCACGCCGACGCTGGGTACCTATGACGGGGCGAATATCGAGATTGTACGGGAATCCGGCTTTGAGAACAACTATATTTTCGGCGCCCGTGTGGAAGAACTGGACCGGATCCGGGAAAGCTACGATCCGAAGGCGCTGTTGAAAAACAATCCGAACGTCAAACGCGCGCTGGACGCTTTGACGGACGGCACACTGGACGACGGCGGATGCGGCATTTTCAAAGAGCTGTCCGACTCCCTTCTGGAGGGCGCCTCCTGGCACAGGCCCGACCAATACTTCCTGCTCTACGATTTCGACTCCTATCGCGAGGCAAGGCTCCGTGCGAACAGCGACTATCTCGATCAAGCGGCGTTTGCGCGAAAAGAGTTTATGAACCTGGTACATTCGGGAAAATTTTCGAGTGACCGCACCGTGACGGGATATGCCGAAGAAATCTGGCAGGTACAAAAAACATAAATATTTCGGGAATCTGACCGAAAAAAGGCCAAATCAGCCCCGAATAAAAATTAAAACAGTTCTTTCGAACGCCCAAAAACAGCATTATATACGAACGGTTTCTAAAATAGGCAAAAAAGTTATTGACAATTACAGTGCAAAATGGTATTCTCTATTTAGAAAGCGAAAACATATTTCGAAAAATATTCGAGCTTTCTGCTTCGCCTCGGAGTTGCGTTCACCGGTCGTTCAGGCGAAGAAAATTATGAAAGCCGGTCGGACTGCCGGTCGGCCGATCATAAATTTTTAAGGAGGATTTCTATGAAAAAGTTGAAAAGGATACTGGCTCTGACGGTTGCGGCGCTGACCGCGGCGGCTTCGCTGGCGGCATGCAGCAACAACGGTACCGCTTCCTCTTCTCAGGCGGCTTCGTCTCAGGGGACAAATTCCACAGCAAGCGGCGGCGCAAAGGAAATCTATTTTCTGAATTTCAAACCGGAAATCGCGGACGTTTATAAGGATATTGCGGCGGATTATGAAAAGGAAACCGGAGTCAAGGTCAATGTGGTTACCGCGGCGAGCGGCACCTATGAACAGACCCTGAAATCCGAAATCGCGAAATCGGACGCGCCGACGATCTTTCAGATCAACGGCCCGGTCGGCTACGAAACCTGGAAGGACTACTGCGCGGACCTGAAGGACTCCGAGCTGTACAGCCACCTGATGGACAAAAAGCCTGGCGGTGACGAGCGGCGACGGCGTTTACGGAATCCCCTACGTGGTAGAGGGCTACGGCATTATTTATAACAACGCAATCATGAAAAAATACTTTGCCCTTTCCGACAAAGCGGCGTCCGTTTCCTCGGCGGATCAGATCAACAACTTCGCAACGCTGAAATCCGTTGTCGAGGACATGACAAAACATAAGAAAGACCTTGGCATTGACGGCGTCTTCGCATCGACCTCCCTTGCTTCCGGCGAGGATTGGAGATGGCAGACCCATCTGCTGAACCTGCCGATGTACTACGAGTTTAAGGACGGCGATCAGGACGCGAACACCGTGGTAACCGGTCTGGCCGCGAAGGAGATCACATTCAAATACGCGGACAACTACAAGAACATATTCGACCTGTACCTGAACAACTCCGCGACAAAACCCGGCCTGCTCGGCAGCAAATCGGTTGACGATTCCATGGCGGAGTTCGCCCTCGGCAAAGCCGCGATGGTACAGAACGGCAACTGGGCCTGGGCGCAGATCAGCGGCGTTTCCGGCAATGTGGTCAAGGCGGACGACATCAAATTCATGCCGATCTATACCGGCGTGAAGGGCGAGGAGAATCAGGGCCTGTGCATCGGCACCGAAAATTATTTCTGCATCAACAGCAAGGTTTCGGCAGACAAGCAGAAGGCTTCCGAGGATTTCCTCAACTGGCTTTACACCAGCGACAAAGGCAAGGATTACGTCACGAACAAACTCGGCTTCATTGCTGCGTTTGATTCCTTCTCCGACAGCGAGCGCCCGGATGATCCGCTTGCAAAGGAAGTAACCACCTGGATGGCCAAAAAGGATATTAAAACAGTTCCTTGGACCTTTGAGTGCTTCCCGAGCCAGGATTACAAGAACAACGTCGGCGCCGCGCTTCTGGAATACGCGCAGGGCAGCAAAAAATGGGACGACGTAAAATCCGTGGTCGTGAGCGACTGGAAGACGGAAAAGGCAAAATCATAACCAATTCTTAAGGCATGCTTGTAAATAGTGAGTGCAGCACCCCGGAGAGCTCACTCACTATTTTTTAACGGGGGAAAGACAGATGCAAAAAGTTCTGAAAAAATATGTGGCTTTTTTCACGTTCCCGACCTTGCTCGCGTTTATCATTGCGTTTCTCGCGCCGTTTCTGATGGGCGTTTACCTGTCGTTCACCGAATTTACTGCGGTGACGGACTCCAAATGGGTTGGAATCGAAAACTACATAAAGGCATTTACTTCCGGCGGGGATTTTCTGAATTCCCTCTGGTTTACCACAAAATTCACCGTCATCTCGGTGATCTCCATTAATCTTCTCGCGTTTCTTCTGGCGCTGCTGCTTACGCGCGGCGTCCGGTGGACCAACGGGTTCCGCACGGTGTTTTTCATGCCGAATCTCATCGGCGGCATCGTGCTCGGGTACATCTGGCAGCTGATCATCAACGGGATTTTATACCAGTCCGGCGTAACGCTGACCACCGACCCGAAATACGGCTTCTGGGGACTGGTCGTGCTGATGAACTGGCAGATGATCGGGTACATGATGATCATCTACATCGCCGGGATTCAGAATGTCCCGACGGAGCTGCGGGACGCGGCGGCCGTGGACGGAGCGACCCCGATTCAGGAGCTGTTCCATGTCACCGTTCCGATGGTGATGCCGTCCATTACGATCTGCCTGTTCCTGACGCTGACCAACTCGTTCAAGCTCTTTGACCAGAACCTTGCCCTGACTGCGGGCGCGCCGGGCAAACAGTCCGAAATGCTGGCGCTCAACATTTACAATACGTTTTACGGTTCGATTCATTCCGAGGGAATCGGTCAGGCCAAGGCGGTTATCTTCTTCCTGCTGGTCACGGTCATCGCCTTCATTCAGCTCAGACTGACCAGAAGCAGGGAGGTGGAAAACTGATGGAACGCAGAAATACTGCTTCAAACCGCGTCGTTTTTCTGGCGCTTCTCATCCTGGCGGCTCTGTTTCTGGCCCCGGTGCTGGTCGTTCTGATGAATTCCTTCAAGGGAAGGTTCTACATTTCGGAAACCGCGTTTCTTCCGCCGACCGGCAGCATGTTTGTCGGGCTGGACAATTATTTCAACGGCGTCGACAAAACCGCTTTTTTCAACGCGTTCGGCTATTCCCTGTATATTACGGTGTTCGCCGTTCTGTTGATCTGCCTTTTCAATTCCATGGCCGCGTGGTATATCACCCGCATTAAGTCGACCTATTCCAGCGCGCTTTATTACCTGCTGATCTTTTCCATGATCGTACCGTTTCAGATGGTCATGTTCACCATGTCGAAAATGGCGGATATGCTTCATCTTGACACGCCGACCGGCGTGGTCGTGCTGTACGTCGGATTCGGCGCGGGGCTTTCCGTGTTTATGTTCAGCGGCTTTATCAAGTCCGTGCCCATCGATATTGAGGAGGCGGCCATGATCGACGGCTGCAATCCGATTCAGGTGTTTTTCCGCGTGGTGTTCCCCATTCTGCAGCCCGTGGTCATAACGGTCGCGATTCTGATCGCCATGTGGACCTGGAACGATTATCTTCTTCCTTATCTGGTGATCGGGCAGAAGTACCGCACCATTCCGATCGCGGTCCAGTATCTCCGCGGAGGCTACGGCTCCAAGGATATGGGGGCGATGATGGCGGTGCTGGTTCTTTCCATGATACCGGTGATTGTGTTTTACCTTTCCTGCCAGAAATATATTATACGGGGTGTCGTTGCGGGCGCCGTCAAAGGCTGAACCCCACATCCGCTAATTGAACAATATTGGAGGGTTCTTTTATTCGTACCAGTGGAATTTTGCTGCCTGTGAGCAGTCTGCCCTCCCGCCACGGGATCGGAAGTCTGGGAAAGGAAGCTTATCAATTTATCGATTTTCTGAAAGACGCGGGCCAGCATTACTGGCAGATTCTCCCCGTCGGGCCGACCGGCTGCGGCGACAGCCCCTATCAGAGCTTTTCCGCGTTTGCGGCGAATCCTTATCTGATCGATCTGGACCTGCTTGCGGAGGACGGTCTTTTGACCGAACAGGAAATTTCAGCCGCCCGGTTCGGCGACGATCCTGAGTTTGTGGATTACGGCGCGCTTTACGAAAACCGCGTGCCGCTGCTGGGCCATGCCGCGGGCAGACTGAATCCCACGGACGCGCGGTTCCTGGCGTTTTGTAAGAGGAATGCCGACTGGCTTGACGACTATGCGCTGTTTATGGCGCTGAAGGCCGAAAACGGCATGGTGTCGTTCCACGACTGGCCCGAACCGCTCCGCCTGAGGGTGCGGGACGAGATTGAAGAGGCTGAATCGCACCTCGGCGGTCAAATCCATTTATGGAAGGCGATTCAATACCTGTTTTTCACCCAGTGGGGCGCGCTCACAAACTACGCGCATCAAAACGGGATTGAACTGATCGGCGATATTCCGATTTACGTTTCTCCGGATTCCTCCGATTTGTGGACCCACCCGGAGCTGTTCCAGGTGGATGAAGCGCTGAATCCCACGGAGGTCTCCGGGTGCCCGCCGGACGCGTTCGCCCCAACGGGGCAGCTGTGGGGGAACCCTCTTTACGACTGGGACCGTCTGGAGCGGGACGGATACGCCTGGTGGGTGCGGCGGCTCAGCTTTGCGGCGCGTGTTTACGACGTGGTCCGGATCGACCATTTCCGTGGCTTTGAAAGCTATTACGCCGTGCCCGCGGGCGACCGCGACGCAACCGGCGGCCGCTGGCGCAAGGGACCGGGAATCCGGTTTGTCAACGTGATGAAGGAAAAAATTCCGGGCATCCGGATTATTGCGGAAGACCTGGGATTTTTAACCGACGACGTGCGGCTTCTTCTGCGGGAAAGCGGTTTTCCGGGCATGAAGGTTCTCCAGTTTGCGTTTGACTCGCGTGAAAAAAGCGACTATCTGCCTTATCAATACGGGCGAAACTGCGTGGTTTACACCGGCACGCACGACAACACGACAACCGCGGACTGGCAGCACAGCGCGCCGCCCCGGGACGTGGAGTACGCGCGGCGGTACCTGAACGTTCGCGGCAAAGGCGAAACGGAATTTACCTACGGCATGATCCGCGCGGCGCTCGGAAGCGTGGCGGACACCTGCGTCATTCCAATGCAGGATTATCTGTGCCTGGGCGCCGGAGCCCGCATGAATATTCCGGGCACGGTCGGCGGAAACTGGCGCTGGCGGGTTCAGAAAGAGGCCCTGACGCCGCAGCTCGCGGAACAAATCCGTTCGCTGTCCGTTTTGTTCGGGCGCGCGAAAGAACCGGCGTCCACCTGATTTTCGGCATATGTCTTTCCCATATGCGGCGGGCGCGGGGGCCGGGCCCTTCGGGGAAAACTCCGCGCCTGTCAAAATGATTTCGAAAGATTTGCGATATGAGCGGCGCCTCCGTTGCGGAGGTGCCGCTTTTTGGGTCCTTTTCCGGGAAACCTTTGATTAACCGGGCTGGTTTTGAGAATAGTATAGAGGAATCCGGCTGTTTCAGGGAACGGCAGAAACGCAGCCTCAAAAATCGGGGGGTTAAAATGGTCATAACTGTAACATTGAATCCGTGCATCGATCGCACCGTTCAGGTGGAAGGTTTTGTTCCGGGCAAAACAAACCGCGTTTCCGCTTCGCGCTGCGACGCGGCCGGAAAGGGGATCAACGTCAGCGCCGCGCTCAAAAATCTTGGGGAAGACACGCGGTGCCTGGGGTTCAATTTCCGCGGAAGCGGGGAGTTTTTGCCGCGGGCGCTTTGTGAAAAGGGACTTTCGGGCGAGCTGACGGAAGTCGGCGGCACTCTGCGCACCAACATTAAAATATTTGACGCCGGGGCGGGGGTCATGACCGAGCTGAACGAAGCCGGCGCGGAAGTCGGGCCGGACGCTCTGGAGCGATTCGAACGGACGCTGGAACGGAATCTGCCGAAGGCTTCGCTGCTGGTTCTGGACGGCAGCACTCCGCCCGGAGTTCCCGAAAATTATTACCGTCTGCTGGCGGAGCGGGCCGAGCGGCATGGGGTGCGCACGGTGATCGACGCCGGCGGGGAGCTTTTGCTGGAGGGAATCAAGGGGAGTCCGTACCTGATTAAACCGAACCGCGACGAATTGGAGGAAGCGTTCGGCGAGCGGATTGCATCGCGTGCCGACGCGCTCCGGGTTGCGCGGCGCGTCGTTAAGCTCGGAGTCGGAATGGTCTGTGTATCGCTGGGGAAAGAGGGCGCCCTGCTGGTTACGGAGGACGACGCCTGGTTTTCAGCCGGCGCGGACGTCCCCGTGCGGGGACTTCAGGGAGCGGGAGACTCCATGGTCGCCGGCATGAGCTACGCGCTCGTTCGCGGAATGCCGATTCCGGAAGTCCTGCGGTACGGGGCCGCCGCCGCGCACGCTTCTCTGGTTCTGGAGGGAACCCGGATGTGTACGCGGAAAGGATTCTTGCAGATGCTGCCGCTGATTTCGGTGGAAAAAATAGAATAATCGCCTTTCTCCCCCAATACAAATGATAGAAAAAGAATCATTTTTGGGGTGATGAGATTGAGGACCCTTCAGGAAGGAATGTCCGGCAGCGACGTGATGGAAATACAGTCGGTGCTGAAACGGTCCGGCTATTTTTCAGGGGAGGTTGACGGGTCTTTCGGTCCGGCAACACGGGAAGCAGTGGAACGCTTTCAGCGGCAATTCGGACTTGTGCCGGACGGGGTGGTCGGGCCCGCGACCTGGCGCGTCCTCGAACGCTTTCTGCTGGGTTACGACCTGTATACGGTGCGGCGCGGCGATACCTTCTATGGGATTGCGCAGAAATACGGCACCACCGTGCAGGCTCTGTCCACGGCGAATCCGGAACTGAATCCGGAAAGCCTTCCGGTGGGCCGCCGGATCGTGGTGCCTTATGATTTCGACGTGGTGCCGACCGACACGGCTTTTACCTACGAGGTCCTGACGCACAGCATACAGGGGCTGAAAGCGCGCTATCCGTTTCTGGAAGTGACCAATTCCGGGAACAGCGTGCTCGGCAAAACCCTTTACACGCTGCGCCTCGGCAGAGGGTCGAACCAGGTATTCTATAATGCGGCGCACCACGCGCTGGAATGGATCACCACGCCTGTTTTAATGAAATTCGCGGAGGACGTTCTGCGGGCGTATGCCTACGGCGGGGAGCTTGAGGGCTACGATATCAATTCGATGTGGCAGCGCAGCAGCATTTATCTGATGCCGATGGTCAACCCGGACGGTGTGAATCTGGTGATCGACGGGCTTCAGCGGGGAAACCCCTATTCCGGCGACCTGGTCCGCTGGAACAGCGGCAGCACGGATTTTTCAAAGGACTGGGAAGCAAATATTCACGGGGTCGACCTGAACCATAACTATGACGCCGCCTGGCAGCTTGGAAAAGAAGCGGCCGAGGCTCTTGGAATCACCGGCCCCGGACCGACCCGTTACCCCGGGCCGTATCCCCTTTCGGAGCCGGAGTCCCGCGCGGTCGTCCGGTTTACGCAGAACCATAACTTCCGGCTGGTCATCGCCTACCATTCGCAGGGGCGCGTCATTTACTGGAACTTTATGAACATGGCTCCGCAGGAAGCGAAAGTCATCGGCGAACAGATGGCGGAAATCACGGGCTACGGGCTTGAGGAGGCCTCCGGAGTCACTTCCTACTCCGGCTACAAGGACTGGTTTACCCAGGAGTACCGCAGACCCGGCTACACGGTGGAAGTCGGCACGGGGACCAACCCGCTCCCGATTTCCCAGTTCGACACCATCTATGCGACGAATCTGCCGATGCTGCTTTACACATCGACCGTCTGAAGAACAGAGAGAGCCTCCGGCGTGAAACCGCGCCGGAGGCTGTTTTATTGAATGAGAGTCGCGTTTCCGGAAGAAAGTTCAAATTCACCGATAACAGTTGTACCGTCTTTCTCATAGAGCGGAATCCGCCGGGCCGCCTTGCTTTTACGCAGCTTTTGTTTTGATACGGCCTCTTCCGGTGTTTTGGGGAGTTCCCCGTATAAATCCGTTGCTTTCACATAGCCTTTTGCCCCGTTGGTTCCGACTGCGGCGATCAAATCCGGTTCCGTTTCAAAAGAAGTTGCCAGCTTTTCGGACCCGTAGGTTTGCCCTGCCGCATTTTTCTGGTAGACGGAGGCTGCGGATGTTCTTGCGTCAACATGAATCAATGAAAAAACCGCTAAAAATGCACCGAGAAGAAGTCCCGCTCCCAGAGAGGCGATCAAATGAATGGGTTTTCTTGCGGATATTTTTTTTCTCACGATAAAATCTCCTTTGTTAGTTTGTAAGGGAAGGGGTGCGATTAACCAAATAATAGTCATAACCATCGCCGTTAAAAGCGCCGGAAATTGCTTGACTGTAATAAGTTGTTCTGGTTGTAGAAGAATTAGTGCTAACTTGAAGCGCTATAGCCGGGCCATCGCTATATTGAAAGCCCGTTGAATATATAAGATCATCATCATTGTTAAATAGTCTGGCCACAACGGCGAGATAACCGGTTGGAACTCGCTCATTTAATTGGTTGCCTGTTTCTGCTCCTGCAGATGCAGTATGGTCTGAGGTGTGCATTGACAGAAAGGACCTCCCTTCATAATCATGGCCATAGGTTGAAAAATAAGTTTCGTCACTGGACACTAGACTATCGGCGAAAGCAGATACCGTAAAAAATGATAATAAAACCCCTATGAGGAATATAAAGACGACCGGCTTAAATTTTTTCTTTAAAACAACCATTATAAAAACCTCCTGTTACTATATATTTGGTGGAAGACATGGTAATCCAGCCATGTCTTTTTCCATCTCGTTGCCTAAGCTGTTAGAATAAGAGAGCAATGGGTCTGACGGATACCTCCAAGGACTTTGCGTCCGTACGTAAGTCAGTCAGCCATCCTCTTGTTCGCAGCGTTCGATTTGTGCAGGTAGAGCCGCCGTCCGGCGCGTTCGTGTCATCAAACAGATAGAATCGGCAGTGAGAAAGGATGGCTCGCCAATTGTAAATCTGTAATAGGAGCGTGGGTTATGAAAGCAGTCGGAATTGATGTTTCCAAAGGGAAAAGCATGGTGTCAGTGATCCGTCCTTTTGGAGAGTTGGTGGTAAAACCCTATGAAGTACGCCACACCTCCAGCGAACTCAGCAAGTTGGCAAATTTACTGCAAAGTCTGGAGGGGGAAACGCGCGTGATCTTGGAGCATACTGGACGGCATTATGAGCCTGTGGCACCGCCTTTTTGCCTTTCCTGCATTTAACTGCAGTTTTTTTCTCAACTAGGGCTTGACTTTTTATTTGCAGGCTTAGGACCACTTTCAAAGCCCGGTTATAATTTCGCCGCTGAATGGATGGAACATAAAAGAGGAATTTTTCACCCCGTCACAGGGTCCAATGGACTCACCCTCTCTGCACCCGATTGATATAGATTGTAATTTTCTTCATTAACATCATATCATCTGTTCTAATGATTGTCAATGATAAATATATTTGTTTTTTGAATAATTTTATGATATGATAATGTCATAGCAAGTTAGACCTTGGAGGTTGGTCGGTTGACAAAAGAAAAACGGGATTCTTCCTCAATAAGCGGCACGCCTGCCGGAATCAAAGAGTCGCTGAAAAAAGCGACCACTGAAATGCTGGTATTGTTCCTTTTACGCCAAAAGCCCATGTATACCTATGAAATGATGCGCGAAATGGAACGATTCAGCGAAGGAGTTCTCACTTTCAATACGCTTTATATTGCGATTTACCGGCTTGAGAAATTCGGCTATATCGCAGAATCTAACAAGGTCCTTTCGGAAGATAACCGAATGCGAATCTATTTTTCTATTACAGAAGAAGGACAAAGCTATCTGGAGAAAATCATCGAGGAATACCGGACGGTCACGAAAGTCGTCGACAAAATATTGTCGCAGGACGGGACTCTTTTCCGTGGGGAGGAAGATAAGGTATGAGTCTGGAAGACGATTTGAAACACTACTATAAGGGAATTCGGAAGCATCTGTTCTGTTCCAGAAAGTCGCAGACTGATTTCATGGCGGAGGCACGCCGCCTTGTTGCCGATTTTTTGGAAAATCAGCCGGATGCAACTTTTGATGATATCGTCATAAATGTAGGCAAGCCCGAAGAATTGGCGGAAACATTTCTGAATACGCTTCCGGATAAAACAGAAGTTGAAAGATTTCGTAAAGTTCGGCGAAGACAAAGACGTTTGGCTGTTGCATTGCTCACGCTGGCCATTATCGTTCTTGTTGGCGTTATTGTTTACATAAGCTGGGTCAGACGCGCGACTGTGATTTCAGAAGGAACCGTTACGATCATCAGACAGGAAACTGACGCACCGTCATCTATGGCTGCGTCCTCAAAAAATTAAAACGGAGGTCTTGAGTATGAAAAAGCTATTTTCTTGGGCCCTGGTCGTCGCATTGGCACTTTGCGTTTCTGTTCCAAGTTACGCTCAGGAAACCATCATTTCTCAGAAGGCCCAATCCACTTCTGTGACGACGGAGAATTTGGGGAACGGTTTTACCGTAGAGACGAAAACTACGATATTCAATTCGGCGACCGCAGCACTGGTTACCTTTTCCACGCGAAGCGCTACCCGGACAAAGACCTACAAGGCAAACGGATCGACCGTAGCTACCGTCACTTTACAGGCAAGCTTTGGTTACGACGGTTCTTCCGCATGGGTCATAAGCAAAAGCGCAAGCCATTCCACGGTAAGCGGCTGGTCGTATGGCAGCGAATCTCTTAAAGCGTATAAGGACACTGCAAGTCTTTCTTCGACATTGACACAGTGGTCCGGCGTGATTCCGATTCAAACGGTAGATGTTGACATTTCTTTAACCTGCTCGCCCTCCGGCACAATTTCTTAAGGGAAAACACATATAGAAACAAACACCTCTTGCATCTCCGGATGACCGGATTGCAGGGGGTGTTTTCAGCTTTTCAGCTCCTAAAAGATTACTTTTCTTATAGCGGTTCGGCAGGTGACGCACAGCTGCTTGGCGGCGTATATTTTAAATGCCGTCCGTATTTGGCGCGCCTTGGGCGGGGTGTGTCTGTTTACAGTTTTGATACTGTTTTTTACTATGAATTATGTTATAATAAATTCAATTCATGCCGGAAGGGAGGAAATTGCCGCATGAAGTGGAAAGCCGCCGTTTTAACGGCTCTGTTTTTGATGCTCGCCTCTTTGTCCGGCTGTTCCTTCGTCGGGCTGGACGCCCAGTCGCTGATGCACGCGCCGAAGCCGACCGGTGAAAACGAGGCGGACATTCAGAATCTGCTGGAAAGCACGGCCGGCGGAAAAATGACGCTGAAATATCCCTCCGCGGGGGACTACCGCTCCGCGATTATCAAGCACGATATTTACGGGAATCGGAATGACGAGGCGATCGCCTTTTATCAAAAGGGAGACGACACGGCCGGAATCAACATTATGTTCATGCGCAGAACCAACGGAACATGGGAAAGCATGGGTACCTTTAACAACCCGGCTTCCAAGGTGGACCGGGTCTGCTTCGGCGACCTGGACGGCGACGGAAAGGACGAGGTGGTCGTCGGCTGGGGCAGCAGCCTGAACAACACGGGGGACATCTGTGTTTACTACAACAAAAACGACCAGATGCAGGAGCTGAAGCTCAGCCAGAGCTATACCGAAATGGCGGTGATGGACTTTGACGGGGACGGGCGCGATGAAGTCTTTACCGCGAGCGTATCGGTCGGCGATCAGCCGGCCTCCGCGCAGCTGCTGCGCGTCAAGGACGGGTCGATTGAACAGATGGGTTCGGCTCCGCTGGACTCCGGGGCCACCAAGTATGTGTCCGTCCTGACGGGGCTGATTAATGCGAAGCAGGTCGGCATTGTCCTCGACGGAATCAAATCGGCGGACACCATGGTGACGGAGCTTCTTTACTGGGATAAAAAAACGGGGACGCTCCGCTCGCCGTTTTACGACCCGAAAACAAAGACCGCCAAAAGCACCGAACGGAATACTTCCGTCGTCAGCAAGGATATCAACGGCGACCGGATCATCGAAGTTCCAATGGTAACCCTGATGCCGGGCTACAGCGGAAAAACCTCCGACGATTCGGCCTATCTGACCAGCTGGTTCCGCTATGACACGGATACCAGCACCCTGTTCCGCGTGATGAGCATGTTCATCAACTATTCGGACGGATACTGGTTTTCGATTCCCGATATGTGGCGGGGAAAGACGACCGCAAAGCTGGACCCGAGCTCCCGTACGGTGACGGTTTACGAATGGCTGACGACTCAGAAAAACAAGGCTGGGTTTACCGGCTCGCCGCTGCTGACCATTCAGACCTTCACGCGCAAGGAGTGGGAGCAGGGGGAGGGCACCAAAAATTATTTTGAACTGTTGGAAAGCGACAATTCGGTTTTCGCGGCAAGCCTGCCTTCGCCGGACAACCCGCTTTCCATGACCAAAAGTGAAGTCCTGGAAGCGTTTCAGGTGATTTCAAAAGATTAATTAGGTCGGGAGGAAGACCCAATGAAAACGATACTGGTGGCGGAAGACGAGCAGGCGATCCGCGAATTTGTCGTGATTAACCTAAAGCGCGCCGGTTATGAGACACGCGAGGCGGCCAACGGCGAGGAGGCCCTTCAGATCTACGATCGGGAAGGGAATGAAATCGACATTGCGGTTCTGGACATTATGATGCCGGGGCAGTTTGACGGACTTGCGGTCTGCAAGGAGCTCCGCCGCAGGAGCGGTTCGATCGGCATTATCATGCTGACGGCCAAAACGCAGGAAATGGATAAGGTCAGCGGGCTGATGATGGGGGCGGACGATTATGTGACAAAGCCCTTTTCCCCCAGCGAGCTGGTCGCGCGGGTGGACGCGGTTTACCGGCGCGTCGCGCTGGAGCAGTCAAGGAGCAGCGGCGGCCTGCGCGATGAAATCCGCTCCGGCGAATTTGTGCTCAGCCTGCGCAACCGCACGCTTCTGCGGCGGGGAACGCCCGTGGAGCTGACGCAGGTGGAGTTTCAGATCATGGAGTATTTCTTCAGCAATCCAGGCACCGCGCTGGACCGCACGGACATTTTGAAGCATGTCTGGGGCGACGCGTACTACGGGGAGGAAAAAATCGTGGACGTGAACATCCGCAGGCTGAGAATGAAGGTGGAGGACGAACCGTCCAACCCCAGGCATATCATTACGGTTTGGGGGCTTGGGTATAAATGGGAAGGGACGGGCTGAGCCCGCCATCAATCGGGAATTGATCCGCGGAGAAAGGAGGGACCGGCATGATCCAGAAAAGCAGCATCACAAAGCGCTGGCTGTTAAACAGCCTTGGGGTGATTCTGCTGATCGTGGTGACGCTGATCGCAACCCTTTCCGCGGTGATTCAGGGTTATGTCTACAACGGAATCCGCTCCGCCTTGAACGGCCGGAGCGATGAGCTGACGAATATGTTTTCCAGCTACGGCAGGGAATCCCCCACGGAATTTTCCACCGCGGCGCGCAGCTATGTGGAAAATTTTCCGAACAAGGAAAGCATGGAGCTGATGGTCATCAGCTCCTCCGGAAAAATCCTGAGCACTTCCATCGGCTTCGCGCCGGATGAGGACCAGGAAATTCCGGATTATGAGGCCGCGCTGAAAAGCTCGGGCGGTTACGGTACCTGGACGGGCCGCCTTTCCAGCGGGGAAAAGGTCATGGCGGTTACCCGCGTGATGCGCAGTAATCTGGGCAATACGGTCGGGGCCATCCGGTATGTCGTTTCCCTTGAGGATGCGGACCGGCAGATCTTCATCGTGGTGGGCGCGCTGATGATCGCGGGCCTGCTGATCCTGCTGTTTGTCATTCTGTCCAGCTATTATTTCATGCGGTCGATTATCGTTCCGATCAAGCGGATCGGCGCGACCGCGAGGCTGATCGCGCAGGGCGATTTCAAGGCCCGCATCCGGAAAACGAACGACGATGAGATCGGCAGGCTCTGCGACACCATCAACGACATGGCGGACGAACTGGGCCAGAGCGAAAAGATGAAAAACGACTTTATCTCCTCGGTTTCCCATGAGCTGCGAACGCCGCTGACCGCCATCAAGGGCTGGGCGGAGACGATTCAGGCAGGGGACACCGACCGGCAGACGTTCAGCCGGGGCATGAGCATCATTGTGCGCGAGTCGGAGCGCCTTTCCGGAATCGTGGAGGAGCTGCTGGATTTTTCCCGTATGCAGAGCGGCCGTATGACGCTGACCATGGACAAAATCGATCTTCTGGCGGAGCTGGGCGAAGCCGTCTATATGTTCAGTGAGCGAGCTTCGTCGGAGCATAAATTCCTTTTGTATGAAGAGCCGGAAATGCTTTCCCCCGTGCTGGGCGACATCAACCGGCTGCGCCAGGTGTTCGTCAATGTTCTGGACAACGCGCTGAAATATACCAGCGAGGGCGGCACCATCAGCGTGACCGCCGACGAGGAGGACGGCTTCATCCGCGTCGTCATCAGCGACAACGGCTGCGGAATCCCTGCGGAGCATCTTCCGAACGTGAAAAAGAAATTCTACAAGGCAAACCAGACCGTGCGCGGGTCGGGCATCGGCCTCGCGCTCGCGGATGAAATTATGAATCTGCATTCCGGCAGCCTTGAAGTTGAAAGCCATGAAAACATCGGCACGGCGGTAACCATCAGAATTCCCACCTATGATAAACTGGAAAACGAACTGCAGGAGACATAACTTACTTAGAAAGGAAACCAGGAGTTTATGCCCAGAGAGAAGATCAAGTGTATTACATCCATCGGGGGACAGGCCCTGATCGAGGGAATCATGATGCGAGGCCCGAAAAAAACGGTCCTTGCCGTGCGTCAGCCGGACGGTGAAATCACGCTGGAAGAGCTGCCGGCGAAAGATCCGCGCACCCGTCATCCGCTTTTAAAACTGCCCTTTCTTCGCGGCGTGGCCGCCTTTGTGGATTCCATTGCGGTCGGATACCGCGCCCTGTCCCGCTCCGCCGAAATTTCCGGCATGGAGGAGGTGGAAGAGGGGGAGGAATCCAAGTTCGACAAATGGCTGAACGACAAGTTCGGCGACCAGATCACAAATATCGTGATGACCATCGGGACCGTTTTCGGCATCCTGCTGGCTATCGCGCTGTTTTACATTCTGCCCACCTGGCTTTTCAACCTGATTCCGGGGGCAGCAGGGCCGGACTTTGCCGTTTGGCGCTCGCCTGTGGAAGGGGTTGATGAGAATGGTGATCCTTCTCGCGTACATGACGGCGATTTCGCAGATGAAGGACATCCGCCGCCTGTTCCAGTACCACGGAGCGGAGCATAAAACGATTTTCTGCTATGAAAGCGGCGAGGAGCTCACCGTGGAAAATGTGCGGCGGCACCGCCGGTTCCACCCGCGCTGCGGCACAAGCTTTCTGGTGCTGATGCTGCTGGTCGGCATTTTCATCGGCCTGTTCATCCCGTTTTCCAATCCGCTGCTCCGCACAGCGGTCAAAATCCTGTGCATTCCGCTGGTCATGGGCATCGGGTATGAACTGATCCGTTACTGCGGCAGAAACGAAAACATGCTGACGAGGATCATCGCGGCGCCCGGGCTCTGGGTACAGCGCATCACGACCAAGGAGCCGGACGACTCAATGATGGAAGCCGCGATTGCCGCGATGAAGGAAGTTATCCCCGAAAACGGAGAGGACAAAATCGCGCTGAAAAGCGATTCATGAGCACGGTCGGCGAGGTTTACCGGGAGGGGCGGCGCGCTCTGTTCGACGCGGGGATCGACGGCCCGGATTTTGAAGCCGGATGCCTGTTTCAAAAAGCGTTCGGGCTGGACCGGCAGGAACGGATTCTCCGCTCGGCTCAGGCGGCCGACCCCGTCAAAACGGAACAGCTCCGGGGATTTCTGCGCGAACGCATCAACGGGCGGCCGCTTCAGTATATTTTGGGGGAGTGGCCGTTCTGCGGGAGGAACCTGCTGGTTGGGGAGGGCGTGCTGATTCCCCGTGAGGAGACGGAACTTTTGGTCGGCACCGCCGCGGAACTGCTTGAGGACTCCTCCGAACCGGAAATTCTTGATCTGTGCTCCGGCACGGGGGCGGTGGCGCTCACGCTCGCGGCGCGATTCCCCGGCGCGAAGGTCGGCGCGGCGGAATGGCTGGAGCCCGCGTTTCATTATTTGAACCTCAATCTGGAGCGGCAAGGGCTTTCGAATATTCGGGCCGTTCGCCTCGATGTTTTGAATCCCGCTTCCGCGGAGCGGTTCCGGGACCTGGACTGCATCGTTTCCAACCCGCCCTATGTCCGTGCGGAGGAGCTGCCCGGCCTTCAGCCGGAGGTCCGGCGGGAACCGCGCGAAGCGCTGGACGGCGGTGAGGACGGCCTTGACTTCTACCGCGCGATCGCGAAAATCTGGGCGCCCCGGCTAAGGCTGGGCGGCGTTCTGTGCGTGGAGTGCGGAGAGGATCAGGCACGGCGGGGTTGCCGCCCTCTTTGCGGAGGCCGGTCTCTCCGAAATCCGCTTTTACAAGGATTTTAACAACATTGACCGGGTCGTTTCCGCAAGAAAAGCGAGATAAACATTTGTTCGTAAAGTCCTTGCTTTTCCCCGGACGATCGATTATAATGAATTGGAAGAAATGAAAGAGCCTGACGGGAGGAATTCAGTATGGCGGCGGGAAAAAAGATGCCGGAAAAGCTGGTCGGCAAGGGAACCGATAAAAAGAAGGCGCTGGAAACGGCGCTGGCGCAGATCGAAAAGCAGTACGGCAAAGGGGCGGTCATGCGCCTGGGACAGAACGAGGCCATGCATGTCGAGGCGATTCCGACCGGCTCGCTCGGGCTTGACCTGGCGCTTGGAATCGGCGGCCTGCCGCGCGGCAGGATCATAGAAATCTATGGGCCGGAAAGCTCCGGCAAAACCACGCTGGCGCTGCACTGCATCGCGCAGGGGCAGAAAAACGGCGGAAACGCCGCGTTCATCGACGTGGAACACGCACTGGACCCGGTTTACGCGCGCGCGCTCGGCGTGGATGTGGATTCCCTGCTGGTCTCTCAGCCGGACACCGGCGAGCAGGCGCTGGAAATCACGGAGGCTTTGGTGCGCTCCGGCGCGATCGACGTTATCGTGGTGGATTCGGTGGCGGCGCTGGTACCGCGGGTGGAAATCGAGGGCGAAATGGGCGACAGCCACGTCGGCCTGCAGGCCCGCCTGATGTCCCAGGCCCTTCGCAAGCTGGCGGGCGCGATTTCCAAATCAAACTGCGTGGCGATCTTTATCAATCAGCTGCGCGAGAAAGTCGGCGTGATGTACGGCAACCCCGAGGTGACCCCGGGCGGCAGAGCGCTGAAATTCTACGCTTCCGTCAGAATCGATATCCGCAAGGTCGAAACCTTGAAAAACGGAACGGAAATGATCGGTTCGCATACGAGGGCGAAGGTGGTCAAGAACAAGATTGCGCCGCCGTTCCGCTCCGCGGAGTTCGACGTGATGTACGGACAGGGGATTTCGCACGACGGAGAGCTGCTGGACCTCGGCGTTCAGCTTGACCTTGTGCAGAAAAGCGGCGCGTGGTTTTCCTATCAGGACATCAGAATCGGGCAGGGGCGCGAAAACGCGAAAAACTTTTTTGCGGAACATCCGGATACGGCGGAAGAACTGGAGAAACAGATTCGGCAGCATATGACGGAGCTGTTTAATAAGCCGACGCCCGGATCGAAAATTCATCCCGTGGAAACCGCCGTCAAGGAAGAGGACGCCGGAAACGGGAAAGCGGGCGCCAATTCCGATATTGACATTGAGGCGGACGACGAATGATGCTCTCTGCGGCGGAACCCCGCAGAAAGGGCCTGACGGCCCTCTTTGTCGACGGGGAATACGCCGTCAGCGTGGATACGGAGACCTTTGTCCTCTCCGGGCTGAAACCGGGCGCGGAACTGTCGGATGAGCGGCTGCACGAGCTGATTCAGAAAAGCGACGCGCGGCGCGCGCAGGAAAAGGCCCTTTATCTTCTGGAACACCGCGCCCACTCCCAAAAGGAGCTTGCAGACAAAATTGCCCGAACCGTTTCGCGCGAGGCGGCCGAGCGGGCCGCCTCGCGTCTGGTTGAACTCGGGATGGTCAATGATGAGGAGTATGCCCGGAACCTTGCAGCGGAACTGTTCGGACGCAAGGGCTGCTCCGCTTCCCGTGTAAAATGGGAGCTGGCGAAACGGGGGATCGAACGCGATCTGGCGGAGCGCATTGTGGAAGAAAGCGAGCCGGACCCGGTCGAAGCCGTCCAAAGGCTTCTCCAAAAGAAATACGCCCGCCTTCTGGGCGACGAAAAGGGGCGGCGCCGCGTTGTGGCGGCGCTGCAAAGGTTAGGTTACCGGTGGGATGACATCAAAAGCGGGCTCAGAAAATTTGAGGAAGAGGATGACAGCTTTGCGGGATGCGGAGAAGACGATCGGCAATCTGATTGACAAACAGAAAACGGCGTACGTCGGTTCCGCCGACGCGGACGGCTTTCCGAACGTGAAGGCGATGTTCTCCCCCAGAAAACGCGAGGGAATCCGGGCGTTTTATTTTACGACCAACACATCGTCGCTTCGTGCGGCGCAATACCGTGAAAATCCCAAGGCCTGCATTTATTTCTGCGACAAGCGTTTTTTTCGCGGCGTGATGCTCAAAGGCACCATGCAGGTTTTGGAGGATGCGGAGTCCAAGGCGATGATCTGGCAGGAAGGCGATGACAGATACTATCCGGAGGGCGTCGCGGACCCCGACTACTGCGTGCTGAAATTCACGGCGATGGCTGGCAGATATTATAGTAATTTTCATTCGGAGGATTTTATCGTCTGAACAAAATCAGGAGAAGATATGGCATATTCGGTAGGACTTGTGAACCTTGGATGCCCCAAAAATCAGGTGGACGCGGAGCTGATGCTCGCGATTTTGCTGAAAGCGGGCTATGAACTGAAAAAGGACGCGGCGGAAGCGGATGTCGCGATCGTAAATACCTGCGGATTTATCGACGCGGCGAAGCAGGAATCCATCGGTGAAATTTTGGAGCTTGCGAAGAAAAAGGCCGAAGGGCAAGTCAGGGCGATCGTTGTGACCGGCTGCCTGGCGGAACGCTACCGGGAGCAGATTCTCCGCGAGCTGCCGGAGGTTGACGGGGTCGCGGGCATCGGGGCGAACAGCAATATTGCCCAGGTCGTTCAAAAGGCGCTTGAAGGGGACAAAACAGAGCTGTTCCCGGAAAAGACAAAGCTGCCTCTGTGCGGAGAGCGCAGTCTGCTGACCCCGCGATACTCGGCTTACCTGAAAATCGCGGAGGGGTGCGACAATCGCTGCTCCTACTGCGCGATTCCGGCGATCCGCGGCCCGTACCGTTCCCGCGCAATGGAGGAAATTGAGCAGGAAGCTCGATCGCTCGCCGCCGGCGGGGCAAAAGAGCTGATCCTGATTGCGCAGGACACGTCCCGTTACGGGTACGACCTGTATCACAAGCTGATGCTGCCGGAGCTTCTGCGCCGCCTTTGCCGGATCGACGGGCCGGAATGGATCCGTGTTCTGTACGCTTACCCGGATTCCATCACCGACGAGTTGCTTCAGACGATGGCATCGGAAGAAAAAATCGTAAAATACCTTGATTTACCGCTCCAGCACTGCAGCGGCAGAATTCTGAAAGCAATGCGCCGGGTCGGCGACCGCGCCTCCCTGACCGCGCTGATGCGCAAAATCCGGGGCGCGGTTCCCGGAATCATTCTGCGGTCGACCCTGATCGCCGGGTTCCCCGGCGAAACGGAAGAGGATTTTGAGGAGCTTTGCGGGTTTGTCCGCGAAATCCGGTTTGAACGGCTCGGGTGCTTTGCCTACTCGCAGGAGGAAGGCACCGCGGCGGCGGAGCTGCCGGGCCAGCTGGAAGAGGAAGTCAAGCGCCGCCGCGCGGAGCTTGTCATGGAGCTCCAGATGAATATTATGCAGGAGCAGGCGGAAGCTCTGGTCGGGAAAACCCTTCGGGTGCTGACGGAGGGCTTTGACCGGGAAGCGGGCCTTTGTTACGGGCGCGGCACGGCGGACGCGCCGGACATCGACGGAAGAGTCTGGTTTTCGGCGCGCCGTAAGCCGGAGCCGGGCCGGTTTGCCGACGTAAAAATCACCGACTGCATCGACGGCGACCCGGCCGGGCGCGCCGTGGAGTAAGGGGGAGTTGTCTTGAATCTGCCCAATAAGCTGACCATCGCGAGAATTTGCATCGTTCCGTTTTTCCTCGTCGCGCTTCTGGCCCAGGATTACATCGGCCTGCATTATTTCTGGGCGTTGATTTTGTTTGCCGCGGCTTCCTACACCGACCGGCTGGACGGCAAAATCGCAAGGAAAACGAATCAGATCACCGATTTTGGCAAGTTTATGGACCCGCTCGCGGATAAAATTCTGGTTTTGTCCGCACTGGTTTGCTTTGTGCAGTTCGGCCTGGCGGATTCCTGGGTAGTCGTTATTATCCTTGCGCGGGAATTCATGGTAACGGGGATCCGTCTGATCGCCGCCGAAAACGGACGCGTCCTTGCGGCGAACAAGTGGGGAAAGGCGAAAACGGTCAGCCAGGTCGTGGCGATCACGGCGGTGCTGTTGTTCCAGTTTCTTCTGGAGCTGGTCCGCGACGGAATTCTGCCGGAGTTCACCGTTTTCGGTTCGGACGGCGCCTTCATCCTGACGTGGCTCGGCAGTTTTTTGGTATTGATTTCCGCCGTTTTCGCGGTGGTTTCCGGAATGATCTATTTGATGCAGAATATTCAGCTGATTGACACCACAAAATAAAGCAGGGTGTTTACAGAATGCTTTTTTTGTACTATACTGTGTAACGCCGGGATCGATTCCGGCTATTATGAAACAAACGGAACATGCGACGACCGGAAGAAGTAATTCCTCAGGCTGCAAAAGAGAGAAAGCGTCATCGGCTGAAAGCGCTTTTTGCCATGCGGAGGAACGAAATGCGTCCGCGAGCATGCGGGGGGAACTTTCAGTATCCCCGCACGGGCAGCCCCGTTACCGGCATTCATGAGAAATAAAGCGGAGTGGAACCGCGGCAGACGCCGCCTCCGTCCCCTGTTTGGGGACGGAGGCGGCTTTTTTCCACAGGAGGTTTTTATGTTTTCCAGTCTCAAGGCAGACCTTGATTCCATCATCGACCGCGACCCCGCCGCGCGTTCCCGGCTGGAGGTGTTTTTCCTCTATTCCGGGTTCAAGGCGGTCCGTTCCTATCGAATCGCCCACTGGTTTTATGAGCGCAATCACAAATTCATCGCCCGGTATCTTTCCCAGAGGTCGCGGCATAAAACGGGGATTGAAATTCACCCGGGCGCAAAAATCGGCAAAGGGCTTTTTATCGATCACGGCATGGGCGTGGTGATCGGAGAAACTTCTGAAATCGGCGACTACTGCACCCTGTATCAGGGCGTTACGCTTGGCGGAACCGGCAAAGACCACGGCAAGCGCCACCCGACGCTGGGCAGCAACGTGCTGGTCGGCGCCGGAGCGAAGATCCTCGGTCCCTTCCATGTGGGCGACAACGCGCGCGTGGCGGCGGGGGCGGTCGTTCTGGAAGAAGTCCCGGCGAACGCCACGGCGGTCGGCGTGCCGGCGCGCATCGTTCGCCTGGACGGAGTGCGCCCGGCCAATCTGGATCAGATCCACATCGGCGACCCGGTCTCCCAGCAGCTCTGCTACATGGGGGTGGAACTTCGAAAGATCCATTCACAGCTTGACATGATGGAAAAAACCGTCTCGCATCAGGACGGAAAAAGAGCGGCGAAAAGCTCATAAAGGAGGACAATCAAATGAAAATTTACAACACGCTGACAAGGCGGAAAGAGGAATTTGTTCCAATTGAGCCCGGAGAGGCAAAAATCTACGCCTGCGGCCCGACCGTGTATAATTATATCCACATCGGGAACGCGAGACCGATCTGCGTGTTCGACGTGCTCCGCCGGTACCTGGAGTACCGGGGGATGAAAGTAACCTTTGTGCAGAATTTCACCGACATCGACGACAAGATTATCCGGAAGGCGAACGAGGAAAAAACCGATTATCTCACGGTGTCGCAGCAGTACATCGAGGAATACCGGACGGACGCGGCGGGACTGAACGTGCGCCCCGCGACGGTTCATCCGCTCGCGACGGAGAATATCGATGAAATCATCTCCATTATTTCTGACCTGGTCGAAAAAGGCTATGCCTATCCGGCGGAAAACGGGGACGTTTATTTCCGCACGCTGAAGGATTCCGGTTACGGCAAGCTGTCGCACCAGCCGCTGGACGACCTGAAATCCGGTGCGCGCATCGCGGTCGGCGAACACAAGGAGGACCCGCTCGATTTCGCCCTGTGGAAGGGTTCAAAGCCCGGGGAGCCAAGCTGGATCTCCCCCTGGGGGCACGGAAGGCCCGGCTGGCACATCGAGTGCTCCGCCATGGCGCGCCGGTACCTCGGCAAAACGATCGATATCCACTGCGGCGGGCAGGACCTGATCTTCCCGCACCACGAAAACGAAATCGCGCAGAGCGAGTGCTGCAACGGCGTGCCGTTCGCACACTACTGGATGCACAACGGCTACATCAATGTGGACAACAAAAAGATGTCGAAATCGCTCGGCAATTTCTTTACCGTGCGGGACGTAGCCGAAAAATACGGGTATGAGCCGATCCGCTACCTGATGATTTCCTCGCATTACCGCACGCCGATCAATTACAGCATCGAGATCATCGAGCAGTGCAAATCCGCTCTGGACCGGCTTTATCACTGCCGTGAAAATCTTGAATTCCTGCTCGGACACGCTCCGGCCGGGGAACGGGAGGGCGAACGGGAACTGCGCCGCCTGTTCGAGTCCCGCCAGGACCGTTTCATTGAGGCGATGGAGGACGACCTGAACACGGCGGACGCGATTTCCGCGCTGTTCGACCTTGCGAAGGACATCAACACAAACCTGACGGCGGAAAAGAATCCGTCCAAAGACCTGTGCCGCACCGCCCTCGATTTATTCAACGATCTCGCGGAGGTGCTGGGCCTGCTGTACGCGAAAAAAGAGACCGGCGCCGATGAGGAGATCGAGCGGCTGATCGCCGAACGGACAAAAGCGCGCGCCGAAAAGGACTGGGCGACGGCGGACCGTATCCGCGACGAGCTGAAAGCCCGCCGTGTGGTGCTGGAAGACACGCCGCAGGGCGTGAAGTGGAAAATCGAAGGATAATTACACAGGAGCACAAACACCCCCGCGGGCATAAACTGCCCATGGGGGTGTTTTCATGTTTAACAGGAAACGCGGTCCCTTTTTCCTGTTCCTGTTTCTTGGGCCGGGCATGCTGGCCGCGATGGCCGACAACGACGCGGGCGGAATTTTATCCTATGCCCTGACGGGCGCAAAGTTCGGCCCCGCCGTATTTGTTCCGCTGACGTTTTGCCTGATGCCGGTTACATACACCGTTCAGGAAATGGCGATGAGGCTGGGAGTCGTTTCAAACGCGGGTTTTACCCGGCTGCTGCGGGAGCGGTACGGGCGTGGATGGATGGTCTGCCAGATCGTCGCGCTGATGATGGAAAACCTCCTGACACTGCTGACGGAATTTGTCGGGATGTCCGCGGGCCTTCATCTGATCGGTCTGCCCCGTGTCCCGGCGGTGCTGATCAGCACCGTCCTGGTTTTTTCGATTACTTTGCTCAGCGGGTACCGGAAAAAAGAACGCATGGGCCTTTTGATCGGAATGTATAATCTGGTGTTCCTTTTTCTGGCATTCGCCGTGAAGTCCGGCGTTGGCACGATGGAAAGCCTTCGCCTTTCCTCGGGCGGGGATTTCCGCTGGTACGCGGCGGCGCTGATCGGAAACGCGGTTGCGCCGTGGATGATTTTTTATCAAAACTCCGCCTACGCGGACCACGGCGCCCGGTCGCGCCGCATCCGGGACGGCAGAAAAGACGTCTTCGCGGGATGCGTCTGTCAGGTTGCCGTTGCGGCGGCGCTGATTTTCGTCGGTTCCTCCGTTTTCGGGATCGTGCCGAATCTGGAGGCTGCCGGGCCGGCTGAGCTGGTTTCGGCGCTCTCCGCGCGGGTTGGCCCGCTCGCGGGGATTCTGTTTGCGCTGGGTTTGTTTAACTCCGGGCTTCTTGCCGCAATCACCGTATCCCTGTCGTCGTCGTTCAGCGTAGCGGAAGCGTTCGGCTGGTCGAACAGCCTGAACGACAGCGTCCGCGACGCGCCCGGGTTCTATGCCGTTTACGGAATCAGCGTGCTGGCGGCGGCCGGCGCGGTTTTGATTCCGGGCCTGCCGCTGAACTGGGCCGCCGTTTTTGTTCAGGTCGCGGGCGGCGTTCTGATGACGCCGGTGTTAGTTTTTCTGACTCTTCTGACCTCCAGCCGGCAGGTGATGGGCGAGTGCGCAAACACGGGGGCGCAGAAAATTCGCGCGTGGTTCTGCGTTGCCGTTCTGACGGCGGTCTGCGTCTTTACTTTTCTCAGGGCGGCGGTATAATAGAGGGGAAACAGCAAAAGGGGATTTTTAAATGGCGAAGGAAAACAAGACGAACGTCATGCGGATTCTGGAAGCGGAAAAGGTCGCTTACCATCCGTACTATTATGAGAATCACGACGGCAAAATCGACGGCGTTTCCGTCGCGGCAAAGCTGGGGCAGGATGTCGACCACGTGTATAAGACCCTGGTGACCCGCGGCGCTTCCGGCGGTTTTTTTGTTTTTGTGGTACCGGTTGCGGAAGAGCTGAACCTGAAAGCGGCGGCGAAAAGCGTCGGGGAAAAATCCGTTGAAATGATTCATGTGACGGAGATCAACAAGGTTACCGGATATATCCGCGGCGGCTGTTCCCCGGTCGGGATGAAAAAACAGTATGTCACCGTTCTGGACGCAAGCTGCGAAGCGCTGGAGAGCATGATCGTCAGCGGCGGAAAAATCGGCACGCAGGTGGAGCTTTCGCCGAAGGACCTGATGCGCGTTGCCGGCGCGAAGACCGCGCCCGTCGCGATCCGTCCGTGAATCGGCGAACCGAATGGAAAACCGGCGGCGGGGGTGTACCCGCTTCGCCGGTTCTCTCAATATTGGAGGAAAATATTCCAATCAGGTCGCTTTTTCAGCGACGGATGGTGTAGTCTTGCTGGGTTCTTTTCCGAACAGCTTCTGCAGGCAGTGGAACGCAACCATAACCGCCAGCGACATCAGCAGCACCGCGACGATCAGCTGGAGCCCGTCGGTCAGGAACACGAATTGCCCCGCGCCGATTTTACGGAAAATATTGACGACCGCCATAACCAGCGCGGTCATGGTGACGACCAGCATCATGGACATCGGGATGTAGAGCATCCAGCCCTGACGGCCCGTTGTTTTCAGGAACACCGCCAGCGCAATCAGCACGAGCGCGCCGAGCAGCTGGTTGGCCGAACCGAACAAAGCCCAGATGTTATTGTATCCGCCGAGCGAAAGGGCAAAGCCGAAAATCAGCGTGATAATGGTGGAGACATACTTGTCGGTCAGAAATTTTGTAACCGGGGTGTGCGCCTTGCCGTCCTCGTCGTAAAGCAATTCCTGCATCGACATGCGGCCGATGCGGGCGACGGAGTCGAGAGTCGTCAGGCAGAGCGCGGAAACACACATCGTCATGCTGCAGGTCGCGACATATTCCGACATGCCGAACTTCATGAAGAATCCGGCGACGCCCGCGGAGAAAATCTGGAACGGCGTGCCGCCGGGCAGCTTCCCGTTTGTGGCGGCGGCGCCCGCAACCACAATGGCGGCGACCGCAAGCAGCGATTCGACGATCATCGCGCCGTAGCCGATGCCGAGCATATCTTTTTCATTTTTCACCTGCTTGGAGGAGGTCCCCGATGAAACAAGGCTGTGAAACCCGGAAATCGCGCCGCAGGCGATGGTGACAAACAGCATGGGGAACAGCATTGTCCCCTTGACGTTAAAGGAGGTGAAAGCCGGCAGGTTCATGCTGGGATTCGTCATAAAAATCCCGACGACCGCGCCGAGGATCATGCTGATGAGCAGGAAAGAGCTCAGGTAGTCGCGCGGCTGCATCAGAATCCACATCGGAACCACCGCGGCGAAGAAAATATAGGCGAACACAACCAGACGCCACTGCGCTTTGTCAAGATAGACGGGCAGTGCCATTCCGGCGGCCATCATGGCGAAGAACAGAACAAGCCCGACGAGGAACAAAACGCCCTGGTTGGGCTTAACATATTTCATGAAAAGGCCGAACAGAACCGCGCCGAGAATATAAAACAGGGAAATGGAGCCAGCGGCGGCGCTTGGTCTGCTGACCTGGCCGGCCACGGAAAAAGCGTTAAACGTGGAGGCGACCATGTCGCCGAAGGCGGCGATGACCAGCAGCGAGAAAATCCAGCAAAAGGTGAGGAACAGTCGCTTGCCGGTTTTGCCGATATACTGCTCAATAATCAGGCCGATCGATTTGCCCTCGTTTTTCACGGAGGCGTACAATGCGCCGAAGTCCTGAACCGCGCCGAAAAACACGCCGCCGACCAGAATCCATAAAAGCGCCGGCAGCCAGCCGAACATCGCCGCGATGATCGGTCCCGTGACAGGGCCCGCGCCCGCAATGGTGGAAAACTGGTGGGAAAATACAATTCCCCTTGGGGCCGGAACATAATCCTGCCCGTCCTCATGAACATAGGCGGGGGTTTTTGCGTCCGGGTCGATCCCCCATTTTTTTACAAGCCATCTGCCGTAAAAAAGATAGCCGCCGCCCAAAACGGCAATGGAAACGATGATGATAGCCAATCCGCTCATAATGCTTTGCTTCCTTCCTCAATCGTCACAGGTTCGTCAGAATACCGTTTGCGCGGGAAACTAAAAAATCCCCCGTCTCTGATTTTTTAAATCAGAGACGAAGGATTGTTCTCCGCGTTACCACTCTGCTTGCCGCGTCGTCGCGGCCACCTCAACCGTATCAGGCGGGCCCACCAAATACGTCCGATTCTAACGGGTCGGAACCGTCCGGATCTAATCGGCGGGTGCCTTTCAAACCGGCTGCTAACGGGTGATGTCATATCGGAACTTCCTGCCGCTTCACACCCCCAGCGGCTCTCTGAAAAGGAGTTGGAACCGTACTTTTGCCCGCTCACTGCATTTTTTGATATTCTGTTGTGCATCATCTTAGCACGGGGATTTTCCATTGTCAATTATTTTTTTGCATTTTAGAAATTATTCGCAGAAAAGCACATTACATTCAATGAAATTTGTGAAGTTCGACGAAATTACTTCTTCGTTAAAAAATAAAAGAAAATTCTGTTGACAAATCGCCGAAAGTCAAATATGATTATAAAAATATATTTTAAATTGCGTTGATAGGGAAGGACTGCGGGTCCCTCCGCATTCAGAGAGCTGCCGGGTGGTGCGAGGCGGCGCGGAGTCTGCACGAAATCGCCCTTGAGCAGGAGGCTGAAAGGTTTGCCGAGTAAGCCGTCCCGGAACTCCCCGTTACAGGAGGGCGCATTGTTGGATGCGTGACGAGATGCCGCCGTTTTGGCGGCGGATAAGAGTGGTACCGCGGAGCTTTCAGCTTTCGCCTCTTTGGAGGCGAAAGCTTTTTTTATTGCCGCGCGGCGAGAGAGAAGGAGGAGTTTTGATGATGCTGACCGGAGCCCGAATCCTGATGGAATGCCTGCTGGAGCAGGGGGTGGATACCGTTTTCGGCTACCCCGGCGGAGCAGTGCTGAACCTTTACGACGCCCTGTTTGAATACCGCGCCAAAATCCGGCACGTCCGCACGGCGCACGAACAGGCGGCCGCCCACGCGGCGGACGGATATGCCCGTGCGAGCGGAAAAACGGGGGTCTGTATCGCAACCTCCGGCCCCGGCGCGACGAACCTTGTCACCGGCATCGCGACGGCCTATGCGGATTCCGTTCCGATGGTCGCGATTACCGGAAATGTCGCAAGGCCCCTCCTGGGCAAAAACAGCTTTCAGGAGGTGGAGATTACCGCCATCACCCGTCCGGTGACGAAAAAAAGCATTCCGGTGCAGGATGTTTCGGAGCTGGCGAACGTAGTGCGCGAGGCCTTTTTCCTTGCAAATTCCGGACGGAAAGGCCCCGTGCTGATCGACATCCCGAAGGATGTTTCCGCACAGACGGCGGAATATGTTCCCGCGCCGCGCCGCAGCCCGGAGCAGTCTCCGCCGCCCTCCCGGGAATCTCTTCGGCGCGCCGCCGCGATGCTGACGGAAAGCGAAAGGCCGCTCCTTTACGGAGGCGGCGGAGTGATTGCCGCGGATGCGGAACGGGAATTCGCTCGTCTGGCAGAGACGCTTGACGCTCCGGTTTCCTGTTCCCTGATGTGCCAGGGAGGCTTCGACCAGAAGGATGCCCGCTACCTCGGCATGCTGGGGATGCATGGGACGAAGGCCTCGGCCGAGGCGATGAAAAACTGCGATTTGCTGATTGCGGTCGGAACCCGCTTTTCAGACCGCGTGCTGTGCGACGCGGGGCGGTTCGCCAGAAACTGCCGCATTCTTCAAATCGATATCGACCCGAAGGAATTCGGCAAGAACGTGGGGGTGGACCTGCGGCTTCAGGGAGACGTGAAAGCTGTTCTGGGGGAGCTGCTGCCCCTTTTGACGCAGCGGCGGCATGAAACCTGGATGCAATGCGCCGAACAGTGGAAACGGGATTACCCGATGCGGCAGCAAGGGCAGGGGGCGGAGGATGTTCTGCCGCAGGACGTGATGGAAGCGCTTTGCCGCCTTGCCGGGCCGGAGGCGATTCTGACCACGGAAGTTGGCCAGCACCAGATGTGGGCGGCGCAGTTCGCTTCTTTCCGGAATCCCAGAACCTTTCTGACTTCCGGCGGGCTGGGCACCATGGGCTTCGGCCTCGGCGCGGCGATCGGCGCGAAAACGGCGATGCCGGAACGCACGGTCGTCAACATTGCGGGGGACGGCAGCTTCCGGATGAACTGCGCGGAGCTTTCCACGCTTTCAAGGGAACGGATTCCGGTTTTAGAGCTGATTTTTTCCAACTCCACCCTCGGCATGGTGCGCCAGTGGCAGAAGCTGTTCTACGGCGGACGGTTTTCCGCATCAGACGTAGAAGACGCGATCGACTGCGAAAAATTGGCTCAGGCGTTCGGCGTGCGCGCGATGACGATTCATTGCAAATCGGAAATTGAGCAGGTGCTCAGCGAAGCTCTGAACTGCGGCGAACCCGTGCTGGTGAACTGCCCGGTCGGCAAAGACCTGAATGTTTTGCCGATGGTTCCTTCGACCGGTTCGGTGGAAGAGCCGATCCTGGCAATGGACGAATGAAGATGGTAAAATATACACGACAGGATGTGGATGAGATGACGCTCGAGCAAATCAAGGAAGCTGCCCGCGCCCTGGAGGGCGTGGTCCGCAGGACGGACCTGGTAGAGGCCCCCCGTATTCATCCGGAGGGACAGGTATATCTCAAGCCCGAAAACCTGCAGGTTACCGGGTCCTTTAAGGTCAGGGGGGCGTACCATAAAATCAGCCGCCTGTCCGAAGAGGAAAAAAAAAAAGGCGTGATCGCGTGCTCCGCCGGAAACCACGCGCAGGGCGTGGCGCTTGCCGCCGCAAAAAGCGGAATCCCGGCGCTGATCTGCATCCCGGAGGGCGCTCCGATTTCCAAGGTGGAGGCCACAAAGTCCTACGGGGCTCAGGTCCGATTGGTCAAAGGCGTGTACGACGACGCCTACCGTGAGGCCTGCCGGCTCCAGAAGGAAAGCGGCGCGGTGTTCATCCACCCGTTCGACGACCCGGATGTGATCGCCGGGCAGGGAACCGTGGGCCTTGAAATCATGGAACAGCTGCCGGACGCCGACGCGGTGATCGTTCCGGTCGGCGGGGGCGGGCTGATTTCCGGCGTCGCCTGCGCGGTCAAATCTCTGCGGCCCCAGTGCAGGGTATACGGTGTGCAGGTAACCGGCGCACCCTCCATGGCGCGGGCGCTCCGGAACAAAAAAATAGAGCCGCTCCCGCGCGTTTCAACCTTTGCGGACGGAATCGCCGTCAAATGCCCGGGGCAGCTGACTTACGGGATGTGCGAAAAATATGTAGACGAAATCGTCACCGTGACGGACGATGAAACGGCGGCGGCAATTCTGGCACTGATGGAACAGCACCGGCTGATTGCGGAGGGCGCGGGCGCGGTCGCGGTCGCGGCCGTAATGTTCAATCGGGTGGACGTGCGGGGCAAAAAAACCGTCTGTCTGGTTTCCGGCGGGAATATCGACGTGACCATTCTGTCGCGCGTGATCAGCCGCGGACTGACCCGCGCGGGCCGGCAGGGCAGGCTGGTAGTCGAACTGGTCGACAAGCCCGGCGAGCTGCGGGAGGTTTCCGCCGTCATTGCGGAGCTGGGCGGGAATGTTATTTCCGTCCGCCACGACCATTCCGGCGACGAGGCGGATATCACCGCCTGCACGCTTTCCATCGGCGTGGAAACACGGGACCGCGACCATCTGAACCGAATCCGCGACGCCGTCGTGCGCGCGGGGTACCACATTCTGGACAGCTGAAAGGAGAACTTATCATGAAAAAAACCGTATATACCGGCAAGGCGCCGGAAGCGATCGGCCCGTATTCCCAGGCGGCCGTCGCAGGGAACCTGGTGTTTACGAGCGGGCAGATTCCCATTGTTCCGGAAACCGGAACGATTGCGCAGGGTGATATTTCCGCGCAGGCCGAACAGTCCATTCAAAATGTGGGCGAAATCCTCAAGGCCGCGGGCGCGGGATTCGGCGACGTGGTCAAAACAACATGCTTTTTAAAGGACATGAATGATTTCGCGGCGTTTAACGCCGTATACGCCAAATACTTTACAGGCAAACCGGCCCGCTCCTGTGTTGCCGTCCGTGAACTGCCTAAGGGCGCGCTTGTCGAGGTGGAAGCCGTCGCGGTGCTTGGCGAATAAAGGGGGAAGCGTAATGGAACCCGTGGTGGACCATATTCATCTTACCGTAAGGGATCTTGACCGCGCCGAACAATTTTACGACCGGTTTCTTCCCCTGCTGGGGTTTGAACCGGATGAAAAGGAATATGACGCTGTGGTGGAAAACGAGTACCGAATCGTTGAATATCACCACAGAAACGGCTTTTCCTTCGGAATTGTCAACGCAAGACCGGCTTGTTCCGGAGAGCCGGTAAACCGCAGAAAGCCCGGCGCACTCCATCACCTGGCTTTCCACGCGCCCAGCCGCGCGGAGGTGGACCAGCTTTATGAGAAGGTAGAGGCTCTCGGAGCGGAAATTGTGCACTCCCCGAAATTCTATCCGGAATACTGTGCCGACTATTACGCGTTTTTCTTCAAGGATTCCGAAGGCATTGAGCTCGAAATCGTCCATTACGGAACGGAAGAGAAAAATGAAACTTTATGAGATTACGGAACTGAACCGGAAAGAAGCAGTCGCGTTTCTCACGCGTCAGTGGGGGTCGGACGTCATGGTGTCGGGCGGCCGCGCCATCCGCCTCTCGGCGCTGGACGGCTATGTCACTGTGGAAAACGGAAAAATCACGGGGGCCGTTACCTACCTTGCGGAAAACGGAGCGTGTGAAGTCGTTTCGCTTGACAGCGTGAACGAAAACCGGGGAACCGGAACGGCGCTGCTCTCCGCCGCCGTCCAAGCGGCGAAGGAGAAAGGCTGCCGCGCGGTATACCTCTATACCACAAACGACAATACCCGGGCGATGCGTTTTTACCAGAAACGCGGTTTCGATATGACGGGGTTCTGCCGGGGCGCGGTCGATCGGGCGCGAAAAATCAAACCTGAGATCCCGCCGACCGGGGAGGACGGAATCCCGATCCGGCATGAAATCAGGTTTGAGCTGTTCTTCTAAAAACGGATCAGCCCCGGCGGATGAACCTGCCGTAACTTTGCAGACGGTCGCGGATGCGCTGAAGCGATTCGTTGTTTTTTACGGTTCGCATGGTTGGGAACGCGCGGATGATGCGGCGCTGAAACAGGTGAAAATCGGATTCCAGCTTTTCTTTCCGCTCGTAAAGCGCGCTCAGGCGCGCTTTTGTATTTTCATCCAGACGCGCGGTGATCGAGTCCTGAAGGACTTCCAGCTTTTCCACGCTCGCCGTGTGCGCCTTTTCCTTGATTTCGTCCAGAACCTGCTGCAGCTCGGCCAGCTTTCCGTTCAGGGTGGTGATTTCCATGACGGACAGCACGGTATCCGCCAGCAGATAAAGCGCCAGCCCGCCCGAAAGGAACGGAAGAACCTTTGCGGGAATCAGCCCCAGCCAACCGAGCAGCAAAGGCTGGAAATAATAAACGGCGGCGACGCTCATGATTCCGAACATCAGGCTGTTTTTCAGGCAGACCCGCCCCTGCAGCTGAAACCGCTGGTCGGAATAATCCCAGTATTTGGCGTGGAACAGCGCCTCCAGCAGAAAGCCCGTCCCGTATTCGACCAGGCTGGCCAGAAGAGCGCCGGAAAGAAACAAAAGGAACACCCGGTCCTTCAGCGGCGAGAGGATCAGAACGGTAAGAATGGCCCCGGAGCCGTAAATCGGGCAGAACGGTCCGGTCAGAAACCCGCGGTTAATCGGTTTGCCCGCGGGAACGGAACAGTAAATGCTTTCGGCCGCCCAGCCCAGAAAGCTGTACAGCAGGAACAGAAGAAACAGAATCCGGATATCGTTCATTTGTTTTTCTCCTACCTTGAATTCAAAGTACAGTGTACCGATTCGGGAGGAGTTTGTCAAATAAAAAAAGATACTGCCTTTTTCAGAAGAATCAGCACATAATAGAGCAGCGCGCCCGACACCGCCGGAAAGACGATCCAGCCGAGGATATCCACCTTCAGCTCCGTCACCTTCAGAAGGCGGCTGATGCTGAGCGAGGCGTTGTATATTTCGCTGAAAAACAGGATGGCAAGGTAGGCGCGGATCCCGTAGACGGGGATCAGGGCGCTGATCAGGGCGACGCGCATCATGGAATCGCTGAAGTTGTATTTGAGGGAATACATCTGCTGGTCAAGCCCCTTGAGCATGTTGTCCACCACGTTGTCGAGGTACATCAGAGGGACGATCGGGGCCATGATGCGCAGGATGTTTCCCGCCTGTTCGTTTCCGAAAAAGATCCTGCCGATTTCGTCGGCGAACACGATCATTCCCGTGCTGATCAGAAAGCCGAACATCAGCGTGGTCCGGAACGCGTGCTCCGCGGAATAACGCACCGTGCCGCGCTTTCCCCGCGCCGCCGCTTCGGCGATTTCGGGAATCAGCAGCATGGCGACCGAGCTGACAAAGGACATCGGAAAATAAATCACCGGCATCACCATGCCCTGCATCACACCGTACTGCGCCAGCGCCGCGGTTCCGCCGGCGCCGTATTTGCGCAGGCCGGCCGGAATCAGCAGATTTTCCGCGCTGAACAGGGAGCTGCGCAGAAAAGAGCCGACCAGCATCGGGCCCGCAATATGTAAAATGTTGTGCAGCACACGCGTTTTTGTTCCGTCCTCCTGTGCAAAGCCGTGCCGGCGGACATAGAGAAGAAACGCGGCGGCAACATAGGCGCACGCGGCCACCTCACCCAGGGTGTTGCCGATCATGAGCGACTCCAGCTCCGGCAGGGAGGTGCGGGTCAGAAGAAGATAGGAAATCCCGATTGTCGCGACCTGTTCCCACAGCTCGCCGACCATGGGAACAATGATATTGCGGTTGGCAAAGAAATACCCTTTCAGGCACGCGCAGACCGCGATGAACGGAAGTCCGGGCGCGAGAAGGCGCAGCGGCGCGGCGGCCTCCGGGGCACCGATCAGGCGGCAGGCCGCAAAGTCAGAAACGGCGAGCAGAACCGCGCCCGCGGCAAAGCTCATGGCCAGCGCGAAGCACAGGCAGCCCCGCAGGTACCGCCGCGAGCCTTTTCCCTCCGCGACCATGCGCGTGACCGCCAGACCGATTCCGGAGGTGCAGGCCGTGATGCCGAGCGAGAAAATGGAGAAAATCAGCTGGTAAACCCCGACTCCGCTCGCGCCGATCCAGGAGCAGATGCAGGAACGGAACCACAGGCCTGAAAACCGCAGAACGACGGAACCCAAAGTCATAAAGACCGCATTTTTGAGGAATACGCGTTTTTGATTCATCTGAGTCCACCTTTTTATCTTTTACTCAAATGTATTCGCGTATTGGGCAAAATAAGTCTGTATTTTTTTTGGGGGCTCCGCTATAATGGTAGAGAGATCATCAGAAACGCGGAGGAAACGAATGGACTGGACGGAAGTAAAAATCACGGTGGACGCGGCCGATGCGGACGCGGCGGGCGACATCGCGCAGATGACGGTGCCGTACGGAATTTATATGGAGGACTATTCCCATTTGCAGGAGGAGGTCGGGCAGATCGCGCACATCGACCTGATCGACGAGGAGCTGTTAAAAAAAGACCGCTCGAAAGCGGTCGTGCATGTTTATATCGCGCCGGAAGACAGCCCCGCCGAGGCGATCGCGTTTTTAAGCGAGCGGTACGCGTCCGAGGGAATCCGGCATCAAATTGAAACGGCCTCCTGTGCGCAGGAGGATTGGATGAATAACTGGAAGCAGTATTTTCACCCGATTCCGGTCGGGAAGAAGCTGCTGATCCGGCCGGACTGGGAGCAGACCGATAATCCGGAGGGCCGCGTGGTGCTGGACCTGGAGCCGGGCATCGCGTTCGGAACCGGCACGCATGAGACCACGCGCCTGTGCATGGAGCTTCTGGAGGAATTTGTCACGCCCGGATGCGCGATGCTGGACGTCGGCTGCGGCAGCGGAATCCTCTCCGTTGCGGGTCTGCTGCTCGGCGCGGAACGCGCCGTCGGGGTGGATATCGACCCGCTCGCGGTCAAGACAGCGGGTCAGAATGCGGAACGCAACCATGTGGAAGACCGGTTCACCGGCATTTGCGGCAGTTTGACCGACCAGGTGGAAGGCACGTATCAGCTTGTCGCGGCGAATATCGTCGCCGACGTGATTCTGGAACTGCTCAAAAACATCGGGAACTTTATGGCCCCCGGCGCGGTGCTGATTTTAAGCGGCATCATCGACGAGCGGGAGCAGGATGTTCTGGATGGACTTAAGGATTCCTTTACGGTGATTGGCCGCAAAGAGGAGCGCGGCTGGGTGGCGCTTGCCGTGAAGCAAAAGGAAGAGATTTAAAATAGCTTTCGCGGCGGATGATGGGTATGCCGGAGCGCAAAATAAACTGGAAACGCCCGCCGGATTTCCCGGCGGGCGCTTTGTATGGAAGAAGCTCAGACGTACTGTGCTTTCAGGCGAAAACGGGTCAGCAGATTCTCCATCTCCCGGGCCTGCTCGTTCAGCTTCTCACTGGTCGCCGCGCTTTCCTCCACGGCGGCGGAGTTGTTCTGCACGACGCCGGAAATGCGGTCGATGCCCTGCGTCACCTGGGTGACGGCCTGCGCCTGAAGCTCGGAGGCCTTCGCGATGCTGTTGATCAGCCGGATGGATTCCGAAGAATCGCCGATCACGGAGTTGATGGTTTTTGCGGTGTCTTCGGCAATCTCCACGCCCCGCCCGACGGCCGCCACGGTGCTGCCGATCAGGTCGGTGGTGTTTTTCACGGCCTGCGAGCTTTTCGCCGCCAAACTCCGAACCTCGTCGGCTACAACGGAAAAGCCTTTTCCGGCTTCTCCCGCGCGGGCGGCTTCCACAGCGGCGTTTAATGCGAGGATGTTGGTCTGGAACGCGATATCGCTGATCGTCTTTACGACCTGGCCGATTTTTTCGGAGGTCTCGCTGATTTCCTTCATGGCGGCCAGCATCTGCTCCGTCTTTTCGTTGCCGGCCTTGAGCGACTCGCCGGCTTTGTTTGAAATTCTGCTCGCGGTCTCGGCGTTCTTTGCGTTTTGCGTCACCTGGCGGCTGATTTCGGCAATGGTGGCGGAAAGCTCCTGAATGGAGGCGGCCTGGTTGGTCGCGCCCTGCGCCAGCTCTTTTGCTCCGGCGGAAACCTGATTCGAATTTCCGGAGACCTGCTCAGCGGAATCGTGAATGGACGAAAGCGTCTGGCTCAGCGAGTCGGTGATGCGCGAAAGTGCCTCGCCGATCGGCCTGAAATCCTCGACGTATTCATAGGACTGATCCATGCTGAAATCGCCCTGGGACATGTTTGAAAGATGCTCTGTAATATCGGTGATGGAGCCGTGGAGCCGGTCGATGGTCGCCTGCGCGGTTTTGGCGAGAATGCCTGTTTCGTCTTCCGTATCGATCGCGGGAACGGGCGTGTGGAGGTCGCCCTGCGACAGCAGGCGGAGACGCTCGGTGATGAGCTTCAGAGGTTTGGTAATGGAGCCGGCGACGGAGAGGATGAGCAGAATGCTCAGAATCGCCGCCGCGATGCTCGAAATGAGGAGCAGCAGCATTGCGTTGGTCTTTTTCCGGTTGCAGTCGTTCAGCTCCGCCTGAACCAGCGGGGTCATGTCCTCCTGGTAATTCCCGGTGCTGATGTACCAGCCGTACGGCTCGAATTTCTGCGTGTAGGCCCGTTTTTGAAAATTGCCGGATTTGCCCGGTTTGGTAAACCAGAAATCGGTAAAGCCGCCGCCCTTGTCGCCGGCGGAGATCAGGTTCTTAATATAGTAGTTTCCCTTTTCATCCTGATTGCCCAGGCGCATTTGTCCCTCATAATCGGCATTCATATGCACCACGCATTTGCCGTCGGACATATCGGCCCAGAAATATCCGCCGCCGTTGTTGTAGCGCGTGTTGCGCACGAGCGTTTTGGCGGTTTCCAGAGCTTCCTGCTCAGAGATCTTTCCCGATTTGTAGCGGTTGTAATTTGCGGTCAGCACCCCGATCATGCTCTGAACCTCGGTTTTGATCAAAGTGTCGAGCCCCTGCATGGTCGAGTCGGAAATCGTTTTGTACGCCGCGTTCAGACTTTGATAAGACAGGAAAGACTGAATCAGGATAATACACGAAATCAGAATGCTGAAGGACAATACCAGCTTTGATTTCAGACGCAGCTTTTTGAATCTGCTTTTCATAAGGCGTCAGACTCCTTGCAATTAAATTCAGCGATGTTTGTTGATGGGATCGTTGCAATAAAGACCGAATTACGACGAAATGCTTCCTTGATTACCGCATAAATTAGTGGTTACTTACAAATGCGCTTTATTTTGTTATTCTATTTTAGTAAAATATTAATAATAATTCAATTCGGAAAAATAACAAATTACGGATAGGAATTTTGTAGAAGAAAATAATAAAAAAAGACCCCTGTAAAAAATACAGGGACCTTTTCTGCCAAATTGCATGATAATTTTGTACTTTATTCTAATTCAGAGTAATTGCCGAGGAAGGAGAAGCGGGTAAGCTCCTCCGAAAGCGCGCAGAGCAGGTCCAGGGTTTTCGGGTCCGCGACGGAACCGGAAAAATCCAGATAGAAATCATATTCAAAATTCCGTCCGGGAATCGGGCGGGATTCGATCTTTGTAAGATTCAGTCCGGAGGCCGCGAAACGGGCCAGAACGGTGTAAAGCGTGCCGGTGCGGTGCGGCACGGCGAAACAAAGGCTGATTTTGTTCGCCTGCGGCGGAATCAGCAGATTTTGTCCGATCGCGATGAAGCGGGTGCGGTTGCCGTCGGAATCCTGAACGTTCCGGTCCAGAATGTTCAGGCCGTATTGCGCCGCCGCGTGCTCCGAGCAAAGGGCCGCCGTTTTGCGCTTCCCTGCCGCAAGCTCGGCCGCCCCCGCCGTGCTGGAGCATTCCGCGGAGGAAACCCCCCGTTTCTTCAGGTATCCGGCGCATTGCCGCAGTGCCTGCGGGTGGGAATAAACCGTTTGAATCTCATGAAGTTCCGTTTCACGGGATGCGAGACAGTGCCGCACCGAAAGGCTGATTGCGGAAACAATGGAAAACCGGTACTTTAAAATCAGGTCATAGACCTCGTTGACGGATCCGGCGGAGGAGTTTTCGACCGGCAGGACGCCGAGATCCGCCCGGCCATTTTCAACTGCGGCGAAAATTGAGGGAAAGTCCGGAAAAAAAACGGGTTCCGCTTCCGGGTAGAGGCGGGAAAGCGCTTCGTGCGAATAGGAGCCCTTTTCGCCGAGACAGGCGACCGAGCGCGGCTTGTTCGGAAAACGGGAGGCCTTCAGCACCGCTTGCCTCAGCTCTGTTCCGCTGCCGAGGGCGCTGTGCTGGGCTTCCCGGCTCATTGCCATCAGGTTGGAATAAAGGATGCGGGCCTGTCCGCCGTACTCCCCGGCCTTTCGGCAGACGCCGTCCAGAATTTCCAGTTCCCGTGTTTCATTGAAAATCGGAAGTTCCTTTTGCCGCTTGACTTCCGCGACCTGCTTTGCGCATGCCATCCGTTTCAGGAACAGTTCCAGCATGCCGTCGTCGATTTCGTCGATCTGTTTTCTCAGTTCTTCCAGTGTCATGTCAACAGCTCCATTCCCGGCGGCGCGCCGGTTTCCATTCATGATTACAGCAGATTCATGGCGGCCAGCGCGGCGGCGGCTTCCACCGCGGGAACCGCGCGCGGAACGATGCAGGGGTCGTGCCGGCCTTTGACCGCCAGTTCTTCGGCGGCGCCGCTGTTCAGATTGACACTGCGCTGAAGCGTGCCGATGGACGGCGTCGGCTTAAACGCGGCGCGGAAGACCAGCGGCATCCCGGTGGTGATGCCCCCGAGAATGCCGCCCGCGTGATTTGTCTCTGTTCGGACCGCTCCGTCTTTGTCAAACAGAAACGGGTCGTTGTTTTCGCTTCCGAAAAGATCGGCCGCGGAGAAGCCCGCGCCGAATTCCACGCCCTTGCACGCGGGAATGCCGAACAGAATCGAGGAAAACAAAGATTCCGCCCCGTCCGTCAGCGGGCCGCCCGCTCCGCAGGGAAGGCCGCAGACGGCGCATTCGACCACGCCGCCGACGCTGTCCAGCTTTTGCCGCGCGCGCTCGATTTCCCCGCGCATGGCGGCTTCGGCCTGCGGGTCGACGGTGGGAAAGTAGCGGGAAGCCAGGTCGTCGAGAATAGAAACGGGAATTTCCGCCGGGTCGAACGGCGTGTCGGATACGCCGTGAACCGACAGGACATGCGCCCCGACCGCGATGCCGCGCCTCCGCAGAATCTGGCGGCAGACCGCCCCGGCGAATACCAGCGGCGCGGTCAGACGGCCCGAAAAATGCCCGCCGCCGCGCACATCGTTAAAGCCGCCGTAGCGCACACGCGCCGTGTAATCCGCGTGCCCGGGGCGCGGAACGTCCCGCAGGTTTGCATAGTCGCCGGAGCGCGTGTTGGTATTCTCAATTACGGCGCATAGCGGCGCGCCGGTTGTGCGCCCGTCCAGCAGTCCGCTCAGGATTTTCGGCGCGTCCGCCTCTTTCCGCGGCGTGGAGGACGCGTCCCGCCCCGGGGCGCGGCGCGCCATCTGGAGGGAGGCTTTCTCCAAATCGACCGCCTCGCCCGCGGGCAGCCCCTCCAGCACGGCGCCGATCGCCGGGCCGTGGCTTTCGCCGAAAACCGTCAGCCGGATCCGATTACCCCAGATCATTCGCTTTTCCTCCCAACGCGTTGTAATCCCGGAAAAAATCCGGGTAGCTTTTCCGGATGCTTTCGGCGTCCGTCACGGTGACGTTCCCGTCCGCCCGAAGCGCGGCGATTGCCATCGCCATCACGACGCGATGATCGTTCCGTCCGTTAGCCGTTCCGCCGCGCAGCTGCGGGGACCCGTCTATGATAAGTCCGTCCGCCGTTTGTTTTACCGCCGCGCCGACGGCGGAAAGCCCGTCGGCCATCGCGGCGAGCCGGTCGCTTTCCTTCAGGCGCAGCCGCCCCGCGTTGCGAATCACCGTGCGCCCTTTCGCGAGCGCGGCGGCTGCGGCGAGAACCGGCACCAGATCGGGAATCTGGGAAGCGTCGATTTCGATTCCCCGCAGCTCGCCCGGTTCGGCGGTCAGAATGCCGCCGTTCCAGCCAAGGCGCGCGCCGAAGCGGCGGAACAGCTCCTCCGCCGCGCGGTCGCCCTGCGCGGAATCGGGCCGCAGGCCATCCAGCTCCACATGCCCGCCGAGAGCCCCCGCCGCCAGAAAGAACGCGGCCTGGGACCAGTCGCGCTCGATTTCGCAGCGGCAGGGGAGGTATTTCTGGTTTCCCGGCACTTTCCAGCCGGTTTCGGATGAAAAAATTCCGACGCCGTGCTCTTTCAGAATTTGTACCGTCATCTCCGCGTATCCGGCGGATTCCAGCGGGGAGGTCAGAACAATTTCACTGTCGCCGCCCAGAAGGGGGAGGGCGAGCATCAGCCCCGTGATGAACTGGGAGCTGACGTTCCCGGGCAGGGAAAAGACGCCGGGCTTCAGCCCGCCGGAAATTTTCAGCGGCAGTCCGCCGCCGCTTTCGCAGGTTACTCCGTGCGGGGGCAGGCATTTCAGGTAAACCCCCAGCGGTCTTTCGGGAAGCCGCCCCCGCCCGGTAAAGACGGCCGGGATTCCGAGCGCCGCGGCGACCGGAATCAAAAACCGCAGAGTCGAACCGGATTCCCCGCAGTCGGCGCGGGCCGCTTCCCCGCGTTGCGCCGCATTCAGCGCGGCGAGCGCCGAACGGGTCGCGGCAAGGTCTTCGCTGACCGCTTCGCCGGTGGGAAGGGGGTCCGGCACGCCCGCGAGAAACGAGCAGATCATCGCGCGGTGCGCCGCGCTTTTGGAAACGGGAACCCGAACCCGGCCGCCGAGCACGGCGGGAGCAAACCGGACCAGACTCATGACAGGGCCTCCATGAACCGTCCGAGCTCCGCACGAGGAATCGGATGCAGAAAACTTTCGCCGATGTGCCTGAGAAGAACCAGATTGATGTTGTCCCCGCGGCTCTTCTTGTCAACCTGAGTGGCTTCCCGGATGAGATCCGGGTCCGCCGGGTCGGATACCGGCATGCCGTATTCCGAAAGGACGCGGGCGATTTTTTCCGCTGTTCCGGGTTCCGTCAGACCCGCCGCCTCGCCGCACCGGCTCATCATCACCATGCCGATCCCGACCGCTTCGCCGTGCGTCAGGTCCTTGTAGGCGTGCAGCTTTTCCAGCGCGTGGCCGAACGTGTGGCCGAAATTCAGCAGCATCCGGTCGCCGTTGTCCAGCTCGTCCCGTTCGACGAATTCCCGTTTGATGTCCACGCACCTATATATGATCGGCTCGATCTCGTCTTTGACCCCGCCCGCCGCGATCCTCCCGAACAGCTCGCCGTCGCGGATACAGCCGTATTTGATCGCCTCGCCCAGTCCGTCCGCGAAAAACGCGTCCGGCAGGGTCGAAAGCGTATCCGGATCGATGAGAACCAAAGACGGCTGGTGAAACGCGCCGACCAGATTCTTTCCCTGTGGAAGATCGACCCCGGTTTTTCCGCCGACGGAAGAGTCGATCTGCGCGAGCAGGGAGGTTGGAATCTGCAGAAAGCGGATTCCCCTTAAATAGGTTGCGGCGGCGAATCCGGCCATGTCGCCCGTCACCCCTCCGCCGAGCGCGACGACGAAATCGCTCCGCGTCAGCCCCCGGTCTGAAAAAGCGGCGTACATTCCAAGAATGTTGGTCGTCCGCTTGTGCTCTTCCCCCGCGGGAAAGGGGAAGACCGAGGACTGAAATCCGGCGGCTTCCAGGGATGAGGCCACGGCGTGCGCGTAGATCGGCCCCACGTTGGAATCCGTGACGATCACGGTTTTCGCGCCGCCGGGAAACACGCGGGCGGCCTCTTCGCCGGCGCGGCGGAGGCAGCCGCGTTCAATCAGAATTTGATAGGGCTTTGCGGTGTTGATCTTCAGGTTCATGCTTCTCCCAGCCTTTCCTTAATCAGACGGCCCTCCCGCAGGAGGAAACGCAGGGCCTCGGCGTCGTTTGAGCCGACCGCGTCGCGAATTTCCCGCAGGTTTCCCATCAGCGTGTCCAGCTCTTCGGTCAACGCCTCGCGGTTGTCCAGAAACAGCTCGGCCCACATGGATTCGTTGACGCTCGCGACCCGCGAGACGTCGCGGTAGCTTCCCGCCGAAAAACCGGCGTGCCCCGGGCACCGCGGGCTTTTGACATAGGCGCAGGCCAGCGCGTGGGGAAGCTGGCTGGTAAAGGCGATTTCGCGGTCGTGCTCTTCCGGCGTGGTGACGACGGTTCCGCCGAAGCCGAGCTCGACCGCGACCGCCGTCATCAGGTCGACCGCGCCGCGCGGCGCGCCGCAGGGAACCAGCAGGTAGCTTGCGCCGGAAAACAGGTCGGCGTCGCTGTTCGCGAAGCCGCCCTTTTCCTTTCCCGCCATCGGGTGGCCACCGATGTAAATCAGCCCGTGCTTTTCCGCGATTTCCGAAAGGCGCGGGCTTAAAAACGATTTGACCCCGCACACGTCGGTTACGATGCAGCCCGGGCGAAGGGCGGAGGCGTGCTCCTTTAAAAAGTCGATGTCCGCCTGGGGGTAAAGGCAGAGGAACACAAGATCCGCAGCGTTCAGGTCCTCCGGAGTTGCCTGCCGCCGGATGGCTCCGCATTGGAGCGCGGCGTCGATCACGCCGGGGTCGCTGTCGATGCCGGTGACCCTGCAGTCGCTGTATTTTCGGAATGCTTTCGCAAGCGAACCTCCGATCAGCCCGAGCCCCGCGACGACGATCTTTTGATTCATGGGAAGATACCCCCTTCTGCTTTCTTTTTGATTTCACACATTATAGCAGAAAAGCGGCGGTTAGTCCAATGCTCTTCCGAAGGCCAGCGCCTCCGCTTTCAGCCGGGCGGCGGTCTGTTCAAACTGGTCGGGCGTCAGGGACTGCGCGCCGTCCGAAAGGGCCTTAGCGGGATTGTTGTGGACCTCGATGATCAGGCCGTCCGCGCCGGCGGCCACCGCGGCGAGCGCCAGCGGTTCCACCAGCCAGGAGTGCCCGGAGGCGTGGCTGGGGTCCACAACGACGGGAAGATGGGAACAGCGCTTTAAGATCGGAATGGCGGAGATGTCGAGCGTGTTGCGCGTGTAGGGCTCGAACGTGCGGATTCCGCGCTCGCAGAGGATGACCTGATTGTTGCCGCCCGCCATGATATACTCCGCGCTCATCAGAAGCTCTTCGATCGTGTTCGACAGGCCGCGTTTGAGCAGAATCGGCTTGCGGATTTTGCCGAGCTCCTTAAGCAGCTCGAAATTCTGCATGTTGCGCGCGCCGACCTGAATCACGTCGACCCCGCTTTCGAGAAACAGATCGATGTGCTTTTCGCTCATCAGCTCGGTGACGATGGGAAGTCCGGTTTCCTTCTTCGCTTCGCTCAGAAGCTCAAGCCCCCCGGCTTTCAGTCCCTGAAACGAATACGGAGAGGTGCGGGGCTTGAACGCGCCGCCGCGCAGGAAGGAGGCGCCCGCCGTTTTGACCCGCCGCGCGATGCCGCAGATCTGCTCTCTGCTTTCCACCGAGCACGGGCCCGCGATCAGGGAAAGGCCTCCGCCGCCGATTTTCTGCCCGCCGGGCAGGGTTACGACCGTATCGTCCGGGTGGAACTTCCGGTTTGCCTTTTTGTAAGGCTCCTGTACGCGCTTGACGCTTTCCACAAGCTCCTGCGCCGCGACGGAGTCGATGTCGATCGCGGAGGTGTCGCCGATCAGGCCGAGCACGGTGCTCTGCGTCCCCACCCAGGTGTTCACCTTAACGCCGTATTCTTCGCGAAGGGACGCGCAGAAATCACTGATCTGCTGCTGTGTGCAGTCCGGTTTCAGTACAATAATCATTTTCTGTTCCTCCTGATTCTGACGGACGGGCGGCAACCCGGCGCCTCCGGGAGCAAAAAGCCCCCGATGGGTATAAAAAAACGGCGGGGCTGCTGCCAGCTCCGCCGATATGGACTCTGTCAGGGCAACGGCCGAAATCGTTACGGCCTGCGCCCCGCGGCACGGGAAAGCTCACAGTCAGTTTTCAGGCATACGCGATAAAACCCATCCGCAAAAGAATAGCGGGGGTATCCGTAAAACGTAAATCGCGCGCTGAATGAAAACTTCATGAAGGAATTTCCTTTCTCCGTGTCTTTTTTGTATCATAATACAGCATTCGGGCTGTGTCAAGCTTTTTTCGCTGCTCCGCTTGCGGGAAGAGGTTCCGTCCGGTAAGTTTCAATAAAATAATTTCCCAGCGAAAATATTTTATGTGATACTTGAATTCTTTCCGGTGTGTTGATAGAATATAAGCAAGTATTTACCATGATATGGAAGTTGACCGGAAGGAAGCAGCTGGAATGGGGAGTTTGAATCTGGAACAGCTGATCGACGACCTCGGATGCAGCCTGCTGTGCTGCAAGCCGGACAGCCGGCTGTCGATCCTGTATGCGAGCAAAGCCTTTTTCAGGACCCTTGGGTATGCGAAGGACGAGATCTCCGCATTGCTGGAAGAAGGCCCGGAACCGGTCCTTCGAAACAATCCGCCGGTCGACTGGGAGCGTATTAGGGAAGAAATCAGGGCAAAGGGGTTTGCAAATCCGGAGCTCCGTCTGATTAAAAAGGACGGGCATCACATCTGGGCTTCCTACCGGGTCAGACTGCAGAAGGATCAGGACGGCGCAGAGTTTTTCAGCGGCGTGTTGGAGGACATTACCCTGCGCAGGCGTTCCCGCAGACAGCGGCTGGAACAGGCGCAGGAGCTGGAGGCCCTGACGGCCAACGTCCCCTGCGGCGTGCTGCGCTGCAGGAGCGACGAATTCCTGACGCTGAATTTTGTCAGCGAGGGATTCTGCCGCATGACGGGCTACCGCAGGGATGAGATCGCCGCGGAGTTCGGCAGCCGCTTTATTCAGATGATCTATGAAAAAGACCGCGACCTTCTGCTGCGGCAGGCGGGCGGCCGCATGAGGCGCGACGGGGCCGCGGAGCTGACTTACCGGATTATGGGGAAAAGCGGCCGCCTGATCTGGGTTCTCGACAAATCCAGAGTGCAGGAGGACTGCAACGGGAACGTCTGGCTGTACAGCGTGTTGATGGATATCACGGAGACCCAGAAGGCGCAGGAAGAGCTGGCCGCCACCGAAGAGCGCTACCGTATGATTCTGGAGCACGCAGCCGATCCGGTCGTTGATTTCGACCTGAAAACCAGCCGTATCTATTATTCGCCTGCTTTCACGGCGAGATTCGGGACCGGATTCCCGCAATACGGCAATCTGATGGCGGATTTGCCGGAGCTTTCGCTGATTTATGAGCCGGACCGGAGAAGGCTGACGGAAAAAGCGGACCGGCTGCTGCACGGAGAGGTTCTGGAGGACGACGAATTTCGCTTTCTCGGGGCGGACGGCGTTTATATCTGGTGCAACGTGCACCCGGCGGCCTTTTTGGACGAGCAGGGGAAAGCCGCGCGCCTGATCGTCGTCATCTCCGACATCGACCGGCGCAAAAAGGAGTCGATCGCCCTGCGGCAGCGGGCGGAGCACGACCTGCTGACCGGCCTTTACAACCGGGTTACGGCGGTCGGCAAGATCGAAAAGGTGATAGCCCGCAGCGAAAGGGAAGAGCGCCATGCCCTTTTTGTCATCGATATCGACAACTTTAAGAATGTGAACGACCGCCTGGGGCATCTCAAAGGCGACGAGTTGATCGTGGAAACGGCGGCGCGGATCAAGCGGCTGTTCCGGGAGGAGGATATCGTCGGACGCATCGGCGGGGATGAATTCGTCGTGTTCCTCCGCGGCATTACCTCCGTCAATCTGGTGGTGAAAAAGGCGGAATGCATCGGGAACGCGTTCCGGGAGAACAGCATCTCCGGACCGGTCTGCGTTTCGGGAAGCGTCGGGATCTCCTTTTATCCGTATGACGGAAACTCCTATGAGGAGCTGTTCCGGAAGGCCGACGCCGCGATGTACGCGGCGAAAAAGAGCGGGAAGGATTCGTTCCGCGTTTACACGAGCGAAATCGACGAGATTGCGCGGAGCTGAGTCAGCGGACGGGTTCCAGCGCTTTCAGCACCAGGCGGGCCGTTTCTTCCGGCGAGCCGTCCGCGGGCACGGCTACATCCGCGCGTTCCCGGTAAACGGGCAGGCGCGCGCCGTAGAGCCGCTCCAGTTCCCCGCCGCCGTCCCGCAGAAGAGGGCGCGTCCGGTCGCCTTCCAGTCTTGACCGCACGGCGTTCAGGGACGCGTCGAGCAGGATGACGGTACCGCCGGAGCGGAGCGCCCGCGCGTTTTCCGGGTCCAGCAGAGCCCCGCCTCCGGCGGCGATGACCAGCCCCGTTTTCCGTGAAAGCTCGCAAGCCGCTTCCCGCTCCAGGGCGCGGAATCCGCTTTCGCCCCGTTTCGTGAAAATCTGCGCGACGGAACAGCCCTCCTTTTCTTCAATCCACTGGTCCATGTCGAGAAAGCGGCGGCCGGTTTGTTCGGCCAGGAGCCTGCCGACGGTTGTCTTTCCGCTGCCCATGAATCCGCACAGAACGAGATTCCCGAATTTCTTCTTCATTTCCAGCACGGCGTCCCCGCAAAGACGGCCGATTTCTTCCGCGCGAAACCGGGCGCCCGTCCAGATCGTCTGTGCGGCGGCGGCCTGCCACACCAGCATGGCCATGCCTCGGACCGCCGGAATGCCGTTTTTCTCCGCGAGACGGATCAGCATGGTTTCGTCCGGATTGTAAACCGCGTCGAACACGCAGCCCGCGCGCCGGATCAGGTCTTCCTCGGCCGCGCAGGAGTTGACGTTCGGGTACATGCCGGCGGGCGTCGCATTGACCAGAAGGTCCATCCCGCCGGAAATTTCGCCGATCGGGCAGGCGTCCGCCGCCGCTCCGGGAATTTTGCGGGTCAGATCCGCGCAGAGCTCTTTGGCGGCGCCAAGGGAATGCTCCCTTGCCGCCACCGTGACCCGCCCTCCGGCGAGCGCGGTTTCGAAGGCCATGGCGCGCGCGGCTCCGCCCGCTCCGAGGATGACCGTGCGGCAGTCCCGAAGAAAGACTCCGGCGTGTTCCAGCGCAAGACGGAAGCCGTCGCCGTCCGTTGTGTACCCGGTGAGTTTTCCGGCTTCGTTTCTTACGGTGTTGACCGAGCCGGTCAGCAGAGCTTTTTGGTCGAGCGAATCCAAAAAAGGTATAATGGCACGCTTGTGGGGGATAGTGATGTTGAATCCGTTCCACTCGCCGCGCCCGGAAAGAAAATCGCCGAGCGATTCCGGCGCGACGTCGAGGGCGGCGTACCGCGCGGCGGTGCCGGAAAGGGAGAAAAGGCGGGAATGAATCAGCGGGGACATAGTGTGGCCGATCGGATGGCCGAGGACGGCAAAATGCAAGGTTTCCAAATCAAACGACCCCCAAGAAATAAAATCAAAAAAATGATTGACAAAGCGAAGCATTGCTAATAATATGTGGATAGGCATTCAGAACCCGGGACTCCAGGGTAAATCACCCTGTGCAATTTTAGCACAGCCGGGATTCCTTTGTCCACACTGGGATTTTTGTTTTGCACATGAGTGATTTTTTTAAGATCTAAGGAGGATATATCATGGTTTTCGAAAAGGTTAAGGCGATTTTAAGCGAGCAGTTTGACGTTGAGGAGGATACGATTACTGCCGATACGAATATTGCCGATGATCTGGGGGCGGACTCTCTCGACGTGGTCGACCTTCTGATGTCAATCGAGGATGAATTTGAAATCGAAATTCCCGACGAGGAAGTCGAAAATATCAAGACGGTCGGGGAGCTGGTCAAATACATTGAGGACCACGTCTGAGCAAGACGAATCCTGTCATCCGCCGTGCGGCAGCATGGCGGATTTTTTTACGTTCCGTTTAAAACCGGGCCGGTTTTTTCTTGAAATGACGCGGAGTTTCCGCTATAATGATTCCTGAATGACGAAAAGAACGGAAAGCTTTGGTTCCTTCTGCCGGGGCTGCCAAAAATAAAGGAGTGTCAAAGCTGTTGAGTCAATTTGACTTTTTGCTGCACGGGGTTTCCGGCGTTACCCCGCAGATGGCCGTCATGTGGGCGGTCGGAGGACTTTTGATCTGGCTGGCCGTCAAAAAGGATTTTGAGCCCTCCCTGCTTCTGCCGATGGGCTTCGGGGCCATCCTGGTCAACCTGCCCTACACGGGCGTTCTGGGGGACAACGGCATCATCGAATGGCTGTTCAACAAGGGGATCGCCTCTTCGGAGGCCATGCCGCTGCTGCTTTTCGTCGGCATCGGCGCCATGATCGATTTCGGGCCGCTGCTGTCGAACCCGAGGATGATTTTGTTCGGAGCCGCCGCGCAGTTCGGAATTTTCTTCACGATCAGCGCCGCGGTCCTGCTCGGCTTCCCGCTGCGGGACGCGATGTCGATCGGCGTGATCGGCGCTGCGGACGGGCCGACTTCCATCCTGGTTTCCCAGGTTCTGGACAGCGCCTACAAAGGGGCCGTCGCCGTCGCGGCCTATTCCTATATGGCGCTGGTGCCGCTGATTCAGCCGTTTGCCATCCGGCTGGTCACAACCAAAAAGGAACGGAGCATCCGCATGCCGTATCAGCCGGATTCCGTTTCCAAGACGACGAAAATTCTGTTTCCGATCATCGTTACCATGATCGCCGGGCTGATCGCCCCGGATTCCGTCGCGCTGGTCGGACTGCTGATGTTCGGCAACCTGATTCGGGAATGCGGGCGGCTCGAAAGCCTTTCCAAGGCCGCGCAGGGCCCGCTTGCGAATTTGATCACCATTTTCCTCGGCATCACGATCGCGTTCCAGATGCGCGCGGACGTGTTTGTGCGCTGGAACACGCTGGCGGTGATGGCGCTCGGGCTCGTCGCCTTTGTGTTCGATTCGGTCGGCGGGGTTTTGTTTGCAAAGCTGCTGAATCTGTTTTTGCCCGAGGGCAGAAAATTCAACCCGATGGTCGGCGCGGCGGGGATTTCCGCTTTCCCGATGTCGGCGCGCGTGATTCAAAAGATGGGATTGAAAGAGGACAACCAGAACCACCTGCTGATGCACGCCATCGGCGCGAATGTGGCGGGGCAGATCGGTTCGGTCGTTGCGGGCGGCATCATTTTGTCGCTTGCAAGTAACTTTTTAGCGTAAAGGAGGCGCCGGGGTGAATTACGGATTTTTACTTTCCGACTATCAGGGGCCGGTCGGCCCGGTGAACGGCGCCGACGTCGGCCGCTCGCTGGAGCTGATGGGCAAGGGCATGGCGGGAATTTTTGTCGTCATGCTGCTGATCTTTCTGGTGATCGTAGCTTTAAACCGCTGGACGAAAAACAAGGACTGACGATACCGACGGTTCCGCAAAAGCGGACCGCGGACTTGAGGATAAAGGGGAAACAGCAATGGCGGAACAGAAAAAAATGGTGGAGGCCATCACTCCCATGGAGGAGGACTTCGCCCAATGGTACACGGATATTGTGAAAAAGGCGGAGCTGATGGATTATTCCAGCGTGCGCGGGTGTATGGTCATCGAGCCGTACGGCTGGGCCATCTGGGAAAATATCCGGGACTATCTGGACGCGCGTTTTAAAGAGCTTGGGCATGAGAACGTCTCAATGCCCCTGTTTATTCCGGAAAGCCTTTTAAACAAGGAAAAGGAGCATGTGCAGGGCTTTGCGCCGGAGGTCGCGTGGGTGACGACGGGCGGCAGCGAGAAGCTGCCGGAGCGCCTTTGCGTGCGCCCGACTTCGGAGACGCTGTTCTGCGAGCATTACGCGCGCGTGATTCACTCCTGGAGGGATCTGCCGAAGCTGTACAACCAGTGGTGCTCCGTTGTCCGCTGGGAAAAAACGACCCGCCCGTTCCTGCGGTCGGTGGAATTCCACTGGCAGGAGGGCCACACCATGCACGAAACCGAAGAGGACGCGCGTGCGGAAACTTTACGGATGCTGGAAGTGTACGCGGACTTCTGCGAAAAACAGCTTGCCATTCCGGTTCTGCGCGGGCAGAAGACCGAAAGCGAGAAATTCGCGGGCGCGGTTGCGACCTATACGATTGAAGCCATGATGCACGACGGTAAAGCGCTCCAATCCGGAACCAGCCACTATTTCGGCGACGGCTTCGCCAGGGCGTTCAACGTGACATTCCAGGGCAGGGACAATTCCCTGTGCCATCCGTTCCAGACCTCCTGGGGCATGAGCACCCGGATCATCGGGGGGATTATCATGACTCACGGCGACGACAGCGGCCTGGTTCTGCCGCCGGCGGTCGCCCCGATTCAGGTGATGATCGTGCCGGTCGCGCAGCATAAACCCGGCGTGCTCGACAAGGCGAAGGAGCTCGAAGCCCGCCTGAAACAGCGCTTTCGCGTGAAGACGGACGATTCCGACCAGTCGCCCGGGTGGAAATTTGCCCAGTACGAGATGAAGGGCGTGCCGCTCCGTCTGGAAATCGGGCCGAAAGACATCGAAAAAAATCAGTGCGTGCTGGTCCGCCGCACCGACCGGGAAAAGGTGTTCGTTCCGCTCGACAATCTGGAAGACGCCGTCGAGGAGCAGCTGGAGCGCGTGAGGAACGATATGTATGAAAAAGCGCTGAAAAACCGCGAGGGCAAAACCTATGAGGCCAATTCGCTTGACGAGGTGAAAGAAATCGCCGATTCGAAGCCCGGCTTTATTCGGGCCATGTGGTGCGGCGACCCGGCGTGCGAGGAAAAGCTCAAGGAGGTCGCGGGCGTTTCTTCCCGCTGCATCCCGTTCGGGCACGAGCATGAGCACGGCGCCTGCGTCTGCTGCGGAAAACCGGCGGAAAAACTGGTTTACTGGGGTAAGGCGTATTAATCGGGCATCTTACTAATATTGTATAGAGCCGCGGCTTTTCCCGCGGCTTTAGCTTCCCTTAAAAATGGAAAGCTGACTTGACATTTTCCACGACTCGGCGTATTCTTTTAATGGAAAGTTAACTTTACATTTCAATAGAAAGAGGCGACATGAGATGAAAAACAGGCTGGAGCAAATCCGGAAGCAGCATGGAATCAGCCAGGAACAGCTTGCCGACGCGCTGGAAGTCTCAAGACAGACGATCGGCTCTTTGGAAAACGGACGATATAACCCATCCATTTTATTGGCGTTCAAAATTGCGCGGTATTTTCATCTTGCGATCGAAGAAATTTTTCTCTATGAGGAGGAGACAAAATGACAGCCGCCGGTTTAATCGCCGCTGAACTGATTCTTTTTGTATACTTTTCCAACTATTATTCCGAGAAGATGTAAGAATAACAGATCCTTTCAGACTGTTCATAGTTTTGTGACAATTCTGCAAAAATTTGTTACTTGAATCCCCCAATGATTACGAGTAAAATAATAGCGCAAGAATAAAGAAAAGACTTCCTGCCTTTTTTCTGTTTTCCGGCGGTACGAATATCAACGACTTCAACATAATAATGGGAGTGCGAATTAATTTGATGAAAAAAATACTCATGATCCTTTTATCGGCCGCGATTCTGGCGTCCTCTGCCGCATGCCAAGGCCAGAACGGAGCTTCTTCCGGTTCGTCCGTGCCCGCTTCGTCGGGTGGAAGCACGTCTGCGGGCTCATCTTCGTCGGCAGGCGGGACATCCTCCTCCGCAAGCCTCTATTCGGGGGTTACGTCCGATACTTCTTCGGTAACTCCCGCTTTTCAGGACGCTTCCAGAGCGCCGACTGCCAAAGCGGAGGCTTCAAAAAATGACGGTAATTACAAAATCAAATCGGTCGACTTCTCATTAAAAAAGGATAACAACGACTACTCGGTATCCTATCCTCAACTGACCGGTCTTGCCTCGCAGCAGGACAAAGTGAATGCCGCGATTAAAAACTGCGCGCTGAAAACTGTTAATTCCCTTGGAACCGGCGCCAAAAAAGTCAAGACGAGGGTAAAGACAGCCGGAGACGCAACTTATCAGGGAAAAACCTTTATCAGCATCGGCTTTAACGAATATGTTACTCTTTCCCCAAAAGGAAAGACGACGCACGCTCTTCGAACCGTCAACCTTAACCTGACTACCGGAACCGCTCTGTCTTTTTCGGATTTAATAAAAGAAAGCGATTCCTTTTACGCGGCTCTTGCAAAGGATGCGAAAGCACAGTTCAGCTCGGAATATGCTTCGGCAGCAACCGCTTCCGCGCTTAAGAAGGATCTCGACAAAACCTCGATGTATTTTACGGAAAGCGGAGTAGGTTTTGCGGTGATGTCTCAGAGCAAGCTGCTTCGGGTTACGATTGGTTACGATGAGATAAAACCTTTTGTGACGAATAACGCTGTGTGGAAGAATTTCATTTAAATGACTTGGATTTTCCACGGTCCATACCGCGGAAAATCCTTTTCTATTAATGTTATTGTATGAGGAATAAATTTCCTCGTTCGCGCGAAAAATAATGGTTGCAAACCGGGGGCGAGTGTGGTATTATAATAAAGCACGACTGCGACAGATATGCGTTGAAGCGGGAGGTTGCGGCGCAAATGCGCCGGTTTTTCCGTGGAGTATGTCCGATTTTAAACCGGGCGACAAATATTTTGAGCGTGCGGAGGGTTCCGCTTTGCGGCCTTTTGCGCTCAGACGTTTTGAACCTACCCGGATTTCGTCTGAAAAAAGAAATCCGGTTTTTCATTTGGAAATGAAGAAACACCCGGCACGGTGTTCAGGTTTTAAACGTCGCCCGCCAACTACAATAAGGAGGCGATTTTCCAGTGGCAGTCAAGGAGAAAATCAGGATCAGAATCAAAGGGTACGACCATCAGCTGGTGGACCAGTCCGCCGAAAAGATTGTTGCAACCGCAAAGCGTACGGGCGCAAGGGTTTCCGGACCCGTTCCGCTCCCGACTGAAAAGCAGATCATCACCATTCTTCGCGCCGTTCATAAATACAAGGACAGCCGCGAGCAGTTTGAGATGAGAACCCACAAGAGACTGATCGACATTCTGCGCCCGTCAAACAAGACGGTTGAGGCCCTAATGGGTCTGGAGCTCCCCGCAGGCGTTGAAGTTGAGATTAAGCTCTGACTTTAACCAACCGGCGGCCGGGGTCAAGTTGGCTTATTAAGCCAACCAATAACCTGCACAGGAGGTAATAAGGAATGAAAAAAGGGATTATCGGCAAGAAGATCGGCATGACGCAGATCTTTGACGAAAACGGCAAAGTCATCCCCGTAACGGTCGTGGAAGCCGGCCCCTGCGTGATTTCGCAGAAGAAGACCGCGGAAAACGACGGCTACGAGAGCGTTCAGATGGGCTACGGCGATCTGAAAGCGGCAAAGGTGACCAAACCGATGAAGGGGCATTTTGCCAAAGCGGACGTCGCCCCGAAGAAAACGCTTCGTGAGTTCCGCTTTGAGGATACGTCGTCTTACAACGTCGGCGACCTGATCAAAGCGGATGTCTTTGAAGCCGGCGACAAGATCGACGTAACCGGTACCAGTAAAGGAAAAGGATACGCCGGCGTCATCAAGCGCTGGAACTTCCAGCGCCTGAAGGAAACCCACGGTTCCGGCCCTGTTGCCCGCCACGGCGGCTCCAACGGCGCGTGTTCGACTCCGTCCAGGGTGCTGCCCGGCATGAAGATGGCCGGCCATCTGGGCGCGGAGCAGGTAACGGTGCAGAACCTGACCGTTGCGAAGGTGGACGTTGAAAACAACCTGATCGCCATCCGGGGCGCTGTTCCCGGCCCCAACGGCGGCATTGTAGTGATCCGCGACAGCGTGAAAGCTGCCAGGGCGTAAGGGAAGGAGGAATCGGAATGCCTACAGTAGCAGTACTTGATATGGCCGGCAAGGAAGTCGAAAAGATGGACCTGGCCGAGGCGGTGTTCGGAATTGAACCGAACAAAACGGTGATGCACGACATGGTGGTAAACCATCTTGCAAATCTGCGCCAGGGCACACAGTCGGCAAAAACCCGCGCGGAAGTTTCCGGCGGCGGCAGAAAACCGTGGAGGCAGAAGGGTACGGGCCACGCAAGACAGGGCTCCACGCGTTCTCCGCAGTGGAGACACGGCGGTATCGTTTTCGCACCGAAGCCGCGCGACTACAGCTATACGCTGAATAAGAAGGTGCGCCGTCTCGCGATGAAATCCGCTCTTTCCAGCAAGGTGCTCGACAGCGCTATGATCGTGCTCGACAGCATTTCCCTGGACGCATACAAGACCAAATCCGTCGCGGCGATGCTCAGCGCAATCGGATCCGACAAAAAGGCCCTGATTGTTCTGCCGAACGTGGACGAAAAAGTGATTGCTTCCTCCCGGAACATCCCCGGCGTAAAGACCGCTGTGGTCAACACGCTGAACGTCTACGATATTCTGGACGCCGACAAATTCATTGTCGTCAAGGACGCGGTGGCTCAGATTGAGGAGGTGTATGCTTAAATGGCAGCACAGGATATTATCCTCCGCCCGATTGTGACGGAGAAAAGCATGGCCGGCATCGGCGAGAAAAGGTACACCTTCGAAGTTGCCAAATCCGCGACAAAAATTGATATTGCCCGCGCCGTGGAAGAACTGTTCGGCGTGAAGGTCAACAAGGTCAACACCCTCCACGTCCGCGGCCATCTGCGCCGTCAGGGCAAAACCCAGGGCTACACCAGCTCCTGGAAGAAAGCGGTTGTCACCCTGACCGAGGGCAGCAAAACGATTGAATTTTTTGAAGGCATGATGTAATCTCTGCCTGCATGAAATAGAGCAGAGGCATGGATGGGGAAGCGGCATTTCCCCGCAAAGCCATCATGAGGAGTGTGAAAGAATGCCAACCATAAATTTTAAACCGACCACGGCTTCCCGGCGCAACATGTCCGTTACGGATTATAAGATCCTGACGAAAAAGGCACCGGAAAAGAGCCTTTTAGAGTCCCTTCCGAACAATTCCGGCCGCAACAGCTACGGCCGCATCACCGTCCGCCACCGCGGCGGCAAGAACCGCAGAAAGTACCGTCTGATCGATTTCAAGCGCCAGAAATTCGACGCGCCGGGCAAGGTCGTCAGCATTGAGTACGACCCGAACCGTTCCGCGTTCATCGCGCTGGTTCAGTATGAAGACGGCGACAAGAGCTACATCATCGCTCCCGATGGACTGAAGGTCGGCGATACGGTGGTTTCCGGCGCTTCCGCGGACATTAAGCCCGGCAACGCGCTTCCGCTGGAAAACATCCCGACCGGTACGTTCATCCACAACGTTGAACTGTATCCCGGCAAGGGAGCCCAGCTTGCCCGCGCGGCAGGCATCATGGCGCAACTGATGGCGAAGGAAAACGGAATGGCGCTGCTGCGCCTGCCCTCCGGCGAACTTCGCAACGTGCCGATCACCTGTATGGCGACAATCGGCCAGGTCAGCAACGTAGACCACGAAAACATGAAGATCGGCAAGGCCGGGCGCAAACGCCATATGGGCTTCAGGCCGACCGTACGCGGTTCCGTCATGAACCCGAACGACCACCCGCACGGCGGCGGCGAGGGCAGAGCCCCAATCGGACGCCCCGGACCGGTTACCCCGTGGGGCAAGCCGACCCTGGGTTACAAGACCCGCGCTCATCACAATCGCTCCGACAAGATGATTGTCAAGCGTAGAAACGGCAAATAAGGCGTGCAGAAAGGAGCTTGCAAGTTATGAGCAGAAGCATAAAAAAGGGTCCTTATGTTCAGCCTGTGCTGCTTAAAAGGATTCAGGAGATGAATGCGGCCGGCGAAAAGAAAATCGTCAAGACCTGGAGCAGGTCCTCAACGATTTTCCCCGACTTTGTCGGCCATACGATAGCGGTTCACGACGGCCGCAAGCATGTCCCGGTTTATGTAACGGAGGACATGGTGGGTCACAGGCTGGGCGAGTTCGCCCCCACCCGTACCTTCAAGGGACATTCCGGCTCTAAAACAACGGCGCCGGGCAAATAACGGCTGAAAGGAGTGTATCGCATGGAAGCAAGGGCTTATCTGAAATACGCCCGCATCTCTCCCCGCAAGGTTCAGATTGTTCTGGATCTGATCCGCAACAAACCGGTCGACGTTGCGATGGCTATCCTGAAGCATACGCCGAAGGCCGCGAGCGAGAGCCTTGAAAAACTGCTGAAATCGGCCATGGCTAACGCCGAGAACAATCACAATATGGATGTTTCCAAACTGTATGTTTCTCAGTGCTTTGTCTCCCCTGGTCCGATCCTCAAACGCATCCGTCCAAGAGCGCAGGGGCGTGCGTTCCAGATTTTAAAGAGGACTTCGCACGTGACCATGGTGCTCAAAGAACAGGAATAAGCGTAAGGAGGAGGTAAATTATGGGCCAGAAAGTCAATCCGCACGGGTTCCGTGTGGGCATTATCAAAGACTGGGATTCCCGCTGGTTTGCGAAGGACAGCGCCTTCGGCGACACGCTTGTCGAAGACTACAAGCTGCGCAAGCAGCTGTTAAAGCAGCTGAAACCGGCAGGCGTACCGAAAATAGAGATTGAACGCGACGCTTCCAAAGTTCGCCTTCATATTCACTGCGCGAAGCCGGGCATTGTCATCGGCAAGGGCGGCAGTGAAATCGACAAACTTCGTCTTCAGTGCGAAAAGGCGCTGGGCAAACCCGTTACGATTAATATCGTCGAGGTGAAAAGCCCGGACCTGAACGCGCAGCTGGTTGCCGAAAACATCGCGCAGCAGCTCGAAAAGAGAATTTCCTTCCGCCGTGCGCTGAAACAGAGCATCGGCCGCGCCATGAAGATGGGCGCCAAGGGAATTAAAACGCAGGTCTCCGGCCGCCTGGGCGGCGCGGAAATCGCGAGAAGAGAACAGTATCATGACGGCACGATTCCTCTGCAGACCATTCGTGCCGATATCGATTACGGCTTTGCCGAGGCCGCCACAACTTACGGGCGGATCGGAGTGAAAGTCTGGATCTACAGGGGCGAGGTGCTGCAGGACAGCCGCAAGCCCCGCAGGGAAGGGGGCAGCAAATAATGCTGATGCCAAAGCGCGTGAAATACCGCAAAGTACAGCGCGGCCGCATGACCGGCAAATGTACCCGCGGCAATCAGATTGCTTACGGTCAGTATGGCCTTCAGGCGTTGGAACCGGCATGGATTACCGCCAACCAGATCGAGGCGGCCCGTGTTGCCATGACCCGTTACACCAAAAGATTCGGGCAGGTCTGGATTAAAATTTTCCCGGATAAACCGGTGACCAAAAAACCCGCCGAGGTCCGCATGGGCTCCGGTAAAGGCGCCCCCGAGTACTGGGTGGCCGTTGTGAAACCGGGCCGCATTATGTTTGAAATGGGCGGCGTTTCCGAAGAGACCGCAAGGGAAGCTCTTCGTCTCGCATCCAACAAACTGCCGATCCGGTGCAAATTTGTTGCCAAGGAAGAAACGGATGGTGAGCAGTCATGAAGCCAACGGAAGTCAGACAATTAAGCGCGGAAGAGCTTGAAAGCAAGCTGAAGGATTTAAAGGCCGAGCTTTTCAACCTCCGTTTCCAGCTTACCATTAATCAGCTCGACAACCCGATGCGTATTAAGGCTGTTAAGAAGGATATCGCCCGCATCAAGACCGTTTTGCGCGAAAATGAACTCAAAGACAGCGCCAATGCGTAACGGAAGGGAGGATTAAGCGTGAGCGACAGAAATATCAGAAAAACCGAGGTAGGCAAAGTCGTCAGCAACAAAATGGATAAAACCATCGTCGTTGCGGTGGAAGACAGCGTGAAGCACCCGCTTTACAAGAAAGTAGTCAAGCGCACCATTCGCCTGAAGGCGCATGATGAAAACAACGAATGCACCATCGGCGACCGCGTGCGCGTGATGGAAACCCGTCCGTTAAGCAAGGACAAAAGATGGCGTCTTGTCAAGATATTGGAGAAGGCCAAGTAATCTTGGCCCCTAAGCAAAGGAGGAACGCACCGTGATACAACAACAGACATACCTCAACGTTGCCGACAATACCGGCGCGAAGCAGCTTATGTGCATCCGCGTGCTTGGCGGTACCGGCAGAAGGTACGCTAATATCGGCGATGTCGTTGTCGCGTCGGTCAAGAAAGCGGCGCCGGGCGGCACCGTGAAAAAGGGCGACGTGGTCAAGGCGGTGATCGTGCGCACCGCTTCGGGTGTTCGCCGCGAGGACGGGACCTATATCCGATTCGACGAGAACGCCGCCGTGCTCATCAAGGACGATAAAAATCCAACGGGCACACGTATTTTTGGCCCGGTGGCCAGGGAACTGCGCGACAGGGACTATTTGAAGATTTTAAGTCTTGCCCCTGAAGTGCTTTAATGGGAGGTGCTCGCTGATGATAAAAAAGATTCATGTTAAAACCGGTGACACCGTGATTGTTTTAAACGGCAAAGACCGCGGCAAGAAGGGCAAAGTCCTTCAAGTCAGCCCGAAAGAGGGCAAGGTCATTGTAGAGGGCGTTAACATGGTGAGCAAACATGTAAAGCCCCGTAAAATGGGCGAGGAGGGCGGCATCGTGAAAGCCGAGGGCGCCCTGTACGCCTGCAAGGTTCAGCTTGTCTGCCCCCACTGCGGCAAAACCACCCGTGTCTCTCACAAGCTGTATGAGGACGGCACGAAGGAACGCATTTGCAAAAAATGCGGCGAAGCGCTGTAAGGAGGATAAACATGGCAAGAATGAAGGAGATATATCAGAAGGAAATCGCACCGTCGCTGATGAAGAAGTTTTCCTACAAAAGCGTCATGCAGATTCCCAAACTGGATAAGATCGTGATTAACATTGGCGCCGGCGAAGCCAAGGAAAACTCCAAGGTGATCGACTCCGCGATGAGCGACCTTTCCATTATTACCGGGCAGAGACCCGTCGTGACCACCGCGAAAAAGTCCGTCGCGAACTTTAAAGTGCGCGCCGGGATGAAAATCGGCGTCAAAGTTACGCTGCGCGGCGACAGAATGTATGAATTCGTGGACCGCCTTTTCAACGTGGCGCTTCCGCGCGTCAGGGACTTTCGCGGCATTAACCCGAATTCCTTCGACGGCAGGGGCAACTACAACATGGGCGTCAAGGAACAGCTGATTTTTCCGGAAATTGATTACGATAAAATCGACAAGGTCCGCGGAATGGACATCTGCTTTGTGACGACCGCGAAAACCGACGAGGAATCCAGAGAGCTTTTAACGCTGCTCGGCGCCCCGTTTGCGAAATAAGGAGGGATTCTTGTGGCCAAAACTTCTATGAAGGTCAAACAGAGAAGGGAACAGAAATTCTCTTCCCGTGAGTACAACCGTTGCAAAATCTGTGGCAGGCCGCACGCCTATCTTCGCAAATTCGGTATCTGCCGCATCTGCTTTAGGGAGCTTGCCTATAAGGGCGAGATTCCCGGCGTAAAAAAGGCGAGCTGGTAAAGAAGGAGGAGACGGCATGCAGATTACAGATACGATTGCCGATTTGCTTACCCGCATCCGCAATGCGAGTTCCGCGAAGCATGATTCCGTGGAGATCCCCGCTTCCAACATGAAAAAAGCGATTGTGCAGATTCTGGTGGACGAGGGTTATGTCCGGAACTATACGGTGATAGAGGACGGCAAGCAGGGAATCATCAAAGTGAACCTGAAATATGGCGAGGGAAAAACCACCGTCATTAACGGCCTGCGCAGAGTTTCAAAGCCGGGCCTTCGCATTTATTCCAACGCCGAGGAGCTGCCCAAGGTCATGAAAGGCCTGGGCATCGCGATCATCTCGACTTCCAAGGGAGTCATGACGGACCGCGAAGCCCGCAAGCAGAACGTGGGCGGCGAAGTTCTCGCGTTTATTTGGTAACAAGGGGGGTGCAGCAATGTCGCGAATTGGAAGAAAACCCATAAATATTCCCGCCGGCGTCACCGTATCGGTTGACGGCAGCGTTGTATCGGTGAAGGGCCCGAAGGGGACCCTGACGCAGAGGGTTCATCCGAATATGACCGTCAGCGTTGAGGAAAACCTGATTCATGTGACCCGTCCCAACGATGAAAAAGAAAACAGATCCCTTCACGGCCTGACCCGTTCGCTCATTCACAATATGGTGGTCGGCGTAACGGAGGGCTTTAAGAAGGAACTGGACGTCAACGGCGTCGGTTACCGTGTTCTGAAGCAGGGGAAGAACCTGGTCATGAACCTCGGTTATTCCCATCAGGTAACGGTTCCGGAAGTGGATGGCATTACCATTGAATGCCCCACGGCGAACAAGATCGTGATCCTTGGCCCTGATAAGCAGCAGGTCGGGCAGTTCGCAGCTGAAGTCCGCGAGAAACGTCCGCCGGAGCCGTATAAGGGCAAGGGAATCCGCTACGCGGATGAACACGTCCGCCGCAAGGAAGGCAAAGCCGGTAAGGGCGCAAAGAAGTAATGAAGGAGTGAATCATAAATGGTGAATAAGGCTGACACCAACAAAGCCAGATTGAACCGCCACCGCAGAGTGCGCGGCAAGATTTCGGGCACGGCCGAGTGCCCGCGCCTGAATGTATTTCGCTCTACCAACAACATCTACGCCCAGGTGATTGACGATGTCAGGGGAGTAACGCTTGCCTCGGCTTCCTCACTGGACAAGGATTTTAATGGTAACGGCGGAAACAAGGAAGCCGCACGCAAGGTTGGCGAGCTGATTGCAAAACACGCCGTCGAAAAGGGCATTGAACAGGTCGTTTTTGACCGCGGCGGCTATCTTTACCACGGCCGCGTCAAAGAGCTGGCCGAAGGCGCCCGTGAGGGCGGCCTCAAGTTCTGACAAAGGAGGAGGAAAAACTTTTGGCTAGATTTGACGCATCACAAACGGAAATGAAAGAGCATGTGGTTGCCATCAACCGCGTTTCGAAAACCGTAAAGGGCGGCCGCATCTTCAAGTTCGCGGCGCTGGTCGTTGTCGGCGACGGCAACGGAACCGTCGGTTTCGGCATCGGCAAGGCGGGCGAAGTTCCCGACGCGATTCGCAAGGGAATTGAAGACGCGAAAAAGAACCTGATCAAAGTTTCCATGCGCGGATCGACCATTCCGCATGAAATTATCGGCGCGTACGGCGCGGGCAGAGTCCTGATGAAACCCGCCGCACCCGGTACCGGCGTCATCGCCGGCGGCCCGGTCCGTGCGGTCGTGGAAGCCGCCGGCATCCGCGACATCCGTACCAAGGCGCTTCGGTCCAACAACCCGTGCAACGTCGTCCGCGCGACGCTGGACGGCATGAAAAAACTCCGCAGTGCGGAACAGGTCGCAAAAACGCGCGGTAAATCGGTTAAAGAATTATTTGCATAAGGAGGGCGCGCAGGATGGAACAGCTGAAAATCACGCTGGTCAAAAGCCTGATCGGCAGCAAGAAGGACCAGATTGCAACCGCCCGGTCCCTTGGTCTTACCAAAATCGGCGATTCATCGGTTCAGCCCGAAAATGAGCAGACCAAAGGTAAGGTGCAGAAAATTATCCACCTCATCGAGGTAAGCAAAGCGTAAGATAAGGAGGTGCGAATGTATGAAGTTACATGATCTAACTTCGGTACCGGGGTCCACAAAAGAGCCCAAAAGGATCGGAAGAGGGGCAGGCTCCGGCCAGGGTAAAACCGCGGGCAAAGGCCACAAGGGCCAGAAGGCGCGTTCCGGAGGCTCAATTCGTCCGGGCTTCGAAGGCGGCCAGATGCCTTTGCAGCGCCGCCTCCCGAAAAGGGGCTTCACCAATATTTTTGCCAGCAGCGTCAAGACTGTGAACGTAGGCACCCTCAACAAGTTTGAAGACGGCGCAACGGTCGACACACAGGCACTCATCGATGCGGGCATTGTCAAGGTTTGCTGCGACGGGGTCAAGATCCTCGGCAACGGCAAGCTGGAGAAAAAGCTGAATGTAAAGGTTTCTGCCTTCTCTGAATCCGCCAGGCAGAAGATCGAGGCCGCTGGCGGGAAGGCCGAGGTGATCTGAGGTGTTCAAAACCATCAAGAATGCCTGGTCGATTCCCGATCTCCGTCAAAAGATGCTCTTTACGCTGTTCATTATCGTCGTATTCCGTTTCGGCGCGGCCATCCCTGTACCGTTCTTGAACACGGACGCCCTGAAAGGATTAATGACGGAGGTCGGCAAGACCGGAACGGCGCTGAGTTATCTAGACATGCTGTCCGGCGGCGCCTTTGCAAACGCAACGCTGTTTGCAATGAGCGTTACGCCGTACATTAACAGTTCCATCGTCATCCAGCTTCTCACCGTCGCGATTCCGGCTCTGGAGCGCATGGCGAGGGAAGGGGAGGAAGGGCGCAAGCGCCTTGGTGCGATTACCCGTTATGTGGCAATCGTGCTGGCTCTGATTCAGGGAACCTCCTATTATTTCTATCTGCGCAACAGCTCCTATCAGGGAACTCCGATCGCAGAATACACACACGGCTGGCAGGCTGTGTTTGCCGCGTTCGTCATTATCATGACCTTCACGGCGGGCGCCGCGCTGATGATGTGGCTGGGCGAGCAGGTCAACCAGTTCGGCATCGGCAACGGAATTTCCATTCTGCTGTTCGCCGGCATTGTCGCAAGAATGCCGCACACAATCCAGACATTGGGCACTTTCTGGCAGGCCGCGTCTCAGGACCCGACCAGCTTCGGAAAGTATTACTTCCTGGTTCCGATGTTTGCCGTTCTGTTCCTCGTGATCGTGTGGGTCATCGTCTTTATGTATGACGCCGAACGCCGTATCCCCGTTCAGTACGCGAAGCGCGTGGTCGGGCGGAAAATGTACGGCGGGCAGAGCAGCCATATTCCGATCAAAATCGGAATGTCCGGCGTTATGCCGATTATCTTTGCCAGCTCAATCCTTGTGATTCCAAGCACTATTCAGCTCTTCATGGGCGACCGTGTTGCCACGGGATTCTGGAGAAGCTTCTTTGACGCGTTCTCTTCGACGGGATGGCTCTACTCGTTTTTGTACTTCCTTCTCATTATTCTCTTTGCATATTTTTATATGACAATTCAGTATAATCCCATTGAGATGGCCAATAATCTTCGTCAGAGCAACGGCACCATTCCCGGCATTCGTCCGGGCAAGTCGACCAGTGATTACATTGCCAGGGTCCTTTCCAAGGTAACCTTTATCGGCTCGCTGTTCCTTGCGTTTATTGCGCTGATGCCGATTATTTTCGGCGCGACAACCGGGATGAGCAATCTTTCGGTCGGCGGCACATCCATCCTGATTCTTGTCGGCGTAGCCCCTGGAAACCGTAAAACAGATGGAATCACAAATGATGATGCGGCATTACAAAGGCTTCCTCGATTGATGAAGGAGTGGTTCATATGAATTTTATTTTTCTTGGCGCACCCGGAGCGGGGAAGGGGACCCAGGCGGAGGTCCTTTCCCGCGAAAAGGGAATTCCCACTATATCAACGGGCAATATCATTCGAAGCGCGCTGAAAAGCGGCACGGAGATGGGACTGCGCGCGAAGGCCTATACGGAATCCGGCAAGCTGGTTCCGGACGAGATCGTGATCGGAATTATCCGTGAGCGCCTCGCCGAACCGGACTGCAAGAACGGGTTTATTCTGGACGGCTTTCCGCGTACCATTCCCCAGGCCGAGGCTCTGGACAACATGGGCATCGTCATCGACCGGGTCATCGACATCGAGGTCTCGGAACAAACGATTCTTGCCCGGCTGTCCGGACGCCGTGTCTGCGAAAATTGCGGCGCCTCCTACCATGTGGTAAACAAAAAGCCAAAGGTGGAGGGCGTGTGCGACCTTTGCGGAGGCACCCTTGTTCAGCGCAAGGATGACCAGCCGGAGACGATTCAGGCGCGGCTGAAAGTATATCACGAGCAAACGGAACCTCTTAAGGCCTATTATGAGAAACAAGGCAAGCTCCGCGTAGTGCAGGGCTGCGACATTGTTTCCGATACGACCCGGGCCGTACTCGATGCAATCGAGGCTTGATTTTATGATCGTTTTGAAAACTGCAAGAGAGCTTAAAATCATGAGGCAGGCGGGCCGGATCGCGGCTAACGCGCTGAAAGCAGCGGGTGCCGCGGTTGAGCCTGGCGTTTCCACGTGGGAAATCAGCCATGTGGCCCGCCGCACAATCGAGAAAGCGGGCGCGAAGCCCACATTCCTCGGGTACGGCGGATTTCCAGCCAGCGCCTGTGTTTCCGTAAACAATGTAGTCATCCATGGCATACCAAGCAAAAGACAGATCATCAGGGAGGGCGACATCGTCAGTATTGACGTCGGCGCGACCTATGAGGGTTTCGTCGGTGACAACGCCTTTACCTTTCCGTGCGGCAAGGTCAGCCGGGAGGCACAGGCCCTGATGGACGCGACGCGGGAAAGCCTTTACGAGGGCATCCGGGCCGCCGTGGCCGGAAACCGGCTCGGCGACGTCGGCAGCGCGGTTCAGCGGTATGCCGAAGCTCGCGGTTACTCGGTGGTACGTGATTTTGTCGGCCACGGAGTAGGCGCGAAGATGCATGAAGACCCCAGTGTTCCCAATTACGGCACCCCCGGAAGGGGCGTGCGCCTGTTGCCGGGCATGACCATCGCCATCGAGCCGATGGTGAATGAAGGAGTGGCGGGAGTACAGACGCTGGAGGACGGTTGGACGACCGTCACGGCGGATGGAAAGCTTGCTGCTCACTTTGAGCATTCCATTGCGATTACCCCGGACGGACCGGTCATTCTGACCGTTCCGGATTAAGGGGGCAGACATGGAATTCATCAGAGGACTGGTGGTCCGGTCCGCTGCCGGGCGTGACAAGGGCGGCTTTTTCGCGGTGCTTGGGGCACAGGCCGGTTCCGTCACCATTTGTGACGGAAAGCGGCGCAGCCTGCAGCACCCCAAGAAGAAAAATGTGATACACCTTTTTCCCACAAAAACGCTGCTGCCCGAACAATCATTGCAGACCAATCGTGAAATTCGACGGGCCCTTGCCGCTTTTGAAGCCGGGGACCGCTTTCCACAAGAGGAGGCACATGTATGTCGAAACAGGACGTAATTGAAACTGAAGGCATCGTTACCGAAGCCCTGCCGAACGCCATGTTTACGGTGGAGCTTCCCAATCACCACACGATTCTCGCGCATATTTCCGGCAAACTTAGGATGAATTTCATCCGCATTCTGCCCGGCGATAAGGTTACCATTGAGCTGTCGCCGTACGACCTGACGCGCGGGCGCATTACGTGGCGTTCGAAATAACTTGAAGATCTCTGCAAGGAGGGACCTCGAATGAAAGTCAGACCTTCTGTAAAGAAAATGTGTGAAAAATGCAAAGTCATTAAGCGCAAGGGTAAGGTCATGGTGATCTGCGAAAACCCCAAGCATAAACAGCGCCAGGGCTAAGGCGCAAACCTAACTAACAACGGAGGTGCAACCAGTATGGCGCGTATAGCAGGTATTGATCTGCCGAGGGATAAGCGCATTGAGATTGCTCTAACTTATATTTTCGGTATCGGCCGCAAGACGGCTACCCAGATCTGCGCGGAAGCAGGCATAGATCCGAACGTCCGTGTCAGGGATCTTTCGGAAGACGACGCGGCAAAAATCAGGGAATACATCGAGCATCACTGCCGCGTGGAAGGCGACCTTCGCCGCGACATCGCGTTCGATATCAAAAGGCTGATTGAAATCGGCTGCTACCGCGGTGTCCGTCACCGCAGAGGGCTTCCGGTCAGGGGTCAGCGCACGAAGACCAACGCGCGTACCCGCAAGGGACCGAGAAAGACCATGGCCAACAAGAAGAAATAATCTGGGAGGGATATCATAAATGGCAGCACAGAAAAACGCGGGAGCAAAAAAGGGTTCCGGTGTGCGCAGACGCCGTGAGCGCAAGAATATCGATCGTGGCTCCGCTCATATTCAGTCCACTTTCAACAATACGATTGTTACCATTACCGACGTTCAGGGCAACGCGGTTTCCTGGGCAAGCTCCGGCGAACTCGGATTCAGGGGCTCCAGAAAATCCACTCCTTTTGCCGCCCAGACCGCAGCGGAAACCGCTGCGAAAGCGGCCATGGAACACGGCATGAAATCGGTTGAAGTATACGTTAAAGGCCCGGGCTCCGGGCGTGAGGCCGCCATCCGCGCGCTGCAGGGCGCCGGGCTGGAGGTCAGCATGATCAAGGACGTAACGCCGATTCCCCACAACGGATGCCGTCCGCCGAAGAGAAGACGCGTATAACCGATTTTTTAGGAGGTGCAACCAAAATATGGCAAGATATACAGATTCCGTCTGCAAGCTCTGCCGCAGAGAAGGCCAGAAGCTTTTTCTGAAAGGCGAAAGATGCTACGCGGACAAATGCGCGGTAACGCGCAGAGCATATGCGCCCGGCCAGCACGGCCAGGGCCGCAAGAAGACTTCTGAGTACGGCCTTCAGCTGCGCGCCAAGCAGACGGCGAAGCGCTACTACGGCGTACTGGAATCCCAGTTTTTGAAATATTATGAAATGGCCACCAAAAAGGAAGGCAAGACCGGCGACGAGCTGCTGATCCTTTTGGAGCGCAGGCTTGACAATATTGTTTACCGCCTCGGCTGGGCCAGCTCCAGAGCGGAAGCCCGCCAGCTTGTCGTTCACGGTCATTTTACCGTAAACGGCGGCCGTGTCGACATCCCGTCTTTCCTGGTGAAACCGGGCGATGTGGTTTCGATTAAGGACAAAAGCCGCAAGAGCGATAAATTCAAATCGGTGCTCGAGGCGAATGCTTCCCGTCCCGTGCCCAAGTGGCTTGACGTAAACCGCGAGACCCTGGAAGGCAAAATCCTTGCACTGCCCACGCGTGAAGAGATTGACCTTGCGGTTGACGAGACTCTCATTGTTGAGTTGTACTCCAAGTAACGTGTTCTGCAGCGCAGGAGCCATCACGGCAGATAAATTGATCCGCTACAGATCAAGGAGGGTCGCTAATGATCGAGATTGAGAAGCCTAAAATTGAGACGAATGAACTATCGGGCGACGGTACGTACGGCAAATTCATCGTCGAGCCTCTGGAACGGGGGTTTGGCACCACGCTGGGCAACAGCCTTCGGCGCGTACTTCTGTCGTCCTTGCCGGGAGTTGCGGTAACGTCGATCAAGATCGACGGCGTTCTGCATGAGTTTTCGACCATACCCGGCGTGAAAGAGGATGTCACCGAGATCATCCTGAATATCAAGGGACTGACGGCGAAGCTGCACTGCGACGGACCCAAAACGGTTGAGATTTGCGCCGAAGGGCCGTGTGAAGTGACGGCCGACTCAATCAAGTGCGACAGCGAGGTGGAAATCCTCAACCCGGACATGCACATTGCAACGTTGGGGGACGGCGCCAAACTGTATATGGAACTCACTTTGGACAAAGGGCGCGGCTATGTTTCCGCAGAGCGGAACAAGCAGAACATGAGCGCCAGCATTATCGGTGTGCTTCCCGTGGATTCCATTTACACTCCGGTTTATAAGGTGAACTATAACGTGGAACCGACCCGCGTCGGCCAGAGCATCGACTTCGACAAGCTGACGCTCGAGGTCTGGACCAACGGGGTGATCGGGGCTCAGGAGGCGGTTTCCCTTGCCGCGAAGGTCCTGACCGAACACCTGAATCTGTTTGTTGACCTGTCCGACAAGGGCAGCAGCACCGAGATCATGGTGGAAAAGGACGACAAGGGCAAGGAGAAAGTGCTTGAGATGACGATTGAGGAGCTGGACCTTTCGGTCCGTTCCTTCAACTGCCTCAAGCGCGCCGGAATCAACACGGTTGGCGACATCATCGGCAAGTCGGAAGACGACATGATGAAGGTCCGCAACCTTGGACGCAAATCCCTCGAAGAGGTTGTCTGGAAGATGGCCTCTCTCGGTTTCAATCTGCGCAAGGACGATGAATAGTCCTTTGCGGAACCTAAGGTAAAGGAGTGAACATTCGATGCCCGGAACCAGAAAACTCGGAAGAACCACCGACCACAGAACGGCTATGCTCAGGGCGATGGTAACCTTTCTTTTGGAAAAAGGTAAAATCGAAACAACGGTGACCCGCGCCAAGGAAGTCCGTTCCATGGCGGAAAAGATGATCACCATTGCGAAAGAAGATACTCTTGCCAATAAGCGCCTTGTAAACGGCTTTGTAACGAAGGAAGATGTTACCCACAAGCTGTTTGCTGAGATCGCGCCGAAATACGCCGAACGCAACGGCGGATATACACGCATTACGAAGATCGGACCCCGCCGCGGGGACGCAGCCGAAATGGCGATTATCGAACTTCTGTAATTCTTTGATTTAATAGAAAACCGGATGTACTCCGCATGGAGCGCATCCGGTTTTTTGTCATTCGCGGGAAAAAGCCCCGGGCGCCTTGAGGCGCAGCCGGTAAAAACAGGACTTTGCACGTATAGGAAGAACTCCCGGCTGTGCCGGGGATGGGAACTATTATTTGACATAAGAATTTATAAGTGCTATGGTTATTATGAAATAATCAAAAAGAGATGAGAACGGTGAAGAAAAAAGGGCTGCATATCTTGTCTATCTGCTTTTGCTACCGCTGCTGCTCATTGTGATGGCATTTGCCGAAAACGGGCTGCAGATGATGACGGCAAAGGCTTCCGCACGGTGCTTATGGGGCTGGAAGTTTTTTCTGACCGTTTTTTCTGCGGCGCTGATTACCCTTGATCTATTTCTGGCGCGCCGTGCGGATATTACAAAAAAATCCCTCTGCCTGATCAAACTGGCATATTCCGTATTTTTAATTGCGTTATGCGCGGCCCTGCTCCGTGGCCTTGCGCATCAGATCGTTCCCTACAAGCCGACGATGCTGACTCCCGCGCTGATTTTTGTCCCGTCTCTCCTGTATGCGGCCGGGTATCAGCTAACCACCTCATGTTATTTTTGGAAGGGCGGCGGGCGACAATAGGCTTTCGGGATTTCATTGAGAGGAAAGGGATTTGCAGATGGAGTTCTGGATAGAAGCATTGAAAAACGGATTTTTCATGTTCCTGACCATTTTACTGATTGCATTGTTTTTCCGTATCTTTTCCGCCGTACTCACCAAATGGCTGCGGTGGATCTCACGCTATCTTCGCTTGTTTCTGAAAAGAATGTTTCGGCCCTCGTCGCTGTACCGATAGAAATTGGGGTACTTCCCGGCAGGCATGAAAACTAATTCGGGGAGCTGGTTCCAGAGTCGGCCCACTTCAGAATCATACAGAGTATTGCTGCGGCTGCGGGAGCAATTTTATATGAGGCGGGGATCTCCTTATTTGAAATTAACCGAAAGCAGCGGTCGACACGTAAATATTGTCACCGGACGCTCCTACTGCGTGTCGGGAGGAAAGAACGTCAATCGAAAAGGGAGCCGTTTCCCAAGTTGGGGAACGGCTCCCTTGCTGCGGCGAGGATACTTATTTGTTTTTTGCCGGAATCACGCGCGCGCGCACAATTTCCGGAAGCTGTTCCAGATGCTCGGCGGTGTCCTCGGTGACTTCTCCGGTCACGTCGAGAATCACATAGGCATAGTCCTTTTTCGCCTTGCTCTGCATGTTTTCAATGTTGATATTCGCGTTCGCCAGAATGCCGGACAGCTTGCTGATGACGTTCGGCACGTTCCTGTGGAACAGGCAGATGCGGGTAAAGCCGTTGCGCGCCATCGAAACGGACGGCAGGTTGACCGCGTTGCGGATATTTCCGTTTTCGAGATAATCGATCAGCTCGTCCGCGGCCATCCGCGCGCAGTTGTCCTCCGATTCGGGCGTGGAGGCGCCAAGGTGCGGAAAGGCGAGAACGTTTTCCACGCCAAGCAGGCTGTCGTCCGGAAAATCGGTCGCATAGGTGGCAACCTTTCCGGATTTCACCGCCGCCAGTACGTCCGGCCGGTTGAACAGCCCGCCGCGCGCGAAGTTGAGAAGATGCACGCCGTCTTTCATTTTAGAGATCGCTTCCGCGTTGATCATTTCTTTGGTATCGGGCAGCAGCGGCACATGGACGGTGATATAGTCGCTTTCCGCGTAAATGTCGTCCAGAGAATGCGCGTGCTTTACGGATCGGGAGAGCCCCCAGGCGGCGTCCACCGAGAGATACGGGTCGTAGCCGAGCACCTCCATCCCAAGAGAGTGAGCCGCGTTCGCGACCAGAATTCCGATCGCGCCCAGGCCGATGACGCCGAGCGTTTTTCCCTTGATTTCAGGGCCGACGAACTGGCTTTTGCCTTTTTCGACCAGTTTGCCGACCTCGTCCCCTTTGCCTTTCAGGGTTTTTGCCCATTCAATTCCCGACACGATCCTTCGGGAGGACATCAGCAGTCCGGCGAGAACCAGCTCCTTGACCGCGTTCGCGTTTGCGCCGGGGGTGTTGAACACGACGATTCCCTTTTCGCTGCACTTGTCGATCGGGATATTGTTAACCCCCGCTCCGGCGCGGGCAACCGCCAGCAGGTTTGCCGGCAGCTCCATTTCGTGCATCGAGGCGGAGCGGACCAGAATTGCTTCCGGGTTTTCCACGCTGTCGGAGCAGCTGTAGTTTTCGCCAAAACGGCTGGTCCCGACGGGCGAGATTTTGTTCAGGCACTTAATCTGGTACATGGGTTGATTCCTCCGTTCTCACGCGTTTTTCCGTTCAAAATCCTTCATGAACGCAACCAGCTTTTCCACGCCCTCAACCGGCATGGCATTGTAAATGGAAGCGCGCATTCCGCCCACGGTGCGGTGCCCCTTCAGGTTGACAAAGCCCTCCGCCGCCGCTTCCGAAACAAATTTCGCGTCAAGCGCGGTATCGCCCGTCACGAACGGAACGTTCATCAGGGAGCGGTCTTTCGGAACGACCGTGCCGCGGAACAGCCTGGAGCTGTCAAGAAAATCGTAAAGCAAACCGGCCTTTTTTCGGTTGATCTTTTCCATTTCGGAAAGCCCGCCGACGGTGTTTTTCAGCCAGTCAAGCACCAGCATGCAGATGTAGATCGAATAGCACGGGGGAGTGTTGAACATCGAGCCGTTGTCGGCGTGCGTCTTGTAATTCAGCATGGTCGGGGTGAAATCCATCGCGTTGCCGATCAGGTCGTCGCGGACGATTACAACCGTCAGCCCCGCGGGCCCCATGTTTTTCTGCGCGCCCGCGTAAAGAAGGCCGAATTTGGAAACGTCGATCGGTTCGCTCAGAATGCAGGAGGATACGTCCGCCACAAGCGGAACGTCGCCGGTCTGCGGCAGCTCATGATAAACGGTGCCGTAAATCGTGTTGTTCAGGCAGATGTGGAAATAATCGGCGTCCTTGGAGAAGGTGCCGGGGTCAAGCTCCGGAATATAGGTGAAGGTCTTATCCTTGGAGGACGCGACCACATTGCCTTCGCCGTAGCGGGCGGCTTCCTTCCAGGCCTTTGTCGCCCATTGACCGGTCAGCACAAAGTCCGCCTTATGATGTTTGTTCATCAGGTTCAGCGGTATCATCGCGAACTGGGAGGAGGCGCCGCCCTGCAGGAATAAAACCTTGTAGTTGCAGGGAATTTCCATTACTTCGCGAAGCAAATTCTCCGCGGAACAGATGATCCCCTCGTATTCGCCGGATCGATGGGACATCTCCATGACGGATTGACCGCAGCCCTTATAATCGAGCATTTCGTCCGCGGCGCGGCGGAGAACGGCTTCCGGCAGCATGGATGGACCTGCGGAAAAGTTGTAGACACGTTTCATGATGAACCTCCAATTTAATATTTTTACAGCCTAACCAATAATTATTAATTATAATGCGGCTCGCTGGAAAACGCAAGCAGCGAATTGCATTGCTAAAGTGATATTTTTTCATAATATGACTTTGTTTGCCAAAAGTGTGAATTAATTCGCCTGCTTTCCGGGGGTTGTTTCATGTTGTAAGGCTTATGCCCTTTACAGAAAAATAATGGCGAATTTAATACAAATTTGGTCGAATTAAATAAATAAAAATTTCTGTGTAACAAAACGCCTTCTTGAGTTGTTATAGATATGAAATAAATTTAAACACGGGATCCGCTTAGAGAAGATACAATTCAGCCGCATGATGTGTGCAGCCTGAACGCTTATTACGAATGAAGGAGGTAATTGTAATGAAAAAGTTTCTTTTCAGTGTATTGACGTTCCTGTTCCTTTTGACTTCCTGTGCTGCAAATCCCAAGCCATCCGCGCCGGTTAAAGCAAATGCGATTTCGGTTTCATCGTCCGCTTGTAAGCCGGTCGAATATTCGCAGCAGCAATCTGATTGTATAGGCACTTTGCCGCAGACGTTACAGGATGTTGAAGATCGCAGCGACTGCATTGTTCAGGGCGTGCTTCAGGATGATGCCAAGCCGAACATACAGTATATGGAAGTTACTTTGTCGTCCGGAAAAGAGCAGCAGGTTCCTACGTTCGGAACCACAGTATCTACACTGAAAGTCACAAAGACTTATAAAGGAAATCTTAAAGAGGGAGATACGATCCCACTGGGCGAAGATTATTTTTGCATTGATTACAGTGATAAAAAAATGGTATGTTATGACGGAAATTATCTGCCCTCTAAGACAGGAAAGGAGTATTTATTCTTTTTGGTGGACCGTATGAGCGAGACAGCCTGGTGGGGCGGAGATTATCTTCCGCTGGACTGTGAACTTGGCCGCTATCCCGTTGTGAAACAAAATTCGGTTCGCGCGCAGTCCATTGATTCCATGTCGAATGAAGAGCTGAACCTTGGCAAAGATGACGCGGCTCATTACAAAAGTATCTACAAAGAAGTCATTGTAAAGTACATGAGCTGAAATAAAACAGGAAATACCCGCTCCGGAAATTGTTTTTTCGGGGCGGGCGGTTTTACGGTATCAGTCCGGAAGCCCGTTACAGGAGGACACTTGAGATGAAAAAAATTTATTCCGGTTTCTTTTTATGGCTGCTGCTATCGGCAGTGCTCGGTTCCTGGCGACCGGGTGTGAATCGGAATTTTCTGCGGGGAGACATAGTTGCCTATGTTCAGTCGGATGCGGCGGTCGATTACCTGATTCCTCAAAATCTGGAGGAGCTTGAGGCGGGCTGTACGGACATCGTGCAGGGAGTTTTCCGGGGCACGGGAAACCGGCAGGCAAATCAACACGTAATGGCGGAGAGTGACTTCACAGTGGAAGACGGGGCGGGAAATGTGATGCTGGGGGCATTGGAATTCCCGGACCGGACGGTCACGGTTTCGTCCCTGCAAATTACAAAAGTGCTGAAAGGGGGACTGCGGGCCGGACAGGCCATTCCCCTGGGCGAAGAATATCATCGGGAAGAGAAGGACGGAAAAGGAAAGATTTACTATAACCTCGATTATCTGCCCAGCGCCGCAGGACGGGAATATTTGTTTTTCTTGAATGAGGACAACGATGCGTCAAGTACTTTTTACGGACTTTATAGCCCTTATTCCGGGGCGTGGGGGCGTTATCGGGTGAGAAGCGCCGAAGAATTAAAAACGCGCTCCGTTGATTCTATGATCAAGTGGGAATTGGAATTCGGGCGCGACAGCGCGGATGACTACAAAAGCATCTACAAAGAAGTCATTGCAAAGTACATGAGCTAAGTGTTTCCCCGGAAGCCCGTCCGGGATTCTTTCCGAGTCCCGGACAGGCTTTTTTTACGCGCCGTGTTTGAAGCCCGTCGGTTTTATGCTATAATAACCGGAGAGGTGATACCGTTGGGAAAATTCAGGCGCGCGGCGCTTTGGGTTCTTGGAATCCTTTCCGCTTTGGGGCTTGTCTGGTTTATCGGGCCGATCCACTGGAACGTGCTGAATATCGGCAATATTTCAGGGATTGCGGTTTGTCTGTTGATTTTGGCGTGTGTGCTTTTGTCCGGCAGGATCAATGCCTTATGCGGCAAAAACCGCGCGGTAAAAAAACTGAAAACAGCGGTTCTGGTTCTGTTCTGCGCCGGCCTTCTGTGGACGGCGGCGCTGACCGGCCTGATGGTTTCGGGCGCGGCCTCCGCCCCGCCGGAAACGGCGACGGTGCTGGTTTTGGGCAGTAAGGTGAGCGGGAACGTTCCCAGCGCGGATCTGAGGGAACGGATTGAAGCGGCGGCGAATTATCTGAACGCGCATCCGGCGGCGGCCTGCGTTGCCTGCGGCGGGCGGGGGCGCGGCGAAAACCGCACGGAAGCGGAAGTCATCCGGGAAGGTCTGGTCAGCCGGGGAGTCGGCGCTTCCCGCGTTTTTCTGGAAGACCGGTCGACCTCCACGCAGGAAAATATCTCAAACGCACAAAAGATCATCGGTCAAAACGGCCTGAACCGCGGGCTTGCGATCGTCACGGACGAATATCATGAATACCGCGCCTGTTCGATTGCGCGCGGGCTCGGCGCTTCGGCGTGGGCGGTTCCCGCGCATACGCCGTGGTATATTTTCTCGGCCTGCTGGGCGCGGGAGCTGCTGGCGCTGTCCGCCTATCTGCTCCTGCCGTAAGGCGGGCCCTGTTTCCAGTCAGTCAAACGGAGGTACGAATGGAAAAACTCTTGCTTCGCGGCGCGCGGCTTGTGGACCCGTCCCGCGCAATGGATGAAACCGGAGACCTGCTGATCTGCGGCGGCAGAATCGCGCGGCTGGGCGGAACGGTCGACTGCGGGGACGCGCGGGTGATCGAAGCGTCCGGCCTTGTCGCAGCGCCGGGCCTCGTGGACCTGCACGTCCATCTGCGCGACCCGGGGTTTCCGGAAAAGGAAGATGTTCTGTCCGGCTGCCGCGCGGCGGCGGCGGGCGGGGTCACCAGCCTGCTCTGCATGCCGAACACGCGCCCCGCTCTGGACCGCGCGGAAACGGTGCACGGGGTGCTGGAGAAGGCGAAACAAGCGGATGCCCGCGTCTATGTTGCCGCCGCGATCACCAAAGGGCTTGCGGGCGCGGAGCCGACCGATCTGAAAGAACTCAAAGAGGCCGGAGCCGCGGCGGTCAGCGACGACGGCAGGCCGGTCGCCGACTCGGTTCTGATGGCCGGAGCAATGCGGGAAGCGGCGAAACTCGGCCTTTTCGTCACTTCCCACTGCGAGGACCTTTCGCTGGCGGGCGGCGGGAAGCTGAACGAGGGCGAGGTGTCGCGCGCGCTGGGCGTTCCGGGGATTCCCGCCGCCGCGGAGGACTGCGGCACCGCGCGCGAGCTGGCGCTGGCGGAGGCGTATCGTCTGCCGGTGCACATCTGCCATGTCAGCACGAAAACCTCCGTCGGGATGATTCGGGACGCAAAGCGGCGCGGGGCTCCGGTTACCTGTGAAACCGCGCCGCATTATTTTGCTCTGACCGAAAGGGAGCTGCTGCGGCGCGACGCGGATTACCGCATGAATCCGCCGCTTCGCACGGAGGAAGACCGCCAAGCTGTGGCGGAAGGGCTGCGGGACGGAACGATCGATGTGATCGCGACCGATCACGCGCCGCACACGCCGCGGGAGAAGGCGGATTTTCTAAGCGCCCCGAGCGGCGCGGTCGGCATGGAAACCAGTCTCGCGGCAGGAATCACGTTTTTGGTTCTGCCGGGGCTTCTTTCCCTGCCGGAGCTGATCCGGAAAATGTCAGCCGCTCCGGCGCGCCTGCTCGGCATTCCGGGCGGAACGCTGGAACCCGGCGCTTCGGCGGACGTCGTGCTGTTCGACCCCGCGGAGCGCTGGACGGTCGACCCGTCAAAACTGCACGGGAAGAGCCGGAATGCGGTTATGAAAGGTATGGAGCTGACGGGCCGCGTCATCATGACGATCCTGAATGGAATGATTATTTATCAAAAGGAATTGTAAGGAGGAACCAACATGGCGCTGGACCGACTGATTGAAGCCATTGCAAAGAAGCAGAACCCGACGGTGGCGGGGCTCGACCCGAAACTGGACTACATCCCGGGTGATATAAAGGAAAAGGCGTTCCGGCAGTACGGAAAAACGCTGGACGGGGCCGCCGCCGCGATTCTGGAATTTAACAAGGGAATCATCGACGCGCTGTGCCCCATTGTTCCGGCCGTTAAGCCGCAGTGCGCGTATTACGAAATGTACGGCTGGCAGGGGATGAAAGCCCTGCACGACACCATCGCGTACGCAAGGGAAAAAGGGCTGTTCGTCATTACGGACGGCAAGCGCAACGACATCGGCAGCACCATGCAGGCTTACGCCGCGGCGCACCTGGGCAAAACAGAGGTCGCGGGTGAAACGGCGGCCGCGTTCGGCGGCGACGCGCTGACGGTGAACGGGTACCTCGGTTCCGACGGGATTCTTCCGCTTTTGGATGTCTGCCGCGCGGAGGACAAGGGAATCTTCGTGCTGGTCAAGACCTCCAACCGTTCCTCCGACGAAATTCAGAATCAGGCGCTGGAGGGCGGCGAACCCCTCTATGAGACGATGGGGCAGTACTGTGAGGAGTGGGGCAAGGCCCTGCCCGGCAAATACGGATACTCCGGGGTCGGCGCGGTGGTCGGCGCGACCTGGCCGGCGCAGCTCGGGGAACTGCGCGGGATGCTGTCGAAAACCTTTTTCCTGGTGCCGGGTTACGGCGCGCAGGGCGGCGGCGCGGAGGACGCGGCGCCCGCGTTCGAGCAAAACGGCCTCGGCGCGGTGGTAAACGCATCCCGCTCCATTCTCTGCGCGTGGCAGAAGCAGAACACGGCGCCGGAGGACTACGCCAAAGCCGCCGCGAAAGAAGCTGAAACGATGCGCGACGCGATCCTGGCGAAAATCGGGAGGATCCGTCTGTGAAAGCCTATGATACGGCAGCCTGTGAAATCCTGAAAAAGGCCGAAATCGCGCCCGGCTTTTTTGACCTGACCGTTTCCTGCGCGGAGGCGGCGCGCAAGGCCCGCGCGGGGCAGTTCGCCCAGTTCCTGGTTCCGGGGAAAACCCTGCGCCGTCCCATTTCAGTCTGCGGCATTGACCGCGCAAACGGCACGCTGCGCTTTGTCTTTCAGGTTCGGGGCGAGGGGACCCGGGCGCTGTCCCTCCTGAATCCGGGCGAACCGGTCAACCTGCTCGCGCCGCTCGGGAACGGTTTCGATTTGGGGGACACGTCCCGCCGGGCGCTGTTTGTCGGCGGCGGAATCGGGGTTCCGCCATTGCTGGAGGCGGCGAAGCCGTTCGGGAAAAACGCGGTTCTGGCCGCCGGATTCCGCAGCCGGGACGCGGTGATTCTGAAAGACGACTTTGAATCGACCGGATGCGAAACCCGCATTGCGACCGATGACGGTTCGTTCGGGCGCCGCGGGCTGGTTTTGGACCTGATCGGGGACTTAGCGTTCGACGTCGTTTTTGCCTGCGGGCCGAAGCCGATGCTCCGCGCGGTCGCGAAGCTTGCGGAGGAGCGCGGCGTTGAGTGTCGTGTTTCGATGGAGGAACGCATGGCGTGCGGAATCGGCGCATGCCTTGGCTGTGCGGTAAAGCTGCGCGGGCAAAACGGGGATTATTTTGGGCATGTGTGCAAAGACGGCCCGGTTTTTGATGCGGAAACCGTTGTGTGGGAGGAATGAAAATGGCGGATTTACGGGTGAATATTGCGGGCGTAACGTTCGGCAATCCGCTGATCGCGGCCTCCGGCACATTCGGCTTCGGCAGGGAATTCGCACAGTTCTATCCGCTTTCCACGCTTGGAGGCGTCGCCTGCAAGGGCCTGACGCTCCGGGAGCGGGCCGGCAACCCGCCGCCGCGCATCGCCGAAACGCCGGGCGGGATGCTGAACTCCGTCGGGCTGCAAAACCCGGGCGTCGAGCATTTTATCCGGGAAGATCTGCCGTGGCTGCGGGAACAGGGCACTGCGGTGATCGCGAATATTGCAGGAAACACGCCGGAGGAGTACTGCAAAATGGCGGAGCGCCTTTCGGAAGCCGAGGTCGACATGGTCGAGCTGAACATCTCCTGCCCGAACGTGAAGCAGGGCGGCGCGGCCTTCGGAACGTCGTGTGAAAGCGCGGCGGCGGTTACGGCGGCGGTTCGAAGGTACTGCAAAAAGCCGCTGATGGTCAAGCTTTCCCCGAACGTCACGGACATCGGGGAAATCGCCGTGGCGGTCGAGGGCGCGGGAGCGGACGCGCTGTCGATGATCAACACGCTGACCGGCATGCGCATCGACCTTCGCACCCGCCGCCCGATTCTGAAAAACAACACGGGCGGCCTTTCCGGCCCGGCGCTGCTGCCGGTCGCCCTGCGGATGGTCTGGCAGGCAAGCTCCCGCGTGAAAATCCCGATCGTGGGCCTCGGAGGCATTTCAACCTGGCAGGATGCGGTGGAAATGCTGCTGGCGGGTGCGTCCGCCGTGCAGATCGGCACCGTCCTGTTTTCCGATCCCTACGCGCCGGTTAAAATTCTGAAGGGGCTGGAAGCTTACCTGAATCAGAATGAAATTCCGGCGGTTTCGGAGCTGACCGGGAAGGTGAAGCCATGGTAGAGAAAAAGGAAAACTGTCCGTGCCCGCGCCTTAAATGCGGGCGGCACGGCGATTGTGAGGCGTGCAGAAAGCACCATCACAGGCCGGGAAATCCGCCGTACTGTGAAAGAAAGAAAAAAACGGAGGGAAAAATAAATTGACAAGATTGGTATTCGTCCGCCACTGCGAGGCGGAGGGGAACACAAAGGGCGTCCTTCAGGGGCGCACGGACTGCGACGTAAGCGGAAACAGCGCGGTTCAGCTGGAGCTGGTTTCCATGCGCCTGCGCAACGAGCCGTTCGTCGCCATGTACTCCAGCCCGCTCAAACGCGCGTTCAAGACGGCGCAGGCAATCAACCGTTACCACAATCTTCCGATTCAGGTGGACAAGCGCCTTTCGGAAATCGACGTTGGGGTCTGGGAAGGGCGTTCCTGGGCGGAAATTGAGCGCGAGGATTCCCCGATGGTCGCCGTTTGGAACGAATTTCCCGGAAAGTTCCACGCGGAGGGCGGGGAATCGATGCGGGAGGTTTACGACCGCATGTGGACGGCCGCATTGGAAATCGCCGGGGCTAATCCGGGAAAAACCGTCTGCGTCGTTTCCCACGGGTGCGCGATCCGGAACTTGTTGTGCCACGCTCTGGGCTGGCCGGTCGACCGGGTCGGGGAGATCGGCTGGTGCGACAACACGGCCGTCAGCGTGGTGGATTTCGACGACGAGCTGAGGGCGAAGGTGGTTAAAATGAACGACGCCTCCCATATTCCGCCGGAGCTTTCCGTCTACCGCAGAAACGGGCGGGACCTGTCGGACGCCAAGGCGGTCGCGCCGTGAAGATTCTTGCCGTCGACCTCGGAATGGCGCGAACCGGGCTGGCTGTGTGCGACGAGGGCGAGGTGCTGGCCTCGCCGGTCCGCGTGGTGGCTCAGCGGAACCGGGAGCGGCTGGCCGAAGCCGTCGCGCGCGAAGCGGCTGCCCTTGCGGTCGGACAGATCGTTGTGGGGCTGCCGCGCAACATGGACGGATCGGAGGGCGAGAGCGCCCAAAACGCCAGAAAGTTTGCGGAGCTGTTGAAGGCGCAAAGCGGTCTGCCGGTCGAGCTTTGGGATGAGCGCGGAACAACGATCACCGCGCACGGGTATCTGAATGACACGGATACGCGCGGGAAAAAGCGGAAAGCGGTCATTGACGCCGTCGCGGCTACGGTGATTTTACAGGATTACCTTTCTTTTCGCAAAAATCAAAAGAACGGAAAGCGCCCGTAACCCCGTGAACGGGGCGGGAAGCTTTCCGTTTTTCTGTTTTGCGCCGCTTTTTACTGCTTTTGCTGCTCGTATTCCCGGTCCTGCCCCAGGTAGAACAGCGCGACGGTTCCGGTTCCCGTGTGCGCGCCGATGACCGGCCCGATCGGTGCCGTTTCGATCTGCGTAACGCCGAGCCGCCTTTTGACTTCGGAAGCGACATATTCGCAGCCCTCCGGCGAATCGCTGTGGCTGATAAAAATCATCTGTTTGTCGGGCTCGATGCAGGTCTTTTCCATATGGCCCACCAACGTGTCCAGCGACTGCTTGCGCCCGCGGATTTTTTCCATGAGGATGATATGCCCCTGATCGTCAAAGTGCATGACGGGCTTGATGCCGAGCATGGTTCCGACCAGAGCGGAAGCGCCGGAAATTCTTCCTCCGCGTTTTAAATGGTTCAGGTCGTCGACCGTGAACCAGTGGTGCATGCGGTTGCGGTTCTGCTCCATCCAGCTTCGCACTTCCTCCAGGGAAGCGCCGCCGCGCTTCATCATCGCGGCGTGGTACACCAGCAGGCCCTCCCCCATGGAAGCCGCCAGCGTGTCCGCCGTTGCAATTCTGCGCTGCGGATACTTTGACGCTAATTCCTTCGCCGCGATGACGGAATTATTGTAGGTTCCGCTCAGACCGGAGGAAAAACCGAGGTAGAGAACGTCCTGTCCGGCGGCAAGATACGGCTCGAAGGTTTCCGTGAAGGTGGCAATGCTGATCTGATTGGTCGTGGAAGTCTCACCCGCTGCGATTCTCCGGTAAAACTCATGGGAGGAGAGATCGCGTTCGTCCGGATAATCCAGCAGGGAATCGTCCCCGATCGTGAAGCTCATGGGGATGACGGTAAGGTCCAGCCTGTCTGTCTGCTCTTGAGTCAAATCGGTATTGGAATCCGTTATAATTCTGTAATCGCTCATTTCATCGGAACCCCTTTCCGGAATTGATGTTGTCATTTCGAACACATTATACCTTTAATTGTCATTTTTGTCCATAAAATGATGGACAAAAAGAAAAAAAGCCCCTGAAATTCAGGGACAATCCATTTTATAAAATATAAAAGACCCGCCTGGCCGTAACGTGCTGAATAACCTGCTACCAGTAGCAGGTGGGTGCCCGCCCGACGGCTTCGCACTCCCTTCGTCCGGCAAAAGCCGGGAGGTCTGAAGTCCGCCGCCGGAGCCGAAGCTCCCGATTCATAATTGTAGGGTTATTTCTGCACAAATCCGCGCACCAGGCAGGATACAAACAAAATCAGTCTTCGATATTATTCTCATCCTCCGGCAAATCGCCGTCGGAATCGTCGTCTTCATCGCTGTACAGCTCCTCAAACCGGCTTTCAAACTGTTCCGCGAGCCGGTCAAGCAGAGCTTCGTCATCCACCTCTGCGAGCTGCTGTTCACCGTTTTCTTCTATAGATTCAAAAATATAATAGGTTCCTTCTGCGTCGATTTTATCCTGAGGGTCACTGAGAACGGGCAGCAAAGCGTAAAAGCAACCGTCGTCGTTGTCGATGACATCCAGTATTTCAAACTCATGCTCATTGCCTTCATCGTCCACCAGGGTCAGGATATCAGGGCCGAATTCGTCTTGCATCAGGGAACTCTCCTTACGATTCATTTCTGTTTTCTCGTCGTTATCATTCTACGCTGATAGGGCCGACAAGTCAACAGGAAAATTATACGAGTAAAAATTATACTAAAAATTTTTTGATATTTTTAAAAAATATATTGACTTATACCACAATAGTCTTTATAATATAAATGTAAGGAAAAGGGAAAACAAAGATCGATGCGGTTTCCCATTTGCGGCCGGGGCTGCGAGAGAAAGGGAAACAAAGGAAGCGCATCGAAAAGAAACGAACTTTTCTGCTGAGAAGGGAGTGAGTCCAATGGGCAGGGATGAGGACCGGCAGACAGCGCAGCCGTCGTTCGTTGGGCGGGGACTTTCAGAAAATCAAGGAAAGGAATGAAGCGGATAACGGCCTATTGCAGGAACGGATTTTTGCCCGGCCGGCGCACCGCAGGTTACTTTCACAGCTGATTCGGGCTTCGAAATGAAGCTTTCTTCCGGGACAGAATGACAAGGCGGCTCAGTGAAAAACGCATGTGGGCTCGGACCGGAGAAACATTTAATTGGTGATTCCGATGTATTGATTTGGGGAGTTTTTTCCCGCGGCAAAACCGGTTTCTGGCGAATCGGTTTTCTGCCGGGACGAAAGACAAGACAATTCACACAGTTTATATTGCAGGGCTCCGGCGGATACCGCCGGAGCCCTCGTTAAGTTTTCGGGAAAACTTCTTGACAAATCTGAAACGGTCGTTTATAGTTAAGAAAAACACGGATAGACAAATGCGATGATTGGGAAAAGTAGCGTGCTTTCTCCGCGGAAGAGAATTGCCGGTCGGTGCGAGGCATGGCGGGGACCGCGTGAAATATCACCCATAAGCATTCATCTGAAGGGCCTTTCGGCCTGCGTAGGAGCGAACGGCCGGCAGCCGTTACCTTGCCGGGCATTGAAAACGATGCCTAACGAGCGGCCGTCCCGAAGGACGGCAAGAAGAGTGGTACCGCAGAAGCTTTTCAGGGCTTTTGCCTCTTTGGAGGCAAAAGCCCTTTTTGCGTCTGTGCGGCAGATTCCGCAGATCATGCGCGGTTGTCTCGATGTGTTCAAATTTTGGAGGGAAGAATTATGAATGCTTTGAAAAAACTGAGTGACCTTGCCGGAAAGTACATGGCGGTTCTTTCGCTGGCCGTCGCCGTTGTCGCCCTGCTTTCCCCGCGTTCCTTTACCTGGGCTGCTCCTCACATCACGCTGCTGCTGGGAGTCGTGATGTTCGGGATGGGCTTAACGCTCAAGTTTTCTGATTTCAGAGAAGTTTTCCGCAGACCGAAGGATGTTTTCGCAGGCTTTCTGTTCCAGTTTACGGTCATGCCGCTTGTCGCGTTCGCGCTGGCAAAGCTTTTTCAGCTGCCCGCCGACCTGGCGGTCGGCGTGATATTGGTCGGCACCTGTCCGGGCGGCACTTCTTCCAACGTCATGACTTATCTCGCCAAGGGCGACGTGGCCCTTTCCGTCAGCATGACCATGGTTTCCACCGCCGCCGCTCCGCTGATAACGCCGCTGCTGACCTGGTGGCTGGCCGGAACCTGGGTTTCGGTGTCGTTCTGGTCGATGTTTCTTTCCATCTGCAAGGTTGTTCTGCTTCCGATTGTACTCGGGCTGATGGTCCATAGGCTGTTCGGAGACAAAGTTACCGCGTTCAACGATGTTCTGCCGCTGGTTTCCGTAACCGCCATCGCGCTGATCATCGGGGCCGTCGTTGGCGGGAACGCCGCGAAGATCATGACAAGCGGCCTTTTGGTCTGCCTGGTTGTGATTCTTCATAATATGTGCGGCTACGGCCTTGGCTTTCTCGGTGCGAAGCTGTTTGGGATGGACGCCGCGAAGCGCAACGCCGTGGCGATTGAGGTCGGCATGCAGAACTCCGGGCTTGCCGTCACCCTTGCCGCCGCGCATTTTTCACCGGCCGCCGCGATTCCTGGCGCGATCTTCAGTGTGTGGCACAATTTTTCCGGTTCGATCGTCGCGAATCTGATGGCGAATCATATGAGGAAAATCTCCGCCCTGAAAAAATCCCTGGCAGAATAATACGGACGTTTTATGAACGGCGCTTCGATCACCCCCTTGCGGGGGTGATTTTTTTAAGCGTTTATGGTATGATAATCGGAAAGAAAGGGTGTGGTCGGCAGTGAATCCAACACAACGTCGGGAACAGATTCTTAAAATTTTAAAGAGCGGCGATTCGCCCGTCAGCGCGGGGGTACTGGCCGGAGAACTGAATGTCAGCCGGCAGGTCATCGTGGGGGATATCGCGCTTTTGCGCGCGGCGAATCAGCCGATCACCGCAACGCCCAGGGGCTACCTCCTGGAAAGCGGAGAGGTTCGGCCGGGCGAGCTGCTGCGGACCGTTGCCTGCAGGCATGACCGGGAAGGCATCGCCCGCGAGCTGTATGCCGCCGTGGACAACGGCTGCGGGGGTGCTCGACGTGATTGTGGAACACGCCGTTTACGGCCAGATTTCCGGACGGCTTCAGATTTTTTCGCGGTTTGACGCGGACGATTTTGTACGGAAGCTGGAGAAAAGCCGGTCGCTTCCCTTATGCGATCTGACGGGCGGGGTGCATCTTCACACCATCTCCTGCCCGAACGAAGACGCGTACCGGCGTGTTTTGGAAAAGCTGAAACAGGAAAATATTTTGTTTGAACGGGAATAATTGAGAGTCGGGGCTTGACTTTTTTCATTCTCCTGCTAGAATAGTCTTAACAGGTGTAAAGACATATGAAATGACATATCCCGAATGGGAGTCTGAGGAGAGTGATCATTATGAACCGCAAAAATGCCATGCAGAACATCCAGACCATGACGATCGCGGCTTTGCTGTGCGCCGTGGGAATCGTCATTCCCATGACCTTTCCAAAAATCGTGATTGGGCCGGCTTCGTTCACTTTAGCCAGCCATGTGCCGATTTTTCTGGCGATGTTTATCTCGCCGGGGGTCGCCGTGGCGGTCACTCTTGGGACGACGCTCGGATTCTTCCTGTCGGGGCTTCCGCTGGTCATTACGCTGCGCGCGCTGAGCCACATCATTTTTGTTGTGATCGGCTCCGTCATGCTGCAGAAGAGGCCGGCTGCGATGATTTTTTCGGCGAAGACTTTCCTGTTCGGCCTTTTTCTGGGCGTGATCCATGCCGCGAGTGAAGTGGTTGTGGTTACGTTTTTCTACTTCGGCGGCCGGCTTTCCAGTGCGGTTTACTCCAGCGGTTATGTCATGTTTGCGCTGCTGCTGATCGGACTCGGCGGCTTGATCCACAGCATGGTCGATTTCGGAATTTCCGTCGCCGCGTGGAAGCCGGTTTCCAGAGTGATCCGAATTCCGGTCAGCGCGAGGGCGAAGGGGTAAAACGCCGCCAGAGCTCTTGCCGATCGGTATGAAGTCAGCGTGGATTATCTGCTGGAGCGCACGGAAGAGAAGCGGCCCTATCGGCGAAGGCGAATCGGGAAAGGCAAAATTGAATCCATAGGGAAGAACGCACCCTGAGCGGCTTTGAAAACCGGTCGGGGTGCGTTTTACTATTTTTTCATAAAAATAATTCCCAGTGTTCCGGGGCCGCAGTGGGTGCAGACCGTGCTGTTGGCTTCGGTTTCGATGACCTCTTCAAACTTTGCCAGCCTGCCGATCTGCTTGAGGATGGATTCCGTCACACGGGGAGGCAGTTTTGAATGCGTGACGAAAATCCGCCGCAAATCGATGTCCGCGCGGCCCTGCAAACGGTCCGATACATAGGAGGTCAGGCATTTTTCAAGATTTCCGCGGTATTTTTTTCCGACTTTCATCGCGCCGTCGCGAACCTCGATACAGGGCTTGAGAGAAAGCAGATTTGCGCCGAGCGCGGCGACGGCGGAACAGCGGCCGCCTTTATGCAGGTAACTCAGCGTATCGATGACAAAGCTGGTTTCAACCTTCGGAATCAGCTCCGTGACGGCACGCGCGATATGGTCGGCGTCGAGGCCCGACGCGGCCAGCTCCGCGGCGCGCACGGCGAGGTGACCGATTCCCGTGGAGAGGTTGGCGGTGTCGATCACGCGGACGTTTCCAAGCTCTTCGGCGGCAATAACCGCGTTCTGGTAGCATGCGGACATGGAGCTGCTGATGGTAAAATGGAGAATGCTTCTGCCGGCAAGTTTGTACGGCAGAAACCGGTCCAGATAATCCTTGACCGTAACGGCCGACGTTTTCGGGAGCTTTCCGGTCTTCCGGACATAGTCGTACAGGTCGTCCGGCGAAATTTCAAATTTATCGCGGTAAGACTTGTTCCCCAGCGCAACGTACAGGGGAATCAGGTCGATATCATACTTTTCCAAAACGGCGTCGGAAAGGTCGCACGTACTGTCCGCCGTGATTTTCACCTGACGCGAAGGATTGATGCTGTTGCTGTTAAGTTCGTTCATTGTTTTCCTCCAAGCCTGTCATAGCAGGATAAACTTATTTTATCATGTTGCGGGGCGGTTTTCAATGGGTGGCGCGCCGGAGAGCCGCGGGGGAAAACGGACGGGACCGTCCTGATTTCGAAAATATTTTGCCGTACCATTTGATTATTTACCCGGAAAGTCTTAAAATAAGAATACTATTGTACAGGCTGGAGGAACTAGATTGTCTGACTTTCAAAGCGAGATCGGCAGAAGAAGGACTTTTGCAATCATCTCACACCCCGACGCGGGCAAAACCACTCTGACGGAAAAGCTGCTGCTGTACGGCGGGGCGATCGCTCTTGCCGGTTCCGTCAAGGGAAAAAAAGCGCAGCGGCACGCGGTTTCCGACTGGATGGAAATTGAAAAGCAAAGGGGAATTTCCGTTACCTCTTCCGTGATGCAGTTTCAGTATGACGGATGCTGCATCAATATTCTGGATACCCCGGGCCACGAGGATTTTTCGGAGGACACCTACCGCACGCTGATGGCGGCGGACTCCGCCGTGATGGTGCTGGACGCATCCAAAGGCGTCGAGCGGCAGACCAGAAAGCTGTTTAAGGTCTGCACTTTGCGGCATATCCCGATCATCACGTTTATCAACAAAATGGACCGCGCCGCGCGCGACCCGTTCGAGCTGATGGAGGAAATCGAAAATCTTCTCGGTATCCGCACCTGCCCGGTCAACTGGCCGATCGGCTCCGGAAAGGAATTTCAGGGCGTTTACGACAGGGAATCGAAAAAGATTTTGATTTTCCACGCGAACAGCGACGCGGTTTTTGAATCCAAAGAAGTTAAATCAACCGAAGTTTCGCTTGACGACCCGCATCTGGAATCCGCCATCGGCGCGGATTTTGCCGCGAAGCTGAGGGACGACGTGGAGCTGCTCGACGGAGCGGGCGACGGGTTTGACCTGGAGGCAGTCCGGGAGGGAAAGCTGTCGCCGGTGTTTTTCGGCTCCGCGCTGACAAATTTCGGCGTGGAACCCTTTTTAAAGGAATTTTTGCAGATGACGACGGCGCCGCTGCCGCGCAACTCGGATTCCGGCGTAGTCAATCCGTTCGACCCGGATTTTTCGGCGTTCGTCTTTAAGATTCAGGCGAACATGAACAAAGCGCACCGCGACCGCATCGCGTTTATCCGCATCTGTTCCGGCAAGTTCGAAAAGGGAATGGAAGTATTCCACGTGCAGGGCGGGCGCAAGGTCAAGCTCGCGCAGCCGCAGCATTTGATGGCGCAGGACCGCGAGGTGATCGAGGAAGCGTATGCCGGCGACATCATCGGCCTGTTCGACCCCGGCATCTTTTCCATCGGGGACACACTCTGCGCGGCGGACAAACCGTTCCGGTTCGAGGGAATTCCGACCTTTGCCCCGGAGCATTTCTCCCGCGTGCAGCAGGCGGACACCATGAAGCGCAAGCAGTTTGTCAAGGGAATGACCCAGATTGCCCAGGAGGGCGCCATTCAGATTTTCCACGAGCCGGATTCCGGTCTGGAGGAAGTCGTGGTCGGCGTGGTGGGAACCCTTCAGTTCGACGTTCTGCAGTACCGGCTGAAAAACGAATATAATGTGGAAATCCGCATGTCGTCCCTGCCTTATGAGGAAATCCGCTGGATCGAAAGTGCGGAGCTCGATCTGAAAACGCTCGACCTGACCAGCGACACCAAGCGCGTGCAGGATGTGCGCGGAAACAATCTGCTGCTGTTTTGCAACAACTGGAGCATCCAGTGGGCGCTTGACCACAACAGGGGGCTCAGGCTTTCCGAGTTCGGCGGCACCGACTTCGAGCGCTAGGCGGCAAGTTGCTGAGCCTAACGGCCCGCGGCCGGCCGATCTGCCTGGTGCGACGGAACAAAGCCGCTCTCAAGAGAATGAAAACATCCGCCATCGGTTTTCCGAAGGCGGATGTTTTTCTTTCGTAAAAAGGCTATTTCGATTTTTTGAAGTAGGCTTCATACACACAAATGCAAAACCTCATAAATATGGTGTTGGATAAGAGCGGACTTTAAACTAAAATATCTTTACTGTAATTAACACTGCGGGTGGCCTGATGAAAGCTTTTAATCTCCTTTTTGGGAATTGCTTTTATTATTCTAAATGATAATTATCTTAAAGTCAACTTGATAACAAAAGGAAAGATTGATGAAAAAACAGAAAGATATTTTGAATGAGAAGTCTCTTTGACAAGCTGCAATAGAGATAACTATTTATTTTTTTAGAAATTAGAAATGCTCTCAGCAAGGGATAGGATTCTTTCATTTTGATGGACGATTGAGTTCCCGAAGCATGTACTTTATTTTACTATAAGGGGAATTTATTGAAAATAATACGAATAGGAATCGAACCGGGGGGAATTCTCTGGAAAATTGTCAGGAAGCATGATAGGGACAGCTTTGCGTGGAGGCGTTCCGACACCATGCCGGTAAGCCCCAGAAAAGAGGAATTGACCGTAAGATCAAAGAGCCGGGACTTCAACCAGTGGGGAAGAGCACTTCTATTTTAAAAATAATAATTATTACTATTTACAAGCCGCCTTTCTTGTGGTATAGTAAGAACAGAAACAGGAAAACAATAACAATCAATTCCATAAATGAAAGGTTGGAGTAAAATGAGCCTGTACGATTTTAAAATGAAAAACATCAAAGGAGAGGAGGTATCCCTTTCCGATTATAAGGGCAAACTGGTTCTGGCGGTCAACACCGCGAGCAAATGCGGTTTTACTCCGCAGTACGAAGGATTGGAAAAGCTCTATCAAAAATATAAGGATCAGGGCCTTGTGATTCTCGGCTTCCCGTGCAACCAGTTTCTGGAACAGGACCCCGGCAGCAACGACGAGATATCCTCGTTCTGCAAAGTGAATTACGGCGTAACCTTTCCGCTTTTTTCAAAAATCGACGTGAACGGCCCGAAAGCCGATCCGCTTTACACCTGGTTAAAGGGGAAAGCGGCATTTCAGGGGTTTGAGCTTTCAAAGGAAATGGGAAAGGTTATCTACGGCGTGATCAAAGAGCATTATCCCGAGAACCTGACCGGCGACGGAATTAAGTGGAACTTTACCAAGTTTCTGATCGGCCGCGACGGAGAGAGCGTGCGCCGGTTTGAGCCGACCGTGACTCCGGAGGAACTGGAATCCGTTGTAAAAGCCGCTCTGTGACGGGAGCGGAAAGCAGAATAAATGGAAAGCGGGGATACGGATTTGTTGTATGATGTGTTGATTTCGGGCGGCGGACCGGCGGGGATGACCGCCGCCATCTATGCGGCGCGTTCGGGGCTTTCCACGCTCCTGCTGACGGGACCGGCACAGGGCGGGCAGGTCGCATACACCAACGTTGTGGAAAACTATCCGGGCTTTCCGGTGATTTACGGAACCGACCTGGCGCGGAAGCTTTCGGAGCATGTTCAGTCCGCCGGTGTGCAAACGGCGGCGGAAAGCGCCGGGAAACTGGAACTTTCGGGCGCGGTGAAGACGATTCGTACGGCGGAACACGATTTTTCGGCGAAAACCGTGATTCTGGCGCAGGGGTCGGAACGCCGGAAACTGAATATTCCGGGCGAACAGGAGTTTACCGGACGGGGCGTTTCCTATTGCGCGACCTGCGACGGCAATTTTTTCCGGAACCGCACGGTGGCGGTGGTCGGCGGCGGCAACACGGCGGTCGGCGACGCCATCGAGCTTTCAGAATTATGTAAACGTGTGATTCTGGTGAACCGAAGCGATCAGCTCCGCGCAATGGAATATCTGGTCGAACGCGCGAAGGAACACGAAAACGTCGAGTTTTTGTATGGTTACGAATCCGTCGAAATTCAGGGGTCGCAAAAGGTGGAACATCTGGTTTTGAAGAAACGGAGCAGCGGGGAACAGAAAATCCTGGATTTGGACGGCGTGTTTGTGGCAATCGGGATTTTGCCGAATACACAGCTGCTCAAAGGGGTTCTGCCGTTAAAGGACGGTTTTGTTGAGGCTCCGGAAACCTGCGAAACACCGCTCCCCGGCGTGTTCGCGGCCGGCGACCTGAGAAAAAAAGAGCTGTACCAGATTGTCACGGCAATCTCCGACGGCGCGAACGCCGCGCATTCCGCGCTTTTGTACCTGCAGAATCATCCGCACGAATAAAAGTTATAAATTATAAAAAAGGAGCTGTAAAGAGCAGCTTCTTTTTTTGATACGCTTATGCGAACAGGCTCCGGATGCGCGGCATCGCCCGTTGGGCGGCGCGGTATCCGGCTTCCATGCACATGGGCATCTGTGAAAGGTTCAGCAGGCCGTCGGTTTCCGGAAGATCGGGGTCGAGGATCATCTTTTCCCCGCGCGTAACGCATTCGCGCAGGCGTGTTTCCATAATCGCGAGAGAATGCGAGGCAACCTCAATTAGGCTGAGGTTTTTCGGCATCTCGTAATCCTCCGACACATCCACGGCAAGCACGTTTCGTTCCCCCGCCGCGAGGAGCAGGTCGATGGGAAGAACATCCGTCACGCCGCCGTCCACCAGACACATGCAGTCGATAATCTTGGGGCGGAACACAGCGGGCACTGCGGAGGTGGCGCGCATCGCATCCGAAAACCGCATCCGATCCGTCCAGCGCACGCGGCGGATCGGGCGAACCCCTTTCAGTGTGTTGGTGCAGGCGATCGTGCTGCCGGAGCATAGGTCAACGCTGGGAATCACGATCCGCATGTGGGATTCGGACAGAAATTTCCCTTCGGTCAGCCGGTACAGGTACCGTTCCAGCCGGTTCCCTTTCAGCAGTCCCGAAAATCCGGAAGTTCTGCGGAACAGCAAATTCGGGATCAGGGAAGCGAGTCCCGTCAGGTCCGGATCAAAAAACGACGGACCGGATTGCGACAGTTCCAGAACAATTTTTTTCAGCCGGGCGGCAGAGACGCCGGCGGCATAAAGCCCCGCAACAATCCCTCCCGCGCTGGTACCCGCCGCGGATTCCGGCCGGAGGCCGTTTTCCTCCAGCGCGAGCAATACGCCGACATGGGCCGCGCCCCGGATCCCGCCCCCGGCCAAAGCGATTCCGAAAGACATTTTGTTTCTCCCTCCGTCCTCTAATCCCTGTTCAATACTATGAGGGAAAACATCTTTCGGTGAAAACACACTTTCTGAGCGGAATCGTTGATTTTTTCCAAAAATTCAGGTATGATATAAAAATAAAGAATCAGAAGGGGGAGACTCCGTTGAAAATAGAAGCGGTCGCTTCGGCACAGTATCAGGCGCCTCAGACAGCTAAGGCGGGCGCCGCGGCGGGTGGGTTCGCCGCAGCGCTGAAAAGCGCGGTGAGCCAAAGCGTCGGGCAGAATCTGGATGATATTTTTCAGCGTGCGGCCGACGCGTACGGCGTACCGGAAAATCTGCTCAAAGCGGTTGCAAAGGCGGAATCCGGCTTTCAGGCCGACGCGGTGTCAAGCTGCGGCGCGCAGGGAATCATGCAGCTGATGCCCTCGACGGCGAAATCGCTGGGGGTTTCGGATGCGTTTGACCCGGAGCAGAACATTATGGGCGGGGCCAAGTACCTCGGCTCTCTGCTTGGAAAATACAGCGACCCGAAGCTGGCGCTCGCGGCCTATAACGCGGGAAGCGGAAACGTGGAAAAATACGGCGGGATTCCGCCGTTTCGTGAAACGCGGAATTACGTGGAAAAAGTTCTGTCCTATGCGGGCGGGGATGTTTCCGTTCCGGCCGCCGCGGGGGAATCCGGCATTGCGCCAGGCGGTTCCGGCACGCAGTCCGTTTCGTTTACCACGGAGGATTACAGCCGGTTTTTGCAGCTGTTCGCGCAGGAGCTTCTGCAGCGTTCGCTTTCCCTTCCGGACGGTGAAGACGAGGCGGAACAGAATTATTTTCTCACACAATTTTCATAGTCGTTTTATATCTTCCTCATAATTTCCCTGTAAGCTGAATAAAAAGGATCGGAAAGCGGGGAAGGATTATGGCGCAGAACAAGGTTCTGATCATAGACGATGACCGGAACAGCGTCCGGTTTCTGCAGCTGGAGCTGGAACACGAGGGATATTTAGTTGAAAAGGAATACGACGGGCTGCGGGGACTGCAGCGTGCCACGCAGGAGAATTTTGATTTAATCCTGCTGGACATCATGCTGCCCGGTCTGGACGGGATGGAGGTTCTGCAGAAATTCCGCAGGGTTTCGGAGACTCCCGTCATTATGCTGACCGCAAAGGACGCCGTAAGCGACAAGGTGCTGGGCCTCGACGGCGGCGCCGACGATTACCTGACCAAACCGTTCGCGATTGAAGAACTGCTTGCCCGCATGCGCGCGGCGCTGAAAAAGAACGGCGCGGCCGACGGCGACAGAAAGAAAATCCTTTCCATCGGGCAGCTCAGCGTGGACCGCTCCACCCGGGAGGTCAGCTATGCCGGTCAGCCGATTCAGCTGACAAAACGGGAATTCGATCTGCTGTGCTACCTGATGGAGAACCACGACATTGTCTGTTCAAGGGACAAGCTGATGGAGAAGGTCTGGGAATACGATTTCAGCGGTGAAACCAATCTGGTGGATGTTTATATCCGCTATCTTCGCAATAAGATCGACTACCGGTTCCATCTTGAACTGATTCGCACCATACGGGGCGTGGGGTATATCATAAAGACCTATGAAACTTAAATTTTTACACCGCCGCGGCACAGAGGGGAAAAGAATTCGGATTCCGTTTGCCTTTAAGACCGCGGCGGTTTACACGCTGCTTTTCAGCCTGATTCTGGTCGGGGTGGTGGTCGGCCTGACCAGCGCTTACACAACCGTTGCGGTGCGCTCCCAGAATCTGGACAGGCTCGCCTCGTTTGTGGCCGGGCGTTTCGAACGGCCCAAAGCGCCCGGCGGCCTCAACGCCGACACCGGTTCCCGTCCCTCTGGGTTTACCGACGACCCGGAAACGGGCCTTGACAGCTTTGCCGAGGCGAACCGGATTTATGTCGAAATCAAGGACAACGACACGGGCGTCGTCGTTTCTTACGGCGAAAAAAGCATCAATGTCGCTGGGCACATGGATACCATAAGAAGAGTCAATTCGCCCTCGCGGCACCTGATGGTCCGGGTGGTCAGCAGTGACAGTCCGGGCCCGGCGGGGCTTTCCGTCGGCGCTTTTATCGCGCTGATCCTGCTTCTTCTTTTAATTTCCTCCGTGTTCGGCGGACTGATGATTCGCAAGATGCTTCGGCCTGTTTACGATATGACCCGTACGGCGCGGTCGATTACGGCAAAAGACCTGAGCAAGCGGATCGATACGGTGGATTCCCACGACGAGTTCCGCGAGCTTGCCGAAACTTTCAATGGAATGCTGGACCGGATTCAGGAGTCGTATGAAAAGCAGAACCGGTTTGTGTCCGATGCTTCCCATGAGCTGCGCACGCCGCTTTCCGTCGTTTCCGGCTACGCCAATCTGCTGCGGCGCTGGGGCAGCGGCAGCCCCGATGTGCTGGAAGAATCCGTGGAAAAAATCATTGAGGAAACGGGAAATATGCAGCAGCTGGTCGACCGGCTGCTCTTCCTTGCCCGAGCGGACCGGAAAACCCAGCATGTCAGGTTCGAACGCTTCAGCGTAACCGACATGATGCGCGAGGTCGCGGAAGAAACCCGGATGATTGACGAGGAACACCGGCTGACGGAAAATATGGAAGAGGGTGTCTTCCTGACCGCGGACTACGCGCTTTTAAAACAGGCAATGCGCGCGATTGTGGACAACAGCATGAAATACACGCCGCCGGAGGGAGCTATCTCAATTTCCTGCCGGGAACAAAACGGACTTGTTGAGCTGGAAGTCGCCGATACCGGCATTGGAATTTCAGAAAAGGACCTTCCCCACATTTTCGACCGCTTTTACAAGGCGGATGAAGCAAGGACGCGAGGCAAGGGTTCCTCCGGGCTGGGCCTTTCCATTGCCAAATGGATTGTGGAGCGGCACAGGGGAGAAATCCGTGTAAGCAGCAGACCGGGAAACGGGACAAAATTCACCGTTTGCCTGCCGAAACTAGCAGGCCCCTGTCAGGGAGAGCAGAAAGCCGAACCGTAACGGTTCGGCTTTTTTCATGCTTTTCTCATTTGCATTTCAATCTTTACTCATATTCTTCCAGTAACATTAGAAATAAATTCCAGTATTAGGGATCGGAAGAATCGGAGGTTCTGTTGATGCAGGGGAAAATAGGAACGGTGAAAGATTTTGCAAAACTTCACAAGCGGATTGCCATCCTTGTGACAGTCGGAGTCGTGGCGGCGGTAGGAATTCTGATCGCGATTTTTATGATATGGAAGGGGAAATCCGCAAAAACGGAACCGTCTTACCGGGAATACACCGTTGCGGACGGAAACGTCACGGTCGGCACGACGGAATCCGGAACGGTTGCCCTGGATGATGAGACCGTCTCGCTCCCAGTCGATGTAAAAATCACCTCTGTTCTGGTCAAATCCGGCACGACGGTGAAAAAGGGAGACCCCATTCTTCAGCTTGATATGGACAGCGTGGCCGACGGAAGCGCGGATACAAGGGAAAAGCTGGAGGAGGCCAAGGTGTCCCTCCAGTCCGCGATCAACGACCAGCAGGCGAAGCTGGAAACTGCAAAAATCACTTATGATTCGAACAAATATCTTGCAACCTCCGCGCCGATTACGGAGGAACTGGCGGAGGCGGAAATCGCGCACAATATCTCGTCCGCGCAGACAACGCTGAAGAATGACCAGAAAAGCCTGAACGAATACAAGGAGCTGCAAAAAAGCTGGCCGGCTGATAACGAAAAGCTGCAGAAGCTAAAAAAATGGATGGATGACGCCGAAAGCTGTAAAACAAGCTATGAAACGCAGCTGAGCAACTATGAGGACGACAACAGCAGCGTCATCAGCACCTATACCAGCCTGAAATCCACTGTGGATACCGACGAGCAGAAATATCTTGCCGCGAAAAGGGGCGATACGACCATCGACGGCTATGACGCGGACGAGTGGGATGATATTCTGGACGAGGACCGCGACGCGTTCGACGCATACAACGACTCCATTGCCAACACGATTATCACGCAGCAGAAAGCGCTGGAGGACAAAGTTGCGCAGTATACCGCGGAATATAACAATTACTCCTCCGCTTACAGCGATTATAAGGAAACGTTTGATGAGAAATACAAGTCAAGCAGTTCGGAAATGTCGCAGACGGAGATCGACGATAAGGTGGCTTCTCTGGAAGCGACGGTTGAGAACGACCGGTACAATCTGGAGAAAGCGCAGAAAAGCGCGGAAATCTCGTCCGTTGCCGCCAGACAGACGGAAGAAACGGACCTGAATACCGCGAACAATGCCGCCGCGACTTATCAACTGACCGTCAGCCAGCTGAAAGAGGCGGTTACGGTGGCTCAGAATTCCTATGACAAGCTGCAGCGGCAGATGGACGAGATCAACAGCGCTCTTTCCAACAACGGGATTGTAGCCAGTCCCTGCGACGGCGTGGTTGCAAGCGTTTCCTATACGGGCGGCGAAAGCGTTACGGCGAACGATACCGTCATGACCATCTCCGGGAACGACTCCGTCTCCGTTTCCGTATCGGTTTCCGAGGACGACATCACCAGTGTCAGTGTGGGGCAGGAGGCTTCCATCAGCCTTTCCGCCTATGACGGGCAGACGCTCGGCGCGGAGGTCGACAGCATTACGGCGCAACCGGCGCGCAGCGGTTCCTCTTCCGTCACCTATACCGTCGTGGTAAAAAGCACCGAAAAGGTTTCAGACATCGGAACGGTTTACGACGGAATGAGCGGCGAGGCCACGGTGATTCAGCACGAAGCCAAGAATGTTCTGTATGTCAGCAACAGGGCCGTGACCTTTCGGGACGGCGTTTCAAGCGTGCTTGTGAAAAACGCGGACGGAAGCACTTCGAAAAAGACGGTGAAAACAGGTTTTTCGGACGGAACCTATGTGGAAATCACCAGCGGACTTGAGAAGGGAGAGACCGTTCTGGCGGAAAGCACGGTGAGCGGGAAATGACAAAGCAGAAACTATCCATGGGCCAAATGCGCATCGGCGAAATTATGCACCTGGTCTGGATCAACATTATGGAAAGCAAATTTAAGGTTTTTCTGACTTCCCTGGGCGTCATCGTCGGTTCCGCAACCATTATTCTGGTTATTGCCGTCGGCCACGGCGGCGAGGTGGAAGTGCAGAACGAATATAAAACCCTGAACGCGGGTTCGATCAATGTGGCCGCCAGCACCGAGGCTCAGATGCAGGATCAGATGATGGGCGGCTTTGGCGGCGGATTCCCCGGCGGGGGTATGCCGGGCGGTATGCCGGGCGGGACGCCGGGCGGAGCAAACGGAAACCGCAGCGGCGGCACCCGAAGAAGCGGGGGAAGCGGAGGCTTCGGAGGCTTCGGCGGGATGGGGGGCGGCGGTACCGGCGGCAAAGCGGTTACGCTGACCGAGTCCGATGAACAGGATATTGCGTCCCTGGTGTCCGGCTTATCAAGCGTATCCATTTACACGACGGGCACCAGCTCCGTAGACGGCGGAGACCTGACGGAAGAGACCGACGAAACGGTGGCCGGCGTGGGAAGCGAATATCAGGAGATGTGCAATCTTGATCTTCTTGAGGGCGAGTTTATCACCGACGAGGATAACGAAGACAAGAGCAAGGTGGCCGTCATCGGCTACACGCTCGCGCAGACGATCTTCGGAAGCGCGTACTCCGCGTATGGCGACAGCGTCTCAATCGAAGGGAAAAAGTACGAAATTGTGGGAGTTCTCAACGAAATGGGCTCGGTCTCTTCTGGGACCAGCCCGGATGATTCCATTTTCGTTCCGTATCAGACGGCGGCAAAGTATATTTATGGGAAGAGCGCCGACCCTCAGATTATGGCCATTGCGTCCGACGTGAACTCGGTCTCCGATAAGATTACGGAAATCAAAGCCGTTTTAATGGAGAATCATTCCAATGTCAAGGAGAACGCCTTTAACGTTACCGACGCCGGCAGTACGCTGGAGTCCGCGACCTCTTCCGCGAAAACGCTGTCCATGCTGCTGATGATTGTGGCGGCAATCGTCTTTATTGTCGGCGGGATCGGAATCATGAATGTCATGTTCGTTTCCGTGAAGGAGCGAACGCAGGAAATCGGCATTCTGAAAGCGCTGGGAAGCTCCAAACGGGTGATTTTGCTGCAGTTTTTGCTGGAAGCCACCTTTATCAGCGTTTTCGGCGGGCTGCTGGGCGTGCTTTCCGGCTTCGCGCTGATTCCGCTTGTGCGCCTCAGCGGCATGACGGTGGAGCCTGTCGCGGCCAGCGCGGTCTATTCCATGATCTTTGCGGTCGGAACGGGGACGATCTTTGGATTTTACCCGGCATGGAAGGCGGCCGCCCTGATGCCCATTGAAGCCCTGACACAGGAATAGGAGGAATGATTTTCCATGAAATTTCAAAATAAATTTTGCGCCGTTCTTTGCGCCGCGTTACTGTTGGTTTCCCTCGCGGCCTGTTCCAAGGCGGGCGGCGCCGACAGCGTTGAGACTGGAAAAATGTCCAAGGACAGCTCTTCACAGACTCAGATCGTCGGTAAAGTGACGTCGGTTGTCGGGAACCAGGTGACGCTTGCGATCGGCACCCTCAGCGGCTCCGGAGAGAAAAGCGGTTCGGCGCGGTCCGGGTCGTCCGGTTCGGGAGAAAGAAAGAGGAGCGGCAGTTCCGCGTCGAGCCGGGAAAGCTCATCAAGCTCCGCGCCTTCGTCCGCGGAGCCCTCCTCTTCTTCGTCGGCTTCATCGAAAGCGGAAGGAACGTCTTCGGGCCTGATCACTTTGACCGGTGAAACGCAGACCGTGCTGATTCCGGTCGGCCTGTCCCTTACCATGGGAGGAACAAAAAGCGGGGCATCGAGCGGCGGCACGGGGAATTCCCAGAGCGAAGCAAAGGGAGGCGCACCGACCGGGGGAGGGGAACTCCCCGGTCGGTCCGACTCAACGCCGGGCGGCAAGTCCGGGTCTGCTCAGGGCGCGGGGACCGCGATGACGACCCAAAGGACGCGGGATTTTTCCAGCATTACGAAAGGAATGATCCTGCAGATTACGGAAAAAACGCTCAGCGACGGAACGCAGGGAATTGTAAAGGTTGCGGTTCTGTCGGAATCGGCCTGAAAAGGAGGGACGGCTTTGGAACAGGTCATTCAAATGCAGAAGATCAGAAAGTTTTACAATCAGGGTGAAAACCGGCTGGAAGTCCTCAAAGGGATCTCTCTGGAGGTTCTGGAAGGCGAGTATCTTGCGATTTTAGGGCCTTCCGGCTCCGGAAAAAGCACGCTGATGAATATCATCGGATGTATGGACCGGTTTCAGGAGGGAGAATATTGGCTGACGGAATCGTTTGTAAACAAAATGAATGACGCACAGCTTACGATTCTTCGAAACCAGCAGATCGGGTTTATTTTTCAGAAATATCATCTGATTCAGAAGTACACCGTTCTTCAGAACACGATGATTCCGCTTCTGATCCGCGGAATGTCCCGAAAGGAGGCGGAAAGCCTTTCGATGGAGAAGCTGGAATTGCTCGGCATGAAGGAACGCGCCGACCACAAACCGAACGAGCTGTCCGGCGGGCAGCAGCAGCGCACCGCCATTGCGCGCGCGCTGGTCGGTTCCCCAAAGCTTCTGCTTGCCGACGAACCGACCGGCGCGCTGGACCGTTCGACGGGAGAAGAGGTGCTCAGGCTGTTTCAGCAGCTGAACGAAATGGGCAATACGATCGTCATGATCACGCACGACCTGCATGTCGCCAAAAGCGCCAAGCGAATTGTCAAGATTATTGACGGCGAGCTTTTTGAAGGCGACGAGGCGGATGTCGCGCTGGCATAAGACCGAAAAACAGAGAGGAGTGCTTAAGATGAATCTGGCGCGAACCGGAGCCCTGAAAAAAATCATCCCGATGACAGCCGCGGTACTGATCGTCACTTTTGTAATTGCGACATGGGCTGTGACCACTGCTTTCGCTACAACGACGGAAAGCGCGGTTTCCACTGTGAATCTTTCAAATGTGACGCTGGCGGCAAACACCAGCTATATTTCCGACAGCTATTTCGGGGTTCTGCATCTGAGCGTGGCGGACGACACCGTCGCCTGCGCTTCGATCGACAGCAAAAACCATGTGGTCGTCACGGCGGTGAGCGCCGGGTCTACCACGGTCAGCTTCTGGTATAAAAAATCGGTGAACGGCAACTGGGTTTCCGCCGTGATGCCGGTCGCCGTTTCGGGTACTTCCGGTGTGGCGAAGACGATCTCTGTCAATCAGGTCGGGCTGGTGTTCCCTCAGCAGACTGTCAGCCTGAACGTCGGCTCAGACAATACAATGAGCGGAATCACCCTGAACGGCGCGTCCGTCAACGCCTCCACGCTGCTGTGGATTTCCTCGTCCGACTCCGTTGCCGCCGTGGACCGGGATTCCGGTAAAATCCACGCGGTTGCTTCGGGCACGGCGACGGTTTACGCGATTGACCCCCTTTCCAACAGTTGTGCCAGCGTGACGGTGATTGTGAGCTGAAACGGCACTTCAGGAAAGGCTGCGAGACCGCCTGCCCGGGACCGGGATAATTGAAGCGCGGGCGTGCCGCAATTCCCCGCGTGCAGGGGCCCGGGCGGACACTCCCGCCCGGGCGAACGCATCGTTTACGATGCGGCTCAGAACGTCCAGGTACTCCCGCGGGTTCTGAAGGGCCCAGCTCTGTCCCACAGGGCAGTGACCGGACCATGACCCCGGAGGATAGGCGAAAACGGAGGCGGCGATCTCCTCTTCCGTTTTCGCGTCCGCCAGCAGCGGCCGTCCCGACAAAAGAGCCGAAGTCCACTCCGATGACATAGTTTCTTAACTTTTAAGTTATACAGACAACTTGTGCGATCATTCCACCCGGCCAACGCTCCGGGCCGGAAGGGAATCCGTCAGAGCTGCTTTACCGAGGAGCGCTCCATCAGCTCAGGCTCAAATTCGACCGTCGCGGAAAAACGTGGGTCCGAAATCAGGTGAAGAAGGTTGCGCGCCGCCGTCTCGCCCAGCAGTTCCTTCGGATGAGAAACGCTGGTGAGCGGGACCTCGCACAGAGTGGCGAGATCGGAATTATCCACCCCGATGAGGGACACGTCGCCCGGGATGCCGACCCCCCTACTTTTCAGCAGACTGACCAGACTGATCGCAATCTGATCGTTGTAGCAGACGACGGAGGTGCAGCCATCGATCCGCGACAGGATCCGTTTCGCGTCGCCGGAAAGGGAAGAGAAATCCTCCGTGCTGTACCACAGAACGTTCTCATCCCGCAGGCCCAGGCCCGACCGGATCAGCGCGTCGACGTAGCCCGCGTAACGCCGGTGGCCCTGGTAATCATCCAGTTTGAAAATTCCGGCGATCCGCCGGTGTCCCTTCCGGATCAGGCAGTCGGCCGCCAGAAATCCGGCATTGTAGTCGTTCAGCGACACGTGCGGAAGATCTAGGGCCGGGTAAAAACTGTTGATGAAAATCATTGGGATTTTGTCTTCGTTTATTTTTCGATAAAGCTCCAGATTCGGATTCGGCAGGCCGCTTTTGGTCGGTTCCACAATCATGCCGTCGACACCCTTTCCCAGCATGGAGGAGATCACGCTGCGCTCGTTTTCCACTTTGTTGTGGGTAAAGGCCAACTGCATGGAATAACCGTTTTCGGTCAGGACTTTTTCAATTCCCTTGATGATGTTGGGGAAGATGTAGCTGCCCACATAGGTGGTTACAACGCCGATCGTCATATTTGGCTTTCTTGCGGAAGGGTCGAACACGACGTAGGTTCCGCTTCCCTGTCTGCTTTCCAGCAGCTTTTCCTGCTCCAGAAGCTTAATGGCCTGGCGGATCGTCTGCCTGCTGATTTCAAACATGCTGCTCAGCTCATTTTCAGAGTAGAGCTTATCCCCGTATTTTAATTCTTTTGTTTCTATCTTCTGCCGGATCCAGTTTACCAGAGTCATGTATTTTGGAATATCGGACATGTTTCCGCCTCCTAAAAGTCAAAAATCATCATACTTCATCGCTCTCTAATTGTCAATACAAGTAGGACTTTCAGACGGCGGGGAAACCGCTGGAGCTTACGCGTTTTTCTTTTTTGAAAGAAGGTCGACCGTTACGGCTCCGAGAAGGACAAGCCCCTTGACTACTTTCTGAACGTCGACGGACCAGCCGATCAGGGACATGCCGTTGTTTAGAACGCCCATGATCAAAGCGCCGACGACGGCTCCCATAATGGTTCCGCTTCCGCCCAGAGCGGCCGCGCCGCCGATGTAGCAGGCGGCGATGGCGTCGAGCTCGAAGCCGTCGCCGGCTTTCGGCGTTGCCGAAGCGTTCCGGGCGGAAAGCACGATGCCGGCCAGCGCGCTCATCAGTCCCATGCTGGTGTAAATCCAGAACATGACGCGCTGCGTTTTGATTCCGGAAAGCCTTGCGGCGTTTGCGTTGCCGCCGACCGCGTAGATCTGCCGCCCAGGCACGGTGTTGTCCGTAAGGAACGTGTAAATCACGATCAGAAGCAGCATAATGGCCAGAACGACCGGAAGGCCGTTGTACAGGGCGAGCTTAACCGTAAAGAAGTTGATAATGACGATAATGATCGCCAGCTTTGCGGCGGTCTGCCAAAGAGGCGGGACCGCAAAGCCGTAGGAGCTCTTTTTTCGCTGGGAACGGACCTCCATGAAAATCGCGAGCAGCGAACCCGCGAGACCCGCGAGAACGGACAGCATCTCAACTTTTGTTCTGCCGAGAAAATAGGTGTTGATCTCCGGCAGATAGCCGGCGCCGATGGTCACATAACCGGCGGGCAGCGGCCCTTTGGTCTGCCCGTTCAGCACGACGAGGGTCAGTCCGCGGAAGATGAGCATGTTCGCCAGCGTGACCACGAAGGGCGGAACCCGGAGGTAGGCGATAAACACGCCCTGCCACATGCCGATCAGCACCCCGGACAGTAGCACCAGAAGGAACGCGAGCGGGATGGACATCCCCAGGTCGAGCACAAAGATGGCGCAGATTGCCCCTGTGAAGGCGACCACGGAGCCGACGGAAAGGTCGACGTTTCCGGTCAGTACGCAGAGCAGCATGCCGACCGCGAGAATCACGACGTAACTGTTCTGCATGAACAGGTTGTTAATATTCATCGGGCTTGCGTTTTTCCCGCCTGAAAGCAGCGTGAAAATCAGGTAAATGACAATTAGGGCAATCAGCATTCCGTATTGCTTCGCGTTGATTGAGCCCGCCTTTTTCCTGGCGGCGGATTTTTCGCTCATATTGCCGGTCTCTCCTTTCTTGCATGGGCCAGAATCATCTTCATGATCGTTTCCTGCGAAAACTCCTCCCGGCTTAGTTCGCCGGCGATTTCCCCCTGGTTCAGCACGTAGATCCGGTCGCAGACGCCGAGAAGCTCCGGCATCTCGGAGGAGATGAAGATCACGGCCTTTCCCTGTTTTGCAAGTTCATTGATGATCTCGTAAATTTCATATTTTGCCCCTACGTCGATCCCGCGGGTCGGTTCGTCAAGAATCAGAAGATCGGGGCCTGTCATAATCCACTTGGAAAGCACGACTTTCTGCTGGTTGCCTCCCGAAAGGGCCCCGACGGTCTGCTGGACCGAATTCGCTTTGATATTCAGCTTTTTCCGGAACTCCTCCGAGGCGACGATTTCATCGTTTTTATTGATTACGCTTTTTCTGGAAAAACGGAACGGCAGGCTCGCGAGTGTCATGTTCCAGCGGATGTCGTTGATCAGCACCAGTCCGTATCCCTTGCGGTCCTCCGACGCGTAGGCAATCCCGTTGCGGATGGCGTCTTTCACGCAGCGCAGGCGCAGCTCCTTTCCGTCCTTTTTCAGGCTGCCGGAAATATTGCATCCGTATGCCCTGCCGAAAATGCTCATAGCAAGCTCCGTGCGCCCGGCGCCCATCAGCCCCGCGAACCCGACCACCTCCCCCGCGTTGACATGAAACGACACGTTGTTGATGACCGCCCTTTCCGGGTCGTCCGGATGGCGGACGCTCCAGTTTTTGACCTCGAACGCGACGCCGCCGATCTTTCTTTCCCGCGGAGGGTAACGGTTTGTCAGCTCGCGGCCGACCATGCCCTTGATGATGCGGTCTTCGGAGATTTCATCGATGCCTTTTTTCAGCGTTTCTATGGTCTTTCCGTCCCGGATCACGGTGATGCTGTCCGCGACGGAGCTGAGCTCGTTCAGCTTGTGGGAAATCATAATGCAGGTAATTCCCTGATCTTTCAGGCTCAGAATGATATGGAGGAGCTTTTGGCTGTCTTCATCGTTTAAAGAGGCGGTCGGCTCGTCCAGAATCAGGAGTTCTACTTTTTTCGCCAGCGCTTTTGCAATTTCTACCAGTTGCTGCCTGCCGATGCTGAGCTTGCTGACCGGAATGCTGATATTTTCCTCCGCTAAACCGACGCACTCCAGAATTTCGGCGGCGCGCTGGTGCGTCTTGTGCCAGTCGATGACGCCTTTGGCGGAGGTGATCTCGTTGCCAAGAAACACATTTTCCGCAACGGAGAGGTACGGACTCAGCGCAAGCTCCTGATGAATGATCACGATCCCGCGGCGTTCGCTTTCCCGGATATCGCGGAACCTGCACTCCGTTCCGTTGTACAGAATATCTCCGGTATACTCCCCGTAGGGATAGATACCGGAAAGAATATTCATCAGCGTCGACTTTCCCGCGCCGTTTTCCCCGCACAGGGCGTGGACCTCGCCGCGCTCCACGGAAAGGTTGACGTCGTCGAGAGCCTTTACGCCGGAAAATTCCTTCGTGATGTTTTTCATTTCCAAGATAATGTCGGACATGACGTTTCAATCCCTCTTTCCCCGTGATCGAATGGAAGATTTGGGCGGCAGCGTTCCGGCTGTCGCCCAAAACGATGTGGTTATCGGATCAGGAAATGTCCGACTGCTTGTAATAACCGGAGTCGATCAGTTCTTTCTGAATATTATCCTTGTCGATAGCCACGGGGTTGCACAGGTAGGACGGGACGACCAGCTTGCCGTTGTTGTAAGAAGTCTTGTCGTTGATTTCAGGTTCCTTGCCTTCCAGGACGGCCTGGACCATCGTGACGCATTTGGCGGCGAGCACGCGGGTATCCTTGAAGACCGTCATGGACTGCTTGCCGGATTGAATGTTCTTGACCGCCATGGTTTCGGCGTCCTGCCCGGTGATCATCGGCCACTTTTCGCCGACCTTGTAACCTGCGCCCTCCAGGGCGGCAGCGATGCCGTAGGAAATGCCGTCGAACGGGCTCAGTACGATGTCGACGTCCTTCCCGGTGCTGTAGTAGCCGGAAAGCAGGTCTTCCATCCTTTTCTGAGCCGTTTCCTGGCTCCAGCGCAGGATGCAGATCTTATCGAAGTCCGTCTGGCCGGAAACCACTTTCAGCTTGCCGTCGTCGATATACGGCTGAAGGACCTCCATTGCGCCGGTATTCAGGAAATGCGCGTTGTTGTCGTCCGGGGAGCCTGCGAACAGCTCGATGTTGTACGGCCCCTTTCCATCCTTGAGCCCCGCTTTTTCCTCTATGTATTTGCCGATCAGAGTGCCGACGCCCTTGTTGTCAAAGGTTGCGTAATAAGAGACCGCATCGGTGTCCATCAGAAGACGGTCGTAGGCGATGACGGGAATGCTGTTCTTTTTGGCCTCCTCCAGAACGTTGACCAGCGCACTGGAGTCGATGGAGGCGACGACGAGGCAGTTCGCCCCGCTGGTAATCATGTTTTCAATCTGGGAAACCTGCGCCTGGACGTCGTCTTCCGCATACTGCAGGTCTACGGCGTAGCCCAGCTTTTCCAGCTGGTCCTTCATGTTGTTTCCGTCTCTGATCCAGCGTTCGGAGGATTTGGTCGGCATGGCCACGCCAACTTTTTTGCCTTTGGCTGAGGGCGCTGCCGACGAGGAGGCCGCCTGGCTGTCTGTGCCTGCGTTTGCGGGGGCTGTGTTGGTCGGTGCGCTTGTGCAGGCGGCCGCAGAAACCAGCACGCACAGGCTGAGCGTTGCTCCGACGATGCTTTTCAATACACGGTTCATTTACACTCTCTCCTTAAATTAAAATCAGAAAGCCGAATTGTAAATACAAAAACGGCTTAAACCGCTTTAAAAACGATGCTGTCGGAAGTAATGCTGATTTTTATCTATATTTTTAACTAAAAACATCAATAATATATTCATAATATACATCTGCTTTTTTAAATTGTCAATATAAGTTTTCGATTATTTGTTAACAAATATAGTACAACTTTGTCCGCAAGAATTCACCTGTCTGAAAATAGTCACCCCCCGGCACAGCCGGGGGGTCTTCCCTATGCGGGCAAAGCCCTGTTTTACTGGCAGCGCCTCCAAGGCGCTCGGAGTTTTCTTACGCTTGCAACGAAACTTCTCACCCCCTGCCTCCTCCCGCAAACAAGACAAAACGAAAATCGAAAGCACATTTGGTGCGGAAGGGGACCGATACGGGAGGGGGCTGCGCCCCCTCCCTGCCAAAGCCCTTCTCGTTTCATGGAAGCTGCCTATTTTTGCTTTGACACCGAAACGGAAGGATTGTGGGTAAAGTTTAGCTTGCGTTTTTACTCACCGCTAAAGCTTTTTTGAACTCCCGGCATCGCCGGGAGTTTTCGCACTACAATAAAAAAATCCGCCGAATTTTTCGGCGGATTTGATCGTTAAAAAAGAATGGTTATAACAGATGGCTGATTGTGTTTGCCGCACTGTTCCAGGCGGAGCGGATCCATCCCCAAAGCCCGGACCCGGAATCAGATTTGCCGGAATTTTCAGCGGGCTGAACCGCTGCGGTTTTCACGGGCTCCGGCTCTTTGATTTCGGCGGTCTTATAAACAAACTTTACACTGGTTTCCGCTCCGTCGGCAACTTCGGTAAAGATTTTGTACTGGTCGGAAAGACCGGTATAAGCGTCTTTCTTATCCATCAGGGTACGCATGTGATCCGCCGTGCCCTTTTGCGTGAATTCGTCCAGATGATTGAAAGTATCCTGAAAGAGCGATACCGTATTCGGCTGGGTGGTCAGGCGGAAAATTTCCATAATATTTCTGTTGCTGCGGATGTCGTCTTCCATTTTGGTTAAAACCTGAGTGGTTTGCGGCATTTTGTGCAGGCTTGCGTTGACGGCCGGATCATCCAGCTCGGCTTTGATCGAGTCAAGAATCGGCTCTGAATCGTCGTAATCTTTCAGGAGAGAGGGGACCATGCCTCGGAAATTCTTGATTTTCGGGTCGTCGTTCAGGTTGATCAGGTCGCGCAGAATAGAGATATTGTCCGTATTGTCGTCCATATCGGTCTTCATACTTTTGAGCTTGCTGGCCCAGGTAATCAGATAGTCCATATCGTCTTTGTTCAGAAGGAGGTCTTCGGCGTCCTCAAAATCGTCTGACAATTTACCTGATCGATCGCTGTCCTCCAGATCGTCGACGTCATCCTTCAGGTCATCGATATTCCTCTTTAGTCCTCTCATGTCGGAAAGTGAGCTGGTCAGCTGTGCAGCATAGTTACTGCCGAGCGCGTTTGTCAGGCTGGTGCTGAGCCGTGCCGAGCTGCCGAGCAGCCCGTTGAGCGAATCCGTCAAGCCGGAAATGTTGGATTTATCCATCATGCCCGAGAGCAAGGCATTTTTAATCTTGTCGTCCTGCAGCAGGGAGAGGGTCTGACGCTGTGCTTCTTTTTCCGGCAGAAGGACGGCGGCGGCAGCCCCGGTCGTCTGTTCAATCGGGACGCCGAGCTGCTTTGCCAGCGGAAGCAGGGACTGCACCTCGATATTCTTGTTGCTGTCGGTGATCTTCGTCAGCTTCTGCAGGACCGCTGCTTGCTGCGCGGGAGGCAAAGTGCTCAGCACGGGGCCCAGAATGGACTGAACGCTCTTAAGCGGAATGACCGCCTTGGAAGAGGCGTCGCTGAGAACCGCCGCAGTCATCGCCTGTGTGATGCCGCTGATCTGGCTGGATGAAAGGCCGGATTTCTGCAGCATCTCGAGCAAGTCGGAAACCGGAATATAACCGTTTTGATCCTCCATGGCGACGAGCTTCTGGTTGACGGCTTCCTCGATAAGCTCCGGATGATTCGCCAGCAGAACCTCGATGATCTTCTCCACATCCTGGGCCTGCAGCTTAATGGAGGAAGAGAGCAGGCCGGAAGAGGAGAGCGAGCTCATGCTTTTCAGGGTATCAGAAAGAGAATCCTGAACGTCGGACCGGGTCAGGGCGGAAAGCGTGTCAACATTGTCGCTGTCCAAACGGTGCATGATATGCTTCGCGTCCTTCAGAATGTCGTCCAGATGGTCGTAATCCGAGTCATAATGATTCAAAACCTGAATCACGCGGTTCAGCTTTCCAATCTGGAAGGTTTCAATATCGTCGTAATCCTTAAGCAGGACTTTTGCCTTTTTTACGTTCTCGTCGGTCAGGCGGTCGTTCAGTCCGCGGATAATCTGATTATCCATAATATATTTCAGATCCGCTTTATCAATATCCGATGTCACGCGGTCGTAAAGGCTGATGTTCTGATCCGTCACATATTTCGGCATGACGTCGAGCGCGGCCGTGTCAAGATCGTAAAAATGGAATACGTCGTCCACGATCAGCCGGGCGGCTGCGGTGCGGTCGGGATTGGTGAAGAGCGAGCGGATGTCTTTATTCGGGTCTGCTTTTTCAATATTGTCCTGCATGCTGCTCAGCTTGTCGAGATCGTCCTTGAGATCATCCAGACTGGTTTCGTCGCCGAGCTCGTCTTGGTCCGGCAGCTCCGGCGTCGCCGCGATGGCGATTGAGCTAAGGGTAAAATCCTTCGCGTCCGCCGTGATGACAAGATCCTCCGGAATATCGATGGTGTCGAGCCCCTCCACCCCGCAGTTTTTCAGGTCGAGACTTTCCGAAAGGCCAGGCATGGAAAGAAACGTGACAAACTGGTTGTTCCCGTCGGAAATCACCTTGCCTTTGTTGACCGCAACGTTATTGAAGGTGTCGGAAGGCAGCGTGGCCGCCACAATCGCCGTCATGGGAGTATACATGACGACGTCTTTGCCGTCCACCTGAACCGTGTGCGCGTCCGTGTTTTCCAGATTCACGGTGATTTTCACCTTTCCGGATTTTCCGGCAATCTGTTCCGGCGTGACGGATTTGCCGTTCAGTTCGTAGGAGACAGTCACCTTTAACGGGGTCGCAGAGGTTGTCTTTCCCTGATAATAAACGTCGGCGCCGCTGTCGCCGCCGTTGAGCACCCAGGTCAGGTTATCCCCGGTTTTCAGCGGCTGGTCCGACGATTTGACGTTTTTGATATCGGTCAGATTGGACCGGTCCGCAATCCGGACGTTGCCGGAATCGGAGTGCAGCCAGTCGGAAACCGTGGTGCTCTGCACGCTTCCGGCCGCGCTCAGGTTGACGTAAACAGTCTCGTCTTTTTTGGTGGACTCCCCGCTTGCCGCGGCGGCCGTCGGCAGCGATACCGAGCAGATCAGGGCGAGAAGCAGGCAGCCGACCCGTCCGGCGCGGGAGTAAATTTGTTTTTTCATTGTAAAAACCTCCTTCGCACAAAAGGATTGTCATTTTGTATGGAAATGGTAGCTGAGTTTTTCAATAACCGGCTCGGTTACGTACAGCACCGCCGGAAGAACCAGAATAATGACAGCCGCGCTGATAATGGCGCCGCGCGCCAGCATCGCGCAGATATTCTGAATGATTCCCATTTTGGAAATTATCGAAACGCCGGTAGTGGCGCAAAAGAAAACCAGCGCGCTCGTAATGATGGAACGGAACGAGGAGGAGCTTGCGATTTTGATCGCGTCAAGGCGGTTCTTTCCGGATTTCAGTTCTTCCTGAAACCTTGTGGTCATCAGAATGGAGTAGTCGACGGTGGCACCGAGCTGCACGCAGTTGATGACGATGGGGGAAATAAAGGAAATGACGTTTCCGGTTAAGTACGGGATGCTTAGATTCAGGAAAATTGCCAGCTCTATGACGGCGACAAGAATTATGGGTACGGCGATGGAGCGGAACACCGCGGCCACGATAATCAGCATCAGGATAATGGAAATATAGCTGGTCACGGTGAAATCATGGTTGGCAATTTCAACCAGATCCTTTGTCAGGGCGCCTTCACCGGTCACCTGGGAAGTCGGGTCGTATTTTTTGGTAATCTTGGTAATTTGAGCGATCTGTTCGTTTTCCTCGTTTTCAGCGGCCTGGTACTGGGAGTTCACCATGACGATCTGCCGGCCGTCTTTTTTGCATATTTCCTTGACGCTGTCCGGAATAAAGTCGGACGGTACGGCCGGGCCGACCAGATCGTCGTAAGAAAGGACGGTTTCGATGCCGTTCAGCTTTTTAATCTCGTCAATCATGTCTTTTGTCTGATAAGACGGCAGGTTGTCGTCCAGAATAATGAAATGCGTGGTCGCCATGTTGAAATCCTGTTTCAGCTTATCGGTCGCAACCACGGAATCGGTGGTTGCGGGCAGCGTTTTGTCAATGTTGTAATAGACCTGCGTATGCGACTGCATGTAAAAGGTCGGTCCGATCAGCAGCAGCGCGGCCGCGACAAAAATGACACGGTGCCGGAGAATGAAATTCGAGCCCCTGTCGAACGGCGGGATCAGGATGCGATGCGTATATTTGTGAATCGGCTTGTCAAACAGAAGAATCAGGGAAGGAAGGACGGTGACCGTGCAGAACACGCCGAGCACGACGCCCTTCATCATGACGATACCGATGTCCTTGCCGAGGGCGAGGCTCATGAAGCACAGGGCCAGAAACCCGGCGACCGTCGTCAGGGAGCTGCCCGCGAGAGAGAGGAAGGTGCTTTGAATCGCGCTTGCCATCGCGTCGCGCCGGTCTTCGAATTTCGGCTTTTCCTCATCATAGCGGTTGATGAGGAAGATGGAGTAGTCCATCGTGACGCCCAGCTGCAAGATTGCGGCGATTGCCCTGGTAATGTAGGAAATCTCGCCAAGGAAAATGTTGGTTCCCATGTTGTACAGAATGGCAAAACCGATGCCCAGAAGGAAAACAATCGGCAAAAGCCAGGATTCCAGACAAAACGTCATGGCAACCAGGCACAGCCCGCCGGCCAGCAGCACGTAGTAGGGCATTTCGCCTTCCAGCAGATTTTTCATATCGCGCTGCATCGCCGAAAAACCGCTTAGAAAGCACTGCTTATTCAAGAGACTTTTGATTTTCCCGATGGCGTCGAAGGTCTCTTCCGATGAAGTGGAACCGTTATAGGTAATCAGCATCATGGTGGAGTCGGCGCTGTCGCTGTAAAACAAATCTTTTACGGTGTCCGGAAGCATTTCCTCCGGAACGCTCAGATCCGCCACATCGTCAACCCAGACGCAGTTATTGACTCCCGGTACTTCTTTGATTTTCTCTTTTAGGTCCGAAATATCCTTGCTTGACATCCCGTCAATGACCAGCATGGAGGTCGCTGCGTCGTGGAACGTATCCTCCAGAACATCTTCGCCCTTTACGGAATCCAGATTTTTCGGCAGGTACGACAGAATGTCGTAATTGACTTTTGTTTTGATAAATCCGAGAGCGCAGGGGATCAGAAGTAAAATCGCAATTCCGGTTACGATAGTGGGGTGTCTGGTGAGAATTTTTGCAAATCTGGAAAGCAATCGGCATCTCTCCGTTTCCTGTTAATGCTTTTTTGTTTGAGTGTATTCCGGCCGCGGCGAAAGGTTACGCCTCAGACGAGAATCTGTTCGATGGAACGGTACAGTTCCGGGCGAACCTCGTCAAAGCCGTACGGCATTTTCATAATGAGGGAGCTGTAGCAGACGGCGCCTACCATGCATACGATCAGATACAGGCGCTGCCCGGCCGCCTCGCTGGTGCCGCCGCGGAGCATGAAGTTTTCAACAAATTCTTTCCGAACGTCTTCCAGCTCGGTGCACCCGAACAGCCGTTCAAACAGCGTAGGGGAAAGGTTTTTGAAAACAAGCTCCAGAAACCGGGTGTCGTCGCGAAATGTTTGGATCAGGGAGTCGACAAAAAATACGACGCTCTGCTGAAAGCTCATCGGCTGCTCTTCCTTCTTTTTCGTCAGAGCCCGCATGGTTTCTTCCAGCAGCGCGGAGGTCTTCCTCAGAATCACTTTGTTGACCAAATCGTATTTGTCCCTGCAGTAAAGGTAAAACGTCCCTTTGGCCACTCCGGCGTGCCGTACGATTTCATCCACCACGGTGGCGTGCACGCCTTTTAAGGTAAACAGCTCATAGGCGGCGTCATACAGCCGGCTCATTTTGATTTTTTTGTTTTCCAACAGTTTTCCTGCCATTTGATACCGCCTTTTAAAAATGACTAATGGTCATTTTGAGTTTGTGCAGATAGTATAGATCAAAAATGACCGTTAGTCAATCTTTTGCGCCGAATTCAGTGTTTTTGCTAAATATGGTAAAATGAGTCCGGAAAAACTGGGCATTATCGACTCGTTCAGACGATGGATCGATTGCGATTTTACCGTTTATCTTTCATAACGATATTCGATTCCCTCCATATCCGAACCACCCGGTTTCCGGCTGGGCGGAAGCGGCGGGAATCGTTTAGAAGACTTTTGCGAAAGCACAGCGCGGCGGAAAAGGCCCCCTGTTCTCTTTTGGGTTCTGAATGATTTCCTGAAAACCGGTAAAAATAGGGAAAAAAGGATGTGATCGAAACAATGGAGGAGAACCGGTTCCAATCCTGCTGGCAGACGGTCGCGCCGCCGGAATTCCCAAAGCTTTCGGGCGACTGCAACGCCGACGCGGTCATTGTGGGGGGAGGACTCTGCGGCCTTTTGTGCGCGTATGAGCTGCAGCGCAGGGGAGTGCGGGATATCGTGATTCTGGAGGCGGGCAGGGTCCTGCACGGAACGACCGCGCGGACCACGGCGAAGATCACCTCTCAGCACGGATTAATCTACAGCTCTTTGGAAAAGGGAATGGGAACCAAAGCCGCCTGGCAGTACGCCAAGGCAAATGAAGAGGCGGTTTCCCGCTTTGCTCAGATTGTTCAGACGGAAAAGATCGACTGCGATTTTGTCCCCTGCGACGCGTATGTTTTTTCCTGTACGCCGGAGGGCGCGCAGCGGGTGAGGGAAGAGGCGGAAACGGCGAGGAGGCTTTCCATCGACGCGTCGTTTACGGACAAATGCGGCGAGCTGCCGTTCCCGGTGCAGGGGGCGGTTCGTTTTTCCGGGCAGGCAAGGTTTCATCCGATGAAATTTGCCTGCCGCCTAGCGGAGATTCTGCGGGAACGCGGCGTGAAAATTTATGAAAACACCCCGGCCGTCGCTCTGGACGACAACATGGTTCTGACCGGAGCGGGCCGCGTCTACGGCAAAAACGTTCTCATCTGTTCCCATTACCCGTTTACCAACCTGCGCGGGTTCTATTTTGCGCGGATTGTGCAGAATCGCTCTTATCTTGCCGCCTTGAAGGGCGCGCCCGAGCTTTCCGGCATGTATCTCGACTGTGAGGAAGCGGGGCTGTCGTTCCGCAGCGCCCGCGTCGACGGGGAACCGGTTCTGCTTTTGGGCTGGGGTTCGCATAAAACGGGACATGAGACGGACGTGTCCCACTACGGAAAGCTGGAGGAAGAGGCGCAGAAGCTCTATCCCGGCTGTTCGGTCGAATCCCGCTGGTCGGCGCAGGACTGCATGACAAACGACCATATTCCGATCATCGGCCGGTACCGGCAGTTCGGCGACCGGGTTTATCTGGCGACGGGCTTCAACAAATGGGGAATGACGGGCAGCATGGCCGCGGCCGGCATCCTCTCGGATCTGATTCTATCCGGCAAGAGCGAGGTGGCGGATGTTTTCTCTCCGGGAAGGTCGGACTTTCGCCTGCAGGCGGGCAAATTTTTTCAGGAGGCGGCCGACACCGCCGCGAATTTTTTTCACGGATATACGGAAATCCCCAAAGGCGGCGTGGCGCAGCTGAAAAACGACGAGGGCGGTATTGTGGAGTTTGAGGGCGCAAAGATCGGAGCCTACCGCGACACGGACGGCGGTCTGCACGGGGTCAAAACCGTATGCACACACATGCGGTGCCCTTTGAAATGGAACCCGGAGGAGAAAACCTGGGACTGCCCCTGCCACGGTTCCAGATTCGACGCGGACGGAAACATTCTGGAAAATCCCGCGTTCCTCCCGTTGGATAAGAGGGGGCCGGACTGACGGATAAGGGCGCGCGTCGGTTCGAAGGTTGGTATTTCAAGCACAGCGCGGGGGGGATGGTCTACTCCTTTATTCCCGGCCTTTCCGCCGCTCCGGACGGGAGACAAACGGCCTTTCTCCAAGTGATTTCTCCGGAATGGTCCCGCTTTTTCCGTTATCCGGCAGAGTCCTTCCGCGTCGAACGGCACCCGCTTCGCGTCCGGGTCGGGGACAGCGTATTCGGTGAAGCCGGAGCGGCGGTTTCCATCCTTCAGGACGGGATGCGGATTTCGGGCGAAATTGCGTACTCCGCATTTCAGCCGATCCTCAAAAGCTTATACTGCCCCACCGTGATGGGACCCTTCTCCTATCTTTGGTTTTTGGAGTGCAGTCACGACGTCGTCAGCATGAGCCATTCGCTCAAAGGGGAGCTGAACGTCAACGGCGAGACGCTGGACCTGACGGGGGGAACGGGTTACCTGGAGCGGGACGCGGGAAAGTCTTTTCCCAGGGCGTGGGTCTGGTACCAGTCGAACTGCTTCTCCCGCCCCGGGGACGGAGTCATGCTCGCCGCCGCGCGGGTGCCGATCGGTCCGTGGGCATTCAACGGGCTGCTCGGCGTGTGCAGGGCCGGCGGCAGGGAGTACCGGCTCGCAACTTATTTCGGCGGCGGGGTTGGAGCGGGTGCAAAGAAAGGGAAACATCGTTTGTATTTCCGCCCGGCAGGGAGAACGCCGCCTGGAAATACGGGTCCGCGCCGGAGCGAGCCGGGAACTGAAGGCGCCGCTGCTGGGGGATATGTCCCGCGCGATCCGGGAGTATCCCTGCTGTGACTCGGCGGTTCGCCTGACCGAAGGGAAAAAGGTCCTGCTGGAGGACCGGGGCGCGTGCGCCGGGTTGGAACAGGTCGGAGGTTTGGACGAATTCTGAAGAGACCGGCGGAAAAATGATGGGGCTGTTGAAATGAATTTGCTATAGCAAGCTGCACAAATCAGCGGCCCGGAAAATAAGAAAATGCGCCCTAAACCGGCGATTCAAGCCTGATTAAGACGCGTTTTTATGCGAAATTTAGAAACTATTTGCGACAGTCCCTTATAAATTCATGGTGAATTTGAAATGCGACCGCCGCATGCCGCAGCTTTCATAAAACCGGTGGGCGCGTTCCCGCTTTCGGTTGCAGCAGACTTCCAGAAGAACGCAGCCGCGCCGCAGCGCTTCTTCTTTCAGCGCCGAGAAAAGAGCCGCCCCGATCCCGTTCCCCCGCAGGTCCGGCTGTACAATCAATTCCTGAATTTCCGCCGCCGCGCCGCAGTGATGCAGCAAAAACTGGATGTGCAGGCTTCCGAACGCGGCCGTCCGCCCCTGATGCTCGCACAGGAGGTACAGAATTCCCGGGCTTCCGAGGTTGTCGAGATAAATCTGCCGGAAGGCGCCGCGCGGCGGATAACTTTCTTCCAGCGAACAGATCAGTTCATAAACGGATTCAACATCCTCCGGCCCGGCTTTTCTGATCTTCGTACCGATTCCTCCCTTTTCTGGTTACGACCCGCATTCGAGAATTTTAACAATTATAATCCGATCCCCCGAAAAAGTAAACCGGCGGTCATGTCGATTCTGTGAAACCGGAACGGTTATAATTGCGTGAGCCGGAGGAACAATAGGATGCAAACAAACGAAAGAGGGCGGACAACATGCCGAACGCGGTGAGATCCAACAGCCTGATTCATGAAAAAAGTCCGTATCTGTTACAGCACGCCCAGAATCCGGTGAACTGGTATCCCTGGGGCGACGAGGCTTTTGAAAAAGCGAAGCGGGAAGACAAGCCCGTGTTTTTATCCATAGGATACTCAACCTGCCACTGGTGCCACGTCATGGCCGAGGAGTGCTTCGAGGATGAGGAGGTCGCGGGGGCGCTGAACCGGGATTTTATCAGCATCAAGGTGGACCGGGAGGAGCGCCCGGATGTGGACGGCTATTATATGGATGTCTGCCAGAGAATGACCGGCTCGGGCGGATGGCCGCTCAGCGTCTTTCTTGATTCGGAGGGCAAGGCGTTTTTTGCCGGGACGTATTTCCCAAAACACGACCGCCCCGGAATGTCCGGATTTCTCACGTTGCTCGGGCAGATTGCCATGCTCTGGAAAACCGACCGGAACCGGATCGCCGGCGCGGCGGAACGCATCGGGCGCGAAGCCGTGTCCCATGCGCAGAGCCCGGCCCCGGTGGATGAAAATATGCCGGAACGCGTGTTTTTGGAGCTTGAACGGCGGTTTGACGCTAAATACGGGGGTTTTTCCGGAGCGCCGAAGTTCCCCTCCCCGCAGAATCTGTTGTTTCTGCTGCGCTTTTATGCCGCCGCCGGAAAGGAAAAGGCTCTGAATATGTGCGAGAAAACGCTCGGCTGCATGCGCCGGGGCGGCATCTACGACCAGATCGGGTTCGGGTTCTGCCGGTATTCGACGGACAGCCGCTGGCTGGTTCCCCATTTTGAGAAAATGCTGTCGGACAACGCCCTACTCTGCATGGCGTATACCGAGTGCTGGCAGATTACGGGAAAAGAGGAATACCGTCGGACGGCGGAGGAAATCCTTTCGTACCTCACGGGTCGGATGCAGTCGGAAAACGGCGGATTTTACACGGCGGAGGACGCGGACTCCGAGGGTGTGGAGGGAAAGTACTATACCTTTACACCGGAGGAGCTCCGGCAGGCGCTCGGTCCGGACGAAAAGGAATTCAGCCGGTTGTTCGGAATTACGGAAGAAGGCAACTTTGAAGGGAAAAATATCCCGAATCTTTTGTCCGGCGGAATTCCGGAAAATCGGCGGGAGTTTGCCGAAGCCTGCCGACGAAAGGTGCTGGCCTGCCGTTCCGGGCGCGTTCCCCCGTTCCTGGATGACAAAATTCTTCCGTCCCGCACGGGGCTGGCCGTCGCGGCGCTTTCTTTGGCCGCCCGCGCGTTCGGAGAGGAAGCGTATCTGCGAAAGGCCCGCGGCGCTGCGGATTTTGTTCTGGAAAACATGACCGCGCGGGACGGTTCGCTGATTGCCGTTTACCGGGAGGGCCCGTCCCGGTCGCCCGGCTTTGCCGAGGATTACGCCTTTTTCCTCTGGGGGCTGCTGGAGCTGTACGAAGCGGGCCGGGAGCCTTGCCGGCTTGAAAGCGCCCTGCGTTTGGAGAAGGTGTTCGCAGAACGGTTTGAGGACCGGGAAAACGGAGGATTCTATTCCGCGGAGGCGGGAGCGGTTCGTTCCCCCGCGCGCGGCAAGGAAATCTGGGATTCCTCCATGCCGTCCGCCAACGCCGTCCACGCGTTCCAGCTGGTCCGTCTTGCCCGTCTGGCGGACAGGCCGGAACTGGAAAAGCGCGCGGCCAGAATTCTGGAAGCGTTTCCGCTGGAATTATCCCGGGCGCCCGCGGCGTGTCCCACCGCGGCCGGCGCGGTTTTGTATCTGCGCGGCGGAGGAACGGATGTCACGCTGACCGCAAGGGACGAAACGGAGCTTGCACCATTTTACGGCGCGATTCACAGCGGTTACTTCCCGTTTCTGACCGCGCGGACAAACCCCGCAAACTTCGGCGCGGGGCGGGAAAATAACGGGCCGCGCGCTTATGTGTGCGCGGGCCGTCGCTGCTACTCTCCGATTGACGACGCGGATCAGCTTCTGCGCCTGATACATGGAAAAAAATAAATATTTGCCAATGCTTGAAACAGATAAATCGGTATGGTAAGATAGAAACGAAAAAAATCGTTTAATAATTAACAAACGAAAAGGGAGGATTTTTTTATGGCGAGATTCACATTGCCGCGCGACATTTATTTCGGAGCGGGCGCAATCGGCGAACTGAAAAATCTGAAGGGTTATAAAAAAGCCTTTATTGTTACCGGCGGACATTCCATGAGAAAAACCGGGTTTTTGCAGAAGCTGGAGGACGTTCTGAAGGAAGCGGGACTGGAAACCAGAATCTATGAGGGCGTGGAGCCGGACCCATCCATTGAGCGCGTTTTTGACGGCGCGAAGGCCATGCGCGAATTCGGACCCGATGTCATCGTCGCGATCGGCGGCGGCTCCCCGATGGACGCCGCGAAAGCCATGTGGGTATTCTATGAATACCCGGACAAGACGTTTGACGACATCAAGGACCCGTTCACCATGCCGAAGCTGAGAAAGAAAGCCATTTTCGTGGGGATTCCCTCCACCAGCGGCACCGCTTCCGAAGTCACGGCGTTTTCCGTTATTACGGATTACTCCACCAATATCAAATATCCTCTCGCGGACTTTGAGATCACGCCCGACATCGCGGTTCTGGATACCGATATTCCTCAGGCCATGCCGAAAACCCTGACCGCCCACACGGGAATGGACGCGCTGACCCACGCGATCGAAGCCTACGTCGCCACGGCCCGTTCCGATTTTTCGGACGCCCTCGCGCTTAAGGCGATTTCCGATATTTTCGACAGCCTGCTCGATTCCTACAACGGCGATAAAGAAGCGCGCGGCAAGATGCACATTGCGCAGTGCCTGGCCGGCATGTCCTTCTCCAACGCGCTGCTCGGCATCGCGCACAGCATCGCGCATAAAACCGGCGCAATGTTCCACATTCCGCACGGCTGCTGCAACGCGATTCTTCTGCCGTTCGTCATAGAGTACAATTCCAGAGCGTGCATGGAGCGCTATGCCCAGATTGCGAAGATGCTCGGCCTGCCGGGTTCGACGGACAAACAGCTTACGGATTCTCTGGTCGAGGCTGTGCGCGCGTTAAATAAGAAGCTCGGCATTCAGCCCACTTATCGTGAAAACGGCGTGAGCGAAGAGGATTTCAAGGCCCATGCGCAGACCATTGCGGAAAACGCGGTCAAGGATCCCTGCACCTCCTCCAACCCGAGAACGACAAACGCGGAGGATATGCTCAAAGTCCTTTCCTGCGCTTATTACGGCGAGGACGTCGCGTTTTAAAAATCCGGACATTATAAAAGCAGCCTGAAAGCGTTTCCGCTTTCAGGCTGCTTTTTTTGGAGCCGCGGCGGCTACCCCTGCTCCGATTCCTGCGCGCGCTGAAAAAGCTCGCGCATTCGCTTCATATGATACTGGTAAACCGTGCGCGTCTCCTCGTCCGATTCGCCGTTTTCCGTCAGGCGAATGGCCTCAACCGCTTTCAGTTCGTCCAGAATCAGCCGGTAAACCGCTATGCTGGAGGAGATGCGAAAAACCTCTTCGTCATTCCAGCGCAGAATTTTTGCTTCGGAGATATAAAGCTCTACCGACCGCGAGATCCGGTCAATTTCTTCGGTTACGGTTTTGGTGCCGGCCGTCTGCTTTTGCGCGGCGTTGCCGATCGCTTCCGCGGTTTTCTTCTTTAATTCCGAATATGTTTTTTTAATTTCCAGCGCATGATTGGGCGGCATCACGACCAGATTGATCAGGACCGCCACGGCGATTCCGAGCAGCGCGGCGCCCGTGCAGGACAGCGCATACTGCCAGGGCGCGTTCCGAGCCGCGCCGAACATGACCGCGGCGAAGGAAAAGCTGGACAGAACCCCGGCGCTCTGCAGATGAAAGAAATGGCACAGGTACAGCGACAGAATCACTCCGATGCCGCACAGGCCCGCGTTGCCCGGCAGGACGGCGGCAAACGCGGCCCCCACGGCGGAGCCGATCACAACCCCGATCATTTTGTTTTTACCGGCCTTGACGGAAAGATCAATGGATTTTCCCATGGAAATCACTGTGGCGATCACGGCGATGAAGGGTTGATTAAGATGTAAAATATTGGAAACCGCGATGCAGAATGTCACGGCGATCCCCGTTTTGATGATTCGAAGGCCAAGCCGCAAATTCGTCCGGAAAAAACGGAAAAACCGTTCCATAATTCACCCCTTGCCGCTAAAAATGAGCGGAAGAATTTCATCCGGTGTCTCAAGCAGATAGGACGCGCCGTTTTCTTCGAGTTCACGGCGGTCGCGAAACCCCCAGAGAACTCCGGCCGTGTCCATACCGGCGCCTGTGCCTGTTTTCATATCGGTGTTGGTGTCGCCAAGATAAAGGATTTCCCGCGGGTCCGCCCGGAACTTTTTCGCAATCATCAGGGCTCCCTGCGGGGACGGTTTGCGCGGAAGGCCGGGCTGCTGGCCGAAGCAAAATTCAAAGCTATCCGGCGGGAACAGCGAGGCGATGATCGCCTTGGCCCAGGCGTCGGGTTTGTTGGTGAGCACCGCGGCCGGGACGCCCGCCCTTTTCAGCCCCGCCAGCGTTTCCCGCATCCCGGGATATTCCCGCACAAGATGCACCGGGTCGCTTTCGTAAAGGGCGCTGTAAACCCTTTTCAGCTCCGCCGCCTCCCGCTCGGTAAAAGGTTCTTTACAAACGGCGGCAAGCATCCGCCGAATCTGCATATCGGCGCCGTCGCCGACGATTTTCCTGTAATCCTCGTCCGGAATTTCGGGGTATCCGCACTGTTTCAGCGCCGTGTTCGAAAAGTTGGCGATGGAGTAGAGCGTGTTTGCCAAAGTTCCGTCCAAATCAAAGATACATGCACGATACAAAGAATCACCTGTTCGTTTTTACTATTCCGACGTATGTATTTTACAATATTCAGACGTTTTACACAAGTAAAATTATAAAGCGGACTTCCGCCGGGAGAACCGGGGCGTCTCACGCGGGCCGCCGGGCGCCGCTCCCGACGGAGGGACGGAACAAATCCGACGCAACCGAAAGAAAGCTTTTCATTGCCCTTGTCAAATGGCAGTTTTTCTTATAGGCGATAAACACTTCCCTTTTTAACAGATTTTCCTCTTTTGTGTCGATCTTGAAAAAAGCAAGGTTGACGGCGGAATGAGAGTGTTTGATCAGCGAATCGGAGATAAATACGCAGCCCAGCCCCTGAGAGGCGATGTTGACGGCGGTCAGCATCTGATTCAGACGGATGGAGGATTTCGGAGAAAAATTCCTTTCGCTGCACAGGGCTTTCGCTTTCCGGTAAATATCGTGGTCCTTTTTCAAAAGGATAATCGGCAGATCGCGGACCAGGGTAAGGTCAATGCCCTTTGTCTGCGGTAAAAGGTGTTTGTTTTCACAGATATCCTCGTTGCTCAGCGCATAGTCCCGCAGCCGGTTCACAATCGGATAGTTCAGCGGGATGGCCAGCAGAATCTGCTCGGTAAACAGGTCGGCGGATGTAAACAGCTTCGGGTCGCAGATGCCGGAATCGACGATCAGATCGATTTTATTGTCCATGGCTTTTTCATACAGCTCCACGGAATCCGCTTCCATAAACTCAAGCGTAACGCCGGGGTGCAGCGCGGCAAACCGGTTGACAATGGAGGGAATGATGAACGACGAGAAGAACGCGGGCCCTGCGACGACAATCTTCCCGGCATTCAGGTTGGAAATGTCGTTTACATAGGAGGATAAGTTTTCCTCGATCTTCAGGATTTTTTCCGCCGCATCCACATAGGCTTTTCCCTCCTCCGTCAGCTCAAGAGTGGAGGTGCTGCGGTCAAAGATCTGAAACCCCAGCCGGGTTTCTATTTTTTTAACCGTCGCGCTCAGAGCGGGCTGAGAAACATACAGATTCTTGGCGGCGCGGGAAAAACTGCGTTCCCGGTAAACTTCGTAAACGTACTTGTAATCCATCATGACCCGTGATTCCCTCGATATAAACAAAATAATATAGTCCGTATACAACTATATATATTTGATTATATAATACATCGCGCATATAATCAATGATGCGGAAAAGATTTACCACGAACAGGAAACGTATCCACTGAAAAAGATACATTTGGATCAGGGAAAACGTCGCGGAAAATGATTTATCTAAGGAGCGAGCTTGGGAAAATGAAAGTACTGTTTTTAAGAGAAATGGATCAGTCCGGGCGGGACATCCTGCGAAAAAACGGAATTGAGGTCCTGGTGAGCCATGGAAAAAGCGAAGCGGACTTTATCCGGGATCTTCGCGAGACTCAGGTGGAGGGGATTCTGTGCCGCACCGGAAAGGTGACGCCGGCCATGATCGACGCTTCCGAAAACCTGAGGGTCATTGCAAAGCACGGGGTGGGTCTGGACAATATTGATCTGGATTACGCCACAAAACGGGGAATCCAGGTGGTTTACGCCCCGACGGGAAACTCCAATTCCGTCGCGGAGCATGCCTTGTTTTTAATGCTTGCCTGCGCGCGGCGATTTCGTTATGTGGACGAAATCTTCCGCGGGGGCGACTTCAATGTGCGGTATACGCTTCATAATACCTTTGAGTTGCAGGGAATGACGCTTGGACTGCTCGGGTGCGGCCGAATCGGACAGCTGCTCGCAAAAAAAGCGGCCTATGGTCTCGGAATGAAAGTCATCGGGTACGATCCCTTCCTCAGTCAGGAAAAGCTGAAAGCTCCGATCCAACTGAAAACAAAGGCGGAGGTTCTCAGGGAAGCGGACTTTGTCAGCCTGCACATGCCGTCGACCCCGCAGACGCGCGGCAGTATTGCCGCCGGGGACTTCCGGCTGATGAAGCCGACAGCGTCGTTTATCAATGTGGCGCGCGGCGATGTGGTTGTGGAAAACGATTTGATTGCGGCGCTGCAGGGCGGCGAGATTCTTGGGGCGGGACTGGACGTTTACGACGGGGAGCCGATCGGCCCGGAGCATCCGCTGCTGAACCTGCCGCAGGTGGTGGCTACGCCTCACACCGCGGCGACTACGGAGCAAGCGGTAAAGCGCTGCTGCATGACGGCAGCGCAGGGGATTGTGGAGGTCCTGACCGGCGAAGAGATTTCTTTCCCGGCCAATCATCTGAAAGTGCCGCTTCGCGTGGCGCTTTAAGGATCGCGGGCCCTGGCGGGGAAAACGGATGAGACAATATGCCGGCGCCCGTTTAAACCCCGGAGGGTGAAAGAGAGAGCCGGCGGCGGAGGATGCGCCTTGTTTCGGCTGAAAGGGCCGGCATGGGCGCATTTTTCTGCGTTCAGCTGCGCTTGTGCTATGCTTTGGCAGCGACAGGCGGCCCCGTGGATAGAAAAGAAATGGTATGGAATTTATGAAGATACAGATAAAACTGTGCGGTTCTGTTGGATTTCACGGCTTGTCGAAAACCGTACGGGATTTTTTAACCGAAATTTGAACAGCGAGGAATAAAAATCTGCTTTTCTGCGATTTTTTTCAAGCTGATGGAGGCCGCTGATTCATTTTGGAAGAGGGCCAATAAAAATTTGGGATGTTTTTTAATGTATCTTATCTATTGCATTTCTAAGATTCTTTTTATATAATGAAAGCATCTACAAAAAGGGAACAGCATCTGCCGCCGCTGGTTTTTCGGGCGGCAAGAATATGAGGCCGGCCCCAGGGGGCGGCCTCAACCAGGGGGACGGGATTCCATGCGCTTTTTAGGCGCGGGCGGACAGAACGGGCGGCTGATGGTTTCTTCAATTTGGACGCTGGCTTGGCCGACCGTTCTGGAGCAGGCGCTGCAGACGGCCGAAACCTATGTGGACACGGCGATGGTGGGGCGTCTCGGTGCCGGAGCGTCTGCGGCGGTGGGCCTTACAACGACCAGCACGTGGCTGATCAACAGCCCGATGTTCGCGCTTTCCATCGGCGTGCTTTCCTGCATCGCGAAGGCGGACGGGGCTGGCAACCCGAAAAAAGTGCGAACCGCGGCGGCGCAGTCGGTGTGGCTGACGCTGCTATCGGGCGCAGTGCTCGGCGTTGCGGGCATGGCCCTGAGCCCTGTTCTGCCGATTTGGCTCGGCGTGCAGCCTGAAATTTACAGGGACGCTTATCTTTATTTTTTCATCACCAGTATGCCCATGCTGATGCGGGCCGCGATGATTTTGTTCGGAGGGGTTTTGCGCGCGGTGGGGAACACTCGGTCTCCGCTCATTGTGAATGTAATCGCCAATCTCATCAATATCGTGCTGAACGCGCTTTTGATCTACCACCCGACAAAACTGGCAGGCGGACTCGTGTTTCCCGGTCTGGGCCTTGGGGTAGCGGGTTCCGCGGCGGCGACCGCGATTGCCCAGGCGTGCGGGGGAATCCTGATGTTTGCCGCTTTTTGCCGGGACGAACGGCTCACCCCGCGCGGCTTCGGCCTGCGAATCAACCGCGGTGTGATGAAGGAGTGCGTCCGCGTGGCCTTGCCCATCGCGGGAGGACGGGTCTCCGCGTGTTTTGGTCAGGTTCTGTTCACGGGACTGGTATCCCGGCTCGGCACGCTGGCGCTTGCCACCCACACCATCGCGCTCGCCGCCGAGGAGGCGTTCTATGTGCCGGGCTACGGAATGCAGACTGCGGCCTCCACGCTGGCGGGCAACGCGGCGGGGGAGGGCAGCAAAAGGGCCCTGCGCCGTTCCTCCCTGACCATCACGGCGCTCGCCGTGGGCATGATGGGCGGCATGAGCCTGTTCCTTTTTCTGTTTCCGTCCCACGTGATGCGCATTTTTACCCGAAATGCCGACGTGGTGAACCAGGGCGCCGTACTTCTGCGCATGATCGCGCTTTCAGAGCCGATGTTCGCGGTGGCGATTATTATGGAGGGCGTGTTTAACGGTCTGGGAGACACCCGCGCGCCGCTGTTTTTTTCCATCTTCTGCATGTGGGGCGTAAGGATCGGGGGGACGGTCTTTTGCGTCAGGCTGCTCGGCCTCGGGCTGGTGGCCGTCTGGGGCTGCATGATCGGTGACAACGTCACCCGCTGCGTCCTGCTTTCCGTCCGATTCGCGCGCGGTTCCTGGGAAAAATGCTTCAATCGGCCCTGCAACGCTCCGGACGAATCCGGGCTTGATGCCGCCTGAAATGAAACTTTCCAGTACGCAATTCAGGACGAATTGAAACTCCACGCAGGGACGGCGGGACTTAGCCCTTGATCCCGCCGGTCTGCAATCCTTTCACAAAATATCTTTGAAAACAGATAAAGATGATCAGTACCGGAATTAAGCTTGCAACGGACATGGCGAAAACATAGCCCCACTGCGTGAACTGATGCTCGCCAAAAAAACCTGCAATAGCAATCGGAAGAGTTCGTTTCGCGTTGTCGTTTATGACCGTCAATGCCCAGGGATACTCTTCCCAGGCGGTGAGAAAATTGAAAATGCTTACGGACGCGATCGCCGGACCTGAAAGCGGTACGGCGATCACCCTGAAAACGGTAAATACGCTCCCGCCGTCCATATAGACGGCTTCGTCGAAGTCGCGCGGAATCCCCTCGATGAATCCCTTGATCATAAAGGTGGAAAACGGAATGACCCACGCGACATAGAAGGGGATCAGTCCCCATAATTTGTTTGTAATATGGAGAAAAGTCGCTAGCTCAAACTGCGGGACAATCAGCGCCGTACCGGGAATAATCATGGTTGCGATCACCAGGCCGAACAGCATTTTTCTCCCCGGAAACCGAAAACGGGCAATGCAGAAAGCAAGGGACGTCGATATGGCGGCGGCCAGCGCGACTGTCAGAACCGAAACGAGCAAGCTGTTTATAAAATTGATATAAAATTTTTGCTGCTGGAAAATATAAATATAATTTTCGACAGTGATATTGCTTTTACTGGGAAAGAAATGAGGCGGATATTCATAAAGCGCCCCATTGGGCTTAAGGGACGTACTGAGCATATAGATCATCGGCAGCACGGAGACAAGCCCGCCCAAAGATAAAGCAAAGTACATCAATAATTCGGAGTATCTGATTCTTTTCATAGGCACGCGTCAATCTCCTTCGTCCCTGTTTTTCATTGTCCTGAACTGCAGCACCGCGAGGAAGACAAGCACAACTGCGACAATAAAGGAAAGAGCGGCGGCATAGCTGAACTGTCCCTCGTTAAAAGCCTTGTAATACATCCATGTTAAAACGGTTTCCGTTTGGTGCATCGGCTTGCCGTCCGTAATCATTTTAATGGACGTGAAGACGTTGAATCCGCCTATGGTCAGCATCACCAGCGCGAACAGGGTCGTACTTTTGATGCTTGGGAGCGTAATGTAGAAAAATTTATGCACGGCGCCGCAGCCGTCAATCGACGCGGACTCGTAAAGGGCTTTCGGCACGTTTTGCAGAGCCGCCAGGAAAACAACCATATTCCACCCCACGCCCTTCCAAATTCCAAGAAGCATGGCGACGGTAAGCCCGCCCCAGCGGCTGTCCAGCCAGGCGATGTTTCCTTCTGTCGCGCGGATCACTTGCGACAGAAAGTAATTCAACATCCCTTCCGTGTTGAAAATGTATTTAAACACAAGGGATACGATTACCCACGAAGTGATAACCGGAAGATAATAAATTACCCGAAAGCCAACCTGAAAGCGGGGAAGTCCGTTGATCAGGACGGCCGCCAGAAGGCCCGTCGCCATTTGAGCCGGTACCGTAACCAAGGTGTATAGTAATGTGTTTTCAAAGGAAACCCAGAATGTCCGGTCTGATAAGACCATTTTATAGCTCTGAAAACCGACAAAGGCATCTGCCGGAGAGGAGCCGTAGCCGCTTTGGAAAAAGCTCATGAAAAGCAGTTTCCCGATCGGATAAATGGTAAACACCGCGAACATGAAAATTCCGGGCAGTAAAAGCAAAAAGATCTGCAGCCTGTTTTTCAGCGATTTTGCCTCCATGACGCCATCCTTTCCCATCACAACTCTCCAGATAGCAATTTCAGCCGACTGTTGACGAAACTGCCGTTGTTGGTTTATACTATTTTAGGAATTCATCAACTTGAGGCGCAAGCGAGTCAAGTGTTTTTTGCGCATCCGCTCCATCCTTTACAATGGCGGTGACGGCGGTTGTCAGCTGATTGTCGATTTCAGTCCACTTTGCCACCGGGGGACGCGCTTTGGCGCTTTGAATCGCATCCAGGAACGGCGCGAAGGACGCTTCTTTGACCGTAGCGCTTTCCAGCGCCGCTTTGTTGACGGGAATCAGCCCGCATTTTGCCATTTCCTCCTGAGCGAACTCACCGGTCATGAATTTCATAAATTTCCATGCGCCCTCCTTGTTCGCCGAAGAAAACATGCCGATATCCTCGCCGCCCAGAACGGAATGGGACCCTCCCTCTCCGGCGGGTACGTCCGCCGTCCCATAAGAGAACGCGGGATACGCCCCTTTTAGTTCGGAAATTTTCCATGGCCCTTCCAGAAGCATGGCATAACGGCCTGTTCCAAAACCGTCGGTCATGGGGATATCTCCGCTGTTGAAGCCGGTCAGCGCTTTGTTTTTATATAGATCGGCAAGCATCCGGACTGCTTTTACTGTTTTCGACCCGTTTAAATACCCCGAGGCTTTTGTATAGTCGCTGTTTGTAATTTCGCCGCCCATGCTCCAGATATAAGGAAGTACATTCCAGCCTGCCAGCGCGGGTTCCGTGCATCCCCATACCTGCTGGCCGCCGCTGTTTTTGCCCGAGAGTTTTTTGGCCGCCGCGGCGAAGTCCTCCATCGTTTTCGGGACGGGTACGCCCGCTTCTTTCAACGCGTTTTTGTTGTAGAACAAGATCTTTGTGTTGGTATTGAGCGCCAGCGCGTAGTAATTTCCGCCGATTTTTGCCGTGCTCATGGCGTTTTCCAAAAGGCTGCCGGAATACTGAGAATAATCGCTCATTTCCTGATCAACGGGGACAAGAATATTGAGCTTTTGGAATTCAGGAACCCAGGCGATATCCAGCCGCGCGACGTCAGGCAAGGTGTGGGCGTTGGCGCTGACCAGTATTTTGTCATGAAGCTTTGCCCATTCATAGGATGTCGCGTTGATCTTATAACCCGGATTCTCTTCTTCGAATTTGGGAATCAATACTTTCGTTAGAGTTTCGTTCTCCGGAGATTGTGCACTGTAATGATGCCAGAAGTTTAACGTAACGGTTTCTTTTGGCGCGTTGTTTTGGGAAGCCGCTTGACTTCCCTGCCGGTCTGTGGATGATGGACTATTTTCTGGCGTTTGCCCGGAACATGCAGTCAGTGCTGTCAACATTATGACTGATGAAAGGGTAAATGCCAGAATTTTTTTGCCCGCTTGCTTTTTCATGCTTCACACCACTTTCTGAATATAAATTTTTACGGAACAGGGCGCCATGGTTGTTTGAAGCCTGCTTTCGTACCGCACGATGTCGTCATTGTAATAGCTTTCTCCTTTCTGGGTTTTTTCGGAAGACACCGTCTCTTTGCTCAGCAGGTCGAACCATTCGCTTTCCGGTTCCAAAAGAGGGACAGCGGCGTTTTGTTTCCGGTTGGTCGGATTTATAACGATATAGAGGCTCTGCCCCCGATCGGACCGGATGAATCCGTAAAGTCCCGTTTCAGAGCTGCAAAGATTGGCGCAGTAATTTCCCCGGATCAGCGCGCCGTATTTTTTTCGGACCCGAATCAGCCTGCGGTACCAGGCGAACAGCGCATGGTTTTGCCGGGCGCCGTCCCAGTTCATGGCCCGCCGGCAGTCCGGGTCGTTTGCTCCCGTCAGGCCGATTTCATCCCCGTAAAAGACGGCCGGACAGCCCGGAAATGTCATCATGAGCGCGACCGCCAACTTCAGCTTTTGCAGATTTCCCCCGCAATCGTACAGAAAACGAGGCGTATCGTGACTATCCAGCAAATTATACATACATCGGCGGGTTTCTTCCGGATACAGGGACAGCATACGGTTGACGCGGTGATCAAATTCCGGAGCGTCGATTTTTCCTTTTGCCAGCCAATCGGTCACGGCGTTTTTGAAAAGATAGTTCATCGCTCCGTCCAGACGGTTGCCGAGCACCAGACGGCCTGCGTCGCCCCAGCTTTCCCCAATCAGCACGGCTTCCGGGAAATCCTTTTTCAGCGCTCCGGAAAAGCGTTCCCAAAACCGTCCCTCTATTTCGTCCGCTACGTCTAGCCTCCAACCGTCAATCCCGCATTTTCCGACCCAGTACTTACCGACATTTACGAAGTAATCGCAGGTCTCCGGGTTGGAAAGATTCAGCTTCGGCATCCATTTATAATATCCGACGCATTCATAATTCGGCGGGTCGGACTTTACAGGAAATTCAAGCGGGAAAAACCAGCTTTTATATTTTGACCGTTCTCCGTTTTTCACCAGGTCCTGGAAGGGCGGAAAATAATAACCGCAGTGATTGAACACTCCGTCCAGAACAATTCGAATCCCTTGTTTGTGGCACTGATCGGTAAGCGCTGTCAAATCTTCCTCCGTGCCGAATTGCGGATCTATTTTGTAATAATCAATCGTATCATATTTATGATTTGACGAGCCATGAAAGATTGGAGTCAGATAGAGGCATGTAATTCCAAGCTTTGAAAGATAATCGATACTGTCGATAATACCCTTCAGGTCGCCGCCCATGGTGTTGCCTCGGCTTGGGGATGACCCCCACGGCACGGTATCCGGGGGATCGTTGCTTCTGTCTCCGTTTTGAAAGCGTTCCGGGAAAATCTGGTAATAAATCTGTCGTTCGCACCACTCGGGCGGGTGAGGTCCATCGCCCGCATTGGGGTAAAGATATTCGAAATAATTTTCATCCGGTTTGGTCGGCTGTGCTCCCTGCGCCCCGTACCATACGGTCTGGCTGCCGTCGCTCAGTTCAAAATAGTACCTTATGTAGCAAGCTGTTTTCTGAAAAACGGCTTTGCCGGAAAAATAATCGTGCTCCCGGTCGCGCAGGGTGCATCGCATTGGAATTCGTCGGATTTTTTTGGGGGCTTCATCCCTTCGCCAGAAGACCAAAAAACAGGATTTCAAATCTTTTCTTGCGGCCTGAAAGCGAAAGACCAGTTTCTTTGAATGAACCGGATAAACGAAGCTTTCCACAGGCCGATGTGCCAGAGCCGCTTTATTCACCGTCTTGCCTCCTTCGATTCCTTTTTGTGGATTCCCGTTCAATAATTTTTGTGGAAATCAAAATCTGCCTGCTGCTCATATCTTTGTCTTTGATCTTCCGTATTAATATGGAAGCCGCCTGTTCGCCCAGCCCGAAAGTATCGATATCCACCGTCGTGATGGAGGGCTCCGAAAGCTCGGTCACCGGCGTATTGTCAAAGCTGATAATGCCGAACGCTTCGGGGACCGGAATCCCGTTTTGCCGCGCCGCGCGGAGTGCGCCCACCGCCAGGTAATAGTCGCTGCAGATCGCCGCGTCCGGGGGATGCTCGGCTTGAAACATCCGCGACATGACGTCCAAGCCGCTACCCACGTCGGAATTGCAATGGCGGATCCGCTCTTTCAGGACGGGAAGCCCCAGCTCGTTCAGCGCGCGGCTATAGCCGGTAATGCGGTCCTGATTAAAAATTTCTTTACTGCCGCTTGACAAAAACGCAATGTTTTTGTAACCGTTTTCCACTAAGTGATGAACCGCAAGAGTTCCGCCCTGAACGTTATTGATATCCACCCAGCTGTTATCGGCGTCGAGCATCCTTGGGTCGCCTAAAACGACATATGGAAATCGGATTTTATTCAATTTCCCGATGAAGGTGTGGCTAATTAAGGAATTCGGCAAAATGATGCCGTCAACTTTTTTCCCGAATACCAATTTGTCGGCTGAGGTCGTATTCCCCTTTTGCATGTGACCGTTGGTTATAATCAGGTTAAAATTATTTTCATGCGCGATTGTTTCAATGCCGAACACGCTGTTGTTAAAAAAGTTATTGGAAAAAGAACGGGCTTCTATCACGTCAATGACCAAAGCGATCGCGGACGTGCTGCCGTTTGCAAAGCTTCGCGCCGTATCGTTTGGGACATAATCCAGCTTTTTCATGACTTTTAAAACCCGATCCCGTGTTTCCTCTGAAATGACTCCCTTATTGTTGATAATGCGTGAGACGGTGGACGAAGAAACCCCCGCGGCTTTCGCCACATCGCGAATTGTAGCTGACATATTTCCTCCTGTGCAACCGGTGTACTAAAATAGCACCGATGTTTTTTTAAAATTCCTGTAATAATCAAAGATAATCAATATAACTTTGCGGTTGTGCATTAATATTGTTATTTAATTTATTATTAATTAATGCAACCGGTTGCATTAATTAGATTATAACATTCGCGAGACATTTGTCAATATATTTTTTCCGGATCGTGAATTTTTTATGTTGATTGTCACGAATATCAGACTGCGGAAAAAAGTTAACTTACCGGGCCGGATGCCGCCGGGTTTGAAGCGGGGCTCCGTTTGTCCCGACCGGGCCGGATCGCGCTGGTCTGTTCCGCCGCCGCAAGAACGGGCAGGAAAGAGATAGAGGTAATTTGCTCAAAAGAGAGCCGGGGGGGAGGAACATGAAGGGGCAAGCGCGCAAGACGAACGCACGGCGGCGGCGCGGCCTTGGAAGAACCCGAGCGTCCGCTCTTGCAAAACAGCCATACTGATGCTACCATATTTACAGAAAAAGCAAAATGTTGGAAGAAGGCTTGGTAGCTTGGACAGGCCAAAGCATTTAATAAGGAAACGGCTGAACAGCCTGCTGTTCTCGATTGATACATACCCTCTCACCATTGTGGAAGCGCCCGCCGGATACGGGAAGACGACCGCCGTGAAAGACTATCTCTCGGGCCGGCGGGACGACGTGGTGTGGCTTTCTTTCCAGAGAATGCACGGCTTGTCGGAAATTTGGTCGCGCTTTGCCGAGGAAATGGGGAAACGCGACCCTTCGATTGGGGCAAAGCTGGCGGAACTGGGTCCCCCGGCGGATACTCCCCGACGGGAAAAAGCGTTCTCCATTCTGAACGAACTGGAACTGAAGCGGTCTGTGGTCGTGGTGCTTGACAATTACGAGCTGGCGGTGGGAACCGGACTGACGGAGCTTCTTCTGCGGCTGGGGGAAGAGGACATCGAAAATCTGCACCTGGCGGTGCTGACCCGCGATACATCGGACTTTGACCTTGCTCTCTCACTTGCACGGGAACGGTGCTGTGTGATCTCGCGGGCGCAGCTGAAATTCACGGCGGACGAGGTGCGCGGCTACTGCATGCTGACCCAATTCCGGATTACCGACGACGCGGTCAATAAACTGATTGTCTATGCGGACGGCTGGATCAGCCTGCTTTACGTTATGCTGGCCGGCATGGAAAAGGGAATCCCGATCGGGATGACCCCCACGCTGGATGAATTGATCGACCAGACGCTTTTCCAGGTACACAATGAAAATATCCGCCATTATTTGCTCCAGCTTTCCGTGATGGACAGCTTCACGGCGCGGCAGGCGGATTCTGTGACGGGCCGCCAGGATTCCTACGAGTTGTTGCGGATATTGCGAAAAAAGAACGCGTTTATTCAGTATGACGGGCAGGAGCGGCTTTACCGCATCCATCCCGTTCTGCTGGATTTTCTTCGCGCGCGGCAGAATTTTTCATCGGAAGAGGAACGTGCCCTTTACGCGCGCCTGGGAGAATGGCTCCTGCAGGAAAACGATCTGCGGCCGGCCTATTCCTGCCTTGCCAGGGCGGGAAAAACCGAGCGGATTCTTTCCCATATGAACCGCACGTTACCCATCCGCAACCTTTACACGGATTTTGACGGAGCAGACGAGGTGTTCGAGTCCGGCTCGCAGGAACTGCTGACCGAGTATCCGGTTGCCTATCTGCGGTATCTGTTCTTTTCCATGGTGTCCGGCAAAAAATCGGTCGTTGCGGACCTGCCAAGGCGGCTGGACAGGCTGGAAGCCGTTTTCCGGAGGAAAAAAGGAATCGGCGGAGTTGAACGGGACCGCATCCTCGCTGAAATTCTTTGTGTGCGCAAATTCACCGCGTTCAATCGTTTAAAGGCGATGCATGCCTACAATGATGAGATTCTGCGCCTTTTAAACGGACGTCAGTCATCCATCATGCTTCAGGTTAATGAGTTCACCTTCGGTTTGCCGCACTATCTCTACCTTTATTTCCGCGACGCGGGTTCGCTCAAAAGCCTTGCCGAACTGAGCCAATACAATTTCCATCCCGCCTTTTCCGACGGGTGCGGCATCGGAAGCGACTCGCTTGCGCTGGCGGAGCTTGCCTGCGAGACCGGCGATTTCCGGACGGCGGTCTCTGAGAGCCGAAAAGCGGTCTATAAGGCGGAAACCAAGGCGCAGATCAGTATTATGATCTGCGCGCGCTTCTGCGGGGCGCGGGCAAATTTCGCCTTGGGACAATTACAAACGGCAAGGGAACTGCTGCGGGCCCTGCGCGAGGACGCCGAGAAGCAAAGCAATCCCATTTATCTGTCGATGGCGCGGCTGTGCGAGGGGTATTTCTGCGTTCCGCTGGAAATGCCGATTCCGCAATGGCTGAAGGACGGTCGACTTTCCTCGCTGAGCCTGTATTTCGGCGGCATGGGGTTCGACAGGCTGGTCTACGGAAAGGCATTGCTGGCGCAAGGCGAATACCTGAAGCTGGAGGCGCTCTCGGACAGCTTCGACGCGTCGTTCTCCGTCTTTCAGAATCGATTGGGTTTCCTGCACGGCGCAATCCTGAGAGCGGCGGCAAAAGCTCATCTCTCCAACGCGGAGGCCGCCGTGCCGGAGCTTATCCGAGCGTTGGACATGGCGAAGCCGGACGGCATTGTCCTGCCGTTTGCGGAGTGCGCAAGGCATCTCCTGCCGGTTTTCCGGGCCCTGCCGAAGAATGCGCACGAGGATACGTTTGCACGCCGGGCTCAGGAAATCTGCGCCTCCTATCTGGAAGCCGTTCGCCCGCTGCTCTCAGAGGACCGGTCCCTGACCGCGCGGGAAATTGAGGTCTTACGATGCCTGGACCGCGGACTGACGCGAAACGAGATCGCGGACCGGCTTTTTATCTCTCCCGGCACGGTTAAAACGCATCTGCGCGCGATCTATCAAAAGCTTGACGCCGACGGGAAAGTCTCCGCTCTCCGGGCCGCCCGGCAAAACGGTTTGCTCTGACGCTCCGGCATGGCCCGCCCCGGAAACAAAAAATACCCCAAATGGGGGATATGAAACGCCCGCTTTCTATTGTACATTAAATGGGAAGCGGGTGTTTTTGCCGCTGATCCTCCCGAGGGGAGATTTTACCCGGACAAACCGGATTTCATGAATGGAATTCATGGTGCCCTGTCTGCGGACACTTGAAAGGATTGATTAGAAAGATGAAAAAAATCACTCAAAAAGCTCTTTCCCTGCTGCTTTCTGTTTCCCTGCTGCTTGGCATGACGCAGGGCGCCGGCTTGACGGCATTTGCAAAGGCTGCGGACGCGACGGACTCCGGCGTAACCGCTTATTACTGCGATTCGGGCCTGTATCAGGACCCGAACTGCACGACGCCCTTCGACGGCGATACGAAATCTATTACGAGCATCGAGGTGAATGACAGCACGCAGGCCATCGGGTCTAGCGCGTTCTGGCGTTACGAAAGTTTGACCAACATCACGATCCCGGATTCAGTCGAAACCATCGGGGACGCGGCATTTTATGATTGCGAAAAGTTAAGCTCCGTAACGTTCGGCAAAAACAGCAGCCTCAAAACGATCGAAGAAGAAGCGTTTCGATTCTGCACTTCGCTTACATCCGTTGCACTGCCGCCTTCAGTCGAATCCATCGGCGACGACGCTTTTGAAGACTGTTCCTCTCTTTCATCCGTTACGTTTGATCCGGACTGCCGGCTCCAAACGATCGGAGACGAGGCGTTCGAAGCATGTGCCCTTACATCAATTAAGATTCCCGCCTCGGTTACGTCGATTGGCAAAGATGTATTTTTAGAGTGCACCGCGCTCGATGAAATTAACGTAGAGGAAGGCAATGCCGCTTATTCCAGCAAAGACGGCGTACTGTATAACCAGGATAAAACCTTGCTGATCATCTGCCCCGAGGGGAAAAGCGGTACTTTTTCGGTTCCCGAAGGCGTCACCGACATTGCAGCATATGCATTTAAACAATGTTGCTACCTGGACCGGATTCGGATTTCCGATTCCGTCCGGAGCATCGGCGATTGGGCGTTTATAAGCTGCTATAAGCTTTCCGAAATCGACGTAGCGGAAGGCAATACCGCTTATTCCAGCAAAGACGGAGTACTCTATACCAATGACAAAACAACGCTGGTCACCTGCCCGGAGGGGAAAAACGGGGTCCTCTCGCTGCCGGATGGTGTCACCGCCGTAGCGGACGGAGCATTTGAAGAATGTTTCGGCCTGACCGGTGTTGTGTTTCCGGACTCCGTCACCTCCATCGGGGCCGGTGCGTTCGTGGACTGCGAGAAGCTTAGCTCCGTCACATTCGGTGCGGACAGTCGTCTTGAAACAATAGGGGAGGATGCGTTCGAATATTGTTCGTCTCTTCAATCCGTGGAACTCCCTCCCTCGGTCGATTCCATCAGCGAGTGGGCATTTGAAGCGTGCATAAACCTGAAAAGCGTCGCCCTCACCCCGTCTGAAAAGCTCACTGTTGCGGATGATTCGTTTTTTCACTGCACAAATCTTAGGAACCTTTACCTGGTGGGCGATTCGGCGTCCGATACCCTGCCCAGCTTTTCGAACACGTTTCTGTTTGCTGAGAACGGGGCCGGCGGATATAAACTGACAAAGTACACCGGCACCAAGGCCGGGATCCTGATCCCGAAAACGCTGTACGGAAAAGCCGTTTCCCCTCAGATTGACCCGGACAGCCTGGAAAAGACGGAAACTGTCGTCTATTGTGACGGCAAGGATCTCTATCAAGACAAAGCCTGCACACAGGTCATTGACGACAGCTTTCGCGGCCTGGTTACAGAAGTCAGATTTATTGACGGCGTAACTTCTATCTTCGACAATGCATTGCGTGATTGCAGCAGCCTGACAAAAGTCACAATCCCTGCTTCGGTCACTTCGGACAATTCTTCTGTCAGAAGTTGGACTTTTGACGGCTGCAGCCAACTGACCGAAATCGACGTGGAGGAAGGCAATACCGCTTATTCCAGCAAAGACGGCGTACTGTATAACAGCGACGGAAAAACGCTGATTGTTTGCCCCGAGGGGAGAAGCGGTACTTTTTCGATTCCCGAAGGCGTCACCGGTATTGGAGAATATGCATTCAGACAATGTTCGTACCTGGACCGGATTCGGATTTCCGATTCCGTGCGGAGCATCGGCAATTGGGCGTTTATGAGCTGCACTAAGCTTTCCGAAATCAACGTGAACGGCGGCAATGCCGCTTATTCCAGCAAAGACGGCGTACTCTATAACCATGATAAGACCACGCTGATCTTTTGTCCCGAAGGCAAAAGCGGAACCTTTTCGGTTCCCGAAGGAGTTGAAGCCATTGGAGAGGATGCGTTTGAGGACTGTACCGGCCTGACGGACGTCACGATTTCGAAATCAGTCCGCCAGATCGGCGAAGACGCATTTTTCCGCTGCACCGCCCTGACCCGCGTCGTTCTGAAAGGGTCCTTGGATGCAATCGGAGAGGATGCCTTCCGTGAAGGACCTGTGACCGTTACCTTCATCGTGCCCGCGAGTCTTGTAGCCTGTTACCAAGACAAGCTGAATTCGTCTGTTATGAAAGAAACGACGGCGAAGATAGTCGGTGAAAAAATTGTCACCGCGGTCGCCGGTCTGCCGGCGGCGCAGAGGGTCGCGAACGGCACGGCGCAGGCGGACCTGAAACTGCCGTCGTCCCTGACCCTTACCGTTGACGGCAAGCCGGAAACCACAGCCGTCACATGGACTTCCACGCCCACGTATGATCCAAGTCAGGCGGGAACCTATACCTTTTCCCCCGTCCTGCCGTTGGAGGAAGGATATGTACTGGACGACGGCGTAAGCGCCGAGGTTGCAGTCACGGTCCAGCCGCTGCCCGGTGTTTCCGGCGTAACGGTATCGCCGTCCACAGCGACGATCCGCCGGGGGAATTCCTTGCGGTTCAGCGCCGTCGTCGGGGGGACGAATTCTCCAAGTCAGGCGGTGACGTGGTCGGTAGCGGGCAATCAGAGCAAAAAAACAGTGATGGACCAAGCTGGAAAACTGACGGTGGCTGCGGATGAAACCGCGTCAGCGCTGACAGTGAAAGCAGTCTCCGCTTCCGACCCGAGCAAATACGGCACGGCAGCCGTGACTGTTTCGGGGTCCGACAACGGCGGCGGTTCCGGTCACCATTCTTCTTCCTCCTCTTCAACTGTTTCGACACCGTCTCTTCCGTCCGCGGTCACAAACAGTGAAACCGGCGCGGCGGCCGATCTTTCCGGCGCGAGCTTCCCGTCCGGTGTGACCGGCGTGTCGCTTTCCGTTACTCCGGAAACGTCTGCCGGTGTTCCGGAAGGAGCGTTGGGAGGCGCGGCCGACCCGCAGGGCGCTGCGGCCTACCGTTCTGCCGTGTCCGACGCGGCCCTGAACATTATCGGGGCGCCGCATCTTTATCATCTGAAACTGCTTGACCAGAACGGAAACCCGGTATCTTTCACCGGCAGCGTCACGGTCAGAATTCCCGTCCCCGCCGGAATCCACGGCACGCCGCACGTCTACCGCTATGAGGCGGACGGCACGCTGACAGATCTCGGCGCGACGGTGCAGGACGGATACCTGGTCTTTACCACGACCCATTTCAGCTATTATATTGTTGCAGGCACGGGCGACTCGATTACACTGGACACAAGAACCTACCAGATGCCGGTAAACGGCAAATACCAGATCGGTGTGAAGCTGACCGGCAGCAAAGCCACATCCGTAAAAGTCACTTCCACAAACGATAAAACCGCGGCAGTTACAAAGCTGAAAAACGGCAATTATGAAGTCACCGGAAACGGCCTTGGCACGGCGTATATCATGTTCGACGTTTACGACAGCAAGAATCATTTGCTGGCCCACGCGTCCGTACGCGTCGACGTGAAAACGGGCATTCGCCCAAGGGGTGATTCCACCAGGCAGATCGGCGTGTTTTAGCATCATAGCTTCTCAAAAAAATGTTGCACAAAAAATGCGCTTTGAATGGGCTGAAAAGTCCATTTCAAGGCGCATTTTCTTGCATTTGGGGTGGATCATTTGTATAATTTGCTATTGCAAATTCGGTTTGCAATACCCCTGCTTTTATGCCCAAAGAGTGCCGGGAAACAGATTATGGGTGAGTTTAAGCAACAGGCTGCAGAAAGCTTGCAGAGAAGTCTAGCTGCTGCGGGGCGCAGGGCAGTTTCCTGTGTGCTGCAACAAATGTGTGGCACCTGATTTTGCTTCAGAGATTTTCTCCGTTGCTTGCAATTACTTCTCGGTACCAGTCGAAGGATTTTTTCTTAATCCTTTTGCCGGTGCCTTTGCCGTAATCATCCAGATCAACATAGATGATGCCGTACCGCTTAGACATTTGACCGGTACCGTTGCTGACAATATCAATAGGGCCCCACATGGTGTAGCCCCTCAGATCGACGCCGTCTGCGATTGCTTCCTTCATGGCTTTCATGTGCGCAGACAGATACTCAATACGGTATGTGTCGTTGATCGATCCATCTTTTTCGACAATATCCTTCGCACCCAAACCATTTTCCACAACAAACAAGGGCATTTGATAGCGGTCATAAAGATCGTTTAATGCCAGCCGCAGCCCGTCGGGATCGATCGTCCATCCCCAGTCGGTTTTAGGCAGATAGGGATTGACTAATCCTTCCAGTGAATCCGTCGTTTTTTCGGCAGGTTCTTCGTAGCCGGCGGATACGACGCGGGAGCGATAATAGCTAAAGGAAATAAAATCGACGCGATGTTGCCGGATAATCTCCTCGTCGCCTCTTTCCATTGCGACATGGATATTGTTTTCTTCAAAATACCGCCGGATATAGGAGGGATAATAGCCTCTGGCCTGAACGTCCGAAAAGAAATACTCTTTTCTTTTGGCATCTTCCGCAGCTTTGACATCCTCGACTTTACAGGTGTACGGATATACTGTCTTATAGGCGATCATTGCGCCGGCTTTTGCGTCAGGATCAATCTCGTGAATTATTTTCGTTGCAAGGGCGCTGGCGACAAACTGGTGATGGGCAGCCTGATACATTCTTTGCAACAAGTGATCACTTTTGGGATCGATGCAGGCGGCGTCCCAACAGATCGGGACTACGGCCGCATTTCCAATTTCATTAAAGGTGAGCCAAAATTTCACTAAACCCTTGTATCGGGTGACAATCGTACGGACAAAACGGAGATAGAAGTCGATAAACGCTCGGTTATCCCATCCCCCGTATTTATCGACAAGCGCCAGAGGCGTCTCATAATGAGAAATAGTAATCATGATTGTTATCCCGTCGCTTTTTGCTTCCCGGAACAAATCTTCATAAAATTGGAGTCCGTTTTCATTCGGCTCCTTTTCTTCGCCCGTGGGGAATATTCTCGCCCAATTAATTGAAGTGCGAAATATGTTAAAGTTTGCCTCCTGGAATAATTTCAGGTCTTGCCGATAGCGATGATAAAAGTCAATGGCCTTATGAGTGGGGTAAAAATCAGCGTCTCGTCTTAACCCGCCGAAAAAGCCCTGCGATTTGATGTCCGCCGTGGAAGGCAGCTTCCCGCCCTCCAGATACGCTCCTTCCGCCTGATTAGCGGCGATTGCTCCTCCCCAATAAAAACCGCGGGGAAATCCAGATCTTTTATCGTTGTTCATAGATATCTCCTTTTTACTCTGTCATAGTTTTATAAGTGGCAACAATGCTGGCCCCTTCGCAAGCTATTCCTTCTGTTTGAAAAGTAAAATGATAGTCTTTTGGATCGGTGACGACCATCATCGTAATGCAGTTTAATCCGCTGCTTTCGATAAACTCCTTATCAATCCGTATGATTTTATCCCCTCTTTTTACCGATGTATTCTTTTCTGCGAGTGTTTCAAAGCCTTTTCCCTTGAGGACGACCGTATTCACGCCGATATGAACCAGAATTTCAATTCCGTTCGAAAGGGTGATTCCGAAAGCATGCGGATAAATGGAGTTAATCACTCCATCAGCCGGTGAAACAATGGTATTACTCCTTATTTGAATCGCAACACCGTCGCCCAATGTCCTTTTTGAGAATACTTCATCAGGGACATTATCCAGCGAAACCAAATTTCCGTCGGCGACGGCGGTCAGAATATTTCCCTCAGCGAGACTTTTCTGCTTTTTCTTGAATAATTTCATCATATCAAACATTCCTTGTACCGGGCAGCATTCAGTATATATGGACTCTTGCCTGGTTGTTTAAATTCATACGAGTTTCTCCGGGCGAAATCCACTTAAGATACTCGGGGTGGGATTTCGCCGGAGGGAGCTTCGTTTTCAGCATAGGGCCTCAGAATAAAGCGAAGGCACAGCCTGAAATGGAGTTGGGTTACTCCTTATTGTTCACTGGTAATATCTATTTCCGGAACATCTTTAAAACCCAGAATCACAGTCATAATGGCAGATATAAGAATCGTAACTACAATGGCTATGGTAATCATGAGCATTGTGCTTTCAAAGATCGGAACGGCAAGAATGCTGGAATAACCCATGGCAAATGCTTTGGCTCCGAACAATCCGGCAACCCAGCCGCCGACACCGGCGCCGATTATGACGGCGATCATGGGCCTTTTCAGCTTAAAATTAATCCCGTAAATCGCAGGCTCGGAAACACCGGAAACGATACAGCCGATTGCCGCGCTGATGGCGTCGGTCTTAATCGATTTGTTTTTTGTTCTGAGCGCAACACCAAGGCAGGCTCCCCCTTCCGCCATGTTATGTAGAAGAAACGCGGGACGGAAAAACGCGTCGTAACCCAAAGAGGATATACTGCTGACCATAAACGGGGCAAACATCATATTCATACCGCTCATAATAATAAACGGTATCGCGGCTGCAAGAATACCGACCGCAAAACCACCCGCCACACGATAGATCCAGTTGAAGGCTTCGACGACATAATTACCGGTTACCGCGCCGATCGGGGCAAGGAAAACAACAACGATCGGCATTGCAATGCCCAGTGTCAGCATCGGCGCGAAAACTGTGCGGAGAACGCCGGGAATCACCTTGTAGAAAAATTTTTCGAGTTTTGCGACTAGATATGTTGATAATAATGCCGGAAGCAGCGTGTTGGAGTATTTTACGACGAGAGTAACGGGGAGGCCGAAAACATCCATTTTCGTGTTGCCTCCGATCAAGGCCACAAAATCAGGATATAAAAGCATGGCCACGATAGTAATGGCAAAAGCCGGATTGGATTTCAGGGTTTTGGCGGCGCCATAGGCAATTAAAATCGGCATAAAGTAAAATGCTGTCTGTGACAGATAATTGAACATCATATAGGTTGAGTTGTTTGTGACATCCGGCCACGCAAAAGCAATCAGTGACATAACCACTTTTAACATACCAGCGCCGTAGATGACGGTAATAAACGGTGTTACGGAACTGACGATAAAACCGAAAAGATCCTGCATGCAGCCTTTCAATGTGGTTTTTTTCTTGGGCACCGGCTTAAGATCCTCTTTGTGATATTCCTCCACGATATCGCCGGTTTTCAAGCGATAGTTTTTTTCAATGATATCAAAAACTTCGAAAACGTTTTGTCCCAGGATAACCTGATACTGTTCCATCCCGTAGGTTACGCCTAATACTCCCTCGACTTTTTTCAGACTTTCGGTATCGGCTTTGCCCTTATCAACCAGACTGAAACGAAGGCGTGTTACACAATGAGAAACCGACGAGATATTCTCGGCGCCGCCGACTTTTTCAATAATCGTAGCAGTTAGCTGTTCCATATCGATAGCCATTCTTATTTCCTCCCTAAGTAAATTTCTTTGGACTGATCATTTAACAAATCCGTTTTGGCGGGACTTTTTAATTTTAAGTCTGCCGACGGATAAAAGAAATCAATCACTTCCTTTTTGAATCATAGATAAATAAAACCCGCGCGCTGGTTTCATTCATTCATAAAATAGTGCCAAAGGTCTTCTTCATTTAAAAGAAAAAACCCGAACAGCAAAGCATCATGCTTATGCCATCCGGGTTTTGCTGAACTGAATCATTACAATCCCTTGTCAAACGGGTTAAGATTTTTGAGTTATCCTGGAAATGTGAATGGTGAGGTACAACAATTCTTCCTTCCCCAAATCGTAGTTGTATCTGCTGAAAATCATCTGCTTGATCTGTTCTGCACATTGAAAGGCTTCCTTATACTTAAACTGAATGACTTCCAACAAATCGTCGTCACCGTCTTTATAACGGCTCCCAGATAAAAGACGCTGCGCAAAAAATTTGACATGGTTGATAAATCGGTAATAATTCAGAGATGATTCATCAAACTCCATATGGAAATAATCTTTAACCATCGTGCAGACTTCCTGCATGATCTTCGTAATGCCGTAAACGTTTTTCATTTGACTGTTCAACTCGGCATTGATAAAATGCAGCGTAATGAAAGCCGCTTCATCCTCAATAAATTTTACCCCGGTTTCTTCCAGAACAATCTGATTAGCCTTTAATCCTACTTCGAATTCATCCGGATAAAAACGTCGGATGTCCCAAAGAAGCGGATTTTCCAACACAATATTCTCTTTATATCGGGCAATGGCGGTTGAAATATGATCGGGCAGGGTTATATAAATACAGTCATTTAGTTTGTTCCCAAGTCGGTTTTTTGCATAATCAATGATGCGCTCGGACAGGAGCATATACTCCATAGGGATTTCGGCCAGCATGGCTTGAAACTTTGAGAAAGTGCTTTGATCTGACAACGCATAGATCTTATCAATTCTTTCAGAATCAACTTTATCTCCAGGCTTTTTCTGAAAAGCAATTCCGCGTCCCATTGCCACAATTTCCCGATCGTTTTCATTTCGTGTGACAATTACATTATTATTCAGTATTTTTAAAATTGTCATACGGCTCACTCTTTCTCGAAACAAAATAAAAAGGCAAAACCACAACTCATTAAGTGGTTTTGCCTACAATACTAGTCACAATCCATCATTACTATAAGTCATTTCTTGCTTTGTGTCAACCAACAAAATATATAATAATATTTAATAAAATTTATGCATAATTTATAACTCTGAACGGAAGGAAGACTGATCCGACGCTCTCTTGAATAAATCCTTTTGACCGAAACCGGAGCATCCGGCAATGGCGCACATCGCAGAAATCGACCTCGGCGCAGCGGACGTTATTCACGCGCAACTTTCCTTGGGAGAATTACCTCATGGATTCGTTTCTGTTCACAAATCCCTTGAAAACGGTCAAAAGCAGGATTTTAACATCTAATAGGAAAGTCCAGTTTTCTATGTAATACATGTCGCATTTAATCCGTTCCTCAATGGAAGTGTCTCCGCGCCAACCGTTTACCTGCGCCCAGCCGGTAATTCCGGGCCTCATAAGGTGCTTTAGCATATAGAGCGGGATTTCTTCCTTAAACTTGTCCACAAAGTACGGGCGTTCAGGCCGCGGCCCAACCAGGCTCATGTCTCCTTTCAAAACATTGATCAGCTGAGGAAGTTCGTCAATGCTGAATTTGCGGATCAGAGCGCCGAATTTGGTTCGGCGGCAGTCGTTCCCGGTTCCCCAGGTATTCATGTCGGAATTGTCGTTTTCTACTTTCATGGAACGGAATTTGTACATTTGAAAGGGCTGTTTCTGCCGGCCGATCCTTTCCTGCTTGTAAATTACGGGGCCGGGTGAAGTGAGCTTGATTCCGAGTGCGGTCATGGCCATCAAAGGGGAGAACAACACCAGGGAAAAAAGGGAAACGACAATGTCGAAAAGGCGCTTGCTGAAGCTGTTCAGGATGTTGTCGATCGGGACCTTGCGGATGTTGATCAGCGGCATTCCTTCCACTTCGTCAATGTATGGCCGGGTCGGAAGATATTTTGTGTAAAAGGGAAGTAAATTCGATTTTACTCCGGCTTTTTCACAAGCTTCGATCAAGCCGCCCAATTCGGAAAAATCATTGTAATCAAGAGAAATAATAACCTGGTCGATTCCTTTGCGGTCCAAAAGAGACGGCAAAGAGGAAAATCCGCCCGCATAGGCGATGCTTCTTCCGGCCGTATAGGCCTTTGTGTGTTCAAGGTACCCGACAAAATCATAGCCCAGGCTGTGGTTGGCAAGGACTCTGTCGTAAAATTCCGCCGAAACGTCGTTCCAGCCCACCAGCAGCAAGTGCTTTAAATTGTACCCCCTTGCCCGCATGCGCCGGAGCAATTTGCGCAGGGAGAAACGAAACAGAGAGGAAAACACCACGTTGAGGATGCCGAACATTAAAATGACAAATCTGGAAACATGGACTTCTTTTAAAAAGAACACCAGTACGAAGATAAGAATGGTGCCAATGGTATTCGCCTGCACCACACTTCCGATTTCCGAAACGAGAGACTTGTGACGAAAGGAATCGTGAAGGTCAAAATAATGATACAGAAAGAAGTAAATCGGAATAATATAGAGCTGCAGTTTTACGTAATAGGCGATTTCAATATGGACGCCCTGATAGTTCCAAAAGTGCAGCGCGTACGCGAGCATCATCGACGCAAAACAGATTCCCGCATCGATCAGAGCTAAAAGCGCATTTAATATTTTTTGGTTATCTTTAATCATATGCATTCCTTACTATAAAAAATATCTGCATTAATTGTAATGGCTTTTCCGGATGAATACAAGGGAGTTTCCAAAATTAACGGAGCAATCCTTCCATTCTGTTGTATCTTTGTGGTTCCAATGATATAATTTAGCTATTCGCCCCGGCTTAACTCCCGGAACAGAATAGCGGTTTGAAATGATTAAGAAGCGGATTCAAGGTTTAAATATAGAAGGTGTGTATAAATGTCATCAAAGAAAAAAGCAATAGCAGCGAAAAAAAACTCAAAAAAGGCGGAAGCAACTTCGGTTCTTCTCTCGTCGGATAGAAACCGATTGTTTTTGCCTGTGCTTTTGGCCCTTGCGGTCATCCCTTTGACCGTACATATGACAATCGTCTCCGTGGACCCGAACGAAGCGAAAATTATCGGTACGGATACTTACGGCGATCTCTTTTCTCAATGCAAGGCGTGGCTTCTTTTTTTGACCGGAATTATCTTGCTGGCCGTAAGCGCTTTCAATTATAAGAAAATATTAAAAAAGCAAAGCCGCATTTATACCGCATACCTTGTCGCAGGCGGAGTCTTCCTTCTGTTTACGCTTCTTTCCGCTTGTTTTTCGCAGTACTCTTCCATTGCTTTCTGGGGAGCCCACGACCGTGCCGAGGGCGCGCTGATTCTTTGCTGTTATATTTTGCTGCTTTTCTATACCATGTACGCCTATCGCACGGAAAGGGATTGTCGCAATCTTTTCATTGCTCTGGGAATCGTGGTGACCGTATCGTCTTTCCTGGGTTCTTTTCAATATTTCGGACATGACCTTTTTCAAACGGATTTTAGCAAATTGCTGACGGTTTTTCCCTGGGATTTCGATCGGATTAAAAAAATAAGTTTGCAGTCAAGTTCCGGAAGGCTGTACGGCACGTTTTATCACTGGGATTATGCGGGCAGCTTTGCCGCCATTGCCGCGCCTGTGTTTTTCGTGCCTGCGCTGTTCGCAAAGAATCTGCGCGCAAGGCTTGCGCTTTGGAGCATGGCGCTGCTTTCCGTCTGGCTTTTGCTGGGAAGTACCTCGCGCGCCGGGATTGTCGGCGTGGTTTTCGCCCTGATTTTTGGAATCGTATTTTTCTGGAAAATCCTTACAGAGCATTGGAAAATTTCGCTGTCCGCTTTCGCTTTCGTCATGATTGCGCTGATCGGAGTGAACACTGTCAGCCACGGAAAAATATTTTCCAGAATTCCCAGCCTGCTCAGCGACGTTTCGGCGGTCTTTCAAAACAGCAGCGGCAACGACTACCTTTCCCAACTCCCAGTTAAAGATATTTCCGTGAAAAACGGCGGCACGATTGAAATAGTGACACAGAATAATGACGTGCTGAATGCCGCGCTGAAGCAGAATTCCCTGGACTTAAAGGACGGAAGCGGCCGCAGTGTTTCCATTCAGATGCAAAACGGGCTCAGCGCGATCACGGACCCGCGTTTTCAGAGGATCGGGTTTGGGCTGACAATGATGGGGCTGGACCAGGAATTTCCTGGAATTGCGGTCAGCATTGACGGGCAGCCGCAGTTTTTTTTCCGGATTGACAGCGGGGATAAACTTCAGATGACCAACTCCGCCGGCACGGTCGATATCGATTCCCTGAAAACCCCGCCGACGTTCGGGTTTAAAGGCAAGGAAAAGCTTGGCTCCGCGCGCGGCTACATCTGGTCCCGTGCTTTGCCGATGGCTTCCGAGCGTCTGCTGCTTGGCGCCGGGCCCGATACTTTTGAACTGTATTTTCCGCAGAACGATCTGTTGGGCAAATATTGGGCGTACGGCACCGCGAATATGCTGGTTGACAAGCCGCATAACTTATATCTGCAAACGCTACTTGGCGAAGGCGGCGTTGCGCTGGCGGCTTTTCTGGCCATGATGCTTCTCTATTTGATTGACAGTTTCCGTCTGTATGCCATGAAAAGGGAATATCAAAAAAATCAAATTCGCGGAATCGCGCTCTGTCTTGGAATCGTCGGATATTTGTTCGCCGGCCTGTTTAACGACTCGGTGGTCAGCGTCGCTCCCGCTTTCTGGATTCTTCTGGGGGCCGGGATCGCGATAAACTTCCAGAACCGCAGGGAGCTATCCAACGGTCCTGCGGATGATGGCGGGAAAGAGACGGATTGAAGCATGAAGAGATATATGCCCGGTCCATGCCCCGCTGCTCCGGCAGCAAAAGCTGGGGATTGCACGTTTGCAGCTATCGGGTGGCTATTTGGTGAAATATGACAAATTTTCGCTCCGGCCTAATTTGTAAATCGCTTTTTAAGATTTTTTCATAAATCCTGTACTGTATTTCAAACTTTTCCCGATTTTCCTGCCGCATATAAAACTCCAGCAGAGAACGGTTGCCCGCTTCGGACAATGGATTGTAATGGATCAATGTGATCAGCAGCCGTTCAATAAGATCAAATTCGCCTGTGCCGTAATAAAACTCCACCATTTTCAGGATAAGCGATTCGTATTTAAGCTCCATTTCCGTCCGGATTTCCTCAGCCCAAATATAATCCTCGCTTTGCAGATAGGCACCGGAATACAGATTCGCCATTGCGTTTGCCTGCTGTATATTAGACGCGTCAATATAAGGATTTCTTTTGATAAATTTGCAAAAATCAATATAATCGCAGACGCCGTCGGCCGCTTTCAGCCTGTAGTTTCCTGAAATTTGAATGGTGTCCCAGCTGATTTGGGCTTCTTCGATTGAACGGCGCAGACGATAAATCGTCACATGAAGAAGGTTTATGGTTTTTTTATCCGTCTTACCGTCAAAAATATTGTGCATCAGCTCATTCCGCGTAACATCCGTTTCAAAATGGCAAATCAGGTAAGCAAACAGCTCTTTCGCGTATCTTGTTGAAAATTTGATCGGTATTTTTTGGGTGTTATCGCTGAAGGTTTCAAAATGATTGAAGCACCGGATCACGGTGTGGTATGCTTCCTCTGCAACGAGCGGTCTTTCCTTTTGCCTGAGAATTTGTTCCATGGTTTTGCGCAGGCGTTTTTCATCGACCGGCTTTAAAATGTAATCCAGAGGATATGCCTGAAACGCCTGAAGCGCGTATTCCGAATACGCCGTGACAAAAACGATAATAATCCCGTAACACAAGTCCTGAATTTTAAGCGCAAGTTCCAGACCGTTCGTCCCCGGCATATCGATATCGAGGAAAATCAAGTCCGGCCTGATTTCTTCCACTCTTTCCAGCACGGTGCGGGAATCCTGAATCTTTGCCGCAATCGTAACCGTTTTGTATTTTTCTAACTGGTACTCCAACTCTTCCAGAGCGGGCAGTTCGTCGTCAACCAAGATTGCTTTCAGCATTGTATCGACCTCCATTTAACGGCAGTTTCATAGATACATCCAAACCGCCGGTATCCCTGTTTTGGATGCAAAGCGAGATATGATAAATTTTTTTGAGTCTTCGCGTAATATTATAAATACCGACACCTCTTCCGGATTCTTCCCCGGCGATCAATTTTTCGATCCGCTCGGGAGGGATTCCATCCCCGTCATCCATCACCCCTATTTTCACGGCGTCACCGACTCGTTTGACATACACCAATATGTTTCCTCCATCCGGTTTAGGCCGTATGCCGTGAATCACCGCGTTTTCAACTAACGGCTGCAAGATAAGAGGAGGTACCCTGACAGATTGATCGTCAATATCATATCGGACCTTAAGCCGATCCCCAAATCGTGCCTGTTCCAAAGAAAGATAGGACCGAATAAACTCCAGTTCTTTTTCAATCGGTATCATATCCTCCAGATTTTTAAAATCGAAGCATCCGCGCAGATAGCTGCTGAATTCTACCAGAAGCTCCTGAGAACGCGGAACATCTTTTCGCGAAATCGACAGGATTGTATTTAATGCGTTGTGAATAAAATGAGGCCGGATTTGGGAATTTAGAAACTTTAATTCCGATTTTCTCTCCCGTTCCAAAGAAGCTTGGAGCTGTAGCAGAGTCTCCTCTTTTTTGCGGATGGTCTCGGCAAAGCTTTCCGCCAATACATGCGCCTGCCCCAGCAGCATGAGGAAAAACCCGATCGGAGTAAGCTCAAGCAAGCCTGCATTCACAATATTATTCTGAAACAGGATGTCAAAGACGCAGCACTCCAACACAACGAGGCCGCCGGTCATAATCAGCGCAGCATGGATTCTGTCTCGAAAAACCGCGGCGCACATTCGGATGAAAAGATAGCCGGAGATGATAAAAATCATTATTTCTATCCCGTAAATCAGACTGGTAAAAAAAGAAACGGGCGTCAATAGAGTCAAAGCCGTCATAAAAACAGCATAACCCGTGAATATTTTTAAAGCCTTTTGATGGATTTCATCAGGGAACAGTTTCTGAAACAACAGCCCCAATAGGATCGGAATCCAGTACAGCGTCATGTAATCCGCCCGAATAATCGCTGAAAAGCCGAGAAAAGGGAAAAAGGTCTTGAAAAGATAACTGCCGTGCAGTAAGGTCCGCACCGCGATCATTCCGCAAAGAGCCGAGAAAAAGATATGACTTTTCTCCCGCCTGCGAAAAAAGAAAAGGGAGCCGTATATAAACGCCATTACAAAAAAGCTGCCTAATAAAAACGAATCCCGGAAAAGAAGAAGGTCGCGGCTCGATTCGATGCGCTTCGGAGTACCCAGGTACAGCGTCCCCCACATACCGCCGCGCGCATAGGTATAATTGGAGACTTGAATAATCATGTCAAGGCTGTTGCCGGAAGGGGTAAAGCAAACCTGATTCAGGCGGTATTCCGGTTTCCCATCCTTTTCGTATGCAGAAACAACGCCGTTGGCCGCCAGCAGTTTCCCATCTATGTAAATTCGGTAAGCAGTCGAAAAGGTCGGAATCCAAAGAGCCAGCGGTTCCCCTTTCCGAATGCCGGTAACATGAAGCCGATAGGTGCCAAAGCCGGTTCCACCCAATCCTTTTCCATTGATCCGATACCGGTTCCAGACTTTAGGCGCCGTCACAAGCAAATCCGGCTTTACGCCCTCCCGCAGCTCCTTGTCGGTCACCAGCCGCTTCCAGTAAAACTCCCATTCGCCCGTCAGGGATACCAGATTTCGATCCGGCTGCTGTTCCCAATCGGACAAATCAATTCTTCCACCCTGAACCGAAAGCCTTCTGTCCGTTTCCCAATGAACATAAAAAAGAAGGGCTGTAAATGAAATTCCGATGATAAGCGCAATCAGGCCAAAAGAAATAACTTGTTTTTTATGTTTCATGATTCTTGTATTCTCAAATAAAATTGACTCTCCGAAAATTTTCTTTTTTATTATACATTTTTTAACATATGTTTTCAAATTTTTAAAAAAGGAACGGGGGTGTTGCAAAACGGCACGAAAAAAAAGTCGGAGCAACCATACGAAAAGGTATTGGCAGCTCCGGCTTTTTGCTTTAAAATTTAGTTGTGAAAAAAAATAAAAAGCTTTTAGAGCATAACAGATTTGAGCGAAAAAATCAACAGTTGACGCTCCCAATGGATATGGAAATAACAATACCGCAGGATGATCCGGTACGGCTTGCCAGCGCGCAGCTTGAGGAACTGGATTACAGGGAACTGTATCGCGCCTATTCTTCACAGGGAAGGAAATCGGCGGCTGAACCCCGGATCATCTTTGAGGTATTGGTGTACGGTTACATGTGCGGCATCTACTCGACGCGAAAGCTGGAGGAGGCCTGCCGGAAACGCGTGGACTTCATGTGGCTGCTCAATGGAGAACCGGTGCCGGACTACAGCACGTTTGCGAGGTTTCGCACCGGACGCACCAAAGAAGCGGTGGAAGATTTGTTTTACCAATTTGTCCGGCGCCTGGAACAGATGGGCGAGACGGAGCACGACGAGGTATTCATCGACGGCACCAAGCTGGAGAGCCGGGCGAACCGCTACACGTTTGTCTGGCGCAAGACGACGGAGAAATATTTGGCCAAGGTGAAGGATGCCGTGCGTGAGGAATTTGAAAGCCGTGGAATTTCCGGCAATGTGACCCTGAAAAAGTTCCGTGAATTGGTAAAATCGGAAAAGGCGGCCTGTGAGAAAAACGGAATTCATTTTGTACATGGAGCCGGTCGCCGCAAGCCGCCCCGGCAGCGGGCGTATGAGAAGATTTTTACATTGCTGGAAAAGTGGGAGGGCTATGAGAAGAAGCTGTTTTTAATGGGAAACAGTCGTAACAGTTATGCCAAAACAGATCCGGATGCCACCTTTATGCATATGAAGGAAGACCATATGCGCAACGGGCAGCTCAAACCGGGCTACAATGTGCAGATTGCCGTGAACAGCGAGTACATCACAGGCGCCGCGGCTTTTTCGAACCGGACGGACAGCGGGACGCTGCGACCCTTTTTGCGCAGACTCGAACAGCAGCATGGGGAACGCTACCGGGATATTGTGGCAGACGCGGGCTATGAAAGTCTGGACAACTACCTGTATCTGGAGGGAAACGGGCAGACCAGCTTCATCAAACCCATCAACTACGAAGCACAAAAAACAAAAAGTTCAGGCAGCAGATCGGCCGCCGGGAGAATATGCAATATGACGAACAGCAAGACTGCTACGTCTGCGCGGCCGGCAGAAAGCTTCTTTTCCATCACGAAAGTACGCAGCGGAATCGGCAGGGATATTTCCTAACGACGGCGTATTACCGGTGCGATAGCTGCGTCGGCTGCCCGTGCCGTGAAGCTTGCTGCAAGGCAAAAAGCGGCACGCCGAAAGAGCTGAGAGTGAAAACGGATTTGGTTCGCCTGAGTGACGATTCCCGGAAAAACATTAAAACCGAACGTGGAATTACGCTTCGGATGAACCGCTCTATCCAGGTGGAAGGGGCCTTCGGCGTTCTGAAAAGCAACCACAAATTCAAGCGCTTTCTTACCCGGGGCCGGGCAAACATTTCAACGGAGCTTTACCTTTTGTGCATGGGCTACAACTTGAACAAGCTCTGTGCGAAATGCAACACAGGAAGGCTAAAAACACATTTGTTTTGCCTTCAAAAAGAGTAGATTCCAGAAAAACAGAAAATGATTGATTTTTCAGCTTCGCTTTACGGCGGAGCTTAGCATTGCTATTCCTATTTCGACGATTTGTCTCGCAAAGTTTTCAACAAAAGCTTCGTATTTAGATCACTTTTCAACATAAAAGGGGGTGTTGCAAAATTTTCATTTTGCAACACCCCCTTAGTCAAGCCCCCGGCTTGCCGGGGGTCCTGACTTCAAGCATATTTTCAACAAGCCTATTATAGCCTTATATTTCTTATGCGGTTTCTTTACCATTAATTGCCGTACCCTTTCCGGCGCAATATCAATGTTGCCGTCATTCCAGCGGCTCAATTTCCACAAATGGTTCATTTTTGACCGCCATTATTCCACGCCGTGTACAGTTCTTCCTCGTGGATTACAGCCCAAGCCTGTACAAGTTTAGTTGCTTTATAGGCAAACTTCCAGCCGGCAGCTCTCCTTCCACACCTACTGACGCTTAATTAGGTGATATCTGCAAGCATCTCGTTGCCGTGTTTCTGGCAATCCGCAACGGAGATTATGAAAAGACACGGGAAGATTGTTCGGATAACTTTTCCCGGTACATAGAAGAGGATTCCCTGCGAAGGGGAAGCCGGAAACAAATCGTCGCGCCCTTTCCGACTTCCCCCGTTATCCAGACGACCCCTCCGTGCCGCTGAACGATCCGCTGCACAATGGCAAGGCCCGCACCGGTTCCCTCAAATTCACTTTGGGAATGGAGGCGTTGAAATACCTTGAACAGCTTGTCCGAGTAACGCATATCGAAGCCGGCTCCGTTGTCGCGCGTGGAGACCGTGACCGTATCGGCGTCGCAACTTGCCCCGACTTCGATGACGGCTTTCTCTTTTTTTCGGGTGTACTTGATCGCGTTCGACAGGATATTGGCAATCAGCTCCCGCATCATCAGGCGGTCTGCCTGCACGCGGGGGATTTCCCCGACGGAAAACCGGATTTTCCGGTTGGGTGCGGCAAGCGTCAGTTCGCCGAATACCTCGCGGAATAAAGCCGAGAGGTCGACAGTTTCGAACTTGAGACTCCTGTTGCTGAACCTTGCGAATTCCAAAAGGCGGCTCACCAGTGTGACCACGTCGGACGATTTATCCTGAATGTGCCCGATCAGTTCCCGACCGTCTTTATCAAGCCGGTCGTAATAATCCTCTGTGAGATATTCGGTGAGCTTCTGGATAGAAAGCAGGGGAGCTTTTAAATCGTGTGCGACCGTGTAACAGAAGCTGTCGAGTTCCCGGTAGGAATCCTCCAACACCTTCGCCTGGCGGCGTATTTTAATATGCGCGTTTACCCTTGCCAGCAATTCCACGGATTTAAAAGGCTTTGTCACGTAGTCCTGCGCCCCGAGTCCAAAGGCTTTTTGGATGCTCGTTTCATCGTTGCTGGCCGTAAAAAAAATGATCGGGATTCCCGAAGTTTCCTCATCGGCTTTGATCCTCCGGCATACTTCGAACCCGTCCATTTCCGGCATATAGACATCGAGGAGAATGAGGTCTGGCGTCGATTTTGACAGCAGTTCAAGGGCCCTTTTGCCGTCACGGGCGACCTGCGTTTTCAGGCCGTTCCGATACAGCAGATGGGCTATGGCTTCCAGCTGCTCCGGCGAATCGTCTACGATAAGAACAGTACTTTTGGTCGTTCCGGTATCCATTGTTATCTCCGTTTACTGTTTTCCGAATTTTAAAAAATGCAGACCCGATTGAAATTTTACAGATTTGCATTTATAATGAGTGATAAAGTTTGGCAGGAAAATCTTCCTCATTATAGTACGGCCATCACCTTCTCCCGTGGAGCAGATGTTGCTTGCCAATGCGAAAAAGCACTCGGATGATCTGACCGAGACCGAACGCCACTCCATGCGGCTCGTCCTCGAATCCAAGGGATTTGCGCAGAATTCCATTACGCAAAAGGAGGTGAGCAATTACCGGCTCGACACAAAGGAGGAGAAACTATCCAATCAAGACAAGCTTGAAAAAGCCAGGGCGATAATGTTCGACACCAACTACCAAACCGCAAAGGACAACATCATGTCGCCGATTGCAAAATTCCAGGCGGTGATGAACCAGCGGCTCGCCAGGGAGATGGAAGCCGCCCAGAAAAATACCGAACAGGCTGCCGCCATGCAAATGGTGCTTTCGGTTTTTGTGATCATCGCGATCGGCGTCATTCTCCGCCTCTTTTTCCGGCAGGTCACGAGTCCGATTCAGAATTACGCCCTGAGTCTGCAAAAGATCGACAGCAGCAGCGAAAATTTCCATCTAAGTCCCAAAGGAACGCGGGAAATTCGTATGCTTGCGAATAATTTCAACAAATTGTACGCTTCCATTCAAAGCGAAATCCGGCTGCGCAGAAAAGCGGAACAGATCATGCGTGAAGCGAAGGAGGAGGCCGAGCGCGCGAATCGGGCAAAGAGTGAATTCCTCGCCAGCATGAGCCATGAAATCCGCACGCCGATCAACGCCATCACCGGCTACGGCTATCTGCTCAAAAGCAGTGAGCTGAATCCGAAACAGGCCGGGTATGTGGAGCGTGTGAATCTTTCGGCCAAAAATCTGCTTTCCATCGTCAACGATATCCTTGATTTTACGAAGATCGAAGCGGGAAAACTTTCCTTGGAAGAAATTCCGCTGGACCTCTCGGCATTCTTCACGATTGCTGCGTAATGCTTGAGGTGGAAGCGCTCCGGAAAGGACTTTTTCTGCATCTGGAAGCGGGAAGAAACTTGCCACGGTTCATCATCGGAGATTCGACAAGGCTTCGCCAGGTCCTTCTGAATCTTTTGGGGAATGCCGTAAAATTCACGGCAAAGGGCGGAGTGACGCTGAAAGTGGAAACCGAAGGACGGTTTCGGGACGGCGTCCGGCTTCGTTTCAGCGTAATTGACACCGGCATCGGCGTCACCGAAGAGCAAAAGTCACGCCTGTTTGAGGTCTTCACGCAGGGCGACGCCTCCACGACTCGGAAATACGGCGGAACCGGGCTTGGACTTGCCATCAGCAAGCAGATTGTGGAGCGGATGGGCGGCAGGATCGGCATCGAAAGCACACCCGGCCAAGGCTCCGATTTTTACTTTACCATCACTGTGAAGGAAACGGACACGATGCCGGGACAGGAGGAGGGAACCGATCGGAAAACGATCCGTCCGTGCCTGAAAAATCGCCGCACCCTGTTGGTGGAAGACAACGACATCAACCGCGAGATGACTTTGGAGATTCTATCCAACATCGGCGTGAAGGTGGATCTTGCGCCGGGAGGGGAGGAAGCCGTGAAAAAGGCCGCAGCAGAAGATTACGACATGATCTTTATGGATATCCGCATGCCCATCGTCGACGGATATGAGGCGGCGCGCAGAATCCGGGCGGCGGAAGAGGAGCACGCAAAGAAGCGCACACTGATCGTTGCGCTTTCTGCCGACGCGGTCGAGGGCGTGAAGGAGAAGGTGCTTGAGGCTGGAATGGACCTTTACCTGACCAAGCCCCTCGATCCGGACAAAATCTTCGGCGCGGTTTCGCATTATTTTCCCGAAGCGGTGGTGGAAACATCCGCAAAGGCCGAAACCTTCGAGACGGATCTGCCCGATTCGGATATTCTGGACGTGCGTGCCGCGCTGAAACGTCTGGGCGGCAGCCGAGCCACCTACCGCCGCATCCTTTCCAAATTCGCCGCCGACAACAGGGATACCGCGCAAAGTATTCGCCGGTGCGTCGGAGAAGGCGACGCCGCCGGCGCCCGGCAGATCGCGCACGATTTAAAGGGAATCGGCGGTTACCTCGGTTCCGATCTTCTTGTGAAAGAAGCGAAAAGCTTTATCCAGGGGATTGACGAAGGCTCCGGCTTTTCCTACCTGCCGCTCTGCGAGGCCCTTGTACTGACCGTGGAGGAATCGGCGAAAATCAGCTCCGTAATGACCGGGGATACCGAACCGGAAACGCCGGTTTCGGCGGTCACGGAACCCGTTCCCTACCGGAGGCTGACGGCGCTGTTTGAGAACGGCGAAGTAAGAAAAGCGGTTAGCAATGCAATGGCGCATGCACCCGAGTACCCGGACTGGGGAAAGGCGGTGTATGCGTTTTTTGTTGCCCGGGCGGCGGAGCCGTGAATGTCTCAGGCTTCCCGGCGTCGGGCGTTAACCGTTGGGTTCCAAAGGATTTGAAAGCGGCCGCAATGAAAATCCAAAGCGGGATCCTACAGAAATCATGCAGCAATGAGGGAAGAAGGCACAGAGAAATGAATCCAGTCCAGAATTTCAGTTTGAAGCGAACCGCTTCGGCGGTTGCAGCAGCCGCAGTGATTGCCGGCACGCTCGGAGGCTGTCAGGGCTCCGCGCTGAGCGGCGGTTCCGCCAGTTCTGCGCCGTCCAGTCAGACTTCTGCATCGGCGGGCGGCACCATCAAAGTCGGTGTTCTTCATTCGCTGAGCGGCACGATGGCAATCAGCGAAGTGTCCGTGCGGGACGCCGAGCTGATGGCGATTGACGAGATCAATGCGAAAGGCGGCGTGCTGGGCAAAAAGCTGGTGCCGGTCATTGAGGACGGCGCGTCGGATCCCCAGACCTTCGCGGAGAAGGCCAAAAAGCTTTTGCAGAACGACAAAGTCGCGACGATCTTCGGCTGCTGGACTTCCGCAAGCCGCAAGGCGGTAAAGCCAGTGGTGGAACAGAACAACGGACTGTGGTATCCGGTCCAGTATGAGGGAATGGAGCAGTCGCCCAATATCTTCTACACGGGCGCCGCGCCGAACCAGCAGATCGTCCCTGCGGTGGAGTGGCTGCTGAAAAATAAGGGCAAAAAATTCTTCCTGCTTGGTTCGGACTATGTTTTCCCGAGGACCGCCAACAAGATCATCAAAGCGGAACTCAAGGCGGAAGGCGGAACGGTTGTCGGCGAGGAATACACCCCGATGGGGAACACCGACTACAGCACGATAATCAACAAGATCAAGGCGGACAAGCCGGACGTCGTTTTCAACACGCTCAATGGCGACAGCAACGTAGCCTTCTTTAAACAGCTTAAGGATGCCGGAATTTCTTCCTCCGACCTTGCCACGCTTTCCGTCAGTATCGCCGAAGAAGAAGTCAAGAGCATCGGCACCGCAAATATGAAGGGCCATTATGTGTCGTGGAGTTATTACGAAACCACCGACACCCCCGAAAACAAGAAGTTTGTGGCCGACTACAAGGCGAAGTACGGCAGCAGCCGTGTGACCGACGACCCGATTGAAGCGGGTTACAACGCGGTTTATCTATGGAGCCGAGCCGTTGAAAAGGCGGGCTCGGTCGATGTGGACAAGGTCAAGGCCGCGGCGAAAGGCCTGAAGTTTGATGCGCCGGAAGGTAAAATCACGATCGACGGCGACAACCAGCACCTGTATAAGTCGGTCCGCATCGGGGAGGTTCAGGGCGACGGCTCCATTAGGGAGGTCTGGAGCACACCGTCCGCGATCAAGCCGGATCCGTACCTGAAAACATACAGCTGGGCCAAGGGCCTCAGCAATTAAGCTGTCGGCGGCCGATCATCTTTGGCGGCGTCCTTGGGTGCTCTCTCTGGAAAACAGAGAGGGTGCCCTGAGCCGTATTGCCGCAGGAAGGGATTGAATATGGGAACTTATCTAACGCAGATCTTCAACGGTATCAGCGTGAGCTCCATCTATCTGATGGCGGCGCTCGGACTTTCCATCACGTTCGGCCTGATGAAGGTCATCAACATGGCGCACGGCGAGTTTATCATGATCGGCGCCTACAGCGCTTTCCTGGTGCAGAATGTTTTTTTGAGCTGCTTCAGCGGTGCTTTTTCCGTTTATTACCTTGTTGCAATTCCGGTTTCGTCTCTGATTGCCGGCGCGATCGGCTACCTGCTTGAAATTCTGGTCATCGCCACCTGTACGGGCGTCCCCTCGACAGCTTGCTTGCCACCTGGGGCGTCAGCCTGATTCTGCAGCAACTGGCCCGGACCATTTTCGGCGCCCCCAACGTTGACGTGAAAAGCCCGGACTGGCTCAACGGCGGCATTCAGGTTGCGGCGGGATTCCAGATTCCGTATAAACGGCTTTTTATCCTTTTTCTGGTCGCGCTGTGCATGGCGGGCGTCTATCTGCTTTTATACCGCACGTCCTACGGCCGCAGAATCCGCGCCGTGATGCAGAACCGTGAAATGGCCGCCAGCCTCGGCATTCCTGCGCGGAAAGTGGATGCGTATACCTTCGCGCTCGGCTCCGGCCTCGCCGGAATCGCGGGCTGCGCACTCGCGCTGCTTGGTTCTATCGGGCCGACGCTGGGAACCAATTACATCGTTGACACCTTCATGGTCGTCGTCCTGGGCGGCATCGGCAGGCTTGCCGGCACCGTGGCGGGCGCGAGCATCATCGGCATGGGCGACACGGTCTTCGAATTCCTAACCGACACGACAATGGCAAAGGTCCTCATTTTCGCAGTCGTCATTTCGTTCCTCCAGTGGAAGCCGAAGGGTCTGTTTTCAATCCACAGCCGTGCGCTGGACGAATAACCGGGGGTGGTATCAGTGAACTTATTATCAAAATATCTAATGAAAAAAGGCGGCCGGCTTTTGCGCTGGTTGTCATCCTCCTTGCGATTGCCCCGTTCTTTCTTTCCATATTTCACGTTAATCTGCTCGGCAAGTTTATTTCCTACGCGATTCTGGCGCTCGGCATCGACCTTATCTGGGGCTACACGGGCATTCTCAGCATGGGGCACGGCGTTTTCTTCGGGTTAGGCGCCTACTGCTTTGCCATGTATTTAAAGCTGGAATCCTCGGGATTTAAACACCCCGATTTCATGGTGTGGAGCGGCCTTTCTTCCCTGGCGTGGTTCTGGAAGCCTTTCGCAAATCCCGTTTTCGCCGTGCTCATGGCGCTTGCCGTTCCCACGCTGCTTGCGTTTGTCATCGGGTTCCTTACCTTTAAAAACCGGATTCAGGGAGTCTATTTCTCCATCTTGTCGCAGGCGCTCGCCGTCATTTTCAGCGTTCTGTTTGTCGGACAGCAGGCCTACACGGGCGGAACCAACGGCATCACGGACTGTAACACGATTTTCGGCCACAGCCTTTCCACCCCGCTGACGAAGGTGACGCTGTACTACATTGCACTGACGCTCCTGGTCGCCGCGTTTCTCCTCTGCGACTTTATCGTCAGCAGCAAAACGGGGAAAACAGGGTGCGCTTTTCAGGGTACGACCCGGCGGGCTACAAGGTTTTCGTCTACTGCGTTTCGGCGCTGCTGGCGGGGGTAGCTGGCGCAATCTATTTTCCTCAGGTCGGCATTATCTCCCCGACGGAAATGAGCATTACCGCCTCGATTGAAATGGTCATCTGGGTCGCGATCGGCGGCAAAGGCAGCCTGATCGGTGCGGTAATCGGCGCGGTTCTGGTCAATTCTCTGAAGAGCGGCATCAGCGACACCTTCCCGGACTTTTGGTCGTATTTTATCGGCATCGCATTCGTTTTAGTCGTGCTTTTTATGCCGAATGGAATTGTCGGGAAAGTCAAGGCATTCACATTCAAAAAGAAAATCGGGCTTTCCGAAACCGGCAAGTAACTTCCAAAGGGAGGAATCCATTTATGAGCGACACCATCTTATCATTGGAAAATATTTCGGTCACGTTCGACGGCTTCAAAGCCATCCAGAATGTCAGCACGAAGATCCGGCAGGGCGAACTCCGCTTCTTCATCGGTCCCAACGGCGCGGGGAAAACCACGCTGCTCGACGTCATCTGCGGCAAGGTCAAGCCCGTGAGCGGCAGTGTGGTTTTCAAAGGCAGGAAGATCCTGAAGAAAAAGGAAAATGAGATCGTCAACATCGGCATCGGCAGGAAATTTCAAGTCCCTTCCGTTTTCGCCAGCCTCACGGTTTACGAAAACATGCAGCTTTCCTGCGCTCCCCGGAAGACGCTGCTGAATTCCCTTCTCGGCAGGGAAACTCCCTGTGAAAAAGAGGCCATTGGAAAGGTCCTTGTCAAGACGGGGCTCGCCGACTACAAGAATGAAATCGCGGGAACACTTTCCCACGGGCAGAAACAGTGGCTTGAGATTGCCATGCTCCTCGTCACGGGGCACAGCCTACTGCTGATGGATGAACCGGTCGCCGGCATGGGCCGGGCCGAAACGGACAAGACGGGTGAACTGCTGCGCGAGGTTTCCAAAACCTGTTCCATCATCGTCGTGGAGCACGACATGGAATTCGTGCGCAACTTTGCAAGCAGCGTCACGGTGCTGCATGAGGGAAAGGTGCTCTGCGAGGGACCCATGGAAAAAGTGCAGAATGATCCGCGCGTCATTGACGTTTATCTGGGAAGAGGGGGAGAAGTGGATGCTTAAAGTCAATGATCTGCATGCCTGTTATGGGGAGAGCGAAATCATTTCCGGCGTCGACCTGCAGGTGGACGAGGGCAAGGTGGTCTGCCTGCTCGGGCGCAACGGGGTGGGCAAATCCACTTTTCTGAAAAGCATCATGGGCCATGTCCGGACTCCGTCCGGCACGATTGAATTCAACGGCAGCCGGATTGAAAAACTCGCGCCGCACAAGCGCGCCCGCGCCGGAATCGGGTATGTACCGCAGGGCCGCGACATCTTTCCCCAGATGACGGTCCGGGAAAACCTGCTTCTCGGCCTGGAAGTCCGCGGCGGCAAGGGGGATGTCGAACACCGCATCTTCGAGCTGTTCCCGGTCCTGAAGGATATGCTCGGCCGCATGGGCGGCGACCTGAGCGGCGGCCAGCAGCAGCAGCTCGCCATTGCGCGCGCGCTCGTGGCCCAACCGGCGCTTTTGATCCTCGACGAACCCACCGAAGGCATCCAGCCGTCCATTATACAGGAGATCGGCCGCGTCATTACCCGCCTGAAAAAAGAGGGGAATATGATGATCTTCCTCGTGGAACAGTACCTGGAGTTTGTCCTCGATATCGCCGATTACTGCTATGTGATGGAAAAGGGCCGCATCGTTCTGGACGGGGCCATGGGGGAGCTCAGCGTCGACGAGATCAAAAAACGCATTGCAATTTAATTTTAGCGCTGTACTTTTGTCAGGACGGAATACCGCCCAAGCGTTTCACAAATTGAGCTTCGCCTCTGGAAGGGGAGAGTAGAAAGATGCATCTTACACCGAAAGAAACCGATAATCTCATGCTGCACTTCGCGGGGCAGCTTGCCCGGGAACGCCGGGGTCGCGGCCTGAAACTCAATTATCCCGAAGCCATAGCTCTCATCAGCTCCGAACTGATGGAGCGTGTGCGCGACGGCATGAGTGTGGCCGAAGTCATGAATTACGGTTCCCACATTCTTACGGCCGACGACGTCATGGAGGGCGTGCCCGAAATGGTGCATGAAGTGCAGATTGAGGCGACTTTCCCGGACGGCACAAAGCTTGTGACCGTCCACGATCCGATTCGATAGGAGGTCTTTTGCCATGATACAGGAGAAATCATTCCGAAAAAGGGCAATGTCGAACTCAACAGCGGCAGGCCGACCGTCACCCTGTCGGTCATGAACACAGGCGACAGGCCGATTCAGGTCGGGTCGCATTTTCACTTTTTCGAAGTGAACCGGGCGTTCTCCTTCGACCGCAGAAGGGCGTTCGGCATGCGGCTCGACATCCCTTCCGGGACCGCCGTCCGGTTTGAACCCGGCGAGGAAAAAGAGGTCACGCTGACCGCGATCGGCGGGGCGCGCAGGGGGTTCGGCCTGAACAATCTGACGCGGGGCAGTCTGGACGACGAGTCCGTGCGGGAAGCCGCGTTTCAGGCGGCCGCGCAGCGTGGATTCAAGGGGGTGTGAGGCATGGGCTGTGAAATTTCCAGAAAGAAATACGCCGACATGTACGGTCCGACGACAGGCGACAAGGTACGGCTGGCCGACACGGAGCTTGTCGCGAAAGTAGAGAAGAATTACACGGTGTACGGAGACGAGGCCAAATTCGGAGGCGGCAAGTCGCTGCGGGACGGCATGGGCCAGTCGTGTACGGAACAGGATGTGCCGGACCTGGTGATTACAAACGCGCTGATTATCGACTATACGGGCATTTATAAGTCGGACATCGGCATCAAGGACGGGACGATCTGTGGCATTGTAAAATCCGGCAACCCGGATACCATGGACGAAGTGACGCCCGGGCTCGTGTTCGGCGCGGGCACGGAGGCGCTCGCAGGGGAAGGGCTAATCGTCACGGCGGGCGGGATGGATTCGCACATCCATTTCATCAGTCCGCAGCAGATTGAAACCGCTTTGGACAGCGGTATCACGACCATGTTCGGCGGAGGCACCGGCCCGGCGGACGGAACCAACGCGACCGCCTGCTCGCCGGGCGTGTGGAACATCCAGAAGATGCTGGAGTCCGCCGAGGCTTATCCGATGAATCTCGGTTTTCTGGGCAAGGGCAATTCCGCCGACCCTGCCACTTTGAGGGTCCAGGTGGAGGCGGGCGCCGCGGGACTCAAGCTCCACGAGGACTGGGGATGTACCCCCGCCGTAATCGACGCCAGCCTGTGCGTGGCGGACGAATACGATGTGCAGGTGGCGATCCACACTGATACCCTGAACGAGGCCGGCTTTGTCGAGGACACCGTGAATGCCATCGCCGGGCGCACCATACACACCTATCATACGGAGGGCGCGGGCGGCGGCCATGCGCCCGATATCATCCGCATGGCGTCGTTCCCGAATGTATTGCCGTCTTCGACGAACCCGACCATGCCGTTTACCAAAAACACGCTGGACGAGCATCTGGATATGCTGATGGTCTGTCATCACCTGGACCGCAATGTGCAGGAGGATGTCGCCTTTGCCGATTCGCGCATTCGGCCAGAGACGATCGCGGCGGAGGACGTATTGCACGACATGGGGATTTTCAGCATGATGAGCTCGGATTCGCAGGCGATGGGGCGCGTGGGAGAAGTTATCATCCGCACCTGGCAGACGGCGGACAAAATGAAAAAGCAGCGCGGCTCCCTTCCAGGGGATACCGACTGCGACAACAACCGCATTAAGCGCTACATCGCAAAATACACCATCAACCCGGCAATCACGCACGGCATTTCGAAATACATCGGCTCGGTGGAAGTCGGCAAATTTGCCGACCTTGTGCTTTGGCGCCCCGACATGTTCGGCGTGAAGCCCGAGATGGTATTAAGGGCGGATTCATCGCCGCTTCGCGCATGGGCGATGCCAACGCCTCCATCCCGACCCCGCAGCCGGTCCTTTATCGCCGGATGTTCGGGGCGTTCGGCAGGGCTGTATCCAAAACCAGCATCACCTTTCTGTCCCAGGCAGCCATTAGCGGCGGCGTTCCGGAAAAACTGGGCCTGCAAAAGATCATGCTGCCGGTTTCGGGGTGTCGGAGGATCGGGAAGAAGGACATGCGTCACAACAGCCGCATGGGAGATATCCGGGTGGACCCCGAGACCTACACGGTTACCGTGGACGGCGAAGTAGTTACCTGTGACGCCGCGGAGGAGCTTCCTCTCGCCCAGCGGTATTTTCTTTTCTGAAACGGAGGCAGTATCCATGCAATTCAACGGAGTGATTGGCAATCTGGACAAAATGGAGAAATCCGAACAAGACGGCAGGGAGATCGACTTTGCGCCGGTCGACTGGTTCGACACCGAAAACATGGGAGTCTCGTGTCTCGACCACTACGCCTCTCTGGTGGCGGAAAACAAAGCGTTCGGACAGTACGCCGCGGCCTTTGGCATTTATGCGAACGGTCAGGGCGTCGAAAGCTCGGACGCCATTTCCGTGTTCGCCTACAGCCAGTGTTCCGCCGTCGTCACAAACTGCGTGAAGCTCATCCCTTTGAGCCAGATGGACGGGCAGAGGATCCTTTACCGGTTTCTACCGGAAGTTTACCGGCACGCGAAACTCGCTCACAGCGTTTCCGAAGACGATATAGGGCTGTCGCTGCCGGGGCTGGACATCCGCGCCATGCAGCACGAACGGCTTTTTACCCGGCAGTTTATTTCATAGTATAGAATGTGAAGAGGAGAAGTTTGAGATGTCCTATGTAAAAATCGGAGTCGGCGGGCCGGTCGGCTCCGGAAAAACAGCGCTGATCGAGCGCCTGACGCGAAAAATGCATGAAGATTACAGCATCTGTGTTGTGACCAACGATATCTATACCAAAGAGGATGCGGAATTTCTCACCCGCAACTCTGCCCTTCTGGCGGAGCGTATTGTGGGCGTGGAAACAGGCGGGTGTCCGCACACCGCGATCCGGGAGGACTGCTCCATGAATTTGGAAGCAGTGGAGGGAATGGCGGAAAAGTTCCCGGATGTTTAGATTATTTTCATTGAAAGCGGCGGCGACAATCTTTCCGCCACCTTCAGCCCGGAGCTCGCCGACGCGACCATCTATGTCATCGACGTGGCGCAGGGAGACAAGATTCCCCGAAAAGGCGGCCCTGGCGTCACGCGCTCCGATCTTCTCGTAATCAACAAGACGGACCTAGCTCCGTATGTCGGTGCTAGTCTGGAAGTCATGGAGCGCGACTCACGCCGCATGAGGGGAAGCCGGCCTTTTCTCTTTACGAACCTGATGAATTTAGACGGAGTGGATGACGTGATCCGCTGGATCAAATCCAATGTGCTGCTTGAGGGAGTCTGATCATGAGAGGAAGTCCCGGCGGTATGATAGAGCTCATGGTGATGAACGCTTCCGCCGGAATTCTGGAAGGCGACGATTACCGGGTCGGCATCCACGCCGGCAGCGGCAGCCGCGTTTTGATAACGGACCAGTCCTATACGAAAATTTTAATACGGGAAACGGCTCCGCCAGAAAGACGGTAACGCCATAGTGGAAAAGGGTGCCCTGCTGGAGTATCTTCCGAAACCGGTGATTCCGTTCCGAAACAGCAATTTTTCGACCGTTACAAAAATTGATATTCAGGAGGGAGGAAGTCTCGTTTATCGCGATAATTTTTCCTGCGGACGGATTGGAATGGGAGAAAAATTCGCTTTCTCCCGCTATACCTCTCTTCTGGATATCCGCTGCGCAGGCCGCATAATTCTGCATGAGAACATCCACATGGAGCCGGAAAAGTTGCGGCCCGATTGCCTCGGGGTTTACGAGGGCTTTACGCACCAGGCCGAACTGTTCTTCTTGGGGTGCCTGTGCCCGGACGAGGAATCGTGTGTGCAATTGCTCGCCGCGATTCCCGATCTTGAGTTCGGTTTGACGCGAACGTTGGCATCCGGCCTGATACTGCGGCTTCTGGGTAAAAGCTCGGATCGGCTGGAACGGGTCTGTGACGCCGTACTCAGATGCGCCATATCCGCGACATCGCCATAAGAAGGGTGGGCCGGCTGCTTGGTGACAAGACAAAGGATTCGCATCCCAGGATGATTTTCATTTATAAATATATGTGTGTGGAATGCTGGAAAAATTGCATATTTGGGCAGTGGAAGGTATTTCGCCAGAAACGGCGCCTCTGCCGGAGCGTGAAAACGGAACGCTCCGGCGCGATGAATTCGGCAATGCCCTCGGCGGCTTCCGTACACCGTTCACAGAAGTCCCCTTGCCAGTTATGTCGCCAGCAACCCAGAGGATCCGGAGGGAATCTGCGGGAAAATAACTTATTTTACATCCCGTCAGGTGAATGACAGATACGGTTCTCCAAAACATTATGTAGAGTTATTTACCCAAGAGGTAAATAAACAGGTAGCTGACAGGTGGATTTCCCCGCAAGACGGCCAACGGATGTGCAGGTGGTGCCGGCAGGCAGTTGAAAAACTTCGATGAACGCGTTGAGTACAGAATATGTACGAATATGCAATTGTTTGTTGCCGTCGAAGAGGGTGACTGCGAATGACCTTAAAGGCTATAAGCCCGGCTTTTTCCGAATCTATTACTGCGGCAGGGGGAAGTGATCCCTCTGCCGCAGCTTTTTAGCATATGTTAATGGTTCCCAGCAGTTAGCAGCCGCTGCGGCCCTGGAAAGGTCTTCTTCGGTAGGTCCGGAGTTCATTCTTCGAATTACTTTTCCTTGAAGGAATTAATTTCAAATAATACTGAAGAAAAATCCCCCCCGTAACAAAAATCCTTCGGCTGCAAAACAACACCGATTTCCATCAGTTCGTCACCGCCATACAAACAGCTCATATCTCCATTGATACAATAGCGCTGGCTTGGATCAAGTCCTGCCAGCCTGAGACGGTCCCACCCAATGTTAGAATGGTTTAGGATCTGGAAATATGCTGCCACTGCGCTGGATTGGTCTGATGAAACCACAATCCAAGCAGTGTCATTCCCCCTCAAACGGACTGCGCAGCCGCCAAAAAGTACCGAACTGAAGTAACCGGCGGTGCTTTTTTACAAAATCGATTTGTGTGTGAATGATATCCAACTCATCCGGACCCAGGGCATTCAGGTCCAGTTCATAGCCAAATACACCAAACATTGCCACATTGGCACGTGTCTCCAACGGGGTAACTCGACCAACCTGTTTGTTTGGTACCATGGACACATGTGCGCCCATACTGCTTAAAGGATACACAAACGAGGTTCCGTATTGGATTTTTAAACGCTCTACGGCGTCAGTATTATCGCTGATCCATCCCTGCGGCGCAAAATACAGCATGCCGGGGTCAAAACGCGCTCCACCGCTGGAACAGGATTCAAACAATAAGTTTGGAAACTCACTGAGCAGCCTTTCATAAAGGCAATATACACCGAGTATGTACTGATGAAAAACCTTTCCCTGTTCACAGGGGAGCTTTGCTATAGAATAACATTCAGATAGATAGCGGTTCATATCCCATTTAATATACGAGATTTTGGAGGTAGAAAGTAGTCGGTAGAGCATACCATGAACGGCATCTACAACTTCCGGACGCGAAAAATCCAACACGTGCTGATGGCGGCTCGGCGAAGAGCTTCTCTGAGGAGCGTGCAGGATCCAGTCCGGATGGGACCGATACAGGTTGCTATCCATATTGACCATTTCCGGCTCAATCCATAACCCAAACTTCATCCCAAGCGCTTCAATCTTATCCGCCAGACCGGCAATACCATCCGGCAGTTTTTCTCTGTTGACAACCCAGTCACCAAGACCTGCGTCATCATTGCTGCGCGTACCAAACCAGCCATCATCCAATACAAAAAGTTCTATGCCGACCTTTTTTGCAATTGCGGCAATTCGCAGTATTTTTGCTTCGTCAAAGTCATACTCTGTTGCTTCCCAGTTGTTGATTAAAACGGGGCGTTCCCGATCGCGCCAAACGCCCCGTACCAGCCGCTTTCCATACAAATGATGATAGGTTTGACTCATTTCGTTCAGGCCGTTGCCGGAATAGACCAAGACAGCTTCCGGCGTTTGAAACGATTCCCCAGGTCTTAGCCGCCAGGAGAATGTCTCCGGGTGAATTCCGATTATAGCCCGTGTCATTCCATGGGTATCCACTTCTATTTGGGCGAGAAAATTACCGCTGTAGACGAGGCTGAAAGCATACACTTCGCCTTGGAATTCGTTCGAATCAGGGCGTTTAAGAGCAAAAAAGGGATTGTGCTCCGCACTGCTATTTCCGCGCGTACTGCTGATGCTTTGAATCCCCTGTTCAAGACGCCGCAGTTTTACATGCCTTTCCCGGCTCCAGGCGCCGGAAAGCTGGACCATCTCGAAATTTGCATCCGGCAAATCAAGACACGCACTCATGGCACGCTCCAGCGTAAGAATTTGTGACCCTGCATTTATAAACCTTGCATTGCGTGCAATTGCCGGAAATCCGGAAAAAATGGTATAGGTCAGTACGAGCTTTGCGTGATCGACCTTATCTTCCAGCGTAATCTCCAGCGTATCCGCTTCTTCATCCGACTCCGTATAGGTGGCCGGAAGCCCTTCAAGCGGTTTTTTCCCCGGGTAAATCGTATGAGAAACATACTGAAAGTCTGATATGATACTCCCGTTTTCCTGCACAATGCGAAACGCCGGATCATGAAAATCTCCAGTACCATAGGAAGGATATTCCTGTGCTGTATATTGCAGGCTGATGGAAGAACCTTCCCGTATATAAACCGCTAAAGATCGCTGGCAGCCTGGTAAAAGGTAAGAAAAAGACTCCTTATCGGCAATCTTTTTCCCATAGTAAAGCATTCCAAGCTGGCCGTTTTCTAAAATCTGAATTAGATAACTGATTTGTTCATTATATAGATGAAACTCCTGTGATGATTTGTGATATATGATCGGCATAATATCCTCCACGCCTTATAACTTTCCACCCGAAGTGGCAATACCCTGAATGAACTGTTTTTGAAAAATTATGTAGATTAACAGCATCGGCCAGATCGCCAAAACAGCGGCTGCCATCAACTGGGGATAATTTACCGTATAAGCGCTCTGAATTTTTGCCAGCGCGGAGGCAAGGGTTGCGGCGTTGATATCGGAGTTGACAATCATCGGCCACATCATGTCTTTAAACGCAAACAAGGCTGTAAAAATTCCGAGTGATACCAGCCCGGAACGCGTGAGCGGCAACATGATGAACAGAAATGTCTGCCCAATATTACACCCGTCCAACCTTGCGGCCTCTTCCAGATCCTTGGGCAAGCCCAAAAAGAACTGTCTTAAGAGGAAGGTTCCAAAAGCACTCACCAAACCGGGGAACACAAGGGCGAAAATCGTATTACGCGCGCCCAGTTTGTCAATCATCAAATACTGCGGAATTATGAATATCTGGGTGGGAATCATCATCTGAAACAGCACGAGGCCAAACATCGCATCTCTGCCCGGAAAATGCAGTCTGGCAAACGCGTAGGCAGCCATCGCACTAAATAAAACCGCGCACAATACCCGCAGCGCCATCATCATAAATGTGTTAAAATACAGTTGAATAAAATTGTTTTCCCCTATAACTTCCTGATAATTTTGATACTGCCATTGTTTGGGGAAAATAACAAACGGATTTATTTGGGTGGATTCCGCTACGGTTTTAAAAGAGGTAAGCAGCATCCAAAGAAACGGGAGTATCATCATAGCCGCGCCAAGACAAAGTACGACATAAATCAGCACGGTAGCTTTTTTGCTTCTTGATTTCATTGCCTGTTGCCTCCTTTTAGTTGTAGTTGACCCACTTTTTCTCAATTTTTAATTGAATCGCTGTAATAATCATAATAATGATAAGCAGAAGGACAACAATTGTCGAGCCATAGCCCTTATCCGAATATTTAAAGGAATGGTTATAGAACAGGTAAACAAGGGATACCGTTGAATTATAAGCCGGGCTGGTAACATCGATCATCATATAAATAAAATCAAAGACCTGCATGGCTTGAATAATGGCGGTAACGGTGACAAAAAACATCGTTGGTGAAATAAGCGGGATGGTAATTGTCAAAAATTTGCGGACCGGCCCTGCACCGTCAATGTCACTGGCTTCGTAGTAATCCTTTGGAATTTCCTGCAAACCAGCCAATAGAAGCACCATGTCGTAGCCAATTGAACTCCAAATTCCAATAACAGCAATAGAGACAAGCGCTATATTCGGATCATTGATCCAGTCTTGCGAGGGCAGGCCAACGGAGGTCAGCACATGGTTGATCAGGCCGAACTGCTTATTGTAAAGCCATTTCCATACCATTGTGACTGCCGCGGGTGCAGCAACCATAGGAATGAAATAAATGGTACGGAATACCGATTGTCCATGTACCTTTCCATCCAGCCATACAGCCAGTATCAGTGAAATGATAATGGTAACCGGTACGACGGAAAGCGTATACAGAAGCGTATTAGCCACAGCACCCCACACCTGCGTATCCGCAAACATCTTTGTATAGTTTGCGAAACCTACAAAGATGTTTCCTTTTCCAAAATCTCCGCTTTTATAAAAGCTTAGGACAAAGGTTTGTATGATAGGGATGATATTAAGTGCTATAAGGCCGATAATAGTCGGAGCTATGAAAAACCAACCCCAGCACCATTCATTAACAGCTTTTTTTGAACAACTTTTTCTCTTTACTGCGGATACGGATGTCATTCTGTGTGTCCCTCCCAATAAAATCGCGGCAGCCTTACGGTTGCCGCGATTTTGTAGCGCTACTCGGCGGCAAGCGCCTCGTTCATTTGTTTCGCGGTGTTCTGACAAGCCTGTTTCACAGTCTGTTTCCCTGTAAAGCAAGGCTTCAAGGTTTCATAAGCTCTATCTTCCCAAGCTGTTGTCTTATTAGAATACGGACGGATAACTGCGTACTTCACCATGTCGATAAAAGATTTCACATGGAATGTTTTGTTTGAGCTTACCCAAAGATCAGCCGCACCGTTATAGGCGGAAATAGCTACGCCGAGCTTTGCCTGCTCTTCCTGAGCTTCTTTCGTACTGAGATATTCAACAAACCTCCAAGCTTCTTCGGGGTGTTTTGTATTGGCGGAAATAGCATTGCCAAGGCCGTTGAAGATAGTTGCTCGGGTTTTGCCCTGCGGAAGAACGGTTACGTCAAAATTCTTCGCCATGTACTGATTCTCCGCAAAACCGGACAGGTTCCAGGAACCGAAGAATCCCATTGCGCAAAGTCCGTTCTCCATCGCCTCCGCGCGTTCTTTGTCGCCGAAAATCTGCGGGGAAAGTTTCTCTCTGATAAACTTCGTATAATATTCCATTGCCTGGATGGTAGCCGGATCATCGTAACCGGACTTTTTCTTATCGTCCGAAATCACTTTACCATTATTCTGATAGATGAAGTTATAAAAACCTTCCTGATTATGTAACGGAGTCAGAATTCCATATACGCCGTTTTTGGTGAGTTTTTTTGCGGCGTTATAAAGGGTATCCCAAGTCCATGTCTCATCGGGGTACTTCAGGCCGGCCTTATCGAACAGAGTCTTGTTGTACCATAGGCCGATAGTATCGTAGTCCTTCGGAACTGCATATTGTTTGCCGCTGATGTTATAAATCTTTGAAAGCTGATCCGGATAATCGGAAAGTTTGAACTTGTCGGACTTGGAAATCCGGTCAGTCAAATCAAGCAGCATGCCGTTGGAACCGTAGCGATAAATTTCGTTGGAATGCATCCAGAACACATCCGGTAAAGAACCGCCTGTCGCCCCCGCCTCCAGCATGGTCCAGTAATCACTCCAACCGGTAACATTGATTTTAATTTTGATACCTGGATTGGCAGCTTCAAAGTTATCTGCAATTTTGCGTAATCCCTTTTCCTGATTGCTGTCCCAGATGGCAAAATTGAGCGTAACATTTTCAGCAGATGGTGTGGAAGATGCCGCGGAAGACGAAGAAGACGCAGCCGGGGCGGCGGTGTTATGTGCTGCACTTGAAGCTGCGGAACTGCTTCCGCAACCCGCCATTGTACCCGCCAGCACAGCGGCAGCCAATGCCAGCGGCAAAAGCTTCTTTTTCATAGTATACGTTCCTCCCTTTATATTAAACTGTTAATAGTATAAGGGATATGAATAAAAGAGCACATGCTTCCATGTGACTGTCACATGGAAAAATGTGCTTGTGAATAACTTTTATTTATTATAAACAGATTTAGTTAAGGACCTTTGATTGCCGGGATCTCAATTCCTTCTTCCGAAAGCTTTCGATAATGTGTCGGCGAAATTCCGGTGTGCTTTTTAAAGCTTTTGGAAAAAGTAAACGGGTCAATATAGCCAACCGAATTCGCTACATACTCAATTGAAAGCTCCGTATTCTTTAGTAAATTTTTCGTCATTTTCACACGATAGCTCAACAGATATTCCTGCGGACTGTGACCAGTCGCTTCTTTAAAAATGCGAGTTAAATAGCTGCGTTCCAACCCACACAGATTAACCAGATCCTGTACGTGAATCGGTTCGTTGTATTTAACCGAAATAAAATCAATAATTGCCTTAATATAGCTAAGCCGGGCATCCTTCGTTTTCATCTCAGGCCTGTTGGTGGAATTTGCGATTAACTGCTGGAAAAATCGGTAAAGCGTACCGATACAATACAATTCATCTTCGCTGTGATTCAATATTTCTTCCATATACATCCGCAGTGCGGTGCTGTCAGATAAACGCAGCAAGGGCTGTGTACGCGTAACACCGGCCGCCCTTAAGTATTCAACTGCCTTGGCTCCATCAAAATGCAGCCAGATATAGTTCCACGGATTTTGCTCATCTGCCTGATAAAAGGTTGTGATATTAGGGGATAAAACAAAGACTTCGTCTTGCTGAATCGGGAAAATCTGTTTATTCAGGTTTAATATCCCTTTTCCGTTATAGACATAATGCAGAATATAATGTTCCCGTACAACAGGACCGTACGAGTAGGATGGGGGGCATTTTTGCGTACCAACTTCGTAAAGATTCAAATCGTTGTATGTATTATAATTTAAAAAATGACAAACATCGTAATGTTTATTATCCAATGTTTTTCCCCCTGACATTACCAAGCGCTTATTTTTTAATTATAACATCCTTTCATAGCGAAAGCCATTTGAATGAAATGCCTATCCGTAAAATATAAGCCGCAAACACCCACGGCTAATTTTCTGCATTTTCGCATTATCGTCAGTAGGACTACTTGCAGAAAATTGTCTCATCGGTCTTTGCGGCTCTTGCTGTACTGATCGGCAATACTTTTTAGGCTGACATCAATGTATGATTAAGGCGGCGGCCGGTGTTACCAACATATGCCTATTTGAACCGCGGAGTCATACGGGAAGCCTGACCTTCAGCTCATCCCGCACTTCGCCCCACCAAAGAAAGACCTTTTTAAGCGTTCTTTTCAATCGTATCCTGGACTGCCTGGATCGCGGCGGCCTCATCGGGACCTTCCGCCGTTACGGAAACCGTGTCTCCTTGCTTTATGTTCATTCCCATCAGCGCGAACAGTTTGCTCAGGGGCGCCTTATTGGAGCCGCATTCAATGGTGACCACGGATTGGAATCCCTTGGCACATTTAACTAAAAGACCCGCCGGACGGGCGTGAATGCCATTTTCGTCTTTTATGGTATAGCGGAACTGCTCCATATTTAATTTCTCCTGTTCTATCTGATGCAATAACTGCTTTTTTCCATGGTTGGCAAATTCATGGGTTTTCTTCGGAAACGGTAAGGTCCTTTGTAATTTCTGCGGTAAGCAGATCACAGAAAACAAAGCTGGAAGTGGTGTTCTCAATAGAGTACGGATAATGCTGTGTATTCCAGGTCGGCAGGCATACGACTTCATCCACCATTTTATAGAGGGGATGCTTTAACGACTGCGTCACAAGAAGAGTCTGCGGGCGGCGGGAGGGAGAAACGTCAGATGCCATCGTCAAAAAATCCTTGTGAGTGGGATTTTGAGCGGAAAAGAGAACAACAAAATCGCCGCTGCGCATAATGTGAAGAGTTTCCACCTCAAGCCCGGGTTCAATATAGAAACACGGACGGCAGAGCTGAACCAGCTGGATAGCCAGCAAGCGCGCGGGAATGCCGCTTCGTCCGGTCCCGGCGATATAAATGCGGTCTGCCTGAATAATTTTTGCTGAAAAAGAATGCAGTAGGCTGTCGGGAAGCATCTCGCGCGTAGCACGCACCAAATCGCACATATACTCAACCCTTCCCCAATCCGCCTGTTCCTGCGGAGCGGAAAAAGCGTGGGATGACATGGAAAGCGCAAGAGCCATACGAAAATCACCGAAGCTGTTAAATCCGATTTTCTGGCAAAAACGGCTGATGGCGCTTTGTGCCACTCCGTAGCGGGCCGCAATCGCCACAGTAGTGTTCTGCGCAATTACATCCGGCTCAGATGTAAATATTTCGTAGATTTCTTTTTCACGGGGAGTGAAATCTTTCTTGCAGCGTTCCATTTGCTGAAAAATGTCCATATGTTTCACCTCTTTGGATGGATAATCCATCCAAATTGCAAAGCCGTATTTGGTTTTTATAATTTGGAATCAAAGTGGCTTTACAAATGAATTATACTATAAAATACGAAAATTTACAAGTAAAATAAAATAATTAAGGGAAAATACACAAAGTACGATTGAAAATCTTATTGAATATTTCATCCAAAATATATTGAATGCATCATCTATCCATGATACTATAAAAGCACAGTTTGGAAAAGTTAATAATTTCCATGAAATTTGTTTATAAAAATTAGGGATGAGGCGAAAGCGTTGATTGTTTTCAAACAGGAACAGGTTACCCCGGCCATTCGCCGGATCCGGGGTGCCGGAGATGTGTGCATGCATTTGGTGGAGGGCCGCCGCCGTGCCGCGCTGATCGATACCGGCTATGGTCTGGGCGATTTAAAAGGTTATATTGAGAGCCTGACGGACAAACCATATGATGTCCTGATTACTCACGGACATGTGGACCATGCAGGCGGTGTTGGCCAATTTGAAAAGGTATATATGAATCATGCGGATATTCCGCTGTATCAAAGACACTGTCAGATGGAAACACGCAGGAAATCCCTGAAAAAGATTCTCTCAGGATTTTGTAAAGCCCCTGTCGGATGACGATTATATCCCGTTTCGGGAATCCGGCCTTTTACCTCTGGAACATGGCCAGACGTTTGATCTGGGAGGAATCACCCTGGAGGCAATCCACGTTCCCGGGCATACGCAGGGAATTATGGTAATCCTGATCAGGGAAGAGCGCGTCATTATGTTCGGCGATGCCTGTGGGATTGGGGTGCTGCTGTTTACCCCGGAGTCGTCAGGCGTGGCGGAGTACCATCAAAGCCTTTTAGAATTGCAGCGCTATGAACCGCAGTATGACCGGGTACTGAGAGAACACGGAACCTGTGAATCGACCTGCCGTGTGCTGGAAGACTGCATCGAAGCCTGCGAACGGGTCATGAATGGAACGGATGATGCGGTTCCTTCGGAATTTATGGGAAAAACTTATCTGCGTGCCTTTGCCTGTGACCCGAAAAGCGGAATGCGCCTGGATGGGAAAGAAGGAAATATCATTTACTCCCCGGATAAAATATTCTGATCGGCCGGTTTCTGCCGTGTGATGAAGAGAAAGATTGAGGTTTTATTATGAGCAATGGAATTATTCATGTTCGTGTGGATGATCGCATGCTTCACGGAATTGTGGCAACGGACTGGATCCCGAAATCAGGGGCAACCCGGGCAATGGTAATTGACCCGGCGGCATCGACGAACGACATTGTGCGGTCCTCCTTAAAAATGGCGTGCCCCACGGGTATTGCCCTTTCGGTATTGGATCCGAGGAAGGCGGCGGACAACATACTCAGCGGAAAATACAGCGCACAGCGTGTGTTTGTTATTTGCCGATACATCCAATGGGCTTATTCGCTGTTTAAGGCGGGAGTACCGATGGAGCAGATTAACCTGGGAAATGTGACACAGAACAAGGGAGACGTCACCGTGCTGGATAAGACGGTGCGCGTATCTCCCGAAGAAAAGGAGATGTTGCGCAAAATGCGGGACACGGGGATCAAAATCACCGTGCGCCTCCGCCCTGACAATGCGGAAATAGATGTCAGCCGTCAACTGGATTGACGGGCTTCAAAATCGAAAGGGGAGGAAAGTATGTTTAATCCACTGCAAATCGTTGTTATAACATTACTGGTCGCGGTTTTAACATGGCAAAAATACAACCTTCAGATGTTTATGTATGCGGTGGTCGTATTTGTGGGGCTTATTTCCGGCCTTGTCATGGGCGACGTTCAGACTGGCCTTTTGATCGGCGGGGAAATGTGCCTGATGAGTCTGGGAATCGGAGGCTACGGCGGATCATCTGTGCCCGATTATATGCTGGGTGCGATTGCCGGCACTGTCTTCGCGATCGGTATGGGACAGCACGGCTCCGCGGCTCTGACAACCGCTCTGGCGATCGGTGTCCCGGTTGCCGCGCTGGGCGTACAGCTGGATGTCGTGGGCAAAATGACCGGCTCATTTTTTATTCATAAGGCAATGGCCTGCTCGGATAATCAGGACTGGAAGGGGATGGGCAAATGGGTCTGGCTGTCGCAGATCCCTTTTTGCCTCCTGTGCGCACTGCCGGTCCTGCTGCTGATGACGGTTGGTTCAACCTATGTGAAAGGAGCCGTTACGAATTTCCCCGCATGGCTTTCTCACGGACTGAGTGTCGCGAGCGGTATGCTGCCGGCGCTGGGCTTTGCGATTCTGCTGAAATATCTGCCGGTTAAGAAATACGGATACTTCATGCTGTTTGGTTTTGTCCTCGCAGCCTATCTGAAACTCGGCATTCTGGCCATCGCGCTGCTGGGCGGCGTGTTCTGCGCTTTCATATTCCAGACGATGGAAGAAAATTCAAAGCGGGCTGCGGCAGTCGCTACTTCCGGAGGTGACAACGAAGATGAGTGAGACAACTTCTGTACTTACCAAAAAAGACCTGACACGGACTCTCTCCCGTTACGTAATGGCCCGCCAGATCTGTTTTAACTACGAAACCATGCAGTCCGGCGGCTGGGTATGGTCCATTCATCCGGCAATGAAGAAAATTTACGGCGATGATAAGGTCCTGAGTGAAAAATACAAATCATACTTCAAGTTCTTCAATACGAACCCGTGGTTCGGCAACCTGATTCTTATGGCATGTCTGGCGGTTGAATCTACAAAGGACGAACATGCCACGGAAACCGCTGTAGATATCCGCACGGGCCTGATGGGGCCTCTCGCCGGCTTGGGAGACGCGATTGTGTGGGTTTTGCTGCCAACCGTCATGGGCGCCATCGCAGGATATCAGGCCATGCAGGGAAGCGCGTTCGGCTGGGTTCTGGCTGAAGCGGTGGGCCTCGGGATGTGGTTTCTGTTCTGGAAGATGTCTTACGTGGTTTATAATCACGGGATTACTTTTATCACGTCCAAAAGCAGTTCTTTAAAGAATCTTACCGATGTCTGTTCCATCCTCGGACTGATCGTAATCGGCGCGATGGTGGCCTCCACCGTCAATGTCAATTTCACGCTTTCCTGGACAGTGGGCAAACTGACGCAAAAGCTCGGCGACCTTCTGAATACGATTATTCCGTGCTTTGGAAATGTCCTGTTCACTGTGCTGATTTATTGGGGACTTGGACGCAAGAAGATGACTTCCGGAAAAATGGTTTGGATTGTTCTGGCGGTTTCCATCCTTCTGGGCGCGTTCGGCATTTGCTCTTAATCTCCGCTATTTTGTGAAAAGATGTGGAAAGGCCGCCGTAAGTGATGATACGACGGCCTTTTTTAGAAATAGGGGTGTTCATCATGAAAGTCAGTACCTGTCGGACGAAAATCACTCCACAGGGAGCATTTTTTCCGTGTTATCTGATGGGCCATGCGATCCGTACGGAAAAGGCGGCCGGAATTCTGCATGATTTGTGGGCAACCGCGCTTGTCCTGAATGTGGACGGTGTACAACTGGTTTGGGTGACGGTCGAACTGATCGGCCTCCCAAGGGAGCTTACCGACCGGCTCTGCTGCCGAATATCGAAAAAATATGGAGTCCCGGCGGATGCGGTCAATCTTTCCTATGTTCACACGCATTCTGCTCCGGAATATGACGACCCTGAATTCAAGGGGTTCGGGGAGGGCGCTGTCCCCGGCTATACGGATTGGGTGGAACGGCAGATCCTTGCCGCGGTCGACGGCTGTTTTTCGGCTGGATTCATTGAAACGGAGCTGATTATGAAAAAGCTGGAGATAAGCGGATGCTACGGCAACCGGAATGGCAGGGAAAAACCATGCGACAAGTCTTTTGTCACGCTTGAGTTCCGCGCCGCGGACCGCGTCGTGGCAGGCGCTTGCAGCTTTGCCTGCCACTCGACGGTGCTTGGTCCGCAGAATCTTCTGGTCAGCAGTGATCTGGCCGGACATCTCGCGCGTCACTTGCAGGAAAAATGGGGCGTGTATCCAATCGTGATGATTGGTGCCGCCGGTGATATGAGCAACCGCCTGTATCGTCAGGGCAACGATGCAGCCGAGTTGGAACGCGTGGGCGGCGAGATTTTGGAGCAGGTTTTTTCCGAGGATGTGAAAGAACAGAAGCTGACGCTGAGCCGTCCCAAAATCAGAACATTTCGGTATGAGGAAACCTTTTGCCCGGACCATGCAAAAAAGCAGCTGCAATATGATACAATAAAGGAGAAAATAGCAAACGCACGGACCTTTGATGAGAAAAAAGTGTATACGTCCGCTCTGCGAATGGCGGAAATCAATCTGAACAAAAACCGTGCCTTTCCTTTTGACCTTGAGGGCCGCTATCTCGATTTGGGCGACCTGCGCCTGTTCATTATTCCGGCGGAACTGTTTTCGCGCTTCGGTATCCGAATCAAAGAAGCGATGGGCGGAAAATGTCCGATCTGCTGGTGCTACAGCAATTACAGCGTCGGCTACCTTGGTAATATCTCGGATTACGGAGACAACTTTGAGACTTCGGCCTCCGATATTCCACCGGGAACAACGGAAAAGGTTGTGGAGAAAATCATCGGATTTGTTCAATGCTGCAATCAGGAGGAGGGAACAGCGCCGTGAAGATCCTTTTAGTCAGTCACGGAAAATTCGCCGAAGGACTCTGCAATACGATGCACCGTTTCTTTGGCGCGGACAATATCTTCTGTGCCGCCGTAACAGAGAAGGACGGCAGTGCGAAACTGCGCGAGACCGTAGAAAATTACCTTGCGCAGTGGGAAGGGGAACAGGTGATCATCTGTTCGGATATGATGGGAGGCAGCGCCAATCAGACGGTCTATCCGTTCCTGAGCCGTCCGAACACGTTTCTGGTAGCGGGTATGAATCTGCCGCTTGTCATGCAACTTCATCTGGAAGACGGGGATATCACCGCGGATGCGCTGCGGGAAATGATTAAAGACGCGAAAACGGAAATTGTTTTGGTAAACGATATGGATTTCACCCAAAAGGGTGAAGACGACGAATAAAATGGAACCGGAACAGGCTGTGAAACAGATCCGTCTAATTGCGCTGGACCTGGACGGAAGCAGTATGAATTCAAAAGGCGTTGTCTCAGGGCGCACCCGGAGGGCGATTGGCCAACTGGTCCGGAGGGGATATGAGGTCGTGCCGGCTACCGGCCGCGGCTTTTACCATCTGCGGGAAAATGTCATCGGCGTAAACGGGATCCGCTATGTGATTTCGGCTAATGGGGCAGTAATAACGGACGGAGCCACGGGCCGACGGCTTGAAGTAAGCCTGATTCCCTGTCGGATCGCGGCTTCTCTTGCGGAGGAGCTTCTGCGCCGGGGCACATGTGTCTATCTTCACCGGAACGACGCGTGCAGTACGCATGTGATGGCCTGCCGCGACCGCGGCGAATATGACGCTTGGTTTGCCCGCCCGGAATGGCCGAGCTCGACTGAAATTCTGACAGAACGTCTGGGAGAATTTATTCTGCGCGACGGTCGGGACGTAATCAAACTGGGAATTTATTTTCATGGGTTCGACGGATTTACGGTTTTTGAGAGCCTGACGGGTGCAAACTATCCGGAGATTCATTCCTTTCGCGTAGGCGACTGCGCGATGGAATTCACATCTTCGAAGGCCAGCAAGGCGGATGCCCTGCGCAGCCTGTGTGGTTATCTGCGCATTCCGCTTAAACAGGTATGCGCCGTCGGCGACAATGGAAACGACGTTGAAATGCTGCGCATCGCCGGGCTCGGCATCGCCGTAGGAAATGCGATCGAAGAGGCAAAGCAGGCTGCGGACGCGGTGATCAAAAGCAACGATGAAGAAGGCGTAGCAGAGTTTTTGGAAACGCATTTTCTGGTATGAGAGAGGGGAGCTTACTGTGCGCGGGGATGTGGAGAAGCTGTTAAAGCAGGATGGCGTGCACCTGTGGCAGGCCGACCGGAATCGGATGGAAGCCCTTTGCGGGATGTTGGCTGAAAACGAATCCGTCAAGCTCGTTTTAGTGGGGCAACTGAATGTTTATTACGGTGCGGTTCCAGTCCCGGAGCAGATTAACGCGGCTGTGTGCATTACGGATCTGGGAATTCTGATTTACGGCAAAGTCTGGAAAAACGAGATTTCCTTACGGAAACCATGGCGGAAGCTTTCAAGTTTTGATACTTCGGCCGGAAAAATCTCAGGCGTGCATCTTGCGTTGTCCGATGCGGGCCGGAAGTACCTGTTTACGGAAAATTACCGCGGCAGGGTTTCGGAACAGCATAAGGATGAGCTGGAGAAAATAAAGCAAGCCTATTATTACACGGATCAGGAATGAAAGAAGCGGGATGAGAAAAATGAGTTGCTTTAAGGATCGGGTGGACCGGTTTTACATGCGGTTTTTACATCATGGTCAGACGTTATCGTCTCCGCGCTGCCATCCGCATATTCTACTTCAAGCTGGAACAGTATGGCGTGAATAGGCTTCAAGCCTACTGTGGGTGGTTGTGTGTTGATGCCGCAGTACCATCCATCACCGACATACATGCCAATCGCATTCGCACCCTGCCGGAGCATTGCTGTCACATCATAGGTCTGATAGCATAAGTATTTTTCATAAACCGTGTTTTCAGGCGCAAATTCCCGGTCATCCGGGCGCGAACCGTTGATTGTAAGACGGTATATGCCGTGGCAGGTAGCATACAACCGGGCTTTCGATACTTTACCTTTCAGTGAAAAGCCTTTTCGGAACATGGTTGCCGGCGGCTGATTGCCAAAGCCGATTTTTCTTTCCGCACTCGGCAAAGCAGACTCCGCCCATTTTGCCTTCCAATCGGTTTTCACAAGAAGCGCGGTTTCAAATTTAGCAGAAGCGGTTTCTGCATTCCCCTTGTTATCCCATACCTTAACAGTCCATTCATAGCGGCTGCGGCTGACCAACGGATCGCCCTTATATTCTATAAACGATGATGCCTCGCTCTGAATCTTTCCTGTATCCCAAACAGCAGTCCCGTCTTCATGCTTAAGAACAATCTGATATGCTGTCTGCATGACATTTTTCTTCGAGCTCTCCATCATCCACGAAAAATAGGGGTTTAAACCTATTCCGAGCGGGTTTGTCATGTGCAGTGTTTTTAAGTTTTTAACTTTCATATTTTCCTCCTGCAATATAGTTATGGTTAAAGGCACGTCAGCCAGCCGTGTCTTTTTCCATCTCAAAACTGAACTGTTAGAATAGGAGAGTAATGGTCTGACACTGTTTCCCAAGGGCTAACACGCCCGTACTGGAGTCCGTCAGCCGCCTCTCTCATTCAAAATTTTTGATTTACGCAGATTGTCACGTCGAGATATCGGTGCGTTCGTGAGATTGGCGATGTGCGCCGTTTCCCACATCGTAGTTCGCTGGTTGACTTTGCGGAAGTCGAACCGGCTGTGAACCAGTCCAGTAAGCAGGAGGTCAAAAGCATTCCAACAACAAAGCGTTACTCACCGCATCTGCGCAAAACACTAATTCAGATTCGTTTGCACCTACCTGAAGAAGTCTTTGGCAGACAAGCCGGCGTACCGGTTTCTGTCAGAATGCAAACCCTACTTTGTCTACATGACCGCCGCCCAAAACAAGTTCCTATGCATCTACTATGCGCGGGTATGTCTATGATTTCCGCTAACCTCGTATCGCCAGATTATTTAGCTGCTGTAGACTCTCTTTCGCTGTCGACAGCTTCGTTTTCAATACCCTCGTTCGTAGAATTACTCTTGCGGAAAGCTGCCCAGGCGATTAAGCCACCCACAAAGCACACGGCAGCCATAGCAACGAACAAAAGACGCGGATTAGCTGCAATTATAAACGGAACGACAACTGCAAAACCGGCGGCGGTAAACCGTCCAACAGCAATAATTGTACCTTGCGCCGTAGCACGATACATTGTTGGGAACGAGGTCTGGCACCAGAATTTCATGATTGCTTCGCCGGCGAAGCAGAAAGAAATTCCCGAAAATACCAGTGTAAAAATATAACTATTTAATGTGACGCCTAATATTGCGGGAAGTAAAAATCCAACCAAATATCCAATGGTACCAAGTAAAAAATAGAAGATACGCCGTTTAGTGCGCACAGTCTTCATGAAGAGGAGAGAACCAATCAACAGGAGTGGGATTTGTATTAGCCCTGTCGACGAGGCTTTCGAAACATCTACTTTTGCCACATTGACAAGAAGATAAGTTCCGTACTGCCCCAAAACATTAAAAGCGGCGTTGCATAGACCATAAAAAAGGATCAAAGAAACAAAAGGAACAGCGTAGGGGGCGCGGAAAAGATGGCCGACTGATACTTTTTCCTCTTTCTTTGTTTGCACTCCCGCTTTTCTCGCTGCGTTTGTCGCCTTCCATATTGCAGATTCCGGAATTGAGATGCGCCCTAACAGAACTAATACTGAAACAACGGCAATTTGTCCAAGAATAATTTGAGCACCTGTTTTTCCGAGATTACCCACAGTCATCCCTATTACCATTGCAGCAACCATACCTAAAGTCCATAATATTTGGCTTAGGCCCAAAAGAGTGCCACGCTGCTTTTCATCGGTTGATGTTTCAGCAATAGTAGCGAGTGAGACAGGCAAATCGGCGCCTGTTGAAAGTCCTACCAAAGCAGAACACACGAGCATTAAGCTAAATGAGGAAGTTAAGATCATACCGATGGCACCAATCAATATGCCAATCATTGTAAAAAGGAAGACTGTTCTTCGCCCGAAACGGTCGCCAAGATAACCTCCACACAGCGCGCCAATTGCGATACAAAATGTGAGCATGCCAGAAAGGATACCGATCTGCCCTGCACTAAGGTGATAAATTGCCTGGTAAATGACGGCAATTAAGCCCCAACTAACGATTGATGCTGCGTCGATATAAGATGCCATGCCGCATACAATTGCAGTCCATATTGGATTTGGTCTGTGTTGTTGAATTGATTCGCTCATTTTTCTCTCTCCTTGTAAATTATGATCGATATTCTTATAACTGGTATAAATATTCCGGCTCATATTTGCATAGATTCTCTCCTCCTGGGCCGATTGCTCGCACGGTTCATTCTACCTGAGCGCCGTTTACTATTATGGCTTTTGTCTAAATTGAAGAACAGTTGTGCACGAACTGCTTTCTATTGTATTACATTTTAATAATATCGTATCTTTAAGCTAAAAAATAGGCCGCCGTATACAAATACAGCGCCCTTATTTGCAGCAAAGACTGTAACTGGCATTTTTCTCAAAACCAACGCCTGAAAATTAAAGGTTTTGACTTACAAATAGACGATTATATGGTAGTGTCAATAGAAGTTTGCAGTTTCACTCCGAAAAAATGAATCATGCAGCGGTCGAAAAAGCGTTGCGAATGGCTACGGCGCTAAAATACGCCCTTGCATCAGATCAGTCTTCAGCGTATTCCATCAGGTATGCGGCAACGAGTCGGAAGGCAGCTTCTCAATTGCGATTACACGGTTTATTCCATTCCAGATACATGGGACTTATAAGTTATATAAAATAATAATTGCTCTGTAAAGCTGAAGACTATAGTCATATTGCACAAGCAAACATCACATTTTACATTCTATTACTTTTCTCCTGATGCTATACTGCATATAGAAAAACAAGAAGGGATGAGAATGGAATGAAAAGGTCGTTCAAGATCACAAGCGCGGTACTCGCGGTATGCTGCTTGGCTCCGCTGTTTTCAGGATGCGCGTCAAACAGTGCCCAAAACTCAAGTTCAAAGGCTCCAAACCAGAAAGTAACATTGACAATCTATACGCAGTATTCGGCGGACGATGAGAAGCAGCCGTATGATTATGCTGTGGCTGAAATGAAAAAGGAAATGCCGAATGTTGACCTTAAGCTGGAAATTATGGCTCAGGACGATAATCAGAAGCTCAAAACATATGCGGCGACAAATAATCTCCCGGATATTTTTAACGCGACAACCGATATTATTGAATCGTTCAAAAAATCCAACAATATCCTCAAGCTTGATTCCTATGTGAAAAAATTTGGTATTAGCGACAAACTGCTCCCATCGGCACAATCGCTGCTAAAGGATAGTTCCGAGCACACGTATGCCGTCCCTGACGCGGGTCAGTTTGCGGCGCTGATTTACTATAACAAAGAGGTTTTAAAAAAATGCGGGGTTGAAGTTCCCACAGATTATGAAGGGTTCCTAAGCGCCGTCAAAAAAATTAAGGCCAAGGGCTTTGTCCCCCTCGCGCTGTTCGGAAAAGAAAAATGGCCGGGCGTGCAGCTCTTTGATATGCTTGCTTCAAGGGAAAATCCGAACGGGATTAAAGACCTTAACGACGGCAAAGCAAAGGCTTCGGATAAGGCCTATGTCGATGCCGCTAACAAAATGACTGAACTGATTCATAACGGGCTGCTCCCAGCCGATGTGTTTAATGTCAGCTCGGATGATGCCGAGGCCATGTTCAAGTCAGGCAAAGCCGCGATGTATATCAGCGGTGCGTGGGCACTTTCCGATTTAGGATCTTCCATGGGCGACAAAGTGGGCTATATGTACTGCCCGTTGGCTTCCAAAGAGAATGCGGACACCGTGCAGTGGAATTTGAGCGGAGGCGGTTATAATTCCGGCCTCGGTGTCAATCCCCGTTCGAAAAATGTGGATATCGCGGCGGAGTATTGCTGTAAATTCGCATTGGCGTTTGCAAAGGGAAGAGTTATAAAGCGCGGGGATCCGAATCCCATCCTGAAGGAGACGGTAAATCCGGAAAAACCGTATACGGCGATTCAAAAACAATATGTCGAGGATTCCTCAAAATTTAAAACCATGACATGCTTTGACTGGGGTCTTACGAATTCAACGTTTAAAGCAGGCATTGAAGACGAGACAAGCAAGCTTCTTACGGGTAAGTATCCGGTAAGTCAGTTTACTCAAAGTGTGCAAGGTTCAATAAATCAATAATTATTGCTGCTTTTTAGATGAGAGACGGCTTCCTGAACATGGAACGGGCAGATGAAACAGGCAAAATTGCGGTTCGTTTGCTCATTGAAAAAAGTCAGGAAGCCCGTTTCTTTTGAGAAAACGGTATTAATTAGATCGATACGCGCCGAGGAGCGCGGATTCGAACCCCGGCGCCTGCGGCGGGGTAGTTCATTAAAAGGGTGAATTCAAATGCGAAAAACCTTGCTTGACAGGGTCAATCTGCTGGTCTTTATTTTGCCGACTCTGTGCCTGTTTACCGCCGTGGTTTTTATACCCATCATGAGCACGGTGTACCATAGCTTTTTTAATTGGGACGGGCTGTCGGCTCCCATTTTCAACGGTCTTCACAATTATTTTAAGTTGTTCGCGGATCCTCTGTTTTACACTTCTATGCAAAACGTCGTCCTTTACACCGTCGTGCTCGTAGTGTATCAGGTGTGTTTCAGCTCGCTGTTCGCAGTGCTGCTGTCACTAAAATGGGTTAAGGGTAGAACCTTTATGCGAACGACGCTTTTTTTCCCCGTGGTTCTTTCCGTTACGGTTGTCTGTCAGCTTTGGAGTTCGGTGTTCAACGGCCAGTACGGTTTGCTGAATCAGATTTTTGAGCTTTTCGGCATGTCCTTCCGACAGGCTTGGCTGAGCGACAGCACAACCGCCATTTACATTATTGCTTTTGTCGATTCATGGCAGTACATGGGCTATTATCTTGTCATAATTTATACCGCGATGCAGTCTATTCCGAAACATCTTTATGAGGCAGCGCAAATGGACGGGGCGAACACCTCCAAGCAGTATTTTAAAATTACGTTCCCGCTTCTCAAGGATACATACAAGCTGTGCTTTACTCTGACTGTTACGGGCGGCCTGAAGGCGTTTCAGAATATGTATATTATGACGGGAGGCGGCCCCGGCACGTCAACTTATACGCTTACCTATATGATGTACCGTTCCGCCTTCAGGATTAACCAGTTCGGCTATGCCTGTACCTCCGCTACGGTTCTTGTCATTGAGTGCCTGATCATTACCGTCATTATCAATAAGCTCATGAAAAGCGAAACGCTTTACTGAGGGAGGGACAGATATGAAAAGAATCGGCACAAAGATCGTAAGACTTTTTACGCATATCTTTCTAATCGGCTATACGGCTGTTTCCTTGTATCCCATCCTATGGATGGCGTTTTATTCCTTTAAAGATAACAATGAGATATTTCTCAAAAATCCTTTCGGAATTCCTACCGTCTTCCGAATAGAAAATTATGTTCATGCGTGGAGACAATATAATATTCCCATGTATTTTCTCAACAGTGTGGCGGTTGCGGCGGCGACGATTGGCTTGACGATTTTATTGTCCCTGATGTTCTCATACGCGACTGCGCGCATGAAATGGAAATTGTCAACCGCGTCAAGAATTTATGTTATGGCAGGCATGTATATACCGGTGCAGATTATTCTTGTCCCGCTTGTCATTATCGTCAGGAACTTTAACCTGTCGAATTCGCTTCTTTCGCTGATCATCCCTTACACCGCTTTCGAACTTGGCTTTTCAACAATTGTGTTTTACGGATATATGAAGCAGATTCCATATGAGCTTGAGGAAGCGGCTACCATTGACGGCGCCAATATATACACTACATTTTTCAGAATTATACTGCCTCTTGTTAAGCCCGCGATTGCCACAATGATTATTTTTGTTTTTCTGTATTCGTGGAACGAGTTCACAATGGCGCTGGTTCTTATCAGCAACGACGTTTTAAAGACCCTTCCGCTTGGCCTTGTTACATTTCAGGGTCAGTTTCAAACGGATTGGGGCGGCATGGGTGCGGCCATGGTGATTGCCAGCGTTCCCACCATCATTATCTATTTGCTTTTCAACAGACAGCTTGAAAGCGCGCTGACCGTCGGCGCGGCGGTTAAGGGTTAAAGCTGAATTGACGCCGTATTGATTGAAGCGGCGAAATGATGTGAAGTAGAAGTTATCAATATAAGGCTGATTTTACGGTAGGGGATATTGGTTTGCAATGATCTGTTTTTTTCGCTTGATTGCATTGGGCTTCAAAAACTGGTTCAAGAATCTTAACATACGTAATAGAATTAACATGGTGTATGTACTGCTTATCACAGCTCAAACAATCCTGCTGACCATTTTTGCAAACATCTACATTTCGAGATCTCTGATTAACAACACCATAAACCAGTTGGACAATGAATCACATCTTGTGTTAAACACGATAGGCAATATCATGGACAATACCGAAAGTTATTCCAATGACTTGACGGTACGGCTTAACAACTATTTCATCAACAATACGGATCAAAAGCGGGAAGAGAGCTGGAGCCCTGACAATGATATGCTTGTAAAAAAGACTTTCCGAAATACCCTTTATGTCTATCACAAGATGTATGGGATTATGTTTATCACCTCGCAGGGCAATAATATTATAACGTCAGATAATCTCCTTTCGGGGGACAATTACGAAAAGATAACCGATAGCTTTCTGAGCCGCAAAGAAAACGACTGCATGTGGCTTGATATGGGCAGCTACAATTTTACGAGCGGCCGTCATACCGTGCTGCCGTATTGCAAGAAAATTGTAAACATCAACACGGGCGACTCTATCGGATATATGGCCGTGATGATAGATGAGGACACTTTTTCGGGCGTTTTTTCAAATATAAACGACGGCGCAGGCTCGGCACAGTATTTCTTTTGTGACAGAAATGGCATTGTTGTTTCATCGGAGGATAAATCGGCCGTATTGAAGCCGGTCGCCGATTCCACGATAAGGAAATGGGTTGTGGACAATAAAAACGGCCATATCATAACCTCTGTAAAAGGAAAAAGAACGCTTATAACAAAAACTACTTTTTCTCCCATGGGATGGCGGCTTATCTGCGAGGCGCCGATGGAGAGCGTTACGGCGGAAAGCCGCAGAATATCTCTGACGGTTATCCTGCTCGGTTTCCTGTTCCTGATCGTTTCAGCTTTGTTCTCAGATGTAATATCTCTTTCAATTACAAAGCCTCTTTACCGGCTTATCCGGGATGTGCAGAACCTGAACCTTGAGAATCTTGACGCAGTTACCAAAGTGGAGCAGGGCGGCGACGTGGGTTTGCTTGCGAAAAGCTTTAACCTCATGAAAAGCCGTATCGTTGAGTTGCTTGACAACAATCGGCGGCATGAGGAAAAACAGAGAAAGTATGAGCTGAACCTGCTCCAGGCGCAGATAAAACCCCATTTCCTATACAATACGCTTCAACTGATTTACGCGATGATTGAAATGGGAGAAGAGGATAAGGCGCGGAAGGCTGTGAAATCATTGGCTGATTTTTACCGCACCGCTTTGAACAACGGCAATGAAATCATAACGATGGGAAAAGAGCTCTCCAATACCGAGGATTATCTCTCCATACAAAAGATCCGGTATTCCGATTCGTTCGAATACAGTCTGGAATGTGACGCAGGACTAAAGAAATACAAAATCCCAAAGCTGACTTTACAGCCGATCGTTGAGAATGCTGTGTCCCATGGTCTGGCAGGCAGAGAAGCAAACGGAGTCATTCGCATAATCGTAAAAAAATACGGAGACAAAATAGACGTTGAGGTTAATGACAACGGAGCCGGAATGTCTCAGGAAAAAATATCCGAGATTATAAACGGCGATTGCGCAAGCCGCAGCGGCTCGTTTGGCCTTAAAAATATAGACGAGCGCATCAAGCTGTATTATGGGTACAGCTACGGACTGAGAATAAGCAGCCGTGAAGGGAAAGGAACCTCCGTGGATATCTATATTCCGGCAATCGAAAACTGGAACGACGAAAACTCATAATCAGGAGACTGAAAAAATCTGTTTTTCGCTGAGGGGTGGACGCTACGTACGGAATCTTGATTGTGGATGATGAAGCTTACTTCAGAAGGTATTTAAATTCCTGCATTGATTGGGAAGAGTACGATTTTAAAATATGTGCGGAGGCCTCAAACGCGGAGGAGGCCTTGAGGATCCTTCCCGATATTAGGCCGGACGTGATTTTGGCGGATATCCATATGACGGGGATGGACGGTATTGAATTTTCACGGAAGGTGAAGAAAGAATATCCCTTCATTTGTATCATCCTCATCACGGGCTTCAATGAGTTTGAATATGCCAAACAGGCGGTAGAGATAGGCGTATCCAACTATATTTCCAAGCCTTTCGAGAAAAGCGAGCTGATTAACAGTATTTTAAAGGTTAAGGAAACGTTGCGCGACGTTGAAAGCAGAAAGGATCTGATCCTTTCATTAAAAAAGCAATGCGACGACAATATCCCTGTTGTCCGGGAAGCCGTCCTGCATAAGCTGCTGGCCGGCAGCTTTGGAGGGGATATCGGAAAAGCCGAAAAGGAACTGAACCGTCTTGATTTGAAGCTGCCGCCTTTTCCGTCGGCTGTAGTCATTCTGGAATCCGATCTGCTCGCTGCGGGGAACGCTGAAACCCAAAAGTTTATTGAAAAAAGGCTGTATTCAATAACGGAATCCGAATGTCTTTCAGTTGTACAGGAGAATTGTCTGGTTGGCATTGTCCATCTTGAGAAGGATGGAATGAAAGGCTATTTCAAAAGCTCCTGCGGCCGGATTATTTCGGAAATCCGAAAAATGTACGGGGGCTCCGTATCGATAGGCATCGGCACAGTCTGCCGGAAAACGGAACAGATTCCGGAGTCTTACGAAAAAGCGCGCATAGCGCTGAAAAACAAGTTTCTGCTGGGGGGCAACCGGGTCATATCTTACGGTACCCTTAAAATGAGCGGGGTGGGCGAAGAAATGTACCCGTTCGGTTTAAAAAACGATTTGCTGATGTATGCGAGACTGCTTGACGAGGATAAAGTTTCGAAAACAATCAATGACATCTATTGCTCCCTGCTTGAGAAGGCAATTTCCATCGACTTTGTACTAATCCTGTATACCGAGCTTTTATCCGACTGCTTTTCGTTTCTTGCGGAATACGGCTATTTGAGAAGCGAGGTTTTCGGAGCGGGTTTCAGCCCGTTTGAAGAAATCGTGAAAAGCCGGACCATAAGCGAGGTCAATGCATTCGTCCAGTCGGTCTACGGACGGGTTATTTCCTTTTTAAAAAGCAGAAAGAAGATAAATTCGTTAGGCATGGTAAAAAAGGCAAAAGAGTATATCGATCAGAATTATGCAGGCAATCTTACGATCAAGGATATTGCCGCAAAAGTTTTTTTCCATCCGAGCTATCTGCGCTTTCTGTTTAAAAAGGAAATGGGCATGACGGTAAACGAATATATCACAAGAGTAAGAATGGAAAAGGCAAAGGAGCTGCTGCAAAAGGGAAAAAGCAACACCGAAGCCGCATCGCTGGTAGGTTATGCCGACGCCACGTACTTCAGCAAATGCTTTAAAAAGTATTACAAAATTAATCCGAGCGAGTATGAAAAAAGCTTGAATCTTAGAATCTGACGAAGTCGGGAGGGGCAATATGGATTCTGATCGTATTGAGTATAAAAGAACAGGCGGCAGGGTGGAACTGCGCATGAACAAAACCTGCGGTTTTGTGGAAGTTTTAACGCCGGAAATTGTGAGGGTATGCGTGCCCGAGAGAGACGTGGCAAGGGAATCATGGGCGGTAACACAAAAGTTAAAAAACTCATGCGGTTTTGAAACTGAATTAAAAGAAGGCGCTTTGTTGATCCGGACGGATGCGCTTACCATAAAAATCAGCAATGGTTTTAAAGTGGATTTCTATGATACGGCTTTCAACGCTCTTTGCCTGGATTACAGAGGAGAAAGGAAGCCCTTCGAAAGATACAGCCTTGACGGCAGCGCGGGCGCCGAGGGAATCGGCGTGGAAGAAAACAAACCTTTTTACCCCGTTGTCTGCTTGAAAAAGCTTTTTCCCGACGAGCATTTCTACGGCCTGGGCCTGACCGCCGGCTGGCTTGACAAGAGAGGCTGCCGCTATGAAATGTGGAATACGGATGAACCGTCGCCCCATGTTGAGAAAATGAAATCGCTTTATGAATCCGTACCCTTTGTTCTGTCTGTCCGGCATAATAACGCCTATGGCATTTTTTTTGACAATACGCATAAATCATATTTTGACATGGGTAAAGAAAACGACCGATATTTTTATTTCGCGGCGGACGGGGGCGACTTGAATTACTATTTTATCAGCGGACCCCGCGCTTCGGATGTCTTAAAACGTTACACTTTTCTGACGGGCAGAACGCCGCTGCCACCGCTGTGGTCGCTTGGCTATCAGCAGAGCCGGTGGAGCTACGCACCGCAGGAAAAACTTTTGGAAATCGCCGGAGAGTTCAGAAAAAGGCGGATACCGTGCGACGTTTTGTACCTTGATATTGATTACATGGAAGGCTATCGTGATTTCACATGGGATCAATGCCGTTTTCCAAATCCGGAGAAAACGCTGGCCGAAATCAAGTCGATGGGCTTCAGGGTAGTTACAATTGTAGACCCGGGCGTAAAGAAGGATGAAAGCTACGAAGTCTTTCGGGAGGGTATGAAAAAGGGGTATTTTCTGAAAGACGGAAGCGGCAATCCCTATGTTAATAAGGTATGGCCGGGCGCAGCTGTTTTTCCGGATTTTTCCCGCGGGGAGGTACGCCGCTGGTGGGGCGCACAGCAAAGCCGTCTGACAGAAATGGGCGTTGACGGAATTTGGAACGACATGGATGAGCCGGCCGTTTTCGAAGGGATAATCCCGGACGGAATACGGTTCGGGGGTTCGCCCGGGCTTATCCATAAGGAAGCGCATAACATATACGGCAGCCTGATGGCCGAGGCTTCTTACAAGGGAATGAAACAGAGCTCCGGCAAAAGACCTTTTGTCATTACAAGGGCGTGCTATGCCGGTGTGCAGAAATATTCGGCTGTCTGGACCGGGGATAATCAAAGCATGTGGGAGCACCTGAGAATGTCGCTGCCGATGCTCATGAATCTCGGTGTCAGCGGTATCGCATTCTGCGGCGCCGACGTGGGCGGTTTTCAATACGACTGCACGCCCGAGCTGCTGGCAAGATGGATGCAGGCGGCTTTCTTATCGCCGCTTTTCAGAAATCATTCCTGCAGCGGGACGCGGAGTCAGGAGCCGTGGGCTTTCGGGGCGGAGACCGAAACAATTTGCAGAAAATATATCGAATTACGTTACAGGTTCATTCCGTTCCTTTACGATTTATTCCACGCGCAGCTTGAGTCGGGGAAACCGGTTATAAGACCGCTGTTTATGGAATTTCAGAACGATGAAAACGTCTATGACATAAACGACGAATTTATGGCGGGGGACAGCGTGCTTGCCGCACCGGTAGTCGAACAGGGGAAAAGGGCGCGCTGCGTCTATCTTCCTCACGGGCAGTGGTACGATTTCTGGACAAATGAAAAAATTTCGGGAGGAAAACACGTAATAAAGGAAGCTCCGATTGACATATGCCCGCTTTATATCCGCGCGGGGAGCGTAATACCCGTTTGGCCGGTCATGCAGTACACGGGGGAAAAACCCGCAGTACAGTGCGGATTTCTCATTTATCCCGGCAACGCCCGCTATGAACATTATGAAGACGACGGTGAAAGCTTTGATTATGAAAAAGGCATTTATAATATAAAAAAGATCACGGTAACATATCCTAACGCCGACGCCAACACGCTGAAAATTGAGGTGCATCCGGAAAAGAGCAATTTTGAGAACGGAAGCCGATATGATGAGCTTATGATAGCGGGGATACGGCCCGGACGGGTTGCAGTAAACGGCTGCCGAGTGCGATTTGAAAGGAAAGAAGGACTTGTGTGCTTTACCGTTCCGAAGGGAGCACACGAGATTATCGTAAGCGGAAATGAAACTCCTTGTGAGGTGAAAAAGTTTGAAACAAGGTAATTTGAGCACTAACCTTGAACGGGCACAGCAAAGCAGACCGCCCGGAGGCAGTCAAAAAATCGGATAATTTTCTACGGTGTACTCGCAGGCTTAGAGACCAGATAACCCTGTCGTTGCAAGATAAAAATTGCCTCGTCCGCAGAAACCTCACGGTGTACCGGAGGTTTGTCAGATTGATGGTATAAATCCGGGTTGTACGGTTCGTTCTTTTTAAGAATGTTGTAAATTGCGGTCAGCAGCATTCTGGCAATGGCAATAATCGCTTTCTTGTGGCCGCGGCGCTTTTTCAAAGAAAGGTAACGGTTTCGGATTTCTGGATTTTGCTTGGCACGGATGGCACACAGGGCGCATTGTACAAGCAGAGGCTTGATGTAAGCTCCGGCACGGCTGATTCTGGTGGTTTTCTTTTTCCCGGCGCTCTCGTTGTTCTGCGGCGTGAGCCCAGCCCAAGAGCACAGATGCTTCGAGGTGGGAAACACGGACATATCCACTCCGATTTCCGAAAGGATTCCGATTGCGGAAAAGGATTGGATACCCGGCACCGTTAGAACAAGGTTGATTTGCGGCAGATACTTTTCCGCCGTGAAAAGAATTAAGGATTCCAGATTCAGCTTGCAGAGTTCTAGGCCGTCCATGTGGGAACGGATGATGCGGAGCTTTTCAGCCTGTTCGGCACACATTTCACCGTCCACAGCGGCAAGGACTTCTTCATTGGACGCCTTCATTCCTTTGGTTCTGAAAGCAGAAACATCTTTGATCTTTTTGCTTGGGTCTTGCAAGATGTGCTCGATGATCGCGGACGAGGCTTTTCCGAATACATCCGAGAAAACATCATCGAGCTTAATGTTGGAAACAGTCAGGCAATTTTGAGCGCGGTTTTTCTCACCTGTGGTGAAATTGGTAAGCTTCCAGTGATAGCGTACCAAATCCCGAAGCTGGCGGATGTCGGCGGGTGGAATAAAGCTGCCGGACACAAGATCGTGCTTAAATATGTCGGCAATCCATTTTGCATCCTTTTTATCGGTTTTCTTCCCGTGTATAGCCTTGACATACTTCGGGTGAGCGAGAACGTTCTTGCATGTCGGCTCCAGAATGTTGTAGATTGGAATCCAATACTTTCCCGTTGATTCCATACACACATCCCGGCAATCATTTTCTGCAAGCCATACGGCGAGTCTCCGCAAATCCCCGGTGAAAGTGGAAAACCGCTTGCTTTTGTAGGTGGTGACACCTTGCGGATTGGTCGAAGCAATACAGGCTATGACGAAGGATTTATGAACATCCATCCCACAACAGGTGGGATACACAATTCTGAGCATAACACATCCCCTCAAAAAAATATTTGAGGGCGCAGGCAGGGACTGAACGCTCACTGAAAAACGAGTAGTTTGTCTCTCCAAAGATAAGTTTACGGGGTACAATGCCCCATTCATTTGTGCTTGAAAGAGCATCCGGCACACATAATAATGCGGTCAGCCGACAAGGCTGTGCCCACTCACCTCCACGTGCTCTGTAGTGTGCCTGTTTCCTCAAGTACATTTTAACAAATATTTGAATGCTGCGTTAGGAAATATAGGTTTCATTATCCTTTTATGCCTTGCAGCGCAGCGGAAAGGAATGGTCATAATAATGAAAATTAAATTTCTGGGCACAGCCGCTGCGGAAGGCTGGCCCGCACTGTTCTGTGAATGCGAAAACTGCAGGCGCGCAAGGGAAAAACGCGGGAAGAACATCCGGACGCGATCCTCCTGCCTGATTGACGAAAAATATATGGTGGATTTTCCGCCCGACACGTATTGGCACGAGCTGAACGAAGACTTTGAACTGAGCCGCGTTGAACATATCATCGTTACGCACTCCCATGACGATCACTTTTATCCGGAAGACATCATGATGAGAAAAGAACCTTACGCGCATATAAATCGAGATCAGCCGCTTTATGTGTATGGCAGCGATTCCGTGAAGGCAAAGTTTATGCGTGTAAATGTCGAGGAAGATAAAAAAAACAGGATCGTTTTTAAAGAGGTAGAGGCGTTTCATACCTTCTGTGCGGGCGAAGCGAAGGTAACGCCTTTACTTGCCGACCATATCCCGGATGAGAAATGCTTTTTATACCTCATCGATATCGGCGGCAAGGTCCTTTTATATGGGCATGATACGGGAATATTCCCGGAAAAAACATGGGAGTTTCTGAAGGGACGCAGGATCGATGCGGCAATACTCGACTGTACGGACGGGCCCGGCCCGTGCATGCGTTACCATATGGGTTTTCCGGCATGTCTCAAGGTAAAGGACAGGTTGCTCAAGGAGCGGTGCATCGGCGGAGGCACCGTACTTATCATCAGTCATTTTTCGCATAACGGCGGATTTCTGCACGATGAACTCAAGGCAATGTCGTTACCGCATGGATTTATTACCGCGTACGATGGTATGGAAATTCAAATATAAAGGGTGAGTCGACTACTTTTAGCTCCTTGTATAAAAAATTGGAGGCAAATCTATGCCGATTCTGTTTGAACCTCAAAATAAGGTTTTTCATCTTTATAACAGGCATCAAAGCTATATTCTGCAAATTGTTAAGGACAAGTATCCGGCCCACATCTATTGGGGCAAAAGAGTCGGCACCTACAACGGGTGCGGAAGTCTTCTGTTTTTGGAAAGAGGTTTTTCACCAAATCCATACCCTTATGATCGTAATTTTTCTCTTGACTGGCTTCCGCAGGAGTACCCGTCGTACGGCAACGGTGATTTCAGATCCCCCGCCGTGACGGTTCAGCGTGAGGACGGTTCCGTTCTGTCCGAGCTTTATTACCGGTCCTATCAAATAACGAACGGAAAGCCGCGTTTGTTGGGACTGCCCGCTACATATGCCGCCGACGATGAGGCGCAGACGCTTGAGCTGGTGCTGTATGACCGGGTTACTTGCCTCCAGCTGGAGCTCTATTATACGATCTTTAACAACTGTGATGTCATCACCCGTTGGGCCGTGCTGAAAAACAGAGGCACCGAACGGTTAAAACTGCTGCGCATTCTCAGCGCAAACGTGGATTTCCGTGACGACGCGTTTGATATGCTTACGCTTTCAGGCGGATATATCAATGAACGCAACGTGGTTAAAAGACCGGTTTTACAGGGCACGCAGCTTGTGGAAAGCTGCCGAGGCGTCAGCTCCCCGCAGGAAAATCCCTTCTTTGCCCTTATGAGGCGGGACGCAACCGAGGATTACGGCGAGGTATACGGTTTCAATCTGGTCTACAGCGGCAATTTTACTGCGTCTGTACAAGCGGATCAGTTTCATACGGCGCGTGCGGCGATAGGGGTCAATCCTTTTGATTTTTGCTGGCTTCTCGAGCCAGGCGGAGAGTTTACGGCTCCGGAAGCTGTCATGGTCTTTTCTTCAAATGGGTTAGGGGGCATGTCTCGTACCTATCACGATGTTTATCGCTCAAACCTTTGCAGGGGCGAATATAGAGATAAGGAAAGGCCGTTGCTTCTCAACGGCTGGGAAGCCTTCGGATTTAATTTCGACGAAAATAAGATATTGACCTATGCCGAAAAAGCTTCGGAAATCGGGTTTGAGATGCTGGTGCTTGACGACGGCTGGTTCGGAAAACGCACGAACGATACATGTTCGCTCGGCGACTGGGAATGCAACAGTGAAAAAATTCCGAACGGGCTTTCCGCTCTTTCCCAAACTATAAAACAAAAAGGATTGAAATTCGGACTGTGGTTTGAGCCGGAAGCCATATCGGAGGACAGTAAATTGTACAGGGCGCACCCGGACTGGTGCCTGCACGTCGGTCAGCGGCCGTATACCGAAGGAAGAAATCAGCTTGTGCTGGACCTGTCGCGGACGGATGTATGCCGGTATATCGTTGGTTCGGTGTCTTCGGTGCTGTCCGCTTCCGGCATAGGTTACGTAAAATGGGACATGAACCGGCACCTTACGGAAATCGGCTCGCCGTTACTTCCTGCCGAAAGGCAAAGGGAAACGGCTCACCGATATGTTTTGGGCCTTTATTCCGTGCTTGAAGAACTGACGTCCCGTTTTCCGCATGTGCTCTTTGAGTCGTGTTCGGGAGGAGGCGGGAGATTCGACCCCGGGATGCTTTATTATATGCCGCAGACCTGGACGAGCGATAATACCGACGCGGCATGCAGATTGAGCATACAATACGGCACAAGCGTTGTGTATCCGCCTGTTTCAATGTGCTGCCATGTATCCGACTGCCCCAATTGGCAAACAGGCCGCGAAACTCCCCTCGCCACAAGAGGATATGTGGCGATGTCTGGGAATATGGGGTATGAGCTTGACATAACAAAATTGTCCGGCAAAGATACCGAAGAAATTAAAAATCAGATCAAGATCTATAAGGAAATACGGAACACGGTGCAGTTTGGGGATTTTTACAGACTACTCAGCCCGTTCGAGGGGGAGGAAACAGCGTGGATTTTCGTTTCTAAAAATCAAGAAAAGGCGGTTGCGTATGATTTCCGGACGTTGGCAAAACCGTTCGCGCCGATAACTTTGTTAAAGCTAAAAGGCCTTAACCCGGGCTTCCGATACAAAGAGTCGGAGACGGGTGAAATTTTTGGCGGTGACGAACTGATGAATATCGGAATTGCAATCGCGCCGGAATCGGGAGACTTTACCAGCCGTATGTGGCGTCTTGAAAAGATCGGATGAACTTATCTGTCAGGGCTGCTAAAAAGGCTGCGAATACTGAAAGAAATTAAAGTGGGGTTCATTGTGACTGGTAAAAGTATGGAAAAGTGGCAGAAAAAAAATCCTTCTGTTATGCTGGCTCGCCTATGCGGCGGCTTATATTGGAAGAGCAAATCTTGCAATTGCCCTCCCGGGAATGTCCTCGTCGTTTCACTGGAATAACGCGGCATCGGGCATCATTGGAAGCGCGTTTTTCTGGGCATATGCGATTGGGCAGCTTGTCAACGGGTACATAGGCGACGGATTTAAAAGCAGGTATTTTATTTTTATCGGTCTGTTCATGTCGGCCGCCGCGAACTTTGCTGTGGGCCTGTCTTCAAATTTTTCGTTAACTTTGGTTTTATGGGCCTTCAACGGCTTTTTCCTATCCATGCTCTGGGGGCCAATTGTAAAAACAGTCTCGGCCTGGTTTCCGGAGAATAAAGGCACGCGTATTTCGGTTATCCTTTCTCTGTCAATGATAGCCGGCTACCTGTTCTCATGGGGTGCAATGGGGCAGGCGATCACCGCGCTGTCATGGAGATTTGCCTTTTTTATCCCGGCTGCCCTTTTAATGGCGTACTCGTTCGTTTGGGTCGCAAAGGTGCGCGATCACCCGAATGATGTGGGAATCAAATCGCCTGCAGCTTATTCCGTGAAGAAAACCGGCGGAACTCAGGAAAATTCAGGCTTAAATATGAGAGAAGTTTTTATTAAATACAGATTATTTCTGATAGCGGTCGCATGTTTTGTGCAAGGGTTTATTAAAGACGGTCTGTCCCTGTGGGCTCCGACCTTTTTAAAGGCGACGCAAAATATCAATTCCTCGGATATTTCCCTGATTTCACTGGTAATACCGATTATGAGTATGGCCGGTATCTTATGCTCAGGCTGGTTGAATAAAAGATTTCACGGCAATGAGCGAAGGTCCGTGCTGGTTCTTTTTTCATGTTCGGTGATAGCGGGCATAATTCTTCTTATAAGCCTTGGCTCCGGAATCGGAATCACGGTGGTGCTGTTAAGCATTATTGATGCGTGCATGTATGGGGCAAATACGCTGCTTCTTACGATTATACCGCTCAAATTCCGAGCTTTTAACAAAGTATCGGCGGTTGCGGGCTGCCTTGATTTTTGCTCATACATAGGCGCGGCAAGCTCCGGAGTTTTAACAGGCTTCGCCGCCGATATGCTGGGGTGGAAATCCGTTGTCGCATCGTGGAGCATACTTTCTGCAATCGGCATTGTCAGTCTCATCCTGTCAAAAAGGAGAGCTGAAAATATCTGAAAGGAAATGGTCCTTCGCTAGGCCTTGTTTGAAAAATGAATGTTGCACATTGAATAAGATTATGGGAACTCAAGGTGTGAGACAATATGAGATAGTCCTGCCTTTATTCACGTGTCAGCCTCAGAATATTCAGATTATGCCGGATCAGCGCACAGCGCTGCTTTACACAGTCAGGTGATCGCAGAGCGTCTTCGGGGGTATGGAAAGCATAATCCAGAAGGCGGCTGATTGTAGTGGAGGCCATATGCAGGCGCGTATCCGACGACGCGTAATAGATGTAAATATCACCGTTATCGAGTGCAATTGCACCGTTAGTGAACACGACATTGGAAACATCGCCGATACGTTCGGTTCCAAGAGGCGCAATCAGGTAACCGCCCGGTTCCGAAATTACTTTCCAGAGTTCCTCGCAGTCCGTTACAAATACATAAATCACGTACCGCAGGCCTGCAGCCGTATTTCTGACGCCGTGCGCGATATGAATCCAACCCTGATCCATATAAATCGGTGTTGCTTCCACACCGTTTTTCTCTTCCGCGACGGTGTGGAAGCGGCGGGTGCTTGTGATTGTTTCCTCATCGATTACAGCGTGGCGGATATCATCACACGTTCCGAAGCCGATTCCTCCACTGGAACCGGCCGAAAGGAAGCCGTCCATCGGGAGGGTAAAAAAAGCATACTTTCACGAATTTGGGAAGAAGCACGACGTTGCTCTACTGGGGAGATTGTTTTGTCACGAGGGTATCAAGGCGTTCCCATGTTTTCAGATCCTTGGTGCGCACAATTCCGGCGGCGGCGGTCGCGGCGGATAAATCACTGGAGGAGGAATCCTTGCTCTCTGAGCAGAAGACTCCGTAAATCCAGCCATCCTCATGCTTTGTCAGACGCATGTCATATACGTCCACCTCACCCGGACAAGTATCGGGCAGTTGAACTGGATAATCCCAAAACCGAAAACCGTCCACAGGCGAATTGCTTTCCGCCACGCGAAAAACGACTTGCGGTCGCATCCTTCAATCCTTGCGACCAAATAGAACTTCCCGTTTAATTGGATTGCTCCGGGATTAATCGTTGAATTAATTTCAAGCCGCTCCATGAAAAAGGGATTTGTTTCTTCGTCAAGATCATACTTCCAAATCAACGGAATGTGGTTCCGCGTCAGAACAGGATTGCACCAGCGGGTATAGATGTCGTTGTAAAAATCCTCCGGCGTGCTCTTTTTTGTAATCAGCGCTTCCTGTTTCGTGAGCTGACGATCATATTCGGCATTCAGCATCGACGTTCCTCCTTATAATTTCAAAGCAAAGACGTCCGTTGTGGTAGGGACATTTCCATGGTTCCACCATAGGCTTTTGACGGTCGGGGTTGCCGCTGTCATCCACCTGCTAAAACCATTCGGAGTTCGGCCGGGGATCTTTCATTTTTGTTTGAATATAATTCCAGATGTCCACAGCCGCCCTCAGATATTTCGGTTGCTTTGGGCTTTTCTGATTGACGTTGATAAATCCGAGCATCAATTCAGACTGTACCCACCAAACGCTCATTTTGTTTTCTTCGCCCCGGTCACATTCGTTCCAGACGGAATAACTGTGATAAGCCGTTTTGTAAATCTGGTCTGCCAGTTCGGAAGTAATGATATTTCCTGAGACAGCCGGTCAACCTGCAGAAGATTACATCCACAATCCATCAGCCAGGAAGCCTCTATATCATGGCCGTAGGAATGCAGAACCAGTTCTCGTTGAGCTTTTCATTGGCAGCCGGAAAAGGTTCGGTCGAATGCTTCCAGATAGCCGAATTCATCGGTACACTTTTCCTCGATAATATGATAAATTTCATAGGCAGCCCGGAGTGCTTCCGGATCGGAAGCAGCCGATAGTAAGCGGAGAGAGCGTAAATAGCAAATGCCTGATTGTAGTATGCTTTGTTTCGTCACAAACGGATCCGTCGTAATTCACAGACCAGTAAACGCCACCATATTCCTGATCCAGAAAGGCGTTTCTCAGAAAGGTATACGCGTGATCCGCCTCGGATTTTAAAACCAGGGCTGCGGTTGAAAAAAACCATAGGACGCGGCTGTTGAGGATACATCCCTTTACCGCTTTCTGATCAACTGTTAGATCAAAATTCATCCAGCCGAAATAACCGCCGTATTCGTTGTCACGAAGGTTCCTCCAGAACGGAATTATGGTACCGTCCAGCATTTGCCTTGCTTCGTCAAGCAGTGTCATATTCTCTCCTTCTCTATAAACAATCTGATTTTGCGATTACCTACGCCCGATTTCCCGGTCGGTATCTGTAATCGAGCTGTTTGATTTGATATAGGAAATGACTTTATCCACCGTAGTAAAAGCGAGACTGACGTAACTGTCCGCCGCTCCGTAATAAACGGCAATCCGCCCGGTTGCCGCATCTGGCAATGCGGCGCATGGGAAGACGACGTTCGGTACGAAACCGCGTTCCTCATACCACTCTTCCGGCGTAAGCAAAAAGTTCTGGCAGCGATATTTTACAATGGAAGGATTGTCAATATCCAAGCTCGCGCCGCCGATGCTGTATACATATCCATTGCAGGCTCCCATAACCCCATGATAGAACAGAAGCCATCCCTCGCTTGTTTCGATCGGAGAAGCACCGATACCGATTTTCAATGATTCCCACCAATTATGGCTGCGGGACATTACATGGCGGTGATTCCCCCAATATTCAAGGTCGGGGCTTTCGCTGAGAAAGATATCGCCGAACGGGGTATGTCCGCTGTCGCTCGGGCAGGAAAGCATCATGTATTTTCCACGAATTTTCCGAGGGAAAGCAAAGATGCATATTGAAAGGGATTTTGAAATTTCACGGACGGACGACAGATTATTCAGCTCTTTTCTGGAACATTTGGGCCGCGCAATCTACAGCGGCATTTATGAACCCGGGCATCCGGAAGCAGACGAAAACGGGTTTCGCACGGATGTCCTGAAACTGGTGCGGGAACTGAAAATCGACCACGTCCGCTCTCCGGGGGGATTCCCTTTCCGGCTATGACTGGAAGGACGGCATCGGTCCGAAAAGCGAACGGCCCCGCAGACTGGATCTTGCGTGGAGAACAATCGAAAGCAACCGGTTCGGCATCGATGAGTTTTACGATTGGAGCGAAAAAGCGGGCACGAAAATCATGGGTGCCGTCAACATGGGTACCGGTACGCCTAAGGATGCTGGGCAGCTTCTGGAGTACTGCAATTATCCCGGCGGAACCTATTGGAGCAACCTGCGTGTGAAAAACGGCCATAAGGACCCGATGAACATCAAGCTCTGGTGCATCGGATACGAGATGGACGGCGATTGGCAGATTTGTCATTTGAATGCCGACGACTACGGTAAAAAGGCAAGGGAAGCCGCGAAGATCATGAAGAGGATCGATCCGTCCGTCGAACTGGTAGCCTGCGGGAGCGCCAGCATGCTCCAGAGGACCTACCCAGAGTGGGATCGAAAGGTCATGGAATACACCTATGACAATATGGAATACTTGTCCCTGCACCGCTATTACGAAAATGAGGGAAACGACTTGGATTTTCTGGCCTCTTTTGTGGATATGGATGCTTTTATCAAAACGCTCGCCGGTACGGCGGATTATGTGAAGGTGTTGAAACGCGGCACAAAGGACATAAAATTCTCATTTGACGAGTGGAACGTATGGTATCAGCAAAAGCAGGAATTTCATGCTAAGAAAGAGATGGCTGTTGTTTTGGTGGAGCCTGATGTCTGAACGAGGACGGACGAGGCTTCTCGTGGTAGATTCAATAAGTATTGACCGATTTCATAGCTAAGCTTCATTGCCGTGGGAAGCAATGTATCAGGCAGTCGATTTGCAAAATTATGCGCTTCGAAGCAAAAGTCTCCGTTATAATGAATCTGTTGAAGAGTTTGCATGATTTCAGCCCAGTTTATTGTACCAAACATTGGGAGAATGTGCATTAAATCTGTATCTGTTGAGCTGAGGGAATCTGATACATGGGTCGCTTTCAGACGTTTTCCGATATAAAGTAAAGCTTGGCGTTGGTCGATTTTCATAATATCTGCATGTTCAAAATCCCAGCAGATACCGATTTCCTCATTATGAAAAGAATCAATTAAATCAACCAATTCTTCCGGAAACGCGCAGTACTTTCGACGGGGCGCAATCGAAAGGTCACACATGTTTTCAATGGCAAGTTCCATGTTGTATTTTTCCGAAACTTCCAATAAACGGTTATAATATTCGATGTTTTCCTTCTTTGAAACCGAATATAGATTTTGAACTGCCCGATCAGTTTCGGGGTGTGTCACACACAATCGAGATCCTAATATGGAGCAACAATAGAGGGACCGCTCCACCAACTCCTGGTTTCTATGCCATTCCTCTTTTGTCATGGATCTATCTAAAAAATTGAATGTATACGCGTGACATTGGCCAAATTTGACACCTAATTGGGCTGCTTTTTCCGCAATCCGGTTAATCCAAATTTCCCATTGATCTGTTAGAAATGGCGAAAAGGGAAGCGCCCAATCATAAAAGTTCATATCAAAAAGGCGAAAACCGGCTTCGCTTGCAATTTGTAATGTCTGTTCGATCGGAAACACTTTTCCGCCGGGCCGTTCGCAAATAATATTGGTAGAAGTTGCTAAGTTCATCGAAACACCCGATTCTCAAGCATTTTGATATACTTTCGGAATTGAAAAGAATCCGCTGCAAAAACATTGGAATTGTTACCCACATTCGACAATCCGTAAAGTCTTGTAAAATTCTCATCAGGATTTTCCGGACTATCCATCTTTATCTTTCCATGAACAAAATGGGCCAGACTCGAATCGACCGCATAGGCGGCAGCCACCGCGTCCACCAGCAAACTGGACGGCTCAATCTGATATTGACGGCTGAATTCAACAGCTTTTATAAAAAAAGCAAGACGAACGGAGCATGACCGCTCTTTCAGAATTTCATCCACCATATTGTCGGACAGCCGGGATGTAATTTCCAACCCGATCGCCCGAATTTCAATGCCAGATTCCAGCACGATCTTGGTTGCCATCGGGTCCGTACGTATATTCCACGTGCATCTTGGGGGTATCTCCAATTTCCGCACTCCGTAATAGCCGGAAGACGTAAGAATGGCTGATATCTTGGCCTTAATATCGGGTGCTATGCGAATCGCTTCCGCAAGGTTACCCATCGGGGCGGTAGACACAACGGTAACGCCGCTGTTCAATCTCGTCGTATTTATGATAAAATCGATTGCGCCCTGTTTCTCCGAAATCCGCTCAGACGCAGGTAGATCGGTATTAGAGACCGTCCCGGCCGTTAAAACAGCAGTTGAAATTCAGCGTGCCGGATAAAGAATTCTCCAGGCCGAGGTAAACCGGCACATCCCGGTGTCCGCAAAAGTCCAAAACACGCAGGGCATTCTTCGCATAGATAACAGCCCGGCGCATTTCCGGCAGTAACCGTAACCCCAAGCAGATCCAATTCAGGCGACCCAGCCACCAGCATGATGCCAACGGCATCATCCAGCCCTGGGTCGCAGTCAAGTATGATTTTCTTTTTCACTTTTGGTTTGGATTAGCACGGTAATAATCCTGAATTGCCATGGCGCATCCCTGCGTGATCGCGCTGTAAGTCGTATTGGCATCGGCGGATCCTTTTCCAAAAGTTTTCATTGCATTTTTAATCACCGTGTTCACCTTGTCGGAATTCGGACAAAAAGACCCGACCACTTTATCGTTTGCTTTTATCAGCGTATTATAAGGAACCTGTAGTTTCGGTTGTTTCTTAATGGCTTCTTTATAAGTGCCCAGATTCTGTGCATGGATGTTGACAGGAATATAACCAGTGCCTTGCAACCATATGGTCTGCGCTTCAGGAGAAATCATATACTGAATAAACTGCCAGGAGGCATCTTTTCTTGCTTCATCGTTACGGTCAAGCATGAACAGCCCGCCGCCGCTCGGATAAGCTCCGCCAATATCTGAACTGCTGACAGTCGGAATCGGTGCGACATCCCAGTCGAAGTTGCTCCCGATCAACTTGTCGACTTTCGGGATGCGGGAGCTCGTCATAACCACCATCGCGTACATTTCTTTAGCAAATTCCTGGGCGACGCTGCTGTCCTGAATCGGTTGATACGCCTTGGTGTCAACAAGCTTTTTCCATTCCGTCAGGAATTTCATTAATGTTCCGTCCTTGTCGCATTGAAGGCCTGTCATGCTCTTATCGTGTCCGCTTTCATTGTCTCCAAAGTAAGAACCACCGGCGCCCTGAGTGGAAATCCAGTTTTCTAATTCATATTCGCTGATTTGAGCATCTAAGCCATATTTTACGTTTGCTTTTGAAACCAGATTCGGCAGCATTTTCGCCATTTCATCGATTGTTTTTGGGGGACTCTCATAACCGGCCTTCTTGAAAAGGGTTTTGTTATAGTACAGCATCAGGGTGGATACATTGTATGGTACGCCAATCATCTTACCCTGAATCGAATAGGATGAAACCGCGTTGGGAATCAAATCGGATTTTTTAACGCCGGAATCGGAACGGCTGATATAATCTTCCAATTTGACGGTACGCTTATAATTGCGTATCAGATTCACACTTTCGCTGTAAAGCTGAATCACATCCGGCATGTTTTTCACATCATCTGTAGACATCGCAGCAGTTAGAGCATTCGTTCCTGGATAATTCTGAAAAACCGGAGTTACAACAATGCCTTTCTGCGTTCCAATGGTGCTGTTGAACTGCTCCACCTGCTTTTTTAAGAGGTCGGCATAAACGCCGTCCATCGAATGCCAGAAAGTAAGTTTTATCGGTTCCGACTTTGTGCTGTTTACTGTTGAGGAGTTTTCCGAGGCACTAGATGAAACCATACTTTTCCCGGATGCCTGACTGCAAGCTGTGACAGAGTATGCCACACAGCCGATTAGCAGAGTGGATATTAATCTTTTGAAATTCATTGTTTCCCTTCCTTTATTCAAAAATTGTTTTCACGGCTAATTATTCTTTTACGGCACCTGACATCATTCCAGAAATGATTTTGGGCTGGAAAATCAGGAATAACAGGATAATCGGAAGCAGTGCGACAATCGTGCTGGCCATGACTGGGCCAAAGTCGGTCGAGTCCCTGTCTTTCAGCATGGTAATGCCAACCTGTATCGTCCGCATTTCATCTTGGTTTGTCACAAGCAGCGGCCACAGATATTGGTTCCATATATCAATAAATGACGAAACAAAGACTGTAATAATAATCGGTCTGCTGATTGGAGCTAATATGTGGATAAGAAACTTGAAATTTCCGCATCCGTCGATATAAGCTGCTTCCCGCAAACTTGACGTAAAAACCTTGAACTGCTGGCGGAACAGAAAAATATTGCTTGCGGATACGAGAAAAATCGAACACATGCCCAAATATGTATTAATCAGCCCCGCCTTTGATATGGTCGTGTAATTGGAAACAATCAAAACGTCGGGAGGAATCATCATTGTTGCCATAGTGAGCGCAAAGAGGATTTTCTTCCCTTTGAATTCGTAAAAAGAAAAAGCAAATGCGGCCATTCCGGCCAATAAGACTCGCACTGTACTGCAAACCAGAGACATAAGAAATGAATTCAGCATGTAACGTCCAAAAATTGTTTTAGTAATCAGCTGGATATAACTTCCAAACGTAACTGAGGGAGGCAGCAAATTCGGTGGCAATGTTAAAACATCTTCCGGCCTCATGAGTGAAATAGACAGAGCATAGAGAATTGGAAACAAGATAATTAAGCACAGAAAAATACAAACAATCTGAATGAAAATACCTGATAGTTTACTGGTCTTCACGCATAGTGGACTCCCTTCTTTTCCCCGATGAAATTGATCAATGTCATGATAAATGTTAGAAAAAATACTATAATGGCGACGGGATTCGCATTTGTATAATTCCCGGTTGCCGCAAATTGCTTGTATACATACTGCAGCATCGTTATAGTGGAATCCTGGGGGCCGCCGTCCGTTAATATGTTAACAAAGCTCATCATCATAAAACTATAGATCACATCCGTGCAGATAAGGTAAAACATGATTGGCGATGTTAAAGGAAGATAAATATGGATAATCTGTTTGTGCAGAGATGCTCCGTCCAGTTTAGCGCTTTCCAACAATTCCTGAGGAATGCTGCGGACGGAAGGAAGCAAAAACAAAAAGCAATAGCTTGTGGACAGCCATATTTGTATTATGGCTATGGAAACCATCGCGATTTGCGGGTCGTCAAGCCACTGCACATTCAGCCCGAAAGTTCCGTTAATAATTCCAAGCGAAGGAGTATAGAGCAGTTGGAATATCATTGCCGCAACTGAAGAAGAAACCGCAATAGGCAATGCGAATCCCGCTTCATAAAAAGCTGAAGCTTTACGGCGATTGTTGGCAAGGAGTGCCAACAAAAACCCGAGTATCTTCGAGATGGGTACCGTCAAAACAGTAAAAAATAACGTATTTAATATCGATCGTAAAAATTGTTCATCTGCGAATATATACAGATAATTTTCAAACCCGACAAATTTATTGATGTTCCCAAACGAATCGACGATGAAAAAGCTCTTGAAAATAGTCTCAAAGAAGGGGTAAAAAGTAAAAATACAAAAGACTAAAAGCATTGGCAGTAGCCAAAGATAAGGTTCTGCCCGTTTCAGTGCTCCTGATCCGGTACTTCCCGTTCTTTCCGATTTTGTACGTACTGATTTTAGCATTAAGTAGTTAATACCTCTCAATTAAAGTACATATTTCACCTTATTTGCTATTCAAATAAAAGTGTTCAACTGCTTCCAATACTCCAAGTGCATACTCGTTTTTACATCATAGTTTACTTTCTGCTTCAACAGATCTTCTGCATTTGCCACGGCAATTCCCACGCTGACGGTGGATATCATTTCCAAGTCGTTTTTATCATTGCCAAGGCCACAACGCAATCCGGTCCGATCTGTAACATTTTTGTGAGATTTAAAATTCCCGCTTTCTTGGATGTCCCTTCCGGCATAATGATTATTATTTTTGCCAGCTTTTCAAACGCAATCATCAATTAAAGTTCCATCAACGTCACAAATAATAAGTTTGTTCCTATGCAAGAGCGCTACTCCTTAAATAAATTCAGTTTATCCCTGCTTTTGGCTGGGGGATGAATACTCTTTGTCGTGCATCAACGTTACTTCCTATTATTGAGTTATGCCGCTGGGCGAAGTGCAGAACTGTTTTGCTGAGCAACATGAACTTCAAGGCATTGAGACGTTCCGTTTACGGACTGACCGTGGGCATCATAGCCCTGAACGGCGATTTTTAGGTCTTTCCCGGCCCAGCTTGCGTCCAGAATTATATCATTTTTGAATTCAAACACTGAATAATAGTTTTTGCCATTTATCACTCGAGTCAAACCAACGTTTTTGGTCAAAGTCGTGTTGACCCCATCTCCTGTAACCGTATATCTGAGCGTCTTGATTCTGTTTGCGTAAGTGTAAGTATTATCATCGTTTGCGGTGATTTCGGTCGAGGCGTTCTGAATAGGGGTAACCACGCCATAGAAAGAAATGGTTTTCCCGGCGTCTCCGTTCACGCCGTCGGTCAGGTTCAGGTCGCTTTTCATATTTTTGAGATCATTGGAGACAAGCTGATTGTCTTCTGAAGTACCCGTCGGGTAATCCGCTCTGGTAAACGCCAAATGGCTGCCGGGCTGAAACTGCACAAATTTACTGCTGATATTGACGTTCGGCAATGAAGGTTCACCGATATCGTAGTAGTAACACACCAGCCTGGTTGGATCATCAATCGCCTGCTGATGCTGAAGCGTGCCGAGTTCAACGGTATAGGTCGCGGCGGTATTTGAAACATTGTAAATATAAAAGTGGGAGCGGTTTATCTGATATTCTTTACTGTCGTTGAATCTCCACTTGGGCAGTATCTCGCAGAAGAGGCTGGAACCCGACAGCGAATGGATATAGTTTTGGGGCGACCAATATCCGGCTAAAGGATCCAGCAAAGCAAAATAATTATTTTTGTTGACTTCATCAATTACTTTCTGGTAGTGATCCGCAGGGGAGAAACGAAAAATTGCGACGTCCTTATTGTTGCCGATTTCAATCGCCTTTTTTGTGGTGGCGATGGTTGAGCCGTTGCTGTTCTGAGCCGTTGCAAGGATCGTATAGTTGCCGTCTTTCAAAGGCTGGTACGGTACCCCATCTTCGCCAACCAAATTAAAATCAGAAGAGTATTCACCGCCGGAAATTAGCGCCGTGAAATTTGTGTCGTTATAATAGCATTTCCGCCATGCGTCTTTGAAAGAATCGGGATTTGACGGATCATAAACCAAATCAGGCATGCATGATTTTTTCAGCGGCGTGCGGTTGCTTCCGCCATAATAGCTTAGCTTCGAATAATTGATGTTTATTCCATTTTCATTGTCTTTGATATTGGTGTGAACTTTTCGAATCGGGTTATTACTGCCGTTCTGATAAAGCGATACGGTCACCACCGCATTATCCGGGAGCGTGCCATTAATATCGCCAATCACATAAAAATCACGGCCGGAAGCGATTGTCGTCTGACCGGACGAAGGTATCGTAATATTCAACGATACACTCGACTGAATAGTAGACGCCGACGCATTACATACGAATATCGTCGAGATAATACAGGCCATACTGAGCCAGGATATTATTTTTTTCATTCTACTTTCCTCTTTTCTGAAAAATTCGCATTTATCCTGTTTAATATTTTATTATAGGATAATTTTACCAGCAAGATGATTTGAGTTAAACTTGAGTAATGCATATGTAAAATAGAAATTAAACAAAGATGGACAAAACGCCTTTTATCCGACGCTTTGTCATCTTTTGAGCCAACGCTTTGAATCTCATTATTATTAAAGATAATATCAGCCTGTCAAAAAAGTCCAGCGAAAGGTGGAACGTCATAAGGGAGTAAGAACACACGCCCCATTCTTTCATGCGCTGGGTTTTGCCAAGTGACTGCTGGCCTTTTTCCATTGTATCAACTGCTCCAATCTTGTCCAAAAGACTCTTTTAGTGATTAGATTCAGTATCTCACATTTTTCAACCTTTTTCGATACGCTGGCTGAGTTGACGGTTACTTTCATTTTCGCATGAGACCAAGACATGAAAAACCCAGCAGCCGCATGGCTACTGGGCTTTGTTTGGTTGTAGAGGCAGGAAACCGTTGGCGTGTACTACTTTCACATACCGACAACCTGATTCCGCGTTGCCCTAGGACACTAGCGCATAATACATGCCCCCTGCAATAGTCGGAAATCCGAGGGATCGAAACGATACCCATTAAGGGTGCCTCAGTCTAAAGGCAAAGTATCAAGGAAAAGGTACTATGCCTTTTTATTGCTATTTGGCTAAATAGACAATTTTCTCAGTTTTACAAACAATGCATAGTCACTTATCGCTCGCAAAGTCTGCCTGTGGTCCGTCAAAAGTCTTCGATCATAATTTTTCTTCACCTGCAACAAGAATGATCAGTAAATTCCTTTCCACGTTCCAAAGCAAAATTTTGTCGGCCAAGGTTATAAAGGAACTTCCGTCAGCAAGTTTTTAAGTTTAACCCGCCGCGCGTGAATACCGGAATCTGATCCATCGGAGTCGGTACCGTTATGGTCTTGCCTCCGTCATAGCATTTGCCGCTCCAGAGGTCGTGCCATTCGCCTGCAGGAAGATAGACTTTGCGTTCCTTCATCTTTTCGTAAAGCACCGGCGCGACAAGAATCTCAGAGCCGAACATATACTCGTCAGTGTAGTCCCAGGAAAGCTCATCCTCCGGAAAATCAAAGAACAGCGGACGCATAACGGGCGCGCCGGTCTCGTGGGCGTCTTTCATCAGCTTTGTGATGTACGGCTTCATGTTTTCGCGCAGGAATAAAAATTTACGCAGAATCTTATAGTTCTCTTCGCCAAAACTCCAGACTTCATTATCTGCCCCGGAAACGCAGAGTCCTCCACCTTCCGTACCGATCGGAGCTTTCAGCGGCTGGCGTTCGCCATGCAGGCGCATCACCGGGCAAAAGGCGCCATACTCGAACCAGCGAACGAGAAGCTCCTGAAACGCGGGATCCTTTGGATCCCCACCGTGGAACCCACCAATGTCCGTTGTCCACCACGGGATGCCGGCAATGCCCATGTTCAGTCCGGCGGCGAACTGATTTCGGAAGCTGCGAAAGCTCGAGTGAATGTCGCCTGACCAGACGAGAGCGCCGTAACGCTGCGACCCGGCCCATGCACACCGCAGAAGATTGATAATATTCTTCTGTCCTTCGGCTTTCATTCCGTCGAAAAACGTTTTTGCGTACATCATGGGGTAAATATTTCCGACTTGCGTGTCCGGCCCAAGGTGATAGCGGTAATTTTCAAAATCGTAGACACCGTATTCCGGTTCGGCTTCATCCAGCCAGAAAAGCCGGATTCCCTTGTCGTAATAGTTTGCCTTTACTTTTTGCCAGACATAGTCGCGTGCGTTGGGATTCGTCGAATCGTAATGAATGGTATTGCCCAAACATCCCATCGTGATGCGCATCCCGCGCTCCGTGCGGACAAGGTAGCCCTTTTCGAGCATTTCCTGAAAATTCTCGCTGCGGTAGTCGACCGTCGGCCAGATGGACACCATGAGTTCGATACCCATTTCTTTTAATTCACGGATCATTGCGTCCGGGTCGGGCCAGTATTTCGTATCAAAGCGCCAGTCACCCTGCAGCGGCCAGTGAAAATAGTCGATCACGATCACGGAAATCGGCAGGCTGCGTTTCTTGTATTCGCGCGCTACGTGGAGCAGTTCTTCCTGCGTCTGATAGCGCAGTTTGCATTGCCAGAATCCCATCGCGTAGTCAGGCATCATTGGCACACGTCCGGTAACGGAGGAATAAGTGTCTTCAATTTCCGCAGGGGTGTTGCCCGCCGTAATCCAGTAATCCATTTTCTTTGTGGAGCATGCTTGCCAGGTTGTAAGATTCTTCCCGAATGTAACGCGCCCAATGGCAGGGTTGTTCCACAGAAAACCGTACCCGAGCGATGAAAGTGCGAAAGGCACCGAAGCCTGCGAATTGCGCTGCGCCAGTTCAAGGTCGGTTCCCTTCAAATTGAGATATGGCTGTTGATATTGGCCCATGCCGAAGATCTTTTCTTCCGGGTCCGACTCAAAGCGGACTTTTAATTCATAGTCGCCGCCGATGATCGGCTTGAACTCCCGCGCCTCGATCTCCAAAGCACTGCAATAATCCGACTTGATGTCGCGCCGATTGCGGAGGAATTCCTTGAGCAGGACTTTTCCATTCTGATTGTAAAAAGTCAGCTTGCCAGCTTTCGACATCTTGGCACAGATCTGCCCGTTTGCGATTTCCGCCGATTCTTCACCGATGGAAATCTTCGGGTCGCATGCTTCCGGTGTCAGCAAAGCCCAGTCCTCCGGAGGCATCTCCGGCATCTTGCATGCCCGAACGCGCAGGCTGTTTTTGCCCCATGGCTCAATCCAGACCTCTTCCGCATCGTAATGATAAATCAATCTGTTTTTGTGAATCCGAAATAGTTGTGTCATGTTTTGTCTTCCTCGTATAATAAGATTTGCAGACGATTTTGAGTGTGTCTGCTTAGTTCACTTGATTAGGGAACCTCTGATTTAATCCGCCCCTCTACCGAAGAGAGGAGAACTCTGGTAAAATAGAACTATCAAGACACAGGCGGTGCGGAAAAATGAAAAAGCAACAAACTTTTACGGATATCGAATATAGCTGCAGAAAGAAGAAAACACGGCGGGAAGAGTTTCTGGAAACCATGGACGAGATTATCCCGTGGGAAGAGTGGGTCGGTATCATTGCGCCGTATTATCCCCGCGGCAAACGGGGCCGTCCGCCCATGGGCATTGAGCGGATGCTGCGGATGTATCTGCTGCAGATCTGGTTCAACCTTTCCGACCCGGCCACCGAGGACGCAATCTATGACAGCTATGCCATGCGTAAGTTTACCGGCATCGATTTCATGACGGAGAATGTTCCGGATGAGACGACGCTTTGCAAGTTTCGGCACCTGCTGGAAAAAGACGGGCTAAACAAGCTGTTTTTTGACGCCATTAACCGCGTCATGGTAGCTACCGGCCACATGATGAAAGGCGGCACAATTGTAGACGCTACCATCATCAACGCACCCAGCTCTACAAAAAATGCGGAGAAAGCACGCGACCCGGAGATGCATCAAACAAAAAAGGGGAATGAATGGCGTTTCGGCATGAAGTGTCACGCCGGCGTTGACGCCGGCAACGGGCTGGTTCACACGATAGAGGTAACTGCCGCCAACGAACATGATGTGACCGCAGCGGCGAAACTCATCCGTAAGGATGACGAGGTGGTCTATGGTGATTCCGGTTATCTTGGTATTCAAAAGCGCCCGGAGGTTCGGAATGACGCGCATTTATCCAAGATCGACTACCGTATCAACCGCCGTCCGCACAGCTTGCCTAGGGTTTCCGACAATTCCATTGATTGGGAGCGTCTCATCGAACATCGCAAATCCTCTGTGCGATGCAAAGTGGAGCACGTTTTTCGCATCATCAAATGCCAATTTGGCTACACGAAAACCCGGTACAGAGGCTTAATGAAAAACGAGAACCGGCTGTATGCCATGTTCGCGTGCGCAAATCTCTATATGCTGGCAATGGCAGGTCGAAGTTTCAGTGAGACCTGACAAGGGAGAAGTGCGCCCAATTCCGCAAAAGTGGAAATAAATTCAGGAGTATAGCGTTGAAATTCGACGTAATCATTCAGTTTGGAACGCCTCTTGAATCCCTTTTCGCTGAATTCCTCTTCCTGCGCCATTTGTTCAGAGGTTCCTTAGAATCAGCAAGCTTTGAGATACCCGTGATATAATACTGTCAGGTCGGCAGAGACAAACTCTCAATCTTCCTTGTTGAGCCATCAGGCTGCTTCACCACAAGCCTGTTCTAGCTGCAAACTCATTAGCTGTTTGCCGGATACAAACCGCCCTTTTAGCAGTTATGGATATCGCATTGGCCTTCTTCGGAATAATTCTAATACGCGAGGTTGCTGATGATCCGGTTTTCATGGGCATCTTGAAGTCACTTCCATCTACGGTGACAGTCTGGTCTGCTTTTCAATCATCAGCCTTTTACCGCGCCGGATGTAAGGCCGCTTACAATATATTTTTGAAGCAGTATGAAAATAATTGCAATAGGCAGGATCAGGAGAACACCGTAAGCCATGATGTTGTTCCACTGTGTGCCGTATTGGTTCATATAGGTGTAAATATTTGCGGTCATCGGCCGAAGTTCCTCTTTTGTGTTGAATGTCATGGAATAAATCAGGTCGTTCCAAGTCATAATGAACCCGAATGCTCCAGCCGTGATAATAGCAGGCTTGGAGATAGGCACAATAATGCGCAGAAAGCAGGTAACAATATTGCATCCGTCGATTTTGGCGGAATCTTCAAGTTCTACCGGGCAATTGAGAAAAGCAGGGCGGAGCAGAAGAATGTTAAAAGGAATTGTTACTGTTGCAGTGGCGAGAATAGGGGAAAGCAGGTTGTTAATTAGATGAATTTTGGAGAAAGTGAGGTATAGCGGGGTAAGCACAAGCGAAGCAGGCAGCATCTGCGTCACCAGAAACGTCATGAGAAATCCTTTTTTTCCCGGTACTTTGTACCTTGCAAGGCCATAGGCGGCCGGGATGGAGAGAAGTGCGCAAAGTACCATGGAGCTGCATGAAATAATCACCGAATTGCGGAACGGCAGTGCGATTGACGGCAGTTCTTCCTGATAAGCTGCCAGAGTAAACTGTTTGGGCCATAAGGTGGCCGGACTCGCAAATATCTCGCCGTCCACTTTAAAAGAGCTGATTACGATCCAGTACAGCGGGAACAGGAAAACGCAGGCAATCAGCACGGCAATGACGGCGAAAAGAATGCTCTTTCGTTTTTCATTCAAATGTATTTTTTTCATCTTACATTACCTCGTCGTCCGATACCAGCTTCAGATAGATCAGCGCTACGACAAAAAGGCACAGGAACAGAATATTAGCTGCTGCGGCACCTTCGCCAAAACGGAAATAGCTGAAAGAAAGCTTGTAGGAATAAGTGGAAAGAACTTGCGTGGAATCGACCGGCCCACCGCTCGTCATGACAAACACAAGGTCAAAGACCTTAAAGGTATAAACAAAACCGAGTACGAGCACAGACATCATGGTAGGTTTCAGCAGGGGAATAGTAATGCGGAAGAATTTCTGGATTCCGTTAGCGCCGTCAATGCTTGCCGCTTCCATGACATCAACCGGAATGTTGTTCAGGCCGGTCGTCAGCAGGAGCATATTGAACGGAATACCGATCCAGCTGTTTGCAATGATGAGGCTCCACATGGCGGTGCCCCCATTTGTCAGCCAGCTTACCGGTTGCTGAATGAAATGCATGTTCATCAGGATCTGATTGATGATGCCGTTCCCTTCCGAGAACATGAACTTGAAAATAAGAGCGGTTACCGTTACGGGCAGCATCCAGCTGATGACGACAAGCCCGCGAATAATTTTGCAGAGAGGAAATTTCTTGCAAAAAAACAGAGCAAGGATAAAGCCGATGGAAAACTGGAATGCCAGGCATCCAATCGTGTAAAGGAACGTGTTTATAAACGATTGCTTCAGAAGCGAATCTGAAAAAATGCTCCGATAATTATCAAAACCGATAAACTGATGTGAATTGGATGCAATTGCCTGTGCAGTCGCATCTTGAAAGCTGATGATAAAATTATAAATAGTAGGGTAACCGATAAGTGCGATCATGAAAATCAGCGCAGGGAGTATAAACGCATATCCATTTAAAATACCCCTTTGCTGTTCGCTTAGACGGAATTTACTTTTCATGGAATGATCCTTTCCGAAAACAGTAAACGATAGAAAGGAAGCTCCTTTCCAAATGTGGGAAAGTCCGCACTGGCCAAGGAGCTCCTTTTGTAAAATAGTTGCAAACTAAAAATCTTTGCAGCGAGTGTTTACATAATTAAAATCATTTCTTAAGGCTGGCGTTGATTTTATCCACTTTGGCTTTTGCTTCTCCCATTGCCTGCTGCGCAGTTGCTTTACCAGTAATTGATTCCTGCATTGCAGTTTGTATGGCGGAAGAAACTTCAGGCCATTTGACGTGAGGACCACGCGATTTTGCCGTTGGCATCAGGTCTACAAACAAAGCCATTACCGCATTGTCCTTAAACATTTCTTCCCCTTTTACATCAGAGCGTGGGGAAAGATATCCGGCATTTGCACATAATTTTTGAGAGTTTTCTTTGTTGTCAATGTACTTTAGAAAATCCCATGCGGCGTCCTTTTTGGCTCCCTTGCATACGATAACATTTTCACCGCCGAGAATGGAAGTGTAGTTGCCGTCATCGGCTTTCGGGATTTTAGCAACTTTCCAGTGCTTGTTTGCAGCATCCTTTTTTACTGCGGCTATATTCCAAGGGCCGTTGATCATCATGGCGGCAGAACCGGCAGAAAACTGTTTCTCAACATCGGCCTGGGTCCAGTTGATGCATTCTTTGCTCACATAGCCTGATTTTACAAGACCAGAAAAATAATCGAGCGATTTCACACTGTTGGCTGAAGCAAGGTCATCAATACCGCCGCCGGCTGACAGAAGAAACGGCATAAACTGAAAAGTCCCTTCTTCGGTGGCTACCGCGCTGAACGCAAGACCTTTCTGCTTTCCTTGCGTCAGCTTTTTGCACGCTGCCGTCAACTCGCTCCACGTCGTAGGAACATTGACTCCCGCTTTCTGCAGGACGTCCGTGTCGTAGAACAGACCTAAGCAATTGCTGGTCAGCGGCAACCCATAAATTTTGCTGTCTGATTTGCATGATGCCAGAGGTCCGTCAAGAAATTTTGCTTCGCCCCAAGCGTTGAACAGGTCCGTGATATCTTCGCAGACACCCATGGAGACATATGAAGCATTATCCGGGTTATCAACGATTCCAACGTCGGGAAGGTCTCCCGACACTGCACCAATCGTATATTGCTTCATCAGTTCTGTACGCGGAACATATTGCGCGGCAACCTTTACTTTACTCTGCGAATTGTTATATGTATCGACAATTTTCTGAAGCTGAGACCCTTCGTTGTCGGCCATATAGTGCCAAAATTTAATTTGCGTAGTACCCGATGCCGCATTGACGTTAGCCTTTGCGGAAGCCGCCGAACCTGTGCCACTTTCGCTTCCTGTTCCGGTAGAGCAGGCCGTCATACCCGCGGTAAGTGCAATTGCCAGAGCTGCTGAAACAATTCTAGAAACTCTTTTCTTCATTCGTACATTTCCTCCTTTGTTTTTTACCGCTTTCTAACATCAGAATAACATACTTATTTTCTAGCTAAAATCCCAAGATTATAAGAAAAGTATATAATTTTAATGTAATAATGTAATACTTTATGTGCACTTATCTGTTATAAGGCATACAATCGCTTAACTTTTATGACTTTCGCCGTTGCTCCTCTTCTGAAGTCCTTTTTGCTGAATATACTGTTTGGCGGAAACACCGACATATTCCCGGAACACTTTTGAAAAATACTTCGGTTCCGTGTAACCGACCCGGCAAGCGATTTCGTAAATTTTCAGGTCGGTCTTATTCAACAGCTCTTTTGCCTTTTCAAGCCGGACATTTTTCAGATAATTCGAGAATGTCTCCGAAGTTTCTTTCGCAAACAGAGTGCTGAGATATTCCGGCGTCATTTTATATTTCTCCGCAAAAAATTCAAGGCAAAGATGCTTGCCGTAATCGAGATGAATCGTCTTTACCATGTCACTTACGACCGGCGAATACTTTTTCTCGGGACCGACGTTTTCCGCTTCGGAGGGAGCGGCGGAAAGCTCGGATTCAATCCGTTTGAGCGCTTTTGTCAGAGCCTCGATTGAAATCGGCTTCAGCAGATAATCATTTACGCCCAGACGGATTGCCGTGCGTGCATATTCAAATTCGGCATATCCACTCAGCACGAGGCAGACAGGCTGTAGTCCAAGGTTCTGAATCTTTTCGATCATTTCCAGACCGTCGATTTTCGGCATTTTGATATCCGTGATGACGATGTCCGGTTCCAACCTGCGCGCAAGCTCGAAGCCTTCTCTTCCGTCCGAAGCAAGGCCTGCAATCCGGTATGCGGGGCTGATCGTCGGAATCAGATGTGACAGTCCGTTGCGGATGTGAAACTCGTCCTCTGCAATCAGAATTTTCATTGAATCTCTTCTCCTTCCCCACAGCGGGGCAAAATAAGCGTAACTTTCGTTCCTTTTCCGATTTCGCTTTCAATTTTGATTGATGCCTCGGTACCGTAATACATGCGCGTGCGGTTCAGTACGTTACTTACCCCAATGGCGTTTCCGTCAATCGAGATACTGCCATCAATCTGTCCGCGTATTTTCCGGAGCGTTTCCGCTTCGATGCCGCAGCCGTTATCGGCTACGCATATTTTCAAACGTTCGCCGTTTAAAAGTTGTGCGGTAAGATGAAGGACACCGCCGCTATGAATGCCCTCAAAGCCGTGTTGAATAGCATTTTCCGCGAGGGGCTGAAGAAGCATTTTGTAAATGGGAAACGCCATCGTGTTTTCGTCCGCTTCACACTCAAAGGTAAATGCGTTCCCATACCGTTCCTGCTGCAAAAAGACGTATTCTTTCATCCATTCTATTTCCGCCTGAAAAGCGACAACAAGGTCAATGTTTGTCGCGCTGTAACGCATGATGCTTCCAAGAGAAGTCAGCATTCGGCTGATCTCCATTTCTCCGTTGCCGATGGCAATCCAGTTGATGGAATCTAAAACGTTATAAAGAAAATGCGGATTAATTTGCGCTTCCAGTGCTTTCAATTCAGCCTTGCGGTGTTTGTCCGTCTCTTCGGCAATTTGAACGTTCCGCTTCTTCAGTTCGTCGATCAGGCGGTTGTTCCGCTGAGTCATTTCATTGAAACGCCGAATCAATATGGAAAATTCGTCCTTTTGTTTTCCCCCGATGCTGATTCCCTTCCGACCGGGCACATAATTTTCGATGCCCTCTGCGATCCTGACGATGGAACGTTCCATGCGGTTCGCCGTATAGAGCAGAAGCAGAAGAAACAGCAGGCACGCGGCGACGGTGATGAGAATAAACCATCGCTGCATATTATCGACTTCGCTGAAAAGGATCTTAGTGTCAAGGGCGGTCACGAAATACCACTTGGAGTCAGAAATTTCGTGGGTCAGAATGTTGGGGCTGTTCCAGATGGTATCGCTCAGTTCTTCGGTGTCCGATTTACTTTGCAATGTAGGGAATACGACCTTTTTTTGGGAACTGATAACAGCGGAGCGAATGCCCTGAATGTCATTCGACTTTATCTGGCTGTTTTGCATGGATGTGTCAAAAATTTCGTTTTGCAGACTGAGAACAATGACCCCGAGATACCGGTTTGTAGCCTTGTCACGAAGCGGATAAATGAGGTAGACCGATTTGCTGGCCACATCATTTGCCGAGAGGCTGATGTCAACACCGCTCACGTAAACGACGGTGTTGATTCCCGGATTGCAAAGACCAAGAAAGAGCTTTCTGTAATGATCGTTATGCCAGATGGTGACGAAGTCGTCGGCGGTACGGTCATAGGTAACATAGTCCGAATTGTAAAGGAAAGTAAGAGCGGTACAATAGCTTTTAATGTTTATATACTCTGAAAGAGCAAAACGCAGGTTCTGCTGTCCATACGCACGGTCCAATTCTGTGGAGGCGTCCTCCAGACGATCCGCGAGATTAACAATGTTTTGATCTGTAACGACCTGGTACAGACTGTTCCGATAAGTAACTAAGCGCTCGCTGATCATCTGCGTCGACTGCAGCGTGTTGCTGTCCACAACCTCGTTTATCTTATTTGTCATACTGTTTCGATACAGCAGCGAAGTGACCAGGCCGATGATCAGAATCGGAACCATGACAAGCACAAAAAAATCGCGGTCAGGCGCGTCATCAACGAATGCAAGTTCTCAGAAGCCCTAATGGTTTTTCTGAAGCATATTTTTTTCATGGTTTTCTCTCTTCCTTAGATTTAACGTCTAAAATTGGCGAAAGTATAACAACTATTTTATTAATCTTTACATCAAAATCATTTTTAATTGTTCCGGATCGGGAGTATACCGATATTTTTTGATTTCGGCGACTTGGGGTATTTTTCCTCGCCTTCTGTTTTACGCCGCACCGCCGGTGTTCAGCACAACCACCGCTTTCGGGCTGCGGACTGTCAGCGGAACCAAACAAAAAACTCCATGCGTCGGTGTTGAACCTGTGCATGGAGTTTTTGCTTTGGCAATTCTGTGCTCTACTTGACTTCATATTATTTTCCGATGGTATAACTTTCTATCTCATCTAATTGTTACAATTAGATGAACACAATTTAAAGATAATAATGGTGATTATGTTATAAATTTATTGACAAACCATGTATTTTGATGTAACATCTTATATGTACTAAGCAATATTTAGTTTATTTAATGAACATTAGAAATATATAAATTTGGTTATGATGCAGAGGTGATGCGAAGTGAAACGTGGAATGAATCATAATGATATGCAGAAAGCAAATCGCTGCCTTGTTATAAAACTTCTGTTGGAGCACGGAAGCGTGACGCGGACAGAACTTTCCACAAAGACCGGTTTACAAAAAGCAACTATCACCAATATTATCAATGAGTTTTTTGGTATGGGTATCATTGCAGTTGAAGGTGACGCGGCATCTGGACGCCGCAGCGAATATCTTCATCTTAAATTAGGGAAAATCTACATTTTGTCGATCGGAATCAACCGTAAAGATTATCGTATGTGCCTTTACACGATGGATGGGAAGGCCGTAGACCGTTCACAGTCACAGATTTCGCTGAATGAAGATATCCACGGCATATTAAATCGGTTGGAAAATGACGTTTCGAAAATACTGGACAAATTCGGCAGAAGTAATATTATTGGCATCAGTTTAGGACTGCCGGGTCCTTATATTAGGCAGAATGTTCAGCAAAACCGGGAAATTACTTTAGTATCCCGCTTTGAGCAGCTAAGCACCGTTAACGTTCACAAAGAATTGGAACGTGCGTTAGGTATCCAGATATTGTCGGAACACGATGCAAAATTATCAGCCTATGCGGAATGGAAGAACTCGGAAGAGGTTAAAAAAAGTCAGAATTTCAGTTTGATTGCAATGGGTTCGAGGGGCTTCGGTATTGGCGCAGGTATTGTCATCAACGGCCACATTGTAAAAGGACAGTTGGGCATCGCCGGTGAAATCGGACACATGGGTATTAATTTTAACGAATCACGCAATTCCGAAGAGCCATTAGGTACTTATGAATATTGTGCCGGCACGGAAAGTACAGTACGATATGTGTCAGAACGGCTTTATGAGTTTCCGGACAGTCCCTTGAATGAACACAGCATTTATCAGGACATTTTGAACGCATACAAGAATTCAGATCCATTAGCAACTTATGCTATGGAGAAAATGGCGTGGATGTTGGGATTTGGAATTTCCAATGCAATTTATATTCTCAATCCGGACTGTATTATTTTGGGCCAGGATTATCCGGATTGGCCACCGTTTCTGAAAAAAGTCAAGGAAACTGTCAGCCAATTCGTTCATCCCTATATTTTGGATAGTGTGTCGATTCGCTGTTCTTCTCTTCAGGAAGATTCAGCCTTATTGGGCGGCTATTATTTTGCAATTGAACACTTACTTACAGACAACACACTGCTGGATAAAATTCAGCAATCCGCACAGGGAACTTGATGGTGTAATTGACACTACCATGGCACGAATTGCCGCTTACTCTTCTTGCCTCGATGCAAGATGGTAAATATATTAATCGGAGGAGAAAAAATGAAAAAAATAATCGTTGCTCTAACCGCACTATCCATGCTACTTTCCATGGCTGCATGCAGTTCTGGAAGTTCCAACGCAGCATCGTCCGCTGCTGCTTCAGAAAGTGCTTCTTCCGCAGCCGCTGTAAGTTCCGCAGTCGCTGCAAGCGGTGCTCAAGCATCAAATTCCGGCAAAACGGTAGACGTGAGCAAACTGACCATTGCTTACGTTCCAACTACCATGAATAACCCTTTCTGGTCCGCTATGATGAGCGGCATTAAAAAGGAAATGACCGCTAAGGGTATGGATCCCAGTAAGCAATTGGTCACAGTTGATGCTGAAAGTGATCAGACCAAGATGAACAATGACATTTACGATTTGATCAACCAGAAAGTAAGTGCAATCATTATGGCGCCTATGGACTGCACCGCTTGCACCGAGGCTCTTCAGGCCTGTGCCGATGCAAAGATCCCTGTAATCAACGTGGATACTCCGGTTGACCGTACCGACCTGGTTGTTTCCGTTATTGCTTCCGATAATTACAACGCAGGCGTTCAGTGTGCAAAGGATATGATGGGCAAGCTGAGTAAAGGTTCCAAAATCTACATAATGGATCAGCCTTCCGGCACCGCTTGCAAACAGCGCGAAAAAGGCTTTAAGGATACCATTGGAAGTTACTTTAAAATAGATGGTACTTCCGATACGGAAGGCGATACGGCAAAATCCCTTTCCGCTGCCGAGGACGCAATTACCGCTGACAAAGATCTTTCCGCTTTCTTCTGCATCAACGATATGGGGGCTCTTGGCTGTGTCCAAGCATGTGCCGCTGCAAAAAAGAGCAATGTCCTGATTTACGGCGTCGATGGAAATCCCGGATTCATGAGCTATATCTCGAAAGGCGCTGCAACTGCAACCGCCGCTCAGCAGCCTTCCGTCGTTGGTGCGGACGCAATTGATACGGTAATTTCCCATTTGTCAGGCGCTAATGTAAACAAAAACATTGTTGTTCCGGTTGAGTTGATTTCAAAGAGCAACCTTGCTAAATTTGATATAACCAAATGGCAGTGATATTCCTGTTGTTTGATTGATATGTCTTTTGGGAGCGGGGAAGCATTAAAGCTTTCCCTTCCCAAATGTTTTATTATGAAAGGCGGTGAAACAATGGCAAGAGAACTATTACGAATGGAAAATATCGTTAAGGAATTCCCAGGTGTTTTGGCGTTAGATAAAGCCGGAATCACAATACATGAAGGCGAAATCATGGGGCTTATGGGTGAAAATGGAGCCGGTAAATCTACTCTGATGAATGTGCTGGGCGGTATTTTCCCTGCGGATTCAGGTGAAATCTACATTGAAGGTCAAAAAGTGTCCATTAATTCGGTGCACGATTCCCAGACGCTTGGCATCGCTTTTATTCATCAGGAACTTGCGCTGGAGCCTTATCTTACCATTGCAGAAAATATATTTTTGGGACGTGAGATATGCAATTCCATCGGAATGGTCAGCAAGGAACGTATGGCTGAAGCAGCAAAACCTTTTCTTAAGCGCGTAGGTTTGGATGTTGATCCAAATGAGTTTGTCGGCAGCCTTTCCATTGGTCAGCAACAGATGGTAGAAATTGCAAAATCATTTTCCCTGAACGCAAAAATTTTAATTTTAGACGAGCCAACTTCATCGCTTTCTGAAAAAGAAGTTGAGGTCCTTTTTAGTACGATTCAGGATCTAAAAAATCAAGGTTTGGGTATCGTTTTTATTACGCATAAAATGGCAGAGGTTTTTCAGCTTTGCGACGCGATAACGATTATGCGCGACGGAACATATATGGGCACCCGGCAGTCTGATAGCTGTACCGAAGCCGAATTGATTTCACTGATGGTTGGGCGTGATTTGGGCAATTACTATGTGCGAACCTTTAACGAGCCCGGACCCGTGGTGTTGGAAGCAAAAGATATTTGCGCTGGAAAAAAGGTACAGCATTGCAGCTTTTTCGTTAACAGCGGTGAAATTCTTGGTTTTTACGGCCTGGTTGGCGCGGGCCGTTCCGAATTGATGAAAGCTATAACGGGACTTGACCCGATGGACTCCGGGGAAATTTATCTCAATGGAAAACAGGTTAAAAAGCCGGATCCCATTTTTATGCAGCACATGGGTGTTGCTCTTGTCCCGGAAAACCGAAAAACAGAAGGATTACTGCTAAATAATACAATTACATTTAACATTTCACTGCCTATCATCGAACAGATTATAAGACATCTGCATGTAAATACGGCTAAAGAACGTGAAATAGTTGAAGAAAGTATTCAAACCTTACAGATTAAAACGCCTTCGGCCAATGTGAACTGTTCAACTATGTCTGGCGGAAATCAGCAGAAAATACTTCTTGCTAAATGGCTGGCTACAAAACCGAAGGTACTGATTCTTGATGAGCCAACCCGGGGCATAGACGTTGGAGCTAAGGCGGAAATTTACACAATTATCAATGAATTGGCAAAAGCAGGCCTTGCGATTATTATGATTTCTTCCGAAATGCCAGAGATTATGAATATGAGCGACCGTGTAGTTATAATGAAGGAAAGCCGCATTGCAGCGATCTTTGAACGCGGTGAATATTCGCAGGAATTGATTTTGAAACACGCTATGGGAAGTGAGCAACAATGAAAAAGACGACCAGCAATCCTATTCTTAGACCGATACAGACATATTTTCGTCAGAACGCAGGGACTTTAGCAGCATTATTTGCCATGTGCGTTCTTTTTTCTCTTTTGGGAAATAATTTCCTTTCCCGTACTAATATTGTTAATTTGTTGCGTACTTGTGCGACCAATTGCTTTTTAGCCATCGGAGTGCAATTAACGATTATCCTCGCCGGAATCGATTTGACCGGTGGTGCACTGGCCGCGTTAAGCGGCGTTATTTGCGTCATGACGTTTGAAACATTTGGTTTGCCGGTTTATATGGGTATTTTCTTTGGAATCGCCATTGGAATTCTTGTGGGCGTTATCAACGGCGTAGTTATCACTTATACAGGTATCCATCCTTTCGTTGTAACTCTGGCTATGCAGTCTATCTGCAGAGGAGTTGCTTACTTAATTGCAAACGGATCCCCTGTTACTACCATGAACAGAAGTTTCGGCTCATTTGGCACTGGGTACTTGGGGCCAATTCCTCTCCCCGTTGTTTACATGTTGATTTTTTTGGTAATAGACTTCTTCCTTTTAAACAAATCAAAAACCGGACGTCATACTTTCGCTGTGGGCGGAAATGAAATCGCCGCTCGTTTCTCTGGTGTTAATATTAGAAAAATAAAGATTCTGGCCTGGACAATCAGCGGCGCACTGGCCGGTTTCTGTGGAGTCGTTTTAGCAGCCCGCCTATCTTCAGGGCAGCCGTCCACCGGAGAAGGATACGAAACCGACGCCATCGCGGCATCGGTTCTGGGCGGCACATCATTTTTTGGCGGCACCGGTACAGTAGGCGGATTGGTTATCGGCGTTTTGATTATTGGAGTTATTTCCAACGGATTGAATTTGATGCATGTAAATTCATATTGGCAGTATGTCCTAAAAGGAATTATAATTATTGCTGCTGTCAACTTTGACATGATTAAACAAAGAAGGCAAAATCAAGCAAAATAACAACCTGACATTGTTGCAAATTAATTTATATAATTTGAGGTATGCACTCTATGAATATTAAAGTAAAACAGGAGCTGCAGTTAAACGCATATAAAATCCGTAAGATTGCACTTCAGACCATCCAAACCGCCGGTTCTGGTCATATTGGCGGGTCGTTCTCAATTGCTGAAACTCTATCTGTTCTTTATTTCAGTCAGATGAACGTCGATCCTGCTAATCCCAAAAAGCCTGACCGCGACCATCTTGTGCTTTCCAAGGGGCACTGTTCTCCTGCCTTATATACGACGTTGGCTATGAAAGGCTTTTTCCCGGTTGAACATCTGTCCACATTCCGTAAAATCGATAGTGATTTGTCCGGGCATGTGGAATGTCATGTTCCCGGTGTTGACATGTCCACAGGCTCTTTGGGGCAGGGGTTGTCTGTGGCTTTGGGAATGGCGCTTTACGGGAAGAGTAAAGGTTTCGCTTACCGTACATTTTGCATCATGGGCGATGGTGAAATTCAGGAAGGTCAAGTTTGGGAAGCTGCGATGGCCGCAGGTTATTTTAAAGCCGATAACCTGATTGCTTTTGTTGATCATAACAAATTACAGCTTGACGGTCCTTTGGAAGAAGTAATGTCCCCTAATCCCATTGGAAATAAATTCAAAGAATTCGGATGGAATGTACTTGAAGTAGATGGCAGCGATGTAGAACAAATTTACAATGCTGTTGAATTGGCTTCCGTCTGCAAGGGAAAGCCGACAATGATTGTGCTGGATACAATCAAAGGAAAAGGCGTTTCCGTATTTGAAAATCAGGTAAGATTTCATGGCGGACATCCGAATGCTGATGAGTTTAAAATCGCTTACGCAGAGCTGAATGCGAAAATCGCGGAATTGGGGGGGAATAAAAATGTGTGAAAACATATCTACAAGAGTGGCATATGGCCGAGCACTGGAAGAGTTCGGCTGTTCGGAAAACATTAATGTGTTTGACGCCGATTTGAAAAGCTGCACGATGACGCAATATTTTGCTGAAAAATATCCCGAACGTTTTTATAATATCGGTATTGCCGAGGCTAACATGGTCGGTATTGCTGCCGGTTTTGCCGCTTGCGGCGCGACAGCTCTTGTACATACTTTTGCAATATTCGCTTCTGGCCGTGTATATGATCAGGTTCGTAACAGTGTGGCTTATCCGCATCTGAACGTAAAAGTAATCGGCAGTCACGCTGGGTTAACGGTGGGTGAAGACGGTGCAACCCCACCAGAGCATTGAAGATATTAGCCTGATGCGCACGATACCGGGAATGACCGTAGTTGTTCCATGCGATGCCAATGAGACGCGTTTAGCAACCAAAGCAATTCTGCTTTATAATGGCCCGTGCTATTTTAGAACCGGCCGATGCGCCTTGGAATGCGTAACCGACAATTTTGAAAAATATAAATTTGAGCTTGGTAAGGGAGTACAGCTGGTTAATGGCAAGGATGTGACGGTTATCGCATGTGGACTGATGGTTCAGGAATCATTAAAAGCGGCGAAGCTGCTGACCACGGAGGGTATTTCCGCGCGAGTGATTGATATGCATACTATTAAGCCCATAGACCGCGACTTGATCATAAAGGCCGCTAAAGAAACCGGCGCTATTGTGACGGCCGAAGAGCACAGTGTAATCGGCGGATTAGGCAGCGCAGTTTCGGAAGTGGTGACCGGCTCTGTTCTGGTTCCTGTTGAACGCGTTGGCGTTGAGGATACCTTCGGCCACTCCGGCAGCCCCGCACAGCTGCTGAAAAAGTATGGTCTAACTCCGGAACATATTGCGGATTGTGCCAAAAAGGCAATCAAGCGAAAAAACAGTCAAATGGGATGAAACAGATTGGAGAAAATTCAGGAATTATACCGCCCGAAATCTTGCTTCGGTAAATAAGTACTTTTGTGAAAGAAGTTTGAAACAGGCGAAAAGGAGTGAGTGAGTTTAGCACTCTTTCCCGAGCCTGAAGACAAAGTATCAATGAAATGGTACTTTGTCTTTTTTAATGGTAACCGTCAAATCCACCGTCACATTGTAGGGAGGATGTCAGAAAGAGTACAATTTACTTCAAAAGGGTGTAAAGCGTTCTATGGAGTGCTTTGGACCAAGTTGGAGTGAATTGAATGGATGCACAAAAAATCGTGACACAGTTTCTTTAATCGCCGGAGTATAATTGACCGAGATCGTGACCCACTCCAGAATAACGGCTACCATGGTGTAAAGAAACGCCATGGGGGAAGGCCGGATGCTAAGGAGTGGAACGATTCTCATGATACGGGAAAAAGCACAGGACGGGAAAAGCGCTACGCCATCGGTAAGGAGCTCGGGATATCCAAGGACACCGCCCGCAAGTACATAGAGCGTAAGGAAAGCTCACCGCCGGAGACAAACCGTTTTTCCAAGTTGGATGCGTACAAACCGCAGCTTCACGAGTTCATGGATCAGGGCATCTTTAACTGCGTGGTTCTGCTGGAACGGTTGCAGGCAGCCGGTTACGATGGCGGGATTACCATTCTCAAAGAGTATGTGCATCCGTACCGTCCAGCAAAAGCACTGCCTGCCGTACGGCGCTATGAAACGCCGGCGGGAAAGCAGGCACAGATGGATTGGGGTATTTGTCATTACACGGACAGCAGCGGAATACTTCACAAGGTGCCGGTGTTCGTGATGATTCTGGGGAAATCCCGCGTGAAATACGCGGAATTCACCAGCCGGTGCGACCTGAGCAGTCTGGAGAGGTGCATCGTCAACGCATTCTCATACTTCGGCGGCATGCCGGAGAATGTGCTTACCGACAACATGAAAACCGTCGTGACGGGGCGGGAAGCCCATTTGGAACACGCGTTTCGCGGATTTCGCCACTGAGTTGGGGTTCGTGCCGAAGGTGTGCGCATCCGTTCTCCGCAGACGAAGGGCAAGGTGGAACGGATGGTACGGTATGTGAAAGACAACTTTCTGCCTGGCAGGCAGTTCGAGGATCTGGAGGACCTGAACAGGCAGGCGCTGAGCTGGTGCCGGCAGGTCGACGGGAAAATCCATCACACCACCGGAAAAATCCCGCTGCGGGAACTGGCAGAGGTTGCAGGAACTGACGAATGTTTCACAATTCGGGTGGCTGCAAAAACGGGAATAAAAAAATTAGCCGCTTAAAAAGTCCTGCAAGAGAATTCTCAGGAATACTCTCATAACCCAAATAGCTTCCCACGCAACGAGTTTTTCCTTGTTGCGTGGGAAGCGCTGGTTTATGCGGAGATGCACACATAATTTTTGAGTCATGCGGTCATTTTGCGCTTTCCGCATATTTGCAGTTCTATCCAAAACTATTCTGCTGTCCAGATTTGCCTCGATTAGTCAATTGCTTTATTAAATTCTATCATCCCAATTGAATATTGGGATTTAAAGGTTGGTAGGAAAAGAAAGTTCCTGGCCTGTCCATCTTGTAAGCTCATGCCCATGGTCGGTTTATTTAAAAATATCTTTTGTGCCATCAGACATTTCCACACCGTGTGAATACATGCTGGCTAGGAGGGTGTAAGTTTCAAATTTGAAACTGTGTAAAACATCTCTTGGGATTTTATACATATCACCGGTATGGGAGGAGTATTTTCCCTGAATTTTTCCTTTTTGTACAAACAAAATTACTTCTCCATTAATTATATAAAACGCCTCTTCATTTTGCTCATGATAATGATTTCCCCTAGAGGCTCCTGCGTTGGACATAATGATATTAAACTTTCACAACAGATGCAGACCAACAGGTTGTGAGCAGAAGCTTCTCGCCAAACGCCGAGTTGCGGATAACGCATGATTAGATTATTTATCATTTTTTTTCCGGCTATATAGAATATCGAATTTTGCAGGATAGGCAAATTTAGCTGCCGCATCGTGTGATGGAAGTCCCACGCGAAAGTACCCGTTATGGTCGTCAGCCACTTCGGTTACAGAATATTTCACACCATCAAGTTCCAGATAAGCCGGTTTATTTTCAATATACTTTTTGTAATTTTGCGGGGTATTTTGAATGACTATTTGAGAGCCACCATTTCGTACCCCATTCGTCCAGTTGACATCGGTTGTGTTGTGTGCCTGATTAAAGTTGAACGGGTCTTTAAGAAGGCAGGAAACTTTGGCCGCGATGAAGTTTACTTTCGTGTCATTTTTCGGACATGGTTCCAAAACGACTTCGCCGTATCCGTTATGGATGTATATCGGTATTGAAATATTCTGTCCCTTATTCGGCAATCCGAATCGGTCTCTATAACTTGGATACATCTCTGAAAAGGTTTTGTAAACGACTTGCAATTCATTATAAATAATAATTGGAAAATTTTTATTTTTTTCAACGGTGTATGAAATTTCTACGTCAGCAAAGGCATTCACACGGCTGTCGCTGCTTGCCTTCAGCAAAACACTTCCGTCAGGCTGGTTTTCAGTTTTAATTGAAACTTTATTATTCATTATGTTATTAGATTTTGAACGTTCCCAATTTTCAAGATACCCGACTTTAGCAACCAAATTATAGTCTTTCAACACTTCGCGAAAGAAAAACCAATTTGAGTGTATAATCCATGGCTCCCAACTGTCCATAAGCGACGGATTTAAAACGTGAGCATAGTTCCCTGTTTTGAATTTCGCCATATAGTCTTGTCGTGCTTTGTCGCCTAAGACATGGATAATGTAATCTACGCCGCTCGGCTGATATTTACCCTTAACGACTTCGAATGCCGTTGCGTAAGTCGACCAAAAAGTATCGTCCCCAATCTGCTCTGACAATGCGTAAAGTTCGCTCGAGTAGTTTGTCAGAACTCCGCCCATCTCTTTGACTCTGCCTTGCTCGTATTTTGCGGCGCCTTTCGTATTAACCGCAGCGAAAGCTGCAGAACTGCTCATTAATGTCGGAATTAAAACGCAAACAGCAACAAGGGTTGAAAGGAATGCAACGTTGGTTTTTGTAGCCTGCGTTGTTCGTTTTACAAAAAGAAGCGCGATAAATGAACAAACACACGTGACGAGCGTTATATACTCCGTTTCCCTCACGCTTCCACCGGTTATGATGTCATACATTTCTTGCCGTATAAAATTCGCCAACAGCACATACGCGATTAGCAATGATTCAATGCGTTTATCTTTAGCCTTGCAATATAAGACAATGTTGATAACTGCTATCGTGATCGATAACAAATCCGCAAATGTAAAGTGGCGCCAAACATCATGCAAATAATAGATCTGCTGCTCAAAATTATACCAGCTCTGGTAACTTGAAATGCCGAGTGTAACATTAAAATAGTTTATCGGGTGAAAGGATGTTATCAGTGTAATCAGCACAAAAAAGGAACCAAGCGATACTGCGATCCAAATGCCGGCACGCACAAAAATATATTTCATCTTCGGCTTCGGAGTAAGCGTGTAAATTAGCGCACAAATACAGGAAACAATATATGCGGCAACTCCCATATCGTTTGAAAAAGCGATTGTAGAACCTGAAATTATTGCCGCAGCAATAAAACACCATAATTCTCTTTTGACGGTTTTTCTTCGGATAATTGCACAGATAATCGCAAACAGAATAATTGACTGCGTGAGTCCAAAGCTCCTGATGATTCGCGCCGAATTGCCAACTGTATACAACGGCAAACTCCAACCGAGCAGTTTAAGGAGAGGGTCGATTATGGGTGCCAAATAATAATAGCCATAGAAAATAATCAAACTAACAAAAGAAGAGACATAGTTTGAGCGAACGATGCATTTTGAAATCACGAAGATGCTGACAAAGCTCATGATACAAGTCAAGAAAATACCTGCAAAGATTGAATCGTGAAAAGTCCCTCCCAAAATTCCAGTCGCGATTGCACCGTATATTGCGTGACCAATTCCCAAATAGGGCGTGAAATCCTTGAAAACAATCTGCCCACCAAGGATACGCCTCCAGGCATTATAATTTTGAAAAGTCCCATCCACTACGCCAAAATCACAATATACCGACGATTGAAGACTAATTGCGATGGAAAGTCCTAACACAACGCACAGATACATACCCACATATAGATATGGCTTATTTGGTAAACGCAAAAATGTTTTAGCACATTTCATCTTCGGAGGCGCGGATGTTCCCTTCCTTTTCTTCCCCATCGCCTTTTTCTCCTCTCCCGCAGTTTTTCCCCCTCCTTCAAAATGGAGCGGACGCAGATGAGCAGGTTCGGGAACAGCAAAGGCGATTCTCCGTAAGCGGTTCTCTGCCCGTTTCGCGCAGGACCGCCCCCCGACCATATGGGAACGCAGAATGATAATTTCTATTTTTAATAACCACCTATAACTTAAAATTCTATTTTTCAGAGACCTGTTAAATTATCGTAAAATATCTTTTCTTCCATCCGTCAATTCCACACCATTTGAATACATGCTAGCGAGTAGAGTATCTGTTTCAAATAAAAAACTGTGACAGATATTACGAGGAATTTGGAACATATCGCCGGTTTGAAAATTGTATTTTTCTTCTGTATCATTTTGAATGACAGTCAATAAAATTTTTCCATGAATAATATAAAATGCCTCTTCATTTTGCTGGTGATAATGATTTCCACGGAATGCGCCGGCTTTAGATGTTATAATATTAAACTGTTTAAAACCGGAATGTACCAACTGTACCAAACTGCCACGGTCATCATTGAATGTAAAATCAGGTTTTATTATTTTAATTAGCATACTTCACACCTTTAATAATTTTTTACTGTTATGTCAAGAATGGGGAAAAACATTGCTCAGTCATCCCAGAACTCACTTTCCAGCATGGCACATAACGCATGATACACAACCGAATGCATATCCTGTATATCACTGGTTTCATCGGATGGGACAATAATGGATAGATCAAACAGTCCTTTTCCCTTTCCACCTGTTTTCCCCGATAATAAAATTGACTTCATACCCAATGTTTTTGCAACAATCGCGGCATTTAATACATTAGAAGCATTGCCGGAAGTACTAATGCCTAAAAGAATATCCCCAGAATTTCCAAAACCTAAAACCTGTTGTGCGTACATAACATCAGAACCTAAATCGTTTATTATCGCTGTAAGTAAGGCGTTATGCGCACAAAGACTGATTGCTGGGAGGGAGCCCTGCAATTTTTCTGCCATTGTAACCGCTTCATTTCCAAATACTTCATAAGCCTGTATTTGATGTTTCAATAAAGGTCTTTTCAGACGAAAAGCTTTTACCAGTTCGCCGGCTATATGATCAGCATCAGCAGCACTCCCTCCATTTCCGCATATTAATAATTTCCCTTGATTTTGATATGAGTGGAGAAGCATATCAAAGGCTTGGAGTACAGGTTGCTCTATTGTTGAAAGAAAAGATTGCTTCTGTAAAAAGTCCTGAAATAACGCCTGCGTTTTTTCTTTCATTTCAGTTTAAACCCGCCTTATCTGTCGATATAGGATCCGCTTGTTTTAATTTTATCCCGCCAGTAGTTCAAGAGATCAAGCATCGTTTTTTCATAGGGGATTTCAGGTTTCCATCCAGTATGCTGCGTAAACTTAGTACAGTCAGGTATTTGAAGATCTGCGTCGATGGGTCGCAGCCGCTCCGGATCGACCACATACTTAATATTTTTTTCAGTTGAAAATGACAGAAGGGTCTTTAATGTATCCCCAACCGTGCAGGTATAAGTTCCACCGATGTTGTAATACTCACCCTTGATAGGGTTAAACGTAACAAGCATATAATAAGCGCGCACCGCATCTCTTACATCTGCATAGGTGCGGAGAGAATTCAGATTCCCGACCTTAACGACCGGTTCACGAAGACCAGCTTCAATCATAGCAATCTGTTTGGCAAAAGTAGATTCGTGAAATACATCACCGCGCCGGGGGCCAGTGTGAGTAAACATACGTGTTGTCATAACGGTCATGTCATAAGCTTCCGCATAATAACGTCCGACTAAATCTGTGCCAACTTTGGAAATTGCATAGGGGGAAGCTGGCTGGAACGAACATTCTTCATTAATTGGCACTTTCTCTTTGGGAACTCTTCCAAAGACTTCCGACGACGCACAGACATGAATAATTGGGTTTTGGTTGAGGAGATGTACACTTTCCAGTAGTCTGCAAGTTCCAAGAATGTTCGTGTTCAACGTATCAATTGGAGCCGTAAAACTAGTGAGTGGATAACTTTGGGCGGCCAGATGAAAAATATAATCCGGCTTCACTTCTTCTAACACATGAATGAGTGACGATTGATCATTCAAATCCCCGTAGTGTACAAATACTCTGTCCTTTTTGTTAATACGATCCATTAAATGCATAATATTATCCAGTGGGCTTCTCCAGCGTTGCAGTCCATGAATATCCCAATTTGTATTTTCAAGCAAAAAATCCGCCAAATGGGAACCTACCATACCGGTCATTCCGGTAATCAAAGCTCTTGTTTTCAAAATGATATACCTCCTGCCAAACTTTATGCTGAATATGTTTTCTGCTCTATAGATGGCTGTAAAAGCAGCTGTGGCTCTTCCTCATTCGTACACTCCCACTGTTCAGGAGCATAATAGAGTATCTGTGTCCCATTTTCTTCAAACCGAAATGGAACATACATAAAATTTTCGAGAGCTTCTCGAACCGCCTGTTGTCTACATGGTTCAACAAATAGGAGAAGAAAGCCACCGCCGCCGGCTCCAAGCAATTTTCCCCCGACAGCTCCCGCGTCCAGAGTTTTCTGATAGATGTCATCAATGCTTTCAGTGGAGATTTTATTAGTTAAACCTCGTTTTAACCGCCAAGTATGATCCAGCAACCTTCCAAAATCCAAGATATCACACTTGCTTGCCAAAATATTTTCGCTCTCGTCAACCAATGAGAGCATTTCAAGCAACTCTCTTTCCTTATCCTTAATCGCCTTTTTCTGGGTAACAGCGATTTCGCCGGAAAAGCGGGAAAAGCCAGTAAAAAACAGCATCAGATGCGCATTCAGGAGATTTTTTCGTTCCAAAGACATAATGACCGGCCGCACTTCAAATGTATCATCCCGGAAGTTGATTCGATTGAATCCGCCGAAAGAGGCCGCAATTTGATCCTGCCAACCGCCGTCTTCCTTGCAGAGCGTCCGTTCCACATAAATCGCGTCCTTGGCAAGTTTTCGCTTGCTTTTATATTTCCCTTTCAAAGCATAAAACCCATTTAAAAGGCCAACCGCAAAAGCCGAACTGCTCCCGAGTCCGGATCTTGCCGGGAGATCCGCATCATATGCAATGTGGAGTTCATGCATATCCAAAAACTGCATGGCATTACGCACGAGCGGATGTTCGATTTCGCCAACTTCCCTTGTGTTTTCGATTCGTGAATAAATGACAGAATTCTGATAATCAAAAAACTGCGGTTGATGACGCACCGTAACATAACAGAATTTATCAAATGTCGTGGAAATTACGCTGCCGCCATGCTCACGAAAAAAAAGGCTCATAGTCGGTTCCTCCTCCGAAAAACGACATACGAAACGGAGTTTTTGTAATAACCAATTTTTCCGATCCCCTTTACCCTAAAATAGCTTTGACGCATTCCTGCAATCCAGAAAAGGCCATTACATTTGGCAAAGATTGCTCCGGCAGACCAATTTTTGCCACTTGGCAACCAGCAGATTGCCCTGCCTGGATGTCCGCAATTCCATTTCCGACCATATAGGAGGCAGTCAAATCAATGTTGTAATCCCGACCCGCCTTTAGTATCAGGCCCGGTTTTGGTTTCCTGCAGTCGCAGTTGATTTTGTATTCCACCCGTTCACCGGGAAATCCCTTATCCGGATGATGCGGGCAGTAATAAATATCGTCCAGATAAGCCCCTTCCCGGCCAAGAAGGGTTTCAAGCTTGTTGTGAATGCGTCGCAAATCCTGGTGGCTGCATTCACCGCGGGCGATAACCGGCTGATTGGTGATGACAATAGCCAAATACCCACTTTCATTGATTCTTTTAACAGCTTGTCCTACGCCGTCAATCAGACGAATTTGCTCTGGAGATGTGACAAATCCGTCCTCTACGTTGAGAGTGCCGTCTCGATCTAAAAAAAATGCTTTCTGCTTGTTATGTAAATTTTTTGCCTGAATTAAACCACGCTTAAAGTCCGAACAGACAGAGACATAACGCTCGGGGGTCCCCATATCCCTTACATATTCCGGAGAGTCATAGGCAAATAGCTGTCGGGTTGCAATTAGGGGTTTTAAAATTTCCCGATCTAAATCCATCTTTCCGGGTTTAGAGAAGCAGTCAAAAATCTTCGGGGAAAAAAGATGGATGCCGGAATTGACCCGGTTTTTATAATTTGTACGAGGCTCTTCCTTATGAAGCCATTTTACGATCCGCGACTCAGAATCCGTAACAATGATGGCACTGTCGTAGGGGTGATTATTGGGGTGGGTGAAAATAGTCGCAATCCCATCCTTTTCCTTATGATAACGTATTAATCTCTGAAAATCAACATCAAAAATAATATCTCCGTTTAAGAGAAGAAAGTCATCAGTTAAAGAATCCTTTAGATAATATAAGGCCCCCGCGGTCCCAAGTGGTTCGGTTTCACGATAATAGCGGATGGTTACTCCAAACTGTTTTCCATCTTTAAAATAATCTTCAATTACCCGGCCCAAATAACCCACGACCAAAATTATATCGGTAAGGCCCTGCTGGCGCAAGCAATCAATTTGATGTTCCAGAACCGGCTTCCCGCAGATTTGGATCATCGGTTTGGGAATATCGCTGGCGACAGAAGAGATTCTTGTTCCCTTTCCACCAGCCATAATTACTGCTGTCATCTGTAATTCTCCCATTATAGATTTATTTTAATAGAGGACATGCCTAAGGCCTTTTTTATAAGAGTATTGTCCAAAAGGGTGGACTGGGCTCTTTCGGCTTTAAAAATACCATTTTGCTTTTGAATGGAAATTGGAACAATCAAATTGGTGCTGACTCCCAGTCTTTTTGCAATCATCAAGCCGATATCGTACTTTGACAAGTCGTCATCCCCGGACAGGTTTAAAATTTTCGGCATGGAATCGTTATAATTTTCCACTAGCTGAATCAGCAGCTCCGCTGCAGTATCGAAATCCAGGGAAGATCGGTAGGAATCCTGAAACATTTCAAAGGGCCGATTCTCTTGAAGTGCCTCCACGATCGTATCATAAAAATGTTTTTTATTCGGGGACAGGCTGGGACCTATTAAAAAGGGATATCGAATCACATTGTAACCGTATGTGGTAACAAGACATTCTGCGGCTGCTTTTTGTTTTCCATATAAATTGACTGGTTTTAATGCATCGCATTCACGGAAGTGCTTTTTTCCCTCGCTATTTCCGCAGACAGAATCAGTAGATGGATAAAAAAAGCACTTTACATTTTCTATTGTATTTAAAAAAGATGATAACGCTGTTATATTGCAATTCCAAGCAATTTTCGGGTTCTTTTCCACCATATCAGGATGGTGATATGCAGCAAGATATATTATCTTGCAAGGCTCATGTTTTTCTATTTCCCGCTTTAAATTTGAAACAGAATTTGAATCAGTCACATCACATGTTATCCATTGAACCCTGGGATATTGCTTGACATTTTGCATATTTCTTGTTGTTGCCAGAATACAATCTTTCGATATTTGTAAAATGTTTTTGATTAGATAAGAGCCTAAAAAACCGTTAGCACCAATTATTACGTACATAAAAACTCTCCGATTTCATTTATGGATTATAATCATTCTTCAAAATGTGCCATAGAATTGAAAGCTGATAAAGGTTTCCCTTAATTCCTCCGATCTTGGAGGGCACTTCTCCTTTGGGATAAGTACGGGTCACAGGGATCTCGATGCACCGAAACCCTAATTCTGATGCACGAACCGGTAAATAATAAATCAATTCATATCCATAAAAATCGTTCCGAAAGGGCTGGACTCGTTCATCCAGTAGAAATTCTCGAGAATAAGCCCGAAAGCCGTTTGTTGTATCCGTCAACACCATGCCGGCACAGTGAGACATAATCGGCTGGTTAATCAGTTTTAAAGCGGCTTTTCGTATAAATGGCGTCCGAATCTCTTTTCCACCCGGTACGAAACGCGAACCCTGTATGTAATCATACCCTTCGCTCAGTTTATTGATAAAGAGTGGCAGGGCACTGGTATCGTCTTTGTTGTTTCCATCCACGGTAATAAAGCCGCTGTATCCCCTTTGCAAGGTCCAGTAATATCCCATTCGGAGATCCGTACTGTACCTTCCTTTTCCTTTCCGTACCAGCAATGCCGAAATACCAGATTTTTTTAACAGATCATGATCTGTGGAACCGTCCGTTGAATTTGCGTCACAGATTATTATATCCACCTGCTCCGGAATTTTTAGTTGAAGCATTTTTTTAAGCTGGGCTAAAAAACGATTTCCCTCGTTAAACAGTGGAATCATTAGACAATATTTCTTCTTTTTTGGAGCAAACTCAAAAACGTCGAAGACAGGTATTTCAAGAGATGCCACAATATCTTTATTTTGAAAATTCATGTTGTCATACCCCACAAAGAAAATCTTAATAGTCTATTGACTAAAGTGTTGTAAAGCGTAAGTCTTCAGTCCATTCAAATTGGTATCTCCCTTTAAGATATTTATAGACGTTCCATTTAATTGAACATTACTGTCAAAGTTAACAGAGTTCACCATGCCGCTGTACCACATAGAATCCCAACTAATACGAATTAAATATCGATTCTTCCCGGCATGCAAGTGAAAGGAAACTAGAATGGCGGGGGAGCCGTCCGCCCGCAAAACATGAACGGTGCCTATCCCAGCCTGAGTAGCCGTTGTATTGACTTCAATGTAATTTCCTGTCAAGGTATCCAGTCCAGCGGAACCTACTGTTCCATCCATACCAATTTTCTCAAGTACGTCCTGCCTCTTTGCTGTATCGCAGGTGCCCCAGAGATAAGGCAATTCTCCTACGGAATAAGAATGCGTCAATCCATCATAGTTATAATCTATAAACGTCACGTTCGACAGTGTGGCAGCTGATGCAGTCTGACAGCAGTACTGGATATTTTTTAATGTAAAATCCGCTCCGTCTGGAATGTCAAACCGCAACGTAGTATAAGCGGAACATGGAATGGAAAATCGCAGGGTTCCAGATTTGTCTACCTGAATACGCACGGATTTCTCTTCTGAAAAATTCTCGCCTTTTTTCGTCGTATAAAAGCATTGAAACAAACCGGAAGCTGTAGAAGAATAATCTATTTTCATACAAAGGTATGGCTCTGCTGCCATGGCTGTCTGAAGTTTTGAATTTTTTTCGAAGCCGACGACGCCCGGATCAGCCGCAACGGAAGATATATGAATTTCGCTGCTTTGAAGGGCCACCTTCGTTTGGCGCCCGGTCAGGACAGAAGCATAGTCCTGCGTCAGAGATAACGTCTGATAGTGCATATTTATACTTTTCTGAAGTGCGACATTTTTTGATTCATAGCAATTATTCTGCGCCCAGATCTGGTAGCCGCCGACAATACATAATGGCTTATAATGCGAATAGAGATATTCAGAAGTTAAATACTCTGCCACGGAAGATGGTACCCCATCGAATCCGTCATTATAGGACCGGATCACCGCGTATGGACAGTTGCATTTTTCAATTTCCTTCAAATACATCAGTTGAGAATACTCGCCGTTTAAAAAGCTTGGGGATTGATCCGTATACATCGGCTTTTTGCGTCCAGTAAGAGCATATAGTAACGTCTGATGAGAATAGTCCCAAAATGTTTCGTTATCTTTCAGTGTAGCATCGAAAAAAGTTTTCAGCGGTTCATATTCCTTTTTTAGCTGATCCGATTCAACTACCCGGTCAACCTTTTGGGAATATTCGCGGTACTGGTTTGCGTTAAGAATTCCATCCGTCTGTGCTTTTAACAAGGATGTACCAGAAATATTGGGAATTCCACAAAGTAACTGAAGAGAAAAAAGCATTCCCGCTAAACTGGCGACAAAAATAAATTTGTTTTTTTCCTTTAGAAGATAGACACCACAGGCTACCGCCAAAACTGACATCGAAAAAACAGCAACCCACATGGATTCACCAACGCCGTGGCGCACCAACGATCTTGGAAAATTCAGAAGATAGGACAGCGCAAGCATTGCAAAGATGAAATGCTGCGGAGTCCTTCTGTCCGATTTCCGAAAGAATATCAGACCGGCTATCACAGTGACTATTGTGGGAACCACCAGATATGCAATAACAAAGATTGCCTTTGATGAGTCCCCCAGACCGGAATATGCCCAGCGGACATTCGACTGCATGATGTCAAGGAACTCCAACGTTCGTGCTAGGGGAGAGACTCCTTTCGAGAGGCATAAAACTGTCCAAATTCCTACAAACAGAAATAAAACGGCAATTCCCATGGAAAAGTAACGGCGCAACAGAAGTTTTTTGTTTTTATCTGTAAGGCAGAACAACAGGAGGATTATCGCTGCTGCGATGGCCATCGAAAATCCGACATCCATCCTGTAAAGGCATGCAAAAACGCAAGAACTGAAAAAGGTGAGAAAAGCTCCAATTGTCCTTTTCCGATACGCATAGGTTGCCGTCAGATAAACTAGAACTCCCATTCCGAAATAGGAAAAGCAGTATTCCTGCGAAAAGGGAAACAGGAGGATCAGCAAAAGTGCCAGAGTATCGTCTTCTAAGAATCTTCTTAGTAGTAAGTAAAAAAGAATGTAAACAAGAGGAACAAGGCTGTATTCAAAATAAATGGCTCCAAAAGCGTTCTGGTTCAAAGTGCCGAACAAGATTCTACCCAGTTCATATGCCAGCATATGGGCATCCAAGTTCTGTACGATCGGGATCTCTCCATATTTAAGAAGGCCATAGACGGCGTCACCGTGATTGGACATTTCAAACAGTTCCGGTGAAGCTGTTATCTGCATGGAAGGCTGGCAGGCCAACATTGCCAGACCCAAAACAAGTAACGGATACTGCCATTTTTTTGACTGATCGTTGTCTATGGATTTTCCTGTTGCACGATGATACCAAGTCAACCAAATTAAAATGCAGAAAAGAAAAATCGCGGAGCCCCACAGAGCTTTGTGAAACACGAATATATTCCACTGATTAAGAATATTACAGATTTCCAGAAAGAGACTTAGAAAACATGGTGCCGCATAGATTGGAGTTGCCGTGCTGCGTAACCGTGCCCGATCCGCTTCGCCTTTTTGACGCGAAAGAATTTCGTAGAGAAAAATAGTCAACAGAACATATCCTGTGGCCAGTATTACATAGTCTCTTCGCCGTTGTGCGATTTCCATGCCAAAGGAACGCAGCAATATTACATTGAAGACAGACAGGGAAAGAGCTGTAAAGGTGCTCCATTTCAGGCTTTCAGGATCCGCTTCACCACGCCGAAATGCTAGGAGAATGGCAACGGTCCAAACCATTGCAGCTGCCAGAATATCAAATCCGGAAAGGCCACGATAGCGGTTTAATAGTGAAACCAGTAGGATTGTAGAAGCGACCAAAGAAATGTGGTACAGGAAAGTAAGTTCTTTTCCAGATACCCGTTTTCGCCTGAAAAGAAAAGAAAAAAGGAAAAAAATAACAGCCAGGAGTAGTGGAAAATAGAAAAATCCCCACAGTGACATCTTCTGAATTCGCTGAGAAACATCAATCCCATTTACCAAAGCCTGTCCGATTTCCCGCTTGAAAAAAGTGATGTTTAGAGAGTGCAAAGGGGTCCAAATCATGCCGATGCTGACTGCCAAGTAGAAGGAAGGCAGAAGAAGCTGTCTTGGCGTATTGCTTATCCAAAGTTTTATTTTGTTTCGTATCATCCATTTTCCTCTTTATTTCACCGGCATTCTTTACTACCGCTATAGATCAATCTTTCCTGATCACTCTGTTCCAGCAGGGAGATTTGCTTTAAGGTTTTCCGGATCCCGTCCGATAAGGACACTTTCGGTTCCCAATCTAGTTCCTTCTTAGTTTCCGTAATATCCAACACACTTTCCCGGACATCACAGCTACGGATAGGAAATTCCCGTATCTCTACAAATTTCCTTTGGGTGGCCTCCTCCAGCATTTCCGCAAGATGATGCAGTCCCGTGGGAATACCGGAGCCGATGTTGAAAATACGCTGGTCGCCGCGGTATGCCATCAGCTTTAACAACGCATCTACTGCATCCGAGATGAAGATGTAGTCCCGTATCGTTTCTCCATAGAGGGTGATCGGCTGGCGACGGAGCAGACGCTGCAGAAAAATTGGTATGATCCCTTGTGTCCGATCGTGTTGTGGAAAAACCCCATAAGGATTGGAAATACGCGCAATCACACAATCCATCCCAAAGGAAACCTCATAAAGCTGCATATACTGCTCAATCGTGGTCTTTTGAATTCCATAGCTGCAAATTGGATGCAGCGCATCAGTACAACGGTGGGCATAACCGTTCGACTCACCATAAACTGTCCCGCCGGAAGATGCAAAAATAATTTGTGCTGTCCCGGCGTTTTTCATGGCTTCTAAAAACCTGACTGTAGGAATGACGTTTTCCTCCAGTTCCTGAAAGGCGTTTCGGGTCCCCTCGACCGGAATTGTCGTAGAGATTAGGTGATAAACCACTTCAATGTGGTACTTACGTAAGAGATTCTCAAACCTTGTATCTGTTGTAAAGTCTCCTTGAATAAATTCCGAACACTTGCAAATGGGAGGCACTGTCTTTCCATATCCAATTACATTTACTTTACCGAGCAGTTGCGAAACCAAATGTTGACCAATGAAACCATTAGCTCCAAGCACAAGTACATTTTTCACGCCAATCCCTCCTCTCCCTTGAGTTTTAGCAGTCTCAAATCCCGCAACTGTATTCTTTAATCAGGGCACCCAATTTACTATTTTCTTTTGAGTTCCAGAACGAATAATCCGCCAAGACATTTCCCGCGATCTGCCCGTACCGCTTGACCATGGCGTCGCAGATTTCCTTTTTTGTCCCCGGAGTGAAGGGTTTACCAGTCATTTTCAGATAGTCCGCTATAGAATGTGTAATGAAATAAATTGCTTCCGTAAAGGCGGTAGGGTCGAAAGCCACATCGGATCCAATACTCATCAGTTTCCTGAGAAAGGTCCTCAGATCGTCGTCAACATAGGGAATCTTCTCTTCGACCAGCGCTTGAATTTCCTGCAAAGTCATGTTTTGGGTACAGTTTAAAATTTCCGGGCATTTTCCATCCGCACGTTTACAGAATTCCGTAAGGGTTTCTTGCTCTTCACAGGTTGACAAAAAGTATTTGACATACTGGACTGTCATACAGTATGCAGTAAGGATCCGATTGCGGGCTTGTGCCTCCGTCACCCTGGTGATCGGGTAATCCGGCAGGATTCTTTTTAGCGACAGGATGTCCACTACGGCGCGTTTCAGATGGTAAATGGCTGGGCGCGTGTGAGAATGCACAACATGCGTAGACGACAGAAGCGCCAGCCGGTATCCCGCTCGGATCAAGCGGATCCCAAGGTCAAGATCCTCCGCATAGTCGCCCCTGTAGCTGAACTGCAGAAAAACGCTGCGGCGGATCAGGCAGGCAACGTCGTCCAACTGGCCGTTCTTCCGTAGGCTGTCGAAATTCTGTTGCTCTGGAAGGGACAGGATCCGGTCCCCGTTCAGGATTCCCATGAACTGGGCGTGGAGCCAGCCGGTTATGCGTCCCAACAGGTCGCAGTTCGGTCTGGGCAGTTCCCGGCAGGACACCGCCGTCACATTCTCCCGCAGGATGGGCCGCAGCATGTCATAGACCCAGTCCGGTCCGCCGGGCGCCGCATCCTGCGTCATAAAGAGCAGATATTCGCCTTTGGCCCGTTCGGCACCGAGATTCCGCGCATGGGAGTGGGAAAACTCGGCGTGGGGAATCCGTATGACCTTTGCGCCGAGCCGCTCCGCGAGCTCCGGCGTCCCATCCCTGCTGCCGGAGTCCACAAGCAGGATTTCCAGCCCGTCGATTCCTGTCTGCGCGCGGAGCGCCGTGATCAGCGGCAGCAGGTCTTCCCCGGCGTTGTAAGTCGGGATCACGACGGAAACGAAACCCTTCGCCCTATTCTTCAACACGTTAGCGGAAACCTGGTCCATCGCTTTACGCACGTTTGTTTCAAACACAGATTCCGAAAAAAAGCACTCGTAAGTTTCACGGGCTTTCTGACGCATCGAATCCATATGACGTCCATCTACCCGGACGGATTCGATACACGATGCCAGTTCTGCTGGGTCATTGTTGCGGTAGATCAGGCCCCCCCCGGTCTGCCCGATCAGGGAGGCGGAGCCGGTGTTCTCCGAACAGATCACGATCTTCGACAGCATCAGAGCATCCGTGACCACAACCGGCATAGGGTCATCGCGGGAGGCACAGATAAGACAATCCATCTGCTGATAGAGTTGCTGAAGGTTGTCCCGATCCAGTTCCTCAATGTATTTTGTGCTTTTAGGATATTGCTTGCAAAGCTTCCTGATTTGCTCTGCTATAGGAAAAAAATATCTTTTTCCTACAAAGACAAAAAGGCACTCTGCCACATGGTCAGGTGGCATTTTCAGAATTGCGTCTGCAAGAATGTCCTGACCTTTGCGCTCCTCCTGCATACCGACCATCGCGAATACCGTCCTGCCAGTCGTTTCCTTGGATGTCAGGATAGGCGGAGTGGCTTTAGAAACGCTGACCTCCGGCACATTGTAAAGCAGAATTTCCGTCTGATATGCCGGACGGTACTGATGAAGGACGGATGCCGCGTAAGCGCCGCCGCAATAAACCCTGACGTTTCCTGGCAGCTTCTTGGGCAGAGCCGCTTGTATCGCCGGCGGATAAGAAGCATTTGCCTCATGAATCCACCAAAGCACTGGAACGGAGGCTTCCGCCAGCATGGAGATCACCGGATGGCCGGCGATCGTGTTGACGACGACGAAGTCAAAAAGCGGTAGAACCCAGTTCTTGATATTGTGCTGATAAAGAAACGGTGCGATGACAACCGGGATTCCATCCTCGCATAGCGTCTGTCTCAGGCGCCCGTCGCGGGGGGAAACGATAGCGGGTCGATCCCCATTCTTTTTTACGCTTTTTGCATAATAGTAAAGCGCCATCGGCGCTCCCGTCAGCGTGAGCTCATGGCTTATCAGAAGAATTCTCCGTCCCTTGCCGGAAGGGTTCCGGAATTCTTCTAGCTTTTCCCGCATAAAAGTCATGCCGCCGGGTTGGGACGCCTCCAGCATCAGTCCAGCTAAGCCGACAAGTTCCGGGTCTTTCGGCACCGCACCTGCAGCCGTGAGTTTCCCCCCCGCAGCCAGATATTCCCTTGCTTTAAACCAAGCCGTACGGAAGCCAGCCGCACGCCATATCCGAAGTCCCTTGTGGATTTGTCTAATCAAATAGATTGTCTTCAGACGGTCCAGCAGGCTGCGTAGCGGCGCTGTCATGCGCCAACATTGGGAATTCACGACAGACTCATAACTTGCCTGGAATGAAGCGAGTTGTGAACTCATCTGCATTTTCTGTGCCTTTAGCAGGCTGTTTTTTTCGGATAGTTTGAGGATCATTTTCTCGCGTACTTGACATTCTTCCAGTTGGACCACAAGTTGACTGTTCAGATTGGCCTTTTCGCTTTGGGCCTCCGCCAGTTGGTCGTTCAGACTGGCCTTTTCGTTTTGTGTCTCTGTCAACCGGCTTTGAATATTAATTATCCGACTATTTAGGCTGTTTTCAGTTTTTTCCGCCTGCCGGACCTGTTCTTGCAGTGTAACCTTAGTTGTCAAAAGTTCCCTTTGCGATTCCTTCAAAAGATGCAACTCGAGTTTATCTGAAAGGGGATAAATAGAGGCTTCTATTTTTATCTGGCTGCATCCCGAGGGAATTAAAATTTCGATTTGCGGATCCGTATTTAGAAATAACAGATCCTCTTCAAAAGAGAAGCCGTTCAGAGGGACACCTAGCAATGGGCCTTTATTGCTCTCAATGTTTAGTCTCTGCAGCAGTACAGCAACTCCCTCTACCGGGTCGAAACGAATCGCTCTGCAGCTGGGGGGAAGAGAATCGATGGAAAACACGCAGTTGTTCGCGGCGTCATCCGAAGAATCCGGTTGAACATAAGCCATCTCTAAGAGGCTGTAGCCCTTCCCGGTATCAAAATATATGATAGAAGGAACCCTCTGCCCCTGAGGATCAATATTAGAAATACAGGAAATACCATGTTCGTTTGCCCACTGGATTTTTTGCAAGACAAGTACGAACTCATAAACATTGGCAAACGGCTTCTTTTCCAGAAGCTTGGCAAGATCCATTGGCAACCCATTCGTGTCGGGATTCTGCTCCGTAGTGAACATATCCGCGTAAGAGGCATCCTTTTCCACGATCTGGAATCCTGAGCTTTCTGCAAAACCGTCCAGATCCTTTTCCCCCCAGAAATGAACATGGGTGTCATCTAGGAGGCCAAGTTTGGTATAGGAAAATCGGTTTTGATACAGATTGCAGAGAATATCCGCATGAGCAATATTGGGGATAGAAATTAAAACTTTCCCGTCGTCCCTTAGCAACTGTCCCGCGCTTTTCAGAATAGTTTCCGGTTGGCGGAGATGTTCCAAAACATCCGCAAAAAGGATAGCATCAAACCGGATATTCCGAAACTGATCCATCCATTTCAACTGTTCCGCATCACCACAGAAACCATCCTCCGCATACTGAATCGCACTGTGAAACGCCTCTGGATCAATTTCGATTATAAATACATGACAGGAGAGTTGCGTCTTCATATAACGGGTCATCCGCCCTTCCGCACAGCCGAATTCCAATACTGTACTTCCGGGTTTTATTTGATGCATTAGTTTGCCGGGGACCGTATCTCCCAGTACCATAGGCATATCGTATTTGTTCATGTCATAACTCCTTAAAAGGAATGCGTCGGTTGCTCCCACCGATGTGGCAATACCAGCCTTCCCTCAGCTACATAGCCGCTGTTCACCTGAATGTTTTTCACTTTTTTCTGGTAATCGATATTTACGGTTGCCGTCTGGTCTCTCAAGGTAACATCAAAATAATATTTTCCACCCAAAACCCGTAAACCCTGTGGATATTGCAGGAAGAGACGATTTCTCCCCAGTTTCCAAGGAATTACAACGCTGTCCAAAAGCGTGTTGAGGCCGCAGATATAATCATCATCGATACTAAATAAGGCCACGCCCAAAACCGGAGCGGTCACATCCTTGTCATAAACATCGTAAGTAACACTTACCGTGACTGGCTCATCATAAGCGACTGATTCTACCGGTTGGTCTAGGAAAGTCAGAACCGCAACATCCAGAATCTTGGCAATGCTACCGTCCTTTGTTTGCGTAGGCGGAGATTTTTCGTTTTTTTCTTCCTGCTGGATCATTTTCTTTTCACGCGCTTCAGCGCAACGCAGGAAATCCTCATATTCATCAGCCACCAGATTGGTTTCCCCGGCTTCACGCAGAATTCCTCGGTCAATCCAAATGGATTTTGGGCAAAAACGCCGGACTGAACTAATATCATGCGATACAAACAGAATCGTTGTACCGCTTTTCATCATTTCCTTCATTTTGTTCATGCATTTGATCTGAAAACGAATGTCTCCCACGCTGAGAATCTCGTCGACAATCAAGACTTCTGGCTCGACGTTAATAGCTACCGCAAAAGCGAGTCTAGCAAACATTCCGCTGGAATAATTTTTGACGGGCTGATTGATAAACTCCCCGATGTCGGCAAAGCGGATAATCTCCTTCTCCCTACTCCCCAGTTCCTCTTTCGAATAACCCATCATCGTGCCATGCAGCATGATGTTCTCTAGTCCTGTATATTCCGGGTTGAATCCTGCCCCAAGTTCCAGCAGGGCCGAAACCCGACCGAGCACTTTAATATGCCCGGAAGTGGGGCTGACCACCCCTGAAAGTATTTTTAGAAGCGTTGATTTGCCGCTGCCGTTGGTTCCAATAATGCCAAGGGTTTCTCCGCGATTGACTGAAAAGGAAACGTCATTTAGCGCGAAAAACAACTTGTGATACTGCTTTCTGGATACGCTTACGGCTTCCCTGAGGCGATCGCCTTTATTATCGTAGAGTTTATATGCCTTACTTAAGTGCTCAACACAGATGATCGGCTGACAATCCATAAGAGTCCTCCCTTACAGGATATCTGCAAAATGCGGGCGCAGTTTCCGAAACAGATAGGCTCCCGCAAAAAACAGGATGATGGTTATACCCCAAAAGAACAGGTTTGTGTACCCCCTCTGCCAGAACCACATGTGATTGACAAAACTGTCTCTGTAGCCGCGGCAGATATAAAACATGGGATTTAGCTTCAGAACATTCTGCACCCACGGACTCATCTTGTCGGGAGACCAGAAAATTGGCGTAATCCAGAAACCAATCTGAATAAAAACGCTCACGATGTTCACTGTATCCTTCAAAAATGGCGCAAGCGCCGATAAGAGCCAGCAAAGGCCAATCAATAGAATACAGGTGCAAGAAAAATAGTAAATTACCTGTATGTTATAGACAGAAAAGGGGAGCCCGCACAACAGAAGCATCAAAAAGATAAACCCGATGAATGCAACGTGAACAAAGGCGGAGGAAAGAATTTTGACCAGCGGGATCATACTTACGCGAAAATTAACCTTTTTAACTAGGTAGCTGTACTCCAGCAAGCAGTTTGTTCCGGAAACTAGAGCTTCCGAAAAGAACGCCCAAGCCAAATAGGCCGGTGTAAACCATACGATGAATGGAACGTTACTTACGGGAGGATTTTTGAAACCCACCTGGAATACAAACCAGAATACCAGAAGTGTGACGAGAGGCTGAATAAACGCCCAAGTAATTCCCAGAAATGAGGCAGCAAATTTTGCTTTGAAATCATTTTTTGCCAATCCAAATAAGATTTTTCTGCTTTTTAAGATATCGGCAAAAAAGGTATATAATCCTTTCGCCATACTATAGATTCTCCTCTTTAACAAACCTTTTCACTGCGCTTTGCCATGTGGGAAGCCGTTGAAATCCGGCTTGATCCAAACTTTTTTTGCTTAATCTAGAATTTAGCGGCCGCTTCGCCTTCGTGGGATATTCCGATGTCGGGATGAATTGAACTCTTGTCGGATATCCAGCCTGCCGAAAAATTTCAGCGGCAAAATCAGCCCAACTGCAGTATCCTTCGTTGGTTGCATGATAAGTTCCATATTTTTCCGTCATAACCATATCACAAAGCAATGGCGCAAGGTCGGCCGTATAAGTTGGGGAGCCAATCTGATCACATACCACATTCACTTCGCTGCGTTCTTTCCCAAGTCGGAGCATCGTTTTTATAAAGTTATTTCCATTTTTACCAAACACCCAGGAAGTGCGGATAATAAAGTACTTTTTAAGTAGTTCCTTGACTGCAGTCTCGCCGCCTAGTTTTGTGCTTCCGTATACGCTGATTGGTCCTTTTGGATCATCAACCTCATAGGCTTCTTCTCCCGTACCCGGGAAAACATAATCCGTGCTAATATACATCATTTTTGCGCCAATCTCATTGCAAACTTTCGCGATATTGCGCGTACCTCCCACATTGACCGCTTTGCAAAGTTCGACATTATCTTCTGCTTTGTCAACAGACGTATAGGCGGAACAGTGGATCACTGTGTCCGGCATTTCTTTTTTCATAAAGACCTGTGTCTGCTCAAAATCAGTGATATCGAATTCTTGGCGACCCGTGCTCACGCATTTGATGTTTCTATTTTGCAGAATGTTTATGATGTCGTACCCTAATTGCCCACCGACACCGGTAACAAGTATTTTCATCATTATGACCATTCCTTTCCGCTGCGCTGCAAGGCATAAAAGGATAATGAAACCTATATTTCCTAACGCAGCATTCAAATATTTGTTAAAATGTACTTGAGGAAACAGGCACACTACAGAGCATGTGGAGGTGAGTGGGCACAGCCTTGTCGGCTGACCGCATTATTATGTGTGCCGGATGCTCTTTCAAGCACAAATGAATGGGGCATTGTACCCCGTAAACTTATCTTTGGAGCTACGGTGTACTCGCAGGCTTAGAGACCAGATAACCCTGTCGTTGCAAGATAAAAATTGCCTCGTCCGCAGAAACCTCACGGTGTACCGGAGGTTTGTCAGATTGATGGTATAAATCCGGGTTGTACGGTTCGTTCTTTTTAAGAATGTTGTAAATTGCGGTCAGCAGCATTCTGGCAATGGCAATAATCGCTTTCTTGTGGCCGCGGCGCTTTTTCAAAGAAAGGTAACGGTTTCGGATTTCTGGATTTTGCTTGGCACGGATGGCACACAGGGCGCATTGTACAAGCAGAGGCTTGATGTAAGCTCCGGCACGGCTGATTCTGGTGGTTTTCTTTTTCCCGGCGCTCTCGTTGTTCTGCGGCGTGAGCCCAGCCCAAGAGCACAGATGCTTCGAGGTGGGAAACACGGACATATCCACTCCGATTTCCGAAAGGATTCCGATTGCGGAAAAGGATTGGATACCCGGCACCGTTAGAACAAGGTTGATTTGCGGCAAAATTATCCGATTTTTTGACTGCCTCCGGGCGGTCTGCTTTGCTGTGCCCGTTCAAGGTTAGTGCTCAAATTACCTTGTTTCAAACTTTATACCTCCCTAAAGCCAACCGCGCTGAATCATCCGAATTGCGATTCGGAACAATGGCGACGGCGTATGCCATGCCACCAATTCAAAAGCGGAAGTCTTTCTGTCTAAATTGCGGTTCTTCCAAATCACCTTAGCGGAAGCACTGTCGCCCCGTGCGTAACTTTCCCGCGCCTGTGCCCATTGCATAACTTTTTTCAAGGCTTCTGAATCTGGAATTCTTTTGGATATCTCTTGCAATCTACGCACATAGGGAAGGATCCTTTCCTCGATATAATCTTCCTTTGATTTCACGTAGGCCAGAACACTGGTCTGATTATTCGCATGGATGCGATAATTTACCAATCGGTAAGGACTGACGGAAATCTTGCCTTGTGTGGACGCATACATGGCAAGCCAATGATCATGGACCATATCTTTGACGAAAGGCGTAGCTGCCTTTGCCGTTTCCGCACAGATTAACATGGTGCATCCAATTACAAAATTCCGGAATAGAAGGGAATCGGTCAGATTGTAACCCTCTAAAAATTTATGGCGTTTACGTAGCTTTGTAATGGAAGACGCTATTTTTTTTCCTGCACCATCAATTACAAAGACATCGGAACAAATCAATACCGCGCGATCTTTCACTAACTGCTTTTCCAAATAAGACAATTTTTTCGGAAACCAAATATCATCCTGATCGCAATATGCAATATATTGTCCCTTTGCTGCCAACGTTAGTTTTTCAAAAACCCGATTAGATCCCAAATTTTGACTGTTTCGATCAAGAAAATAAGGTATTTTTCTAACATTGCTTTTTATACTTTGCTGAATTTCTTGAAAAGAGACATCCGGTGAACAGTCATCCAAAATCCGTAGTTCCAAATTTGGGTAATCCTGTGCCTCAAGGGACTCCAGCTGCTGTGAAAACCATTCCAAATCAGGGTTATAGACAGCCATTAGGATGGATATTAACGGTTTACCGGTGTCCATACATTCTTTCATAATAGTTCTGGTATTCTCCATTTATGATGTGTTCCCACCACGTACGGTTTTCCAAATACCACTTTACGGTTAGCTTAATGCCATCCTCAAAACGGGTAGTTGGCTCCCAGCCCAGTTCGTTATGAATCTTGGTCGGGTCGATCGCGTACCGCCGATCATGCCCCGGCCGGTCGGTGACAAAACGGATAAGACTTTCCGGTTTGCCGAGCTCTTTCAGGATTGCTTTGACAACCTGCAGATTCGTGCGCTCGTTATGGCCGCCAATATTATAAATTTCGCCCTCGCGGCCCTTACGCACAATCAGGTCGATAGCAGAGCAGTGGTCTTCGACATACAGCCAATCCCGAATGTTTTCACCCTTGCCGTAAACGGGCAGCGGCTTGTCGTTCAACGCGTTCGCAATCATCAGCGGAATCAGCTTTTCAGGAAAATGATACGGCCCGTAATTGTTGGAGCAGTGCGAAATGCTGATGGGCAGATGAAATGTTCGGTGGTATGCCAGTACCAGCAGGTCGGCCGACGCCTTTGAAGCGGAATAGGGACTGGAGGTGTGCAGCGGCGTTTCCTCCGTAAAAAACAAATCGGGCCTGTCTAAAGGCAAGTCGCCGTATACCTCGTCCGTCGAAACCTGATGATATCTTTGAATTCCATATTTTCGGCATGCATCCATTAAAACGCCGGTTCCCAGAATATTGGTGTGCAAAAAAAGCCCAGGATCCTCAATGGAACGATCCACATGGCTTTCTGCGGCAAAATTGACGACAACATCCGGCTTTTCCTTTTCAAACAGTTGAAACACGGTGTCTCTATCGGAAATATCGCCTTTTACAAACGTAAAGTTTGGGTTATCCATCACATCGGCAAGCGTTTCCATGTTTCCGGCATAGGTCAAAGCGTCCAGACAGATGACTTTGTCTTTCGGATATTTGTTTAAAATATAATGCATAAAATTGCCGCCGATAAATCCAGCGCCGCCTGTTACAAGCAGTTTCATTTTTTCACCTCATAAACAAAGTCTACGTCACTCTCTGACAGCAGGGGGGCCTTTTGATCTTTTTCAGAAAGGACAGGATTTTCGATGCCCCACTTCACTCCAATTTCCGGGTCGTTCCAGCGAATATTCCGGTCGGAAGAGGGAGCGTAGAAATTATCCGCCTTATACTGGAATTCTACGTCGTCGGTCAGGGTCAGAAAAGCGTGGGCAAAGCCGCGTGGAATCAAGAACTGCCGCTTGTTTTCTGCAGAAAGTTCTACGCTTGCCCATTTTTTATAGGTGGGAGAGCCTTTTCTCAGATCAACCGCAACATCCAGAACCGCGCCGCGTGTACAGCGCACCAGCTTCGCCTGTGAGTCTTTCCCTTTTTGAAAATGGAGGCCGCGCAGGGTTCCTTTCTTCGCAGAAAGGGATTGGTTATCCTGAATGAAATCGTAAAACAGGCCGGCATCTTCCATCGTTCGTTTTGACCAAGTTTCCATAAACCAGCCGCGGCTGTCTCCGAAAACCTTAGGCTCCAGAATATAAACGTCCAAAACATTCGTTTTAATAAAGTCCATTTTGAATCTCCTAATACAGAATTCTTCCGTTTGCAACCTGCTTTAGATGCGCACCGTATGCAGATTTGCCGTACCGTTTCGCACAATCCATAAGCATTTCTTTAGAAATCCATGTATTACGATACGCAATTTCCTCCGGAGCGGAGATCACAATGCCCTCGCGCTTTTCGATGACCTTAACAAATTCAGAAGCATCGTTCAGCGATTCCACTGTACCGGTGTCCAGCCAGGCAAAGCCGCGTCCCAGCGTGGTAACATTTAGGTTCCCTTGCTCCAGATAAATACGATTTAAATCAGTAATTTCCAGCTCGCCGCGCGCGGAAGGCTTCAAAGCCTTTGCGTATTCGCAAACGCGGCTGTCATAAAAATAAAGGCCTGTGACCGCGTAATTCGATTTCGGATGGTCTGGCTTTTCCTCAATGGAAACCGCCCTGCCGTCTGAATCGAATTCCACAATTCCAAACCGTTCCGGATCGTCCACAAAATAGCCGAAGACTGTTGCACCTTCTGTTTGGAGTGCCGCGCCGCGAAGATGCTTTACAAATCCGTTGCCATAAAAGATATTATCACCAAGCACCATGGCGCAACTGTCGCCGGCAATGAACTCTTCACCCAAAATAAAAGCCTGAGCGAGGCCGTCAGGGGAAAGCTGTTCTATGTAGGAAAGGCAGATTCCAAAATCAGAACCGTCGCCTAACAGTCGTTCAAAATTTGGCAGATCCTGAGGGGGTTGAAATAATTAAAATATCCCGGATTCCCGCAAGCATCAGCGTTGACAAGGGATAATAGATCATCGGCTTATCGTAGACGGGCAAAAGTTGCTTTGATGTTACAAGAGTTAGGGGATAAAGTCTGGTGCCGCTTCCTCCGGCTAAAATGATGCCTTTCATATTTTTCACCCTTATGATCTAAAATTCTATCGTAAACTATGCTGATTTTCCTTTTGGGAAGAGTTGATTTATACATATATTATTATTTTCATTGACATAATTTTACCTTATTATCTGAAAAATAGCAAGTATATAGCCCAAAGTATGTATTCCAAATTTACACAGGTTTTCAGTCCGCTTTGTATTGTGAATTTATCTTTACTGTACGACGCTGCTCTTACTCGGATTAATTCATGAATTTTTCAATCGAACACTGCTGCGTTGACCTTCTGTCACTTTTTTCCTATTAACTCTCGGTCTTTCGACCATATTTCTTCAAATGGCAATTAAGCATGAGATTTTTTTTATTCCGGTGTTTAAAGGTTTCATCTGTGCCACTCGGCTGATACTAAAAGATAGAGTAATTTAAATTTCCGACAAATATAATTTGACAACACGAAAACCGTGGACTATACTATATATAGTACAAAATAAGCAGGAATGCAGATATATAGAGTCTGGAAGGCGGTGAGAAACATGACGTCAGCAGAAAAAAGTTCGAGTAGGCTATTTCATAAGCCAGGATATAATTTTAATAATAGAAATACCGCACTTGCGCGATTCTCAGATAAAAGAATCCCTCGTTATTTAATTAAAGACATTATAAGAAGTGGTCTGAAGAACAATCATGGCTGCGGCCTATACGACTATATATGGTGTTTGTGCCATGCACAGACTTATTATGAGGCCGGCGGGAAGATTGTTCCCATGCACGCTTACATTACGGTTTCTATGTCTGAGTTGATTGATGCATTTTGCGCAAGCGGGGTAAAATCCTGTTTGTCACATTTGCAGCAGCTAAAGCAACTGCATCTAATTGACTATCAACTGGATGCTATGCCAAAACGGGTGACTATATCTCTGATTAACCGAGAGACAGATTCTGCCAATAGCAGAGAAATGAAAATGGAGCGATCTGCGATTAAATGCTCGAAAGGATATGTTATAGTCGATAAAAATGAAATAGCAGAAGCGTTTTCTCCTGCCGATCACTACTCAGAGTGCGATATACTAATGTACCTTTGGCTGAATGCGATTTATAACGATCCAACTTATAAAGTGAGCAAGAAATCGGCTGTTGTTGTGTTACCCCAATGGGGTTCCTATTTTACAGTGCAACTAAGCAGCCGGCGTCTTTCGGGTGTCTGGCATTGCTCAAAATCGCGGGTTAATACAGTCCTGCATCGTTTGCAGGACGATGGTTTTATCACACTCTGTCATAAATACGGCAAATGTTTAGTCATTGGGCTAAATCATTACGCAGAATGGGTACTGGGAAAAGCGCAAAGCACCTTGACGGACGATAATGTCGAAGTTGACGTGCTTGGACGCGATCCTGATCCAATCGTCCGTTCCTTAAACAAAGATATCAATCGTTTGGCGGCAATTATGAAAAATGATGTTGAAAAGAAAAATTGTTTAAGGGTTAATTACTTGTCGGAACTATTCAGGGACGCGTGCGAAAGATTTCTCGAGCGTGAATACCTTGTTTATGGTGCGACCAGATTCTGGTATGTAGCAATGCGTTTAAGAAGAAAAATGTTAATATCTGTAAATTACTGTCCGCAAAATCGCATCTTGTTATTTCTGCAATCGCAGGCAATATTTCAGCTTTGGCGCAGGCTGACGAGAGGCAGTGCGTCGACTGGGAGCCATTCTTTTAATTATATATATAGTAATATATAAAGATTATTTTTGATACTTAATATCTATAAAATATCTATAAAAATTAGAAAAAGAAATACAAATATATTTTAATATTGAGTTTTGCTGCGATACACAAATTACCTGAATACTAATGACGTTCGGGATGTTTCCATCCCTCACATATTATTGGACTGGCGAGGTATCAATTGCGACCAGATTCTGTTACTCAAGCGATGTGAAAATACTCTGGCCGCGATGCTATATAAATTAAAAAACAGGGTGAGAGGTAAAAATTCAATGGACGAAGGGAAAAGACGAAATACAATTTTCCTCCAGTCCAACAACGTCGGTGCCTAAAAATAATAATTTTTTCGATGGCACCTATAAATAAAACAGGGAATGGTGACTTTCCCGTTCCCTGTTAATAAAAACCTGTTTATTCAACAGTCATTGATACCCCAATAATGAAAAAATTCGTATTATGAGCTATCGTATTTTAGAAACTGAAAGAATCGGATGCGCCGGTTGTCAATGCCCCCACTTTTGCTTGCAGTGACGCGACCTGCTGCTCCAAGACAGCTATTCTCTGGGCGAGGGAAGGCCCAGAATCGTCACAACTGCTGCCGGGCTTTGTTTCGCCGATGGTGAACCGCTTATGGACCGGTTTCAGTGGCTCCCTTTCAATCTGGTACTCAACGTAAGATGGCAGGCCGGTAATGGCCTCCAACGCTTCGACAAGTTCGTGGGAATAATGTATCTGGATATAATACAACTCACAAGGATCAACCGAATTCGAAACAAATGTAGCCTTCTTGAGGTTTTTATCAAACTTTATTAGCTTCATTTTATTGATTAGCCGTGCTCCTCTTTCGTCCACGTGCGGTTTGCAATATCCTTTGATTTGTTTGTTCATTGCTTCGAGATCCATTTTTAACCCTGCTTTCCTTTTTCAAAAAATCTCCGGCCAGCAATGATAAAAATCCACCCGGAACAGAGAAGCTTGATAAATGTCCAGTTGGACATCCAAGTGAAAAGCGAACCATGATTTTTATTTCGATCCATGTTCCGTTTCCCGGCCTTCCTTGGGATTGGTCGCTTTTTCCCAGGTCTTACCGGTCTCATACTTGAGAAATTCATAGAAGGGATTTAAATCCTCCATTTCGTCATATCTCTGTAAGCTCTCATAATACAATTGTTTGTCCTGAAAGTAAATAATCAGCGGGGGATGGTGATGCAGCAACAGAAAATAGTTGAGAAGCGATCTTCCGGCGCGTCCATTGCCGTCCGCAAATGGATGGATAAATTCGAACCTTGCGTGGAAATAAGCAGCCGCTTTTAATACTTCTTCCTCTCCTTCATAGGCGTTGACTTCCTCCAACAGCTCTTTTACGTCGCGCTCCACATTATCGGTGGCTGAGCCGACATCATGGATTCCAGTAACATAGTCGTGTTTTTTAAAGCTGCCGGGCCTTTCCCCCTTTTCAATGAAGGTATGTTCATCATAGATCCCATCCATCAAAGTTTGATGGACGTCCAAGATTAGATCAATGCTCAGCGGTTCCCTTTTTATAATCTTGCTTTTTAACAGCTCATAACATAGTTTCTGATTCTGCTGTTCCAGCAATGCTTTCGGGTCCCCAGTAAAATTGGCAACCCTTTTTCTGCCGTCAAAAATCTCTTCGGTATCATACCATGTGATTTCCGTATCTTCAATTTTCCCGGAGTTGTAGGCAAAAAGGACATGAAAGTCTTCCAGCCGCTGCTCCAACTGTTCCTCGGTAGTAATTTTAAATGCTTTCCAGAAAAGTACAGCCTGATCGTATGGATCCATTGAGATTCATCTTCCATTGCTAATTATTTGACCCATAAGTTGCGACAAGAGCTCGCTGTGAATTTACCGCGAGCTCTTTTGGCATCTTCGTAATTAATTGATCGTTGCGACTGCAAATGGAATGTTCCCGTTATCTAAATAAAAACCGCAAACGCTTCCATGCTTGCCGATTGCCCTGAATTTATAATAGTGCTTATCTCCGTTGTTTGTTTCGGAAATACTTTTAAAGCAGTTGGATCCTTCCGCTACGATCGGAAGATTGTTACATCTTACCATAATGGTATAAATTTCGTTTTGTTTTACAGTGAAATTCCCTGTTGTATCCGGAATAGCATAAAATCTTCCAAAAACAGTCATCTGATCGGGATCAATACCGTTGTAGTCTGGACTTACATTACATTGCCGTTCAAGCATGGTGCCATTTACCTTGGCGAAAACATGAAAGGTTGTGTTTGGTTTAAGAACAGTCATTTCTGCATATAATTTTTTATCTGAACTGGAATATCCATCATTTTTAATTATGGCTGCCTTTGACGAGTCATCGGTGCTCCATGCTATGCTGTATTTTGATATGTCCCCGTCAAAGAAAGTCCCGTCAACGGAAATTCGATACGTGTTTCCACGATAGAACCCGTCGTCCCCCAAATTCGGTCTACATGTGAGCCAAATTTGGCCGGTTTGTCCTGAAACCGTCATGTAATCTGAATATGCTACTGGATCAGCGTCATCAAGGACATTCAAATCTTCTTCAATTTTTTTACCGTTAACAGTGGCGTATACTGGGATCGTGACTCCACCCTTTAAAATCACGATTCTTGCCTGGAAATGATTGTAACATCCTATATAGCCATCATCTAATATATTGGCCTGAGTAGGATCGGCAACGCTCCATGTTACATTAAGGTTAGAGATATTTTGGGAGTCCCCTTCTGAAGTTTCAATGGTAAAGCGAGCATAATCTCCTTTATGGAAGCAGGATCCACCGCCCGTTATCCCAAGTATTCCTTTATATCCTGAGACAGTAGTGATATCCGGATATGCCGCAGCGGCGGATGCCGAACTTGCAAAAACGGCGCAAGAAACAATAGCAACAGCTAAAAGAGAACTGAAAATTTTTATGATCCTTTTCATGCTTGTTTTCCTTTCGCTTTATATTGTGCATATTTCACTCCGACTGATTTATGAGCCTTTGGTGAAAAAGATATACATTTCAGCGGACAGCTCCCATTGGAAGGGGATTGCATCCAATTTCGGAATTTTCCTCTCCCAATCCATAAGTCGGAGTTGTCCTTACTCTATTAATATCTTTTCACAAGCTAAATAAGGCAGATGGCGGGGGACATAGTAACAATGGATCCGCCGTCTGCCGCAAGGCAACAAGAAGGGGTGTTGCAAAATGAAAATTTTGCAACACCCCCTTTATGTTGAAAAGTGATCTAAATACGAGGCTTTTGTTGAAAACTTTGCGAGACAAATCGTCGAAATAGGAATAGCAATGCTAAGCTCCGCCGTAAAGCAAAGCTGAAAAATCAATCATTTTCTGTTTTTCTGGAATCTACTCTTTTTGAAGGCAAAACAAATGTGTTTTTAGCCTTCCTGTGTTGCATTTCGCACAGAGCTTGTTCAAGTTGTAGCCCATGCACAAAAGGTAAAGCTCCGTTGAAATGTTTGCCCGGCCCCGGGTAAGAAAGCGCTTGAATTTGCGGTTGCTTTTCAGAACGCCGAAGGCCCCTTCCACCTGGATAGAGCGGTTCATCCGAAGCGTAATTCCACGTTCGGTTTTAATGTTTTTCCGGGAATCGTCACTCAGGCGAACCAAATCCGTTTTCACTCTCAGTTCTTTCGGCGTGCCGCTTTTTGCCTTGCAGCAAGCTTCACGGCACGGGCAGCCGACGCAGCTATCGCACCGGTAATACGCCGTCGTTGGGAAATATCCCTGCCGATTCCGCTGCGTACTTTCGTGATGGAAAAGAAGCTTTCTGCCGGCCGCGCAGACATAGCAGTCTTGCTGTTCGTCATATTGCATATTCTCCCGGCGGCCGATCTGCTGCCTGAACTTTTTGTTTTTTTGTGCTTCGTAGTTGATGGGTTTGATGAAGCTGGTCTGCCCGTTTCCCTCCAGATACAGGTAGTTGTCCAGACTTTCATAGCCCGCGTCCGCCACAATATCCCGGTAGCGTTCCCCATGCTGCTGTTCGAGTCTGCGCAAAAAGGGTCGCAGCGTCCCGCTGTCCGTCCGGTTCGAAAAAGCCGCGGCGCCTGTGATGTACTCGCTGTTCACGGCAATCTGCACATTGTAGCCCGGTTTGAGCTGCCCGTTGCGCATATGGTCTTCCTTCATATGCATAAAGGTGGCATCCGGATCTGTTTTGGCATAACTGTTACGACTGTTTCCCATTAAAAACAGCTTCTTCTCATAGCCCTCCCACTTTTCCAGCAATGTAAAAATCTTCTCATACGCCCGCTGCCGGGGCGGCTTGCGGCGACCGGCTCCATGTACAAAATGAATTCCGTTTTTCTCACAGGCCGCCTTTTCCGATTTTACCAATTCACGGAACTTTTTCAGGGTCACATTGCCGGAAATTCCACGGCTTTCAAATTCCTCACGCACGGCATCCTTCACTTTGGCCAAATATTTCTCCGTCGTCTTGCGCCAGACAAACGTGTAGCGGTTCGCCCGGCTCTCCAGCTTGGTGCCGTCGATGAATACCTCGTCGTGCTCCGTCTCGCCCATCTGTTCCAGGCGCCGGACAAATTGGTAAAACAAATCTTCCACCGCTTCTTTGGTGCGTCCGGTGCGAAACCTCGCAAACGTGCTGTAGTCCGGCACCGGTTCTCCATTGAGCAGCCACATGAAGCCCACGCGTTTCCGGCAGGCCTCCTCCAGCTTTCGCGTCGAGTAGATGCCGCACATGTAACCGTACACCAATACCTCAAAGATGATCCGGGGTTCAGCCGCCGATTTCCTTCCCTGTGAAGAATAGGCGCGATACAGTTCCCTGTAATCCAGTTCCTCAAGCTGCGCGCTGGCAAGCCGTACCGGATCATCCTGCGGTATTGTTATTTCCATATCCATTGGGAGCGTCAACTGTTGATTTTTTCGCTCAAATCTGTTATGCTCTAAGAGCTTTTTATTTTCTTTCACAACTAAATTTTAAAGCAAAAAGCCGGAGCTGCCAATACCTTTTCGTATGGTTGCTCCGACTTTTTTTTCGTGCCGTTTTGCAACGGCCCCTTCAAAAAAGCTTTAGCGGTGAGTAAAAATGCAAGCTAAACTTTACCCACAATCCTTCCGTTTCGGTGTCAAAGCAAAATAGGCAGCTTCCATGAAACGAGAAGGGCTTTGGCAGGGAGGGGCGCAGCCCCCTACCGTATCGGTCCCCTTCCGCACCAAATGTGCTTTCGATTTTCGTTTTGTCTTGTTTGCGGGAGGGGGTGAGAAGTTTCGTTGCAAGCGTAAGAAAACTCCGAGCGCCTTGAGGCGCTGCCAGTAAAACAGGGCTTTGCCCGCATAGGAAGAACCCCCGGCTGTGCCGGGGGTGACTATTGCTTTTGAATTTAGTTGCGAAAACAAAACAAAAAGCTTATGAAATGCGCCTGTCATTGACTTGTTCCTGTCGCTCTGCAATTTGCTGGGTACTAAAATACCATTCTCCCGCATACCTATTAGCAATCGGATTCGTTTGGAGGGTGGAGCAGTGAAAGGTATTGTGGAGGAACGTGCCGTGGAGCTCGGCGAATATATCATCCGGAACAGGGCCACTGTGCGCAGTACAGCGAAAAAATTCGGCGTAAGCAAAAGCACTGTACATAAAGATGTGGCGCAGCGCCTGAAAACAATCGATCCGCAGCTGTATAAAAAAGTGAAGATCATTCTGGAGTTCAACAAATCTCAGCGCCATATCCGCGGAGGAATTGCCACGCGTCTGAAATATAAAAAATCCATTTGACCGGTGGAAAGCCGAAGAATTCAACTTATGGGAATTTTGGTCAATAAAGCTCCTTTTCTGCCAGAAACGTTTTGCGGCGGCCTGTCCGCGGCGATCTTAGATGCGGTGGGGGAGCTTTTTTTATGGGTTTCGTTCGAACATGCCTCGCTAAACCGGACTGTTTTCGTTAAACATCCGGCCTGCTTGGCAGAACGGCATCCATGCGAAAGCGAGGTTACGGTGAAGCGGTTTTTGACCGTTTCCGGCAACCGCCGATGCCAACGGTGACCGAGACAGTGAAAATAAGGCCGGCCCGAATTCCGGGCCGGCCTTGCTGCTGTCTCCGCTTTTAAAGGGAATCGCTCTCCAGTACCGTGACGCCCCGGGCCTCCACCGGGGTGGAAAAAACGATCTGCGTTTCCGTCGGCCCGTATTTTTGCAGCTGGCCGATGAACTCATCCAGCTCCATGGTGCTGTGATAAATCACTTTGATCAGCATGGAGTAATTGCCGGTGACACAGTTGCACTCCACCACGTTGGGGCAGGAACGGATAAACGGATAAAATTCCGGTTTTTGGTTCGGCGACATCTGCAGGTTGATAAACGCTTTGATATGATATCCGAGTTTATACTGGTTTACCGACGCATGATAGCCGCTGATCAGACCCTGTTTCTCAAGCTTTTCAATACGGGCCGAGATTGCGGGGGATGATAAAAAAACTTTTTTCGTCAGCGTTTTAATTGGAATCCGCGCGTTTTCCTGCAGTGCGGAAATCAATGTGGCGTCTATTTTATCCATAATTCATCACCTCATAAAGATTTACTTTTTTAATGGCTTATGGCGGTAATATTTAAATAAAAAAGGAGCCAGCCAGAAATTAAGCCTGACATGCCCCTTTGCATTTTATTTTATTATAAATCGTTTTCACATCTTTGCAAGATAAAAATGTAAAAAGATTCACTTTTTGTTGTGCTTTCAATTCGTTATCTTTCTTTTGCCTCGGTTTGCAAAAATAAAGAATGCAAAGGTGATAAGCCGCCTATACCGACGGTTTGCCCCTTTGCATTTAATTTTATTATAAACACTTTCAATTATTTTTCAATACGAAAAAGAAATAATCAGAGGAAAAATTTTAAGAGGCGGCACTTCGAGATTGGAGAACAAGGGGCAAAAATTTAATAGATACGGTCTATCCTTAAAAGTATTCTACTTACTTGATTCAGAAGTTATGACTTTTCCTCAGGAGAAGAGCCGCCCTCCGTTCATAAAGAAGGACGGGAGCAGAATGAAAATGATCCGAAGCCTAAAAAAGTAAAGTTAAAAAACGGCTGACTTACTTACTTAAAGCTAAAACACATAAAAATAAAAATATCACGGAATGGCGAAAAAACTGTTTACGGGACTCCGGGAACGTGTTAAAGTACTTCCGTTCAGAGAAAAGAGATATGGCTGTTTATTCCGGAAATGGGGCGGCATTCACATGAAAACGAGAACGGAAACGGATTCCATCGGGAGCCTGCATGTCCCCGCGGGAGCATATTACGGTGTTCAGTCGCTGCGGGCCAGAAGTAATTTCCACATCACGGGCAGACGCATGGACGCCGATTTTATTGTGTCGCTGGCGCAGATCAAAAAGGCCGCGGCGATTACAAACCGCAACGCGGGGGACCTGAAAGCATCGGTCGCAAATGCGGTGATTGCGGCCTGTGACGAGATCATATCGGGCCGTCTGCACAACCAGTTTATTGTAGACCCGATTCAGGGCGGCGCCGGAACAAGCGCCAATATGAATGCGAACGAAGTGATTGCCAACCGGGCGATCGAGCTTCTTGGGGGAGAAAAAGGGGACTATTCCGTTGTTCACCCCAACGACCATGTCAATATGTCGCAGTCCACAAACGATGTTTTTCCCACGGCCGGAAAGCTGACCATGCTGAAACTGATTCCGGAGGCCGTGCGCCAGCTGGAGCGCCTTGCCGGCGCGCTTGAGAAAAAGGCCGTGGAATTCGACGATGTGATTAAGATGGGGCGCACCCAGCTTCAGGACGCCGTTCCAATCCGCCTGGGGCAGGAATTCGGCGCGTGGGCCGCTGCGGCCAGACGGGATATCGTCCGGCTGCAAAGGGTGCAGGATGAGATGCGCGTCGTCAATATGGGCGCTACCGCAATCGGGACTTCGGTCAACGCGGTGCCCGCTTATCTGTACAACATCACGGCGAATCTTCAAAAAGTCTGCGGATGCAAGCTGGTTCAGGCGGAAGACCTGATCGACGGGACGCAGAATCTGGACGGATTCGTGGCGGTATCCGGAGCAATGAAGACCTGCGCGGTCAATCTTTCCAAAATGGCGAACGATTTCAGACTGCTTTCCAGCGGGCCGAGGACCGGCATCATGGAGATTGCTCTGCCCGCGAAACAGAACGGGTCCTCCATTATGCCGGGAAAGATCAATCCTGTGATTCCGGAGGTGGTATCGCAGGTGGCGTTTCATATCATCGGCAACGACTGCACCGTGACTCTTGCGGCGGAAGCCGGCCAGCTGGAGCTGAACGCGTTTGAGCCGGTTCTGTTCTATCACCTGATTGAGTCCGCCAGAGGTCTTACCGGAGCGGTCAGGACTTTGGTTGACAACTGTGTGACCGGGATTACGGCAAACCGCGAGGTCTGCCGCAGACACCTTGAGGAAAGCGTCGGCGTCATTACCGCGCTTTGCCCTTATATCGGGTATGCCAAGTCGGCGGAGCTTGCAAAAGAGTCGCTGAAAACGGGCGTCCCGATTCTGGAACTGGTGGAAAGCCGCAAGATCCTGAGCGGCGACAGACTGAAAGCGATTTTCGACCCCGCTGCGATGACGGGGGACCCTCACAGGAGGAACGTCGGACGGATTTCCGTTTAAGGAGGCAGCTATGAACTATCTTGGAAACGAACTTGTTTATTTGGAAGAGGACCGGGTCAACCACTGGCCGGACCGCCGGGACCGCGCGGTAAGACGCCCGAGAAACCCGGATGAAAAGGTCTGCAGGCCGGATCGGTTTGTTCCGGAGCACGCTGACGAATTTGACGGCAGGGGAAACCTTTGATTACTGCGGCTTATTTGTCTATTAACAAGCTGACGGCGCGGAATTTTCCGCGCCGTTTTTTTTCATTAAATTAAAAATGATCGGGGGTGATAGAATCGGCCCGGAATTGTGATATAATAAGAAAAAAAGAAAAGACGCGTCTGCGGATGGGGGTGGTTTTACGCGTCTGTTTATTGCCGTTTCGCTGTCCCCTGAAATCAGGGATACGCTGGAGAAAGTAATGCGGAGGCTGAGGCTCTGCTGTGAAAGCGGAAGATTTGTGCAGGCCGAAAACCTGCATCTGACCATTGCCTTTCTGGGGGAGATTCCTCCTGAAAAGCTCGGCGAGGTCAGGGGGGCGATGGATTCCGTCGGCGCGGCGCCGTTTTTTCTGCATGTGGGCGGATTCGGCTACTTTCGCAGAGAGGACGGAAATATTTTCTGGGCCGGCGTGGAACGGTCGGAGCATCTGACGGGCCTTTACCGTCAGTTATACGAACAGCTGCAGAACCGTGGGTTTCGTCTGGAAAAACGTGCTTTTCGCCCGCATCTGACGCTTGCGCGCCAGGCTGTTTTAAAAAAGGATTACGACCACGGGGCCTTTGTGGTACCAGCGAAAAAAATGCGGGTGGAAAAAATAACGCTGTATCAGTCGGAACGCCCGGGGGGAATACTGAAATATACTCCGGTCTATGAAAAAACACTGCGAGAGGAGGCGATGATATGAAAGCGCTGATTACCGGCGCAAGCTCCGGCATCGGCAGGGATTTTGCGCGCGAGCTCAGCAAACGGGGATACGACCTCGTCCTCGCGGCCCGGCGGGTCCCCCGGATGGAAGAGCTCGCGCGGCAGCTGCAGACGCATGTCAGCGTGGTGGGGGCGGACCTCTCCCTCAAAGACCAGTGTTACGACCTTTACCGTCAGGTGCGCGGGGAAGAAATCGATGTTCTGATCAACTGCGCGGGCTTCGGTGTGTTCGGCCCGTTTGATGAGACCGATCTTGAACGCGAACTGAATCTGATCAACGTCAATATCCGGGCCGTCCATATCCTGACAAAGCTCTTCTACCGCGATTTTAAGCAGCGTGATTCGGGCCATATTCTGAATGTGTCGTCCTCCGCCGCGTTTCAGCCGGGTCCGCTGCTTTCCAGCTATTATGCCTCCAAGGCCTATGTCCTGCGTCTGACGCAGGCCCTTGCGGAGGAACTGCGGCGCGACGGCAGCCGGGTTTACATTGGCGCGCTCTGCCCCGGACCCGTGCATACGGAATTCGATTCCGTCGCGGACGTCCGTTTCAGCGTCAAGGGGCTCTCCAGCGAATACGTCGCGCGTTATGCGGTCCAAAAAATGTTCGCGCGCAAAACCTTGATCGTTCCCGGTTTTTCCATGAAAGCAGCCCTGTTCGGGGAGCGCTTTCTGCCGGAATCGGCCGTGGTGCGCATTGCCTACCATATGCAGAAACGAAAGACAAGGCCGGGGCCGTAACCGCGGCAAAATAAAACTTGACAAACAATTCCTACAACTGTAGTATAAGATATATCTTACAGTTGTAGGAGTTGCTTTTATTATGCGTAAAATTGCAAAGCTGCCCGGGGCAGAGCTGAAAGTGATGCAGGCTGTCTGGAGCTGCGCAGAATACCCGGTCACCACCGCGCGTGTCCGCGAAATTCTTGGGCGTGAAAAACCCTGGAGCGTTTCGGCGCTTCAGACGCTTCTGAACCGGCTGATTGCGCGCGGCTTTCTCAGCAGCGGAAGGCAGGGCAGGAACCGATGCTACACGCCCCTGATCGGCGAGAAAGAATATCTTGCGGATGAGAACAGGAGCATACTTGAAAAGCTGAACGGCAATTCCGTCACCCGGCTGGTCGCGTCGCTGTATGACAGCCATTCCATCACGCCCGAAGACCTTGAGGAGCTGCGCGCCTTTTTGGACGAAAGGACGGGGAGAACATGAATCTGCTGATTCGTTTCGCGGAGAATACCGCAGAAATTTCCGCGGGGGCTTCCGCGTTGATATTGCTCCTGTTTTCCGCGGGAAAACTGACCCGAAAGGTTTACGCCGCGCAATGGAGGAGTTGGGTCTGGCTGGCGCTTGCGGTGCGCCTGCTGATTCCGATCCATTTCGAACTGCCGCGGACGGCCGTCGCGCTTCCGGCGCCTTCGCCGGAACAGGGCGTCACGGTTGTTGTTCCCGGAACCCGGGGCACCGGCTCTTTTTCCATCCCGGATACGGTTTCCGGACAGGAGCGGAACGCGTATGAAAAGAAAGCGGAACTGATCCGAGAGGATGCGGAAAAGCGCACGGTTCCCTTGAACACGCTTCTGGCGGTGACGTGGGCGGCCGGGGCGGCGGGATGCCTGCTGTGGACATTGGGTTCCAGCCTGCTGTTTCGGCGGCGGCTTCTGCGCTGGAGCTCGGAGGAAACGGATGACGGGGTTCTCCGTTTGTTCCGGGAAGAACGCGCGGCGGCCGGGGGAGGCGGCCGGGTTCGCCTGATGCGCGGCAAAAAGGATGCGGGACCGATGCTAATCGGATTGCTTTGCCCGGTATTGCTTTTGCCGCCCGGTTTGTTTGAGGACGGGGAGCTGCGGGTGATTTTTCGGCACGAGCTGACGCATTTCCGGCGGCGCGATTTATGGTATCGCCTGCTTTTGGCCGCCGCCTGCGCCGTCCACTGGTTCAACCCGCTTGTCTGGCTGATGGCGCGGGCGGCGAACCGAGACCTGGAGCTTTCCTGCGACGAGGCGGCGCTTAAAAACGCCGACCCGGCGTTCCGGGCGGAATACGGACGCGCGATCCTTTCGGTCGCGCAGAAGGCGACTCAGCGACGCGCCCCTCTCTCCACAGGGTTCGGCGGCGGAAAAAAGGAACTGAAGCGCCGCCTCGAGACAATTTTGAATACAAAGAAAAGACGCCGCGGCGCGGCGGCGCTGTGCGTCGCCCTGGTTCTGACGATTTCCTGCGGGGCGTTTGTCACCTATGGCGGAACTTCCCCGGATGGGCGGAAAAACCGGGAAAAACAAGATGTTCTGGCGCAAAGGCTGCTTTCAGTCCGCACGGAATCTATCGGGGACAACAGCGCGGTCGGAAGAGTGCTGGGAGCTCTGTCGCTGCCCGACGGCATGGTACAGGGGGGAATGGCGCTTCAGACAAACAGCGAACCATATTCGCTGACGGTCCGCTATACCGCGCAAAGCGATGAACTTCTCACTCAAACGGATCTTTCCTGGGCGTACCGGAACGCGACGCTGATACTCAGTCTGATCCAGAATGCCGGCCGCGTCGTGTTTTACGTCGATGCGCCGGACTGCGCCATGACTTTCGTTTACACGCGGGAGCAGTCGATGAAGCAGGAACAGACCGATGTGAGAACGCTATCACAGGGCGCGAGCGAAATGGAAAAATTTCTGGCAGATTTAAACAGCCGCACCGCGGAGGATTACCAGATGACCCATTCTACCGAAGCGAAAGAGAGGGAAGATCTGCTGACCGTCGGTCAGGCAGAAACAGCGGTGGAACAGCATGCGCCGATCATTCTCCCCGAAAAGCTCGTTTCCCGGGGAAGACTGGTTCTCGCCGGCGCGGATTGCTACGGCTTTACCTCAGTACTGGAAGGGAAAAGCCCGCAGCCGGAGCAGTGGTACGCGATTTCCAGAGACGGGAGCGCCTTTTTTGTGATTTCGGATTCCTGCCCTGTGGTGCGGAATCTGGAATCGACGGAAACAGCCGTAAAAAGCGGCGGCTCGGAAGCGAGCCTGACGGCGCTTCGGGAGCAAATCACACAGGCGCAGGAAACTTTAAAGCAGGCGCAGGCGGAGCTCGAGAACCGGCGGAAAAGCGGAACCGCGGATTATTCCGAACAGCAGCAAAAAGTCCGTGAAGCCGAAGAAGCTCTGGCGAAGGCGAAAGAGGAGTTTCAAAACCGTCATACGGCGCTGCCGCCCTATGAGCACCGTACGGACGACGCGGTGGAAAGCGCCGTTTATGAGGCGCTGGGGCAGTTTTACTCGGAGCCTTATACCGACGGCAACGTGGTGATCAACGCTCCGGTAATTTACGGCAGCTTTGAAGAAGACGGCGTGCTGCGGGTCTTTGCGACGGTAGACGAAGCGGAATACGAGCTGGACGGGGAAGTCCTGAATTCGGTCGGCGGAAGCAGGATTCCGATGGAGCTCCGCTTTTCGAAGGACGGAAATCCGTGGAAGCTGATCGGCCGCACGACGGCGAAAGACGGCTCCTATTTTGGGGACTCCATCCAGGACTTCTGCGCGCCGCACGGCGACGTTGCGAAAAAGATGCTTGCGGATTACGGCAAATCCGGTAACTTTCTGTCCGGAATGAAGAAAAATATTCAGGAATACGTCTCTCAGACCGGAATCGGTGCGAAAAGCTTTCATTCCGGCGGGAAAGACTATTTAATCGTCTGAGCAGGACACGGCGATGCTGATCGGCTCTGCTACGGCGGGATATCCGAAATAGCGGCGCTGCTCATCCGACAGATTCGATCCGGCTTGCGGCGATACCCGGGTGAACGAATTTAAAATCACGGTGTGCCAAAAATAGATGTAATAAAATAGTTCATGAGTTCGCTTCTGGTTTTCACCGAGCGGGCAAATTCCAGAAAATCTTTTCTTTTAATAATTTGCATCAGCTGGGACAGTGCTTTCATATGCTGAAACTGATCGACCGAACAAAAAGAGATCACCAAATGAACGGGGTCGTTTTCTCCATTACCAAAAGGGATCGCTTTTTTTAGCGTAATTAAGCTGAAGCCGGTGGCATGAACCAGCTTAAAGGAATTCACATGGGGGAGTGCAATACCCGGAAGAATGACAATATACGGTCCGAATTTTTTGACATTCCGAATCGTGTCATCGATATATCCCGGTTCGATCTTTCCTTTTCGCAGCAGCAGCTCCCCGCCCTGCCGAACCGCATCTTCCCAAGTTTCCGCCTCAACGTTCAGCGAGATGTCATCCGTCTGAAAAACATCGGTTAGATTCAGCGCGTCACCCGATGGCCCTGATCGGGTCAGTAACTGATGAAGGTGCATTTCAAGCTTGTTGCGGTCAAAAATCACCGCCGATTTTTCAATCGTGCGTATCAGGGAACCGAGGTCGATGTCTCCTTTGGCTTGAAGCGAAAACGCTCTCTTTTTCGGTAAATAACGATCCAGTTCGACCATGTCGGCATCGCTGATGAACGGGTCTACCACAATGCACCGGATTCCTTTCGCCTGAATCTGAATGGTTGAAACGACACAATCGACAGCAACGCTCTTTAGGGTCTTTTTCAATGCTCTGGCGGGAATGGTATCTATGATATTTACGTCGTACAGTTCCTGAAGGCGCAGCTGCACGATTTTTGCTGTCCCGATTCCTGATTCGCAGACAATCAGTGCGCTTTTTCTAGGGGCTTCCCGCCTGACCTTTTCCAAAGCAGTTTGAAAATATAAAGCCAGATAACCAATTTCATCGTCCGACAGCTGAATGCCGTATTGATACTCAATGGGTCTGAGACAACTGCGGGTTTTCTGAAACGTGCCCGCGATGGAATTTTTGATTTCCGCAAGATAAGGGTTCGTAATTTTAATTTGATACTTCGCCCGGTATATCATAGGCCTATAATGCTGCAGCAGCCCTTCAAACAATTGTTCATCATTAGATAAGTTGACTGAGACTTCCTCCTGAAAATGGTTGATCAGCTCTGAGACATCGATTCTCCACTGTACCCAGTTTTCTTTATCGGGCCGCCGGTTTATGATTACATTGCCGGTGAGCAGGAACATGGCCAGATAGGCGATCTCGTCTTCGGCTAATTGGATGGAGAACCTTCCTTTTATCATGTACGCAATCAGTTCTGCAACCGAAAATTCTTCTTTATCTTTCAGCATATCGATGTTTTTCTGATGCAGATCCAATTTTTTTCCCTGTCTGTTTCTGAATACCGCGATTCCTAAGTAGGCGGACAAGGATTGAAAGGTTTCGTCCGTAAACACCAGCTCCAAATGTTCTTCCGCCTTTTTAAGGCATTGTTTGATATAGATAATATCCTGTCGGGAAAAAATCCCATTGGCGCAAAAGTAATCGATCCTTTCCTGGGGGGTGTCCACCAGCTTCATATAGGCGCGCCGAATACCCTCTTCATCCCCGAGCACTTTGACCCCGTGGGCTTTATGAATGTCCAGCTCGAGATTGTGTTCTTTCAGCCAAAGCCGGACCTGTTTCAGATCCTTATGAACGGTTCCTTTGCTTACTTTAAGCTCTTCACTCAGATCCGCCACTGTTTCATAATTACTGTTTTTCAGCATTGTCATAATGATAAACCGAACACGTTCCTCAATCGTCATCACATACTGGTAAAAGCCGATGCTGTCCAGCTTTTGCCGAAGCTTGGTCAGATCGGTCTTGGTGAAGCTGCACCAAAGGCCGGACCCCGGTTTCCTTTTCACCGATTCAAGGCCATTCTCATGAAGGTAGGAATCAATCTTTGCAATGTCGTTATGAATTGTTCTTTGGCTTACGCCGTATTTTTCCGAAAGATCGGCGACCCTGACCGGTCGGTTGGCTGCGGTCAGGTCACTCAGAATTTCGGCGCACCGGCGATTGATCAATAGAATTCCCCCTTACCCATTCAATAGTTTTTTCCCTTTGTGCGCGGGTATCCGTCGTAGAGGTATAAAGCACAAAGCGCGTTTACAGCAGTTTGATCGGTGCAGTTTAGGGATAAGATCTTCCCGCGCTTTTATCCTCATTTCATTATAGTGCAAGTTGAAAACGTTAACTTGACAAATTGAAATTCTTTCAGCCTTTACAAAAGGGGGCCGGATTCATGAAAATCCGGCCCCCTTTCCCTTATTTTCGTTTATTTGGATTTTGCCTTGTCTCTGGCATTGAGCACAGCACTGGCTATGATGACCAAAGCCGTAAAGCCGACAATAAGCGTGATTAGAGCAGCGGCGCCCATATGGCTGATGTTTCCCATAATAATGCCTGGAATCAAATAATCCGTATCGGCGAAAGTAGCCGAAGCCCCCGCGCCAAACGAACCCAAAGCCGGAATAATAAAGAGAGGCAGCCAAGAAATCAGCAGGCCGTTAACGAAAGATCCGAGCACTGCGCCCCGGCGGCCGCCGGTCGAGTTCCCGTAAATCCCCGCGGCCGCCCCACAGAAGAAATGCCCGACTACACCAGGAATAATTACCGTTGTTCCCAAAGCAAGCATTGCGAACATCGACAAAGCTCCTGTTAAGAAAGAAACGAAGAAACCAATCAGCACAGCGTTCGGCGCATACGGGAAGACGATCGGGACATCAAGAGCAGGCTTTGAATTTGGCACCAGTTTTTGAGCAATCCCCTGAAAGGCCGGCACGATTTCAGCCAAAATCATCCGTACCCCCTGAAGCACCACCACAAACCCGGCGGCAAAGGTTCCCGCCTGAACAATAGCGAAGATAATGTAGTTTGTGCCGTTGGAAAGCTTTGCCTCCACAAATTGGGGGCCCGCGGCAATCGCCAGTAATAGGTAAACCACCGACATCAAAAGCGAGATGGAGACCGTTGAATCGCGCAAAAATCCAAGACTCTTTGGAATATTCAGCTTTTCTGTTGATTTTTCCGGATCGGAATTGCCGAAAACTTTTCCAATCCAGCCGGAAAGCGCATAACCAATATTGCCCGTATGCCCCATGGCCTACATTGTCAGTGCCTGTGATTTTACGCATAAACGGCTGACAGAGCGTAGGTGTTACTGAAAGCAAAGTTCCTTCAAACAATCCGCCCAGAAGGACCGTCTGCCAGGACTGTCCCATACCGGCGGACGCAAGAATTACTGCCGCCATGCAGGATACGTAAAGCATCGCCTGACCCGTTAAAAAAATGTATTTAAAGCGTGTGAAGCGGGCCAAAAGAATATTGACCACCATGCCAACCAGCATAATGAGAGCCGTCGGCGTGCCGTATTTTACCAAAGCGAGTGCTACGACGCCCTCGTTTGTTGGAACAATTCCGTTTACATGAAAAGCATATTGGAACATACTTGCAAACGGCGTCAGAGAGTTCGACAGGATTCCCGCGCCGCCTACAAGCACCAGAAAGCCTGCAAAGGTTTTAACCGTTCCTTGAATTACGGCCGATGCCGGCTTTTTCTGCAGAATAAGGCCGAGCATCGCAATTAATCCCACCAACAGCGCGGGCGTAGTTGCGATGGAAATGATAAAATTAAGAACTCCATTCATGACTGATCACTCTCTCTTCCCCTTAATTATGACGAATGCCATTGCGATCAAGCACGGTGTTCAATGCGGCACGCGCCACTTCCTTGTCAATAATCGAATCCAGCGAGACGATTTTTTCCGCCGGAATATTGGGCAAAGCCGTCACCAGGGTTTTTTCGATGAAGAAATAATCCGCGGCGTCCGGCGTAGCGGATCCCACGTCGATATGATCCAGCTGAAATTCATTCATATCCAGATTTTCTTCCTGCAGAATTGCCTGCAGATTCATTTGAACCATAAAGCTGGTTCCAAGCCCTGACTGGCATACACATGCAAGTTTCATTTTGTTATTCTTCTTTCTTCCGTGATTGATTTTTTCGGTGGGTTCGGCAATTTTATTTCAGCAAACAGTTAAATTTCAAAGCTTCTACTAAATTTTTTGTGATGGATATAATTGATAAGGTCCTGTTTCGCAAGCGGTTTGTCGGCCATTGAAACAAAAGTTTTGTCCCCCAGAAGCTCCATCAGTTCCGCCAGAGTATCCAGATGCGAGCTGCTGTCCTTTGCGCTGAGAGCCACCACGATTTTCACCGGGTCGTTTTCCGGATTGCCGAAATTGACCGGCGTCTTTAGAAGAAGCAGGGAAATGCCGATTTCCTTAACTCCCTGCTCGGACCGTGCGTGCGGCATAGCGATTCCCGGAGCGATCACAATATATGGTCCGGCATGTTCCACATTTTCCACCATGGCCTCGGTATACCGGTGTTCCACTTTTCCGCATTTCTCCAAAATTAAACCGCTTTTTTGAACTGCTTCCCTCCAGTTTTTGACCTCAGCATTGATTTCCACGCTGTCTTCGTTGATTAACTCTTTGATCATTTGCTTCATCCTTTTTCTCTATGATTTGCCTGCGGATTATTGGGCGCCCCGGATCGGATGTGTCTTTGCCTGCGGCCCGGGGCCCCGGAAAGTTCACCAGATTTCAAACGGTCCGCGCCTCCCTTTTGGATGGTTTCATCATAATCTGATTTTTCGCTGATATAAAGCTCAATTTGTTTCCGGCTTACTGTTGCAAAAAACATATCTAAAAGGCAAACAAGCAAAGAACGGAGGATGTCTTTCAACTAAATTTATAAATTAGTGAAATCATTTTTATATTATTTTGCCATTGAATTATATAAAATGACAAATTAATTTAACATTATTGTTAAATATCATGATTTAATTGGTCGTATTGACATCAATTTTGGTTTCTCCTAGAATGAATCCATGGCTGAAGCACCGGCTTCATTGGTTCGAACAAATTGAGTTTGGGAAGTGTCTACAATGGTTAATTGTGTAATTACGGTAAAAAATCCGACGGGAATTCACGCGAGACCGGCAACCGAGCTGGTCAAACTTGCGACAAAATTCAAAAGCACCATCACGATGTCGCACGACGGTAAGGAAGCGGACCCAAAGAGTATTATCAGTCTTCTTTCCTCCGCGTTGAAAGCGGGGACGGTGATTACTCTTCGTGTGGATGGAGAAGACGAAGAGCTCGCTGCAAAAAGGATCTGCGAGTATATTAATAATCTGGAGGATTAAGTGAAATGAAATTGGTCGGAATTGCGGCTTCATTCGGGAAAGCCGCCGCCGAAGCAATGGTCCTTTCCGCACCCCCGGAGATAGACGCGGACCGCAAAGGCCCAAGAAGCGAGAAAGAACGTCTCATGACGGCTGTGCAGGACGGAATTAAAAATCTGAGCCTTGAGTTGGACGAAAGCAAAAAAAAAATTGAGGGAAATTCAGCCAAGCTGGAAATGCTTGAAATGCATCGGACCATACTGAACGATTATGTGTTTCGAAAAGGAATCGACGGCTATATTGAACAGGGATATTGCGCCTCTTCCTCCGTAATGCGCGCTGCGGAGGACCAGGCAGCCACGCTGGAAAACCTGGGAGATCCCTTTTTAAGCGAGCGGGCGCAAGATATTCGTGAGGTCGGCAAGCGTCTGGCATACTCGATGGAGGGCTTTTCCGAGCCGGATTTATCCCATCTTGAGAAGAATGTAATCCTTGTGGCGGAAAGCCTCTCTCCCGCCCTGCTTTCCGTCGCCGACTGCGGCCGTATCAAGGGAATCCTGACCCGTCGTGGTTCCAGGACCTCTCATGTCGCAATCCTCGCCTCGGGGCTGGGAATTCCCACTGTCGTCGGGTGCGCTGGAATTGAAAAAATCCGAGACGGCGAGCTTGTCTTTCTGGACGCCGAGAAAGGAACCGCCTCTTTCTCACTTTCCGAGCAGGAAAAGGAACGGGCAAACGAGATTATCGCGCTCTACGAACAGCAAAGAGCCGATCTGAAGAAATACCAAGCCTGTGAAGCTTTCACGGCGGATCGAAAGAGAATTCGGGTTCTCTGCAATATCATGGATACGTCTATGGCGGAAAAGTCGCTCAAATATTCAGCGGACGGAATAGGGCTGTTCCGCACGGAATTTCTGTATATGGACAAACCCCGGCTTCCCTCGGAAGCGGAGCAGGTTGCCGTTTACCGCAGCTTGGCCGTAAACTGGAAGGGGAGGCCCGTCACCATCCGAACCATCGACATCGGCGGTGACAAACCGGTTGAAAGCCTGCATTTGGAAGCGGAGAAAAACGCCTTTTTGGGGTACCGTGCCATTCGCATCTGCCTTGACAGGCCGGAAATTTTCCTCATTCAGCTGAGGGCTATTTTAAGGGCGAGCGCTTTCGGTAATGTCCAAATCATGTTTCCTATGATTTCCAACATCTCTGAATTGCAGCAAGCCAAAAGCATTCTGGAAGAGGCAAAGAAACAGCTTCGTGCCGAAAATCAGCCTTTCAATGAAAAAATACCGATCGGAATGATGGTCGAAATTCCCTCCGCGGCCATTCTGTCGGATAAATTTGCCGCCCTTGTCGACTTTTTCAGCATCGGGAGCAACGACCTGACCCAGTATGTTCTTGCAGCAGACCGGACAAATCAAAAGGTGGCGTCCATTTATAATCATCTTGATCCAGGCGTCTTAAGACTGATTGAGCTGACGATCCGGAATTCAAGGGAAGCTGGAATACCCTGCTCCCTTTGCGGCGAAATGGCGGGGGATCCTTTGGCGCTCTCACTTTTGATCGGGTTTGGACTGGAAAAATTCAGCGTGAACCCGGGTAGGATTCCGCTGATTCGGAATCTGCTTTCCCTAATCGATTTCAAGAGAGCCCAAACGGTTGCCGACCAGGCCTTGAAACAAAGTTCTTCAAAGGGCGTAGCCGATCTGGTGAACGGGACTCTGAGTAAGGAATACCGGAATTGGCTGCAAGACGGAGATGATTTAATCGGTTGAAAAACTGTGACAAAGCTAAAAACCGGAGCCGCAATCGGCTCCGGTTTTTAGCATTTGCCGCGAAATTCCACTACTTTACCGAGTATTTTCACGGGCAGCTCGGCGATTTCCTTATTTGTGTAGAAGAAGGCTTTGTATTTGGGGTTATAGGGCAGCAGCGTCATTCCGTCCTCGCGGTTGATTACGCGAATGACCAAGGCGTTTTCACGCCCAACCTGCACTACGGCGACGCTGCTGTCTTTCGCGGTGTCCTGGCGGCGCACGATGGCGACGTCTCCTTCAAACATACGGGGCTCCATGCGATCGCCGCAAATCTGAATCCCGAAATATTCTCCTTCCTCTTTCCAGTACGGATCGAAATCAAGAAAATAGAGTACCGAACCGCAGGGGCCGGTCAGCGGGTTCGTTTGCAGTACAGAATAAACGGGAATTTGTTCAGACATTTTTTTTTCGTAAAATCGGGCGTTGTCGATTCCAAGAAGGTAGTCGATTGAAACGCCGAAATAGGAGGCAAGGCGCAGCAAAGTCTTTTTATCCGGCTCATATTTTTCGTTTTCATAGCCGGACAGAGAGGACTGGCTGACATGAATAACCTTTGCAAGATCCTCCTGCTTCATCGCTTTCTGCATACGCAAAAAACGGATTCTGTTCATTCATATCAGCCCTTTCAATTCAATTCTACAAATTATATTAGAAAAGTAAATGAAAAATCAATTAACTTCATACATGCTGTTGACATATTGATTTTATAAATATATAATGAAAAAAGTTTGAAAAACAGATATAAAAGAGTTTTTTGTCGTTTGTTTAGAAATCTATGACTGAAATAAATACGGCTGAATTTTTAAGCCTGTAAAAAGAAGGCGTTATCATTGAAACGGATTTTTCAGAATGTCAGGATTTCAAAAATACTGACCATACTTCAGTTTACGTTTTCCGCATTCGGTATTTTTTCCTCTGCGGTGGGAATCTATTCGCTTGCACAGGTGCTGTCGGGGGAGGATCTGAGCCGGCTGAAACACCTTGCGGTGGGAATCATTGTGCTTTTGGCGCTGTCCTGCCTGGTCTTTCTCGTTTCAGCCGTGTTCTCCGTTGTCTGGATTTCAAGATCGATTTCAAAACCGATTGAAGAAATCGCGGTTGCGACAAAGAGATTCGCAGGGGGAGAGCTGGGCTTGAAGCTCAACTGTGAGCTAAAAAATGAGGTCGGAACCATATCCGCATCCCTTAACACCGCTTTTACCCTTTTAAAACAGGACGTGGAAGAGATTTCGGGGACTCTTGACCGGATCGCGGAGGGTGACTTAACAGTGGAGGTTCCACGCGACTATGTGGGGGATTTTGCTCCGATTACCAGGGCTTTCCGGGAAATTCTGCAAAAGCTGAACCATACGTTTGAAATCATTCAGGAAACGTCGGGCCAGGTTGACGGCGGAGCCCAGCAAGTTTCCGCGGCGGCGCAGCAGCTTGCCCAGGGAGCGACCGAACAGGCCGCGTCCGTGGAGGAGCTGGCGTCTTCCACACAGGAGATTTCATCGAGCATTCAGGAGACGTCGGAGCATATCGGGCAAGTCACATCTTATCTGGAGGAAACGACGCAGGATATTCAGATGAGCAACGATCAGATGCAGCAGATGCTTGACGCCATGAACGGAATTAACGCCTCTTCCGATGAAATCCGCAAAATCATCAAGGTGATAGACGACATCGCGTTTCAGACGAATATCCTTGCGCTCAATGCCGCCGTGGAAGCGGCACGGGCCGGGGAAGCGGGCAAAGGATTTGCCGTTGTCGCGGATGAAGTCCGGTCGCTTGCCAGCAGGTCCGCCGATGCCGCAAGCCAGACGACCGCTCTGATCGAGGGCACCATCGCCAAGGTGAAGGATGGAACCGAAATCGCGGACAGTACGGCGAAGGCACTGGAGGAAGTATCCGTCAGAATCGGCAGAGTGAACGAAGCGGTTGAAAAAATAAACAGCGCGTCAACCACACAGGCAAGCGCCGCGGAACAGATTACGCAGGGAATTGAGCAGATTTCAAGCGTGATTCAGACGAATTCCGCATCGGCGGAAGAAAGCGCTGCGGCAAGTGAAGAACTCTCCGAGCAGGCAAGCTTGCTGAAAGAGGAATTGAAACGGTTTCACTTGAAGAAAAAATCAGCCGTCTCCTGACGGCTCAGATTAGAATGATCCGGCAAAGCGACCGCCCCGTTCTTTGGGGCGGTCGCTTTTTTGACTCGGGAGCTGAGACAGGTTTCCGCGGTAGTGCGGACAAATTTCGCCGCCACACAGCAAAGCGCGGCCGCAAGCGAAGAGCTTTCCGGTCAGGCCGAATTGCTGGAACGCCGTTCCTGAGCAGGTTTCACCGCATCATGAAGGGATGATAAAAAGCCTGATGGAGCATCAGGCTTTTATATGATCTGTGACAGAATTCGACCAAATATCCAACGATCAGCGGAAAAATCCTTGACAAGTCCACCGCTGCATCCTATACTTGATTTATCCGGTTAGAAAAGTAATTTAAAATAGAATTTAATAACTAATTACTTAAAAATCTATTTTATTTTAAGAAAAAAGAATGGAGAAGGGAATATGAAAAAAATCAGCCTGAGAATCAAGAACATGAAAATCTCTCACAAATTAATAGGCGGCTTTTCCATTGTGAATCTTATCATGGCGATCATTTCATTCTGCGCACTCTATGGACTGGACCATATCAAAGACGCGAAGACCTGTTTCGTTATCGTCCTTATTCTGGAAATAGTTGGATTGTGCCTTTCCGCATATCTGTGTTATAAGCTTTCGGGCGGTCTTGCTAAGCCGATTGGCGAGCTGGAGAACTGTGCAAGGCAGTTTGCGGAGGGTGACCTGAAAGTTGCTGTCGATTATGACGCGAACAATGAAATCGGCGGGTTGGCGTCGTCACTGAAACTCGCGTTCAGCCGACTGGACCATGTTGTATCGGAAATATCCACCGTCCTGCTCGGGGTGGCCGATGGGAAATGCGATTTTGAGCGGGTCAGGCATTTCCGCGGGGATTTTAAGCCGATTTCAGATTCGATGAATACGATCCTGGACAACTTGAACCGGATTTTCGGAAATGTCAAGGTCTCCGCGGAGCAGGTCAACAACGGGGCGAAACAGATTGCGGACGGTTCTCAGTCGCTTGCGCAGGGTGCGACCGAACAGGCCAGCTCCATTGAGGAGCTCTCGGCGTCAATTTCGGACGTTTCCGACAAAATCCGTCAGAATACTTCCCAGATCAGCAGTATGGCGGGCTCGATGAACCAAACCGCACAGGAAGTGAAGGAAAGCAACGGCAGAATGAAGCAGATGCTGTCGGCGATGAACGAAATCAGCAATTCTTCCAATGAGATCGGAAAAATCATCAATGTGATCGACAATATTGCGTTCCAGACCAATATCCTCGCGCTGAACGCGGCGGTCGAGGCAGCAAGGGCGGGCGAAGCGGGGAAGGGCTTCGCCGTTGTGGCGGACGAGGTGCGTTCGCTGGCCGGAAAATCCGCGGACGCTGCAAAACAGACCAGCGAACTGATCGGCGATTCCATAGAAAAGGTAAAGGAGGGCCGTTCGCTGGCCGACGGCACCGCGCATGCGCTTTCCAGTATTGCCGAAAAAGTCCAGGAAATCAATGGGATGATACAAAACATCGAACAGGCCTCCAACGCTCAGGCAACCTCGATCGGCCAGATTACGCAGGGCGTTTCACAGGTTTCCGCCGTGATTCAGACAAATTCCGCGACGGCGGAGGAAAGCGCGGCCGCCAGCGAAGAGCTTTCCGCGCAGTCCAAATCGCTGATGGGTGAGGTCGACTGGATCAAGCTCAGAGCAAAATAAAAATGAAAACAAACAGGAATAAGGAGCCCTCGCGGGCTCCTTTCATTTCTATCCGGATGTTGGTTTTAAAAACAGTTCATGCCGGGGTAGACGGCTCCGCCGCCCAGATGGGACTCAATTCTTAAAAGCCGGTTGTACTTCGCCACGCGTTCGCTGCGGCTCGGGGCTCCCGTCTTGATCTGACCCGCGTTCATCGCAACGGCCAGGTCGGCGATGGTCGTATCCTCCGTTTCGCCGGAGCGGTGTGAGACAACCGCGGTGTAGCCTGCGCGGTGAGCCATTTTGATCGCCCGGATCGTCTCGGTCAGGGAACCGATCTGATTGAGTTTAATCAGAATCGAATTGCCGCAGTTCATGGTAATTCCTTTTTCCAGGCGCTTTGTGTTGGTTACGAACAGATCGTCGCCAATCAGCTGGGTGCCGGAGCCAAGCGCCTCCGTAATTTTTGCCCAGCCCTGCCAGTCCTCTTCGCCCAGTGGGTCCTCAATGGAACGGATCGGGTATTTTCCGGCGAGGTCTTTCCAGTAAGAGATCAGCTGATCCGTTGTGTACCGCGTTCCCTGTTTCGGAAGTTTGTAGCCTTCTGTGGAAGCCCACTCGCTGGCGGCGGCGTCCACAGCTAGAACAAAATCCTTTCCGGGCTTGTATCCGGCCTTTTCAACCGCCTGCAGAATCAGTTCGATCGCTTCCTCGTCGGTTTCCAGGTTCGGCGCGTAGCCTCCTTCGTCGCCGACCGAGGTGGACAGCCCCTTGGATTTCAAAATTCCCGCGAGCGTGTGGAATACCTCCGCGCACCAGCGGAGGCCTTCGCGAAAGGACGGCGCGCCGGCCGGCATGATCAGAAATTCCTGAATGTCCACGTTGTTGGCGGCGTGCGCTCCGCCGTTTAAAATGTTCATCATCGGCACGGGCAGGGTATCCGCGCTGATTCCGCCCAGAAAGCGGTACAGAGGCAGCCCGAGCGCGTTTGCGCCCGCTCTTGCGGCCGCCAAGGAAACCGCCAGTATGGCGTTTGCGCCCAGCTTGGATTTATCCGGTGTTCCGTCCGCGCGCAGCAGCGCGCTGTCTACGGCTGCCGTATCGGTCGCGTCGAGCCCATTGATCGCATCCTGGATCACTGTGTCGATGTTGTGCACAGCCTTTAAAACGCCTTTTCCGCCAAAACGGGATTTATCTCCGTCCCGAAGCTCCAGCGCCTCGTAGGTCCCGGTGGAAGCGCCGCTGGGCACGGCGCCCCGTCCGGTAATGCCGTTTTCCAGTTCAACCGTGGCTTCCACGGTCGGGTTGCCCCGTGAATCAATTATCTCCAGACCCTGAACAGATTTAATTCTATCATCAGACATGCTTGAACCTTCTTTCCATTGCCAAAAGTTAGCAGAAACTTACTCTATTCATAACATAGCATACCTAGTATGTGAAGTCAAGCATAGTTCTATGAAATTATTTTGAATAAATTGTTCCTTCCGGCGCGGGAGCGGCCCGCTGCAAAGCTTTGGCACGGCAAGCCTCCGCTTTCTCGGGCAGGCCGAGCGCGCTGTAACAGCCGGCCAGCTTTTGGAGCGGAATCATCCCCGCGGCGCGGATATCGAGTTCGCTTTCCGCGCCGAATGCGGCGGTGTAATACCAGGTGGCGGCCTCCTCAAAGTCGCCGAGGCTCTGAAAATATTCGCCAAGGTCGCAGCAGACCTCCGCGCACGGGGTGCCTCCGATCACATTTTTCAACGCTGCCTTGAACATGGCCGCGGGGTCCCCCTGCTGCCGCGCGCACCTTACCACCACGCACTGGGAAACGCGGATATCGTCAAGACTTCGCGATTCTTCGTGAAGCGTCTGTTCAAAATACGGATAGGCCGCGAGGAAGTCGTCGGGTTTTCCCGCCATGAAAAGTTCCTTCGCATACATCCGGTGCAGGCGCGGGTCGAGGGGGCTTTTTTGGACCGCTTCCTGAAAAATGATAAAATCTCTCCGCGCGTGCAGCGCGGTCGGGCGGTGAACCACTTCAATCTCGCTGTCAAGCATGCGGAGCGTCAGATCGACGGTTTCATGCACGGGTTCAATCCAGCGGAAGCTGCGGACGCGCCGGAACAGCTTGGGGCGGTATTCCACATCGAAATTGTAATTCGTGTTGAACTGGAGCTGGTTGGCGTACCGCATCTGAACCAGCTCGACTTCAGGGGACAGGTCCCGTTTTAGCGTGAGAAATTTTTTACGGTTTTCCTCGTCGATCACCTCATCCGCGTCGGCGGAATAAATATAATCCTTGGTCGCCTTTGAAAAAGCAAAGTTTCGGGCGGAGGAAAAATCCCCCCGCCAGGGGAAGTGATAGAGATGAGAGGTATAATTTTTTGCGATCTCACAGGTGGAATCGGTTGAACCGGTATCGACAATGATGATCTCATCCGCGATACCGTTCAGGCAATCCAGGCATCGGGACAGAACCGCCTCCTCGTTTTTTACAATCATGCAGACGCTGACGGTTATCATAAAACCAAGGTGCCTCTTTCCGGCGCGGACACGAAAAAAATCCGGTCCGCTGTTTTTTTCTTTATCATAGCACTTTCTGCGGCCGATTTCATGAAAATATGATAAGACTTTGCCGGATGGTGCCGATATATAAAAGAATAGCATTTTTGTCTGATCGGAGGAAATCCATTTATGAAAGCACATATACAAAAGTCTGCTTCCGACACACGGGAAATCCATCTTTCCAGTGACGGCCCTTACCACGGGCACCCGATCCGGCTGAGCATCGGGATGATCGTTAAAAATGAGGAAAAGACGCTGGACCGCTGCCTGAGCTCTTTAAAGCCGCTGATGGAGGCGGTCGAAAGCGAACTGATCATCACCGACACCGGCAGTACGGACTCAACCGTGGAAATCGCAAAGAAATACACCGACCACATCATCCATTTCGAGTGGTGCGACGACTTTTCCGCCGCGCGCAACACCGGCCTGAAAGAGGCGCGCGGGGAATGGTTTCTGTTCCTCGACGGCGACGAGTGGTTTGAAAACACGGATGAGCTGATTGAATTTTTTACAAGCGGGGAATGTGACAGATACGGGTCGGCGTCGTATGTTGTAAGGAATTATACCGATTCAAGTGGAAAGAATTATATTGATTTTCATGCCCTCCGCCTAAATCGGGTTATTGAGAATTGCCTTTTTATAAATCAAGTTCATGAAGCGATGCCCCGAATAACACCGACGAAATTTTTTAAAGACTATGCACATCATTATGGATATGTTTGTTACAGCAGACGGGAAAGAATGAAAAAGAGTCAACGAAATATACGTTTGCTTGAAATGGAATTAGAGGAAAATCCTCTGAATCTAAAAGCATACTATGAACTCAGCAGAGAGTACTTTGGCTTTTACGATTTGGACACTGTAGAATATTACTGCACGCGTGGGCTGAAGATTGAAGAGGAGCATCCAGATCATATTTGGAAGCTGTCCATTTTTCAAAGTTATGTGAAAGCACTTTATAAAGGGAAAGCATATCAGAAAGTGCTAGAGCTGGTGGAAAAAATGGTGCGCGAGGATCCCCAAATGGAAATTATCTGGATGGATTATCATTATTACGCACAAAACGCTGCATTTCAAATTAGGGATTATGAACGCTCAAATTCGCATGGGCTTGCCTATTTAAAAGTTTACGAACAGTACCAAGCTGGACGGCTGGATAATAATATGCTGCTTTTTGCAAATTTTGATCATATAAAAGAAACTGATAAAGAGCAGGTACTTTATCTGCTAGGTGTAAGCTTTCTTTTTCTTCATAATTACAAAGAAGTCGAAAAAATTATCGATCAATTAGATTCTTTAGACCCGGCAGTTTTAGGTCATGGCTTACTGCTTATCAGTCGAATGTGCGCCGAGACGGAAAAATGGGAGCAACTCGCGTCATTTTATCAAAATAAACGTTCGGTGGAAGCTTCATATAAGATTGATATAATGAAAGAAATAGAAGCGGTTTTACCGCTGGAAGAAAAGATGCGAGCTGATGCAGCAATCGCTTTCGCCGCTTTACCTGATAAGGATGATGCATACGTTCGCATGAATTGTCTTCGGAATGAGGAATCAAACGGGGATAAAGATGCCGTGGAGTGTGAATTGGATTGGTTTTTGCGTTGGGAGGGGAAATGGAGTACAGTATACTCGGACGTGCTTTTTTTTGCGATGCAAGAGAAAATGAATATTTTGAAGTTTATATTAAAAATTGAGGTGGACGAGTTCAGACCGATCATTGACAATATGCAGAAGCATCATAATAATTTTCCTGAAGTTATAAAAGAATATCTTAAATCGTATTCCTTTGAAAATCTGAAAGGACTGTACTGGTCGATTTGTTTGCGGGAAAATTTGTTGATGATGGAAACAAAGAATTTCGCAGCAAATGAAGATGAAATGAAGTTTTTTATTGAGTATGCGAGGCAAAGTGCAAAATATGTAAGAAGTATTTTCCGGTCTGAACTGTTATCACCGGACCGGGTAACAATTCTGCCGCGGGCGTACCGGTTCGGGTTTTACATGGGCCAGGCACTTGCGGCACAAGAGAAATCAGACAGCGAAAGTTATTTGAGGAATCTTCGTTTTGCTTTGAAATCTTATGAGGGAATGAACCGCCCAATATCTGTGTTACTGGATTACTTTGAACAAGAAGAAAAGCTTCGCAGGGAAAAAGCGGAGGAGTTCAACAAATTGGCAAAACAAGTGAAAGAGCGCATCAAAATATTGATATCACAGGGGAAACTGAAGGAGGCGGGGCAAGTGACCGCGCAGCTTGCGGCTTTGATGCCGAACGACCCGGATGTGGTGAAATTCAGAACACTGACACATACGGAGCCGGACATGAAAGAACTGGCGGCACAGCTTCCTCAGTAAATTTAACCGTAGAGTACCGTTATATGAAACAAACGAGGGCGCTTCCGGAATTCCGGAAGCGCCCTCGGCTTTTGGGACAGATTAAACTTGCTCTTAGCCTTTCAGCAGGGACAGAACGCTCTGCGGCTGGCTGTTGGCCTGCGCCAGCATGGAGGTAGCGGCCTGCTCCAGAATCTGGTTCTTGGTCAGGTCGACCATCTCGGAGGACATGTCCACGTCGCGGATCGTGCTTTCCGCGCTGGTCAGGTTCTCACTCATGGTGGAGAGGTTGTTGGTGGTATGCTCCAGACGGTTCTGCAGGGCGCCGAGGTCGGCGCGGGTGCCGGAAACAGTCGCTATTGCAGCTTTAATCGTATCGATGGCTGCTTTTGCGTCATCCGGTGTTGCCACGGAAATCTGGTCGATGCCAAGGCCTTTGGAACTCATATCCGCAACAGCAAGGGAAACGCGCTGATCAGCTTTGTTTTCAGAGCCGATTTGCAATGAAAGACTATTGTTAGAATTAACTGTAACTGTACCTGACCCCGCGGTGGAAGTATCATAACCGGAAGTGTTTACAGTTATCGATAAGCCGCTGTATTTTGCCTTGACTTCATCGCTTGCGGAATCAGCAACCTTTGCGGTTAATGTATATGACCCGTCGGAAGCCACCGTGACAGTGTCAAAGGTTACATCGCTTTCAGAGCTCGTGACGGAAAGCACGCCGGCATCAGTGGTAGCTACCGTCAATTCGTCGCTAGCTTCAAGATTACCACCGGACAAGGTAATTGCCGTAGAAGCAAGAGTATTGGTCGTGTCGTAACCCAGCGAGCCGTCCAGCAGGTTGATTCCGTTGAAGTTCGTGGAGGTGGAAATGCGGTCGACTTCCTTCTTCAGGGCTTCCACTTCTTTGTTCAGGTTGGCGCGGTCCGTCTCATTCTGATAAGTGCCGTTCGCGGATTGAACGGCCAAAGTGTTCATCCTCTGCAGGATGGATTCGGTTTCGTTCAGGCCGCCTTCGGCAGTCTGTACCAGCGAAATGCCGTTCTGCGCGTTGTCTTCCGCCTGGTTCAGGCCGTTGATCTGGGCGCGCATTTTTTCGGAAACCGCAAGGCCTGCGGCGTCGTCGGCGGCGCTGTTGATGCGGTAGCCGGAAGACAGCTTCTGCAGGTTTTTGCTGATGGCGTTATCGTTCGTCTTCAAGCGGTTGGACGCGTTTAAAGCGGCAATGTTGTGATTAATACGCATAATTTTATTCCTCCTGAATTTGTTTCCGCGCGGCGCAGCCGCCGTTCGCGGGGAAAGAGAATCCTTTCTCCTTCCGTTTTATCCTTGGGGAGCATCCCGCGGCTTTCGCCTCACGGGCCCTGTGAAGGCGAGCACCAACCGGAAAATCCTTCCTTTGGATTCTATCCCATATATCGACCGAAAGGCCGATAATTTTAGGCCGTTTTCTATTTTTTTTCGTTTTTTTCGCCGCCTGGCGCCGTCAGCTTGTCGGGGTGCAGCAGCCGCAGAAGCGTTTCCATCTGCAAATCTCCGGAGGAGGCGCTCGCCTCGCGGTTCAGCTCGCGGGTTTCCAGCAATTCCCTGCGCATAATCGGAACGCCCTTTGGGGCGCTGATTCCGATTTTGACCCGTTCCGCGCCGATTTCCGTAATCACGATTTCGATATCGTCGCCGATCAGGATGGATTCGGAGGTTTTCCTTGTGATCACCAGCATGTCATTCCCTCCCCGCGGCGGCGCCGTGAAACAGCTTGCAGCGAACCGGGTAGCTGCTTTCTTCCAGAATGACCTGCGCCCCGGTTTTTTGCGGCACGTTGATGACGATGGGGCTTTTCAGGTTTACCACGGAGTTTTTGAGTTCCCGCTTGATCACGGCAACCGCCAGAAAACAGAGGTCCTCCGGCTTCGGGTTCCCCAGCCGTTTCAAGTCCTCCGGCGAAAGAGAGGGCTCATAGTCTTTAAAAACAAAAAAAGGATTGACGACGATCAGGGAAGGATACGCGTCATGAGCCGCCTGCAGTGACCAGATGATCTGCGATTCATCCCGCTGCAGCAGGATGAATTCCTTCACCGATTCGAATCCGTAAATCCCGTTTTCAAACCGAATGATATTCCGGGAGCCTGTCCGGGTCCCGGGGTATTCCTGTTTCATGGAGGCTCCTTTCCCGGCGGCGTGACGCCGCGTCCCGGCCGAGTTCCGGTCAGGCAAGTTTGTTGAAACGCCTGTCTTCCCGCTGATCCGGGACGGATTCGTACAGCCGCGCGGCTTCGCGGTAAGACCGGATTGCATCTGTCGGCGCAGGTAGCGAATCGCTGTAATTTTCACGGCTCAGTTCATAACGCAGACGTCCGGTTTCCACCTGCAGCCGAAGCTCGCGCGGTTCCAGATTGAAGCGCAGCGGTACGGCGGGCATAAACGCAACGCCGACGCCGGGATGATTCCGGCTGATTGTGTCGCAGACTGGAAGATCCCGGCGTTCAATGGCAATCAGCATATGGATTTCCTTCCGTTGAACCGTCTATGGTAAGCAGGCCGCAGGCGCTTCTGCTATTTCATGAAATCAAGCAGTGTAGGCTGAAGAATGCTGCTGCATACCTGCAGAGCCGCCTGATAGCTGAATTTTTCCCAGGCCAGATTGGAAAAGGCGGTCGCGGGATCGACGTTTTCCACGCTCTCGTCCCTGGCCTGCAGGTTCAGGTTGACGTTGGAGATATAATTGCTTGTGCTTTTCAGGAGAGTCTCTTTATTGCCAAGCTCCGAATTGGCCTTGTACACGTTGTCCTGCGTGTCGCTGAAGCTGTCCATATAAGGCTGCATCGCGTCCATCAGCTGTTCACCCGTTAAGCTTTCATCCTTGAGGGTTGCGGCCATTTTGGTCATCAGGGAATAAGCGTTCTTCGGGACGCTCGTTCCGTCTTTCGTAACCATGCCGTAGCCGAGGTAGTTGATTCCCGGCAGCGCGGCGTTGAAGGCGCTCTGGTCGACGACGTTTCCGTTCGCGTCCGTCTTGAGGCCCAGGCCGATATCCACATAGGAGGTTTCGCCCGCAAGCTCGTCGAGGTCCACCATATTGGTGATTTTGGTGGAGGACGTGCTGGCCTGTACGGCGTCGCCGCCGTTTTCGTCAAGGTTGCTGATGTTAATCTGTTTGACGTCGTCCGCCGTGATTCCGGAGAGATTTGAATCCGATGTGCTGGCGGCGCTCAATGCGGACACGAAATCGCCGCTCTGCAGCTCGTCCTGCAAATCCTGCTTGGTTGTTCCGCTGATGGTAATTGTTTTGCCGGCGGGATCAACGGAAACGGACTTTGCCCCGTTGGAGATCTGAACGGTGTATCCGTTCAGCTTGTCCTTGAGGGAAGCGCCGAAGTTGATCTGCATGGATTTCTGGGTCGTTTTTCCGTCCCCGTCGGTATAATTGTAACTTACGGTAGAGGAAGCTCCGTTGGTGTTTTCGCCGGTGTCCACATTGATTCCGCGGTATAAAAGATTGCCGCTGCCGTCGAGCGTGAACGGAGCCTCGCCTTCTCCGCCGGCCCCGGAAAAGAGATAGCGGTTGCTGTACTGGGCGTTCATGGTGGAAACCAGGGAATCCCGCAGACTGAGGATATCGTCCGCGAGCGAGTTTCTTGCGGATTGCGGCGTGGCCCCGTTGATTCCTTTCAGGGCGCTTTGGTCGTTGGCGTTGGAAAAGACGTTCACGATTTTTTGAACCGCCGTGTCCGCCGATGAAATCAAGCCGTTCAGATTTTCAATATTGGAGGAGTAATTCTCGTTCAGGGACAGCTGGCGGCGAACCTGAAAAGCCTGGCCCGCAAGAAACGGGTTGTCGGAGGGCGTCTCAAACTGCCGGAAATCCGAGGACGTAACACCGGCCTTGTTCAGCCGGTCAAAAGCGAGATTCAGATTTTTAGTATACTGGTTTGAAATCATTCCGGATGTGATTCTCATGGACCATTATCCCCTTCCTACAATCCCCATATTGTTGATCAGCGTGTTCAGGCATTCGTCCACGGTCGTCATAAACCGGGCGGAAGCCGACAGCGCCTGATTGTAAACGATTAGATTGATCGCCTCTTCGTTGATATCCACGGAGGAGTTTTCCTGACGGCGCGTGTTGATATTGCTCAGCATGCTGGAGTTCGCGGTATCCTGGGAATTGACGGCGTTGATGTCCTGGCCGAGCGTCAGGGAGATATTATCCACGGCCTCCTGCATCGTCCCGGTGAAAAGGTCGATGCCGTTCGGGGTGGAAATCGTATACTTGCTTGTCGTCAGGTCGGAAATCATCTGTGTAATGTTGCTGTTCGAGCCGCTGGAATCGTCGCCCGCGTTTGCCGTGTCTTTGGAAAGAGTCAGGTAATCGCTGGTCCAGTCGGGAGAAACGCGGATGTTTGCAGCGGTGATCGTAGAATTGCCCGACAAGTCGACGGTTTTGCCGTTTGAATCGGTAAACAGCGGCTTGTTGTCTTTCGCGTCGTTGGTGCTGTTGTCGGCGTTCATCACCGAAGCCAGCTTCTGGGCCAGGGTGTCCAGCATATTTTCATAGTACCCGATGCCGCGGTCGGTGTCTGTGACCCCCCCTGAGGGGGTGTCGTACTCCCCGTTTTCGTTGAGCAGGCTAAGGTATCCGCTCAGGCTGCCGCCCTTGAGCAGATCGTTGCTGTCGTCGGCCGCGCTGCCGCAGGTTTCGCCGTCCGTATCCGTGACGACCACGGTTGCGTGATCCTTGGAGCTGGTGCCGGAAAGGCTGAGGCTCCCCGCCTTGTTTCCGTCTACCAGGCAGACCTCTTTAGAGCTGGAGGTCTGGGTCCCGTCGCTGCCGAAGGAACTGCCGTGAATCGCGTCGCCGTTGCTGTCCGCCAGGTAAATCGACATCGTGTCGACGGTTTTGCCGGAGCCGACGTCGGTCGGCGTTTCCACAACCTTGACGTTGACATATTCCGAAAGCTCGTCGATCAGCGAGTTCCGCTTGTCCATCAGCTCCAGAGCGGGCGATCCGGCAAGATCGGCGTTTTTGATCTGGTCGCTGAGACTTGAAATGTTTTTCAGAAGGGTGTTGACTTTGTCCACTCCGTATTTGCTCAGATAACCGTACTGCTGGTTCCGGATGGTGTCGAGCTGGCTGGCCGCCGTGTTGAGCTTTGTGGCGAGCAGAGAGGCCGCCTCTTTCACCGTGCTTTCCGTCGCGGTGGAACTGCCGGTTGAAGTCAGGCCTTCCAGCTGTTCGATCAGGTCGCTGTATGCCGCGCTGATTCCGTCCGTTGAGGTTTCATTCAGGGCATCCTGAATGTCCTGAAGGGCGCTGAGCTGTGTGGAAGTCAGCCCGCACTGCGCGTTCTGGGTCCGGTACTGTCCGTCCAGAAACGGATTTCTCAACTGGCTGATTCCGGTTGTCGAAACACCTTCGCCGACGATGGCGCCGACTCCGGCGTAAAGCATATTGATGCTGGTCGGGGCGACGCTGCTTTGATCCACGCGCTGGCGCGTGTAACCGTCCGTGCGGGCATTTGTAATATTCTGACCCGTGGTGTTCAAATTGGTCCGCGCCGCCTGCACGCCGCTTTTGGCAATATATAATCCGTCAAATGTTGAACTCAAGACACACACCGCCCATTCTATATTTTTGTGGAAAGAAATGCGGGGGGCTGATTGCCGCCCCTGATCTTCTCGTCGTAAATTTTCCGCAGCTCCGGCCGGTTTTTGAGTTTGCCGATCACAGCGGACGCCGTATGGATCTTTTGCTCAAGCAGAACGGTATTCTGCCGGTTTGTTTCCTTCATCTCCGTCAATACGGAGGAGAGCTGACGGAACAAAGCCTGGGCCTGCTCCCGGCATTCGCCGGGAAACTGCGGGATGAGCGCGTGAAACTTGGCGTCGGGCTGAGGCGTCAGGTTCATCAGCTTTGCGCGCTCCTGCTCCAGCCCGCGGGCCTCCAGCACAAAGGCCTGCTCCCGTTTCAGGCATTCGTCCAGCAGGTCGAGCCTGCCGTTTTGCAGATCATCCAGCTTTTCCTTTTCCAGCCCCAGAAAGTTCCGGTAAAAATCCAGCAGCTTTTCAAAATAAGAAATCAGGCTGCCGGACGTTTTTTTATCCATCATGGCCCGGATTTCCCCCCTTTTCGCATAAACATACTTATTCGTCGGACAGAAGCAGTCCGGCCAGCAGGCCGGAATCGACTTTGTAGCTTCCGTTCCCGACAGATTCTTTCAGATAATCGAGCTTTGCAGCGCAGGAGTCCCTGACGATATCTTCCCGGATGCTGTCTTTCAGGCCGCCGAGAAAAGAATCCTGCCGCTCCGCGCGGGAGGATAGTTCAATCTTGTCGGTTTTCGAAACCTGCCCCAGAGAGCCGGCAAACGATGAGGACGACGGCTTGACCGTCCCTGTTTTGCCTGTGTTTCTTTTTCTGTTGATTGGTGCAAATGGGGTAATGGAAAACCCAGAATCTTTGATCAGCATCCAAACGTTCACCTCTTATAGCCTTTATCGGACGGTTGTTTCAAAAATTTAGCTTTCCGCCGCAGAAATAGATGGAATATTCATCACATGAACTGTTTACGGGCCGAATCAATTCATAGTCACTAGAAAACAAATGCGTTTTTTGTCGAAGACAGAAACAAAAGCCTCAAAAAGCAACAATACATTACTAAACGTTTACTTGGTTTTTTATCTAAATTTTACAGAGAAATAATTTTTTTTCCACCGAAATCTGTTGACTTTTGTCGTATTATGTATGATAATATATCCTAATTAATAACAACATATTTTCCTCAATATTTTCAATATTTGGAGTTTTTTCCAGAGAAACAAGAAAATCTGCTACAACAGGTATAAAAAAGAAATGTAAATAAATATTCACTTTTAATGTGTTTTTATTCTTTTTGGAAGGAAGGTGACGAGCTTGAACTGGAGCGACAGTGTAACAACATCCCTGCTCAAGAAAGATCTGGACGGACTTTGGGCCAGACAGCAGGCGGTTTCGGACAACATCGCTAATTTTGAAACGCCCGGTTATAAAACAAAGAGCGTATCGTTTGAGGATCAGCTGCAGAATGAAATCGCGGCCGGCGGAACCTCCGATGATATGGTCAGCGGAATCGATCAGGTTCAGCCGGAAACGACCGTTGCGCAGGACGAAATGTTCCGCGCGGACGGAAACGGAGTAGACCTGGAGCAGCAGAATGTGGAGTCCCTCAGAACGCAGATGAATTATTACTATTCCCTTCAGACGATCGGAGACGTGTTTTCAAGGCTGAAAACTGCGATTGGCGGGGGCACATAAAAAATAGACAGGAGGTCTTTTCATGGCATTTCTCAGCTCGCTGGATATCAGCGGTTCGGCATTGACGGCAAGCCGGCTCAGAATGGACGTTATTTCCGAAAATATCGCGAACGCTTCCACCACGCGCACCGACGCGGGCGGACCCTACCGCAGGAAGATGGTGGTTTACCGCGCCGCGGATTCCGAGGAGGACAGCTTCGGCTCCCTTCTGAACAATGAACTGGGCGATTCCACAAAGGCGCCGGGAGGTGTCAAGGTCGACGGAATCGTCGAGGACCAGACCCCGTTTACCACGGTCTACGACCCCTCCAGCCCGGACGCGGACGCTCAGGGCTATGTACAGAAGCCGAATGTAGACGTGACGAAGGAAACGCTGGACATGATGTCGGTGACAAGGGCATATTCCGCAAATATTAACGCGCTGAACGCGGTCAAGAGCATGGCCGGCAAAGCGCTGGAAATCTGGAAGTGACGATAAAATGAATCAAATTGTGCCAATTCAGGATCTAAATTCACTCAATACGTTAAGCTCTGCCGGCTCAAACGCCGCACAGTCTCCTTCCGGTCTGCCGTTCCAGTCCCTGTTCGAAGACGCCGTCAACAATGTGAAGCAAACGGACGCCTCCCTCAATACCGAAGTCTATAAAATGACGACGGGCCAGTCGGATAACCTGCACGATATTTACATTGCGTCCCAGAAAGCCAGCCTTTCCGTCGACCTGCTGGTGCAGATGCGCAATAAGGTGCTTGATTCCTATAACGAAATCATGAGAATGAGCGTTTGATGAATTTTCGTAAAGGGCGGTTCAAATCCGGATGAATGAATTAAAGAAATACATACAGCCAATTAAAAATTTTTGGGTAAAACTGTCCGCTAAAACGAAAAAAATCATTTTCATTTCCCTGGGAGGGGTCGTCCTGCTTTCCGTCGTTCTGGGACTGCTTCTGAACCGCACGCAGTATGTGGTTCTCTACTCGGGGCTGGATCATGACGAGGCCGTGGCGGTCATGGCGCAGCTGAAGGACAGCGGCGTAGACTACAAGGAATCCGACGACACAATCTACGTTCCGTCGGACAAAGAAGATTCGATGCGGATGCAGCTCGCCAATGAAGGATACCCAAAATCGGCGCCGAATTACGACTTCTTTACCAGTAATGTCGGGGTCATGACGACGGATTACGAAAAAAAGGTCATTGAAAAATATCAGATGAACCAGAGGCTGGAAGCCGTAATCAAAACGCTGGAACCGATTGAAAACGCCTATGTTACCATCAGCATTCCGGATGAGGGGGACTATGCGTGGGACGACCAGAAGAACGCGCCCGCCGCCTCCGTTACGGTCAAAATGAAGTCCGGGCAGACGCTGAACGCGAAACAGGTCAACGGCATCAAGCAGCTGGTTGCAAAAAGCGTTCCGAGTCTGAAAACGGAAAACGTCTCCGTCATTGACAATTCAACCGGAGAGGAACTGAATTCCTCGGATTCCGACACTTCCGGCAGTGTCCAGATGGACATGACGGAATTCAAGCTGAAGATTGAACAGCAGTATGAAGACAGCCTGCAAAAAAAGATTCTGAATCACCTGACGGAGATCTACGGGCAGAACAATATCAGCGTAAGCGTAAAAAGCCAGATGGATCTTGATAAAAAAATTCAGAACATCGTCACTTATCAGCCGACCACCAGCGACGGAAAGGGAGTTGTCAGCGAAAGTACGGAACAACATGAGGAGACAAGAGACGGCTCCTCGGGCGGCGGCGCCGCCGGAACAGAATCCAATACGGAGACAACAACGTATCCAGGCGTGACGGTCAACGGAAATATCATAACGACAAAAGACAACAAATCCTATAAATACCTGGTCAGTCAGGTTCAGGAGCAGATTCAGAGCGACGCCGCGGCGCTGCAGGACGTAACGGTTTCCATCATTGTCAACGACCCCGGGATGACGGACGCGGAAGTGACAAGTCTGAAAAACGCGGTGGCTTTTGCCTCCGGCGTCAGCGCCGATAAAGTGGACGTTATGAGCAAGAGCTTTTATAGCTCCGCGCAGCCCGCCAACGCGCAGCCGGCCGGCTATGCCCTGCCGTTTGACTGGCGTCTTCTGGCCGCGGGGGCCGGCGGATTTCTGCTGATTGTGATTCTTACGGTCGTTCTTCTTGCCAAACGCAGGAAAAAGCGGGCGAAAGAGCTGGAAGAGAAGCTGATGCAGGGAGAGGAAGTCAATTTGGACGGCCTTTCGCGCGCTGGAATTTCGGACGTTCCCACGGAATCCATCGAGCAGATTCGCCAGTCGACCGGCGGAAAAGAGGAGAAGGTTCGGAAAGACCTTCAGGAGTTTTCAACCCCAGAATCCGGAAATTGCTGCCCAGCTGATTCGCAGCTGGCTGAGGGGGGAGGACGACAATGCCTGAACATAAAATTTCAGGAGCACAGAAAGCCGCCTCCGTCATCATCGCTCTGGGGTCCGACGCCGCTTCCAAAATCTATAAATATCTCCGTGAAGAAGAAGTGGAGCAGCTTACGCTCGAAATCGCGAGGACGACCAATCTTCCGCCTGATGCGATGGAAAGCATTCTGGGCGACTTCTACAACCTTTGCCTGACGCAAAAGGTCATCACGGACGGCGGGGTGGAATATGCCCGCAACGTGCTGGAAAAAGCCTACGGCGCGCAGATGGCGAGCTCGCTGCTGGACCGCGTCACCAAGTCGCTTCGGTCAAAGGCGTTTGAATTTCTGCGCAAGGCGGATTACAAAAACCTGCTGACCGCCATCCAGAACGAACATCCGCAGACGATTGCCCTGATTCTTTCGTACGCGCGCGCGGACCAGGCCGCGACGGTCATCGCGGACCTGCCCCCGGACAAGCAGTCGGACGTCGTCCAGCGGATCGCGACAATGGACCGGATTATTCCGGACGTTGTAAAAATCATAGAAAACAACCTTTCCGATAAATTCTCCAATGTCATGAGCGTCGATATGACTCAGTTCGGCGGGGTCGACTATGTGGCCGACATCATGAACAATATGGACCGCACCAATGAAAAATCCATTTTCGACGACCTCAACCGCAAGAACGCGGAGCTGTCCGAAGAAATCAGGCAGAAGATGTTTGTTTTCGAGGATATCGTTATTCTGGACAGTATGTCCATTCAGCGTTTTTTGCGGGAAGTGGACCCGAAGGATATTGTTTATGCGCTGAAAGGAGCCAATAAAGAGGTTGCCGATACCATCTTCAGCAATATGTCCTCTCGCTCTGCCGAAACGGTCAAATCCGACCTGGAATATACGCATAATGTCCGCTTGAGGGATGTGGAAGAAGCGCAGCAGCGTATTGTCGGCGTAATCCGCCGTCTGGAAAGCGAGGGCGAACTGGTAATTTCTAAGGGCGGGAAGGATGAAATTATTGAGTAAGGTCATTAAAGCCTCCCAGTACGGTCCGTTTATGGAAGAACCGGTATTTCAGTCAGCGGGCGTCGGCCATGCGTCGGTGGAAGAACAAAGAAAGCTGATTCTGGAGGAAGCGTTCCAGAAAGCCAAACAGATTATCGAATCGGCACAAAGCTACAGCTCGGCTCAGCTGCGCGACTGCGCCCAGCGCGTGGAAGAAGAACTGCAGGAAGCAAAAAAGCAGGGGTATCAGGACGGCTTTTCCCGCGGCCGCGAAGAGGGAGAAAAGGCGGGGCTGCAGTCCGGAATGCGGCAGGGGATTTCCGAAGGAGAGAAAAGGGCCGACGAGGAGAACCAGACCCGCCTGAACGAGCTTTCCGAAATGATCCGGTCCGTTGAAAAATCCAAGACGGAGATTCTTGCAAAATTCGAATCGGATCTGACGGATCTTGCGGTCACCATCGCGAAGACAATTATCAAAAGGGAGCTGGAAGCCGACCCAGGCGTTCTGCACGCCATTGTTCAAAACGCAGTCGATTCCTACCGGAATCAGGCGTGGGTTCGCATTTATGTCTCCGGGAACACGGCAAAGCTGCTGACCAAAGCCGACGTTTCCATCGCAAAAGAGCTGGAGTCCGTCTCGGATCATGTCAAGGTGGCCGTAACGCCGGGGATCGGGGACGAAGCCTGCGTGATCGAAATGCCGGATCAGGTGATCGACGCGGGAGTCGATACGCAGCTGAACAAAATACAGTCGGCGATGCATGACTCCGAACGTTCGGAACAGTAAAAACGTTTGAAAGGAAAGGCCGTATGGTTGATTTGCGGGCTGCCTGCGAGATCGTCACGAAGATTGATCCGCTCTGCTACAAGGGAAAAGTGAAAAACATCGTCGGGATGATGATAGAGACCACCGGCCTTGACGCCAAAATCGGGGATATCTGCACCATCGGCGGCCAGACGGGCGGGCCCGTGGTCGAAGCGGAGGCGGTCGGTTTCCGCGACGGAAACGTGCTGCTCATGTCGTACGGGGATATCCGCGGGGTGGGCCCGGGAAGCATCGTGGAATCGACCGGCCACAAGCTGCGGGTTCCGGTCGGCGAATGCCTGAAGGGCAGGACCGTCGATGCCGCGGGCAACCCGATCGACAGCCTGGGGGACTTTGAACCGGAAACGTACTACGATGTGGAATCCTCCTGCGTCAATCCTCTGGACCGGCCCCGCATCAGCGAAACCATGACGTTCGGCATCAAGGCGATCGACGGGACTCTGACCATCGGCAAAGGGCAGAGGGTCGGCATTTTCGCCGGCAGCGGCGTCGGGAAAAGCACCTTGATGGGGATGATCGCGAAAAATGTCAAATCGGACATCAACGTCATCGCGCTGGTCGGCGAGCGCGGCAGAGAGGTAAAGGAATTTATTGAAAAGGACCTGGGAGAGGAAGGTTTGGCCCGCTCCGTGCTGGTCGTGGCGACCTCCGACCAGCCGGCCATGCTGCGGGCGAAATGCGCCTTTGTCGCGACGGCAATCGCGGAGTATTTCCGCGATCGGGGAGAGGATGTTCTGCTGATGATGGATTCCCTGACGCGTTTTGCCATGGCCCAAAGAGAGATCGGGCTCGCGACGGGCGAGCCTCCTATCGCAAGGGGCTACACGCCGTCCATTTATTCGCAGCTGCCCAGGCTTTTGGAACGGAGCGGAAACTTTATGACGGGTTCCATCACCGGAATTTACACGGTTCTGGTGGAGGGCGACGACACCAACGAGCCGATATCGGACACCGTGCGCGGCATTCTGGACGGGCATATCGTGCTTTCGAGAACGCTTGCCGCGAAAAACCATTACCCCGCCATCGACGTGGGAGCCAGCATTTCCCGCCTGATGACGGATATTACCTCAGAGGAGCATCAGGCGTCCGCCTCGCGGCTGAGAAATCTTCTCTCCGTGTACAATCAGAATTACGACCTGATTTCCATCGGAGCTTATAAACCCGGCATGAACAAAAGGCTCGACGAAGCGGTCGGTAAAATCGACGGGATCAACCGGTTCCTGATGCAGAGGGTTGACGAGTCGTTTTCCTATGAAGAAACCGAAAACCAGATGAAAGGGATTTAAAACATGAAGAAGTTTGTCTTTTCCCTTGAAAACGTCCTTCGGTATAAGAAGGAATTGCTGGATATGCTGAAGAATGAAATGGCGCAGCTTCAAATGAAAATCCGGGAGCTGGAAGAGGAAATCACCAGAGTAAAACGGGAGTATTCCGATTTGAACCGGACCCTGACCCTTCAAATGAAGACCGGGGTGGAACCCTGCGGCATTGCGGTGTACAAGCGCTATTTTGTCGAGCTGGACCGCCGCACCAGAATGCTGGAATCGCAGAGGACGGCAGCGCAAAGGGCCGCCGCCGCGAAGCAGGAGGAGATCATCCATATGAAAAGCGATATTTCCGGCCTGGAAAAGCTTAAGGATTCACAGCTGAAGGACTATGAGGCTCAGGGACGCAAGGAGCAGGAGCTGCTTGTGGAAGAATTTGTCTCTCGGAAAAAGGATGCCTCGGATTGCCGGACGGCCTGAACAGTTTCGCTGTCTAATTTAATTTTAGATAGATTGATTCCATTGAAAGGAGGTGAGTGAACATGATACAGATCAGCGCGCAGAGCATGAACGTGCCTCAGGCGAAGCCGGCGGGCGAAAACCGGCCGGCTGAAACGGACGAATTTCGTTCCATGCTGAAATCCGCCGTTCAGAAGTCGGATTCCAAAGCGCCGAATAAGGCGGAAGACGGTAAAACAAAGAAACAGGTTCAAAAAACGGACGAATCGGACCGAGGGCAGTCGAAGCAGGACACAACTCAGCAGACTGCATCCCCCTCGCCGCAGGAATCCGCTCTTTTTATTGCTCCGGGAAAAATTCAGGCAGTTGATTCTCCGGCGGATGGGAAAGACGGCGGCACGCAAACGGCGCAGATCGCCGGAATTCAGGCGGCTGCTCAGGAAACCTCTCAAACGGCGGCCGGAACCCTTGTTTCCGGTGCGGAGCAGACGGCGGAAACGGCCGCACAGCAAATTTTGCCATCCGCACTCGATGAAAAACAACCCCCTGCGAAATCCGTGCGGACTTCCGGCACTCAGGCGGCGGTCCCCGTAAATGAAAAGGCCGCTTCCCAACAGGGAACGAAACCAAACGGCACGGCGGACGCACGGGCGAAAACCCCGGCGGAATCCGGCCGATCGGGCGGAGCACCCCAAAAGGCGTCGTCCACCGGCCAAGCGCCGAAGACCGAAGGCAAGGGAATTTCAGCCGGAACGGTTCCGGACGGAACGGCGCAGGCCGCGCACACCGCGGACTCAGCCGATCAATCTTCGGCCGTTTTGAATCCCGCCTCGACGGGAGACCGGGCGGTTCAGGAAGTCAAAACGCAGGTGCGCGGCGCGGGTTTGAGCCAATCCGGCGGAGACGGCAAAACCGGCCAACCCGGGGTTGACGGCAAAACCGTAGGAAACGCCGCGGCGGCGACCGACAGCCTTTCCAACCTTTACGGCAACGGCAACATTGTCATCAAGGTTTCCGGCGAAGCGGCCCAGGCTCCATCCCCGGTTCATCAGGTGGCGAACGCGGCGGCCTATCAGCTGCAAAGCGGGAAAAACGAGTTCCAAATGGATCTTTACCCGCAGTCGCTCGGAAAGGTTTCGCTGAAGATGACCTCGCAGAACGGCCTGCTTACCGTTGAAATCGCGGCGGCCGATCCAAAGACCCAGAGCCTGCTCCTCTCAGGTTCCGCCGAAATCCGTACAATTTTACAGGCTTCCACCGGACAGAACGTACAGACGGTGATTCCGAACCAGCAGGCGGCGCAGTGGTACGGGCAGCCCCAGGACGGCGGCGGAGGAAATTCCGGGAATCAGGGCCGCGAACGCGAGAAACCCCGTAAAAGCACCCTGGAGGGAATCGGCTCCGTTTCCTCGGAGCTGAGCACAGGCGATTTTCTTACCATGATTCAGCAGATCGGCGCGTTTTCGCGGTAACAAAAGGAGGAAAAAAACTTGGATAACCTTGGAATTACAGGATATGGGACTCTGGGGCGAACCTACGCGTCCGGGCTGGAATCGTCGGCAAACAACTCAAAAACAAGGAATCCGTCGGACTCTTCGCTGGATATGAACGATTTCCTGCAGCTTCTGGCGGCGCAGTTCCAAAATCAGGATGTGATGAATCCAACGGATAATACCGAATTCATTTCCGAACTCGCGCAGTTTTCGTCCCTGCAGGCGATGAGCGAGCTGACCACCTACTCCGAGCGGCAGTACGCTTCAACCCTGGTCGGCAAGACCGTGGAGGTGGGAACATACGACACGGCCGGGAAGTACGCAATGAAGAAGGGTGTTGTCGAAAGCACGGCCTTTGGTTCCGACGGCTGCGGCATTCTTCTGGAAGGCGATAATACGGCCTACAAGCTGACCGACGTGGTCATGGTTTTGAACGATTCGGGATCGAGCGGCGATTCTTCGGGAAGCGGTTCTTCGGACGGCGGTTCTGCGGAGAAGTAAGACTCGCCGAGCACGCCTGAAACTCCCTGCACCGTCGTAATTCAATCAATCCAAAGGCGGCGAAATCATGAACGACATCCAGTTTCGGAAAAATTATTCCGCCTGGATCGGCCCAGCGTATCCGGTTCAGCCGGAAAGCCGTAATCCCAAAACCCGGCAAACCGACTCCGCAGGAAAAGGCAGTTTTTCAGAAATCCTGCAAACCGTACGGCAGGGCGGCCTGACTTTTTCCAAACATGCTCTGCAGCGTATGGATGAACGGCAGATTGAAGTTTCCCCAGAACTGATGGCGCGGATGAGCGGCGCGGCGGAAAAAGCAAAAGCCAAGGGCGTGCGCGACGCGCTGATGATGAGCGGAGACACCGCATTTATCGTCAATATTCCCAGCTCGACGGTTGTCACGATGATGAACGGCGGGGAAATGAAAGAAAACATTTTTACAAACATCGATGGAGCCGTGATTTTATAACCGGACCTTTGTAAGGGGGTTATCGGGCTTTGAATGACGGAGAAGCCCGGCGGTTCCGAAAAAAGGAGAGAAAATACAATGGCTATGATGAGAGCAATGTCCTCCGGCGTGGCCGGACTCAAGGCCCACCAGACGGGGCTGGACGTGATCGGCAACAATATCGCGAACGTCAACACCTACGGGTTCAAGGCCTCGCGCACCCTGTTCAGCGATGTGCTGTACCAGACCTTGACCAGCGCGACGGCGCCGGGGTTTACAAAAGATGGCGATGGCAAAGTTACTGCTGATAATGGTACGGGCGGCATCAACCCGAGCCAGGTCGGCTACGGTTCCACCGCTTCCTCGGTTACGGTCGATACCGGACGCGCCGGCATGGCGACCACTGGGTTCGGCGGCGACTGCTATATCAACGGCGAGGGATATTTTGTTGTCGGCACCGGTAAACCGACAGACGACGTCCCCGCAAGCTATCAATATACACGGGTCGGTGCTCTTTCATTCGATTCCGCGGGTTATCTGGTGGACGGACACGGAAATCGTGTCTGCGGCGTCAGTAATTCTGCACCGGCCACGCTGGCCGGCGCTTTGGATACTGTGACGGGCAACAAGCCTGAATATATCCACTACACGCTTCCGGACGGAACCGGGACCGACGACGCGAAAAACAATGTTTTTGATAGCGTCGCAATTGGAGAGGATGGTACAATTACAGCTACCAACGCGGCGGGAAAAGTCGTGACGATCGGACAGATATATCTGGCCCATTTCTCTAATCCGGGCGGTCTCGAGCAGGAGGGCGGAAACTATTATAAAGACACCGGCAACTCCGGCGACGCCCTCTGTGCCACTCCGGGCAGCGGTTCGACCGGCAAGCTGGTGACCGGCGCGCTGGAATCCTCCAACGTGGACCTCGCGAATGAATTTTCCAACATGATCTCCACCGAACGCGGCTACCAGGCGAACTCCAAGATCATCACGGTTTCGGACACGATGCTCGAAACCCTTGTAAATATGGTCCGTTAAGGAAACGCACCGCCCCTTCCCGGGTAAAACCGGGAAGGGAACCGCGGTGGTCATCCGACTGGGAGGAAGGAAAATGATCGAACTCACGCAGCTCAACGGAGCGCCGTTTCTGCTCAACTGCAATCTGATCGAGACGATCGAGAACATACCGGAAACCAAAATTTCGCTCACGACGGGAAAATATTTTCTGGTTCAGGAAGAGCGAAAGGAAATCATTCGAAAAATTATCTCCTATCAGCGCATGATTTACAAAAATATGATCTGTATTGAAGGGCTCAGGCCTCAGGATTAAATCTAAGGTTCAGGGAAGTGTTTGTTCATGGATTTTACAGGAATTATCGGTCTTATTGCCGGCTTGGGCCTGATTTTCTACGGAATTACGGGCCTGACCGACATGGGCGCGATGAAAAGCTTCATTGAGTATCAGAGCATGGCGATTACCATCGGTGGAACCATTGCCTCCACCCTGATTGCTTTCCCGATTTCCTACTTCAAGAAAATCCCCGCCCAGCTGAAAATAGCCGTTCAGAGGAACCGCTACGACCCCAAAAAATACATCGACATGATCGTGGACTTTGCACAGGAAGCGCGGAAAAAGGGACTGCTTTCTCTGGAGGAAAAGGCAAACGGGCTGAACGACTCCGATTCCTTTTTAAAGAACAGCATCCTGCTGATTGTGGACGCGATCGACCCGGAAAAAGTGAAAGAGATGCTGGACAATGAACTGGATTCCCTGGACGAACGGCATTCCCAAGGCTGGCAGTTTTTTGAAAAGGCCTCGACGTTTGCGCCGGCGTTCGGCATGATCGGCACGCTGATCGGTCTGATCAACATGCTGGGGAACCTGAATATGGATTCCACAAGCGGCGCGAACGCTTTGGGGCAGGGAATGTCCGTCGCGCTGATCACCACCTTCTACGGGTCCCTGCTTGCGAACCTGATTCTGGTTCCGGTCGGTCACAAGCTGCATATGCGGCACAACGAGGAACGGCTTTGCAAAGAAATCGTTGTGGAGGGGGTCATCGCCATTCAGGCGGGCGACAACCCGAAGCATATTGAACAGCGGCTGAAAGCTTTCCTCTGCGAACGGGAGAGGGGAGAGGAAACGGAGTCCGGCAAGAAGGGTAAAAAGGAAAAAAAGAGCAAAAAATAGCGCTCATGAATATATAACGGGGGATTGAGGTGGTAAAATGAGAAAAAAGAAACAGGATGATTCTTCCGGCGGCCCCAGCTGGCTGGATACCTATGCCGATATGGTGACGCTGCTGCTTACCTTTTTTGTTCTTCTGTTTTCCATGTCGACTTTAAATTCCAGCAAATGGCAGAAGCTGGTTGTCGCGCTGTCGGCAAACATCGCAAAAACCCAGGTCAACAGCGAACAGCAGGTGGTCATCGACCCGTCGTCCAACGTCGTGTCCAAAGCGCCGAGCGCGGCCGCTCCGGATGAAGGACTGGGCGAGGAATCCAAGCCGGTCGACAAGGTAACGGATTTTGACCAGCTTTACGCTTACCTGAAAAAATACATCGAAGACAACCATCTAGACAGCAGCGTGAAGATTTACAAAGGGGACGGGTACACGTTTCTTTCCTTTCGAAACAGCATCTTTTTCGACGGTGACAGTTCCAATCTGCGCCCGCAGGGAAAGGTGATCCTCGATTACCTCTGCGACGCGATGTCCAACATTCCGGACCAGATCGGCGAAATCCGTTTCTATGGGCATACGGCCAAGGTTTCGGCGACGAATACGCCGGAACGGCAGGCGTTTGACCGCGGCCTTTCCGACGACAGGGCGAAAAACGTGCTGCTGTATGTGCAGGCAAAGGGGATTATCAGCGGAGCAAAGATGGTCAGCGAGGGTTACGGCGAATACCGCCCGATTATACCGGACGACGGGACCGAGGCGACCAGAGCAAAAAACCGGAGGGTGGAAATTTATCTTTCCAAAACCGGCAAGACGGTCGACGTTCTGGACAAGGTTTACGAGGAAATCAATGCCGCGAGCCGGGCTTCGTCGGCAGGCGGTTAAGAATTCTTCCCGGCGCCGCGGCGCCGGGCCGTACAGACAGTTTCAGAATCCTAGCTAAAGAATGGTGGTACATATGGCGGAAGTATTGTCGCAGCAGCAGATAGACGATCTGCTTGGGAGTCTGCAAAGCGGCAGCATGGATTTTCAGGAGATCGAAGAGCAGACCTCCGGACCGAAAGTCAAGGATTATGATTTTCTGTCACCTAAAAAGTTTACAAGAGAGCAGATCAGGCTCCTGCAGAATATATTTGAAAGCTTTTCACGCCTTTTCAGCCTTCATTTGTCGGGGGTTCTGCGCATGAACTGCCAGGCGGAGGTGCTGCAGGTTGAGGAAGAGGAGTATAAGGAATTCGGAAACGCCCTGAGCGATTCCGTTCTGATTGGGGTCATGGGTCTCCACAGCGCAGAATACGGCATTGAGGACAAGCAGATCCTGATCGAAATGTCCAGGCCCATTTCCTTCAGCATTCTGGACCGAATGCTCGGCGGAAGCGGGAACGGCTATAAAATCGACCGCGAATACACGGAGATTGAACTCTCTATTCTGGATTATCTGTTCCGGGAGATCGCGCCCATTCTAAAGGATGCGTGGGCCAACTATCTCGATGTGGAGCATACGATGGACGGGATCGAGACCAATTCGCAGCTGATTCAGTTTATTCAGCCGGACGAGTCCGCCGCCATTGTCGTGGTTGAGGTCACACTCAATGAGCTGAAGGGAAATTTGAATATCTGTCTTCCCGCCAGTTCTTTGGAAGAGATTTTTAAGATCTTTGATTCAAAGTATGTAAAGATCAACAGAAAACTGGACCCGCAGCAGGAGCAACGCCGAAAAGAGCACATCCTCGAAAGCCTGAAGGACACGCCTCTGACGGTTTCCGCCGTGTTAGGGAAGACGGAAATCACCCTGAAGGATCTGATCGATCTGCACAGGGGCGACGTCATTCCGCTGGATGCACCGGCGGGGGACGAGTCCGTTATTCTTCAGGTTGAGAAGCTGAAATGGTTTACCGGTCAGATCGGAGTAAAAAAGAAAAAGTACGCCGTGAAAATTGGGAAAGTCCTCTATTAATATTTTATTTGAAAAAAGGTGATTGTTTTGGAGCCAAAGCAAGAAAAGCTTCTGTCCGATATGGAGATCGACGCCATCGGCGAAATCCTGAATATCAGTTTGGGTTCTTCCGCCACCTCCGTTTCGGAATTGCTTGGGCAGCCGGTCAACATTACGACGCCGGAAGTCAGGCTGATGAAGACCAGCGAATTCGACATTAAAACCTACGAGCCCGCCATCGCTGTTGAAATTAATTATGTTCAGGGACTTTCCGGAAAAAACTTACTGATTTTAAAAGAATCGGATGTAAAGGTCATTGTCGGCCTTTTGCTTCAGACGGATTTTTCGAAACAGGAATTCGTCATGGACGAGATGAATGTCGGCGCGATCTGCGAAGTGATGAACCAGATGATGGGCGCGGCGGCCACGGCGCTCTCTCAGTTTTTGAATAGAAGCATCAATATTTCTCCGCCGAATTCGTTCCAGATTGACAATTCGGAACAGTTCAAAGCGAAGTATTTTGAGGACAGCGAGAATATCTGCGCGGTCTATTTCAATTTGATGATCGGCGATATTGTCAACAGCGAGTTTATCAACGTCATGCCGATTCCGCTCGCGAAAGAGCTGGTTTCAAATTTCGGACTGAGTTCCGCCCCGGAGGATGCGGCTGCCGCTCAAACGGCGCAGACCGAAACTCCGGCCGCAGTGGAAGCGCCGGAGCCCGCTCCGCAGGCCGCTCAGGCACCCGCTCCGGCTCCGGTTGCTCAGGCCGCGCAGCCCGCTCCGGCTGAGTCGCAGTTTCAACAGCCGCAGCAGCCTGCGCAGCAGACGCCTCCGCTGCCGGTCGATCTCAATATCAAAAGCGCGGTCTACCCCAGCTTTGACGAGCAGGAACCCACCCTGACAAAGGGTGAGACCAACAACCTTAATATGATCATGTCCGTTCCGCTCCAGGTCACGGTCGAAATCGGACGAACTTCCAAAAAGATCAAGGATATTCTTGATTTTTCCACGGGAACCATTGTAGAACTGGACAAACAGGCCGGGTCCCAGGTTGACGTTTATGTCAACGGGCAGGCGATCGCGAAAGGCAACGTTGTGGTTGTTGATGATTTCTATGGCGTTCGGATTACGGAAGTAATTAACAGCGACGAAATCATGAAACTGGTATAAAATAACAATTCATTCATTCCAAGGAGGATACACGATGGAAAAGAAAATCATGCTAGTGGATGATGCCGCTTTTATGCGCATGATGATTAAGGACACGCTGTCAAAGAACGGTTTTACCAACATTATTGAGGCGAACAACGGTCAGGTGGCGGTTACGAATTACGCCGCGGAAAAACCGGACCTTGTCATCATGGACATTACCATGCCCGTCATGGACGGCCTGCAGGCGCTGAAGGAAATCAAAGCGCAGGACCCGGACGCCAACATCATCATGTGCTCCGCCATGGGGCAGGAGGCGATGGTGGTCGACGCCCTCAAGCAGGGCGCGAAGGACTTTATTGTAAAACCCTTTAAGGCGGACCGCATTATGAAAACGGTCAACAGCATTCTGGGGTAAAAAGATCACGGAGGAATACATATGAAGCTGAGCACGGGCTTTGCATCGGACGTCCTGCCGCTGATTTTTTCCATTCTTGCAATCGCGGCCGTTCTGTACCTTTGCTATCTTCTCAGCCGATACCTTGCGAAAAAGGCCAACAGCATCGCGAACACCGCCAACATCCAAATTCTGGAGCGTGTGGCGCTTGCGCAGGACAAGGGGCTTGCGATCGCGAAGATCTGCGGGCACTGTTATCTGATCGGATTTTCATCCGACCGGATTGAGCTATTGAAGGAAATCGACGAAGCGGAAATTCGCTCCCCCGAACCGGGGGCCGGGCGGAATTTTGTGGACGCCCTGAACGCCGCGCTCAAGGGCAGATTGGATTTGACAGGAAATGATGGAAAACACAAAAACGACGGACACGAAAAATAAAAATGGGACAAAACGCAGGATCGCAAAAAAAGCGCTGCTATTTTCAGGCGTTTTTTTCATGATCGCCCTGTTTCTGCCCATGAGGGCCTCCGCGGCCGCGGTGGATGTGAACATCAACGGGAACGGCACGAGCTCGCTCCAGATTATCGAGATGCTCACCCTTCTCGCTCTGCTTCCGTCCATTCTGATTATGACGACCTGCTTTACGCGCATCGTCATCGTTCTGTCTTTCCTGCGAAACGCGATGGGGCTGCAGCAGACCCCGCCGAATCAGGTGCTCATCGGCATATCCCTTTTCCTGACCCTGTTCATCATGTCTCCTGTCGTGTCGAAAATCAACACGGACGCCTACCAGCCCTTCAAGGAAGAAAAAATCACGCAGGAAGAATTTCTGCAGAAGGCGAGCGAGCCGCTCAAGGAATTCATGCTGAAAAACACCAAAAAGGAAGATTTGAACCTGTTTGTCAACCTTTCGAAGCAGGACAGCTCCACCCCGGTGGAGAAAATGCCGATTACCCTTGTGATTCCCGCGTTTATGACAAGCGAGCTGAAACGCGCTTTTATCATTGGATTCCTTCTCTACATCCCGTTTCTCATCATCGACATGATCGTATCCAGCACGCTGATGTCGATGGGAATGATCATGCTGCCGCCTGCAACGGTGTCCCTGCCGTTTAAGCTGCTGCTCTTTGTTCTGGTGGACGGATGGGATCTGCTGTTTAAAACACTGGCCTCGGGCTTTCACCTGTAGGCGGCTTAAGGAGGTTCGGAGATGACCGTTTCAAAAGTAATGGAAGTGATTCAGGCCGCCATGCTTGTCACGCTGAAAATTGCGGGGCCTATTCTGATCTCAAGCATGCTGGTGGGGCTTGTCATCTCCATTCTGCAGGCGGCCACCCAGATTCACGAGCAGACCGTGGCGTTCGTGCCGAAGCTGTTTACCATTGCCGCCGTTATGGTGCTGCTGGGGCCGTGGATCATGCAGGTCATGAATGACTTTATGCAGTACATCTTCCGGCTGATGGTTTCCCTGAATTGAAGACGGGGCGGAAAACATGAAACTGGATTACAATTACACGCTGCTCATGCTGATTTTTCTGCGGATGTCGGGCTGCATCTTTTTTAACCCGATCATCGGCCGGCGAAATCTGCCGAATGTTGTCAAAGTCGGTCTGACGATGATGCTGACTCTGTTTGCTTATCGCCTGACGACGGACCGTTCGATTGAAATCAATTCGTTCCTCGTCCTCTTTTTCTCCGGACTGAAAGAACTGCTGGTCGGCTTCATCATCGGCTATATCATCCAGCTGTTTCTTTCCGTCATTGTGATGGGCGGTGAAATGTCCGACCTGCAGGTCGGCATCTCCATGTCGAAGGTATACGATCCGCAGAGCGACGTTTCCATGCCGCTTTCCGCGTCTATGCTGAACGCGATGTACTTTTTGATGTTTTTCTGCACCAATGCGCACCTGACCCTGATCGAGGTTTTTGTCAAGCTGGGCGCAGTCGTTCCCTACGGTGACGGACTTGAGCTCGGCGCGGGGCTGTTCGGCGGCCTCGCCGCCCTTTTGGGGCAGATGCTGATCTATGCGGTTAAGCTTTCCCTGCCGATGGTGGCGGTGCAGATGATCGGCGAAATCGGCACCGGCCTGATGATGCGCGCGGTGCCGCAGATCGATATCTTCACGGTGGAAATTCAGCTGAAGATTCTGATCGGCTTTCTGGTGATGCTCATCCTTGTTCCGTCGTACGCTTCGTTTCTGGAGCGGATGATGACCCTGATGTTCGACCGGATCAGCGCCGTGTACGCCATACTGGCCTAACGCCGAGGGGGGGATTGCAGTGCCGGACGGTTCGTCGGAAAACAAAACGGAAAAAGCAACCCCGAAAAAGAGGGAGGACGAACGAAAAAAAGGGAATGTCTTTCAAAGCGCCGACGTTGTCAGCTCCCTTTCCATTCTATCGGTTTTCGTCATGCTCCGTATTGCGTTTCCGTATCTCTACCGCTATTTGTCCAATTTTATTCAAAGGTATATTTCCTATACCGCAACCAAGAGCGTCATCACACAGACGGCCGCCGTTGATATTCTGCGCGACGCATGGATCGCTATCCTTCTTCTTTGTTCCCCGGTGCTGCTTGCGGCTCTGCTTGCGGCGATTCTGGCGACCGGGGCCCAGACACGATTTAAATTTTCCGGTGAAAAAATTAAATTTAAACTCACAAACGTCAGCCCGCTGCAGGGGTTCAAAAAGCTGTTCTCCCTCCGGTCGGTCGCGGAGCTGATCAAATCGATCATTAAAACCATTGCGATCGGGTATGTGATGTACCTGCAGATGAAAAAGATCTGCGCGGACTGCATCGAGATGATGAGCGGGGATGTGATGCAGTCCGCCGTCCAAATGCTGAACGCCGTAATGGATATGGTGATTCAGATGACGCTGGTCTTCCTCGCGATTGCGGCGGCGGACTATTTCTACCAGTGGTGGGATTATGAACGAAACATCCGGATGACAAAGCAGGAGATGAAGGAGGAGTATAAACAGCTGGAAGGCAATCCTGAAATCAAGGGACGAATCCGGCAGGTACAGCGAAGCATTTCCGGGCGCCGGATGATGCAGCAGGTGCCGCAGGCCGACGTGGTCATCCGCAACCCGACCCATTTTGCCGTCGCGCTGCGCTACCACGCGCAGGAGGACACGGCGCCGGTCGTGGTTGCGAAAGGGCAGGATTATCTGGCCCTGAAAATTATAGAAATCGCCGAGCAGCATCAGATCCCGATGAAGGAGGACAGGCCCCTGGCCCGCGCGCTCTATGCGTCGGTTGAGGTGAACAGCCAGATTCCGCAGGAATTTTACCAGGCGCTGGCCGAGGTTATGGCGTGGGTCTACCGCCTGAAACAGGAAGGAGAGGAAAGATGAAACTACTCAATCACGTCGTGTCGCTGTTTGTCATCCTGATTATCGCGCTGATCATCATTCCTCTTCCGGCGTTTCTGCTGGATATGATGTTCATCATCAATATTTCCCTGTCTCTGATCATTTTGATGCTGACCATGTACATCAAAACGGCGCTTGAATTTTCGGTCTTTCCGTCCATTCTATTGATTACGACCCTGTTCCGGCTTGCGCTGAACATCTCCTCCACAAGGCTGATTCTTTCCCACTCCGGCTCGGCCGGGCAGGTCATCAAGACGTTTGGTACGTTCGTCCTTCAGGGCAACATCGTCGTGGGTTTTGTTGTGTTCCTGATTATTGTGCTGGTTCAGTTTCTGGTCATCACAAAGGGCGCGGAGCGTGTTTCAGAGGTGGCGGCCAGGTTCCGTCTGGACGCGATGCCCGGCAAACAGATGGCCATTGACGCCGACCTGAATTCCGGCCTGATCGACGAGCAGACGGCCCGCAGGCGCCGCGAAGACATCCAGCGCGAAGCGGAATTCTACGGCTCTATGGACGGCGCGAGCAAGTTCGTCAAGGGCGACGCGATCATGTCGATCGTCATCACGTTCATCAATTTTATCGGCGGACTGATCGTCGGCATGGTGCAGGGCGGTCAGACGTTCGGAGACGTGCTGAACATTTATTCCATCGCGACGGTCGGCGACGGTTTGGTTTCTCAGGTGCCGGCGCTTCTGATCTCCACCGCGACGGGCATGATCGTGACGCGCGCGGCTTCCAACTCGACGCTGGGCGAGGATGTTTCCCGCCAGTTTTCTTCTCAGCCGATGGTGCTTCTGTTGGCTGGGTGCGGCGTGCTCGCGCTGAATCTGATTCCCGGCATGCCCCATGTGCAGCTTCTTCTGCTTTCCGCATTCCTGATCGGTTCCGGTCTGATGCTCCGCAGAAAACTGGAACAGTCCGCCGCCGCGCCGGCGCAGCAGGCGTCCGGTTCGTCCGCCGTCCCGGAGCAGAGCGACGAAACCTCCTATTATAAGAATATCGATCATATTTACGGCCTTCTTCCGCTGGACGCGATTGAAATGGATTTCGGTTACAGCCTGATTCCCCTGGTGGATGAAGCGAGCGGAAGCAGCTTTATCGAGCGTCTGGTGACGTTCCGCAAACAGTTCGCGGTCGAGATGGGAATGGTGGTTCCCACCGTCCGTCTGCGCGACAACGGCCTGCTCAACCCGAACCAGTATGTCATCAAGATCAAAGGCGAGGAAGTCGCCCGCGGTGAAATTCTGATGGACTACTACCTTGCGCTTGATCCGGGCAACCGGACCGGAGAAATCGACGGAATCGATACGATTGAGCCCGCTTATGGGATTCCGAGCAAGTGGATTACCCCCGACAAGAAGGACATGGCGGAGATATACGGATATACGGTCATCGACCCTCTTTCCGTCGTTGTGACGCATCTTTCCGAAACCGTGCGCCGCCACGCGGACGAGCTGCTCTCCAGACAGGAGGTAGGTCAGCTTCTGGAAAGCGTCAAAACCTACGACGCATCCCTTGTTTCCGACGTTGTGCCGAACGTGATCACGCACAGCAACCTGCAGAAGGTTTTGTGCGCACTGCTGAAGGAGGGCATCCCCATCCGAGACATGGAAACGATTCTGGAAACGGTTTCCAACAACGCCGCCGCGGCGCGGGACCCGGATATGATGACGGAATATGTGCGGCAGGCGCTGCACCGCACCATTACCCGAAAATGGGCGGACGGCGGCCAGATTCGGGTGATCACACTCGACAGCGAGGTGGAAAAATCCATTGTCGGCTCCATCAGCAAAAACGAGCACGGAACCTATCTGTCGCTAGACCCGCAAACAACCCAGAAGATCATCACAAAACTGACGGACTGCATCGCAAAGGTGCACGACGTGGTAAATACCCCGGTTATTCTGACTTCCCCGGTGGTGCGGATCTATTTCAGCAAACTGCTGCAGCAGTTTTATCCTCGGGCCGTGGTGCTTTCCTTTAACGAGCTCGATAATAACATACAGATTCAGGCGGTCGCCAACGTAACGCTGGAGTAATGAACTCAACGCGGAAAGGGGAGGGCTGTATGACGAAAAACTATGAGGTACGGGAAATACCGGTGCAGGAGCTTTGGACCCGGTACAGCAAAACCGGGGATATTGAAACGCGCAACGAGCTGATTCGCCAGTACAGCTATCTGGTCCGCTGTATTGCGATAAAAATTGTCGGACGCTATCAGTATTTTAATTATCTGGACGATATAATAAATGAAGGCTTAATTGCTTTGATGGATGCGATTGCAAAGTTCGACATGATGAAGAATGTAAAGTTCGAGACCTTTGCATCCATTAAGGTAAGGGGCGCGATGATCGATTACATCAGACGGCAGGATTGTTTTCCCCGCAGGCTGAAGAAAATGGCGAGGGCGATCAACGAGGCGGACGAAACGCTGAATCAGCGGCTGGGACGCAGCCCGACGGAACAGGAAATTGCGGATTACATGAAAATAAGCCTGCCGGAATATGAAAAAATGCTGGCGGAGACCAGTTCGATGAACATCCTGTCCTTTGAAGAGCTGGTTTATGAAAAAGGAGTCGAAAGCATTGCACTGCACAGCGCCAGTTCCACCGGCGGCCCGGAACAGGTAATGGCCGAAAAGGAACTGAGCAGTATGCTTCAACTGGATATTGAGAATTTAGAAGAAAAAGAGAAGATCGTCATTTCGCTGTATTATAAGGAGCAGCTGAAAATCAAGGAGATTTCGGGCGTAATGGGAATCAGCGAATCAAGGGTCTCACAAATCCATTCCAGCGCGCTGCGAAAGCTGAGAAGAAGCTTGGAAAATTACCTCAAACAATAGGAAGGACGGGTCGCAATGGTCAGGGGTTTTTATATGCTGGGCTCCGGGATTCTGACGCAGAGCCGGGTATTGAACACAATCAGCAACAATGTCGCAAATGCCGATACCAACGGGTTCAAAAAGTCCCGCGTGATGGAAAAAACCTTCGGTAGCATGGTCGTTGAGAGGGTTGACCGGAACAGAACGCCGGTCGGCTCGGCGTCGCTGATGAACACCGCGGATGAAGCCGTGACCGACTACTCGCAGGGTACGGTAAACCAGACGGGCAGAAAACTGGATTTCGCCATTAAAGGCGACGGTTTTTTCGCCGTACAAGGGGACAACGGAACCGTCTACACCAGAAACGGCAGCTTCAATATTGACGGCGACGGGTATCTGGTTTTGAAAGGACAGGGCAGGGTGCTGGGCAGCGACGGGAATCCCATCCGGCCAGGAACGGACGAAATTTCGTCGGACGGGCAGGGTTACCTGACCGCGAACGGCGCGTCTGTCGGTCAGCTTGCCGTATACCGGTTTCCGGACAATGCCGAACTCAAAACGGTGGGGGAAGGGCTGTTCCAGGGCACGAACGCCGGGCTGGTCACAACGCCGGCCGTCCTGTGGAAGTCGCTGGAGGGCTCCAATGTCGATATGACGGAGGAGATGACCAACGCCCTGTCGTCCCAGCGCGAGCTTCAGTCCTGCTCTCAGGCGCTGAAGATGTATGATACCGTTCTGGATCAGGCTGTGGATATTGCAAAGCTTTAATATCGGGGAGGGGAAAACGCTATGATGACTTCTTTTTATACGGCGACGGCCGGCGCGATTGCACAGGAGCAGAAAATGGACGTGACTTCAAACAATATCGCAAACGCCTCGACCCAGGGGTATAAACCGGACAAGGTTTCGTTTGCGGATCTGCTTTACACGGGCGTGCACGGCAGGGAAACGGCAAACAGCCTGAAGGTTGGCCACGGGGACCGTCTGGACAAGACGGACACGGTTTTTACACAGGGAAGCGTCCAGAAAACCAATCGTTCGCTTGACTACGCGCTCCCCTCGGAAAACGCTTTTTTTGCGGTCAGATGTACGGACGGCACGGTGCGCTTCACACGGAACGGCGGTTTTCAGCTTTCGGAAAATGCCGACGGCGGTTTTTTTCTGGCGGATTCCCAGGGAGGAGTTGTTCTGGACAGCGATGGAAACGCGATTTCGGTGAAAAATGAAAACGATCCGCAGAACGTGGGGGTCTATTCTTTCAAAAACTGTGACGGGCTGAAAAAGACGGGCGGGAATTACCTGGAAGAGACCGCAGCCTCCGGACTGGCGTCGGTTTCGAAGGTGAAGCCTATTCAGGGCAGTATAGAGGAATCTACGGTGGATTTAGCGGACGAAATGACGGCGATGATCAGCGCGCAGAAGGCGTTCGCATTTAACGCAAAAATTCTCAGCATCTCAGACAATACCATGCAGACAGTCAATAATTTACGCTGATTGACCATTTTGAAGCCGTCAGCTTGAGGGAGTGAAGAGTATGAATGAACAGAATGGCGAATTGAACCAGGGGCAGGAAGAGAAAAAGGGAGAAGAGCAGAAAAAGCCTGAAATACGGCTGAGCGTTTCCTCAGACGGGCTTGAGGCTACGATTGAGGTCAAGACCGCGTTTCAGGGGCAGACGGTTTCTTATGAAGAGATCATGGCTTTCCTGAAGGAAAACGGGGTCGTCTACGGAGTCATGGAGAGTTTGATCCGCGACTTCTGCGAGAACCGGAAATTTTTCCTCGACCTGGTCTGCGCGAGAGGGCTGCACCCGGTGGACGAGGAGAACGGAAAACTGGAATACCTGTTTCAGAGGGAACAGAATACCATGCCGACGGAGCGGGAAGACGGCACGGTGGATTACAAGAATCTTGGCATTGTGCAGAATGTAAAAAAGGGCGATTTGCTTTGCAGAATTATTCCGCCGCAGCCCGGCAAGGACGGCATTGACGTTTACGGCAACGCCGTGGCTTACCGCCGCGGCAAGCTGCCGAGCTTTCCCCAGGGAAAGAACACGGCTGTCTCGGAGGACGGGCTGACCCTGACCGCGGATGCGGACGGGTGCGTCGAGTATAAAAACGCAAGCCTCAGCGTCAGCGAAGTATTCATTGTGCGCGGGGATGTCGACGGTTCGTCGGGCAATATCGATTTCATCGGGACGGTCATTGTGCAGGGTGATGTTCTGGAGGGCTTTTCCGTGAAAGCCGGCGGCGATATCAATGTACGCGGCATGGTGGAAGGCGCTCTGCTTGAAGCCGGTGGCAGCATTGCCATCGCCTGCGGCATGAACGGCATGAGCCGCGGAAAACTGATTGCAAAGGGAAGCATTTCCGCGCAGTACATAGAAAACACAACGGTGGAATGCGCCGGGGATCTAAGGTCGGACGTTATCTTTAACAGTATTGTCAAAGTGGGGAACTCCGTGCTGGTCCGCGGCAGGAAGGGACTGCTGGCGGGGGGCAGATGTCAGGCGGGGCGTTCGATCACGGCCAATACGATCGGCAGCGGCGGAGCCCGCACGGAAGTCTCGATTGTGTCGGGCGTGCTGGACGGTCTCCTTTCCGGCAAGGAAGGAGAGAGCTTGGAGTCGGTAAAAGCGGAGCTGGAGCAGGAAGAGAAAAATCTGCAAACGCTGAACGCACAGATTGGAACAATATGCCTGTTTTTAACGAAAGACCCGCGTTCCCTGAAGGCCAGAAAGCTTCAGAAAAGCGCCAACTCCCAAAAGGAGCTGGCCGAGACAAGAATCGAATATCTGAAGACAAAAATCGCCGCAATGGGAAAGGCGGATCAGAACGGCCTGTCTGCTTTGGACTTTAAAATTACGGCGCTGAAAGTGATTTATACGGGAACGAAAATGACAATCGGCAGCTTTGTGGAAAATTTATCGTCCGACTATAACGCGACCAAATTCTATGCGGATCACGAGCATATTGTCAGTTCCCCAATACAGCCTGTCGACCGTGTCTAAAATTGATTGCGAGGTGCGCCTATGGCGATTGAAAACTTAAGTCAGCTCAATGAAATGCATATTGACGTATTAAAGGAAATCGGAAACATCGGCGCGGGAAATGCGGCTACGTCTCTTTCCCAGATGCTCAATCGTGAAGTGGACATGGTAACGCCGATTGTAAGGATTCTGGATATCAGCGAGGCGGACAGGGCGCTGGGCGGCCCGGAGACTCCCGTCGTGGCGATTCTGGTGGAGCTTGGCGGCGACATCGGCGGCATTATGATGTTTGTCATTGAGCAGGAATTCACGCAGTCTCTGCTTGAAGCGCTGCTGGGGGAGAGCAAAGCGAACTGTACGGAACTGACCGAAATGGAGTATTCCGCGCTTTCGGAGATCGGAAACATCATGATCGGTTCTTATGCGGCCTCCATCGCGGCGCTTTCCAATCTTGAGATTAAAATATCAGTTCCGGCTGTTACGGTCGATATGGCCGGGGCTCTGCTGACGGTTCCCGCGGCGGAGATGGGCGCCGTTTCCGATAAAATCATTTTTATCGAGGACGACTTTCTCAGCGCCAGCAAGACGATTTCAGCCAATATGATGCTGATCCCGGACATTGCGTCACTGAATAAGCTAATGAATAGTCTGGGGATTCAGTTATGAATGATTTGATCACGGTTGGCATTTCAGATGTGAAGATTACAAAAAACCCCGGCGCGCTGGTGACCTACGCGCTGGGGTCCTGTATCGGGATCTGTCTTTATGATTCCGCGTTAAAGATCGGCGGCCTTGCCCATATCATGCTTCCCTACCGGCCCGAAAACAATAGCGGGGAACAGATCAGCCGGTACGCCGATTCGTGTCTGCCGGTTATGGTGCGGGAAATGGAGGCGATGGGTTGCCAGCGCGCGAGAATGCAGGCGAAAATTGCCGGCGGCGCGAAGATGTTCGAGGTCGTGGACGACAGCGCGTTCGGCAATATCGGGGCCCGGAATGTCGCCGCTGTGAAAGAGACGCTGGGAAATCTCAGAATCCGGATTTACGCGGAGGACACGGGGCTGAACTATGGAAGAACCGTCTATTTTTACACGGAAACCGGAACTATGCTGGTAAAATCTTTCGCCAAGGGGGAAAAGAGCTTTTAAACTGTAACATTGGAAAACGGAGAGGTTTCTCTTCCTTTGCCGCGGGAGTCGTTGACCAGCTTTTGAAGCCGGTCGCGCTCCTTTTTCATTTGCCTTGCGCTTTCCGCGTCGCTGGCCAGGGCTCCCCGAAGAAGGGAACGGCACCGCGTCTCGCGGTCTCGAAGCAGCTGCTCCTGCTCGGAGCACTCCTGCTTGGAAACCCGCCCGGAAAGAACACCGGACACACGCTCCTGGTCCGGGGCCGGCATCCTGCCGATTAAAAAAGAAACACGGTCCGCGCATTTTTTCAGCCGCTCCAGAAATACCTGCCTTTGCTGAATCAGTGCCGTGGGCGCAGGATGCTCCGGCTCGCAGCAAACGACTTCGATTTGCCGCGCCAGGTTAAAAATCCGCGTCAGCAGCACCTCTTTCTGGTCGACACAGGCCAGAAGCTCTTCCATTCCTGTCATAAACAATCCGCTCCTTTTAAAATGGGCCGCCCTTTTACAGGGCAGCCCTTTTTGATCCGTTTTGCATCCGCGTTGCCTTTTCCGCCTGTGCCCAGGCATCCCGAAGCTCCTGCACGGTCGGGACGACCCCGTCCAGAAAAGACGGATCCCCCGAAACATTCGCTTTAATGATCTGTCCGAGCAGATGCGAGTAAATCTGTTTCAAATTCGCCGAAATACTGTATTTGTCATCCAGAATCGCATAAAGATAATTTACGATATCCTTTGCCTTGGAGGTGTATTTCTGAGCGGATTCGGACTGCTTTTGTCCGAGCAGGACGGAAGCGTATTTCAAATTTTTAAGCAGTTCGTCATAGAGCTTAATTAAAAGCTCCCCGCGTGACATGGTGAGAATCGACTGTTCCTGATACTGCATAATCAGGTTATTGTTGTCCGCCATTTTTTGCCTCCCGTATTTTCAAAGATCACAGGGATCAGGAACTGCTGCTGTTGCTGAACATGGAGGTCAGGTAATCGCTTTGCGCGGTCAGCGTGCTGAGCGACTGCTCCATCGCGGTAAATTTGCTCCAGTACCGATCCTCTTCCGTCTGTAACTGGTCTTTCAGCTTGGAGATCGTATCTTCATACTGGTTAATCTGTGTCGTCAGCTGGCTGGTGTCGTTTGCATCCGATTCTTTTCCGGCACGCAGGAGGAGAACGCCGTCCCCGCCGAATGTGCCGACGTATTTATCCAATGCGTCCTTCACACGGGAAGATATGCCGTCTTCATCCGTAAACAGGCTCGTCACAGCGTCCGGGTCGCTCTGGAGCTTTTCCCTAAGTTTTGAGGTGCTCGAGGTATCCACGACGAGCTGCCCGCCGGAGGTAACGTCGTACGCCTTGGTGGAAATTCCGAGGTCGCTCAGCGACAGCCCGGCCGACTCGACGGCGTCGGTCATTGCCGAGCGAAGGTCATTTAAAATCCCATTGAGAGCAGAATCGTTCTGCAGCAGCCCTTTTTTGGCTTCCGTATTCCATTTGTCGATTTCATCATCCGACATGTCCTCTTTTTGGGCGTCCGTCAGAGGCTCATACTTCACTTTATGAGAACTGTTTCTTTCCTGGGCCTCGGTGGTCAGGGTGTTGACTTTATCGATAATTTTATTATATGCGTTCACATAATCGACGATTTTGGAAACGAGATCATCGACGTTGTTTTCCGACGAGAAGGATACGGCTTTATCGGTTGTTCCGGCAACGGTCAGCGTTACGCCGTCCAGCGCGGTGGTGTTGGAGGAACGGACGACGTCGGTCGTGGTTCCGTTAATGGCGACGTTCATTTTCAGGTCCTGCCCGGCCGTATATCCCGCAAGATTGGATGCGGACGAAATCTGCAGCGGATTCTCCGTAGACTGGGAAGTAATGGAAAGCTGGGTTTTTCCGTCGGCCGCGTTCAAGGAAAGCGTCCCGTTTGCGGTATCGGCGGACACGGTAACCGAACCCGTCCCAAACGCCGAATCAATCTGTGCCTGAACGGCGGACTGAAAGTCCGAAAGAGATGCATAGGAACCGGAGGCGAGCGTAATCGTCTTCTGGGTATTTCCCAGCGTCAGGGAGTAAACGGCGTCGCCGCTGACTGAGACAGTTCCGTCATCCGCTGTTAATTTACCGGATTGAATGCTGCCGAAGGTACCGTCCGTCATGGAACCGAACAGCGTATCGGCAAGATTTCCGCTCACATCGCTGTAATAGATCTTTCCCTGGGAACCGCTGTCGTCAGCCGTGATGCGGAAGGAATCGGTCGTCTGGGAGTATGCGATCGTCACGCCCATATCCGGGTCGCTGTTAATCTGTGAAATCACGGTGGAAAGTGTGGTGTCCCCGTCAAAGGAGAGCTCTTTTCCGTTAATGGAGATGGTGTATTTCCCGTCGGCTCCCGCCGTCAGCGTCTGCTTAAATTCACCGGCAAGGTCGTCGAGCGTTTTACCGGTTTCCACACGGTTGGTTTCCCCGGAGCCGACACGCAGCGCGCCGTACTTGCCTAATACGTTGGAGCTGCTGGAAGACGACAGGGTCAGCACGGAAGTTGAATCGCCCGCTTGGAACTGAAGAGTGCCGTTTGCGGCGTCTGTTGAAACCAGAACCTTCCCGGTCCCGAACGAACTGTCCAGTTTTTTCTGCAAATAAGTTGAGATGCCGTCCGCGGAAGAGTAATCCGCCTCGTCGAGGGCGTCGAAGGCGACGGTTTTCGAGATGCCGTCGAGGCTGAAAGTCAAGGTGCTGCCGGCGAGCGTGTCTCCGAGATAAGACTTGAACAGGGCGTCTTTCGTCACGCCGGAGCTTTCCACGCTGGTTCCGCTCGGCGTGTCGGAGGTCGTGATTCCGAGTCCCTGCAGAAGATTTTGTGAACCGCCGCTGATGGAAAGATTGCTGCCGTCCAGAGAAGTAAATGTAATCTTTCCCGTGGCCGCGTCGGAGGATACGCTGATTTTATCCTTTAAATCGGCATTCGCGCTGATTTGTTTTTGAAGCTGGGTTGCGATTGCGATGGCATAACCATTATCCGAAGCGCCGGATACGGTCAGATCACCGCCAAGCGTTACGGTGTAATCCTCGCCGCCCACGTTAAACTTTAAATTGGAAGACGACGAAATCGTCTGGTTGAAAAGCCCGCTTGTGCTCACGTTGGTATCGATCGCCGTACCGTTTACCGTTTGGCCTGTTGACTCCGTGAGGCCGAGCGCGGCCAGAAATTTCTGGCCGGTGGTGGTGTCCTTGCTGGTGGTATAGGCTTTGACGCCGACGTCGTAGGAAGTTTTTGAGGAGAGAGAGATGCTGTTGTCGGCGTTCAGGGTAAATTCCACTTTACCGTTCAGCGTGCTGTTATTCTCGATCTGGTCGTTCAGGCCGTCGACAATTTTCTGCAGTTCCACATTGTTCCCGTCGGCGTTCGTTGCGGACATGTTTTCAGAGTCCAGCTTGACCGAATTGCTCAGCGTCAACGTATAATCGGTCCCGTTGTAGCTGACCAAGAGCGATTTCCCGCCGACGGTTGACGAGGTCCAGCTGTCGTAGAGCTTGCCGGAGGTAATCTCCTGGTCGGAAACCTGCTGGGTGGAATTGTAGGAAGCCTGGGATGCCATTTGCGAAATGCTGTTAATGATCAGGTTTTTTGCATTGTCCACATTACCTGCCGCGCTCACGGCACTGGACGAGCTGATAATATTCGCCGTCTTGAAAAAAGTCGAACTCAACAGATTGGTATCGCTTGTATACGAAAAATAGGTGTTTTCAAAATCCTGCATATCGGAAGTTACATCGCGGTATAGTTCCCGCTTCCACTCCGCGATCTGCTCCAACTGCTGCTGTTTGTCGATTTTGCTCTGTGTGTTTGAAACCAGAGCTTTGATAATCTTGTCCGTGTCCAATCCGGAGTACAGATTGGTACCGGAAAGGCGGTAAATCGAAGAGGTGTCAAGGTTTGCCGAAGAAGACGTAGAACTGGATGAACTCATAAGGATTCCTCCCTTTGTCGGACTGATTTGTCATAAAAATCCGATCTGTAGCATATATCGGCACGCCAATCAAAATGTTTATGAAAATATGCTTCAATTTTCTCGATTTTTCGATTTTTTCGGAAAAAAGGAAGGACGTCCTTTTGAAAGGACGTCCCCGAAAGTTCACGGTTTTTTGAGTTACAGATACTTGTCGTCGGCGCCGACGGGGGCATAGGCCGGAACGGCAGCCGGATGCCGGGGGTGATTCGGTTTCTTTTCTTCCGCCTGTTTTTCTTCGGGCTTTTTCGCGTCGGGGCGGAACTTGTCCCCGACGGGGGCGATCTCCGGTTTCTTTTCCGCGCTTTTCTTCGGTGACGGCTGCGCGGCGGCGCGCAGTTTCAAACCGGAGATGGAGCGCTTGAGCTCTTTGGCCTGGGCGGCAAGCTCTTCGCTTGCCGCGGCGCTTTCTTCCGCGGTTGCGGAATTCGTCTGAACGACGGCGGAAATCTGCTGGATGCCTTGGGTAATCTGGGTAATGGAAGTCGCCTGCTGGTTGGAGGCGGTGGCAATCTCGTTAACCAGACCGTTGGTCCGGTTTGCGGAGTCGATCACTTCCTGAAGCGTTTTTTCCGTGGTATCCGCTACCTTGGCGCCGTTGCTGACCGCTTTGATGGAATTTTCAATCAGGGTGGTTGTGTCTTTCGCCGCTTCCGCGCTCTTGCTGGCAAGGTTGCGGACTTCATCCGCGACGACGGCGAAGCCCTTGCCGGCGGTGCCGGCACGCGCCGCTTCAACAGCGGCGTTCAACGCGAGAATATTGGTCTGGAACGCAATGTCGTCTATGGTTTTAATAATATTTCCGATCTGCTTGGAAGTATCGCTGATTTCCGTCATGGCTTTCAGCATTTCATCCATCTTGGCGCTCGCGTCCTGCAGCTTCTGCTCCTCCTCGCTGGAAGAACGGTTCGCTTCCGAGGCGTTTGACGCGTTCTTCTTCACGTGGTCGGAAACCTCAAGAATGGTCGCGGAAAGCTCTTCAATGGCGCTCGCCTGTTCCGTTGCCCCCTGGGCCAGGGCCTGCGAACCGCTCGCAACCTGCTCGGAACCGCTGGCGGTTTGATCCGAAGCGTTTGAAACCTTCGTAAAAGTATGGTTCAGGGAATCAAGAATATCCTTCATGGCCGCATTGATCTGCACCCAGTCGCCGGTCCAGTTGACGCGGGGTTCCACCGTAAAGTCGCCTTTCGACAGAGCGTTCAGAAGAAAAATAATCTCTTTAATGGCTATTGTAAGATTCTGTGAAAATTGATTGGTGGATTTGGCAAGCAGGCCGAGCTCCGCGTCCGACTCGTAATCGATTTTCACGTCGAGTTTGCCTTCGCCCATCGCCTTGACGGCGTCGATGATTTTATCGATTCGGGAAACCAGCTGTTTTGCTAATCTGGCGATGATGAAAACACCGGCCAGCCAGATGGCGATCAAGGCCGCGACCATCAGCGGGGCCATGGTGCGAACGGCGTTCTGCAGAGCGTCCGCGTTTCCCTTGCTTGCGGAAACGACAATTAGAAAGACCGCGTAAGGAATGACGAACAGCAGGGAAATCACAGAGATGTTTAAAATCAGTTTGCCGCGGATTTTCATATTTAAGTATGGATGCATGTCCGATTACTCTCCTTCTTTTTTTTCAGCTGACGCAGAGTGCAGACTGATGACGGGATTTTCCGGCGGCTTGTCCGTCTGATCGGGGTCCTTGGCCTGACCTGAGGTCTCATGTATTTCTGAAAGCTCGTTTTCTGAAAGAATCTTTGCCGCGTCCAGAAGAAGGACCACCTTTTCACCGATCTGGCCGATTCCGGTGAGATAACGGTTGGTAATATCCTTGGAAACTTTCGGCGCGGGAGAGATGTTGTCTTCGTCAAGATCCGTGACCTCATCGACGGCGTCCACGATAAATCCCATGAAGGAGTCCTCGATGCTTGTTACGATGATGCAGGTGTTTTCGTTGTATTCCGCTTCCGGCTTGCCGAAACGGACGCGGATATCGATGACCGGGATGATGTTCCCGCGCAGGTTGATGACGCCTTTGGCATAGGCGGGAAAATCCGGGAGCGGTGTAATTCCCTGCATGCTGATAATTTGTACCACATCCGAAATCGGAACGCCGAAAAGCTCGCCGTCCGTCCAAAAAGTTAAATACTTGTTTTCCGAAGCGGACTGTTCGCCGTCCCGCACAGTCCCGTCTTCCGCCAAATTGTTTTGCATGTGATTCACCTCGTAGAGTAAATTATTGCTTTCCCAAACGCCGGCAAACCGAACGAGAAAACGCAGCCTCGCTACAGCTGGCTTTCCTTCATCATTCGGATTTGCTCCCTCTGGCATTCAAACAGATATTTGCACAAAAGATCAAAAGTCGGCCCGGAATTTTGCAGAAACTCACATCCGTAGCCGTCTTCCTGCGCCCGTTCCACCACAAGCTTCCGGACAATTTTGCAGCTGATGGAAACAACCGAATCATACAGCTTCAGCCGAACCGACAGCCGGTCGCCCGTCTCCAGTTTGATCGCGCTTTTAAAATAAAGGCCGCTCAGACTCAAATCCCTGATTTTAACCGGAACGGGCGGTTCTTCCCTGCGGACATTGCCGCGATCGTCCTCGGGCAGCACTTCCGCCGCGAGATCGACCCTGACGCGGAAAAAATTCCGCTTCTCATAATCGGCTTCGCTCTGTACGTCGGAGATCCGAATAAATACCGGCGTGGAAAGGTATACTTTTCCGACCAGCACGCGGAACCCCAACGTGCTGTTGAAGATGCTGATTCGCACGGTGGTGTTGCAGTGTACGACAGGCAGCGGATCCGATTTGTTCACAATCTGGATTTCGTTGTCCGACGTTCCGTCAAGATATCCGGTTAGAATCGGCTTGTTGTCCATCGCCTTGACTTCGCAGGGCGACCGGAGGTAATTTTCAGGAAGTGGCAGCATCTGGTAAGCCCCCTCAGCGTTTTCCTTTCGGGATTGAATTTTCCGCTTTTATTCCGCGGCGGTTTTTAAAAGCTGGTCCGCTGCCGTGCGGCCGGGCTGCGATTCGGCGCCGCGGTCCGACAAAATACGGTTGATATCCAGAACCATTGCGGACACTTTTTCAAGCGATGCGATGGCGCACACGTAGCGGTCTCCGACGCTTCTTTTGTATTTGGGCGCGTCGAAAATCTGGCTCTTTGCAATATCCCTGACGTCTTTGACCGAGTCTACGATCAGTCCCGCGGTCATATCGCCGTTTTCAACGATAATAATGCTTGTCAGGTTGTCATACGGAATCGGATCCTTCAAAAATTTCAGTCTCATATCGATCAGCGGTACGATTTTTCCCCTCAGGTTGATGACGCCCTTTACATAATCGGGAAGATTCGGCATCAGGGTAATCGGCTGCAGACGGATGATTTCAACAACCTGAGAAGTCGGAAGGGCGTAAGTCTGCCGGTCGATAAAGAAAGTCAGATATTTTTCCGAGGGGACGTTTTCCATTACGGAAATTGTGTTCTTTGCGCTCTTTTTTGTTCTTTTCATTCTACTCACCTTTAGATTCGTTTCTATTCAGACGCGCTTAAAATTTCCCTATATCTATATCGTCACTTTGGAGCGAAAAATTAGAAAAAATAAAAAACTTCTTGTGATTTTATTCCGCGCCGTCCTCCTTCTGCTTTTTTAGGGGCTCCCGCGTCACGTTTCCGGAAGAATCAACGTGAAAGCCGAGAAAATACACATAGATGTCTACGATCGCCCGGTACAGCTCCGGCGGAATCTGCACGCCCGCGTCCATTCTGGAAAGAAGGGTCGCGAGGGAGTCGTCCCGGAAAACCGGCACGCCGTTTTTTTCGGCGATTCCGACGATCTCCCGCGCTGCGCCGCCCATTCCGGAGGCCACGACGACGGGCGCGCCGCCGGAGGAATCGTCGTACTTGAGCGCGGCCGCTTTCTGAAGTTTTTCAAATTGTGACATCGACCATCCGCTTCCTTTCCATTGTTTTTTGAAGAATCAGCTCCGGTATCTGCGGATTTTCAAAGCGCGACAGCCGGATATCGCCGAACGAAAAGCCGTTTCCGTCCAGAATCCGGGCGAGAGAGGAGGTGATCGTCCCGGTTTGCCCAAGCAGCTTTTCGGGGCAGGCAAGGGAGAGGTCGATTTTTTTGCCCGTCAGCTCAACCTTCGCTTCGAAGGCTCCCAGGTCCTGAATCTCAAAGGTCAGGTACAGCCGCGTCGGCGGCGCCGCCGCGCCGGGGCCGGCGTGCCCCTCTTCGCTTCTGTCCCTTTTCTCAATCCAGATCTGCGAAAAAAGGAATCTTCCCTGAAGGACCGCGGGAAGGAACAGATGCGTAAACGGCATGTAGACGCTGTTGTCCAGAAGAAGGGCCCTGCCGATGTCGCCGACCGCCGCCTGGTCCGCCCCGGAGGAACCCTCGCCGCTATGGGACAGCAGGGTAATGAGCGAATGGAAAAATCGGTTTTCCGGTTTTTCTTTTCCGGCCCCGGTCCCAACCGCGTCCGCAAAAAGGAGGAACGCATCAGGCGGAGGGTCGGCTCCGCGGTGTGGCGGCCGCAGTAGGCGGCGAGCTGCTGAAACTGCGACTGCAGGTTTTCACGCGAGCTTACGTTCAAAATGGACAGATTCTGCAGCAGAAGGGAGAGGATTTCCCGCATTTTTCCGTAATCGCTGCTTTTTGAAACATAGTCGGAGAGAAACGGAAGAATCTCCTTTTTCAGCAGATTCAGATTTTCGTTCACAGCGCCTTCGGGGTCGGAGGTGTTCAGCTTTTCGGAAAGCAGAGCCAGCTGCTTTGCGTAATTCGTCGGAATCCGGCGCCCGATGGCGTTCAGGTTTGAGAGAATGGCTTCCGTTGTTTCCTTCGCGGAGGAAAATCCGTCAAACGCTTTCAGAAACCCGGCGATTCTCAGGTCCAGCCGGGGGTCCTCGGCCTGCTGTGAAATGCGGCTCAGCAGCTGAAACAGCGGGCCGGAAAAAAGGGTGCTGTTTTTTTGCTGAAACATCAGGTCGTTGATTAGGCCGCCCTGCTCCGCCGCAAGAGACGACGCCAGCTCCCTCAGCGCGGAGTTTTCAGGCAGGAAATCGGGGCTCGTCTCCAGCCGGCGGACCGTATTAAGGAGCAGCTTTCCCAGCGTTTCGGAGAGCGCGGGCGTCTGCCTGAGCTGCTGAATGAATTTTCCGAATACGGAATCCCTGCTCAGCAGAAGATTCAGGGATGCCGAATCCGTATTCTGATCCTGCGTGTTGGGCCTGTTTACCCTGGCCGGGTCCATGGGCTCAATCTGAGAGGACTGAGCGGAAGGATTCGGCTTCAGAATTCCGTCGCTGTTTGGAACAGGGGCGGTAATTCGCAGGTTTTCCGGCATAAAAGCACCTCTTTCATAAAATAGGGGAAAAATCTGTTAATTTTATTTGAAACCGGTCGATATAGATAATAAGAAATAGGGGAAATCTGTAACCGATTACCGGTATTTTCCAGGTTTTGCCTAACAGGATGGGAGAGAAACACAATATGGAAAGCGGAAACGAATCCATGCTGGACGTCTATTTGTTTGAAACCAATGATCTGCTGGAGCATCTGGACGATATTTTGATTGAAAGTGAAAAAAACAAGGAACTGGACCAGGAAGATATCAACGAGATTTTCAGAATCATGCACACCATCAAGGGCTCTTCCGCAATGATGCAGTTTAACAGTCTGGCGGTCATCTCCCACAAGATGGAAGACCTCTTCGCTTTCGTCAGGGAAAAAGGAATCGGCCAGAAGGATCTGGAAGACCTGTTTGACCTGATGTTCCGTTCGGGAGACTTCCTGAAGGGGGAAGTAAAAAAGGTTCAGGAAGGACAGCCCCTTACAACCAATATCGGCACATTGGAGCAGGAAATTAACGATTTTCTCAAAAAGATTTCCGACAATGCCGCGGCGGTTCCCGAGACATCGGTACAGAACGAAGCCCCGAAAGAAGCTCCGGCCGTTTCCGGCGATGAAGAGAAAATCATAAAAGAGGAATCGGGGCGCGGGTTTCCTTTTGCGATCCGCGTTTCTTTCGACGAGGAAGCCCAGATGGAAAATCTGCGCGCGTTTATGCTGGTCAACAGCCTGCAGGATTCCGGCCTGGAGTTCGAATACCGCCCGCACGACATTGAAACCGACAAATCGACCGCTTCCGAAATTCAGAAAAACGGTTTTTACCTTTTCTTCGGCAAGGAGCAGGCGCGCGACCGCGCGGTCTCAGCGGTAGAGGCGTTTACATACACAAAGACCTACTCCGTTCTGGGGGAGGCCCCGTCGGAGCAGAGATCCTCCGTTTCCGGTCCGGCCGCCGCCGGGAAAGCCGGCGCCGCCGGTTCGCGGCCGCAGAATGCCGCCCAGCAGCCTCATGTCCCCGTTAAACAGAGCCTGATCAACGTCAACCTTTCCAAACTGGACAATCTGATGGACCTGATGGGCGAAATCGTCATTACGGAATCGATGGTGACCTCGACCCCCGCTCTTCAGCAGGCCGGATTGGACAACAACTTTACAAAAGCGTCGCGCCAGCTTCGCAAGCTGACCGACGAGCTTCAGGAGATCGTCATGTCCATCCGCATGGTCCCCGTTTCCACCGTGTTCCAAAAGATGAACCGGATTGTCAGGGATATGAGCAAAAAGCTCGACAAAGAGGCTCAGCTGGTGCTGGTCGGGGAAGAAACCGAAGTGGACAAGACGATTGTGGACAGCATCTCCGACCCTATTATGCACCTTGTCCGCAACGGGATGGATCACGGAATCGAATCAAAAGAAGCCAGGGCGAAAACATCCAAGCCGAAGGTCGGCACGATTACGCTTTCCGCGCAGAATACCGGCGGTGAAATTCTGATCACCGTTTCCGACGACGGCACAGGCATCGACCGGCAGGCCGTTCTCAGCAAGGCACAGAAAAAGGGCCTGCTGAATAAACCTGCAGACGAATATACGGATCATGAAGTGAATCAGTTTATCCTGATGCCCGGATTTTCCACAAACGAAGTGGTCACGGAGTTTTCCGGCCGCGGAGTCGGAATGGACGTGGTAAAGGAAAACGTGGAAAAAATCGGCGGCGACGTCACGGTCGAGAGCAAACCGGGCCAGGGTACGAAAGTAATCTTTAAGATTCCTTTGACCCTCGCCATCGTCAACGGCATGAAAATTTCCGTGGGAGACACGATGTTTACCATCCCCATCAAAAATATTCTTCAGTCCTTCAAGGCGAAGGACGAAAACATCATGTACGATACGGATATGCACGAGATTATTATGGTGCGCGACCGTTATTATCCGGTCGTCCGCCTGCACAAATCGTACCATCTTGACACAAAGGTGCAGAGTATCGGCGACGGAATCATGATTCTGGTCGGGACTCACGACAATTCTTTCTGCCTGTTTGCGGACGCGCTGCTCGGGGAGCAGCAGGTGGTGGTTAAGCCGCTGCCCGCTTATCTGACGCAGTTCAAAGTGAAGAAAAGCGGAATCGACGGCTGCGCGATCCTCGGGGACGGCAGCATCAGCCTGATTCTGAATGTTCAGAATCTTTACAATGCCAGCTGAGGCACCGGACAGGAGGCAGCATGATTCATTTAACCGACCGGGAGTTTCAGGAGCTTGTCGATTTTATCCGCGGAAATTTCGGCATTAACCTCAGTAAAAAGCGTTTATTGATCGAGGCCCGGCTTTTTTCCGTGCTGGCGGAGAAAAACATTTCAAGCTTTACGGAGTATTTCAGTCTGATCCGCAGCAACCCGGAAGAGCTGCACACAATGATGAATCGGCTGACCACGAATCATACCTATTTCATGCGGGAGCCGCGTCACTTTGAATTCATGAAAGAAGTGATTCTTCCAAAGCTGACGGAGAACCGGGCGGACAAATGCCTGCGGATCTGGAGCGCGGGCTGTTCCACGGGGGAAGAGGCCTACACGGCGATCATGGTGATGAAGGAATGGTTCGGGCCGTGTTCCGGATGGGATTACCGGATTCTTGCGACGGATATCTCCACCAAGGTTCTTGACGCGGCACGGACGGGAATCTATTCCGCGGATTCCCTGCGGAATCTTCCCCCGGGCTGGGAGAAGCGGTATTTCCGCAAACAGGAAGACCAGGTCTATCTTCTGAGCGAGGAAGTCAAAAAAGAGGTCATTTTCCGCAGCCTGAACCTCATGGACGCGTTTCCGTTCCGGCAGCCGTTTGACCTGATTTTCTGCAGAAATGTAATGATCTACTTTGAGCAGGAAACCAAGAACAAATTGATTCAAAAATTTTATGACAGCTTAAAGCCCGGCGGGTATCTGCTGATCGGTCATTCCGAGACCGTTCAGCGGGATACCGTGCCGTTTCGATATATTGAACCCTCCATTTATCAGAAAGGATAAGCGCTATGCCCTTTCGACCGATCAAAGTTCTGATAGCCCATGATTCGCTGATTTTCAGGTCCGTTCTGAGTGACGCGATGTCTCAAGACCCTGCGTTTGACGAAATCAGAACGGTGAGCAGCTTTTCAGAAGCCGCCTCACTGCTGAAAGCATACGAACCCGATGTGATGATAGCCGGTGCCGGACTTCGGGGAGGCGGCGCCGGGGCCCTGATCAAAGAGATGAAAATTCCCGTGGTCGCCGTTTTTCCGCCGGAAACCGATCCGGCGGAATATCACAGGCTTGGGGCCGCGGATGTGATTCTGCTTTCGAAGAATCCGGACAAAAAAAGCTGGGAGGCATTTTGCAGCGAGGCCTGCGTAAAAGCGAAGATTGCCGCTGCGCCGGGGAAAAGCCGCGTTCTCAAAAAGGCGGCGGCGCCCCCGAAAACAGCGGCGTCCCGCGTCATCGTGATCGGCGCTTCCACCGGGGGGACCGACGCGACGGCCGAAATCATCAAGCGCCTGCCCGGCGATCTTCCCGGAATCGTGATTGTTCAGCACATGCCCTCAGGCTTTACGAAAATGTATGCCCAAAGGCTTAACGGGCTGTCGGGCATCAGCGTTGCCGAGGCAAGGGACGGCGACCGCGTGGAGCCCGGGAGCGCGCTGATTGCGCCGGGCGGCTTCCATCTTCAGCTGAAAAGGGACGCCGGCGGGTACTATGTCAAATGCGTTCAGGGGGAGCGCGTCAACGGGCACTGCCCGTCGGTGGGAGTTCTGTTCGACTCAGCCGCCAAAACAGCCGGGCGTGAAGCGATTGGGGTGCTCCTGACCGGAATGGGGAAGGACGGAGCCGAGGGCCTCCTGCATATGAGGCAGGCGGGCGCGTACACCATCGGGCAGGATGAGACTACCTGTGTGGTTTACGGAATGCCGATGGCGGCTTATGAGATCGGCGCCGTGGTAAAGCAGGCGCCTTTGCAGCAAATCGCGGATCTTATTGTTCAGCACCTGAAATAAATCTTTACCGGGAGTTGTAGAAATTGATGAGTGTGAATTTGAAATCGTCCATTCAGTCGCTCTTTCAGAGCAGAAAATCAGTTCGAGCAAAATCCCATCCGGCAGCATCGGCTGCGAAGCAGACAAAACACAAACAGGAAGGGCTGAAACGAAAGCTGTTGCTCCGGTTTATGCTGATCACGGTTTCCATCTGCGTGATTTTCGGCGGAACCACGCTGTACCTGATTTACGAAAATTCCATGAGTTTTATGAAGAGCGAAGTCGATTCGAACGCGCGGGCCTACAGCCAGGTTGTCAAAAATTCACTGGATAAATTTCAGACGTCGATCACCGATATTTCACAGGACAGCGCGCTGTTTAACAAGAGCCTGTCGAACGAGGATATCGAGCGCGAGCTGCAGGTGCAGAGCCGGGCACACGGCTTTTTTGCGGTCGACCTTGCCGACAGCACCGGCAAAACGCTCGGCGGCGACGATATCAGCGGGACGGTCTATTTTAAAGAGGCCATGATGGGGCATTCCGCGGTTTCCAGCACCTACATATCGAAGAAAAACAACGGTATGATGGTGACGATGGCCATGCCGATCAACGATCCGGAGGACAACTCCATCAAAATCCTTGCGTGCTCCCTCTCCGTCGGAACGCTCAACAGCCTGATCAACGATGTGACCGTCGGAAAGACCGGCTACGGCTTTATTGTCGACGGAGACGGAAAGATCGTGGCGGACAAGAATCTGAACAACATACTCGAATCCGTCAACTATATCGAGCTTGCCAAAAAGGATTCGTCCTATTCCGGAATGGCGGAGGTCGACAAGCATATGGCCGCCGGGAAGACGGGGGGCGAGATGACAACCTTTGAAGGAAAGCAGGTCTATGTGTCGTATCTGCCGATTTCCGGCACAAGCGGGTGGTCCATCGGCGTCGTTGCCGTCAAATCCGAAATGATGGGCGGTATGTACACGGCGATTTACATCGCGCTCGCCCTGATTGCCGTGTTTATCCTTTTATCCGTCCTGATTTCCAGCAGGATTGCCCTGCCGATCGTGAGGCCGGTGATTTCGCTCGCCGGGAGAATTGAAACGCTGGCTGACGGGGATCTGCACTCCGAGGTTCCGGTTGTCCGGACGAAGGATGAAATCGAGTCGCTCTCCAAAACCTTCGGGACGACCGTGGAGTCGCTCAACGGGTATATTGAAGAGATTTCCGCCGTGCTTGGGAGCATTGCGGAGGGCGATTTCACGATGACCACAAAGCGGGAGTACCGCGGTGATTTCATAGCCATCAGGGACGCGCTGAATTCCATTCTCAATTCGATGAATGCCATGTTCGGCGACATCAGCGAAATGGCCGATCAGGTAGCGGGAGGCTCGCAGCAGGTGGCGGAAGGCTCGCAGGCGCTTGCCCAGGGCGCGACCGAGCAGGCGGGGACCGTCGAACAGCTTGCGGCTTCCATGAGAGAAATTACCCGGAAGGTGGACGAGAGCTCGCAGTATGTGAAAAAGGCCGATACGATTGCCGAAAATGCGATGGAACAGGTTACGCGTGGCAGCGAGCAGATGAAAAATATGATTGCCGCAATGACAAAAATAGAGGAATCTTCTTCAAAAATTGAAAAAATTATAAAAACGATTGAAGATATTGCGTTCCAGACCAATATTCTGGCCCTGAATGCGGCGGTTGAGGCCGCGAGAGCCGGCGAAGCGGGCAAGGGCTTTTCGGTTGTGGCGGATGAAGTCCGCAATCTGGCCGGAAAGAGCTCGCAGGCCGCGAAAAATACTTCCGCGCTGATTCAGGATTCCATCGGCGCAGTGGAGGAAGGAAGAAAGATCGCCGACGAGACGGCTGCTTCCCTGAACGAGATTGTCGGCGGCGTCGAATCGATGGCGACCCTGTTTGGGTCCATTTCCCAATCCTCGCAGGAGCAGGCAAAGGCCATCAGCCAGATGAATCTGGGCGCGGAACAGATCTCCACCGTGGTACAGTCGAATTCCGCGACCGCCGAGCAGAGCGCCGCCACCAGTCAGGAGCTTAACCGTCTTGCGCAGCAGCTGAAAGCCGCGCTGAATCAGCTGAAGCTGAAAGATTGAACCGTTCTAATACCTGAAAAAAGGCCCCGCCGTTCGGCGGGGCCTTAACCTGCTATTGCATAAAATCAACCGGCTGGCCGCACCTGTAAATTTCGGCCAAAGACTTTTTCGGCTTTGCGGCCGGGAGTTTTCGCGCGATTTTTCAGCGGCGTGTCCCATTTTTCCGAGGGAAGGCTTCTATATTAATCGATCGTCAGAATTTCGCCGCGGCTGCGGTAGAACAGGATGTTGTTCAGCCAGGGCTTCAGCGCCGGATCGGTTTTCAGGGAGTCGTAAAATTCCGTGTCGCCGAACGAGTGCATGGGAACAACGGCCCGGGCGCCAACGGTTTTCATAAAATAGCTCAGGCCGAGCAGGGCGTTTTCTTTTTGCCGCGGGTCGACGGGAAGAAACGCAACGTCGATTTTCTCACCGCGCAGCGTGTCGATCTGTTCCCGAAAGCGACGTCCCATTTCTTCGTTGTCTTCCTCGGGCTCCCCATCCCAGTGCCACCAGTTCAGGTCGCCCGCGTGGTAGAGATTCAGCCCGTCAACCCGAACCAGAAACGCGACGCCCAGATCCGTCGATTCCAGCGCATGTACGGTCAGGTCGCCAAGGTCTACGGTTTGGCCGGGGGCGATTTTCACGGCGTCCTCGGGCGGGCGGATCTCATCAGCGACGACGTAGCGAATTTGTTTGACGGTTTTGCGCCAGCTGAAAACCCTGGGGCTGTAATGGTCCGGGTGACTGTGGGAGGAAAACACGACGACGTTTTTCTCACGGATTTCCTCCGGGTCAATCACACCTTTTGACAGCCCGCAGCCTTTGGGAGTATCGAGATAATAGTCAAAGATCAAAAAATGGCGGGCGGTTTCCAGGGAGAAGCCGCTGTGGTACAAATATCGGATTTCTATGCTCATCGATCGTTCCTCCGTTTTTCCCCTATTATACCACAACCCGAAAGCAGAGAATAGCTTTCAGCGGCTCATGCGGCGCTGGACTGCTTTGACCGCTTCCACAACCGGCAGAATCAGCAGGGCGATTCCGATGGAAATCAGGTATTGGCGCGGAGTCAGGGATATGAGCGAAAAGGCCAGGGAAAGGAACGGCAGCTCCACCATCGCAAAGGTCAGCAGCAGCGACAGGAGCATGGTTCCAAGCAGAATCAGATTCTGTCCGTGCAGGAGGAAAACGGAGCCCCTGCGGGAACGCAGATTAAAGGAATGGAAAATTTCGCACATCGACAGCGTCACAAAAGCCATGGTGGTTCCTGTGTCCGGCCCGCTTCCGCTGCCGGCCCAGTAAGATGCAAGGGTCAAAACGGCGACCGTGGCGCCCTGATAGAGCACGTCGGCTCCAAGTCCGTTCGCGAACAGGCTTTCACTTTTTCCGCGCGGCGGACGGTTCATAATCCCGTGCTCCGCGCGTTCCGTCCCCAGTGCGACGGCGGGCAGGCTGTCTGTGATCAGGTTGATCCACAGAATGTGAATGGGCCGGAACAGCGAGAAGCCGAGCAGCGTTGCGGCAAAGATGGAGATAACCTCGCTGAGGTTCGAAGACAGCAGAAACTGGACGGTTTTCAATATGTTGTCGTAGATTCTGCGGCCTTCCCGCACGGCGTAAACGATCGTGGCGAAGTTGTCGTCCGCCAGCACCATATCCGCCGCGTTCTTGGTCACATCCGTTCCCGTAATTCCCATTCCGACGCCGATGTCCGCGGTTTTCAGGGCGGGCGCATCGTTTACGCCGTCCCCGGTCATGGCGGTGACCAGCCCAAGGTCTTTCAGGGCGCGTACAATTCGTACTTTATGCTCCGGCTGAACTCTTGCGTAGGCTCCGCAGCGGAGGACGGCTTCCTTTAATTCCTCGTCTGTCAAACGGTCCAGCTCGCTTCCGGTCATCACGGGATCGCCGGGTTCCGCAATGCCGATCTGGGCAGCGATCGCCGCGGCGGTGTCGCGATGGTCCCCCGTGATCATGACCGGGCGGATTCCGGCCCGCCGGCACTCGCGCACGGCTTCGGCCGCCTCCTCCCGCACGGGGTCGATCATGCCGGCAAGACCCAGGAACGTCAGGCCGGATTCCAGCTTTTCGGGGGAAAGATCATCCGGCAGGGCGGGGAGCTTTTTTTGGGCGGCGGCGAGGACGCGAAGCGCCCGGTTTGCCATTTCCCGATTGGAGCCGATGATCTTCCGCCGCAACTCTTCCGACATCGGAACGACGGCGCCGTCCGACAATACGCTGTCGCAGCGTTTCAGAATTTCATCCGGAGCGCCCTTGGTATATTGAACCACGCTGCCGTCAGGCAGGCCGTGCAGGGTGGTCATCATCTTCCGCATTGAGTCGAACGGGGCCTCGCCGAGGCGTGGAAATTCGGAGTCCAGAGTGTTCTTGTCGAGCCCTTCCTTCCGCGCAAATGCAACCAGCGCGTTTTCCGTCGGCTCGCCTACGATTTCTCCGGTCTGCGAATTCAGCCGGGAATCGCTGCAAAGGGCGAAAGCCCTGACAAGAAGCGGAAGGTCGCCGAACGAGTCCACAACCGTCATCCGGTTCTGCGTCAGCGTGCCGGTTTTGTCCGTGCAGATCACCTGTGTGCAGCCAAGGGTTTCCACAGCGGTTAATTTTCGGATAATAGCGCTGCGGGCCGACATTTTGGAAACGCCGATGGAGAGCACGATGGTCACCACGGCGGCCAGGCCCTCCGGAACGGCGGCGACGGCAAGGCTTACCGCAAGAAGGAAAGAGTTCAGAACGGATTGTGTGCTGTAATTGTGGCTGGTGAACAGGCTGAAAGCGAAGATGAACGCGCAGATGCCCAGCACGCCCAGGCTCAGCAGGCGGCTCAGCTGATTCAGCCTCTGCTGAAGCGGGGTTTCCTCATCCTTTGCTTTCGCGAGGGTATCCGCGATCTTTCCCATTTCCGTTTCCATGCCGGTCGCGGTGACGACGCCGGTCCCGCGTCCGTACACGGCGCTGCCGCCCAGATAAGCCATGTTTTTGCGGTCGCCGAGCGGGACGCCGCCCTCCGGCGCGTCAAGCGCGTCCGGGCTTTTGTCCACGGGGACGGATTCCCCGGTCAGCGCGGCTTCCTCGATTTTCAGGGAGGCCGATTCCAGGATACGCAGGTCCGCCGGCACGGCGTCGCCCGCTTCCAGCAGTACGATATCTCCCGTTACCAGTTCGGCGGAGGGGACCGATAGAACCTCTCCGCCGCGCCTGACCCTGGCGCGGGAAGCGGTCATGCTTTGAAGTGCCTCAATCGCCTTTTCCGATTTGCTTTCCTGCACAATCCCGAGAATCGAGTTGAGCACAACCACGAATAAAATGACGGAGGCGTCCGCGGCTTCCCCCAGCAGGCCTGAGATGAGCGCGGCGGCAAGCAGAATCAGAATCATCGGGTTCAGAAGCTGCTCCTTCAGACGGACCAGCATGGATTTTTTTTCAGCGTCTTTCAGACGGTTTGGCCCTCGCTCTTCCAGACGGCGTTCCGCCTCTTCCGGCGTAAGGCCGTCGCGGCGGCTGCCAAGCTCGTTCATCACGGCGCCGGAATCTTTCAGATAATCGTTTATGGGCGATTCCCCCTTTCGCGCGGATTCTGTTCTTATCGTGTCCCGTTTCTGTAACAATTTCCGCTGTCTCCTTTCAAATTTTCAAGATCCGGCATAGAAAAAGACCTCTGCCGGAAATCGAACTTTCCGGTAAAGGTCTTGCTTTCCAAAATAATTTGGATCGGAGGCCAGAAGCATTCGCAACGGTTGTTGACCTTCCGAAATTCAGCTACTCCCCTTTATCATGGGTGGATAATTTTTACGATTTACCATATCATAACAGATCCGTATCTCGAATTAATTCTAATATGAAATATTGATAAGAAATTTGCAGCAGCCGGTCTCTTGACATGCACGAAAAGGCGCTTTATACTTACTTAGAACCTTATCAAAACAGGTAATCCGGCTACTTTCGACCCTTGCTGGAACACAGCCTGAAAACAGCAGGGAGATGGAAAATGTTATCGTTATTTCTCAGTGTTTTGCTGAAAGTGGCCGTTCTTTTTTTCATGGTGGCCGCAGGTTATTTCTGTGGAAAACTGAATCTGATTTCTGACGGCGGAGCAAAGGAGATGACCGCCGTCCTTTTTTGGATTGTTACCCCGTGCCTGGTGGTTGCTTCCCTGCAGAGCATGATCGGAAAAGTCAGCGTGGGCAGCATCTTTCTTTCCGGCGCGCTGTCCGTCATCTGTATTGCGGTCAGTATCGGAGTCAGTTTTCTGCTGTACCGAAAGCATCCGTCGGAACGCCGAAGAATTCTTCGTTTCGCGGCCTCCTATTCCAACTGCGGCTTTATGGGGCTCCCGCTGGTAAACGCGGTTCTCGGCGGACAGGGGGTCGCGTACGCCTCCATGTTTATCGCCGCGTTCAATCTGTTCGTCTGGACGCACGGCGTATCGTGCATGAAGAAAGAGCCGGGCATCGATTATAAAAAGGCGATTCTGAATCCGGGAATCATCGGACTTGCAATCGGCCTTGTCCTTTTTGTGCTGTCGGTCCGCCTGCCGGAAGTGATTCTGTCCCCGATGGAATATTTTTCAGACCTGAATACGCCGCTTGCCATGCTGGTGGTCGGGGTCTATATTTCGGAGATTCCTCTGAAAGAGCTTTTCGCCGATACCGATCTGTACCATCTTTCGCTGATCCGGCTGCTGGTGGTTCCCGTTCTCTGCTTTCTCATTCTGCTGCCTCTGCATGTTGACCGGACGATTTTTACCACGCTGCTGATTCTTTCCTCCGCGCCGTCCGCCGCCAATTCGGTGATGTTCGCGGCGCAGTTCGGCGGCGACACGAGGCTGGGCTCCAAAGCGGTGGCGCTGACAACGCTCTTTTCCGCGCTGACGATGCCGCTTTTTCCGATCCTTGTGGATTGCTTTTACTGATTCTTTCCTGAAAAAAGAGGTCCGGTTCCGATCTGCTCGGGACCAGGGCCTTTTTTCTTTTTCGCGGTGTTTTGCGTGAGCTTTGCAACAGCTAACTTGCTGTATATATTATAAAAAACTACATTTTGTATTAGAATTCGACCGGTTATGTTGGGAATCAGGACGAAACGTCAGAATTGCATGGAATGTGCTGCCCTTCCCCGGAATTCTTTTGCAATCGGCAGGATTATTTAACGATCCGTATTTTACTTCCGTTTACTCCTTTTTGTATAACAATTTGACGGTCGATTTGTTCCCGGAGTTCCGCGACATGAGAGATAATGCCGACCAGCCGGTTTCCTTCCGCGAGACCGGCCAGGGTTGCAATTGCCTGTTGGCGGGATTCCTCGTCCAGAGAACCGAACCCTTCGTCAATAAACATGGTTTCAATTCGGACGCCTCCCGCGAAGCTTTGGACGACGTCGGACAGTCCGAGCGCGAGCGAAAGCGACGCCTTGAAGGATTCCCCGCCGGACAAAGAGCGGACGTCCCTCGTTTTGCCGTTGTAGTTGTCCAGCACATCGATCTCCAGCCCGGAGCGGGAGCGCAGATCGGAGGAATTTTGGCGGCGGAGCAGAACATACCTGCCGTTTGTCATTCCGGAAAGCCGCTGGTTTGCCTGCTCCAGAACACGGGTAAAATACGCCGCCTGAACATACTGCTCAAAGTCGAGCTTCTGTTTTCCGCTCTGCTCTCCGTTGGCGGTTCTGGAAAGGCCTCGCACGCAGGCGTACTGCTCTTCCAGCTCCATTCGGCTTTTCAGCGCTTCCGCAATTCGCTCTTCAACCCCGCGGTTCTGCTGCAGCCGGGCGGAAAACGTGTGGAAAGTATTTTCCCTTGACAGCTGACTGTCCTGCTCCTCGGCGAGTTCCCGCTCCAGCGCGGTCAAGTCGGCGGGCGTTTTTCCGGCGGTTTCTTCCGTGAGACGGCGGACGGCGTCCTCCGTCCGGATCCAGTCGTCCCGATAGTCCGACTGATGCCGGCGCAGCGCCTCCATCCGCTCGGCGGGAAGAACGCAGCCAAGGTATTCTTCTTCCGTGTGGAATCCGGATTCGGTCAGACGGAGCCGGTATTCCTGTTCCAGCTCCTCCGCCTGCCTGCGGGCGGTTTCCAGCTTTCTGCGGTTGTCGGAAAGGACCGCTGCCGCTCCGTCCCGGTCACTGAGGCAGGAACGGTAGGCGCTTTCCGATTTTTGAAGCGCCTGCTTCATTTCGTCGAGCCTGCCGCTCAGTTCCTTCAGGCTTCGCCGTGCCTCCTCCTCCGTCGGGAAAGGGAGAGAGGCTTGTGCGGAAAAGGCTTCGGCCCGTTTTGCTTCCAGCGACGCCGTCAGGGTGTTTTTTGCTTCGCGCCGTGTTTCCAGTTCGAGGCCGGCAGCTTCCAGACTTTCCTCAGCCCGGCGCAGCTGCGCGGAGCATTCCGCTTTTCTTCCGCACCGCTGTTCCTGGGCTTTCAGGTTTTCCAGCGCGCGCCTCCGAGTCTGTTCGGCCTGCGAACCGGCCTCGCGCGCCCGGCGTTCCAGAGCCTGCACGTTTTCGTCCCCCGTGACGCCGCCAAGAAGATCGTCGACGGCCTTCCGAAGGTTTTCCCGGTCGGACAGAATCCGTGTTTCCGCGGCTTTCAGCCTGAGACCGGAACTTTCCAGCGCGCCGTGCAGACGGTCGCGCTCCGCTTTCAGTCTTCGCAGCTCGTCTTCCGACACGGCCGACGCGTCAGCCGCCGCGGGGCGCGGGTGGCTGAGCGAGCCGCAGACAGGGCAGGGATCGCCGTCTTTCAAGGCGGACGCAAGAATTCCGGCCTGCTGCCGCAGGAAAGCCTGTTCCGCCAGATCGTAGGCGGCGTTTGCCTCCCGATAGCCGGATTCCTCTTTCAGATACCCGGAACGCATCGACCGGTACCCGTCGATCAGCGTCCGGATTTTTCCGACGGAGTCCAGAATGCCGGAAAGAACTTCGCAGGTTTTGCGGGATGCTTCTTCCTCCGTTTTGGCGGCGAGGCGTTCTGTTTCGGCGTCCGCGAGCGTTTCGAGCTCCGCCCGCAGCCGGTCGCGCTGCGACGCGAGGGCTTTCTTCTTTTGCTCCAGATGCTCCAGCAGTTTGTCCTGCTCTTCACGGGAACGTTCCAGATCCGCGGCCTGCCGTTCCAGAGTTTTCGCTTTTTGGTAGCCCGGCAGCGCGGCGGTGAGGGTTGCGATTCTGCCCGCGAGCCGTTCGCGTTCGGGCTCTTTTGCCCGTGTTGCTTCCGCAGCCGCGCTCAGTCCGGCAAGAGCGCCGTCCGCCTCGGCGACCTTTTTTGCAAGCGACGCAATTTCCTCTTCCAGAGTGTGCACGGCGTTCTTTTCCCGAAGAAAAGACAGCCGCGCGGGGGTGACGCGGGATTCGGCCAGCTCCGCGGCGCGGAGAAGCTTTGCCTGCCGCTCCGTTTCCTCACGCTGCTCCAGTAATTCCGCCCGGTGCTTTTGCGCCGATTCCAGCGCGGTGAACGTCTGCGCGGTCTGCCGCGCGGCGGCGAGGGCGGCAATCAGGCCGGAGGTTTTCTCTCTTGCCGCCGCGAGGTCGCTTTCGGCGGCTTTTCGCTTCAGGCTGTTCTCCCGGTTTTCTGCGCGGAGAAGCTCCAGAACCCGGGGAATCAGGTTGACGTCTTTGTCGCCAAGGCAGGAGGAGAGGGCCTCGCGAAGCGGGCCGTCTTCTTCGGGGCGGATTAGCGCGGCGTCCTGCAGAATGCCGCGCGCTCCGTCCTCCCAGCCGTGTCTCAGCTCCAGCTCCCGCTGTTTCAACAGTTCTTCCATGCGGCGGAACAGATCGGTGGAAAACACGCGGCGGAAGATTTCCGCCCGCTCGCTGCTTTCGGCGAGGAGCAGGTCCAGAAATTCCCCCTGCGCGATCATGGCCAACTGCTTGAACTGCCGGTGGTCGATGCCGAGCAGGCGGATCACTTCCCGCGTGACATGGGAACTGCCCGTCCGGACGGAGCCGTCCGGCAAGGTGAGAACGGCGTCCGCGTTTTCCGCCGTTTCCCCGGCGCCGTTCTTTTTGGGGCGGAGGTAACGGGGATTTCTGAGAATTTTGTATTCCTTCCCCGCATGGGAAAAGGTCAGCTCCACAAAGGTCTTGGTTTCCGGCGAGGCAAAATTGCTGCGAAGCGTGTCCACGGTGCGGGTGGAACCGCTGACGTCGCCGAACAGGGCGAACGAAATCGCGTCGAAAATCGTGGTCTTGCCCGCGCCGGTATCCCCGCAGATCAGAAATAATCCGCCGGAGCCAAACTCCCGCAGCGGAACTTCCACACGCCCGGCATAGGGGCCGAACGCGCTGACGACAAGGTCCAGCGGCTTCATACGGTTTCCTCCCCGGCTTCTTCTATGATTTTGCCGATCATTTCACGCTCCCGTTCGTTCATCGGCGATCCGCTGCGGTCCCGGTAAAATTCCTCGAACAGCTGCATCGGCGTTCTGCGGGAAGGGTCCCCCGCCGCAGCTGTTCCGGAGTTTTCGGCGTTCATCCTCCTGTTTTCAAAATCAATTCGCATCAGGTTGGGGTAGACGGCGCGCAGCTTTCCGGCCGGGTCCGCGATTTCGTCTTCATCGGTCAGAACCGCGCGGATATAATCCTCCGGGTTTGCGCCCGCGACGGTCTCCGGGGCGGTCAGCTCGGCGATCGGGCCCCGGATTTCCCGCATGTCGCGCAGCGGCTTTAAGGGGATTTGGGTCAGCTCCAGCTTTCCTTTTTCCCCCAGCTCGATCACGGTCACGCTCTTTTTCTGCCGTGCCTCCGAAAACGAATATTTCAGCGGCGAACCCGCGTAGCGCACGGAATCCCGTCCGATCTTCTGGGGACCGTGCAGGTGGCCGAGCGCGACGTAATCGAATCCGTCAAAGGCGGAAACGTCCACGCTGTCGAGGCCTCCGACGGAAACTGTCTCGCTGTCGCAGCGGAGCGGCTCGCTGGAACCGCTGATGACAAACTGATGGGCGACGAGAATGTTCCGTTTGTCGGGACAAAGAGCCGCCGTTTCAATCGCCGCGCGAACCGCGCCGTCGTAGCTGCCCGTTTTTTCCGCGCCGAAGAAAGGCTGCGCGGCGGCCGGGCGCAAAAACGGCAGAAGATAGATATGTACGTCGCCGAAGGAATCGGAAAGAACGGCACGGGGGACGGTCCCCTGAAACGTGCCCGCGATGGTAACGCGGTGTTCTCGCATAATGCGGCTGCCGAAATCGAGCCGCTCCGGCGAATCGTGGTTTCCGCTGATGGCGAAGACCGGGATTCCGCGCCCGGCCAGCTCGGTCAGGAAGTCGTCCAGCAGCGTGACGGCCTCCCCGACCGGAATGCTCCGGTCGTAGAGGTCGCCCGCAATGAGGACGGCGTCCGGCTTTACGTCCCCCGCAATTCCCACAATCTGTTCCAGAATAAAACGCTGGTCGTCCAGCATGCTGAACTCGCAGACGCGTTTGCCGATGTGAAGGTCGGAAAGATGAAGCAGTTTCATCGGATCAGTCCAGAATCTCGATCCAGTATCCGTCCGGGTCGGCGATAAAATAAAGGTCCATGTCGTGGTTTTCGTAGCAGATGCAGCCCATTTCCTGATGAAGGGCGTAAGCGGCTTTTTTGTCCGGAACCCTGACGGCAAGGTGGATTTCATTGTCGCCGAGGTTGTAGGGCTCCCTGCGGTCGCGGTACCAGGTCAGCTCCAGATTGTAGTCGGTCTGACCGTCGCCCAGAAAGACGATGATAAACGAACCGTCCGAGGCGTTTTTCCGGCTCACTTCTTTCAGGCCGAGCGCGCGGCTGTAAAAATCAAGGCTTTTCTCCAGATTCAGTACGGTGAAATTGGTGTGCAAAAATCTTGCATTCATAAATTCAATCCTCCCTGTCGATGTTTAGAATCATTATAGCACGGAATTTCGTAAAAATGAAAGGCCCGGCAATTTCATTTCACATATCGAAAAATTGTGATTGACTTTTATTTTTTACAATTGTATAATATTGGTTATAGACAAATGCCTAAAAGGAGATGCTTTCAATGGATCAGCTGAAAAAGCTGCCCGACGCGGAATTTGAAATCATGAAAGTGGTTTGGGCAAACGAGCCGCCCATCATGACCGTGACGGTCATGGAAGAACTGGGCAACAGGCGAAAATGGAAAGCTCCCACCGTGATTTCCCTGATGAGCCGTCTGGTGGCAAAGGGTTTTTTGAGGACTGAAAAGAACGGCAAGGAGCGTACCTATTTTCCTCTGATCGCCAAAGAAAAATACCTGGAATTTGAAACGGGAAATTTCATGAAGCAGTATCACGGAAACTCTTTCCTCAGTTTTGTCAATACCCTGTACGATGGAAAACAGCTTAGTGACGGCGACATTGATCAGCTGATGAAGTGGGTGAAGGAACGGAGAACATGAGATGTGGAATCTGTTTATCATATGGTTTGAATGTTCCGTCACCATGTCGGCGCTTGTTCTGGCCTTACTCGCTCTGGCCCCTCTGCTGTCGAAAAGGTATGCTGCCAAGTGGATTTATTACACATGGCTGGTGCCTGTTGCGGGCCTGATTATACCATTCCGGTTCCGTTTTCGCACCGCGCTGGTTCGGCTGACTCCGATTCCTTCGGCCGTTCAACAGATTTTTCCAGAGAACAGCGGAATCGGCCCAAAAGCCGCGTCGGCAAGTCAGGTGGGTTCGGCGATCCCGCTGGCTCAGCTGATCGGGGCCCTGTGGATTACGGGCATCCTTGTGTTCCTGCTTTATCACGGGCTGAGGCACGCCCGCTTCATCAGGCTGGTAAAACGATGGTCCGAACGGGCGGATCGACAGCAGGAGAATGAAACGCTGAACCGCATTGCGAGGGAGATGGGGATCAAGCGGCCGGTGGGACTGCGAATCTGTTCCTGCGTTTCCAGTCCGATGATCATCGGTTTCATAAATCCTGTCGTTTTACTGCCGCGGCCCGACTTCTCATCCCAGGAACTGCCGTACATTTTCAGGCACGAGCTTGTTCACTTTAGCCGGAAAGATCTATGGTACAAGAGTCTGGTGATTCTTGCAACAGCGATTCACTGGTATAATCCTGTGATCTATTTGATGGCGGGGGCCGTTGCGGCGCAGTGCGAGCTGTCGTGCGACGCGGAGGTGGTGAAAGGAAGCGGTCTTGAAGTCAGGCGGTGTTACAGCACAGTTATTCTGCAAGCAATCCGGTGCCCTGTAAAACTGCAAACGGCGTTTTCAACTCAATTTTATGGAGGGAAAAGAAGTATGAAAAAAAGAATACGCTCCATTATGGATGCGGAAAAGAAGAAAGCCGGAATCGGGATTCTCTGCATGGCCCTCGTCGGAACCTTATGTGCGGGGATGGCGTTCTCTGTCGATCAAAACAGAGGAGGCGGGTCGGATTCCGCACGGGCGGGCACAGTCGGCAAGACTCAGGAGACGTCGGAGTATATCGGCAAGATCACGTCGGATTCCACCCGGGAGGGCACGGTCGGCGGGATCGAGATGTGGGTAGCCATTAAAAAAACGTGTGCGGACGGCGAGGTGGTAGAGCTAGTCGACCCCAAAAAGGATGCGGCCGACGAGAGGTGTGCAGTATTAGCAAAAGAAGGCGCGGCCGGTGAGATTTTTCTTGCGGTCAAGCCGACGGCGGACGGCTCATAAACGACGACGGCTATTCGGGTTTTCCAATCCCTGCGATGTCCTTGAGGACTTCCCCGGCGAGGATCATCCCGGCGACCGGGGGGACAAACGGAACGCTGCCCGGAATCGCCCGGCGCGCGGTGCATTTTCTCTGCGTGCCCGGCGGGCAGACACAGTGATCCCGGCAGCTGATTTCGCTGTCGTCGATCGGCTGAAGCGGCGGCTCCTTCGAGTAGACGACTTTCAGGGATTTTACCCCGAGCGCTTTCAGCTCCCGGCGCATCACCCGCGCGAGCGGGCAGACGCTGGTTTCATAAATGTCAGCGACCTCGAAGCGGGTCGGGTCCAGCTTGTTGCCGGCGCCCATGCAGCTGATGACCGGAACGCCGGCCTGTTTCGCGCGCTGAATCAGTTCCAGCTTAGCGGTGACGGTGTCCACCGCGTCGATGATATAGTCGTATGCGGAAAGGTCGAATTCCCCGGCGTTTTCCGGGGTGTAAAAGCACTGGTGAAGCTCCACCCCGCAGGCAGGGTTAATTTCCAGAATGCGGTCGCGCATGGCTTCCACTTTTGAGGTCCCGATGGTTTTGCGGGTGGCGTGAATCTGCCGGTTCAGGTTTGTCAGGCAGACGCGGTCGTCGTCGAACAGCGCGAGGCTTCCGATTCCGGCCCGGGCAAGGGCCTCGACGGCATAGGACCCGACCCCGCCGATGCCGAATACGGCAACCGCCGAGCCTTTAATTTTTTTCATGGCTTCGCTCCCCAGAAGAAGCTGAGAGCGTGAGAATTGATCCAGCATGGGTTCCTCCGGTTCAGTCAAGATAAAACGGCGTGGAGAGATAGCGTTCCCCGGTGTCCGGCAGAAGAGCGACAATCCGCTTTCCCTGGTTTTCAGGGCGCCGGGCGAGCAGGTTTGCCGCCCAGACAGCGGCTCCGGACGAAATGCCGGTCAGAATTCCTTCCCAACGGGCGAGTTCCCGTCCGGTGCGGTAGGCGTCCTCGTCCTCCACCGGGATGATTTCATCCAGAAGGTTTTTGTCGAGCGTTTCCGGAACGAACCCGGCGCCAAGGCCCTGCAGCTTGTGCGGCCCCGGTTTTTTGCCGGAGAGAACCGCGGACTCGGCGGGCTCCACCGCCACAATCCGTACCTCCGGCTTTTTTTCCTTCAGGTACTGCGCGACTCCGGTAATCGTTCCGCCCGTTCCGACTCCGGCAATGAAGATGTCTACGCCGCCCTCCGTGTCCTTCCAGATTTCCGGCCCCGTTGTTTCACGGTGCGCGCGCGGGTTGGAGGGATTGGAGAACTGGCCGGGAAGGTACGAATCCGGCGTTTTTTCCCGGAGTTCGGCAGCTTTGTCGATGGCGCCCTGCATCCCTAGGCTTCCATCCGTCAGGACCACTTCGGCGCCGTAGGCTCCCAGCAGCTTCCTGCGCTCGATGCTCATGGTTTCCGGCATGGTCAGAATGACGCGGTATCCTTTGGAGGCCGCGACCGACGCAAGCCCGATTCCGGCGTTGCCGCTGGTCGGTTCGATGATGACCGAACCGGGCTTTAACAGGCCGGCCCGCTCCGCGTCCTCGATCATGTATTTCGCAATGCGGTCCTTTACGCTGCCCGCCGGATTCAGGTAGTCCAGCTTTGCGAGGACGGCCGCTTTCAGCCCGTGCCGGCACTCATAATTTGAAAGCTCCATCATCGGGGTATTCCCGATCAGGTCTGTAACGCTTTTCGCGATCAAATGTACCACCCCTGTTATTCTCATATTATCAGACTTTATTTCACTTATTATAGATTTCTTTTCCGTTCCCTGTCAATGCCGTGCAATTAAAAAATAGAAAAATACTATGTTTTCAGCGGGGAATACTTGACTTAAAAGAAAAGTTTCGATATGATTGATTTGAATTATAATGAAAGTTTGCAGAAGGAGCGCGCTCGAATGAGAATCTCGTCAAAGGGAAGGTACGGCCTGGCCGCAATGGTCTGCATGGCGGAGGGCTACGGGAGCGACGCCTGTATTACAATTATCAGCCTGTCGGAACGGCTGGGGATTTCCAAAATATACCTGGAACAGGTTTTTTCACTTCTGAAACGCGGGGGCCTGGTGCTCGCAATCAAAGGCGCGCAGGGCGGGTACAAGCTGTCGAGGCCGCCGCAGGAAATTCCCGTTTATGAAATACTCCTGGCGCTGGAACAGTCTCTGTTTGAAAAAACGGCGGAGTCCGTGACGCAGAAAGCGGAAAACATCGAAAAGGCAATGCAGGCGTCCGTCTTTTCCGTGCTGGACAGCGCCGTTGAAAAGGCCATCGGCAAAATAACGCTGCTCGATCTTCAGACCGAAGCGGAAAGGCAGAAGCAGGATTCCAGCTACATGTTTTATATTTGAGCGCCCGTTCTCATCCGGAAAGAAGAATTCCCCGCCGCGTGGATTTTTGAGCCGCGCGGCGGGGGATTTTTATTTTCTTACAAAAATATCCGGGCCGTTTTACGGCGAACCGTGAGCCTGCGCGGAAAGCGCTTCCAGCTTTTTTCTGTCCAGAATCCGGATTTCTCCCCGGGAGAGCGCCACCAGCCCCTCGGAATGGAAATAGCGGAGCATCCGTGTGACGACTTCGCGCGCGGTTCCCATGTTTTTGGCGATCTCCTCATGCGTCGTCGGCAGGCGGTCCCCGCCGTTGATCGCGGATTCCTCCAGAAGAAACAGGGCCAGCCGCCGGTCGAAGCTCATGAACAGAATCTGCTCCAGCAGCCAGACCACGTCTGAAAAACGCGAGGAAAGCAGCTGGTTTGTATAATCCGACACGGCAAGGGAGCTCTGGTTCAGGTCGTTGTAAACGGCGGTGGGGACCAGGATGGTTTCGCTGTTCTCGACGGCTTCGATGAAGACGTCGAACCGGATGTTTTTGAGCATGCAGGATGCGGAAAAAATGCAGATGTCGCGCTCGAACAGGCGGAATAAAGTAATTTCCCGTCCCGTGTCCGAGAGAATGAAAGTCCGCACCTGACCGCTTTTTACGACGAACAGGCCGGTACAGTCGGCCGCGCCGTTGTGCAGGCTGCTGCCGGCCGGGTGGACGCGCAGCGCCGCGGAGGACTCGACCAGCTTTCTTTCCCGTTCCGACAGACGGCCCCAGAACGGAAGCGAGCGGCGGAGAAACAGCAAATCGGATTGATTCAGAGACACGGCGATCCCTCCTTCATTTTCCGTCATACCCGGCTGACGGAGCCTTATGGTTCTTCCCGGTCTGTATTTGTCGATTCCAAGGGTTCCGCGACGAAACCCGCGTCCGCTTCGCGGCTTTCACCGCTTCGGATGAATCCGTTCAGCCTGCGCAGGAACGGAAGCGTGATGAACAGCGCGATGAGGAAGGTGAAGCAGTCCGCGACGGGCTGGCTGATCTGAACGCCCAGAAGCCCGAGGAACCGGGGCAAAATCAGAATTGCCGGCAGAAAACAGAGCCCCTGCCGCAGAACGGCCAGCCAGGTCGCCTGTTTCGGTTTCCCAATGGACTGAAACAGCATATTTGAAATCACCACAAAGGTCTGCAGCGGCATAATGGCGCACTGTGCCCGGAACGCGAGCGTGCCGATCGCAATGACCTGCGGGTCGTCCCGGCGGAAGAGCATCATGATCTGCGGGGCGAAGACAAAGGAGAGCGAGCACAGAATCAGAAGGCCGAAGAATCCGACCTTCACACAGAACCAGAACGCCTGTTTCAGGCGGGAGTAGCATTTGGCGCCGTAGTTATACCCCGCCACAGGCTGAAAGCCCTGACCGAAGCCGAGCAGAGCGGCAAGCAGAAAGAAGAAGGCGCGCCCGACAATCGACATGGCCGCGACGGCGGCGTCGCCGTATACCCTGGCGGAAACATTCAGCGCGATGGTCGCGATGCTGGCGAGCCCCTGACGGAAAAAGGAGGGCATGCCGGTTTTCAGAATTTCGGAATGCATACTCCATTTGTATGAAAAATGCTTGAAGCTGATTCCGACAATTGTTTTGCGGCGGATGTAGTTGAAAATCAGGATGACAAAGCTGACGCATTGACCGATCACGGTTGCAATCGCGGCGCCCGCTATCCCGAGATGGAACGTAAATATCATCAGCGGGTCCAGAATCACGTTCAGAATGCATCCGATGGAAATCCCGACCATGGAGAAAAACGCCTTGCCCTCCGCGCGCAGGTCGTTGTTCATGACGAAGGTCGCGCCCATAATCGGGGCGCCGTAAAGAATATACTGGGCGTAGCTTTGAGCGTAGGGGAGGATGGTATCCGTAGCGCCGAGAAAGCGCATCAGCTGGTCGCTGAAAATCAGCCCGGAGACCGTGATGACAAAGCCGACCATGATGGAGGTAAAAAAAGCGGTGGAAGCGGCCTGGGTCGCCTCGGGGTTCCGCTTTTCTCCCAGATAGCGGGAGATTACCCCGCCGGAGCCCATGCCCAGCATAAACCCGACCGCCTGAATAATCGCCATCAGCGAAAAGACGACGCCGACGGCTCCGGTCGCGCTGGTGCCGAGCTTACTGACAAAGTACGTGTCCGCAAGGTTGTAAGCGGCCGAAATCAGCATGCTGACCATCGTCGGACCCGCGAGGGAGCAAATCAGACGGGGAACCGGTGTTTGTGTCATTTTCTCGAATTGTTTGTGTGCGTCTGTTGTGAAAGGCATGAGATAACTTCACTCCGTCCTGTGAAAAGATGATTTGAATTCAAAGTGGAGAGGACGGCCTGTGTTCGGGTCAGTCCGCATAAAGGGGAGTCACTCCCGCATTTGCCATGAGCGTGTCACGGTCCTGCTGGGTTGCGCCGTAATAATAGTTATGGTCGGTCCCGGTCGCGAAATACAGGTAATCCGTGTCCGCAGGGTGAGCCGCGGCGTAAAGGGCGTCCGCGCCCGGATTGGAGATCGGCCCGGCCGGAAGGCCCGGGCTGCGGTTGGGGTATGTATTATAGTATTTGTTATATTTGTCTCCAAACTGCGGAACCAGATACAGGTTGCAGTAATCCCGTGTGGAATCCGCCTGGAGGATCATGCCGGTTTTCAGCCGGTTATGGAACACGGACGACACCTTTCTCATATTGTCCGGGTCGTCGGCTTCCCGTTCGATGATGGAGGCAAGCGTGACGAGCTGGTCGGTCGTCATGCCGGAATAGGAGTATTTGTCGCCGATCTGCTGCTCCGCGTTGCGCAGGAATTTTCCGACGGCGTCCTGCGGCTTCATTCCGACGTAAAACTCGTAGGTGTCCGGGTACAGATAGCCCTCCAGCCGATAGCAGCGGTTCGGACTGCTCCCGATCTTTTCAACGAGGGAATAATAGCTGAAGTCATAGGCCTGTGCCGTGCTGATAAAGTCCTTGCTGCCGCAGACCCCGTTTGCTTCCAGCCGTGCCGCGACCTGGGGAAGGGTAAATCCTTCCGGAATCGTGACCTTGACGATCTTCGGCTTTTCCTCCGAAGAGGGCGCTTTTGACCCGGAAGCCGGAGAAGACGTATTCGAAAAAGCGGGGGAAGACACGGCTCGCGATGATGCCGCCGCGGAGGAGGCCGACGAATCCGCGCTGCCGGAGGCCGGGGAGGAATCGGAAGAAGACTCCTCGGCGCCGGCGGACGACGGGGAAGAGGACACCGCGCCGGTACCGGAGGAACAGGCGGTCGTCAGACTGAAAACGAGGACAAAAAGAAATGCGAAGATTTTTTTCATAGAATGGTTTCTCCCAGAGGAGCCCGGACTGTCGCGGGCCGGATCGGCGGTTTGCGAACAAGTTGATTTCATTATTATAAAGCACCGTGTCGAATTTTACAACGGTAGCGAAATGCAAGGAACCCCGCCTGAGCCGGTTATACAACCTGGAAGAGATAAAATTTTAAATAAGATGTTTCCGGAACATTCCAGAGAATCGGGTGGTCCGGCGCCTGCTGGCGGGCTTCGATCTGGCGCAGCGAAACCTGCGCGTCCGCCGCGGCGCGGCGGATCACGTCGCGGAACAGCTCGTCCGTCATGAAGTGGGAACAGGAGCAGGTCGCAAGGTATCCCCCGCGCGGCAGGAGCTTCATCGCGCGGTAATTGATTTCCCGGTATCCGCGGGAGGCGTTTGCGACCGTTTTTCTGGATTTGGTAAATGCGGGAGGGTCAAGTATGACGAAATCATAGCTTCCTTTTCCGTTCTCGGCCAGTGAGGGCAGCAGATCGAACACATTGACGGCTTCAAAGGACATCCGGTCCGAAAGGCCGTTGCGCTGCGCGTTTTCCTTTGCCATGGCGATCGCGCTTTCCGAAATATCCACCGCGTGTACCTGCTCCGCTCCGGCGCGGGCGGCGTTCAGCGCGAACGAACCGGTGTCGGTAAAGCAGTCCAGCACCCGCTTTCCGCGGCTGATTGAGGCGGCCGCCCTGCGGTTGTATTTTTGGTCGAGAAAAAATCCCGTTTTCTGTCCGTTTGCGAAATCGACAGCATATTCAATCCCGTTTTCGCGGATGACGGTTGTCCCGGAATCCGGCGCGGGCAGTCCGTTCAGCGAAAAAAATCCGCGCCCCTGCTCCATTCCCTCGAGGTTGCGCAGGCCGGAGTCGTTGCGCTCGTAGATTCCGTCGATTTTCTGGCCGTCCTCCGTCAGAATCCTGTGCAGCAGCCGAAACAGCATCGGTTTGATCTGCTCGATTCCGCGCGACAGGGTCTGGGTCACCAGAATATTTTCAAACCGGTCCACGGTCAGTCCCGGAAAGAAATCCGCCTCTCCGAAAATAATACGGCAGCAGGCCAGGTCCTCTTTTCTCAACACGGCTTTGCGGTATTCCCACGCATAGCGCAGCCTGCGCTCGTAAAACGCCTCGTCGAACCGGTCGTTCGCGTTGCGGGAAATCAGCCGCACGCGGATTTTGGAATGGGAATTAAAAAAGCCGGTGCCCAGGTAGGCGCCGCGCCTGCCGACCACGTCTGCAAGTTCGCCGTCCCCGCAGGGATCCCCGCCGGTGATTTCGGTGTCATAGACCCACGGATGCCCCGAAAGGATGCCGCGCTCCGCTTTCTGTGTAACAGTCAGTTTCGGATAGCTTCGTTCCTGATTCATGAAGAAATAACCCCCGCATTGGAAAGACGGGCGCAGCACCCCGCCGCGCCCGTCTTTTTTAAATTGCTAAATATTTTATTTGAATTTCACAGCGGTTCCGTAAGCCATGACCTCCGCCGCGCCCTGCATGACGGAAGAAGACGCGTAGCGGATGTTGACAACGGCGTCCGCACCCATGGATTCCGCTTCCTCGGCCATGCGTTTGGTGGCCAGAGCGCGGGCGTTGTTCATCATATCGGTGTAGGATTTCAGCTCCCCGCCGACGATGGACTTGAAGCTCTGCGTAAGGTCCCGCCCAATATTTTTGGACTGAATGGTGCTCCCCCTGACGAGGCCGAGCATTTCAAACTCTTTGCCCGTAATGTAGTCAGTATTTACCAAGATCATCTTCTTCACCGCTCCTTATTTCCTTAATTCTCTCCGCCAGCACAAATACGGCAACGCCGATCAGCGCGGCCGGAATCAGTCCCGCGATGATTTTATACGGCAACGGAAGGCCGGGCGCCATCGCAAACCCAAGAAGCCATAAAAGAAAAACGGCTACCGCAGCCACGGTAATCACAATCGGCGCGATCATTTTTTTCCAGTGCATGAAAGCTCCCTCTTTTTCGGCGACTTTTAAGTTTCCGAATCTATTGTATTCCACTTTCATTTTTATTATAACACGGATTAAAAACTTTGCAACGATTCTGTTTTGCCTTTCGAAGCGATTCTTTACAGTTTTGTCTTATCTGTTGAATTCAGTCGGAAAATAAGTTATAGTGAAAAGGCAAAACATTTCGGAAATATTTAACAGGAGGCAACATCAATGAAAAAGACAGGCTGGATTCTATTAATCGTTTTAGTCGTAGCCATTTGCGGAGGCGTCCTTCTGTTTAACGGGTATCATCCGGCGCAGAGCCCGTCGGTGTCATCGGGCGCCGGTTCGGCATCCGCTCCGTCGTCCTCCGTTTCTTCGAAAGCTCCTTCCTCCGCGTCGGGACCGGAGAGCGTTTCGAGCCTGACGGACGACAAGATTACGGAAAAAATCAAATCGGAGATTCCGCTGGACTGGAAGAAATACACGCTCAAGGAGCAGACGGACAACCCGGTTTCGGCCGGCGGCGTAACCTACCGCACCTATGCCGCCTGGGACGAGGATTACACAGAAGGCCCTTTGATTCTATACAGCCCGAAGGACGGAAAGCTGTACACTTATACCTATAAAGACACGGCGCCGGTTCTTGCCGCGGAGGACCCGGCGTTCGACAAGACGGAGCATACCGTTACGGGCGTTGTAAAGGACGGCGCCATGATGAGCGTGCAGATTCACACGACGGACGGCAGCGACCTGACGATCCGCAGGCTCGGCGTGGATCTGGTCAATCTGGACGATGGCTTCAAGGTCGGCCAGAATGTGAAAGTGACCTATACCGGCGTTTACAAGGGGAATGACTCCCAGCGAATGTTTGTCAAGAAAATTGAAGGAATTCAGTAACCGGCCGAAAGGCCGCGCGCCCGGAACGGCATTGCCGTTCCGGGCGCGTGCTTTACACGTTTCCTTCGTAGACATATTTCAGATTTCGGCGGGCGGCTTCCGCGAGGGAGCCGACGGTGCCGACCGGCGTCGGGGATTTGTCGGCCTGCTTGTACCGCGGGAAAAACCGCGTGACGTGCAGCGGGATTTCCGGGTTCACTTCCGAAAGCCATCCCGACAGGCGGTCCATTTCTTCCGCGGTATCGTTTTCGCCGGGAATAATCAGCGTGGTTACCTCCACGTGGCAGACCTCCGACGCGATGGAGATGGCTTGCTTGACTTCGTCCAGACCCCCGGAAATCCTTCGGTAAAATTCCGGGGAGAAACTCTTTAAATCGATGTTCATTGCGTCCAGCATGGGCAGCAGGCGACGGAGGGTCCGGGGGTTGACGTACCCGTTGGTGACCGCTACGTTTTTCAGGCCGTTTTCCCGGTTGAGCCGCGAGCAGTCCAGAACGTATTCCGGGCAGATGAGCGGTTCGTTATAGGTAAATGCAATGCCGATATTTCCGGCTGCTTTCAGTTCCAGCGACTGGTCGGAAAGAACCTTCGGGGAAAGGTACTCCGCCCCGGAGTCCTCCCCCGGCCTGACCATGGAAATGGCGTGGTTCTGGCACCCGGGGCACCGCAGGTTGCACCCGTAGCTGCCGACGGAAAGAATACGGCTGCCCGGAAAAAAACGGCGAAGCGGCTTTTTTCCACCGGATCCAGAGCGATGGCCGTGACGCGGCCGTAGCTGTCGGCGGATATTTTGCCGCCCTGATTGGAACGCGCGCCGCAGAATCCGGTCTGCTCCTCTTCCAGAGCGCAGAGATGGGGACACACGTCGCAGACAATTCGGCTCATGTGTGCCGCACCACCTCGAACCGCTCCATGGAATAGGGCTCGTCTTCCCGGATCCCGGCCTTGCCGAGCGCGATTTTCACCTGTTCCCGCGGCGTTGTTACGCCGGGCAGGTTCGGCAGCAGCAGGCCGCACCGTTCGTCGCTTCGGACGATGACCCCGTACCGCTCGGCGTCGAGATCGCCGAAGGAGCCGGCGGGCTCCGGTTCGCCCAGAACATCGACGCTGTAAACCAGCGCCGGCAGTTCCTCCTTGTCGACCGGGTCAAACCTCGGGTCCCGCAGGCCGGCGCTGATCGCGTTTTGAATGATTTCCTCCGCAACGCAGCTTTCCGTGCCCTGAATCGTGCCGATGCAGCCGCGCAGCCGTCCGCCCTTTTTCAGGGAAACAAACACGCCAGCCCGCCTCTGCTTCAGCTCAGGGGGAGCCCCTCCGGCAGCGGGACGCGGCGGCCCTCGATCACGCGGGTTTCCAGCGAAAGCCGCGCGAGCCGGACGTATTCGTCCTCTCGTTCTTTTCTTTGGGAAAGGGTTTCTTTCTCCCGCTGTTCGAACTGATCCCCGAACCGGCGTAGGTCGTCCGGTCCGAGGGGAGTGTAACCGCAGACCGCGTAGCCGACGCCGAACGGCCCTTCATAAGAGAGAAACTCCGGCGCCACGGCCAGCCCGTCGAACGCTCCGGCCAGAACCTGAAACGAGGGCAGACCGCACTGCGCGGCAGCTTCGCAGAATTCCGGGTCAAACGCCAGAAAGCGCATGAAGTCCCCTTCTTTCATCGCCTGAGTCAGTTCGCGGTCAAACCGGGGACCCTCCGGAGCGAAGCCGTAGGGCCCGTCTTCCCTGAGGCGGTGGGAAAGGTCGCCGCTCGCGACCAGTACGACCCTGCGCCCCAGCGTTTCCGCCGCGCGCGCGATGCATTGGCCGAACCGGTAATGGGCGAGCGCGCCCAGGCCGGAAACGGAGCACCGGACCAGTTCAAAATCGCGGTAAGCGCGCGTGATGAAGGTGAGGGGAACCAGCGCCCCGTGGTCGACCGAACGCCGTTTTTCCCCAAAGGTTCCCGCGGGCAGGCTGCTTCGGGCAGCCTCGTCGGACAAAACGGACACAAATTCGGTGTCGCAGGAAAATTCCAGCGGCGCGTCCGCGGAGCCGAATTCGGAAAAGTCGCCCTTCGCCTTTGTTCCCGGAGCGATGTGCAGGTGGTCGGCGTAGGCGACGGCATGCGGCGAAAGAACCACAAGCGTTTCGGGCCTGAGACGCGCGATTTCTTCTGCAGCGCGGGCGCAGGATTCGGCGGTCTTCCGGATTCTGCGCTCTTCCCCTTTTCCGACGGAAGGAATGATGACCGGGGGATGAGGCAGGATGAAAGCTCCCGCAACAGCCATGAGATACACGTCCTTTCTTTTAGACCTAATTCGGACTATGATTGTAATGTAGGGCGGAAAAGTGAAACCGTTCAGACGCCATCGATATATATATATTATATCTGTTTCTCTGCGTGAAATTTCATTTCGTTCACAATTTCTGTCGCTCTGCATAAAAAACAGCGGAAAAAGATTGATTATTTTTTCACTTAGAGGTAAAATAAAGAAAATATGAACGGCAAAAATTGCCGGCCGGTTCGAGGTGAAAAAATGGCAACGGAAATCATTCATGCGATTAAAAAGGCGGAATCCGACGCGCAGAGCGCGGAAGAGCAGGCTGCTGCCGAATGCGACAGGATTTTGAAGGCCGCGGGCGAACAAGCCGCGCGGAACGCCGAAGCGCAGCTGGCGAAAGCAAAACAGGAGGCGCAGGCGCTTCTTGACGATGCGAAGCGCGCGGGCGAAGAGACTGAAAACGGAGCGCAGTCCGGAATTGCTTCCCAGATAGAATCAATGCGCCGGACGGCGCTGACCCGGCAGGACGACGCGATTCGGCTGATCCTGTCCGAACTGGTCTGACGCCTGCCGATACCGGCCGCAAGGAGGGAATATCCAATTGGCAGTGATACAAATGAAACGCGTGACGCTCTGCGCGCTCAGAAAGAACCGCAAGCAGGTTCTGGAAGACCTTCAGCGCCGCGGCGTTGTTGAAATCAGCGACACCGACATCAAAGACGGAGTATTTCAGAAATCCGACCTCTCGGATTCCCGAGCCGTGTTCGCAAAGAACGTCTCTGCGGCGCGGCGCGCGCTTGAAATTTTGAACCGCGTCGTTCCGCAGAACCGGTCCATGCTGTCGGCGCTGGAAGGGAAAAAGCAGCTTTCCGCGCGGCAGTACGAGGAATTCGCGCAGCGGCACGACGAGACGGTCCGCGCCGCGGAACGCCTTGAGGCGCTGGACAGGTCGATCGCGGAAAGCCGGTCGGAAATAGTCCGCACGGAACTGGAGCGCGAGGCGCTGTCCCCCTGGATGGAGACGGACGTTCCGCTGGATTTCGCGGGGACAAAGACGACCGCCGCTTTCATCGGGTCTTTGCCGGGCGCCATGACGCGGGAGGAGCTTTCCGTCCGGGTGGCGCAGGCCGCCCCGCAGGCCGGGCCTTTTACCGCGGAGGTTGTGGGCGCTGCGCAGGATCAGACCTGCTTTTTTCTTCTCTGCGAAAAGAAGGACAGGGAAGCGTACGCCGCCGCGCTGAACGCGCTGGGGTTTGCGCGCCCCGCGGTCCAGTCGGACAGGCCGCCCAAACAGCAGGCCGGGGCGTTACAGGCCGCGGCGGAGGAGCACAGGAAAGCCATTGAACGCGGCGAAGCGGAAATTAAAAGTCTGGCCGACCGAAGAAGCGATCTGGAGCTGCTGGCGGATTATGATACCATTCGCTCCGACAAGTACGAGGTGATCGGGCGTCTCGCCCAGTCAAAACGCACGTTTCTGCTGACCGGCTTTGTCCCGGCGAAAAAGGCCGCGGGTTTGGAAGCGGCTCTGACCGGCAAATATGACCTCGCGATCGATTTTTCCGATCCGGATGAAAAAGAGGACGTACCTGTTCTTCTGAAGAACAACGCGTTTACAACTCCGGTTGAGGACGTTGTGGAGTCGTTCAGCCTTCCGGGAAAGGGAGAAATCGACCCGACCGCAATCATGGCGCCGTTTTACTATTTTCTTTACGGCATGATGCTGGGCGACGCGGCATATGGAATCATCATGACGCTGGTCACCTTTCTCCTGATGAAGAAATTCCCGCGCATGAGTCCCACCATGCATAAGATGCTGAATATGTTCTTTTACTGCGGAATTTCCACGACCTTCTGGGGCGTGATGTTCGGCAGCTATTTCGGGGACGTGGTCGACGTCGTCGGCAGCACGTTCTTTCATACAAGCGTTTCGTTACCGGCGCTGTGGTTTGCGCCGCTGAACCAGCCGATGCGCCTTCTGGTTTTCTGCCTTCTGGTCGGCGTGATCCACCTGTTCACGGGGCTTGGCGCCGGATTGTACGAGGCCGTTCATGCGGGGCGCTACCGGGACGCCCTGTACGACGTCGTCTTCTGGTACCTTCTGGTCGGCGGACTGATTATCATGCTGCTTTCCAGCAGCATGATCCGCAGTATGTTCGGCCTTTCGTTTGTCATCCCGTCGCCCGTGGCGACAGGTGCCGGGATTGTTGCCGCGCTTGCCGCGGCCGGAATCATCCTGACGGGCGGACGGGAGTCGAAAAATCCCGTCAAAAGGATTATGAAGGGGCTTTACGCCCTGTATAACGTCACGGGGTATTTGAGCGATATGCTCTCTTATTCCCGCCTGCTTGCCCTAGGCCTTGCGACGGGAGTCATCGCCAGCGTGGTCAACAAGATGGCGGCCATGGCGGGCGGCGGCGCGGTCGGCGCGATTGTCTTTATCCTGATTTTCATCGTCGGGCATACGCTCAATATCGCCATCAACATGCTGGGCGCCTATGTGCACACCAACCGTCTTCAGTATGTGGAATTCTTCGGCAAGTTTTATTCGGGCGGCGGGCGGAAGTTCAATCCATTTTCCGCAAGCGCTCATACTCAATATTATCAATTCAAGGAGGAAAATGAATCATGAACTTCTTTAACAGTCTTGGGCTTCCCCTCGCGCTTCTGGGCGCCGCGCTCGCGGCGCTTCTCCCCGGTATCGGCTCGGCAATCGGCGTTGGCAAAACAGGTCAGGCGGCGGCGGGCGTGGTGGCGGAGGACCCGTCCCAGTTCGGTAAGGTTCTGGTCCTTCAGCTTCTGCCCGGCACGCAGGGAATTTACGGCTTGCTGATCGCGTTCATCGCTCTTTCCCAGATGGGCATTCTCGGCGGCGGCGCCGCGGCCATCTCCGGCGCGAAGGGACTCTTGTACCTTGCGGCCTGCCTGCCGATGGCGCTTGTGGGTTACTACTCCGCCATCAATCAGGGCAACGCGGCCGTCGCAAGCATCGGGCTGGAGGCAAAACGCCCGGACCAGTTCGGCAAGGCCATGATTTTCCCGGCGATGGTGGAAACCTATGCGATTCTGGCGCTTCTGGTCTCCATTCTGGCCATTTCCGGCGTCGGCGGACTGAATGTTTAACGTTAGGAGAACTTGTCAATGACAGGGTTAGATAAAATCATACAGGATATCGTGTCCGAATCCGATTCGGCGGTGAACGCGCAGCTGGAAAAGGCGCGCGCGCAGGCGGAGGAAATCCGCTTAAAAGTCGAACGGGAAGCGGCCGAACAGTGCGCCGCCGCCGGCAGGCGCGCCGAACAGGAAGCAGCCATGATCCGGGAGCGGGCCGAGTCCGCGGCCGCCCTGCGGACTCGCAAGGCGGTTCTGGGCGCAAAGCAGCAGCTGATTGCGGAAATTATCGACAAGGCGAAGCAGTCTCTGTATGCCCTGCCCGAAGACGAATATTTTAAGCTCATCCTGAAAATGGCGGTGAAATACGCGCCCCCGCGCGCGGGGGAAATTCTCTTTTCCCCCGCGGACCGGAAAAGACTTCCCGCGGACTTTGAAAAGGCCCTGAACGAGGCGGTCGGGGAAAAAGGCGCGTCGCTCAGGGTCTCCGGGCAGACGAGAAGCATCGACGGCGGGTTTGTGCTGTCCTACGGCGGAATCGAGGAAAACTGCTCGTTTTCCGCCCTGTTTGACGCCCGCCGCGACGAGCTGCAGGACAAAGTGAACCGGCTCGTGTTTGCGGGAGGTTGAAAATGGCCGAAAAACAGGATCAGGATTATGTATACGCGGTCGCACGCATCCGTTCCAGGGAGCTTTCCCTTTTCAGCCAGCAGACGCTGGAACAGCTGATGGCCTGCAAAACCTATGAAGACTGCCTGCGTGTCCTTTCCGACAAGGGCTGGGACGTTTCTTCCGGCAGCGCCGAGGAAATTCTTGCGGCGGAGCGGGAAAAGACGTGGAGTCTGATGCGCGAGCTGGTCGGCGACCTTTCCGTCTTTGACGTGTTCCTTTACGCAAACGACTACCACAACCTGAAAGCGGCGGTCAAGGAAGTCTGCATGGATGCGAAAACGCCGAAAATTTATTTTGAGAACGGCACCCTGAATTCCGAACTGATTTTGAAAGCGATCAAGGATCAGGACTTTACGCTGCTGCCCGAGCGGATGCGCGGCGCCGCCGAGGAAGCCTGTAAAGCGCTTCTTCAGAATCACGACGGCCAGCTATGCGACGTGATCATCGACCGCGCCGCGTTAGAGGCGGTGTTGGAAGCGGGGCGCGTTTCCGACAACGAGGTGCTGCGGCAATACGCCGAGCTGACCGTTGCGTCCGCCGATATCCGGATCGCGGTCCGTTCGGTTCGCACAGGCAAAACACTCGAGTTTTTGGAACGCGCCCTTGCGCCGTGCTCCACTCTGGATGTGAAAAAGCTGGCGCGCGCGGCGGCGTCCGGTCTGGACGCCGCCCTGGAATATTTGGCGCTGACCCCCTACGCCGGCGCCGTTTCCGCCGTAAGGGAATCGGTTTCGGCGTTTGAACGCTGGTGCGACAATCTGCTGATGGAGCAGATTCGCCCGCAAAAACACAATCCGTTTACCATCGCGCCGGTCGCCGCTTATCTTCTGGCGCGTGAAAATGAGATCAAAACGGTCAGGATCATTTTGTCCGGCAAGCTGAACCGGCTTTCGGATGAGTCCGTCCGGGAAAGGCTGAGGGAGACGTATGTATAAAATCGCCGTACTCGGCGACCGCGACAGTATCTACGGATTCGCCTCGCTGGGATTGGAGGTCCGGCCGGTCCGCGACCTTTCCGAAGCCGCTGCGGAGCTCAGGCGCCTGGCGGAACAGGATTACGCCGTCATTTATGTGACGGAAGCCGTGTTTGAGGGGATTCCCTCGGAAATCGAACGGTATGAGTCACAGCAGTTACCGGCCGTAATCCCGATTCCGGGCGTTTCCGGAAATACCGGAATCGGAATGCGCAATGTGAAAAAGACGGTGGAGCAGGCGGTCGGCTCCGATATTATCTTCAACAGCGAAAACGAAAGAAGCAGGTGAGAAGGAAAATGAGCAAAGGCACGATCAAAAAGGTTGCCGGGCCTCTGGTCATCGCGGACGGGATGCGCGACGCGAACATGTTCGACGTGGTGCGCGTCAGCGAACAGCGTCTGATCGGTGAGATTATAGAAATGCACGGGGAACAGGCGTCCGTTCAGGTCTATGAAGAAACCTCCGGCCTGAAACCGGGCGAACCGGTGGAATCCACCGGCGCTCCGCTGAGCGTGGAGCTCGGCCCGGGCCTGATCAGCAGTATCTACGACGGAATCCAGCGCCCGCTGGAGGAAATCATGAAAATGACCGGAAACAGCCTCCACCGCGGCGTGGAAATTCCGGCGCTGAAACGCGACGTGAAATGGCATTTTGTCCCGAAGGTTTCCGCCGGCGCGGAAGTAACCGGCGGGGACGTACTCGGCACCGTGCAGGAAACGGAAATCGTGGAACACCGCGTTCTGGTTCCGAACGGGATGACCGGCACCGTCGTGTCGGTCACGGAGGGCGATTTCACCGTGGAACAGCCCGTGGCGAAAATCAAAACGGCGGACGGCGCGCAGCAGGATGTCACGCTGATGCAGAAATGGCCCGTGCGCGTCGGCCGTCCCTATAAAACCAAGCTGTCGCCCGATATGCCGCTCATTACCGGCCAGCGCATCATCGACACCATGTTCCCGATCGCGCGCGGAGGCACCGCGGCGGTTCCCGGACCGTTCGGAAGCGGCAAGACCGTCGTGCAGCACCAGCTGGCAAAGTGGGCCGACGCGGATATCGTCGTCTATATCGGCTGCGGCGAGCGCGGCAACGAAATGACGGACGTTCTGAACGAATTTCCGGAACTGAAAGACCCGAAAACAGGCTACTCACTGATGAAGCGCACCGTGCTGATCGCCAACACCTCCGATATGCCGGTTGCCGCGCGTGAAGCTTCGATTTACACGGGGATCACCATCGCGGAGTATTTTCGCGACATGGGCTATTCCGTCGCTCTGATGGCGGACTCCACCTCCCGCTGGGCGGAAGCCCTCCGCGAGATGTCCGGACGTCTGGAGGAAATGCCAGGTGAAGAGGGCTACCCGGCGTACCTCGGCAGCCGTCTGGCGCAGTTCTACGAACGCGCGGGGCGCGTCGTGACTCTCGGCAAAGAAGACCGCGAGGGGTCGCTTTCCGTCATCGGAGCGGTTTCTCCCCCGGGCGGCGACATTTCGGAGCCTGTTTCGCAGGCGACGCTGCGCATCGTGAAAGTGTTCTGGAGCCTTGACTCCGCGCTGGCTTACGCACGGCATTTCCCGGCCATTAACTGGCTGACAAGCTATTCGCTCTACACCGATTCGCTGGGAAAATGGTTTAATGAAAATGTTCATGAGGACTGGATGGATCTGCGGGCGAGGGTTATGCTTCTGCTTCACGATGAATCCGAACTGGATGAAATTGTCAAGCTGGTCGGCATGGACGCGCTCTCCGCGCCGGACCGCCTGAAGCTGGAGGCCGCGCGGAGCGTCCGCGAGGACTTTTTGCAGCAGAACGCTTTCAATGAAGTGGATATGTTCACGCCGCTGGAAAAGCAGTACCTGACGATGAAGCTGGTCCTGCGTTTTTACGACGATACGGTCGAAGCCCTGAAACAGGGGGCGCCCGCGGACGAACTTGTGAAGCTGGCGGTCCGTGAACGGATCGGACGATTTAAGTATATTCCGGCGGATCAGGTCGCCAAGGAATTTGATGCGATCACAACGGAGCTCGCAAAAGAAATTGAAGAGCTGCTCAGCCGAAAGGAGGACTTCTGATGCCGAAGGAATATAAAACCATTCAGGAGGTCGCGGGTCCTCTGATGCTGGTGCGCGGCGTGGAAGACGTCGCCTACAACGAGCTTGGCGAAATCGAGCTTGCGAACGGCGAGAAACGCCGCTGCAAGGTGCTGGAAATCGACGGCGGCAACGCGCTGGTACAGCTGTTTGAAAGCTCCACCGGAATCAACCTGGACAACAGCAAGGTGCGCTTTCTGGGCCGCAGCATGGAGCTCGGTGTTTCGGAGGATATGCTCAGCCGCATTTTCGACGGCCTTGGGCATCCGATTGACGGCGGGCCGGAGATTTTGCCGGAAAAACGCCTCGATATCAACGGCCTGCCGATGAATCCGGCGGCGCGCAACTACCCGCAGGAATTCATTCAGACCGGCGTTTCCGCAATCGACGGGCTGAACACGCTGGTGCGCGGGCAGAAGCTGCCGATCTTTTCCGCCAGCGGCCTGCCGCACGCGAATCTGGCGGCGCAGATTGCCAAGCAGGCGAAGGTTATCGGGACGGAAGAGCCGTTTGCCGTGGTGTTCGCCGCCATCGGCATCACCTATGAGGAATCGAACTACTTTATCCAGAGCTTCCGCGAGACCGGCGCCATCGACCGCACCGTCGTGTTCGTCAACCTGGCGAACGACCCGGCTGTCGAGCGTATCGCTACGCCGCGCATGGCCCTGACCGCCGCGGAGTATCTCGCGTTCGACAAGAACATGCACGTGCTTGTCATCCTGACGGACATCACGAATTACGCCGACGCGCTGCGTGAAATCTCCGCCGCGCGAAAGGAAGTTCCGGGCCGCCGCGGATATCCGGGCTATATGTACACGGACCTCGCGTCCCTGTACGAACGCGCCGGCAGGCAGAAGGGGAAGAGCGGCAGCATTACGCTGATTCCGATTCTCTCCATGCCCGAAGACGATAAGACCCACCCGATCCCCGACCTGACCGGATATATTACGGAAGGCCAGATCATTCTGAGCCGCGAGCTTTACCGCAAGGGAATCGCGCCGCCGATCGACGTTTTGCCGTCTCTGTCCCGTCTGAAGGATAAGGGCATCGGCAAGGGCAAAACCCGCGCCGACCACGCGGACACAATGAACCAGCTGTTTGCCGCCTATGCCCGCGGCAAGGACGCGAAAGAGCTGATGGTCGTTCTCGGCGAAGCGGCTCTGACGGAGATCGACAAGCTTTACGCAAAGTTTTCCGACGAGTTTGAAAAGCAGTACGTTTCGCAGGGCTACGACAGCAACCGCGGCATTGAAGAAACGCTGGACCTTGGCTGGAAGCTGCTTTCCATCCTGCCGCGCGGCGAACTCAAACGAATTAAGGATCAGTATCTGGATGAATATTACGGCAAGTTTTAGGAAGGGGGCGACGGTATGGCCGCCACACATGTGAATCCGACCCGTATGGAGCTGACCCGTTTAAAGAAAAAGCTGGTCACGGCGATGCGCGGGCATAAGCTCCTCAAGGATAAGCGCGACGAACTGATGCGGCAGTATCTGGACCTGGTTCGCCTGAACCGTTCCCTGCGTGAAAAGGTCGAGGAGGGAATCCGCTTTGCCAACCGGAATTTTGTCCTGGCCCGCGCGGGCATGCCGGACGAGGAGGTCAACGTTGCCCTGATGGCCCCGAAGCAGGAGGTTACGCTGCAGGTTTCCGACCGAAATGTCATGAGCGTGGAGGTCCCGGTCTTTGAGTATCAGACCAGAACCTCCGACCCGAACGACATCTACTCCTACGGCTTTGCTTTCACCTCCGGCGATCTGGACGACGCGGTGAAATCCCTCGCCGACCTGATGCCGGATATGCTCAGACTTGCGGAAGTGGAGAAGTCCTGCCGCCTGATGGCCGCCGAGATCGAAAAGACCCGCCGCCGCGTCAACGCGCTGGAACACATCATGATTCCCGATTTGCAGGAGAACATCAAGTATATCACAATGAAACTCGACGAAAACGAGCGTTCCACGCAGATTCGCCTGATGAAGGTCAAGGACATGATGCTGGAGCAGGCCCACCACTACAAAGAGAGGGCCGAAGAGGCTTTCGCCGGTTAGGGTTTAACAAAACGAGCGGTTTTGACCTGCTTTTTACCAAGAAGAGCTTAGCACGAAATAGAACAGGGCGGTACTGACCGGGAACATCCGGGAAGTACCGCCTTATTTGCTGAGCGCAGTGTAAATGGAGAGGGTCAGGTTTACGGCTCAGGGAAGTCCGTCACCGCAGGGTCTCCGATGTGGATAGTGATCAAATGCGGCTGTCCATTCGTCAGAGCAAAGGTAAAAAGATCGGTTTGCCGTACTCTCTCAAAGCTGCTTTACAGTTTTGCGGGAATATTGGAAAGCATAGAGGCCAAACCACCGAAGGGTATCTCTCTCAATCGCGCCGGTAGGGAATGTATTTCTAGCCGCGCTATTCAAGACGCTTTAAGGTCAGATGGAATTTCAGCAATACCTCCACATGGGCAAGACGTGATTTAAGGCAATTGTATAATTTTATCTGCAAACTCTCCAAAGGTTTTATTATGGGAGGAAAAAATAATAGTACAGCCCCTATTTTGTTCCTGCAAAAATAAGTCTTTTATTATGCTTTGTGTTGTCTCATCCAGCGCGCTTGTTGGCTCATCCGCCAAGATGACAGCCGGTTTGGTAATAACCGCTCTTGCAATGGCAACTCTCTGGCGCTCTCCCGCAGATAACTCAGTGGGTCTGTTTGTCAGTAAGGATTTTATTCCCAGCTTTTCAGACAAGATTTCGATTTCCTTTTCAATTTCTTCTTTTCCAGCTTTCCCGATCAGCGGCAAAGCAATATTATAAAAAGCACTTTTAAAATTGAGCAATGCGAATGACTGGGGAACGATCCCTAAGTAGGTGCGGCGGTAATTCGCTAATTCCGACAAGGATTTCGTCAATTTCTTATGATTCACAAGGATATCACCGCTGTCCGGAAGATCTAATCCACCAATTAAATTCAACAAGGTTGTTTTTCCGCTTCCGCTGCGGCCGTACAAGCCGACAATGCTGCTCTGTTGTATGGATAAGGAGAAATTTGAAAAAACAACTTTTCCCCCGTACTTTTTCACCAGGTTTTTCATTTCAATCATTCTGCTCGCCCTCCACCAGGTATTTTTTTAAGTCGACATGTTGCATTTTAAAATAAATATAGACGGACAACAAGACGATTAACAAGCCTGAAGACAGCAGAATCCCGCCGGCAGACATCAAACTTTTTGAAAGAGCCAGAATGATCAGAATGGTAAAAAAGGTCGAAGCCAAAATACAGGCAGTCATTTCCAGCATCAGCGAAAAGCTGATTTTTTGATAGGACATAAACAGAGAATAAATGGTGTAATCCACTAAATGAGCTTTTATCTGCCGGTTAATCAGCAAAATGAATGTTCCCATGCAGACAAAGAATACCAGCCATTTTCCAACGCTCAGCGCGCGGTACATTTGATTTGTTGATATTTGGGCCAGTCCATCTTTGGTCACCTTATATTTTTGGTATTCGGGTAAACCGTTGGAACTGCTGATGCGGTTCAGTTCCTCCGCAATCTCTTTAGCCGTAACGGAGGAGTCATATTCCAGTAAGCAGCTTGTTTTGTTTGAATAGTGCAGCGTCCGGAAAAAAGCATCGTCTTGATTTTTCGGAGAATCCGTGATATTGAACATCGGGAGAATCACATCCCGATCCAAATAGGAAGCAGGTCCATATCCATTTTGTTTTATATAGGAATCCTCCTTTAAAAAGCCCACCACTTCAAAGTTGAACAGGCTGAATAGATAGAGTGCTTTAAATTGATCCCCTACTTTGTAGGTTTCGGCAAACTCATGCCCAAGGAGTACCGGCACCGTATCTCCGAAATGAAGATTGTAGTCGCTTTCCTGAAATCCTCTTCCTCTATCTGTCTGCAAAGAGAACTTGCTAAAACAATTCAGGCTTAGCTGTGTGCTTTTGATTGAGGTGCTTGCATAGGTTTTCCCATTGTATTGATAAACGCTTTTTTCTCCCTGAAAATGACCCTCTTCATAACCGTCACCAAATTTATCCGGTCCGCTGTAATGAACCCATTCGATAAACTGATCGTACATTTCATACATGGAAAACAATTTCGATTCTTTCATTTGCCGATAAGTGTGGATCAGCGGAACGGCCTGATCGGCTGTAAACTTCCCTGAATAATCAATTAACATCATTTGCTTTTGCTTATTCGGCAGATTTGCATGATAGAATCCATAAAAATTATGTTCATAAACAGACATGAAATATATGCTGGCAAACAAAAGTGTATTGATTACAATGAGAATTAAAAAATTACTTTTATTCCTTTGAAAGTCATTTTTGACGCATTCTCTCATTCTTTTTCCTCCAACGAACAAAAATGATTCCAAGCGCAAGCCCGCAAAGCACCAGATAACCGATCAATAAAATAATCAAAAAAATAACCAGTGGCACAAATTTTAATAACTGGCAAATTCTTTCCGATGCAAGAAACAATAGTCCTGTTCCTGCTAAGAAAATAAAAAAGCAAAATCCTCCGTGATAAAGGAATAGTTTCTGATTAAAACTTTGGATTTCTTTTCTGAGAAAGCCTAAAATATAAAAAGTTTGAATTGTGGAATAAAAATAAACATATTGCAAATATGCGGTATAAGCAGCCATCGCCGCAATGAATAACGCGATTACCATTGTTAAGACAGAATTAAAATCGTTATATTTATAAGCCCTGTTAATATTGTTGATCTTTTCTGAAATAATATTGATTTTATAATGTGCCCTTAATTCTTTTATTGCCGAAGTTACGGCTTGTCCGGAAACCGAATCCAATAAGAACAGCGTATTTCCTTTATGATTACGGATGTTTTCCTTGTTTTTAAAGATGTATCCGTTTAATGAGTAATTATCTTTATAACCCATAACACCGATTACGGTGTATTCCGTACCGAAGAGCTTGATCTTTTTCTCTCCGTTTTTCATGTAGACTTGGGACAAACAGTTTTTTCCGACGACGGCTTTCGGAACGGAAGAGATAAAATCCTGCTCTGTAAAAAAACGTCCCTCTATGATATGAGGAACCAAAGAATCGGAATAAGTGAGTAATGATCTTATGGAATTATTTTCTAAAGAAACGTCGTAAAGCGCCACATGGTCAAGATCGCCGCTTTTTTCTACTGCTTCAATAAAACTTTTTTCTGTCATGCCCTTCACTTGGAATTTGACTGCATTTGCTGTTTTGAAATCAGCGCTAAGAATATTCACCTCGGAAGTATAAGATAAATAAATGAAAAGGAAGCACGACAATACAAAGATAAAAAAAGTGACTGCAAAATGAACGGTTTTTACTCTCATTTTATCCCTCTGATAATGGACTTGATTTTATGGAACAAGGAATGGAGAAAAATTCTCCATTCCTTGTTCCTTTATTTAAAAATTAGGTTCCCCAATAAACTGCAGGATAAATTAAGGGATTATCATTCCAGGTTTCCAGGCTGACTGTAGCATAAGCATGAATTTCTCCTGTCCCCCAAACTCGTTTGCTTGATGCTAAAACTACGCCACCGTTTTCCCACCTGGTAGTTGTATAGTGACGAATCTGGGTTCCCGATGAATTTCTAACGTCAGTATACCCATCTGCAGTAACAGTCTCATTACCGTAATCAAAACTATCTGTGACATCTGAAGCTGCGCAGTAATCTCCTGAGGCTCTGAGCTTCGGGTTACCTTCTTGTACAAGAACATATTTTTGGCCGGATGTAGATACCTTGTTTTGTACATCAGATGCAATTCCCTGGGGTTGCGCATCTTTTACTGAATTCTTGTCCAATGCGAATGCCGGGGTGGTCATCGCCGTAAATGCTATGACAGCAGTAAACAATGCGATAATTTTTTTCAAATTAATCTACCTCTTTCCTTAATAATTTATGCGGATGCTTGTAAGCAAAATGTAGGGTAACTCGACCGAGGGATTTTCACCCCATTAACAGCCCATGGGTCTCACTCCTCTCAATTTTTTATTTCAAACACGCTATACGCTGCATATTTGAAGCCTGTGCAGTTCTTATCCGAATAATTATGTATTTGGAACTCATAAGTGTACCCGCCAGTAATAGCATATACTAACCGGTCAAAAAAATGATTCACAGGTCGTGTTGAGGCCTGTCCGTTTTCCAAGTGGTATTTTATTAATTCTATGTAAATCCCCTAACCGCAATAGTCCCTATCAGAGACGCTGATATATTCTACTGTTGACCTGCTTTAAAAGGGCAGTCGCGGTGATTTTAGAAGTGCCGTTTTAACTTAACCCCTTTGTTTTCTAAATTTTTCCTTCTACTTATATACCGATTGAGACCCCCGTTTTGTTACAATTTTTTTTCGAAATTTTCATTTTTTCTTCATGCTTTCCGCTATCTTTACGAACTGGTCGGAAGAAATTTCGGAGCTTAGCAAAAAGCTACTGGAAAGGTTTTCTGAAATCAAATAAGATTTGTCTACCGAAGTATTTGCAACAAAAAGGGATGCTTTTTCTCTCTGAATTTCAACCTCTTTGCGAATAGTGTGTTCCGCATCTACCGCAATGGTTCCTTCCTACGCTAAAGGAATCTGATTCAAAAAACTTTATTCCATAATTATTCTGGTATTCCGTCTCGTTTTTTGAGCCAGCTGTAATCGTTTGTATCTCGAAAAACCCTTTCGGAAGATATGTGGGTTTTATGACGGAGTTGCTGGATGTGGATGAAGCTATATTTGAAGAAGCATTCTTATCCTGATAATGGATGTCTACATGGTCTGATTTCCAATTTAAAAGCGTATTAAAAATAGCATTCCGAAATGCTTCCACACTAAGTAGACTCTCTACAGAAATTGGTATAATAACGGCCAGAATTATAACAATTCTCTTAGAAATTTTTCTGATACGCAACAGGATTATTGGTAATAGGCCCTTATAAGCATCTTCTCAATCTTCGTTTTGGTAGTCTGAGATAATTCATAATCATTCTCTAAGTCCTTTTCAATCGGCAGTTCATAAAATTTTCTTCTACTGCCGTCTTGAGCATCAGTTTAAAAATCTGATTGTTCATTTTGCTTTTCCTTCAATGCCTGCAATAAAGCTACTTTGGCCCGGTGAAGACGTACCCTTATATTTCCCTGTGAAATGTTAAGAAGTTCGGACATCTCCAGATCAGAATAGCCATAGACATATCTTAGCTTTAGAATATTTCTTGACTTTTCGCTTAGACCAGTCAAAGCGTTCAAAATTGTTTGGTAATTTTCTTCAGATGCAAGATTGTCATAAGGAAGATCTTCCGAGGGAGCAGGTATATCACATTCATCTATAGAAATATAATTCTGGCGCTTTTCCGCTTTTAGCATGTCATAGCAAATGTCCTTCACTAATATACCGATTAATCCCCTCGTTTTGTTACAATCCTCAAAGTTAAATTTTTGGAGTTTATCGATAATTTTTATAAAAGCTTGAGAAACAGCATCTTCTGCTTTACTTTTGTCCTTTAATATTTTCATTGCTATGTACATCATAATTCTGTAATTTTGAAGATACAGTTCTTCCACGGTACGTCGGTCATTGTCGTTTTGTATTGCCATTATGCAGAGCAGCATATATTTTCCCTCGTTTCATTCTTGCTTCGATTATAACATTTCAAGATATATAATTATTAACATTATTTTAAAATTGCTAAAAATAAAAATGTCAGGTGATTTTATCCAACCAAAAAGGAGAGGCCGGGAAACCATCGGAGGAAATAGCGTTTCGGGAAAACGATATCTCGGAAGAGCGCATCATACAGGCCGGAGTCGATGCCCTGATGGCGTATCTGTTTCTCTAATGTAATTCTACAATTCAACTGGAATTGCTGTAAGGAAACATAAAAAGCGAATTGATTCCGCTCTTCAAATCAAAAGGCCACCAAACTGAGCCGATTATTGGATCAGTCGGGGGCCTTGCCGCTGTATTCGGTAAATTTGGTACATATCAAAAAAATCCCCCTGTAAACTTAAATTTACAAGGGGGATTTACCGCTTACGACGCGGCATTTCTACGATCAGCGCGGATTCATCCGCCGAAAAGATGAACTGGGCCGGACGGATTATACCGGTTTCAGCAGCGGCGTGTCGCTCATGCAGCGCCGTATATCTTCTTCGGTCGGCATGGCGGAAAGCGTACCTTTCTTTGTGGCGCAAAGCGCGCCGGCTGCGTTCGCAAAGTCGGCCATTTTCGCCAATTCCTCAGGGAGAATTGCGGCGAGAGCGCCTTCGTACCGGCTGAGCTGACAGATCATCGCGCCGAAGAAGCAGTCACCGGCCCCCGTGGTGTCGGTGACTTTTGTGTCGTATGTGCTGAGGGAGCCGGAACCCTTCGCACAGCGATAATAGCATCCTTTCGGACCAAGCGTGACCACTACGATCTTAACTCCGCATTCGAGAAATTGTCTGCTCCCTGCGTCAACATCATCTTTGCCTGTGAGGAACGCCAATTCCTCTTCCGATACTTTGAGCACATCCGCGTACTGCAGTCCAAACAGCATGTTTTCTTTCGCCTGTTCATCATTCATCCAGAGAGCTGGGCGCCAGTTCGGATCGTAGGTGATGATCTTCCCTTTTTCGCGGGCGTATTCCAGTGCCGTTCTTGTGGCGCTCCTTGCCGGTTCGTCCGTCATCGAAAGGGAACCAAAGTGAAAGACCTTTGCGCTGTCGATCAGGCCGAAGTCGAGGTCTTCCGGGGCCAGAGTCGTGTCGGCGCCGGGCTTGCGATAAAAGCTGAAGCTTCGGTCACCGTGCTCGTTAAGCTGTACAAACGCAAGCGTCGTAGGAACGTTATGAGAAAAGCGGAGTCCGTGCCCGTCGATGCCGTGCTTGTCGAGTACATCCCGGAGAAAAAAACCGAATGGATCGCAGCCGACTTTGCCGATCAGCGCGCCTGTCCCGCCGAGCTTTGTCACAGCGGCAAGCACATTGGCCGGAGCGCCGCCCGGGTTCCTCTCAAAGAGGATGTTCCCGGTTTCCGAAGTCCCTGCGGGAGTAAAATCGATCAGAAGTTCGCCAAGTGCAACCACATCAAACACTTTGTATCCACCTCGAAAAAATTTGATTTCAGCACGATTTACGGCTTTTCACAAAAAGGTCTTCCCGCAGAGCGCGGGGCTGCGGCGATCACGCCAGAGAAAGTTTTTCCTGTGTTCCGTTTTCACCGGTATAGGTAATCTCAAACTGACGGGTTTTCAGGTCCGCGTGAAGCTGCGCGGAGTATTTCTCTTTTGTCCAGCGGATTGTCAGCCTGCTTTCCAAGCCCGAATCTTCTACGGAAACTTCGCCGCCAAACGCCGGGTAACTGTTCCGAAAGCGCATGATGGCGTACATCTTTTTGAGTATGGGCCGCTTGACCTCCCGACCAATCTCTTCCTTCGTATAATAATGTCGGTTGATGTTCCGGCCAACCTTTGTTTTTTCAAGAAATTCAATATCGTTTTTGCCGGCAAGGAGCCCTACATAGTAGACCTGAGGGATGCCCGGCGCGAAAAACTGAACCGCCCGCGCAAGCAGATAGGCGTCGTCGTTGTCGCCGAGGGCAGAGTAATAAGTGCAGTTCAGCTGGTAGACATCAAGGTTATTATACGCCACCGTATTATAAATTTTTTTGACGTTCGCGCCTTTTGAGAATAAAAAGTTGATGGTCTGGTCAATTTCTTCCTGGGTCATAAGGCCTTTGACATCCACAACGCCGATGCCGTCGTGCGTGTCAAGTGTCGTAAACTGCTTTCTCGGGCAGTTCCTGAGCCAGCTCAGCAAATTTTTATTTTTGCAGGTATAGATGGCATGAAGCAGCAGCATCGGCAGTGCAAAGTCATAAACCCAGTAGTCTTTCTCGGCCAGCTTCATCTGAATGGAGAAGTGTTCGTGGATTTCCGGCAGAATCTCAACATCCCGCTCCTTCACGGCGTCCCGGCAGAAGCCAAGCAGGTCGAATGTCTCCGGCTCCACAAAGAAGCAGTTCGTTCCACGTTTTTTCACCGCATACGCGAAAGCGTCCAGCCGGATGATCGACGCGCCCTTTTCCACCATATTTCGCATAGTCTTCCGCATGAAATCTCGGGTTGTCTTTGTGTTTACCGCAAGGTCGACCTGTTCTTCATCAAAGGTGCACCATATTTTTTCCGACGTCCCGTCGCGGAACGTAACGTCGATATACGGTGCACGCGGTTTGCGCTTATAGATCAGGTCGACATCCTTCCGAGTCGGCTCGCCGCCGGGCCAGAAATCCCGGTAACGGATAAACATGTCCTTGTAGGCCGACTGATCCTTTTTTTCGAGAAAATCCTGAAAATAGGCGGAGCTTCTGGAAATGTGATTAATCATAAAGTCAAACATCAGGTAATACCGGTTTGCAAGTGCTCGAATGTCGTTCCAGTCGCCGAAAGCGGGGTCGACGGCCTCATAGGTCGTCGGAGCAAAGCCGCGGTCCGCCGAAGACGGAAAAAACGGGAGGATATGCAGTCCGCCGATGATACCTCCGAAATGCTCATCCAGAACCTCGGACAATTCCTTCAGGTTTTTTCCCATGCTGTCCGGATACGTAATAAGCATGATTTGATTTCTGATAGCCATTACCCTTCTCGTCCCTCTCGTTTCCTGTGTTGATTTCCGCAGCAGCCGGTCAACCCCGGCCGGCTGCTCGTTCAAACGCCCGATTCAGGGCTGCAATATATTCCACCCGGCACCGCTCGCAAACCTCCGTGCGGTTCGCAATAAAGTCGAACCCGTGGAAGCACCCGGGGTACAGGTGAAGCTCCACCGAAACGCCGGCGCGGGCAAGTCTCGCGGCGTAGTCAATGGTTTCGTCACGGAACGGGTCCTGCTGCCCGACGCAGAGATAGGCAGGGGGCAGACCGGTCAGGTCTTCTGCGCGCGCGGGAGCTGCATAGGGCGGAACCTCGCCTGAAAAATCGCTGCCGAGGTACATCTTCCACGCGGTAATGTTGTTTTCCCGGTTCCATGCTTTCGGCATGGATTTCATGTTGATTTCATAGCAGGAAGGCGTGTCGTTCCGGTCGTCTACCATGGGGTAAAGCGGCATCTGGAACAAAACCGGCACTTCGCCGCGGTCGCGCGCCATCAGGGCAAGCGCTGCCGTCAGGCCTCCCCCGGCGCTCGGGCCGGCAATGGCGATTCTTGAACGGTCGATTTTCAGTTCGACGGCGTTGTCCGCTATCCATTTCAGACCCGCATAGGAGTCCTCGATTGCTGCCGGATAGACATGCTCCGGAGCAAGGCGGTAATCTGCCTGTAAAACGACACAGCGCGCTTCCAGTACAAAACGTTCGCAGATGCCGTCTTCATACTCCGGTTTCCCCAGAGCATAGCCGCCGCCGTGGCTCCACAGCAAAGCCGGGAGAGTTTCCTCCGTTCGGCTGACCGGCTCATAGATTCTCATGGTCAGCGGGCACTCGGGGCCGCGGATCGTGCGTGTAAAAATACGGACTTCCGCGGAGTGCTCCACCGGAGCGGGCGGAGCGGAACGGGCCGCCTCGACTCCCTCCAGCGCCATGTCTATGACGGGAGCGGCGTTCAGAATCGGCTGCAGTTCTTTCAATACAGTATCTTTCATTGAGGATGCTTCCTTATCAGTATTCTTTCAAAAACGGTGGCAGTACGTCAGATGCCAATTGCCCAAAGTGCCGCCCTGCGTATCTGTTCGTTCCAGAAATCCCAGTTATGGAGTCCCGGAGTCTCATCATACACATGTGCTACATTCTCCGCTAAGAGGAATTCGTGGTAGCGTCGGTTTTCCTCAATCAGAAAATCCTCTGTGCCGCAGGCCATATAGATGCCAGGAATTTCCGCATTCGTCTCTTTTTTCATGCGGATGAGTGCCTCTGGGTCTTTGTCGCTCCCCAGCAGCCGGCCGAGGTCACCGAACACCCGCGTGTAATACCGGTAGTCGGCCATAAAGTCCTTGTAGCTGTGGGCCGCGCCTGCAATCTGATGGAGGATCAGGGCGGAGGAAAGCGCAATGATACGGCCGAAACGGCCGTATTTCAGCCCTGTGCGGAGCGCGCCGTAGCCGCCCATTGAAAACCCGCCGATGACCGTATCCTCTTTTTCGCGGGAAATAGGAAACATTGCGCGGGTGTAGTCCACAAGCTCATTTCCAACATATTCGCCGAACAGCTCGCCTTTGTCGGTGTCATCCAGATAAAAGCTGTTATTGCCCGAAGGCATGAAAACCGCAAAGTTGTATTTCTCCGAAAGCTCCTGAATTCTGCTCCCGCAAAGCCAATCCGAGTAATTGCCCGTATATCCGTGAAGCAGATAAAAAGACTTCATCGGGCGCTCAAACGACTTCTGATCTCTGACTTCCTCCGGCGCATCCGTCGGAATCAGCGCGTTAAACACAGCCAGCCGGTCCAGAGCCTTTGAGTGAAAATTTACTTCTACCAGTGCCATAACTTTTTCCCCCTGTTCTGTTTCCGTCCGGCGGGAAAGCTTATTTTACCGCTCCCGCCGCTAATCCCTTGATGATATACTTCTGCAGGAAGAGATACAAAACCAGAACCGGAAGCATCGTCAGGATCAATCCTGCCATCAGCGGAGTGAAATCAACGCTGTAGGAAGAAAAGAAGTTGTAGGTGGAAAGCGGGAGAGTGCGCAGCTCGGGCGACTGGAGGATCAAACTCGGCAGCAGGTAATCGTTCCACATCCACAGCACGTCGAGAACGGTGATGGTGGAAACAACCGGTTTCAGCAGCGGAAGGATAATCTGGAAGAACGTTCTCACGCGGCCGCTTCCGTCGATGGAGGCCGCTTCTTCGAGTGCAAACGGAATTCCCTTGATGAACCCGTGGAACGTGAAGACGGCAAGGGAACAGCCGAAGCCGAAGTACATGAAAAGCAGCGATTCTCTCGAATCGATGAAGCCGACGGTACCATATATGGTGACCAGCGGGATCATAACCACCTGAAACGGAATCGCCATGGAAGCAGTCATGACGAAAAACAGCACCTTGTTGATTTTCCACGTAAAGCGGGCAAACAGATATGCCGTCATAGCGGAAAAAATCACGACGATTACGACGCCGACAAGCGTGATAATCAGGGAATTCACAAAGCCTGTGGCAAAACTCATTTCATCGATGGCTTTAAAGTAATTGTCAAAGTTAAACTGGGTTGGAAGGGAAAACGGGTTTTCCACAAATTCCTGAGTCGACTTGAACGTGTTCAGGATGGTGATGAGAAACGGTGACAGAAAGACAAGCAGGAGAAGCGAAAGTGCAAACATTCCTATTGCGTGAGTAACTTTTGAAGACCTCATTTACGCTTCTACCTCCAGTCTCTTCATAAACGCAGACTGAGTCAGGGCAATGACTGCGACGACAATGAACAGGATTACCGCTTCAGCCTGGCCCATGCCGTATTCATTGGAAAGGAACGCTTTCTGCACGATGTGGAACGATGCAAGTTCGGTCGATCCGTAAGGGCCTCCGTTTGTGAGGGCAAGGTTCAGGTCATAGGTCAGGAAGGAACGCGAAATGGAAAGGAACAGGCAAACCACAATACTCGATACGGAAAGAGGAAGAATCACCGAAATAGTCTTGCGGAATCTACCGGCGCCGTCAATGGCCGCCGCTTCAAGAATATCTGACGGAACGCTTACAAACCCCGCAATATAAACGATCATCAGGTAGCCCATCAGCTGCCATGCGTTTACGATGACGAGTGCCCAGAATGCCTTTGTGGTGTCGGACAGCCACGATGTCTGGAATATGGCCCAGCCGTATTTCTGCCCCATGAAAGGGAGCACCTGGGTAAACAGGAATTGCCAAAGGTAGCCCAGAATCAGCCCACCGATCAGGTTCGGCGTGAAGAATCCCGTCCTGAAAAATGTTTGACCCTTAAGTCCTTTGCTTAGGATAAGGCCTAAAGAGAACGCTCCCACATTGGAAATTACAACGGTCAGGAGCGCATATTTTATGGTGAACCACAGCTGTTCCAGGTATGTCTTGTCCGTCAGAATCGATTTATAATTTCCAAGACCGATGAATGCATGAGTGCCCGTCGCCATGTTCCAGTTCGTAAAGGTCAGGTAAAGACCGAACGCCAGGGGAATCAGAACAACGGCAGTGAAAGCAAACAGAGACGGTCCGCCGAAGATTAGGAAAGTACCGACGTTTTTTAACTTTTTCTGCCTCATCTTAATCAAATCCTCTTAATGGTAATATTGAAAGCAAAGGAGGGCGAAGGCCCTCCCCGTTGCTTGCAATAGTTTTTGTAATACTCAGTGAGCAGTCTGTGATTTCCAGTAGGACGTGAGTTCATCATTGAGCCCTGCACGGTCAATTTTGCCCGCAAGGTACTTGAGCATGGAGTCGCCGGTCTTCGTGTAATAGTCGGACGGCAGGTAGGTGATGATGCCGATGTTGATGGTCTTGCCGGCATCAATATACTTAGATGTACTGGCTGCGACAGGATTTGTGTTTTTGGCGGTAACATTCTTGTAGGGCAGATTGAAGCCCATTTTCTCAACAAGGGCTGTCTGGCCTTCCTTGCTCGTGAGGCACCACTTGATGAAATCCTTGGCCGCAGCCTGCTGTGCAGGAGTAGAGCCGGAGTTGTCGATGGCCCACAGCTTCGGTTCGCTGACCGGGATCTGGGAGTTGCCGTAATCGCTCGCGTTGTTGCTGAACGGAATCGGCATAACGCCGAAGTCTTTGTCGATGCCCTTCAGTGTGCCGACCTGAGACCAGATCCAGTCGCCCATGAAGAAGAACGCGCACTTGCCGGTTGCAAAATCGGAAGCGTCTTTTGCATAGTCTCCCACGAGCGGGTCGTTTTTGCGGTAGTTGTACTGCTTCATGATGTCGAAGGTGTCCATTACGTTGTTGTAAATCTGGTTTTTGCTCAGATCCGCCGTGCCTTTTTCAAGGTCTCCAACGAATTTGCGGGTGTCGTCCACATTCTTGGACTGCAGTGCATAAGAGAGAGCCAGATAGTGGGCGCCAACCGACCAGTTTGCGCCGTGGATCATCACCGGCGGTACGCCAGCGGCCTGAATCTTCTTAAACAATGATGCAAGGTCGTCGCGGGTCTTAATGGTGGAAGGGTCAAACGTCGTGCCGAGAGCTTTGTTTACCACGCGGGTGTTGTAAAGCAGTCCGTAGCCCTGAACCGTGTAGGGAATGCCGATGAGCTTGTTGTCAAGCATCGCGGAGTCGATGGCGCCGGCTTGTGCAATGCCCTCATAGTAGTTCTTCTCACTCGTGAGGTCGAGGAACTTGTCTTTGTAGGTGTAGACTGTTCCGATATCCAGGTTTGCCATGGTTGCCGGCTTCTTCGAAGCGAGCAGTGACTGAAACTGCTGGATCTGCTGACCGCCGATCGGTGTCGGGATCAGTGTAATGGTCACGTTGGGGTGAGACTGATGGTAAGCGTTAAATAAATCAGTAAACTGTGTGTTCACCTCTGCGGAGGTATTAAAGAACGTAAGGGCGACATTGCCGCCGTCGCTTCCGCTTGCCGCAGAAGCGTTCTGCGAATTGCTGCCCTTTCCGCACCCTGCCAGAGATGAAAGAATAACTGCCACGCATGTTGCCAGTGCTAAAATTCTCAACTTTTTCACACAAACTCCTCCTCTGTTATTGGTTGGTGCTTATATATTAACCGTTTGACATATAGATGTCAAGTGCTTGACATATAATTTTTACATTTTATCGCGGAATAACCGTAAAAATTAAGCATTATGCACATTATATTTTAATGAAATTAATGTTTATACGAAAAAAACAATGATATACGGTTGACATATTATTCTGCTTCATCTATAATTAGTATAGGATTTTATGCAAACTTAAATTTACGGGAATCGATTTTTGATGATTCATGCCCCGGCCGTCGGGGTTCTGCTATAAAATTCAGAAACAGGAGCTTTTAATATGAGTACGCTAAAGGATGTTGCCGAAAAAAGCGGTGTTACCGTCACCACAGTGTCAAGGATGCTGAACGGCCGGGGATACATCAGTGAAAAGACCCGGGAAAAAATTAACGCGGCCATGCGTGAACTGAATTACAAACCAAATGAGCTCGCAAGGGCACTCTCGAAAAAGCGGAGCAATTTCATCGGGCTTATCGTCCCGTCGGCCAGCAACATGTATTTCTGCAAAGTTATCGATTGCGTGGAGCGCCTCGTGACGGGCAGCGGGTACAAGCTGCTGCTGTGCACCTCCAACGATGAGACAAAAAAAGAGCTGGAGTATTTCAACATGCTTAGCGCGAGCAAGGTTGCCGGCGTCATCCTTGCCAGCCATACGCAGAACATTGACCTTAGCGTTGCCATTGACGCGCCGATTATTTCTATTGACCGCATCATCTCACCGCGCATCCCGTCAGTCTGCTCCGACAATTACCAGGGCGGCATTCTCGCGGCGGAGCACCTCATTGCGAAAGGCTGCAGAAAGCTTGCGCATATCAGCGGCAGCTCCTACCTCAACATGGAGGCAAACAAGCGCTTCTTCGGTTTTAAGGAAGTCTGCGAAAAAGAGGGAGTTCCCTACATTGCAATCGATGCAACAGAAGAGCAGTTCCTTTCCATGCAATATGAAAACATCATCCATTCGCTCATCGACAGCAACCCGGACATCGACGGCATCTTTACTTCCAACGACATCATCGCGGCGCAGGTCATTAAAATTTGCAGCAGGCGCGGCATCCGCATCCCGCAGCAGATGAAGGTCGTCGGCTACGACGACATCGACCTGTGCAAATTCTGCACCCCGTCCATTACCACAATTCACCAGCCCGTACGGGACATCTGTCAGCGCGCGGTGGAAAGCATCGTTCTGGGGCAGGATAAAAAGGGCATCCCGATTAGCGTTACTTACCCGGTCACCCTTGTGGAGCGTGAAAGCACCTGACCGCATACGTATTCTATGCTAAATGAAAAGCCACCCGGCCTTTCCCTTCTCGTAAGGTTTGCCGGGTGGTTTTTTTGCCGATGCTTTGGTGTGAGTCCTCCGCTTTCGCAGATGCAGCAGTTGTACTCCAAAGCGGTGATTCGGATTTTTATTTTCTGCCTTATTTCGGCCCGTCGGCGTTATGCGGCTTACCGGCCATGAACGATTAGCGCAAACTAATCTATTGCAAAGATGAAGCTTGGATCATCTTTGGCGCAATGTGTGGTCAGGCTGTTGTGTGGGTTGTGAAAGCGATACATCCCATCGGTTTCCGAATTCCGCAACCAGTCAAATGCTTGCCCGCATTCATAACCGATTCTGTTGACGGATCTACTATTATGTGTTACTATATATCGGTAATAAGTTATGAAGAATATCAGTCATACAAAATAGCAAGGAGTGATTGTGCTGGAAAACCTAACGGAGATGCTTAAAGGCGTGCTTGAGGGCTGCGTACTTGAAATGATAAGCAGGGGGGAAACCTATGGCTACGAAATCACGCGGCGGCTGAACGACCTCGGTTTCGCGGATGTTGTGGATGGAACGGTGTATACCATTCTGGTGAGACTTGAGAAAAATAAACTCGTAGACATAGAAAAAAAGCCCTCCGACATGGGGCCGCCGCGAAAATTCTTCGCGCTCAACGACGCGGGGCGTGAAGAACTGCGAAAATTCTGGGAAAAATGGGAATTCATTGCGTCAAGAATCAATGAGTTAGAGGAGAGGAAACAATGAATCTTTGGGAAACGATCACAGGCAGCGATATGACAAAAGAATTGAAAGCTTTTGAAGCACGGGCCCAAAAATTGCCCGCAGATTATCAGGCGGCATGGGAAAAAATGAAGAGCTATTTTTGGCCGCGCTCGGATTTCAGCGGCCGCAACCTTATGCCCGTTCTTGACGGAGTGCTCGGCCTGCTCGAAGAAGCGGCGGCGGACGGCCAGAGTGTCGGGGAGGCTTTAGGCGACGATATCAAAGGTTTCTGTTCGGCTCTGGCCGGTGAAGAAGGGGCAAAGTCTTTTCGCGACAAGTGGCGCGAGCAGCTCAATAAAAATATTGCTAAGAAATTAGGGAAATAGGAGGACACCATGAGCATACAGGATATCATCGAAGGCAAAAAAGAGTGGCGGGCACACATGGCGCGTGTCAAATCGCTCCCACAGGATTATCAGATTGTTTATAAAGAAATCCAGAAATATCTATTTAAGGTCGGCCCGGTTGAGCTGACCGAAGGTACGGGTCTCCTCTCAGGAATTGTCGATCTTTTTGAAGAGGGCGCGGCGTTGGGAAAAGGTGTGCTCGAAGTGACGGGCAGTGACGTAGCTGCTTTCTGCGACGGTTTAATCAAAGATTCCAGAACTTATGCTGACATCGGTCAGGAATCTGTTGACAGGGAAGTTAACAAGGCCATGAAAAAGTAATTTAAGTGAGAGGTCTGCGAAAGTCTTTTACAAGAACGGAAGTTCCGCCTGCTTTTCAAGCATCCGCATTCCCCATTCTTTCTTCAGGCGGCTCAATCTTATAGGAAATCGTATGCTCGGTCAGCTCCGACAGCAGCTTGATTTTACGATTGATCATCGGTCTCATGCAATTCGGGACATGCTCCTGGTGAGCTCTGTGAATCGCCACACATTCTTTACAGTTTCCGTGATAGCGGCATGCTTTCCTGCACGGACAATGATCTTTGTTTTCATACTCTTCGCGAAACGCAGAAGCAAATTTTTCCTGAATACGCAAACCTTCTTTTCTGTTTCCTTTGTGAAACTCTTCCATTGCTCTTTTTTCAGTTTCATTTCCGTCAATTATCATTTTAACGATCTCCTTTGTCGATTTCTGATATCATTATAGCTCCCAATCGGGTTGATAAATACGATTATTTGACCTACAATATATAAAAATAGAACCATTCTAAGGAGAATCGTGGAATGTCTGAAAAAGCACCTGTCTATTCTCATAACCCTTATCATACGACGAAATTCCCGCTCCTGGTTTTAGATGTGCGAAATCAGCACTGTATTCCTGAAAATGAGGGATTTCAAGTCTTTCACTGGCATGATGAGGTGCAATTTGTTTCTGTTCTAAAAGGAAGCGTCCATGTTAAAATATATGATGAAGAATTTGATTTACAAGAACAGGATTGTATCTTTATCAACCGCACCGCACTTCATCAAATAACAGGGAGAGAAGGCTGTCATTACCACAGCTATATTATTCCGGCAAAAATGCTGGCTTTCTTTTCGGGCAGCATCATGGAACAAAATGATGTGGAACCTATTACCAATCATCCAGTCTTTACGCATTATTACCTGTACGCCAATGTGCCGGCCAACCATCAGGTGCTTCATCAGATCAGCATACTCGATCAGTTATATTTCCAGGATGATAAATACGAGCATCATGAATATCGGATTTCCATTCAGTTATCCAAGGTGTGGCTGGAGTTTCTATCTCTTCTTCCCGAGATGAAAGAAAGTGCACCCTCAAAAAGCTACGAACGAATACGAACCTTAATTTCTACAATACACACCAATTATAATCAGTCAATTTCCATACAAGATATTGCCGATACCGCCCATATCAGCAAAACAGAATGCTTACGCTGTTTTCAAAAATATATACAGGATAGTCCTTATCAATATCTGATGAAATACCGCCTGCATATGAGCACCTCATTACTGGCAACGACGGAAATGTCGGTAACGGATATTGCTTTCAAAGTAGGCTTTCATTCCACAAGTTCCTACATCAAATATTTTAGGCTCTTTTACAAAATGACCCCCAATCAATACAGATGCGGGCCGTCGCCCGCTTCGGCAAAAAAATGCAGTCCAAGTAAGATTACTGCATTGAATTTTGATAGATCATAGAGCCGTTTCCGCTGCAGCCCCATAAAAAAAGTCGCCTGCAAAAAGCAGACGACTGTTTTTATTCTTTCATAGTCCCTGAATGATGCTTTCAGTGACTTTTTTAAACTGAACAGACCTCACTGATCTTTGCACGCAGCGAAAGCACGGAGGACGGCGCGACCGACAGCTCGTCAATTCCCATTTTGACAAACGTTTCAGTAAGACTTTCATCCGCGGCCAGTTCTCCGCAGATGCCAATCCAGATGCCTGCCCGGTGCGCGTTGTCCGCGGCCGTTTGGAGCAGCCGAAGCACCGCTTTGTGATGCGTGTTGTTAAACCGGGCAATCGTTTTGTTCTGACGGTCCACCGCCAGCGTATACTGCGTCAGGTCGTTGGTGCCGACACTGAAGAAATCCACCAGGGGCGCGAGATCATCGCTGATAACCGCGGCGGCGGGCGTCTCAATCATAATCCCGATCTCAACATCGGGATGAAAGGATATCTCCTGACGCTTTAATTCCTCTTTGACTTCAGCGCAGATATTCTTCACCTGCACGATTTCCTCCGCGGAGGTAATCATCGGCAGTAAAATCGCGACATTTCCAAAGCTGGAAGCGCGGTACAGCGCGCGAAGCTGCGTCTTAAAAATTTCGGGACGGGTCAAACAGATGCGAATCGCACGCATGCCCATTGCGGGATTATCCTCTTTCGGGAGGTTGAACGATTCCGCCTGCTTGTCGGCGCCGATGTCCAGCGTGCGTATCACGACTCTTTTTCCATTCATTTTTGAAACGACGGAGCTGTATGCCTGGAACTGCTCTTCCTCCGTCGGCAGCGTACTGCGCTTCAGAAACAGAAATTCGCTGCGGAACAGACCGATTCCCTCGGCGTCGCTCTTCAGAACGGCTTCCATGTCCTGCGGGCCGCCGATGTTGGCGTACAGATCTACGGCGCGCCCGTCGGCGGTAACGGTTTTTTTGCCGCGGAACCGCTCCAAACGTTCCGCAAGCTCCCGCTGCTCCCTTTCTTTCCGCGCCAGCTCTTTTGTAACGGCGGCGTCCGGCTCGATGAAGATTTCGCCGGTTGAACCGTCTACGGCAACCGTTTTTCCGACATACTCCTGAAGTGAAACCCCATCTACGGCCACTACGGCGGGAATGCCCATCGTGCGGGCGAAAATTGCCGTGTGGGATGTGGGGGAGCCGCCTGAGGTCACGATTGCCAAAACGGTTTTGGGGTCAATCTGCGCCGTTTCGCTCGGGGTAAGATCATCCGAAGCCAGAACACACGGCTTTTCTCCGGTGTTAAACCCCGATCCGTTCCCGGTCAGAATACCGACGACCCGTTCGGAAACGTCCTTTACGTCCGCGGCGCGTCCGCGCATATACTCGTCATCCATTGTTTCGAACAGGTCCGCGAACTTTTTGGCCGTTTCCTGCACGGCGTATTCCGCGCAAACCCGATCTTCCCGGATTATGCCGACAATGGAATCGTTATAATCCAGATCCTCCAGCATCATCTGGTGGATTTGAAATAAAATGGAATTTTCTTTTCCGAGTTTTTCTTCCGTTTGAGTGTATAAAATTGCGAGCTGGGCGATTGCTTTTGCCTTTGCGTCTTGAAAGCGTTTGACCTCCGCCTCCGGGTCCGCCACGGCTCGCGGATCAATCGCGGTTATTTTAGCGGCGCGAAACCACAGTTCCCCCACCGCAACGCCGCGGCTTACCCCAATTCCCTTTGTCGTTGTCATGGCGCCGATCCCTTCATTCGTTTATAAATTCTCTCCGAAAAACTCTTTCAGCCCCTGAGCGGCCGCCTCTTCGTCCTCTCCGCTGAGCTGCACGGTGACCGTGTTTCCCTGCTTGATATTCAGGCCCAATAACGCAAACAGACGCTTCATGTCCGCGCTTTTTCCCTCGTGAATCATAGTGGCGGAGGACTGATACGATTGCGCCTTTCGGACCAACAGTCCCGCCGGACGGGCATGAATCCCGTTTTCATCCTGGATTGTGTATTGAAATTCCTGCATCAATAAGATCCCCTTTCTTTCTCTTAACAGCTCAATGATCTCTGCTTCTAAATAATATTATACCATATTCTTTTGGATCCGTACGTACTTCGCGGCGGAAGGGTTATTCCAGACGTAATATTTTTTCGCCCGCTGTTACGGAGCCTTTTTTCAACAGCTCAATCTTCTTCCATTCGTCCGTGTTGGCAATAATTACCGGAGTCACAAGACGGTATCCCTCCTTCTGAATTGCTTCCATATCAAAGTAGCCGATCAGGTCGCCCTTTTTCAGTTTGTCGCCCTCCTGAACCCTGATGTCAAACCCGTTTCCGTCCAATCGGACGGTGTCGAGCCCGATATGGATCATCAGCTCCACATTTCCGCTTTTTAAATTGATCGCATGTTTCGTGTCAAAAACCGTTTCAACGGTACAGTCGAACGGCGCCACTACTTTTCCTTCCGACGGATCGACTGCGAATCCTTTGCCCAGCATTTCCTCCGAAAAAACACCGTCGCCAATTTCCGATAATTCCATCACTCTGCCGTTCAGCGGAGCATAGACGACGCTCTTTTGGGGAGAAGAAGCTTTCGGCTCGTCTTTGTTTTGTTTTTCAGCGGTTTCAGCCTCCGAAGCCGCCGGCTCCGGGGCCTCTGGAACTTCCGCCTCCTCGGCCGGCTTTGCCAGATAGTCGTCCAAATTCGATTTAATAACCGTGACCTTCGGCCCGTAAACGACCTGAACGCCGGTTCCCCTGTGAACCACGCCGGCCGCCCCGGTCGACTTCAGAATACTGTCGTTTACAAGATCTGAGTCTGCCACGGTGATTCTCAGCCTGGTCGCGCAGCAGTCCACATCGCTGATGTTGGCTTTTCCTCCCAGCCCTTTCACAATGCTGGCCGACAGACGTTCGCTTTCTTCCTTCTTTCCTGTTTTGGAGGCGCTTCTCTTCTTTTCATAGTCGGCGCGGGTATACAGTTTGGTTTCTTCGTCGTCCGTTTCTCTGCCCGGGGTTTTCAGGTTCCATTTTTTAATAAAAAAGCTGAATGTAAAATAGTATACCGCAAAATAAACGATTCCAACAGGGAGAATTAAAAGCCAGGAGGTTTTGCTGTTTCCCTGCAGAATGCCGAACAGGAACAGATCGATAAATCCTCCGGAGAAAGTCAGGCCGACCGCGATGTTGAGCAGCTGTGCGACGGCATAAGCCAGGCCCGCCAGAACCGTGTTGATGGCATACAAAGCGGGCGCGACGAAAATGAAAGAGAATTCGATCGGCTCCGTGATGCCGGTTAAAATCGCAGTGAGCGACGCGGAAAGCAGCAGCCCGTAGACTTCTTTTTTCTTTTCGGGGCGCGCGCAGCGATACATTGCCAGAGCCGCGCCCGGAAACCCGAAGATGTAAAGGATAAATTCGCCTGTAAAAAACCTTGTCGCCAGGGTAGAGAAATGCATCGTCGACGGATCCGCCAGCTGTGCGAAGAAAATATTCTGCGCGCCGACGATTTCCTTCCCTGCGACCTGCATAGTTCCGCCGATCGCTGTTTGCCAGAACGGCAGGTAGAACACATGGTGCAGGCCGAACGGGATTAGCAGCCGCTTGATTAAACCGAAGAAGAATGTCCCGATGACTCCGGACTTCGACACCAGTCCGCCCAGATCATTGATGCCTACCTGGATCGGCTGCCAGATATAAAACATTAAAATGCCGACAAAGGCAAAAACCACGGTGCTGATAATGGGCACGAACCGGGTCCCCTGGAAAAACGAGAACGCCGCGGGAAGTTCGATTTTGTAAAAACGGTTATGCAGGGCGGCGACGCCAAGCCCGACGATGATTCCGCCGAGAGCCCCCATTTGAAATGTCGTCATCCCCAGCAGCGAGCAGGTGGCACCGTTCAGAAAGGCTTTGGCGCCCCCGTGAATCGAAATCATGCCGCTGATTGCGGAATTCATGATAAAAAACGCAACCATAGAGGCAAGAGCGGCAACCGATTTTTCTTTTTTTGCCATCCCTATGCCAACGCCGACGGCGAAAATCAGCGGCAGGTTCGTAAAGATCACGTCGCCGCATTGCGCCATGACAGTTAAAATACTGTAAATAACCGTACCGGGGCCCATAAATCCCAGCAGGTGGTAAGTTTCCAGCGTCGTTTGATTGGTAAAAGAGCTTCCGATGCCGAGAAGCAAACCGGCAACCGGCAGAATTGAAATCGGCAGCATAAAGGAATGTCCGATTCTTTGTAATACGCCAAACGCTTTGTCTTTCATCAATATTCCTCCCCAAAAATGTTTATAAAGTGTATAGAAACCATTTGTTGTAGACATTGACAAAAAAAGACCGCCAAAAGAATTTGCGCGCGAAACACAAATCCGTTTGCGGTCTTGCCCTAACAAAAGGTCACAAGCCAATATTATGTTTTTCTTTGCCGGCTACTCTTTGTCGCTCACCAATTTCCTCAGATGTACCATCAGGAAAAATATCTCTTCGTTGGACAATAAATGCCCGAAATTGCTTTTAATATAGCTTTGAATCCGCTTTGCGCACAAAAATTCGTTTTGATATTTATCCTGTGTAAATTTATGAATCATCAGCGAAAAATCGCTCTCGTCTTTGCTCATCGTCTGCCCTTTGAAAATGCGCTGGCCCAAAAATTTTAAATGGGTAATAAAACGTCCGTAGTCCAAGGAATCCTGATTGAGAGAAATACCGTAATTGTTTTCAACGATTTTAAGAATTCCCTCGATCATTTTCGTAATGCTCAACGCGTCGGTGATCCCGGTCTCCAGCTCTGCGTTGACGAGATGCAATGCGATAAACGCGGCCTCGTCTTCAGAAAGCTCCACGCCGAGTTTTTCTTTGATGGTGGCGACGGCATATTTTCCTTCGACAAATTCGGCGTGGTAAAAGCTCCGAATTTCCCACAGCATTTCATTTTTGTATTCTAATCCGTTCTTTTTCCTTTCCAGCGCAAAACAAACGTGATCCGTTAAAGTGACATAAATATTCTGACTCAGCTTTTTTCCCAGATGCAGCTGCACGTTTTCAATGATTTCGGTACAGACAGAGATATAATCCATGGGCATGCTTTTTACAAGCTCGATCAGATGATCGACTTGTTTCGGCGTATCCATACGATAAATTTTTTCTGTCTTTTCTTCCGGGATCAGGTCGCCTTTGGATTTATGAAAGCCTATCCCGAGCCCTCTGATAATAATTTCCTGATTATCCTCATCTTTGGAAATTACAAAATTATTGCTTATCACACGGGCGATTCTGTACATCGCGGTTCCTTTCTTTCTCGCAGGCACTCGGTCTCCGGATTGAGCGGATCGCTAAGGGACTCAACCGGGACGATTCTGCTAAAAAAAAAGACCAACATTGCAAACCCATTTCCAGAAACGGATTCACTACAATGAAGGTCCTGCCTGGTCTAACCAGTCACAGCCATCTTAAATTACGGTTACATAATATCACAATATCTTTAATTAATCAATACCAAAGAGTTAATTTATGCAACATTCACAAAGAACTGCGCGCGTTATTTGGCAAACACCCAGCGGATTGTCTGTTGTGGCAACCGGTTTTTCCGTTATTTGGTAAAACCGAATTGCGGCGAAAAGCGCTGCGCCTGTGCCGCCAACCCGGTTTACGGCAAAAGTGCGAAACCGCACGAAGTTTGTCCGCGCGGTTTCGTTTTAACATCTCTCGTGATTTTACTTGGAATATTCAATCACACAGGTCTTGCCGGCGGCCGCCGTAATCCCCGTATAATACACCGGATTGCCGCATCCGGCGGGATCCGTCAGCAAAACGATGATATCCGTGTCGCACCCGTTTTGTCTGAGATACGGCAAATCAACATTGCACAGCGGCGTGCCCGCTCTGACTTCTTCGCCAGCCGCAACCAGATTTTCAAACCCTTTTCCGCCGAGCTTAACCGTATCGATGCCGATGTGAACCAGAATTTCCGTTCCGTCGTCGGCCTGTATGCCGTAAGCGTGAAAGGTGCTCGCAATACTGATGATTTTTCCGTTCACAGGCGATAAAACCGTGCCGCCCTCCGGCTGAACCGCTACGCCGTCCCCTAAAACTTTTGAGGAAAACGCTTCGTCATGGACTTCCGTCACCGGAATCACTTTCCCATCCTGCACAGACCAAACTTTGCCCGTTGTCGCCCGTTCTTTCTCCCGCTTCTTAAAAAACATTCCATTCCCTCTTTTTCCTCGGTCCGGCGGAAGAATCCGCCGGTTCCGCTTACTTCAGCTCGGGCCAGTATTCCCGGTTTGCTTCGATTAAATCATCCAGAATTTGCTTCGCGACACCGGCGCTCGGCACCGTTTTGGAAAGCGTCAGGGCCTGCCAGAGTTTCTGGTAGGATTTTTCGCGATAGGCTTCCACAACCAGCTTTTCACATGCCACCTGCTGTTCGATCATGCCCTTCTGAAAATTCGGGATCGTGCCGATGCACAGCGGCTCATACCCCCGCTTGCTGACAATGCAGGGGATTTCAACCATCGCGGTTGGGTCCACATTTGAAATCGCGCCGTTGTTCGGCACAATCAGAAGCATCCTCTCATAGGTGTTGTACGCCAGCGCGCGTGCCAGACGAACGATAAATTCCGCGTGTTCCCCCGACTCCAGGCTGGTGTCTTTCGCCGTGCCGTTGCGGGCAATGCGTCTGCACTCCGAAAAGACCGTTTTTTCCCGGCCGTCCATAACCTCATTGGCGCGTGTATACTCCGGATTTGTATGTGCCGCAACATAATCGGAATAAAGGTAATACTTGAGGTAGGTGTTGGGGAGCGTGTCGGGATCCACCGCGTAAACATCCTTAACCTTGCGGAAGGTGTCCAGCCAGCTCCGGTCCGCAAGCAGCGGATTGCCGCACGCATCGCCCGCGGGCCCGTAGCCCCATTTTTTTACATGATTTTTCAGGCGGGGCATCAGGTCGTTTCCGTCTTTGTCATACAGCTCCGTCCACCAGCCGAAATGGTTCAGCCCATAGTAGCGCTCCACAATGTCGGTGTCTTTCATCCCCAGAATATCGGCGAAGGATTTTTTGATTGCAACCGGCATGTCGCAGATATTAATGATTTTTGAATCAGGGCGAAGCGCTCTGGTCGCTTCGGCGACAATGGAAGCGGGGTTGGAATAGTTCAGGAGCCAGGCTTTTGGGGAATATTGCTCCATGTAGTCGATCAGCTGTATTACCGCGGGAATGGAACGCATTCCGTAAGCCATTCCGCCGGGGCCGCAGGTCTCCTGACCGAGAACGCCGTAACGCATCGGGATTTTTTCATCCTTTTCACGCATGGGCAGCCCGCCCGCGCGAATATGCGCCATAACGAAATCGACGTCCGTAAAGGCTTCCTCCGGGTCGCAGGTCGCCGCAAACTCTATCTCCGGCGCGCGTTCCCTTACGATAATCGCGCAGGCGTCCGCCACGATTTTCTGTCTCTGTTCGTCGATATCGTAAAATTTTAGCTTTCGAAGCGGGAACTGGTCCCTGTTTTCAATCAGCATCATCACTATTCCGGCTGTGTAAGTGCTTCCGCCGCCGGCAATCAGAACAGAATTCTTTTTCATTCTTTAATCTCCTTACTGAGAACTTAATTTACGTATCGAAAACAAAAATGAGGATACGCATGCTCAACAAAAATTGAATCAAGTCAATTAGACGCTTGTCCAACCCGATTGGATTGGGATATAATAGATCCTATACTGAAGTTGTTGACCGCCGCCCGAGAAACCGAGGAAAGAGGCGCTGTTATCATGCTGGACGAAATGGTGTACAAAAAATCCGCACAGCTGAGTGAAACCGACCAGATTATCTGGAAATACATCTTCCTCCATAAAAAAGAAGTGGCGAACATGACGATTCAGGAGCTGGCCAACGCGTGCCACGTTTCCAGAACGACCGTAATGCGGTTCACACAGAAAATTACTTTGGACGGATTCAGCGAGCTGAAAGCCCTGCTCAGACTGGAGGAAAAACAGCGCCCTTCTTTCGACGGAGCCGATGTCATGAACCGGATTTCCCAGCAATACCAGAGCGTGATCAACGATTTGCAGAAAAGAGATTTTGAACCGATCTGCCGTCTCATCTCGGCCTCCAGCCGAATCATCGGCTTTGGGACCGGCGTCATCCAGAACAATGTGATCCGCGAATTAAAAAGGCTTTTTATCGGCAGCGGGGAGTTTATCTATACTCTCGACGGCAAAGCGGAATTTGAATATCTGGTGCACAACCTGAAACAAGGGGACTTAATGTTCATTGTCTCCCTGAGCGGTGAAACTTCCTACGTTGCGGAACACTTGGAAGAGATTAAGATGCGGGATATTCCCATCATTTCCATCACTCAATTTGAAGACAACACGCTCGCGCGTTATTCAACGGAAAACATTTTCATCGCGGCGCCTCATTATCACGCCTATGCGAACAAAAAGGACTATCCCTATGTTTCCATGACGGTTTTTTATACTGTGGCCGAAATCATTTTCCTGCAGTACCAGCTTTACAAAGACAAACACGGCGCGGAGCCGGGCGGAAAAGAGATGCCCTCCCGTCTACCGGGCCAGGACGGCCCCGGCTAAAAGCTCATGCGGGCAAATTGCCTGGCTTTTTCCAGCACGCCTGCAACCCGCCCGGAATGCTCCAGAAGAAGGTTCCTCTTTTCATAATCCCGCCGGTCATAAATATCTGAAAAATTGCAAAGCTCGTAATAAAGACGGTTATCCTGCTGCCGGTTCACCGTCTCGGCGCCGCCGTCGGTTTTTATCTCGTAGAACCTGCATTCGTTCGGAGCGGAACCCACGCGGATACAGCCGTTTTCCCCGTGAATCGCAACATGGCTGTCCCCGTGAGAATCCTTCGCCCCGATGCAGGAGCAGAGAAAGTTCCGGTACCGTAAAACCAGAACCCCGGAGGTATCGATTCCATTGCGGAGATTGGGGTAATAACAGACCTCCTCCGGTTCTCCCCACATTCCAACCGCGAAATGGACGTTATACTGGTTGAGATCCATCAGGGCGCCGCCGCCCATCGCGGGGTTGAATATGTTGGTGACCACGCCCTGCCTGAACTGGTCGTAACGGCTTGAATACTGCGTATAATTCGCTTCAACAGTGCGGATCGGTCCGATTTCACCGATCCTTTTTTTTATGTCCTGGAAATTCGGCAGATGGACGGTTGTGATGCACTCAAAAAGGAACAGCCGGTTTTCTTCCGCGAGGCGGGCAAGCTCCTTGAATTCCGCCGCGGTCAGGACCGCCGGCTTTTCCACAAGGACGTTAACATGGCTTTTCAAGGCCTGCGCGGCGTACCCGTAATGCAGCCGGTTGGGAAGCGCGATGTAGACAAAATCAATCTCCGGGTCGTTCAGCATTTGCGCGTAATCCGTGTATTGCGTGCGGATCCCGTATTTTTCAGATAATTCCAGCGCGCGGTCCATCCGCCCTTCTCTCACACAAATCGCCTCCGGACGGAGGGCGCCGATTCTTTTTACGGCTTCCAGAAAGACTTCCACGATCAGTCCGGCGCCCACAATCCCGATTTTCATGTTTCCACTTCCCAACTCTATTGTGTGTTATTCAAAATTCAGTCTGGAACAGATTTCTTCTTTCAGGTCCTCGACCTGCATGCCGATAATAATCTGGACGGTCTTCGCTTTGACGACAACGCCTTTTTGGTTGGCGCTTTTCAGGACTTGGCCGTCGATTTTCGATTCGTCCCGGACTTCGCATCGCAGACGCGTGAAGCAGTTTGTAACGCTGACGATGTTTTCCTGGCCGCCAAGGCCCTGAATCATGAGCTCCGCGTTTTTCGGAGAGCTGATCTCGCCGCCCTTCGCCTGAGGCGTATCCGCTTCCTCTGCGCCGTCGGGCACCGCCAGAACGGCGTTTTCTTCCGCGTCGTTCCCGAAATCATCTCTGCGGCCCGGGGTCATGATCTTCAGCTTTTGAATCAGGAATACAAAGGTAACATACCACACGCCCGTCATGATAAGCCCGACAATAATAACAAGGTAGAATTTGGTGACGGAGGGGCTGAATACGGAATTGCTGATGACGTCGTCGAGCAGACCGTACAGCATATAGGTTCTCGCCCCCAGCGCGTAGAGAATCACTTCCGAAATTCCCGCGTAAACGCTGTGGACGACCCAGAGCAGCGGAGATACAAACAGGAAGGTAAAATCAATCGGCTCCGTAATACCGGCAATCATCGAAACAAACAGAGCCGGCAGAAGCATGCCTTTTACAGCCGCTTTGTTTTTTGGCTTTGCCGTTTTGATCATCGCGAGAACAACGCCGAGCGATCCGAACACCTTTACAAACCCGAAAGTACAGAAGCGAATGGAAGAATCCAAGGCGGCGATGCTGCCGGCCTGACCCATCTCCGCATAGAAGATATTGGCCGCGCCGGAGACAGCCTGTCCGCCGATGGTTGCGGTTCCCCCGATCGGAGTAAAGCAGAACGGCATCCACAACAGGTGATGAAGGCCAAGCGGAATCAGAACCTTGTTGCCGAACGAATAGATAAACAGGCCGAACAGTCCCGAACTTTTAATCAGGCCCGAAAGAGCGCTGATCCAGCCGTTCACCACAGGCCAGACGTAGCAGGCCGCAACGGCGAACACCAGCGCCGTCGGAATCATAATGATAAACGCAAGCCGCGGTCCTCCGTATACGCGGAAGACGTCGATAAATTCTTTTTCGGAAAATTTGTTGTAGACATACCCGGTCAGGCACCCAAGTATCAGGCCGAGGAAAACGTTCATATCCACAACCTGAAATCCGAGCACCAGATTCTGCCCGGTTCCGTATAAGCCGGCGGCGCCGGCCTTGGCCAGCATCTTGTGCATGGTAAGCCACTCGTTGTTGGCCGCCAGAAAAACAATAAATACAATTAAACCGAGAATTGCCGCGTCAACCTTTTTCTTCTTTGCCAGCGTTCCCGCGAGCCCAACGCAAAAGATAACCGAAAGATTGTTGAGCATCGCATTCATCATCGCTTTCAGCAAATCGCCCAGATCTTTCACAAACGCAGGCATAAAGCTGAGCTGTAAAAGAACGGCGATTGCCAAAACAGTTCCCATAACGGCCATAAACATTACGGGCTTCACGATTGATCGTGAAAATTTCTGTGACAATTCCATAACCTTGTCCTTCATCATAAACACTCCATTAGAATTTTATGTTCGTATTGCAATACAGAATTATCCGGATTCCTGTTTGAAATGGCAAATGAAGTTTCCTCCTCCTGCAACCGATCGGTTCAACACATGTGTTAATCTTATTATAAATTTTTCATGATTAAGTTCAATATTTTGTTCACTTTTTGTTCGTCTTTCATCAGAAAGGATTTAGGTTCCATCTCATGTGACAAAGTTCCAAAAAGTTTCTTCCGCTTTCCGGTACCCCTCGACCGACTGTACAATCTCAGACATGGTTTGCTGTCTCCTTTTAGAATGGCGTCCCGCGATTTTATTCTGCCGGAGACCGGCGAACCTTGTCGCTTTTTATGCCCTTTTCAACTTCTCATGGATCCGCCCGGTCTTCAGCCGGGGATTAGAGATTGTTTTATGACTGAAAATGACCGAATTGAAACAGCTATGACTGAATTGAAAGGCTATTGAGGAACAAGAAAAGCAATTTAGTTCTAATTTATTAGTTATAACTTAAAAAATACGGACATAAAATAATATTGAGTATATTATTGACAATTAAATGCTTCTGTGCTATTATAAACACGTCAAAATCAATCACAAACAATCATAAACGGGTTTGGGGGCTTTCCATGTTTGAAGAAGAAAGGCTGCAGAAAATGGCCGAGTATGTGCAAAATAAGTCGAGGGCGTCGGTTCAGGAACTGTGTGTTCTGCTTCAGGTGTCGGAGTCGACGGTACGGCGCGACCTGACGGAATTGGAAAACCGCAATCTTTTGAAACGAACGCACGGCGGCGCGGTTTATTTGAAGTCTGTAGGATTTGAGCCGACCTACAGTGAAAAAGAAGACCAGTATCGGGATGAAAAATCCCTGATTGCCAAAAAAGCGGCGGAGCTGATCTGCGAGGGGGATTCACTCCTGATAGACTCCGGAACCACGACGCTTTACTTGTCCTGCGAACTTACCCGGTTCAAGGAGCTTACTGTTGTGACGAATTCGATTCTTCTGCTTCAAAAACTCTCATCCATACCTGGGATCACCTTGATGTCGACCGGCGGAACACTGCGCGCGAACACCATGGCTCTGGCCGGCCCGGCGGCGGAAGAATCGCTCGACCGCATCCGTGTTGACAAAGCGTTTATTGCTACGAACGGGTTCGACTTTAAAGTCGGCCTGACGACTCCGAACCTTGTGGAAGCGTCGACCAAGCAAAAAATGATGAGCATTGCCGATCAGGTTTTCCTTATGGCGGACCATACAAAAATTGGCCGGGTGTCTTTTGCACGGTTTGGCGGAGCGGCGGATATAGACGGCTGCATTACGGGGAATGCTATCACCGATGAACAGAGGAAGGAATTTCAAAAAAACAATGTCAAACTGTATTTGGCTGACGAGAACGGCTAGCGCGGAAGGTCCGCGGCTCCAAGAGGAGGGAGACTTTGCTCAGACATGAAAAACAGGGTGGTAACGGTTACGCTGAATCCTTCCATCGACAAGACGATCGTGATTGAAAAACTGCTTCCGTACGGTCTGAACAGGGTGGTTCGCTCGCGGACCGACCCCGGTGGAAAAGGAATCAATGTAGCCAGAGTATTAAAAAATTTTGCAGTCGACGTGACGGTGACCGGACTGATTGCGGGTCAGCAGGGAAAGCTGCTGCTGGAGGCTTTGCAAAATGCCGGAATTCCCGCTGATTTCTTGGAAATCGAGGGAGAAACCCGTACGAACTTGAAAATATTCGATGAAAGCGTCAACAAGACAACGGAGGTCAATGAGACCGGATTCCGTGTCTCACCCGAAGATCTCGTCCGCTTTCGGAAAAAATTTCAAAACTTGATCCAAAAGGCGGAAATTGTCGTCCTCAGCGGAAGCCTTCCGCCGGGCATCCCGCAGAATTTCTACTCAGACTGTGTTGCCGCCGCAAAGACGGCGGGGGCAAAAGTACTGCTGGATGCGGATGGCGGCGCGCTGGAGGAGGGGATTCGGGCAATCCCTTATGCGGTCAAGCCGAACCTTCAGGAATTGGAGGCGCTGAGCGGATGCAAATTTTCGGGGAAAAAGGATATTGCCGAGGCGGCCCGGCGTCTGACCGGGACGGGAATCGAAATCGTCATCGTCTCCATGGGCGCGGACGGCGCGGTGGTGGCGAACCGGGAGGAAGCCTATGCGGTCGATTCCTGGAACATTCCGGTTAAAAGCGCCACCGGGGCCGGGGATTCAATGGTCGCGGCCCTCGCCGGTTCGATTCTGAACAACAGCTCGCTATATGAAATCGCAAAAATCACCACTGCGGCGGGAACCGTTACGGCGTCCAAGGAGGGAACCCTGATCTGTTCTCAGGAGGAAGTCGCCCGGTCCCTGGATTACGTAACGGTGAGAAAAATTTAGGGCTTTTTTAATTAAACATATAGGATAGGGAGGATTTCTATGAAAAAGCTTTTAGCGGTAACGGCATGTCCCACGGGAATCGCACATACCTATATGGCTGCTGAGGCATTGCAAAAAGCGGCCAAGGAAAAGAACGTTTCCATTAAGGTGGAAACGCGAGGCTCCGTTGGAGTGGAAAATCGGCTGAGCGAAGAAGAGATCGCCGAAGCGCACGCAATTATCGTTGCGGCCGACATGGATGCGGACGAGGGGCGTTTCAAAGGAAAACCGGTTGTTCGCGTGGGGGCCGGCGCGGCGATCAAGGACCCCGGCGGGCTGATCGACCGGGCGCTTGCCATGAAGCCGTCCGAAAACGCCTCGCTGGAGCGGCCAAAGACGGACTATGTGGAAAACGTACAGAAAATCAAGTCGGAGCGCAGCGCCGACAGAACGGGTCCTTACAAACACCTGATGTCCGGCGTGTCCTTTATGATTCCGGTTGTTGTTGCGGGAGGCCTGACAATCGCCTGCTCCTTCCTGTTTGGAATTTATGCGTTCAAGCAGACGGGAACGCTCGCCTGGGGATTGAAAACAATCGGCGATTCGGCGATGGGGCTGATGGTGACGGTGCTTTCCGGCTACATTGCGTTTTCCATCGCAGACCGTCCCGGCCTAGCGCCCGGTCTGATCGGCGGCGCGCTTTCGTCCACGCTGGGGGCCGGATTTCTGGGAGGAATCTTCTCAGGCTTTCTCGCGGGGTATCTCGCGAAATTTCTGAAAGACAAAATGCGTTTGCCCAAGAGTCTGGAAAGTCTGAAACCGATTTTGATTATTCCGTTTCTGTCCACGCTCGTGGTGGGGCTTATGATGGTTTTCGTGATCGGCACGCCGTTCTCCATGCTGATGAACGCACTGGTCGCATGGCTGAAGAATATGGGAACCGTCAACGCGATTTTGCTTGGGGTCATTATGGGCGCGATGATGGCGACCGATATGGGCGGCCCGATCAACAAAGCCGCCTACACGGTGGGAACCGCACTGATCGCCAGCAGCGTCTACGCGCCGATGGCAGCTGTAATGGCGGCTGGCATGACTCCGCCCATCGGGCTGGCAATCGCGACATTTGCTTCCAAAAAGAAATTTAACCGCGAGGAAAAAGAAGCGGGAAAAGCCGCTCTGGTTCTGGGGCTCTCCTTCATCACGGAGGGCGCGATTCCGTTCGCGGCAGCCGACCCGTTCCGCGTAATTCCGTCCTGCGTGGTGGGCTCGGCGATTGCCGGCGGACTTTCGGAGGCCTTCGGGTGCCTGCTGAGAGCGCCTCACGGAGGGCTGTTCGTCATGCTGATTCCAAACGCGGTCAGCAATGTTTTTCTGTATCTAATTGCCATTTTGATCGGCTCCGCTGTAACGGCGCTGATGGTTCTTGCGTTGAAGAGAGATAAAGTGAGCGAAGAAAAAATAAAGTAAACACTTTCTGCGGCTCCGCACCGGAGCCGCAGAAAAACTTGGATTCGGCCGTTCTGGCCTTTGGGGGATCGTTATGAACATTTCAAGCATTATGAATCAAAACATTATTTTTCTGGGGCTTTCGGCTTCCAGCCGCGAAGAGGCGGTCCGGACCATGGCGGACGGCATGGTTCAATACGGGTATGTTTCTGACAAGGAAAAATATCTCGCCGCAGTCCGGGAACGGGAAAACGAGGGGACCACGGGGATCGGTTTCGGGGTGGCGATCCCCCACGGAAAATCGGACGGCGTAAAGTCGCCCTGCCTTGCCTATGCCCGCCTTGCCGCTCCGGTCGATTGGAATTCCTTTGACGGTAAGCCGGTTACGAGCGTTTTTTTAATCGGAGTCCCGGAGAAAAATGCGGGCAACGACCACCTGAAAATCCTGATCGCGATTTCCAAACGGCTGATGCACGAGGATTTTCGCCAAAAGCTGGCACAGGCGGCAACGCCGGAAGAGATCCTGGAAGTCATTAAATCGATCGATGAATAATCAGAAAAGACCTGCCGATTCTTTTTGAAAGGATTTTACTATGCTGAATAAAAAATTTGTGATGAACTGCAAAGAAGGGTTTCATCTCAGGCCCGCTCAGGTGCTGGTGGAACAGGCGACGCCGTTTCAGTCGCGGATCGAGATTCAAAAAGCGGGCGGTGAAAAGGCCGACGCAAAAAGCATTCTGGGAATGATGAGCCTTGGGGTGGAGACGGGCGAAGAAGTGGAGGTTTTCGTCGACGGGCCGGACGAAAATACCGCGATGGCTATGGTAGAAAAACTGTTTGCAACAAATTTTGATGAATGAAGACAGCGGCCCACGGACGGCCGCGGGAATTGATCCAAACATATATTTCGGAGAGTGATGGAATGTCTGAAAGAAGCTTCCAGGGGATCGGCGTATCCAGAGGAATCCGCCGGGGAAAAGTCTGTCTGTTTCAACACGGGACGAAGCCGGACGCTGAACGGAAAATTCAGCCGAGGGAAGCGGATGCAGAGACAGACCGTTTTAACCGGGCAGCCGAAAGGGCGGTCCGCGAAGTGGAGGAACTGATCGCGAAAACCGCCGGAAAACTGAAGGAAGAAGAACTTTCCGTTATCAGGGGGCAAAAGACCATCCTTTCCGATCCGGCATACTGTCCCGAAATCCGGAAGCTGATCCGTGAAGAGCTTTTGAAACCGGAAAAAGCGGTCAGTCAGGTTACGGAAAAATACGCGGCTATCTTTGAAAACATGCAAAACAGCTATATGCGCGAGCGCGCAGCGGATGTGCGCGACGCGGGGAACCGGCTGCTGGGGATCCTGACCGGCGCGGACCGGTCGGGCCTTGCAGCTATCGATTATCCCGTGATTCTGGTCGCCGACGACCTTTCTCCCTCCGATACCGTTCAGATGAACCGGGATTTTATCCTGGCCTTTGCCACGGAGAGGGGTGGAAAAACTTCCCATACCTCCATTTTCGCCAAGTCGCTGCGGATTCCGGCTGTCGTTGGGCTCACCGGCATCCTTGAAGCTGTTTCGGACGGCGAAGAGATGATTCTTGACGGAAGCGAAGGAATCTGTATTGCCGCCCCGCGGCCGGATACGGTTGCGGAGTATGAAAGAAAAGGGGAGGAAGAGCGAAAGAAAGAGGAGCTTTATCTCCGGTCCGCTCAACAGGATGCGAGGACTTCGGACGGAAAACGGATCGTTGTTGCCGCCAATATCGGCTCGTATGCCGACGCGGCGGGATCCAGCCGGGAGGGCGCGGAGGCGGTTGGGCTGTTTCGGACGGAACAGGTTTATCTTTCCCGGCAGTCCTCCCCCGGGGAAGAAATTCAGTTTCAGGAGTATAAAAAAATCGCGGAGTGCTACTCCCCGCGTGAAGTGATCGTCCGTACGCTTGATATCGGCGGCGATAAGAACGTGAAATATCTTGGCATTGCCAGCGAGGCAAACCCGTTTTTGGGGTACCGGGCAATCCGTCTCTGCCTTGACCGGAAAGAACTTTTCCAAACCCAGCTTCGGGCGATTTTAAGGGCGAGCCGCTATGGGAAGCTGGCAATCATGTTCCCGATGATTGCGGATTATGAGGAACTGGCTGCCGCAAAAGCGATGTTGGAAGAAGCGGAGGAACAGCTTGCAAAAGAGGGAATTCCCTTTGACGATCGGATCAAAACCGGAATGATGATCGAGGTTCCCTCCGCCGCCTTGATGGCGGATGTTCTGGCAAAAGAAGTCGATTTTTTCAGCGTCGGAACCAATGACCTTGTTCAGTATTCTCTGGCGGTCGACCGGGGAAACAAGCAGGTGTCCTATCTGTACGACTACTGCCATCCCGCCGTTGCAAGGCTGATCCGGCAAACGTCGGAGGCGGCGCATGCGAATCATATCCCGATCGGCATGTGCGGCTCCATGGCGGGGGACCCGCTTGCCGTTCCGCTGCTCATCGGCCTGGGCTTGGATGAGCTCAGCATGGCTTCGGATTCCATCGCCCAGGTCAAATATGAAATCGGCAGGCTTGCGTTCGAATCCTGCCGGAACCTGGCCGAAACAGCCGTCAACTGCAAATCCGCGCGGGAAGTCCGCAATTTGCTTCTGGATTTCCGCTCCGGAGTGATCCGATCTTAGAGACGCGACGCGCCCGTTTCGCAGTTTCGACAGGGCTTTCCCGAAGCGTATCGACTTTCGGGTTTCAGAAGAAAATATCCGCAAACGAAACTGCGGCCGTCTTGATTCGCAATAGGAATCAGGTGATCCTCTTCTTTAAGGGGCTGCTGTGTCAGTGGTTTTCTGGGCAGCCCCTTGCTTTTTACCACTATGCCGTCGCGGTCCGCAGATTTCTGATCGTGTCGCCGATGACCCCGGAGATCAGACGGTGGCCGTTTTCATTCGGGTGGATTCCGTCCTCGCAGAGGAGGGTTTGATAATTGTGCTTTTCCAGAAACGCGCTGCTGATATCGATGAGCGGAACGCTGCATTCTTTGGCAACCCGGCATACGGCCAGGTTGTATCGTTCATGCCAACGATAAATATGCTCAATATCGCCCAGAAATTTTAAAATTGCGCCGGCGTTCAGTCCCTTTGAAATCCACGCGAAATATCGCTTGGCGTCGATCGGCGGCAGGGTCAGCAGAACCGGCCGGCTTCCGCTTCTTTTCACCTGTTCGATCAGCTCCGTGTACTTTTGCTCAAAAATGCCGACCAGCGTTTTCGGAAGATGTTCCCGCTCGGGGTTTTCTGAAATATCTGCCCAATCAAAGTCACAGTCGTTCCCGCCGAATTCCAGAACCGTATAATCGAAGTTGGAAAGCTCGTTCCAGTGCCGCCGCAGTAGATCCATCCCCTTGGTAACCGTGCATCCGAATATCGAATAATTCCGAATCATGACCGGAAAGCTGCCTGAAATCCGGTTGGCGAAACTGTCGCGCAGAAGGGTGTATTTTTTCAGCACACTGTCGAAAATCACGCCTTTCGATACGGAATCACCAAAAACGCAAACAGATAAATCCATATCGCATTCCTCTTCTTTCTACTGTTTAACATTCTGTGATCTACTTATTAAAACTATATCGTGTAATTATAAATATGTCAATAGCGTATGCAGAAAAAGTAAAAAAGATACTGGCCTGTAAATATTTTTAAATGGAAAAATATTCTAATAACTCGATTGAAAAATGGAGAAAGGGCGTTATAATATAAGTGGATTAAATCAGTCAACTTTTATCTGAAGCCATATGGGGTAAAATAAATCAGAAGTTAAAATATAAAGAAAAGGGACGGTGAAAGAAGAATGGTAAATGTAAGAAAATGCGCGATCATCGGATGCGGATTCGTGGGGGCGGCGTCGGCTTTCAGCCTGATGCAGAGCGGCCTGTTTTCCGAGCTGGTCCTGATCGACGCGAACCGTGACAAGGCGGAAGGAGAAGCGATGGACCTGAGCCACGGCGCTCCGTTTGCGCGCCCGATTGAGATTTCGGCGGGCGCCTACGATGATATTGCCGACTGCGGGCTGATTGTGGTAACCGCCGGCGCCAATCAGAAGCCGGGCGAGACGAGGCTGGATCTGGTCAATAAGAACGTCGGGATTTTTAAGCAGATTATCCCGGAAATCAAAAAGAGACAATGTGAGGGGATCCTTCTGGTTGTGTCAAATCCGGTCGACATCCTTACCTATACGGCCCTCAAGCTGTCCGGGTTCCCGCCGAGCCGCGTCATCGGCTCCGGCACGGTGCTGGACACGGCGAGGCTGAAATATCTGCTCGGGCAGCGCCTGGGCGTCGACAGCCGCAGCGTGCACGCTTACATCATCGGCGAACACGGAGACAGCGAGCTGGCGGTCTGGAGCAGCGCCAATGTATCCGGCGTGGAACTGTACCGGTTCTGCGAGCTGTGCGGGCACTTTGAACACGAGCAGAATATGCAGAAGCTGTATGAGGATGTGCGCGACAGCGCCTATGAGATCATTCAGAAAAAGGGCGCGACCTATTACGGCATCGCCATGGCGGTTCGCCGCATCGCGGAGTGCATCATGAGGGACGAACGCTCGATTCTGCCGGTTTCCAGCCTGATCGAAGGCTATTACGGCCTGAACGGAATCTGTATGGGGATTCCGACAATCGTCGGCAGCGAGGGCGTGGAAAAGGTAGTGGACGTCGGACTGAGCGGCGACGAACAGCTGAAGCTTCTCAAATCCGCCGAGTCTCTTAAAAAAGTTCTGGATACGCTTGATTTGTCATAAGGTGCGTTGAATTCTTTCGGAGGGCTGAAAAGCCCTCCTTTTTTTGCTCCGGAAACGAATCCGGCGAATTGCCGGAAATGGGATGACGGCCCCCGGGCAAATACATTCAAATGGCTATTGACAAAAGGGGGACGGAAGCATAAACTATTAATGTTAGCAGTGACTAACTGAAGAACAGGATCCTGACTACGAAAGGAGCAAAGGGAAAATGACACTTGATCGGCTGAAGATCGGAAAAAGTTCCAAAATTGTCGAAGTGCGGGGAGAGGGCGCGCTGCGCCGCCGTCTGCTGGATATGGGACTGACGCCGAACACGGAGGTGATGGTAAGAAAAATGGCGCCGATGGGCGACCCGATTGAGATTCATCTGCGGGGTTACGAATTGACTCTCCGGATGGACGACGCAAAAAAGATCGTAATTGAGGAGGCATAAATACATGATCCTGGGGCTTGCGGGAAACCAGAACTGCGGTAAAACAACCCTTTTTAATCAGCTGACCGGATCCAATCAACATGTGGGAAACTTCCCGGGGGTCACCGTTGCAAGAAAGGACGGGCAGATCCGAGGGCATAAAGACGTTACGGTGGTCGATTTGCCGGGGATTTATTCCTTGTCCCCGTATTCAAACGAAGAGATCGTAACGCGCGATTTTCTGCTCAACAACAATCCGGACGCCATCATTAACATCGTGGACGCGACCAATATTGAGCGAAATCTCTATTTGAGTATGCAGCTCATCGAACTGGATATTCCAATGGTGATTGCTCTCAATATGATGGATGAGGTTCGAGCAAACGGCGGGACCATAAAAATCAAGGAGTTTCAAAAACAGCTCGGCGTTCCGGTGATTCCGATTTCCGCGAGTAAGAACGAGGGCGTGGAGGAGCTGATCGATACCGTCCTTGAGGTCGCCGAGGCCAAGCGCGCCCCCAGACGGCAGGATTTCTGCTCCGGCGCCGTACATCGGACGATTCATTCCATTGCGCATATGGTGGAAGACCACGCGCAGCGCATCAAGGTTCCGCCCCGGTTCGCCGCAACAAAGCTGGTGGAGGGGGACGAGCCGATGAGGAAGGCGCTCCGCCTTTCTGAAAACGAAATCGATATGGTGATGCACGACGTGACGGAGATGGAGCGGGAGCTGGGCACAGACCGGGAAGCCGCGCTTGCCGATATGCGGTATTCCTTTATCGAAAGCCTCTGCGCATCCACCGTTGTGAAAATGGGGGAGTCCAGAGAGCACCGCAGGAGCGTTGCCATCGACAGGGTGCTCACCGGTAAATATCTGGCGATTCCGATTTTTCTTCTGATTATGATGCTGATCTTCTGGCTGACGTTCGGCGTGATCGGCACCGCTTTAAGCGATTTGCTTTCCCTTGGAATCACCGCCGTGACGGATGCTGCGGATGCAGGGCTGACGGCGTACGGAATCAACCCGATCGTGAAATCGCTGGTCATTGACGGCGTGTTCGCCGGGGTGGGCAGCGTGCTTCAGTTCCTGCCGATCATTGTGGTTTTGTTTTTCTTTTTGTCGATTCTGGAGGACAGCGGTTATATGGCGAGGGTCGCGTTTGTCATGGACAAACTGCTTCGCCGGATCGGCCTGTCGGGCCGGAGCTTCGTCCCGATGCTGATCGGCTTCGGCTGCTCCGTGCCCGCCATCATGTCAACGCGGACTCTGTCGAGCGAGCGCGACCGCAAGATGACGATTCTGCTGACTCCGTTCATGAGCTGCAGCGCCAAGCTGCCGATCTACGCGGTCTTTACCGCGGCGTTCTTCCCGAAACATGCCGCCCTTGTGATGATTCTGCTGTATGTGATGGGGATTCTGATGGGAGTCGGAAGCGGTCTGCTGATGCGGGGAACCGTTTTCCACGGCAATCCGGTCCCGTTTGTCATGGAGCTGCCGAATTACCGGATGCCCAGCGCGAAGAGCGTTCTGCTGCTCATCTGGGACAAGGCTCGCGATTTTCTGGTCCGGGCGTTCACCGTAATTTTCGTGGCGACCATCATCATCTGGTTCTTGCAGACGTTTGACACAAGGTTTAATCCGGTCTCCTCCGGCTCTGACAGCATGCTGGCGATGATCGGCCGGTGGATTGCGCCGATTTTCGCTCCGCTGGGGTTCGGCGACTGGATGTCCTCCACCGCGCTGATCACCGGGTTCACCGCTAAGGAAGCGGTCATCAGCACGTTGGCGGTCCTTACGGGTACGGACGTGTCAAATCTGCCGCAGGCGCTTTCCACTCTGTTTACCCCGCTGACGGCTTTCACATTCCTGACCTTCACACTGCTGTACACGCCCTGCATCGCGGCGGTCAACGCGGTACGCCAGGAGATGGGCAGTGTCCGCAGCGCGGTCGGCGTTGTCTTTTACCAGTGCGGCGTCGCATGGATTGCGGCTTTTCTGGTTTATCAGGCGGGACGCCTGGTTGCAGGCTGAAAGAAAGGGGGCGCTGCGATGAGTCCGGTCGATTTGATTGTTCTGCTGATTGTGGCGCTGCTGTTCTTTTTTGCAGCGCGCTATTCCTGGCGGCACAGAAATCACTCCTGCGGCGGGGACTGCTCGGCGTGTCCCTATCATCAGAACTGCGATAAGAAAGAGAAAAAATAAAAAACGTCCCCGGAGCAATCTGTTGCTGCGGGGACGTTTCGTATCCCGCGGGGTTGACAAACGGGATTTTTATGTTACGATGGAAAGCATTAACTTCTGCGGGGGTGAAAAAATGATTCGAAACATCGTGTTTGATATGGCATGGGTGCTGTTCCGCTACGAACCGATGAGCTTTACCAGGGAACATGTCCCGGATGACGCGGACGCGGAGCTGATCCACCGGGAACTGTTCTGCGCGCCGGAATGGCTGGAAACCGACCGCGGTACTCTGAGCGACGAGGAATATTTCGCGCTGGTCTCCGGACGGATCCCCACGCGCCTGCACCAAACGGCGCGTTATCTTTATGAGCACTGGCACGACGCTCTGGTGCCGATCGATGAAATGGAAGCGGTGGCCGGGCAGCTGAAGGCAAACGGATATTCCATCTACCTGCTCTCCAACATGAGCGGCAGATTCTACCGCTTTTACCGGAATATCCCCGCCATGAAGCACTTTGACGGAATGATCGTATCCGCTGACGAGCGGTGCGTTAAGCCGGAACCGGAAATTTATCAGGCTCTTTTTCGCAAATACGGCCTTTTGCCGGCGGAATGCTTTTTTATCGACGACCGGCCGGAAAATGTGGAGGCCGGGGAAAAGCTGGGCATGCGCGGGTTCTGCTTTCAGCAGGATATTCCCGCGCTTTGCGCCGCGCTGCGGGAGGCGGGCGTGTGGGTCTAGCCCCCGGGGTCAGGATTCGTTAAAACGGGACAAAAAGGCCTTTGTGCGTTCGCTCTGCGTGTTTGCGAACACCTGCTCCGGGGTGCCCTGTTCGACAATGACGCCGTCGGCCATAAAGACAACCTGATCGGCCACGTCCCGCGCAAAAGCCATTTCATGGGTGACGACCACCATGGTCATATGCTCGGCGGCCAGATCCCGGATGACCTTTAAGATTTCCCCGGTCAGTTCCGGGTCCAGCGCGCTGGTCGGCTCGTCAAAAAACAGAAGGTCCGGGTTCATGGCCAGCGCTCTCGCAATGGAAACGCGCTGTTGCTGCCCGCCGGAAAGCTGGCACGGGTAAAAATCCGCCTTGTCGGACAGTTCCATTTTTTTCAGCAGTTCCATCGCGGAGGCCTCGGCCTCCGCCTTTTTTTTGCCAAGAACGTGCATCGGGGCTTCCGCAATGTTCCGCAGTACGGAAAAGTGAGGAAAAAGGTTGAAATTCTGAAATACCAGCCCGATGTGAAGGGCAATCCGGCGGCAGGCCGCCCGGTCGGAATAGACGGCGGACTGATTTTCACCGGTTTTCACCAGCGTCTCCCCGCAGACGGAAATCTCGCCCCGGTCGACGGCTTCCAGCTGCGTCATGCAGCGCAGAAGCGTGCTTTTGCCCGAGCCGGACGGGCCGATGACAGTCAGAACCTCTCCTTTATCCACGTCGAGGGAAATCCCTTTCAGAACACCGGTTCCGTCAAAGCTTTTGTACAGGTTGCGCGCGGTCAGTAACGGCATAAGGCTTCCTCCTAACGGTAATAATTCATACGGGCTTCCGCGACGGTGAAACAGCGGGTCACAACGGCGTTCATCAATAGGTAGAATACGGCGGCGATCGCGAACGGCGCCATGCTGACGGCGGAGGAAACCCAGTCGGATGTGACGCGCAGAAGCTCTGTTACGCCGATGACCTGTGCCAGAGAGGTGTCCTTGACCAGATTGATAAATTCATTGCTCATGGGCGGCAGAATCATTTTGCAGACCTGCGGCAGGACGATGCGGAAAAACGTCTGCCGCTTTGTAAAGCCCAGAACCCGGGCCGCTTCGTACTGCCCCGCTGGGACCGCGTCGATCCCTCCGCGGAAAATTTCCGCGAAATAGGCTGCGTAATTCAAAAGAAAGGCGACCTGCGCGGCAGCCACACGGTCAAGCTGGATTCCGGTCAGCGGCTTCAGACCGTAAAATATGAACAGGAGCTGAAGCATCAGCGGGGTGCCGCGCATCAGCAGGATGTAAAACCGCACGGGCAGATTGACCGCCTTTACCTTTGACCTGCGCCCCGCGGCGACAAGAAGCCCCAGCGGAACGGAAAACAACAGGGTCGAAAAGAAGATACGCAGAGACATCAGCGTGGCCTGCAGCATTTGTGAAAGCAGCACGGTGTAATTCATAGGGGATCAAGCCCTCCATCGATTGATAGACTCGCCGGGGCGGAGCAGCCCGCTTATTTGCCGACGGTGGTGACGTCCTTCCCGAACCATTTTTTCGAAAGATCGGCCATGGTTCCGTCTTTGGCCATATCCTTCAGAGCGCCCTCGATTTTTTCCTTGAGGGCGATATCGGATTTCCGGAACGCCACAACGTAGTCCTCCGTTGCAAGCGATGCGTCCTTGCCGTCCTGATCCTGCAAAACAGAGTAGGCGCCGGGATTTTTCGTCAGATAATAGCGGGCGACGATTTCGTCAATGGCGATTGCGTCAATGGTGCCGTTCTGGATTTCGAGAACCGCTTTGCTGTAATCGTCAATTTTCACGACGCTTTTCAAAGAGCTTTTGAAATCAGGATTGTCGTTTAACGCGGTTTCGGCGCTGGAATCCGCCTGTACGCCGACGGTTTTGCCCGCGAGGCTGCCAAGGCCTTTGTAATTTGAGCCGGATTTTATCAGAATAATCTGATTGTTTTTCATGTAGGGAATACTTAAAGCGAATTCCCGGTCCCGCTCGGGAGTTTTGGAAAAACCGTTCCAGAGACAGTCCACGTTGCCGTTGTTCAGCTCCGCCGTTTTGTTGTCCCAGTCGATCGGCTGCAGCGACAGTTCAATGCCAAGGCGTTTGCAGGCCTCTTTGGCAAGGTCAATGTCAAAGCCGACCAGTTTGCCGGTCTGCGTGTCGACATACCCCATCGGCGGAAAAGCCTTGTCCAGCCCCAGAACCAGTTTTCCAGCTGATTTGACTTTGTCCCATGAGCCGTCCGGCGCGGAGGACCCGGACGCCGCCCCTGAAGAGACAGCGGCGGAAGGCGTCTGCTGCGTCGCGGCGGGGGCGGAAGAACAGCCTGCAAAGGAAATCGTCAGGGCTGCCGTCATTAAGAAAACGATCAGTTTTTTCATAAAAACCATCCTTATGTAATTGATTCATTTGTACCTTACTATATTAACGAATTAGCAGAGTAAAGTAAAGGGGCAAAATGATTTTTCCGGACTTTTCCGCAAACCATTTGCGAAAAGTCCGGGCCGCTGCGGCGGACCCAAAAACGGCGCGAGGCTTTTTTCGGCCTCGCGCCGTCCGCGCCGGGAATCAAATTTCGTAATCCGCGCTTGCTCTGGCGCAGACGAGCGTATGAACCGCGCTTTTGATGGCGAGATGGGCCGGATGCGTCTGGTAGGCCCGTTCCGCCTCCTTGGTGGAAAAAGTGCAGTTTAAAACAAGGTCGAAGTCGCCGCCGTTGTAGTTTTGCCCCAGCTCGATGGCTTCCAGGCCGTCCACGGTACCGAGCAGAGCCTGAAATTTATGTCTGAGGTCCGCTGCAATTTCGTTGACACGGTCCTTTTCCTCCGGCTTTAAGGTCCAGAATACAAGATGTCTGATCATGGTTTTCCCCCTTTACAGATCGAATAGATTTAAGCCTGTCACCGCGTCGGCGCGCCGCCCCAGACCGCCGCCTATGATTTGGATGAAAATTTCGCCGGTTCCGCTGACGACAGCCTCGTTCAGGTGGCCGCCGACCACCTGCCCGTCGGCCGTTGCAAAATTGGCATGCAGATGCAGATAAGCCCGTCCGCTCATTTCAGTAACACTGCCGACGAGCGAGGTCAGTTCCATTTCGCCGTCAAAGGTGTTGGAATAGTACCGATGCTCCGCGACACGGTAAAGGCCGACCACGGCGTGGTCGACGGCGCCGAGGCCCGTAATGGACCCGAATTTGACGTTTTCCCGTTCACACGCGTTCTGAATCGCCTGAATCAGCTCTTCGCCGCGGTCCACCCGCAAAACCAGCGTGCCGCCGAATTTTTTGCATTTCATAATGAATCCTCCTTATTCCCGATGCAGGCCGTCAAGCCCAAGATCTTCTTTCAAAAGTCCGCCGAATTTCACCGCGCCGCTGCCGAAACGGCCGCGGATGCGGTCCATCGCGGTTTCAAGCCGCTCTTCCTTTTCGCTGCCCCGCAAAACATCCCCGCCGAAAAAGCAGAGCTGTTCCCCCGGCGCGTCTTCGGGCACCAGTCCGGTTCCGGAGAGCGAAAGCATTCGGATCGGCGCGCTCGCATTCCAGCAGGCCGCCATCAGCTCCTCTCCGGCCGCCGCCAGAAGACGGGCGAGGTGAGTGGGGGCGGCAAGTGTTTTCTGCCGGGTGATATACCGAAACGACGGGTCCTTGATTCCGACCTGTACCACCCAGCACTTCAGCTTTTGCCTTCGCAGACGGGAGGCTACGCTGTCCGCAAGGGCCTGAACGGCTTTCCGGATGTCCTCCGGGCCGCTCAGGTCGCGGCGGAATGTGACGCTGTTGCCGACACTTTTTATTTCCTGCCTGCTCCGTCCGTCCGCGACGGGGCTCGAGTCTCTGCCGTTTGCAAACTCATACAGCTGTGCTCCGGCTTTCCCAAGGCGGGAAGACAACAGTTCCGGGCTGCACGCAGCAAGGTCGCCGATGGTGTGAATTCCAAGGCCGGCCAGCGTCTGCGCGGCCTTTTCGCCGCAGAACATCAACGCGTCGACGGGAAGGGGCCAGACGATTCTTTGATAATTCTCGGGGCTGATGACCGTCGTCGCGTCCGGCTTTTTATAGTCGCTGCCAAGTTTAGCGAAAATTTTGTTAAACGAAACGCCGACGGAGATGGTGATGCCGATTTCGCGGCGGACCGTTTCGCGCAGCCGGTCCGCAATCTGCCGTCCATCGCCGAACAGTACCCGGCTCCCCGTAACGTCCAGCCAGCTTTCGTCGATGCTGAACGGCTCCACCAGATCGGTGTATCTGCGGTAAATTTCATTAATCTGTTGGGAAATCCGCCGGTATTCCCGAAAACGGGGCGCTGCCAGAACCAGCTGGGGGCATTTGCGCTTTGCCTGCCAGATGGTTTCTGCGGTGCGGATGCCGTATGCTTTCGCCTGCTCGTTTTTCGCAAGGATGATACCGTGCCGGCTCTCCGGGTCGCCGCAGACCGCCATCGGCACGTTTTTGAGCTCGGGGCGCAGCATACATTCGACGGATGCGAAAAATCCGTTGCAGTCACAGTGTAAAATCGTGCGTTCCATGCGGCATACCCCTCCGACATCATACCATATTCTTTGGCCGAAAAACAGAACCCGCATAAAAAAACGGGGAGAAGACGAGGGTGCTTTATGCTTGGCTATGCGTTGAAGACGTATTTGTCCAAGCGGTTCATTGCCTCTTCGACTCTGCTCAGAGGAAGCGCCAGGTTCATGCGGATGGAGGAGGCGCCATGAAACATGCGGCCGTCCTGCCAGGCGACGCCGACGTCCCAGCCGCTTTTCAACAGCTCGTCAAGGGTTTTGCCGCGGTTTTCGCACCACTGCCCGCAGTCCGGGAAAAGCATGTAGGTCCCCTGGGGCTTGGACACGTTCACGCCGCTGAAACGGCGCGCAATATAATCGCAGGCATAGTTCACGTTGCCGCTTAACACTTCGCGAAGCTCGTCCAGCCATTCATAGCCTTCGGGCCGGTAAGCGCCGATCAGCGCGTGCATGCTCAGCACATTCATTTCGTTATAATGGGATTTGCTGCTTTGCGCCCGAACGCGGTCGCGCAGATAGGAATTATAAATGATATGGTATGACCCGACCAGCCCGGCAAGATTGAAGGTCTTGCTGGGCGCGTAGAGCGCGACGGTGCGGTTTCGGGCGTCTTCACTGACCGACTGGGTGGGAATATGCCGGTTTCCGTTTAAAATAATGTCGGACCAGATTTCGTCGGAGATTACAATACAGTCGTTCGCCGCATAGACCTTCATAGCTTTTTCAATTTCCCACTGCTCCCACACGCGTCCGCAGGGATTGTGGGGGCTGCAAAAAATCGCCGCGTGGATTTTGCTGGCCTTGATTTTCGCGTCCATGTCTTCGTAATCCATGCGCCAGACTCCGTTTTCATCCTTCCGAAGAGGACTGTGCACGATCCTGCGGCCGCTGTTCGTCACGCTTTTGGTAAAACCGATATAGGTGGGGGAGTGCAGAAGAACGGCGTCTCCTGGCGCGGTAAAAGCGCAGAGAGTGGAGATCACTCCGCCGAGGACGCCGTTTTCGTACCCGATGCACTCGCGGGTCAGGCCGGTTACCCGGTTGCGGCTTTCGTGCCACTTGATGATAGAATCGTAGTACTCGCCGGTGGGATTGAAGTACCCGAAGGCGGGGGTGATTTACTCGTTCGATCATCGCCTGTCCAACGGTGGGGACAGTAGGAAAGTTCATATCCGCAACCCACATCGGGATGACGTCGAAACCCTCTTTCGGGAGTTCGGGAACAAATCCGGGCTCCGTGCCCAAACCGTCCACCGCGACCGCGTCTTTTCCGCGGCGGTCCATAATAGAAGTAAAATCGTACTTCATTTTGAGATTTCCCTCATTTCCTTGGAATAAAAAACGAGGCGTCCTTTTCGGGAAGCCTCTCTGCTTTCTTCAAGCTCTACTATACCCTTTTTTTAGCCGGATTGCAATGGATTGCACAGTCAGCCGGAGCACCCCGGCGGAGCCCCGCTGCGCCGGGAAAACAGCCTAGTTTTTGCTGAATCCTTTATAAAGTGCCGCAAGCGACTTTTTTTCAATGCGAGACACTGTTCGTATCGCCTATTGTAAGCGATTGGATCTAGGAAAAGGCTTCCAGCTGACGGAAGCGAAAATGAATGATAATTTGTTTGTCCTCGGTCAGTTCGACCCGCTCGATCAGGCTGACGAGCACCTCCCGGTTTGACCACGCGCCGTCGACAAAACGGTTCACCAGTTCGCGGGCCAGTTTCTTCTGCTTTTCCGACTCATACGTGGGCGCCTCCAGACCGGACAGTTTCTGTTCCAACGCTGACCGCTCCTGTTTGCCTCTCTGATAAATTCGTTCAAAGTCCCGCTCCTCCAGAATTCCGGACAGGCGATCCATATACATACGTTCAAGGTGCGCCGTCAGGCTCTCGATTTTCGCCTTAAGCGTCGCGGCCTCCTTCTCTTGACTGCTCGCCTGATTGGCTTCTTCTACTGCCTTTTCCGCCGCAGGAAGGAGCTCTTCAGTCCGCACATAGTTCTCGCAGACCTCCCGTGCCTTTTCGATAACGGCTTGTGTGACGGTCTGTTCCTTGATGGAATGGCAGGTGCAAACACCTGCCTTTGTGAAGCGCTGGTAGGTGCGGCAAACAAAGTAAAGGCAGTCTTCGCCTCTTGCGTTTGGACGGTTGATGACGGCCAGCGGATAACCGCATTCGTGGCAGTAGATAAGTCCCTTGAGCAAAAAATCGTAGGTCCGTGAACGGGTGGTCTTACGGCTTCCCAACAGCTGCTGCACCTTATCAAAGGCATCCCGGCCGATCAAAGGCTCGTGAGTGCCTTCTACCACAATCCAGTTCTCCCGCGGCTGACGGACGCATTTCTTCGACTTGTAGTTGATCTTCTTGGATCGCCCCTGCACCATGTTACCAATATACGTCTCATTTTGGAGCATGTCGGAAATTCGCTCGCTGTACCACATTCCGGCGTATGGTCCGGTACGTCCTTGATTCAGTCCGGCATAAATTGCCGGCGTCGGCACTTTTTCCTCATTGAGCCGGGCTGCAATTTGGCGGCAGGACAGCCCCTCCAGCGCCATGTCGAAGATGCGCCGCACCATGGGGGCCGCCTCTTCATCAATAACAATTTTATTCTTTTCCTCCGCCATTTTGTAACCGTAAAGCGGTTTCCCTCCGATAAAGAGCCCCTTACGCTGTTTGTCATGCTTGACGCTCTTGATTTTTTTGGAGATGTCCTTGGCGTACATGTCGTTCATGATGGCGCGAAAAGGAGTGATGTCGTTTGCCGTACTCTCAATTCCGGTGTCGATTCCATCAAGCAGGGAGATGTAGCGGACCCGGTTTTCCGGAAAATACCGCTCCATGTAATGGCCGGTCATGATATAATCGCGGCCGAGACGGGACAAGTCCTTTGTAATTACCATATTGACCTTTTTTGCTTCGATATCCGCAATCATGCGCTGGAAAGCCGGTCGGTCGAAGTTTGTTCCGCTCCATCCGTCATCTGATGGTGTCAAGTAGGGACGTAAAAAAATTTGTAAATTCTTTGAATCCCCTATGTTTTTCTGTCGAAATGTATGATTTCTGTTAAAAGAAAGGGGTAGTGGCCTATGAAGCACTCATAGACCACTACCTGATTTATCAGTCGGAAGTCGCTATTGTGCGGGGCGTGAACAGCGAATAATACGGACGCAATATTCCTTTCCAATCATCACACGGCAAACCCTTGATGGCAATCAATTTAACGTCCAGTCGGTCGAGCTTATCTACAAAGTACATAAGTTGGCTCATGTCACGGGATAGACGATCCAGGCTTTCTATAAGCACCGCATCTATACAACCAGAAGAAATTCTGGTCAGGACCTCGCGCAGCCCTTCCCGGTCGCTGTTTAGGCCGCTTTCTTGTTCAGCTACCAAACCTTCAATCGTATGTCCCTGTTCCTTGGCATAATCTATCAGGCGTTGTTTCTGATTTTCCAATGCCAGCCTGTCGGGATGGGCTACTCTGCAATAAATCAAAACTCGTTTGTTCATTTTGAACTCCTTTTTCATCAAACCGCCACTTTATATGAATGGTGTTTTTATCAAAGACATAAATGCAATCCACAAATTCCAACACCATCTCTCTTGTCAATATGTCAGAGGTTAAGCAGTTTTTTAAATCCTGTTCCTTTGATGCCTCATAGGATAGCCTACGTTCCAGATCAGACAATTCATCGGTCAGCTTTTTGAGCTGGAGTTTCATGTCCTCATGTTCTGCTTCCAAGGCATCGTACTTTTTTTTATACTGAGCTTTGGTGATATTCCCCTCTGCCTTTTCATCATAGAGATCGGCTTTCTGCTCCTGAAATCTGTCGCATACTCCCTGATAGGCCGCTATTTGCTTTCGCAAAATGACGATCCGGTCGTTTACCTTTGTCTGCCGTACTAAAATACCATCATCCAGCAGGACACGGACGTATTGACGCAGAATATGGAATACTGCCTCGGCAATCTCCCTTTCCTCAATATATTCCGTAAAGCAACCGCAACCTTCCTTTCGGGCTTTTGTATCACAGAAAAGCTTTGGTACGGGGCTTTTACATCTTGCCAGCGCATAACCGCAGTTACCGCATCTGATCCTGCCGGAAAAAAGGTGAGTTTCCAAAGGAGCGGCATCCTTATGTTCAAACCGTCTCAAATTATTTTCCGCCGCAAGGAACAACTCTGCCGTTATAATCGGTTCATGCGTCCCCGTTACTACAATCCACCTGGACTTTTTAACCGGCTTTGTCTTAGTTTGGCCCACCTCTGGACGCATACGTTTCCCATATATGTTGTTCCCCAAGTACCGTCCATCACGAAGAATGGAGAGGACCTTACCATCGTCCCACATTTTTTCTTTCGTAACACCAATCCACCATTTGTGGTAAAAGCCGTTTTCGTTCTGGATTTGGCTTGGTGTGGGTACTTTTTCGGCGTTGAGCAGCCGGGTTATCTTCAGCACCGACATACCGGATGCAGCCAGTTCGAAAATACGCCGAACAATGGCGGCCCCTTCTTCCTCGATCACCAGCTTATTTTTGTTCTTCTCGTCTTTGCGGTATCCGATAGGGGCGAAAGGGCTTAAAAAGTCTCCCTTCTTTGCCTTCGTGCGTTTGCCGCTCCTTACCTTATCCGATATATCCTGACTGTAGTAGGCATAGACAATATTGCGGAAGGATGTGTCCAATCCGCTGGTGGTTCCAAGATATTCATTGCTGTCGTAACCGTCATTGACCGAGATGAAGCGGATACCAAGGTAAGGGAATATCTGGTCAATAAAATCTCCAACCGTAATGAAATCCCTTCCAAAACGGGAAAAATCCTTCACGACGATGCAGTTTACTTTTCGCTCCTTCACCAACTCAAGCATCTTCTTCACGCTGGGACGTTCAAAATTTGTGCCGGAATAGCCATCATCACATAGCTCCGTGACGGTGCAGCCTTCAAATTCCTTCTTTTGCCTGAGAAAATCGTGAAGCAAAGTCCGTTGATTGGTTACGCTGTTGCTTTCATCCTTTCCATCCTGTCCTATATCCGCATCCTCAACCGAAATACGGATATACAAAACAATTACATAGCTGTTATCCATTCACCGCAACCTCCAGCATAGGAGATAGTTCTTCCTGTAATTTTTGATACTCGTCCCCGAACCGCAGCTCGATCTTGACGTTGGTCCTGCTGTAAACAATAATGCGTTCAATCAGTTCCTCGGCCATCTCTCTCGTCAGAAAAGCCTCATCACGAAATCGGAGAAATGCGGAAAGCCATGGATTTTCTTCCGTCGTCGATTCCCGCAAACTGTTTTCCTCGGTCTTTAACTGCTCAAGCTGCCGTCTCAGTTCTGCTTCCTTTTCTTTGTAGCGGTTCCTGACATATACATAGTCTTGCTCTGTCATCAGTTTTTCAGAATAATCTTCATACAGGGTTTCCCGGTGTCGGATAACGCCCTCAACCTCATCAATGGTCTGTCGCATTTTCGATTGAAGCCGCTGCCTTTCCGCCGTCACAAATGACTGCCTCTTAGCGCTCCGAATCAGCTTCTCCATATCCACAGCTATGGCGAGCTGGGACTGAATAACCGTAAAAACTGTATTCAGCAGGTCCTTTTCCGGTATGCTGGTGAAGGGGCAGGAAGCTGGGTCGCCGGAATGAATCGGGCATATGTAATTGTACCAAACATGGTATTTCGGTTCCGTGTGCCTATTCTCCCGGACGTTTTTATAACGCACCAGGTTCTTCCCACAGTTACCGCAATACACCAGCCCTTTCAGGATGTTCTCCGTATTTTGTATGCCGGAAAACCGCTCCAGTTTGGCATAATAATCGGCATTTGCCTGTTCATTGACTCGTTGCACCTGATAAAAGGTTCGCTCGTCAATAATCGCTTCATGGGTATTTTTGACCACTATCCATTGTTCCTTCGGCACTTGCGACTGTTTTTGTCCCTTCCACAAAGCTTCCCGTTTTTTGCCCTGTACCATGTGCCCCAAATAAATTTCATTCCTGATTATGGATTTAATTGTGGCGACGCGCCATGGCAGGTCTTTTAGGCGTTCCTCCTTGATGAACCCCTGCTCGTAACGGTACTTGCTGGGGGACGGAATACCAAGTTCATTCAGCTTTCGTGCAATCATCTGATAACTCATGCCCAGAAGCCGCCACTGGAAAATATCCCGGACGATATATGCCACATTATCGTCTACCATGAGCTGATGCTTATCGTCCTCCGCTTTCCGATAGCCGTAAGAGGCCCAGGCGCCAATGAATTCCCCGCGTTCCTGTTTTGCTTTAAGCACAGGGCAGATTTTGCGGGATATGTCACTGGCATAAACAGCATTGACAAGGTTTTTCAAGTGCATGGTGAGAATATCTGAGGTTGCGGGATCGGCGCTGTCGTAACGGTCGTTTATCGCAATAAAGCGCACACCGAGGAACGGGAAAATCTTCTCCAGATATTCCCCGGCTTCAATGTAGTTTCTACCGAAGCGGGAAAGGTCTTTTACAATGATGCAGTCCACCTTGCCGTTTCTTACGTCTTGGATTAAGCGTTCAAAGGCGTCGCGTTTAAAGTTCACCCCGGTTTCTCCGTTGTCAATATAGACTTCGTAAAGAGAAAACTCTGTTTTGTCCGCCATATAAGCGCGCAGGAGGCTTTCCTGATTTTGCACCGTATCGCTGTCCACCTTGCCGCTATCTATAACGGAAAGACGTACATACAGACCGGTTTTGTAAACACGGATTGGCAACGCCGCATTAAGAGGCTGCGCATAGATTCTACTTTTTCTCGCCATTTCAGCACACCCCCTTGCTTAGAAGCTGTTCCGGGGTAGAAGTGAGGGAGCTAATAAACTCAAAAGCCTGTTCATATTCATATTGGAATTTGAACTCAATCTGGATTTTCTGGTTCTCAAACACCAGTATTTTTTCGATCAGTTCCACCGCCAATTTACGGTTCAGCTCGGAAATATTCGCGTGCTGCTTGAAATACGCGATCCACTGCTGTCCCCCGGAATACCCAGCCGCAAGTTGTTCGATGTCCTGTACCAGTTTTGAAGCCGCCTGCTCCGCTTCCTCGATCTTTTTAGAATAGCGTGCGCCAAACGCCACGTAATCTTCGCGGGAGAGGATACCGTCTGCGTAATCTTCATGCAGTCTCAGTTTGTAAGCCTGATATTTTTCGATTTCTCTGTGCTTGGCTTTCAAACGTTCGTCAGCCTTTTGAGTCTGCCTGCTGGTATAGGGTAGGTTATCAATAGTTTTCAGGGTGTGTTCAATGTCCAAAATACTGCGGATATGCTCCTGTACGGCGACTAACACCGCCTGTTCAAGATAGGCGGCTCGGATACTGTGGCTGCTCTGGCAACCAGCTTTGTTCTTATAACCGGAGCAGATGTAATAGTAATACGGCTTGCTCGAACTGGCATTGTTCTTGCGCACCATGCTTCGGCCGCAATCTCCGCAGAATAACAGGCCCGATAGAGGGAATACCGTGTCCGCCGAAGGGGCGGTGCGGGTATCGGACAGCAGAATTCGCGCCACATTTTCAAAGGTATCCCTGCTGATAATCGCCTCATGATTGTCCGGAATGCAGACCCACTTATCCTTTGGCACCGCAAACCGCTTTTTGACCTTGTAATTTGGGGTGGTCTGTTTGCCCTGCTCCAAGGTCCCGATATAGACGGGGTTCTTCAGAACACGCAGGACGGAAACCGCAGTCCACCGTGCTTTGGCATTTCTTTTGAAGGTGCTGACATAGTTGCTGCCAATCCACCGCTTATACTCCAGTGGAGAAAGCACATCTCCTTCGTTGAGCCGATCCGCAATGGCCTGTGCCGACCAACCCCTCCAGCTTCTGTTTGAAAATGTCCTGCACAATGGAGGCGGCAAATTCGTCTACGATCAGCTTGTGTTTATCACTCGGGTCTTTCAGATAACCGAATACGGCAAAAGGAGCGACACACTGCCCGTTTTTTCTTTTCGCTATAAAATTGCTGCGAATTTTGATGGAAATGTCCCGGCAGTAGGCATCGTTCATCAGATTTTTTACCGGAACCACCAGATCATCCGACGAATTCTTTGGCTTAATGCTGTCGTAGTTGTCGTTGATGGAAATAAACCGAACGCCCATGCCCGGATAGATTCTTTGTATGTACCGGCTGGTTTCAATGAAGTTTCTGCCCAAACGGGAGAAATCCTTTACAATAATGCAGTTGATTTCTTTATTCTTTACCGCCTCCATCATGGCGATAAAGAAGGGCGTTCAAAGTTCACCCCGGAATATCCATCGTCCACGCGAACGTTTCGGAGGATAATTTCGGGGTGTTCCTTTAAGAACGCCTGAATCATTTCACGCTGATTGGCAATGCTGTCGCTCTCCGCCTTATCTCCGTCCTCACGGGAAATGCGAAGGTACATATCAGCGTCATATAAAATATTGTTTTGTGTATCCATACGGTTCTCTCCTAATCGCTTTGAATTTCAGAAAGCCAATTAGAAGTTTTACCGCAAGCCCTATTTTGTGACTCAGCTTACCACAAAATCATGCGCGTGTCCAGATTGATTTTCTAAAATTCTGCGTCATAAAAGTTGTTTTCATAAAACCTCACAGGGTATGCAGGTAATGCTCCATACGTTGCTCAAAGCTTACCCCGTCCGACGAAAAGCTCACGCCGACAGATATTTTGCCGACCTTGAAGCAGTATGGGTTTCTGACCTGCCGAACAAATTCCTTCATCCGTTCTTCCTTGGGCAGAGTTGTGTCAATGTCCAATTTGCTTATATCTACAAGTGTGTCAGGGTCAACCGTTCTAACATCCACTTTTTTTAAAGCATCAAAATCAATGTGGGAGAAATCAGAATTCCCCATCGGCGTACCTCCCATCCATGTTCTTATTTACTACGAATATATGAAAACCGTCGTTTGTCCTATTCAAAGTACCGTCTGTCCTTTTTTGACAGAATGAACCGTTCCACATCGGAAAGCTGTTCCGTGACCGGCATATCTGGCAAAGCCGACAGCACGTCATTCCGGTATCGGTGGCTCGCCCGGCTATCGAGAATGGAAAAGACACAGGTATCGCTTTCTCGACGTATTCCCCGGCCGATCCACTGGCGCAGCTTGATCAGCATTCCTGGAACGATGATCTCATTCAGATAACCGTAAAAATCGCTGTACAGGGATTTCTCGTATTCCAGAACCGGGTCGGGAGCCGGAAAGGGCAGACGCACTACAATTAGGGAGGATAGAATATCCCCAGCCAGATCAATTCCCTCGCCTGCGGTGTCGCTGGCACAGAGGATACCATTGCCGCTTTTCCTAAAGGCGTCGAGGGCATCCAGTCGGCCTTTTCCCATCCGAAACAGAGGAAAAGCTGTGGTTTGCCTGCTCAGTTCATCGCATACCTGCTCCATCATACGGTAGGAAGTAAATAGGATCATGGTATGTCCGTGGGTGACATTAATTAATTCCATCAGCCTGCTGGTCACGGCCTGAAAATAATTGCCGTCCCCGGCAGCAGTCGGGAACGGCAGATCCCTGGGAAGATACAGTAGGGCATGATTGGTATAATCAAAGGGCGAAGCCTTGCTGGTTTCAAAAACACGACGATTATCAACCATAGCAATGCCGTTGTTTCGCTTAAAGTGGGAAAAGTCGCCCCTAACTGAAAGCGTACCGGAAGTGAGAATGAAAGGATGATTTTCACTCCAAATATCTTCAAACAGCAGATAATCAAGTTGCTTTGGCAGGGCGCAGACACGGCAGGCCGTCGCTCCGTTGATTTCAAGCCAGAGAATGGACTGCGAATGATGAAGCAGGATGGAAAGCTTCGCCTCTTGCATCTCCATCCGGCTTACCAACCGGTCGTAACGCTCCCTCTTTTCACGGGAGGTAGTAAAAAAAAGCACAGAAAGCCTGCGTAAGACGGCCATCAGTGTTTTCAGAGCCAATATGCAGTTGAGGTCGATTTGTACAGCGTAACAGTTCTTATCGTATCCTGTGCCTGCGGCGTATTTCAGCGATTCAAAGAGCAGGGCATTTTGACTGAGCACCGTATCGCAGAGCTTTACGATTTCCGCCTTATCCGGGTTATTTCCGCCTATGGCGTGGTAGATGCTTGCCACCAGCCGTTCCAGTTCCACATTTTCCAGTGTCATACCGTACATTTGGCGGGCAGTATCAAGGAGCTTGTGCGCCTCATCGAAAATTATGAGTCCATGAGGCGGGAAAAGCGGATTCCTTCCGTTTTTCCGGCTTAGCACATCCGCCAGCACAAGGTTATGGTTAGCAATCTGAAAATCATAAGAAAGGGTCTGTGCCTTCCGGATGAAATCACGGTAACGGCAGATCGGAAACAGGGCGCAGTTGACATGACAGTGTTCCACACAGATACAGGATTTTACATAGTCAGTCAGGGGCAACCCATCCAAATCGAGCGGTAGAACGCCGGTAAAAAGGCCGGTCAGGGTGGATAACAGGCTCTTGTCCTCCATACGGTTGTTGTGAGAAATGGAAGCTCGATACCCTTTTACCCTACTGTCACAGGCATAATGGGATTTTCCCTTGCGTACCACGAAGGATAACGGCTTATCAATAATCCGCGATTCCATTAGAATTCTGGAAACCTGTGGAATGTATTCTTCGGTCAAAGCCTTTTGCAACGCGATGGTCGAGGTGGATATAATGGTTGGCAACCTGCGTTCACTAAACAGATTATGGACTGTAACCGCCAATATGTAGGCATGGGTTTTTCCCGTTCCTACCTCGGCTTCGCAGAGAGCCAGCTTGTTTTCCTGCAAAGCCTGAAGCATTTCCAGCGAGAGGGCGGCCTGATTCTCCCGGTATTCCATCCCGTGTTTTGGCAGGATGCTTACAAAAATATGACGCAGAAGATTTCTTGCCCTACGGTCGGCGCTGGGCTGCGGCACATTTCTTTCCGCGTTCGCTGCCTGTGAAAGCATTTTGTCTATTGCCTTTTGATAGCCGCCTTCGTTCAGAGGATTTTGCCTTGAAAAAAGGCGTTTTGCCTTTAAGGTCGTTAATTCTATCATGCGGTAACTGTAGGTTTTTCCGGAATAGTATTCTAAAAGCACATAGTTTCCGGCCGACAGTACAATGCGTTCCTCAGGCCGGAATAGCCCTGCTTCATAAATCTTGTTTTGAATATCCGCCATGCAGACGGGTTTGTTCATAGCTTTTAAGCCTCCTTTGCTACCTAAAGGAGCGACACAAGAATGCGGCGGAAGCAGGAAAAGGGTTTGGAAGTCTGCTGACTTGTAAGCCTGTTCCGCCGCATGGTTTCTATCGCTCCCATAGATTACGATAGATTGGTTGCATCTAAAGCAAAGGTGTGGTAGGTGTCCCGGCCGGTATTGCCGAGCTCCATAAAAGCCGCCCCTCATTCTTTCTCAAATGAGGGTGATGCGTTTTCCCGGCCGTCCTGCCGGGCTGCTCAATGCGGTGAAGCGTTCAAAGCAGAAGTATCATGATCGCCGGCAGGGATTATCGCAATCCGCCCCACCACAGAGCGTAACAGCCGCAGACATTCTCGCTCGGAGGGCAAAGCCCTCGTCTTGGCGTGTCCCGGTATGTCGCTTGTTTCTGCCGGTAAAGTACCCATCACAACCGTATTCACTTTTCAACGTACAAGCGAAAGGAAATTCTAAAAGGTCCTTTCACCCAACGTCAAAAAACGAGGGGGGTGACGAGTCACTCACTAAAAAATTTTTTTAATTTTTTTGCTGACCACTGTAAGCTGTCCCATACGGCCCTTTGATGTACGGACTCTCTGTCTGCAATCTGGCGGATTGACAGCCCTAGATAGAAATGCAATAGGAACCGCCGCCTTTGCACCTCTGTCAAAAGGCCGCTTTCAAGGAGCTTCTGTGCGGCTTTCACGGCCTTTTTCACATCGCTTCTATGTATCAGCTCCGTATCAAGGAATACCGTGGCAAGTTGTTCCGTTTCTTCCAATCCGGTGATGCTGACATTCAGACGGCTTGTCCGATTTTCGGTTACGTCTTGCTGGTGGTAGATTTCATCCGACAAAGCTTTCAATTCCAAAAAATCCTGTTCAGTTTTATCGGGGTTTTCCGCAAGGTAATCCGATAGTGTGATTTCCACAATCCGATCCGCAAATTTATAGACAATGCCTTGACTGAACTTATTCAGAGCATAATCGTTTTCCTTATAATTTTTCATAGTCCTTTCCTCCGATCTGTTTTGCTGAAATGCAAAAACAGATCGGAGGGTGGACCACGGCAATATTTTATGAATCCAGGTCGATAACGGAGGAATTTTGTCGAAAATAAAGAATCAGCACTTTGCCCCCAAAAGCAAAGTGCTGATTCTTTGACATACTGATTTATTTGAGGAAGATATGTACGGAACCCGCCGTCTTTATTTCTGCCTCCCGGAAAGATCAGGGCAAATAGTCATACAAAACTCCTTACGCCATTTGCATACGGCGAGAGTCTTGTATTTAGAGCCCTAATTATCCGTCAAAAGCCGTAAAAGATGGCAAGAGCCTGCCCAAAAAGGGCAGGCTCTGCGAGGTTTTTGGCAGCCCGGCTATCATAACGCTTTGAAAGGCGCTTTAGACCCTCGGCTTTGCGTCCCTATCTTTAGATAGGTTTGCCCATATGCGTTTACCGTTTTTTATTAGATTTAGCATTAGACCACAGTGACATAGAAAGACTCTGACCGAGAATCCGAGCTTCCAGAACTATCTTTAGCAAATATTGTTACAGAAACTCTATATTCCCTTCCGGGAGTTCCGCTATAGTAAATCGTATTTCCATAATTGAAAGCATTGCTTCTCGTCATTCCACTGTCGCTTTGTGTAAAGGTCTTAACATATTGCCAATATGTACCTTCATTTTCATAGATTACTATACTTTCTGCGCCGATCTGTGCCATTTGATAATTTGCAACAACTGAAAACTCGACTGCTATTCGGCCATTCGACGCTGGCAAAGCATTTATCGAATATGAACTGATTTGATGACTTTCTTGCACTGCCGCATAAGCCGGAACATTCAAAGAAAAAGTAAACACGAGTAAGAAAACAAATGCCAAAATTTTATTCTTTTTCATTTTTTTTCCTCCTTAATAAATAGAATCAATCATTTTTTCTAACTCAGGAACGGATAATGTCGTATTAATAGAGCATTCTAGAGAGCCGACGTACCAAGCAGCAGTGATGAAATCATCATTATGAAAGATATAGTGCTCAATATTTCCTGACAAATATTTTTGGACGTCCTGTTCACCTTTTTCGAAATTCTTATTAATCCCTCCCTTATGTTGAATAATTGTTATGACGATGTCATCATCTCCATTCACATATGGTGCACTAAATTCAACATCACCAGTTTCGGGGTATTCCTGTACCCATACTTCTTGCAACTTAAATTCTGAAGGAATATCCTTTGGTATAACTGCTGCATTAATTCCATATTGACGCAATGCGTCCTGAAGGCTAGCATATTTACTTTTAATTTTATCGGAACTTGCCTGCTCAGAAGATGTCGAAGTCTGGCCAAATTTAAATTGTTCTGCTGTCCAATGACCAATCATCTGAAAAACACTACCATAACCGAGAACTGGAATAGATACCATCGCAATCAAGCAGGCTAACACTATTGCTGACATAATTACTGTACGGCGTAAAGTATATTGCTTTTTCTTTGCATTTTTTTTTTCTAACGGGACAACGGCAGGCGTAATTTTGTTATCCTTCAAAGCCTCTTCTTTATATAATAAATTTGTCTTTCCAACCTGAGTATTGTAGTAAGTCTTAAACTCATTCCATGCTTGATCTACATTGACCGTTTCATAATTAGACGATTCTTTCTCTTTCTTACAAATTAATTCTGTGATCTTCATGATATAGTCAGTGTCCAGTTTATCCTCATTTGTCGCTACAAAATTCTGTTGAAGCAATGATTCCAACTCTGGAACGCTGAGCTTTTCCAGCTCAATGTAAGAATTATCACATGTACTATCTGACATTCAATAACCTCCTCGTATAATAAGTTTTGTAGGGCGAAAACGCCCCAAAAATAGAATACCGGCAGGCTTTGAGATGCCCGTGATATAATGCTGTCAAGTCGGCAGGGACAAGCTCTAATTCCTCCTGTTGGGCCGTAAGGCTGCTTCACAGATAGTCTGTTCCCCTGAGCCGGAAGTTAGCTGCAAACTCATTAGCTGTTTGCCGGAAGCAAGGCCGCCCTTTTAGCAGTGAGGGATATCGCATTGGCCTTTTCCGGAATGATTCTAATACGCGAGGTTGCTGATGCTCCGGTTATCATGGGTATCTTAAAACCTGCCGACTTGAAAATCCCACTGTGGGGGAGGTGATATTTTTGAATCCACTTTACGTTGGCATTGATGTGAGCAGCAAAAATAACGTCGCTTACCTCATGAAGCCGGATGGAGCCAAACACAGCAGCTTTTCCGTGCAGAACAACCGTGGTGGTGCTAAACTGATGTCTGAGAGAATTGTGTCCGCACTTACCGCGATGCAGCTCAGCGACGTGATGATTGGCCTTGAGGCCACCTCCATCTATGGGGACTGCCTCGTTTATGCGCTCCGGGAAGATGGCAGATTGGGACGGTTTCAACGGAAGATCCATGTTCTCAATCCCAAGCAGGTCAGAAAGTTCAAGGAAGCCTATTCCGATCTGCCCAAGAACGATTTCGTGGATGCCTTCGTGATTGCCGACCATCTCAGATTCGGCAGAATTGCCTCAGAGGTTTACATGGACGATTATCGCTACAAGGCCCTTCAAACACTAACCAGAGCACGCTTTTTCTCTGTCCAGAACCTAACGCGGGAAAAGCAGCGTTTTGCGAATTACCTGTTTCTCAAGTGCTCTGGGTTGGCTCAGGAAAAAGTCCTTTCCCAAAATACCAGCGCCACCACCATTGCCCTGATGGAACGATTTGAGACAGTGGATGCACTGGCTTACGCCGACATAAAAGAGTTGACCGACTTCATCGTGAAATCTGGACGAGGGAGGTTTGCCAATCCAGAAGCTACCGCGAAGGCGGTGCAAACCGCCGCCAAAGGCTCCTACCGGCTTCCCAAAACCGTGAACGATTCTGTCAACCAGGCCATGTCGGTCTCGATCGCTGCCATGCGGGCATTGGAAAGCCAGATCAAGACGCTGGACAAGGCTATCGAGCAGCAGTTCGAGATCATCCCCAATACGCTGACCTCTGTCCCCGGTATTGGTAAGGTGTATTCAGCGGGTATTATTGCTGAGATCGGTGACATTCACCGCTTTCAGTCTCAGGCCTCTCTGGCTAAGTTTGCTGGCCTCGTTTGGTCTCAGCACCAGTCCGGAGACTATGAGGCTGAGAATACCCATCTAATCAAGTCCGGAAACCGATTCCTTCGGTACTATCTGCTGGAAGCTGCCAACTCTATGAGAAGATGCGACTCGGAGTTCCGGCGCTACTATGACCTCAAGTTCAAAGAGGTCAACAAGTTCCAGCATAAACGCGCACTCGCTTTAACTGCCAGAAAACTGGTTCGGTTGGTCTTTCGGCTGCTGAAAGACAACCGCCTGTACATTCCACCGGAAGAGTATTAAACTCTGATGGTATTGTTACCCTGTTTTTTAAATTGCAAGGGCAGGGCTTGAAAAGGTTTGCCTTTTTTATCCAGCCAGTACGTTTATGGTGGCTTTTTTATCCGTTCCATTTGCACTTACCCTCTTGACTTCATACCATTAGACTAATATACAATATGTAATGACAGTTAAAGCCGAATTGTTCACATCGTCATTCATTTTTAAGGAACCTCTGATTTAATCTGCCCCTCTACCGAAGAGAGGAGAACTCTGGTAAAATAGAAGTATCAAGACACAGGCGGTGCGGAAAAATGAAAAAGCAACAAACTTTTGCGGATATCGAATATAGCTGCAGAAAGAAGAAAACACGGCGGGAAGAGTTTCTGGAAACCATGGACGAGATTATCCCGTGGGAAGAGTGGGTCGGTATCATTGCGCCGTATTATCCCCGCGGCAAACGGGGCCGTCCGCCCATGGGCATTGAGCGGATGCTGCGGATGTATCTGCTGCAGATCTGGTTCAACCTTTCCGACCCGGCCACCGAGGACGCAATCTATGACAGCTATGCCATGCGTAAGTTTACCGGCATCGATTTCATGACGGAGAATGTTCCGGATGAGACGACGCTTTGCAAGTTTCGGCACCTGCTGGAAAAAGACGGGCTAAACAAACTGTTTTTTGACGCCATTAACCGCGTCATGGTAGCTACCGGCCACATGATGAAAGGCGGCACAATTGTAGACGCTACCATCATCAACGCACCCAGCTCTACAAAAAATGCGGAGAAAGCACGCGACCCGGAGATGCATCAAACAAAAAAGGGCAATGAATGGCGTTTCGGCATGAAGTGTCACGCCGGCGTTGACGCCGGCAGCGGGCTGGTTCACACGATAGAGGTAACTGCCGCCAACGAACATGATGTGACCGCAGCGGCGAAACTCATCCGTAAGGATGACGAGGTGGTCTATGGTGATTCCGGTTATCTTGGTATTCAAAAGCGCCCGGAGGTTCGGAATGACGCGCATTTATCCAAGATCGACTACCGTATCAACCGCCGTCCGCACAGTCTGCCCAGGGTTTCCGACAATTCCATTGATTGGGAGCGTCTCATCGAACATCGCAAATCCTCTGTGCGATGCAAAGTGGAGCACGTTTTTCGCATCATCAAATGCCAATTTGGCTACACGAAAACCCGGTACAGAGGCTTAATGAAAAACGAGAACCGGCTGTATGCCATGTTCGCGTGCGCAAATCTCTATATGCTGGCAGTGGCAGGTCGAAGTTTCAGTGAGACCTGACAAGGGAGAAGTGCGCCCATTTCCGCAAAAGTGGAAATAAATTCAGGAGTATAGCGTTGAAATTCGACGTAATCATTCAGTTTGGAACGCCTCTTGAATCCCTTTTCGCTGAATTCCTCTTCCTGCGCCATTTGTTCAGAGGTTCCTTAAGTATTTTTTCTTTAATCCTTTTAATTTTCATCCCGAGTGCCGATTTGTTCATATGTAATTCTTCACATAACTCCTTATAGGAGTATCCATCCATATATATTCGCTTTAATAGATCAAATTCCTCTTTAGAGATAATTCCTTCTAATTCAACATTTAGGCTAACGTGAGGTCCATTTTGTTCTTCCAGATGGTTTTCAAATAACAGTAAGCGCTTGGTCCATTTGTTCTCTTCACGAATTAACTCCAGAACTTTATAGTGGAGGGCATTATAAAGCCATCCTACTGGTTTTTCGCTGGATAACAGTTCATTACGTTTTTCCCATGCAAATACAAACATCTCCTGAACTGCTTCTTCCGCTCTACCCTTAACAGGGTTCCCATTACTCCGCCCTTTCAATATAGCACAAGCATAGCGGAGTAAGCCTTCATATTCTGCCTTATAGAGTTCAGTAAATATTTCATAATCCTCTCTACCAATTTGTCCCTTTTCGTAAATCATCTGCCGCCCCCACATTTCTCATCCGTTACTACTGCTCGGGAATCTCATATCCACAAGCAGTAAGAAGATTTTTCAATATTTCTTTTGCCGCATGACGTTGTTTTTCGTTCATGAGATCTAGCAAATGTAAAAAAGAGTCAGACTCTTCTTTGGTCAGAATTCCAGTTAAAAGGTAATCTGCACTTACATTCAAAGCTGTACATACTTTAAGAATACTTTCAGCGCTTACTCCTTTGATCCCACGTTCAGCGCAAGCAAAAAACTGTTGGGAAAGACCTGCTTTTTCGGCAGCTTCTTCCTGCGTCCAGCCTAATTCTTTACGGCGGGTCGCTATTCGCTGACCAATTTGTTTAGCAAGAGCCTCATTTCTTCTAGGCATAATATCTCCTCATTTATCTATTGTAGTTATATTTTAGATTTTATTGTATTGGTAATGTATTGCCTTCTGTATATAAAATTCGACATATTATTCCTATAGATATTTTCCTAACTAACAATATTTTTACTTCGACCATGGAATAGCAAAATATTTTGATTCCTATGTGAACAAATGGGTCTGGAAATACATTACATATTGAATGATGAAGTGAAAGGTTTTCTTTTCATCTATTTCTAAATTATTTCTAAATGAAAAAAGCTAATGATATGCCATGAAACCAATGGCTTCCTAGTTAGCGGTTAATATGTGTTGCTGGAATAATGTCGTTTAAAATTTGATTTTTAAAAAATTTTAATTTTGATTCAAACGATTTGCATTCTCAGAACGTTATATTGATAGAGCAAAATTGATCAATAAACCCATAGAATTAGACAAAGGAGAATTGATATGAATGAAATTGAGATGTTAAATCGAATTAAATCAGCAGTTGAGGCTGAAACTCCGGAGATATTCGAGAATATTTTGATTACAATTAAAAAAAATCAAGAGGCATTAATTACAGATCAGCACCTTCGGAAAAATAATTACAAAAATTTTCACACTTAAAACTGCCTACTTGGTAGGGTGAATTTATAATTTCTATTTTCTTACCGGAGCGATTCATCTTCTTTGATATATACATGAAAATTATTTTACTGAACTCTTCCAGAATAAGGACGCATTAAGTGTGTGGGCCGTTGTGGGGTCCCCACACTTTTTATATTGTTAGCAAAAATTCATAGGGAGGTAATTCGGACACTCTTAAAAAGCGGAATATAGAGATCAGCCGCTTCCGACAGCTTTCTAACCCCAACGTCATAAATATTGACAAAACACCGGCACATAGTGTTTTGCATTTTAGCTTTTTCGTTTAGTGACAGGGAAAAAGATCAGATTAGGGTCAAACAAAATGGATAGCAGAACTACGCTGCATCATGTGAAAGGGGAGGAGAATTATGTTTCTATTTCCAATCAGAGGAAAAGCCAACAGGAAAGACAGTGAAAGTGAAGAATTGAAAAAACTATATCATCAGATTTTAAGCTACTGTCGCAAGAATCTGATTGACGCAGGATCTGCCGAAGAATGTACACAAGATGTCTTTTCAGTTTATTTTGAAAAAGCCGCACAGATTAAAATTCGCAATCCCAGAGCATGGCTGTTTCGAACGGCTGACAATTATTTACATAAGTACAATCAGAAATTTCAACAGGAAAAGCAATCGATTTTTCCCTTACCTAATCTGGAAGATGATGCTGAGGATATGGAGGACATCAGATTTGCGTATGAACAGGACTTTGACCGCTTTTGGGAGGAAAGCGTTGACATTGACAAAGAAGTGAATCAAGTCCTATCCGGATTAAGCCATGCCGAACAGACTTTATATCACCAGTATTATAAAGAGAATATGTCCATAAAAGAATTGATGGAACTCTATCAAGTTTCCTCTACGGCAATGAAAGCAAAACTGTTTCGGTTAAAGCAACATATCATGAAGGGCGTTCAGAAGTTGCAACTGTAAATTTTGATAGTGTTATTGCACAATTTTTATCTTTTAATTTAGTCAACCATACAAACTTCCGCTTTTTATGAAATTTTTCGCGCATCCTTTTCCATTTTTCGGGACTACAAAGTAGGAGGGTTTTTAATGAAGTGTACGAAGGAAGATATTGAGATCGTAAAAAGAATCTGTCGTGAAGAAAAACCGGCAGGCAAAGAAAAGATAAATGAACTGCGCGCCCAAATATACGCGGAACTGCACAAGCCGGACGATGAGATGGACTGTGATCTGATCGACGAAAACATCAGGACGCTCTTTTTGCTGGAAGGCGGAGAATATGATGATCATGTCGATGCGGAGGCAGGATTAAAAAAGGCCCGAAAAATGGCTGAAGAAAGGGCAAAAGCAGCTCAGCCAAAGCTAAAGAGAGTTATGCAAAATAGATTTATGAAACCGGTCTTGGCGGCGTGTCTTACCCTCGTCTTTTTGTTTTCCGCCAATGCGATTGTTGCCCACGCGACCGGAAACAGCCTGCTCGACAGCGTTGTGAAGTTCGGAAGAAATTATATCAGCTTTGATTTCACACAGAGTAACGGCAGGACAGCTTCTGGACAAGAAACGGTAAGTGAAAATGATGCATTATATCAGGAGTTAGTAAAAAAATGCAAGGAGTTTGACCTGTCACCTTTGCTTCCAAAATCATTGCCGCAGGATTTTAAAATTCTGAACTTTGGGCAGCAAAACTTCAAAATCAAAAAGAATCTTTCTATTGATTTGGGAAACAACGCCAATTTGATCACAATAAACGTCGATTACTATTACGACAGGAATAATATATCAATCGTGAAAGCTCCGGAGACTTCGGATTACGATAAACTGAACGTTAATGGAATTGATGTCTATCTGATGAAAAAATCAGACACCTATGTATTGGTATTCAATGATGGGAATTACGTTTATAACGTCAACTCGAACCTTCCCTATGATGAAACCGTAAAAGTATTGAAGTCATTTGATGATTAAAATTCTGAAGGAGGAAGTCAAGATGTTGAAAAAAATGTCCGCATTATGCCTGTCCCTGCTGCTTGCTTTTTCTGTGCTTTCGGTGAGTCCGGCTTATGCCGCAAGTAAGGGCAGTGAAGGGACGCCCACTTCCGGCGTTCGCTCTGCCGATCCAAATCATGCCGTGGGGCAATACAACACGGTAAACGGAGGGGGAATGTCCCCAAACGCCACCGGCTTAATAGCCACCATTGGCCTTGATCTTTATCGGGGGAGCGGGAATACGCTGATTCTCGATGGGACTACGAACGGAACCCAGGTTTTGAATAAGATTGGGTTTCAGGACATCACGCTCCAGAGATGGCAAAACAGCCAGTGGACCAATGTAAAAGTCTGGAGTACATATAGGAACAACAGCTCCAGCTACAGCTATGAATACAGTACGACAGTCACGCCGGGATATAATTACCGGTTTGTGGCGACCCATTACGGGGAACTCGACTGGCTGTTTATCCCTTCCATCGAAACCCATTATAACGAGACAAGCTATCTTTATGTCGGGTGACATTCCAGCTTTTTTGATTTTCCAATGTCCTTATTCAAAGCGATAATTGATATGTGTTTTTAGTTTTTGATTTCAATGGCGCGCGTTGAAATAAATATTTTAGGGAAAGGAATGAACCAAATTGTTTACATAATGGGGTGAAAAATTCCCCGATCTGGTGAAAGCGTAGGTGTAAACAGAATGGATTGAAAATCAAAAGGAGGTTTTCAAAATGTTGAAGTTTAAGAAAAAACTGGCCGCATTATTCTGCGCTGCAGCGTTGATGGTTACCTTTGCCGTTCCAGCGTTCGCTGCCAGTTATAGCTATGATTACACTTTCTCGGGCTCAGGAGAAAGTTGGGGCTATCCCGATGGTTATTACTCAAAGGAAGATAATGAGCAAAACGCATATCTAAGTATCCACAACTCGAGCAACTGGGCAAGGGGCGTGGATCGGGTATACCTTTGGGCGCAATTTTCGAACAATCAAGAACGCACCAGCTCCAATAGATACTTTACAGACTATGTGACGAATGCCCTGCTTCCCTATACTACCTATACGGCAGCGGGAAACTACTTGGGTTTAGCAGGCTGGCATAACAATTACAACAATCCAAAAACATTTTCTGTCGGTGGGCTCTGGACTCCGTGATCACAAAATTGCAGGGGGGTCACACCCCCTGCAATTCAATTTTATTAAGGAAGTAGCGTATAATGAAACGGAAAAAGCTCTTATTGATCTTGAATATTTTAATCCTGTTTGCTTTATTACCCGCATGCGGAAAGGATGCTGGCGGTTCCAGTTCGGGTAATGATGTCAATCAGGGAAAACATACGGTGGTCCCCGAAGAAATCCCTAAAACGGTCCAAAAGAAATTTGGAACGAATCTTTCTGTTGATGCGACCGTGGAAGCACCTACAATACTTCCCACAGAAACTGGAATCATACCGGCCGAAATCATGGACCTGAAAAATAAAGAGAAAGTCATAACAGTATTCTACCCCAATCAAACCTTGGGCAAAGTGCATGAGGAAGATTTCAAATACAGGGATGGCCAAACGGGGATACGAGAAAATTACCAATCAAAAAATGGAGATTTTTTGAATTGGGATGGAAAAAGTTTAAGCTGCGGTAAAACATTAATCTTTGATATTCAGGAAGCCTTTACACCAGGCACATCGTCTCAAAAGGTGTATCCAGCAAAGGATTTGCCTTTTATGACCCAAAAAGAGGCTGAGAAAAAGGCAAGGGATTTTTTATCGTTGCTGGGAGTCACAGCGGGTAAACGTGTACAAGCTTATGCTCTAGATTATCGAACCATGCAGCAGGAACAGATAAAACATCAGAAAGATACAGCTTCAGAAGGACTCCCAGCCAACAAGCGTCGGCCAGTGCGAAAATGGACACAGGAGGACGACTGCTACGTTTTTCAGTTTCAATTGGAACTGAATGGCATATCGGTTTCTGATCAGCAACAATTTGGCGACCCAAAGGCTCAAACGCAGACACAGGGTCCGATGATCCTTGTTTATTATGGCGAACAGGGGATTGTGAATGCCCAAATCAGCAATGTCTATGAAGCATCCGGGGAGATAACAGGAAAAACAAGTCCACTTAGCCTTGACCAAGCACTAAATATACTTAATAGTAAATTTGAAGATGTGATCATGAACAACCCGATCACAGTAACGGATATTGAATTCTCTTATGTCCCGATCTTAAAGGCAGCAAATCAGGAAAATTACCTTTTAACTCCTGCTTGGCTTTTTCAATTATCGCAATATTCCAAAGACATCAAGGGTAACGTACAAACAAGGGTTATCATTAACGCTTTGACGGGGAGAGAAGTGCAATAAGGGGTCAGATAAAATGATAAAAGTTTTGAGAATGGATTTTTGCCGCATGCTGGTTTCCTGGCAATTTTTTGTTGCCGTTATTGGTATTGCGGTTGTTAGCACTTTAAATTCATTAAATTTCATATCCGGCGCGAATGAGGACATTATCCAGATTTTTGCTTCTGGAGACGCGCCTTTCTTTTCCATTGTAATTCTGATTTTGGAAACGCTTCCCTATGGTACGGCTTTTTGCAACGATTGGGAAAACCGATATATTCGTTCCATCATCATGCGATCATCTCCTATTAAATATGCCGTTTCAAAGGTGATTTCCTGCTTTATGGGTGCTTTGTTGGCGGGGCTACTGGGGCGCTTGCTTTTTGCGGCCATGGCCTTCCCGTTTTTGAATCCTGTAAATCCAACAACAAATTCATTTGTATCCAGTGCGCTTAATCATCCAGAGGGAGCACAATGGTTCCTCGCCAATGGCCATTATTTTACATGGATTTTGATCGAGTCGTTGGAAAGAGGCCTTCAGGGTAGTATTTACGCAACGTTTTCTCTTTTTTTATCAACAAAAATCACTAATATATTTGTCACGCTTGCAATGCCGGTCATTGCATATTATATGTACTTAAATATTGCAAATTTCATTGGTTTCCCGAACTTTTTATTAATGACTGCTGTTTTTGAAAATGATGGGATCTTTCCCGATAATTTACTATTTGGGGTGTTTTATGCCCTGTTCTACGCTGTACTGTTCAGCATGTTATTCGGGCATTTTTTTGCAAAAAGTGTAAAAGGGCGGTTGGAAAATGGATAAGGTAAAAGCGACAATCACGCTGTGCGGACTGGATTTCCGCAAATGGATATCCAGTTCCAGAATAAAGATTATATTGCTGCTCATTGTCTTGATGATTTATAACTATCTGCAAGGGGTTCGCTCCTTCACAAATGCCGTACATGTATCGGTTACGCCATGGAGCCTTCCGTTTCTAATGACCACATTTAACAGCCTAATTATTGTCATGCTGGGGTTCGTTTTTCTTTATTGTGATGCGCCCTTTCTCGATGAACAGCAGCCGTATTTAATTCTTCGGGTAGGGAGAGAAATATTCTCTGCCGCTCAGATCTTATATGTTTTTGTTTCCAGTTTAACTTATACAATCTTTATTTTTATAATGACCGTATTCTGTAGTTTGCCAAGGGTTGAATTTTCATTGAAATGGGGAAAAATTTTTAAGACTTTGGCGGTAACGGATGCGAGTTCGCAATATAATGTTCTCTTAAATATTCCTGAGTCCCTTATGGTTCATGAATCTCCATTGACCGCGATTGCGAAAGAACTTCTGCTGCTTTGGCTCGTCGGCTGCTTTTTAGGTTTTCTAATTTTTGCACTAAACATGCATTTTCCGAGGGCGGTTGGAGTTGGTTGCGCGTCCCTGTTAGTGTTTCTGGATATGTTTGCAGATTTTTATCGACAAACGCATGGTTACTCCGGCAATCTGATATATTTCTTTTCACCTGTATCATGGGCAAACCTGACCGTTTTAAAAAGTGACCCGGCCGAGGTGTTGCCGACTTTTGCTTACACCTGCTCTGTACTCATCCTGCTGGTTGCCATTTTGATTTTTTTTATTTTCATTATGTTTCGGAGGAAAACCATTGAAGTTCTACCGCAGATATAGGGAGGCAAAAAAATGGCTGAGAATTCAATCGTTATTGAAGATGTTGTCAAAAAGTTTAAAGATACTATGGTGCTAAATCATGTTTCAATCTCCTTTGAGAAAGGAAAGATCCATGGAATCATAGGCCGAAATGGTTCAGGAAAAACTGTTCTGTTTAAAAGTATTTGCGGTTTTATTCTGCTGACAAGCGGTAAGATCATTGTAAACGGTCAAATAATAGGAAAAGATATTGATATACCTAAAAATATTGGAGCAATTATTGAAGCTCCTGGATTTTTGCCGGGCTATAGTGGATATAGCAATTTGAAATTTCTTGCGATGATTAACCGTAAAATCTCAGATAAGCAGATAAAAGAGACCATGATACGTGTAGGGTTGGAGCCGGACAGCAAAAAATGGGTCAGTAAATATTCATTGGGCATGCGTCAAAGATTGGGTATTGCTCAAGCTATCATGGAAAACCCTGATATTCTGATTTTAGATGAACCTATGAACGGCCTTGATAACGAGGGTGTCGAAGATATCCGAAATCTGTTGTTAAATTTAAAAAAAGAAGGCAAAACAATCCTTATAGCCAGCCATAGTTCAGAAGATATTGATATTTTATGTGACACTGTACATGAAATGGATGGTGGATCGGTTCAAACAGTAAGATAAGCAGTCAACTTGATAATGTACAATAAGTTGCGCAAATTGAAAAGTACAAAAAAAAGGACAAGGTTTGCAGGTCTCTGGTAGAATGAAGTTGCGATACACCATTCTGAAAGGAGACAGCAAACCATGTCTGAAAAAATTGTACAGTTAAACGAGGAAGTAATCACCTATATCTCCTTCCCCTTTGAACACTGGACCAGAATCCGGACAAACAATGCCATTGAACACCTGAACAGAAATCCGTAGGAGAACTCGCGTAGTTGGTTCTTTCCCCGATGGGAACTCCGCCCTGATGCGGGTCCGTGCAAGGCTCCGGCATGTGGCAGGTACGCAATGGGGAAACAAGAAATACATGAATATGAATCATCTCGAAGCAATTCCCGACAACGCAGATATTGCCGGGCAACATCATTTACTCAGAACCTGCAAACAAATTTGCGCATAATCCTTGACACTACCATCAGCTTTCAAATAGAATATGATACTGGTATTTCCATTTCAAATTTATAAAACTTTTTATGTCATTCGTACAAAACCTCCTTTTGTTCTTTAATGCGGTTGGCAGACTGCATTAAAGAACAAAAGGAGGTTTACTTGGGTCTAAATATTTTTCCCACCAGCAGAGCTGATGGCTTTTTGTTGCTTATGCCGCAGAAGAAAACCGACGATCCTGAACAGATCACGGTGGTGGAACAGGCTTAAGGGAGTCTTGCAAGGGAGAAAACAGCACAGGACCTAAGTCAAAGCCGAGAAGATGATGGAACAAAGATCCTATCGGCTGGCTACTGAAGCAATTCGGGGGCAAATAAAGACGAATAAAATCTTTATTAATTAGAAATTATTATAAACGAATGAGATATCGTTACCACTATTTTCAATCATAGAAAAAGCAATTAATAAAAGTATAATCGTCATTAAAATGAGCTTAAAGATAAAACTATTCGATACCTTAGGAATAATATTGTACAATTTTTTTGTCCACATATAACCATCCCTTCCATCCCAAGTGCATAATATCTTTTAAGAAATACGGCTCATATTCTTTATCTCTCATATCAAGGTAATCAAAACCATAATCATCTGCCTTACTTTCAAGAAGATTATAAAAAGCATGACGCTTTTCCGCAGACAAGCCCGTATAATCATAGTAAAAACCATTTGTCGGCATAAAAATGATATATGGCCGGATATTCAATTCTTTACAAGCTTTAAGAAAAATTTCATAATCTTTCAATTCATTTGAATCCAAAAGATTTGTATTTGAGTTGGAGTTTTTCAAGTGATCAAGTTGCGGTTTTATATTCGCAGAGTAATAATCATCTTCAATGTAAAACTTATTATTTGTACATGCCGCCTGCCCCATTTTCTGGGCTTCAATTTCTTCCTCAGACCAGTTTATTTGTTTGGTTTTCTGTATTGGCGCATACTGGAATTTATTCATTTCCTCAAGACCTTGATGCTTATCTTTTAAAGATAAAAAATTTTCTCTTATAGAGTAATATGGATTCAGCACAGTTAACAAAGAATTAGATAAAAAATTATTTTTAGAATAAAGAGATGAGAATATATTAGAACGTTCAAGAGAAGATTCGCCTTTTGATAATTCAAATGTCCTCTTACAAATATATCTTTTGATATCGCTACTGAGATTTGGATTCTGCATCATGCGGTAGAACTGCAGCTCGGAGAAATTAGAATTGTATCCATTCACATCTATTTCATTCCCTAAAAACGGCAGCCACTGCATAAACCACTGTATTGAAACAATGACAACAATTTTTTTGTTTTTTAAGGAATCGGAAAGTGCTCCCACTTTAATTGTATTTAATAAATCCTGAACATAAGCATCACCAATTATATTGACATTGCAATTAAGTTCTGTATTCGGAAACATGTTTTTGGGATTTTGTGGGACATTTGATCCGAGTTCGGAGGAACCAAATATCAATAGATTATCTTCATTGGAACCCCGCTGCAATAGAGTAATGCCCTTATCCTTTTTGCTGTTTCCATAGGTCCTGCCAACTGCGCTATTATAAGTCGTTTTCTGTTGAGCAGAATCCAGATATTTTTCATAGCAAAAAAGGATACTGCCAGTAAGAATAATGGAAATTAACAGACAAGAGATGACTTGAAACAATTTTTTTCTCATTGTGAAATTTTTCCTGACTTTTCGAGCTTTTCCAGAAATGATTTGAAATGGTTGATCGTGGAGATATTAGTCTTAGTTAAATCGGTTGGCTGCAACCTCAAATTAAACTTCTCTTCGATTTCCAAAATTATATTGATGACAGCAAGGGAATCAATAAAACCGGCTTCAAATAAATCCATATCAGGATCTTCACTGATTTCATCAGTGTCACAAACATTTTTCAAAATTTCCAGCGCGATTTCTTCAAAATCCATATTTGGTCCTTCCTTTCCACTGCTACAAATATTGAAGAGAACTGTATCTGATGCAGTTATGCAAAATTAGTTAAAACATGCTTCTTTTGGGCCTTTGATTCGCTCTACCTAAAATTTAAATAAATAGCCAGAAAACAAAAGCATGCCGAACGCAATTATCTGAAAGCAAATAGCACGGCTGACATTGTCATAATATTTGGCTTTTTTGAAATTTCTGTAAGCCTTCGACTTAACGTAAACGTCAGACGCAACCAGCATAAGTCCTTCATACAGACCGTAAAGAACATAAAAAAGGTAAAACCCATGCCATAATCCCATTATAGTCATAGACAACAAGTAACCGATTCTTACTGCTGTCTTTTTACTCTTGATTTTACCACTTCGCAAAGTGTTAAGAACAAATCTGCTGAAGATATAATCCCCAAACCATTTGGAAAGCGATATATGCCATCTATCCCAAAATTCCTTCATATTACGGGCAAAAAAAGGTTTATTGAAATTTTCAGGAGATTGAATGCCGAGAATATAGCTTGTCCCAATTGCAAAATTTGAATAACCGGCGAAATCAAAAAACAAATAGAAAGTATAAGCATACATGTAAATAACTGCATTTATTAAAGTGATATTTGACGGAATTCTGTCCATGATATAAACTTTTATACAGGCTGCTATCGCGAACTTATAAGCGATTCCCAAAAATATTTTTTTCAGGCCAACAAGGAGGTATCCGCTTATATATTCTGTTCTCTGGATGGTTTTATCGGCGTCATCAGTAAATCTTTTATACCGATCAATAGGACCGGAACTAACCGTGGGGAAAAAAGTTATAAAGTAGAGAATATTCAGGATTGATAACTCTTGCACGTGACCGTCATGTATTTCAAAGAGTAATTGCCATACCCGAAAGCTGATATATGAGATTCCTACGAAACCGATTAGGTTATATCCGATTGGGGCGGTGAAATGTTCACCGATTTTAACCGAAACAACTGGGATTATGGAAAGGACAAAAATCAATTTATAAAACTTGCCGCTGCCATTTTTCTTAGAACTGCGATAGTATATTAGAATTAAGAGCATCTCTAAGACAAGGAACAATACGAATTGCAGAAAATGGATTGTGGATATGCCCATTATGCAGCAGAGTGCAGGGATAGATATTATCATTCCATAACGTTTTAGATTTCTGCCATGAATTCCTAAGATAATAGCAGGAACCAAAAACAGGCTAAACAAGAAAAGGGAGAATAAATTATCGTACTGTGCAAAAACCATTATATATTCTCCATTAATTTTTTTCTGTCAATTTTTCCATTTGAATTTAAAGGAAATTGATCCAGAATAACGATTTTTTTCGGTATCATATAGGAAGGTATTAAATTCTTAAGTTCTTGCTTTATTTTTATTCCTATTTTAATATTTGACGCTTCGGTCCGACCATTTAGCGTAACAAAAGCCGTCAGGGAATTGATCCGTCCGTTTCTGATAACAGGAAGCACAACACTGTTGCTAACAAAATTGATCTTATTCAAATTGTTCGATATATCCCCAAGCTCTATTCTGAATCCATTGAGTTTAATTTGAAAATCAAATCTTCCAACATAATAGAACAGTTTGTCTTGCACAAAAGCCATATCGCCAGTTTTGTAGCCCATTTGCCCACTTTTTGTCTTGAAAAATGACTGATGGGTTTGCTCAGGATTTTTGTAATATCCTTCACTGATGCTATCGCTTACAACTATCAGCTCGCCAGTTCCCCCATCTTTTACTTCCTCGCCGTTGTCGTCAACAAGGCGATAAACAGAGTTGGGCAGTAAATAGCCAATAGGCAAGTCTTTCTTATCATCCAGCATGCTTTGGGTTATCCTGCATGCTGTAAGTAAAACGGTTCCTTCCGTCGGTCCATATCCATTGATGATCTCAAGTCGATTAAATTTGCCGTTCAGCGTATTGACGAGATTTTTTGTGAGCACTTCTCCCGCCAATATAACTTTTTTAAGTTTAGGCAGCATATCCGCGTTAAAGCTCGCATCAAAACTGCAAATCTCTAAAAATGTTGGGGTGGATATCCATACGGAAATTTCACTTTTTCTCAAATATGAAAACAAAATCCTTATATCTTCCAGCATCGCTTTATCGATGTTAAAGAGCGTCTTTCCCATGGCCAAATAAACATAAAGGCTTATCACGGAAACGTCAAAAGAATAAGAAATCTGATTCAATACTACGTGATCATCGCCGTCTATTTTACAATATTCTTGAAACCAAGAAACAAAATTTTCGATATTTTTACGTTTTATCTGAACCCCTTTCGGGAGTCCGGTGCTGCCAGAGGTAAAAAGAATATAACAGTTATCTTCCGGCTTCACCCAATTATCGCTGGATATAACCCGATTTCGATATTTTGAGCATATAGTGGCAAGCCAAGTGGCATTTACAGTCTTAAAATCGTCGCTAACAATATCCGTATCAGAAAAGTTAAAAACTAACTCTGTTTCGGTCATATCGGTAATTCGTAATAGCCTTTCTTTTGGAAAAATCGTATCAACCGGCACATAGGCTTTCCCGGCTTTTAAACAGGCAATCATAACAACCGTAATATCTATTTCTTTATTTCCATATATCACGATTGGATTATTGGTTTTTGCTTCATTATTAATAAAGCAAGCCAGTTGTTCTGACCTTTCCCATAAATCCCTATATGAAATATTGTTGTCTCTATAAATTATCGCCGTATTATCAAAGGTTGAATACCCTTTTAATTGATTTAACAACCACATTTTCAATATGTCCTTTTCCAGCTATTTTTTTTGCCATGGTGGTAAAGAATGAACAATGCCATTTCTTTGCATTATTCTTTGCATTATATTATTTAATTATATCACATATTTTTTGCAGACGCTATCGTATGTCAAAAAATTTTTGAATTCCCAGTTACTGCGTTGATGTCTCAGAAGATTATCCAGGAATGCCTTGCATGGTATCGGTTCTTTTTTTAACACAGGAAATTCAACCATCAATAAGCAGTTCGCAGGGGTGTTATATCCCGGCGATATACTTTGTCATCATGGTTTGATACTGCTTGGCGTTGTTCATGCCATCCGTAGGTTCAGGTTGGTAGTCTAAAAACAGCACCTTGTGAAAATCGCTCCGCAATATGGCGGCATAATCCTCCCTTACTTTTTCGTGGGTAAAAGGGCACAGCACATAAGCATCTACCGCTTCCAACCGATGAAGCAACCGCATGGAGTTTGGAAGTTCATAGGGTTTTGTACCGCACACGGCCAGCAGCAGATCGGCACCTTTCGCCATTTCATTCATATCCGGCATATGGCCGAGATCATGAATGACAAAATTACCGGCAACACCGGCGGGCGCGGTGCCGTAATGTACGCCGTCCAGCAGCCAGCCCTCTCCGTCCGGTTTCATCTCATAGGCAGCCGCCATCGCACTCAAAATTTTGTTGCTGTTTTCCTCCACATAGCACACGGACGCTCCCACGGCGGTAAGCCATGCTGATAGGCCGATTGCTGTGGTGGTGGCGCCCATTCTCGGCTGGGAAGAAATCACGGCGATATGGATATTCTTACAGTCGAACCGATACTTCCGAGTATAACCCTGCTTTTTTGCACGTTCCTTGGGACTATAGCGCGTCATACCCTGTCCGCTCAGACATTCTGCAATCTCGCGCTGAATTGCTGCAATTTCGGTATCACAAACGATATTTCCCACGCCCCTGTCCAGAAGGGCTTGAAATAAAGGATCATCCTGCTTCAATCCCTCATAGATCACTGTAATCCGGGGATTATACATCGTCAGAAATTCCTCTATCGCTTCAGCAAACTCAGCGTCGCTGTCCTCAAAGGCGATCCGATCCAAAACGACCTCGGTAAAATGGGAAAAATTGCGCATGTCGTAGATGATAAACCGTTTCAGGACAAAATTCCCCACCAGCTTCTTGATGGGCATTTCGCTGTCGGTGTCATACCATCCTGTGAAGTCTAAAAGATTGGTATGCTGTTCAGAAGAAAGATACAATATCACGGGGATACCTCCTTATCCTTTTCCTATCGCCCAATAGGGGCCGCCTGCACCGGCTCCCTTACGGGCCTCGTTCATAATCAGCGACAGATCCCACTCCTGCTGACTGCGCTTAAAACTGGCCGGGTCTGCCACCAGGATTTTCCCTTCGCTAGTTACACCTCTTAAAACAATAAAATGGCCGCCAGAAGTAAAGTGCCCCTTGCTCATAATGACGACCACCAGTTTCCCCGAGGAAAGCGCGTCCACAATATCCTGTGCGGATAAATTCCCCGCACAGGATAACCCCCACGCTTTCGCAGCGTCCGGTATCAGTTGATGATAGGAACCGTTGCCTGCGCAGTAATCACCGTGATCCACTGACCATTGTGCCATCGTGGGCGGGTCCACTGTTTTCCCCGAGAGGCTGGATATCACAATAGACATTGCGGTGGGGCCGCAAGCGCTCGTGCCGATTTTATCCGAACCATAGGGTTTATCTGCCCAGCGTTCATCTAACTGGTTAAAATACACGACCTCCGTGGACCCATTTTTGAAAACGACATCTGTATAACTATGTCCGCTGCCTTCAGTATAATCCCGATCATAGATGCCGATGGACTGGTTGTAACCATAATCTTTTTGAAGATTATCCACAGTTGTCAATTCGTCGCCAACCAGCCACCCGGCCAATGCGGAAAACGGGCTGGTAATCAGATATAAAATTAAGGCGATAAGTAAGACTGCGGCGATTGTTGGCCCCAATATAAGAAGGAGCAGACGCTTTCGCGTCTGCTCGTCAGTCGCGGCCTGTGCCGCCAAGTGCGCCAGTATTTTAGAGATAATCGGGTCCAATGCCATACACCTCCTGATCCACAAAAAATCGTCTCAGGCTTTCGTAAAGTTACCTGAGACGATTTATGTTTTTCTTAGATTTTTTTCTACACCTATCATACAATCACTCTGTTCCGGCCTGTGGCTTTTGCCTTATAAAGTTTCCTGTCCAATAATCCGATAATCTGTGTCAAGGTGTTGACATCATCCGCTTGATACAGGGTTTGCACTCCAAAGCTGCAAGTCACCCTGATTGTCTTACTTTTACCTTGGAAATCTTTTTGTGCGATTGCATTTCGGATTCTGTCCGCCATTTGGACTGCCGCCTTTTGGCTGATTTCAGGCAAACAAAGAAGGAACTCGTCCCCTCCATATCGTGCTGCCCAGCCGTCCTTGCGCCGAATTTGATTCTGAAAGATGCTTGCAACATCCCTTAAAACACAATCTCCCGCAACATGTCCATGCCGGTCATTGATTTTTTTAAACAGATCAATGTCCGCATAGAGAAACGAAACCGGTTCGCCATTTTGAAAAGCACGGTTTAGTTCTCTTGGAAGCTGTTCGTCAATAAATCTTCGGTTATAGAGATTGGTCAGTGGGTCTGTAATGATAAGCTCCTGTATGGATCGCATGGAGGTGGCATTCTCTTCTTTTGTGCTCCGTTGGATCAGCTCAATGACGCAGGGCCTCCCATCAATTGTAACAGCTAGATTTACTTTAAGAGTATCTCTGCTTATGGAAAGTGTCGCATTTTGAAAGGCCAGGGCATCTACTGACAAAATTTCCGAAGTATCCTCGTCCCGGCTTTCGTAAATCAGTTTTTCAGGTTGCTGGCACCAGATGCGAATACTTTTGAAAAAGTTGCGGAGCTGTTGTACTGATTCTACTGCCTGTGATAAGTTATCAAAATTCATTTTTCGTACCTCATGGGTCAGGTCAGGCAATCATGAGATGCAGGACCTTTGGGCCGATTATAATCTCCTTTTCAGTTTTTATATTTACTTCTTTAATTGCTATATAAAATAGAATAGAGTATTGCCCGTCGTCGATTCCAAAATAACGGGCAATACCCACAATACATGAGTACCATGCAAATCAATCCAGGAGGGACGGCGTACCGCCTTTGGGTTTCGGCTATCCTCACAGGGAAACCCTGTCCTAATACTGCCTATGGCGTCGCATCACTCATGATATTGCCTTAATAATGTTACCTATGTTCTATACTTAACGGATAAAGAATATCTCCGTCTTTCGCTTCATGCAACCTTTGGATGCACGATTTGCAAAAGCATTCATTTCCTATCCGCACAAGGTTTGTTGCAGCTCCGCAAAGATGGCAGCCGAAGACGGCCTTTCGAATGGTGATCTTATCATCTTCCAGTTTCAGGTCTACATCGACCTTCCCTTTAATTTTGAGCGCTTCTCTGTACTCAATCGGAAGGACGATGCGCCCCAATTCATCTACTTTTCTGATCACAATCATATCCTCTTTTCATCACCTTGTTATGTTAGGTTTAGTACATGTACTGTAATTGGTACATGTACTAAATTATAAAACATACTTATCATAAAATCAAGAACAATTAAGAGGTGATTTTATGATAAGCTACGCACCGTTTTGGAAAACACTCAAAAGAAAGAAAATTACGACATACATACTCAGAGAAAAATATCATATTAGTCCAAGCATTCTAACAAGAATGAAAAATAACGAATACCTAAATATGCGTACAGTAGAGGATTTTTGCAAAATCCTGAATTGCCGTTTGGAAGATATTGCAGAATATATACCAGATGAATAGGAGTAGGCGAGAATTTGCGTTTAGATGTCCGCCCACTCCTGTTTTTTATCGTCCGCCTGCGGTCCCCATGTACAGCAACTTGTAATCGGGGATTTCAAAATTGATATGCAGCCTCTTTGCTCCCACCATAAACAGAGCGTGACCGCGTTTTCTTGCCAGAAGAAGTTCCTGTTCCGCATCCGTCAGGTCGTAGAGCTTGGCGGTTTCCTTGAGATTCGGGCCATCTGTTCCCATCAGGATTTTGTAGCAGGGAATATCAAGAAGCGCCTGCCCATATTGCCGGACGTTTTCGGAAAGGAAGTCAATAATGCTATGGGAAATGATGGCCAACGCACTTTCGTACTTCCTTGCCCGCTTCATCACATTACGCAGATAGACAAGAGACTGCGGCACCTTTGGGTCAATCATCAAATATGCCTCGTCGCAGATTAGCAGCACCCGTTCCTCTCGGTTTCGGCTCATCTGCTCCCAACAGTAGGTCAGAATGTTAAAATACTGTGTCCGCTTGATGCTGTCGCTGGTTTCCTGCAAGGCGTTCGTATCCAGACAGATAAACTGGCTATTGCTGGTGATGGTACTGTGGCCGTTCCAGATAAAGCTGTCCGCACCTTCCGCAATATCGTAAAGGAGCAGAGCGAGATCCGCGTAAGCCTGTCTGTCCTGCTCGGTGTCCGCCTTTTCCTTTACCAACTTATACAGATCGGAAAAGATGGGGAAGCCCTCCGGCTTTATAACCGAAACATCCGTGTCCCATGTGATACCAAAGTCCCGGTACAGTTCAATCAGGCATTTTTTTAGGACGGCTCTCTGCATATCGGTTAAAGACGGAATGTACAGACTGAAAAAGATTTCCAGGTTCTTCATATGCAACGCCAGATCATTCATGCCGTAGCCCTCGTCCCGGTACAGGCGGTCGGCGTCTTTTTCCTGTTCATCATCGCGCGGGGACGGGCGGACCTGCAAGGGATTGATCATGCCGGAGGAACCGCCTACTGCGTTGATCCAATCACCACCCAGGTTGTGGCAAAGGTCCTTGTATTCGGATTCAGGGTCTGCCACGATGATTTTTGTGCCTTTCATAAACTCCGACATGATGATGTGCTTGATTGCCGTGGATTTCCCAACACCGGAATTGCCCATGATCACAAAATTGCTGTTGGTGCGGTCGCCACCCCCGCCGCCACACATCCACAATGACAAGGCCGCCGCTGGTATCCTGTGCAAAATAATAGCCCTCTCCGTCATTAAAGCCGGAGCTGGCGAACGGGAAACCGCCCACGAAGGTGGAAAGCGGTACGATTTTTTGCAGGATGCTTTCTATTTTCGCGTTGGTTGGGAAAGATGGTGAGATATGCTGGAAGCACTCCTTTTGAAGATTCGGGATTACCCGCATTTTACATTTCAAGACGCTGATCACGCTTTCCGTGCGGCGGCAGACCTTTCGAAAAGTGCGTTCATCTTTGGCAAACGGCATAATCGACACACTCATCAGGCCGACCGTTTCCCCTTCACGGTCAATCTGCAGCATGATTTTCTCGCCGTCCTCGGCGGCCTTCTCCGCCCGTTGGCGGGCCAAGGGATCTTTCGCTCCTTCCGCAAGTCCTCGCTGTTGAACGATACTGCGGGAGATCGCGTTAATCAGCGCAGCGTTGTCCACCGGCTTGAAGCCGATGGATACGATGGTGGAAGGGATATTGGTGATTTTGGACAGCCATTCCTTCTCCACCTTTTGGGGATACCGGATCAAGCCGTATATTTTGCCGATATTTTCACCTACGGAAAGGCTGTTCTTAGTAAATTCCAGCCCTACAGGGGTAATAACATTGAGCAGGGCGTGATTGGTCACGCTCTGCTCTTGTACAAATTGTTTTTTCGCCATTCTGCTTGTACACCTCCATTTCGGTATTGTCGGGTATGATTTCTGTCACTCTTCCATGTCGATGGTGGGGATACTGGTCTCATATTCCGTATCCTCCAAATGGGTATAGGACGGATTGTTTACGAGATTCAAAAGCCGCACGATCTCCTTTTCCGTCAGCATGTCACAGCCGATCCCATTGGTGGTAAACTTCTCTGCCAGCAGTGACGCCCGTTTATACAAATCCTTTTCTACTCCATCCTCATAACGCTCCCAAATCGAAATGTAAAACTGGCGCTCCACAATATCGCCGGACAGGGCATAACTGCTCATCTGCAAAATCTCCTGCCTCAAAAGCTCTTTTCGTCTGTCGCCGGCAGTTTTCAACATCCCCTGCATGTCGGAAATGAGGGGAGTAATATCCACGGGCCTGCTGACCGCCATAAACTTAAAGGGGTACTGAATATCCGACAATTCAGCAGTGAGCTGACGGATCAGATTGTTTTTTTCGCCCTTGCTGTACAGGTCGATGCTGATGGCGTGTATCCGCAGAAAGCAAAGCACCAGCCCGTCTCTGGTAAATAAATACCGGTCTTTCACATCCCGCACATTGATAAACTGCTGCGCGGTCTGAATGGCCATGGTTGTTTCATCTGAAGCAGGGCGTTTATTGGTGTGCTTCAAGGCCAAAAGCAAAAGACCGCCACCCACAAGGGTGACGGTCAGCATGATAATCGGGAATAACAGTCCCTGCATTTATCGTTCCTCCTTTTCTTCCTCGTCCGGCTGCGTCTGACGGTCAAGCAGTTTCCGGTAACGCCGCCGATCTTCTTCGGCCTGCGGAGAATCCAGGTATTCCTCAAAGCGCATATACCCACGGGCATATTCCAGCTTATCCTCAAGCCCGGTGCTGCGTTGGTAAACGTTGAGCAGGGCGTCAAAATCGGAAATGCCTTTTTTCTCCGCGTACTCTAAGAGCTTCCGGACATTTTCAAGTCCTACGTCAAGATCGATAGAAAAACTGCCCATGGTACGATACCATGGGCAGTTTGGGTTATATTCCATCATGAAGCTGTTCTGGTCCAGGTCGAATATCATCCGCATTTGAAAGTTGCCGTGCTCTGCATAGTCCTTGTTGTACTGCGGCATTTCATCCGGTGGAATTCGCTTACAGAACATATCCGCATCGTCAAGCCGGGGATTCCGGTAATTTCCGGCATAGTCCAGATGTTCATAGACCTGGCTGATTGGCGGATGCTCCGGTAAGGCTTCCTGAACCGCCTTGGCCTGCGATAGCCGCAGAAGCGGTGAAAGAGCGTTCGCCCCGTAGAAAACGGAGAAGAAATGATTCTCTCCGTTTTCCCGAATGATATAAATTGCAGGGTTACTCATCGCGCCCGCCTTCCTTCATCGCTCGTAATCCTCGCTATCCTCCTGCGATTGTTCCACGGCCATCTCACAGACTTCTTTCGACAGCACATTCAGCAAATCCTTATCGTTCAGATAATCCGTGCAGCAGTTCAGATAGTCCAGTTCCTGCTCTGTGGCGTTTCTAAAAGGACCGGCGCCGTAAGCAAAAGAAGTCACGGCAGCCGGAGCGTATGGCTCCACATTGCGGAATCCCATCAGGTCCCGATATTTTTCAGAGCTTTGAATGTCCAGCCGATTGACATGTCCCGGAAGCAGAAAGCCTTCCTGTACACCGTCACGCGAAAAGCTGACCTGAGAGTATAAGATGCCGCGATCCCCGCGCAGCTGGTCAAGCTCCTGCTTTTCGTTTTCACAAAACTGCTCCCCGAATTTTCCTTTCATCCTGTATTCGCAGAGCATATACGGAAAGCTGTTCAACTCGCCAATGCTCTCCAAGTAAAGGCACTGATGCTGTAGCTTCGTCAGGTCTTTCTTTGCGTCCAGAGAATACGCCCATGGACGGGAATAATGCTCCACCTGCTGATCCTTGAAGTAGATATATCCCTCATGGTCATATGTCATAAACTCCACGCCAAGATGATAGGGCTTCGTATAGGTCCCGGCAACAACGCTTTCATACAGCTTGTCAACAGCCGCTAAACCGGCCTCATTCAGATAGCCGTTGATACCCAGCTCCAAAAGCTTCAGGTGCTGGGGAGAAAGGTCGTTCCCGTCGTTGGTTTTTTTCAGGATCACAAGATATTTATCCATTTTCGGCATGAAATCACCTCATTCCACGGGACGGATAGTGTAGGCTAAGTACCCGACGCCTTACCATGTTGCCATGGCAGGTTTCCAGATACTCGCCCCCGAACCGTACTTACGCCTCTCGACGTATACGGCTCTCCGATTACACTCTACTTTTACTTGCCTGTAATTTTTTCAAAACAGGTATCACAAACGACTAAGGTTTTTCTGTTCATTTGAATCATTTTTCCTTCCCACTCGTTTTTGCCAGTCAATCCTTTCAGCTTCCTGACGTGGTGAACCTTTGCATGGTTTGTCCACTGACCGCAAAGCTCACATTTACCACTCAACAGCCGCCCGATCAAATCGCTTTGGCGATTATATTTCGTTGCGGAGTATGACTGAATTTCGTCTTTGAAGTCTAGGCTCACCGTTCGTTTCGGAAAACTGCCTTTTAGGAATGTGGCTCTCTTAACATCTCCGCCTTTTGTTACGTAGCTGACTCCAAACACCCCGTTAACTGAGTGCCTGTTGATTGTTTGGCGCAGGTTTTCGCGGAATTTCATTGCAAAGGTCTGGTACATGCTATATTCCATGATGTAGTAATACTTTTGCAATTTTGCCACGTTGTTCGCTAAACAATAATAGTTGTACAATCCACGTATTTCGGCATTGTAGATGCTAAGAATTTCGATGGGTTCTTGATTGATAAGGTCTTTTCTCACTTTGGGCTTCCAAATCTCTTTTCCGTCTTTCTGGATAATTTCCATGGCACCACACCCAACTAATTTCTTTACCCATTTGGCGTGGGGCATGAATAGGCGAACACGTCCGTTAAATGCACGGACTTTCTGCCCATTGCTCATTTTTTTGTAATCATTGCTTCTGGATACAGAGATTTCATACCCGAGGAACGATGCTTTTTCCTGTGCATGTGTGACGAGTGTCTTTTCTTCCGACATGTCGAGGTTGAGCTTCTCTTTTAGAAAATTCCCAAAATCGGTTTTAATGGTTTCGGCATCTGCTTTACTTCCAATTACACCGCAAAGGAAATCATCCGCATACCGGCAGTACAGCAGGCGACGGTAACTTGAATCCATTGGATTTGTCGCCGGGACCTGCCTGGCCTTCGCGGTGAGCTCCTCGACCTCTGCCTTGGCCTTGCCTTTTTCTTCTGTCGTAAGGCTTTCCCATTTTGCTCGGTATTTAACTCTTAATTTCGACGCTTCGTCGGAGTACCAGCGGTACTCCTTGTTTCTTTCGCGCTTTTTCCCGTTGTTGAACTTATTGATATATTCTTCAACGTAAGAGTCAAATTCGTTGAGATAAATGTTGGCGAGTACTGGACTGATTACAGAACCTTGCGGGGTACCGGAGTATGTGGCATTGTACTTCCAATTCTCCATGTATCCTGCCTTTAAAAATTTCCATATCAGGGAGATGAAACGCTCGTCCTTTACCCGTTTTCTCAATATATTCACCAGAATATGGTGGTCGATGGTATCAAAATATCCTTTGATGTCACCTTCAATGAACCACTTTACCCCCGTGAAATTCCTTTGGATTTGGGTCAGCGCAGTATGGCAGCTTCTATTGGGCCTAAAACCATGAGAGTTATCGGAAAAATTGTTCTCATACACACTTTCAAGGATTAACCTTACCACTTCCTGTACCAATTTATCATCGACGGAAGGAATGCCCAACGGACGTTGTTTCCCATTGGATTTCGGAATATATACCCGTTTTGCCGGACAGGGTTGATAACTGTCATTCCGCAGCTTATCAATTAACCTGCGGATGCGTTCCAGTCCCATCCCATCAATTGTGGTGTTATCCGTTCCTCTCGTCATATTGCCCTCTTTGTTATAGAGGTTTCCGTATGCCAAAAGATAAAAATCTTCGTTATACAGATTTCGGTACAGGCGTTCAAACTGATAGTCTTTGTCGCTTGCTTTCTCTTGTAGAGTTTTCAATACCTCAATCGGATTTCTCAAGTGCCTCACGCACCTCTCTAATATTTTAGTATTGAAGTAATCTGCTCTGCTTCGCCATGTACAAGGTTTTCCCTTGCTCGGACTACTACCAGAGCTCCGTTGCCATATTGGATATTCAAAGACTGAATCTTATAGCAGAATATTCTGCATTCCAACTTAGGCAATCCCCATTTAGGATAGATAAAACATGGCTTATTGCGTTCTCGGATACGACTTTCGTCATTTTCTGCTTATTGCAGTTAGCCGGTTAAGGGTACTTGTGATTTCCCGACTGGCATAGGAAACCACCTTTAACCGCATAGCGTTTATAGCCATTTTCCGCTATGGCCTTCGATACAGCACCTTTGACTATCGTTCAAGCAATCCAGCTTTTATCCTTATACGCAACGTTTCGTTTCGGCATTCATTCGCCACATAATGACTTGTGGAATTATGCCTTTTACAACATGCTGTTTTTGCCTTTTGGGTTTCCCCTCGAGCTTAGTTGATAACGATGGGCAATCAGTACCTTGCCCACTGCCTTGCCAAAGACAGATTTTTATCTATCCCACGCTTCACGCATATGTGTGAAGCTATATGGGCGCACCCAGTCGTCAAATAACGATCCGCGAATGGTTAAGCTATCCGTCAGATTGATTTGCAGCATCCCGGCAGGTGTCCATGCGTCAATACACTCCGCATAGGTTTTGTACTGTCCGTCAGGGAACCACACAGGTGAAAAATGGCAGGGCTGCCCGTAGGTGCTGTACTTGCTTTTTTGAAACTCAAAGGTGCTGGAAAAGCCGGTCGTCAGCCGCTGCAATAACCGCCAGTACGTCGAATAGTTGAACTCCGGAAAATAGGCAACCACATTCTGCGCTCCCGTGATCTGGCTGCTGGGTGCGGATGATTGAATCCGCGCAGAGACATAAGCATCCAGACCGTATCCGCTTTTCATCGTTTTCCCGGAAGCCGTGGGGGACTTTGCATCCGGCGTAGTCTGCAACGTGGCTGAGAGGCTGGCTGAATAGGAAAGCCAGGCGTATTCATACCACCCTTTGTCTTCCCACCAGCCGTCCTCATTCCCGTCCTCATTCTCACCGCTACTGTGCCACACCCAATCCTCATGCCACCAGCAATCCCATTCGCCCCAGGTTCGCGTTGTGGTGCTCGCCTGATTCGGTACAGAGGGGATTGTAAATTTATCATTGCGGTCGTTGGCCTGCGGATCGGGTGGCTGGTTCTGATTTAGGTCAACAATATGCACCACAATCTTACTGCTGCTGACGGAGCAGTTGCTTGTGACTGTGATCGCCACAGTTCCGGGTTCCTCCGGCGTCCGCCATTTGACCCAGGCCAACTGCGAATCTCCTTCGGGAATGTAAATATCGCTGTGGGTATATGTTTTCCCGTTGATACTGAATCGGGCATAAGCGGGGTTTTCCGGCGTTTTTTCAGAGCCGGTTGTAAGCGTGACCGCCGTGATTACGTCGGTGTCGCAGCGATAGGTCACGCTGCTTTCCGGCGCCGGTGCAGGATCAGCTTCGGAAAAGCGGACGATTCCAAGGCCAAGCTCTGCGATAATGGTATCGTCGCTCTGCGCTTGCGTGGTGGAACCGTTCCAGGCTGGAAACCCTAAATCGGGTGTCTGAAGGAATATGGATAGAGGCAGATTTTTGTGACTCAGCGATACCATTTTGCTCCGCAGGCCGTTTCCGGTCTGCCTATTGTAAAGGGCGGCCTCGGTAGCAGTCATGGCAAACATGACACCACTGTATTTGAAATAGGCCATCGGCTCCACTAAAATTTTGTAATTACCATTGATCAGAGTGTCGTAGTCAAATCCTGTTGCAGCGGCTATGTCATGAATTGTCCCTGAACGGCAGAAATAGCTTCGAATCGCCGCAATGTTGTTGCCCCCATTGTCACTGATGATAGTTGGCATGGCCTGCCTTGGTTTATAGCAATCGTATTTAGTGGTGCTGGGATGCAATCCTGTACTTCGATAGGATATTTTACTCACCTTGCCAAAATGAACCGCGATATCACCATTGGTACTATTTGAGAAATCAATAGGGGTAGATACCGGGGTATTGTCACTGTCACGGATAATGGTCACGCGCACACCGTCACGTCCCGGTGTCCAGGAGTTTTCGCCCGTGCCCTGTCCCATGTCGCCGCCGCCACCATCCATGTTCCCATCGGCGGCAAAGGCGGTGGAAGTCAAAGAAAAAAGCATTGCCAATGACAGCAATGCACAAATCAGTCTTTTCAAGGTTCACCTCCAACAAAAAAAGGATACAGCCATAATGACTGTATCCTTTAAGATAGGCTATTCTCTTTTACATGTCTCCAACCGAATCTCCTGTTCCTGCATTTGGGGCCTCATGCACGTTGGACCCTCCACCTTCGTCCTCAATCCAACCAAACCCCGGCACGTAAACTTTACCGTCCTTTTTTTCGCCGCCTTGCGGCTGGCTCTGCTTCGTACTGCCTTTCGAGGATTTTTCGCTGGATTTGTCAGGCGCTGTGGCAGGAGGGGTCGCCTCAGAACGTGTCTTTGGCTTCCCATCGGAAGGCTTGCTCTGTGCCGCGCTGCTGGCAGGCGCAGAGGATGTTTCCGGCCGCGTGGAAGAAACGGTATTTTGGCTGGTTGTTCCGCTTTCCTCCGGAAGTGTCGCTTCTGGCTGCGGGGTTTCCGGCACCACAACTTCCGACTCTGAGGGAGTAGAACTCGTTGTGGCTGGCGTTTTCTCTTGGCTGCCTGCGGCGCTGCTGAAATAAAACAAACCGACAATAAGGCACACTGCCACAAAAGACAGTCCGCCGATTAGCACTTTTTTCTTGGTGTTGTAATCCTTCTTCATGCTATGGACCTCACTTTCATTTTGAAATGAATGGTTCAGCCCTATTTACCCGTATTATTCTTTACCCGATTTCATTATATCCTTAATTTTCCTGTGAGTCCAGACATTTTTATGAATCTGATTGCCTTTCTGTGAAATATCAGAATTTGGGTGCATAGGCTGACCTTGTACATATCTGCATCGTAAGCGGCGGGAGTCGATCCCAGCCGAAAGATAACGGGATTTCAATGGTGACGCGGGCGTCCACTTCAAGATTTTTGTCTGCGTTCCCCGGCGTCAGGGGGGCGTTCGCAATGTCCACGGCAAGTCCCGACAGACGGTATTCATAGCCGTTTCCCTCCGCTTTGACATGATACCCGTCCGACGCCGTAGTGCCCAGCAGCTTATCAAGGCGGGCATACACATCGTCGTAATCAAGTTTTTCCTGCCAATCTGCGCCGGACAGGGTATAGCCTCCGGAGTATCCCTCCCGCAATCCGTTATAGGTATCATCGTAATTCGTGGCCGCCACTGTGACTGCCGCCTGCTGGAGTCCGTCGCGGACGCCGACCACAATAATGCCGAGCCGGAAAAACTCCGAGACGGCGCAGATCAGGAGCAGCAGCCCTAAAATCAGGGCGACCGTCAGGGGCGTGGAAGCGCCGCGTTTGTCTTTTATAATTTTTCGCAATCGCATCATACTACCCCCTTATTTGTAATAGACTTCGGATTTTCCGGTTGCCTTGGCCTGAATTTCAACAGGGAAGGGACCGAAGATGAAAAATCCAATGTCCACCGTATCCGTCAGCACCACTTCCATATCGCCGTCAAGCTGAACCTTGTTCCCGCTGTAGTAGTCGCAGTTCCAGCGGATTTTCGGGTCAAGCCCCGTCTGCTCCCGCATATCGGCAATCCGGGAATCCACGCTGGTTCTGCCCTTGATTTCCGCCTCCCGCACGATTTCTGTTGCAAAGGTGTCAAGCTGCTGTTTGGCGGTAAAAACCGGGAACAGGCTTACCGCGAAAGATACCACCAGCAGTAAGCAGAGAACGCCGATTGCTATGTCTAAGTATCCCTCGCCCTGTTTTGATTTTAGAATCTTTTTCATCATCCGGCGCCCTCCTTAAAACATTCCCGACATGGCGCCGAGTATCTGATACCCCATGACCCCCATGTACAGCAGCAGCATACAGCCCAGGAGCAGGAAGGAAAACTTCCGTATTTTCGGCGGGCGCTCCATCGCCAGCCGTTTCAGGCGCTGTAATTCCAGTTGCTTCATATCGTGGGACAGCATTTGGAAGAATACCACGCCGTCGTCCCCGCGCAGTACGCCGATCAAACCGCGCACCACGTCCGATAACATGGCGCTGGATACTCTGGCCTCAAAACGGGTCAGCGCTCCTTCAAAGTTGCCGGTGCGCATGTCGGCAACCGTAATGGCAAGCTCGTTTTTCAGCGCTTGCCCGGCGTTCTTCTGGTAATTTTCCAGAATGGACAGCACATCGCGAGAAGCTTTCAGCTCCTGCACCAGCGTTGCCACGAAGCGGGGCAACTCATATTCGATTTCGTTTCGCCTCGCGGTTATCAGCTTCTCCGCCTTGCCGCTCTCCGTAAAGTAAACACCGATCCCGATGATGATGAAGGCCGGAGACAGAATGGAGACAATCAACAGGCAGGGAATGATCCCGAGAAAGATCAGGCCCGCCTTGACCATCGCCTGCGCCACATACACCTCGGGGGTCATATTGATTTCCGCGGATTTCAGCGTGGCGGTCAGCTTGCGCCGCTTGTATTCATCCATCGGGAGTATCTTTGCGAGCTTTTCAGCCAGTTCCATAATGAAAGCGTCGGAATCCCGGACCTGCTTCCTCCGTTTCCTGCCCAAGTTTAAAACGGCCTTTGTCGCCTTATAGGTCGGGATGCGAAGGAGCTCCGCTAAAACCAGGTAAAGCCCCGCCGCAAAAAACAGGGCAAATAAAATCAGAATCAAGTTTTGCAATGTTACCACACCTCCTAACGTTTGTATTCGATTGGGCGCATATGTTTGGCAACGGCGGCCACCGAGAAGAAAATTGCGGCGGCGCAAATTGTCAGCAGGATTTTCCCGACCTCTGTGAACATCAGAGTGTGATACCAATCCTTATTCAAAAAGTACATCAGGGGAATGCTACCAATCAGCAGCAATACCATGGTGATATATTCCTTCACCGGCTCAAAGAGCAGCAGATCAAGCTCTGCTGTCACCACCCGCATGTCCGACAGCTTTGCGACAATCGGCGGCAGGGTGCTTTTCAGGTTGTAATCATCCTGACACGCAACCACAGCATCCACCCATTCGTGAAAAACACTGTTATCAATCCCGGCTTTCATCCCCTCCAACGCCTCTTTTGTGTTGGAGTTGATGAGCTTTGCCTGCAAAAGGAAGTTGCGGAATACCTCCGCGACCGGAGGGTTTAAGTAAGGCTGGTTTTCGTCAATAGCCCGGATGATGGTGTTTTTGCCGCGAAGGTAGCTGGTGGTAATGATCGACAGCGCCGTCTCCAACTCCGTATTGATCTGCTTTTTATGCCGCCCAGCCGTGAGCTTCACATAGTAGAAGGGTAGAAGTGCCAGTCCCGCCGCCAGCACCGGCACAAGAAAACCGTTGTTCATGGTAAGCGAAATCATAGCCCCTACGACAAACAGAATCATGGACAGGATGCAAAGCGCGGTAAATGAGCCGCTTTTCCCGGTGACACGCAGAATTTCCCTGGTATCCAGAAACAACAGCTTCAGGCCCTTGGGCTTCTTGTTCTTCCGGCTCTTTTCGATCCGGCTTTTCATGGAAGTTTTTCGCGGTTTTACATAGGCCGCCAGCCCCTCCAGAAAAGAAAAGGGCGATAACGAAAGCAGAAGAAAACTGCCTGTTACCGCCAGTAAAAACGCAATCGTTACGAGTACCGCCAAGGTTTCATTCCTCCATTTCTTCTAAATCTTCCATAAAATCCTCATAATCCTTACTCCGCGTTACCGTATCCGGCACCTCATGCAGATGGTCGATCATGTCCCGGTGGCTCTCCGGCAGGGTTTCGGACGCAATTTCTTTTGCCATATCGGAGAAGTCCCCCAGGAAGCCCCAGCAGCTATCGGTTTCTTCCCCGTTCTCAAACAGCCGGAAACCGTAGCACTCTCCGCGCAGATAGTGGTCGTAGCTCTCCACCTCGGATTTCAGCAGAGATTCAGCTTTCCCATAACTCTCCGGCGTCAGGCTGCCGTACTCTTTTTGAATATCCTCCGGCGTGGCGTAAATCCAGCCCACCTGACCGGAATCCCATTCGGCGTGCTGCGCCCGGCCAAGAAATGAACTGACCGACATACTGAGCAGGGAGTGATCGTATAGGTTGAGGGGCAGAATGACATTTTTCTCCGACGCCAGCGTATGAAGATCGGAATTCAGCAAGGTATCCACAAGACTCTCAAAAACCTCCTGCCGGTTGGCCTCCAGCTTTCCTTCCAAGGAGGCTTCGGAAAACCACTTTTTGAATTGCTGATCATAGCTGCTGATTTCCCAGCTTCCGGCAGAGCGGTCATACTCCAGTTTCACGTCGCGCGCTTTCCCGGATTTCACATATTCGATCACCGTGTCCGGTGAAATGCTGCCCAGCACCAGCCGCTTCAACAAATCGTTCGTATCCTCAAATTGATGCTCATCCCCAAGACGGTAACGGCTATGCCAGCAGATCATATGTCCTAAATTGTCATAGTCCGTGCGGGGATCGGGAGGGTCCTCATCCTGCATGATTTGCAGAAGATAAGGCGCTTTATAGGCGATCATGCTCATAAGACACGCCTCCTTTACGCGGTCAAAAGACGCTGCTGTAATTTCAGTGGCATCCCGTTATCGCGGAGCTGCTTGCACAGCCGTTCGGACGGACCGTTGACCTTTTCATAGTGTCCGACGAGCTTCGGCTTTCCGTTTTCCAAGAGGGTATCCGTAATGTTGAAGCGGTACAGGGTACGCATGACGGGCCTGCAGTTTATGACCTCCACACACTCCGCGATCTCCATGATGCGGCGGCTGTTGTCCTCCAGTTTTTTAGAATAAGCCACAACGGGGAATCCCCTTGTGGCAAGCCCCATCAAGGTGGTATCGTCCATGGAGCTGCTCTCTTTACAGAGCGCCGCCATGCGGTAATAGGTATCCTCGCAGCCATTGGCATGAATGGTAGTCATGGAGGTATGGCCGGTATTGGCGGCTTTAATGGCCTGAAAGCTTTCTTCGCTTTTCATCTCCGCCACCACAAGAAAATCCGGGTGCATGGTAAGCGCCAGTTCCAGCAGTTTTACCATGGATACCACCTGTTTCGGATCATCCGAGTCCTTGGTCAGAAAATGGATCACGTTATTCAGCACCCGCCCGGACCCGTCGCGCTTTACACAGTCAAATTCACGGCAGCCCTTCTCAATCGTGATCAGCCGCTTGTCGTTTGGTATCTGCTCAAGTATCCAGCTCATCAGGGTGGTTTTTCCGGAGGAAGTCGCCCCGGTCATGCACATGGAAACGCCATAGTTGAAAAAGATGGAGAGCATATCCAGCATTTCTGCGGTGGCCGTGCCGTAGCTCACAAATTCCTCTTTTTTGAGCTTGCGGGGGTTGACGATACGAATAGACACGGAAAGGCCCTTGTCCTCATCCACAATCTCCGGCGCGGTGGCCGTGATGCGGATTTTGTTGGACAGGTGGCCGATGACATAGGGCTTGGCGTTATCCAGAATCATGCCGGATTTGTGCAGCATACGTTTGATCACGTCAAGGGCGTGCTGGGGTGAGGTAAAGGACTCCTTGGTGGGAAGCACCTCGCCGTTGGCATAAATGACCTTTACATCGTCCCACTCATTGATGTTGACTTCCTCAATATCATCGCGGTACAGGTATTTGGAGAGGAATGAAAAACCGGTCATTTCACCGTACAGCAGTTCCGCAAGCTCATCCTGCTCCAGATCGGCAACGCCGATTTTCTTTTCCTCCAGGTATCCCCGAATATAACTGCCGATCAGTGCACGGCTTTTGTCGGGATGATCGTTCAGCACGGCGGAGTAGTTTTTGGTGATGTACTCCTGCACTTCCTTCAAGACCTCGGCAAAGGGGCGCAGAGAAAACTCTCCGCCGATTAGCCCTGCATTGTTGTGAATGTTTAAGATGTTGTCCAAGTTTTGTCCCCCTTTCGGACAAGGATGATCTCATATAAACGCTTCGGGCAGACCGGAGCCTTATCGCTTCTCGGTCTGCCCGGCTGGTTCCAGCTTCCGCCCTTATTCGTGTAGCAATAGGAAAAGCCGCTTGCCAAAAGGCTTTTACCGCTTTCATCCGCTAAAATATAGGTGATTAACCGCTCGTAGCCCAGAATTTTTGCCGCACGGCGGCAGGCTCCGTACAGTTTGGAACAGGCGTTTTTCGTGCCGTCTGTGCAAAGGCGCAGGACCTCCACCGTCATGTGCTGATCGATGCGCCGGGAGCGCGGCCTACCCACAATAGCGACCCCGCACAGCCTGCCGTCCTCATAGCAGGCAAGAGAAAAACGGTGTCCCCGCACCGCTCTGTGATGCCTGTGGTGTTCCGTCACATAGGCGTTGGCTGCTTTCAACTCAATATGGCCGACCGTAAGCATCAGAACTCACCCCGGTTTCTGCCGAAGGGCAGTCGGAATCCCGGTCTGCCTTTGGGATTCCTGTCCGGCTCCGCTCTTGTCTGCTCCGGTTTTACCGGAGACGGTATTTTCCCCTTTTTGGCAGCCTTTTTCGGGGGCACCTTCTCTTTCGGCTTTTCCGGCTGAAGCCCCAGCAGCTTTTCTATAGAGGAAGTATAAGCTGTGCTTTCCGGCTGGGTCAGTGGCAGGAGCAGCGCCAGTTCATCGTACTGCCGCTCCAGCTCCGGCACATAGGGCAGGATGCCGTTCACACCGCCGTACTGCTGGGCGGCGGCCTCCCAATCCTGTCCGGCTCTGTAATTTCCGATGATCATGCTGTGAGTATCCTTGCGGAATCGGCTGTCCGCCAGCATGGGGTTGTGGGTCATAAAGTAGGAAACGCCCTTTAGATTGGCCGTCCCCAGCTTCAGCACCCTGTCCGCAAGCTCAATCCCCACAATGGAGGCGGGGTCTGCTTCCAGAGTGGAGGCGCAGTCGATGATAACGTAATCCGTCAGATGGCGGAGCAGAACGAAAAAATCCACCGCCTTATCCCTTGTGATTTGCGGGTACATCATCAGGCATTCCCCGGCGCGGTATCCCAAAAAGCTGATATATTCACTTTCCTTCACCGGTACGCAGGAGTTCAGGATGGTCGTCTGCGTCAGGGATGGGGCGGTTAGCAGGCTCCCGAGCGAAGTGTCGTGCGTTGTTCCGGCAGGCAGGACCGTGGGGATTACCGGTGTAAACGGGTCGCAGAACACGACGATCACATTTTTCTTTTCAGCCGCCAGCGCAAGGGCAAGTTTAAGGGCAGCGGTTGTTTTCCCGCTGCCCGGACTGCCCATGACGGCAATTACCTTGTCTGGCTCCATCGTTCTCCCTCCGTTTCTCAACCCTGCCCGGCAGACCCGGTGTTTTCGGATACGGTGCCGGAGGAACCGGCGGGAGACGATGCTTGTGCGCTACCGCTATTCTGGCTCTCATCGGTGGTTTCCTCACTTTCCGAAGGATAGAGTTTTTCCAGCACCTTTTCCTGTGCGTCCAAAAACTTCTGCGCTGTTTCGGAGCTGCCGCGATATACAAGAGCGGCATGGAGCTTGCCGTTCTGTTCCAGATCGACAAGGAGCCGCGCCTGCTCCGGCGTGGCAAGGACCGTAATCGTGCTGGCAAGCTCCGAATCCTCTGAATCCTTGCTGTCCGTATCCGTCTGCTCCTGTACGTCCTGATCAACACCTTTGCTGTCGGTGGTTGCAATCACTTCCACGTACTGAAGCTCATCCGGTGTCTTGGTTTCCCGGCTTTCGCCCACGTCGCTGGCAATCAAGGAAATAATGTCGCCGCTTTCCAGCTTGCCGGAAAGCCCCGCCGCAAAGCTCTTGATGGTAATGGAAATCGCCCGGTTTTTTCCGTTCAGTCCGCTCAGATACTCGTTTTTCAGCATGGGCGTGTCGGAAAGCTTGCTTTTCAGAATGTAATCGCCTTTATACAGGTCCGCATTGGCATATTTGCCGATCACGTCATCCTTCTTGTACACCACATCGGGGGGCAGGTTGTAGCCGCCCGTCTCGACGGTGGTAATCATGCCCGCTGTTATCTGATCGCCTGCCTTGATTTCCGTGGCAACGCGCACCAGCTCCACCTTGGAGGTAAGCGCGTTATTGAACATGGGCGTCAGCCCAAAGCAGATAATCAGGGCCGTGATAATGCACAGAAGCCCGATCACAATGCGGTTTTTCAGTAAATTCTTCATTTTTGTTTTCATCCTTCCTATTCGTATTAAATTGATAAAAGCGCCAGAAAGCACCCGAACGCAAGGAACGGCGCAAGGGGCAGACTTTTTTGCCCCCTACAAAACACACGGTTCCAGAGCAGGGCGGCTGACAGTCCCCAAATCATCATCCATACGCCTCCGGTCACTCCGAGGGCAAAGCCGCTGGCCGCCATCAACTTCACATCCCCGCCGCCGATCTTTTCCGTTTTCAGGGCGGCAATCAGAAACGGCAGGGGCACAAGCAGAAACCCTAAAAGCGCAGGCAGAACCTGAAAGTCAATCAGTCCCGCCATGGCGATCAGCAGATGCAGGCTGTCCGGGATTTCTCGGGTTGCCAGATCGAACACCCCGGCAATCATCAGCAGTTGGCAGAGCAGGATACAACGGAGCGCCGTGGGAGTAAACCCGTACAGACAAAGAAAAGCCGCCGTCCCAGCTACGCTGAGAACGGCGGTTTTCGGAGCTGACCGTTTTATAAGTCTGCCTATGGCATTATCACACAAGCAGCCCGCGAAAAACGCAAGCAGCAGGCTGGCGGCATAGGCATCCGGAACGGCGGCATTCCAATCCATATCATTCCTCCATTTCTTTTACACGTTTGATTGCCTCCCGAATATCCAGCCCGTCAATTTCATTGCCGAGGCAGACCCAGCCGTCATACGTCTGCCTTGCAAACAGCTCCGCGCGGGGAACGTCCCCCATAAGCCGCTCAATGCGCCGCCGTACCTCATCCGGCTTTTTGCTGTGGGCTTCCACCGGCGTATCCACAATACAATGGATCGCTTTGGATACCCGTTTCGGGCTGCCTTTGGTGGCGATCAGGCACAGCTCCGGGTTGGCCCGTGTCCAAAAACCAAGCCCCCAAAACCATTTTTCTGTTTGTTTTTTGCACCGTTTTACCCAGCAGAAGCCGAGGGTTTTATAAGTAAAACCCCAGCGCCGGATTGCCTCCAGCCCTTCCAGCAGACAGGGAAAAGTGACCCACAGAAACAAAGCGCAGTCCGTGTCGGCAATTCCGGCTATATCCAGGCTGAAAATATCCTCTGCGCTCATGGTGCGGTAGTGGTTCTCGGCGCTGCGCCCCTGTCCTTTTTTGGAGTAGACCTTGTAAGCCCAGGGCGGATCTATATAGAGTGCGCCAAACCTCATAGGCCGCCTCCCGGCAGGTGCAGCCCGATTTCATAAACGATATTGACGGTGACGGCGTTCCCTGCCTGCCGGTAAAGCTGGGCGTCGCTGACCCCGGCGGCCCGGGCGCGTTCAAACAAATAATCGTCAAAGGCTTGCAGCCGTTCGTTTTGTTTAGTTTTCATGGTGTGCACGATATAATAACCTCATGATTACCATGGTTTTGTATCGTGTGCATACACGATACAAAAAAATATTGGTTGAAAAACCGCCGTTTTGTGATGTGCGGTGACAAAAATACAGCACAGGCCGAGGCCATATGCTGTATTCAATGTTGCGGAGATATGGAAATGTCATTTCAGAAAGCCAGGCAGCTTTGGTGGTGGTGCCGGGTTATCGCGCACAATTTTTCTGACCTGTTCAGCGATATCCTGCTCAGACCATTCATGCCCGTCTCCCGGTTCAGTACCAAACCGTTCAAGAATAATAGCCTCTTGCTCTTTGGTAAACACAATGTGTGTAGATTTTTCCCAAGCCCTCAGCTTTTTCTTGTTCAATATCATTTTCGCTCACCTCCTCCCTGAAGCTGCATTCCGCGCTGCATCAGGGAATGAAGCTCCCCTCGAAGCAACTCGCATTCAGAACGCAGTTCCTGCACAGTTTCGCGCAATTGCATGTTTGCAAGCTTAAGGTCGCTTTCGCGGCGCTTGGATTTTTCCAATTGCAGGAGTAGCTTCGCATATTGACTCTCCAGTGTCCCTTCGGGTATAGTCTTTGCAGGGCGATTATCTCTCCTGCTCGGAGCTGCTTAATATCCTTGGCGAACCATTCGCCTTTGCAGTTTGTCCCGTCACAGCCTTTTCTCACCTCCGGTTTACACATCATAAATGAATTAGAGCCTGCACCATTCCCATAAGGGCAGGGTGCAAGCTCATACATTGCCATATAGCTCTTGTTTGCGTATTTATCAATTTCGACATGCCCGACACAGGTATGTCCGCTTCTTTCGAGACCCCTACGGAATCCGCCGATTCCTGCAAAAAGGTCAAGAAATGTCAAGCAGTGATCCTCCTTTATTTCGTCCCCCATTCGTCCAGCATCCGATAGGGGTAAATTTGCTGGCTGTGCTGAAAGCGTATCATATCCCTGATTTGGTCTATCACGCTTTGGTTGTTCTGGTCCTTGGTACACATCATGACGGAACCGAAAATGCCGGAAAGAACCGCAACGACAGTCAGAGCCACGTTTCCCGAAATCAGCCACAGAAGGGCCGCAACCACACCGCCGAACAGGGAACCGACGATGCTCTGAAAAAGCTCCCGCTTTCCAAAACCGTTAAACAGTTCTTTCTCGGTTTTAACTCCGGTGGGAATATAAAGATCGATCTCCGTATTCACATTGGGACCTCCCTATGAACCGTAGTAGTAAAATACAATGTCTTTAATCTGCCAGATACACTCGGCTATCACGTAGAACAACACGGTGTTTTTCGCCCGTTTTTTATACTGCGCCTGTTCTTCCTCCGCGCCTTGCAGCCGGATCATGCAATAGACGAAACGGAACACCGCGCCCAAGCGGATGATGGAAATAACCGCCGTGGAAATATCATCAAGGGCTATCATCTTATCACCGCCTTTATTTGATCATGCCTTTTGCCATACCCACCAGCCGGACGGAATGGTAAATGTTATTGATCACGCCAGCCCCGCCGCCACCTGTCGGAACCATAAATTCACTGAGGAAGCGCGGCGTTTTGATGGCAAGCACGATACAGGCAATGCCCCAAAAGATATTCATGTTGATCCCTACATTCATCATCATTCCAACACCCAATTTACACAAACAGATTTGTACCACAACCGAAAGGGTTGACTGGAAAAACTTATTGATATAGGTCTTAAAAACACCCTTGTCGTTATCCAGCAAGCCCACGCAGGCAAGCGGCAGACCGATCCGCAGGATCATGATTTCGAGTCCCCGCATCAGGAACTGGAAGTACAGCACAAAGTAGCAGACCACAAAGACAAGGCCGAAGATGGCGGTTACCAGCCCAAGGGAGCCGATGCCGTTTACCCATGCCTGCCAGTCATAGTTTGTGGAAGTGCCGATGGCAGCCATCAGTTGATCGGTCAGGCTTTGGGTAATATCCGCCAGCCAGCCGTACATGACCGGGAAACAGACCGCTACGGCAATCGCCTCGATAAATCGAATAACGAGACCGGCCGGTTCCGCATCCGGATCACCGTCCGTCCACATGACGTAGCATTCAAACCCCTTTTTCAGAAACTTCAGGATGATCAGGGATACACCAAAGCCCAGCAGGATGTCAAACAGCGTTTCTACCATGCTTCCGCCTGCGGCGGCCGTCATGTACTGGTCGGCATTGAGCGTCATGGGCACAAGGCCGGTCAGCATTTGATCAATGTAGGCCACCGCGCCGTTTAACGCGGCGACAATCAGCAGTACAAGAATAGCTTCCAAAGCTCGCTTCACCTCCTTGCCCTGCGGGAGATCCCACAGGGCTGAATTCCACATTTTCTATTCCGTCTCATCCGCTTTATCCGCCTGCTTTTCGAAGGCATCTAACACGGCATCCTTGATCTTTTGGTGAAGCTCCGGGGTGATCGGGAAGCAAATATCCCGGTATTCCTCTTTTTTGTCCTTCCGGCTGGGCATAAACACACCGGGCCCTTTTTCACAGTCCACAATGCGGACTCCTGTAATCAGGAACTCCCCGTCCAGACAAACCGTCGCAATGGCTTTGAGCCTGCCTTTGTCGGTCAGAGTGGCAACAATTTTCGCTGTTACTTTCATGATGATTCATTCCTCCTGTTAACAAAAAAGGCAGCCCCGCGCCATGCTGTGCTGGTACGGGGCTGTATCAGATGTATTAACCTTCATAATTGAAAAGGTCTTTGACACGCTGGACCAGGGTTGGCAGCACGGTGTTGTTAAAAAGCGCATACAGACCTGCCAGGAGCAAAGCGCCAATCACAACGCTAATTAGTATTTTTAGTGCAGCATCCACAAATCCTTCACCACTATTTTGTGCAATAGTCCTATAAAACCTCCTTCTTGCTTCTCTGCTCCGGGTGGACGCGCTGATTGCCCGAGCGGTTACTTTTGCAGACACTTTATCCATGAGATTTTTCATAGTATTTGTTCTCCTTTTCATGATTGAGTTTTGATATAGAAAAAGCTGCGGGGTATTCCCGCAGCTACCAATGGGTTTTACAATTTACTGATAGTAGCCAATGATAAGGTTGAGAGTGGCGCTGCCCAGCACCGCGCCGATACAGGATACGATAGCAACCACAATGCGGTTGTTCCATTTTTTCTGATCCATTTCATCGGCCGCGCTCCTGCGGATGCAGAAATAGATAATCAGCAGACCGGCCACCACGGGGGCCAGAACCATGAGCCAGGTCGTGGCATCCTGAATGAGTTTTTGTGTTCCCGTAGCAATCTTGCTGCTCTGAATGCTTCCGGCCGCATATGCGGTCGTTGTGTCCTGGAGCATCAAAAAAGCGGTGAGCAACCCCATACTCACCGCTTTCCATTTGGCTTTGACATTTTTGACAAAGCGTTTAATCTTCTTCGTCATTTTGAGAGCCTCCTTTCCGAAACCCTTTTTCTGAAAATATTGCGCCCATCTGCGAAGCAAACGCCCGTGATTTCTGCTGAGCCTCTTTGAGCTGTAAGTCTTTTGCGTAGTAAACCCAAATGTTCCAAAGGGAAATCTCGTCAGCTATTTTGGACAGTACCGGCCTCGCCGCTTCTCTGACCTCGCGCACCTTGCGGTTATGCTCCTTGTCGCCCAGCCCGCACATTCGGTTAAAATGCCACTTTGAAAGGTCGGGTGCGTTCATCATGGCCGGATGGGAACGGCCAATCACGGTTTGTGCAGGGCGCTGAATCCTGCGGATTTCATCCGTGGTCAGCAATTCCCTCGCCACCAGGCTGATGCTATGGGAGCTGGAGGGGTTGACGTACCGCCCGTGCTGGCTGGAGAGCTGATAGGCACTGGTGGTATACTTGCCCAGCTTGTCGCAGACATCCTGTAAGGTTTCCTTATCGTCCGCTTGCAGGTAGACCCACGTCTGGCAGTTGGATTTAACAATGGCCGCTGTTTCTTTGTCGTATTTTTGGGTGAGCTGCTCAAAGGATTGCAGAAACAGATTGAACCGCATCCCGCGTCCGCCTGCCACGGTCAATTTATTTGTAAAATCGGTAAGTTTCGTAAAATTCCCGAACTCATCCAAAACAAAGTTGACCCGGCGTTCCAGCCTGCCGCCGCGCTGATCAGACTTCCGGACCAGCAATTCATAAAGCTGGGATACCATCAGGCTGGCAATGGGGTAGTACGTCGTTTTCTCGTCGGGAAGGATCATAAACAGCACCTGCTTTTTACTCCCGATCTCTGAAATGTTATAATCGCTTTTATGGGTGACAGAGTAAACTGAACGGCTGGTGAACAGCCGCAGAGTGGTCAGGGCGGAAGTATCAAAACTGCCCTTGGTGCGGCTTGGCGCAACCGCAGCTATGGACATCAGCGCCCTTGCCGGATGAGAGCTGGGCAGCTTTTTCATGTATTCGGCCATAGGCGTCTTGCCGCCCACGGATTTTGACATTTCTGCGATAAACCAGTACACATTGGTCAGGTTCTGATACTCAGGGCGCTTTTTGTTGTCCACCACCACGCAGAGAATCGCCGCCGCGATGGTGGATTTCTCGCCGTTTTCCCAAATCTTTTCATTGGAAACATTGTCACCCACAAGGATATTGGTAATATCCCAGGCATACATCTCCGCTCGTTCCATGTCGTTGCTGTTCACGGCGTCAATGACCGGCTGCAAAAGATTGTAGCGGGTACTTTTTTCGGGGTTTTTGAAGTCCAGGCAGATCACTTCATAGCCGAGCTTTTTTAAGAACTCCGCCGTATAGTGGAACAGCTCCGCCTTGGGGTCGCTGATCACCATACTTTCCGCGGCAAGCCCCAGCAAGCAGATGGACTGAATGACAAGGCAGCGGGTTTTCCCCGAGCGCGTGGCCCCGATAGTGAGGGTATGGGTATCATCAGAAATGTAATAGAGCTTTTCACGCGCCTCACCGGGGACGCTGCCGCCGATTCTATCCATCCCCACCACAATGCCGCCCTCATCAAACAGCTTATTTTGGTCGGCCTTTTCCTCTTTTCCTCCTTCCTTTGCTTTCTCCGCAGGGGGTACGACAGGCGCCTTTTGCGGCGGCTTTTGGGTTAATTGCGCAGCCGCAAGGTCATAATCCACGGCTTCAAAATCTTCATTCTGTTCGACAGCCTCCTTTTTTTCTTCCTGTTTTATAGAAACGGGCGGCGGAGCTGCGGGTTCCTCCTGAACTTTTTCCTCCGTATCCTGTCCGGTTTCCGTTTGTTCTCCCGGTTCCGCGGCCTGTTCCTTCTCTTTCATGAACGGCAGATCGTCATAGCCGGTGTCCAGCAGTTTTCGGATAACCGGGTTTTCCGGATCAATAACCTGTGTGCCGAACACCTTGCTTTTTTCCGGCTCCCGCAGCCAGCGGGCCGACCCATGCTGATACTGCCCGACCGGAGCAGGGGTGTAAATGTCCTCGGCTACACGCACAAGCTCGCTTTGATAGGGGCGGTTATTCTGCACCCAAAACAGGACGCAGCACAGGCACAGAAAGCCCTCGAAGGACAGAAACAACAGAAGCTGTTCGCGTTGAGTGAAAAGCCCCGCAATGCAATCCCACAAGGGAATCAGAGTCAGAGTAGTATGGTGGCGTGACAGCAGCCCATGCAGAGCGGCGGTGAAAAACAGGTTAAACACCGTACCAAGTCCGATGATCACAGAACCTAAAATGAGTTTCTCTTTTTTCTTCATCGGCAGAATTCACCTTCCTGTTCCACTTCCGGCAGCAGGGCGGCTTCGAACTCCGGATAAGTGTTCCGAACATACGTAAGGGCTTCCGGCCTTGCCACACCCCAAATATCACGTCTTCTTACATCCATCCGGTCGCGATCCACGGGATGACACAGATGGATCTCATCGCCGTGAATATCACTCGGCAAGTCAATAGGATCGAAAGTGACGAGCCAGATTTGGTTGTAGGGCGTGCGAAACTCCGGTTTCAGGTTTTCATGCCGGAGTACGACCAGTTGGTTTTCGTAGTTTTTTTGTCTATTCCCCCCAATACAGTCCGCTTTTGAAAGCAAATGGTTTTCGTCCGCGCTGATCGGATAGAGAGTGGGGATATGCGGATACTCGACAAAATAAATCGGAATGCCGTGTTCGGCCGCAAATGCAATTTCACCCCGCATCCCTTCACTGATTTTCTTCCCCATGCACCACAGCTCGTCGGATTTTTCCAGCAGGGCAAGGCCAAGTTTCAGGCCCTGCTCTCTTAGTTCCGGAACAGTGTCGTTGCACCACTGGCTGAAGATAATCTGTGGCGCGAGAGGCAGTACGTTTTGTTCACTGGCAAGTCGGCAGTATTCCACAGCGTTTTTTATATTGGTGTTGTAGTCCCCGCGCAGGGGGCTGGCGATATAGATCAGTTTCAAGCGATCACCTCGCAAACAAAAAAATACGCCCCACACCGGAAAAACTCCGATATGGGGCGTATTGGTATAAGTATCTTGTTTTCATTTCTCCATAAAGTAACGAAGCGCCCTTGCTTCTTATGGTTCAAAGCCAAAATCCTCGGCTTCTTCCCCGGAATCAGGGGACGCTCCGCTCGGCTACGGGTTCCTCTCGAGAACGGCTTTCCGGCTCCTGCGCCGCTCGGTCGAGCTGCTTTTGCAGGAACAGCCCGATGGGAGCCTCCACAGGCGGGATTTTCGCTTCTTCCTGCACCAGCTCATTATAGTAGGAAACGTAAAGCTTGAAATTCGAGTTCAGCGTTGAAAGCAGGCTGTCCTCCGATACGACCAGATCGTTTACTTCCCCATAGATTTGGCGCAACTCAAAGAGGGGGACTGCGGCGGTCGTCAGATCATAATACAGATATTCACCATCCCTCCTTCCAAACGCCTCGGCAACATCGGACATGAAATTGTCGGCAACCGATTCATGGACGGCAAAATAGTCCTCTCCGCCCGAATGGACCAGGTAAATACCGTTTCGCACCTGATGAAGTTGATCCGCGCCGTTTTCCGTCTGCTTTGGCGGCGCACATTCTCCGAAATAATCCGTAAGACTCAGTTTCCCGTCGCGCCGGAGTTCCGCCATCATATCTATAGCTTTCGTTTCCATACGTTTACAGGCTGCAACACGACGTTGAAGCATTTCATACATTGGGATGTCTTTGGTGTCCTCGCCATAGCAGAGCCAGTCACCGTCTTGTTCCGCCATGGACATGGCCTTTGGGGACAGCACTTCCTTCGCTTTGGATTTTGGAACCATGATGCCCTCATGCTCCAGACCGTTTTCATCTTTTGCCACAATCGCATAGATGTTCAGGGCAATTTCAAATGCAGTGTTGATGTTGCCCCAAATAGATTCGCCTGTTGGCTGGTTCACATAGATCACTCCTATCTTTTTTGATTATTATAGAGACTACAAAGGAAATAATACAACAATATATACGTATTATCAACAATTATAGTTATCTTATATTTTGTTGTACTATCAGACATAATAATAAGTATCGGAAAGGGGGATTAAGATGGATTTACCGGTTAAGTTTCAGACACTTCGGACACGCAAGAATTTTAGTGTCTATAAACTGTCAAAGGCAACCGATATATCGGAAAACTACATCCATAAAATTGAAAAAGGGCAGAGCCAGCCGTCCGTATTGGTATTGGAGAAGTTGCTTGGCTGCCTCGGCACAACAGTTTCGGAATTTTTCAACGAAAGCCCGGATGTACTGTATCCGACCACCAAGGAACGGGAGCTTGTGGAAACCTTCCGTGTTTTGAATGGAGAAAAAGCGGCGGCAGTCCTGCACATGGCAAAGTTGCTGGCTGAATAAGAAGTCTGCCGTGTTTTCACGGCAGCTTTTTATTCCCGTTCGATGCCGCGCTCCATGTTGCCTAAAATCCAGGAAAAGTCCAGCGCCTTTTCTCTTTTCTGTAATTCAGGAAGCAAATCCTCAATTTTGTCCACTAGGCGTTCTACCGAATTGAGGTCGTCCTGCGTCATATCGTTGTCAACCGTGCGCATTTTTACAAGACCGGCGTGGATCATTTTTAGGTCGGTTTCAGAGAATAATCGCTTTTCATCGATCAAGCCACTTCGCGTTGCAAAGCTTTCAAAGGCGGCTTCCTTGTTGTAAAAATACTGCCGCTGGATGGGGTTTTTGTTTTCGTCGCAGCGATAGGTGGACAGCACATACCCCAACAGGGGATGTTGCTTGCAGGCCAGCACCACCCCGTTATGCTCGTTGATTTTATAAAGGTTATTGCGCAGTTTGGTTGCGGTTTCCTCATCGAACGGCTTATCCGAACAGATCCCGCAGGCGACCGCCGTGGTTTTGGCAAGAGTCTGGACTCTGTCCATGAGTTTATCTTGTACCTCCACAAACGGGTTCTTCATGATCAGATCGTTCTTGGTAAAAAAGGCAATCAGCTTATCCTTGTGGTAGATGTCCGCTACATAATCGGGAGAGGTAGACGGCTGTACCGTAAAGCCCTTTTTTTGCAGCGCTTCAAAATAGCTCTGGTAAAATTCGGTTTTACTTTTCATGACGGACTCCTTTCCGTTTCATTCTCAAAATAATGGTGCGGGGTTAGGTCGGGCCGGGGCGGCAGGCTGTCCTCTATCTTTGCCATCAGTTCACGGATGCGGCTTTCCTCGCCGCTGTCGAGTTCGTTGTCCAGCATGACGCATCTGGCGCAGCAGGACACCAGCACGCGGAGTTCCTCATGGGAAAGGGCAAGCGGAGACGGGATTTTCAAGCCACTTCGCTCCATAAAGCTGTCCTGTGCCAGAACCGGATCGTAGAATACCTGTTCCCGGTAATACCTCCTGCTGTTATGCTTGGGCATGGTTTTCTGGCAGGTGACAAACTCATACCCGAACAATCCGGTGCGGCGGCAGAGCAGCACCGTTCCGGCGCTCTCAAACACCTTGCTATAGGAGCCGTTTGTCAGCACAGTCGTTTCCGTCCGTTCCATGTCGGCAAACGGCGGCTGGGTACAGCAGCCCTGGACCACACGGGTTTCCTCGGCCGCCTGCTCCAGCGTCCGTGCCTTGTCGCTCCCATAGGTTTCAAAAACAAGCTCCCCATCCTGTGTAATGACACAGAACAGGGAGTTTTCATCGTAAACCTCGGCGGCAATATCATTTTCCATGATGCTTTCAACCCGGAAGCCGTTCTGTTTCAGGCGTGCAAAAAAGTCCTCGAAAAATTCCTGTTTCGTTTTCATGAGATTTCCTCCTCATCAATGTTCATAGCCCTTATCCTGTAGTTTCAAAAACAGTTCCTTTTTGGCTTCCTTCGATAGATCGCCGCCGATGGCGTCCGTCAGATTCTCAAAACGGCGGTTGTTCTCGCGGCTCAACAAGGAGAGCATATCCAGCGCCTCCATCAGCATTTGCTCTGCATAATAGGAGCGTCGCGCAGCGTGGTATTCCTCAGAATGAAGTTCTGAATCCAGACGACCGAGAGTTTTCACCATGCCCAAAACGCGATTGGCGATGATTTTATCGGCTTCCCCGGCAAACCGGTCCCGAAGCTCTGAAAGATACTCGTCACTCCCGCCGTAGAGCAGCGCCATTTTCATTTTGCTTTCGATATAGTCCTCTTTTTGCTTTTGTAGGGCGGGGGTGCTTTTCAGCAGATAGGCAACCAGCTCGTCTACCAGTTCCTTGACGTTGGGCGGCAGGAGCTGGTAGGCAATGCGGCCGGTGGCTGGGAGCGCCGCTTTGATCCGAAATACCCGGTCGGCGGTTTCGCTTAGCACCTCATCGTCAAAATCAAAGCTTCCTGTAAGCTCTCTGTCCTCGTCGTAATCCTCCCGAAACCGCTTGTACCGACTCTTATCCAATCTGCGCAGATGCTGTTCAAATTCGTCCACCAGATCGTTGCTGATGCTCCGAAGTTCGGCGGCCGATTTGTTCTTCTGTTCTCCGAAAGCACGGATTTTATCAGCAAAGGTGTCCTTGATCAACTGCTTGCGGATGGCATTGGGAATAGCCGGAGGGATAAAGGGATTTCTGACCCGCGACGAGGTATCCCAAAACACCACATGGATATGGGGATGATTTTTTTCCTGATGCAACGCACACGCCCATTGTAAATTCTCACGCCGGATGTTGTTCTTTTCGGCAATGGTCATAATGTGATTTTCAATGTATCGCTGCCATGCCTTCTGATCCGTCAGATTCAGTTCAGCGGCGGTCTGCTCGTCGAAGGAAATCACGCCGCGGTACATGGTGATGTGCTTCTTGGAATTCGTATACACCAGCCTCGCCACGTCGCGCCAGTCCTGAAATTCGGTAACCAGGCCGGGGGTAAGTTTCCCAAACAGTCCATGATTCATGCCTTCGTTTTTGGCGACCCGTGGACGTGTGGCTATATACCTCACATGCGCGTAGTTCCTGCTGGCCGTGCTTTTGTAATTGGGATTTTTGAAGCGCTGCTTATAGACTAAGATAGAAATAGGCCGTCACCCCCAGCCATCCGTTACCGCTCCCAATCCTCATTTCCATTCTCCGGCTGTTCGTATTCCTCGTCCTCGGCGGCCTGACACGCAAGCGTGTAGTTTTCCATGGTGGTCCGGTAGCGCCTTGTTTCCTCCAGAATATACTTCATACCGGTCGCCTTGCTTGGCGGCAGCGTTTCATACTGCTGGTAGAAACGATACCTGTCTGTCTGCGGTTCCGCTTTCGGTTCCAGCATATCCAGAAATTCATCATACCCATACGGGCAGGCTCGGTCGATCTCCTGACAGGCGAGGTTGACACCGGAGAGAGTGTCGCTGTCCCGAAGCTTCGACAAAACCAGCTCGCCAATTGGCTTACTGGATGCCAGCCTGACTTCGATCCGCTCCGTGCCTCGGGCCGGAAGCTCTGCCGCCGGGGTGCGGATGCCGATGCTTCCCAGATGTCCGGACAGGTCATAAAGGCTGCACGGAAACTCCACCACCAGCGTACCGTTCTGATAGCGGATCACTCCTGTAATCATCACTCCATCACCTCGCTGTCCATTGTTTCATCGGCCGACTCCTGTTTCATATCCTCAATCATGGCGCTCTGGAACTGCTCAAACTGCTGGTAAACACGCTTGCTTTGCTGATATTGGCTTGTATCCAGTTTCATTTTTGCCTGCCCATCCCGATCTTTCTGAATCACGACCTCAACCTCGCCCACGGCGATGTAAAAAGCATTGCAGACCTGCTCCATATAGGGGTAGCCCAGCCGGGAAATGTCAAAGGGAGTGACGCTGCACTTGCTGGTCCAGGAAAACAGGTTGTGCGCAACGTCAATGACCTGACAGGTGCGCTCGTCAAAACCACGGGCAGCCCGTTTCAGGCCGGTGAAACGGATGCCGTCATGATCTATATACCGTGCCGCAATTTTGCACACTTCCGGATCATAGGAGAGCAAATAAAAAGCCGCATGATAGGAAGAATCGAGGTTATCCGCTCTCCCTGTTAATGCGGCCAGTTTGGTATATCTGTTTGCTTGTGTCATCATTCAATACTCCTGTTCCGCCTCATGCTCAAAGCTGAAAAAGTCGCTTTGAATGGGGTCAATGCCGTATTCCTCGTCCAACTCGTCGGTGTACTGCTCAATGATGGCGAGTTCGTCCTCGTCGGGGTATTCGCTTTCCCCGGTTCCAAGGGAATAGGAATACTCGCTGACATTAACTTCGGTATCGTCGGCGCCCTCCATAAATTCCCGATAGTGATCGTTTTCCTCCAGACTGTCGCGGTCGCAGATTCCCGGCATATGAAAACAGGTATAGCCGAAGTCGGTTCGGACCTCCACCACGGAATAGGTCAGACTGCGTTGGTCAAGTCTCAGCTTTTCCATCTCGGTCTTAGCCTTGGCTCCCGTGATTTCCTCGTAGGCTTCACCGGCTTCGGGAAACTCTGCGAGGGAAATCGGCTCTGTGATCTGCATGTCCTCGTAGGTTTGCACAAAGCCGTATTTGAGCTTATTGAAATTGACTTCCTCATTTTTGAAATCCCTTTGAAATTTCCGCCATGCGTCCTCGCCGCTGCCATCATACTCCATGTCTCCGGCTTTGATCTTCGCGGCAAGCATGGCGTAAAGCATGGTTTCATCGGTGGTGACACCTAAAACGCGCATACTGTCTGTGCCTGCCCATGCGTCGCAGGCCGACAGAATATAAATGTTTGCTGCCATATCGTTCCTCCTGTTCTGATTTGTTTTTTCCCGGAAGGTAATTTGTTCCGAGATCCGTCGCATAAGGCCGTCGCCAAGTGTTTCCCGCCATTCACCCTCAATGGTGCCGTCCTCGCTGATCCAGAAAAAAGCGCAATTGCCGTCTGTCATTTTTTCGGTCTGTGCCTGCGAAAAATATAAGGAGTGGTGAAAATCCGCGGCCTGTGCTTGCTGATAGCTGTGTACTTCCTCGATTTCACCGTCATGAAGATTCACGGAACCGCTCCAAAAGAGCACTCCGTTAAAAAGGGCCTGATTCTCCATTGGACACCTCCGTATCGTTTATGACCCGACTCTACAACTTACCCGCAAGACGGCGCAGATTGTCTGTGTCTTGCAGGAAGCTGTTGATTTGAAAATCCTTTTTCTGCATGTAGTCCACGCCCAGCGTGATCGCTTCGTTCAACATCTGGTCAAACTGGTCCTCCGTTCCCTCATTGGCCACGTTCATCAGGACCTTAATCAAGAGGAAAAATGCGGCGGCATCAATCTTGCCGGACTTCATGTGCATTTTGGCAATGCGGTTTGCCTGCTGCTCCACCACAGCCTTGATGTCCTCGATATGGTAGACCGCCATCAGCTCTTGCCGGATAATCCCGGCAATAAAATCTATGTCCTGCCGGTAGCCCTCTACGGAAAGCCCTTTTTCCACAAACTGCCGCACCAGCTCCGAAGTGGTTGTGTTGTTCTTGGCTGCAAGGGTATCCAGCGTTTTTAAGGTTTCCGGCGAAAAATTGATCGAGCGCTTCAGGCTTTTCTCAGGCATAAAAGCCTCCTTTCCATGGAGTTCCGTAAAGAACCCCGCTATATGGTTGGGAACCCCGTTACAGGCTTTGCCTGTAAGCTGTTTTTCTGGCGGGTGGAACCCGCCTATTCCTGCCTTAACTCCAAAATCTGAGATTTTGGCATTAAGTTGCCCCTGCCGATGAGCGGCAGGGGCTTGGTCGCTTCGCTCCCTGAAAAGCGAAAACAGAAGTATTTCTGTGGTTTTTTTAGGTCCGTATGTGGTAAAATATCTTTGCTGAAATGATGATTTTTGAAGGGGCGGAGAGCATGAAGGACAGAACCTATATCGCAATCGACCTCAAATCCTTCTATGCGTCTGTTGAGTGCGTCGAGCGGCAGCTTGACCCGCTGACCACCAACCTTGTTGTCGCTGATGCAAGCCGCACCGAAAAAACCATCTGTCTCGCCGTTTCCCCCTCCCTCAAAGCATATGGCATCCCCGGCAGAGCGAGGCTGTTTGAGGTCGTGCAGAAGGTCAAGGAAGTAAATGCGGCACGACTGCGCAAAGCACCGGGACGAGCCTTTTCTGGAGCTTCCTGCAACGATACCGAATTGAAATCCTCACCGGGCCTCTCGCTGGACTACATTGTCGCTACGCCGAGGATGGCCTATTATATAGAGTACAGCACGCGGATTTACAACATCTATTTGAAGTACATCGCACCCGAAGATATTCATGTTTACTCCGTTGACGAGGTGTTTATTGATGCCACCGCCTATCTGAACACCTACAATCTTTCAGCCCGTGAGCTTGCTACAAAAATGATTCTGGATGTACTCAAAACAACCGGCATTACAGCAACGGCGGGAATTGGAACAAACCTGTACCTAAGCAAGATCGCTATGGATATTCAGGCGAAGCACATACCGGCTGATAACAACGGTATGCGGATTGCCGAGCTGGACGAAATGAGCTACCGTCGCTTGCTATGGTCACACCGGCCTTTAACAGACTTTTGGCGCGTAGGAAAAGGATATGCCAAGAAGCTGGAGGAATGCGGCCTCTTTACGATGGGAGATATTGCAAGATGCTCTCTCGGTAAACCTACCGATTCCTACAACGAGGAATTACTGTATAAGCTGTTTGGCGTCAACGCTGAGCTGCTGATCGATCACGCATGGGGGTGGGAACCCTGTACGATTGCTGACATTAAAGCGTATAGGCCGAGTACAAATAGTATCGGATCGGGGCAGGTACTGCAATCTGCCTATACCTTTGATAAAGCCAAGTTGATCACACGGGAAATGACCGATCTGCTGGTACTCGATTTGGTAGATAAAAAACTTGTGACCGACCAGCTTACCTTGACGGTCGGATATGATATTGAAAATCTGACGAACCCGCGGATAAGGGCCGCCTATCACGGCGCAATCACCACGGACCACTACGGGCGCGCCGTTCCGAAATCCGCGCATGGCTCGGCAAATCTTGGAAGGCATACTTCCTCAACAAAGGTAATCCTGGATGCCGTCACGGAGCTGTTTGAACGCATCGTTGACAAAAACCTCCTGATCAGAAGACTCAACATCACGGCAAATCATGTTGTCGATGAAGCAACTGTTCAAAAGACGGACAACTTTGAACAGCTTGATTTTTTTACAGATTTCGCGGCTACGCAGGCCAAAAAAGAAGAGGAAGAAGCCGAGCTTGCACGAGAAAAAAGGATGCAGCAGGCAATGATCAAGATAAAAAAGAAACACGGCAAGAACGCCATACTCAAGGGTATGAATCTGGAGGAAGGCGCTACCACAGTAGAACGGAACAGGCAGATTGGAGGACATAAAGCATAATGGGAAAATATGACAACATCATCAATCTGCCTCACCATGTCTCTGCAACGCGCCCTCATATGGCCGCTATTGACCGGGCGGCGCAGTTTGCCCCCTTCGCGGCGCTGACCGGTTATGAGGGTGCGGTCAAAGAAACCGCAAGGCTGACGGACGAGAGAATAGAACTGGACGAATATGCGCAGGGAGCTTTGAGCGATAGGCTGCAAATCATAGCAGACCGAATGAAAGAGCACCCCAAAATCGCAATCACCTATTTTCAGCCGGATGCGAAGAAGAAGGGCGGCGCCTATATCACTGCTGCCGGTACGGTTAAAAAGATAGACGAATATGAACGGGTTGTCGTTATGACCGATGCCACGGTGATTCCTCTTGACGAAATAATCAGCATAGAGGGACAGATATTTGAATCTATGGCGTTTCATTCGTTGGATGAATGAATAGCGATAATTGGAACAAAAAAGGGAGGCACCGTTTACAGTGCCTCCCGTCCTTATAATATTTAGTTACCGTTCCCAATCTTCGTCCTCTTCGTCTGTTCCGCTGTATGCCGTATTTTCCGACACGTCTTTGCTCAAATCGTCCACAGGGAACAGCGTGACGCGGGAATTGACGATCTCCGCCAGCATTTCCACCCGTCTGCGGAGTGCGGAACATAAAGCGTCCCGGCGCGTCTCGTCAATGAACAGGGAACCGTTCAGAATTTCATGAAATTCTTCGTCAATGTCCTTTAGTGCCGAAAAATCAAGCCAATCAAAGGACGTCACCAGCTTGATTTGCTCATTATGGTCAGCTTTGAAGGGCTTGCACGGCACTTTTGTACAGGGGGGAAATAAACGCCTGTGGCTTAGAAAACCAAAGGGAAGATCCGCTGTCGAAGATCGGGGCGGTTCCAACCCATTCCAGCGTTTCCGCGTTTCTCACTGCCCCGAAATTGGTTTGGTGCCGGTCCTCGTTGGCAATGATGTAATCCAAAACCATCATCCGGTCGAGGGAATTCCTTACGCCGGGGATTCCAAGCGTCTTACAGCAGTCAATATAGTGTTGATATACGGAAACATGGTTCGGCTTTTGCCGTGTATGCATGATGTACCATGCCGGAATCAACTCGGTCTGCGGGGTAATAAAGTCCTCGCATACACTGTACGGATAGTCCTCCTGCAGCATCAGAGTATAGGCAGCATGGGGTATTGAAAGGCGGTCCATAATGCGGCTCGCCAGGACCTCATTGTATGGCTCCTGCTGGGTGGCGCCGCTGCCGCCTTTGATCAGGCATCGTTTCCCATCAAGGATAGCCCATTTCTTTTTCAGCCAGCCGTCCGAGGTATTGTCGGGAGACATCAAGCTGATTTTATTACTGGACGAGCCCTTACCGAGCAGTATATTTCCAATATCATCGGAAAAGGTGTTGTCAAAAAAGTTCACGTTCCGCCACTCAATTCCTGAGTTGTGGGGGCAAATCCAATATTGATCTGATAAGCTAAGTCCCAGACACTTGTCCAGGAGTTGTTGTGTTGTGGCAACATTTAATTCCATCAGTGCATGGCGGATTCCGTCACGGCTTGCCGGAATCGCTCGGCCTTGCCACCACTCGTTCAGGGTCGCCCGGTCGATTTTTCCCTTTTTAACAGAGATACCGACGGGTACATGCGCATCATCATGAACGGAACCTACGGCGGAGATGGAGCCGGAAGCAGTATCAAGCTCCAGGTCGGCAACAGACACGTTTTTGTGCATCAGGACATATTGATGATGCAGTTTGTCAGCCATCTTCACCAACTCCTTCTCTTTAATTATATTATTATACCGAATTTACGCCACGAATTCAATGCCATTCTGCACAGGCTCTTATAATTACAGGGGCATTGGAACGAACCAATGCTCCTAAGAATGAGGTTATTCCTCTGATTCCTTTTTCTCCGTAAGCTTTTTTACCAGATCGGCGGGAGTAAGCCCTGACTCTTTCGCCGCCTCCAAAAGCTGACGAATATCTTCCTGTTCCTTCTCTTCCAGAAGCTGTTTTTTCTTTTCCTGAAGCTCCTGAATTTTCAGATCAATTTCCGAAATCTGATCTTCAATTGATTTACGAACCCCGCGTGGCATACACGTCATTCCTTCCATAATTTAATATTCATACTATACCTATTTTCACCTACAAAAGCAAGCATTAATCATATCTGGCTCTAAGAATTCATATGTTAAAGGACAACATATTAACATGAGTTATGTTTATAAGAGAAATCTCGCAGAGCTGTCTTATAAAGGCATTGATAAAGAGGGAAAATTTAGAATTGATTGATCGACAATTTATGTATATAATAGAAAAAAAAGACTACATAGCCATTAGCAGCGAGTGGAAAAAACGAATAAGCAACTCAATAATGTTAAACCGTTGGTCCTTTTAATTTTCTTAGTGTGGACGAAGCCAATAACAGAAAGTGGTAGAAAATGAATAAAAAAATGTCATTATCCATTGCGTTTGTAGGAATCACCCTTTTATTTCTTATGACTGGATGTCAATCCTCAAAAAGTTCAGTGGGGAATCCGCCAGTCTCAATGAAAACCGTTACACAAAACAGTAAAGAAGATCTTGCAACTTTCGAATTTCGTGTACCGGAGGGGTGGACCTCCGGCCCGGAAGATAATTTAGCCGTTATTGCGTGTCCTAAGGATGCAGTTGAGAAAAAGTTTGAAACAACAGAAGATTCTTTGCCTTTTACCATAGGTATTGCAAATTACTATTACCCAGCATTGGCGATATCTGAAGAAGACAAGCAAATGTATAAGGACTTATTTGCTGGAAAGACCAGCGCCTACGAAGAGCATATGAAGCAGTCATTTTCCAATGCAGCAAGTATGTTAAACTCTGAATCATCGAATGAGGTGAATACACCAAAAGTTGATTTTAAGTATCAACACTATAACGGCACTTATGGCAAAATAACAGAGGTTCAATATTCCTATACTTACAACGGTAAAAAGACCAACATAATACAATGTTATCGAGAAGACATTCCTTATTTGATTACTGGGGCTTTTGATGATTCTATTGGTTTATCTTCTGGAAAAATTGCGCTCTGGGTTGCCGATTCTTTAAAAGTGACAGAACATTTCACCGTAAAAGATAATGTAATACAAAAGGAGGGCTGAGAACAGCCCTCCTTTTGTATGCGAATCTTTACGGTCTCGGAATCATAATATCAAACAGGGCAGCTTTATCTTCCGGACACTGGCTTACAGGACTAAGCAGCGGTAGAATATTTATTCGATCGACTTCTTCATGCGAGAGCCCTTGCGTTACAACTATTTCAATTTTCTCCGAATCATACATTTTGGCATACTCATACATTTTCCCACCATCACCAAGGAAAATGTATGAAACGTACTTATCTCCCTTTCTTTGCTTATCGATTGTATATTCCAAATCGTACTGATAACCATCGTCCGGTGTCACGCCTTTGTATCTCCCATATTGCTCCTTTGCCATATCATCGACGGCCTTTTCCCAAATGGCTGCATCCCACGCATCGGTACCTGACCAGATACTGTGCAAGGATTTCAGGGATACACGAATTCCATAAAAAGTCCAATTATCAAATAATTCGCTGTATTTTGATTCGCCGCACCGGACTACCGCTTTCTTCTGCCCCGTAGTGGGGTCTTTATAATAATCAATATCTATATATAAAGACTCCCAACTGTCCGCGAATGATGTAATACCACCCATAATAATAGCCATTAGATTACCGATTGGAGGATGACTCTCTGTTTTGCTTATAGTATCATCGAACTCTAATCCAGAAATAAACTTTCCGACGTTAAAATTTAATTTTTGTAAATAGGTGGGTTTCATTTCGGCCTCATTTATTTCTTCCTCAAAAGGAAGTTCATAGTATTGCTTTCCGTTTTCGTATACTTTAATTGGATAAATCTCTTTTGTAACAGGGTTTTCAACTGCTCCGTATTGATATGCCGGCGGAGAAAGCGGATCCGCGGGTTCCTTTTCTACAATCACGATGGCTTGGCTGAACAGCCCTTCATAAGCAACTTCCACGGACGATTTACTGTAATACTTCAGGGCCTGTGTTTGCAAGGGATCGTTGAAAATATAATTGTTATCATCATATCCCACAAGCAACAGACAGTGCTCCGGAGCTACCCATTGAATTGTTTTTCCGTTGAAAGTCCACGTGGAGCTGATATATGGCGGATTCATATACATCGTAGCCCACATAATCACCGGAATGTCTTTGTCTATATACTGAGAACACAGCACTTCCAAGGATATGTCACTCAATACATTAGCCGTATAATTCTTACCAGACAAAGCACTATCCGATGCTTTTTTAATAACAGGGGCATAACATCCATATGAGTTCGACGACCTAGGGTTTCCGCCAAATGTGACATTAGGGTCAAACGGTATGCCGGACATGTCCAGATAGGTATCAATAAATTCATCCACTGAGATATCGATTCCTGCATAATTAAGTGCCATGACAGTAGTAACGCTTTCGCATCCAGTAGGATATTTGCCTAATTGTGAGATAAACGGCGCCTGAATAATTTTGTAATTTCCTGTTGGCGCCGTAGGTGCTATATTTATACTATTTTCTTCAAAGACTCGGATCTCAATGCCACTGATATTTTTGCCCGCAATACCAGCATAATAACTGCCCGTGTCCAGTATTCCGCCCAAATTGTATTTGCTTTGTACGCTCCGCATCCATTCGGGATCGGCATTACTTACCCAAGACAGCCAGCTTCCGTCCACATAGGCTCTAAACATTACAACTACGCCAGTTGTAAGTTTTACACCGTCATTTCTATAGACGTGAAGCCCTAACCTCTGAATAGGCTTCCCTGCTGAACCTGCATAATCGTTTCCTGTACTATTAACTTCAGGATAATAGGAAGACTGGCCGGAATTCCATGTTTGATACTTTATATAATATTCTTTATTGGGGTCGGTCTGTATTTTGATTCCATCAATATGTTCTGCCATCACACTTTTATCAAAGGAATGCCAGTTCGAGGTACTATTGAACATATAGCTTAGGGACGGTGCTGCTTCGGTTCCCGGCAAGTTCTCAATCGGCGTGGAGTCTGTATCGCCTACAAAGGTCCGAATCTCGATACCGCTAATATTTTTACCCGATACACCTGCAAAGGAAGCATCTAAGTCCAATGTCCCCCCCAAGTTATACTGGATTTGAACACTTTGCATCCATTCTGGGTCAGCATTGCTTACCCAAGGAAGCCAACTTCCCTCAACCAAAGCCCTGTACATTACAACAACGCCGGAAGTTAGTTTTGTCCCATCTGTGTTATATGCGTGAATACTCAACTGTTGAATTGGTTCTCCGGCTGTACCAGCATAATCATTTCCGGCACTTAAAACTTCAGGGTAATATGTACCGCGGCCAGCATTCAATGTTTTATAAAGCAGGTAGAAAGGCAGGCTTGAATCCGTTTGGATTCGGATTCCATCAATATGTGATGCGGTGATGCTTTTACTGAAATCGTTCCAATTATCATCACTGTCAGCCATGTAACTCAATGACAGGTTAAGCTCATCGCCTGAAAAATCATCTGTCCCAGCATTCATGGAATCATCTTCAAAAATACGAATTTCAACACCACTGAGGTCTTTATCTGACATCCCCGCAAATGAACCGCTTGTATCCAGAGTACTCCCCAAACTATATTTGCTTTGTACGCTTCGCATCCATTCGGGGTCTGCATTGCTTACCCAAGGCAGCCATTCTCCATTTACATAGGCGCGATACATAACGATGACTTCGGAAGTCAATTTTGTACCGTCATTTTTATATGCCTGAATGTTTAGCCTTTGAATTGCTTTCCCGGCTGAACCCGCGTAATCATTGTCGGTGCTCTTGATTGCGGGATAATAAGAGGTTTGCCCGGAATTCCATGTTTTGTATAAGAGATAGTATGATTTGTTTGTGCTTGTTTGTATTTTGATTCCATCGATGTGATCTGCCACTGTGCTTCGCTCAAAAGAATTCCAATCTGAGGTGCTGTCAACCATATAACTTAAGGATGCGGTTGCCTCCCCTCCGGAAAAATCCCCGATTGCCCCTTCTTCTTCATAAACACGAATTTCAATACCGCTGATGTTTTTCCCTGATTCACCTGCATAAGAAGCATTGGTGTCCAGGGTACCGTCTAAATTATATTCGTTTTGTACATTTCTCATCCAATCAGGGTCAGCGTTGCTTACCCAAGGGAGCCATTCTCCATCCACACAGGCTCGATACATCACAACGATACCTGTTGTCAGTTTTGTGCCATCGTTATTATAGGCCTGTATCTGCAACTGTTGGATAGGCTTTCCGGATGATCCGGCATAATCGTTTACATTACTTTTTACATAGGGATAATAATCCGTTCTCCCCTGGTTCCATGTCCGATATTGTAAATAATAAGAACTGTTTGAGCTTGTCTGGATTTTAATGCCATCCATAGAACTTTGTACCTGGTCATTAAAGGTTTTCCAAGTTCCGTTGCTTAAGTAGGAAAGCTGGACATCAGATGTTTCTTCTGACGCGATTGTGAGCTTTTGATCCATTTAGTTACCTCCTATAAATTGTCGGCATAAATTCGATTGACCGCTGTTTGGTTTCCAAACAAATTGATCCCCCTTTCACTTATCCCGTAAAAGTCAAAAGAAGTTGCCCTGAAAAGGGCAACTTCTTCAAAATATGCGACAATTATTTGAGATATGTATCCGCGTAAGCATTATAGACAGTTTTTTAACTCAACATCCTGATGAGGCATTTCTGTTCTTCCTGCTACTGCTTATCTCATCGCTCTATTTCATCCTCGGAGACCTGCAATGCATTGGTTTGAGCCATAGTCTTTCGAAGTTCGGTCAAATCCTTGTTGAAGTCCTTGGTATTGGGCGTCAGTATCATAGTTTTATAGCCCAAACCCGCATAGGTTTCAGCGGAAATCTCCGCCTGAATCTGCCCGTGGTTGTGGGGTGTCCCGTCTTTTAAAACCCCGTTCATGTCGTTATCATAACAGAAAACAATCTCTGTGATTTCAGGATGAAGCTGAAGGTATCGGTACAGCGCCTTATCCGACAGGCAGCCCTCGGCCACCCGGTGATCCTGCCGCCAGTCAATGCCGTAAATCTTGCAAAGGGTGCCATGGCTCATGGCGTCAATAGGAGCCTCAAAGTCGTAAACCCGATTGGAGCGCCCCTCCATGCAGAAGCCATACGTCTTATCTGAGTTCTCTACATCCTGCCGGAAGTGACTGTTCGCACTTGGAGCGCGCAGGGAGCAGTAACGGGGTTTTCCGGTTTCGTCGTATCCCACAAAGGTGCAATTGTGAAAAGAATAGACACGGCCATCCTTTTCCACTTGTGTTCTGGCCCCATAAACTTTTCCATCGCGGATCATGGCATCGACGATCTCCCTGTCGATGCCGCGTATTTCGGTGAGATAGGTGATGGTGCGGTCAAAGCTCTTGTCTTTGGGTGGCAGGATCAGTTCTCCCTTTGGCTCTTTCTCTGAGGGATGAAAACTCAGCCTCGCATAATCCTCTGAGTGGTCATACGCACGGCAGCCCAAAATCATTTCAATTGCCTGCGTCTTGGTAGGAAGCTCAAAATAATCTTTGGCGAAGTCAATGATGTTCCCCTTGCTCTCTTTGGAAAACCAATAATACCCCCGCCCGTGATTGAAGATGTACAGCCCGCCACAGCCATTGGGAAGCCCTTTGACGTGCATAGTAGCCCGGTCGCCTTTTTCAAGCTGTAAACCGTTGCTGAGAGCGAAGTCGATAATGCTGGTGGCAAAGACCTGCTTCAACTGTGCCTCGGTAAACGGCATCGGCCTTGGCGTCCTTCGCATACAATCACCTCCAACAAAAACCGTCCTGCGATCAGGACAGTCAGCGTTCCAGTTCCGAATCTTCTTTTTCCGCCTCGTCGGTAGACAAAAGTTTGGCGGTGTAGTTCTGGAAGGTATCCAGAATTTCTTTGATTTCATCCGGTAACTCGTTTTTTGAAACATGAATGTCTCCGGGAACGTCGGCGGTGTAGCCGTAATCATAAGGAATAAATTTTGCGCTGAATTCGTCCGCAACCTGTTTTGATAGGCGGCTGTCGCCCTGAGTAACCACGCCGTATCTGCACAGCGCTTCCGTCTCACAGTGTTCGCCGGAGGATTGCAGGTCGATACCCAACAGCGCCACAGCGAGATCCCCGGTTTTCTTCCCACGGATAACACCGGGAAGCACGGCATAGTCCTCCTGCCCGTTACCGTAGCCGCAGCTTAACTGTGTACTACCGTACTGCTCCGCCATTGCCGTGTGCAGAAGATTAAGAACGCCTTTCGCATACGCCTTTTCCGGTGTGTGATAGGAACGTTCCAATTCGCTGTAGTCAATAAACGGCAGGATATGCGCATTGAGAAAATCAATATACCGATCCAGGTTGCTCTTGTTTTCTTTCATTTTATCGCTCCATTTCATCAGTTTCATCGCTGCCGTCAGACAGAAGTCCCAGCATACGCAGCACATCTTCCGTGTCGTTGCCTGCGGGCGGTATGATCCCGATTTTATATTCAACATGATGAGCTTCCTCGTCGGTGTACTGCTCCGGTTCCCGGAACCGTTCGGTGTAACGATGAAGCTGTTCATCACTGAGAGAAATATCCTCGCCCTCGTCATTGTGGGCGCAAATCAGAAATGTGCCGCAGATAATGTCGCCATGGTCCAGGCGGCGGTTCCCAAGTAATCCGTTCAGTTTGCCCTCGTCATTACAGTAGAGATGGCAGTCAGGCTCAGGCAGATCAACATATTCGATACAGCCATCCACGACCTTCTGCATGGCCCGATAGTCGTTCTCAATCCGCTTTTCGTAGGGAACCTTGCCCGGTTCTATGATCAGTACCCGGATTTTCTTGTCATCCTGCGCCTGTTCCTCAGTATGTGACTTTTTAAATTCTTTCATTTCTGGCCTCCCGTTCAAAAAGCAATTGAGGCATCACCCCTCTTGGGCGGTGCCTCAATTTGCCTGTTTGCAGATAATCTACAAAACTAATCAGAATACAAAAGTAAGTTTTCAGGGGGTTATGTAGATTTTATCTACATAACCCCCCATTTTTAATCTGCTTTAGCAGGTTTCCCAAACGTCTTGCCGCTTGGGAAACGAAAATCCGCGCGCTATGCGCGTGAGATTAAAAGCTTAAGCAAAGAGCACCACCGCTCTGATATAATGACGAGTGTTCAAGCCGTCAAAAAACAGAAAAAGGGTGATGCTCTATGGCAAACAGTTTAGCACACACGAAATGGGTGTGCAAGTATCATATTGTTTTCGCGCCGAAATACCGCAGAAAAATCATTTACAATCAGCTCAGGGCAGATATCCAAAAAGATATTAGAGATTTGTGCAAATGGAAAGGTGTAGAAATCATAGAAGGGCATATGATGCCGGACCATGTTCATCTTCTCCTTTCAATCCCTCCCAAATACAATATCTCAAGTTTCATGGGATATCTCAAAGGGAAGACGGCGACCATGATTTTTGAAAAACACGGGAATTTAAAATACAAGTTTGGCAATAAACATTTTTGGTCAACGGGGTATTACGTGAGTACGGTGGGGCTGAATGAGGCAACAATCGCAAAGTACATTAGAGAACAAGAAAAACAGGATCAGATAGAGGACAAGCTAACGATGAAGGAATACAAAGACCCTTTTAAGGGTTAGCCGGTATTCAGTCCACTACGGCTTGAACAAAGTGAAAGCCAGCGTCGTTTAGGCGCTGGCAGTTTTATGCCCTTTTAGGGCTCGGGCAAGCCACCCGTTTTACGGGTGGTCATGACTTTTCAGTTATAAGTAAAGGTCACGGAGTACGTGATGTTGGATTTATTGTACATACAGTCATGCGGAGTGTAATAACGAAATTGCAGCTTTGTATAAATTCCCGGCTGTAATGTGCCGTACATATATACTCCATTGTGGCTGTAAACGCGGCCAGTGTTGCCATCTGTAGCGGCGAAGGAGGAACCTATTGAAGCATTGAACGACACATTGGTCAAGCGATCCCACTTCCCGGTCTGAATATTGTAGCCGCTGACCTCGCCGTAGTCATAATTTGCGCTGTGTCCGCTTACAGCGGGGACATTAAAGGTCCATGACGTGATGGTCGCACCATCCACGCCGTCTTCCACAATCGTCGATTCGGGTCCGGTCAGCATCATCCCGCCTCCGTGTGTCGGGTCTGCGACGAAGAACACGATGGCCGTCCATGGAGATTCCGCACCGGCCGCGTCAACTGCCTTGACCCGTACCGTATTTTTGCCGATCGGATAGCTCGCACTGGTTTCAGCCGGGCGTCCTTCCCAAACATAATGAATCGCGTCACCGTCCGGATCGGTACTGGACGCAGTGATGGTGATCGCGGTGCCCGGCGCCACGCTGTTGCCGTCAGGATTGCGGGAGATCACCGGAGTAGCCGGGGCGGAATTGGAAACGGTGAAATTGATGGCTGTCCAGTCGGAATATGCGCCGCAGGAGTCCTTCGCGCGGACCCTGACAGTGTGGGAACCCACGGCATAGTACCCGTCCTCGCTTCTCCCGTCGTATTCGTAGGTGATGGTATCCCCATCGGGATCAGTGGAATTAACCGTGAAGTTGACGAGGAAATTTCCGCCTTTCACCGTCCGCGTAACCGATACGCCTGCGGTCGGGGCAGTCGGTGCGGTGTTCGTCACCTCAATCGGCAGAGAATACGAGAATACCCGCCCCGCATCGTCCGTGACGGTCGCCGTGAGGGTATAGCTTCCGGGCGTGCCGATGGTGATGTTGCCGCCCACGTCCGTCAGGCTGCCGGAATAGTCCGCGGCGGCCCCGTCCCTGATCAGCGACCAGACGATGGGCCTCCCGCAGAGGCCGGATACCTCCTGCATGGTGATGGGGATAGCCGCGTTAACCCGCGCGGAAGCAGGTGCGGTGAACGAGCACTGCGCGACCGGCCTTACCAGTATGCTTTCACTATGTGTAAACTCCTGACCCAGAGCATCGGTCATGGAAGCGGTCAGCGTATAGGTGCCGGACCGTTTAAACTGGATGTTCCCCCCTGATCATTGAGCGTCCCGTCAAAGGCTTCGTTCAGTGCCACGGGTTGTCCGTCTTTTTCGAGGCTCCATTCGACCGGAAGCCCGCCGATGTTGCCGAGGGTACGGAGCCGGATCATGTCGTCGGTATAGGCGGATTCCGGCAGATTGAAGCTGATCGAAAGGGACGGAAGCACGTCGATCGTATCTTCGGGTTCGAACAGGAAGACCCGGCCCGTCTCATCGGTAACCCTTGCAATGAGCTCGTAAACCCCGGCATGTTTGAACCGGATCGTGCCGCCGTCGTTGTCCAGCGTCCCGTCCACAAAGGTGTTCCAGTCCTGAATTCCGTAGGTGTTGTCGAGAAGCCATTCCACGGTCAGACCGTCCAGGTCCGAGGACTCGGTTTCTAAGGTAATATCGGCATCGGTATGAGCCGTTTCCGGTAAGGTAAAGTTGAGCGTGGGAACCGGATAGACCTTGACAGGAGAAGAATAGGTGTAGCTCCTGCCCGCGGGATCGGTATAAGATGCGGTCAGAATATAACTGCCTTTCGCCTTAAACCGGATGGTCCCGCCGCCGTTGTCAAGGGGACCTTCCACGCGGTCCTCCAGGGCGACCGGTTCCCCGTCCTTCGCGATGGTCCATTCCGCATCGCCGTCAAGGTTTTTAAAGCTGGTTTCGACCTGAACAGAATCGTCCGTATGACAGATTTCCGGCAGATAAAAGCCGACCGAGCCGACTGGATACACAGTTGTCGTACCGGTTGCCGTAAAGACGCGCCCGGTTTCGTCCGTGATCTGTGCGGTCAAGGCGTAGACGCCCTTATCCGTAAACCGGATGGTGCCGCCGTCGTCGGATAGTTTCCCATCTATGGCATCGCTGATGGAGGCAGGATCACCGTTTTTGGTAAGGCTCCATTCAACCTCCAACCCGCCCGCATCCGTCAGGGAAACGGGGAGGTCAAATTCGGAATCGGTATGCGTGGTGTCCGGCAAGGTGAAATCAATGCCTATGACCGGATAGACCGTGATTTTTGCCGTGTGACTGAATTCCCTGCCGGCCGAATCCTTTGCCAAGGCGGTGATGGAGTAGTTTCCTTTTTCTTTAAACGTGAAAATACCGCCTTCATTGGTCGGCTCTCCGTCTATGGCACTGTCCCAATCAGCCGGGCTTCCATCTTTCTGGACTGACCAGGAAAGATTCAACCCCGACAAGGTCCCCGCTCACTGTGATAGAGACAGCCTTGTCCGTGTGAGTGGATTCGGGCAGCGAGAATGCCACTCCCGCAACGGGATAGACGGTGATCTCATGACTGCATACCGTTTCTCTGCCACTGGAATTTGCAGCGGTGGCGGTCAGAACATAATTTCCACTTTCCTGAAAAGTGACGGTTCCGCCGCTTTTATCCAGCGTTTCGCTCAAAATCTTCGAAGGATCGACCGTCACCTGCGCGCCGTCCGCGTTAGCGCGGGTCAGGGTCCAGCGAAGGGTGCTGACGTTTTTGAGTGTTGGTACAATCCTTATGCTTGTATCCGTATAGGCTGTTTCCGGCAAGCCGAACGAAACCTGAGCGTTCGGTTTGCTGTGGGAGCCGCCGGAAGATCCGCCGCTCGGAGTGCTTGACGGGCTACTCGGAACACTTGACGAACTACTCGGAGCACTTGCCGGGCTGCTCGATGAGCTTGCGGGATTACTGCTCACCGGTGCGCTGTTGCCGGGATCGGGTTTGCCGGATGCTGGCGGGACATTGTCTCCCCGAGACTGACCGCCATTGCCTGAATTGCCGGACGAAATGCCGGAGGATGGTTTTGTTGAAGATGCGGAAGGTTCAGAACCGATATTTTCTCCGCCGCCATCCTCTTGTCCGGTTGAAATATAATTCTCAGTGGAGGTTACGTCATTGCTGCCGGTCGAAGGCCCCGTTTGTGTTTCACCACTTTTAGGAACAGGATCAATCACGATTCCACCGTCCGATGGCTCCGAAGAAGATTCCGACTGCTCGGTTCCGGCAGGATTCTTGTCTGGCTGCCGAGACTGTTTGGAGCAGCTTCCCACTCCGATGATTAAAATAAGGAGGGCGATTATGGATAGCACCACAATCGCCCGTTTCGTTTGAGGGTTCATATTGAGTTTGCCTCTCATTTTTATTCCTCCCGATTATATTCGTTTTCAGGTTCAAGAAAGTTTTCTTCGCACGTTTTCGGCAGCATACATTCCGCCTTATGGATAATTCCGTTCAGCAATCCAAAGTGATCAAGATCGTTTTCCATACCGGCCCGCAGCGCAAGAGAACAGATTTCCCGCATTTCCTCCGTGCTGAAAAGCGGTGTACAGTTCTGCTTGAAATATTGCAAAATTGCGCGCTCTTCCGTATCCATGCCAAACAGACAGCCGCCAAAGTGATGCTTTTGAAAATCGTACTTACCGGCAAGCAGCTCTTTGGAGCCGTCCGTACAGAGGGCATAACACGCGAGCCCGTGCTCGACCGCAATTTCCGCATCCAGTGGACCAGTCAGCACCAGATCGTCGGCGGTATAACCGTAATCGTGGAGCCGATCCTGCTCCAGCCGCTTTACATAAGTATCAATGTCCATGGGTTCGGCGGCGTCCCAAAATAAGCCGTGTGCCTCGATAGCGGCACGGGACAGCGCATAGGGGTCTGCCACCCGGAAAGAGACCCGTTCTACGGTTCCATACCGCTGGGCAATGCCCTGGTAATTCTGGTCGTATTCCGAATAGGAAAAGGTACGGCAACCATTGGGGTTTTTGAACACCACTTCCACCGAGGCAGGGTCAAAGGAGTGCGTACACAGGTAATCCAGATGCTTTTGGTAGTCCATTTCTGCAATGTTCCCCATAACCTTGTCGTCCCGCATACCATTCAGTTCAATCCAAAAAGTTTTGACATGCTCGCTTTTATTTCCGGTACCGTAATAGTTCCATGTGTTGTGCGGGCTGGTATTACGGATATACACATCCGGCTCCGCAAAGCACCAAGTCCCTCCACTTCGGCTCATCCAGAAAAAATTCCGTCCGGCGTTCCGGTCCCCGGCGGCTTCCCGCAGCTTTTCCACATCATACCGAAAATCCGTCTGATAGTAGTCGGTGTTATGCTCCATGATTTTCCGCAGCGTTTCCAATACGTCCACATTGAGAAATGATGCGTTCCCGTGCAGGCTGTAGCCCTGCCCCTTCAATACATCCCGCAGTTCCGCGATGATTTCCTCGCGGCTGCCACGGATGGAAGCGCCGTTATACCGATTCCTCTCGGCAAAATTCCCACCCATATCTACAGAGAACAGCTTCAACCCTTTGCTTTGCGGGAAAACAAAATTGCAGATGGATTCGGGTTCGCCTGTGTGGATTTCATCAAACACTCTGCCCACATCGCCCTCAATCGAGGGCACCCCTTGCCGGATCTGATGAATCCGGTCGCGGGGCATGGTGAGCGTCCACAATGAATAATCGTCCGGACCGAATTTTGTGATCGTATTAATTTGACCGTACTGGCTATATTCCACGTTCATCCTCCTGTTCCTGTTGATTTTCCTTTTCTTCGGGAATGTGGGGAAGATTGCTTTCCACTTTTTGAATTACGTCTTGCAGCTTTCTTTCACTGTCAAAGTCAAGCTCATCATCATTAACATCACGAAAAAGGCAGGATTTATAAAGAACGAGCAGTTCGTCTTCCGTAAAAATCTGTTTTTGGTCAATCAGCCCGGAGCGCAGGGTAAAATCCTTCAATGCACCTTGATAGTTGGTTTCATAATAATGGCCGAGGGTAACGCCGGTGCGGTCATAGGTGTACTGCCATGTGGTGAAGCGGATTTCGTTGTCTTTGGAAAGTTTAGCCGCCAGAAGATAATTGCCAAACTCCGAAATCAGCCGGTAATCCCGCACGTCCGCGCAGTCCAAAGGTTTGGCATCAAGGTAGAGGTCATATCGCTCTTTCAGGTCCAGCAGCAGATTGTGCAATCCATTTCGCTCATCCACGTAGGGACTATCCGGCCAGAACCGCATGGCGCCGCCTTTTTCAAATCGGCAGATTTCTTCCTGCTCTTTCAGGGCGGTAAGCAGAATTTTCGGATCAGCCTCTACATTCTCCCTACGGATGGAAAAGCCCATTCCTTCCGCTTTTTTTGTAAAGAGCTTTATTAATTCAGGGGTAATGTCGTGATTCAAAGCAAATCCTCCTATCTTTCCATTTCTTCTGATTCCGTTTTCATATTGTCATTTGACATTTTCAACAGGCTTTGCCGGAAAGCAGGGAAATCCTTCTCTAAAATACCGTAGTCACGCCAGGCATTCCAATCAGGAAGCGGGGGCATATCCTCCAGGGTCAATTCCGAATAATCTAAGGTCACGATCTCCGGTATGCTCCGTTCACCCATCTGCATCGGCGTGAGGACCGGTATAAGCTGGGTGGCTAAATAGTTCTGGTCGTAGCATCGGTCGATAAAGCCCAGCCGGGTATTCAGCAGAAAATATCCATTTAGGGTTTCAAAGGCGATCACTGGAGCCGATGGATACTTGGCGATAAACGCCGCAATATTTTCAGCATCCGCTTTGATACACGCTTGTATATTCTTCGGCAGTCCCTGTGTGTAGACAAATAAATAGGTTTGGTTCATACGCCCTCCTGTTCCAAATCGTTTTCGTCCTCGGACTCATAGGTCAAAGTATCGGATGGGACAAATTCTTGGTCTTTGATGTTGGTAAACCACTGCGACATAAACTGCTTCAAATCCTTCACGGTGTTATACGAAGCGTCCTTCGTTTCATAAAAAATCCCCGCATCGTCTTGTAAAAACGATGTGGGATTAATCGCATGGGCTTCCTGGTCAACCGTAAAGGTGATCTCCGGGTCGCGCATGGCGTCGCCGTTCTGCCGGTAGTAGTGGGCAATACTGTACTCACCGCCGCCGATAGCTTCCAGCACCAAATCCTCAAAGCCTTCGGATTTCAGCTTCATATACCGTGCTTCGCCCTCCAGAATGGGCTTTGCGAATACGGCCAGCTTCTGATACAGGCGTTGTTCCAACGTGAGGCTCACTGGCAGGGAAGGCGGACTGGCCGCAACACTTTCCTCGCCTGTCAATTCTTCTTCTTCGGCATCGTCCTCGTCCGGTGCCAAAACAGAATCAGGGCTGTCTTTGAATTCAAGGGCAAGGTCAAGTTCTACCTTTCTGCGCTGTAACTGTGCCAGCCTTTCTTCATTTGGAAATGTTTTTTCGCTTTCCGTTTTTGCGTCTGCAAGTTGTCGGTTCAAATCCGCCAATGTCCGCTGCTCCACTTTTAATTCCGCCTCAATGCGCTCCGCGAGGTTTTCAATTCGGGTAATGTTGCCAAGGGCGGCTTCTCCCATATCGGCGGAATACCAACTCTGCCCATCCAGGACAATTCTTACGCTGCCCATCATTCCGCGTTGCAGGGAAACGGGAAATCCCGCGTAGCTGCCCATGTCAAGCGTATCACCCACTTCCTTGCCCAGCTTGCGGGAACGGACCATGAAATGCTCGGCAGCCTTGGTTCGCTCATCATGCGTTTTCCCGTCGATCACCATTTGAAACTCAGGCGGTTTGTTCTGCCTGAAGGCGGCAAGATCGGCGGTCATGTGCTTGATATTCTTCTCTGAAATTTTGATCTTGTTCGGATACCGTTTGGAAATATCATATTGCAGACTGTTCCGCTGGCTCTGCCACGCCGATTTAAGAACCGTCAGACGGCTGATTTCGTTATCCGTCTCCATCTTTTCCTTAATTCTTGGGTCGGAAATAGCAAGGGCCTTAAACTCGGCGTACTGGAGCGTAGTGCTGTCCACGTCCTCACAGCTCCGCAGGGCGGAGCGCCCCGTCATGATCTGGCTGATATAGCGCTGTTTCTGTTCAAGTATCTGCCACAGATAGGCGTCAAATGTCTGTTCTGTTATGTAATTAAAGATGGAAACTTCCTCATTGTCGTTGCCCTGACGGAGAATTCGGCCGTTGCGTTGAATCAGATCGGAGGGCCGCCACGGTACATCAAGATGATGGAGTGCCACAAGCTTGTTCTGCACATTCATACCGGTGCCCATTTTCTCGGTGCTGCCCATCAGGATGCGGATTTCTCCGGTGCGGACCTTCTCAAAGATTTGCTCCCGTTGCACATCCGTTTTTGCGTCATGGATAAAAGCAATTTCCTCCGGTTTTACGCCCTGCGCAATCAGGGTGGCCTTGGTTGCCTCGTAGAAATTGAAGCTGCCGTTTCCTTTGGGAGTGCCCTGATCGCAGAAAATAAGCTGGGTCAGCCGCTTTTCTGCGGTTTCATGGTAAATTTGCGCCGCGTTCCGGGCACAGGCGTTCAGCTTGGTAATCGGATCATCGGGCAGGGATGGGTCTATGGCTCTTGGGTCTACGGAAAGCAGACGCGCTTCCAGCGTGAGCTTCAGAAAATTATCTTTGGAGCTGTCAACCTCGCCGTTTCGGATTTTTTCCGCGCGTTCCGCAAGCTCCATCACGATACGCTTCTGCTCCGGAGTGATGGCCGTCTTAACGACCTGTACCGCGCCGGTTTTCAGCTTCGGCGTGGGCAGATCGAGCATATCGCCGGTTTTGATGTCGGCAACCAACAGAAACATGTTCATCAATTCCGGCAAATTGTGGAACTTGGCAAACCGGTTCTTCATCTGATAACCGTTGCCCTCCGGCTTGATTTCCAGAGAGGATTCAATCACACCGTAAGTGCTTGCCCAGGCGTCAAACATCAGAAGTCCGCGATTTTCCAATTCTTTCGGCTGCAAGGTTTTTTGCAGGACATACAGCTCCGCCATGGAGTTGGAGATCGGGGTGCCGGTGAGATAGACAACGCCTTTTCCGCCGTTCAGATCATTGATATACTGGCATTTCTGGTGCATATCCATGGCGCGCTGGCTGCTGACTCCGCTGATTCCAGCCACGTTTCGCATTTTGGTATAGGAAAAATTATTTTTATAGGCTTGGGCTTCGTCCACAAAAAGGGCGTCCACGCCCAATTCCTCAAAATTGATAACGTCATCCTTTTTTTCCGCCTTGAACAGCCGGTCATACCGAAATTGGAGATTGGACTGAAAAATCTTCATTTGCTTGAGCGTCCAGTCCTTGCCCTCGCGGGATTTCTGCGCGTCAATGGCCGCGGTAATGGCGTCAATATCTGTTTTCATGGCGGCAAGCTGGCGTTCCCGCGACAATCCGATCAGTTCAAAGCTGCTGTGCCCCATGATGATGGCGTCATAATCGCCTGTGGCAATCCGGCTGACAAAGCGGCGGCGGTTTTTCTTTTCAAAGTCCTTTTTCTCCGCCACCAGGATATTCGCATTGGGGTACATCGCCATGTAATGGGTCGCCCATTCGCCCACGAGATGATTCGGCACCGCGTAAAGAGGTTTATGGATTGCCCCCAGGCGCTTCATCTCATAGCCGAGGCCGACACCGGCGTAAGTTTTTCCGGCGCCTACCTCATGGGCAACCAACAGATTGCCATCTCCGTAAAGGCCGTGGGCGATCACATCGCGCTGGTGCTTGCGGAGCTTAATATCCTCGGCCATATCCGGCATGAGCAGATTGTCGCCGTTATACTCGCGCGGACGGATGTTATTAAAGCGGTCGTTATAAAGCTTTGTCAACATCGCCCCGCGTTCCGGATCGGCAAACAGCCAGCTTTCAAAGGCCAGCTTGATTTCCGCCTGTTTTTCGCGGGCAAGGATGGTTTCTTTTTTATTCAGGACATATTTCGTTTTATCTTCGCCGGTATCCGGGTCAACATAGTCTACCGGGTCCTTGACCTCCACGGAGCGGAGATTCATTGTCTGCTCCAATATTTCGTAGGCGTTTTTTCGTTCGGTTCCGTAGGTTTGGTTGACCGTCACAGAGGAAGGTTCCATACCCTTATTGGAGATATAGTAAGAGGCGTTGTACCCGGAAAATTCGATGGCAATGGCATTCCGGCCTTCGTGATTGTACTCCGAAGTCTTGAAGGTGTCATACATGAATTGCTGGTAGATTTCCGTCGGAATCCACGTTGTACCAAGCGAAAAGCTGATCTCCTGCGGGGTCAGGGGCGTCGGTTGCACCAGTTTGAGGGCTTCCACGTTGCGGCTGAACCGTTCTGGCTCATTCTCAGTTTTCAAAATTGCCTCCGCGAGCTTATCCTTTACATAGCCGCTGAGATACTCGTCGGCGGTTTTCCAGCCGGTGTAGGGATTCCCGGTGTAATCCGCGGGGTCCTGATAGATTTTATCGCCCAGCTCCGCTATGATCTCATCCTGTGTGGCTTTGCGGTGTTCGGGGAGCTGATAGAGCCACGACATGTAATCCAGGTCTACCCGGCCCTTGACGTTAAGGGACACCATCAGTGCTTCGTCCGCTGAAAATACCGCTTTCGGAATGATCTTCGGTTTGATGGTCGCCTTGTAGAACATGGGGGTCTTTTCCCAAACATGCTTTTGATCCTTCTTTTCCCGTTCAATGGAACGGAGCAGAGGTGCGTTGGCGTCCCTCGTAAAAGCGATCACATTTGCGTAAGAGTTGAGGCAGCCCTGCTTTTTTACAAAGGCGTCATAGACCCGGTTCAGCTTGTCAATATGCTCCTGAAGCTGGGTTTCATATTCCGTGGTGGGCAGATCATGTGTACCCGCATCATCGCTGTTCTGGAAATCAATCAGGCTGCGGACTGCCGCCGTGACTTCCAGCATGCCCCGGATACGCTCGGCTTTCCGTCCGGTGATGTTCTGCCGATACATCCGGGAGTTCTCGCGGTAATACAGTTCATCCTCCACCAGCGTATAGCTGAAATTGCGTACCTTTGGATCGGCGGGGATGGAATCGGCCAGCACTTCCTTTTCGCCCTCGTACTCGGAGGTGGCCTCGGTGTAGGTTCCGTCCAGATAGGAGACAGCACGTTCCAGGCGTTCATCCAGGTCGTCGCCGGGGATGGGATGGCAGGCGGTGGTTTTCTCGTTGCCAAACATGGATTCGTCAAATACCATCTCGCCCAATACCATTTCCGGATGGTCAATGAAATAGCTGTTAATGGGGATGCTGTCCTCGTTTTGCTCTACCGTCAGCCACGGGCTGTTTTCCGCGTCGGCCACAATTTCCCGTTCCCGCTTTTTCAGAAACAGAATATCCGTGGTCGCCTCGGTGCCGGCCACTTGCTTGAAGGCGTTATTCGGCATCGCGCCCAGCAGCTCGGCTTTTTCCGCAATGTACCGACGCATACGGGAATTGGCTTTGTCCATGCTGAATTTGGAGGTGATCACTGCCATGATGCCGCCCGGACGGACCTTATCCAGCGATTTGGCGATAAAATAGTCATGGATGCGGAAATTGAACTTGTTGTATCGGGGATCGTCCACCTTGATGGAATTGAAAGGCACGTTGCCTACCATCACATCGAAAAACTGATCAGGGAAATTGGTATGCTCAAAGCCCATGACCTGAATTTGGGCGCCGGGATAAAGCTGCTGCGCAATGTGGCCGGGAATGGGGTCGATTTCGGAGCCGTAGAGCTCGGAATCCTTCATACTGTCCGGCAGGACCGAAAAAAAATTGCCGGTTCCGAGAGCCGGGTCTAAAATGTTGCCTCCCCGGAAACCCATGCGCTCCAGAGCCTGATAGATATGGCCGATCACGCCTTGCTCGGTGTAGTAGGAGGTCAGGGTGCTTTCCTGCGCCGCCTGAAACTCTTCGTCGGTAAGCAGGTCTTTGATTTCCGCGTATTCTTTTTCCCAGCCGCTTTTCTCCGGCGTCAGGGCATTCGCAAGGCCGCCCCAGCCCACGAACCGGGCAAGGGTGATCTGTTCTTCGGCGGTCGCGGCACGTCCCTGCGCCTGAAGCTCTTTCAGCAGCCGGATGGCAATAACGTTATTCTGAAATTTGGTTTTCGGGCCTCCGTCGTACAAATGGTGATCGGGCGAATAACGGTAGTTGAAACCGGCGTCCATGGCACGGGCATCGAAGTCGTTCAGAATGACCCGGCTGTACTCGTCATTGGATTGATTGACCATGGCAGCGGCGTTGATTGCTGCCTCGGTTTCTTCGCTGTTGTCACCGCTCTGAACAGCCTCGACCACCATGGAGGCAATTTCGCCGTCAGTATAATGGTCTTTCAGCGGCTTGCAGTCCGCAATTTCGGAAAGAGGGACGCGCTCTGTTATTTTCAAACCGTTCAGGTTTTTGAGCTGGGAGATGTCGCCTATCTCGACCGTGCGCCCGTCATGCAGGAATTTGACGATCTCAAACACACGGTCATGGTAATAGATGCGGTTGCCTTCCTGAAACGGCAAGGGCTCGGGTTCGGAGCTGTCCCCATTGATTACGCTGTCGTTATCCTCGCCGCCCGTATCCTCGTAGCTCTCCTGTGCGGCAGGGAAGGCGTCAAACAGGGTCAGTTGCGTCCCCGAATCGGGTCCGCCCGTGGGAGGTTCCGGTTCGGCACCGGACCGATCAAGAAGCTGTTCTTCATCCTCTGTGGCTTCGATCTGCGCCGTTTCTTCTTCACTGAGATAGCCGCCCCGCCGAATCAGGTCGGAGATATAACTCTCCACCCGGTTCCAGGACAGGGTTTCCTCCAGTACGGCGGAACCGGAGAGATAGTCTATATGGAGACCCTTCGGGGAAGCATCCATGCGCCTGTGACCGTTATCCAGACCGGAGGAAACGCCAAAGTACCCATACTCCTTTTTAATAAGGGCTACCCGGTCCTTCTTTGCTGGCAGATACTGCATGGCCTTGTAAATACGCAGCCGTCCGCCTGCCATTCCGCTTCCGTACCGAAGATAATCGTCAATGATTCGCTGGCGCTCCGCTTCCGGCAGGGAAACAGGCTCGGAGGCTTCTTCCGTTTCTTTCGGCAAGGGAGGGGGGCCCAACGGTTCTTCCGGTTCCGTCTCGTCCTCATCCGCGCCGCCCTGCATTTCGTCCAGTTCATCGGGGATCGCGTAATCGTCCAGCGTACTGTCCCCGGTGCTGAACGGATAGGCGCCCATGAAAATCAGGCGGTCAACATGTTCAGTCAGTTCAGCATAGGATGCGGAAAAAGCCTGCCCGCCGCAGAGAAAATTCAAGCCGTTTTCATCGGCTGTGATATGAAGTCCTTCGCCTGTTTTGGCGGTGTAGTCGGTATCCAGCTTGCCGTAAAAGGCTTTCAGGATTTTTGCGTTGCTGGTCTTTTTATGTCTGCCCTCAAAAAATTTGCAGATTTCCGACTGCCATTCCCGCATGTCCGGGGTAAGATCGTCTGCGCATAACACCGTGTCGATCAAATCGGAGATATCTTCTTCATCCATCACAGAGGCCGTATTGAGTGATTCCTGATCAGAAGCGGGAGTTTCCGGCTCCGCTTTCGGCGGGACAACAAAAAAGCCGCCCGCAGACGGCTTTTGACCATCTGCGGGCGGCTCGGCAATTTGTGTTATCTGACTTTCAGGACCAGCTCGTTCAGCACGATTTCCTCCGCTGTCGCGGTAATCATATTCATGTGTCCGGCTCTCTCCAGCGGGTCCTCGGTGTCCGGCATCGGCTGGGCCTTGAGAAGCTCCTGTATCAGCCGTTCCTTCCGGCTCTCTGCTTCCCCGTCCACCTTGGAAATCGTCTCGTTGATTTTGCTCTGGGCCACCAGCTCGGACAGGCGGTGCGGATGGTTCTCCGTCATATATTCCTTCCACAGCCTGCCGAATTTGCCCACTGGCGTCCTGTCGGTTTTCTCGTCCTCCGAAATTTGCAGTTCGGGATACAGCAGTCCGTCCTTGCCCTTCTGATAGGTCAGGTTCATTAACGGATCGGTTCTCATAAATTTGGCTCCTTTCGATTTTAATGTTCTGAATCTCCCGATGGATTTCTTTCAGGGTCGGCCTTGCGAAAAAGACGGTGAAGCCTCCCAGCGCCATAAAAAGTTCCAGGCTGTTAAAATGGCTGATGTTCGTAAACGAATTTTCTTCAAACAGTTCCGTAGACAATCCGCATTTCTGAAATACGGTGTAGGCTACGCTGTCGGTGACAAGTTCCGTAAACTCCGCCTTTACCGCTTCAAGGGGAAGATCGTACAGCATACTGCTTTCATCCCGCACCTTGAAGTTTTCCATGTACTTCGGCAGGAATTCCCTTACCCGTCTCTGAATGAGCTTATACAGGCAAACCTCGATGCCGGAGGTGGGAGTGTTGTATTTCTCATGGAATTTAATCAGCAGACTGGGCTTATACTGATCCTCCAACTCCCACAGGTAGCTCAGAACCTTCTTAAAGCTCTTTTCGTCGCCGTTGGTATCCATGAGGTCAAACAGGTGTTTCAGACTGACCTTGGGATTCGACATATCAATGACGGCGACACCCTTTGCTCCGCCGTTGATATTCCGCTTGATCCGCTCATCGTGCCATTCGTCATAGGTGGCAAGCTGAGTTGCGTCGGGGCGTTGTGCATAAATCAGTACAGCGTTGTCAAAAGAGCGCTTATAGAATCTTGCCACGCAGGACAGCAAACCTTTCCATTCCGCAGGGTTTTTCGTATATTCCTGCACCGACTTTTTATATATGTCGGCAAGAAGGGTTGCCTTACTCAAGATGCCGCCTCCTTGTTCTGATTCAGATTTTCAAAGTACAGCGCCAGCGCCTTGTCGATGGTTTCCTCAATTTCCTGTCGGCTCTGCTGTGGGGTAAAATACTTGAAAATGACGGCAGGCTTGATTTTGACCGGCTGCGGCTTGTTGCTTTTGGGCTTTCGGGTTTTCTCACCTGACAGGATTTGCACGATGGCGGTGTCGTTCAACTTTCCGGTTTCATAGTAGCTGTGGAACAGCTCCGCCTTTTTCATATCCACCTTATAGCTGTCGGATTCCATGAGGTCGGCAATCTGCTGTTGTTTTGCGCTGTCCTCCACAAAGGAAAGGTCATAGGCAGCGAGAAATGGAATTTCCTCCTTGTCAACCCGCGAAATGAGCGGTTCAATTAAGTTTGAAATACGGATGTATTTCGCTACCTTGTCCCGTGAAAGCCCGTAATTTTGTCCAAGTTTTTCTCTGCTTTTCAACCTGTGCTGAGGTTCAGCCAAAGTTCCATTTTCGCTTATACCATGCGGGTTCATGAGGGCTTCAATCTCTTGTAAAAGGTCGTTCCGCTTACCCTGACATTTCATAGCCTCATAATGCTGGGCGAGGCAGTAGGCGCGTTCAGAATGGCTCATATCGGAGAAGGAACGCTGCCGCAAATTGGTTTCGGTGACGATCAGTACGGCTTCCTGTAGGGTCAGGTTTTCACGGATGATAACGGGTCCTTTGGTCAGTCCCGCAAGCTGGGCGGCGTTTTTACGGTTATGCCCGCTTAGAATAATATACCGTCCGTCCTCCGTATGCCAGAGGATAATGGGAAGCAGAATGCCGAACTGACGAACGCTGTCCACCATGTCGGCAAGCTGCTGGCCTTCATAGAGTTTGAACAGGTGTTTAGGGAAAGGCTCCATCAGGTTGAAGTCCATTTCCAGGATACCGCCCTGCACAGGAGCAGGGGCGGTATCCTGTTTCGGTTCGATCCCCAGCATATCATCAAAATTGATCAGCGGGGCTTTCGGCTTCGGTGTTGTCATAATTTACGCGCTCCTTTCCGCAGTTTTGGTGTGAGATTCGGAAAGCAGCTCGTCCGTAAACCGTTCATAGGCGATGGCGGCCGGATTTTCCGGCATAAACTCACAGATAGTCTGATGGTACAGCACGGATTCCGCCACCTTGATGGACCGTGGAATGTGGGTTTTGAAAATGGGGACCCGGTCCGCAAAACCACGCTGGATCAGTTCATTGACCTGTGCGGACAAAATGGTGTTGGGGGAATCCATGGTAATCAGGATGCCCTCAATACGCAAGTGGTGATTGCTGTTTTTCTGAATGGCCTGATAGTGCTTTAACAGTTCTGCAAGCCCTTGGGCGGACAGAAGCTCCGCTTGTGTAGGAATGATGATGCTGTCGGCACACATCATGACATTGATCATCGGCTTACCCATTTGCGGCATACAGTCGATGATGATATAATCGTAATTGTCCTTGATGGTGTCAACGTACTGGCTTAGAATTCGCTCTCTGAAATCCACGTTGCAAAGATTGCGTTCCAGGGTAAAGAGCTGCGTGTTGGAAGGAACCAAGTCAACGCCGCTTGCTGTCTGAATGATGTAGCTTTCAGGGGCAGGCAACGGCTGGTCCTCAATTAGCCTGCGGAGCAGGGTGTTGATGGTGATCTCCAGTTTGTTGGTGTTCTGGACTCCGGAGATAATGCTTGAATGGCCCTGACCGTCAAAGTCGATCAAGGCGGTACGGTGGCCTCTTTTGGACAGGAGATAGGCAAGCGTGGTGGCCGTGGCTGTCTTGCCCACGCCGCCCTTCTCGTTGACTACTGCAATGATTTTCGCCATCGGCGTTCTCCTTTCTTGGGTAAAGAGTAAATAGGGGATAAAAAAATAGGGCTTAATCGGTAAAACCTCTTTTTTCAAGGTTTTCTGATTAAGCCCTATTATATCGTCATCATCGATATAGGTATCAAACACGCACAGTTTGTGCTCTTTCGCGAAAGCGGTAAGCAGGGACAGCTGATTGGTTACGCTTTCGGATTGTCCTTCTCTTTCATCCTCCTTTGAAAGTCTGATGTACAGTCCCGCATGATAATCCACCGGGGTTGCTTATTTCCAGGTACATGTCATACCTCCGCAAATAAGCAACCATTCATCATGGACATTATAGGCGGGCCGCTTTTGAGAAAGCAAGTCTGAAATTGTTATTTTTAAGCTCTCTTTCGAGAAAAAAGCGGAACGATTGGAACAGCAAAATCCGAAAGTCCTCCCCACCCTGCGTATAACGGCAATCCACAGATATGTTATGGGCGCTCATGTCAAACACCTCCTTCAGAACTATGTTTTATAGATATGCGCAGGCGGAAATTTTTCTGCGTGTCCATAAAAGAAAAAGCACCGGAATCCAGTGCTTTTTAACAGCTGATATCACTTATTTAATCTGGTACCGTGTAAACGCTTTTTAAAATGTGCTGTTGTGCATGGGCCGGGCTTACGCAAATATGAATCAAAATCTGAGGCATCTGGTATGTGGAAACGTGCTCGTTTGTTTTGCCTGCCGTTTTGAATTGACTGTTTTTTCTCGCAATCCGGGTAAGGTTTATTATCTAAGAACACCCCTTGCAATCTGTAATTCAGAGATGCAAGGGGTGTTTGTTGTAATGATATAAAAGGCGTTTCTTTCTACATTAAGAAATCTGACCGGATGGTGAACATGTCAAAAACATATCAACATCAACAGTTCCAATAGTAATAATACCAGACCGTTGCGTCAATGTTAACCGAAAGTTATTCGGCTTCTCCGTTCAGGCTGGAAAGCCGTTTCTTTACCTGCTGAAGTTGATTTTCCAAAAATTCAGCCTGATTGGTTAGATTTGTTTTCTCATCAAATGCGGCTGCGTTTGTTCCCTTGTATGCGGAATATCCGTAGCGTGCCCATCCGGGCATTCCGGTCGCATAGAACATCCTGCGAAATCCGCGTCCGAAACCGCATCCAAATCCTCCCGTGAATCGAACCGGATTTGCGTAACCCGGCGTTGCAAATCCTCTGCAATAGCCTGTTCCACGTCCCGTCATAGGCCCCATTCCCATCGGGCCCGTTCCGTCTCCTCTTGGCATAGTAAATTCTCCTTCCTGATTTCCAACATTTTAACCTATCTTATTTTGTTGCGATTAAACCAGCGATAAGCCAGATAAGCGCCGCTTGGCACCTCGATTATATGCTGATTGCTTCTACCGGGCATTCGCTGACGCACGCTCCGCATTCAATGCAGTCGTCGCTTACTTTCGCCTTGCCGTTCTCAACTTTTATCGCTTCCACTGGACAAGCGCTTTCACAGCTTCCGCAACCAACGCATTTTTCATTTACCTTTGCCGCCATAAAACCATCTCCTTTAATTTTCACCTGTCATAATTAGTTATAAGCCTATGCCCATAATTATAATAACTCTATTATGGGCATATGTCAACAACTATTCTATAAAAAAAGAAAGCGTTCTATACGCCTTCTCCCGTACAGCACATGATAAGACACGCAAAGTGCTAAATATGGTTTGGGTAATAAACTCAATTAGCAGGGGCCAAGCCCGGCTAATATAGCAATTAGAATAAAAAGGGTTCTTTCACGCTGTTATCAGGCCGTCGGATTTCAGCTTTGATCCCAGCCATGCCGTTGTCGCTTTTTTACGCACGTTTCCTCCTTATGCGCATACTTTTCCCGGCATTTTGGACAGTAGCCGTAGATGTCCAGTTTATGCCCTGAAATAATATAGTTTGTTTCTTTTGCAAGGGATTCTTCATAATTACCCAAAGGGCAACGGTTTATTGCCAGAACTTTATTGCACCCGAGACAAAATAAATAATGCTTGTGACTTAGACGTTTAAACTCATAAGACAGGCCAGCCTGTGAACATGAGAGGAAATGGCAAACAGATCGTGCGTGACAAGTATAATGGTCATACTTTTATTTCATTCCGCCAGCAGAGTATATATTTGATCTCGTGAAGCAGCGTCCACACTGGCGGTTGGTTCGTCTAAAAGCAGAAGCTTTGGATTTACAGCCAGCGCACGCGCAATCAGCATCCGTTGAAATTCACCGCCGGACAGCTCGGAAATCCGACGATTTTCAAGGCTTTCCAACTTTTTCATTTCTTCCGGGGTGGGTTCATAGTATTCAGGACTGTTTCCGGGAGGAACCATAGTAATCACTTCAGCCAAATCTCCGCAAACCGCTTTAACAAAAGTCTGCTCCGGAACGATTGTCACGGCGATGATTGGCTTTTCAGTCGAAACTTTAGATGAGGAGCTGACTGTGATGTCCGGTTTTTCGGATGACGCTGTCGCGTTACCAAAATTTATTTTGACCACATACAAACTCATTTCTTGCATATAGTTATTGACATATGCTTATAATAGTACTAATATAATCATGGGTATAGACTAATAAGTATCGTATGTACCTGTTCAAGTTGATTTTCGTATTTGGGTATTTAAATGTGTCCATAAAAAGCGCCTTCTTGGAACTGAAGATACCAAATAGTTTTTTATTTATCAGAAAAGGCAGGTTTTCCCTGCCTTTTTCGCGTAAGTCGATTTTATGAAAAGGGTAGATATCTATGGCTCTGCGAAATATTATGAATGATCAGAAAGATGATATTTTACGAAAAAAAGCAAGAATTGTTGAAAAAGTCGATTTCAGAACACGAACCTTGCTTGAAGATATGGCTGAAACCATGTATCATTCTAATGGTGCCGGATTAGCGGCTCCCCAGGTAGGTGTTTTGCGCAGAGTTATAGTCATAGACGATGGAAATGGACTTATTAAACTCATTAATCCCGTAATAGTTAAAGCGCTAGGTGAACAACAGGAAATAGAAGGCTGTCTGAGTGTTCCAGGCATTTACGGCAAGGTAAAACGCCCTGAAAGAGTTATTGTTAAAGCGCTTGACGAAAACGGAAGGCCGTATGATTTGGAGGGCTCAGGGCTGCTGGCGCGTGCTCTTTGCCATGAGATTGATCATCTTGACGGAATATTATTTATAGATAAGATGATACCTGGTACAATTATAAAACAAAGTGATTTACCGGGGGTTTAATCGTAAATGATCGTATATGGACCTGTACCGTCAAGACGTCTGGGCCAGAGCATTGGCATCAATAATATCCCGCCGAAGATCTGCTCTATTCCTGTATTTACTGTCAGCTCGGAAGAACAGATAAAATGCGGGCTGTTAGACAGATATTTTACAGACCGAAGTGTATTTTCACGAAGCAGAACTAAAGATGAAACAACTTAACAGCCAAAATAGGCACGCCGATTATTTTTCTTTTGTTCCCGATGGGGAGCCCACTCTCGACATTAATCTGGGAACTGAGATTAACCTGCTGAAACAAATTCATGTCAAAATAGCCGTCATCACAAATGCGTCGCTTCTATGGATGGATGATGGAAAGAACGATTTAATGAAAGCGGATTGGGTATGGTGAAACAAGGCAAACTGCTTGAATTTTCTTATGAGGGAAAAAGTTTTACAGAAAGAATATCCGAAATAAGTGATAAACGATAGTCTTCATAGACATATGTTTACCATTGGGCTAACATAATGTAAATATGGTTTATCCCATTTTTACTGTATAAAAAGGAAGAACAAATATGGATACGTGCGCATTTTGTCAAAAACATTCTTGCAGAACCGGAGATTTAGAGAACGCCCCTCAAAATTGCCCTTGTCGGGAAACAAATGAGATTGAGAACATCAAGAAAAAGTATCAAGAGCCGGAAATCGCGAAGCTTGCGTATAACTCCGCTTTGGTAGAATCAGAAGGATACTGTAAAAAAACAAGATTGGAAGAAATTATTGATTTTGCGCAAAGATGTCAATTTCACAGATTAGGAATCGCTTTTTGCATTGGGCTCAGCAAAGAAGCGCAGATTTTCTGCTCCATCCTAAAAAATCATGGCTTTGAAGTATTCTCCGTAATCTGTAAAAACGGAAGCGTTCCAAAAGAGTTTTTGGGCATTCAGGATTCCCAAAAGAATCGCCCGGGGACTTATGAACCAATGTGCAATCCGATTGGGCAAGCGGTTTTTCTAAATAAATCTAAAACAGAATTAAACATTATGTTGGGCCTGTGTGTCGGGCATGATTCCTTGTTTATCAAATACTCCGATGCTCCAATTACCGTATTCGCTGTAAAGGACAGGATTTTAGCGCATAATCCCTTAGGCGCGATTTATTTATCGGATAGTTACTATAAAAATAAATTATAAATAAGAGGGATTCAATGGAAATATTACTTGACTGCCTTCCCTGCATGTTGCGGCAAGCGCTGGAAGCATCCCGCTTGGCAACGGATCAGACTGATTTACAGGAAAAGATAATGGAAGATTCCATTCGGATTCTATTACATTATAAAGAATATAAATCCTCGCCTGACTTGTGTAAAGCAATCCACCGGGCGGTAAAAAAACACACTTGTGTAAAAGACCCTTATGCGGAAATTAAAAAAAGAGACATCAATGCAGCAAAAAAAATATTGCCTGATCTTCTTGGCTTTTTAAAGAGCAAACAGAATAGTCTTTATTGGGCACTTAAAATTGCAGCCACCGGGAATATTATAGATTCGGCAATCAACAATAATGGGAGAATGATGGAATGTATCGAAGAAGAACTGCGAAAAGATTTTTCAATATGTGATCTCGGACATTTTCAAGACAAGCTGAAAACCGCTAAAAGCCTGCTGATTATTGGCGATAACGCGGGGGAGACTGTTTTTGACCGTGTGTTGGCCGAGCGTCTTTTTCCTCTTGACACTACCTATGCAGTTAGAAGCGAGCCGGTCATTAACGATGCGACAGTCGAAGATGCTTATGCTTCCGGTCTGGCTGATTATACAAAGATTATTTCGACCGGATGCAGCGCGCCAGGGGCTGTTCTGGAAGACTGCAGCGAGGAGTTTTTACATACTTTTGAATGCGCAGATATTATAATAAGCAAGGGACAGGGGAATTTTGAAGCCCTTTCGGGTTGTGGTAAACCGATTTTCTTTCTCTTAAAAGCAAAATGCGAGATGATTTCCCAAAAGCTTGGCGTTTGTTTAAACGAATATGTTTTTAAGCATACTGAAAGTATCTAAGGTGAGAAAGATGAAACGGAGCTGATATTTTGGCAAGGCCCACAAAATGGAGAAAAATTGAAAATATACCTACTATACCCTATTTTATTCCTTCGGATAAAAATCTGGATGATATCCCGGATAACATATTAAAACTTGAAGAACTGGAGGCTATCCGCCTGAAAGATCTTGAAGGACTTGAGCAGACAGAGTGTGCTGAAAAAATGCAAGTTTCCCGTCCAACCTTTCAGCGCATTCTTTTGTCAGCGAGAGAAAAAATCGCTGACAGTCTGATAAACGGAAAAACGATTCATATAGAAGGCGGGAATTTCACCAGAAACATTTGTCCGGTTCAGTGTCTGGATTGCGGTAAAGAATGGATGGAAAGTTATGAGAATCTGGAATCCATCAAAAACGGAAAATACTCCTGCCCGGAATGCGGTTCTAATAGGGTCGTATGCAGACAAAACTGCAAAAATAAATTTTGCAGAAGAAATTGCTGGCGTCATGGCTCCGAAAAGTAAATTCAGCTTCCATCCCATCAATGTTTATGCCTTCCTGTCCGACTGGAAAGAGCGTCATTTATGCGTAACAGGGGCTTAATTGATCCGTTTAAAATCGATGATTATATTGGCAGGGACGGGTATCAGGGCGCTATATAAGCACAAACTTCCGTGGGTCCGGAAAAAGTCCAAGCATTTAAAAAATGAGAAACCTCAGTGTCTGCAAAGTACGATTCATTATTTTAAAAACCTGAATATTCAAAAGAAAAACCTTTGCACGGTATAGGGTTAATTGAAATTTGCGCGATTAAAAAAACGGAAGTATTGATCAGCCAAACGACCTCAGTTGTACCTTGCAGAAAAAAGGATCGAATGTGCGTTGATGATATATGCTTGGAAAGCCGATAGGGGGGATTTAGCCGTGCCAATAATATCTTACTTTAGCAACGCAGAACCCGATGAGCAAGCTGCGCGAAAGCATATTTACCTCAGCTGTTTAAAATATTAAAAAGGAGTCTTTTACAATGAAAAAAGCAAATGCAAACATGAAATCCTGCCTTCAGCCCGCGCCGAAAATCCTTGTGTCATGCCGGGGAGCGGACGGAAAAAACAATGCGCTTGCCGTGGCTTACTGCGGAAACTGCAGTTATGCCCCACCAATGGTGATGGTCGGGATCGTCCCATCTAGGTATTCCTACCATATGGTCAAGGAAACGAAGTGCTTTGTTGTCAATCTCGTCGGCGTGGAGCAGAAGGAAATGTTTGATTACCTCGGCAGTCACAGCGGGCGGGACGAGGATAAACTGGCGAAATGCGGCGCGGCCGTCGCGGAAGGCGAAAAAGTTAACGCCCCGATTTTGGAGGACTGCCCAGTCAACATCGAGTGCTCGGTTGTCGATTCCATCATGACCGGGTCCCACGAAATGTTTATCGGGAAAGTCGAAGCGGTACACTGCGAAAAGTCCCTGCTGAAAGAAAACGGTGATATCGACTTTTCAAAAATCAATCTTCTATAGGTTATTTTGCAGTATTGTTAGAAACAGTACCGATAGAGTACAATAAAGTTCGCAAATTCGCGAAAGTATAGAAAGTCATTGGGACTCCTTTAAAAGGAATGGTGTCGAGACATTCAAAAAAGGAGTTCCAGGCATAGGCAGATTACGTTTCTCCAAAAAATCAATATCAATTTCTCCATGCGCCCATGGAATCGATCAGCGTCCCGTCCAGGTCAAAAATCGCGGCTTTAAAATTCAGCGTCCGACGCCTTCCGCATTTGCAATGAAAAAATTAATGTTATCTCGTTTCTAAAAAATATAGCCTGGGAAATCGAAGCGATGGCCTCCACGTTTCCGATATCGTCGGCCATGACCGGGAATGCTCCGATGGCCGGCGTGATGTTGAAGCTGACCGCAACGTAGTTTGTGATAGGATGGATCAGCGGCTTTTGCTGCGTATCACCTCTTTAGGGGTGTATGGGACTTCCAGGTATCAACCAGCTTGGCGGCTTCTAACTTTGGATTGTCGGCTTCAGACACTGCGGATACCACGAAAAAACCATCGACTCCGGTTTCAGCAAGCTGAGGTATATCAGCAAGCTTAACACCTCCGCCGACTACGACGGGAATCGGGCTGAGTTTGGCAAGCTTTGCAATATCGTCGAAACTTCTGGTGATCACTTTCCCATCCAAATTGAGCCCGCAGTCCGGTTTTGTCTTTGTTTCATGCAGCGGTCCGGCGCCAAAATAATCAATTTGACTGACATCCGCCGTTTTGATGTACTCAAATAATTCATGCGTTCGGGCTGATAAACCAACGATGGAATCGTCGCCCAGGTATTCCCGGCAGACTTCCACCGGGATATCGGACTGCCCAACGTGGATTCCATCCACTTTTATCCCTTGTTTTCTCGCCGCCAGGACAACGTCAAGACGGTCGTCCACCAGCAGTGCTACCGTATCCGACTTACCGGCTTGCGCGATCACCTCGGAAGCCCGATGGGTTAGCTGAATCAGCTCGCGTGCCGAGACGGTTTTTGAACGGATCTGCAGGCATGTGAAGCCGCCCTCAACCGCATCCTGAATGATCGGCACAACGGGCCGGCCTTTCGTATTCTCAGGCCCCACGACAAAGTATGCTGAAATGTCCAATTTATTTCTGACGCTCATTTTGTCCTCCCAAAATACCGTTGACTTTATCGACCTTGGTATTCATCATGTCTGTAAAACCGGGACGTATATCGGCTTTCAGAACAACTTCCGTGCGGATACCTTTGCCGGCAAGCACGAAGGTTGCGTCTTTTACAACCTTCATCACTTCATCCCACTCGCCTTCGATCTCTGTAAACATGGACGTCGTATGATTCGGTAAGCCTGACTCACGAATTACTTTCACGACTTCGGCTACTTCGGGCGCGAGCTCGTCACCTATGCCGCAGGGCGCGATTGCGACTGCAATCAGTGCATTCATAGATTAAACCTCCTCAATTTCAAACGGGTTGTTGGCAATTTCCACTGCGGTTGCTTTATACAGTTCGTCGAGGAACCGAGTCTGAAAACTTCCGGGACCGTCCACTTCATTTTCAGCACGGCTCCCCGCTAAATTGTACACGGAGGAAGCAGTAAGCGCTGCAATAAACGGTGAGGCGGCCGTTGCATAGACCGCGACGACTCCACCCAGGGAACAGCCCGACCCGGTGATTTTTTCCATAAAGTGCGACCCTCCCTGAGAGAAGGCTATGACGGAACCGTCGGTGATCAAATCCGTCTTGCCCGATACGGCCACAGCTCCGCCTGTCCACCCGGCCAGCGCGACAGCCGCCGCCCTTGCGGCAATTACCGAATCCGTAGAATCGACACCGCGGACATGGGATTCCTCCGAACTGCCGTCCAATCCCCACAAACCGGCCAATGCGATAATTTCCGAAGCGTTCCCTCTGATCACGCTGGGCTTATACTCTTTATATTGTCTGAGCAGTTCCGTCCTAAGCAAGCCGAAACCGGCCGCGACCGGGTCCAGAACCCATGGCTTACTCAGATCGTGCAGGACTTTGGCTGTGCGGGGTAAAGTCTGCTCATAAACCGGCAAAAGGGTACCGACGTTTATGTAGGTAGCTGCGCCGGCTTTCGCCAGAGATTCACCCTCATCGGGCAGGTAGACCATAGCGGCTGAGCCGCCGACTGCAAGCTGAGCATTGGCTACAAAATTGATCGTCACAGAATTGGTGATTGATCCTGCCATAGGATTCGTCCGCTTTACGGTTTCCACCGCCTGAATCATCCGGTTTTGAATGTTCTCCTTACTGATCATTTCCTATTCTTCCTTCCGCTGGTATTACCCAGATCAAGTTTTATGGTATAATCTCAGCCCTGCGGTCAACCCGCAATTCAGTCTGTTACCCACAGACAGGCACCCATTTATTCTTTTTTTTTCTTTTACTTTTTCTCTGCGGAGTTCAGTTCCGCATCCAGCCCGTCCAGCATCCGGTTCATAGTGAGCAGTGCGCACATTTTTCCGCTATGGAACAGCTGTGCTGATCCTCCGGCGGAACGCTTTTGTAATATGCCTTTGTTTTTTCCCCATCGAGGAAAAGCCGGAATGTTTCCTCCCAACCAAGCTTTCGGCGGGCTTCACTCAAGCGGTAGCCGGCTTCGCGGGCACCTTTCAAGCCTTTGGCGATGTCGGCCGGCGTACGCCGCGATCGCACCCATTTTCGTGATCTTCTCAACGGCATGCTTCTCACTTACCTTTCTGAATAAACAAGGATGCCTGCTGAGTTCAGCAAGCATCCTTATATCACGTCGATTTGCTTCCCTACGTCAGTATTGACTAACAGGTTCAAAGGGTCAGATTTTACCTTCTCAACTCGTGCGGACAGCATCCGTTTGAGTCCCCCCGCAACGTATTCGGTTTTATAGAATAAAAAAGTGCCCTCCTTCTGTAAGAAAAGCACTTATTCATTGTTCCGTATAATGAATTGCTTCCCTACGCCAGTGTTAACTGACAGGTTCAAAGGGTCAGGTTTTAACCTTCTCAACTCATAAGAGTTCCCCCGCAACATATTTTGTTTTCTTTATCCTATCACTTATTGGCTGCCATGTCAATTCCGCTAAACATTAATCTATATAGATAAACCGATTCGTAAATGAAAAACAACATAAGGCATTACAGAAAAGAAAAGGACATATTACAAGAAGAGCTGGCGAAGATGCGCAATGTTTCAAGACAAACGATCAACGCCATTGAAAATAATAAATATGGCCCCACGCTTTCGATAGCGTTCAACTTTCAATTTGGCAAGAGTATTGCAAGTATTCCATAATAAAGTCCTTCTCATGGTTCAACTGTTCACAACGGACCTGACTTTCATGATTTTTTCAGTATTAAGGTGACCAATTGAAATTCAATGCCATTTTAAGCAGTCCGTCTCTCTTGGAAACGGACTGCTTTTGTATATCACATTCCAACTACGCACCAGTCAATCGGGCCTTATTACATTATCTTTCCAATGCGGGTCTTGCGCTAATCTAAAGCAAGAGACTAGAACAGACCAGAATATCGAGCGCTTACATTAGGCGCGCTGCGATACATAGGAACGGGAAATGCCAAGCCTTTGCGCGACCTCCCTCTGAGTCAGCGGATCGATGCCGTCCAGGCCGTACCGCAATCTGATAATGGTTCTTTCACGGGGAGTGAGAACATTGTCTATGTATTTTTTCAGCTGTTCGGATTTCATCTTATAGTCCAGGTTGTCAATGATATTGTCCTCCGTTGCCATAATATCGATCAGCGTCAAGGTGTTGCCGTCTTTGTCCGTGTCGATCGGCTCGTTGATGGAAATATCCTGCGCGCTTTTTTTGGAGGAACGAAAATACATCAGCACTTCATTTTCAATACATCTTGCGGCATAGCTGGAAAGACGAATGCCCTTGGAACTGTCGAATGTGTTGACTGCCTTGATCAGCCCGATCGTGCCGATGGAAATCAGATCGTCCTGTTCGCTGGAACTGGAGTAATACTTTTTGATGATGTGGGCAACCAGCCGTAGGTTGTGTTCGATCAGCTTCGCTTTTGCTTTTTGATCCCCTTTCTTCATTTTTTCCAGGCAATCCTTTTCTTCCTGCGCTGTTAACGGACGGGGAAAAGAACCGGAGCCGGTAACGTGAAGCACCAGAAAAAGGAAGCCGGATAGTGCAAGCCCCAAAAATGCGCCAAACATGGTATTCGCCCCCTTGGAATCGTGTACAGACAGTATATGCGGGACGGCCCCGGATTGTTGCAAGTCCGTTTTGATCTTTCAGGAAACAGCTGCCGCCCGTTCTTTATTTGCCGGACTAACGGCGGAGCCGATTTTCCGAAACCTTATTTTTTTATCTAGTTGTAAGTTTTGCCGGAATCAGATACAATAAAAGATACTTAAAGGAGGGCAATTCACTTGGAAGAAACTAGACAGAATAAAATGGGCGCCATGCCCGTTTTTCCCTTGATCATTTCAATGTCCGTTCCGGCAATCCTGTCCATGATGGTTCAAGCATTATACAACATAGTCGACAGTTATTTTGTCGCGCAGATCAGCGAAAATGCGCTGACTGCCGTATCGCTGGTTTTTCCAGTTCAGACGCTCCTGATCGCGCTTGCGGTGGGCACCGGAGTCGGACTGAATTCGCTGATTGCGCGCCGGCTGGGGGAAAACCGCAGAGAAGAGGCGGACCGGGCTGCAACGCACGGCCTGCTGCTTGGATTCGCGAACGGTCTGCTTTTTCTGTTTGTCGGCCTGTTTTTATCCGAACCGTTTCTCCGCGCTTTTACTTCAGACCCCGAAATTGTCAGCATGGGGTCCGTATACATGAATATTGTCTGCGTATATTCTTTTGGGGCCTGTATTGAAATCAATATTGAAAAAATTCTGCAGGCGACCGGCAATATGGTGTTTCCAATGCTTTTTCAGCTGGTTGGCGCCGTCGGCAATATGCTGCTGGATCCGGTTTTTATTTTCGGACTGTTCGGCGTGCCCGCATACGGCGTGAAGGGAGCGGCGATTGCGACCGTGATTGCGCAGATTCTTTCGATGTGCGTCGGACTGCTGGTGCTTTTTTTCCGGGAGCATGAAGTCAGAATTGAATTCAGGGGGTTTCATGTCAGCTGGAACGTCATCCGGAATATTTACGCGGTCGGGCTGCCTGCTATTGTGATGCAGTCCACCGGCTCTGCGATGGTGGTCGGTATGAATGCAATCCTGATCGGATTTACCGAGACTGCGGTTGCGGTTTTTGGTGCATATTTTAAGCTGCAGTCGTTTGTTTTTATGCCGGTTTTCGGTTTGAATCAGGGGCTGATGCCCGTGATGGGGTATAACTACGGAGCAAAAAACAAGGGCCGACTGCTCAGCGCCGTCAAAATCGGCTGCATCATTGCGGCGGCTATCATGGCGGTCGGGGTGGCCGGATTCTGGCTGTTTACAGACAAGCTCCTGCTGATTTTCAACGCGTCCGACAGAATGCTTGAAATCGGAGTACCTGCGCTGCGCACCATATCGCTTTGCTTTTTGCCCGCTGCGTTCGGTATTGTCTTTTCCACGACTTTTCAGGCGGTTGGAGACGGAATCAAAAGCCTGACCATTTCGCTTCTGAGACAGATTGGCGTGCTGTTGCCCTGCGCGTACCTTTTGTCTAAGATCGGGCTGGAAGCGGTATGGTATGCTTTTCCCATTGCGGAGGGGATTTCTCTGATGGCGAGCATACTGCTCTTTTACCTTTTAAAACGGACGACTCTTCGTGCGTTGGATTCATAATCGCGTTCCGAAAGCGAGAGACCGAAAGAATGGTGGAAGTCTGTAGGAAAATCTGGCTCTTCTTTCCGGATTTCATCCAGGAAGAGATTTTAAGCGAAAATCAGCGCCCATGAGCGAACCGAAATCAGATATAATGAAAAAAACGGAAAATATGGAAAGTGAAAGAAATGTTAATGACAAACAGAAAAGAAAAACTTTCACCTGCGCAGATTTTAGTTTCTCTGGACAGTGCTCAGGACAGCAAACTGACCGGACGCCTTTACAGCGGCTTTTACCGAAAGGTCTATAACTTTAACAGCGAAACCGAACTCCTCCTTGCGATGGATCGTCTGTGCGACAGTATGCAGTTTCCGCAGGCGTCGTTTAAAAGCCGGAGTTTTGAATCCAAGTACTCGAAAACGTTTGTCAGAAAGGTGGAGAACTTCATGGAATCGGAGATCGATACGGCATTACAGCAGGACAGGGCTACTTTTCTGGTGCATATTAAATTCCGGCAGAACGCATCCTGGCAGGGCAGCATTACCTGGGTCGAAAAAGAAAAAACGAAGAATTTCCGCAGTGCGCTTGAGATGCTGAAACTCATGGATGAAGCGCGGCATCCGGCTGTTAAGGAAGTTGTCGACTGGGAAGAAACCACTTGACACAGCAAAATGAACATTAAAAAGGGGCTGTTGCAAAATGAATTTGCGATAGCAAATTGCACAAAGGAATAGCTCCAAAAGCAAGAAAGTGCGTCTTGAAGCGGCTGCCGAAGCCCAATCAAGGCGCATTTTTTGTGCAATATTTTTCGTCGAGGCTATTTTGCAACAGTCCCTTTAAGCCATTTTGTCTCAAGCTCGGACATCATATTTTCATAAAGCTGTTCGCATTGCCGGGGCCGGTCCTTTTTCAGCGCGGAGAGGCAGGGCAGGAGATGCTTCCGGTAAACCCGGTTCCACTCCGGCTTCGATCTGCCGGAGGCTTCCACCGCGCCGACGATGAAGGGAGCGAGCAGGTAATATTCGCTGATCTTTGCCGTTCCCCCGGGGGACTTTAACAGGTATTCGTCTCGAAAACGGCGCAAAATCTGCAATTCTTCGCAGTCGTCGCCTTTGCCGAGTTCGGTGCAGACAGCCGTCGTGATAAAACAGAGCTTGCTGCGGAATCCGCTCTGAATGGTGGAGAAGGTGGCTTTGCCGAGCGGCTTTTTATGGGCGGAGTTCCACTTTTTCAGGAAAAGATCCGCCAGCCGGTCCGCGGCGGGCGTGTTTAAATCAAGTATGGCGGGAATCGTGAGCGAAGTGATAGAGATGCGAAGATCGAACGCGTTTGCGGCGGTTTGCCGGATGGTTTTCCCTTTTTGTTCGAAGCCGTCGATCAGGGCGTCGGAAAAAAACTCGGCGGCTTCTTCGCCGTAGGCCGCTTCTTCCTTCAGATAAGCCTGAAGGGCGGGACCAAGCGCATCCCGATAAGACTCAAACTTGCCGGGATAGTTTTTCGCGTTCAGCCCGTCAAAGCGGATGACGGTGGAAAAGGTCTCAGGCGGAAGCAGCCGGACCGCCTCGCCCAGACGGACGGACGGGCCGGGCGCTAAGTTCAGCTCGATCGGCTGCGCGCAGAACATGCAGACGATTTTTTCGGCGTCTTCCGGAACCTGCAGCTCCCTGCCGCAGTGCGGGCAGCGCAAAGAGCGATAGCTCATGGGGAATCCTCCTCGTATAATAAGTTTTGTAGGGCGAAAACGCCCCAAAAATAGAATACCGGCAGGCTTTGAGATGCCCGTGATATAATGCTGTCAAGTCGGCAGGGACAAGCTCTAATTCCTCCTGTTGGGCCGTAAGGCTGCTTCACAGATAGTCTGTTCCCCTGAGCCGGAAGTTAGCTGCAAACTCATTAGCTGTTTGCCGGAAGCAAGGCCGCCCTTTTAGCAGTGAGGGATATCGCATTGGCCTTTTCCGGAATGATTCTAATACGCGAGGTTGCTGATGCTCCGGTTATCATGGGTATCTTAAAACCTGCCGACTTGAAAATCCCACTGTGGGGGAGGTGATATTTTTGAATCCACTTTACGTTGGCATTGATGTGAGCAGCAAAAATAACGTCGCTTACCTCATGAAGCCGGATGGAGCCAAACACAGCAGCTTTTCCGTGCAGAACAACCGTGGTGGTGCTAAACTGATGTCTGAGAGAATTGTGTCCGCACTTACCGCGATGCAGCTCAGCGACGTGATGATTGGCCTTGAGGCCACCTCCATCTATGGGGACTGCCTCGTTTATGCGCTCCGGGAAGATGGCAGATTGGGACGGTTTCAACGGAAGATCCATGTTCTCAATCCCAAGCAGGTCAGAAAGTTCAAGGAAGCCTATTCCGATCTGCCCAAGAACGATTTCGTGGATGCCTTCGTGATTGCCGACCATCTCAGATTCGGCAGAATTGCCTCAGAGGTTTACATGGACGATTATCGCTACAAGGCCCTTCAAACACTAACCAGAGCACGCTTTTTCTCTGTCCAGAACCTAACGCGGGAAAAGCAGCGTTTTGCGAATTACCTGTTTCTCAAGTGCTCTGGGTTGGCTCAGGAAAAAGTCCTTTCCCAAAATACCAGCGCCACCACCATTGCCCTGATGGAACGATTTGAGACAGTGGATGCACTGGCTTACGCCGACATAAAAGAGTTGACCGACTTCATCGTGAAATCTGGACGAGGGAGGTTTGCCAATCCAGAAGCTACCGCGAAGGCGGTGCAAACCGCCGCCAAAGGCTCCTACCGGCTTCCCAAAACCGTGAACGATTCTGTCAACCAGGCCATGTCGGTCTCGATCGCTGCCATGCGGGCATTGGAAAGCCAGATCAAGACGCTGGACAAGGCTATCGAGCAGCAGTTCGAGATCATCCCCAATACGCTGACCTCTGTCCCCGGTATTGGTAAGGTGTATTCAGCGGGTATTATTGCTGAGATCGGTGACATTCACCGCTTTCAGTCTCAGGCCTCTCTGGCTAAGTTTGCTGGCCTCGTTTGGTCTCAGCACCAGTCCGGAGACTATGAGGCTGAGAATACCCATCTAATCAAGTCCGGAAACCGATTCCTTCGGTACTATCTGCTGGAAGCTGCCAACTCTATGAGAAGATGCGACTCGGAGTTCCGGCGCTACTATGACCTCAAGTTCAAAGAGGTCAACAAGTTCCAGCATAAACGCGCACTCGCTTTAACTGCCAGAAAACTGGTTCGGTTGGTCTTTCGGCTGCTGAAAGACAACCGCCTGTACATTCCACCGGAAGAGTATTAAACTCTGATGGTATTGTTACCCTGTTTTTTAAATTGCAAGGGCAGGGCTTGAAAAGGTTTGCCTTTTTTATCCAGCCAGTACGTTTATGGTGGCTTTTTTATCCGTTCCATTTGCACTTACCCTCTTGACTTCATACCATTAGACTGTCTGTGGCGGTTCATACGGTTTCCGGGTGATCTTCCACATGTTTTTTAATCAGCTGAAAGCTTTTTTCACTGATGATGTGTTCAATCCGACAGGAATCCTGAACCGCCGTCTCATGGTCGACGCCCAGCGTCAGCTCCAGAAATTTGGCGATCAGAGTATGCCGCTCATAGACCGCGGCAGCCCTTTTCGCGCCGGAATCGGTCAATACAAGGTTTCCGTTCTGCTCCATGACAAGAAGACCGGCTTCTTTTAAAATGCTCATGGCACGGCTGACACTGGCTTTGGTAAAGCCCAGTTCGTTGGCAACGTCGATGGAACGGACAAATCCGTTTCGATTTTTTAAAATCAGAATGGTTTCAAGGTAATTTTCTCCCGATTCCTGTATTCTCAATCCAGACCCTCCCGTTCATGGAATCATATGGCTCATTATATCATTCCACAGACTAAATAACAAGTGCGGCAGGAAACGGATTCTTGACAGACCGCGCCGCGGAGCCTATACTTTTTTTATTATTGATAAATGGGAAGCGATTGTGACATGCAGAAAATTCAGGACAGAATAGCGGCGCTGCGGGAGCAGATGACTCAAAACGGTCTTTCGGCATATATTATTCCATCCTCTGATCCGCATATGGGGGAATATGTGCCGGATTTCTGGCAGGCGCGCAAATATTTTTCGGGTTTCACGGGTTCTGCTGGAACGCTGGCGGTTCTGCGCGGACGCTGCGGGCTTTGGACGGACGGCAGATATTTTATTCAGGCGGAGCGCCAGCTTACCGGCAGCGGAATCGAATTGTTCCGCATGGGCGTCGGCGGCGTGCAGACCTATCCGGAATTTCTTTTGGGAATTCTTCAAAAGGGCGACACGGTCGGCTTTGACGGGCGGATGCTCCCTGCTTCGGACGTGGAATCCATGGAAGAGAAGTTTGCCGCAAAGGGGATTCAGGTCCGTTCCGCGGACCTGATTACTCCGCTTTGGAAGAACCGACCGCTCCCTCCGGCAACGGAAGTTTACCTGCACGGAGAGAAGTACGCGGGCCTTTCCTGCGCGCAGAAGCTGGAGCAGGTCCGCGCGGGGTTGAAACAGGAAGGTGCGGACGGCCAGATTTATTCAAAGCTGGAGTGCGTCGCGTGGCTCTGCAATCTCCGTGCGTCCGATATCGAATATAATCCGATGGCGGTGTCGTACGCCGCCGTCTTTCAGGACAGCGCGGTCCTTTTCATCGACTCGTCCCGCTTTCAGCCGGGGGTTGCGGCATATTTGGAACAGAACGGGGTAACCGTTCGGCCTTATGACGAAATCGAGCCGTACTTAAAGAAGATCGGCGGACAGAAAACCGTGCGGGTCGATCCGGACTGCATCAATTATGAACTGTTCCATATCCTGAAGGAAAATCCAAGCTGCCGGATTCAGAAGGGCTCCGACCTTGTCATACGCTTGAAAGCGGTAAAAAACCGGACGGAGATAGAGAATTTCAGAATCGCGCATGTCCGCGACGGCTGCGCCATGGCGGAGTTCTGCGCCGACCTGGAAAAAAGGCTGGAGCAGGGCGAGACGGTCACCGAATGCACGGTTTGCGACCTCCTGCGGGAAGCGAGAGCTCGCCAGACGCATAACAAAGGGGAAAGCTTTGCAACCATCGCGGCTTACGAAGAGAACGCCGCCATGATGCACTATTCACCGAAGCCGGAAACCTGTAAAACGCTGCAAAAAAGAGGATTGCTGCTGATCGACAGCGGCGGGCAGTACCCGGAGGGGACGACCGATATTACCCGCACGTTCGCCCTGGGACCTGTGACAGAGGAAGAAAAGAGGCACTACACCTGGGTGCTGAAAGCCCACATCGCTCTGGCTTCGGCCGTATTCCTGGAAGGGACGACGGGCGGGGGCGTCGACATGGTCTGCCGCGGCCAGATTCAAAAACACGGCATTGACTACCGCTGCGGCACCGGGCACGGAGTCGGAATGTTCGGCGGGGTTCACGAGGGACCGCAGAGCATCCGGCCGAAGAACGACGTCGTTCTGAAAAGCGGCATGAATATTACCAATGAGCCGGGCATTTACGAAGAGGGAAAGCATGGGATCCGGACGGAAAACCTGATGCTGGTCACCGACGCAATGCAAAACGAGTACGGCCGCTTTCTGCGGTTTGAAATTCTGACCTGTTTCCCGATCGACACGGCCCCCATTCTGCCGGAGCTGCTGACCAAGGATGAAATATTGTGGCTTGACGAGTACCACAGCCGCGTCTGTCAACTTCTGTCGCCTTTGCTGACCGGAGAAACGCTCGAATGGCTGAAACGGAAAACACGTCCGCTGAACCGTCAGGTTTCGTAAATTTTCGTATTCGGCATATTGTAGGAAGGAAGATCTTCCCTTATAATGGATGAGGCGGCTGTAAAAGCAAGGTGGCCGTCGAATTGAAAAGGGGGGACTTCCCGTGAAATATGGTTACTTCGACGATACCTGCAGGGAGTATGTCATCACCAAACCGGATACGCCGGAGCCGTGGGCCAACTATCTTGGATCGCCTGAATACGGAGCGATCATTTCCAATCAGGCCGGCGGCTACAGCTTTGTTCGCTCAGGCGCGAACGGCAGGCTGCTGCGGTACCGTTTCAACTCCGTCCCGGCCGATCAGGCGGGGCGGTACATTTATGTCCGCGACCGTGAGAGCGGGGACTACTGGTCCGGTTCCTGGCAGCCCGTCGGCAAGCCTCTGGATTTATACCGGAGTGAGTGCCGCCACGGACTTTCCTATACCGTGATTTCGTCGTCTTACTCCGGTATTTCGACCGAAACGCTTTATCTGGTTCCGCTCGGCAAAACTTACGAGGTATGGCGGCTGAAAATCCGGAATGAAGGCGGCCGGAAGAGAGCTGTTTCCGTGTTCGGCTGCGCGGAATTCACAAACGACGGCAATTATGAGCAGGACGCCGTCAATTTGCAGTACACGCAGTTTATTACCCGCACATGCTTTCACCGGAACCGCATTCTCCAGCTGCACAACGAATGCTGCCGCAGAAATGCGGACGGGTCAAATGGGGAGGAACGCTTTTTCGGCCTCGCGGGCGCGCCGGTTTCCTCCTGGTGCGGCGACCGGGAAGAGTTTGTCGGGCCTTACAGAAGCTATGCCAATCCGATCGCGGTGGAGCGCGGCGACTGCGGAAACGTTCCGAATTACGGAGGAAATTCCGCCGGCGTGCTGCAGGCCGATCTGGATTTGGAACCCGGGGAGGAAAGGCAGCTCTGTTTTGTTCTGGGGGCTCACCCGGATGCCGAAGCCGATAAGATTCTCTCGGAGTATGAGGATCCCCGTTGCATCGAGACACAGTGGGAAGAGCTGAAGGATTTTTGGGAGGAAAAGCTTTGCCGCTTTTCGGTACATACTCCGGATGAGAATTTCAATCATATGGTCAACACCTGGAACGCCTATCAGTGTTTTATCACCTTTATCTGGTCGCGGGCCGCGTCTTTTACTTACTGCGGTCTTCGCAACGGCCTTGGCTTCCGCGATACCGTCCAGGACATTCAGGGAATTCTCCATCTGGTGCCGGAGATGGCGTTCGAGCGTATCCGTCTCATGTTTTCAGGGCAGACGTCCTGCGGGGCGGGTCTGCCTCTCATTGGGTTTCATCATGAGCCCGGCCATGTGAAGCTTCCGGGCGAACCGGGCTATGATTACGACCCGTACCGCGCAGACGACGCTTTATGGCTGTTTCCCACGGTTGCCCAGTATATCGGCGAGAGCGGAAACATCCGGTTTCTTGACGAAGTGATTCCGTTTGCGGACCACGGCGAAGCGGATGTTTACGAGCACCTTCGGCGGGCGGTGCGGTTCAGTCTGGAGCACGGCGGGGCGCACGGTTTGCCGGTCGGCCTGTACGCGGATTGGAACGACTGCCTGCGGATGGGCGAACAGGGAGAGTCTGTGTTTGTCGCGTTTCAGCTTTACCAGGCGATGCGGATTCTTCTTGATTTTGCGCGAATCAGGAAAGACGGCGATACCGTGTCGGAGCTTGAGGAACAGTCCCGAAAGCTGCGGAAGACCCTGAACGATGTGTGCTGGCAGGGGGACCGCTATCTGCGCGGGATCCGAGAAAGCGGGGAGAAGGTCGGTTCCCGGGATGACCCCGAGGCCAACCTGTGGCTGAACCCGCAGTCCTGGTCGGTCATCAGCGGCTGTGCGGACGAAGAACGGGCGCGGGCTGCTCTTGAAACGGTGCATCAAAGGCTGAACACGGAATATGGGGCCGTGATCATGGACCCGCCATACCGCGAGCACGCGTTTGACGGTGCGCGGATGCGGCTGTTTCTGCCCTCCGTCAAGGAAAACGGCTCGGTGTTTTCGCAGGCCCAGGGCTGGCTGATTCTTGCCGAGTCCCTGATGGGTCACGGAAACCGGGCATATGAGTACTATCGGGAATGCAGCCCCGCCGAACAAAACGACCGGGCGGAAATCCGCCGCCTGGAGCCGTATGTTCACGGCCAGTTTGTCGAGGGGCCCCAAAGCCCTCACGAGGGCAGGGCGCATGTGCATTGGCTGACCGGCACGGCTTCCACCGTCATGGTCGCCTGCGTCCGCGGAATTCTGGGGCTTCGTCCCACGGCGGAAGGCATTCAAATCCAGCCGGCCGTTCCGTCGGACTGGAAAGAATTCACCATTGATAAATTTTATCGAGGAAAACGGCTGCATATCACGGTGAAAAATCCGAACGGCGCGCAGGGGGGGCCGGTTCGGATCGTGTTGAACGGTGAAACGCTTCCCGACAGTCTGGTGCCGTTCGGCCAGCTGGAGAATGAAAACGAGCTGGTCGTTACAATGCCGGGCGCCGATCCCGCCCAATAAACAGGGACAACAAAAAACCTTCCGCCGGTTTCAGCGGAAGGTTTTTTGTTAAAGATTTGGCCGGTCAGCCCGAAAATAAATCATGAACCGCGCGGCTGCTCAATATGGTTGAACAGGGCGGTCTGATTGATCGGTGAGGGGGGATCAAAATGCGCAGACGCCGCATCGGGCTTTTTTCCGCCTGTCTGCTGATTCCGGCCGTTGCGCTGGTTCCGGCAGCCGGGTGCGGTCAAAACGCGCTGCATGTCACCGCGGACGCCGTGGAAACGAGTGCCGAATGGGAAGAGGAGATGATTCTGCCGGTGGAAAACATTCAGCAGATGCCGGAACAGCCGTCCGGGTGTGAGATCACTTCGACGACAATCGTCCTGAATTACATCGGCTGCGAAATCACCAAGACGGAGCTTGCGGATTATTTTCAGATCGGCGGCCTGCCCCGCCGTTCGGGCGGCGTCGTGGTCGGACCGGACCCATGGAAAAAATTTGCGGGCAGTCCGGCTGAAAACGGATACGGATGTTTCGCTCCGGTCGTCACACAGGCGGTGAACCGCTATTTTTCCTCCGAAGGGCTCAGCCGCCGGGCGGTGAATCTGAGCGGGACAAAGGCCGGAGACCTGTTCGATTACATCGATAGGGGAATCCCCGTCATCGTCTGGGCGACCATTTCCATGAAAGAGCCGTATGAGGGCGACGGATGGTATCTGGAGGGGACGAAGGAGTACTTTCGCTGGCCCGCGCGCGAACACTGTCTTGTCCTGATCGGGCATTCGGGGAACGACGCGGTGTTCAGCGACCCGCTTGATCCCCGTGGCACGGTGCGCTACGATTTTTCCCTGTTTGAAGCGCGTTACCGGCAGCTTTTCTGCCAGGCGGTGGTTTTGGAGTAAAAGAAAGTTTACAGCAGCCGCGTTTCGTTGATGATCAATTCAAACTGCAGCCCCAGATACTGCGCCGCCTGGCGGCAAAGCACCATGCGGGTCATGAAAATTTCAAAATACTCCATGACGGGGCAGATGCTGGTGTCGATGGTAATGTTCAGAGTCACGGTCTTTCGCTCGGCGTCGATTTCCGTCGCGGCGTGTTCGACGGCGTAATTGACGCGGTCGTGGATATCCGCCGTGACGGTCTCGCGGTCGCGCACACGGGTCCGGCGGACATCCCCCTTGTCGGACAGGATCAGCGCCGCCGCGATCGGGCTGACCGCCGCGGCCGTTCCCTCGTCGTGGTTGCCGATCGCGGCCGAAATCAGGGCGACTTCTTCCGGCGGCATATTCATCCGGTTCAGGATGTTAAAGGCCATCAGCGCGCCGCTGTGGGCGTGGTTGTACCGGTTTACCACGTTCCCGATGTCGTGCATGTATCCGGCGATGCGCGCCAGCTCGCAGGTGCGGCCGTCAAAGCCGAGCTGCTCCAGAATGTTCCCGGCATAATTTGCGGACCTCTTCGCGTGGGGAAACCCATGCTCCGTAAATCCGATTTCCCCAAGGTTTCTGTTTCCGGTTTCAATATAGGCCTTGATTTCATCGTTTTTTAAAATTTGCTCAAAGGTGATATGAGTATATTTCGGCATCATTTCCTCCGTCAGGCCGTCAGCATCCGGTACATCGCTTCCAGACAGATCTGGGCGTGAATCATAAACCGGTCGATGTCGATGCTCTCGTTGGTGTTATGCAGCCGGCGGTCCGGCTCATCCGGGAAGAACGGGCCGAACGCGACCGCGTTGCCTTTCATGGCGCGCGCGTAGGTGCCGCCGCCCGTAGCGTAAAGCTCCGCCGGTTTTCCCGTGACGCAGGCGTACGAATCCTGAAGGATGGAAATCAGCTTGCTGTCCCCCGGCAGGTACAGCGGCTTGCCGTCTTCCAGCAGTTCGGCGGAAAGGCCTGCTTCTTCCGCACGGCGGCTGATTTCACTGAAAATCGGGCCGCCGTCGGATGTGACGGGATAGCGGATGTCGATTCCGGCTTTTGCCTGTCCGTTCTCCAGCCGAAGGATCCCCAGATTCAGCGTGAGCGGACCGGACTGCTCGTCGCTTTGCTGCACGCCGATGCCGGAGCCGTCGTAACAAAACCCGATACTCTGATCGAGGAAGGAGCAGAAAGCGCCGAGCTCCTCGGGTGAAAACACGGACGAGAGCAGACGGATCAGAGCCGCCGCGGCGTTAAAACCAGACTGCGGCTGCATGGCGTGCGCGGCTTTTCCCTTCGACACAATTTGAAGTCCGTCGGGAACGGATTTGAATGTAAATTCCCCCTGCGCTGTTTTCGCGGCTTCTTTCAGAGCGTCCGCAGACTGACCGGAGCAGGAAAGGATGGTCCGGGCATGATCGGGAACGGCATTGTAAACGACGCCGGCTTCCAATTCTTTGATGACCGACGGCTGCTTCTCTTTGGAGAGAAGATTCAACCGGAGAATGCCCTTTTCACGGTTGCAGATTCCGTAGTCCGAATCCGGCGTAAAACCCATGACGGGCATTTCTTCCTTCTGAAAATAATAGTGCAGGTCCTCCATGCCGGTCTCTTCCCCGGAACCGAATATGACGCGAAGACGGCGGTTCCCTTTGACTCCGGCGTCCTTCAGCGCCTTCAGGCAGTAAAGAGCGACCACGGCCGCGCCTTTGTCGTCGGCGGTGCCCCGCCCGAAGTACAGGTTTCCTTTTCTGGTCAGGGTGAACGGGTCGCTGTCCCATCCCTCTCCGGCGGGAACAACGTCGACATGGGCGGCCACCGCGGCGGCTTCGTTTCCGGAGCCGTACTCCGCGTGACCCGCGTAGTTGTCCACATTTTTTACGGCTAGGCCCATTTTCTGCGCTTTGTAGAGAACCATGGCAAGCGCCCTTGCCGGTTCTTCGCCGAACGGTTTGCCCGGCAGCGCTTCTCCGCGAACGGAGGGCACCGCAATCAAGTCGGCAAGGTCTTTCAGAATCTCGTCCCGATATTTTAAGATCTCTGTTCCAAATAACACTGGAATCATCCTCCTAACATCATTATCCAGTTTATTATATCACAGGGCACGGATAAAAAAAGCTTGTTTTGGTTAAGGGTGAAAAAACAGTCATTGAAAAAGCAGCCCGGACTGGGGATTCCCCCGGCCGGGCCACGGTTTATTCTAATCCGTTTCGGAGGCAAAGACGCCTCCGGTTTGTTTTTTCGGCTGGCCGAGAAGAGGCAGAACCTCGCTCTGACAGATGGGCCGGCTGATGAAGTATCCCTGAATCAGATGACATCCGGCCCGCGTCACACAGTTCAGCTGCTCCTCGGTTTCCACACCTTCGGCAATAACCTCCATGTTCAGCCGGCGCGCAAGTCCGACAATCATGAGAACAATATCTTTTTCCACATCTTTCGTAACAATTTCGTCAATAAAGCTTTTATCGATTTTTATCGCGTCGATCGGCAGGGTTTTCAGGTAGGTGAGAGAGGAAAAGCCCGTTCCGAAATCGTCCAGATAAATTTGAATTCCCTGTTTTTTTAGAATCTGCAGCTTGCTCGTGATTTTCTCCAAAGATTCCATCAGGCTTGACTCCGTGATTTCAATCGCGATGCTGTTGGGGGACAGGCCGTAAAAACGGTACCTGCTGATCAGGTAATCGATGTAATTTACCTCTAAAAGCTCCATGGGAGAGGCGTTGAAAGACACGGTTAGCCCGCGGCCCTCCATGCTTTTGGCAAAAGCAAACGTGCACTCCATCACATGGCGGCCGAGCTCTTTGATGAAGCCCGACTTTTCAGCCATCGGAATGAACTGGCTGGGCGGGATCATTCCGAACTCGGCATTTTTCCACCGTGCCAGAGTTTCGAATCCGACGATCCTTTCGCTGTTACAGTCGTACTGAGGCTGAAAATAGCACAGCAGCTCATCGCTTTCGATGGAAAGCTTCAGTGCGCGCTCCAAACGAAACTGACGGTCGATCTGATTGCCGTGGTCTTCGTTAAATAGAACGTAGCTGCCCCTGTGCGTCTGTTTCGCTTCATTCAGAACAAATTCTCCGCGTCCAAGGATATCTTCAAACTGAATGCTGCGTTCCGTTTCCCGGCAGCGGACCAGAAGCGCGCCCATGCTGCAGGAAAGCTGAATCACGATCCCGTTGATCAGATAGGGTTCCCGGAATATTCGAATAAGTTTCCGAACAAGAAACTCAAGCTCATCCTCCGTATTTGCCCCGTGAATCAGAACGGCGAATTCATCGCTGCCCGTGCGTCCGGCAATATCTTCGCAGCCGATAAATTTTTTCAGCCGCGCCGCCGATTCGGCAATCAGCTGATCTCCAGCATCGTGGCCGAAGGTATTGTTAACGGTTTTCAGGTTGTCCAAATCAAGAAACAGAGCCCCGCCGCTTTTTGAGTCCCTGACACATTTTTTCACCCAGCCGTCAAATTGCTCGATGATCCCCTTTCGATTCGGCAAGCCAGTCAGCGCGTCAAAGGCGGTAAAATATTTTTTTTGCTCATCGCTTCGGATTTTTGCCTCATAGCGAAACCGCTTCAATTTAAAAAAGCAGAAAAAAGCGATAAGAAATGCCGCGAGCAGGATCAGAAAAAGAATCGTGCTCATAAAAAGGACTTTATCCGTCTGCTCAAAAGCATTGCGAAAGGAGTTTTTTTGATCCGGGATCATCAACTGATTCAAACTGACGATTATGAAAACACCTAAGCCTAAAAGAAGCATCCCCAAAACTGTCACGGAAATGAGAGCTTTATTTTTGCGTATCATTTGCATCTTCCTCTCGCTTCTGTGCTATTTCTAATTATACCTTATTTCGCAGCACATTTCATCAAAATATTTCAGGTTCATAACAAAATCTGACATAATATTTTGTAAAAATTTCTGTCTTGATCTGGAAAATAAATTCTGAAACTATTTTGGAATAAAAAACACCTTGCTGTAAACAATTTTTGCAGGAGGCGTGGATATGAAAAAGAAACTTTCTTTATTTTTGACCGGTGGGGTCGTGTATCCTTCTCTTGAAATCATCTGCAGAGGCCACAGCGATTTTTCCATGGCTGTTGCGGGAGGCATCTGTCTGTGCCTGATTGACAGGGTATGTAATTACCGCCTGAAATTCAGGCCGTTGGCGATAAGATGTGCGGCTGGGTCCGCGATCATAACAACGGTGGAATTTGCGACAGGGGTGTTGGTCAATCTTGTGTTAAAAATGAATGTCTGGGATTATTCACAGCTCCCAATGAATTTTATGGGCCAGATCTGTCTGCCGTTTTCGCTTCTGTGGTGTGCCCTTACCATACCGGCCATGCAGTTATGCGGACTCTATGACCGGTTCAGTAAAAAAATAATCGAGGGAATCAAAGGGTAAAAAAGCCGCGTCCGGGAATCCGTTTCCGGGAGACGCGGCTTTCAATTTGAAAACAAGATTTCGCTCTTGACAGAGTACATATTGATATGGTATTATTATTTTCGCACCTGCGGGCATGAATTCCTTACATGGAGAGGTGTCCGAGTGGTTTATGGAGCTAGTCTTGAAAACTAGTGATCCCGCAAGGGACCAAGAGTTCGAATCTCTTCCTCTCCGCCAAATTTAATGATAATTTTTTTCACCATAAAAGGAGAAATACCCAAGTGGTGAAGGGGCTCCCCTGCTAAGGGAGTAGGTCGGGTAACCGGCGCGAGGGTTCAAATCCCTCTTTCTCCGCCAAAATCAAAGAAACCCCCCATGAATGCTAGGTTCGTGGGGGTTTCTTTTTTTTCGTCTGTATGATAATGATTTGATAAAATGACAGCTAAACGATTTTATTCCTAACAGCGTTCCCAACTATTAATAAACAAGATTACAGCGGCTTATATTCAGCGGCAGGCAGACAGGATCCTTTGATAAAACCAGGCAGTAGGAACACAAAGCATTTAGCAGACCGGCTGAATCTAAATCAGTTAAAGCGCCGTGCTCTGGAACTGAGACACGGATTCACAAGAAAGATGCGGGTTCTATCCGTAAATGCAAATCATGATTGCACAAAATGAGTCAGGATTCTCGATCCCGTATTGTACCGAATAAGGGCTTGTCCTGCAAGAGCGTTGACATCGGCGAAATCCCGACTGATTTTTTATTCTGCACAACCTGGGGGTCGTCGGTACTTGAAAGAGCTAAAATTTCCAGCCATGTCACTTTTGCCAGACTGTTTTTCCGCACTTGATCATGTCCCAAATTCGGATTACAATAAAACAAAGCGGTACGTGCGGCGTTAGCGCATATCATTTTGGTTTTTGAAGAGGGCGATTTTAAAAATGGATACTCCTCAGTCGCTGCTGAAGCGCTATTTCGGCTATGATGCGTTCAGGCCCGGGCAGCGGGAAGTGATTGATCACATACTAAACGGAGAGGACGTGCTGGCCGTCATGCCGACAGGGGCAGGAAAGTCGGTGTGCTACCAGATTCCGTCGCTCCTTTTCCGAGGCGTTACGATCGTAATATCGCCGCTGATTTCTCTCATGAAAGATCAGGTCGACGCTTTATCTCAGGCTGGGATTCACGCGGCCTATGTTAACAGCTCGCTTTCGCCCGACCGGCAGGACGCGGTGCTTGAAAACGCTGAAAACGGAAAATACAAAATCGTCTATGTCGCTCCTGAAAGACTGGAGACCGATGCTTTTCGCACGCTGATCGGGAAGCTGGACGTTTCCATGGTCGCCGTCGACGAAGCGCACTGCGTCTCGCAGTGGGGACATGATTTCAGGCCGAGCTACACGAAAATAGCGGAAATGACGGCTTTATTGCCGTCCCGCCCGGTTGTCGCGGCCTTTACCGCGACGGCTACCCCGCACGTCCGGGAAGACATCACCCGGCTTTTAAAGCTGCGGCGGCCGTTTGCGCTGACCACCGGGTTCAACAGGGAGAATCTTTATTTTGAAGTGGAAAAGCCCCGGAATAAAACCGATGCCCTTCTCGAATATCTGGAAAAAAACCAAGGCAAGTCCGGAATTGTCTACGCCTCCACAAGGAAAACGGTGGATTCCCTGTGCCAGAGGCTTAACGGCAGCGGGCATCCGGCCGCAAGGTATCACGCAGGAATTCCGGAAGCGGAACGGGCCAAAAATCAGGACGATTTCATTTACGACCGCGTCAATGTGATGGTTGCGACCAATGCGTTCGGCATGGGAATCGACAAGTCGAACATTTCCTTTGTCGTTCACTACAATATGCCGCAAAGCATTGAAAGCTATTATCAGGAAGCGGGCAGGGCGGGGCGCGACGGAGGAAAAGCCGAATGCATTCTTTATTATTCCGCGTCGGATATCGTGACGAATAAATTCCTGATTGAAAACGGCGCGAATGACAGCGATAAGGCGGTTAATTTTCAAAAGCTGAACGATATGGTCGATTACTGCAACACGGACAAATGCCTGCGTTCTTACATACTGAAGTATTTTGGAGAGCAGAATGCAAAAGAGCGGTGCGAAAACTGCGGAAATTGCAACAGCCGGGTGGAGAGTACGGACATCACGGTGGAATCGCAGAAAATCATGTCGTGCATTGCCCGCATGGGCGAGCGGTTCGGGACCGGAATGGTCGCCGGCGTGCTGCGAGGCGGCAATACGCGCAAAATAAGGGAGATGGCCTTTGACCGGCTCAGCACCTTCGGCATCATGAAGGAATATTCCGCGGAAACCATCAGGGAAATCATTTCGTTTCTGGTCGCGGACCGGTATCTTGAGCTTCGCGGGGATCAGTACCCGGTACTGAAATTAACTCCCTGCGCCCGGGATGTGCTGCGCGGCGGGAAAACTGTTTCCATCAAACGCGCGATCCGGAAGCAGGGAGCGAACCAAAGCGGCGCGGTTCCTGCGGACGAGAAGCTTTTTGAAATTCTTCGCCGGATCCGTTCCCGGCTGGCACAGGAGGAAGGCGTTCCTCCCTTTGTCATTTTCTCGGACGCAACCTTGCGCGAAATGTGCGCGGCTTATCCCATCGATCGGGAAAGCCTGCTCCGCATTCCCGGTGTGGGCAGAGTGAAACTGGAAAAATTCGGGGACCTTTTTACGGAGGCAATCAGAAATTATGCCGAAGAAAACAAGATTCCAATCCCACAGGATATTTCCGTGGGCATACCCGGGAAAAAGGATCGAAAAGCGCCGGAAGCCGTCGGCGACACAAAGAAGGAAAGCTACCGGCTTTATCAAAGCGGTCTTGGAATTGACGAGATCGCAAAGAAGCGCGGACTTGCTCCGAACACGGTGGAAAATCATTTGCTGGGCTGCCTTCGGAACGGGATGCCGGTCGACGCAGGCCTTTTTGTAACCGAGGAGGAAGAACGGCTGATCGCGGAAGCCGTAAAACGCTGCGGACGTGACAGATTGAAACCGATCAAAGAGGCGCTGCCCGAAACAATCAGCTATGGGGCGATCCGATACGTCCTCTGCAAAAGCACGCGGGAATGAGCGGAGGGAACGGGCGCCGACACGATTTTTATGACCGGACAACTCCGCAGCCGAGAAGTTCGCGGAAGCTTCGGCCGCAAAGGAAGTGACATCTTTGAATGACGTTGAGACTCTTTTGGAAGCCGTGGAGGATAAGATTTTAGAGCGAGGCCGCGCGTATTATGAATCCGGGATGGTGCAGGATCTTTCCGGCGATTCCAACGGAAATTTCACTGCCTCAGTGGAAGGCAGTGAGTTGACGCCTTACAAGGTGCGGGTCTCCATTGACCCAAAGAGCGGAGAGGTGCTGTCGTATGGATGCAGTTGTCCGTATGAATTCGGAGATATCTGCAAGCATCTCGTTGCCGTGTTTTTGGCAATCCGGGACGGGAATTACAAGAAGACAGGGGAAATCCGCCCGGTAGACTTTTCACAGTGCGTGGAAGCCCTGTCGCTGGAGCAGCTCCGGAAGCTTGTGGTTGCCCAGGCAGAAAGGGACCGTGACTTCGAAAATGAAGTTTTACTGACTTCCGGGTGCCTGAATGACGATCAGGTATTTTCCAAGATCAAAGAGCAGATGAAAGAAGCGGTGCGCTTCGGCACTCACGGAGGTTTTATCGACTGGCGCGGCTGCGACGAAATTTGTGCGGAACTGGACCGAATCCTGAATACGGCACAGGATCGACTGGAAGAGAAAAAGCTCACGCTTGCGTTCCGCATCATACTGGAGATCATAAGAACCGGAGTCCGGCTTGCTTCCATCGCGGACAGCAGTTCCGGAAGCCTGACGGATGTTCTCTGTCGGTCGCAGGAATTGCTTCAAACCTGTTGCAAAGAGATCTCCGATGTTGGGACGGATAAAGAGAAAGAGCAGTGTCTGGACCGTCTGATGAAAGTATCACAGGAAAAACGCTTCGACGGCTGGGACGATGACGCCTATTCTTTGCTGCATACCGCGGTATGCTTTTTAAAAGAGAAAAACTCCATGAAATGGTATGCCGTTCTCAATGCAATGAAGGAAAAGGAGGAAAGCAGAAATTACAGCGACTATGCACTGGAAGAAAACGCTCTGCTCCGGATGGAATCAATCGAAAAATTAAACGGTGCGGGTGCGGGGGAAGAATATCTGTATGCGAATCTAAAATGGGACAGGTTTCGCAAAATGGCATTGGAACGGGCCATCGAGAAAAAGAATTACCTGGAAGCGGAACGGCTGTGTCTGGAAAAGCTGTCGTCAAAGGAGCGGTTTAATCGGACGGACTGGCTGGAATATTTGTATGGGATATACGGATTTCTTCATGAATCTGGAAAGCAGGCTGATACCGCAAAGGCTCTTCTTTTCACAGGCAGTCTGGACTATTTTGACCGACTGAAAGAACTGCTGAATGCTGATGGAACTTGGGAAAAAGAATATCCGAATCTGATGAACGACTGCGAAACAAAGCTCTCATTCTGGCAATATCAACAGCTTTTGGAGCATACGGGGGAGCATCGGCTGCTCATGGATACCGTCAGGAAATATCCGGAAAGCGTGTTTCAATACGGTTCCCTGTTGGCGCCGTTGTTTCCCACGGAGGTTTTTCCCATTTATGATAGGGCAATCCGCAAATCCGCTGAAATGGCAAACTCGCGTCCCCAGTACAAAAGGGTGTGCAGTCAAATCAGAGGACTATATCAGAGCGGGGGAAAAGAAACGGCAGCGCATTTGATTGCCTCGCTGGCTCAGACTTATCCCCGCAGAAGCGCTTTTCTGGACGAGCTGTCGAAGCTGCAAGGGAAGCTTTCTAAATTAAAGTAGGGGCGGACTTTTATTCCATCGCGTCGCGGTTCCGGCAGCCCGGCCGGGAGGAACATCGGTTGTGCCGGGTGGGCGGCACCCGCGCTTTCAGGTCCTTTATGAGCCATCGCCTTGTTTGAAATGTCGGCAGAGCTGGTTCCCCCGGACAGCTCACGGGGTTCTGTCTGCCGGCTGAATCCGTTTGCTTTCATTTTTGTCCGTAATAGGCGTGGGCACCGTGCTTGCGCAGAAAATGCTTATCCAGAAGCTCCCGCTGCATAGGGGGCAGCTGTGGCTCCAGCATAAGGGAATGGAAATCCATGAACGCCGCCTCCTCCATGACTACCGCGTTGTGTACGGCGCTCCAAGGATCCGTCCCCCACGCAAAGGGACCATGACTGTAAACAAGCACGCCTGGAACCTCCCCGGGGAGGGTTCCCAGCCGGCGAAACGTCTCTACGATGACATTGCCTGTTTCCCTTTCATAAGGGCTTTCCGCGGCAGCGTCGTCCGGACTGCCGATCTCCTTCGGGCGCATAGGGCGGGTGCAGGGGATTTCGCCGTGAAAATAGTCTGCCTGTGTGGTCCCCAGCGCCGGAATCCCGCGCCCTGCCTGAGCAAAGCTGGTCGCCCAGCGGGAATGCGTATGAACGATTCCACCAAGTTCCGGCCATGCTTGATACAGCGCCAGATGAGTAGCCATATCGCTGGACGGTTTGTAAATTCCTTCCACCCGGTTGCCCAGCAAATCCACAACTGCCATGTTTTCCGGCTTCATTTCATCGTATTCCACGCCGGAGGGCTTGATGACCATCAGGCCCTTTTCCCGGTCGATGCCGGACACATTGCCCCAGGTAAACGTCACCAATCCGTATTTCGGCAGCTGCCGATTTGCCTCACACACGATTTCTTTCAGTTTCTCCAGCATTTTTTTCCTCTCATTTCAACTTCCAAGCAAGATCATTCAGGAACAGCTGCTGTTTTAATCCTTCGGCGGTGCTTTCACTGGAAATATGTACAAACTCAATCCCCATAATTTCAGCCCAGTCCTCCATGATTCCGGCATTGATCTGTGTTGTCAGAACACTGTGGTGTGCGCCGCCGGCCAGAATCCAGCATTTCAGGCCGGTCAAAAGGTCGGGAGCGGATTTCCACATGACGCGTGCCACCGGCAGGTTCTCCATTTTCATCGTCGGCCGAATGCATTCGATGTCCTGCACAATCAGTCTTAACCGGCCGCCCATGTCAATCAGAGAAATGACGGCGCCGGTTCCGGCCGCGCCTTCAAACACCAGACGGGCCGGCGGCTTACGGTCGCCGATGCTCAGCGGGTGAATCTCAATGCGGGGCTTTTCAGCCGCCACGGAAGGACAAACCTCCAGCATGTGGGCTCCCAAAGAAAGCTCTCCGCCCGGTTCCAGGTCGTAATTATAGTCCTCCATGAACGTGGAACCGCCCTCAAGCCCTTCTCCCATCGCCTTTACAATCGCGGTCATGCCGGAAATTTTCCAGTCTCCTTCCGCGCCGAAGCCCATTCCGTCCGCCATAATGTTCTGCGAAGCGAGTCCGGGAAGCTGCTCCATGCCGTAAAGGTCCTGAAAGGTATCGACAAAGCCCAGCGCACCCTCCCGTTTCAGAATCCTTCTGATCGCGATTTCCTCCCTGGCCTGGCAGCGGACGGAGTCCAAGTCGTCGGTCGCAAAGAGGTAGCGGGACCGGTATTCTTCCATCTTGGAGTCGACTGCCTGTTCGGAGACCTCGTTCATCACCTCGGCCAGATGCCCCACGGGCCAGTAATCCACCTGCCACCCCAGCTTGATTTCGGCCTCGACCTTGTCGCCCTCCGTGACCGCCACATCGCGCATGTTGTCGCCGAAGCGGATCAGCCGCAGCTTTCTGGAAAAAGCCGCGCCAACCGCGCTGCGCATCCAGCTCCCCAGCTCCTTTCGAACGGAGGCGTCTTCCCAGTAACCGACAACGACTTTTCTGGAAAGGCGCATTCTGGCCCCGATAAAGCCGTGCTCCCGGTCGCCGTGGGCCGACTGGTTCAGGTTCATGTAATCCATGTCGATTTCTTTATCCGGAATATGCCGGTTGTATTGAGTCGCGAAATGGCACCAGGGCTTTTGCAGAAGCTGCAGGCCGTGAATCCACATCTTGGAGGGAGAAAACGTATGGCACCAGGTGATGACGCCGGCACACCGCTCGTCGTAATTGGCGTCCAGCATGATCCGTGTGCCCTCCGCCTCTGTTTCCACCGTAGCCTTGTAAACGATTCTGCAGGGAATTTCTTTGGATTCGCTGAGCTTTTCCGCCATTTCCCGGGCGCGCTGCGCCACCGTTTCAAGTACCTCCGGGCCATACAGGGACTGCGAGCCTACCACAAACCAGAATTCATAATCTTTCAGCATGTTCATCCTCGATTCTCTTATTTCATGCACTCTGCCGCCGCTTTCTCAGCGGCAAGGCCGGCTTTGAAGTTTTTCAGGAACTGTTCAAAGCCCTTTGCGTCCGCAGGATCCGGCCAAGTGGTAACTGTTTTTATCCCGGCGTAAACCCGGGTGGAAAGGAACTCCTCCAGGGATTCTCCTTTCTTGCGCCGAATGGAATAGGCTGCAAGCAAAGCCATTCCGTACGGACCGCCCGCCGCCGCGGTCTCCATGGTTGAAACAGGAGCGTTCACCGCGGCCGCGAGGAATCGGGCGCCGGCACCGGCGTGGCGGAACAGCCCGCCGTGTCCGGTAAGACGATCTATTTGAACGTTTTCCTTTGCCAGAAGGTCCATTCCCAGTTTGAGCGCCGCCAGCGCCGCGTAAATATTTGCGCGGCAGAAATTTGCAAGCGAAAAGCGGCTTTTGGGAGAACGGATCAGCATGGGCCGCCCCTCGGCGACTCCGGCAACCGGCTCTCCCGCCAGGTAATTGTAGAGCAGCAGACCGCCGCAGTCAGGATCGCCCTCCAGGGCTTTGCGGTAAAACGCGGGATAGATCTCGTCCAGGCCCGCAGGAATCCCCATCATTTCCGCAAACTCTCCCAGCAGCTCCGCCCACAGGTTCATGTCGCCGGTACAGTTGTTGCAATGGACCATGGCAACCGGCACTCCGGCGGGAGTCGCGACCAAGTCGATTTCCGGATAATGGTCCGTAAGGGGGCGCTCCAAAACCACCATGGAAAAGATGGAGGTTCCGGCGGAAACGTTTCCCGTGCGCGCGGTTACCGAATTTGTGGCCGCCATGCCGGTACCCGCGTCTCCCTCCGGAGGACAGACGGGAATGCCCGCCCGCAGCCTGCCGGACGGATCCAGCTTTTTCGCTCCCTCTTCCGTCAATGTCCCCGCGTCCTCGCCGGCAAGGAGAACCCGGGGAAGGAGGTCCTTTAGCTTCCAGGAATATCGGGAGGAGACCTTTTCCTGGAACTTCGTCAGCATGCCGGCGTCATAATCACAGGTACCGCTGTCAATCGGAAACATTCCGGAGGCGTCGCCGATCCCCAGAACTTTCCGTCCGGTCATCTGCCAGTGGACATAGCCCGCCAGCGTTGTTAGAAATGCAAGATTTTTCACATGGGGCTCTTCGTTCAGGACGGCTTGATACAGATGGGCGACGCTCCATCGCTGAGGGACATTGAATTGAAACAGCTCCGACAGCTCTTTCGCCGCCGGGCCGGTCGCAGTATTCTGCCAGGTGCGAAACGGCGTCAGGAGCAGGCCGTTCCGGTCAAAGGGAAGATAACCGTGCATCATACCGGAAAACCCAATGCAGCCGACCGTTGTCAGCTCCACTCCGTACCGGTCCAGCACGTCGCAGGCCAGATTCCGGTAACAGTGCCGCAGCCCGTCCCATACATCTTCCAGAGAATAAGTCCAGACTCCGTTTTCATAGGAGCTTTCCCAATCGTGGCTGCCGGAAGCGGCCGGGATAAAATCCTCAGTCAGAAGGGCCGCCTTGATTTTGGTCGAACCCAGCTCGATGCCGAGCGAAGTATTTCCGGCAATGATTGCGCGTTTGATTTCATCTTGTCTCATCGAAAGGCCCCTTTCGCTATTTGCTGCGATTTTTCACATAGGCGAACACGCTTTGCAGGACGATGAAGAAGCACAGCAGAGCGGCCGTGGCGATATTAGCCCAGCTGGACAGCAGCTTGCCGTTCGTGGTTACAAGCGTGTGAATGGTACCTGTGATCTGGACGCCGAACAGCGAACCGATCACATTGCCGACTCCGCCGGTCAGCAGCGTACCGCCGATGACGGCGGACGCGATGGCATCCATTTCAAAGCCCTTCGCCTGCTGCACCGAGCCGGACATGGTGTTCAGGCAGTAGCAGATGCCGCCGATGGAACACAGGAAGGAGGACAGGACATAAGCCATCAGCTTGGTGCGTTTCACGTTCAGGCCCATCATGGCCGCCGATGTTTCATTTCCCCCCACCGCATACAGCGCGCGGCCGAATTTCGTGTACTTTAACAAAAGAAAGATAACAACCACCGTCACAAGGGCAATTATGACCGTGGGGCGGATGAACGGGATCTGGACCTTCCCTCTGTTGTTGGTATAGCCCAGGAAAGCCGGCAGGTAAATCTTTGCGTTTGCCCACGCATAAAAAGTGGGGTTGGCCTTTTCCGTGATGCTTATCTGGTCCGTACAAATCACCGCCGTCATCCCTCGGGCGAAGAAAAGACCGGCCATCGTAACAATGAATGGCTGGATCTGCAGATAGCCGACCAGAAAGCCCTGAACGAAGCCGAACACAATGCCGACCGTCAGTACGAAAACGAGCAGCGGAATGCTGGGATATCCTTTTACCCCCATCCCGTAGGCAAGAATCATGCAGTCCATCGCGATCAGGGAGCCGACCGAAATATCGATCCCGCCGGTCAGCATCACGCAGGTCATGCCGCAGGCCACGCAGATCAGGCCGGCGTTTGTGATAAACAGATTCAGAAAGGTCTGCACATGGGCAAAGCCTTTTCCGGAGTAGACAATGCAGCCGACGGCATACATCACGACAAACAGCGCAATCGTAATAAAGAGCAGCAGCGTGTTGCTGTCTATGCCGCGTTTCGCCCGGTCGAGTTGATCTTTCCCGCTCATGTTACGCAACCCCCTCTCCGGATCCCGACTCGGCGGCGACTTTGGCGATTGTCAGCTTTCGCGCGGAGCGGTTTCCGATCCAGTCTCTGAAAACGGGAGCCTGCACAACAACGATAATCACAACGATGATAGCCTTCACGACGGGGGCCTGGTCGGTGGAAACGCCCATGGCCAACAGCGTCGTGGTGATTGCCTGGATCGTGTAGGCGCCGATGATGGAACCGGCCAGGGTAAACTTGCCTCCGGCCAGGCTGTTTCCTCCCAGCGCCACGGCGAGAATCGCGTCCAGTTCAAAATTCAGGCCGATGTTGTTGGAATCCGCCGAATAGATGCGGGAAGATGCCACGATACCGGCGATTCCCGAGCACAGGCCGCAGATCAGGTAGCAGAGAAAGCAGATCCAGCCGGAGTTAATGCCGGAAATATGTGCCGCCCGGCTGTTGACGCCGACGGATTGAATGTACAGGCCGAGCGAGGTCTTTCTCAGAAAAAGCGCCGCCACCGAGATCACGGCGATGGTGACGAAAATCGCCGTCGGAATCGGAATGCCCGGGATAAAGTTGCCGAGATACTTGTAAGGGTCGTATCGGATGTAAGTGATCTGGTTGTCGCACAGCAGCAGACCAATCGCCCGGGCCGCTGTGAAAAGGATCAGAGTAGCCACCATGGGCTGGATTTTCAGGTTGGCGACCAGGACGCCGTTGAACGCGCCGCACAGACCGCCCAACAGAACTCCGCCCAGCATTCCGAGGGCCATCGGCATTACCAGGGTGCTGGTGCTGTTCACGCCGTAGCCGGCCAGAAGCGTGCAGCATCCGCAGGCGGAAAGACTCATGACGGAGCCGACCGAGATATCGGTGCCCGCGGAAACGGCCACAACCAGCGTTTGGCCGACAGCCAGAATGGCGATTTCGCTTCCCCGGTTCAGAATGTCGATCAGGCGCCCGTACAGCACCCCGTTGTTGATGGCGATGGAAAAGAAGCTTGCGCTTTTCATCAGGTTAATGAGCAGGACCAGAACCATGCAGAAAATGGGCAGAAACAGTTTTTGCCTCGTCGCCCTCTGCAGACTGTTTCTCAAAACGCTCATTGCTGTTCACCTCCGGCGATGGCGGCCATGACGCTTTCCTGCGTCATCTCACCATCGATTTCTCCCACTTTGGCCCCGTCCCGCATAACGCACATGCGGGAACAGGTTCGCAGCATCTCGTCGATTTCAGAGGAAATGAAGACGATGCTCATGCCTTCGGAAGCAAATTTCAGCACAAGCCTCTGGAATTCCGTCTTGGTGCCGATATCGATTCCGCGCGTCGGTTCATCCAGAATCAGAAAGTCCGGATGAGTGCACAGCCAGCGCGCCAGAATCACCTTTTGCTGGTTTCCGCCGGAGAGCTGGCTGAGCGGCGTTTCCCGGGAGGGCGTCTTGATCTGCAGCAGATCGATAAATTGGTCCGCCAGCTCGTTCTGCTTTGCCATGGGCAGCGTATGGAACAAACCCTGCCTGGCCTGCAGAGCCAAAATGATATTTTCTCTCACGGACAGTTCCGCGAAGCAGCCGTCCGCTTTTCGGTCGTCCGGCAAAAAGCCCATGCCGGCCTTGATGGAATCAATCGGCGCGTTGATTTTCAGGTCCTTTCCGTGCATCTTTTCCGTCCCGGTCTGCGCCCGGTCCACTCCGTAGATGCAGCGGACCATTTCGCTGCGCCCGCTGCCAAGAAGCCCCGTGACGCCGACGACCTCGCCCTTGCGGATTTCGAAGTCAAAAGGCTTGATGGTTCCTTTGTGGCTCAGATTCCGCGCTTCCACCACCAGTTCTCCTCCGGCAGCCGAGGCTCCCTCCGGCTTGATGGTTGCCAGATCGTCGAAATCCTTGCCCAGCATTGCTGCGACAAGCTGCATGCGCGGCAGCTCCGCAACGTCATACTCGTTCACGAATTTCCCGTTTCTCATGACGGTGATCCGGTCGCAGACCTCGTACACCTGCTCCAGAAAGTGCGTCACAAAAAGAATGCCGACACCCTTTTTCTTCAGACCGCGCATCAGATGAAACAGTTTTGCAACCTCCGTGTCGTCCAGAGAAGAGGTGGGCTCATCTAAAATCAGAACCTTGCAGTCCATATCCACCGCGCGCGCGATGGCAACCATCTGTTGAATTGCAAGGGAATAATTTTCCAGGATATTGGTCACGTCCAGGCGGATTTTTAAGTCGTCCATAATTTTCCGCGCCTTCCGGTTCATGACCTTCCAATCGACCATTCCCAGCTTTGTGCGGGGTTCCCGGCCGATGAACAGATTTTCCGCAACGCTGAGGTTTGGACACAGGTTAACCTCTTGGTACACAGTGGCGATTCCGATTTTTTGTGCCTCCTGTGTGGAATGGTTGAAAATGTTGCCCTCGATGCCCGCCATGTGGATTTCTCCCGCATCGCGCTCGTAAACGCCGGTCAGGCATTTGATGATCGTTGACTTTCCCGCACCGTTTTCTCCCATCAGCGCATGAATCTCGCCCTTCCGCAAAGTCAGCTGCGCATGGTCGAGGGCCACGACGCCTGGAAACGTTTTTGTAATGTCCCGCATTGTAATCAGAATTTGTTCCTCCATGGCCATGCTCCTCTTTCTGTAGTTTAAAAGGGTGGCTCCGACGTGAGGGGCCACCCTTTTCCCGGTCAGCGGTTAATAGGCTTTGTCAACAACGTCCTGCGTTACGTGAATCAGCGGTTCGGTGACGTCATTGCCCGCGTTGTTTGTGTAGGAAATATCAGTCAGGACATCTTCCGACACATACCACGGTTCTTTCATGTAAGTTTTCTTTTCAACCGTCTGCCCGGCGGCCAGCTTCGAGATGATGTCGGCGCAGAAAGGTCCCTGCAGCGGATTGCACTGAAAGTCCGCGTTGATCTTGCCGGAGAGCACTTCTTTCAGCCCGGCCTTGCAGGCGTCGAAGGAAATCAGGACCACGTCTCCGTCAATTCCGTATTTCACGCCGGCTGCGTTCATGGCGTCCTCGGCGCCGAACGCTTCGTTATCGTTCTGGCAGACGACCACATTGAACTTGCCCTGATAAGATTTGCAGTAGGATTCCATGACGGACTGCCCGCCGTCCTGAGTGAAGTTGCCGCTTTGGGAATCAAGGATTTTCCAGCCGTTCGCGTCGGCGTATTTCTTGAAGCCGTTTGTACGGCCGATCTGAGCCGAAGAACCGGTGGTGCCCTCGATTACCAGGGCGTTGATTTCCTTAATGCCCTTCTTTTCGGCATAGGCTTTCAGCCATGCTCCGGCGGCCAGTCCTTCGTTTGTGAATTCGGAGCCTACCCAGGAGACGTACTTGTCGGAATCGTCGATCGTGCGGTCAATGACGATTACGGGAATCCCGGCGCTCTGCGCTTCGGTCAGAACGGTGTCCCAGCCTGTGGAGACGATTGGGTCAATCACGATGTAATCCACGCCCTGCTGGATGAAGTTGCGGACCGCTTCCAACTGCTTGGCGGAGTTGTTATCGCAGTCCACGAACTGCAGATCAAATCCTTTATCCTTGGAAAATGCGGCCTGAACGGAATTGGTGGAGGCTGTGCGCCAGTCCGATTCGTGCCCGACCTGCGCAAAGCCCACGGTAATCAGGTCGCCGCCGGAACTGCCGGCCGGCGCGCCGGCTTCGGAGGAACCAGCCGCCGAAGTACTGTCTTCGGATGCGTTGCTTGCGGAAGAGCCGCCGGAGTTGCAAGCTGCCAGAGAAAATACCATCGCTAGGGACATTGCGAACGCCAAAAACTTCTTCATCATGATCTCCCCTTTTTCGTAATAATTGTCTTTCCTTTATTTTGACGCGCATTTGCACGCAGGCACGCAGACTTGGGAGAACGAAAGCACGGATATAAATTTTATATAATATTTAGAAAAAATATTTTCTTTACTTTAGTTTATTTTAAGCACTTATGAACTAATTGTCAATAATTAAAATGGGCGATAGGGATAATTTTATTTATTATGTATATATAGCGCTTTTATAACTTATGCATTATTTAAATTTAACTTAATTTATTATATCAATTTTTTTATAAATTAATAAATTAATTTAGTTGGATTGCTTGATTTTCGGTGCGTTTTCCCCTATAATAGAATAAAATCAGTCTACAGGCATGCTTCTTCGCGCACTGTCGCAAGGTCCGCCGTGATTGATTCCTCTACTTTTTTCAAATTCTGCAAGCTTTAATCTTTTCATTACACTCTAATGGGGGTAGAGAAATTGGAGGTCACCGCAAAAAATATCGCCGAAAGACTCGGCGTTTCCGCTTCCGCCGTTTCCCTTGCCATGAACGGCAAGCCCGGCGTGAGCGTTGCAACCAGAGAGAAAATTCTGGCGGAAGCCGTTCGTATGGGCTATTCGGTTCCCAAAAAGATTCTTCCGGCCGCATCGCAGAATATTCGTTATGTGATTTTTCTGGAAGGTGGAGACACCGTGAAGGAAACATCATTTTACTCCATAGTTCTGCAGGGGATTGAGGCAAGGGCAAAAGAGTACGGATACAATGTCCTGATCAGCTATTTTTATTCGAGCGGCAACTGGGAAGACCAAATCTCAACAATCTGCAAGGACGCCGCGGGGATTATTATTCTGGCGACCGAAGTGGAGGACAGGCACATCAACAAAGCGTACACGCACGGTCTGGAAAAGCAGGTGATCCCCATCGTCCTGGTGGATAACGCAACCAGCATGGTGGACGTGGACTGCGTGGTTTCCGATAATCTTCGCGGTGCCTATCAGGCAGTCACGTATCTGTTTGAGAAAGGACATCCCGACGTCGGCTATCTGCGGTCAAAAAGCCGCATTGACAATTTCAACGAGCGGCAGGCCGGCGTTTTGAAAGCGCGAAAAGAACGGGAAATCGACAGTCTGGCCCCCCTTCAGTCAATCGATGTCGGCATTTCCTCCGAGCAGGCCTATTACGACATGTGCGCCTGGCTGGATGCGGGAGGGAACCGCTCTCGGCTTTTTTTGCGGACAACGATATTATCGCAGCCGCTTGCATCCGCGCGCTGAAATCCAGAGGGTACCGCATTCCGCAGGATGTTTCGGTCATCGGCTTTGACGACATGCCGGTCTGCACCATGATTGACCCAACGCTTACCACGATCCGCGTGATGAAAGAACAACTTGGAATGACCGCGATGGAAATTCTTCATCAAAGAATCACGAACGGAGAATACACGTTGGCCGACCGGAGGGTCGGCGTTTATCGCATCACGATTTCGACACATCTTGTGGAACGGGAGAGCGTTGTGGCTTACCGCACGTAATACGGGAGAAATCCATTCCCCCGAAAGGACACAACCTTTTTAGACACATGGGTCTGCTATCGGGCAGGTATTGGTTGCTGCTATAATTAAGCAATAAAAAGCAGAGAGCCGTCAGATTTTTCTGATGGCTCTCTGCTTATGTTATTTGATAGAGCAATATGCCTGAAACATTTTCTGGTTAGCACTGAAAGACGGCTGTTCCGCTATTCGGAAAAATCATTCGAACTGCAACGGATCTTGTGGTAGAATAAACTAGGAGAAAGTTTCCTGCGGAAAGCAAACAGAGCGGCTCTTTGACAGAGGAGGGCTTTTATGATTATTGACGGGTTCCATGAGAAGAAAATTTTTGATAATAGTTATCCGTTCCGAATGCTTGTCAATCAGAATGTCAACTTTTCCTATCCGCCGCACTGGCATAATGCGCTGGAATTAATTTATGTGCTGAAAAACGACTTTTTCGTTATGGTGAATTCAAAAAAATATAAATTAAAAGAGAAAGATATTCTTTATATTCCTGGCGGCGATATTCATGAATTCTGCAGCGAAACGGAGACCGGGGCGAGGATCTTTATTAATTTTGAATTTTCCAACTTGAATTCCTACGTCAATCTGGAAAGACTTTACACGCAGCTGCTTGACGTGCGGCTGATCACACCGGAAGACGGGGATCTCTATTCGCAAATAGAAACGGAGATTCAGAAAATTTTGAAGGAGCAGCAGATTGGAGGAATCGCGGACGAATTGTATTACACGGCGCGTATGCTGGATATTCTGGTTCTTCTGTGCCGGTGCGTCCCCGCTTCGGTCAATCTCGGAAATATGAAAAACGGCAACAGAAATGTCGGTCTTGATAAAATCGGAAAATCATTGGCATATATTGAAAAAAACTACACGGAGGACATCAGACTGAAAGACATTGCCCATGCCGCCGGGTTCAGCGAATATTATTTTTCGCGGCTGTTCAAGGAAATCACGGAGAAAAATTTTCATCAGTATCTGAACGAATACAGGATCAAGAAGGCGGAGGTGCTGATGATGGACCCGAATTACACGGTGTCCGAGGCCGCCTACGCCGTGGGCTTCAGCAGCATTTCCACATTCGACCGGGTGTTCCGCGGGATGAAGGGCTGTTCCCCAAGGGATTTTCGAAAGCTGCATACCGGGATATAATGAACTTCCCCCGCCGCAGGTTCTCTGCGGCGGGGGAAGTTTGTATAGGAAGAAAGTGAAAAGGAAGATTAACCTTTTATCGCGCCTGCAATCACGCTCTTTTGGATCTGGTTGCTGAACATCAGGTAGATGATCAGCGTGGGGACCGTGGCGATGACAAGGCCGGCCCCGATCGGCCCCCACTGGGTGCCCTGCTGGCCGGAAAGCGACATAATGCCGACCGTGAGGGTCTTTATTTTGTCGGCGCTGATAAAAGTATTCGCAAACATCAGTTCGTTCCAGGAGGAAAGAAAAGTAAAAATGGCGACGGTCGCGATTGCAGGGCGGACCAGGGGCAGAGAAATGTAATAAAATATGCGGTAGATGCCGCAGCCGTCCAGACAGGCGGACTCTTCCAGTTCCTTCGGGATATTCTGCAAAAAGCCGACCAGAATAAAGATTCCCATCGGCAAAGCGAACGCAACATAGGGCAGGATAATGGAAAAATAACTGTTGAGCAGATTCATGTTCTTTAAAACAATGAACAGCGGCAGGAGTGTGGCGTGGAGGGGAACCATCATGCCGAGAAGGATATATGTCAGAAAAAGATGATTCCATCTCCAGCGCATCCGCACGATGGCATACGCGGAGGTCGTCAGCAGGATGGTGGAAACAATAATGGTAGCCCCCGTTACGATGACGCTGTTCAGAAGGTAAACGGCAACGTTTCCGCTTGTCAGCACCGTAAAGTAATTGGAAATTCTCCAGACTTTCGGGATCCCCATTGCGTTTCCGCTGTAAATTTCATTGTTGTTCTTAAAAGAGAAAAGAAAAAGCCAAATCAGGGGGTAAACCTGTATCAGCGTATACAGTCCCAGAAAAATGTACAGGACAATCGAAGAGACTTTGACTTTCTTCTGTTTTTTTAAAGCAGGATGGGTGGAATGTGTTTTCATATGTATCACCACTTAAGATTCGTCTTGGTCGTTACGGAAGAGTTTTTTGATTACCAGTGTGAACACAAGGCATTCCGCAATGATAAAAATGGCCATTGCGCTGCCGTAGCCGTATTGATAGCGGGAGAAAATGGTCGTGTACATTAATGTAGTGGGAACTTCCGTAGAATGCAGCGGACCGCCGCCCGTCATTACGTAGATCAGGTCAAATGCCTTAAACGACCCGGTGACGGCAAAGATGATACAAACGCAAAGGATTGATTTCATCAGAGGAATTGTAATATGAAAAGCGATTTTTAATTCGCTGGCCCCGTCGATGCGCGCCGCTTCGTAAATGTCCGGCGAAATTGATTTTGCGCCGGCGTACAGCAGCAGCATGTGGTATCCGACGTATTGCCACAGCATGGCGGCGAAAACACAGGCCAGGGCGGTTTTTGAGTCGGCCAGCCAGGCGTTTGTAAGGGAATCGAGGCCGACGGCCCTTAGAACCCCGTTGAGCATTCCGTAATCGGAATTGTAGATTTTCATCCATAATTGCCCGATTACGACCGTGGAGATGATGACCGGGATGAAGTACACCGTCCTGAAAAAACGTTCCCCTTTGATTCCTCTTGCGAGGATCAGCGCCAACAGCAGCGAAATCGGAAGCTGGATGCCGACCGAGATCAGGGCCAGAACCAGAGAGTTTACGACCGACTGCAAAAAGCCGTCGGTATTGTTAAGAAACAGATTTTTATAATTGGTAAATCCGACGAATACTCCTTTAGAAAAGCCGTCCCAGTCCAGGGAGCTGTAATGGATCGAGAAAAAAATGGGTAAAACGACAATGATCGTAAAAAGGAGGAATGTTGGAAAAGTGAAAAGAAAAATAGCTTTTTTATCGCGCAGCATTTTTTCCATGATGGTTGGCCTTCTTTCCTGAATCTTTCACAGCGGGCATTTTTTAGTAGGAAAGGGATTTTCCCTGTTAAACTTGCATAACAGGGAAAATCAGACTTTTCCGTCGGGCAGATTCAGGACTTGTTAACTTTTTGCTGCATTTGCTTGGCAAAATCCTGCGGGGAAATTTGTTTTCCGAACAGGCTTTGCACAAGGTCCAGATGGGTCTGCGCGTCGTCCCCGGTCAGATACAGATCCCAGGCGGGGACGCTGCCGGTCGAGCCCTTGACGATATTATCCATGATCTCTTTGGACAGCGGATCGATTTTTGACTGGTCGAGAGAATCGTATTTCCATTCGGGCAGACCGCCGCCCGTCAGATACATGCCACTCGAAAATTCGGAGGCGAGGTATTTGATAGCCTGAACCGCTTCGTCCTTATGCTTGCTGTTCGCGCTGACGCACAGGGCGTCTGCGCCGCCGCCGAGGTATTCGGTATCCGTCCCTTTCGCGCCCGCGATCGTCGGGAATTTCACCGCGCTGACCTTTCCCTTCAGGGAATCGTCGATGACCTGCGCGTCAAAGTTGCCGCCGAAATACATCGGGATTTTGCCTTGGGTAAACATTGCGACGGATTCGTCTCGCGTAACTCCCAGGACATCCTTAGGGAACGCCCCCGCGTCCACCAGGTCCTGCAGCTTTTGCGCCGCGTCGGCAAACGCCGTCTGATCGTAGGATTCCTTCTTGTTCAGGGCGTCCAGACAGAGCTGAGCGCCGCCCTCGCGGAGCGCGATCATGTCGTAATACCACATGCCGGGCCATTCGTCTTTTTCTCCGACCGTCATCGGCGTAATTCCTTTTGATTTAAATGTTTTGACCGCGGTCAGCAATTCGTCAAAGGTGGTCGGCACTTTGACGCCGTTCTGCTTGAACAAATCGTTGTTTACATAGAGCGCGCCGGCCTGCTGATTGTAAGTAAGCCCGTATACTTTTCCGTCAAAAGTGATGTTGGTCAGCGCGCCGGACAGCAATTTGTCCTTTGTGCCGTCGTTCAGATAATCGTCGAGGGGCAGAATCTTTCCCGCTTTGACAAAGGGCTCGGTGAAGCCGCCGGCCCAGGTGTAGATGATATCCGGGGCGCTGTCCGCGGCGATCGCGGTTTTGATCTTTGTTTTGTAGGCGTTGTTTTCGGTGGAGCTCGCTTCAATCTGGATATTCGGGTGATCCGAGTTCCACTGCTTAATGGTATTCTCCATGGTGTGCTGGGTGTCGTTCGTGTAGTTGTTCCAGAATGTCAGCGTGATTTTTTCAGCGGGGGCCGACGAAGAAGCCGACCCTGCCTGCGACGGATTTTCCGCGCTTTGCGCGCTGCCGGCGTTTGGGGAGCCGGCACATGCGGTAACCGTTGTCAATAAGACGGACAAACTCAGTATGCCAGCGAAAAGATGCTTTGCCTTCATAATTTCTCCTCCTTAAAATAAGTCCGAATCAAAAAAGGCGGGTCACGAAAGATTCTCGGCCTTTTTCTGATTAAGCGGCGTGTTGTAAAATTGGTCACATTTAGAGATTTGTTCCGGCCAAATTATTTGACCTGAACGAAATATGGCAAAGGCATTAAAATCGGTTTATCAGTTTTTAATTAAAAGAGAACGAAAATTAACGAAATATTATTTAATTGCTCTAATGCCTTTCGTGAACATTATAAAAAGGTTCTATCTTTTGTTCAATACGCTTTGCCAAATAGAGCAAAAAATGAGCAAAAAACGGCAAAGGCTGATAAGACGACTACTTCTCAAAACGATAAGATAATATCAAACGCTGCAATTACAAATTTGGAGGCATTCCATGACGACGAATTTACCGCGCTACCTGAACGAGGAGCTGAGTTTTGAAGAAAGGGCCGGGGACCTTGTCTCGCGCCTGACGCTGGAAGAAAAGATCTCCCAGATGCAGTATGAGTCACCGGCGATTGAACGTCTCGAAATACCGAGTTACAACTGGTGGTCGGAGGCGCTGCACGGGGTTGCGAGGGCGGGAGTGGCCACGGTGTTTCCGCAGGCGATCGGAATCGCGGCAACCTTCGACGAGGGTCTGGTTCAAAAAATGGCGGACCTGATTTCCACCGAGGGCAGGGCGAAATACCATGAATACCAGCGCAAGGGCGACCATGATATTTTTAAGGGGCTGACGTTCTGGTCGCCCACCATTAATATTTTTCGCGATCCGCGCTGGGGGCGCGGGCAGGAGACCTACGGCGAAGATCCCTGCCTCACCTCCCGGCTTTGCGTCTCTTTTATCCGGGGCATTCAGGGCAATCATCCCAAATATCTGAAAGCGGCCGCCTGCGCCAAGCATTTTGCCGCTTACAGCGGCCCGGAGGACGAACGCCACAGCTTTAACGCGGAGGTTTCCCAAAAGGATCTGTGGGAAACCTACCTGCCCGCTTTTGAGGCGGCGGTCCGCGAAGCCGGAGTGGAGGGCGTGATGGGGGCTTACAACAGGCTGAACGGCGAGCCCTGCTGCGGCAGCAGGACCCTTCTGACCGAAATCCTTCGGGACGAATGGGGATTTAAGGGCTACACCACGTCGGACTGCTGGGCGATCAAGGATTTTCACGAGGCGCATCGGGTGACGCAGAATATTGAGGAGTCCTCCGCCCTTGCGCTGAAAAACGGCTGCGACCTCAACTGCGGCTGCGCGTTTGCCAGCCTGGTCAAAGCGCACCGCGCCGGATTGGTGACGGAACAGCAGATCGACGGGGCGGTTTATCGCCTCATGCTGACCAGAATGCGTCTGGGGATGTTCGACAAAGCGGAGCACGTGCCCTACGCTTCCGTTCCATATGAAAAAAACGATTGTGAAGAGCATCGGGAGTTTTCCGAACAAACGGCGGAAAAGTCGCTGGTGCTGCTGCGCAACCGGAACGGAATCCTTCCTTTGGACAGAGAGCGGCTCCGTTCCATTGCCGTAATCGGCCCCAATGCCGACAGCCGGACCGCTCTGCTCGGGAACTATTTCGGGACTCCGTCCGAATCCGTAACGGTGCTGGAAGGAATCCGGCGGTCTGTCGGCCCGGAAACGAGGATCTATTATGCGGAGGGCTGCCATCTCTATCAAAACAGCATGAGCCGCCTCTCGTGGAAGAACGACCGTCTGGCGGAGGCGGTCTCCGCCGCGGAGCGGGCGGACGTGGCCGTCGTCTGCCTGGGACTGGACGCCAGCCTTGAAGGGGAGGAGGGCGACACTTCCAATGAGTTTTCCTCCGGCGACCGGCCAAACCTGAAACTGCCGGGCAATCAGGAGACGCTCCTGGAAGCCGTGCAGGCCACGGGCACGCCCGTCGTAGTCGTGCTGCTGTCCGGCAGCGCTCTCGCGGTCGGTTGGGCGGACGAACACGCCGACGCGGTTTTGCAGGCCTGGTACCCCGGTTCTCAGGGCGGAAGGGCGGTCGCGTCCCTGCTGTTCGGCGACTTTTCTCCCGCGGGAAGGCTGCCCGTGACCTTTTATCGCTCCGACGACGACCTGCCGGATTTCAAAGATTATTCCATGGAGAACAGGACTTACCGCTTTTTTCATGGAACGCCTCTGTATCCGTTCGGATACGGACTGAGCTATACCACATTTTCTTATGAGCGGCCGGTTGTGGAAAGAAAAATTTCAGTCGGTTCCGACGCCGAAGTTACCTCGTGGGTTCGAAATACCGGAACACGGGAATCGGACGAGGTCGTCCAGGCGTATCTGCGGGATCTGAAGGCAAGCGTACGGGTCCCGAGGCATCAGCTGGTCGGATTCCAAAGAATCCATTTAAAACCGGGCGAGACGGCACAGGTGAAGTTTATCATTTCCGCGCGCCAGATGGCGCTGATCGACAACGGCGGAACCTGTATTCTGGAACCGGGAGAATTCCGCGTTTTCGTGGGCGGAAGCCAGCCGGACGAACGGAGCGCGGAGCTTTTGGGGGCGGCCGTTCCCTCGGCTGTCTTTACGGTGACGGGCTCCCCTTTGAAAATACAAAGGTAATTGCCGCCAAACAACGGACGACCGTCAAAATCCTTGTTTTCCATAAAAAAACTAAATCAGGAAAAACGGGGAAGAAAGGTTATATTTTTCGGTCTGCGCGAACATTTATTAATTATAAGCCTTGATTTTCTTAATTAAATATGCTATCATGCCTCTATCATATTGTTAGGCAATGAGGCCGGCAATTCCTTTTTGGGGATTGTCGGCTTTCTTTTTTCATGCGGACCGGCTGGATAACGCTTATCCCCGGCCGCGGGAAACGGAAGATGGAGGTTGTTTTGAATGAATCACGGGGACGCGGCATGGATGCTGACAAGCTCGGCGCTGGTTTTATTGATGACGCCGGCTCTTGCTTTGTTTTATTCCGGGATGACCAAACGAAAGAACACGGTAAATACCATTATGAGCTGCGTTTTCACGATGGGGCTTTCTGCGGTGCTTTGGATTTTAGTCGGATTTTCGCTGTCTTTCAGCGGGGATCTCGGCGGAGTGATCGGAAATCTTCGGTGGGCCGGCATGGATTTCAACACGCTTTCCGATTCGTCCTATTCCCCCAACACGCTGATATTCGCGATCTTTCAAATGATGTTTGCGGTGATTACCCCCTCGCTGATTGTGGGGGCTATTGTGGAGCGGATGCGCTTTTCCTCGCTGTTTGTTTTTGTCGCGGTCTGGTCGTTTCTGGTCTATTTCCCAATGGCGCATATGGTTTGGGTCGGGGGATTCCTGATGAAAATCGGCTCGGTCGATTTTGCGGGAGGCAACGTGGTTCACATTACCTCAGGCGTGAGCGCACTGATTCTTTCCATTGTTTTAGGTAAGCGTAAAAATTACGGAAAAATATCCTACCACCCGCACAATGTTCCTTTTGTTTTTCTGGGCGCGGCGCTTCTCTGGTTCGGATGGTTCGGGTTTAACGCCGGAAGCGCCGGGGCGGCAAACGCGCTGGCGGCTCACGCATTTATGACAACGAATACCTCCGCGGCCGCCGCGATGCTGTCCTGGATTTTTATTGAGAAGTACAAAGACGGAGCCCCTACTCTGGTGGGCGCCTCCACGGGTCTGGTGGTCGGGCTGGTCGCGATCACACCGGGTTCCGGCTTTGTGCCGGTTTGGGCTTCCCTTGTCATCGGCGCGCTGGCAAGCCCGATTTCCTATTTCTTTATTTCCGTCGTTAAGAAACGGTTCGGGTATGACGACGCGCTCGATGTATTTGGATGCCACGGAATCGGCGGAATTTGGGGCGGCATTGCGACGGGCCTGTTCACGCAAAGTTCCATTAATTCTTCCGCAAAGTGGAACGGTTTGTTTTTCGGCAGCACGGAACTGTTTCTTCGGCAGATCGCGGCGATCGGCGTGGCGATTGGATTTGCCGTTGTCGGGACGCTCCTCGCTGCTGCGGTTGCAAAGTTGGTGACAAGGGGGCTCCGCGTCTCGGAAAAGGAAGAGGCGATTGGCCTGGACATTACGGAACACGGGGAACCGGCTTATCCGGCTTTCAACGGAATGGATTGATCGGAGGAGAATTGGAATGAAGAAGATTGAAGCATATATTCGCCCGGAACAGCTTGAGGATGTGAAAGAAGCTTTAAAATCGATGAATGTCAACGGAATCAGCGTGACTCAAATCATGGGCTCCGGCTGTCAGCGCGGTTACCGCGAGTTCATTCGGGGAACGGAAGTCGATTATAATTTTCTTAAGAAGATTAAAATTGAGCTGGTTGTGCCGGATTCCCGCTTGGAAGAGATTCTGAGCAAAATTATCGAAACGGCCAAAACCGGAAAGATCGGCGACGGTAAAATATTCATCTCGGAAATATCGGACGCGATCCGGATTCGTACCGGCGAACGCGGCGAGTTGACGGTCCGCTGAAAATCAAGAGGGTACATCCGCAATCAGAGAGAACAAATTGCTGCCGGTTTCCAAAAGAAACAGGGTGGCCCCCGCTTTGCCTGGGGGCCGCTCTGATTTTCGTAATCGGGAAAAGAACAGAGTTCCTCGATTTTCGTTCTTTTATCCTTTAACGGATGAGTTCTAAAACTTCTTTGATGCTGTCAATTTTCTTCGTATCCTCCGGAACGTTCCCAAAGCCGTACGCTGCGTAGAGAAAGGGGATTCCGGCTGCCGCCGCCGCGTCGCAGTCGCCCTGTGTGTCGCCGATGTAGACCGCGTCTTTCAGACCGTTTCGCTCCATCAGCAGCCGGATGTTTTCACCCTTGCTTTTGCCCGTGTTCCCAAAAGATTCAAAATCGGAAATATAGCGCTGCGTTTCGCTCTTTTTAAGGAACAGTTCGATGTATCCGCACTGGCAGTTGCTTACGATGAAAAGACGGTGGTCTTTGGAGAGTCGTTCAATCGTTTCTTTGGTGCCGGGATAAAGCAGGTTTTCCGTATTTTCCTCCAGAGCCTCCTGCTCGTTTTTGCAGCACTGACGAATCAGCAGGTTTTTTGTGTGCGAATCCGCTTCCCGGAACAGATCGTCCGCGATGACGTCCATGGATTTGCCGAATTCTTTTTTCAAAACAGCCGGCGTGATTTCCGCGAAGGTTCCTCCGATTTCCCGGACTGCCCTGGCCCATGCGGCTGCGACTACTTTTGTGGAATCCCATAGAGTTCCGTCAATATCAAAAATAATATTCATGCTAAAACCCATTCCTGTTTTTTTATTGTTAGTAGTATAATAATAAAATAGAATGTCCGTTTGGTCAATACCCGGCGGATGCTTGTCCGCCGAATTTGCCGGAAACCGCCGGTTTTTTACAGGAGGAAGTCATTGAATCAGATTGCTTACAAGCAGCTTTCCCAAAGGGAGATTACCGCTTCGCTGTTCCGGAAATTCAACCGTTACCAGGAAGTGAAACGCTGCTGGAGGAAGGAAGACGGCGTATGGGTTCTGAAGAACATATCTTTTACGGAGCAATGGAGCGATGAGGATTATGCTTTTTTGGTGTCCTGCCTGCGAAACACAGTACATATGGGCGGCAAAGTAGCGGGCGCGTTCGACGGGTGCCGTCTGATTGGATTTTCCTCCGTCGAAAGAGAACCGTTCGGGTCATCGCTGCAATATTTGCAGTTATCCAGTCTGCATGTATCCTGCGAGTCACGCGGCTGCGGAGTCGGCAGAAGCCTCTTCCGGAAAGCCTGTGAGAGCGCAAAGAGCCTTGGCGCAAAAAAGCTCTATCTCTCCGCGCACTCATCCGAAGAATCACAGGCGTTTTATCGCCGGATGGGCTGTACGGAGGCGGAAGAATACAATCAAAAGCTCGCGGATGCCGAACCCTGCGACTGCCAAATGGAATTTCTTCTCACTTAAAAGTTTAGGCAGGACGGAAGAAACCCGTTAATTCAGCTTCAGAATTTCTTCCGCGATCCTTTGGCTGCCGAATCCGTCGAGATACGAATTCATCCGCACGGCCGTTTCCCTTCGCAGGGAATTGTTTTCCGTCAGGCTTTTCAGGCGAGCCGTGATGCGAAACAGACAGGCGCCATAATTGCTGATGAGATCGCCGGCGTAAGCGGTGATGCGGTCAAAATGGAACTGCTTTCCGCATTCGGACTGTTCCGCCGTCAGGGCAAAGCACACGGTGGGCGTCCCGCAGGCGCACAGCTCATACAAGTGCATGCCGCAGGCCGATACGGCGGCGTCACAGTTTCTCATCACGGCCGCCATATTTTCGGGATTTGCAACAAGCTCCACATTCCGCAGCCGTGACGTCTGCTTTTCGAGAGAAGAAATTCCACGGTTTAGGAATTCCGCTGCGAGAATAAAGTTTAAATTCGGAAAAGCGGAGGAAAGGTCTTCGGCAAGCCTTCCGACAGGACTCGTTTCGGCCGCTCCCCCTACGGGCATCAATATATTTTTCACCCGGTCACGGACAATGGGGCGCAATTCGCGAAATTCTTTTCGCAGCGGCAGATACCGGACGCCTAAAAGCAGTTTCGTGCTGCATGCGCAATATGCTTCCGAATAAAAATCGATGCGGCAGGCGTTGCTGTAATTGATCAGCAAATGAATTCCCGGAAAAACCTGCTCCTGCGTTCCAAGATAAATCAGCTTGGCGGCATGGTTCAGCGATTCAAAATAACCGGCGGAGATACGGGGAAGATCGACCAGAAGTTTCGCGGCTTTTTCCTTTTTTAAAAGAGGAACCAGGCGTTCCGCCTCGGATTCCGGGCTGCTGAGGTGATCTAAAACGATGGCTTGGAATCCGCTCCGTCCGATCGGCTCCGCCATGTCCGGACCCGTTAGCAGGAATACAGAGCATTCCCCGCGCCGGCGGAGCTCTTCCGCAATTGCAAGACATCCGGTCAGGCGCTCCGGGGCGGTTCCATGATCCGCGTCGGTTCTGATATACAGCATATTATCCTCTTTTCTGCTCCGTTCAGGATTTTGGCAAAGATCGCTGAGCAGTACCCTGATCTGATGGGGATTGTCTATCCATTCATATTCCGAGAACCCGCGGGATATTCGCGCCTGCATTTGATTACGGCTCGGCACCCCGGCAGCGGTGTTTTCGCCCGTTTTTCCGGGAGAAAGATCAGGCCGGCCTGAGAAAAGCTAACTTTTTAACCGAATGCACTTGACTTTTTGAGTTAGCAGAGGTAAACTATACGCATAGGTTAGCATATGCTTACCAAAAACAGAAGCACAACGGGCAGTTGGATTTAACGGAGGTAACGGCATGAATATGGAGCAGACGGTTTTAAGGGAACGAATTGGAAACAAGGCTGCGGGTTTTTCGGGGGTTATGCCTTTAAACATGGTTCGCCCGGGGCAAGTGGTATCGGTTCATTCCATACGCGGCAGGGATGAAACCCGGCGCTTTCTTGCAAGCCTGGGCTTTGTGTCGGATGCGGCGGTCACCGTCGTTACGGAGCTTGGAGGAAACATTATTGTGAATGTCAAAGGAACCCGCGTTGCAATCAGCAGGGCGATGGCGGGCCGCGTTTATGTCGGCTGATGAATCAGTGGTAAGGGGGAAAATCGAATGAAAACCTTGAAGGACGCAAAGCGCGGTCAAACGGTGACGGTTGCTAAATTGACGGGGACCGGAGCGCTAAAGCGCAGAATTATGGATATGGGAATTACAAAAGGCGCGGAAATTCTGATTCGCAAGGTGGCACCGCTGGGCGACCCGATTGAGGTGAATGTTCGGGGCTACGAGCTTTCCATCCGCAAGTCGGAAGCGGAAAACATTCTTGTGGCGGAATGAGGAAAAGGTGTTTTTTTCTATGCGCTAGTTAGTGTATGCTAACCAATTAAGGAGGTAAATTGATGGAGATAAAGATCGCGCTTGTAGGCAATCCAAACTGCGGCAAAACGACGATGTTTAACGACTTGACGGGTTCCAGCCAATATGTGGGCAACTGGCCCGGCGTGACGGTGGAAAAGAAAGAGGGAAGGCTGAGAGGGCATCGGGACGTCACAATTACTGATTTGCCGGGAATTTATTCTTTGTCGCCCTATACGCTGGAAGAAGTGGTCAGCCGCAACTATTTGATCAACGAGCGGCCGAATGCGATCATTAATCTGGTGGACGGAACCAATCTGGAGCGCAATCTCTACCTGACCACACAGATTGTGGAACTGGGGATTCCGGTTGTTCTGGCACTGAATATGATTGACCTGGTGCGAAAGAGCGGGGACAGGATCGATACCGATAAGCTGGGGGAAGCCCTGGGCTGCGAAGTGGTCGAAACCTCCGCCTTGAAAGGAACAGGTTCCCTGCAGGCCGCGGAAAAAGCAATTAAACTTGCAAAGGAGAAAAAGGATTCGATTCCGCAGCGTAAATTCGGCGAAGAAGTGGAGCACGCTTTGGAAGCCATCCGAGAGCTGGCCGCGGGAGCAATCAAGCCGGAGCTTGCGCGATGGTATGAAATAAAAATTTTTGAGCGCGATTCCAAAGTAATGGAAGCGCTGACTTTGCCGCAGGGAATCGAAGGCAAACTGGATTCCGTCATTGCGGAAGTCGAAGAAAAAATGGACGATGACAGTGAAAGCGTTATTACAAACGAACGGTATGAATCGATTGCAAAGCTGATGAAAACCTGCGTCCATAAAAAACGCGTCGGTATGAGCACTTCCGATCAAATAGACCGGGTGGTGACGAACCGTTGGCTTGCGCTTCCGATCTTCGCGGTCGTCATGTTTGTCGTTTATTATGTTTCCATTTCTTCTCTGGGTACCGTCGTAACGGATTGGACGAACGACACTTTGTTCGGCGGGTGGATTCAACCGGCGGTTGCCGACTGGATGACCGGCGTCGGCGCCGCCGACTGGATCAGCGGGCTGGTGGTCGACGGTGTCATCGGCGGGGTCGGCGCCGTGCTGGGATTTGTTCCGCAGATGTTCATTCTGTTCTTTTTTCTTTCTATTCTGGAGGACTGCGGCTATATGGCGCGCGTTGCCTTCATTATGGACCGCATTTTTCGAAAATTCGGCCTCTCGGGCAAAAGCTTTATCCCGATGCTGATCTCTTCCGGATGCGGCGTGCCCGGGATTATGGCAACCAAGACGATTGAAAACGAAAAAGACCGCAGGATGACCATTATGACGACGACTTCCATTCCGTGCGGTGCGAAGCTTCCGATCATTGCGTTAATCGGGGGAGCCATGTTCCCGAATATTGTATGGATGGCTCCGGCAATGTACTTTATGGGGGTTCTTGCCATCGTTATTTCGGGAATTATGCTGAAAAAGACAAAGCTGTTCGCGGGAGATCCAGCTCCGTTTGTCATGGAGCTGCCGCAGTATCATATTCCGGCCCCGAAAGGCGTTCTGATTCATATGTGGGAGCGCGGCAAGGCGTTTATCGTGAAGGCCGGTACGGTAATCTTTGTCGCGTGCGGGGCGATCTGGTTCCTTTCCAGCTTTGGATTCGCTAACGGCGGCTTCGGCATGGTGGATGAAAACGCGAGTATCCTCGCCGCCCTCGGGCGCGTGATCGCCCCTGTTTTTGCCCCTCTGGGTTTTGGCAACTGGCAGGCCGCGGTCGCGACGGTTTCCGGGTTGGTGGCAAAGGAAAACGTTGTGGGAACCTTCGGCGTGCTGTTCGGGATCGGCGGAGATGTGGCGGAAGACGACCCAGGTCTGCTGAGCCAGATTGCGGTCATGTTCCCCTACGGTTCGGCGGCGCTTGCCTTCCTGGTTTTCAACTTGCTGTGCGCCCCGTGCTTCGCTGCCATCGGCGCCATGAAGCGGGAAATGGCCAGCTCAAAGTGGACTTGGTTCGCGCTTGGGTATCAGACGGTGTTTGCATACTCTATCGCACTGATGATCCACCAGTTCGGCGGCCTGATCTTCGGGGGCGTTTCCTTTGGCGGAGGAACCGTCGCCGCGCTGACTGTTTTGGCCGTCCTGCTTTACTTTTTGTTCCGGCCGAACCCACAGGACAAGGTCAGGCAAGGTTCCGCGGCGAGCGCGGCTTTATAAGGCAAAGCGAAAAGAGGTTTGACAGTATGTTACAGTGGCTTGCCGCAAACGCGGCTACAATTTTAATTAGTATCGCATTGGCGTCTTTGTTCGTTCTGGCTGTCAGGAATATGCGCAAAGCCCGGAAAAGCGGGGGCTGCGCGGGCTGCGGCGGCGGCATGTGCAGTCACTGCTCCCAGGCGGCGCAGAGTCCAAAGCGATAAAATCATTCTGGAAAGGGCTGCCGTTCAAGTTGAGCGGCGGTCCTTTTTCATGCCTGCACGAGGCCCGGCTCCGGAATAAACGCGGCGGGGAGAGACACACTACCCTTCGAGGTGAATCTTATGGCGGATCAAAAGAAAAAGAAAACGCAAAACCCCCAGAAAAAAATAAAGGACGCCGTTTTGAACGACGCCGGCAATCAAACTGAATTTAATCCAAACCACAATACGCGCAAGGTCGCCCTGGGACCCAACACAAAACGCTGAAGGAGGAGACGGAATGGGGAATCGCACGAAAAACGAGAAGAAGCATGACGGAAAATTTCCGTCCAAACATGTGAATCACGACCCGCGTACGGAAAGCGCGAAAGCGGTATTTCCGGCGGAAGATAAAAATAAAAAATGAACGGCAGGGAGCTGTATCTTGAGTTGAACCGGCATTTGCTGCGGGACGCGGAGCCGTCCCGGTATCTGAACCGGATTTGCGGCGACCCGCTTTTCCGGCAGGTTCCGTTTGATATGCTCGACCGGCTCAGGCAAACCGCGCAGTCCCCGATCTATCATCCCGAAGGCAGCGTCTGGAACCATACCATGCTGGTGGTGGACGAGGCGGCAGGACAAAAAAGAAAAAAGCGCCCGCCCCGCGGTGTTTCTGTGGGCGGCGCTTTTGCATGATATTGGAAAACCCGATGCTACAACAATCCGGAAAGGGAAAATAACCTCTTACAACCATGAAATAATCGGAGAAAGGCTTGCCGTTGAATTCCTCAGTTGTTTTACGGATGACGAAGACTCTATCCGCGCGGTGGCGGCACTGGTCCGCTGGCATATGCAGATTCTGTTTGTTGTCAAGAGCCTTCCGTTCGCGGATCTTGAGGGAATGAAGAGAGAGGCCGATTTTCATGAGGTTGGTTTGCTTGGCTTTTGCGACCGGCTGGGCCGGCTGAATGCCGACAGTGAAAAGGAAAAGAAGAATCTGAGACTGTTTTATAAGCAGTGCGGGCAGCGGTGAGAACCGTCTTTTCAGGTGACCGTAACCAGGCATTGGGCCGTCAGGCCGTTGCCGGTTCTTGCCTGAATCGTCGTGCAGCCCTTTGAAACGCCCAGGACCGTCCCGTTCTGAACGACCGCGACCCTGGAATTGCACGAGCTCCAGGACGTGCGGTTGTCATACACATTGCCGTTGATCAGCGTAACCGCGGAATTCAGTTCACAGGTTTTGCCCGCCTTGATACTGACGGCGGTCTTGTCCATTTTGACGGAAACAGGGATGTATTCGTTCAGAGCGACGCACCGGGCGAGACTTTTTGCGATGGCGTCGGTGTTGCTCTCGATCCAGGCGACATCCTGCGGATTGTCGTGATACGCCGTTTCGATCAGACAGTGCGTCATTTTCGGCATGTACATTTCCCACAGCGCGTCGTTGGTGTCAAGGCTGACGGCGCTTTTATCCGGATAAATAAAATTCTCCTTCAGCAGGTTGGCAAAACGCAGGCTTTGAGCGCTGTCCGACGGATAAAAAATCGTGGTGCCGTTCGTTTTGGGACCGTCGTCCCGCGCGTTGGAGTGAATCGCCAGATAAAGGTCGCAGCGGTTTTCCTCCGCCTGCCTGACCCGGCCGACAATCGTGTTTCGCTGATTTTCACGGCTGCCGGTCTGGGCGCTTGCAAGGGCGTAACCGATTCCATACTGCCGGAGATAAGGGATCATGGCAAAGGCGACCTCCCGCATATGGAGCTCCTCGCTGCCGGAACCGTCGCAGTAGGGATTCCAGGTCTGGCAGGAGGGGCTTAAATAGACACGGTATGTAGGAACGGAATAAGTCGGGCGCGTTGTAAAGATTCCGTTCCGTCCGGCGGCCGAGGCCCGCTCGCCGGCGGAGCCCAGTGCCGCGGCCGCCGTCAGGGCAAGGCAAAGCGTTATTTTCAGTTTTTTCAGACGCATCGCGAGTCACAAACCTTCCGTTTTTTATATCTTTATTATAGAACATTTTTCCGGAAAATTCTACAGGATGCGCCTGCTTTTTTAATCGGACATCAGTCGCTTTTCCCCCGTAATTTGCTGAATCGGCTGAATATCCTGCGTTACCTCCAGAACTCCGAGGTATTCCTTTTTTTCGTTTCTGACGGCGAAATACCGGATGTAGATGTATCTGCCGCCCATCTTGATCCAGAAATCCTCGTGCTCTTTTCTGCCGGCTTTCAGATCCTCCACGATTTTTTCCACGATATGCACGCTCGCCGGTGGATGGCAGTTTGCCACCTTGCGGCCGATGATTGCCTTGGTTCTGGGCAATACCCGCTCCGCTCCCTGTGAAAAGTATTTGACCGTGTCATCCCGATCCACAAAGGTCAGGTCTACCGGAAGGGTGTCAAGAATCCGGATCAGCTCCTCGATTTTCAGGGTGCCCGTGGGAAGCGCCACGGTTCCCGGCAGGCTGCTTTCTTCCTGGATCCGGTCCGCTGCGCCTTTTTGCTGGTTGGGCTTCCAGACAGGCGCTTTTTCTATCAGGCAGAATCCGAAATCTCCGCTTTCCTCGGCGACTTTTTCCCACTCGTCCTCCGTCAGGTTTTCCAGAAGCATGGGCAGCATGATGTTTTCTTCTTTGAAAATCATTTCGGCTATTTGATTCAAAAGGGCTTCGATCGCTTCTTTCAGCTGCCCGGATTCCCGCAGATTTAGATTTCGGCTGATTTCCTTAATCTGCGCTCTGATCTCGTCGTCGACGCCCCACATGACTTTCGGCGGGGCCGTAATGCCGTAATGCTCCAAATAGGGAAACAGGAGATTTTCCTTTTTCAGATAATGCCGGTCGATTTCCGCCAGCTTTGTAAATCGGGTCTTGATGGCCTTTTCCGCGTCTTCCTCCGGAAGCCGGGGCAGATAACTTCGGATTTCACCGAGCAGCTGATCCACCGCTCTGTTTTCAGCTTTCAGAACATTTGCAGGATGGCCCGGTATTTTCGAGGGATCCGCCGGCCGGTGGATCTCTTCGATCGATCCCTTGAAAACGGCTGCGTGAACGTCGCAGAGGCGTTGGACTTCGGAGATCGGCAGGCCGTCCGCGACCAGAGCCTGCTCCGCCTGAGCGATCTCCTCCGCGGAGACTCCCTCAAAGGTTTTTGCAAACTGTCCTTTGACCTCTTCCACGCTTTTACCCGACTGCAGCTGTGCGATCAGGTCTTTGATCACTTTCTGACGGTATTCCCGGTTGTTGATTTCTTCGCTCATTCGATTTCCTCCTAGTCTATTGCGGTCTGTCTTCCGACTCCCGCGCCTGTTTTTGCAGCAGGGCGGCAAACTGCCTGCCGTATTCCTCGCACGCCGAACGCTCGGCACGGTCCGGCACCCAAAGGCTGCGGCAGCCGTCGTTCAGAATCTGAAAACCGCAGGCGGCAAGCTCCCCCGTCATCTGCTTCACCGCTTCTCCGCTCCAGCCGTAACTGCCGAAAGCCGCGGCGCTTTTTGCCTGAAATTTCAGGCCTTTCATCATTTCCAGAATCCCGCCGACGGAATACAGGTATCCGTTGTTGATGGTAGGGGAACCGAGAAGAACTGCCTTGGAGCGGAAAACCTCGGTGATCACGTCGTTTTTATCTTTTTTGGAGGAATTCATCAGCTTGACGGTGACCGTCGGGTCCTCTTTCCGGATGCCTTGGGCGATCGCTTCGGCCATTCTCCGGGTCGAATTCCACATGGTGTCGTAAACCAGGGTGATCTGGTTCTCCCGGTACCGGTCGGCCCATTCCAGATATTTGCCGACAATCTGAACGGGGTTGTCCTTCCAGATGACGCCGTGGCTGGGACAGATCATTGAAACGGGGAGTTTCAGCGTAAGAACTTCGTTGATCTTCCTGGTTACAAACCGGCTGAACGGCGTGAGGATGTTCGCGTAGTATTTCAGCGCTTCCGCCCACAGCTCCGCCTGATCCACCGTATCATTGTAAAGCGATTCCGTCGCGAAGTGTTCGCCGAACGCGTCGTTGCTGAACAGGATGTTCTCACCCGTCAGATAGGTAAACATGGAGTCCGGCCAGTGAAGCATGGGGGCTTCCACAAAGATAAGCGTGTTTTCCCCAAGCTGCAGCCTATCGCCGGTTTTGACCACTTTAAAATTCCAGTCGCGGTGGTAATGTGCTTTCAGGATTTTCGCTCCGTTGGCCGTGCAGTAGATCGGCGTTTCCGGAATTTCGCGCATCAGCTCCGGCAGAGCGCCGCTGTGGTCGATTTCGCTGTGGTTCGCAATGATGTAATCGATCCGGTTCAGATCGGTTTCCCTTTTCAGCCCGGCGACAAATTCTTTGCCGAACGGCTGCCATACCGTGTCGATCAGCGCCGTCTTCTGGTCCCGGATAAGATAGGAGTTGTAGGAAGACCCCCGGTGTGTCGAGTATTCATTGCCGTGGAATTTTGTCAGCTCCCAGTCAATTTTGCCAACCCAAGTGACTTTCTCCGTTATCTGTTTCCCCATGGATGCGCCTCCGTGTTTTTGTTTTAGCTTTCCTCACGGGAGCGGGTTTTAGTCATTAAAATTGGCAGAAGATAGAAATTCCCCCGCGGATGCGGGGGAATGAAAGGGATCATCGGTTCAGGATTTTTTTCAGGTCTTCTTCCGGCGTGCTGATCGGGGAAATGCCGAACTGTTCCACCAGAACATTCAGGACATTTTGGGAGAGGAACGCGGGCAGCGTCGGCCCGATGTAGATGTTCTTGATTCCGAGGGACAAAAGCGAAAGCAGGACGCAGACCGCCTTTTGCTCGTACCACGACAGAACGATGGAGAGCGGCAGGTCGTTTACGCCGCACCCGAACGCTTCCGCCAGGGCGGAAGCGACGCGAACCGCGCTGTAAGCGTCGTTGCACTGCCCCATATCCATGATGCGCGGCAGACCGCCGATAGAACCGAGGTCCAGGTCGTTGAAGCGGTATTTTCCGCAGGCCAGGGTCAGAATCATGCTGTCCTTCGGCGCCTGCTTGACAAATTCCGTGTAGTAGTTGCGCCCCGGCTTTGCTCCGTCGCAGCCGCCGACCAGAAAGAAATGACTGATTGCGCCGGACTTTACCGCTTCCACAACTTTATCCGCCGCGCCGAGCACGGCGCCGTGGGCAAAGCCGGTCGTCACCTGAGTGCCTCCGTTGATGCCGGTCATGACGCGGTCTTCCGCGTAACCGCCAAGCTCCAGAGCCTTTTCAATCACCGGGGTAAAATCCTTTTCCTCGTCGATGTGAACCATATCGGGGTAGGCCACGACTTCGGTCGTGAAAACGCGGTCGCGGTAACTGTCCTTTACGGGCATCAGGCAGTTCGTGGTAAACAGGACCGGCGCGGGAATGTCTTTGAATTCCTTCTGCTGATTCTGCCAGGCGGTGCCGAAATTGCCCTTGAGCTGCGGGTACTCCTTCAGCTTGGGGTAGGCATGGGCGGGCAGCATTTCTCCGTGCGTGTACACGTTGATTCCCCTGCCTTTGGTTTGTTCCAGCAACAGCTGAAGGTCGCGCAGATCATGACCCGAAATGACGATGAACGGGCCTTTTTCAATCGTCAGCGGCACGGTGACGGGCACGGGGGAGCCGTAGGTTTCCGTGTTGGCCCGGTCAAGCAGCTCCATGCACTTCAAATTTACTTTGCCGGTTTCCATGACGACCGGCAGAAGCTCATCCATGCCGAACGTTCCGCCGACCACGGCAAGGCCCTTGTAGAAAAAGTCGTTTACTTCCCCGTCCGTATAGCCGAGCACCAGAGCGTGGTACGCGTAAGCGGCCATGCCGCGCAGACCGAACAGAATCAGGGATTTGAGCGAACGGATGTCTTCATCGTCCCGCCACAGGCGGTTCATGTCATATTCTCCGGCGACCGCCGCAGTAAGCCTGCTCCGCTCCGCGCGGACCGCGTCGATCCGGCGCCGGATATCTTCGTTGTCGAAATTGACGTTTGTAATGGTGGTGAAGAGTCCCTCAATGATCACGCGGTCTGCCGACGCACCGTGATCGCGTCCGTAAAAGTCCCTGGCGAGCCCGATCAGGGCGCCGGTCAGCTCATCCTGCAAAAGCGCGGTGTCCTCTTTTTTGCCGCAGACGCCCTGCGCGCCGGTGCAGCCGCTGCACCCCGCCGTCTGCTCGCATTGAAAACAAAACATATTTCCCATTTTTTCTATCTCCTTCCAACTTTTATTCAATATCGGAATATTTAGTACGAGTTCTATGCTTGTATTATAAAACGGATTCCGATAAATTTCCGTTGGAATTACAACGAATAGAGAAAAAATTATGGGGCGGCTTGTGGCATATTTTGCTTGCCGAAATAATACTCGTTTGCGGGTTACGGCTGCGGAGATCTCTCCCGCATCATGCAGCCGTAACCAATGCGGAGACAAAGACAAAGCCGGCGCCGAGTGAGGGCGCCGGCTTTGCTGATCGTAGAATCGTATTTCAACAATTCGGATTCCTCCTGTTGATCATTTTTACAGACCGTATGCGGATGAGACCAGGATTGCGCAGAGCACGCCGAGCAGGGAGCCGGCCAGCGTGTCGGACGGATAATGAACGTTTAGGAAAATGCGCGAAAAAGCAATCAAAAAGGCAAGAATGATCGCGGCCGCGCAGAGCGGGCTGTTCAGCAGGAAAAAGACGGTGGCTGCCGCAAAAGAAGAGGAGGAGTGCCCGGAGGGGAACGAGTAGCCGCCCGGGGCTTTGATCAGCAGGGAGGAATCATGATCGGCGGCGAAAGGTCTGGGCCGCCCGACCAGCAATTTCAGAAGCTGGCCGGTCAGGTGAGAGAGCGCGAGCGAAAAAATCAGAATGTAGACAAATCTTCTGCTTTTTCCCTCTAACATCCAAACTGCGGCGTAAATCAGCCAGACCGCCCCGGCGTTGCCGATTCTGGAAATCAGGGGGAAAATGAAATCAGTGATCCGGTTGTGGCAGTGGAGCTGAACGTATTCAATTACTTTTGTGTCCATTCTCGTCCTCCGTCAACGCATTCATCCTATCAGGTCTAAAGGCAGCGGTGTCAAGAAGCTTGATATCGGCTGCAGGTAAGCAGTGGCTTACGATGATCAGTCTCATGTTTAGCATATCACGCCGCGGCAGGGAGAAAAAAGCGGCAATCTTCGTAAAAGTCCTGTTTGCAGATTTTGCAGGCGGGGCTTTTTCAGTTGAGTTCCGACGAAGGCGCATGGCCCGATGGAAGTTACGGCCAGCGCAGGTAATTGCAATTTTCCGCCGCGAGCTGTGCCGCCGCCATAAAAACGGTAAAGAAAGCCAGAACCATGATAATGAAGACGGAGCCCGCGTCATACCGCATTTTTTCTTCCCGGTTCGTGGCGTAGGCCAGCAGGGTTTCGATGCCGAGAAACACGAGGATCAGGGGCCAGAGCGAAGTGATCAGGCGGATTGTCACCGCGGGGACCGCCAGCCTGAGCAGGAACAGAACCCCGAAAACGACCATTGAGACGCCGGCGGTCAGGGTGCCGACTCTTCTGTTTTTAATCACGGTGATCCAGCTCCTCCTTTTTTCCCTTGATCAGCCGGATGCCGATCAGGATAATCACAACGCCCAGAAATACCTGCGGGAATACGGAAAGCAGCGCCTGAAAATATCTTGCCGCCAGCGGCAGAAGCCCGAACCGGAACTGCGAAAGCAGCTTTAAACCGATCAGGTAAATCCCGAAAAAGATGAGCGCGATCCCGGCGTAAAGTCCCCCTTTGCCGGAGAACTTTTTGTTCAGCTCCGAAAGTCCGTCCAAATGGAAAAGGTACCGGTCTTGCGCCGCGCCGAATTCCTGATCATCCGCCCAGGCAAGGTTGATGCAGTCAAAAAAGGAGTAGAACCACAGCACGGGAAGAAGATAGAGCAGCGGCCCGATGCCGAGCCAGGAGGACAGGAAAATAATGAGAAAAAACATGGACATCAGGGAAAGCCCCCGTTTCATGAAACCCAGAAACATATGCCCCGCGCCGGGCAGAATCGCGAATAGTACGGTCAGTCCCTTACTTCTTTTTTTCGGCATGTTGAAAGACCTCCCAGTGAAGAATTTGTTGTGAAAAACCGTTCAGACGTGAGCTGATTTGTTCCACAGCGCTGAATCCCGGCGCCGTAATATCCAGATAGGAATTCTGCGTTCCGGCAAGCGTTCTGAGCGTGCCGGAAAAAACGAGGAACAGCGCCGCGCAGGCCGCGAGGACTACCCGGGCGGAGTACAAGAACAGCTCCGCGCCCGTTTCCCTTTGGGGAAGGCGGCGGCGGACCTCTTCCGCAAACCCGGCAGGCGGGGCCGAGGGCTTACCGGAATCGAACGCTTCCGCAAGGCGTTCGGCGCAGATTTCGCAGGAGCCAAGGTGCTCCGCGACCCCAAGCATTTCTTCCGGCCCCAGCTTTCCTTCGGAAAAATCCAGAAGAACCTGGTTTTCCACGTGACCGTCGGGCAAAAAAAGTCCGTTCATTGTTGTTCCTCCTCCCACAGGGCTTTCAGCAGTTTTTTCGCGCGGTACAGCCGCGTTTCCAAAGTTCTTATGTTTTGACCGCTTTCCCGTGCCAGCTCTGAAAGCTTCTTCTCGTCACAAAAATAACTTTCCGCCACACTGCGGTACGGTTCCTTCAGTCGGCCGCACAGTCCGCGGATATGTTCCTTCGACATCCGGTCTTCCGCCTGTTCCTCCGGCAGGCCGCCCGGATCGCGGAGCAGGGCGGCGTCCTCTTCGGGAAGCGGCAGGCTTTTTCTGGCCGGGCTTTTCAGAAAGTCCCTGCATTTGTTCACGGCGATGGCGGTCAGCCATGCTTTGGGATTCTCTCCGTCGAATCGGTTCCAGTTCCGGTACGCGGATAAAAAGGTTTCCTGCGCCAGATCTTCGGCGTCGAAATAATTTTTGGTCATGGTCAGGCAGATGGTGAAAATAAGAGACTGATACCGTACTAGGGTGCATTCAAATTGTCGCACATTAATACGCATCACCATCCTTTTTTGTCTGCCACCATTATAAACGAGTCTTGGGCAGAAAACACTTCAAAAAGCAGAATCTTTTTTAATTTCTTCCTAAAGAAAAAAAAGCCGAACGCAAATGCGTCCGGCCCTGTCCTCAAAGCCCGTTAATTTTACAGCAAAAAGGAAAAATCAGGGATTTTTTCTTGACTTCACGGCAAAAAGGGGTATAATTTACCTGTAAGGCACAAAAAGTGCAGTGCAGGGGAAGGTGTAACCAGCACCGACCCCCTGTATACGGAGAACAGACCTCCATACGCAACTGAATCATCAGCACACTGCGTCCATTATTATAACTCTGTTTTATCCTTTTGTACAGGGGGAAAATGGGGGACTGCGCGTGCGTTCGGTAACGTTGTATATGGATGAAAAATCCGTGTACGGCGTTTTTTTGTGCCCTGCGGGCCGCGAGCGGGCCGGATGCACCACCGTCCTCTCCGTTCCCGCGGTCCTTATTATTCTTAGCATTCAAGTTTCAAGGGAGAATTTTGATACAAATAGTTATATTGCAATATAAAAATACATAATTGATTCGACTTTACTTTTTCCTAAGTCTGTTGATAGGAATTATTTGACAAGAATGGCTGCTAATTTTATAATAAGTAAAAATAATCGGGAAGGAGGGAGAAGATGAAAAAATACTTTTCACATGATTTATCCATGAGCGTCTTTCTCCTTGTGATGGTTGGGTTTGCCGTCTATCTTTCCGTTACCTGCGCGAATATGAAAAGCTGGGGTAAAATTGATTATTCGGCCGGTGAAGCGGAATATGGGAGCAATCGCCCGTACAAGGTTCAGGAATGTACGCGGGAAGATTATGCCGCGATGAAAGACGCGTATCGCGGCGGAAGCTACGGAGCGAATACACAGCGGATCCATTTATGGATTGACGGGAAAAATCTCCCGCAGACACAGGACCTGTCCGAATCGGATGCAGAGTCAAATGATTCATGGAACAGCAAATACTATTTTGTTGAGGAAAAAATTCTGCTGGACTACAAGTTCGCGCTTGATTTTCAGGCTTATGTCCATGCGCTTGCGGACAAAGACGGCAGGGTACAAAAGATTGTGGAAATTGCGGCGCCCTATCTTTCCATGGGTGGAAACGCAGCCGGCAGCCGTTTTACCGGTGCCGGAGAGCTGACCAACGGGAAGGACGGGCCGGAAATGGATTTTAACGGTGTTGTGAGCTTTGAAGCGGATAATACAGTGCCTGTGTTCGGCGAAAATTACAGTCAGATTTCCGCCGGTACCGATGCGGGGACGAAGTATCGGTATCTGGTGAGAAACGAGCGCTTTCGCTGGAGCTGGAACGATCTAAGCCCGTCCAATCAGGCTTAAAGAAAGGGGGATGCAAAGTTGCTTGGAAAACTTTCCAATAAAACGCTTTCAACCAGAATCATGGTTTGGCTGTGCGCGGGACTGATATTCTTTTTGCTTGGTGCCGCAGTCAATGCGAATTGGAGCGGCATGGTTCAGGGGAACCAGGATTTTGCACGGCTGATCGCGTACGCGCGCGCTCTTTATTACAGAATACGGGTAGTCGTTTGGGCCATCATCGGCTTTTTCCTCGTCTGGCATGGCTGTGACGTTCTTTACCGGCTGCTGTCGGTTTGCCAGAGCTTTCAGGAAGAACAGCAGAAATGAACTTTTCCGCTGTTCCAAAGAAAAGCCGCCGCAAAGTCTGACTTGCGGCGGCTTTTTGATTTTTGAAAGCGGATTAACCCTTGGGTACGGAATACTCCACTCCGTCTTTTGTCACGCGGGCGTGCACCAGCGGAATTTCCGCGGGCGGCTCCGCGCTGATCTGCACGGTGGCCCGGAACAGTTTTTCGGCCTCGTCGCATTTTTCCTGCGAAGACGTGAAAAAAGTCGCGAGCGATTCGCCGGCGGCTACCCGGTCGCCGACCTTTTTATGCAGCACGATTCCGGCGCTGAAATCGATGGGGTCCTCTTTCTTTTCCCGCCCCGCGCCGAGCTCGACGGAAGCGATGCCGCATTCCTCCGTGTTCATCGCGTGGAGAAACCCGTCCTTCCGCGCGGGAATTTCGCGCCGGACAGCCGCCTGTGTAAACTTTGAATTGTCGTCCAGTACGGAAACGTCCCCGCCCTGAGCCGCGACCATTTCGCGCAGCTTTTGGAACGCCCCGCCGTTTTCGATTTGCCCCTTCGCAAGGCCGCGGCACTCCTCGACGCTGCCGTGCCCGGCCAGATACAGCATGTTCGCCGCGAGTTCGACGCAGATGGCGGTCAGGTCCTTCGGGCCGCGTCCCCTCAGCGTCTCGCAAACCTCGCAGATTTCCAGGCTGTTGCCGATCGCGTTGCCGAGCGGGCGGTCCATATCCGTAATCAGCGCGACGGTTCGGCGGCCGACGTGCTCGCCGATGGAAACCATCGCTTCCGCGAGGCGCACGGAGTCGTCAACCGTTTTCATGAACGCGCCGCTGCCGGTTTTTACGTCCAACAGGATGCAGTCGGAGCCCGCCGCGATTTTTTTGCTCATGATGCTCGATGCAATCAGCGGAATGCTCTCGATGGTCGCGGTCACATCCCGCAGCGCGTACAGCTTTTTGTCCGCCGGGACCAGATTCCCCGACTGCCCGATGACGCTGACGCCGACTTTTCGCACGATATCGAAGAAGGTCTCGCGGTCCAGGGCGGTTTTCATGCCGGGGATGGACTCCATTTTGTCCACCGTGCCGCCGGTGTGCCCCAGGCCGCGTCCGCTCATTTTTGCGACGCGGACCCCGAGCGAAGCCACCATCGGAGCGATGATCAGGGTCGTTTTGTCTCCGACCCCGCCCGTGCTGTGCTTGTCCACCTTGACCCCGTCGATGGAGGAGAGGTCTACCATTTCGCCGGAACGCGCCATGCTCATGGTCAGGTTCGCCGTTTCCCGCTCCGTCATGCCCTGAAAATAAATCGCCATCATCAGCGCGGAGGCCTGATAGTCCGGAATATCACCCCCGACGTACCCGTCGATGAAAAACTGAATTTCCTCCTGCGACAGTTCTCCGCCGCCGCGTTTTTTCGAGATAATATCGTACATTCTCACTGGGATTTTCCCCCTTCTTCCAGATTCCTGCCGCTGAATCCAAGCGGAAGCAGCTCGCGCAGGGAAAGCGTTTTTCTTTCTTCCGGCGATTTTGCGAGGATAACTTTAAATTCGTCCGGGTCGCAGAATTCCATCATGACCTGACGGCAGACGCCGCAGGGCGGGCAGAAATCGGTAAGGCCCTGTCCCGCTTTTCCGCCGACAATCGCAATGGCTGCGAACTCGCGCTCGCCCTCGCTCACCGCTTTGAAAAACGCGGTCCGTTCCGCGCAGTTGGAGGGGTGTACGCGGCGTTTTCGATATTGCACCCCTGATAGACCCTTCCGCTTTTCGTCAGAAGCGCCGCGCCGACCTGAAAGCCGGAATACGGCGTATAAGCCATTTTACGCGCTTCGATTGCTGCCGCGACCAGTTCTTTTTCGTCCATAAAAACTCCTTCCCCACGGAGCGAAAGCGCCCCGTGCCAAAAAAATCCGGGCGGCGGGAAGACCCGCCCGCCCGGTTGAAACCGCAGACATGTCCTGTGAGCGGTTTGCGGTTTTTTATACGGTCAATAACCGTGAGCTTCCTCGTTTTTCAAAAGCTTGATGATGCGGCTGGTTCCCAGGCGGGAAGCGCCTAGGGAAAGAAAACGCTCCGCGTCGTCCAGCGTTTTGATGCCGCCGGCCGCCTTGATCCTGACGTTCGGGCCGACGTGCCCGCGGAACAGGGCGACGTCCTCAAACGTCGCGCCGGCCGTGGAAAATCCAGTGGAAGTCTTGATGAAATCCGCGCCGGACTCGGTCACGATTTCACACATGCGGATTTTTTCCTCCCGGGTCAGCAGGCAGGTCTCGACGATCACCTTGAGAATCCGCTCGCCGCAGACCTCCTTGAGCTTCCGGATTTCATCGAGCTCTTGCTCATACAATCCGTCTTTGATCCAGCCGATGTTGATGACCATATCGATTTCATCCGCGCCGTTTTGGATGGCGTTCTTTGCCTCGAATGCTTTGACGGCGGAGGTCGAGTACCCGTTCGGAAATCCAATGACCGTGCAGACGGCCATTTTGTCCCCAAGGTATTCTTTTGCGCGTTTGACATAAGACGCGGGGATGCAGACGGAGGCGGTCCGATATTTGACGGCGTCGTCACAGATGACCCGGATTTCGTCCCACGTCGCGGTCTGGGTCAGCAGGGTGTGGTCCACGGCGCTCAGTATTTTCTGAAGATCCATTGTTATCCTCCCGTTTTTATCTCTCTCCCTTTTCATAGGGCAGGCCGTCCGCTTTCGGCGCGACGGAGCGGCCGACGAACAGAATCAGCACCACGATGGTGAGAAAATAGGGCAGCATGGCAAGAATCTGACTCGGAATCGACACCCCACTGTCGCTGCCGCCGAGAACCACGGTCAAAGCCTGCGCCAGACCGAACAGCAGGCAGGCCCCGTAGGCCCCGTAAGGAGTCCATTTGCCGAAAATAACGGCGGCCAGTGCGATGAATCCCTGGCCGCTGATCGCGGTCGGGGTTGAACTGGGAGATGATCGCGAGCGTCATCGAAGCACCGCCGAATCCGGAAAGCACGCCGGAGGCCAGAACGCAGGAATAACGCGTGCGGCCGACGTTGATGCCGAGCGTGTCGGAGGCCGCGGGGTGCTCACCGACGGAGCGGATGCGCAGGCCCCATTTGGTTTTATACAGGATAAACCAGATAAACACCGTGGCAATCAGGCCGAGCACCACCGTCACGTCGACGTTCAGGTTTGCCGCCGGGGTTCCGGCGAAGGCGTCTTCCCCGAACAGTCTGGGCAGCGTGGCAACCGGCGGGGTCATGGTGGCGTCCTTGAACAGAAGACGGCAGAAGAACAGCGCGAAGCCCGGGCCAATCAGATTGATCGCGATGCCGGAGATTGTCTGGTCCGCGTTGAAGGTCACCGAGGCGATCGCGTGCAGCAGGGCGACAAGCCCCCCGGCGACGCCCGCCGCAAGGAAGCCCAGCCACGGGTTGCCGGTAAAGTAGCTGACGGAGGCGCCGGTAAACGCGCCCATGGTCATCATGCCCTCAATCCCGATGTTGACGACGCCCGAGCGTTCCGATACAACGCCGCCCAGCGCGCCGAAAACCAGCGGGGGTGGAGTACATCATGGTGATACCGATGAGTAAAAGAAGCTTACTGAACATGGCCGGCACCTCTCTTTTCCAGCTTTTCCGCAAGCACGGGAACGATCTTTGTCAGCGCGACGAAAAATACGATCGTGCCGATCATGATATTGATGATTTCGGTTGGGGCGCCGACATCCTGCTGGACGCTCTGCCCGCCGTAGAGCAGTCCGCCGAACAGCAGCCCGGCGAAAATACAGCCGATGGGGGATGAGCCCGCGATCAGCGCTACGGACAAGCCGTTGAAGCCGTTGTTTTCAAATGCCGCCAGAGTGGAGATTTTATGCGGCGCGGTTCCGGTGATGGCAAGGGCTCCCGCTAGGCCGGCCAGGGCGCCCGCGATGACCATCGCGTCGGTGATGTTTTTGTTCACATTGATGCCCGCGAATTCCGCGGCGTCACGGTTAAATCCGACGGCGCGCAGCTCATAGCCCTTTGCCGAGCGGTACAGCAGGTACCAGATAATCGCGGCCATCAGCACCGCAACGAGAAACCCGAAATTCACGTCGGTTTTCAGCATGACCTCGTACAGCCACTGGTGCGGCTTTAACGCCGCCATCCCCGCCTTGGAGGTTTTCCAGTTGGGCAGAAGCATGGTGTAGCTGGAGGGATTGACCGGATAGGTGCTGGTGGAGTTCGGCATGTGGTAAGTGCCGGAAGCAACGACAAAATTGGACAGATACAGCCCGATCCAGTTCAGCATGATGCTGGTGATAACCTCATGAATGCCGAATCTCGCCTTCAGGTACCCCACGATCCAGCCGAACAGCGTGCCGCCCAGCACGCCCGCCATGACAACCACCGGGATCTGAAGAACGGGGGGGAGGTCCAGCTTGACCCCGACCAAAACAGCCGCCACGGCTCCCGCGATGTACTGACCTTCCGCCCCGATGTTGAACAGGCCGGTCTGGAACGCGAAGGCAACGCTCAGACCGGTCAGAATGATCGGCGTCGCCTTGATGATGACATTGGAAATGTATTTGGGCTTTGCAAAGATTCCGTGAAACAGAGCGCCGAAGGATTGCCCGGGATTATAGCCTGCGGCGACAAGCACGACCGCGGCAACGATAAACCCGAATAAAACGGCAATCAGAGTCGAGGCGATCGGTTTTTTAAGTACTTTCGCTGCCAGTTTCATTCAGCCTGCCTCCCGCCATTAAAAGTCCGATGGTATTTTCGTCAACTTTTCCCTGCGGGAACGAAGCGACGATGCTTCCCGCGTAAATCACGCCGATCGTGTCGGCGACGTTCATGATTTCGTCCAGTTCCAGCGAAATCAGCAGAACGGCCCTGCCTGCGTCGCGTTCGCGAACCAGCATCTTATGCACGTATTCGACCGCGCCGACGTCAAGTCCGCGCGTCGGCTGCACCGCGATGAGAAGCTCCGGTTCGTTCGAAATTTCGCGCGCGATGATGACCTTTTGCTGGTTGCCTCCGGAAAGCCCGCGCACCGGCTGGCTTTCACAGCCGGCGGGCCGAATGTCGTAATCCTCGATCAGCCTCCGGGCAAAACCGGTCATTCTGGAGCGGTCGATCATTCCGCGGCGGGTGAATTCGGGGGTTCGGTATTTTTCGATCACCGCGTTTTCCGCGACCGTAAAGGGGAGCACCAGCCCGCGTCTCTGCCGGTCCTCGTGGATGGTGGAGACCTTGTGGTCGATCACGTTGCGCGGCGTGGTGTTCTGGATTTCAACGCCGTTGATCTTGATCGTGCCGCTCTGCGCGCGCGTCAGGCATGTGATCGCCTCCACCAGTTCTTTCTGGCCGTTGCCGTCGATGCCTGCGATCCCCAGAATTTCGCCGCGCCGGATTTTCAGGGAAAGATTCCGAACAGCTTCCAGCCCGCGTTCGTTTTTGACGGTCAGGTTTTCGATTTCAAAGATCACGTCGCCCGGTTTTGCCGGCGCTTTCTCGACGACCAGCTTCACCGCGTGCCCGACCATCATGGTAGCCAGCTGTTCCTCATCCACATCCGCGACCGGTACCGTGTCGATAGAATGCCCGCGCCGGATGATGGTGCATACGTCCGAGGAAGCCTTGATTTCCTTGAGCTTGTGCGTAATGATGATGATGGTTTTCCCGCCGCTGATCAGACTGCGCATAATTTCGATCAGTTCCTCGATCTCCTGCGGCGTCAGCACCGCGGTCGGTTCGTCCAGGATGAGAAGGTCCGCCCCGCGGTAGAGTGCCTTCAGAATTTCGACGCGCTGCTGCATTCCGACGGAAATATCTTCGATTTTGGCGTCCGGGTCAACCTCCAGACCGTATTTTTTTACGATTCCGATGATCTCTTCGCGCGCCTTTTTCGTATCTATGATTCCGAATTTGCCGGTAACCTCGTTACCGAGGATAATATTCTGTGTTACGGTGAAATTGTCGACCAGCATAAAGTGCTGGTGTACCATGCCGATTCCATGCCCGATTGCAGTATTTGGATTTTTAATCTCTGCTTTTTTGCCATTGATATAGATTTCGCCCGAGTCGGCCTGGTACAGGCCGTACAGGATGTTCATCAGCGTGCTTTTTCCGGCGCCGTTTTCCCCCAAAACAGCGTGGATGGAACCTTTTTTTACGTCCAAATCCACATGATCAAGGGCACAAAAGGAGCCGAACAGTTTGGTGATACCGTGCATCTGCACCGCGTATTCCGTGCTGACTTCCATGGCAGATCCCCCTTGCCTTCCATTCTTCCTCCCACAAGGAACGGGGCGCCCAAAGGAACGCCCCGCCCAAAAGGAAAGGATAACCGGGTTTGTGAAATTATTTCAGTGTTTTAACAAACGCGTCGTAGTCGTCTTTGCTGGCCGGAGGAACGATCTCTTTATCCTTGATCTTCTGCTCCAGAGCCATTGCCGCGTTATAAGTGTCGTCGCCCATCAGTTTATGCTCTTCCGGAATGCCGACGCCGTCTTCCGTCAGGCCCAGGCTGTAGGTTTTACCGCCGATTTCCTTGCCGTCGATCGCATCCTTGGAAACCTGCTCGACCGCCTTGTCAACACGCTTCAGGGCGGAAGTCAGAACGTTGTCGGGCGCCAGAAAAGCTTGGTCCATATCGACGCCGATCGCGTATTTGTTTGCTTCCTTCGCCGCCTCGATGACACCTACGCCTACGCCGCCCGCCGCGTGGAAGACAATGTCGCACCCGCCGGAGTACATGGATTTCGCGATCGCCTTGCCCTTTGCGGAATCAACGAAGCTTTCGGCGTACTGAGAAACCACATCGATATTTTTATTCAGTTCCTTTGCTGCATAAGCAACACCGGCTTTGTAACCGTACTCAAACTGATCGATGACGTCGCTTTTCTGTCCGCCGACAAAGCCGACCTTGTTGGTCTTTGTGGTTTTGCCCGCGATGTAGCCAACCAGGAAGGAAGGCTCCTGAGCACGGAATACCACGCAGGTGACATTGCTCGGCACGGTTTCATAGGCGTTGTCGATAATGGCGTAGCCGATGTCGGGATTCTGCTGCGCCGCGTTCTGCAGCGCTCCCGCCATCGCATAGCCGACGCCCCAGATCAGCTGGTTGCCGTCGTCGGCCGCTTTGTCAAGGTTGGTGGCGTAGTCGGATTCCTGTTTGGATTCGGAATAATTGGCCTTTGCGCCGGGCACATCCTTCTCAAGCTGCTGCAGGCCTTTCCACGAAAGCTGGTTGAAGGACTGGTCGTTGACCCCGCCGGTGTCCGTTACCATCAGAACCTTGTAGTTTGTCGCGGCCGCGGATGAGCTACCCGCTGCGGACGCCGCCTGACCGGATGCTTCGCTGGACGCTTCACTGGACGATGCCGCCCCCGAGCTGCAGGCCGTAGCGGAGACAGCCATGAGAGCTGCGAGCAGGAACGCTGCCAACTTTTTCATTTGATTTCCTCCTAAAGTTTTGATATGAAATACCACAATTAGTGATATTACACTTTTTATCTGCATAAAACAAGACTTTGACTGATTCCATCGGAAAATCCTTAATTATTTAGAAAAAAAACTGTAAAAAACATTAGAAATTAAGCCAGAGAAAGAGCCAGCTCCATCATCTGAGTAAACCCTGTTTCGCGCTCCGCTGCGGACAGGGATTCGCCGGTAAACGGGCAGTCGGAGATGGTAAGAAGGCAAAGCGCGTGCTTTCCCGCTCTCGCCGCGTTCATATAAAGGGCGGCGGCTTCCATTTCGACCGCGAGAACGCCCATTTTTCTCCATAATTTCAGAGCGTCTTCCTGATCGCTGTAAAAAGCGTCGCTGGAAAGCACGTTCCCCACCTTTGCGGAAATGCCGAGTTTCTTCGCGTTTTCAACCGCGCGGGACAAAAGACCATAATCCGCGGTGGGCGCGAACGTGCCCGGCAGACGGTACTGGGCGGCATAATTGGAGTCGGTGCAGGCCCCGACCGCAGCAACGACGTCCTTAACGTGGACCCCGTCCGCGATTCCTCCGGCGGAACCGACGCGGATAATGTTGTCGACCCCGTAGAAGTTGAAAAGCTCATAGGTGTAGATTCCGACGGACGGCATCCCCATTCCGCCGCCCATGACGGAAACCGGCCTGCCCTGATAAGTTCCGGTGAACCCGAGCATGTTGCGCACGGTGTTAAAGCAGACTGCGTTTTTCAGGTATTTTTCCGCGATGTACTTCGCGCGGAGAGGGTCCCCGGGCATCAAAACCGTTTTTGCGATTTCCCCGTCTTTTGCGCCGTTGTGCGGCGTCGGTACGTTTGGCATTGTTTACCTCCTGTTTTCGCGGAGCATATGCCCCAAAAAGTAAATGCGGTGAAGAGCAGGTTATTTTATGATTTGATCCAGTCTGGAACGGCCCGTGATCTTAGGAGCAATTCCGAAATAGTCGAGAATGGTCGCGCCGATGTCCGCAAAAGTCGGCAGCGTCCCCAGATTCGTCCCCCGGCGAACCGCATTCCCGTAGATAACCCAGGGAATGTATTCCCGCGAGTGGTCGGTGCTAGGGGTAATCGGGTCGCAGCCGTGGTCCGCGGTAATCATCAGAAGATCGTCCGGGCGAAGCCCTTGGATGATTTCAGGCAGCTTCCGGTCGAAATACGACAGAGCCTTCGCATAGCCTTCCACGTCGTTGCGGTGACCGTACAGCATGTCGAAATCCACCAGATTGACAAAGCACAGACCCTCAAAATCACGACCGGTCAGCTCGATGGTCCGCTCAATGCCGTCCGGGTTATCTTTTGTATGAATCGCCTCGCCGATACCCTTCCCGGCAAAAATATCGTTGATTTTGCCGACCGCGATGACGCTGAGCCCGTTTTCCGAGAGCTGGTCGAGCATGGTGACCTTCGGTGGCTGAATCGAAAAATCGTGCCGGTTCGAGGTTCGCGTGAAATCGGGGGATTCTCCTACAAACGGCCGTGCAATCACGCGGCCGACCCCGTGCTTTCCCGTGAGGATTTCACGGGCGATGCGGCAGTCGCGGTACAGCTCCTCAAGCGGAACGACCGATTCGTGCGCCGCAATCTGGAACACGCTGTCCGCCGAGGTGTAAACGATCAGTGCGCCGGTTTCCACATGCTCTTTTCCGTAGTCGCGGATAACGTCGGTTCCGGAATATGGTTTGTTGCAAAGAACGCGGCGGCCGGTTTTTTCCTCAAATTCCCGAATCACCTCCGGCGGGAAACCATTCGGGTAAGTCGGCAGCGGCTTCGGGGAGTTGATTCCCGCAATTTCCCAATGCCCGATGGTCGTATCCTTTCCCTTCGATACTTCCCTCAGGCGCGCGAACGCGGCCTGAGGTTCCGGCTCGCCTGGGCGGCAGGTTACGCCGTCGAGATTGAAAAGCCCCAGCTTTTGCATATTCGGCATGGAGAAGTTTTCACTGGTGGCGCAGGCGGCAAGCGTGTTGCTGCCCTCGTCGCCGTATTCCGCCGCGTCCGGCTCGGCCCCGATGCCGACGCTGTCCAGTACGATTAAAAAGATTCGTTTTCCCATAATCCGCTTCCTTTTATCAGATTTGTTTGGTTGTCTCACGTAGTTTCAGCGTAACGGGGAAAATGATTTCCCGCTGTTCGATTTTCCCCTTTTCCACCTGTTCCAGGATCAGTCCGACCGCCCGGCGCCCGATTGCCTCGATCGGCTGCGCCACGGTGGTCAGCGCGGGCGTCATCAGTTCGCTGAGCTCCACCCCGTCGTAGCCGACGATCATGACGTCGTCCGGCACGCTGCGGCCCTGTTCGTGCAAAAGCCGGTAAAGAGACAGCGCGGCCATATCGCTGACGGCGAGGATTCCCTCCGCGTCCGGAAAACGCCGGAACAGCTCCCGCGCGCCGTCCCGACCCTCCCGGTAGTCGAATCCGCTTTCAACGAAAAGCGGCTGGATGCCGTGTTCGTTGCAGGCGTCCACATACCCGAGAAACCGCTGCTGGCTGCTGGAATACTGCTGAGGGCCGCGCATCAGGACGATTTTTCGGCATCCGCAGCGAATCAGGTGTTCGGTGGCGATTTTTCCGCCTTCGTAGCTGTCCGATTGAACGGAGGCGCTGTAGCGCGCCCCGGCGCTCTTATCCAGAACCACGATCGGCAGACGGCAGGATTCCAGTTCCTCGTCAAGATGCTCGTTGTTTGCCGTGATGATGATTCCGTCGGCGTTCATAGAGGAAAGCATTTTAATATAAGCGGCTTCCTTTTCCGGATTCTGGTCGGTGTTGCAGAGGATGACCTTGTAACCGTTGCGGAAGGCCTCATCTTCAATCGCGCGGCCGATTTCACTGAGGAAGATGTTGAGAATGCTCGGGACGATATACCCGATCATGCGGGAGGACTTTTTATAGAGGGAACGGGCAATCTCATTTGGATTGAAACCCGTTTCAGCAATAGCTTTCCGCACTCGCCGCGCTTTTTCTTCGGAAACCTTCGCCGTCCCGTTGATCACGCGCGATACGGTGGCCGAGGAAACTCCGGCCAATCTGGCGACGTCACTGATATGGGCCAAAAAAACCACCAGGACTTTCTTGTTTGCTGTTTGAAATCGGTTTCATGATCACATTGTACAGCATTGGAAAGACCTTGTCAATATTTTTATGAATTTTGTAAAATGATTTTTGTTCCTTATTTGACAATGATTCGGCGAAAACCCGCGGCGGCGGCCAGTTCGCGCAATTCCCGCATTCGCTGTGAGGAGGGGGAGAGGAGAGAGGAAAAATCCCCTTTTACGCCGAACGGCCGGAAAGAAATCAAAACAAGGGGGGCGCGCGGCGTTTCGGGACCCAGTGTCTGCGCGGTTCCGCGAACCGCCGCTTCGGCGTCAACCTTTTCGTCCAGGCAGACGATGCGGACCTCCTCCAGTTTTCCAATCGACGAAAGATAGCGGAGGTTTTCCTTTACGACCGCGTTGTCGCCGCCCGTCAGGCTTTGAAAAGTCTGAGCCGACCAGGCTTTCACGTCCAACATCACGCCGTCGCAGAGCTTCATCAGTTCAGGAAAAGCGGAGAACGAAACGGTTCCGTTGCTGTCCAGAAGGCAGGAAAGGCCGCGCGGCTTTGCCAGGGTGAAAAACTCGGTCAGGAACTGCGGGTACAGGGAGCATTCCCCGCCGGAAACCGTGACGCCGCGGATGAACGGAATGTTTTTTTCCACTTCCGCCATGACCTGCCGCGCGTCCATTTCACGGACCTTCGGCGAAGCGTGGTTTGGGCAGACGGCGATGCAGGTGTCGCAGGAAACACATTTTGCATCGTCCCAGAAAACACGGTTGTCCCGCAGGGAAAGCGCTCCCGCCGGGCACTTGGAAACACAGGCTCCGCAGGAATTGCAGAGCCGCTGTGTTTCGGGGTTGTGGCAGTAGCCGCACGCAAGATTGCAGCCCTGCAGAAAAACGGAGGTTCGGCTGCCGGGGCCGTCCACCGTGCTGAATGGGATGATTTTGTTAACGGGGGCTTTCGTCATCCCATGCGCACCTTTCGCTTTTCCAGATGGTTCGTCGCGTAGCTCGCCGAACCAAGCTGGGTGGTGTTTTGCAGCACGGGCTGATGTTTGCGGTATTTTTTCCATTTCGCTGCGCTTGACCAGGTACCCGGTGATGCGCACCAGATCGGTGTCGGCGGAATAGAAGCTCATATACTGCACGCCGAGGGAGAACGCGCCTTTCACAACGTCGAGAAGCGCGGCGGGGTTCTGTTCAACATTGCCCGCGATCGGGAAGATGTCGCCGACGCCGGCCGGAAAATAGCGGTGGAACCGCGCGCAGTGGCGCAGGTGGTCGGAGAAGGAGTCCGGCTCGTCGCCGATGGCGATGCGCACGCCGGAGGTGATACCGAGGTCGCTGTCCAGCCCGACCTGCGCGTGAAGCAGAAATTTTCCGCCGGTCAGCGGGGAGTAAGCCGCTTCGTAACCGTTTACAAGCTCCTGAATTCGGTCCATAATTCTTTGACCGAGGTCGTCGGCTTCTTTGTCGCGTCCGTAAATCTTGCCTTTTTCCTTCATCAGCGTGTTGACACATTCCGCCATCCCGGTTACGCCGAACATCGGCAGAAAGCGGTCTTTGGAAATCAGTCCTTCTTTCACAAGGAAATTCGACTCAAAGAACCCGGACTGCTCCACAATGAACCGGATGCGCTCGTTCATGTAGTCCGCGATCAGACCGAGGCATTCCGGGAGCAGTGTGTTCAGGAAATGTCCCTCGCTTTCCGCTTCCTTGACCAGTTCGGTCAGCGTGACGCGGGTGAGCGTGTACGCTCCGCCGCAGACCGGCAGAATGTTGTAGCAGCTTGCCACGCCGTAGCGTTCGCCGAACGGCGCGCGGTTCGCCGGATCGTTGCAGACGGCCGGATTGGAACAGGCCAAAGAGCAGTTGATGGCCTCTTCCATAAAGGAATCCGGCGTTACGGCAGGGTCGTATTTTATCGTCAGGTTGGGGACCGTGTTCTGAATTTCCCGCTCCACCTTTAAAATCAGGCGGCCGGCGCGCGTTTCGTCCGGCCCCAGATTCGCGTGGCAGAAGGAATCGGTAATCGTCCGGTCCAGATAGGTCAGAAACAGGCGCAGTTTTTCACAGATTTCAGCGTCGGTGTGACCGTCCAGGAACGGGTCGATCAGCTTGTCGACGCTGCCGAGGTAGACCGGAAAATTGGTAATGGACGGAACATGGCGGTAAAGAATCATCAGCGAAAACAGCAGCTCGTCCAGCGTCTTCGGCGGGTCAAGCTTTAAAAATTTGCTTCCCTGCCGCACAAACCGGTCGTAGTCGGGCAGAATATAACGCGGGCGGTACGGCGCGCCTCCCTCAAACAGGTCGTTGATTGCCCCGGATTCAAAATAGTGCTTTGTGCGCGGGGGAATCTTCAGAACCTCCAGCGCGTTTTCCGCGCACTTTGCCAGACCCATCAGCTTCTGCTCATGAGTCAGTTCGCGGGATGTCAGTGTTTGGTAGGTGCCTTCCCGGTCAAACATTGTGTTTCCTCCATTCTGTCACATTTTTATTGATAAAACTTTTCACAAACCTATTGAAGGCGAAGATCGAATTCACGCAGAAGCGCCTGCCGCTGCGCGGCGTCCAGTCTGATCTTGCCGTGCGTCACGTCCAGCAGCTTTGCCTGCGCAAGGCTGCGGATCACCCGGTTGACGGTGCGGACGCTGCACCCGGTCCGCTCCGCGATTTCCGCACGGGTCACAGTCAGCCTGACGCTTTCCTGCGGGTCCCGGCACGCTTCATAAGCGCGCAGAAGCACCTGCATGACCCTCCCGGGCGCGTCCAGAAAATGGCGGGTTCTTTCGTTGACCGCCTGATCCAGCAGTGCGCCCACAATGCTGCGGACCCGTTCGGAATAGAATTCGGGGTCGCTTTTCATCCACTGCAAATAGGTTCGCGCCGAAAAGGAGAGAAGGCGGCAGGGAGAGACGGCCCTGACTTCGGCCAGATACTGGTTTTTCCCCGCCAGAAGCTCGTATTCCCCGAAAAACTCAAAGGGCCTGAATTCCGTCACCGTATAGCTGGAAAGCCGGGGCAGGCTGATGATGACGGAAACACGGCCGCTCAGCAGCAGATAAACCCGCTCGCAGGGATCCCCCTCGCGGATCAACGCTTCTCCGGAGGTCAGCGAAACAGGAAGAACGGAAGCGGCGGAAGGAAAGGATTTTATCATCGGTTCCAGTTTTTCCCGCAGCGCTTTGCCCTCCGATCCGAGGGTTTCGGAAAGATTCATACCGGTGCCCCTTTTCCTTTAAATATAATTTTCTTCTGGTTTTATTATATCAAACCGGGAACATAATAAAAGGACATTTGTCCTGTTTTAAAAAATTCAATCGGGATCTTGACTTTTCTTCTGCCTCCTGTTAAGATGAACGTGTAAGCATAAGATTACATATATAAACATTTGTTGGGGGCAGAAGAATGATTACACAGCGGGAACGGCAGATTCTGCACTGGATTGAAAACAATCCGCTGATTTCGCAGCAGGAGCTGGCGGAAAAAGCGGGAATTACCCGTTCCTCCGTCGCGGTTCACATCTCCAACCTGATGAAAAAGGGATTGATCCGCGGCAAGGGCTACATTTTGCAGCGGGACCCCTACGCCGTTGTTGTCGGCGGGGCAAATATCGACATCGGCGGCAAGCCGTTCCGGGCTCTGATCCCCAAAGACTCCAACCCGGGGCGCGTGACCCTTTCGTCCGGCGGGGGTGGGCAGGAATATCGCCGTCAATCTGTCGCAGCTGGGCGTTGGAGTAAAGTTTATCACTGCGCTGGGGGACGACGCGTACGCGGCGCAGCTTGCGGACGGATGCCGTAAGTCAGGGCTTGACCTTTCGGAATCCCTGACTGTTCCGGGCGGAGCGACCTCCACTTACCTTTATCTCACGGATGATGCGGGGGATATGGAGCTGGCCGTTAACGACATGGAAATTTATGAGAAGCTCACGCCTGAATATTTAAAGACAAAGGCGGATCTGATTGAAAACGCGGCACTATGTATTCTGGACACCAACCTGACGGCGGAAACGGTGCGCTACCTGGCGGAAAATATTCACTGCCCGCTGTTCTGCGACCCGGTGTCCGCCGCGAAGGCCGGCAAGCTTTCCGGGCTGCTCGGGCATCTGCACACGCTCAAGCCGAACCTGCTGGAGGCAGAGCTGCTCAGCGGCGTGAAAATCACGGACGACCGATCCCTGGAACAGGCCGCGGAGATCCTGCTGGAGACGGGCCTCGAGCGGGTGTTCCTCTCGCTGGGAACCCGGGGCGTTTACTGTGCGGACCACAGCGAACGCTTTCGGCTGCCGTGCTTTCCGTCGTCTGTGGTCAACGCGACGGGCGTCGGCGACAGCTTCCTTGCCGCCGTGGCATGGGGCTGGATTCAGGGACTTTCACTGCGCGAATGCGCTGAAGCCGGTCTGGCCGCCGCCTCCGTCTGCATTGAAAGCCCGCAGACCGTCAGTCCGGAGCTGAATCGGGAATCCCTCCTGAACCGGCTGAACGCGTCGAAGAATACCGGCTGTGAGTACCATTCCGAATTATGACTGTATGACTGAAAGAAAAGGAGATTAGTAAAATGAAATCACTTGAAAAATATCTGACTGTATCGCCGGAAGTCAAAGAGGCGCTTGCAAACGGAAAACCGGTTGTGGCGCTGGAATCCACCATCATTTCCCACGGAATGCCGTACCCGAAGAACGTGGAAACGGCGATGAACGTGGAAAAAATCATCCGCGACAACGGCGCGGTTCCCGCGACGATTGCGGTCATCGGCGGCAGGCTTCGCGCGGGTCTGACAGAGGAAGAAATCACCTACCTCGGCAAAAAGGGCCTTGCGGTTACCAAGGCGAGCCGCAGGGACCTGCCGGTCCTGGCGGCCCGCGGGGAGGACGGGGCGACGACCGTCGCCGCTACCATGATTATTGCGGCTCTGGCCGGTATCCCGGTCTTCGCGACCGGCGGAATCGGCGGGGTTCACCGCGGAGCGGAAGTCACGATGGATATTTCCGCCGATCTGGAAGAATTGGCCGAAACCCCGGTAATGGTTGTCTGCGCGGGAGCAAAATCGATTCTCGACCTTGGCTTGACGCTGGAGTATCTGGAAACCAAGGGCGTTTCCGTTTTAGGGTATCAGACGGAGGAGCTTCCGGCATTCTTCACCCGCACGAGCGGCTTTCATGTGGATTACCGTGTGGATACGCCGAACGAACTGGCCCGTATTTACAGCGCAAAACAGGATTTGAATCTGGGCGGCGGCCTGCTGGTGACTAACCCGATTCCGGAGGAATACGCCATGGATCCGGACTACATTAACCGTTCGATTGACGAAGCCTGCGAAGAAGCCAAACGGCTGGGAATCAAGGGGAAGGAGATCACCCCGTACCTGCTGGACAAAATCCAGAAAATCACGGGCGGAAAAAGCCTGGAAGCCAACATTAAACTGGTTTACAACAACGCGGCGCTGGGCGCGAAGGTTGCCTGCGAGCTGTGCGAGCTCGAATCAGAATAAAGGCATGCGGCCCTCTGTCTGCGGACAGAGGGCCTTTTCTTTTTGTCTGGCTTATCAGGCGGCGGAAAAGGTGTTATACTAACTTAAGATGAACCGGAATCCGGATCACGGAAAGGAGACAGACATGAACGGTTTTACTTATTATTCACCGACCAAAGTAGTGTTCGGGGGCGGCAGCGAGCGGGATGCGGCGGCTGAAATCCGCGCGTTCGGCGGCAGTAAGGTGCTTCTGGTTTACGGGGGACACAGTGCGGAAAAGAGCGGACTGCTTTCCAGAGTTTGCCGCACGCTGGAAGAAGGCGGACTGCAGTACCGTAGCATTGGCGGCGTGAAGCCGAATCCGCGTCTGGATCTGGCGGAGCAGGGCGTGAAGCTGGCGCTGGAATACGGGGCGGATTTTCTTCTTGCAGTTGGCGGAGGGAGCGTGATTGACACGGCGAAGGCGATTGCCCTCGGCGCCGCTCACCCCGAAACCCGGCTCTGGGATTTCTGGCTGAGAAAGGCGGAACCGAAAGGGAGCCTGCCCGTCGGCGTGATTCTGACAATTTCCGCAGCGGGGAGCGAGACAAGCGATTCCGCCGTGCTGACCAATCAGGAAACCGGCGAGAAGCGCGGACTGAGTACGGCTTACAACCGCCCCCGCTTTGCGTTTCTTGATCCGGAGCTGACGTTTACGCTTCCGAAATATCAGATTGCCTGCGGCGTTGTCGATATTATGATGCACACGCTGGACCGCTATTTTACCCCGACGGAGGGGAACGAGCTGACGGATGAGCTTGCGGAGGCGCTGCTGCGCGTGGTGATCCGCAACGGCCCGAAGGCTTTGGAAAAGCCCGACGGGTATCAGGCGATGAGCGAACTGATGTGGGCGGGCAGCGTTTCCCACAACGGCCTGACCGGCCTTGGTGCCCTGACGGATTTCGCGACGCACCAGCTGGGGCACGAGCTCAGCGCGATGTTTGACGCGGCGCACGGCGCAAGCCTTTCCACCGTCTGGGGGTCGTGGGCGAAATACTGCTATGAAACCAAGCCGGAGCGCTTTGCCCGGTATGCCCGCAATGTCTGGGGCGTGAGCGGCGGAGAGGGGACCGAAGAGGCGGCGCTGAAAGGAATTGAAAAAACGGTCGCCTATTTTAAATCCCTGGATATGCCCGTCGATTTTTCCAGCCTCGGCATCGGGGTGCAGAGCAAAGAGACGCTGCGCGAGCTTGCCGACCGCTGTGTGTTCCGCGGCGAGAGGAAAATAGGACATTTCCGTGAACTGGACCGCGAGGACGTGTACCGGATTTACAGGATGGCGAATCATTGACAAGGCAAAGGCCCGCAGGCGAGACTGCCCGCGGGCCTTTGGAATAAGAGAAAAGTCAGGAGAGATGAGTTTGAAACTGAATCGGGAAATTCTGGACGAAGTGTCGCGGAACCGGGAAGAGGCGCTGGAACTTCTGAAAACCATCGCAAAAATCCCCGCCCCGTCCAATCACGAGGAAAAGCGCGCGGAGTTTTGCAGAAGCTGGCTGGAACAGCAGGGCGCGAAGGGAGTTTTTATCGACGACGCCCTCAATGTCGTTTATCCCATCGGCTGCAAGGAAAACAATCCGCTGGTTGTTTTTATGGCCCATACCGACGTCGTTTTTCCGGATACGGATGAACTGCCGGTTGTGGTGGAGGATGGTAAAATCAAGGCGCCGGGCATCGGGGACGACACGGCGAACCTGACGGCTCTGCTGATGGCGGCGAAATATGTTGCGCAGCACGGCCTTTCGCCGAAAGAGCATGGGGTTTTGCTGGTGATGAATTCCGGGGAGGAGGGCCTTGGCAACCTGAAGGGCTCGCGCAAAATCATGGAAACCTACGGAAGCAGAATTAAGGAGTTTTATTCCTTTGACGGTTCAAACAGCACCGTTGTCAACCGTTCGGTCGGGTCGCGGCGTTACCGTGTGGAGGTCCTGACCGAAGGAGGGCATTCCTATGCGAAATTCGGGAACCGCAATGCCATTGCATACCTCTCTTCCATGATCTCAACGCTGTACACTATGGTTCCTCCGAAGGGAGGAAAAACCACCTACAATGTGGGGACAATCCGGGGCGGAACCTCCGTCAACACGATCGCCCAGCAGGCGGAGATGCTCTATGAATTCCGCTCCGACCGGCAGGAGGGGCTGGAGGCGATGGAACGGCACTTCCGCGCGGTGATCGAGGCCTACCGTGCGAAGGGGATTGCCGTCAATGTCGAACGGATCGGCGAACGGCCCTGCATGGGGGATGTCGATGCGGAAAAGCAGAGGGCGCTGTCCGAAAAAGCCGCCCAAGCGGTCAGAACCTATTATCAAAGCGAGCCGCTGTTCCATTCCGGCTCCACCGACTGCAATATACCGTTATCAATGGGAATCCCGAGCGTGTGCGTCGGTTGTTATGCGGGGGACGGGGCGCATACCCGTTCGGAATGGGTAGAGATTTCCAGTTTGCACAGCGGTCTGAACCTTGCGCTTGACCTGATTCTTGGCACATTTGATTGAGCCGTTGCCGAAAAACTTTCGCATCATGGCCGATTCGGGTCTTTGCCTGTTTGAAATCGCGGATATCTATGGTATAATTCAAATGTTAAGAACAGGTTAAATAATTATGAAGAAGCGAAGGGAACGGTATTACGCAAAGCGATTACATAGAAAGGGAACCCTTTTCGAAGAAGGAACTCGTGCGGCTGATCTGGCCGCTGGTCATTGAACAGTTTCTGGCGGTAACCATCGGCATGGCCGACACCGTCATGGTTGCGACCGCGGGGGAGGCCGCGGTTTCGGGAATTTCGCTTGTCGACGCGATCAACACGCTGCTGATTCAGATTTTCGCGGCTCTGGCAACCGGGGGGGCCGTGGTGGCGTCGCAGTATCTTGGAAGTCAGAAACGGGAGGACGCCTGCCGGTCCGCAAAACAGCTTTTATATACCATCACGGTTCTGGCAATCGGCATCACGGTGGTTTCCGTCATCTTCTGCCAGCAGATTTTACGGTTTGTGTTCGGCGGAATTGAAGCGGATGTCATGTCAAACGCGCAGGTATACTATTACCTTACCGCGTTATCCTATCCCTTTCTGGCGATTTATAACGCCGGGGCGGCGTTATACCGTTCGATGGGCAACAGCCGCATCTCCATGATGGTTTCCATCTTAATGAACCTGATCAATATTGTTGGGAACGCCATTCTGATTTACGGATTCAACTGGAGCGTCGCGGGGGCCGGCACGGCGACCCTGCTTTCCAGAATTGCCGCGGCGGTGCTCATGCTTGTGCTGATTCGCGGCAGGGACAATTTAATTTTCATTGAAAAAATCTTTCAATTTGAATTTCATCCGGATATGATCCGCCGGATTCTTGGGATCGGAGTTCCGAACGGGCTGGAAAACGGGATGTTTCAGGTCGGCAAGCTGTTTGTTCAGAATCTGATCACTTCATTCGGAACCTCCGCGATCGCCGCCAACGCGATCGCGAACAGCGTTTCGAGTTTTTCCAACATTCCGGGCGCGGCAATCGGGCTTGGGCTGATCACGGTGGTCGGGCAGTGCGTCGGGGCGAAGGATTATGACCACGCCGTTTCGTACACCAAGCGGCTGATGAAGGCCGCGTACCTGTCCATGGGCGTTTTGAATGTACTCCTGTTCTTCTTCGCGGGACCGATTGTCGGAGTGTTCAATCTAAGCGCCGATGCAACGGGCAGCGCGGCTCAGATCCTTGTCTATTTTGCGGTTTTCAACGCGGTAATCTGGCCGGTTTCCTTTACGCTTCCCAACGCGCTTCGCGCGGCGGGAGACGCCAGGTTTACGATGGCGACCTCGATGATTTCCATGTGGGTTTTCCGGATCGGCTTCAGCTATGTGCTCAGCCTGTATCTGGGCCTCGGGCTTTTAGGAACGTGGCTGGCCATGTTTATCGACTGGATCGTCCGCTCGATCGTCTTTCTCATTCGCTTTGCAAAAGGGAAATGGAAGCGGCTCAAGGTCATATAAAAATGGAAAATTGCGAGGCCCCGCGCCCGTGATATTGATATGCTCCCTTTATGAGAGACAGTGAAAAGGAAAAACACTGTACATCATGAAGGGAGTATTTCTATGCCGAACAAGTCGAAAGCAACGATTGAGGAAAAGGTTAAAGTTACCAGAGAGAATATAAAAGAAAATAGTTTTTTATTGTCCTCTTGACGGGAAACAGTAAAATATCTGGCGCGGGCCTTTTGGTGGTTCAAGATGGCTTGTCACCGGGGAAGCAAAACAAAGGGAATCCTTTGTCATGATAAGATTGATGGATGATGATAGAAAAAATTCGTGACAAAAATTGATTCTTTTGCTATAATTCAAATACTGGAAAATAAGCGATTGTTTATATGGAAATATTTGTAATTATAGAGTAAAATAAAAAAAGATAACAATTTTTACCAACGCCCTGGGAGATTTAAAATGTTGATGACGGATAATAAAAAAAGAAAAATCCTTTCTGAACGGCTGTGGATCGCGGCGGTCACTGTAATGATTTTTGTTACGGAGGCCGCTTACGGGGCATACCGCGGGATCTATGAGCAGATTCTGCCCGGCGATGCCATGAGCCGGGTGGCGAACGCTTACTATGTTCTGTTTGTAACCCCCCCGCGCCTGAGTTCTATGGGGTTGATTTGGAATCCGTTGCCCAGTCTCTTGGAAATTCCGCTGGTTGCCCTTTCAACCGTCTGGAAGCCGATGGCTTCCCGCGCGGTGGCGGGGGACATTGTATCCGCGGCATTTGCGGCCCTTACCGCCATGATCCTCCTTCAGACATTTCAAAAATTCCGCATTTCATTTGGATATTCCCTGCTCATCACACTTTGTTACGCGTTGCACCCCTATATTTTTTATTATGGGTCGAACGGAATGAGCGAGGGCATGTTTATTTTTTTTCTGGTTTACTGTATCTGTAATCTGACTTTATGGTTTACCTACGGGACCGGCAGCTATATCATTAAAATGGCGTTTGGCTTGGTGGGCGGCTTTCTAATCCGGTATGAAGCGATTCCGTTTGCGGTCGGAATCGGCGTTTGCATCATTCTGAACATTCTGTATAACCCCCGCGAAAAACCGTACTGGTTGGTCGGTAACGCCAAAAGAGAGCGTTTTCATTATATTGAAGGTACGCTGGTAACCCTTTATACTCCTGCGGCTTACGCCGGCATCGTGTGGATTCTGTTATGTCTTGTTATTACCGGAAATCCTCTCTACTTTTTAAATTCCGGCTATTCCAACGCGGGGCAGAGCGCCTTCGCTTCGGGGGTTACGACATTTTCGGCCCTGACGCAGTATGTGCTGTTCAGAGCCATGCCGTTTTTGGTCTTCTTTCTTACGATCGTTTTTGTCCGCGTGTTTCGGGGAACTCTTTTTCGCTACGATTTTTTGTGCCTTTTTTTCCTTGTCATGTCTCTTCTTTCTTTTCATATTTTAATGTACTGGAAAGGAACTTCTTACGGATGGCTTCGCTATTTCTGCTACAGCCTTCCGACCTGCGTCGCCTGGATGCCTTACGAGATGTCGACTTTCCAAAATGAAACCGTGCCTGAGCCTTATGGACTGCCCGCGCGGCGGGGACGGCAGGCCGAACAGGTTAAGAAAAAGGGCAGACTGCTTTTCAAAATACTGCTCCCTTGTTCCCTTGTTCTGTCCGTTCTGCTGCTGAATAACGTGCTGAAAGACAGCAGTATCGTCGATCAGGAAATAGGGACGCACGTTTATCAGGAAAATCTGGAAATCGCCGATTACATCAATGACAAGCTGCCGGACAAAAGAGTCCTGACGGATGTATTCACCACCTATAACGTTGCTCTCAATGTGAACAATTTTCAGAATCTGGTGGTAAGCAGCAGCCCGGATTTTGAAAAATGTGTGGCGGACCCGGTGGGCAGCGGCATTGAGTATTTACTGGTGCCGGACCCGAAGGGAGTCAGCAACTACGATGCGATTAACGTTGCCTACCCGAATCTGTATGCCCAAGGCGCCGACTGGTGCAGAGAAGTATACGATTTCGGGGATTATAAACTGTTTCAAGTAACCGGTTAAAGGCGGTGCTAAAGGATGAACAAACCGGAAATCAGATTGGGAGACAGACTGGTACAGGCCGGATATATTACGGATGAGCAGCTGGATACCGCCGTTGAGCTCCAAAAGCGGGACGGCGGCCTGCTGGGAGACTGCCTGATCCGGTACGGGTACCTTACAGCATACCAGCTTTCCGATTTTATCTATCAGAATCAGTTTTCCAGGTTAGGCGAACTGCTGATCCAGGACCGGAAAATTACACGGGATCAGCTGGAAAAAGCGCTGGACTACCAAAAGCAGAACGGCGGCCGAATCGGCAGCATCTGCGTCCATCTCGGCTTTTTGTCTCAGGATTCCCTGGAACAGACGCTTCAGAAGCACAGCCGCGATAAGGGCAGATTGGGCGACATTCTTCTTCGCGACGGAATTCTGACGCAGGAGCAGCTTAATAACGCGCTTAATATGCAGCGGAGGAGCGGCGGCCGGCTGGGCGATATTTTGCTTTTCCTGCGGTATGTGGATCAGGAAACCCTTTGTCGGGAGCTTGCAAACCAATTTGAGCTGGGGCGCCTCGGGGACGAGGTCGATCTTGCGAAAGTGCGTAAGCTGCCGTATCGGTTGGCGGATAAGCACAAAGCGATCGTTGTATCCGAATGGAAGGATGCTTTTTTGCTGGCTGTGCCGAATCGCCTGGACGATGCGGCGGTCGGCGAAATCGCCTCCTTCCTCAGAAAACCGGTCGAACAGGTTCTGGCCACACCGGAGGAAATGAGCGATTTATGGGATCGGTGTTATAAGAAGATTGAGCGGCACAAAAGCGTTTTCGACCTGTACGACAACCAGCCGCAGAATTCCGCGATTGTTACATTCAGTACTCCGCAGCTGATTACGCTGATCGTGCTGGGGATAGCGATACTGGTCGGGATTCTTGTGGACTGGTTCGCGACTCTTTTTGTGGTTAACATGGCGATACAGATCGTTTATGCGCTTATGACGATTCTGAAACTCTATTTGGTTCTGCGGGGAGAGGACGAAAACAGCCAGCTGCGATTTACACGGGAAGAATTGGAACAGATCGACGAAAAAGACCTTCCGGTGTATACGGTTCTGATCCCGGTTTATCATGAAACCGAGGTGATCAGAACGCTGCTGCGGCACATCGCCTCAATGGACTACCCCAGTTATAAGCTGGACGTGCGCGTTTTGCTGGAAGAGGACGACCTGCAGACGATTGAGGCGGTAAGGGCGATTCAGAAATCGGGAGACATTCCGTTTGAGTTTTCTCCGATCATCGTTCCAAAATCACAGCCGCAGACAAAGCCGAAAGCCTGCAATTACGGGCTTTTGCAGGCGCGCGGAGAATATGTGGTGATTTATGACGCGGAGGACCGGCCGGAACCGGACCAGCTGAAAAAAGCATATCTTTCTTTTCAGATGCTGCCGGAGGAATTTGTTTGCATTCAGGCAAAGCTGAATTATTACAACAGCGATCAGAATTTTCTGACGAAGCTCTTTACGCAGGAATACAGCATGTGGTTTGAAAATCTTCTGGTCGGCGTGATGCAGATGGATATCCCGGTTCCGCTGGGGGGTACCTCCAATCACTTTAAAATGAGCTTTCTGCGGGAAGTCGGCGGCTGGGACCCCTTTAACGTGACGGAGGACGCCGATCTGGGCGTAAGGCTGTTCAAGTTCCGGTATAAAACCGCGGTGCTGGACTCCAGAACCTGGGAAGAGGCAAATTCGAATCTGAAAAACTGGACGCGGCAGCGTTCGCGCTGGATCAAGGGCTACATGCAGACCTGGTTTGTTCACATGAGGCATCCGGTGCAGCTGTTTCGTGAACTGGGGCTGCGCGGCTTTATCGGCTATCAGGCGATGGTTTTCGGCACGCCCGTGCTTCCGCTGATCAATCCGTTCCTCTGGCTGATGATGATTCTCTGGTTTGCAACTAAGGCCTGGTGGATCCAGTATTTGTTCCCGGGTTTCCTTTACTATATTTCCATGATCCAGTTGATTTTCGGGAATTTTATGTTTACCTACATCAATATGGTCGGCATGTATTCCGTCATTCGAGACTGTAATTTAAAAAAGCAGCAGTCCTTTTCTTATTCTTTAATCAAATACGCCTTGCTGACTCCGGCTTATTGGGCCTTAATGAGTGTGGCCGCCTATAAAGCCCTGTTCCAACTGCTTCGAAAGCCGTTTTACTGGGAAAAGACGATTCATGGTCTGGATGAACCGGCAGCGGAAAACGAAGGGGAAAACACAGGTTGATCTCTGTAGTAATGAGGCAAAGGCGGAGCTTATTTGTTCGAAAGTCAAAAATGTCTGGAGGAATGAAAAATGCACAAGGTCAAAAAACCATATCCTGCTCAACTGCTTGTCATTTTATCCCTGCTGGTGTCTTTATTGTATACGGAGCTGCCGGTGACCTGCTTTGCGGCCGGGGCGGGACAAACAACTTCCTCCGCGGCGCTCAATGAAACGCAAAGGCAGCAGAAGGAAGAGGGCGACCGCCTTACCGCCGAGGCCGACGCGGCAAAACAGAAAGCGGACGAACTTGTCCTGGAGGGGAAACTGAACCGCCTGAACAGCGATTCGGCGGATATTCAGCTGTTTTCCCAGACGGTCCACCTGAGCATGCCGAGGAATACCGCGTCCTACACATTCCGGATACCGAACGGGACCGTGCTGCAGGATGGATGCTATCTGAACCTTGATCTGCATATTTCCAGCACCCTGCTTGAAAACCGTTCCAGCATCACGATTGCGGTCAACGGAACAAACCTCGATACGAAGTGGATCCTCAGTGTCGTCAAAAATCAGGCATCGTGGTGGAAAATTCCCGTTCCTGTTTCCCTTTTAAAAACAGACGGCAGCTACAACACCTTGACGATTACCACCGCGCAGCGGTCTATTGAAGGCGACTGCGCGGATATTGATAACCCTTCCAACTGGGTGCGGTTTGACCCGGATTCTTTTTTGCACCTTGCAATCTCTCGGTATGCCGAACCGAATCTTGGAAATCTTTATTCCTATTATTATGATAACCTGGATGACGGATTCAGCTTAAAAAACGAATTCGTCCTGCCGTCGAATCCGAAAACAACTGACATTACATATATGCTGAAAGCGGCGTCCGCCATCGGATGCAGCAGCCGATGGAAAAATCTTCTTGATTTTAAAGTTTCAAAATCCGAACCCGCCGACCCGAACATCAAAAATAAAATTTATCTGGGAATTTTGCAGAACTGGTCTGGGAACGCGAATCTGACCCTGCCGGGAGCCCTTGCGGAAAACGAAGGTTTTCTGTCGGTTAAGGGCGAAAACGCCCTGATTACCGGGAGGGACGAAGCAGGGCTTAAAAAGGCGGTGGACTTTTTTTCGGCTCCCGCGTACCTGAATCAAATTGGGGGAAAAAGCCTGACGGTCAAATCCGCCGTTTCGGACATCTCCGCCGGGATAAAGCCGAACGACTCCGGTTATTATACATTTCAGGATTTTGGCTATGACGATGTCAACCTGGCCGGGGCGTTTCATCAGACCACAACCATGAATTTCATGCAGCCGAGCGATGTCAGCAGCGGCGCCGCTTCCTACGTCAATATAAAATTCCGGCATTCCAAAGCGTTAATGCCCGACAGCTCTCTCCTTTCCGTTTATATTAACGACACGGCCTGCGGCAGCGTGAAACTGAATTCCTCCAACGCGGATTCGGGCAACATCAAGGTTGGAATTCCCGCCGAAGCGCTGAAACAGGAAACAATCAGCGTAAAAATAGACGTATACAACTATCTTGGGAAAATCGATTGCTCCAAGGACTGGTACGATACCGCATGGACCGTGATCAACAAGGATTCCGAACTTTATTTTGAGCCCGGAAGCGCCGGCGTGACTCCGACGCTTTTGAATTTTCCGTCGTTCCCCACGTTTTCCGCGGACAATACCGCAGACGTGATGGTCTCCATGCCGGACGACTCCAGCCCGGATAACCTCACCGTGATGAGCCTTTTGTCCGTCAGGGTCGGCCAGAAAACCGGACAGACGTTTGACTATTCCCTCTGTTCCTCCGCGGCGAAGATTACGGAGGAGGACAAAAAAAAGAACATGATTTTTATCGGTTCCAACGATAAAGTCAGCCTGCCGGAGGAGGTTTCCGCCGCGCTGGGCGTCGTGCCGGCACAGGACGGCGCGTTTCACATTGCGAATGGGCTGACGCTGACCGCCGAGACGCTTCAGAATAAAATCGTGTTTCAGGTCATCCGGTCACCATGGAACTTTTATAAAAAAATCTATGTGATTACCTATGATAAGGGAATGGAAAAGAATCTGCAGGATTTTCTGAGCGACAGCTCCAGAATTAACAAATTGTCTGATGAGCTCAGCGTCGTTGACGCGCAGAATCATGTCACGGGGTATACGATAGGGGCAGGCGCCGGGGAATCCCAGAAAAAGGTGCCTCTGTCCTGGGAACGGATCAAATATCTGATCGAAAAGTACACGGGCATACCGGTGTGGGCGGCGGGGTTGATTCTCGTTCTGATCCTTCTTTGCCTGTATCTGCTGATTCAGGCAAAACGGAACAAAAAACGGTTCGAGCAGAACGCCGAGAAAATCAGACTCAGCATGGAAGGAAATTCCCGTGCCGCCGAAGAACCGGATGAATCCGACTTTGGCGCGTCATACGGCGGACCAGACCAGGACAGCCGCGAAGATGGCGCTGCCGCGGAACTGCCCTCCGCTGCCGAAACTCCGGAAAGCCCAATAAAGAAAAATGGACCCGCTCATTTCAAAGACGATCACCGCTGACTCCTTTTACTGAAATTTTCCTGGGGAAGGATGAAAAACAAGTGTATACCGTTCTTCTTTCCGGCGGTTCCGGAAAACGCCTTTGGCCGCTTTCCGGACCGATGCGTTCAAAACAGTACCTGAAAATCCTGACGGATGAAGAAACCGGATTGCCCTGTTCCATGGCGCAGCGCGTTTGGAAGCAGATCCGCAGGGCGGAGTTGGACGGCTGCTGTGTTATTTGCACCGACGAAACGCAGGCCGAGCTTCTTTCCGGCCAGTTGGGAAAGGTACGGATTGCCCTGGAGCCGGAGGGCCGCGACACGTTCGCGGCGGTGGCCCTTTCGTGCGCGTATTTAAAAAGCAGACTGCATGCAAAAAACGACGACATTGTCTGCGTTATGCCGGTGGACCCGTATACCGAGCAGTCCTTTTTTGATACGGTGCGCCGTTTGCCCGCGGCGCTTTCCGAGAGCGGAGCCGAAATTGCTCTGATGGGTGTTAAACCGACCGGCCCGTCCGTAAAATACGGTTATATTCTTCCAAAGGGCAAGGCCGGAGATTTCCTGCCGATTGATTCGTTTCATGAAAAACCGGATGAAAAAGAGGCAAAAAGACTGCTTGGGCAGGGAGCCCTGTGGAACTGCGGCGTGTTTTGCCTCAGGGTGGGCAGTGTTCTGGAAAAGTTGTCCGAGCTGCGCCTGCCGAAGGAGTATGACGCCCTGTGCGCCCGGTACGGAAAGCTGCCCGCCGTCAGTTTTGATTACGCGGTGCTGGAAAAATCAAGTTCATTGGTTGTCGTCCCTTTTGACGGCATGTGGAAGGATCTTGGAACCTGGGGCGCGGTTTCGGAGATTATGGATCGCACAAGCTGGGGAAACTGTATGATGGATCCGGAGTGTATCGGGTCCAATATCCTGAACGAAACCAATATCCCGGTTGTCGCCATGGGAATCAGAGACCTGATGGTTGTCGCAAGCAGCGACGGGATTCTGGTGACGGATAAAAACAGAAGTCAGCACCTGAAAGAATTTGTCACCCGGCTGGAGCCGAGGCCCGTTTTTGAGGAAAGAAGCTGGGGCACGGCATCCGTCCTTGATTTTTCAAGAGATAGCCGGGATTATACCATGATCCGCAAAGTACGGGTTCGGGCGGGGGGCGCGTTCGGCCCGGTCTGCAGGCAGAACCAGGACAAGCTGTGGACCGTTCTTTCCGGCAGCGGCCGGGCCGCAATCGGGGACCGGGAGCGGGCGCTGAAGACCGGCGACTGCGTTCAGGTGCCGCGGGGTACCACGCATTCCGTCAGCGCGGCGGAGGAATTGGTGATTCTTGAAGTTCAGAGAGGTTCCGGCATGCCGAATGAAGATCGCAGGGGAAAGGGGGAAACGCCGAAATGAACAGTCTGGTGGGCGATACGGGGTTTGTCGGCTCCAACCTGCTTGCGGAGTCACGGGGCTTTTTCGGCGGGCTTTATCACTCCGGTAATATTGGGGAGGCATACGGAACGAAACCGGACCTGCTGGTTTACGCGGGCGTACGTGCGGAAAAGTTTCTTGCGGACCGGTTCCCGGACCGCGACCTCGCCGACGTTGAAGAAGCGTTTTCCAACATTGAACGGATTGACCCGAAACGGTTGGTCCTGATTTCCACAATCGACGTTTTTTCGGAACCCAGGGGAGTGGATGAAAAAAGCGCGGTGAGCCTGTCCGGGCTGTCCCCTTACGGATCAAACCGATTCCACCTGGAGCAGCTGGTCAGGGGAAGCGGAAGGGATTGCCTGATTGTACGCCTGCCCGGCTTGTACGGTGTTCATTTGAAGAAGAACTTTATTTTTGACCTGATTCATGTGATCCCGTCTTTGCTGACGGACCGCAAATTCACGGAGCTGTCCGCCCGCGAACCCCGGCTGCGTGATTTTTATCAGGATCAGGGAAACGGCTTTTACCGGTGCGGAGCAATGAACGCGGAGGATCGGAAAATGTTGAAAGCCATGTTTGAGCGGCTGGAATTCAGTGCGGTCAATTTTACGGACAGCCGGGCAATGTTTCAGTTTTATCCGCTTTCCTGTCTGTGGGGACATCTCATGCGCGCGCTTGAGGAGCGGCTGCCGCTGATTCATCTTGCAACGGAACCGGTGCGCATTTCCGACCTGTATCGGTTTGTGACGGGAAGGGAGTTTCATAACGAGCTTGCAAAGGCAGTTCCGGATTATGGGTTCAAAACAATTTACGCAAATCAATGGGGCGGTAAAAACGGCTATCTTTTTGACCGCGAGTACGTCATGCGCGATATTAAAAATTTTGTTGAAAGGTATCGGCCGCAATGAAATTGTCTGTTTCCAACATCGCCTGGAAGGCGGAGCAGGATGAAGAGGTTTATTCGGAAATGAGCCGGCTTGGATTTACCGGTTTGGAAATTGCTCCAACACGGATTCTGACAATGCCTGTTTATGAAAAAGCCGGCGAAGCGGCGCTGTTTGCTCAAAATTTGCAAACACGCCGGGGACTCCGGATTGTTTCCATGCAGTCCATCTGGTTCGGCAGAACGGAGAATCTGTTTGGGCCGCGGCAGGAACGGGAAACCCTGATGGATTATACGCGCGGCGCAATCGATTTTGCTTCGGCATGCGGCTGCATGAATCTGGTATTCGGCTGCCCCCGCAACCGTGTGATGCAAAGCGCCGGTCAATACCCGCTCGCAGTGGCTTTTTTTCAAGAGACGGCAGACTATGCCCTGAAAAACGGTACGGTGATCTCGCTGGAAGCAAATCCCGCCGTTTACGGAACCAATTTTATCAATACGACCCTTGAGGCGGCGGAGCTGGTGGAACGCGTGAACTCGCCGGGATTCCGTCTTAACCTGGATTTCGGAACAATGCTGGAAAATCACGAAGAACCGGAAGCGGTTGCGTACGTTCTGCCGCTGGTCCATCATGTTCACATCAGCGAGCCTGGGCTGGGGCCGGTTCATTCACGCCCGGAACACGCGGAACTGATGCGCCTGCTTCGGCGGAACGGGTATGCCGGTTATGTTTCACTGGAAATGAAAAACCCCGGAGATCTGCAGACCGTGTTTCAATCGATGAATCTGCTGCAAAACGTTTTCGGGTAAATAGGGAGGGAGAGGGAGCATGGTTTATGACCGCATCATTATCGGAGGGGGAATCTACGGACTCTACGCGGCCCTGCAATGCGGAAGCAGGGGCGAACGGGTGGTTGTGCTGGAATATGAGGATGCGGCATTTCAAAGAGCCACTTTCATCAATCAGGCGCGGGTGCATATGGGGTATCATTATCCGCGTTCGTTTTCCACAGCCGCCAAATCGGCAGCCTATTTTGAGCGGTTCTGCCGCGACTATTCGTTTTGTCTGTTGAAAACCTTTGACCAAATTTATGCGATATCCGCCTCGTTTTCGTGGACAAGCGCCGAGCAGTTTCAAAAATTCTGTCACAGTGCCGGTATTCGTTGCGAGCGGGTGGAACCTGAAAAATTTTTTAAACCAAACCTTTGTGAGGGAGCCTTTCTGACAAAAGAGTATACGTTTGATGCCGCGATGCTGAGAGATTATTTTCTTCATGAAATCGGGCAAACAGATAGTGTGAGCGTGATTTATCACGCCCGGATTCAGGAACTCAGAAAGGAAAACGACTGTTACCGGATGACTCTTGCCGATGGAAGCAACCTGGAAAGCGCGTTTGTGCTGAATACGACCTATGCTTCGGTCAATCAAATTCTGGCAAAGCTGAATTATGAGCCGTTTAAGGCAAAATATGAATTGTGCGAAATCATTTTGTGCAGAGCGGATGAAAAACTGAAAAACGTGGGAATAACGGTTATGGACGGCCCGTTCTTTTCCATTATGCCGTTTGGCAGAACCGGGTATCATTCTCTGACGTCGGTCACGTTTACCCCACATATGACAAATTATGATTCCGTGCCGACGTTTCCCTGTCAGCAGGCCAGCCGCGGCACATGTTCCCCACAGCAGCTTGGAAACTGCAATACCTGCCCGGCCAGTCCGCCAAGCGCCTGGAGCTATATGTCGGGCCTTGCACATAAATATCTGCGAAGCGAATACGGCTTTCAGTACCGGAAAAGCCTTTACTCCATGAAGCCGGTGTTAATGGATTCCGAAATTGACGATTCACGACCCACTGTAATCCGCACTTTTTCCGTCAATCCCACTTTTATCAGCGTTCTTTCCGGTAAAGTCAATACAATATACGATTTGGACGAGGTGTTATTTCATGGCGGCGAGGGAGAATAATTTTGTGTCTGTGGTGATCTATATCTACAATGACGCGGACATCATACAGGACGAGCTTGGAGGAATCCATGAACTGCTGAGCGAAAAGTTCGTGAAATATGAATTGATCTGCGTGAACGACGATTCGACGGATGAAAGCCTGAAACAGATCAGAGATTTCGCGGCAAAAGTAAATGATTGCCCGGTCAGTTTGATCAATATGGGATATTACCACGGAATGGAGGCCGCGATGAAAGCGGGAGTCGACCTTTCCATCGGAGATTTTGTCTTTGAATTCGACAGGATCCCGGTGGACTTTGACCTGTCCTTGATGACGGATATTTTTGAAAAGGCACTGTCCGGCTACGATATTGTCAATGCGCGGCCCCGCAACATGCGAGGAAGAAAATCGATGCTTTTTTATCGGATTTTCAACCTGTTTTCCATCAGCGGCCAAAAACTGGGAACCGAATATTTTCGGCTTTTATCAAGAAGAACGATTAACCGCGTTGACGCCATAGGTCAGACCGTATTCTACCGGAAAGCTGTTTATTCCTCCTGCGGTTTGAAAATGGCAAATATTTTCTATGAAAATCGAATGCTCCCATCTCGTAAATCTAATTCCAAACAGCGAAAAAATAGGCGAAACATGGCGATGGATTCTCTGGTCCTTTTTACGGATCTCGCCTACAAAATTTCTTTTGTTTTCTGTATTTTAATGGCCCTGTTCATGTTGGGAACCGGGGCTTATACGGTCGCCGTTTATTTCGGGCAAAAACGTCCCGTCGAGGGGGTGGGCGCCCCTGATGGGTATGATTTCCGCCGGGTTTTTCGGCGTATTCGGCATTCAGACTATCATTATCAAGTATCTGGAGCTGATCCTTTCCCTTGTGTTTAAAAAGCAGAAATACCTGATTTCATCGATTGAGAAACTGAAATGAGGGAACTGCGATGAGGACAATCCAGATTGTGTTTCCCGTGCTGAACGAAGAACGGCGGTTGAAAAAGGGAATTATGAAGACGGTCGAATACATGGAACAGAATTTTGCGGGAAGGTACCGGTTGATGATTGTCGACAACGGTTCCGAGGATGGCACCGCGGAAATCGCCGGGGAACTGACGCAAATTTACGACCGTGTTTCTTATCTGAGACTGGCGGAAAAGGGTGTCGGTCTGGCCCTCAGGGCGGGCGTTCGGGAGAATACCTGCGACATTGTAGGGTACATGGATATCGACCTTTCCACAAGCCTTGACCACCTGAAAGAGGTGGACCGCGCGTTTCACGATCCGGCGGTTCAGATAGTCAACGGCTCGCGTCTGAGCCGGGACTCCGTCGTGACGGGGCGCAAACCACTGAGAAACCTGACTTCTCATGGATTCCGGCTGATGATGAAGCTGCTTTTCGGCATGAAGATAGACGATGCCCTCTGCGGTTTTAAATTCTTTCGAAGAGAAACGATTGAGAGCCTGATGCCGCACTGCAGCGATACCCCGGGGTGGTTCTACTGCGCCGAGCTTTTGCTGCGTGCGGAACGCGCGGGAATCGTCATCCGCGAGATTCCCGTGACTTGGCAGGATGATTACGATACGACGGTCCATGTGGGCAGGCTCGTTCGCACGTACCTTGCTCAGATGGCCCGCCTGTATGCGGAGTTTCATTTTTACCGCCGATGATCACGGCGGCGGCCGGATTTTTTGACAAACGGCGAATACCTGATATAATGATACATAATATGATTTTGCTGTCCGGTTTGGAGGTGAGACGATGCCGAGACCCAGAAAGTGCAGACGAGTCTGCTGTATGCCGCCGGTCAGCGAGTTTCGTCCGGATGGAACAGAAACCCAAGCGGGGGAACCGCTTCTGATGACGGTGGAGGAATACGAAATTATCCGCCTGATCGACTGGGAGGGCCTCAGCCAGGAACAGGCTGCCGGAGAAATGGGAGTCGCGCGTTCCACGGTGCAGAGAATTTACGGGGAAGCCCGCAAAAAGCTGGCGGACTGCCTGGTAAACGGAAGGCCGCTGAAAATCGGCGGAGGAAGCTACCGCCTGTGTTCCGGCGGCGAGCTTTGCGCCCGGCGCAGGCATTGCTGCCCGTCTCTTCCGGAGCATTCGCCGGATGCGCAACACAAAACATAACTTTGAAAGGCCTCCGATGCCAACCGGGGGCCTTTTTCCGTACCATAATTTAAATTTGTTCGGTTTCCCCTATTTGCCGGAACCGCCAGGTCGCGAGCAAGAACGTCAGAATGCCAAATCCCAAAACCGCCGCCAGGGACAGGAGTCCGTCCAAATCGGTTTGCATCCGATAGGCCAGCCCGTAAAACGATTGCAGCGCATAGGTTGCGGGGAAGATGCGCCCCAGCCATAAAAACGGTTCGGGAAGCATGGAGGAAGGAAACATGATCCCGCTGAACAGAATGGAGGGCATAAAGACCAGCATGGAAATTACGGTGGCCTGCGACTGTCCGCGTGCACAGGACCCGATCAGCATACCGACCCCGATGCTGGCAAACAGGAAAGCCGCGGCCGCGGCAAAGTACAGCGGCGGAGACTGAGGGACCTGTGAGTGAAACAGAACCGGAGAAAGAACATAAATGACGCATGAAACAAGAAACAGGTGCAAGAATGTGCTGACGGAGTGAACGGACAGCACTGCCGATGTCGGAATTCCATTGACTCGGAAGGCACGCAGCGTCCCGGATTCTCTCAGGTGGACAAGCGGCGTCGGGGAACCCATCACTGCGCCCATTGTCGCGGCAAAGATGGTCATGGTGGCGGCGAGGGTTGTTTTCATCTGCGGATTGATGGAGGAAAACACCGCACCCATCACGGCAAAAAAGATCAGGGGCATCATATAAAAACTGAGAAGAAATCCTCTGTCACGCAGATCCATTTTAAACTGAATCATCAGGTAGCGAAAAAAAGCGTTCATATCCGTCAGGCTCCTTTCACAAGCTCCAGAAATCGTTCTTCAAGGCTGGGGCGTTCCACACGAAGGTCATCCACGGAATCCTCCCGATCGGAGATTTGCCGGAACAGCTCGGTGATGGTGAGAACAAGGTCGCGGCATTTCCATTCCAGGTAACCGTCTTTTTCGCGGACAAACGCGGCGCCGCTCAGGTCGGAACCGGGCAGCAGGGAGCCCCTTGCAGTTCTCAGCCGGATCCTGGTTTCTTGATTACCGGCTGCCGTCACTTCTTCGGGCGTGCCGCAGACGGCAATTTTCCCGTTTAATAAAATCGCGATTCTGTCACACAGGTCTTCCGCTTCCGCCATATCGTGCGTGGCCAGCAGGACTGTAACACCCTGTGCCCGAATCTTTCTGATTTTATCATGGAGCAATGCCCGGCTTTGTACATCCAATCCGGCGGTCGGCTCATCCAGAACCACCACTTCCGGATTTTTTACCAGCGCAAGCGCTAGGTTCAGCCGGCGTTTCTGTCCGGTGGAAAGCTGCCGGTATTGCTTTTTCATCAGATCCTGCAGGCCGAACTCCTCAATCAGGCCCTCCGGCGCGGAACCGGACGACCAGGCTTCGGTCAGCTCCAGTGCTTCGCCGACCAGAATGTACTCCGGCAGGGAAGAGGACTGAAGCTGCACGCCCAGTTTTTTTCGCAGAACCGAGGCTTCCCGGAACGGGTCGCAGCCGGCAATCCGGATGTGTCCCGCGTCCGCGCGGCGCATTCCCTCCAGACATTCCAGAGTGGTCGTCTTGCCGGCCCCGTTTGGTCCCAGAAGGCCGAATACTTCGCCCCGGCGGACTTCAAGGTCGGCGCCGTTTACCGCGGTGAACGCGCCGTACCTTTTCACAAGGTTTTGAATACTGACTATGGATTCACTCATGATGGTTTTCCTCCTGTTCAGGCAAATGAATATGATTGCTTTGAAAATAAAAGGTGAGCGCGTCCGCGAGGAAATGATGGATTGCGTCACGGAAATCTTCCGTATCGGCAGGCCAGTTTTTCGTGTCGCTGCCGGCGGACATCAGCGATTTCAGCAGGTCCGCGTCTCCCTGTGTAAACTCCGTTACCATTTCCCACCAGCGCGCGGCAAGGGCCTGCCCTTCCCTGCCTCTTGGATCAGCCCCTTTTTGATGCAGCGTTTTCAACTCATTGAAACGTTCCTCAGCCTTTTCTACAAATTCCTGACTCTGTTCCGACTGTCCGAACCGGTCCTGGATCTTTTTCACCTCTTCTCCGTTGAAATATCGCAGAACAAAGGCGTAGGGATTCCCCTGTTTCATCAGTTTCATTAAAATCATCAGCCGATCGATTCCGACGTCCTGCTGTTCCCCGATTTCACAGATCACGGCGTCAAGCGCGGCGATCATTTTCCGCAGATTCTCCACCTGCCGGGTGAGAATCTCGCGCTGTTCGGTAAACATGGCCTTCAAATTTTCTGCGCCTTTGTTCCGCAGGAGCTTCCTTTCGATCTCTTCCAGAGAAAAACCGAACGATTTTAAAAACAGAATCTGTTGTAGTTTGATGACGTCGTCGCGGGTATACATTCTGCGCCCGCCCTCGCTTAACATCGCTTTCAGCAGCCCCGTTCTGTCGTAGTACTGGAGCGTTCTCACGGTTACTCCCACAAGTTCGGAAAGTTCTCCAATTGTAAAATACTGCTTTTTTGGTTCATTCATATTGCATCGTCTCCTGACAAATTCAAGTTTACTACATTACGTAACGTCATGTGCAAGAGCTTAAAAAAAGACGCCCTTTTCGGGCGCCGTTAAAGGCGGCTTTTAAATTCGGTAAATCTTTTCCGCGATTCTGGGTCGGACTGAAAGAACTCCAGCATGGTTTTAAGGCACGCAACTGTTTTTTCACTGAGCGAATGCTCAATCAATTCGGTTTCTTCCAGAGAATCGCTGCTCCCCGCCAGCAGCAGAAACTGTTCGACGGTATTATGGCGTTCCAGCAGGTATTCACCCGCATTGAGCCCCGCTTCCGTCAAAAGTATAATTTCATACCGGTCGTATTTTAAATAACCCATTTCTGCGAGCTTCATCATCATTTTTGAGGCGGAAGACGGCTTCACATGCAGCAGCTCCGACAGCCTGCCGACCCGCGTATAGCCGTCTTTGCTGCACAGACGGAAAATCATTTCCAAATAATCCTCCATCGCGGGCGTCAGCTGCCCCTCCTTCTGGCTGATCAACTGGTATCCCCGGAAGGTGCGAAATTCGGCTTTCTGTTCATGGTTCATCAAATCAGATCCTTCCGTGTAGTCAATACAATATATTCCAAACACGTTTGGATTCAGAACACATGATTTAGCCGAATGAAAACATTTTGCCTTTTTTCCCTCAGACCTCGTCCGCTTTCAGGCGAAGCTGACTCAGCAGCTGCCGGAGCAGTTCCGACTGCCCGGAAAGCTCTTCTCCGGCCGCGGCGCTTTGAGACGACAAATCCGCGTTTGCCCTGACCACCGCGCCGACCTGTCTTGCGGCCAGCGCCGCCTGCTTGGATTCTTCCGCCTGATCTTTGAAAGCGGCGGTTATTTTCCCGATGCTTCCGTTGATTCTTACGAATCTGTCTGTGGCTTTTTCCAGTTCAAAGGCCGTTGCTTTCGCTTTTTCGCAGCCCTCTCCGATTCTCTGCACGGAGTCTCCGATCAGAAGGTTTGTCTGTTTTGCGGCGGCTGCCGTTCGCTCCGCGAGCGAACGCACCTCCGCGGCGACAACCGTGAAACCGCGGCCCGCGCTGCCGACCCTTGCCGCTTCTACGGATGCATTCAGCGCGAGAAGATTGGTTTGGAACGCGATGGAATCGATCTGCGACAGAACCAGCCGCATCTGTTCGGCGGAGCTTCGGATTCCCTCCATGATCTCAAGAAGCTGCTTCATTTGACGGTCGCTCTCCGTAACGCTCATCAGGGCGGCGCCTGTGTCTTTTGAAATTCTGGCAATATCATCCGCGTTTTCTCTTGCCTCTTGGTGAATCGCGCTGACGGCGTCCGTCAGGCGCGCAACGCCGTTGCTTTGATCGTCGGCGCCCCGGGCGACCGCCTGCGCGCTTTCCGAAACCTGCGCCGCGCCGATTTCAATTTGGCCTGCCGAGCAACTGATCTGTGAGAAGGAGCCGCCGATCGTATTGCGCAGAAGGTTGACGGAACGGGTCAGCGGGGCGAAATCGCCCGGAAAGTCCGGCAGATCCTCTGCGGTAAAATCCCCTTCCGAAAGGCTTTTGAGGGCGGCGGCAATCTGCGAAACAGAAAGCTGAAGCCGGCGGAAAGATGCGTTCAGAGAATCGGCAAGATCGCCGATTTCGTCCCGTTCCGCGTAGGAAATCACCTGGCCCAGGTCGCCGTTTGAAAACTGCCGTGCGGTTTTTGAAATAGCCGCGAGAGGCTGGCCGATGGAACGGGAAAATCGAATGCCGAAGCACAGGGAGGCGGCCACCACGCACAGTGAGAAGACACCCTGAATCAGAAACAGAGCCCGGGTCTTTCGCCGGGCGCCGTCCTCCGCGCCGGCGGCGGCACGGTTTTGAATCTCCATGAAATTCTGGTAATGCTGCAAAATGGTATCTTCCGGAGCGACGGAGTTCTGCAAAAGGCTGTCCGCCTGGGCCAACTGGTTGCTGTCGGCCGCTTTCAGGGAACCGGTGATATCCGGCTCGAATTCCTGCTGAAACAGCTTTGAAGCCGCCGTCAGTTCCGCTGCGGCGCTTTCCTCCTGTTCCGCTTGCAGCAGCTTCGCTTCGTAAGAGCGGTACGCGGCCAGATTCTTCTCAATGGACTTTTGATCCGCTTCGAACAGCTCGGAATTGTGAAAATTGATTACGGCGTCCCGCGCCGCCGACTCGATTCTTGAAAGGCTTGTCATTGCGCGGGCGGCGACCGGCAGGCGCTGCGCCATCCGGTTGGAGTCGGAGACCGCCGAATTTGCCGCGCTCGTTCCGTAAATTCCCATGGCGGCCACAACCGCGGAGGCAGCCGAGACCGCGCAGAACGCGAACACCAGCTTTAAGGTGATGCCGCGGCGCTTTTCTTGTCTTTTCCGCACTGTTTTTTTTATCATATTTACAATTTCTCCTTATCCCTTTTCTGCAATCAGTATACCGTGATAAATGGAAGAGTCAGTTAAGATTGCGTTCAGGAATTGTTAGAAAATGAGAAAAGTTTTAACCTTCTTTTTACGTGCTGTTAACAGGAAAAATATCCCGATGAATTATAATAGGCACGAATCGGATCGAAAAGAAGCGGAAAGAAAGGGATCAAAGTGGACGAAAAGCTCACCGAAGACCTTAACAGGATTATTGACGGGGAATGCATCAAAACCGTTTTTCAGCCGATCGTTTCGCTGCGGGACGGTTCCTCTTTGGGGCACGAGGCCCTCAGCCGAATGACCTGTGACACGAGCATTCGCAATCCAGAGCAGCTGTTTCAGGCGGCGGGCGAAAGCGACCGGCTGTGGGACCTGGAACTGCTCTGCCGCACGACCGCCCTGAAAACCGCTTTTTTGAACTCGGAACACGCGGCTTATGAGAAAAAGCTGTTCCTGAACGTGAATCCGAACATTATGCACGACGATAAGTTCCGCCAGGGCTTTACGTGCCAGTACTTAAAGCAATACGGCATCCGGCCTGAAAATATTATTTTTGAGATTACGGAACGCAACGCGGTTGCCGACATGCAGGGATTCGTCGGTACGGTGGAGCATTACAAGGGTCAGAATTACCATATCGCGGTGGACGATGCCGGCGCGGGTTATTCCGGGCTGAATCTGATCGGCGACATCCGTCCGCATTATATCAAACTCGATATGAACCTGATCCGCGGAATCGACCGCGACAACATCCGCTACGCTCTGGTGAAAAGCATGGTGGAACTTTCCCAGACGGCCGGTATCTGCCTGATCGCGGAGGGGGTCGAGACCCGGCGGGAGCTGGTTACGCTGGTGGACCTTGGCGTTCAGTACGCGCAGGGATATTTTCTTTGCAGGCCGGATGAGGAGATACGGGACGCAGACCCGGCTGTGAAAGACCTGATTCTCGAGCTGAACCGCAGAAAAAAGCATGTGCTTGGGACCCAGGCCAGCAATATTTACATCTCGAATATCTGCACGCCCACCCAAACGATCCCTCCGGAAATGAAAGTGGAGACGGTATTTGACAAGCTGAAAAACGACCCGGACGCCTTCGGATGCTGTGTGGTGAAGGACGGGGCGGTTCTGGGAGTCGTGACAAAATCCCATTTTGTTCTGCAGCTCAGCGGGCGGTACGGCTTCAGCCTGCACCAGAATAAGCCGGTTTCCTTTTTAATGGATACCGATTTTTTATCCGTGGAATCCACCACGCCGATCAACGCGGTTTCCAACGCGGCCATGTCGCGCCCGCCGGAAAAGCTCTACGACTTTATCGTGGTCACGCGCGACGGGAAATATCTGGGGACCGTCACCATCAAAGACCTTTTGCAGAAAACTACGGAAATCGAAGTGGTCAACGCAAAATATCAGAATCCTTTGACGGGGCTGCCGGGGAACGTGCTGATCGAGCATAAGATCAGCCAATGCCTGGCGTGTGAAAAGCCTTACTGTGTGATTTATTTTGATATAGATAATTTCAAGGCATATAACGATGTGTATGGGTTTGAAAACGGGGATTCCGTGATCAAACTGCTTGCGGATGTTCTTCAGGAACACCTTCCGAACGACCAGTTTGTCGGCCATGTGGGCGGTGATGATTTTGTCGCCGTAATGCAGTGCGAAGCGGGCCGGGAATACTGTGAGCGGGTTATCGGGGATTTTCGGCAAAGAATCCTGAAATTTTACAATCCGCAGGATGTTCGGAACGGGTACATCATAGCGGAGAACAGAAAGGGCAGAAGGGAAAAATTTCCTCTGATTTCCATTTCCGCCGCGGGAATTCTGGACCGGAACGCCCGGTTTCACGACCGGCTTGAGCTGACGGAAGAGCTGGCAAGACTGAAAAAGAAAAGTAAACAGCAAAAAGGAGACAGTATTTGCTGGCTGTAAATCCATTCCTTTTCAAAAAATTAACAAGTTGTTAATAAAGCTCATGTATAATTTGTATTAACGCCTTGAAAAGGAGAGGAATTGTTTGCCGGGACTTTACGCGCATTTTTTATTCGGATTGAAAGTGAAGGACTTGCTGCCGGAAGATTTACTGCGTGTGGTCGAGGACCATCGGGAAGAATATCTTTTGGGACTTCAGGGCCCCGACCTTTTGTTCTATTATCATCCGCTGCGCAGAAAGCCGGTCACGGGTGTGAAAATTCATTGGGAGCCGGCCTCCGGTTTCATGGAAAATGCGGCCAGCGTGCTGCGGGAAAACAGCGGTGATGCCGGCCGGCTGGCATATATCATCGGCTTTATCTGTCATTTTACACTGGACAGCGGCTGTCATCCGGTGATCCGGGAATTTATGAAGCAGGACGGACTGTCGCATGCGGCGATCGAGACGGAATTCGACCGCCTGCTGATGCGTCGGCAGCGCGTGGACCCCAACCTGTTTTCCCCGAAACCGCTGATTCCAAAGGGCAGCGGCGCGACAGCCTGCGCCGTACCGTTTTATCCGGATGCGGTACATAAACAGCTTGACCGCAGCCTGTTTTTTATGAGGTGCTGCCTTTCCGTTCTGTATTCACCCAGAAAAACACTGAAGAAGGCATTGAAAATTCTGATTTTTATCACGGGATTTTCCAAAAAGGGAAAGGGGCTGGTCGCGGGGAGTGCTCCGGACCCGGAATGCTCGCAGGCGGTGGACCATCTGCTTTTTGTTTTTTCTGACGCTCCGGCGACGGCATTGGAGCAGATCGAAAATTTTCTCAGCGCTGTTGAAGGAGACGTGCCGCTGAACGAGCGGTTCGAAAGGAATTTTGAATAGGAGTCTGCTTGAACCCCCGGCGGGAGATGCCGGGGATTTTACTTTTTTAGGGACAAATCTGTGATTTTGTCTGTTGTAATATTTGGTAAAGAATCATATAATGGAAATAAGGTTATACATAGAAAGATACTTGGTTGGAAAGGAAGAGGTACATGCCGGTTTTTTTGCTTCTTTTCCTGGAATGCTTTACGGGATTTGTTTTATACGCGCGAATGCGGCTGCCGATCAGCAGCAGTCCCTTTGACCGTACGGTCTCGGTGATCATTCCGGCACGTAACGAAGAACGGAATCTACCGCTTTTGCTGGAATCTCTACAGCGGCAGACCCGGCGGGCGGACGAAGTCCTTGTCATTGACGATTTTTCCTCCGACCGGACCGCTGATGTCGCCGAGCGGTTCGGTGCGACCGTGGTCCACAGCGCCCCGCTGCCCGAGCATTGGACGGGAAAAAACTGGGCTGTTTGGAACGGGTACCTGAAATCCACCGGCGAGATCCTTGTCTTTCTGGACGCCGACGTTCGCCTTGCGCCGGACGCACTAAAGTCTCTTCTGGCACAGCGGGAAAGGTCGGGCGGGGGTGATTTCCGTCGTTCCTTATCATACTGCGGAAAAATTCTATGAAAAATTATCGCTTGTTCTGTGTCTGCTTGGGATCTTTGCGTTCACTTCCCCGTTTGAACGAAAAAGCCAGACAAAAGGACTGTACGGCTCCTGCATTGTGGCTGCAAGAAAGGATTACCAAAAAATCCATGGTCACAGCGGCGTAAAGGCCGAGCTGCTGGAGGATATCAATCTTGGAAAGCGATTCTGCGAAGCCGGTGTTCCAGTGTGCACCTATCTCTCCAACCGTTTGGTTTCGTTTCGCATGTATCCGAACGGAATTTTCAGTGAGCTGCAGGGTTTTGCGAAGGGCGCGATGCCGGGGGCTGCGACGCTGAAACCTGAGACGATTGCGCTGATTGTGTGCTGGCTGGTCGGATTGATCTGTTCCGGAGCGGCGCCCGTTCTGATTCTTCTGAAAAACCCGCTGGCGGTTCCGTTCGCCGCGGGTTATCTGCTTTACGCGGTTCAGTTTCTGTACTTTCGAAAAGATACGGGCCGATATGGCTTGCTGATGCCGCTTCTGCATTTTATTTCCACACTTTTCTTCCTGGTCTCGGTTTTGTATTCCCTATACAGGCTGAAAGCAAAGGGCAGCTTTACCTGGAAGGGACGGGATATCCCGGTCGGGAGGGGGCGGGACGGATGACGTTTTTCTGTTTCGCCGCCGCTTTCGGCTGCGGTTCCCTGATGTTTTCCTATTGGCTGGGGCTTCTGGCGGGAAAAAACATTCAGAAAACCGGCGACGGGAACCCGGGAGCGTTTAATCTGTGGAACGCCGCCGGGTACCGGCTTGGGTTGCTGGGGATTCTGCTGGATTTTATGAAGGGATATTTGCCTGTCCTTTTTCTCATTCATTCGACTGCCCGGGAAAACCCGTATTTTGTGCTGCTTCTGTTTGCTCCGATACTGGGTCACGCGTTTTCCCCGTTTTTAAAATTCAGGGGCGGAAAGTCCATCGCGGTGACGTTCGGCGTCTGGAGCGCGGCGACCGGGTTTGAGGTTTCTTTTGTCTACGCGGTCATTCTGGCCATTTTGGCGATTCTCGCGAGGCTGATTGCCCATGGCCGTCCACCGTCTTCGGAAGCGGACGGCTTTATGGTGGTGTTCGGGCTTTTATTGACGGGGGGATACCTGTACCTGAAAGAGTTTCCACTTTTATACTTTCAGCTTTGGGGGATAAATCTGGCGCTCTTCCTCGTTCTGAACCGCGTGAAGCTGTTTCGCCTTTATAAGACCTTTTCGGACGAATGGCGGGAAAAGCAAATCTGACTTACCCCAAAAGAGGCTCCCGCGGCCTCTTCGCCCGGGGCAGGAGAGAACCCTTGGAACGGTATTCGGAGGAGATTCAGAGCAAAAAGGCACCGTTTCATCGATCGAACGGTCTGGAGACGGTGGTGTCTTGATTTTCCGGGGTTCGGACGTTATATCGGCCAGCCCGACAGTATTTGCATGGAAAAAATTGTGCTGAATCGATGACGGAGGAACCCCGCGGGGCGGGCTTTTCACGAATTCAAAATGAATAAAATCCTTTCTCCGGTAAAAATTAACAGGGAAAGGATGGTGCAGGGCGGTGAAATTCAATCGAAGCCTGAACGTTTTGAGCCCGGTGCTTACGGCGGCGGGGATTTTTGCTTTGTTTACGGCGCAAAAGAGCAGAAAAGGCCTGAACCACAGGTTGGAAGCAGCGTCAAATGAAGACCCCGTCACAGGCGGTGCGAACGAACGGAAATTTCTGGCGGAGGCAGGCAGTCTGCTCAGGTCCGCCGAAAATAAAAATTACGCGGTAATCGCTTTTCATGTGCGGGGATTCCGGGGAATCAACGAAGTGTTCGGCTATCGCAACGGCACGAGGGTGCTCCACGGAATTCATTGGGTTTTTATGAGACATACGGAAGAAGGCGAGCTGAGCGCTCACGTTTACGCCGACCGTTTCCTGCTTCTGTTGTCTTTTCAAGACAGAGAAGAACTGTGCTTGCGAATTAAAAATATTTGCGCCGACCTCAAAAATACCATTGAGTTTTATGGGATTCATTACGAGCTTTCTCCGGCTTTCGGAGTCTGCGAGTGCCCTGAGGCGGGCACGGCGGATGTCAGGGAGCTTGTCAACCGCGCCGTAATTGCATTGAAAACCGGTCGAACTTACGAGAAACTTCCCTGCGCCTTTTATGACGAACAGATACGAACAAGGCAGATTACGCTGAAAAATATGGCGGACCGTCTGTCGCCCGCGATGCAGAACCGGGAATTTGTTGTTTATTATCAGCCGAAGTATTCCGTCGCGGAGGAAACGCTCTTCGGCGCGGAGGCCTTGGTGCGGTGGCGGACGAACCCGCAGACCCTTGTTCCGCCGGGTGAGTTTATCCCTGAATTTGAACGAACCGGGAAAATCGCGGAGCTGGACCGCTATGTATTCCGGCAGGTTTGCAGCGACATCCGGAAGTGGATGGACGAGGGGAGGGAGCCTGCTCCGGTTTCCGTCAACTTGTCGCGCGTGAATCTGCTTGATTTCTCTATTGCGGAGGAATACCGCGCTCAGGCGGCAAAATTCGGCGTGCCGGCCGGTCTGCTGGAGCTCGAGGTGACGGAAAGCGCGTTTGCGCAGGACGGCCCTGCTTTGGAAGCGGCAATGAAAAAGCTGACCGACGCGGGTTTTTCCCTGTCGATCGACGATTTCGGTTCGGACTACTCTTCGTTGAAAATGCTTTATGACGTTCCGGCACAGACCTTGAAACTGGACCGGGAATTTTTAAACGGACTGAATTCCGGCGAGCGCGGCAGAGCGGTTGTTTCCGCGGTGACGGGGCTTGCGAAAAAGCTGCATATGACGGTGGTCGCCGAAGGCGTGGAGACGGAGGAGCAGCTTGAATTTTTAAAAAAAATCCGGTGTGCGGCGGCGCAGGGCTATTATTTTTCTCTCCCCCGTGCCGGAGGAGCAGTACGCGGCTTTGCTGCCGGCCGCGGAAAAGCGGGCGGCCCACGCCGATTTCTATGGTAACCGTGAAAATTCCGCGGTATAATAGAAACGTAGGAAATTTATCGAAACAAGGGAAAGGAGATACGGCATGCTGCAATTCCGAATCCTCTGCAACAATTATGTCTCCCGCGGCCGCCTGCTTGCGGAACACGGTCTCTCTCTCTGGATTGAGCGGAACGGGACGAGCATTTTATTTGACGCCGGGCAGACGGACGTATGGCTGCGAAACGCCCATACGCTCGGACTGAAACCGGAATCCGCCAACGCGGTCGTTTTAAGCCACGGGCATTACGACCACTGCGGGGGGCTTGAGTATTTCCCGTTTCGGGAGAGCGGCGCGATGGTCTATGTCACCCCCCAGGCTTTTCAGAAAAAGCTGACCCTGGACGCGAACGGCGCGTATCGGGATATCGGAATGCCGTGGAGGCTGGGCGACTCGCCGGAGTCCGAAGGCCGGGTCGCAAGCACGGAGGGCAAGACGGAAATTCTGCCGGGAGTCTGGACGCTTGGGAATATCGGAAGCTATAATTCTTTCGAATCCGTACAGGACTGCTTTTTCACGGAAGAAGGCGCGAAAAGGGTTCCGGACCATATGGAGGACGAGCAGATTCTCGTGGTGAAAGACGGGGACGGCCTTGCCGTCTTTTCCGGATGCAGCCATCGGGGTGTCGTCAACTGCGTGGAACATGTGCGGGCGTGTTTTCCGGGCAGGAAAATTCGTTCGCTGGTCGCGGGAATGCATCTGAACGGAGAAGGGCCGGAACGGATTCAAAAAGCTTTGGAGTATTTTTCGCAGTCCGACCTCCAAAAGGTGATTCCGCTTCACTGTACCGGTATCACCGCCTCCGCACAGCTGAAAGAGGCTCTGGGAAGCCGGTGCGTTCTGGGCGCGGCCGGGGATAAAATCGATCTGTCCTGAAACGGTTGCCTGCGTTTCACTCTTGACGGGGGAACGTCGGCATTGTATAATAAACTAATCAAAAAATAACCTTTTCCCGTTTCCGGTAAGGCCCGGCGCCGCGAGGCGCCGGGACGAGGAAGAGGCATCGCGAATTCCGTCCTCCCGGTGGGGAAGACGGTTTTTCTTTTTCAGGGTCAGAGCAGGGAGGAGCTATATGAAAATTGTCGATATTCTCAATCGTCAGGGCGTTTCCGTTTCCTTTGAGGTTTTCCCGCCCAAAAAGGACTCGGATTTTTCGCAGGCGCGGCAGGTCGTGACGGAAATCGCATCGCTGTCACCCTCGTTTTTGAGCGTGACGTTCGGCGCGGGAGGGGGCACCTCCAAATCCACCGCTCAGATTGCCGAATTGATTCAGCGGTGCGGCGTACCGGCCCTTGCGCACTTAACCTGCGTTTCTTCCACCAGGGATGAGGTTTCCGGCGTTTTGGAGGACCTGAAATCCCGCGGCATACAAAACGTTCTCGCGCTGCGCGGGGATATTCCTCCCGGAATGGAATTTCCCTCCCCGCGTCAGTACCGGTACGCGAAGGAGCTGGTTCGCCAGATTAAGTCGTCGGGAGATTTCTGCATCGGCGCCGCCTGCTATCCGGAAGGGCATGTGGAATGCGAGCATAAGGAGGACGACATCGATCACCTGAAGGAAAAGGTCGACTGCGGGTGTGATTTTTTGACGACGCAGATGTTTTTCGACAACAACATTTTTTATAATTTTCTTTACCGCGTTCTTGCAAAGGGGATTCGGGTTCCGGTTGCGGCGGGTATCATGCCTGTGACCAGCAGCAAACAGATCCGCAGGATCTGCGCCTTGTCGGGGACGGCGCTTCCGCCGCGTTTTCTTGCCATTGTGGATAAATTTTCCGATAACTCCAAAGCGATGAAGCAGGCCGGCATTGCCTATGCCACGGAACAGATCATCGATCTGGTGGCGAACGGCGTAAAGGCGATTCACGTTTACGCCATGAACAAACCGGATGTGGCGCGGAAGATTATGGAGAATATTTCCGATATTTTATCCGACGGTCAAAAAGGTCTTGACTGATCTGGAAGATTATGTTATAATCCTTACTATAGTTTGGTTGATGCATAGCGCTATGGAAGTGGAATTTACCCACATAAAACAAAGGCGTTTCAGAAATTTATTCTGAAATCGCCTTTATTTTTTTACCGAAAGTATTGGATTGCTTTCGATTTTTGCTCTTCTTGCGAGCGGGGAGGGGCAGGCGGTGAGGATTTATTTAAACCGGTATTTTGACGGTTCTTTTATTTTTGCTCTTTACAGGAACGTATGTTCTGTGGTATCATTAGGAAAGAGAACAGCGGAGGGAAAATGAAATGGACTTGTTTGACAAACTGAAAATCCTGACCGACGCGGCAAAATATGACGTCGCCTGCACGTCCAGCGGAGTTGATCGGAGCGCCGCCCGCGGCGGGATCGGCAGCGCGGAGGCATGCGGAATCTGCCATACCTTTGCCCCCGATGGGCGCTGCGTGTCACTTTTAAAGGTTCTGATGACCAATCGATGCGCCTACGACTGCCGGTATTGTGTCAACCGGCGTTCCCACCAGACGCCGCGCGCCGAATTCACCCCCCGGGAGCTGGCGGACCTGACCATCGGCTTCTATCGGCGGAATTATATCGAAGGGCTGTTCTTAAGCTCCGGCGTTCTGAAAAACCCGGATTATACCTGTGAGCGCATGATTGAGACGCTGAGAATTTTACGGGAGGAGTACCGTTTCGGAGGATATATCCATGCAAAGGCGATACCGGGGGCGGACCGCTCGCTGATTGCGCGGCTTGGCGTGCTTGCCGACCGGATGAGCGTCAACATTGAGCTTCCCTCCCGCCAAAGTCTTTCCCTGCTTGCGCCGGATAAAAGCAAAGCCTCCATTTTGAAGCCGATGGGTGAGATTCGGGACGGAATCCGGCAGAATAAAACGGATCTGGTGCGGTACCGGCATACGCCGAGGTTTGTTCCGGCGGGGCAGAGCACGCAGATGATGATCGGAGCGACGCCAGACACCGATTACCGCATTCTGAATCTGGCGCAGGGGCTTTACCGGAATTACGGCCTGAAGCGTGTCTTTTACTCCGCGTACCTTCCGGTTGTGGAAAACAGCCTGCTGCCGGCCTTGGGTACCCGCCCGCCGCTTCTGCGGGAGCACCGGCTGTATCAGGCGGACTGGCTCCTTCGGTTTTACGGCTTTTCCGCGGAGGAACTGCTCGACCCCGAGCATCAGAACTTTAATCCGTATGTGGATCCGAAATGCAACTGGGCGCTGAACCATATGGAGGTTTTTCCGATGGAAGTCAACCGCGCGCCGAAAGAATTGCTGCTGCGCGTTCCGGGAATCGGCGTGACCGGGGTGAAGCGGATTCTGACGGCGCGCCGGACCGCCTCTCTTGATTTTGAAGATTTGAAAAAGCTGGGCGTCGTGCTCAAACGGGCGCAGTATTTTGTTACCTGCCGGGGGAAATCCGTTCCCGGGCTGAAACTGACGCGGGATTCGATTCTCAGGGCTCTTTTGTCTTCAAAAGAGCTGAATTTGTACAGCCGCGACCTTGACTGGGGAGAGGCTCCGCAGCAGCTTTCGTTTTTCGGGGGCGCCGGGCCGGAACGGGAGGAGGTGCAAAGATGGCTGGCAATATAATTTACCGGTATGACGGCAGCTTTGAAGGGCTTTTGTGCTGCGTGTTCGAAAGTTACGAGCGAAAGGAAATTCCCTTTGCCGTGCTCCCGCCGGACGACGGCCAGACCATGCTGGCGCCGGAACGGGAAATCGCCGCCGACCCGGAAAAAGCGGCGCGGGTCGCCGCCTCCATCCCGAAAAAAATCGGGCCGGAGGCAGCCGGTTTTGTCAAGCGTGCGTTTCTGACCTGCCTGCCGGGGAAAGAACGTCATATTCTCCTGTTTTTGCGCCTTGGGTACCGGCAAGGCCCGCAGGTCATGGGGATGCTTGCGAATGACACGGTCCACGTGCTGTTTCAGGCGGTCAATTTTCTGGATCGTGAAACGCATCTTTTGAAGGGGTTCCTCAGATTTTCAGAATTTGACGGGGCCCTCGCGGCGGAAATCGAGCCAAAAAATTTTGTGCTTCCGCTGCTGGCGCCTCACTTTTGCGCGCGCTACCCGGAGGAACGATTCCTGATCTATGACAGAAACCATGGCGCCGCGCTGGTTTACCGCCCCTATCAAACGGCGATTATTCCGGCTGACCGCGTGGAGCTGCCGGAACCGGACGAACGGGAACGGGAGGCGCGTGCCCTGTGGCGGCTTTATTATAAGACTGTGGAGGTGGAGGGAAGGCATAACCCGGCCTGCCGCAGAAGCCACATGCCGATGCGGTACTGGAGCTGTATGACGGAATTCTGCGAACGAAAAGAAGGGCAAAAAAATCCGCCCCGAACCAACCGGAGCGGGGATCAGAATCAGCTGCCCTTTATTTGTGGATCGTGAGCTTTTTTTCCGTGCCGTTTTTCAGCCTTCGGATATTTTCCCGGTGCTTCCAAATCAGCAGAGAAGAGATTACGAGCGCGAACAGCGTGGTAATCCAGACGAATGAAAGCGGTATGGCGCCATTTGCGCCCGCGTGGTAGTCCTGAAAATATAAAAACAGGAAATTCGAGATGGGAAAGGAAATGGCCGCCAGAACCGACCCGAGGGATACGATTCTGGAAAAAGCAAAAACAAGAGCGAAGATGACAATAGCAACGCTGAAAAGGCGCCAATCCAGCAGTAATAGCATTGCCGCGGATGAAAGGACGCCCTTGCCGCCGCGGAAACCGAAATAGACCGGGTAAATATGGCCGATCATGCAGAAAAGCCCGGCTAAATAAGCACCGTACTGGGCAAAGTAAGGCGGGATTCCGGAAAGCGAGCCGAAATATTGAAAAACGGCCCTTCCGGCGTAGACGGAAACGGCGCCCTTTGAAAAGTCAAAGACCAATGTCAGGATTCCTGCCTTTACCCCGACGGAACGAAGCACATTGGTTAATCCCGCGTTTCCGCTGCCGAGCGTGCGGATATCCGTGTTGTGACAGAGCCTTTTCGTAAAAATAATGGAAAAGCTGATACTTCCCAGAAGATAGGACAGGACCGCGACAATCAGCGCGGGCACGGCAATCGAAAAGTCCGGCATAATCGTTTCTCCCCCCGTTTAAAAGCCTTCCCCGCAGGCGGATCCATCCTCCGCATTGCCGCCGAACAATCATGCGGCCGGGGCGCCATGGCAATATCATAACACCGACATTCCGTTTTTTCAAGGAGATACTTTGCGATGGCTCAATTACATCGCCCGGAGGCCGTTAGGGCTGCGGCCGATGCTCATTTAAAACGATTGCAGTCCGACCGTACGGCTGCTAAAATAGAATCGGGATAAACTTAGCTGAGAAATAAAATCCATGGTAAACGGTCTGAAAGGAGTAAGTCAAATGAAATCGTACCGAAAGGAACTCTTCTTCCATCTGCCGACCCGGCGTGGAATTGTCAACATCACTCGGCAGGTGGAGGCCGCCCTGAAGGAAAGCGGCGTAAAAGAAGGGCTTGTATTGGTTAACGCCATGAATATCACGGCGAGTGTGTTTATCAACGACGAGGAAAGCGGGCTCCATCAGGATTTTGAGGACTGGCTGGAAAAGCTCGCGCCGGAAAAGCCGTACAGCCGCTACCGGCACAACGGCTACGAGGACAACGCCGACGCGCATTTGAAGCGCACGGTTATGGGGCGGGAGGTCGTTGTGGCGGTCACGGAGGGAAAACTGGATTTCGGCACCTGGGAGCAGATTTTTTATTTCGAATTCGACGGAAAACGGGACAAGCATGCGCTTGTGAAAATCATAGGAGAGTGAGCTGAGACTTTTTCAGCGAAGCCGCTTTTCGTTCGGTCACCCGATCGGATTCCGATAAATGCCCTGCGAGCAGCGGAGAATGCGGGTCGTGGCTCCGGGTTTTTCTGCGGAGGGTTTCCTCGCCGCCGCAGGCGTAGCAGTAGACGCAGCCGTGCCGGCAGGTGTCGTAAGCGCCGATGTCAACGCTCTGCAAACAGCCGCACTCGGGTCGTTGGTTCGGGTCTTTTGCACCGTCGATCGGGCAGCCGGCCAGCCGCTCAATTCTGCTTCGGTCGATGCAGCTCGCGTGTTCTATCCCAAAGCTTGAAAGGTCGATCGCTTCTGAACAGGTTTTCAGCGCAATCCCGTTCTTTTGCGCGGTTTCGGCGAAACCCGACGCAATCCGGCGCATTTCCTCCGGCCGGATTTCACGGACGAGGCCCGCGGTTCGGCGGGACATTTTACTGTAACGGTCCACAAAACTGAACACACATTCCTCCGTCAGGCCGCCGATCCGTTCGCAAAGCTCGCGAAAGGACCGCATGTGCCAGTCGGGAGTCAGCTTGTCGTTCAAAATCACGGGGTCGTAGCGCCAGACGACGCGGCTGCGCCCGACTGCCCGGCTGAGGCGGCGAAAGGCTTCGATACGGGCGTCTCTGCCGGGCAGATACCGCTCGATCGCATTGCCGTAGGGATTCAGCGTGAACTGAAAGTAAAATTCATACCCCATTTGCCGGATTTCTTCCAGTATGTCCAGCATGGGGGCCGGGTTTTTGGTCCAGAATACGATGCAGTCGATTGTTTCCGGGGAAAGGACGACACGGGAGACCTGAGACGGGCTCATCGGGTTGCGAACCAGAACATAACCCTGTTTCAGGCGATGAAGGAACCATTCGGAATAGAACGCGGGAAGGTCCGTTCTTCTGCTTGCGGAAAGAATCATTTTGCACCTCCGGGATATCAATTTGCTTTGAAAGAGGGTGAAACGATGCAGGTGGGCCGTCTGTTTGATATTGTCTATCAGCTGCTTCTGCACGGCAGCGTGACCGCCGCCGACCTTGCGGAGCGGTTTGAGGTTTCAACGCGAACCGTCTATCGCGATATTGAGGCCCTCAGCGAGGCCGGCATACCGGTTTATGCCAGCAGGGGCAGAAACGGCGGAATTTCTTTAATCGACCGCTTCGTTTTGGACCGGTCGCTTCTTTCGGAGCAGGAGCAGGACGAGATTCTTTTCGCCCTGCAGAGTGTTCGGGCCGCGAGAACCGGCCGCGATGGGGAGCTTCTTTCACGGCTCAGCAGCGTCTTTAAGAGGGAAAGCCCGGACTGGATTGAAGCGGATTTTACAGACTGGGGAAGTGGGAAAGAGGAGAAAGACAGGTTCGCCCTGCTGAAAAGCGCTGTTTTGCAGCGCCGGGTAATCGGCTTTACTTATTATAACGCAAAAGGCGAAAGCAGGGAACGTCTGGCCGAACCCGTCAAGCTTATTTTTAAAAACAGCTGGTATCTTCAGGCGTTCTGCCTGAGCCGGCAGGATTACCGTACGTTTAAAATCAGCAGAATGGAACAGGTCCGGCTTACGGAGCAAAGTTTCGAAAAACGCGAGGCGCCGCTCCCTGACCTCGACGAGAAAGGCATTGCGATGGTGGAGCTCAGCCTGCTGTTTTCTCCTCGGCTTGCTTACCGCGTCCATGATGAATTTCATCCATCCTGCATCAGCGCCCGGCCGGACGGTTCCTTTGCCGTGACGACGAGTTATCCCGCCGGCGACTGGATTATCGGATATCTGCTGTCCTTCGGGAGCGGCGTCACGGTGCTTGCGCCGGACGCAATCCGTGAGCAGGTACAAAAAGAAGCTGAGGGGATCCAAGGAAATTATTTCAAGGAAAAAACATGACATACTGCTGTCAGATTATATCTGGTATTCTTGAAACATCAAAGAAGAGAGGATGTTTTTACAATGGAAAATCAAAAAATCTGCCAAAGCTGCGGGATGCCGATGACGAGGGACGAGGAGTTTGGCACGAATGCAGGCGGCAGTAAAAATGAAGAGTTCTGCTGCTACTGTTTTAAAAACGGAGCGTTTACCGCGGACTGCACGATGGAGGAAATGATCGATTTCTGCGCGTCTGTTCCGGGATTGTTTCAGGATAAGGAACAGGCGAAGAAAGAAATGCGGCAGTCGTTTCCAAAGCTGAAACGCTGGGCGGCAGAATAACCAATAAAAGACGACTGCCCCGGACAAAGCCCGGGGCAGTCGACTTTCAAATTTTATTCATTAATTCAAAATGCTCGGCAGCTTTTTTCAATTCTCCGAGCGTCGAAATCTCGACTCCGGATTCAATGATTCTGTCCTTAATCTCAATCGGCAGGGACTCGAAATATTCCCTGAGGTCCGGATTGTTTTCATAATAAGTTCCCATTTGCGCCTCCGTGTTGATGCGGATTCAGGCGCCTCGATAGGAATCGTCCTTCATATAGCTTTCAGCAAGCAGCCTCATAGACTTCACTCCGTCAATCTGTTCGGCGTGCTTTCTGACCGCTTCCCTCGCGTATTGAGGAAGCGTTTCAAAGTATTCTTTTGCTTTTGGGTCCGAATCCAGCAAGCGCCCGAGTTGATCCGCCATATATTTTCACCCCGAACTTATTATTCGCTGCTTAACCGGATTCTTTCAAGTTAATTTTTTACAGATACTAATCTTTCTTCATAAACTCACGAAGGCTGTTCAAAGAGCTTTCACAGTCGTGAATTCCCATTTCATAAATCTGAATTAATTTTTCAGGGTCCTTTTCATACCTGCTTGTGATAATCGGAACGCTTGGGCGAATAACAAACGCCTTTTCGGTTTTTTCCTGTCTGCGGCAAACGTCGAGTTCGTTGTTATAGGTTTCAGGCCGCTTCATCATCGCTTCGACAAAAAGGGGATAGTCGCCGTATTTAACCCGAAGCACCGAGCGCGGAAATTCGGGGTGAGGGCCTTTTCGATAGGTTCTGTCGCGTGTCAGTACGATAACATTGCGATCGTTTCCGTCAAAAATGGAGCGCTCAATCGGGATCGGCATACTGCAGCCGCCATCCAAAAGCTCATGACCGAGATAAGACACAATGTTGGAGATAAAAGGCAGCGAGCAGGACGCCCGGACCGCCGTCATAGTTTCGTCCAGCTGAGATTTGTCAAAGAAGACAGTCTGACCCGTTTTCAGGTCTGTTGCACCGACTTTCAGGTCGGTCGGAGAATTGAAAAATGTTTCATAGTCAAAGGGCAGAAGAGAATGGAACAGTTCTCCGAACATAAAATCAAAGCCGAACAGGGAACCGGTTCTTTGCAGATTGCTGACGCTGATATAGCGTTCATCTGTGGAGTACCGAATCATCTCTCGCGCGAAATCCCTGGTGTTTTGCTTGCTGATATAATTGAGCGCATTGGAAGCCCCGGCGGAAATTCCGTAAACGCTTGGAAATTCAATTCCGGTTTCCGTCAGAACAGTTAAAACGCCGGCGGTGTACCAGCCCCGCATGCCGCCGCCTTCCAGCACAAGACCAATCGACATGATGGATCATCCTCCTGTTTTCATTATTATAAGATAAATGAGAGTCGAAAACAAGAGTTTCAAATAATTTAGAAATTTTTGATTTTTTACTTGATTTTCGACAGCATATACGTTATAATAATCAAGCGCTTTAAGAACGATTTAATATGGATGTTTAGCTCAGCTGGCTAGAGCGTTCGCTTGACGTGCGAAAGGTCATAGGTTCGAGTCCTATAACGTCCACCATAAAGAAATCCCCGGAAAATCCAGCAGGAATGCGGATTTCAGGGGATTTCTCTTTGCCTATTGTTTAGGTTTGACCCTTTAATTGACCCTTTCTTGAGAGCACAATCTGATTATTTATATTCTACGAGTATCATGGAGGTTGTGATAATGGTGAGAAAAGAAAAATATTTGTATTTCTATTTGCTCCTTTTTTTATTGATGACAGTAGGCGCATTTATATGGCAAATGTTTTTTCCCAATGTTGCAGAAACATTTTCGGTATGGAGGATGAGCCGGGGATGGCAAGCCGAAATTGCTTTATGGAATGTTGGGATTGACGCGGGCATTATAATTACACTGGTTAAGCGTAACTTTGAATATGCAGAAATACTCACGCTTGTTTCGGTTGTACTTTGCATTTTATTGGGAGGACACCACCTTATTTATGCACTGGCGACAACTAGCGGCAATACCACCCTGCATTGGATGGGAGCAATTGAGGTGCTTTTTATAGGCGGAGGAGCCGGAATTGCTTCCCTTATTAAATCTCACTGCTTAAAAAAACAGTAAGAAAGCTTTGTTTTAATTGACTTTGCTTAATGAGCATACTGAACGGTCCGGCAAAGAATTTGAGCTTCACATAATGATGTTTATTCTGTGATTTTAAGCGGCGGAATGAATATTACGCGGCTGCTGGCGCTTTGCCCGGAAGGACATGTGACTGGAGTGGGTGATTCGCCCGTCAGCGTGGAAAGCGTCGCGTAAAAACAATACGGCGGCGATCAGTACGGCTAGAACACTGCCGGCGAGAAGTGGACGAGTAAGATGGAAGGAATGACCATTTACAACGCAGAGCAGCTTTTGAAAAGCGCGGGATTTACGGATATTCAAACAGCGGCGACGCAAAAACCGCCATTGGCTTTGCTTGAAAACCAAGAAAGGGAGAATCAAGAAATGTCTAAGAAGGCTTCAAAATTTCAGGAAAAATATATGGCTATGATTTATCGGGGTAAGGAAATTTTCAAACCCCTTAATACCGGTGTGATTGATGAACACGTGAAGTGTGTCAGAGAGTTTGTCGCCAACATCTTCTTCTATACAAAGAACGGACAGACGATCATGATTGATGCCGGATATAATTATGAACGCCTGAAAGAGAAGATGGAATGGCTTGATCTGGATCCGGAGAATATTAAAGATATTCTGGTGACCCACCAGGACACCGATCATGTTGGCGCGATCGAAGCTGACAGTAATCAGTTGTTTAAGAATGCAACAATTTATATCGGAGAAATCGAAAATAAATATTTGACCGGTGAAGTGCGCCGCAAAGTGATTTTCCACTTGTTTAAGCTTCCGCAGGTAACAATAAATAACAAGAAAATTCTTCTTAAGGACGGGCAGGGATTCACCATCGGAAACATTAAGGTAGAAGCTTTTCTGGTCCCGGGACATACATGGGGGCACATGGTCTATCTCATCGATGATACATATCTTTTTACCGGCGATACCATCTGGTTCGGTGCAGACGGAGGATATAGCTTTATTAATGCTCTTGCTGAGGATATCGCATTGGAAAAGAGATCTCTGGCGATACTTGAGAAAAAGTTGAGGGAAAGGCATTTGAACCCGATCATCATCACAGGACATACCGGATATTCGGATGATATCAATTTTTCTTTTGCCCATCGTGATGAGGTATGCAACAGTATGAAAAAACAGAAGCCGCATGATCCGGATGCACCATATGATGGGTATGACGAGAGTGATGATACGGAAGAGAAGACAAGGACGATTCGATTAAAAAGGGCTAACCGCGTAAAGTAATACAGAGAACCGAGACAGGTACCCTTCCGGATGGTGAGGCCGGTATTGTTTTCTGTACTCCCGGAGAATCTTGAGATTTCGTTGGGAAATCAAAATATAGCGGTCTTTGCCGCCTGTCCCATGAGATACAAAGATCCGCATTACGGTTCATTTTCTGCGACCGCTGTTGTGACCGTACAAAGTTTGGATGCCGTTTTCGTGCTGAATGATAGCGCAGTTCCCATGTTTTCCTTTGGATGGATCGTTACGTCTTTTGGATCATAATGTCAGTGGTACACGGGATACCGGAGCTGGCCTCGAAACTGCCCCGTGAATTTATTTATGTCGAATAAAATCCGTGAGCGGATCACCTAAAGCGTCCGAAAAAAAATAGCGCAGAAACCGTATGGTTCCCGCGCCAGGAAGGAAAAGATGCTTCGCCAGGATAAATCTGTTTTTGAAACAATTCGTTTATTGTGCACTGATTGTATCAACGATGGACATCTTATGGATTCGCTTGGCCGGACCATGGACCGCAAGAATAGACGAGATCATGACTGCTGCTACTATAAGTGCGAGCATTCCCAATGGAAGCTGCCACGGATCTCCCCAGTGCGCAGTTACCATTTTTTCAAACAGGATTTTATGCAGCGGCAAGCCTATGAAGCATCCCACAATGCTCCCGGCGACGGAATATGTGACGGCTTCGGCAGTAATCATCTTTATGAGCTGATGACCGCTCATGCCGATGGCGCGCATAGCACCGTATTGTTTGATACGCGCCGAAACACTCATGGCGATGCTGTTTGCTATATTAAATATGGTGATTAGTACGATCACCACCAAGAAGCCATAAATGAACAGCGCCATTGAATAAAAAGCTCCCTTTCCTTCTCGGTTACTTGCACGTCGATCGGAAAACTGAATATTTGAACCTGCCAGAGAGCGTATGGAATCCGCATCACGATCGACTGCCTTTTCCGTGAGTTGAACGTCGATAATCGTATAATTCGTCTCACCAGTCAATTCCCGGAATGTTTTCTCCGAGCAGATAACTGTCGTTACCCCCCTTACGCTGTCAAAGGGGCTGGAGGAAAGCAGTCCTGCCACAGTGATTTCTTGCTGCTTTTTTCCGAAGTTCAGTTGAATCTTGTCCCCAACGTATAGGGAACTGTCGGAATTGTGAACGATCAGTACCTGATTCTCTTTCTGCCTTACAGCATCGATAGAACCGTTCAACAGGCTGTCCTCCGCCCACGAAAATTGATAATTCTCATAAGAAACAAGGTCGATTTTCTGATTCTGTCCGCCTGATTTGACCGGGATGTTATAAGCAAACATCCGTCCATAGGCGCGTGCGACTTTCGGATCGTTCTTCAGCTGCTTTAAGAGACTGTTTGACAGAGAACAAGTCTGATCTGCGCTTGCAAGGGAAATATCCGGCGTCCATGGCCGCAACGGCACAACAGCATGGTGCATAAAATCGACCGTCGCTGAAAAGCAGAGAAACAAAATAATACTGAGAGAAAATGAACCTACCATCAGCAAAAAATTTTTTTTACTTGACGTAGCATGATGAATACCAACAGCAGTATCTATCTTGAAAAAAGTGGTGTTTGCCGCTGTGCGGCTTGGTTGAATAGAGTTTGCATTCCCCGAAACCGCAGCCAGTGGCGAAACACACGCAGCTCTTTTGGCGGGGGATCTGGTGGCCAAAAGTACCGTGAATATTCCCACAGCGATACCGGACAGGATACCGATCCAACTGATTGCAAAAGTCGGCATTTCGGAGAAATAACCGGGAGCTAAAGCCTTCAAAATCGCGCATAGCACCCATATAACCACGGTTCCAATGCCAACCCCCACGGGAATCGCCGTTTTACACCACTGCAGCCCTTCTTTCCGTACAAAGCGCATGATCTGTTTTTTCGTTGCTCCCAAGCAGCGCATCATACCGAAAAATTCCGTTCTTTGCATTACATTGCTGTTCAGGCTGCTTGCAAGCATCAGTACTCCCGCCAGCATTACGATGGCGAATAAAACAGCGGCGGTCCCGTAGAGTCCAAGCACATAACTGTTATCGCTTTGGCCGAGCACTGCAAGCAGATTGCCGTTTTGCAATACCTGCTTATCAGTAAGTTTATATTGTTCCGTAATATCGGCAATCACTTTTTGCATATTGCAGTATCGGCAAAGCTGAACAACGTACTGATCTGTATATTGTCCTTCAGGAATCGAAGACTGGAAGCCTTCTTTTGTAAAAAGCAAAGCATAAGAATCCTGCTTCAGTAACTTTGAAGTACCCTCGACAAAACCAACGACGGAAAGCTCTACCGGTTCAGAAATTGGATGCTTCAAAGTGATTGTATCGCCCACGTGAACCCCCAAGCCGAGTTTTGCATTTTGGGTTAAAGCAACCTCATTCTTTTTCGTTGGGGAATCGCCCTCAGTCACTTTTATTGGGAAAATATCATCCGATACTTTTTTATCCATTCCTGCTGCAATGACAGATTTTCCCGAAACAGTATATTGGGCCTCCGTTCCCAAATAAGCATACCATCCGGAAGCCGTTACTTCCGGACGGGCGGCAATCATGGATGCGGTTTTCTGGTCAATATCGGAAAATAATACATGCCAGTTTCCATTGCTTTTGATTTCCTGCAGTTGTTGACTGCGCACTTCCATATCGGCCATACCGAAGATGGCCGTGACCAGAAACACGGCGAGGATGATACAGATTCGCGTCATTCTGCTCTGCTTTTTATGAATCTTAGCGGAAATAGGGATCAGTTCCAAATAGCTTTTCATTCCCGGATTCCTCCCCGGACGGTAAGAACGCCGTCTGATACCCGCAGGACACGGTCTGCCGAAGAAGTCAGGCCCACATTATGAGTTATCATTAAGATGGTCTGTTGATAATGCCGGGATGCGTTGACTAGCAAGTCTATTACATCCTGACTGTTTTTGCTGTCCAGATTGCCCGTGGGTTCATCAGCCAGAATCAGCATGGGTCTGGTTATCAATGCACGGCCGATTGCGACCCTCTGCTGTTGCCCGCCGGAAAGCTGGCTGGGCAAATGATGGCGGCGTTCCGTAAGCCCCAACACTTGCAAAATTTCATTGACCGAATCCGGATCAGGCTTTTGATAGTCCAGAAGAATAGGAAAAATAATATTCTGTTCCACCGTTAATTCCGGAATCAGTTGAAAGAACTGAAATACGAACCCGATATTCCTGCGCCGAAAAACAGTCCGTTCTTCTTCCTGCATAGAGAAAAGGTCTTTTCCTTCCAGAAGTACTTTGCCGGACGTCGGATCATCCAAACCGCCGATACAATTGAGCAAAGTGGTTTTACCGGAACCGGATTCGCCAACTACCGCCGCAAATTCACCTTTTTCCATCGTAAAGGAAACATCATTCAAGGCGTTGACCTGTGTTTCCCCTTTTCCATATGTCTTGCAAAGATTTTCAACTTTTAAGATTTCCATGGCTCTAAGCCTCCTTTCCTCAAAGGCTAACAGACGAGGCTTACTTTCAGATGAGTTTCAGCTTACAGTTCCGTAAGGAAACACAGAGTAAAGGTAGTCCCTCGGTTCAAAACGCTTTGGACGGATAAAGTCCCTCCTTGTCCTTCGACAATGGACTTCGCTAAGGATAGACCCAAGCCGACGCCTTGTGTATCCTTTGAATTTTTACTGCGGTAGAACCGCTTGAAAATATGATGAATATCTTCCGGCGCGATTCCCGTGCCGTTATCTGTAATTTTGAGCCGAATCATGATCGGGGACCTTTCCCACGAAATGCGGATATGGCCACCGGAATTTGTGTGATCTAAAGCATTTTTGACAATGTTTCCTACCGCTTCACTGGTCCACTGTAGATCGCAAGTGAGCTGTTCGCTTGGCTGTCCGTTAACGATTATCTGTTTTTCTTCACGAACGGCCCGAGTAGTCAGATTTTCAATCGCCTTCTCTACGACTTCTGATACTTGATGAGGCACTTTTTCAAACATAATACTTCCAGCATCGAGGCGCGTGATTTTCAGAAGCGATTGAATCAACTGTTCCATTCGTTCAAGAGCTGCCGTCGTTTTTTTTGAAAATTCAGTAATTGTTTCGGGGTTATCCGGTTCTTCCAAAATAATCTCGTTATACATGCTGAGCGCGGCCAGAGGCGTTTTCAACTGATGGGAAATGTCGGAGATTGTATTTTTCAAAAATTCTTTCGCCTTATATTCCGCCTCTCCCTTTGCCTGTAATGCAGATGCCAGATTATCGACGGAAGCAAATAACTGATATAAAGTTCCTTCTTCGGAACGCGGCAAATGTTCCGAAAAATCACCTTCTGAAAATGCAGAAATCCTTTTTGAAGCCTGACCATATAGCCGTTCCCTTTTGGTAAGAAAAATGCAGCATAAGACGAGCAGAATGGTAATAAAGGCCAGTGTGCCAAGAAGAACGGATTGAAAAGAAGTTGCCTCGAAACCTGATACGGCCGGAAGAAAGCGGATTGCGGTCTTTTCTGTATAGCCAAGCTGCGCCAGCAGTTCTTTCCCTTGTCCACCATCCTGAGTATTTGAAACAGCGGAAGCAATTACATCAGGGGATATCTTTTGCTTCAAAAGAGAACTTACCATAACACCATCATGGGCGAGCATCATCTCTTTTACGGCTTCTGTTTGCCGAAAACAAAGCAGGACACCGAATCCAAGCAAGAGGGCCGAAAAAATGATGATTTCAACAAAAAAGTGGCGTGACAACTTTTCTTTCAAAAAATTCATTTCGACACCTCGTTCCATTGGTAGCCGAAGCCGCGCACTGTAATAAGATGTTCAGGATGCGACGGATCTATTTCAACTTTTTCGCGCAGACGGCGGACATAAACGGAAAGTGTGTTATCGTCTACGAAAGTTCCGCTCCCGTCCCACATTTCATCCAGAACTACATTTCGTGTGACGATCTGGCCGGCATTGCGAATTAATAAGCAAAGAAGCCGATATTCAGTATTCGTTAATTCCATAGTCTTTCCATTTAGCAGGACACGACCATGAAGCGTGTCAATGAATATATCTCCGCACTCAATGGCGGATGAAGAAGCGGGTTTAGAAATCCCCGCCCTCCGCAGCAATGCCCTGATGCGGGAACAGAGTTCTCCCAACTTAAAAGGTTTGGTAATATAGTCGTCCCCGCCGCTATCTAAGCCGCGGATTACATTGACTTCCTCATCAAGCGCCGTCAAAAAAATGATCGGGACTTGATTTCCGTTCTTCCTGACCTGTTCGCATACTGAAAAACCTGTTCCATCAGGCAGAGTGACGTCAAGCAGCAATAAGTCATACTGTTTCTTTTCGAGTAATGTCATGGCTTCACTGACCGTGCGTGCGATTTCAAGCACAAATCCATTTTTCGTCAATGAATACTGCAAACCATCTATCAGACTTGAATCGTCCTCTACAAGCAAAATTTTATTTTTCATGCTCATTTCCTTACTCTTTATTGATTTACGGTCTTCTTTACATCTTTAGGATTTGCCCGCGCATGACCAGAGCGAACTTAGGGTTTTGGTTTTTGTGTTAAAAAAATCCTCGTCATCCCTGTTATCCGGATCTGTGAGCAAGCGTAATTTGTTTTACTTAGTTTTTTTTCAGTATATACACGCAACCGAATAGAGTCAAGCGCTCAATTCATGTCAAGGCTGCAAACCCGATCCCGGAATACAGCCTTGATTTTATGCCTTTTACAAACATCTGAAATCCTCCTGGCTTGGATTTTTATGGGTTCTATGCTATAATAATCAAAATACATTTTTTCCCACTATTCCGGAAAAATGGAAGAAGAGAATCATATGGAGAGCAGAGGCGGGCACGAGGAAACCCGGTTCAGAAAAACCGTCGAAAAGCGAATTTTGACCGAACCGGACGGAACCATGCCCATTTCTGGAAAGCAGAGACTCCTGATTGCGGCGGCTTTGCTGGCTGCGTTTTTACTGTGCGCGGCCTTTCTTGCGCATACCATGGTTAAAACGGAAAGGTTAGGGGTTACCTCCGGCGATGAGTATCAACTGGTCGGCCTTTCGGGATTCTATCTGCTTTTTCACGGGAACGTGTGGGGAACTCCCATATTTCATTGGGCTGATTCCGGAAATGACGATTATTTTAAAATGGGGAAACTGACGGCGGGCGAAAAAAGTTATGCGGTTCTGGTCTTTGGAACAGGAATTAAAATATTCGACGGCGGCATGGAAGTAACCGAATATAAAATTGACGGTTCAACGGCGCCGATCAGCAGCTTTGTCACGGATTATGACGGGGACGGAAACGATGACGTTTTCCTTCTGCTGAAAAAGAGGGGGGCCGTGTATGGGGACCGGCTGATGATCTTAAATTTTAATGGTGTAAAAACGGAAAAGACTTATGACGCGTCGTTTCAAAAGCTCAACCCGTGGAAGGTCCAGGTCTGCGATGTGGACGGCGACGGAAAGAACGAGGTTTCGCTTGGGGTGTATACCGTGGCAAAATATCATCCTGTCTACGCAAAAAGGCCGTTCCTTTATTATTTTCACAATAACAAGCTCTACCCGAAATGGCTCGGTTCAAGACTTTCGAGGCCTTTTGACGATTATGTATTCTGCGATTTGGATGGAGACGGCTTGGATGAGCTGATTTCCGTGGAATCCACAAGGGACGGAAAAAAGGAATTGAACGCATACAAATGGACGGGGTTTGGCTTTGAATCTATCGGTGTTTCGGACGCGTTCGATCAAATGACCGCACTCAAATCGGACGGGAAAGCGGTTTCCGCCGTCTGCGGGAACAGAAATACGGGAACACCGGCGGCATTTCGTTACAGCATGGGTGAAATTGAAACGGAGGGATGATCCTATGTTATTCAGGCGAACCATAGCGTCGGTACTGTGCTGCGCTTTTCTGCTGGCGGCGACGGGATGCGGCGCGAAGGGCACGGGTACCTCAGAACCCGCGGATTCCGTCGACGGAACGGAAAGTAAAACGGCAAAGAGCACCGCTTACCGACTGGTGTCACTGGAATCTGCGGTGAACAAAAACGTCGCCGTGCCGTACAGTCCATCCGGATTTAAGGCTAAAGTGAAGCCTTATAAAGTAAATTCCGATTTGTCCAACATAGAAAACCTGAAGCAGTTCGGAAGCTTTTCGGACGGGGAGAAAAAGCTGTTGTCTCAGAACGCTTTTGTCGTGTCTCCGACAGCCGAGGAGCAGCTCTTCTATCTTTACGAAAAAAACAGTTACCTTGAAATACCGAGCTTTGTCACGGCGGATTCGGTATTGCAGCTTTATCACATCTTTTACGATTTTTCCCTGCGAAACCTGGAGAAGAACAGTCTGTTCAAAGCGGTTGACGACTTAACGGGCAGCATGCTGAAAAAATCCATTCAAATTTGCAAGGGTGTTCAGAACCCGGAAGTAAAAGCCGCCGCGCTCAAGAATATCGCTTATTTTGCCGCGGCGGAGCTGAGCATGGGGAATGCTCTGCCGCAGAATACGCCGGATGAAGCGAAGAATCTGGCGGAAAAGGAATATTCCCTGATTCAGGCAAAATCCGGCTACTCTCAGTCCGCAATTTTTCCGTTTGAACTGGATTACAGCCAGTTTGAGCCGAGAGGGCATTATACCAGAAGCGACGATTTCAAACGGTATTTTACCGCCATGATGTGGTACGGTCAGGCGCCTTTCCCGCTCTACAAGGATAAAGACCAGAAGGTGAGGGATGTGGAACAGACGCTTCAGGCGCTTCTTGTCACCTACGCGCTTTTTATGGAAAAGGACGGCACGCAGGACATCACGAACTGGGAGAAAATCTATGAACCCACATCGTTTTACGTGGGGGCGTCCGACGATCTCACGATTTATGATTACAGGAATTTGCTGCGGAAAGTTTACGGGGATCAGCCGAACCTTGAGACTTTGAGCGACGGCGAACGGCTGGACGCGTTCTATCAGGAGGCAAAGACGCTCCCGGAACCGAGAATTGCGGCTCAATATACGCAGGTAAACACCCCCGTGGGCAAGCAGCTGCGGCTGATGGGTCAGAGATATCTGGCCGATTCCGAAATGATTCAGGAGCTTGTGGAACCGATTGAGCGGCCGATCCCCAGCGGGCTTGACGTCATGGGGGTTCTGGGCTCGGACCGGGCGTATCAGATCCAGCTTGCCAAACAGGAAAATAAATGGAAAGACTACCCCGCGAAGTTCACAAGTGTAAGGGCGCAGTTTTCAAAGCTTCCCGAAGAGACGTGGCGGTCGAATCTGTATTACGGCTGGCTGTGGGTTCTGAAAGGGCTGACGCAGCCTTACGGGAACGGATACCCCTCCTTCATGATGAATCGGGCGTGGACGGACAAATCGCTGAACACCGCGCTTGGCAGCTGGTCCGAATTGCGCCACGACACCATTCTGTACGGAAAGCAGAGCGGGGCTGAAAAAGGCGGCGGAGAGGAGCCGAAGGTCCTCGGATATGTGGAGCCCGCCGTCGAGGTGTACGACAAGCTGCTGTGGCTGACGGAGTATTCCGAAGCGAATCTCTCCGCGAGAGGTTTGCTTACCGGGGAAAACGAAGAGGGCAAAAACAATATGGAAGGCCCGGTAAAATATCTGGAGGATCTTTTGCAATTTTTGCGGGACTGTTCCGTTAAGGAGCTGAAAGGGGAACAACTGACCAACGACGAGTATGCCCGGCTTTACGACTACGGGGAAAACATGGAGGAAATGACGGCTTCTTTCGCGACCGACGGGCTGAGGTGGTTTGAAATTGAATCCGAGACCGATAAAAACATGGCCCTTGTCGCCGATTTTCACACGATCGCGCCGAATCAATTCGATCAGGGCGGTTATTTGGAAGCGGGCGTGGGGCCCGCGCATGAAATCTATGCGGTGGTTCCGATCGGCGGCAAGCTCTATTTAACCAGAGGCGCGGTGTTCAGCTATTACGAATTTGAGTCGGACAGCAGATTGACCGACGAGCAATGGCAGAAGATGCTGAAAGAAAGCAAGGCGCCGGCTCAGCCCTCGTGGACCCGTTCGTTTATCAGCGGGGGAAAGGGAAAAATCCCGGAGCCCCAGGACCCGTATAATTCATAATCATCCTGCGTGACTGTATGATATTGTTCCGATAAGACAGAAAAGCCCCCGAAATTGATTTCGGGGGCTTTTGCGATGTGTTTATCGGCTGGTCATGCCTTCGGAACCGGGGACAGCCGAATCCTTTTCCACCGCATCAAAAGAACTTTCCGGTTCTTTCACAACGGCGCGGTGAAAGGGTGGACATCTGTTTTTCATGCGGCTTTTCGAAAGAATAGACGCGATCTCGCCTTCGGCCCGTTCCACTTCCGCCCGGAAGCTGTCGGCGGAAAGGCGCAGGGCCCCGTGACCCAAAATGATCAGCTGCTCGGCCGCGTCGGAAGTGGCGACCGTGACCCGGTGGGTTTTCCCGATTTCATTGGTTACTTTTTCAATGTATGCGTCCGCTGTTTCGGCCTCTTTGGTAAAAACCACGCTGATATTGTGGTAGCGGAATATTTCTCCGGCGCCGTGGGGAACCTTGTATGCGTCGAAAACCAGAATGACGGCGCATTTTTTAAACCCCTGATAGTTGCTGAGAATGTCCGACAGGAGTTTTCGCGCCGTGTCCAGATCTTCCCGCGCCGCCTTTTTCAGCTCGTCCCAGGCGAAGATGATGTTATAGCCGTCCACCAGCAGGTACTCCGGCCCGGAGTAACGGGGCTGAACCGAGAATTCACGCGCCGGCGGGTCCGGCTTCTTCGGGCGTGTGAATTTTCTGCGTTCCACCGGGCCGTAGGTCCGCTCAAAAATGGATTTCAGCTCTTCGTCCTGTTCCAGAGAGCCGGCGGCAGCGGACGGGCGCGGGGCGGCGTGCGGTTCGGTTACCGCATCCCCGTCCCGCGCCGCCGGGATGATTCCGCTGTTTACATGCATATGCCTGCGAACCTGATCCCATTTGACCACGTAGCCCGCTCCGTGGGAACAGAAAACCGAATCCGCCGGATTTTCCGTGTCCCGTTCGCTGTCGTAACCGATGGCGGCAACCGCTTCGTCCTGGTTATGGCAGGGTTCATAGCCTTTCAGCGAGCAAACGAGCCTGCCCCGGCCCCTGGTGTAGGAGGTAATCTCCAGGGCGTAGTCCCTCATTGTCTGAACCGGCGCGGTGCCGGTCAAAACGGCATTTTCCCCAAAATGCTCCGGCTGGGACACAGCGCCGGATCTGCGCTGAAGATCCGACATGGCCCGCCCGACGAATTCCGCCGGAATTTCCAGGCGGAACTCGTACCATGGTTCCAGCAGGATGGATTCGGCGGTCATCAGTCCCTGACGGACCGCCCGGTAGGTCGCCTGCCTGAAATCGCCGCCTTCGGTATGCTTGAGGTGCGCCCGTCCCGCTACCAAAGTGATTTTCATATCCGTGATGGGGGAGCCGGTCAGCACGCCGGGATGCGTCCGTTCCTCCAGATGAGTCAGAATCAGCCGCTGCCAGTTTCGGCTTAGAACCTCTTCGCTGCAGGCGGCGCCGAATTGAAGTCCGCTGCCTCTTTCCCCGGGCTCCATCAGCAGATGAACCTCCGCGTAATGACGCAGCGGTTCGAAGTGGCCCACGCCCTCTACAGGCGCCGCGATGGTCTCCCGGTAAACAATGCTGCCCTGCCCGAACTCCACTTTCATGCCGAATCGCTTCAGAATCAGCCGCTTTAAAATTTCCAACTGCACTTCGCCCATCAGCTGAAGATGAATTTCGCGAAGATGCTCGTTCCAGACAATGTGCAGCTGGGGGTCTTCCTCCGCAAGCTGACTCAGCTTCAGCAGTGCGCCGTGCGGGTCGGTTCCCTCCGGCAGAAGGACCTGATAGGTTAGCACAGGCCCCAGCACAGGCGCTTCGGAGGCTGACTCAAACCCCAGCCCCTGCCCGGGGCGGGTGCGGCTCAGCCCGGTCACGGCACATACGGTGCCGGCCGGAATCTCGCCCGGCGTACGATACTTTTCGCCGGAATAGATGCGGATCTGGTCGACCTTTTCTTCCCATGCTTTCTCGTCCGGAACGCCGCCGCGCCGGTTTGTCAGCAATGTTTTTACTTTCAGGCTTCCGCCGGTGACCTTGAGAAAGGTCAGCCTTGCGCCCTGCGCATCGCGTGAAATCTTATAGACCTTCGCGCCGAATTCGGCAGGGTACTCGTGAGCTGCGGTATATCGTTCCAGGCCGTCTAAAAAGCCGTCTACACCGCCCAGCTTCAGCGCGGATCCGAAAAAACAGGGGAAGATTTTCCGCCGCGCCGCCAGAGCGGCAATCTCTTCGTCCGGCACGGTTCCCTGTTCCAGGTAACGGGTCAGAAGGCTTTCGTCGCACAGAGCCGCATTTTCATAAACAGACTCCGCCGTTTCGCAGAAGTCCACACAGCGGTCGTCCAGTTTTCGCTTCAGGTCCTCGGTCAGGGTGTTTCGGTCGGTTCCGGGCAGATCCATCTTGTTGATAAACAAAAAAACCGGAATCCGATGCCGCTTCAGGAGCTTCCAAAGCGTCAGGGTGTGGCCCTGGACGCCGTCGGTCCCGCTGACGACCAGAACCGCGTAATCAAGCACTTGCAGCGTTCGCTCCGTTTCACTGGAAAAATCCACATGGCCGGGGGTGTCCAGCAGCGTGATCTCCGCATGTTCCAGCGGCAGAACCGCCTGTTTGGAAAAAATGGTGATTCCCCGTTCCCGCTCCAAAACGTCCGAATCCAGAAACGAATCCTGATGATCCACGCGGCCCAGTTTTTTCAGGGCCCCGCCGCGATAGAGCATTGCTTCCGTCAAAGTGGTTTTTCCGGCGTCAACATGGGCTAGTATTCCAATGACCAATTTTTTCATGATACTTCACCAAAGCCTGAAATGATAACGAACATGACTAACTATATCATGTTACCGTCAGGGAAGCAATATGGCGCCCTGTTCGCTGACCTCAAAAAGGTTGCCCGCCCGGAAAAAACGGAGGGTTTGCGTTATCCTTTTCCGCGCGCTTTTGCTTCGTCGCGGATTTCGCTGCGCAGCCCCTCCAGGGCTTTTGCACGGCGGTCGTTTTTCTCACGAAGAGTTTCTCTCGTTCCCTTGTCCGGGGTTTCTTCCATCATCTCGTCCGCCTTGCGCATGTTCTCGATCGTATGATTGATATTTTCCTGGATGCGTTCCACATTGTCGCTGCGGTCGTCCGGCTTTGCCTTCATGTTTTTCTCCTTTCTCTGCTTCGCTGCTGATTTTATTATTTTGAGTCCGGCCTCATTTATAAGCCTTGACCAAAAATTTTCCATAAAGCCGAGAACGGCAGACTGAGAATATATTGGTTGACGGTGATTCCCAGCAATCCCCAGCAGGTGCCGAGAATCGCTCCGCCGATAACATCACGCGGATAATGCATGCCGACATACATTCGGGTCATGCCGACGCACAGCGCGACCAGATACAGCAGGCGTACCTGTCCGGTCCCCAGATTAAAATAGTGGGAAAGGAGGGCCGCCATAAAGAATGCCTGACTGGTGTGCCCGCTGGGAAAAGACGCCCCTTTTTCTCTGACCCCGACGATCCGGATCTTTTGGATTGTTTGATAGGGCCTCGATCTGTCGACGGCCATTTTGATCAGTTCCACCACAAGCCACAGGGCCAAATTTCCAAGAATCAGTTCATAACCCAGCAGCCTGCGCCCCAGAAGATAAAACAAAAGGGCCGCTGCGGCCGCAAAGAGTCCGTTGCCAAGCTGGGTAAACGCAAGCATGAGACGGTCAAGCCACCGCGGCCGCTGCCCTTGAAAATTAAATAGTTCGAAAATCCTTTCATCGATGCGCTGAAATTTTTTCCAGATCAGAGAGAGCGCGGTCAGGCAAAACAGGAGCAGCATCCCCGAAAGGAAAAGCCTTGCTTTGACCGCCTGCCAGAGCAGAGACCATACGGAAACCGGGCAGATGGCCGCGGCGGCGGTAAAAGTGATCAGAATCAGAAAAAGCCATACGGCCGGGTCGGTCCGCTTGCGCCGATTGACCGAGGCGCCGTCCGGCTTGGAAGAAAGCGTATGCTTCATAGGACGGGCCTTCGTTTCGGGTCGTCGGGCAGGGCTGTTAAAATATGAACGGACGCATTTTTCATTTCAACGAGGGCGGGGCCTTTTCCCAGGTCGATACCGTCCGCCATGACCGGCATCTCAGGGCGGGTTTTGATTTCAATTCTTTTGGCGCGGAACCTGTGGATTCTGGGGTCCTCCGTGGGATTGCTTTTGACCGCGCATCCCACAAGGTCCAGCTTGGACATCTCCGCGACAAGATAAAGATTTAAAAATCCATCCTGATAGGAGCGCTCCTCCCCAACCCTGTAGCGGTGGAAAATATAGGGCATGTTTGCCGCGACAAGGGCGTAACCGTCGCCGGTAATCTGGAATCTGTCATCCAGCCGAATCTCAAATTCGCACGGTTTGTTTTTGACAAACTGAAGCAGAAAATCAGTGACCGGGACCAGATTGCCGTGCTGAATTTGATCCGCCGATGAGAAGAGGCTTGACAGCAGACCGATGGAGCAGACCTCCAAAAACGGAGTGCGGATTCCGCCGCAGGTGACCATTCCCACATCCGCCCTGGTTCGCAGGCCGGCGGAAAGCACGGAAACGGCAGACGGAATGTCCAGGGGGATTCCAAGACTGAATGCGATGTTATTCTGGGTTCCGGCCGGGATGATACCGATGGTGGAATTGGTGCCATACAGCGCTCTGACCGCGGAGGACACGGTTCCGTCGCCGCCGCACACCAGAAACAGGTCGATTCCCTTCAAGAGAGATTCCCTGACGATATGGGAAAGATCGCTGTCGGGTTCAATCAAAAAAGGTTCCGCCGTGAAGCCGGATGACTGAAGCTGGGTCAGAATATCCGTTAACTGCACGGGGGATTTTTTATTCTTTCCTGAGCTTGGGTTGAAAATCAATTTTATGTTTTTCATATTACCTGATGTTGTTTATTTTCGGAGAACCTGTCTGTATAATTTCTGCTTTCCGATTTAATTTATGCGCCCCTTGATTACGAAAGATATTTTACCGAAAAAAGAGCCCGGGCGGCGGCAAAGCGTTTTAATCGCAATGCCGGCTCCGGGCCGTGACGATGCATTTGCCGTTTTGCTCAGGCGATGATTTTTCCGTACAGTTCGGCGTAGGGATGTTCTTTGCAGTCCTCGAGCAGACCGCGGTAAAAGGCTAAAGTGTCTTTGATGGTTCCAAGTCCGTACATGACCTCATAATCCCGATAGGCATCCGTCGATTTCGACAGTTCCCAAATTCCTCTTTCCAGCAATGATAGAAAGGAATTTGCGGGCCCGATGTCATCCTGATTTAAAACAGTCCATCCGCTGGAGGCTTCAATCAGATCGCGCACGTCCCATAGGATATCGTGGCTGCTTCCGATCCGGATCCAACGGTCTTCCTGAATTTTTATTCTTAGGACAACGCTGTACATCATGAAATTATCCCCCAAAAATGCTCTATATATCAATTAATTCGGCTGCAAGAATATTTTTTGGGGGTCCGGAATTTTTTTCAGGACCAATTCCCCCAAAAAGGAAAGGCGCTTTCAAATGATTAAAAGCGCCTTTTTGTACGCTGATAGCACATATGAAAAAGCTTAAAATTACTCGACGGTAACGGATTTTGCCAGATTCCGCGGTTTATCCACGTCGCAGCCCTTTTGAACGGCGGTGTAATAGGCCAAAAGCTGCAGGGGAATCACCGCGAGCACAGGAATCAGGATGTCCTGAACAGGGGGGACATACAAAGCGGCTTCCGCCACCTTTTCGATGCTGTTGTTTCCCTCAACCGCCAGACCGAGAACCTTTGCGCCTCTGGTGGTAACCTCGCGGATATTGCTGATCATTTTGTCATACAGCCTGCTCTGTGTGGCGAGCGCAATAACGACCGTTCCTTCTTCAATCAGCGCGATGGTGCCGTGCTTCAATTCTCCTCCGGCATAGGCTTCCGAGTGGATATAGGAAATTTCCTTGACCTTCAGAGCCCCTTCCATGGCGACGGCGTAATCGATGCCCCTGCCGAGGAAGAACATGTTTTTATGCATGTAATTATTGGACGCGAACTTCTGAAGCGTCTCCCTGTGACCCAGTGTTTTCTCCGCTTTCTCGGGCAGAGTCAGCATGTCGTTTTTCACAGCCTCGATCTCTTCGTTCGTCATGGTTCCTCTGTGCTGAGCAAAATACAGCCCCAGAATATACATGGTAATCAGCTGGGTCGTGTAGGCCTTGGTTGAGGCGACGGCGATTTCAGGTCCCGCCCAGGTGTAAAGAACGTTGTCGGCCTCTCGTGCGATGGAACTGCCGACCACGTTGGTGATGGCCATAACCTTGACCCCCTTGCTTTTCGCTTCGCGCATGGCCGCAAGGGTATCCGCCGTTTCGCCGGACTGGCTGACCGCGATCAAAAGAGTCTTGTCGTTCAAAAGCGGGTCACGGTAGCGGAATTCGGATGCGATGTCGACTTCCACCGGAATCCTCGCCATTTTTTCAATGACGTATTTCCCGACGACCCCCGCGTGATAGGCGGTGCCGCAGGCTACGATATAAATCTTCTCAATCTCTTTGATTTCCTTTTCCGTGAACGCGATATCGTCCAGCTTGACGGGCTGGCCGGGCAGAATCCGGGATGTCATGGTTGCCTTGATGGCACCCGGCTGTTCGCAGATTTCTTTCAGCATGAAATGTTCGTAGCCGCCTTTTTCCGCCGCGTCGGCGTTCCAGGTAACGTGTTTGACCGGCTTTTCCGTTCTTTCGCCTTCCAGCGTGTAAACCTCGACCGCATCCTTCCGGATCACGGCGAACTCCTTATCCTCCAGATAAATAAAGTCCCTGGTGTAATTCAGAACGGCGGGAACGTCCGAAGCGATAAAGTTTTCATTCTTGCCGATGCCGATGACAAGCGGGCTGTCCTTGCGGACCGCGATCAGCTTATCCGGCTCGTAAACGGACATGATGCCCAGCGCGTAACTGCCCTCCAGCTTGGAAACCGCTTTTGTAACAGCCTCCAGCAGATCGTTTTTGTAATAGTAGTCGATCAGGTTCGGGATCACTTCCGTATCCGTTTCGGAATAAAAGCGATACCCCTTTGAAATCAGAAATTCTCTCAGGTGCAGATAATTTTCAATGATTCCGTTGTGAATCACGCTGATGGTCTTTTTTGCGTTTGTGTGGGGGTGGCAGTTCGTCTCCGAAGGCTCCCCGTGTGTCGCCCAGCGTGTGTGGCCGATGCCGGTGGTGCCGGACAGAGCGGCGGCCTTCAGTTTTTCCTCGAGGTTTGCAAGCCGCCCCTTGCTTTTCGCAAGCCCCATTTCCCCTTTGTGATTCAGCACCGCGATTCCTGCGGAGTCATACCCGCGGTATTCCAGTCTGCACAGACCGTTCAGTAAAACGGGCTGCGCTTCCTGATCGCCGATGTAACCAACAATTCCGCACATGTTTTTTGCCTGCCTTTCATAAATGAATTCAGGCTTTCAAGGTACCCTGTTGAATTTGTTCAAAAATCGCTTTTTGTTTTTTTCAACATTTCCGGTAGTACCGTACCGCAAGGCATCCGCCGAATTTTCGATTCTCCTTGTCCTCGTCAACTCGCGCAATACGAGTTCTGGCGCTGTGTTTTCTTTTGAAAGCCAAAACATATCATACAATACCAGATTAACATTTTCAAGTGAAATTGTTCCTGAAAAAATCCTCGCTGCCGCGGAAACTTTTGCATAAAGTCCTTTGATTGCCGGTTCCTTCGGCATAATGATTTAATTTGCAGCCATACTAAGTTGGTTATTGTCAATTTTGTCATAGAATTGTGCCGACAGGTTTAAAGTAAATGTTCTTGTATAAAAATATATGCGATGTTATATTAAAACTACAGACTGTTATTATTTACAAAATATGATGGAGTGAAGGAGGAGTTTTAGTGGTTGATGCAAAAAACGCAGAGGTCTCCGATAAGAAAATGGGGACAAAGGCGGGAATTCAGAAGTTCGGCGGATTCCTTGCCGGCATGGTTATGCCGAATATCGGCGCATTCATCGCATGGGGGCTTTTAACGGCTCTGTTTATTCCTACGGGCTGGATTCCGAACGAATCGCTGAACAAGCTGGTCAGCCCGATGATTACGTATCTGCTGCCGCTTTTGATCGGTTATACGGGCGGTAACATGGTTTACGGCAAGCGCGGCGCGGTCGTCGGCGCAATCGCCACCATGGGCGTGATTATCGGTTCTTCGGTGACCATGTTCCTGGGCGCCATGATTATGGGCCCGCTTGGCGCATACTTAATCAAAAAATTTGACGGGGTGGTAGAAGGCAAGGTAAAGGCGGGATTTGAGATGCTGGTCAGTACTTTTTCAGCCGGCATCCTTGGCGCTTTGATTTCCGTTCTTGGTTTCCTCGCAATCGGTCCGGCCGTCGGCGGCATGACAACGGCACTCGGAAACGCCGCCCAGTGGATTACATCGGTAAAGCTTTTGCCGCTGATTGCGGTACTGGTTGAACCCGGTAAGATTCTGTTCCTGAACAACGCGATTAACCATGGCATTTTTGACCCGGTTGGTATTTCTCAGGTGAAGGAGTTCGGAAAATCCATCTTCTTCCTGCTTGAGACCGATCCCGGACCGGGACTCGGCGTGCTTCTCGCCTACTGGATGTTCGGCAAGGGCAATGCGAAAAGCTCCGCGCCGGGCGCCGTGATCATTCACTTCTTCGGCGGAATTCATGAGATTTATTTTCCCTATATTCTGATGAATCCTCTTCTTTTGATTTCCGTTATTCTGGGCGGTATGTCCGCGGACTTTGTGTTCGTGATTACCGGGGCGGGCCTAGTCGCTTCTCCTTCCCCCGGCAGCATCATCGCGGAAATCGCCATGTGCCCGAAAGGCGGCCTTCTGCCGGTTCTTGCGGGTATTACAACCGGGGCGGTGGTGTCGTTCCTGGTGTCAGCGGCGATTGTCAAACGCTCCGGCGCCGGCGAAAAGGACGACGGTTCCTTTGCGCAGGCGCAGGCGGCAGTCGGGAACATGAAAGCGGAAAGCAAGCAAAGCGCCGCCGCCCGGCCCGCGGGGCAGATCGTTTCCGGTGAAATTCCGAGCCTGATCATTTTTGCCTGCGACGCAGGGATGGGCTCTTCCGCCATGGGAGAAACAATCCTGAAAAAGAAACTGAAAGACGCAGGCCTGGATATTGCGGTGCATCACGCGCCCGTGAGCGAAATTCCGGCGGATGCCAAAGTCGTGTTTACGCAGGAAAGCCTTGCCGAACGGGCAAGAGGAGTCGTTCCGAACGCGCAGATTATCACGGTGAACAATTTCCTGGACAGCGCGGCTTATGACCAGTACATTTCCGCTTTGAAGGGACGGAGCCAGTCGAAATCTTAACTGCAAACCAATCGGGGCCCGGCACAAAGCACCCGTGTCGGAGCCCCCTTTCTTTTCTTTCGGGCCGCAGATCCGGCCGTTACGATAAAACAGGGAAGTGATGAAATACGGAAGAACTTTCAACCAGACAAAAGTTTATTCTCGGCCTGCTGCTGGAGTCAGACAGGCTGGAGGTTGAAGCGCTTGCGAAACAGATGGAGGTTAGCCAGCGGACGGTGTTTCGGGAAATTTCTTCCATAAACCGTGCGCTGAAAGATAAGCAAATCAAAATTTCTGTAAAAAACGCCGCGCTGGTTCTCGCTGCCGGCGGGGAAGAACAGAAAGAGACGCTCAGGCAAATGCTCGGGAATGTTCCCAAGCGCCTTTTGCTGACGCCGAAACAGAGAATCCTGTTTATCACGGCGCAGCTGCTGCTGGCGGATGAACCGTATAAATCCACGTTTTTCAGCTTTCAGCTGAATGTTGCCGAGGCGACCGTCAGCCTTTATATGGACAGTATTGAACAGTGGCTTAAGGGGAAAAATCTTACCTTGAGCAGGAAAAGAAGATATGGAATCCGGATAGAAGGTTCCGAATGGAACAGACGCAATGCGCTGGTAACACTAATTTATGAATACAAGCCGGTCGAAGAGCTTTTGCCTTATATTTACGAAACAAAGAAAGACCCGGTTCTCCATTCGTTTTTCAGGCTTTTGTTCGGGGACCGGATTCTGAAAATATCAAAGGAAGTCATGGCCCTGATTCCGGAAGAATCAAACGACGACGTGCCCTATCTGACCCTTCTGTTTCACACGATGATTTCCATTCAGAAGATCGTTGCCGGGCACCCGATTTCCCTGCCGGATGAATTCATCCGGGAAGCGGTTTCCGCGAACAGCTTCCATTTCGACGAAAAGCTGAAACAGCTTTTGCTAGAGCGGGAGATTCCGGCGGTGGAAAGCGAGATTGCGTATATTTCCATCCATCTTCCGTCAGGCTGTCTGTATGACACGGATCAGAAATTCAGGGACCTGGACGTGACCGTCAGTAAACTTGCGGAGGAAGTCCTGTATGAGGTCCGGAAAGGACTGGGAATCGACCTCGCCGAAGACAGCCAGGTGATCGCCGGCCTGTCGCACTATTTTAATCTGGCGATTTACCGGATCAATATGGGGATTCAGGTGAAAAATTCCCTGCTCGACCAGGTGCGGGAACATTACGGCACTCTGTTTCAGACGGTTGAAATTGCCTGTAAGCTGGTTTTTTCCAAATACAATATCCGCCTGTCACAGGATGAGATCGGATTTATTACGATGAATATCGGCGCTGCGCTGGAAGCCAAGGAAGACCGGAACAAAAGTGTTTCCGTGCTGATCATTTGCCCGAACGGCCTGTTTGCTTCCCGTATTCTGCTCAACAAGGTGCAAAGCGTCGTCAGGAATATCGAACGCATCGATCTCGCCTCATTAAAAGACTGGTCGGAAAGCAACTGCGAGCAATATGATCTGATTCTTTCCACGGTGGAGCTGGACGCGAAAACCGGACGCGAAAACATGCTTGTTGTCTCGCCGTTCCTGAGCGACGACGATATCGCAAGGATAAACAGCCGCGTGGCGATGATACGCAAGCGTGCTTCCGGCGGGATCAGAAAACAGGCGCCTGCTGTCCGGACGATCCCGGCCAAAGCGGATGATCTTGCGATGATTCACCGCATGATTGAGGGCTTATGCGTTCAAACCGTTCCGGCGGAACCGTTTGAAGCGGTCGTCGGAAGGATTACCGCCGAACTGGCCGAACGGGGAACCGTCGCGGATTGGCATGAAATCAGCGCTTTGATTTTGAAGCGGGAAAAGATCGGCAGCGTCGTGATTCCCGGCACCCGCGTTTCCCTTCTGCATATTCGGTCCGACTCGGTCTTTTCCCCGTTTGTCGGCGTTTACAGACTGCAGGGTGAAATCATGATGGATGGGGTCGGGTTTGTTCAGGAACCGGTTGATACTTATCTGCTGATGCTGGCACGGAGCAGCGAAAGCTCCGTCGTGCTGGAAAAGATGGGCGACATCAGCATTTCTCTGATTGAAAATAAGGATTTTCCCGAAAGGCTGCGAAAAAGCAGTCTGGGAGAATTGCGTAAGATATTTGAAAATTTGCTTCTGGAAACAAAGGAAGAAAGGGGATAAACGCATGGCAAAAGAGATTCTGACCACGCAGAACATTATCTTAAAACAAAAACCGGAGACTAAATGGGAAGCCATCGAACGGGTGGGCGGCATGCTGGTTAACAGCGGCTATGTCACCCCGAAGTATCTTGACGGAATGAAAGAACGGGAAGAAAAGTTTACCACCTACATCGGCAACGGAATTGCGATTCCACACGGAGTCAACGAATATAAAAACGAGATTATGGAAACGGGTCTTGTGATCGTACAGTATCCGGACGGCGTGGATTTCGGCAAAGGAAACACGGCCTATATCGTCATTGGAATCGCGGGCAAAGGCGACGAACATCTTGAGATCCTGACCAAAATTGCGCTGACCGTTCAGGATAAGGGGAACGTGGAGCGGCTTCGGTTTGCCGAAACGGCGCGGGAGATTCTTTCCATCATAGAAGAAGGTGTCATGTGATGAAAGCGGTCCACTTCGGCGCGGGCAATATCGGCAGGGGTTTTATCGGTTATCTTCTTTCCAAATCGGGGTATGACCTCACCTTTGTCGATATTTCTGCGGAACTGGTCGGCAATCTCAACCGTCTGGGCACATACAAGGTCGTTTCGCTCGGAGGCGAAAAAAGGGAGGAAACCGTCGGCGGAATCCGGGCGGTTGTCCTGCAGGATGACTCCGGACTGAAAAAAGCCGTGGAAGACGCCGACCTGATTACGCTGTCGATCGGCGCGAACCATTTGAAAGACACCGGCAAGGTCCTTCGGGACGCTCTCCAGGAACGCCGGAGCCGGAACCCGGAGCAGCCCCTGGACGTGATCGCCTGCGAAAACGCCTTGTTTGCCACGGATCTTCTCAGGGAATCCGTTGAGGAGGGCGCGGCGGAGGACTTTCAGAACTATCTGAGGAAAAAGGTCGGCTTTCCGAACTGTGCGGTCGACAGGATCGTTCCAAACGCGTCGGTTCAAAAGGAATCTCCAATCGACGTCTCCGTCGAAGATTTTTACGAATGGGATGTTGAAAGCGCAAAAGTAAAGGTCAACAGCCAGATCCGGGGCGTCAATTATGTGGAAAACCTTGCTCCGTATTTAAAGCGCAAGATATTCCTGCTCAACGGGGCCCATGCGCTGATTTCCTACGCGGGCTACCGAAAACAGTATCGGTTTGTACACGAGGCGATCCGGGACCCCGAGATCCTGACGGCCGCGCGGGAATTTCACTCGGAGGCCGCGCGGGCTCTTCACCTGGAATACAGCATGGGAGAAAGCGATCTGAAGCAGTATTCGGAAAAGCTGATCGCGAGGTTCCAAAACCCGTATCTGAAGGACGAACTGACCCGGGTCGGCCGGGACCCGGTCCGGAAGCTTTCAAACAACGACAGGCTGGTTTCTCCGCTGCTGATGTGTGAAAAGCACGGAGTCGAATGCGGCGGGATTCTTTACGCCATCGCGTCCGGCTTTGCCTACGATTTTGCAGACGACCCCAAGGCGGTTGAAATTCAGAAAAGCATCAGGGAAAACGGAATAGAAAATACCGTTCAACGGTTTACGGGACTGGAGAAAAGCGGTAAACTTGTACTGGGAATAGCGGAAAGATACAGACAGATCACAGGGAAAGATTCATGTTCCCGGTTTCCGTATCAATGAAACCCGAAAAACGCCATATGGAAGGATTGAGGATACAATGCTGAGCAAAGAGTTCACGATTAACAGTCAGTATGGATTTCACCTCAGACCCGCGCAGGTGATGGTGGAAAAGATGACCCCGTTTGAGAGCGAGGTCAAGATGAAGAAGGAGGACGGGACGGAAGCGGACGCCAAAAGCCTTTTGGGGCTGATGAGCCTTGGCCTCAACGACGGCCAGACCGTCCGGGTTGATATAAACGGAAACGACGAGCTTGAAGCGATGGAGGTTGTGGAAGAACTGTTCCGCACGAATTTCGGGGAATAAAGCTAACCGGAGAGTGATGAAATGGCTGAGAAAATTTATCAGGGAATCGGTGTCTCCGACGGAATCCGCAGCGGAATCGCTTTTGTTTACCGGCGCGAGCCGGAACCCGACACGAACAGGACCGTATCAAAGGAGCAAACGGAGGCGGAAGTCAAACGCCTGGATCGTGCCGTCGAACAGGCCGGACAGGAAATCGATCGCCTGATCGCGCGCGCTTCCGAGACGCTCGGAAGCGGAGACGCCGCGGTCATCAAGGGCCAGAAAACGTTTCTGGCGGACCCCGCGTATTGCCCGGAAATGAAAAAGCTGATCCTTGGCAGGCAGTATTCGGCGGAAAAGGCGGTTCGCGAGGTCACGGACCGGTACGCCGCCGTTTTTGAGGGAATGAGCAACCGCTATATGCAGGAGCGCGCCACGGATGTCCGAGACGCCGGCACACGGCTTCTGAATTATCTTTCAGGAGTGCAATCTTCCGGCCTGTCTAAAATCGATCATCCCGTGATTCTGATTGCGGACGACTTGTCTCCATCCGATACGGTTCAGCTCAACCGGGAAATGATCCTCGCTTTTGCCACGCGGCAAGGAGGGAAAACCTCTCATACATCGGTGTTCGCAAGATCATTGGGTATTCCGGCGGTTGTGGGCGTGCCGGAAATCATGGAGGAAGTGGCGGACGGCGAAACTCTTATTCTCGACGGAAATCGGGGCGTATGCGTTGCTTCCCCTGAGCCTGAGACCAGGAAAGTGTATCTTGCGAAAATGGAAGAAGAACACCGGAAAGCGGAGCTGTTTGGCAGATTCGCGTCTCGGAACGCGCAGACGAAAGACGGAGCGAGAATCATCGCCGCCGCCAATATAGGCTCTGCGGCCGACGCGGAGGATTCGCTGAAAAAGGGAGCGGAAGCCGTCGGGCTCTTTCGCACGGAGCAGGTGTACCTTTCCACAAAATCGCTTCCGGATGAAAACGCGCAGTTTGAAGTATACAGAAAAGTGGCGGAATGCTTCGGCTCCAAGGAAGTGATCGTCCGAACCCTGGATGTCGGCGGAGATAAGGAGATCAAATATCTGGGGATCGAAAAAGAAACCAATCCGTTTCTGGGGTATCGTGCGATCCGCTATTGTCTGGATCGGAAAGAAATCTTTCTGACTCAGCTCAGGGCGATTTTACGGGCTTCCGCCTTCGGCAGACTGGCAGTCATGTTCCCGATGATTTCCGGCATGCAGGAGCTGGCCGCAGCCAAAACCATGGTGGAAGAAGCAAAGGAGCAGCTTCGGGGGAAGGGCGAGCCGTTCGATGAATCCATCCGGATCGGAATGATGGTGGAAATACCGTCCGCCGCTCTGATGGCCTCAGCGCTTGCCAAAGAGGCTGATTTTTTCAGCGTTGGGACGAACGACCTGGTTCAGTATACCCTCGCCGTCGACCGCGGCAACGAAAAGGTTTCATATCTCTACGATTATTTCGACCCGGCCGTCATACGGCTGATCCGCTTGACTGCCGACGCAGCGTCCTCTGCAGGAATTCCAATGGGAATGTGCGGAGCAATGGCGGGGGATCCGCTTGCCGTTCCTCTCCTCGTCGGGCTTGGGCTTTCCGAACTCAGCATGGCCGCCGGTTCGCTGGCGCAGACAAAATATATTCTGAGCAGGCTGGATACCGGAAGCTGCCGTGAGCTCGCCGAAAAAGCGGACCGTTGCCGGAACGCGACAGAGGTTCGATCTCTTTTACAGGAGTATTTCGAAACGGAGATAAAAGAAATCTAAAGAACAAAAGGGGCGTCTTCTTTTCGGGGAAGACGCCCCTTTTTCAATGTCTGAAAATCATTCGAAGCCGGCATGACGATGTATAAATTCCGTTCAAAGCAGGAAAATAGAAAAGTGGACCGCCAAATCATTTAAAGGATGTTTCAACGTGATCGGAATTCTTGAAGCGTTTCTCCGCTCAGTCGCGGCTTTTTTGCTTTTGATGTTGGTCACAAGGCTGATGGGGAAAAAAGCTATTTCACAGATGACCTTTTTTGATTTCTGCGTTGGAATTACGCTGGGCTCCGTAACAACTGAAATCGGCCTGACCGGAAACGACTCCATTGGCACGGCCATCGTCATGATGTTTACCCTCGCAGGGCTGACGATTCTGACAGGCTATCTGCATACAAAGAGCATGAAATTCAGGAAAGCGGTTAATTCCGAACCACTGGTGCTGATTGAGAACGGCCAAATTGTTGAGCCGAATCTGAAAAAGTCAAGAATCACGCTGAATGATCTTACCTCTTTGCTCAGGGAAAAGAATGCGTTCAATATCGCGGACGTAAATAACGCCGTGCTGGAGAATGACGGGAAGCTGTCGGTTCAGTTAAAGAGCGGAAAAAAGCCGGTGACCCCGTCACAACTGCAGCTGCATCCGCCCGAAAAGGGGCTGACCAGAGACATCGTGATCGACGGAGTCCTGCTGAGTGAAAATCTCGAAGCAACCAATCTTACGAAGGAATGGCTGTACGAGGAATTGAAAAAACAGGGAATCAGCAATTTGGGAGAAGTATTTTTCGCCGCTCTGGATTCTTCCGGAAGTCTGTATGTTTCGAAAGGTATGAAAGAGAAAGAACAGCCGGGGCAGCATGGAATTGAGTAGGGGGGATTTTCATGAGCAACAAAGCCATTACCCGGATTCTCTTTTGGGGAGTCCTTACCATCTTCCTCTTGTATTTCACGATTTTAAATCTGCGCTTCACAGGCAGCCGGTACGCCGAAGTTTTAGACACCGTTTCCAAATCCGCGCAGGGGGAGGACTGGCAGTCCGCCGCCGACGCCTTGAACCGTTTTGAGAACTTCTGGAACGGGGCGGAATACTATGTTCAGTTTAACAACGCGGATCAGAGTTTTTCAACCCTGAATCGCGATGTTGAAAATTTGAAGGCCGCCGTTCTCAGCAGAAAAGCCTATGAGACAGACCTCTATTCAAGAAACATTAAGTCCCTGCTTGACAACTGTACGAAACCTGTCCCCCTGCCATAAGGAGCGCCCATGAGTACTTTGGTTTATGTGATTCGCTGCGTCCTTCAGCTTTTGGTTACCTGGCTCGGCATTCGGATCATCGGGAAAAAGTCCATCGCGCAGATGACCGGGTACGAGCTTTCTGGCATTCTTTTGCTGTCGACGGTGGCGGCGGAGCCTTTGGTTTATAAAATCGCCTCAAATGCCGCAATCGGGGTCGTGACGCTGGCCGTCGCGACACTGCTGATCGGAAAATTATCCCTCAAAGATAAATTCTACAATGTGGATTCCAAACCGAGCATTGTGGTCGCAAATGGCTCCCTGATCAAAAGCGAGCTGAAGAAGAATCAGATGAATGTTCCGTTTCTGCTTTCGCTGTTGAGGCTGAAGGGATACTCCAAACTGTCCGATGTGGAGTTTGCCATCATTGAGCCGAACGGAAATCTGTCTGTCATTCCAAAATCGCAGGAAAGGCCCGTCAAACCGAAGGACATCCGGATTTCAACTCCCTATGAAGGACTTTCGCTGCCCCTGCTCGTCGATGGAAAGGTGATTCAGGAAAATCTCGTCTATGCAAAGCTGGACCGCGGCTGGCTCATGGACCAGCTTGCCTCCGCGGGTTTCCCGGAGGAAAAGGATGTATTGCTGGCAGAGCTGGACAGCCAGGGGAATTTATCCGTCTTCAGAGAGAATGAGAGCGACGATTCCCCGAAAATCGTTTAGAAAGGAATTTGGGAATATGAAAAAATGTATTTTCCCGCCGACCGCGAAAAGAGTGGCTTACCATACCGCAAGTCAGGTCAATCAGGAGATCCGGGCGCAGACCGTCGACGGTCTGAACGCGATTCAGGGGTGCGGCGAGCCCGCCTTTACCGCCAGAATCCGCAAACTGGAGGAAGAGTGGAACACCGAGCGGTTTCTGGAGGCTCATGCGGCCTCCATTGTGCTGATGGCGTCGATCGGCGGTTATCAGAAGAAGAACTGCGCCTGTTTCGCATTGACAGGTTGCGCGGGCTTTTTCCTTCTCATGCACGCGCTTATGGGATGGTGCCCTCCGCTGCCCGTCATCAGGCGGTTTGGAATCAGAACGCCGGAAGAAATCAGCAATGAAAAATTCGCGGTTAAAATGCTGCGCGGGGATTTTTCCGCTCAGCCCGCCAACATGGATGAAATGCTCCAGCTGATGGAAAAAGATTAGGGTTTCCGCCGGGGCATTGATCAAATATATCATAACGGAAAAGAGGTGTTTTTATGGGAATCGTATCGACTGCGACCGACAAGTATCAGAAATGTATCGACCAGTGCAACCGGTGCGCGCAGGCCTGCGAAGAGTGTCTCAAGCTGTGCCTGAACGAACCGGACGTGCAGGCGAGGAAAAACTGCATCGCGACGCTGATTGAATGTGCCAGGTACTGCAGGGACGCCGCCTGCTTTATGTCTTTCGACGCGCAGTACGCGAAGGCTTTCTGCAATCTTTGCGCGACGGTCTGCAACAAATGCTCGGCGGATTGCGCCATGTTTAAAGACGACCACTGCGTCAAATGCGCCGACGAGTGCAAAAGCTGCGCGAACGAATGCTCCGCGATGGCACAGTAATCGGGGGGACCCGACGGCAAGCAAAAAATGAAATAATCAGCCTCTGTTTGAGCCATACTAAAGAAAAACTCGAACAGAGGCGATATTTTTATGGCGGTTGCTCATAAATCCGTGATTTCCTTCGGCCTTGTTGCCATCCCGATTGCCATGTATACGGCGACGCAGGACAACGATATTCATTTTAACCAGCTGCATAAGGAGGACAATTCCCGCATCCGATACAAAAAAACCTGTGCGCACTGCGGAAAGGAGATCGGGCCGGGGGACATTGTCAAGGGCTACGAGTACGACAAGGACCACTATGTGGTCGTGACGGACGAGGAGATCGAAAAAATCAAGACGGAAAAGGAAAAGTCGATTCAGATTCTTCACTTTGCACAGCTGAACCAGATTTCTCCCGTTTATTACGATAAAACCTATCAGATTATCCCGCAGCCGGGCGGCGAAAAGGCGTTCGAGCTGCTTCGCCGGGCGCTGATGGACGAGCAGAAAATCGCGATTGGAAAAGCTGTTTTCGGTACGCGGGACACGCTGATGGCAATGATCCCGCGGGAGGACGGGATGCTGATTTCAACCATGTTTTATGAGGATGAGGTCAAAGCGCTGCCGAAAAGCTACAATCGCCCTCAGGTGGCGGAGCAGGAGCTGAAAATGGCGCAGGCCCTGATCGATACCATGGACACGCCCTTTCAGCCGTCGGAGTATCACGACGAATATCAGGTCAAGCTGAAGGAGCTGATCGAAAAAAAGATCGGCGGGCAGGAGATCGTCGCCGCCAAAGAGGAAAAGGAGGGCGGCAATGTCATCGATCTGATGGAGGCGCTGAAAGCCAGCCTGGACCAGAACAAGGATAAGGCGGCGCCAAAAGGCAGGAAAAACTCCAAAAAGGAAAAAGGCGCGTAAAATGCGGCTCCTTTGCGGCAAAAACAGGAAAAGTTATTGAAATTGGAATGGAAAAAGAATATAATGATGCTGGAAAATGTTTCAATCATCCGACTACCGTTTTTTACCGGCGGGCCAATTTGATATTGAGCCCCTGACCGAACCAAGGAATGGAGGCATTTTTATGAATCAGGAACAAATGGAACGCATGGAACACGGAAAGGGTTTTATCGCCGCGCTGGACCAGAGCGGCGGAAGCACGCCGAAGGCGCTTCTGGCTTACGGCATCGGGGCGGACGCGTATTCGAACGATGAGGAAATGTTTCGTCTGGTGCATGAAATGAGGACCCGGATCGTCAAAAGCCCCGCGTTTTGTTCGGACTATATTCTGGGAGCCATTCTGTTTGAAAATACGATGGAACGCAAAATCGACGGTTCCTATACCGCTGATTACCTCTGGAACAGCAAGGGGGTCGTACCGTTTTTGAAGGTGGACAAGGGACTTGCGCAGAAGGAAAACGGCGTTCAACTGATGAAGCCGATGCCCGGCCTGGACCAGCTGCTGCAAAAAGCCGTTCAAAAGAACATATTCGGCACAAAAATGCGCTCGGTGATCTGGCTTGCGGACAAAGAAGGAATCCGCGCCGTGGTGGAGCAGCAGTTTACCCTTGCGCGGCGGATCGCGGCGGCGGGCCTGGTTCCGATTGTCGAACCGGAGGTCGATATTCACAGCGGGGAAAAAGAAGAAGCGGAGAAGCTTTTGAAGGATGAAATTAAGAAACAGCTTTTCCGGCTTTCGCCGGATACCCGCGTGATGCTGAAGCTGTCCATCCCGACGAAGGACGACTTTTACCTTGATTTGATGGAAGATCCGCATGTGGTTCGCGTGGTCGCGCTGTCCGGCGGTTATTCGCAGGAAGAAGCGGATGAAAAACTGGCGCGCAACCACGGCCTGATCGCAAGCTTTTCGCGCGCGCTCGCGCAGGGGCTATCGGCGGGGCAGTCGGACAAAGAATTCGACCTGACGCTCTCCGAATCCGTCCGCGCGATCTATCGGGCGTCCGTCACATGAGCTTGCCGCAGGCGTGAAAAAAGGCAGGAGTCCGCGCAGTTTGCGCGGGCTCCTGCCTTTTCGGTTATTTTGCGTTTATTCCTGCTTGATCGCGGTCAGCGCGCTGATTTTCATTGCGCGGTTCGCGGGCAGAATGCCCGAAATGAGGCCGACCATTGTGGAAAAAACAAGGGAAGCGAACACCAGCCAGAGCGGTATGATCGAAATATTGCCGCCCATGCCGAAAATACCTCCCTCCTGCCCGGACGTTGCCGCTTTTGCCGCCAAAGAGTTTAAAAGCGCCGAAATACCATAGCTGATTCCGATTCCCGCCGCGCCGCCGAGAAAACCGATGGTTCCCGCTTCCACCAGAAACATGGCGCGGATATTCCACACGATGCAGCCCAGAACTTTCATAATTCCGATTTCACGCGTGCGTTCGTAAATCGACATGACCATGGTATTGGTGATGCCGAGCGCCGCGACCAAGAGGGAAATGGCTCCCAGTCCGCCCAGTATCATCTGAATGGTGCGCAGCTGTTTTTCCATTGCGTCGCGCTGGCTTTCCATGCTGTAGGACTGGTACCCCAGGTCCGTAATCTGCTGCACGGCGTCCGGCACGGCTTCAATGGAGTCCATTTTGATGACGATCTGGCTGTAGGAATCCTGGGACTCGCTGCTTTTCACGTTGTTCAGTTTGTTGTATTTTGCCTTGAGCTCCTTGGCGTAGTCAATATCCATAAAGATGCAGTCGCTCGGGTTCGGGTTTTTGCTGTAATCCTGTGCCAGAACGCCGAGCACATTGAGTTTGACGTCTTTTTTTCTCGCCGTGGAATCCTCCGGAAGATTGACGCTGAGCGTGAATTTATCCTTTTCCAAATCCACGAACGGTTTCGGCATGTTTCCGTTTTTGTCCGGCGTGCGGTCCATCATGCCGTCATTTTGCCGTTTGGGGTCCATAAAATCGTATCCGGATTCGCTGCCGAACAGAATGTCCGTCTTTTTAAAGTCGGAGCCGGGCAGATTTCCGCTTTCCGCCTGAAAACCGAACGTTTTCAGCGTGTCCATCGCGACGCCGTAGACCATGGCGCTGAACTGATACTTCCGGCAGCTGACGGTTACGCAGGACGGGTCCAGATAATAGACCGGCGTGATGGCGGTCACATTCGGAAGCTTCTGCATGTTTTTCAGCGCTTTGTCGTCCAGACTGCCGGACCCCCTGGAACCTCCGCCGCCGTAAACGGTGACGACGGTCAGGTCGCCCATGCTTTTCATCATGTCCTCCATGCTCTGCCGCATCCCGAACCCGAGCGAAAGCATGACGATGATGGCGCAGGTGCCGATGACGACGCCCATGACGGTCAGCACCGTGCGGACGCGGCGGTGAAACAGGTTGGAAAGGGACATTGCAATCATGTCGCGGAACTTCATGTCATATTCCCCCGCCGGGCGTGTCGTCGTAATCTTCCGCTTCTTCCAGCAGACGCATTTTTTTGGCTTTCCGCTTTTTCAGGAAAAATACGATGCCCGCGGCGACGACTGCCGCGCTGGCCGCAATGCCGGCCCACAGTTTCCAGCCCGGTCCGGTTTTTTCCGGATTCGCCCCCGGCGTGCCGTCCGGGTTGAGGCCGTCCGCCCCGCCCATCGTCGGCGCCTCCGCGGCCTGAACGTCGCAGGAAAAATCCTTGGCAACCGTCAGAACCTTTCCGGAGGCGTCCTCATAACTGAACGTGGCCGTTCCGGATAAAGAGCCTTCCTTCTGCGGCGTCAGGTTCGCCTGAAAGGAATCGCTTGCGCCGGAATCCAGATTGCCGATGTACTGGCTGCTTTCTTCCGTGTCGAAATTCCCTTTCAATTCGACGGATACGTTGTAGACCTTGCTTTTCCCCTTGTTGACGTAATCGATGCTGATCTGCCCGGCTTCGCCCATATAAAACGGATTGCTCAGAACGGGGTCGCCGACTTCAAAGCGGATGGGCTGCGCGAGCGGAATGGTAATGGTCTCCTCGGAGGTCAGGGTCTGCCGTTTCCCGTCGACCACCGCGTCGTAGCTGAAATTGACGATCACCCCGTAGGAATTCGGGGCGGCGTCGGCTTTCGGCAGCAGCGCGATTTCTTTTTTTACGCTGGCGTTCGAGCCGAGGGAGGGGATAAAGAACGTGTTCGAGGACTGGGACGGCGTAAAAACGCTTCCGACGGCCGTTGACTTGTCGGAATCCGAATCCCCCGTATCCGAGCCGACGGTCATTTTGCAGTTGTCGATGGGGACGGAGCCGGTGTTGCGCACGTTCATGACCAGGTTGAATTCCTGCCCGCCGGTGACGGCCTTTCCGCCGAAGTCGTAGCTTTCGATGATCAGCTGCGGCTTGCTGTCGCCGACCTCGCCGGTGTCGTCCTTTCCGGCCTTGGTGCCCGTGATCGGGAGATAGATTTTGGAGGAGGCCGCGGTCACGTCGTCTGCGGAAAGCGAGACGGCCACGGGGTAGCTCCCGGTCGTCATTTTGGAAAGGCACTTGAGCGGATAGGTGACGGTCGTCGTCGCACCGGCGTTCAGGTTCCCGAGCGTTTTGGTGTCGGTTTCGCCGCTGATGCTGACGCCCTCCGCGCCGGAGAGGTCCAGAACGGAAACCGCGTGGGTGCAGGCCAGGCTGCTCGAGTTTTTCACGGTCAGGGTGAGGCTGAATTTTTCGCCCTCCTTCACCGGCGTGTGGTCCAGCTTGTAGGAGCTGACCGTCAGGCGCCCGTCGTTTTCCGTTTCCGAGCTGGAATCCAGCTTGTTAAACACCAAGTACTCGACGGTAAATTTCAAGTCATGGCCGTCTGCTTGAGCAATCACTTTGTCGTCTTTATCATATGCACTATAATATGTAATGGTAAGTTTCAAAACGCCATAGCCGCTTCCGGTGCGTTTTAGATATTTTTGGGGTATATATAAATCATAGGATATAGCATTATCATCGGAGTCGTCAGGACCAACCGAGGTTGCGGTATATTCCTTAATGGCTGACAGAAATAGAATCACTAGCTTCAGTAACATCTGCTTTAACAGTATAACCGCAGATAAGATTATTATCGTTTTGCTTAAAATCGTCGAACTTTGTGATGTCTTGAGAAAATTTCAAGTCCACATCAAACGGGCTCCCGACTCCCGGTTCCGCCGGCGTCACCGTCGCAGTGGCGCGCGGGTCCGGTACCTTATCTGCGGTTGTGCTTGCGGCTGCCGGCGCCGGTGTCACTAACACAGCCGAAAGCGACAGCGCCGCAGACAGCAGCAGCGCCGCCGCCCTTCCTTTTTTCTTTCTCATGATTCAGGTTCCTCCTTTTTCCCCGCTGCTGCGGGATTGCTTTCGTCCGAGACCTTGCATCCGTCGTGGATGGTGATGATGCGCTCGGCGTATTTTGCAATTTCCGGGTCGTGCGTCACGATGATCAGGGTCTCGCCGTATTTCCGCGCCATCGCGACCATCAGGTCCATGACCTCCTGCCCGGTTTTGCTGTCCAGATTCCCGGTCGGCTCGTCGGCGAAAATCAGCTTCGGTCTTGCGACAAAGGCGCGCGCGATGCCCACGCGCTGCTGTTGGCCGCCGCTCATCTGGGTCGGCCGGTGAAGCAGCCGGTCCCCGAGCCGCACCGCGCGAAGCATTTTGACCGCCTTCCCGGTTCTGAGCTCTTTTGCGACCCCTCGGAACGCGAGGGGCAGCGCGACGTTTTCAATGGCGGTCATGGTCGGCAGCAGATTGTAGGACTGAAAAATAAAGCCGACGTTTTTCTGGCGGAACAGAGCCCACTGCTTTTCAGAGTACTTGGTAACGTCCGTGCCGCCGATGATCACGCTGCCGCGCGACGGCCGTTCCAGACCGGCCATGACGTTCAGCAGCGTGGATTTTCCGGAACCGGAGGTCCCCAGAATACAGCAGATTTCCCCCTGCGCGACGCTTAAACTGATTCGGCCCAGCGCGACGACTTTTTCCGTGCCGATATGATACACCTTCCGGATGTCGCGGATGCTGATCATGTCCATAGAATTCCCCCTTCGGACCGAGTCCGCATTTCTCCCAAAATATAACAATTCTCATTGTATTCTAATTCTTTATATTTTTCAATAAACAAAGTTGTAACAATCTTTTTCCGGCCGGATCGGTCTGAACCAAAGCAGGAATTTTCGGCATATCTGCTAAAAGCGAACAAAAAGGGAATTATATCAGGGAAGCAAGGAAAGAGGGCGATTCCGATGACATTTGACGAGTTGTACAAAAGGCTGGTCAGGGCCTCCGTTCAGGACAGGCTGCCGGAGGAGCTGGAGCAGGTTCGGCGGGAAAAATACGATCCGCACCAGCTGGACTGCCTGCTGAACCCGGAGCGTCATCCGCCGGTGATCCGCATCGGGGACTGCGCCTGCTCGGAAAACGACCGCGCGGCCTGTGCGGGAAAATGCCTGTTCGATGCGCTGTACCGGGACGAGAAGGGAAACCTGACGGTAAACAAAGAGCTTTGCGTCGGGTGTGAGGATTGCGTGGAAGCCTGCAAGGCGCATAAGCTGACGGAAAGCCGCGATATTCTGCCCGCTCTGGAAGCAATTCATCACTCCGGCGCGCCGGTCTACGCGATGATTGCCCCGGCGTTTATCAACCAGTTCAGCGGCAGGGTCACGCCGGGCAAGCTTCGCACGGCCTTTAAGCGCATCGGTTTCGCCGGGATGGTGGAGGTCGCGCTGTTTGCGGATATCCTGACGCTCAAGGAGGCGCTGGAATTCGACCGCAATATTCTGAAAGAAGAGGATTATCAGCTGACCAGCTGCTGCTGCCCCATGTGGATCGCGATGATCCGCCGGGTCTATCACGAGCTGATTCCGCATGTTCCGGGGTCCGTTTCCCCCATGGTCGCCTGCGGCCGGTCGATCAAAGCGCTGTATCCGCAGGCGCTGACCGTCTTTATCGGCCCGTGCCTCGCCAAAAAGGCCGAGGCGCGCGAAAAGGATGTGGCGGATTCGACCGACCATGTTCTCACTTTTCAGGAGATGCGGGACATCTTCGATTTTGCCGGAATCGACCCCGCGGAAATGCCGGAGGACGAGCGCGACCACTCTTCCCGGGCGGGTAGGATTTACGCGAGCACGGGCGGCGTGAGCGAGGCGGTTCAGAAGACCGTGAAGCGGCTGAACCCCGACCGGAAAATCACGGTGCGCGCCGCGCAGGCGGACGGAGTGCCGGGCTGCAAAAAAATGCTCGGCGACGTTCTGGAAGGAAAAATCACGGCGAATTTCATCGAGGGCATGGGGTGCGTCGGCGGATGCGTCGGCGGGCCGAAGGCACTGATTCCGGCGGAGGAGGGACGCAGGAACGTCTACCGCTATGGGGACGAGGCGACGTACCCGACGCCGATCGACAATCCCTTTGTCATCGAACTGCTGCACCGGCTTGGATTCGACACGGTGGAGAGCCTTTTGGAGCACAGCGATATTTTCACGCGAGATTTCTAGCAAAAAAAAACAGGAAGTTTGTTTTTTGCTCAAACTTCCTGTATATTGACGCTTGGTTATTACTGATTGTTTATGAAATCACGGTCAGATCCTTCGTGTAACGGTTCAAAACCTCGCAGCCGGAGTCCGTCACAAGCACAAGGTCTTCGATTCGCACGCCGAATTCGCCCGGCAGATAAGCGCCCGGTTCGACGGAAAACACCATGCCAGGCCGGGCGATCACCCCGCAGGAGGGGCCGTTGTCCGGCGACTCGTGGCAGTCGAGTCCGCAGCCGTGGCCAAGCCGGTGCGTGAAGTATTTCCCGTAACCCGCCTGTTCCAGCACGCGCCGCGCCTCGCGGTCGATTTCGCTCATCGGCACGCCGGGGCGGATGAAAGTTTCCGCCGCCAGGTTTGCGCGTTTCACCGCGTCGTAAACTTCCCGCTGCCGCGCTCCCGCGCTGCGGAAAAAGACGGTTCGCGTCATGTCGCACCAGTAGCGGTGAATCGGGTTGAACAGGTCGAGAACAACGCAGTCGCCGTCTTTTAAGACGGTGTCGGACGGTTCGTGATGCGGATCGGCCGCGTTTGCGCCGAACGAGGCGATTTCAATTTCGGGGGAGTGGTCGCCGCCGTTTTGGGCGTACAGATTCTGAACGGCGAGCGCAATTTCGTTTTCCCGGGCGCCTTCGCGCACCATGCCGACCGCCGCGGCCATGACACGGTCGTTGATCCGGGATGCGTGACGCATCGCCTCGATTTCTTCCTCGTCCTTTCGCATGCGGGCAAGGTCGATCGGCGCGGAGCCTTCGACGGGCGTCAGATCGCTTCTGCTTTGCAGAAGGCCGATCAGAAATCCGGCTTTCCAGGTTTTGTCGATTCCGATTTTACCGGGCCGCAATGCGGCGGACAGGCCGGCCACCGGATTTTCGCCGTCCTTGTGCAGAATCAGTTCCAGCCCTTCCTGGGGCCGCAGGCAGAACAATTCGTTTCCGAACAGCTTTGCGGTGCCGTCGTCGCGCAGGTACAGCGCGAACATGCGCTCAAACGGCTCCACCCAGATTCCGGTCAGGTAATAAACGGACGGGGCGGCCGTTATCAGAATCTGGCTCAATCCTTCTTTTTGCATCTGATCAATGACTTTTTTCAGTCGTTTTCGGTTCATTGCTTTCTGCTTCCTTCCAGCTTGTGTAAAATTATTTTACCGTTTTCCGGCCCTGTTTTCAAGTTGGAATTTTGAGGATACGAAGGCTTTTGTGACAAAATCTGTGAAGAAAACCGAAAACGGACCGACTCTGTGCATATAGGATTCCTTTCCGATCTATGCTATAATAAAGGGAAATAAAAAATAATATTGAGATTAAGGAAGCAACATGCAGTTTAAAGAATTGAATTTATTACCAGAAATTTTACGCGCGGTGGAAGAAATGGGATATACCTCCGCAACAGACATTCAGTCGGGATCGATTCCCCTGATTCTGGAGGGCAGGGACCTTATCGGGCGTTCCAGCACGGGAACGGGAAAAACCGCCGCGTTCGGCATTCCGGTCGTGCAGATGACGGCGCTCGGCGACGGCTCCAGAGGGCAGGCGCTGATTCTGAGCCCGACGCGGGAACTTGCCATGCAGATCAGCGACGAAATACACAAATACTCAAAATATCTCAGCCGGATTGGAATCTCCACGGTATGCGGCGGGCAGTCGATGCCGGGGCAGATCCACCAGCTTAAAACCGCGCAGATCGTCATCGGCACGCCGGGGCGCGTCATGGATCATTTGCGCCGCAGAACGCTGACGCTCGATAATTTGCGGACGGTAGTCCTCGACGAAGCGGACGAAATGCTGAACATGGGCTTTTTGGAGGATATTCAGACCATCCTGAAGCAGGCGCCGGAAAAAAGGCAGACCGTGCTGTTCAGCGCGACGATTCCGCCGGCGATTATGGCGATCACAAAGGATTTCCAGACCGACCCCGCCATGGTAGCGGTGGACGGAGGCCAGAAGACCGTGGACGGCATTTCGCAGTTTTATTACCGCGTGCCGCAGAAAGACAAAGTGAATGCGCTCAAGCTTCTTCTGGAATATCACCGCCCGAAGCGCGCGCTGATTTTCTGCAACACGAAAAAAATGGTAGAGGAGCTTTGCACCGACCTGAACGACAGCGGATTTCAGGCGGCAGCCCTGCACGGCGACATGAAGCAAAGCCAGCGCACGCAGGTTATGAACGATTTTAAACACGGCCGCAGCAGCCTGCTGATTGCGACCGACGTTGCAGCGCGCGGCATCGACGTTGAGGATATCGACGCGGTTTTCAATTTTGATATTCCGCAGGAAAACGAGTATTATATCCACCGGATCGGTCGGACCGGGCGTGCGGGCCGGACGGGTTCATCCCACACGCTCGCGGCGAACCGGAGCCAGATGGAGCGGATGCGGTCGCTGGAACGGTTTATGAATGCAAAAATCAGCGAGGCCGCGGTTCCGGATCTTGAAGAGATCCATGAGCGGCGTCTGAAGAAATTCCTGGGGAATTTAAAGGAGCTTGCGGATGAAAACAGCGGCGAAACGTGGATTCCCTACTTGAAATCGCTGGAAGAGCAGGGATATTCTCCGCTGCGGGTGGCTGCCGCGCTTTGCACGCTGACCGCCGGAAAAAACCGCAGGCTTGATTCTGTCCGCAATATCCGCCGGGTGCAGCCGGAACCGGAGAAAACCGGGACGATGCGGGTTCATGCGGACATCGGAACCAACGACAAAATCAGGCCCGAAATTCTGATTGCGGAAATCGCCGCCGCCACGGGGCTCCCGGTCGGCGCGATCGGAAAAATCAATATTTACCGGGAATATGCCACGATTGAGCTTTCCGAGAAAGACGCCGCTTTGGTTGCCCGAAAAATGTCCGCGTGGAAGTTCCGCCAGCGCACGGTTCATTTTACCGTTTCCGGAAAGACCGGGCAGCAGGAGCGCCGGCAGGGAACCCCAAAAAAGAGCTGGCGAGGGCAAGGCAAAGGGGGAGCGCCCTACCGGGGCCGCAGAACCGCAGGAAAAAAATAGAGCTGTAAAAATCAAGAAAAGCCGCGCGGCTGCAATTTATCCGCGCGGCTTTTTTACATTTTGTGTTCCTGCCAGTGCTCTGCTTCAATGGAGCATCCGCATTCGCCCAGCTTGTTGCGAAGGCGGTCCGGTCCGGTGCCGGTCGTATCGTAATCGACGGCGACCCTGTCGCGGTCTCTGCTGATGCTTACGGAGATCACTCCGGGAATCGAATCGAGATTGCGCTTGATTTCTTCACAATTTCTCTGATCTTCCGGATGCTTCAAGCTGAAATAAACGCTTGCTTTTGAGATAAAAATCACCTCCCCGCTTAGTATGTGCTGCGGGGAGGTTTCTATCAGAGTTTACTGTTTCTTTCCCTGGTTTGCAACGCTCTCGATTTTTGCCCGGATCAAATTCGGGTCGCCAAGGTATTTCTTCTCCGTTACATTCCAGTTTTCGTCAAAGGTATAGACCAAGGGAACGCCGGTTGGGATGTTCACTTTGGTAATTTCCTCTTTTGACAGCTTTTCGAAATGATAGACCAGAGCGCGAAGGGAGTTCCCGTGGGCAGCAATCAGGACGCGCTTTCCGTTCTGCATTTCTTTGCGAATCGTTTTTTCAAAATACGGAACGACGCGGGCAATGGTGTCTTCCAGACTTTCTCCGAGCGGCAGCTCCTGCGGCGGGGCGGCACGGTATTGCTCCAGACGGCGGGGATTCCGGTCGTCGTCCTCGTTGAGGAGGGGCGGCCGGACGTCGAAGGAGCGCCGCCACACCCGCACCTGCTCTTCGCCGTATTTCTGCGAGGTTTCCGCTTTGTTCAGCCCCTGAAGCGCACCGTAATGCCGCTCGTTCAGCTTCCAGCTTTTCATGACCGTCAGCCATTCCCGGTCGAGCTGCTCTAAAGCGAGGTTCAGGGTGCGGATGGCTCTTTTTAAATACGAAGTATAGCAGAGGTCGAAGTCAAAACCCTCCCGGCGGAGCAGTTCGCCCGCATTTGCGGCTTCCTGCCTGCCGGTGTCGGTCAGGTCAACATCCGTCCAGCCGGTGAACAGATTCTTTTTGTTCCATTCGCTTTCTCCGTGCCGAACCAAGACCAGTTTCATCTGCGGGCCTCCGTTTCTACCGAAATACTTTGACTCGTTCGTCTACGGGCAGATTTTCCTTTGGACCAGGGTTTCCCGTCACACTGCCGAACGGCATTTGACCCAGCAGCTTCCAGTTCTTCGGAGCGCTCCAGTGCTGCCTCACTTTTTCATCAATCAGCGGGTTGTAGTGCTGCAGGCTCGCGCCGAGCCCGGCTTCTTCCAGCGCGCTCCAGACGGCCAGCTGCAGCATCCCGGAGGACTGAAGGGACCAGACCGGGAAATTATCCTTATATAAAGGAAAGTGTTCCTGCAGGCCGGTGACAACGTCCTGATCTTCAAAATAGAGGACGGTTCCGGTTCCGCCGCGGAATGAGTCGATTTTTTCTTCCGTCTTTGAAAAGTTTTCTGCGGGGACGATCCCTTTCAGAATGGCTTTGGTGTCATCCCACAGCTTGTCGTGTTCCTTTCCAAACAGAACGATTGCCCGGGAACTTTGCGAGTTGAATGCGCTTGGCGACGCGATGACTGCGCGGCGCACGATGGAGAGAATCTCTTCCTCTGAAACACTGGGTTCTTTGCCGATGGAATAAACGGATCGACGGTTTTCCAGCACTTTTAAAAAGGTATCGGTCATAGGGAGCACCTCATTTCTTTTGATCTTTTCTCTGCTATCATCATACCCTGAATTTATGGTAAAATCCACCGGTGAAACACAGAAATTTTAGGGAAAAAACGAAGGATTTTTATATAATAATAAATATCGTTCTTATATTAGTTTACAGGTTGAAATCCGAAGATTATAATAAAACAAAGAAAGGAGGGTCGGCGTTGGAATTTGAATTTTGCAAAATGGAAATTTTTGTTCCGGTCACTCATCTGGAAGAAATCCGGCAGGCGCTGCAAAGAGCAGACGCGGGTCATATCGGAAATTATGACAGCTGCCTTTCCTACGGCGAAGTAACCGGTTGCTGGCGACCTCTGGAAGGAAGCCGCCCTTACAGCGGGGAAGTCGGCCGGCTTTGCACCGGCAGAGAGTACAAGGTGGAAGTCATCTGCAAACAGGAAAAAGTGGACGAAACCATCCGCGCCGTGAAAGCGGCGCATCCCTACGAGGTGCCGGTGATCAATGTGATTCCGCTGTACCGCACGGGACTTTCGCAGGAATAACTTAAAAATCGGGGGGGGAATAAGGTTGGATCGAAACGAATTATACCGGTATTCTTCGACCCGCAAAGTGGTATTCGGGACGAAAGGGATGGTTGCGACTTCCCAGCCTCTGGCCGCGCAGGCCGGGCTGGACATCCTTAAAAAGGGGGAAACGCCGTTGACGCGGCGGTCGCGGCCGCCGCGGTTCTTACCGTTACGGAACCGATGTCCAACGGGATCGGCGGCGACGCGTTTGCGCTGGTCTGGACGAAAGGCCGGCTGCACGGCCTGAACTCCAGCGGCCGGTCGCCGGCTTTGCTGAATACCGAGGCCGTCCGGGAGAGAGGCTGCGATGAGGTCCCGCGTTTTGGGTGGCTGCCTGTGACCGTTCCGGGCGTTCCGGCCGCCTGGGCAAAGCTTTCCGGCGCCTTTGGAAAGCTTTCTCTGGCGCAGACGCTGGAACCCGCAGCAAGTTATGCAGAAGAAGGCTTTCCGGTCGCGCCTGTGACCGCGTTCAACTGGAAGCGGTTCGAGCGGGGATCCCTCGAAGCATTAAAAGGGACGGAATATGCCCCGCTTCATCGGGCTTTTTTCCCGGAAGGAAGGGCGCCGCGGGCGGGGGAACGGTTCCGTTTGCCCGAACTGGCGGCGACTTTGCGGGAACTGGCCGAAACCGGATGCGGCAGCTTTTACCACGGACGGCTGGCGGAGAAAATCGACCGCTTTTCACAGGAAACAGGCGGACTGCTGCGAAAAAGCGATCTGGAGCAGCATTCGTCGGACTGGGTGGACCCCATCAGCGTTCGTTACCGCGGGTATGAGGTCTCGGAGATTCCACCGAACGGGCACGGGATTGTCGCGCTGATGGCGCTCAATCTTTTGAAAGGATTTCCGATGGAGAGCAGGGACAGTGCGCTTTGCATTCATCGCATGATCGAATCGTTGAAGCTGGCCTACGAAGACGGCAGAGAATTTGTGAGCGACCCGGCGACAATGAAAGTATCCCCCGAGGCTTTACTGAGTGAATTGTATGCGGAAGAGCGGCGCGGGCTGATCGGCGACCGGGCGATTCTTCCCAAGGCGGGACAGCCTGAAAAGGGAGGCACGGTGTACCTTTGCACGGCGGACGGCGAAGGGAATATGGTTTCCTACATTCAAAGCAGTTACTGCGCCTTCGGCTCCGGCCTGGTGGTGCCGGGAACGGGGATCTCGCTTCAAAACCGCGGCATGAATTTCTCCATGAATCCGGAATCGGGAAACTTCATCGGCCCGGAGAAGCGCTCCTACCATACGATTATTCCCGCGTTTCTTGCAAAGAACGGAGTTCCGGTCGGGCCGTTCGGGGTGATGGGCGGGTTTATGCAGCCGCAGGGGCATCTGCAGGTTGTGACGAACACGGTGGATTTCGGGCTGAACGCACAGCAGAGCCTGGACGCTCCGCGCTGGCGGTGGCTCGGCGGAAAAAAAGTTGAGGTGGAGCGCGACTTTCCCGATCATCTGGTCCGGGAACTTTCGGAGCGCGGACATGAGGTCAGCATTGCGGCGGAACCGACCGAATTCGGCAGGGGGCAGATTATCTGGAGAGATCAGGACGGAGTCTTGACGGGCGGAAGCGAATCACGCGCGGACGGTCAGGTCGCCGCGTGGTGATAATTCCCTAAACCGGCGAAAAGCAGTGCGAGGTTTCATTTCGCATCGCTCCAGACTGTTGAAAAAGTCCAGCGAAAGCTGGGCTTTTTTGCTGTAAAGCGGTAAGATAGGAACAAGTGGTGAAAGACGCCGGAACGGAGGAAACAACCAACAGCACTGTTTTCAGCATACGTTTTCTGTTTATATCTCCAATTATGTCAAAAACAAGTCTGTGTAAGAGGGGCCAAATCAGCCGAGGATTCCCGAAAAACCGCTCGGGAATAGCCGTAGATAAATTTTGGACTAGTTTTTAGTATAACTTGTACATTGATTTTGTCGGCGTTCTTCTTTATAATAAAGGTGCAAGCAACAACCTGTCGACTTATTTATACCATTTTAGCTTTCACTTTTAGAAAGGATTGATTTTGTGCTAAAATTTGACGAGCAGAAACAGATTGAAAGTGTGGCGGGGGCGCTGGCCCTGCGCGGCAAAGTTGAAAAAATCGTGGATTCCATTTGCGAAAAAGGGTACGACGGTGTTTATTATATCGGCATCGGCGGAACCTACGCTTCCGCCCTGCAGGCCGTGAATCATATCAAAAGCATGAGCTCCGTACCGGCTTTTGTGGAAAACGCCGCCGTGTACACAACCACGGGGAACCGCCGCATCGGAGAAAAGTCCGTTGTGGTAATTTCCTCGGTGACGGGCTGCACGGAGGAAATGGTAGAGGCTGTGAAAAAAGCCAAAGAGCACGGCGCGTGCGTCATCGGTTTTGTCGATGTGAAAACAGCCGAGCTTGCGAAGATGGTTGACTATGAAGTTGCGTATCCCGCCAACGAACAGCTGAAGTTTTTCATGGTCGCGGACCGTTTTATGAAAAATAACGGAGACTTTTCCGACTACGACAGGTATTATGCCGAGATGGAGCGGTATCTGCCGCAGGCCCTGGCGGATGTGGAGAAGGAGTCCGATGAATTTGGCCGGAATTTCGCCGAAGCGCATAAGGACGACGCCATTCATTATTTTGTAGGCGCGGGCGCACAGTACGGCGCAACCTATTCCTATGCCATGTGTTATTGGGAGGAGCAGCACTGGATCCGCACCAAGTCGATCCACGCGGCGGAATTTTTCCACGGGATGCTGGAAATTGTAGACCGCGACACTCCGGTAACCGTGTTCGTGGGCGAGGACGCGGAGCGCCCGCTTGCGGAGCGCGTTGCAAACTTTTTGCCTCGCATCTGCGGCAATTACACTGTGATTGATACCAAAAAATTTCAGCTGACAGGGATCAGCCCGGAGTTCCGCGGGTATATCTCCCACCTTGTTATGCACGCAGTCACGCAGCGAATCGACGCGTATCTTGAGCTGATCAACCGGCACCCGATGGAGATTCGCCGCTATTACCGCAGACTGGATTACTGATCCCAGCTCTCCGCTCCTCTTAGAAACGAAGCTCGAACGGGGAAGGAGAAAGCCTGAGTCAAACAAAATGCGCCTCGAATCGGTCGTTCCGATTCTGGGCGCATTTTTAATCCGGAATGGTAAAAACTTTCGTTGCCCGGCTCTTCATCAGACAGGTTCAGCCCGTCCGCCCGCGTCCGGTCTTTAACCCCGACGCCCTGCGGTGAAGGAACGCGATGGCTGCCAAAAGCAGAAAAAGGCCTGTGCCGAGGGTCAGCCATACGTTGGCGTTTGTAAACCCGGCCACAAGGTAGCCGGCAATGCAGCAGGACGCCACCAGAACGGCGTAGGGCATCTGAGTGGAGACGTGATCCATGTGCGGGCAGCCCGCCCCTGTGGAAGAGAGAATCGTCGTGTCCGAAATCGGGGAGCAGTGGTCCCCGAATACGCTTCCCGCCAGAGTCGCGGAGAGCGATACGACCAGCAGGGCCGGCGCGACGGCTTCCGCGATTGGGACGACGATGGGGATCAGAATCCCGAAGGTTCCCCAGGCCGTGCCCGTGGAAAAGCTGAGGAATGCGGCGGTCACGAAGATCAGCGCCGGAAGCAGTTCGCCCGGAATAGAGCCGCCGAACGCGTTTTTGACAAATTCCGCGGTTTGCAGCAGGTCGCGGCACACGCCGCTGATCGTCCAGGCCAGCAGAAGGATGGTGCAGGCGGGCACCATCGTTTTAATGCCGTCCGTGACGCCCCGCATGAAATCCTGAAACGTCATCAAACGGCGCGGAAGAAACAGGGCGGCTGAAACGGCCAGCGCGCCAAAGCATCCCCATGTCAGCGCGGATGCGGCCGTGCAATTGCCGAATGCGGCGCCAATGCTGTGGCGATAGGCCGGGTCGGCGCCCCAGTAGCCGCCGTTGTAGAGCATACCGGCGACGGAAAAAATAATCAAGGCGCCGACCGGCAGCAGCATGTCGGCGACGGTTCCCCGGCCGGATGCGCTGGCCCCGGCTTCTTCCGGGGATTCCACCGCGCCCAGCTCGCCAGCGCGCGCCATGGCTTCCCGCTCGGCCATCGGCCCGAAGTCCAGGTCTTTCAGGCACATCGTCCCCACCATCACAAGCGACAGGATCGCGTACAGGTTAAATGGAATCGCGGCCAGAAACGCGGAAAAATCGCTGTCGAAGCGCCCGGTGGAACGAAGGTTGCTCCCAACTGCGGCGGCCCAGGACGAAACGGGTGCGATGATGCAGACCGGCGCCGCCGTCGAGTCGATGATGTACGCCAGTTTCGCCCGTGACACACGGTATTTGTCCGTGACGGGCTTCATCACTGTGCCGACCGTCAGGCAGTTAAAGTAATCGTCGATGAAAATCAGAATGCCCAGCAGGCTTGTCGACAGAAGCGCGGCCCGCTTCGAACGGATTTTGGAAGTTGCCCACCGTCCGTAAGCGCCGCTTCCGCCGGCGAGCGACGCAACGGAGACCAGCGACCCCAGCAGGCAGCAGAATATGATAATGTACAAATCGGCCTTGTCCACCATGACCGCAAATGCGGTTTCAACGGTTCCGGCCAGCGGATTGAGGCCCGTCCCCAGAGCATAGAGAAACGTGCCGGATAAAATGCCCACCATCAGAGAAGTGATCACTTCTTTTGTGAAGAGAGCCAGAGTGATTGCGAGGATCGGCGCCAGCAGGGAAAGCCACCCCCGCGTAGTACGGTTGCAAATTTGTTTTCCTCCCTGTATTGCTTTTCCGCCCAAGGGGCTCAGCGCAGAGAATCCCATACGACCTGTCCGTCCACAAGGGTGAGGCATACCTGCGCGGCGCGCGCCTCATCGGGCGGGGCTTGGAACAGATTGGTATCCAGAACGGCAATATCGGCCAGCTTTCCGGCCTCCAGCGTGCCAAGCTCCGTTTCGCGGCCGAGGTTGTATTGCCCGCCGCGCGTCCACGCGGTCAGCAGCTCGCCCACCGTCAGCGTGTTTTGCCGATTGAACGGCTCGCCGCCCTCCGGGAACAGCCCGTACACCGAGTGGTAGACCGACTCGGGTATGTTGTCGACCAGGAGGGGCAGGTCCGTGGCGCACGAGAGGACGACGCCGCTGTCCTGCATTTTCCGGCGGTTCCAGTAGTTGCGCCCGCGTTCCGTGCCGATCTTTTCCCGGATCATGGCAAGCTTGCCCGCGCGGTCCGCGATCGACATGATCTGCGGGTAAACCTCCGCCGTGACGCCCAGACGCCCCATGCGCTCCAGATCGGCCGGATCGCTGCATTCCAGGTCCGTCATCGCGTGGCGGTTCAGGACTTTGCCGTCCGGTCCGCGACGGCATTTTTCAAAGATATCCAGCGTTTTGCAGATGGCCGCGTCGCCCTGAGCGTGGAGCGAATACCGAAAGCCTTCGGCGTCGGCCGCCAGCGTGTCTGCCTCAAGCCCCGCCCAGTCGATTTTCTTCGCGCAGCATGTGTCCGCGCAGAGATAAGGCTCCTTCATTTCCGCTTCCAGCTGGCTGATGGAGCCGTCCGTCATTTGATTGTAGCCGGAAAAGCGGACGAAGCCGCCCGAAAAACGGCTGCGCATGGCCTTGCCGTATTCCAGGTTCATCGGCGCGCCGACGGGCTGGCTCATAAAATGCACGCGCATGGAAAGCGCGTCCTCCTGCTCCAACTGTCCGAGCGCGTCCGGAAAGCCGTAAAAATCGTCGAATCCCATTTCCTTGACGGAGGTCACGCCCCTGGCGTTGAGCATGGTAAGATAATTCCGGAAAGCGGGGACGGAGCGTTCCTGGTCCTTTAACAGCGCGCGCAGCAGCCGCCAGCAGTTTTCGGACCAGCAGGCGTCCGGAGGGAAGCCGTAGGTAGTTTCCGCCGCGGAGTTCATCCAGCAGGAGTCGCCGCCGCTTACAAACAGGACGGCGGGAGTTTCGCCGAACGTCTCGTCCATCACCTCTTTTTTCGGCGGGCCGATTTCCGGGCGCACGCCGCGGCCGAGGATCAGGGCTCCCCCGCAGGCAAGCGCGCCCGGGCTCGATTTCGCCATGCGGATCACTTCGTCCGCCGTCCGCGCGTCGGAGAGCAGAGCCCCCGACTGCGTCAGCAGATAGCCGGTGAAAAAGCAGTGCGTATCGCAGAAGCCGGGACAGATCAGCCTGTCCCCCAGTTCGTAGATCCATGTGGACGGGCCGGCGAAATCGGAGCCGTCCCCCCGCCGACGGCGGCAATCCGGTTGCCGGCAACGGCGACGAAGCCCGGACGGGGTCTTTCGCCGCTGCCGGTAAAGACGGCGTTGGAACGGAGCAGAAGATCAGAAGCTTTCAACATAGTATAACACTCCTCACAAAAAACTGGAAACGGTGACATCTGCGGGAGGCGCGGTTTTTCCCCGGCGCAGAACGGACAAAAGAAGCGGATGGGTGTTATGTATAAGATGTGATATATTACATACCAATCAAATATAGCACAGATCATCTGACGGCGCAATGCAAAATACGCTATGAGGGTGAATTTCAGCAAGTTTTACAACTGAAACGAGAATATTTAGACAACATATTAAATTTTTAGAGAAAGATCGTCAAAAATTGGTTTAACTGTATTTATATTTAAAACATATAAGAATGGATATAGGAGATTTTTCCTAAATATAAGCAAGGTATTTTGTTGTAATCTATAAAAATTATATTATTATAACCGTAATATTGACAATCTTGTAAAAATAGTGCTATGATCATGGCATAAATGGTATGTTTATATAGAACACATATATAAAAACTAACGAAGCATTTGTTTCATCGGAAACCGTTTCCATACTGCTTCAAACGATGGGAGGTTTTTAAGATGAAAGTAGCTGCAATGGGTGATAACTGTATTGACCTGTACGAACGCCTGGGAAAAAAATACCCGACGGGGAACGCGGTGGATACAGGGGTGAACCTGCGAAAGCTCGGCATCCCGGTTTCCATCATCAGTACGACGGGAAACGACGACAACGGACGATGGATGCTTGAGACGCTGAGGAAGGAAGGGATTGATACCAGTCATTTAAAGACCGCCGACGGACCGACGGCTGTCACTTACATGGAGATGGACGGAACGGACCGCGTGCACGGGGAGTATGCGGAGGGTGTTTTGGAGACGATCACATTTGACGAGGACGACATCGCGTTCGCGTCGGAGCACGACTTGGTGCATACGGCGCTCTGGGGAAAGGCCGAAGCAGCGCTTCCCGCGATTCATTCGCGCGGCGTTCCGGTCAGTTTCGACTACGCGGACCGGCTGGACCATCCGCTGGTGGAAACGACGCTGCCTTACGTGGACTACGGATTTTATTCGTACCACAAGGCGCGGGATCCGTTCATCGAGGCTTTCCTGAAGGACAAGGTGAACCGCGGGATGAGGATCGCGGTGGCTACGTTCGGCGAAAAGGGAAGCCTTGCGTGGGATGGAAGGGATTTTTACGACGGTCCCGTTTTTCCCGCGAAAGTCGTCAACACGGTGGGCGCGGGCGACAGCTTTATCGCGGGCTTTTTGTCCGGTGCTCTGCGCGGGCGCTTTGTCCCGGAATGTCTGGAAACCGGCGCGCGCGTCGCCTCGGAAGTTGTAGGAGTCTTTGAACCCTGGACGGACCTCTGCGTTAATTTTGAAAAGAGATAAAAAAGGAGCGAAAGAACTTGACCCTGCCGATTCACGACAATTATATCACGGGTATCGGAAAACCTGCCCACTGTCATTTCAGACCGGCGACCAAGCAGGAACGCCTTTGATTTTTCCCGCAAAAACAATTATACGAGGAGAGATAACTTATGAAGCTGGGACTGTTTACCTCCGGCTATCAGCGCAACCCTTTGGAGGACTGTTTTCTTGACGCCAAGCGATTCGGCTATGATTATATCGAGCTTTGGGGCGGCCGCCCGCACGCCTTCGCCCCAGACCTTGCGTCCGGGGATATCCGCGGGCTGAACCGGCTGATTGAAAAATATGAGATGCCCGTGCTCGGTTATACGCCGGAACATAACGCGTACCCTTACAATTTTATGATCGGAAGCGAAGCGCAGCGCGAGGACGCGGTGAATTACCTGAAGCTGAGCCTTGATATGGCGAAGAAAATGGGGGCGGACTACATGCTGGTTTCTCCCGCGCACGCGGGGTACCTCGCCACCTACGAGGAGATCTGGGACCGTATGACCCGCACCTTGAGGGAACTGACCGAATATGCGGAAAAAGTCGGAGTCCGCCTCGTGGTGGAGCCGCTGACCCCGTATGAATCCAATGCGTTTAAAAGCGCAAATGACCTGCTGGAGCTGTTCCGGCGCATCGATTCCCCTTTTCTTGTCGGAATGTGCGACATCGTGCCGCCGTTTGTTCAGCATGAAAGCATCATGGCGTATCTGGAAAAGCTCGGGGGAAAAATGTACCATATGCACATCATCGACGGCGAGCAGGGGACGGACAGCCACATCATGCCGGGCGAAGGTTCCATCCCCATGCCGGAGCTGTTTCAGGAGCTGAAGGATTTCGGTTATGAGGGAACCGCGACGCTGGAGCTGGTCCTCGGTTATATCAACGAGCCCCGCCTGTACGCGCGCCGGGCCGTCCGGAATGTCCGCGCGATGATGGAGCAGGCCGGCTGGTGACAGGCCGGGCGGCTTTAACGGGATCAATGCGAAAGGAAGTGTGCGCTTTGTTTATCGACATGCACGTGCATCCGGCTTTTTTTGAGCCGATCAACGAAGACCCGGTGCGTGAGGAAATGCGCCATAACGTACTGAACATCCACCGGAACGGAACGGCTCCGCTGGAACACGTCTTTCATCAGATGGATTGTGCCGGGCTGGACAGGCTCTGCCTGCTTCCGCAGGATTACACAACCCAAACGGGGACCGCCGTCGTGACCAATGAGGAGATCAAAAAGCTGGTTGATCTCGCGAGCGGAAGGTTTATCGGGTTTGCGAGCGTGGATCCGTTCCTCGACGGGGCGGCGCAGCGGCTGGAGCATGCGTTTGCCGACCTTGGGCTGCGCGGCCTGAAGCTGCATCCGTCCCGTCAGCATTTTTATCCCTCCGACCCCCGCCTGGCGCCGGTTTACGATATCTGCGAAAGATACGGACGGCCCATCGTTTTTCACAGCGGCCTTTCCTGGGAGCCGGACACGCTCTCGAAATATTCCCGCCCGATCGAATTTGAAGAGCTGGCTTACAAAAGGCCGAAGCTGCGCCTCTGTCTGGCGCATTTCGGCTGGCCTTGGGTGCGGGAGACCGCGATGCTGCTGGTCAAGTACCCGAATCTTTACGCAGACACGGGCGCGCTGTACTTTGACAGCGCTCGGGAGTTTTACAAAAGGCTGTTTACCGAAGAAATTCCCCTGACCTGGCTGGACCGCAGCCTGAGGCATCAGGTGATGTTCGGAAGCAACAATCCCAGATTCGAGCAGATTCGCATGGCGGAGGCGATCGGGCGCCTTGGCCTGCGCGACAGCACGCTGGACCTGATCCGGGGCGGCAACGCGGTTGAATTTCTCGGCGGAAGCGTATGAAGGAAAGGGGATCAAAGAATGACGGTCAAGACGATGTCGTTCCAGGTGCTCACTGAGCGCTACAACCAATTTGTCCTGATTACGGACCGTGTGGAACGGGCGGTTGCCGAGAGCGGCGTGAAAGACGGCATGGTCACGGTGCTTTCCATGCACACAACGACGGGAATTGCCGTGAACGAATCGCTGGAATGCCTTGAAAGCGACCTTGAACAGTTTCTGGCGAGGCTTGTCCCGGAGGACCGGCCGTACGCCCATGCGCGCATGCTGAAGGACTATGGCTCCACGGCCGGGAATCCGACGGGACACCTGAAATCCCATATAACGGGAAATCACTGCCATTTTTTCATTGAAAACGGGAAAATGGTACGCGGAGGCGCACAAGATATTTATTTTTGCGAGTTTGACGGGCCTTCTCAGCGGACCATACGGGTCCAGATTGTCGGATAAGGCGATTTTGACAACAGGATATCCGGTTAATACTACCAATTTGCCGGATATCCTGTTATTTTTGTATCAAAAAACAAAAAATTGGTCATATTGGACTTATAAAACTAGTAAAATATATGTATATAAAAGGATTGATTCGGTAAATCGACGATATTTTAGAAAATATTTCGTGTAAACATACATATTTTAGTATAAATGTTTTATTTTTTTAATTATTATTGATTTGATTTGTTAACTGTGATACTATTATAGACGAAGTGGTATGGAATAAACAATATGTTATGTACTAAAGATGCAAGGGCTTTTCGAGCGGTCGGAAAGCCTGTCTGACGGCAATACCATGTTTTTTAAATTGGAAAGGAGAATCTATTATGTCTGATTCCGAAAAGGCGGGAACCACCACTGCGGGCGGAGATCTGAAGCGAAAACTCGGACTCAGCGCGGTCATCGCGCTCGGCGTGGGCACAACGGTCGGCTCCGGCATTTTTTCATCCCTGAATGAAGTGGCGGGCGCAGCGGGCAGCTCCCTGTTCCTGGTGCTGGCGTTTCTCATCGGCGGCCTGGTCCAGATCCCGGCAAACCTCTGCTATGCGGAGCTTGCCACGGCGTTCCCGGAAGACGGCGGCCAGTATGTTTATTTTCGGGAGGCGGGTTCGCGCCCGCTGGCGTTTCTGTGCGGATGGATCAGCTTCTGGGCCACGGATCCGCCGTCCATCTCGATCATGGCGATTGCGATCGCGAATTATCTCGCGTATTTTGTTCCGGTCGGAGGTCTGGCCCTCAAGTTCATCGCCGTGGCTCTCGTCCTTGTTTTCATGTTGATTCACCTGCGCAGCGTGGAAGGCGGCGGCGCGTTCCAGACCTTTATCACCGCGCTGAAGATTCTTCCGTTCGCCCTGATCATCGGGATCGGCCTGTTCTTCCTGCGGGGCGACATGCTGATGTCCGCCGCGCCGATGGCAGGCGCGCCCGTCGGGATTGCGGCCCTTCTGGCCGGCGTTTCGGCGACCACATGGTCCTTTGACGGAATGGCGGCTCCCTGTTACATGTCCGGAGAGATCAAGAACCCGAAGAAAAACATACCCATGGGCCTGATTCTTACGGCTGTTGTCGTTGTGGTCATTTACGTAGGGCTGACGTTTGTCTCCTCCGGAATGCTGTCGGTACAGGAGCTGGCGTCTTCCGACGCGCCGATCGCCCTTCTGGCCTCCAAGCTGCCTGAAATCGGCAGCGCAGCCGGCACGGTCACAGCCGTGATGGCAATCGTTGTCATTATAGGGTCGCTGTCCAGCTGTATTATGTTCCAGCCCCGCATTGAATATGCGATGGCGAAGGACGGCCTGTTTTTTAAATCCTTTGCGAAAGTACACCCGAAATACGAAACGCCCTATTTTTCCATTCTGGTGCAGTGCGCGGTCGCCATCGTCCTGATTTTCGCGTCCTCGCTCTCCGACCTGCTCGGTTACTTTACGCTGGTGGCTTTGCTGAAAAACTTCCTGACCTTCGGCACCATTTTTGTGCTTCGCAGAAAAGAGCACTATAAACCTCTGTGGAGGATGCCTGCGGGGTACCTGATGGCCGGAATCGCCATGTTCATGACGGGAACGCTGATTGTTTCCACCTTTGTCTGGGCGCCGGTCGCAGGTCTTGTCTGCGCGGCGATCGCCGTAGGCACCGGGCTTCCGGTTTACCATTTTTGGGACAAGCGGAACCGGAAAAACGTGGCGGGCACGGATACTGACGTTAAGTAGACCGTCCTGCGGGCGAAAGGATTTTTACCAGGACGCACCGTCGTGCAGCGCCCCCCTGGCGGATTGCTGTCGTTCCTGCCGTACTTGTGTAAAATGGAATGATATGCTATACTGTCTTATTAAGAAAAGGCTGAAAATCTGCCATGGGGGATCTGCGATGACGAGCGAATACCGCAGCCGCCCGTGTGATGAGGCGGCGGAAAAGATAGAGTGTTATATAATTGAAAACAGATTTGAAGCGAACCAAAAGCTGCCGTCGGAGCGGGACATGTGCGCCATGTGGGGGTTTAACCGCACGACGCTTCGCAGTGCGATCCGCCGCCTTGTGGCGGAGGGCGTGCTTTACAACCGCGTGGGTTCCGGGACGTTTGTGGCACCGCAGAAGCTGGTGCGCAACCTTCAGGATGCCGAGGGCTTTGGCAGCGCCGCGCGGGCGGCCGGGCGGACGCCCGGAACGCGGCTTATTCGCGCCGGATTCCGCGAAGCAAGCAAACAAATTTCGCAGAAGATGAAGCTGCCTCTGGGACACAGGATGTTCGAACTGATCCGTGTGCGGCTTCTGGAGGATGAACCGGTTTTGATGGAGACGGCGTATTTGGACGCCCGGCGGCTGCAGGGCATTGAGAATTACGATTTTTCAAAGCTGTCGCTGTACAGCGTGCTGCAGGAGCATTTCAATATTAAGATCATCCACGGGGAAGAGAAGCTGAACGTGACCTATACGGACGAGGAAGAAGCCGCTTTTCTGGGAATCCCGGAGGGCGTGCCCGTCCTGTACCAGACAGGCGTGGTTTCGGATGAGAACAATGTGCCGGTGGAGTATTTTAAATCGATTGCCCGTTCCGAGTATATTCGCTTTGCAAGCGTTCTGTTGAGATGATACGATCGCTCTGTCTTCTTACGGAAGGAGATTGAGTTTTTAATGAGATTAGCTGCAGTCGGCGACAATTGTATGGATGTTTATGAAAATCTCGGCAAAGCGTACCCCGGGGGGAACCCGGTCAACGTCGCCGTTTATTTTGTCCGTCTGGGCGGTCAGGCCTCTTACACCGGGGCGGTCGGGACGGATTCTTATGGAAAACTGATGGTGGATTCCATCCGCGGCAAAGGAGTGGATACCTCCCACGTTAAGGTGCTGGAAGGCGGCACGGCGATTACGCATGTTGAGCTGGTCGATGGAGAGCGCGTGTTTGGGGAGTATGAGGAAGGCGTCCTTTCTCAGTTTCGGCTGACGGAGGAGGACATCGACTTTTTGTGCGGACACGACCTGGTTGTGACCGGTCTTTGGGGCATGGTGGAACATGACCTCTGGAAGATCAAGACGCGCGGGGTTCCCGTTGCGTTTGACTGTGCCACAAGACCGGAGGATCCGGCTGTGGACGCCGCCATCGCCAGTGTCGATTATCTATTCTATGCTTCCGACGACGGGGATACGTCCGAGTTGCGCGAACAGATGAAAAAAATGCACGCGAGGGGCCCGAAAGTCGTTGTGGTCACCCTTGGGGAAGACGGCAGCGTCGCTTTTGACGGCAGGGACTTTACCGTTGGCGGAATCGTTCCATGCAGAGTGGTCGACACCATGGGCGCCGGCGACAGCTATATCGCCGGGTTCCTGCGCGGTATTTTACAAAAAAAACCGATCGGGGAATGCATGCGCATGGGCGCCGCGAACAGCAGCGTCACGCTGGAATATCATGGCGCATGGTGATTTTCTCCGGGAGGAAAATCGGGAGTTGATTCGCTTTGTCCAATGATCATGTGATTGATTACCACGCGCCGATCTATTTACAGCTGAGAGAAGTGGTGCGCTCTAAAATTGAAGAGGGCGAATATCTGCCCGGAATGGCGATCCCCTCTGAAAACGAGCTGGCGGATTTCTACGGGATCAACCGCCTGACGGTTCGCAATGCCATCGACGCGCTGGTCGGCGAAGGAATGCTGAAGCGCGTTCAGGGGAAGGGCGTTTATGTGGTCGGCAGCAAGATCGAGCGTGACCTGGAAACCCTCGGCGGATTTCGTCAGACGATGCGCGAAAAGCATGCGAGGCCGGGAACAAAGATACTGGTGAAGACCCAAAGACGCGCGGGGATCAAATACGCCCATATCTTCGGGATCGAGCCCGAGGATATGCTGTACTACATCAGACGCCTCGGGCTTGCCGAAGGGGAGCCGATCTCCCTGGAGGAAATTTTGGTGCCTCACGATGTGGTGCCGAAGCTCGAGGGGATCGATCTCTCGGTTTTCAGCCTGTACGAGGTGTACGATTTTTACGGGATTCATTTGAAGCGCGCCTGGCAGACGCTGGATATCGCGGAGCCGGAGGCGAGCGACGCGCGGATGCTGAACATCGACCCGGGGCTCGCCGTGCTGCTGTTTACCTGTGTCAGCTATGATGAGAACGATCGCGTGATCGAATACTCGCGTTCTTACACGCGGGGGGACAAATGCAACTTTTCCGTGCACTTTCATCAATAGTGGAACCGCCCTTCGCTGTGGAGGGCGGTTCTTTCTTTGCAGCACCCCTTGCCGGAGGATGAATTACTTATTGACTTTTAAAAGTGATAATTCCATCATTATTAATCGATTCTATAATGACATTGGCGTTAACGCGGTATCCTTTCTCAAAATATCCAATAACTGTTTTTCGTGCTTATTACCCTCTTTATCAAAACAAAAAATCCACATGGAATTTTCAATAAATTCTTCATTTGGGGTAATTCCCACTCGATACTTAGATCCTTTTTGTATTGTCGGAATTTCTAGGTCTTTTTCATTGTGGTGATAAGCTATTTTTAGGTTGCTGATGTCGCAATTTGTATGATTATAAATTGTAATTGATATTTGTGGCTGATGAAAGTAATATATGATGAAAAATAAGCCCATTAAAATCAATGAGAGTATTGCGATCCCGACTACCTTTTTACTACGCTGCATAAAATTCACCTGTAATATCAATCGTTAATTTTCTATTTCCATGAATCGTCGATTCCCTTTGGGTCATGTAGTACGAGATCAAACAGCTTTTTTGCGGATTCGGGATCATCGAACTGGTAAAGGTAATGCCCGTTTTCAAAATATGGCCACCGTTCGAAAAAATATTTTTCTCCGGTTGACATCACGATTTTAACCCAATTGGGCTTGGTCCCACAAATAAAAATACATTTTGGCTTATATTTTGCTTCCTTGATAAAGCTGTTCCATTGCTCAAGAATTTCCGAATCGGTCGTTTTCGTGCCGGTTATCCCCATGTTTGATACGGTAACGGAAACAATTGTACCGGTAGTGATGCCGTGATAATCTTTCATCTGTTCAACGCTTTTATATGGGGCGACTACCGGATACAAAAAAGGAAAGGCAATTAAAACGGCAAGCACTAACACAACTATTCGGATCATACTTTTTTTCGGTGTGGTTTTTGCCTTAATTTTCATGTAATTGTCCTCCAAAAACAATGAGAAAAAAGTTGAAATAGCCATCTGTAAAGCACTTAATGCAAGGATTATATCGCATAGACATAATCCTTGCATTTTCTGGATGAATAAAACTCCTAAGTACAGAAGTACAGACGCTTTATTTACTCATCCCCGAAATCGTGCTGTATTCATGGCTATTGCACATTCTGTCATGGCGCTTAAAAAAACACGTTAGACCCTGCTGCGTTGCGCCCTTGCCTGTCGGCCGTTTTAGTTTGTTGAAAAATTCAGTAAAGCATATAATATGCAAATCGAACGTTTTAGTATGATATTACTAATTTGGATATAGCGAATTCAGATAATAATTTTTTATCCAATTATAGCATGTTGTGAAATCTTAGCCTAAAGCTTGGTTCTACACTAATTTAGCGCTAACGCTCTCTTGATTGGATAAAAAGTTAAAATCAAATCATACTTCCTGTTTTGAACATGATTCCAATCCATTTCTTTAAAATGAGCAGGAATCATTGTATACGGTAATTTTAGTCTCACAGTTTCTCCTGACTTTAATTTTGGATGTAAAGAAGTTCCCGCTGGATTTATTGCAACGAACGCATTCATTACGATTCCATTAACCCAGTAATTAGATTGTAACCAGGCATCAGAGATATCAATTTCAGCATTTTGTTTATTATTGTTGGTAATTTGTATGTCAACAACAATTGCTTTTATTTCTTCGTTTTCTATATAAATATTTTCATATAATTCCTTATTGTTTTTCTTTAGATCGTTTTCATTAAAAAATTCTGTACTTAAAACTTTCAAGCTAAACCCATCATAAGAGACTGTTTGATCTTTAGCATAAGAAATAAGTTGTGCAGGGGGGTATTTGTGATTGATATTATTGAATTGGATTCTATATAAACAAGCAATCATCAGTGCTACGCAAAGAAAAAGAAATTTCCTTTTTATTTTCATATAGCATCTACCTTATAGAAATTTTTAATTTCGCCTGATTCAATTTCATAAATTTGGTCGGATAAAAATTCTAGTTCATCCTTATCGTGGCAAGAAATTAAAATTAGTTTTCCATCATTTTTTAAACTTATTAAAAGCTCTTTTACTATTTGAACACTTTCTTCATCCAATGCATTGATTGGTTCATCAAGTATAATAATGTCTGGTTCTTCCATAATTGCAGCAGCGATTCCTAGCTTTTGCTTCATTCCTAGAGAATATTTTTTGAATTTCTTTTTGTCATAAGGATCTAATCTTAAAGATAACATAGTATCAGCAATATCTTGCGCTGAAATAATATTTTTAATTTCAGCTAAAAGCTTTAAATTTTTAAATCCTGAATATGCATCAATAAATCCAGGTGATTCTATTAATGCACCAATACTTTTAGGAAATGAAATTTGCGTACCCAAGATATCTCCGTTGATATTAATTTCACCACTAGTTGGTAGAATCAATCCGCAAATGGCACGCATAAGCATTGTTTTCCCGGAGCCATTTTTCCCTTTAAGTCCATATATATGTCCTGACTCCAGAGAAAGGTTAATATCATGTAAAATCTGTTTGTGCTCAATAAGTTTTGTATAGTTTTTAATTTTAATATACATATCGAGACTCCCTTCTATCATTTTTTTGAAGCCATAACATCATAGTGTTGTATTTTTTTAGCTCCAATAGCGATGGATAATGCAATGCATATAATGCTAATAATAATGCCTGTATTTGCCGAAACTCCATCTGAAATGAAAAGATTATTTCGGTTAAGCATTAAATAATTACCGAGCAAAAGTGGATGACATTTGTAAGCTGAAGCGACCAATAAAATAATTATTGCAATATATCCAAAAATTAAACTATCTGTTATAAATGAAATAATTAACTGGATGAAAGCAATAGCCATTGACACAATAAAAGGAAGTAGAATCCCTACATAAAAAATATCTTGTGTCCGAGCATTGCTAGTATTAATTTTTGTTACGGCTGCATTCACTTCGTGATTCATTTCAAAAAAGGTGTGACCTGTACCTAGTGTAAACAAAAGCAAGATGAAGTAACCAATTACATAAAAAATAAAAATACCAATAGCTAGCCACAGGCACTTACTTAACCACCAATAAATCCGCTTTTGTGAACGTAATAAAACTTGTTGTCCATAAGAGTGTATATCCGATAATGGATAGCAATTAAACATATAAAAGAAATATAAAAATAATAAAATCCATATACCTGGAATAGAAAACGTCTTGTAAGAGCTAGGAATATATATCGGAACACCTTTGAATATTTCTATGATATAGTCAAGAAAACCAACTTTTATATTTAAAAAATGAACAGATATTGCTTGATTAAAAAATAGTGCTGATATAATAAAAATGCAAGCTGTTACAAAATATTTTTTCCAAGATAATATAACTCCAACTAAAAAATCGTATTTTAAAAGATAAAAAAATGAATATTTATTTCTTTTCATCTATAAATTCCTTTCGACTACTCATAATATAACCGAGTAAATAAACACTCAAAAGAAATAGGATAATAGGTAATAAATTTATATAGTTATAATCTCCAAGCCAAGAAGTATATTGAAGAGACATGGTTTCTCCATATAGAAAAGACCAGTTCGGAAAGAAGACAGAAAAGCAATTAAAAGTTAGTACAACCAACCAAGCGATAATGCTTTTATTGGACATCCATACGATCAATTCAAATACTATCCCTGTACATAATGCTCTTAAGATATTTATTAAAAAAAATCGAATTAAGACCTGATGAAATTGCGTACTATAATTTATGCGCAGAATTACGCTGTAATAATAGCTGGTCTTAGAAATCCAATTGATACAACTAACTGAATAGAAACTCCCTATGAAACAAGTGAAAAGCGATAGTAGTAAAATAAAAAGGATAGAAACTAGCAGTATTTTTATACACATCTTATTCCATAAATTGTGCTTATTTGAATTTCGTAAAACAAAATTTGTATCAAGCTCATATTTCATCAAATTTTGAATAAAGAAAAGCTGCAAAGGAATGTAACATAGTGCAAATATAAAATTGTTTGAGGAGGCAATGAGACAATCTGCCAAAGATATACAACTGTTATTTTTAAGGACAAGATTAGAAAGGTTTCCAATATCCAATAAAATTAATAAGATATCTAAGCTTACTATGATCATAAGAAGATTTATGTTTAAATTGAGTTTTCTAAAAAAATCCTTAATCCAAAGCATCGCGCTTTATTCCTTTCCAAACGACTCCTAAGAAAGTACCGAGCAATAAAATCATAAATTCCAATAAAACAATCTTGAAATTCGCATATGGAAATGATGGGGTTAAAAAGTACTCAGGAATCCAAGCCAACATTTGCGAGTTTGTACTAATATAAGTCATAATTGAAAAGAAAGCTATATATAATAAAAATGGAAAAATCACAACAATAAAGCGGTGCTCTACAAAATCACTGATTAACAGTGAAATAGTTGAAAATGCCCCGCTAAAAAGGAAGGCCATAATAATGAATAGTAAAGTATAAAATATTGGTTCTGAATAATAGAGGGTATTCCACATACTTGTTTCACCAATACTTGAATAATATGGATCTGGAGCCATTGATGGCAAAAGAAGATTCGTTACCAAAAAGTTTATAAGTAATGGGATTGAGAATGCAAGACCGCCGCTTATAAAGGCAGCAATATAACGAGAAATGAAATAATCTTTTCTTGTTACTCTGATTAGGAAATTTTTTAAATACCCTGTCTTTTTGTCTATAAAGTATGAATCTGCATAAGGTAACACTGCAATAATTGGAAGCAAAAGATAATATAAAAATTGTTCCATTCCCACTGGATTTGCTCCTAACCATACTTGAAAGACATTGGCCGGTGGCAAATTTTGACTAAAATTTGATGCCGCAAGTCTATTGTTTCTAAGAAAAGCAGGGAAAACTTGTTGAACAAAATTAGAAATTGCAATGAGTGACCCTAAAAGACAGGCAAATAAAAATTGACAATTAAAAATAGAACGATATAAATCAATTTTAAGCAAATTTTTCACTTTTTTTCTATGTCCTCCTGCCGAATTTGAATAAATTTAGCTTCATCACTATTTAAATATTTTTTAGTCTTAGGATCATAAACCATGGATGCAGACTCATTTGTTATGCTAAACACCATTGTATATGAGCTATCTAGGTATTTATCTTCTGCAATATAAACTAATTCAAACGCTACATGTTCCTTTGGCTTAAAAACAAACTGCATTGCATCTTTTTTTTTCGAGTTTTCAATATTATGATTCATAGCAACTGGTTCTGTGCTATACATTTCAGTTCCTGCGGTTCCATTTTTATCCCTAAAATCTAAACTATTTGTATTTAAGTATAATTCTTGTTCTTGATTAAACATGTTTGTTATATCAATCTGTAATAAAATGTAAGAAAATTTGTTCGTAATATTTCCTTCGCTGTCGGCAGTTACTTCATTCCATATTTCAGTAACCGGAAAATTTATAATATTTCTGGATTTTGACTCAGTCACTTTATTAATTCTATATTTAAAGCTATGTACGGCACCATCAGTTTCTACTTCATCGCCGACATGATAGAGTGTATTATCTTCATGAGTTTTCTCAGAACCAACAGAGACACTTGATGATGTTTTATCTAAACTCTTATTCCACATATTATCTTTGCTACCCGAAGGTAAAAGATTGAGTTTGATCGTTAAGGGAACTACAATAAGAATTACTAAAACTATGATAATAGCAAGCATAATAGCCTTAATTGACTTATTCATAAAAATCTCCACTTCAAAGAGCAATTTCAAAGAGCAATATGGCCTGTTAAAAACAGGCCATATTTGAATTTAAACAGGCATTAAAATATATTTAGATACTATCAGGACTCCACAGAAAAGAAACGTATTGCTCTTTCTGCGGCCCCGGATTGACGGCTAATCGTGCATGATCATATCCGTCCTTACGCACAGTATTTCCGATTTTTTTGGATTTTCCTTTTGCAACAAAGGTGTTATATTCATCGGTACACCATTCTCCGTTTCCGGTTTTATTACATCCGACGACATTCACATAAGAAAAATAGTAGTCGGATTTGTCGTTATAAATGTAAGATTTTGTACTGTCTTGTTTTGCTCTTCTCGGTGTAACAACATCCGATCCATCACCGGAATATCTTGTTGCGTAACGACTGTCTTTATAGTTGCCAGATGCAAAAGCACTCATTCCTGTAGATACTGCCATAGATCCAACAATCATCAAGCAAAGAATAGATTTTGCAACTGCGTGTTTTGCTAATTTTAGTTTTTCCATTTTTCATTTCTCCCTGTAAAATATTTCACGTTTTTTGCGGACAAGAGGTATTGCTTATTCTAAAGCCAATGGACTCACCGCTTTCTTCCATTTGTTATGAGTAGGCGCTTAAAGCGCTATTGCTTATAGGAGTCAATTAGCAGGAGACAGTTTTACTATAAAGCGTATCTGACTCCGAACCACTCGAGCCGCTCACAGAGTAATAAGTTGCGACGCGATAAGTTCCGCCGGAAACCCTATAGGTTTTAGATACTGATGCCGAATAGGAGCTCGAAGATGCGGACCAACTTGCGACTTCATTCCAAGAACCGCCGGAGTAACTTTCAAGAGTGGATTCCACATAAATTCTCTTTCCGGAAGTTGTCCTTTGCACATACCCGAAAATATGGGCTGTCCCATTAGAAATACTCAAGGTGCTGCTGGCCCTATTGATATAAACATAATCGACGTGTATGGGTGAAGATTCCTTAGTCGACCTGGGTGTACTGGCAGCCAGAGCAGGACATGCGGCATAAAAAACGATTAGAGCACTCGCTGTAAAGGAAATGATTTTTTTAGATAACATAAGAAAGCCTCCCTAATTTTGTCTTCTATACATAAAGACAAATTAGAGAGGCTTTTTGTGACAAAAATTATGGGGATTTTTTATTTTTTTTTTCAAGGGTATACTTTCAGCAATTTGGAAGACTGTTTTACGGTCTAATGTTGACGATACAGTGTACATGTAATGATCGTCGTACCAGATCAGATTCTGTATTCCTTTATTGGAATAATATTGTGCAGGCGCCCCATTTAGTTTAGTATTTTCTATTTTGACGCCTTCCGTATTGATACGGGTGGATACATTTTCAAGCGGTTCCTGATCATATGAAATAAAGTCTTTGCCTTTCTCATATTCGAGCATCATCATATCATTCTTTTCCTGATGAACCAATTGGAAACCGTCGGGGATATATGAGGGGATGTTAGCTTCAAAAATAAGGCTTTCTATGTGAGAGGACGATGAGGTTTGACTGAAAAAAATCTGTGTGTATTTTTGATAAACTTGGGACACAAATTTATAAATTGATTCCCGCACAGCGGACACACTCAATGCCATGGAGAAAGCCATAATAACTGCGGCGAGGATAGCAATCAACCGTTTTCTTCCGATATGCGACTTTATGTTGGCTTTCCCAGAGCTATATGTGCGTATGAGTTTATTCATGCGGCGCGTAAAGCGCTTGGAAAACTCATGATCAATTTCGCCGTCGGATGGCAAAGCGTCTACGAACAGACGATCAGCTGCTATAACGGCAACTTTTAGGGATTCTTCCGAATAGCTAATTGGCATTTCCACTTGTCTCCTCATTCAAAAATTGCTGGATTTTTTCTTTCGCGCGCTCCAATCGCTTTCGGACAGTCGGTTCCGAGATTCCTAACATCCTTGCAATTTCCTCATTTGGAAACTCCTGAACATATTTTAGCGTAAGGATATCTTTGTAGATTATTGGCAGACGTGCGACTGATCTTGTCAGCGCATCTGCTTCATCTATTGCAAAAGGCTGATCATCGGCAATTTCTAAATCCTCATCCAGTGAAACTGTTGGATGGCTTTTTCGTTGCCGATAAAGATTGATTGCGCAGTTTCTAACCATTATAACAATATAGCTCTTGGTTTTGTGACAATCAACCTCAGAGATTTTTTCAAGATTGTCAATTATTTTAAGAAATGTCTGGTGGACGGCGTCTTCAGAGAGATAATCGTCCTTTAAAATTTGATTGGCTATATAAAACATAAGTTTTCGATATTTCTCGTACAACAACGTAAATTTGTTTTTGTCCTCGTCTGTTTCCAGCATAGACAGGAAAAAGATCAGCATGCGGGGCCTCCCTCGACAAATTCTCTTATGAATTGTCTTTTTCTGCTTTGCTGCTATTATAGTGGAATAACGCTGAAAAAGCAATTTGCAGATTGCCGCAATTCACGGCAGGCTCCGTCATGCCGGTTGTTCCGCCCGTACAAGATCGCTGATTTTTACAGGGGACAAAACCCCACCCGAAAAGCAAAAAATGCGCCTTAAAACGGCTGCTAAGCCCGATTAAGACGCATTTTCTGTACCTGTTTTTTGGTGAGGCTATTTCGCAGCAGCTACCCGTCTGTTCTTATTCCAGATTAGCCCCGACGAACTGGCTGTTGTAAAGGTCGGCGTAAAATCCATTTTTCTTCATGAGCTCGTCATGGTTGCCGGTTTCGATGATGGTTCCGTGATTCATGACGAGAATCAGGTGGGCGTCGCGGATGGTGGAAAGCCGGTGCGCGATGACGAAGTTGGTCCTGCCGCGCATCAGCACTCCCATGGCTTTCTGAATCAAAACCTCCGTGCGGGTGTCGACACTGCTGGTCGCTTCGTCCAGAATCAGTACGGTCGGGTCCGCGAGAATCGCGCGCGCGATGGTGAGAAGCTGTTTCTGTCCTTGGGAGATATTGGAGGCCTCCTCGTTCAGGATCGTCCGGTAGCCCTCCGGAAGAGAACGGATAAAGTGGTCCGCGTGAGCGGCCTTTGCCGCCGCGACAACCTGTTCGTGAGTCGCGTTTTCACGGCCGTAGGCGATGTTTTCCTCAATGGTACCGTTGAAGAGCCAGGTATCCTGAAGAACCATTCCGAACATGGTCCGCAGATTTCCGCGCGCGATGTCCCGGATGTCGACGCCGTCAAACGTGATTGCGCCTCCGTTGACTTCGTAAAAGCGCATCAGCAGATTCACGAGCGTTGTTTTCCCTGCGCCGGTCGGGCCGACGATCGCAACTGTTTCTCCCTGTTTGAAATCAAGGTTCATGTCTTCCATCAGAGGGACGGATTCGGTATAGCGGAATTTTACATGGTCAAAACGGATATCGCCTTTCGGATGTTCGATCTTGACCGCGTCTTCGGTGTCCGGAATTTCTTCTTCTTCGTCAAGAATCTCAAAGACGCGTTCCGCGCAGGCGATGGTGGACTGAATAATATTCGCAATGTTCGCCGTCTGGATGATCGGCATGGAAAAGGATCTTGAATACTGGATAAAAGCGGTGATGTCGCCGATGTTCAGAAAGCTTTTCGTGACGAAAATGCCGCCGACCACCGAGACGAGAACATAGCCGATATTGCTCACGAAATTCATCAGCGGATACATAATGCCGCTCATGAACTGGGCTTTCCAGCCTACGTTGTAAAGGTCGTCGTTGACTTTTTCAAAGGTTTCGATGGACTCCCTTTCACGCCCGAACGCTTTTACAATGATATGTCCCGTAAACATTTCCTCGGTGTGTCCGCTGAGCGTGCCGAGATGTTTTTGCTGCGCCTTGTAATACTTTTGCGAATGGGAGGCGATAAACATGGTCACGCCGATATAGAGCGGCAGGGTGCACAGTACGATCAGCGTCAGAATCGGACTGTAAAGAAGCATCATGATGATATAGCCCAGAATCTGGCAGACGGACTGAATCAGCTGGGTCATGCTTTGCTGAAGAGTGCTTGAAACCGTGTCGATATCGTTGGTCATGCGGCTGAGGATATCGCCGCTGGTGTGTCCGTCATAGTATTTCAGCGGCAGGCGTGCGAGCTTGTCGTTCAGATCCTTTCGAAGGCTGTACACCGTTACCTGCGAAACGCTTGCCATGATATACCGCATCAGGAAGGTGAAAAGCGAGCTGAGAAGATAGACAAATAAAAGGAACAGAAGGGTTTTGATGATGGCGTCAAACGGAATGACGCCGTTGGTCTCGCGGATATCACCCAGATATTTCTGCAGGTCTTCGTCGCTGAGCTGGAACGATTGGACGGAGCTGTCCGACTGGGGAAGCTTTTTAGCAAGTGAGGCGAACCGGCTGACGGTGTCCGCCTTTTCATCCGCGCCGGCAATGTCGCTGATGCGGGGAAGGCTTACCATTTCACGCATGGCGCTCAGCGCCTGCGGCGTAACGGACTGTGAAATTTTATCGTCGAACGCATTGTCCGCGGCTGCCGCGGCCCGCTGTTCGGCCGCCGCAATCTGGTCCTGAGAAGCTCCCTCCTGCTCCAGCGCCGCGCGCGCCGCCGCTTTAGCCTGATTTTCAGCCTGGCTGCGCGCGGAGTCGATTTGATCCAGCCGGGCTTTCAGAGGCTTACTCATGGACTCCTGTGCTTTGGTGACTTCCGAAATCATGTGCTTTGCGATGAAGCCATCGGTCAGCTGATTGATCGCGTCTCCGCTGATTCTCGGGGCCAGAACGGTGAAAGCGGTTGATAAAAGCGCAAACAGAACGACGGCGGCGAGTCTAAAGGTGTGCGGCTTCAGGTATTTGACCAGGCGCTTGAGCGTTCCCATAAAGTCTTTGGCTTTTTCCACGGGCCTTCCGATGGAGCCGCCGGGCCCGCCTCTGTGCCCCATGGCGCCCGGCCTTTCCGCCGGGCTGGTGTTATTCCGATTTTCGCTCATGCCAATTCCTCCTCGGAAAGCTGCGAAGCCACGATTTCTCGATAAACGCCGCAGCTTTTCAGCAGCTCGCTGTGAGTGCCGATTCCCGCGACCGAACCTTCGTCAAGAACTATGATCCGGTCGGCGTCCATAACGGTTCCGACGCGCTGCGCGACAATTATGACGGTGGCTTTCTGGGTGTCTTTTTTCAATGCGGCGCGAAGCTTCGCGTCCGTTTTAAAGTCGAGCGCGGAAAAGCTGTCGTCAAACACATAAATTTCCGGACGGCGGACCAGGGCCCGCGCGATGGAAAGTCGCTGCTTTTGTCCGCCGGAGAGGTTCTGACCGCCTTCAGACAGCATGGAATCATATCCGTCCGACATCTGGGAGATAAATTCGGACGCCTGCGCGACGTCCGCCGCATGGCGGATTTCATCTTCCGACGCGTCTTCTTTTCCGTACCGCAGGTTTTCGTCGACCGTGCCTGTAAAAAGCCTTGCTTTCTGCGGGACGAAACCGATTTTGTTTCGAAGCTCTTCCTGCGGCATCGCCTTTACGTCGATGCCGTCGACAAGAACCTGACCCTCATCCGCGTCGTAAAAACGCGGAATCAGATTGATCAGCGTGCTTTTGCCGCTGCCGGTGCCGCCGATAATCGCCGTGGTTTCGCCCGGCTTTACGGAAAATGAAACATTTTGAATCGCGGACTGCTCCGCGCCGTGATACCGGAAGGTTACGTTCCGGAATTCCACGTAGCCCTTTTCTGCTGCGGCGGGTTCCGGCAGCTGGGGATCGATAATTTCAGGCTCGGTGCTCAAAACCTCGTTAATACGGTCTGCGGCTGCCTGGGCGCGCGGAATCATGACGAACATCATGACAAACATCAGAAGCGAAAACATGATCTGCATCGCGTACTGGACAAAAGCCATCAGTGCGCCGAGGTTCATCTCCCCGGTGTCGATTCTTTTGCTTCCGAACCAGAGCACGCACACGGTGACCAGGTTCATGATCAACATCATCATCGGCATCAGGACCGCCATGATGCGGTTTACATGAATATAAGTATCCGTCAGATCCTTGTTGGCGGTTTCAAACCGCGCTTTTTCGTGGTCGATTTTATTAAATGCCCGGATGACACGGATACCGGTCAGGTTTTCGCGCAGAATCAGATTGATGCGGTCCAGTTTTCGCTGAACCTGACGGAAAATCGGAACTACTTTGGATGTGACCAGATAGATGATTAAAATCAGGACGGGCAGCGCGATGGCAAGAATCAGTGTCAGGGTCCTGTCCTGATGATACGCTTGAAAAATACCTCCGACGCAGGTCAGAGGAGCGCGGATCATCATATTGATGATCATGATTGTAACGGTCTGAATTTGGATAATGTCGTTGGTTGTTCTGGTAATCAGAGTGGAAGAACCGAATCGGTCGAACTCATGCAGCGAAAAATTTTCCACACGGCGGAAAATCCGGTTTCTCAGAATCCTGCCCAGGCCGACGGACACCCTGGCGCCGAGAAAGCCCGCCACGACGGCGCAGATTACGCCTCCCGCCGCGATCAGAAGCATGTATTCCCCTGTTTTCCAGATATAACCGATATTTTCGGTCATGATCCCGTTGTTGACAATGTCCGACATCAGAGTCGGCAGATAGAGGTCGGACATCACCTGAAGAAACAAAAATACCAGAATCATAATGATAGAGACGGTATATGGCTTCAGGTTCCGATAAATTTTCAGCATTCAGAAACCTCCTGAGCTTATGGGTTGTGATGTTTACTGTTTTCATGGCTTTTGGAACTTTCGTAGACGTATACTTCGTTGAGCAAATTTGCAAATTCAATGCTTTTCTCCACACCGAGATAGTGAACCATTCCCTCAACGTGAGCGGCAAAGTGCTTCTGATGGTCTGAAAGAAGGCGGTTTCCCTCTTCGGTCAACCGTACGCGGATAATCCGCCGGTCCTTTCGGTCCGTGTCCCTTGCCACGAGCTTCAGGGTTTCCAAATGATAAACGGTGGGTGTTACCGTGGGCGATTTCACATGGAGCTCCCGGCTGAGCTCCGAGATGCTGACTCCGTCCGGGCAGCTAGATTCCATTTGTTTCAATGCGAACAGAATCAATATATCGCTGTGCCTGCACGGTTTGTTTTCCCGCTTCTTTTCCGCATAATTTTTTCCCCGAAGGCGTTCGAACTGGACCAGGGCAGTCAGCAGCATTTTTCCTGCTTCTTCTGTACGGTCTTCATCGGGCATTTGACAACAACCTTTCGAAAATTAGTTAGAGTACCTATTTATTTGGATTCCTAATTATACGTCCGCCAAAGGAAATGGTCAATATTTAAGTTGATCATGTTTTTTTAAAATCAGGAAAAATGGTTGTAGGTATCTTATAAAAAATAAGCTTATGAAACAAAGGATGACATACATTACTCGCTATTGGAAATAAATATTGTGTATATTTTTGCAATGAAATATACCGCTTTCTCTTGACAGATGACCGCAGACACGCTATGCTATTAATAATTTAATTGACAGATAATTACCTGTAAAGCTGAATTTCTCTTAGTCTACCGGCAATGGAGCCTTGTATCGAACGATATGGGGCTTCATTTTTATTTGTTTTCAACGGAATTATTATACACATGCGGCAAAGGGGCCCTGATCCGAAAAGAATCGGATTAGGGCCCCCGTTTTTTACCGAAGGAAATTACGCGGGTAATGCTTCCGGGATCACCGGAATGATTATAATAAGCCGTTTGCTTTATGAATTGCGAATTTTGAGAATGGAGTGAAAGTAATGAAGTTTATGAAAAAAATTGCGCTTCTGCTGGCTGCCGCGACCATCCTGTCCTCGCTGGCGGCATGCGGCGGAAGTACAGCAACTGCAAGCCCATCGGCGGGGGGACCTCATCGGCGGCTTCTAAAAAGACCATTAATGTAGGACTGACCAATACGCCCGCGAATCTGGATCCTCTGGACTTTGTCGACAACGCGACCACATGGATTACACAGATTCTTTATCTGCCGCTGATGGACCTTGACGAAGACGGAACCTATAAGCCCCAGCTTGCCGATTCGGTGGAAACGACGGACAACAAGGTTTATACGGTTCACCTGAATGAAGACGCCAAATGGACCGACGGTCAGCCGGTTACCGCGGACGACGTCGTTTTTACAACCAATCTGGTCTGCAACCCGAAAACGAACTCCAATCTGAGCTCTTATATTAACCTGATTGACGGGACGGATAAAACCGGTAAATCCACCGGCGACACAGTCTCCGGCGTGAAAAGGATCGATGACCATACCGTTCAGTTCACACTGAAGAGCAAGGCCGGGATGGATGTTTTTAAAGATTCTGTCTGTAAAAACATCAAAACGGTTCCGCAGCACGTTTTTAAGGACGTTGACCCCGCCACTGTCCTCACGAGCAAACAGGTTCAGGATGCGGCCGTGACGGACGGCGCGTTTCAGCTGGTATCCTTCCAGAAGAGCCAGTATGTACAGCTTGCCGCCAACAAGGACTATTTCCGGGGAACGCCGAAAGTTGACGAGCTCAATTTCAAAATCATGCAGGGCAGCAATATCACCGCGGAACTTCAGAGCGGCGAAATCGATATGAACTGGCCCGGCATCGGCAACGTTCCGGTGGAGGATTACGACAAGGTCAAGGCAATGGACAACCTCACCATTATCCCCGGCGTTCCGTGGACCATTCAGTATCTGTTTATCAACAACAAAACTTTCACCGACAAAAAAGTCCGTCAGGCGATTTCCATGGCAATCGACCGCAAGTCCATCAACGACAATCTGTGCAAAGGCGAAGGCGAGCTGATTCAGCTTCCGTTTGCCAGCGATTACAAATTCCTGAATCAGGATGTTTCAACTCCGGTGTTCGATCTCGCGAAGGCGAAACAGCTGCTTGCCGAATCCGGATTCGATACCGGCAAGACTATTCGTTTTAACGTCCCGACCGGCAATACGACCCGTGAATCCGTCGCAAACGTTGTGCAGAGCAACCTGACTGCGCTCGGCCTGAACGTCCAGATTCAGAAATACGATTTCCCGACCATCATGAGCAAAGCTGCGCAGCCTGGATTACGACCTGACGATTGTCGGCAACTCCACGACCCCGACCAACCCCACCAGCTGGCTGCAGTTCCTGTATGAAACAGGCATGGATCATAACGAGTACAGCAACCCGGATGTCGACAGCCTGATCGAATCCGCCTATGTTGAGACGGATGAAAACCAAATCAAGGAAGATTATATGAAGCTGCAGGAAATACTTGCCGACGAAATGCCGACTCCCGCATTGTACGCTTCTTATGAGCTGATGGCGGTCAACAAGAGAATCGTTACCGGGAAGCCGAAAATCTACGGTATGACCGTCAATGTTCAGGACTGGGATATCAAGTAAGCACAAATCAGCGTAGCCTGCCTGCCAAACGGAAGCGCGGCGCTTCCGTTTGGCATCATTCTTATTGATCACGGCCGCAGCCGCGGCAAAGCCATGATAGGAAGAAATGAGGTTGTAAGGAATGGGATACATGCTGTCCGTGAGGGATTTGCAAACGGCGTTCCATACCGACGCGGGAGAAATCGTTTCCGTTGAGGATGTCAGCTTTGACCTGAACCCCGGAGAAACCCTGGGAATCGTAGGGGAATCGGGATGCGGCAAAAGCGTAACATCCCTGTCGATCATCCGGCTTCTGGGAAAAAACGGACGCATCAGCAAGGGCGAGATTCAATTTGAGAATCAGGACCTTGCCAAGATGAACGAAAAAGAAATGAGAAAAATTCGCGGCGGCCGGATTTCCATGATCTTTCAGGAACCGATGACGTCCCTGAACCCGGTTTTCACCATCGGCTATCAGATGCAGGAAACAATTTGCCTTCATCTTCAGATGGGAAAGAAGGAATCACGCGCCTATGCGATTGAAATGCTGAAAAAGGTCGGAATCCCGCGTGCGGAATCCGTGATAGACAACTACCCTCATGAGCTGTCCGGCGGGATGCGTCAGCGTGTGATGATCGCAATGGCACTTTCCTGCAAACCGAAGCTGTTGATTGCGGACGAACCGACAACAGCTCTTGATGTAACCATTCAGGCGCAGATTCTGGAGCTGATGAAGAAGCTGCGCAAGGAATCCGGAACCTCCATTATGCTGATTACGCATGACCTCGGCGTCGTTGCGGAGATGGCGGACCGCATCATCGTGATGTATGCCGGCCAGGTGATTGAATCCGCGGATGTCTACACTCTGTTTGATCATCCGGCGCATCCGTATACCATCGGCCTGATGAATTCGATTCCGACCATAGACCTGGACGATTCCAAACGGCTGGAATCCATAACCGGCACCGTGCCTTCCATGTACCAGAAAATCAGGGGGTGCCGTTTCTGCAACCGCTGCAAATACGCGACGGAACGCTGCCGGAACGAGGCGCCTCCGCTGACACAGCAGGGCGAGGGCCACCTTGCGCGGTGCTTTTTCGCCGGAAATCTGCCACAGAAGAAGGAGGCCTGACGGATGGCTGAGATGAATCAAGCGCAGGCTCCCATACTCACAACCAAACAGGTCAAGCTCTACTACCCCATCCGCCGGGGCATTATTTCAAAAACGGTAGGCTATGTAAAGGCGGTCGACGGCGTGGACCTCAGCATTCTCCCCGGGGAAACGCTCGGTCTGGTGGGGGAATCCGGCTGCGGTAAATCGACTCTTGGCAGAACTCTTTGCCGGCTGGAAACGCCGACGGACGGAGAGATTGTGTTCGAAGGCAAGAATATTGAAGCGATGGACCAGAAGAGACTCTATGGCATTCGAACCAAGCTGCAGATGATTTTCCAGGATCCTTACTCTTCGTTGAATCCGCGCAAACGTATTGTGGATATTCTGGAGGAACCGCTGATCGTTCATCACATTGTTCCCAAAGATAAAATCAGCGCGGAGGTCGACCGTTTGCTGGATCTGGTCGGGCTCCCCAAAGGATGCAAACAGAGGTATCCGCACGAGTTTTCCGGCGGACAGCGGCAGAGAGTCGGAATCGCGCGGGCCCTGACGGTGCACCCGAAGCTGATTGTCTGCGACGAGCCCGTGTCCGCTCTGGATGTTTCGATTCAGGCACAGATTTTGAATCTGCTTCGCGACCTGCAGCAGGAAATGAATCTGACCTATCTGTTTATCGCGCACGGCCTCGGCTCCGTCCGCTACGTCAGCAGCCGCGTCGCGGTGATGTATCTGGGCAAAATCGTTGAAATCGCGTCAAGGGATGAGATTTTTTCCCGCCCGCTGCACCCCCTACACCAAGGTGCTGATGGAAGCGTATCCGATTCCGAATCCGCACCTGCGGGGCAAGGAACGAATCGTTTTGGAAGGGGATGTTCCCAGCCCCGCGAATCCACCTTCCGGCTGCCGATTCCATACCCGCTGCCCGATGGCGACCGAAGAGTGCAGCAGGCAGACCCCCGTATTAAAGGGCAGGGCTCACAAAGTCGCCTGCCTGAAAGTCGATTTGTGAGGAAAGGCCGGTGAACTGGATTGTTTAACTATATTATCCGACGGATTCTGATTGCAATTCCGATTCTGCTCGGGATTACAATTATAGATTTTCTGATTGTCAATATGGCCCCCGGAAATCCGGTCGACATGATGGTCAGCCCGAATGTGACGGGCGCCGCGCTGGAATTAAAGAAGGCGGCTCTCGGCCTGAATCAGCCGCTGTATGTGCAGTACTGGCACTGGCTGGTGAACATTCTGCAGCTGAATTTCGGCTATTCCATGACGACGTATCAGCCGGTCGGTGATATGCTGGCACAGCGGATCGGTCCGACCATGCTGCTGATGGGTCTTTCGCTGATTGTCGGGCTGCTGATCGCGGTGCCGCTCGGCATTGTCAGCGCGACGCATCAGAATTCCACGCTGGATTACGTCGCGACCGGCGGAGCGTTTTTCGGCGTCTCCATCCCGAATTTTTTCCTTGGCCTCGGCCTGATTTATATCTTCGCGGTCAGGCTGAAAGTTCTCCCGTCCTCGGGCATGTTCACACTGGGCGGCAACAACGGCATTGCCGACACGGCCGCGCATCTGGTTCTTCCTGTGATTGTGCTCGCGGTGCAGATCGCCGGGCAGGATATTCGTTACGTCCGTTCCGGCATGCTGGAAATCCTGGGACAGGATTACCTGAGAACCGCGCGCGCGAAAGGATTGAAGGAATCCGTCGTTATAAACCGGCACGCCCTGCGCAACGCGCTGATTACAATCATCACGGTCATCGGCATGCAGATTCCGCTTCTGTTTGGCGGCGCGGTAATTACGGAACAGATCTTTGCCTGGCCCGGAATCGGCCAGCTGACCATCGACTCGATTTCAGGCCGCGATTACCCGACCTTAATGGCGATCAACCTGATCGCCGCGGTCATGGTGCTGGCCGCGAATCTGCTGACGGATATTATGTATTCCGTGGTGGACCCGCGCGTCAAATACAATTAAAAGGAGCGGAAGACATGGCAGTTGCAGAACTGAAAGTACCGAACGCAGTAAATCCCGGCGCACCGGAACCCGATACGCCGGATACGCTGGAATTCGGAGCCGTGCAGGAAACCTATTTGCACATGGTGATACGCCGCTTTCTGAAACATAAGCTTGCGGTGGCAGGGGTCTTGGTCGTTCTTCTTTTAATTGTATGCGCGCTGTTTGCCCCGGCGATTGCCCCGCATGACCCGAACGCGATTACGAATACCTTTAACGCGGCGCCGTCCGCAGAATATCCGCTCGGCACGGACCGTGTCGGCAGAGACGTGCTGAGCCGTCTGATCTTCGGTACGCGCGTCTCCCTGACCGTCGGGTTCCTGACGGTCGCCATCTCCGTTGTCATCGGCACGGTCCTGGGCCTGATCAGCGGCTATTTCGGCAAGGCGATCGACATGCTGATCATGAGAATCTGCGATATTTTCATGTCGTTCCCCCAACTGATGCTGATCCTCGTGGTTGTCAGCATTGTCGGGCCGAACACAAGGAACATTACCCTGGTCCTCGGGCTTTTGGGCTGGCCGCAGGTGACGCGGCTGGTGCGCGGCAATGTGCTGAGCGTAAAGCAGTCCGATTATATGAAAGCCTGCACCGCGCTGGGATATCACGTTCCGCGCAAGCTGTTCAAGCACATTCTGCCCAATACTCTTGCGCCGATTCTGGTCAACGCGACGTTCGGCATCGCCGGCAACATCCTGATGGAAGCCGGGCTGAGCTTCCTAGGGCTCGGCGTACAGCCGCCGACCGCAAGCTGGGGCAACATGCTGACCGACGCGCAGTCCCTGACGATTTTGACCTCTCAGCCATGGCTGTGGGTCCCGCCCGGAGTGATGATCATGCTCAGCGTTCTGGCGGTCAATTTTGTCGGCGACGGTCTTCGGGATGCGATCGACCCCAAAAGCATGTCCTGACCATGAAATTACGACTGTGGCCCGCCGCGACGGCGGGCTGCGTTTTGAAAGAAGGATTGCCTTATGACGGAAACGGAATCGATACTGGCTTCCATCGACGAGAAATCCGTACGGTATCTTGATGCGGCGGACCGGATCTGGGAATTCGCGGAAACCCGCTTTCAGGAAACCAAATCGGCCGCGCTGCTTTGTGAAATCCTGAAACGGGAGGGCTTTCAGGTCGAAACCGGAGTTGCGGGTATGGACACCGCGTTCATCGCGGCTTATGGCGGCGGCAAGCCGGTAATCGCCCTGCTCGGCGAGTACGACGCGCTTTCCAGCCTGAGCCAGGAGCCCTGCGTCGCGGAGAAAAAGCCGCTGGTCCAAGGCGCGAACGGGCACGGATGCGGACATAACGCGCTGGGCGTGGCGTCGCTTGCGGCAGCGATTGCGCTGAAAGATTATCTGAAGGAGACCGGAGGCTGCGGCACCGTAAAATATTACGGCTGCCCGGCGGAAGAGGGCGGGGGCGGCAAGGTTTTTATGGCCCGCGACCATCTCTTTGACGGACTGGATACGGCAATCACCTGGCACCCGGGCGACCTGAACCGCGTCATGGCTTCCGGAACGCTCGCCAATATTGAAACCTATTTTGTTTTCAGCGGGACCAGCTCCCACGCGGCCAGCGACCCGCACCTGGGCCGCAGCGCCCTCGACGCGGCGGAGCTGATGGACGTGGGGGTGAATTTTCTGCGGGAGCATGTGATGCAGGACGCCAGAATGCACTATGCCGTCACCGATTCGGGCGGAGTTTCCCCGAATGTGGTTCAGGCGAAAGCGGAAGTCCTTTCTCTTTTGCGCGCGCCGACGATTCCTCAGGTCCGGGAAATTTATGACCGTGTCTGCGACATCGCAAAGGGCGCGGCGCTGATGACGGAAACGCAGGTGGAAATGATTCCGGACGGGGGGACCGCCGACCTGGTTCCAAACGACACGCTTGGCAAGGTGATGCAGGAAGTGATGGAAGAACTGGGAGGACCGGTTTTCAGTGAGGAAGACCAGGCGTTTGCGAGGGAAATTGAAAAGACCCTGACTCCGGAGCAGAAAGCGGCCTGTTTGGGACGGTTTGACCAAAAAACTGCGGAGCGGCTGAAAAGCTGCGCCCTGGCCGAATTTGTGATGCCCTACCATCCGACGGAAAAGGCGACGCCGTTTTCCACCGACGTGGGCGACGTGAGCTGGAAGGTACCGACGGTTCAGCTGACCGCCGCCACGCAGGCGCTCGGCACGCCGGGGCATTCCTGGCAGATCGTTTCACAGGGAAAATCCGGGATCAGCCACACGGGGATGCTGTATGCCGGCAAAGTAATGGCCCTGACGGGGCTCAGGCTGTTTCAAAAGCCGGAACTCTGCGAACAGGCGAAAGAGGAACTGAAAGAAAGGCTGAACGGAGAACCATACGACTGCCTGATACCGGAAGGCTTTCAGCCGCATGCCTCGCGCTGACGGATGAAAGGAGGACTGAAATATGGCGTGCAAAGAAAAAATATCCATGCTGATTGACGGGAAAAAGGAGCTTTACGAGCGGGCAAGCGATTCCATCTGGGATTATGCGGAAACACGGTTTGAAGAATATCGGTCTGCGGAATTGCTCTGTAAAATTCTTAGGGAAGAGGGGTTTGAGGTTACAACAGGGCTTGCCGGAATGCAGACGGCTTTCGTCGGCAGTTTCGGCAGCGGGGAACCCGTGATTGGGATCCTGGGTGAATTTGACGCTCTGTTTGACTTGAGCCAGGTAGCCGGAATTACGGAAAAAAAGCCGCTGGTTCCGGGCGGCAGCGGGCACGGCTGCGGCCATAACGCCCTTGGCGTCGGTGCCCTGGCGGCCGCCGTTGCGGTCAAGGATTATAGAAAGGAGCATCAACTTTCGGGGACGGTCCGGTACTACGGGTGCCCCGCGGAAGAAGTAGGGAGCGGAAAGGCGTTTATGGCGCGCGAGGGAGTCTTTGACGATTTGGACGCGGCTCTCTCCTGGCATCCGGGCGATATGAACGAAGTCTGGGGATGCAGCAGCCTTGCCGTGACACAGGCGTATTTCAAATTCAGCGGAATCAGCTCTCACGCGGCCGCGGCTCCGCAGCTTGGCCGCAGCGCGCTGGATGCCGTGGAACTGATGAACGTCGGCGCCAACTATCTGCGCGAGCACGTGATTCCGGAGGCAAGAATCCATTACGCGATCACGAACGCGGGCGGGCTTTCCCCGAATGTGGTGCAGGCAAACGCGGAAGTCCTGTACGTGGTTCGCGCCCCGAAATTCCGGCAGGCGAAAGAAATTTTTGACCGCGTGGTTAAAATCGCAAACGGTGCGGCACTGATGACCGGCACCGACTTTGAAACCGTCATTGACAGCGGCTACACCGATTATATTCCGAACGATACCCTGAGTCGCCTGATGAGCGAAAAGATGAAAGAGCTGGGCCCGTGGCAGGCTGACGGCGAGGAGATCGGGTTCGCGAAAGAAATCGGAGAAACGCTGACTGCGACCCAGAAAGCCACCGCGAACGCCCGGGTTCGCGACCGGGAAGAGCTCGGCGTCATCCGGGAAACCGGAATTGCCGGTTTTGTCAGGCCGTATCAAAAATCGGATACGCCGATGCCCGGGTCAACGGACGTCGGTGACGTCAGCTGGATTGTGCCCACCGCACAGTGCTCCGCCGTGACGCAGGCCTTCGGTACCCCCGGGCACTCCTGGCAGGTGGTTTCGCAGGGAAAGTCGAGAATTTGCCACAAGGGAATGCTGCTGGCGGCGAAAACCATCGCGCTGACCGCGGCGGAGCTTTTTGAGCACCCTGAAATCGTGAGCCGGGCGCGGGAAGAGTGGAAGGAAACCCTGCATGGAGAGAGCTATCTTTGCCCGATTCCGCCGGAGGTAAAACCAGCGGCGCTCCGGTAATCGGCATTGTCTGAAATCAAGTTAGGAGAGATACGATGAAAAGTTTATCCGTCAACGCGCTGGCCGCGCCGACTTCCGGAATCCGCAAGATTTTCAATCTTGCCGTAAAAATGGACGACTGCGTCAAGCTGATGGTCGGCGAGCCGGATTTCCCGACGCCGGAGCATATTGTGGAAGCAGCCTGCAGGGCGCTTCACGAGGGAAAAACCGGATACACCGTCAGCGCGGGCATTCCTCAGCTGAGAGCCTTGATCGCCGAAAGCGTAGGGAAAAGGAAAGGAATTCACGCAGACCCGGAACAGCAGGTGATTGTAACAAACGGGGCGACCGGAGCACTGTACCTTTCCATGAAAGCGCTGCTGAATCCGGGGGACGAAATCATCATTGGGGTTCCGTTGTTTTCCAATTATCTCGGCCAGGCGATTTCCATCGGCGCCGTGCCGAAATTTGTCACCCTGCGTGAGGAAAACGGCTTCATCATGGACTGTGAAGATCTGGAAAAAGCGGTTACACCGAAAACGAAAGCAATTTTGCTGAACTCTCCTTCCAATCCGATCGGGAGTATCATCAGCCCGGAGACGCTTGGGAAAATAGCGGAAATTGCCGTGAAACATGATCTTTATGTCATCTCCGACGAGGTATATCAGGATTACAATTACGGGGGAGTACCCGTAGTGAGCATCGCGTCTTTTCCCGGCATGCAGGAGCGGACGGTTATCATCGACAGCTTTTCCAAGACTTATGCGATGACGGGGTGGCGCGTCGGCTATGCGGTGTCTTCTCCGGAAATGATCCGCCTGATGATCAGCATGCAGGACGACGTGATTTCCTGCGTCAACACGATGGCGCAGTACGCCGCAGTGGAAGCGCTGAGCGGCCCGCAGGATTCCGTTGGGCAAATGATCGACGAATTTCGCGTTCGAAGAGACTTGCTGGTCGAGGGAATTGAAAAAATTGAAGGTTTAAAATGCGTAAAGCCGAACGGGGCGTTTTACCTTTATGTAAATATTTCGGGAACGGGACTCACTTCAGAGGATTTCGCAATGCGGCTTCTGCGCGAAGCAAGGGTGGCTGTGGTACCCGGAACCGCGTTTGGGCCGGGCGGAACGGAGTATGTTCGGATTTCGTATGTCACTTCTCAGAAAAATCTTTTGGAAGGCGTAAAGCGGATCTCCGATTTTGTGAAAAATCTGTAATAAGAAAAGGAAGGGATACAGGATGCCGATCAAAGAACTTGCGGAAAAATATGAAAGCTACGTCATTGAAAAAAGAAGATACTTTCACCAGCACCCGGAGCTGAGCTGGGAAGAGGAGAATACCACCAATACCATTGAAGCCGAACTCAAGGACATGGGCATTGAAACAAAGCGCTATTCCAAAACAGGGGTAACAGGTATGATCCATGGCGGAAAACCCGGAAAAACGGTTGCGCTTCGGGCGGATATCGACGCCCTTCCGATCCAGGAAAACGCGGAGGTTCCGTTCCGCTCGCTGAATCCCGGTAAAATGCACGCCTGCGGGCATGACTGCCATATTTCCATGCTGCTCGGCGCGGCAAAAATCCTGACGGAGATCAGGGACGAGCTGGAAGGCGACGTGAAGCTGATTTTTCAGCCTGCCGAAGAAGCCGGCAACGGCGCGGAATACATGGTGAAAGAAGGCGTGATGGACGGCGTCGACGCCGTGATGGGAATGCATATTTTCGCGGTGATGCGCGGCCCGAAAATCAATGTTCAGGAGGGCAGCCGCATGGCTGCCGCGGCGTCCTTTAAAATCATTGTGAAGGGCGCGGCCGCTCACGGTTCCACCCCTCACCTCGGAACGGACGCGATTGCAGCGGCCTCCTCCATCGTCATGAATTTGCAAAGCTATGTCAGCCGGATGAACGACCCGCTGAGCCCGCTGGTGGTAACGGTCGGCACCATTCACGGCGGCGACCGGTTCAACATTATTCCACAGCGTGTGGAGATGGAAGGAACCCTGCGCACGTTTTCGAGGAAAACGGCCGACGATGCACAAGACGTGCTGAGGAGAATCGCACAGCAGACCGCCTCGGTATTCGGCGCGACCGCGGAATTGGAATACGCAAAATTCACGGATCCGGTCAGTAACGACGATGCTCTTCTGAACCGTGTTGCGCATGACGCCGCCGTCGGTCTGTACGGAGAGGATGGAATCATTCCGGTCGAGAAACTGACGGGTTCAGAGGATTTCTGCTATTACATGGAAAAAGCGCCCGGCTATTTCGCATTTCTCGGAGCGGGCAACCCGGACATCGGCGCGGTTTATTCCAACCACAGCGACAAATTCAAGGTGGATGAGGCGGCCCTGCGGCACGGCTCCGCGTTTTATGCCCGGTTTGCCTGCGATTACCTCAAAGCCGTCAAGTAAAATCAACCGAACAGTCCTATGCGGTTCTCCCGGATGAATTTTGTTATCATCCGGGGGATTTCTCATGTTCCGGCGAAGTTTCTTTCAGCTTTTTCTCGATCAGACTGAGATTGTTTTTCAGTCTCTGGTCCTCCGGGCTGAATGCCAGCGCGGCCTTTGCGTGCTCCAGGGAACGCTCATACATCCCCAGCTGAAAGCAGGCAATGGAGCAGAGATCGTCGGGCGTATAATCCCATGAGTAAGCCGCGTTGACATAAACGGGGGAGCGCTCGCGGATTTTGAGCGCTTCTTCCGTCATGCAAAATACGGTCGGCCAGTCGCCGAGCCGGTAAGCCATCCTGGCAAATTCCACATAAGCGTCGCGCATCCAGGGGGCTTCGCCGATTGCGCGGTAATACCAGCGGTATGCTTCTGAAACCTGCGACAGGCTGAAAAAGGAAGCGGCGGTCCAGCGCATGGAAGCACAGCGCTCCTCCCGCCAGACGGCGGTGGGCAGGGAGAGATAACGCAGCATGGTATTGATACAGTCCTGCCAGCGGCCCCGGTACATATATTCCCGGCCGAGGTAATACGTCATGCGGTCGTCGTTCGGCTCTTCCTTTACGGCCATTTCCAAAAGCGGCAGATAGGAGCTTCTCGATTTGTTCGGGTCGGGGTGATGATTCAGAACCATTCCGGGGATAAAGACCACTTGCTGCGGCTCAGTCCCGACATAGCCAAGGCATTCGTGAACGGGATGAATCCAGCGGTAGCCGTGTCTTGCGTGGCATTTAAAGTAACGGAACTGCACCGCGGGGGTTCCGTCCGGCTTCAGGCTCCAGTTATACAGGTATTTGCCCATGGTTGTACCCTTTTGCCACGCCTTTTCAATACAGCGGCGCCAGCCTTTTTCAAAAATTTCGTCAAGATCGGTGCAGACGCAGATATTGACGTCCTCCGGAACGTGGTCAAGAGAGCGGTTCCTTGCCTCGTCGAACCTCCAGGGATTAATCTCTTCGGAATAGACGACCGCCCCGCGCGAAATCAGCTTTTCCGCGGTTTTGTCCGTGGAGCCGGTATCGGTGACAACCACCAGGTCCGCCTCGCTCATGGAATCCATCCAGCGGTCGACAAACTGCTCTTCGTTTTTGCAGATGGCGTAGACGCAGATTTTATACCGATTCATGGTCTGCACACTCCTTCCCGGCATCCAAATCAGCCTTCTCACGGATCAGGTCGAAATTCCGCCGAATCCTCGGATCGTCCGGCGAAAGCTCTGCGGCTTTCTGCACGTATTCCAGTGACTTCTGGTAAAGGCCGAGGCGATAGCACGCAATGGAGCCGTAATCATAAAAAAACGATCCCCAGCAGCGGGGTTCCAGCAAATAGCTGCCCGAACGGTTCTTGATGGTGAGCGCCTGCTCGCACATGTCAAACAGAAGGAACCAGTCGCCTTGCAGATAAGCAAGATTCGCCATGTAATAATAAGGCTCCCTTACGGAAGGGCACTCGCCGATTGCGCGGTAGAGCCACTCTTTCGCTTCATCCGGCTTTTTCTGTTCGGCGAGGCACTGCGAAATAAAGCGCATGGCTGCGCAGCGTTCCTCCGTCCAGACAGCGCTTGGCATGTCTAAGTAGCGCCGCAGCGTCGCAATGCTTTCATCATATCTTTTGTAATACAGATACTCGCGCCCGAGCCAGAAAATGACCCGGTCGTCCTCTGGATTTTCTTTGGCGGAGAGTTCCAGCAGGGGCAGGTACTGGCTTCTCGGTTTGGAAAGGTCCGGATAATGATTCAGAATGAGACCGGGAACCCACACGCTTTTTTCCGGTCTGCCACCGCTGTAGGACAAGAGTTCATGGACCGGGTGAATCCAGCGGAATCCCTTCCGGCAATGAATCTTTTCCATCATGTATTGTTTATCCGGTGTTCCGTTTTCCTTGTAGCTGTAGGTGAACAGATACTTGACGCGTGTAAGGTCCGGCTGCCAGACCGCCTCCAGCTTTTCCCGCCAGCCTTTTTCAAAAACCTCGTCCAGATCGTTTGGCACGCAGATGTCAACGTCTTCCGGAATATGGTCCATCGCCGCGTTCCTTGCGGCATCGAAACGCCAGGGCTTGATCTCTTCGCGGTATACCTGCGCGCCGCGCGCCCGGAGCTTTTCAACCGTGCGGTCGGTGGAGCCGGTGTCGGCGACGACGACAAGGTCGGCCTCGCTGACAGCGTCCATCCAGCGGTCGACAAACTGCTCCTCGTTTTTGGTGATTGCGTAAACGCAGATTTTATAGTTGCCCGTATGAAAACACCTCTTTTATAAAACTGGGGGGTCGCCGCCGCAGCGGCGGCCCCCGAAAAGGATTAGCTTAAAAAGATTACGTCAAATTGCGAGCTGACAGAGGTTCCCAAAGTAAATGCGGTGGCGCCGGAACTGTTTCTAAGGGTCAAAACATCGCCGCCCGCCAGCGTCAGCATTGCGGTGCCGGAAACCACGCCGGTCCCGACCAGCAGATCGATGGTCGTTGATGCGTCCGGAGTTCCGTTCACTGCAATGGAGAGGGAAGCTCCCGTTCCCGCCGTAATGTTGATATAATAGTCGATTTGATACGTTCCTGTGGACGGCACGGTTACTTGGGCTGTACCGGCGGTATGGGTAATTCCGCTGAGAGGACCGTTGTTGCTGAATGTGACGTCGGCGCCGCTGGCAACGGCCTGTGTTCCTGAATTGTAAACATAACCGAAGGTTGTTACGCCTGGTCCGGTGTCACCAGTTGGCCCAGTTGGCCCGGTGTCGCCAGTCGGTCCGGTGTCACCAGTTGGTCCGGTGTCGCCGGTTGGTCCGGTATCACCGGTTGGCCCCGTTGGCCCGGTGTCGCCCGTTGGCCCGGTGTCGCCCGTCGGCCCGGTGTCGCCGGTCGGCCCGGTGTCGCCGGTCGGTCCGGTGTCACCAGTTGGTCCGGTGTCGCCGGTTGGTCCGGTATCACCGGTTGGCCCCGTTGGCCCGGTGTCTCCGGTCGGTCCAGTGTCGCCAGTTGGCCCGGTATCTCCGGTCGGCCCAGTATCTCCAGTCGGTCCGGTATCACCCGTCGGTCCGGTGTCACCCGTTGGTCCAGTTGGTCCTGTGTCTCCGGTCGGCCCGGTATCTCCAGTCGGCCCGGTATCTCCAGTTGGTCCGGTGTCGCCGGTCGGTCCGGTGTCGCCGGTTGGTCCGGTGTCGCCGGTTGGCCCGGTGTCGCCGGTTGGCCCGGTATCACCGGTTGGCCCCGTTGGCCCGGTGTCTCCGGTCGGTCCAGTGTCGCCAGTTGGCCCGGTATCTCCGGTCGGCCCGGTATCTCCAGTCGGTCCGGTATCACCGGTTGGCCCCGTTGGCCCGGTGTCGCCCGTTGGCCCGGTGTCGCCCGTTGGCCCGGTGTCGCCCGTCGGCCCGGTGTCGCCGGTCGGTCCGGTGTCACCAGTTGGTCCGGTGTCGCCGGTTGGTCCGGTATCACCGGTTGGCCCCGTTGGCCCGGTGTCTCCGGTCGGTCCAGTGTCGCCAGTTGGCCCGGTATCTCCGGTCGGCCCGGTGTCTCCGGTCGGTCCAGTGTCACCCGTCGGTCCGGTGTCACCCGTTGGTCCAGTTGGTCCTGTGTCTCCGGTCGGCCCGGTATCTCCAGTCGGCCCGGTATCTCCAGTTGGTCCGGTGTCGCCGGTCGGTCCGGTGTCGCCGGTGGGTCCGGTGTCGCCCGTCGGTCCGGTGTCGCCCGTCGGTCCGGTGTCGCCCGTCGGTCCAGTGTCGCCGGTTGGTCCGGTATCACCGGTTGGCCCCGTTGGCCCGGTGTCTCCAGTCGGTCCAGTGTCGCCAGTTGGCCCGGTGTCGCCGGTCGGTCCGGTGTCGCCCGTCGGTCCGGTGTCGCCCGTCGGTCCGGTGTCGCCGGTTGGCCCGGTATCGCCGGTTGGTCCGGTATCACCGGTTGGCCCCGTTGGCCCGGTGTCGCCGGTTGGCCCGGTATCGCCGGTTGGTCCGGTGTCGCCGGTTGGTCCGGTGTCCCCGGTTGGACCCGTCGGTCCGGTGTCGCCGGTTGGCCCGGTATCGCCGGTTGGCCCGGTATCGCCGGTTGGTCCGGTATCACCGGTTGACCCCGTCGGTCCGGTGTCACCCGTCGGTCCAGTGTCTCCAGTCGGCCCGGTATCTCCAGTTGGCCCGGTGTCGCCAGTTGGTCCGGTGTCGCCAGTTGGTCCGGTGTCGCCGGTTGGCCCGGTATCACCGGTTGGCCCCGTGTCTCCGGTCGGTCCCGTGTCGCCAGTCGGCCCGGTTGCTCCGGTGTCTCCGGTCGGTCCGGTGTCGCCGGTTGGTCCGGTGTCTCCGGTTGGCCCGGTGTCGCCGGTTGGTCCGGTGTCGCCGGTTGGTCCGGTGTCGCCCGTCGGTCCGGTGTCGCCCGTCGGTCCTGTGTCTCCGGTCGGTCCTGTGTCTCCGGTTGGCCCGGTATCGCCGGTTGGTCCGGTGTCGCCCGTCGGCCCGGTATCTCCGGTCGGTCCGGTGTCGCCCGTCGGTCCGGTGTCGCCGGTTGGCCCCGTGTCTCCGGTTGCTCCAGTGTCTCCAGTTGGCCCCGTCGGCCCGGTGTCGCCAGTTGGTCCGGTGTCGCCAGTTGGCCCGGTATCGCCGGTTGGCCCGGTATCGCCGGTTGGTCCCGTCGGTCCGGTGTCACCCGTCGGTCCAGTGTCTCCAGTCGGCCCGGTAGGTCCGGTTGCTCCGGTGTCTCCGGTCGGTCCGGTTGCTCCGGTGTCACCCGTTGGCCCGGTGTCGCCGGTCGGCCCGGTCGCTCCGACAGAACCCGTGGCCCCAGTCGGTCCAGTGTCTCCGGTTGGCCCGGTCGCTCCGACGGAACCTGCGGCCCCAGTCGGTCCTGTAGGTCCGGTTGCTCCGACGGAACCCGCGGCCCCAGTCGGTCCTGTAGGTCCGGTTGCTCCGACGGAACCCGCGGCCCCAGTCGGTCCTGTAGGTCCGGTTGCTCCGACGGAACCCGCGGCCCCTGTCGGTCCTGTAGGTCCGGTTGCTCCGACGGAACCCGCGGCCCCTGTCGGTCCGGTTGGCCCCGTAGGCCCGCCCGCGGGTCCGCCAGGTCCGGTTGGCCCGGTTGGCCCCGTTGGTCCGCCCGCCGGTCCGATCGGTCCGGTATCACCGGTAGATCCCGTCGGACCTGTCGGCCCGGTTGTTCCGCTCGGCCCGGTCGACCCGGACGGCCCGGTTGGTCCGGTTGCTCCGGTCGGTCCCATAGGTCCGCCGGACGGCCCGGTCGGACCGGTCGGCCCTGCCGGTCCTGCCGGTCCCACAAATCCCATTGCTCCCTGAGGACCCTGTGCTCCGCTATGGCCCGTGGGACCTGTTACGCCGGTTGGTCCGGTTGGCCCTGTCGGTCCGGTTGGTCCCACGGGTCCGCCGGACGGTCCGGTTGGCCCAGTCGGCCCGGTTGGTCCGCCCGCGGGTCCTGTCGGCCCGGTTGGTCCGGTTTCCCCCAACGTGTCGTCTTCCACGACGGTAAGGGATGCGTTGGGAGAAAACTGTGAGGTTAAAATCGTAGTACCTGCAGTTGCGTTTTGCAGAGATACAGTAACAGGCGCAGTGTTTACTTCTATAATTCCTATGCCATAAGCCTCTCCGGTTCGAATAGGCAGCACGCCTTCAATATTGTCGCCTTGCGAAGAAACCAGCGCGTAGTCGATCCCGGATGCTCCGGATGAGGTTTGAGTGGCAAGCCACCAGTTAAAAACATATCTTCCGTTATCGCCGATTGTAATGACGCCGGTCGCGGAATTATATAGGATATTGCCTGATGAATAAATAACATTATTAAAAATGACGTTTCCGCCCGGAGCGATATTCCCGCCGACGGCGGTTCGTTCTATTTGTAGGGCAATATTGCTCAAATTACTTTCCTCCCGAGTTCATTAAAGGCTTACTTCAATGATGGTTATGCCTGCCTGAACAGCTGTAGTGGAATAGGTTACGGTAGCTCCCGATTGGTTCGTTAAAGTGACGGTAGCGGGAGTGGCGCCTACCGTGACGATTGCACTGCCATTGACCTGGCCCGTCGTTAATGGCGAGTATGCGACCGGTCCTGGAACGCTGTTCAGTGTTACGCTGAAGTTTACCGATGTCGCAACACCGGCGCTGTCTTCTGCAATCCACCAACTGACATAGTAAATTCCTACTTCGGTAATGGTGAATTCACCGGTTGCGGCATTATAAGAGATATTGGGGCTTTGGTCACTAAGAATTGTATTGAAGAGTACCGCTGAACCGTCGGTCACGGTGCCTCCGGGGCTGTCGTCAAGCTGAGTCTGAATTCCACGTAACTGGACGGTTGCTCCGGTATCGCCGGTCGGTCCGGTCGGTCCGGTGTCGCCCGTTGGGCCTATTGGCCCGGTGTCTCCGGTCGGTCCTGTTGGTCCGGTGTCGCCCGTTGGGCCTATTGCCCCGGTGTCTCCGGTCGGTCCTGTCGGTCCGGTATCGCCGATTGGTCCTGTCGGTCCGGTGTCGCCCGTTGGGCCTATTGGTCCGGTGTCTCCGGTCGGTCCTGTCGGTCCGGTGTCTCCGATTGGTCCTGTCGGTCCGGTGTCCCCGGTCGGTCCTGTCGGTCCGGTATCTCCGGTCGGTCCTGTCGGTCCGGTATCGCCGATTGGGCCTGTCGGTCCGGTGTCGCCCGTTGGGCCTATTGGCCCGGTGTCTCCGGTCGGTCCTGTCGGTCCGGTGTCCCCGGTCGGTCCGGTCGGTCCGGTGTCTCCGGTCGGTCCTGTCGGTCCGGTGTCCCCGGTCGGTCCGGTGTCCCCGGTCGGTCCGGTCGGTCCGGTGTCCCCGGTCGGTCCGGTATCTCCGATTGGTCCGGTCGGTCCGGTGTCTCCGGTCGGTCCTGTCAGTCCGGTGTCTCCGGTCGGTCCTGTTGGTCCGGTGTCCCCGGTCGGTCCTGTCGGTCCGGTATCTCCGATTGGTCCGGTCGGTCCGGTGTCCCCGGTCGGTCCGGTCGGTCCGGTGTCTCCGGTCGGTCCTGTCGGTCCGGTGTCCCCGGTCGGTCCGGTGTCTCCGATTGGTCCGGTCGGTCCGGTGTCCCCGGTCGGTCCTGTCGGTCCGGTATCTCCGATTGGTCCGGTCGGTCCGGTGTCCCCGGTCGGTCCTGTCGGTCCGGTATCTCCGATTGGTCCGGTCGGTCCGGTGTCCCCGGTCGGTCCTGTCGGTCCGGTATCTCCGACTGGTCCTGTCGGTCCGGTGTCCCCGGTCGGTCCTGTCGGTCCGGTATCTCCGATTGGTCCGGTCGGTCCGGTGTCTCCGGTCGGTCCTGTCAGTCCGGCTGCACCCGTTGGTCCTGTCGGCCCTGTTGGCCCTGTCGGCCCGATAGTTCCTCCCGTCGGTCCGACCAGATCGTCCTCAATTACAACCAGGGTCGCTTTCAACGGGACAACGTTCGCATAAAACACATCGGTTGTACTGGCGTTCACCAGTGAAACCGTTACGGGCGCCACAGTCACGTCGATAATGCCGATCCCGGAAACTTCATCCGCCCTTAACGGAGAATTCCCCTCCAAAAAATCCCCCTGCGAAGAGGACAGGGCAAAAACGGTTCCGTTGCTGGAAAGCGTCGCCTGCGTGGCTACCCACCAGCTTAGTGAGTATCGGCCGGCCTCTAAAAAGGTAATGACTCCGGTCGTGCTGTTATAGGTGACATTCCCCGCAAGATACACGGTTGTATCAAAAATTACATTGCTGCCGGCTGCGATCGACCCGCTTGCCGACCGTTCGATTTGCAATGCTATATTGCTCATATATTTCACCTGCACATCAAATTTCCAGCCGCTGTAATGATCCATGGATGCTTCCTGCGGCTTTTGCCAGTATATGCGTACAAACAAGGCGCCGTTCCCATGGAAACGGATAAAATTCATATATGGAATTATGTACCGTATCCTGAACCTGGAAAAGAGATCCCGCATATACTGAGTCAGACCGGATTTATGTTATGAACGGCGCATATAGATGAGACGATTGGAGAGCGGAAGATGCAATGCAAACGGTAATCCTGTGCGGAGGAAAAGGAACGCGGATGAGGGAGGAAACGGAATTCCGGCCCAAACCTCTGGTTCAGGTCGGCGGAAGGCCGATTCTCTGGCATATCATGAAGCATTATTCTTTTTACGGACTGCATGATTTTATCCTGTGCGTCGGTTACCGGGGCGACATGATCAAACGATACTTTATGGAAATGCGGTGGCTGAATAACGATTTTTCAATTCAAACCGGGCACAGCGGGGAGGTCCGGTACCTGACCAGCCGGGATGAGGACTGGAACGTTACGGTTGTCGACACGGGTCCGGAGACGCTGACGGGCGGCAGAATCAAAAAGATCCGGGAATACATTGATTCGGATCGGTTTATGCTGACCTACGGCGACGGGCTGAGTGATGTGGATTTACACGCTCTGCAGGACTGTCACACGCGGTCCGGCAAAATCGCCACGCTGACGGGGGTAAACCCGGTCTCGCCGTTCGGAGTTATGCAGCTTCGGGGTGGAAATGTCACGGCCTTCCGGGAAAAGCCCGTGCTGAAGGACATCATAAACGGCGGATTTATGGTTCTGAAAAAAGAGGTCTTCGAGTATATCCCTTCTGAAGACTGCGCGTTTGAACAGGAACCGCTGCACCGCCTTGCCGCGGATTCCCAGATATCCGTTTATCGCCATGACGGATTTTGGACCGCAATCGATACTTACAAGGACGTTGAACGGGTAAATGCTCTTTGGAACAGGGGAGATGCGCCTTGGAAAGTATGGAGTTAGCACAGAAGGATTTGTTCGGCGGAGTGTTTCGGAACAAAAGGGTTCTTGTAACCGGCCACACCGGGTTCAAAGGCTCCTGGCTTTCGATGTGGCTCGACGCCCTGGGGGCGAAGGTAATCGGTTATGCGCTGCCGCCGGCGTCCGATTACGGGAATTTTGTCTTGTGCGGGCTGAAGGACAAACTGACGGATCTGCGCGGAGACGTTTGTGACCGCAAACGTCTTGCGGAAATCTTCGATGTCTTTCAGCCGGAGATCGTTTTTCATCTTGCCGCCCAGCCGATCGTACGAAAGTCTTACCGCGTTCCCGCCGAGACGTTTGAGACCAACGTCATGGGCTGCGTCAATCTGCTGGAAAACGTTCGAAAGACCGGGAGCGTGCGTTCCTGTGTGATTGTCACCTCCGACAAATGCTACGAAAACCGGGAGCAGATCTGGGGCTACCGGGAAAGCGACGCGATGGGCGGGTATGACCCGTACAGCGCGAGCAAGGGCTGCGCGGAGCTTGTGGCTTCCGCGTATCGGAGGTCCTTCTCCATGCCCGTTGCCACGGCACGGGCGGGTAATGTGATCGGCGGAGGGGACTGGTCCGAAGACCGGCTTTTGCCGGATTGTATCAGGTCGCTGAGAAAAGGCGAACCGGTCGGGGTGAGAAATCCGGACGCGGTTCGGCCGTGGCAGTTTGTGCTGGAACCGCTGTACGGTTATTTACTTTTGGCTGCGGGTTTGTTTTCGGACCCCCAAAAAACCGCGGAAGCCTGGAATTTCGGACCGTGCGGCGGGTCACTCGCATCGGTGGGGGAAGTGGCGGACGCGGTAATCGGCCTGTGGGGGGACGGGAGCTGGGAGGACTTATCCGACCCTGATTCCGACCACGAGGCCTCGTTTTTAAACCTTGACTGTACAAAGGCAAACGCACTCCTTGGCTGGTTTCCGCAGCTTTCCCTGAAGGAATCGCTCGGGATGACGATGGAATGGTACCGCGGGTTTGAAAGGCCGGATGTTTCCGCCCTGTGCCTCGGGCAGATCCGGGACTATACCGCGCGTGTGGAAGAAAGCCGCGGGAAGCAAAGCGGGGAGAAAGGGGATAGAGCAGGTTGAAGGTTTCGGATTATATCGCGGCATTTCTTGCCGGAACGGGCTGTGAGTATGTGTTTGGCTATCCCGGAGGCGCGGTTACGCATCTGATCGATTCTCTTTACCGTACCCCCGGAATCAGGCTGATCGGATGCTGCCACGAGCAGGCGGCGGCGTTTGCGGCGGAAGGATACGCGCGCAGGAAAGGCGCGCCGGGAGTCGCCATGGCAACCAGCGGTCCCGGCGCGACAAATCTGATCACGGGGATCGGAAGCGCATATTTCGACTCCGTTCCGGTCGTTTACCTGACCGGTCAGGTCAATACTTACGAGTACAAGGGAAGGAAAAAACTGAGACAGCTCGGTTTTCAGGAAACCGACATTGTTTCGATTGCCGCTCCTGTTACAAAATACGCCGTGCGGGTGACGGATCCGATGGAGATTCGCCGAGAACTGGAAAAATCCATGCGAATCGCGGTTTCCGGAAGGCCGGGGCCCGTGCTGCTGGACCTCCCAATGGATCTTCAGCGGGAGGATGTGCCGCCGGAAGCGCTGGACGGCGATCGGGAAACACCGCCGCCCGTAACAAAACCGGACGTCGGCAGAGTCGTAGAACTGCTGAACGCCAGCCGCCGCCCCGTCCTTCTTGCGGGGGGAGGAATCCGTTTGTCCGGAGCGGAACAGAAATTCAGGGAACTGGCGGGGCGGCTTCGCATCCCCGTCGTTTCCTCGCTGATGGGGCTGGACGTTTGCGCGGGACTGGAAAACTCGGTCGGCATGATCGGCTCCTACGGCTGCCGCTGCGCGAATTTCACCGTTGCGAACAGCGACCTTGTTCTGGCGGTTGGAACGCGTCTTGATACCCGGCAGACCGGAACAGACCCGGAAAGCTTTGCCAGGGGCGCAAGGCTGATCCGGGTAGATATTGATCCTGACGAACTCGAACATGAGGTAAAAAGAAATGAATTTCAAATTCAGGCCGACGCGGGGGCGTTCCTGGAAGAGCTGCTTTCCCATGCCGGCGAGATTTGCTCCGATACGGAGGAATGGAGGAAAACCGTTCGGGGTTATCAAAACCGGTATCCTGCCGGAAACGAAAACGGGCCGGGGAACCCGAACCGGATTCTTGAACGTCTCTCCGGACTGATCGGCCCGGAGGACGCCGTCTGTCTGGACGTAGGGCAGAATCAGATGTGGGCGGCGCAGTCCCTTCACCTTTCGGAAGGAAACCGGCTTCTGACCTCGGGCGGCATGGGGGCGATGGGATTCGCGCTGCCCTGCGCCGTCGGCGCGTGGTATGCCGGAAGCGGGGGAAAGGTTCTGGCGGTCACGGGCGACGGCGGCATGCAGATGAACCTGCAGGAGCTGGAAGTCCTTGCGCGGGACCGTATCCCGGTAAAGATTCTGGTGTTCAACAATCAAAGTCTCGGCATGATACGGCAGTTTCAGGAACTGTATTTCGACGGAAGACTCAACGCGACGGTCGACGATTACGGAGCGCCGGATTTTTGCAAAATTGCCGGCGCCTACGGAATTGAAAATACGCGCGTACGAGAGGGGGAATCCCCGGAAAAGCTGTCGGAGCTGCTCAATTCGCCTGAGCCGGCGCTGATTGAATTTGCGCTGCCGCAAACGACTCTGGTCGTTCCGAAGCTGGAGGTCGGCCGCCCGGTCGAGGACCAGAATCCCCTGCTGCTGCGGGAAGAACTGCGCAGGAACATGATTGTCGAGCCGTACGGGGAAGCCCGGCGGTATCGCGCTAAAATCAGGGCGGTTTTCGACCGGTATAAAGGCGTCGGCGGGGATTTTCCGCCGCGCAGGATTCCGGTGCCGGATGAAAGCGGCGCCGCCGCGGCTTTCCTGAGGCCGGTTACGGCGGATTTCCGCGTCTCCCTGCCGGGAATCGAATCCCTGCTTTCAAAATGGAGAAATGAAAATCCGGGATTGAATGCAAAACCCTTTACGGCGACGCCGGAAGGAACCGCCGTCTGGCTAGACCGCCTGGTCATCGGAAAAGAGGACCGTCTTTTATTCCTGATTCAGGCGCCGGGCGGAAAGCCGGTCGGCCACATCGGCTTGGCAGGTTTTGATTATGAGGAAAAGAGCTGCGAGGTGGATGCCGTCCTGCGCGGAGAAAAAAGCGCGCGCCCCGGTCTGATGGGCTTCGCGCTCATGGCGCTGCTGCGCTGGGGGCGGCGCGAGCTTGGCCTTCAAGTAATCCGCCTGCGGGTGTTTCAGGATAATCCCCATGCGATCCGTTTTTACAGGAAGAACGGGTTCGTGGTGGAGCGGGAAGAACAGCCGGGCGAGAACGGAGAGGGAAAGTGTCATACGGTGATGCGGTATAGCGAAGAAAATACTACTGAAACGAATTGAACGGGAGGGAAATCTGTTGAACCATAAAATCAGCTTTGCGGGACCGTCCATTACGGAAAAGGAAGTGTCCTATGTTCTGGACGCCGTGCAAAACGGATGGTACGAACATTGTGAGGATTACATCAAACGCCTGGAAAAAGCGTTTGCCGAATACGTGGGCGTCAAGTACGCGATTGCGGTTCACTGCTGCACCCATGCGCTGCATCTTGCCTGCGCCGCCCTGGGACTGGGAGAGGGTGACGAGGTCATTGTCACCGATTTCAGCTGGGTTGCCACCGCCCACGCGGTCGCTTACACGGGGGCGAAATGCGTGTTCGCCGATGTGGAGCCGGATACCTGGACGATCGATCCGGACTGCGTCAGAAAGGCGATCACGCCCAGAACCCGCGCGATCATGCTGGTGCATTCGTTCGGCCAGCCCGCCATGATGGATGAAATTATGAAGCTCGCGGAGGAGTACGGCCTTTTCGTCATTGAGGACGCGGCTCCGGCGGTCGGCGCGGAGTATCACGGCAAAAAGGTCGGTTCGTTCGGCGACTTTTCCTGCTTCAGCTTTCAGGGAGCCAAAATGACGGTCAGCGGAGAAGGGGGAGTTTTGCTGACCGACAGCGAAGATCTTTACCGGAAGGCCTACCGACTGTCGGATATGGGGAGGACGGACCGCGAGGCGGTGTTCTGGTCCGACGAGCTCGGGTACCAGTACACCATCAGCAATCTTTCCGCCGCGCTGGCATTGGCACAGCTGGAACGCGTGGATGATCTGATGCAAAAGAAGAGAAATCTTTTTGAGCGCTACGACAGCGATCTTGGGGGAATCGGCAAAATCAGGCTGGTGCGCGAACGGGAGGGCTGCAGAAGCAACTATTGCTATCCGTCCCTGCTGCTGCCCGGCGTTTTGCAGGAAAAACGCGACCGGATTCTGGAGGCACTGCGCGCCCGGAATATCCATGCAAGACCCGCGTTCCCCCGCATGAGCCGTTTCCCGATGTACGAACAGCGGTTTGAAAACCCGGTCTGCGCGGCGATCGAGCAAAAGGGTATCTGCCTGCCGTCTGCGGCAAATATGACCGATGAGGACGTGGATTTTGTCTGCGATACTTTTCTGGAGCTTCTATGAGGAAAGAGGGCGGGACCGTGGAGACGGAGGAATCGCTGCGGCGTGAGATACTGGAGAAAACAAAGGAAATTTTCAAACTGAGACAACAGGAGGAAAAATTCATTCCGGGAAAGAGCAGAATCCATTACGCGGGCCGCGTCTTTGACGAACGGGAGATGCAGGCGGCCGTCGATTGCGCGCTTGATTTCTGGCTGACGCTTGGGGAAAAGGGGGATCGGTTTGTTTCCGACTTTTCCCGGCGCATGGGGATGAACTACGGCCTTGTGACCAACTCGGGTTCCTCCGCCAACCTGCTGGCGGTCGGCGCGCTCTGTTCGCCGAATCTTGCGCATCCGCTCAGGCCGGGCGATGAGGTAATCACCACGGCGCTCGCATTCCCGACAACGCTGAATCCGATTTTGCAGTACGGTTTGATTCCCGTTTTCGTCGATGTGGAAGAAGGAACCTACAATCTGGATGCACGCAGACTGGAGTCGGCGCTCTCCGACCGGACCCGCGCCGTCGTGCTGGCACATACGCTGGGAAACCCCGCGGAAATGGACCGTATCATGGAATTTGCAAAGGAACACAGTTTGTATGTGTTGGAAGACACCTGCGACGCGCTGGATTCCTTTTACGATGGGAAACGCTGCGGAACATTCGGGGATCTTTCGACCTACAGCTTTTACGCGGCGCACCACATCACCATGGGAGAGGGCGGCGCGCTGCTGACCAACAGCCTGAACCTGTACCGGCAGGCCCTTTCCCTGCGCGACTGGGGGCGCGCCTGCTACTGCAGAACCGGGGAACGAAATCCGAACGGTGCCTGCGGGCACCGGTTTGACCAGATCTTTGACGGACTGCCGGACGGCTATGATCATAAATATGTTTACAGCAACATCGGCTACAATTTGAAGCCGCTCGACCTGCAGTGTGCGGTCGGAGTCGAACAGCTGAAAAAGCTGCCGGAGTTTACCAAAAGGCGCCGCGAGAACTTTGAAACGCTTTTTAACGGCGTGAAACAGTACGAAGAATATTTCATTTTGCCAAGGGCGCTGCCAAAGGCGGAGCCGTCCTGGTTTGCGTTTCCCCTTACCGTACGGGGTGACGCGCCGTTTACACGGAAAGAAATCGTCACGTATCTGGAACAGAATCAAATTGAAACCAGAATGCTGTTTGCCGGGAATATTCTGCGCCATCCCGGGTATCGGAACATCCGAAGCCGTACCGCCGGAGAGTTGATTCACACGGAAAAGGCCCTGAACGGATCGTTTTTTATCGGTGTGTATCCCGGCATCACAAACGAAATGATTCACTATATTCTTGATGTGCTGCGCCGCTTTCTTTCCCAATCTGCGGAAAAGACCGTTGGAACGGAGGACTGAGGTTTGTGTCTGAGCATAAAAAACCGACCGTCAGCGTCGTGCTGCTGGCCTATAACCATCTGGATTATACGAAGCTTTGCGTGGAAAACCTGTACCGGTATACAACGGACGTGGATTATGAACTGATTACCGTGAACAACGGCTCCTCCGACGGTACGGAAGAGTTTTTCAACAGTCTTCCGAATGAGAAAAAGGTCAGCTTTCCGAAAAATGTCGGGGTCGATCGGGCGATCAACAGCGGGTTCCGGCTTGCGGAGGGGAAATACACCATGAACCTCAGCAACGATATTGTTCCGACAAGCCGCTGGTTAAAGAATCTGGTCGCCTGTATGGAATCGGACCCCAAAATCGGAATGGCGGTCCCGGTCTGTAATTATTCCTCCAACCGGCAGCAGATTACGTTGCCGTACCGCTCCATGGAAGAAATGCAGAACGTCGCGGACCAGTATAACCACAGCAACTCGCGCTTCTGGGAAGACAGATTGCGCCTGGTGACTTACACCTGCCTGTTCCGCACGGACACAATACAAAAAATCGGCGGGTTCGATGAGGATTTTAATCCGGGCTCGTACGACGACGATGCGATCAGCTTCCGAATCCGGCGGCTGGGTTACCGGCTGGTTCTCGCCGCGGATACCTATGTGCATCATTTCGGTTCCGTCACCTTCAACAACGAATACTTTGAAGATAATCTGGCGGTAAGAAACCGTTCGCTGTTTCATCAAAAATTCGGTGTCGATTCCTGGGTTGCGAGTGAAATCGACGACACTCTGGTGGCTCTGGCCGACTGTAGGAAAACGGATCCGGTCCGGATTCTTGGCATCGGCTCTTCCTGCGGGGCGTCGCTGCTTCAGATCAAGAACAAATATCGCAGATGGGGCAACAGCGAAGTGAGGCTCTTTTATCTGACAACGGCGCAGGAGACCCTCGCGGATCTTGCCACAATCTGCGAGCCGTGTGTTTTTGGTTCGCCGGATGATGTCGGCCGGTTTTTCTCCGGCGGCGGGTTTGACCTGATCGTGGTGGAATACGATACGGGAGCGCTGGCCTATCCGGAGGGCTTTTTTCAGCAGCTTATTTCAATGGTAACGGAAAATGGCCGGATCCTTACGACCGTGACCCCGGAAACCCGCCCGAGAATTGAAGCGGCTTTCAAGGAGAAGGGCTTCTCTGCATGCAAAAATATAAATTTCTATTTTTCCTTTGGAAAGACGCCGGAATCCAAGCCTTTGTTATAGGAAATCCGCACGCCTGCATCTTCGCAGGGCCGCGGATTTTCCCCAAAAAAGGCCGGGGCAGCCACCCTGAAAGGGATGGCTGCCCCGGCCTTTTTTGAAAATAGACAGTTCAATGAGCGGGACGGACTGACCGAGGATCAGAACAGGGAACGCCCAGGAAGGAGCCTTGCGGGCGTGCGGATTGTCAGGTTTCCGGCAGACTGATTTTCATGCCGTCGTAAGCGGCGATGAAACGGTGCTTTTTCGCTTCCTGCTCCAGCTGGGCGTGGGTCATCCCGCCGTTGTGGCTGAAATGGCTGATCACGCATTTTGTTTCACTGGTAACGGCGCCGAAGCTTCGCAGCGTTTTGAGTACTTCCAGGTCGTCAGGAAGACCCATGTGCGCGGTTCCTTCCTTGGACGCGCAGCAGGTGCAGTCAAGGCTGACCATATCCAGCCTCACTTTGCTCTTTTTCAGATACTCGAATACATCCGGACGGAAAAAACCGGTATCATGGGCGTAAAGCAGGGAGACCCCGCCCTTTTGCAGAAGGTAGATGAAAGCCTCTTCGTCGGGTTTGTGCGCGGCCGGAAGGGGGGTGACCTCGTAAGAGTCGAGTTCTGCCTTGCAAAATGCCTTCAACAGACCGGTACTGATAAAATCAACATGGTCCGTTTGATATTCGGCGCGAAGCGCCCGCCTTGTCAGACGGAGAACTTCGCTGTTCCCGTACACACGGATCACAGGTTCGCCGTCCGTGATGCTGCAATAGCAGCCGGGGAGCCTGAGAACGAGATCGGCCGGTGCGAAATGGTCCGTATGGCTGTGAGTGACGACGAGGAATTTGATTTTGGCAAGGTCAAGGTCAAACCGGACGGCATAGGACAAGATATCCGGAGGGAAGTCAATCATCAGCCGGCCGTCGACGACAAGGCCGGAGCGTCCGCGGATCTCTTTTCCCCTGAGACTGCGCGCCGTTTTGCAAAGCGGGCATTGGCAGAACAGCGCGGGGATTCCCTCCGCCGCGGCCGTCCCCAGGTACTGCAGTTCCATGGCAAATGCCTCCGTTTCAATTTGTTTGAAGCCGATTCGTGATTTTTCCTGTCGGCGGATTTATTCTAGCTTTTGCCGGTGCTTCCGTCAAGCGCGGGAGGAGCGATCCCTTTAAAAGAAACGGAGACTTTTCAAAAAAATTGCATTATGGAAGCTTGAAACTTTCAAAATTAAAAGGAATTTAAGCGGCAGGTCTGCGGCACAAGGCTCTGCCTCTAAAAAGAAAAAAATAAAAATATTTTTTATATTCATAGCTTATTATTTTTTTGTAAGAGATTTATGGTTATATTATATAGTAACTAGACATATATTTTTATAAAATGCTCAATAAAACTGTATATAAAAAATAATTTTCAAAATCTATTGAAAATATTTTTTATTGTGCTATACTTGAACCAGCAAATCGGGGAACGGCAGCCGGATGCCGCTCCAAAATTTAAAACTTCATTTTCAGGGGGAGCAAGTGTTATCGCATTCGACAGACCGGTCCTTCTTCCATTCAGGGGCTTTCGCCGGAAGACGTGTCCGCTTTTTCACTGCGGTATCGCTTTCAATAACTTTTAAGAGGGGGTGTCAATATGCGTGTTTCCAAGAGAATCCTTGCAACAATCCTTGCGCTTGGCATAGTTGGTTCTGCTCTGTCCGGCTGTTCGGGCTCTTCCCCGGCAAGCAGCGCCGCGGCCGGAAAAACAAGCTCCGGTTCCGATTCCGCGCCGGTTACGGTGGAATGGTGGACCATCTCCATGCAGCCGACTTTTACCGACCTGTTCAACGGCCTGATCAAAGACTACGAAGCGGAGCATAAGAACGTTACCATAAAATGGGTTGATCTTCCGTATGAGTCCATTCAGCAGAAGCTGATCACGGCTTCCGCCGGGGGAAAATCCCCGGATGTTGTGAACCTGAACACGCAGATGACGCTGGCGCTTGTCGCCAAAAACGCAATCGTCGATCTGGAAAAGGAAGCAACGACGGAGCAGAAGGGAATTTACATAAAATCTCTTTACGATTCCGCGCGCATAGGCGATTCCGTTTACGCGTTCCCGTGGTATGCGGCTCCGTGCGTGATGATTTACAACAAGGCGCTGTTCGAAAAAGCCGGCATCGCTTCCGTTCCGAAGACCTATGAAGAAGCCGATAAACTCGCGAAAACCATGAAGGACAAGACCGGCGCTTACCTTTATATGCCGGAGGAGTTCAATCACGCGCTGTTCCTCGACGGCGTTCCGATGCTGAGCGAAGACAAGAAGACCGCCGCCTTCAACAATGACCGGACGCTTTCCAAAATCACGGAGCTGAAAGATATGACGTCGAAGGGCCTGCTGCCGAAGACCGGCTGGGGCGATTGGGACACGTCGATTAAGCTGTTTGAAACCGGAAAGCTTGCCGTCATCAATTCATCCGGCGAGACAATCAACAGAATAAAAGATGAGGCTCCGAATATTTACAAAACGACGGCGATTGCGAACGCCATGGTCGGAAAATCAGGGTTCGTTTACGACGCGCTGATGAATATGGTTGTTCCTGCGGCCAGCAAGAACCACAAGGCCGCGATCGATTTCGCCAATTATATTACGAACGACAAGTGCCAGCTGGCGCTGTGCAAGGCATGCGCGGTTTCGCCGTCTACAATCAAAGCGGCCGCCGACCCGTTCTTCTCTTCAGACACCAGTACGCTGGAGGGGCAGGTCCGCGACATCTCCGCGAAGACGCTGGCGGATTCCAAGGATATCTGCCTCGGAATCCCGAATCAGGATAATTTTCAGAACGCAATCAATAAAATTTACGAAGCTTGCGTCCAAGGGGGCACGGACCCCAAAAAGTCGATTCAGGATGCCGAAGAGAGCGCAAACAGGATTCTTGCCGAAAATCAATAACTCCGGCGCCGAGAATACCCGCCGCCGCGGACAGGGAGCGTTATCCCCGCCCGCGGCGCCAAATTCGGCGTTTTGGCTGGAAACGATCGGAGAAATTGAGAAATGACGATGTTTCAGAATCTTGTAGGGTGAAAGGTGCGACTGGTCATGAGCCAATTAAAGCCCAAAACACGCCGAACAATCGTCGCTTATTGTTTTATGGCGCCTGCGCTTGCTATTTTATTCTTTTTTGCCGTGATTCCCGTGGTTGGAAGCATTCCCCTGGCCTTTTGCGATTACTCCGTGCTGGGGCAGACGAAGTTTATCGGCTTTGCAAACTTTATCCGCGCGTTCAACGACCCGGAATTCAAAATAGCGATCCTCAATTCCGTGCTGTTTGTACTTACGGTACCTCCTTTGCAGATATTGTCGATTCTGCTTGCGATTTTTGTGAATAAGAAGATACGCGGAATCAGTATTTTCCGAGTGCTTTATTACATACCGGTTGTCACCTCCATGGTCGCCGTTTCCATTATCTGGGGATTTCTCTTCGATTCCAACGGCGCGATCAATAACCTTTTGATGCAGTGGGGCTGGATCAGCCAGCCGCTCGGATTTAAAGACAGTCCCGACTCCGCCATGCTGTGCATCATGTTCATCACCGTCTGGCAGGGACTCGGTTATTACATGATGCTCTATCTTGCGGGCATCCAGTCCATTCCGGCGGAGCTGGACGAAGCGGCGCTGATCGACGGAGCGAGCAGATTCCAGGCGATGGTCAAGGTGAAGATCCCGCTGCTGAAGCCGTATGTCTGGTTCTGCACTCTGACCTCGCTGATTTCCGCGGTCGGCGTGTTCGACATCGTCTTTGTCCTTACTCAGGGCGGGCCGAACGATTCCACGATGGTGATCAATTACTACTCCTATTATAAAGCGTTCAATGATTATGAATTCGGCTATTCGGCGGCGATTGGACTGGTGCTCGCCGTGATTACAAGCGTTTTCAGCATAGCCGTGTTCCTGTACGGCAAAAAGGGTGGGGGCATGACTTATGACGGATAATGCGGCCGCCGCAAAGGGCGGCGCGGCAAGGCACGCCAAAAAGACGGTTTTGAAAATCCTGCGTTATGCGGTTCTGACCCTGATCGCCGCGATTTTCGCAGGCCCTTTTCTCTGGCTGCTGATTACTTCTTTTCGCACGGGAGCCAATCTGTATGATCTGAACCTTTTAGTCGGCGCTTACAGCCTGGATAATTTTGTCGGCGTGATCAAATTCATGAATATTCCGCAGTATATTGTCAACACCCTGATCATTACCGTCGGCGCAATTGCGATAGACGTTGTCTTTTCATCGCTTTGCGCCTATCCGCTGGCAATGATGAAGTTTCCGGGCAAAAAGGCGGTTTTCGGTATTTTAGTCGCGCTGATGATTGTCCCGGCCGCCGCCGGGCTTGTCATTACGTACCTTACCATAACCTATATGCATTTGCTCAACACCTTTATGGGCTGCATCCTGCCCTGCTCGGTCGGCGCGTTCAGTATCATCCTGCTGAGGCAGGCCTATTTCGGCATCCCGAAAGAGCTGATGGACGCCGCGAAGATCGACGGGGCAGGCGAGCTGAAAATCTGGTCCAGAATCATGCTGCCGGAAATCAAGCCGACGGTCACGACGGTGATTATCTTTGACTTTATCGGCAACTGGAACCAATTCCTGTGGCCGGTCATTATTATGCAGGACCCTCAGAAATATCCTCTTGCGACGGCTTTGCAGTACCTCAACGGCATGTTCAATTACAAATTTGGCTACATAGCCGCAGGCACGATTATCTCCATTATCCCGGTGATTCTCGTATTCCTGTGTTTCCAGAAAAACTACATTGAAGCGGTAGCCGGAGCGGTAAAGGGTTAATCTGCTGCGGAAGGAAGCGTTATCGGTGCAAAAAGGGGTTTCATTGGAACCGTGGAGTGAGCGGAACATCCCGGAAATCGCCGCTTTGTGGAACCGGAACTTTCCGGAAGCGTTCCATGTGACGGAGTTTTGGCTGATGAAAAAAACGGTACAAGACGGGGATCTGTTTGTTCCGGGCACGCTGGCCCTGCGCGGGGAGAACGGCATCACCGCGGCGGTTGCCGCGAAGATTTCGGACGGAATTTTACCGGAGTATCACCGGACTGCCTGGCTCAGCTCTCTGGTAACGGACGCGGACTGCAGGCGGCGGGGATTCGGCGGCTTTTTGTACCGCCGGGCCGAAGCAGAGCTGAAAAAGAGCGGCGTCCGCACGGTGATTGCGGGCGGTGAGATGCACAATTTTTTTTCGGGTATCCCGGAACCGGAGCCGGAAACGGAGCGGTTTTTTCAATCGTTTGGCTTTGTCCTGAACGACGTGAGGCACTACGACCTTTCCGCGGACGTGTCAAGGATTGACTTCGACCGGGTCGGCGTTCCGATGAATGAGACGTCCGATTTTGTCACGGGTCCCGCGACGGAGCTTGATTTCCCTGAAATGAGGCGCTTTTTCGACCGGGAGTTTCCCGGAAGATGGAAATTTGAAGTCATGCGTCATCTTGAAAGCGGGGGCGATCCCGGCGAAATTCTTTTGCTTCGCAGAGGCCGCGAAGTCTGCGGGTTCTGTAAAGTGCATGTGAATCACGACGGGAGAAACGGCGAGTTCAATTCGCAGCTTGGGAAAAGCTGGGGCGCTTTGGGTCCGATCGGAATTTCGGAGGCCGCGCGGGGCAGGGGGCTCGGCGCACGCCTTCTCCGCGACGCGTTAAAACATCTGCAGCGCGGGGGCGCCCGCAATGTAAATATAGACTGGACGGTTTTGAAAGATTTTTACGGGCAGTTCGGTTTTCAGCCGTGGAGGACTTATCTGGCGGCATATAAAGAGTTGTAAAAAAGGTGGGGGTTGCTTGAAAAAGTTGGGGTTGGCAAGCATTTGCCTTGCCTTTTTGCTTTTCTGCACGGCCTGCTCCGGAAAAGCGGGCGTCGTTTCACCGGCGGAAAACGGCTCTCAACCGGGGACTTCCTCCTCTTCGTCCGCCGCGGAGGTTCCGCAGGATAATCTGCACTGGACGAACAGCGGGATTAAGGACGGCCCCGAGGACGGCCCCGGCTATTCCGTCTACTCGAAGGTCGGCTACCGAAAGGCTTCGGCGGTTTTCTGTCTCAGCAGGGCGAAAACAAATCTGGACCGAAAATCTGACGGAAAATTTATCAACGCTTATGCGTTCCTTGGCATCGACGTCTACCGCGGCGGAACACAGTGGACCAACTGCGTGGATGCCGGCCTGCTCCGCTCCGGCAACGGCGGAAAGTGGCATGCCTGCGCAAACCGCTACCTGGCCGACCCGGACGAATCGAAATGGTGGGAATCCTCCGTGAATCTCGACGAAACCCACGACTACAGGCTGGTTTTGGATTCCTCGCAGAAAGACGAGCAGATCACCCTGCGTGTTTTTGATGTGACGGCGGGGGACAAAATGGTCGATTCCAAGACATTGGGCCTTTATTACTCGAAAGCAGACGGCAGCACGACCTCTTACTACGACTGTGTTTCAATGGCGTTTCCGCCGGACATCTGCATGGATCCTGCGGGGCGGGCCAGCACGGATTACGCGGAAGTGCTGAAGTACAACACCGGCGAGGGGCTCTATTTTAAAAATGCCGTTTTGAAGGATGCGGCTCTTTACGATGCCTCCGGCAGCCATCCGTGGACGGCGGACCGCACCAAAGACCGTTTCCTCTGGCCAACGAAAGCAACCGGAATTCAATATCCCTGCATTACGCTGCAGTCGGTTCGGAAAGATTACGAAGAAACCGTGAATATTGACCTGAACCATTAACATGATTACCAAAAGAAAGGCCGAACGGTATGGATCAGATTTTTACAAATCTTACATGGGAAAATCACAGCGGCAAAGTCGGCGACAACGACGGTCCGGCCTATGTGGTCTATTCCAACAAGGGCTATTATAAGGCGTCCGAAGCGGTCGCGGTTGGCGGGATTGAACAAAACCTTGTCCGCAGGAGCGACGGAAAAACGGTGAACGCGTACCTGTTTCTCGGCATAGATGTTTATGACGGGGCAACGGGCGAATGGAGGAACTGCGCGGACGCCGGCCTTGCCTTTCGAGGGGCTGACTGCGGATTTCACGCGTTTGTAAACCGTTTTATGGTGGAGGACTGTGAAAAATCCTGGTGGGAATCGCAGGAAGAACTTGACCGGACGCACGATTTCGAAATTGTTCTGGATACCTCTGAAAAAGCGAATTGGCTGAAACTCACAATCATTGACATTACCGCGGGAAACAAAACCGTAGACAGCAAAAGCTTTCCTATGAAGGGAACTCTTCCGGATGGAAGCAACACGGCTTATTATCAGGATTACGCGATTGATTTCCCGGATGACGTCTGCGACGACAAGCGGGAGCATGATTTCAGGGACTGGGATCATGTGATGGCATACAATGAGAACGAGAATCTTTACCTGAAAAATATCCGAATTTCGGAAGCGACGCTTTATGGCCCGTCCGGAAGCCGCCCGTGGACGGAGGAATGCACCGAAGAGCGCTTTCTGTGGCCGGACCGGACAAGAAAAATCAATTATGTCTGCACAACGGTTTATAACGTGCAAAAGGACCGCGAGCTGATCATTGAGCTGGATATGAACCGGTGAAGGGGAGCGTTTGTATGCGACAGAAAGTAAAGCTGAAAACACTGATGCTTGGGGCGGCCTGCCTTCTCTATTTGTCCTCCTGCTCGGGGAATTCCGCGGCGACGGAGAGTCTCGCGGCGGCATCCAAATCGGTTTCTTCCGGCGTCAGCAGCGAAACGAACGGCTTATGGACGAATCTGACCTGGGAGAACAACGGCGATAAGATGGGGGACAACGACGGGCCGGCTTACGTCGTCTATTCAAAAGAAGGTTACAACAAGGCTTCTCAGGTGATCAAGGTCAGCCGGATGAAAGTGAACCTTGTGCGCAAAAGCGACGGAAAAAGCCTGAACGGGTATGCTTTCCTCGGCATGGATGTCTACAACGGCAAGGAAAATCAGTGGGTAAACTGCATCGACGCCGGCCTCGGCTTCATCGGGAGCACCTGCAAATGCCACGCCTGTGTCAACCGCTACTCCGTCTCGCCGGATGAGGACCAGTGGTGGGAGTCTTCGGTAGAACTGGATATGACCCACGATTATAAGCTTGTGCTGGATGCCTCCCAAAAGGACGAACAGGTCACGCTCACGATTTTCGACGTGACGGAGAAAAACAGGCAGGTCGATTCCAAGACCTTTACGCTGTACTATGCGAAAAAAGACGGCGGCAACCTGGCGGTTTACCAGGACTACGCAATGGATTTTCCCGAGGATGTCCGTCTGGACACAAAAAAGGTGCCGTCGACCGACTGGGAGCAGATCACCCTTTACAACACGGATGAAGATCTATATATGAAAAACATCGTCGGCTCGGACCTTTGTCTCTACAACGATTCCGGAAGCCGTCCGTGGACGGCGGACCGCACGGCGGACCGGTATATGTGGCCCGACAAGACGAGCTGCATTTCATATGTGACCACGACGGTGACACAGATCAAAAAGGACTCCGAAACGAAAATCGACCTGAATATGAATCGCTGACCGGTCCGCGGCGGGCGGAATCTTTAATTTGCCCCGTTTCCGACCCGGATGGAATCCAACAATGAGAAAGGGCGAGCGGCATGACGAACATTCAGCTGTCAGGCGTTTCCCGAGAGGTGGAACCGGGCCTGAAAAACCTTCTGGAGTATTATTCTTTCCCCGGCGTGCCGGAGGAGGAGAAAATCAGCATCGCTGTGGAGCGCCTTGGGGAAGACGCTCCGGTTTCCCTCAGGGTCGGCACGAAAAACGGGCTGCACATCGCGTACCGGGAAACGGCCGCGTTTTTTCGCGCGCTTTCCATCTTGCTGCAGCACAGGACTCAACGGGACTTTCAAAAGCAGGAGACCGCGCGCTTTGAGGGATGCTCCACGATGTTCGACCTTTCCCGAAACGCCGTGTGCACGGTAGACGAGCTGAAACGGCTGCTGTGTTTCATGGCTTTGGCGGGGCACAATCGCTGCTACCTGTACATGGAAGACACCTACGAACTGCCGGGTTACCCGTATTTCGGTTATCTGCGCGGCCGGTATTCCCTGAACGAACTCAGGGAGATCGACGGCTTTGCGCACTCCCTCGGCATTGAGGCTGTTCCTTGGATTCAGACGCTCGCACACCTGAAAAACGCGCTTCAGTGGGGCTATGCCGCATCGATGAGGGATACCGACGACATTTTGTTTGTCGGGGAAGAGGAAACCTACCGACTGATCGAAGCGATGATTGCGACAATGGACCGCACGTTCCGCACGAAGAAGATCAATATCGGCATGGATGAAGCAATGGCGCTCGGGACCGGCGCCTACCTGAGAAAGCACGGGTTTGAAAACCAGTTTCAGCTGATGCTGCGGCACCTGAACCGCGTGAACGGGATTGTCAGGAAATACGGGATGTCTCCGATCATGTGCGACGACATGTTTTACCGCACGCATGACGCCAATCACGAGTATTACAATACGGATATCCGGCTGAGCCGGGAGGATCTCGCGCGGGTGCCGGAAAACATGAGCCTTGTCTTCTGGGATTACTACCACGACAGGGAAAAGGAATATGATGAGCTGCTGGCCCTGCGGGACGGCTTTCCCAACCGGATTATTTTTGCCGGCGGAGTGTGGCGCTGGATGGGATTTGTGCCGGGCTATTCCAAAACCTTTGTCTCCTCAAACGCCGCGCTTGCCGCGTGCGAACGGCACAGGGTCAGCGAAATCATGGCGACGGCGTGGGCCGACGACGGTGCGGAGACGCCGGTCGAGACAATTCTGCCCGGCATCATCCTGTTTGGCGAGCGCTGCTTCGGCGAACCTTCCGACAAAGCCGCCGTCAGCCGCCGGTGCGAATTCCTGACGGGGCTTTCCCTCGGCGATTTTTGCGAGATAGAACAGCTTGACATTCTCCCCGGCTGTGAAAATCCGAACCTGAAAACGCGCAATCCGTCCAAGCAGATTCTTTATCAGGACCTTTTGCTCGGCGCTCTTGACCGGTATTTCGACAAGCCGGAAATTGCATCCCACTATACCGCGTGCGAAAAGCGCCTGCTGGAAATTGCGGGGAGGGCGGGCCGCTATTCCCGCCTGTTTCGCATGTATGCCTCCCTTGCGCGCGTGCTGGCCCAAAAGGCCGCGTTGGGTTCCGAGATTCGCAGCGCGTACCGGGGAAGGGACGACGAAAAACTGAGAGAAATCGTTCAAACGACCCTGCCGCGTCTGAAAGAGGATGTGCTGACGTTTAAAAAGCAGTTCGCGCGGGTCTGGTTTTACGAAAACAAAGGGCAGGGGTTCGAGATCATGGATATTCGTCTCGGCGGGCTTGCCGGCCGCATCGATACGGCGACGGCGCGGCTTGCCGATTACCTCGGTCACAGAATCTCTGCCGTGGAAGAGCTGGAGGAGGATCCGCTTCCGTTTACGGAGGGCGACTTCTCCGACGAGGTATACGTTTGCTGCAATTCATACCGTAAAATTGTTTCGCAGAATACCCTTGCGCACCTGTAGCAAAGACGAAGCGCGGGCGGAATACACAAGTATTCCGCCCGCGCTTCGGGGATGACCGGCCCGCGAAAAGGGCCGCGGCTACAGAAGCTTAGAAGCAATGGATTGGGTCGTAAGCTTTTTATTGTAGTCGCATATGGCAAAATTCTGCTTGAAATATTCCGTATACAACACGTCGAGCAGGTAAAGTTGGGCGACTTTCGCGGAGAGGGATCCGCCCTGGAACGGCCCTTCGTTCGCGCTGCACAGCAGGACGATGTCGGCGTAAGCGGTCATGGGGGATTCCGCGTAATGGGTGACGCAGATCGTTTTGGCTTTATTCTGCTTCGCGCGCTTTAAAATCTCGAGAACGTCTTTCGTGGAGCCGGAATAGGAGAAGGCGATCGCAAGGTCGTGCTCGTTCAGCAGGGCGGAGGACATGGCCTGCATGTGGGAATCCTGAGCGGAGGCGACGTTGGGCAGGATCCGCGCGAATTTATTTTTCGCCTCCAGCGCCGTGATGCCGGAGGAGCCAACGCCGAAAAAATGAATCATGCGCGCGTTTTTAATCATATCCACCGCCCGCTGGATATCGTTCGGGTCCATCCTGTCCAGCGTTTGGTTCAGAGCGTCGATATCGGTGCGCAGCAGCTTTTGGCAGACCTCGTCCGTGGAGTCTCCGAGATTGATTTCGTCGGAGAGAGTCATGCTGTATGCGCCTTCGCTGCTGCTCAGCGACTGCGCGAGCGTCATTTTGAAATCCTGGTACCCGTTGAGCTTCAGGGTTTTGCAGAAACGGAAAACCGAGGTGTCGCCGACACCGCAGCGGGACGCCAGGTCCGTAATCGACATATAAAGGGCTTCCCGCGGGAACTCCAGCACAAAATTGGCCACCTTGCGTTCGGCCTTGGTAAACACTTTGTCGCACGACTTGATTTTTGCAAATATGTCATACAGCATGATCGACACGACCTCTTTCCTTCAGGCTTCTTTCCGCCAGCCAAATCGCGCCTTGCAATCCGGCGGTGTTTCCAAGAGAAGCTTTTAAAATTTCAACTCCGCGGTAGCTTGGCATGAGAAGACCGCCGATCCGCTGCCGGACGCTGTCGCAGAGAAGGTCTTCGTTCATGATTCCGCCGCCTAAAATGACGGCCGGCGGATTGAAAATATAGATCAGGGAAACAAGCCCGTAGAGAATTTCGTCGATCCAGACGGAGACCGCGCGCTCGATGCGGGAATCGCTTTTCAGCAGTTTGAAGATCTCCCTGCCGTTTAGGTTCCTGCCGGTTTGTTCCCGAACCGAGCGGATCAGCGCGGAAGCGGAGGCATATTGCTCATAGCATCCGCGGTTCCCGCAGGTACACGGCAGCCCGCCGGCGTGGGTGATCATGTGCCCCATTTCACCGGCGGAAAAGGAACTGCCGCGGTAAACCTCGCGGTTCAGAATAATGGCGCCGCCGATTCCGGTCCCGTAGGTAAGGCACAGAAAAGAGCCGTATTCGCGTCCGGCCCCTGCGGCCGCTTCGCCGAGCGCCGCGGCGTTTACGTCGTTTTCCACGAAAGCGGGAACGCGGAACCGCGTTTCAAGCTCCCTTTTTAGCTGTATTCCGGTGTAGCCCGGAATGTTGTCGGTCGCGTAAATGATAGCTCCGGTCTCCGGATTTACCTGGCCCGCGGTGCTGACTGCGATTGCGTCAAAGCACTTCCGTTCGGCAGCGAGGTTCATCGCCTGTTCCAGCACGGCCTTCCCGCCGAGTTCCGCGTTCGTCGGCGTCTCGCGGACGTCCTCTTTTACAAAGCCGCACCGGCTGTCATACAGGCAGTATTTGACGGCGGTTCCGCCGATATCAAGAGCTGCGATTCTCAAAAAAACACCTTCCGTCTTTCAGCATAGCAATGCTGACTTCATTATAAGGGATTGAAAAATTTTTTTAAATTGCGTCTGAGAAAAATAATCCCAAAATTGATAAAAATCACGAAAAGAAATTTGTCAATCCTTATTAAAGATGCAAGGAGAGATTAAAAATAAAAGAAATATTTTTTATTATAAGAGATATTTTTAATAATATTCTTCAATAACGCAAAATACGCGATAAAAAGCAAAAAATAAAAAAATATTTCGGTAATAATTGAAAAAATATTTTATCGTGCTATACTGTAAAAAGAAATTCCCGCGGCTTCCGCGGAGCGATCAAACAGCAGTGCCGAAAGCCGAAATGATTTTGGAAGGGATTTGCAAATATGAGGAAAGTGCTTTACGTTCCGCTGGATGAAAGAGCGTGCAACTACGCGTTCCCCCGGCTGTTAGCGGAGATGACCGATGGGATCGAGCTCCTTGTGCCGCCGTGCGAAATGATGGGGAAGCTGAAGATTCCGGCGGATTACGAGAGAATCTGGCAGTGGGTGTTTCAAAACGCTCCGGCGTGCGAATACGCGATTCTTTCCGTGGATACCCTGGTTTACGGAAACATCGTCAATTCCAGAACGCATCGCCGGACCCGCGAGGAGTGTGAAAAGACCCTTGAGAATTTCAGAAGGCTGAAAAAAAACAATCCGGGTCTTAAAATCCACGCGTTTAACCTGGTGGCAAGGGTCGCCGCCTGCAATGATTCGCATGAAGATCCGGATTACTGGGCGAAATACGGCAGAGGTATCTGGCGGATTGCCTACCTTACCGACAAGGTTGGCCGGGGCCACGCAAGCGACGAGGAAAAAGCGGAGCTGCGGCGGCTGGACGGCGCCGTCCCGGAAGAGTGCCTGAACGATTTCCTAGCCCGCCGCGAAGTAGACCGCTTTACCAACCTTTGCTGCGTCGATCTTGTAAAAGAGGGCGTTTTTGACGTGTTGACCATCCCGAAAGACGACACGGCGGAATATGGATATGCCGCGATGGACCAGGCCGCCATTGCAAAAAGGGTGCGGGCCGGGCGGCTCATGGACCGGGTCCTTGTTTACCCGGGCGCCGACGAGGTCGGCTGCGTGATCTTTACAAGGGTGTTTAACCTGATCAAGGGATATGTTCCGCGGGTCTATGTGCGCTATTCTTCCACGTGGGGACCGACCGTCGTGCCGCTGTACGAGGACCGCCCGCTCCATGAAAGCATCAAGTCGCAGATTACTTCCGCAGGCGGAATTGTGGAAGACTGCTCGGACCGCTCCGACTGTATGCTGGCGGTTAATTCCCCCGGGAAATATATGATTGAGTCGATGGATCAGGACGAGAAAGACCTCACCTTTACAAGCCACAGCAATATGCATGAGTTCCTTCGGTACATCGACTACTACGTGCGAAGCGATCGCAAGGCCGTCGGTTTGGCGGAGGTATCCGTCTGCAACGGCTGTGAAAATGAGTTTATGGACTACGCGGCACTTTCGGGCGTCTTGCAAAAGGTTCAGGCCGTGGGCGGCTGGAACACTTCGCAGAACACCATCGGCGTGGTTCTTGCCCAGACGGTGATCGCGAGCTACTATGACCGCTTCCTCGGGAACGCGGAAAAATTCCGCCTGTCGGAAGAATTCAAAATGCGCAGCATCGTCTGCGACTGGCTTTATCAGGCGAATGTGCTGCGCAGCTTTCTGGCGGAAACCAAGGGGCGGATTGATCCGTTTGCGCTGGGCGGGCACCGCGCCTCAGTGGAAAAATATTTCAGGGACCGCCTGAATAAATTGATACGCGAAAAGTTTGGAAGCAGCTATCAGGGAGCCGACATCGTGATCGACGATTTGTTCTTCCAATGGGACGGCGTGTTTTATATGAATCTTCACGTCCTGCTTGAGAATATCAAATCCATTCTAGAGTAAAGAAGAGATGCTCAATGAAGAAAAACGAGGTGCTGAACCGTCTGAGGGGCGGACTGGTCGTGTCCTGCCAGGCCCTTGAGACAGAACCGCTGCACAGCCCGAAAATCATGGCGCGAATGGCTTCCGCGGCTCAGGAAGGCGGCGCGGTCGGCATCCGCGCGAACTCGCCGGACGATATTGCCGAAATCAGGCGTGCCGTTGATCTTCCGATCATCGGGCTTCATAAAGTGGACTATCCGGACAGCGAGGTTTATCTGACCCCGACGATGAAAGAAGTGGACGGCCTTGTGAAGGTCGGAGCCGATATCATCGCGGTCGACGCCACGGCGCGGATGCGGCCGGGACGCCTGACGCTGCGGGAATTTTTTACGGCGGTCAAACAGAAGTACCCGGACCGGATTTTTATGGCGGATACCTCCTGCTATGAGGAGGGCGTGGAGGCGAAAGCCCTCGGATTCGACCTTGTGGGAACCACCCTGTCGGGTTACACGGAGTATACCAGGGACGTAAAACTCCCCAATTTCGATCTGATGAAAAAGTATGCGGAAACGCTGGGACTGCCGATCGTGGCGGAAGGCGGCATCTGGACTCCGGAACAGCTGCGCGCCGCATTTGACCTCGGCGTCTGGACGGCGGTCGTCGGCACGGCGATTACAAGGCCCCGTGAAATCACCAGGCGTTTTGTCGATGCCATGCGGGTATTCGGCTGAAGAAGCGGCGAAATTTCCGGTACAAAAAAACAAAGGAGACGGATCAAATGAATATTTTATGGGCGCCGGATTATCCGGCAATGAGTCGAAAAGCGGCAAATATTATTTCTGCGCAGGTGATCTTGAAACCGGATTCCGTTTTAGGACTTGCGACAGGCTCCACACCGCTCGGCGTTTACCGGCAGCTGGTTGACTGGTACGGAAAGGGCGACCTGGATTTTTCCAGGGTGCACAGCGTGAATCTGGATGAGTACGTCGGGCTGCCTCCGGACCACAGCAGAAGCTATTCTTACTATATGCGGAATTATTTTTTCAGCCATGTCAACATCGGGCCGGAAAATACCAACGTGCCGGACGGCATGGCCGCCGACCTTGACGCGGAGTGCGAAAGATACGATCGGCTGATCGAGAGCCTCGGCGGCATTGACCTCCAGCTTCTCGGCATTGGGAGCACCGGCCATATCGGATTCAACGAACCGAACGAAGACTTTGACAAAAAGACCCACAAGGTCCGACTGAAGCAGGCGACCATCGACGCAAACTCAAGATTTTTTGAAAGCGCGGACGCCGTTCCGAGGTTTGCGGTCACCATGGGAATCAAGGCGATGATGCAGGCGAAAAAAATCCTCCTTATCGCTAGCGGCGAGGAAAAGGCCGAGGTGCTCTGCCGTTCTCTGTTCGGCCCGGTAACGCCGGAGGTTCCGGCTTCCATCCTGCAGATGCACCCCTGTGTGACGGTTGTGGCGGACGACGCGGCGCTTTCCGTCGTCCTGAAGAAATACCCCGGCAGTGTGGAGCGGAGAAATGCGCCGTGAAAAAAGTGCTTTTGCTGGGGGATTCGATCCGGATGGGCTACGACGGGATTGTAAAGGATTTGCTTGAGGGCGAATGCGAGGTTTATTACGACGAGGACAACGGGCGCTTTTCTTCCTACACGCTTTGGCAGGCAAATCAGCTTTTTAAAAATTACGGAAAATTCGACGTCGTGCACTGGAACAACGGGTATTGGGATATGAACGTGGAGGCCCCGATGACGGAGGCGATGCACCCTGTGGACGAGTATCTGCATTTTCTGAAACGAATCATCCGCGAAATCCGCCGCAACGGCGCCGAGGCCATTTTTGCCACCACGACGCCTGTGGCGGAGCGGGGGCTTGCCCTTGACGGCATCGGCGCGGGGATCAGCTATGACAATTCATGGGTCGAAACATATAATGAGGCCGCAAAAAAGCTGATGGCGCAGGAAAATATTGCGGTAAACGATCTCTATGCGCTGATGCTCAAAGGGAATCACTACTACAAATGCGGCGACGGGCTTCACCTTACGGAAGAGGGTTACCGCCTTTGTGCGGAGCAGGCGGCGGGGCTGATCCGGGAGAAGCTCGCAAACGCCTGAAACGGAAATGCTTTCCGGGCGCCGCTTCGGCGGAGCCTCTCCAATTACGATGCCCCTCTGCTGTAGAAAAACAACTACAACAGGGGGGCAATAGGAAAGTGAAATTTCTTATTTTACCAAATGCTATTCAATTCTGCTTGGCGGCGCAGCTCCTCGCGAAAGTCCGGATGCGCAATGCTGATGAGAGCCTCGACGCGTCGGCTCACATTTAGCCCGCGCAGCCAGGCAATACCGTATTCCGTTACCACGTAATCCGTGTCGTTGCGGGACGTGGTAACGACGGAGCCTTTCTGTAAAAACGGCACAATCTTCGAGTGGAGAACCTCCTTGCCGTTTTCGTCTTTGGTGGTGTAGGTGGAGTGCATGGCGATAATCGACTTGCCGCCGGGAGACATCTGTGCGCCCTGCACGGTTTCCGACTGTCCGCCCGTACCGGACCACTGGACGTGGCCGACCGTTTCCGAAGCGCACTGTCCGGTCAAATCGATTTCCAGCGTGGCATTCACCGAGACAAATTTGTTGTTTTTCCTGATGGTGAACGGGTCGTTGGTAAAGGTACAGGATTTGAACAGAACAGAGGGATTGTTGTCAATGAAATCGTACAGCCTCTGACTGCCCATTGTGAAAGAGCATACCGAGTAACCGTTGAGCAGACCTTTTTGAGAATTGTCTACTGCGCCGCATTCGATCAAATCCACCATGGTTTCGGTAAACATTTCCGTGTGGATTCCCAAGTGGTGCTTACTTTTCAGCTCCGTTGCCACCGCGTTCGGAATATTGCCGATTCCCAGCTGAATCGTAGAGCCGTCCTCAATCAGAGAAGCAACATATTTGCCGATTGCCGCGTCTGTTTCGGTGTATTGACCCACTTTGCTTTTGAAAATGGGGCGGTCGGATTCCACAACCGCGGCAACCTCTGAAATATGAACCTGTGTGTCACCGAAAGTACGGGGGTAATTGGGGTTCACCTCTACAAGGACCAACGCCCCTTTGTTGATGATGTCGCGCTCATAAATCGCGCTGACGGAAAGGGACATATAGCCGTGCCGGTCCATGGGGGACACTGTGGCCAGCAACACGGGACGGCGCTTTTCGTAAGCGATGCGGTCGAGGGTTTTGCGCAGAATGGAGGTGGAGCTTTGGGGCACATCGCTCACCAGCTTTTTCGTCTGCGCATCGCGCAGACCGGCGCTGAAAAACCATCCGTTATGCGCCATAATCCCCTTCATTTCCGGGTCTTTGAAGGCCTCGTAATACTTCAGGGGCAGGCAGGTGTTCAGAACCGTGTTTTTTACGCCGGTTTTTTTCAGGTGCTGTAATTTTTCAAGAATCGCTTCCGGTTCCCCGGCCGCTTGAGACGAAAACATATAATCGTTATCCTGAATCAATTCCAGCGCCTGTTCGGCGGTCATTTTTTTCTCCCGGTATAATTCTTCAAACGTTTTCATGAAAAGAGCTCCTTTCTGAATTCACTGATTTTTTTCTTTGCTGCGCGCCCTGTTTCCGTGAGAAAGAACGATCCCACGAAGAAGGTTGCACTCAGTACCAGCGCGATGGTCAGTCCAACCGAATACCCGGCTTTGTCGATTGCAATGCCAATCAGATAAAACGCAACCGATTCGATTACGTAGGACAATGCCCAGAACAGGCCCATAATGGTCGTTAACTTTGCAGGGGACATATTCGGCAATTCCTGCGGAATCAACACAAGGGAGGTGACGGGCAGGAACATGACAACGCCGATGGCGAAAGCGGCAATCACCGAAAGAACGTCGTTTTTTGCGTGAAACATCAACGCGCCGAACAATGTCATGGCAAGGCCGCTCCAACGGATTACAGGCAGGCGTTTAAAGTATACTTTCGAAAGGACTATTGCCAGCAAAGAGCCGACGACACCGCCGACGGCTACCAAAGTACTGAGTGTTTTAGAGCTGATTGCCGTTACGCCGGAGATTGGGAAAATATTCAGCAGTACAATGTAAAAGGTAAGCAGTCCGGAATAGGTAAGAGGCAATAACCAGTTGATTTTTTCCTTGAGCGCATCTCTTAAGGTGTATTTTTCCGTGTCCCCGGCAGCGGAACGGTTCAGCTCAAAATCCTCTCCCAAAGCCGGCCAAGCAAGGAACAGTATGGCGCTGATCACCGCAAAGAATGCCATGCTGTACTGCCAGGTCTGCAACCAGCGGATCACCGGTCCGACGATCAGCATTGCGATGATCCCTCCGACATTGTAGGCCACGTTATTAAACGCATTGACCGTCGGGCGCTTTTCCGGGGCAAAAAAGTGAATGACAACGGGGTTGAAATAAACCACATACAGCGCGCCGCCAAAGCCCATAAGAAAACGTCCTAAAATAAACATCCAATACTGCGGGGCCAGAACAGCCATCACGCTGCCTGCTACAATAAGCCCGGAACCCAAGCCGATCGCCTTTTTTGGCAACAGCTTGACTAGAATTCCGGCAGCCATAAAGTTACCGATGATTTTGGCAATGGTAATGGCATTGGAAATAAAGGTTGCCGACGCAAACGACTGCAAATTAAAATACTTCATAATCTGCGGGGTAAGCGTACTGCCGGCGACCCAGTTTACGGCAAAGAAAGCGTATGTAAAAAACATCACCATTTCAATTAAAATGGCTCTCGCGGAAGATACTTTTTTCTCTTGCGCTTGCACAACGATCGCTCCTCTCGCTTGCATACGGCCGCACACAAGCAGTTCATTCAATTTTGTCTGCTTTGGCCAAGCAATCTCTCCGCTTATTATTATAACACGGCGTTTTTCGGAACAAAAATACAAAAAATTCATACCCGTATGAATCAAATTCATACAAAAAACCTTATTCAGTGATTTTAGAATTGCAATTAAACAATTTTCAAGTATAATAAAAAAGAAAATAATAATTGAGAAGGAAATTTCCAATGACAATGGTTCAGCTAGCTTACTATGTGGAAGTTGTAAAACGACGCAGTTTTACAAAAGCGGCTGAGAAACTTTTCGTCAGCCAATCGACCCTAAGCAAAGCCATTCGCGCACTTGAGAATGAATTTCAGGCGGAATTCATCGGACGGCGTTCGAAAGATCTTCTGATTACGCAGGACGGTTTGGCATTTTACGAATACGCAACCAATTTGCTGGACTATTATCATGAACAGACGCAGCAGCTGGAGGAAAAACTGCGTTGTGCAGGCGGTACCCTGACTCTCGGGCTTCCTCCCTCCGCCGGAACCATCTATTTTTCTTCGCTGATTTATCAATTTCGTCAGGCCTATCCGGAAACCGACTTACAGATTACGGAGATTACCTCTAAATTGATCAGGGATTTGGTCGATGACGGAACGCTCGACTTGGGCGTAGTCATCGAACCGTTTTCAGACAGTAAGTTTTACAGTCAAACTGTTTTTTCCTCAGAGGCCGTTCTGGTTGTCCCCAAGCAGCATCCTCTTGCCGCGAAACACAGCGTTGATTTTGGATCTTTAGGGTCGGAGCGTCTGTTAATGGTTTCTCCGGACTATATGTATTACGATGTAATGCTGGAGCGCTGCAAAGCGGCGGGCTTTACGCCAAACATCGTGTTTGAAAGCTCTCAGTGGGATTTGATCCTGGAAATGGTTGCAAATAATCAGGGCGTCAGCATTTTGCCAAAGCCCTTGATTGACAAGCTGTATGCCAACCGTTTGTGTCAGCTCCATCTGAAAAATCCGGAATTTCCCTGGGCGCTCTCCATTATTTACCGCACGGATAAGTTTCTGACCGTTCCCATGCAGCGCTTTTTAAAAATTTGCAAACAATCGAAGCAGTCCCATTTGCCAACCTGAAAGAAATTGGAGCGGCTCGTCTTTTTCCCTTCTGGAAATGGCCCGGGAACAACCGGCTGTAAGCGTGTTCACAAATGCGCCGGTTTTGTGTTTTTAAGGAAAAACAGCATTCAACGTGTTTTCGTGACAGCCGTTAAAACGGCCTGCGTTTATTCCTGAAATTCTTGCAGCCGGCAAATGCGGCCTGCTGCTTTCATAAAATTGTTTCTTTATGGAACATGAAGCAAATTGAGCGTTATGAACTAAATTCGAGCAAAAACAGACAGGAAGAGGTAAAAATATGAAAGAGCTGATCCTTGTCACGTCTCCGCCGGCCTGCGGGAAAACTTATATCTCGAGGAAGCTTGCAACAAATCTGAAGCATGTTGTTTATCTGGACAAGGATACGCTCATTGTGCTGTCCAAACAGATTTTTGCCGTTGCGAACGAGGAGTACAACAGAAGTTCTGAGTTTTTTAAAAAGAATATCAGAGATTATGAATACGCCGCTATTATTGATCTTGCGCTTGAAGCATTGGAATACGATGATATTGTCCTGATTAACGCTCCTTTTACAAAAGAAGTCCGGGACAAAAGCTACATGGATCACCTGAGAGAAAAACTCAGGCGGAAGAATGCGAAATTGATCGTGATCTGGGTGCAGACAGACGTTGAAGTGGTCAAGCAGAGAATGATTCAGCGGAACAGTGACAGGGATTCATGGAAACTTGCCAACTGGGATCAATATATTGCGGGGGTAAATTTCAACATTCCCAAAGAACTCGACGATCCGTCCTGCAAAGACGATTTATTAGTTTTCAAAAATTCCTCAGACGACGAATATAATCAATCCATGATAGAAATACTTGGAATTCTTGAGTCTTGAAGAATGGAGAAAGTTTGAACTTGTTTCGATATTTTGATTGAACACGATAAAACACAGGAGAAAAAATGAAAGCGGTTTTTATAGATCGTGACGGAACCATCGGCGGCGGAGATGAAGTTACATTCCCACAAGAGTTTAAACTATTTCCATTTTCCCAAAAAGCGATTGAACTGCTGAAAAATAAAGGATACAAATTGTTTGCCTTTACAAATCAACCGGATCTTTCAGAGGGAAAAGTAGCCTATAAAGATTTTGAAACAGAACTCTACTCTCTAGGATTCGATGATCTTTGTATTTGTCCTCATAGACCGGCCGACCATTGCAGTTGTCGGAAACCTAGCGCATATATGATTAATCAAATGAGAATCAAGTATCATTTACAACTTTCAGAGTGTTTTGTAATTGGTGACAGGTGGAGCGATATGGCTTCCGGGCTAAGTGCAGGCACAAAAGTGATACTGGTAAAAACTGGTGCGGGTAACGGAGCAATGGGCCTGTATTCCAATCAATGGAATCCTGACAGGGCCGCCTATATAGCGGAGGATTTGCTGGACGCTGTCCGATGGATTCTTAATCACGCATGATCAGATGCATCCTGTTCCCGTGTTCTGGAACAGTTCCGTAAAATAAAAGCCACCGGACCTCTGTTGAAGTCCGGTGGTAGCATTTTATCAGGCAATGTGCAGGACTTTTTTCGAAACGCTCATTTTGATTCCGCTGAGTCATATGAGAAACTCTTGCGCTGTCGGATTTAAAGTCAAACGCCTGTCCCCTTATGGGGCTTTTTCAAGATGGGGGTGTTGCAAAATGAAAATTTTGCAACACCCCCGTTCATGTTGAAAAGTGATCTAAATACGAAGCTTTTGTTGAAAACTTTGCGAGACAAATCGTCGAAATAGGAATAGCAATGCTAAGCTCCGCCGTAAAGCGAAGCTGAAAAATCAATCATTTTCTGTTTTTCTGGAATCTACTCTTTTTGAAGGCAAAACAAATGTGTTTTTAACCTTCCTGTGTTGCATTTCGCACAGAGCTTGTTCAAGTTGTAGCCCATGCACAAAAGGTAAAGCTCCGTTGAAATGTTTGCCCGGCCCCGGGTAAGAAAGCGCTTGAATTTGCGGTTGCTTTTCAGAACGCCGAAGGCCCCTTCCACCTGGATAGAGCGGTTCATCCGAAGCGTAATTCCACGTTCGGTTTTAATGTTTTTCCGGGAATCGTCACTCAGGCGAACCAAATCCGTTTTCACTCTCAGTTCTTTCGGCGTGCCGCTTTTTGCCTTGCAGCAAGCTTCACGGCACGGGCAGCCGACGCAGCTATCGCACCGGTAATACGCCGTCGTTGGGAAATATCCCTGCCGATTCCGCTGCGTACTTTCGTGATGGAAAAGAAGCTTTCTGCCGGCCGCGCAGACATAGCAGTCTTGCTGTTTGTCATATTGCATATTCTCCCGGCGGCCGATCTGCTGCCTGAACTTTTTGTTTTTTTGTGCTTCGTAGTTGATGGGTTTGATGAAGCTGGTCTGCCCGTTTCCCTCCAGATACAGGTAGTTGTCCAGACTTTCATAGCCCGCGTCCGCCACAATATCCCGGTAGCGTTCCCCATGCTGCTGTTCGAGTCTGCGCAAAAAGGGTCGCAGCGTCCCGCTGTCCGTCCGGTTCGAAAAAGCCGCGGCGCCTGTGATGTACTCGCTGTTCACGGCAATCTGCACATTGTAGCCCGGTTTGAGCTGCCCGTTGCGCATATGGTCTTCCTTCATATGCATAAAGGTGGCATCCGGATCTGTTTTGGCATAACTGTTACGACTGTTTCCCATTAAAAACAGCTTCTTCTCATAGCCCTCCCACTTTTCCAGCAATGTAAAAATCTTCTCATACGCCCGCTGCCGGGGCGGCTTGCGGCGACCGGCTCCATGTACAAAATGAATTCCGTTTTTCTCACAGGCCGCCTTTTCCGATTTTACCAATTCACGGAACTTTTTCAGGGTCACATTGCCGGAAATTCCACGGCTTTCAAATTCCTCACGCACGGCATCCTTCACTTTGGCCAAATATTTCTCCGTCGTCTTGCGCCAGACAAACGTGTAGCGGTTCGCCCGGCTCTCCAGCTTGGTGCCGTCGATGAATACCTCGTCGTGCTCCGTCTCGCCCATCTGTTCCAGGCGCCGGACAAATTGGTAAAACAAATCTTCCACCGCTTCTTTGGTGCGTCCGGTGCGAAACCTCGCAAACGTGCTGTAGTCCGGCACCGGTTCTCCATTGAGCAGCCACATGAAGTCCACGCGTTTCCGGCAGGCCTCCTCCAGCTTTCGCGTCGAGTAGATGCCGCACATGTAACCGTACACCAATACCTCAAAGATGATCCGGGGTTCAGCCGCCGATTTCCTTCCCTGTGAAGAATAGGCGCGATACAGTTCCCTGTAATCCAGTTCCTCAAGCTGCGCGCTGGCAAGCCGTACCGGATCATCCTGCGGTATTGTTATTTCCATATCCATTGGGAGCGTCAACTGTTGATTTTTTCGCTCAAATCTGTTATGCTCTAAGAGCTTTTTATTTTCTTTCACAACTAAATTTTAAAGCAAAAAGCCGGAGCTGCCAATACCTTTTCGTATGGTTGCTCCGACTTTTTTTCGTGCCGTTTTGCAACACCCCCATCTTGTTTGTTTCAGTATGGTTCTTTGGCCCCAAATGGCGGAAGCGGTCGTTACCACTCCGATTACGCTTCTTGCAGGAGGTCTTTTCTACGAGTGAATGTATGCCATCTGTGTTAACGGACCGAATCGTGGAACAGAATCAGAGCAAAGGCTTCTTAAACTGAAAAGTAGACTGAACAAATTGACCTCACATCATGCTGGTGTTATTCTAAAAAGTCATAATCAAATTTAATGCCGGTAATTGAAGGTGAAATTTATAATATTTTGCGGCCTGAGCACGCGGAGTAAACTGTCGTTTGGCACTCATAATATGGGAAGGCAGACATACCATCGCGCCTGGAGGAGGATTTCGGCAATGAGAAACATCACCGCTTTTTTTGATATTGACGGGACAATCTCCCGTGAAGGTTTAATCAGTGAGATGTTCAAAAAAATGATCAAATACGAGCTGATCAACAGCAGCAAATGGTATAATGAGGTGGAACCGGCCTTTACAAGATGGGACAAGCGTGTCGGCGATTACGACGACTATCTGCAGAAAATGGTAGATATTTATACCGAGACCGTCAAGAACACGGATTCTTTCCATGTTGCCTACATCGCTAAAAAGGTGATTGAGCAGAAGGGGGAACGTGTGTATACCTACACGCGCGAAAGAATTAGGTGGCATAAGGCGCAGGGGCATTTGGTGATCGCTATTTCCGGTTCTCCCATCGAATTGGTGCGCGAGATGTCTGCTAAATACGGCATGGATGACTACAAAGGGACTATTTACCAAGTGGACGGCAACGGAATCTACAACGGAAAAATAACCCCTATGTGGGATGCCGAAAGCAAACGAAAGGCGGTTCTTGAAATCGCCGAAAAATATCGCATCGACCTATCGGCCAGCTATGCTTACGGAGATACGAACGGTGATTTCGCCATGCTGAAGCTCGTCGGCAATCCGTTCGTGATCAATCCAACCAGGGAATTGCTTACAAATATCCGGAAGGATAAACCGCTCGGCGATAAGATCAGCATTATCGTTGAGCGCAAGGACGTAACCTACCGGATGGACGTGGACCGGCTTGATCTGCTTCAGTAAAACCGGTCAACGGTATTTTATAACAAATACGGCAATAGATTGTTTCCAAAGAAATCATTCGCCAAATCCTTGAAAAACGAAAAACAAACGGCAAAATTTACATTCCGAAAGAGTATGGAATTTTTATCTCGACGAAGTGAAAGTTAGTTGCATCAATTTTTATGAATCTTTTTATCTAAAATGTTCACCGCGTTTTGGTTTACTTTATTTGACGGACGCTGCCCGCTAAAGGTATAATGAAATTAATACAGACCATCATGATGCTAAAAGAGGATAATAATGTGCTGCTATTAACTGCGGAAAAGATTCGTAAGAGTTACAATGAAAAAATGCTGCTGAAAGAGGCTTCCTTTGGGATTAACAGCGGGGACAAGATCGGTTTGATTGGAATCAACGGCGCGGGAAAATCCACTTTGCTGAAGATCCTTGCGGGATTGGACCCCCCCGACGCCGGAACCGTCACAAGATCCGGCGGGGTTCGTGTGGGCTATCTGCCGCAGAATCCGTTGTTCGAAGAAGGCGTCACCGTCCTCGGGCAGGTCGTTCGGGGAATTTCGGAGCAGCAGAGGGAATCGAAAGAATACGAGTGCAAGGCGATCCTCACAAAGCTGGGAATCCATGAATTTGACGCGCCTTTAAGCCGGCTTTCCGGCGGACAGAAGAAACGCGTTTCACTTGCGAGCGCTCTGGTAACACCGGTGGAAGTGCTGATCCTGGATGAACCCACCAATCACCTGGACAACGATATGGTGGACTGGCTGGAAAGCTATCTTGCCGGTTATAACGGCGCTCTGCTTATGGTAACGCATGACCGCTATTTTCTGGACCGCGTCACAAATAAAATTATGGAATTGCACAACGGGAATCTGTATTCCTATCAGGCAAACTACACGAAGTATCTCGAACTCAAAGCGGAACGGGAAAGCATGGTTGCCGCAAGCGAGCGGAAACGCCAGAGTCTGCTCAAAAAGGAGCTCGCGTGGATCAGCCGGGGAGCCCGCGCACGGGGAACCAAGCAGAAATTCCGGGTGGAACGCTTTGAAAAGATGAGCTCGGAGTCGGTTGACCTGGAACAGGAAAACCTGCAAATGAATTCCATGAGTTCAAGGCTTGGGAAAAAAATCATTGAGATTTGCGGCGTTTCCAAGCGTTACGGTGACAGGCAGTTAATGAGTGATTTTTCCTACAACCTGCTGCGCCGGGACCGCATTGGCGTCGTCGGCCCGAATGGCTGCGGAAAATCCACGCTGTTGAAAATTATCCTCGGTGCCGTCCCCGCGGATAATGGCGAAGTCCATATCGGGGAGACGGTGCGGATCGGTTATTTTTCGCAGGAATGCGAAGAAATGGATCCGGCGCTGCGCGTGATGGATTATATCAAAGATATTTCGTCGGAAATTGAAACGCCGGAGGGAACCCTGACGGCATCCCAGATGCTTGAAAAATTTCTGTTTTCATCCGACTTGCAGTATACAGCCATCCGAAAACTTTCCGGCGGAGAACGGCGCAGACTGTATCTGCTGGGAATCTTGATGCAGGCGCCGAATGTTCTGCTTTTCGACGAGCCTACCAATGATCTGGATATTCAGACGCTTACGATTCTTGAGGATTACCTGCAAAATTTCTCAGGCGCGGTCATTGCGGTATCACATGACCGTTATTTTCTTGATAAGATTGCGGAGCATGTGTTTTCCTTTGAGCAGAATGGAGAAATTCTCGATACCATCGGAGGTTATTCAGACTATTTCATACGAAAAGAACAAAGACAGCAGAACGAACCGAAGGCTGCCGTCAGCAGACCAAAATCAAGTCCGCGAGTGAAACCCGGTAAATTGAAATTCTCGTTCAAAGAGCAGCGCGAATATGAAGGGATTGACGCCGCCGTCGCGGACCTCGAAAATCAGATTTCTCAAATTAACAGTGAAATAGAGCAGGCATCCAGCAACTACCTTCTCCTGACGGAGCTGACGACGAAAAAAGAAGCGCTGGAAGCGGAGCTGGATGAGAAAACGGAGCGATGGGTCTATTTAAATGAGCTGGCGGACCGAATCGCGGAGCAGAATCAGGATTAAATCCGACGTACGGCGCAAAGGCTTTTTGAAGCAGATGCCGGAATCGGGGGCTTTTGCGTACTTCGTCCCTTCCTATCATTGCGATAGAACCGGGGGACACAGAAATGTGTGAGGAAAATTTATGAGTACATATGATTTGATTGGCTTCGATATGGACGGGACAATATTAAACAGCGAAAAGACCATATCCGGCCGCACGCTGGATGCGGTAAACCGCGCGGCCTCTTCGGGCAAGAAGGTGATCCTGTCGACGGGCCGATGCATCAGTGAGCTGAAAGAGTTTGAAGATCTTCTTCAAAATGTCCGCTACTATGTCTGCGAAAGCGGTGCGCTAATCTATGATACCGCCTTAAAAAGCGTTCTTCACTCGGAAACTTTTCCTAGGGATACAGTGGAAAGAGTGCTTGAGATTGCGGCGGCGGAAGACGTCATGGTGTATATGATGAGCGCCGGAGCTCCCTTTGCAAACCGAAGAGAGGTTTCCAATACAAGCCACTTCCATATGGGCCTCTATCAGGATATGATGAATCGCACGGCGAATCAAAAAGACGACCTTGCTGCCTATTACCGGTCTACTCAGATTCCTGTGGAGAAATTAAATCTGTTCTCGGCCTCCGCCGAGATTCGCGAACGGATTTACGCGCGTATTCGGGAGCTTCCCGTTTCCATCGCTTACTCGGAAGAAACTTCGCTGGAGCTGTCGCCGCTTCATGTCAGTAAAGCAAGCGGGCTGGTTTGGCTGTGCCGTTATCTTCGGATCCCGCTGGAGCGAACCGTCGTCGTCGGTGACGCGGACAACGACGCGGAGGTACTGCGCATCGCGGGCTTATCCGTTGCCATGGGCAATGCGCTGCCGCGGATCAAAAAAATATGCGATGTGGTGGTCGCGGACAACGACCACGACGGCTGCGCCGAAGCCGTCGACCGTTATCTGCTTTCAGCAAACTCATAGGGAGCGAAGTATCAGACGGTTCCCGGGTCGGCAAACATTCTGACTTTCTGTCCTTATCCGAACAGAATCGTGAAATGAGGCGGAATCCGGGCATTCGGAGGATATAGGTGGAAGATGAACATTCTCGCTTATTCAGAGCTTAATAGTTTCGCATTCGCATTTCTTTTTGTGATATTTTTAAATGTCCGCAACAAAGGTCAAAAATATCTTTATGACCAAAGGGTATTTTTAACGATGCTGGCATTGAATGCGGTTCTGCTTGTCCTGGACACACTGCAATGGATTCTGATCGGAAAGCCGGGCGCAGTCATGAGGATCCTTTCGCTGCTGACAGCGACGGTCTACTGCGCGATGACTCCGTTTCCCTGCTTCTTTTGGAGCATCTATGCGGACTATCAGATTTACAAGGACGAAGACCGCATTAAAAAACGGTTCGTTCCGATGGTAATTCCTTTAATCCTCAATCTGCTTCTTACTTTTTTGAGCGTTTTCTACGGATTTTTGTTTGTCATCGATCAAAATAACATCTACCACCGGGGCGGTCTTTTTTACTTCATGGCCGGCGTCTGCTATTTCTACCTTGTGTATTCCGTCATTTCCATCGTTCGCAACAGAGAGTCCCTTGAAAAAAAAGGTTTACATTTCGCTGCTTTTATTTGCGCTGCCGCCCTTTCTCGGCGGAATCATCCAAGCCTTGTTTTATGGGGTTTCCATTGTGTGGGCCTGTACGGCGCTTTCCATTATGATTATCTTTCTCAATATTCAAAACAGCCAACTGTACACGGATCCTTTAACCGGGCTTTACAATCGCAGGCAGTTGGAAAACTATATGCGGGGCTGGATTAAAAACGGCAGGGAGGGCGCCGCGCTCGGAGTCATTATGACGGATTTGGATTCGTTTAAGAAGATCAATGATTCCTGGGGCCATGATGCCGGGGACCAGGCTCTTGTGGAAGCCGGAAAGATTCTGAAAGGCAGCTTCAGAAGGGAAGACCTGATCTGCCGCTTTGGAGGGGATGAGTTTGTCGTCGTTTTAAAAATCAAAGAGGGCGGCGATTTAACCGACGCGGTAAAACGGTTGAAAACGAACACGAGAACATTCAATGAACGGACGGAATTTCCGTATTCAATCAATTTCAGCGTGGGGTTCGGCGTTTATGACCGGGAATCCGGAATGTCGGTTCAGCAGTTTATGAAACGGATTGATCTTTTCATGTACGAAGATAAGAGACGCAAGAAAACGGCTGAAAAAACCGGCGCCGGCCTCCATAAGATTTGATTGGTACAGACGGAAATACCGGAAACGGAGGACATGATGAAAAATCTTTATCGCGTTTATCAAATCGACTCATTCACGCAGGAAAAGCTGTCCGGAAATCCCGCCGGGGTGGTTACCAACGCGGACGGATTATCGGACCGGCAGATGCAGAAAATAGCGCGCGAGCTGAATAATTCTGAAACGGCTTTCATTTTTCAATCGGAAGACGACGCTTACGATGTCGGGGTCCGCTTTTTTACCCCCTTAAAAGAAGTTCCGATCTGCGGCCATGCCACCATCGCCGCGCATTATGCAAGAGCGGTCGAAAACCATTTCGGCACGGCGCGGGTATTGCAAAAAACCGGCGCCGGGATTTTACCGGTTGACATCATAAGGGAAAACGACGACTACAAAATCGTCATGACGCAGGGGAAAATAAAAGTGCATGATGAGCTGCCGGGTAAGGCAAAGCAGGCACTGACCGACGCGTTGGGGATTCGTTCAAGCGATATCCTTGAAAACTGCCCGGTTGCAATCGCGTCGACGGGGCATTCCAAAGTAATGGTTGGCATTCGGGATATCAATCTGCTGCATCGTTTGCAGCCCGATATGGCCGGGCTTGTAAAACTGAGTCAGGAGATCGGCTGCAATGGGTATTATGTTTTTACCATGAACCGGAGCGAAACGCCGATGATACACGGAAGAATGTTTGCGCCTGCGATTGGAATTGAGGAGGACCCTGTAACGGGGAACGCAAACGGGCCTCTCGGCGCTTACTTGGTTCACTATGGGTTGGCGGATCATGACGGGGCTCTGCTTGCTTTTCACGCGGTACAAGGCGAGGCGATCGGCCGGGCGGGCACAATGGAGGTCCAGGTAAAAATCGAGAAAGGCAAACCCGCGGAAGTTAAAATAATCGGTCATGCCGTGATTGCGTTTTCCACAGAACTGATGCTTTAGGGACTCTCGCCAGAGCAGGCCGTGCAGACAACGCGACGAGCTTCCCGCGATGTAAAAAATCATGGAGAAATCATATGAAGGCGAAAGTAAGGATTGGCCGCCAAAATGAAGTCGGAATCAAATTTGCTTGCAGCGTTGACTTTTTGACGGGTTCGAGCTATAATAGCTTCAATTAAAAAATATCAAAAGCTGAGAAGAAGAGCAGTACCCGTTTTTGGACGCGCAGAGAGAAGATGGCCGGTGTAAATCTTCGTGAAAAAAACAGGGAAGTCGTTTCCGAGCTGTTGAACCGAACGAATCCATTCGCTAAGTTTTACCGGAACTCCGACCGTTAGCGCGGAAAGCAGTGCTTTTGCTCTGCTGATGAGTGCAGAGAACACATCTTCTCTGAATTAGGTGGTACCACGGATTTCAGATTCGCCCTAAGCTTTTTGGCTTAGGGCTTTTCGTTTACGCGGATGGCCGCTCAATTGGCAGTATTTACAGTACTTTTAATAAAATACAGAAAGGTCGTTTAAGATGGAAAAGAAAAATCTCGACTGGGCGAATCTTGATTTCAGTTATAGAAAAACAGACAAGAGATTCGTTTCGAATTTCCGTAACGGTGCATGGGACGAGGGAAAGCTGACCGAAGACGATACCGTGACAATCAGCGAGTGCGCCGGCGTTCTGCAGTATTCCCAGTCCTGTTTCGAAGGCCTGAAGGCGTATACGACGGAGGACGGGCGAATTGTGGCGTTTCGTCCCGACATGAATGCGAAACGGATGGAAAACAGCGCGAAAAGACTGGAAATGCCGACGTTTCCGCCGGAAAGGTTCATCGACGCGGTCGTTCGGACCGTAAAGGCGAACGCGGGCTATGTTCCGCCGTTCGGCTCCGGTGCGACGCTTTATGTACGCCCGTATATGTTCGCAAGCGGCCCGGTGATCGGCGTTGCCCCGTCCGACGAATATCAGTTCCGCATTTTCTCAACGCCGGTCGGGCCGTATTTCAAAGGAGGCGCGCGCCCGCTGACCCTTTGCGTCAGCGACTTTGACCGGGCGGCGCCGAACGGCACCGGGCATATCAAGGCGGGGCTGAATTATGCCATGAGCCTTCACGCGATTGTTACGGCGCATAAAAACGGATTCAACGAAAATATGTACCTTGATGCGGCGACTCATACCAAGGTTGAGGAAACCGGCGGCGCAAATATTATTTTTGTCACAAAGGACAATAAAATTGTAACGCCAAAGTCCGGCAGCATCCTCCCGTCGATTACTAGACTTTCCCTTTTGGAAATTGCCAGGGATTATCTTGGCCTTGAAGTGGAAGAAAGAGAAGTTTACTTTGAGGAAGTCAAGGACTTTGCCGAATGCGGCCTTTGCGGCACGGCGGCCGTCATCTCGCCGGTCGGCAAAATTGTGGACCACGGGAAGGAAATCTGCATGCCGAGCGGAATGCAGAATATGGGGCCGATTACAAAGAAGCTGTACGACACGTTAACTGGAATTCAGATGGGCCGGGTCGAAGGACCGAAGGGTTGGATCAAAGTAATCGAATGAACCCCGTTCTGCGAATCAAGGCGCACTGGAGCCGAAGGTTATTGAAAAGTCCGGCGAAAGCCGGGCAAAAGGGAGACAATGCGGGTCGAACTTGCGCGGACGCGGGTCGGCGATTCCGCGTTCGGGACTTCCGCCTGTCATCACGGTGGGCAAAACAAAGGGGTGCCGGTCTGAAAAAACAGATCGGCATCCCTTTTTGTTTTACTTCCCGCCCCGTTCAGTCTTTTGGGGCATAAAAAAACGTGGTGTTATCCACGATTTTGCACCATGTCTGGTGCTCCAGAACATGAATGATGTCGTTTCGCCTGACGCCCTTTCCGATCGCTTTTGAAAGATCGGAGATATGAATGAGTTTATTTGCGTTTTGCTGGAAAACGACGAGCAGCCGGTCCGCCAGATCTTCCGTGTTGGAGGAAGAGGCCTTTGTTTTGGTCTTAGCGCCAACCAGACATTCCGGATGCTTTCTAAAATAAAGAACGCAGATGGCCTTGATCCGGCTGAGCAGCATGGGAGAAAGGTGAATTAATTCCGGCAGCTCTTCAAACCTGCAGCCCATCAGGTCACGCATTCGTTTAAAACCGTGAAGATCGCAATAGCTTAAAAACGCGGTGTAGCTGTCGCCACAATAGATTTGCTTAATTTCGTCCATTCAATCTGTCCTTTCGATTCCGTATGACACAAATAATAATTCTACTCGGATTCCCGGGTCTATTCAAGACTTGACATTTCTTAAAAATTTGCTTGTGAGGACTCTGTCCGGGAAAATCGTCATAAAATTGTCATGGAATCGAGGGGAACCCGGCTTCCGGAAATCCCCGAGGAGCAGCTTTCCATGAAACGGTGCGCTGCGGTCGGCGGATTTTAGAAGACCGGAGATATCCTGTGCGATTTTGAATTCAAAATCATTTTAAGGCCGTCAAAACTAAGATTCAGAACCAATTCCTCGGGAAATCCAACCTCGTTGATGAGCGCAAACGCCTCCTCAAAACGTCCCACGTCATACCAGATGTGAGCGTCGCTCCCAATGACGACGGACGCTCGATTTCTTTTACAGGCTTCCAAAAGTTTTTTGGCGTTTGCTCTTGCACCGACTCTGGTCGAGCCGGGGATCAGGGAGGAATTGTTGAGTTCCAGAGCGGTTCCGCGTTTTTTAGCGGCGGAAACAAGCGCCCCGTAATCCAATGGGTAGCGGCTGTCGTCGGGATGGCCGATGATTTTTACAGATGGATTTTCCATTGCTCGGATCAGGGCGTTCGTGTTCTGCCGGATGCTTCCGCTCTGAATACAGGGGGAGTGAAGGCTTGCGATCACATAATCGAGTTTTTGGAGCAGGGAGTCGTCTACGTCGATTGTGCCTTCAAAATCACAGATGTTTGCTTCGATCCCGCAGAAAACCCGGACGCCCTCGAAGGATTCCCGAACAACTTTATAATTGCTGAAAAGGGCGGGATTTGCACCCGGCATTTTTTCCGCGTGGTCGCTGGTTCCGACCGCCAAAAGCCCTTTCTGCCGTGCCGATTCGATGTTTTCCCTGAGGGTGCTGAACGCGTGGCTGCTTGCAAGCGTGTGCGTATGCAGATCAAAAAGCGCTTTCAATCTGTTTCCTCCTTTTTGATCAGGACGACCGTGTCGTTCAGATCGTAGTCTTCCCGCACGGGGGCGTAGACCGTGACCGGTCTGCCCGAACAGTCGACAGAATAGTGAATCTCACGCCCGCAGTACTGCCGGTTTGTGATTTTTCCCTCTATTCCGTCTCCCTGCTTAACAATTCGGAATTGATCCGGACGAACGGGAAACAGGTTCTGCTCTTTTAACTCCGAACAGGTCGTGCGGTCGTGAAAACACGCGTTGGAGCTTTCTTCGTAAAATTTGTCGCGGTCCCAGATGCCGCGCAACAGATTGTATTTTCCCACAAAGGTTGCCGTAAAGGCCGTGCGGGGATGAAGGTAAATTTCTTCCGGGGTACCGATCTGTTCCACTCTGCCGTTTTTCATAATCATCATGCGGTCCGCCATCGCGAGCGCCTCGTTCTGGTCGTGCGTAACGTACAGGATGGTTGCCCCGGTCATTCGGTGGATATCCTGGATTTCTTTTCTCATGCTGATCTTCAGCTCCGCGTCCAGCGCGCTGAGCGGTTCGTCCATCAAAAGAATTTTCGGCCTTGTGATAATGGCCCTGGCAAGGGCGACGCGCTGCTTCTGCCCGCCGGACAGTTCGTCGGGGTAACGGTCCGACAGAGTTGACAGCCCAACGCTTTCGAGCGCCTGATCGATCAGCCTGTTCTTTTCCGCCGCGTCCATCCGGGCGTATTTTTTCCGGAGCAGGGGAAACTCCGCGTGCTGGCGAACCGTCATATTCGGCCAGAGGGCGAAGGACTGGAATACCATTCCAAGATTTCGCCGTTCGACCGGGAGACATTGCTCAGGGGAGGAGTAAAGTGTGTCGTTTAAAAGAATGGAGCCTGAGGATGGCGTTTCAAAGCCGCCCGCCAACCTGAGCAGCGTGGTTTTTCCGCAGCCGGAGGGCCCAAGAATACAGAGAAATTCCCCGTCGCCGATTTCTATGGATACGTCGGACAGAGCAATGTTTTTTCCATATAGTTTTGACAAATGTGTGATTCTCAGGCTCATAAAATGCTCTCCTCCATCTTTTTTAAGGCGTCTTTATGGCTGGAATGGGATCCTTCGGCATCGTGCTCCGGCGATCGTTCTTTCTTTCCGCCGGATTCCCGGCATACGTACTGAATCAGGCCGTAGCCGAAAAGAATCAGAATGACGATCAGAACGGAGAACGCATACGCAATGTTGTAGTCGCCGGACTGCTGAAAGTTGAAAACGGTCAGCCCGATGGTTTTGGTTCCGGCGGAGGCCAAAATGGAAGACAGCGTCATTTCCGTCAGGGAGGAGACAAAAATCAAAAGGGAGCTGGATAAGGTTTGCCTGAAAAGCAGAGGAGTCAGAATTTTTTTCCACATTCTGATTTTTCCGCCGCCGGCGACATGGGCCGCCTCTTCCAGGGACGGGTGAATGGAAAGCATGGCCGCGGTGCTGCCTTTGATCTGAAGAATCAGATAACGTGTAAGGTAGGCCGCGATCAGAATCCAAATGCTGCCGTAGACACCCGGAATCATCGACCAGTGGAAGATCATTGCGAGGGCAAGCACAATGCCGGGAATCGCATAGGTCAGCGACGCGCAGAATTCCAGCAGGCGAACCGCGGTGCCTTTGCCGCGTAATTTTTGGTAGGCGGCCGCCGTGCCGATGAGAATGCACAACGCGCATGTGGTCAACGAAAGAAACAAGCTGTTGCAAAGGGCGTTCAGCACGCCGCTGTTCGTAAACAGGAACCGGTAGCTTTGAAAGGAAAGGTTTGCGAGTGAAAAGCGCTGCCCGTAAACTTTTTGAAAGGACGCGGCCGTCATATTCAGCAGAGGAACCAGATCAAGCAGCAAAAAAAACGTGATGCCGAACCACTCGACGCGTCTGCGCGCATTTTGGTTCAGAAAGATGCGCGGGGAAAAATCGAGGCGGATGCTGTCCGTCTGCCTGGCTTTTCCGGCAAAGGCGGTCATGGCAAGTGATCCGGAAACCGCCACAACGGAAAGCAGCACGGATAGCGCGGAAGCGAGGGAAAACGAATCGGGACCGAAACCGATCGCCTTTTCATAGATATAGGTGCTGAGTACCGGGATGGAAGCGGGAATTCCCAGAAAAGCGGGCACTGAAAAATTATCCATGCATGAAAGGAACGCCAGTACGCTTCCGCCGAGGATTGCCGGCGCGGCCTGAGCCAGATCGATTCGAAACAGGGTTTCCCACCGGCCGCAGCCGGCTGCCCTGGCAGCCCACTCCAGCTCTCTGGGAATTTTCCGAAGCGTGTTGACGGTCGTCAGGTAAACGAGCGGAATGTTGCAGATGCCGAGAACAAAAATGATGCCGCCAAGCGAATACAGATTGACCGGTCCAAGATGCAGCAGGCGCAGAACGCGGTTGAGTTCGCCGTTGCCCGTTAAAACGCTGGTCCAGGAAATGGTGATGACGTAGGATGGAATGATGAAAGGGGCGAGCACGAGCAATTCGAGCAGCTTTTTCCTTTTCAGATTCCAATAGGCGTTCAGAAAAGCAAACAAAACGCCCAGAGCGGTCGACAAAAGCGTTGAGACCAGCGCGATTACAACCGTGTTTCCGATTGCGCGAATGGTTCGTGAATCTTCAAACAGCGCGGCATAGTTCCCAAAGCCATATCCGCCGCCCTGCGACAGGCTCATCAGGACCAGTCGGAATAAGGGAACAAGGAACAGAAAAACGACGGCGGCACAGCCGAGCGCCTGATAGAGCAGGTTCCTTTTTTTCATTTCTGATAATCTCCAAAAAGGGCCGCGGTTTTCCGCAGCCCGGCTTTTTATCATCCCGGTTCGTTAACCGAACATTTTGCTGAATTTTTCTTTATCGCTGTCTCGTGTCTGAACAAGTTTTGAAAGATCATACGTCAGATTTTTGATTTGATCGACGGATTGAAACCCGTCGGGAGCCTTTACTCCGGATTTAATGGGCGTATAGCCGATTTGCGAGGTTGCCGCCTGGCCGCCGTCGGACAGAAGAAAATCCACAAAGGCCTTGGCCTGGCGCTCGTTCGGAGTACCTTTGACAATTCCAATCGGTTCGGTGACGCTTAAAGAGCCCTCGCTGGGGTAGATGAAATCGACCGGCGCGCCCTTTGCCTTGTCGCGAAGCGCAAGATAATCCACTACAATGCCGCAGGATTTCTGACCGGCGAGCACCGCTTTTTCCACGGCACCGTTACCCTGCTGAACGGATACGCCGTTTGTTTTCAAAGACTGATAAAAATCCCAGCCGATTCCGTCCGTCCTTGTCAGAACCCCGAGATTGTATGCCGCCGCGCCGGAATACAGCGGGCTCGGCATCACCAGATTGTCCTTGTAATCGGCGGACTTTAGGTCCTTGTACCCCGCCGGCGGTTTTTTCACCAGGTCGGTGTTAATCACGATTCCCGTGGAAATAATTTTGGTTCCGGTGTATGTATGGTCCGCGTCATAGTAATCGCTGCTGATTCCTTTCAGCTCCGGGGAAGCGTAGCTCATCAGCAGGTCGGCCGATTTCAGGGATTCAAAGGTTGCCGCGTCCGCCACCAGAAGCAGATCGGCTTTTACCGCCCCGGCCTTTTTTTCCGCGAGAATTTTACTGACGACTTCTTCCGTTCCGCTGCGGAAGACGTTGACTTTGATCTCGGGCTGCTTTTTGTTGAAAGCCTGAATCAGCGCCTGAATATCCTGCTCCGGCTGCGAGGTGTAGATGGTTACGCTCCCTTTTAAAGTATCCTTCTGCGACGATGCTGCCGAACTGCTTGATGACGGCGCCGTGTTCGTTTGGGAGGAAGCCGAGCCGTTCCCGGCACAGCCTGAAAAATTTGCCGCCATGCAAAGAGCGAGAATGCCGGCTGCCAGCTTGGTTTTTGTTTTCATTGCAGATTCTCCTTCAGCTTTTGAATATATTTAATATTTTCGCGAAGCATGGTGTATTGGCCGGAAGCGTCAAAGCCCTCAATGACCAATGGAAAGCCGCTGCGTTCCAATGCCGGCCACAATCTTCTAAAAGAAAAATCGCCGTCCGAAAGAAGCGTGTGGTACGTCGCGCCCCGGCGGTTGCTGATGTGGATTTTCGAGACCTTGGGGAGGTCCCGAAGATGATTGAACAGCTCTTTTTCATTATCGCAGTGAGCAACATCGACCGTATAGGAAAATTCGCGGTAGAGGCCGCGGGTGATTTCCCGGACGTCGTCCGGAGTTGTCATGATCTCCTTTGGGATTTTTTCCATCAGCTCAAGAGAAACCGAGACGCCAGATCGACTCGCGTACCGGAAGATTTCTTCCAATCCCCGATAGGCTAGCTCCTGATAAAGCGGACGGTTTCCGCAAAGGGATTCCCGGGGAGGGTGCACCGTCAGTTCCCGGGCGTGCAATTTTGCCGCCAGATCAATGGAATTCCTGATTTCGTCCAGCGAGGCTCTGCGGATTCGCCGGTTCACCGATGCAAAATTCAAATCCCAGGTTTTGCTGTGTACAAAAATTGGAAGCGGACAGCGATCCAGCAGGCTGAGACATTCCGCTTCCCTGTATCCTCTGCTGTCGAACTGCTGCGCCCAAAGCTCGATGCCTTCCGCCTGGAATTCACGCGCCGCTCGGAACAGCTCCGGCAGCGCAGCGTTCCACATGAGCGTTGAAGAAAAAAAGATTTGATTCACGGCTGTTTCCCCCTAAATGACAAGCTCATCATAAAGCCGGCGCGTTAAGTCAATGTTATCGGATGGTTATGATTTGTTTAATGTTTTTCATATAAATTTAAATGAAATTTAATTTTCATTTTTGATCAAGGACAGTATAATGGAACAAAGTCTAATGGTATGAAGTCAAGAGGGTAAGTGCAAATGGAACGGATAAAAAAGCCACCATAAACGTACTGGCTGGATAAAAAAGGCAAACCTTTTCAAGCCCTGCCCTTGCAATTTAAAAAACAGGGCAACAATACCATCAGAGTTTAATACTCTTCCGGTGGAATGTACAGGCGGTTGTCTTTCAGCAGCCGAAAGACCAACCGAACCAGTTTTCTGGCAGTTAAAGCGAGTGCGCGTTTATGCTGGAACTTGTTGACCTCTTTGAACTTGAGGTCATAGTAGCGCCGGAACTCCGAGTCGCATCTTCTCATAGAGTTGGCAGCTTCCAGCAGATAGTACCGAAGGAATCGGTTTCCGGACTTGATTAGATGGGTATTCTCAGCCTCATAGTCTCCGGACTGGTGCTGAGACCAAACGAGGCCAGCAAACTTAGCCAGAGAGGCCTGAGACTGAAAGCGGTGAATGTCACCGATCTCAGCAATAATACCCGCTGAATACACCTTACCAATACCGGGGACAGAGGTCAGCGTATTGGGGATGATCTCGAACTGCTGCTCGATAGCCTTGTCCAGCGTCTTGATCTGGCTTTCCAATGCCCGCATGGCAGCGATCGAGACCGACATGGCCTGGTTGACAGAATCGTTCACGGTTTTGGGAAGCCGGTAGGAGCCTTTGGCGGCGGTTTGCACCGCCTTCGCGGTAGCTTCTGGATTGGCAAACCTCCCTCGTCCAGATTTCACGATGAAGTCGGTCAACTCTTTTATGTCGGCGTAAGCCAGTGCATCCACTGTCTCAAATCGTTCCATCAGGGCAATGGTGGTGGCGCTGGTATTTTGGGAAAGGACTTTTTCCTGAGCCAACCCAGAGCACTTGAGAAACAGGTAATTCGCAAAACGCTGCTTTTCCCGCGTTAGGTTCTGGACAGAGAAAAAGCGTGCTCTGGTTAGTGTTTGAAGGGCCTTGTAGCGATAATCGTCCATGTAAACCTCTGAGGCAATTCTGCCGAATCTGAGATGGTCGGCAATCACGAAGGCATCCACGAAATCGTTCTTGGGCAGATCGGAATAGGCATCCTTGAACTTTCTGACCTGCTTGGGATTGAGAACATGGATCTTCCGTTGAAACCGTCCCAATCTGCCATCTTCCCGGAGCGCATAAACGAGGCAGTCCCCATAGATGGAGGTGGCCTCAAGGCCAATCATCACGTCGCTGAGCTGCATCGCGGTAAGTGCGGACACAATTCTCTCAGACATCAGTTTAGCACCACCACGGTTGTTCTGCACGGAAAAGCTGCTGTGTTTGGTTCCATCCGGCTTCATGAGGTAAGCGACGTTATTTTTGCTGCTCACATCAATGCCAACGTAAAGTGGATTCAAAAATATCACCTCCCCCACAGTGGGATTTTCAAGTCGGCAGGTTTTAAGATACCCATGATAACCGGAGCATCAGCAACCTCGCGTATTAGAATCATTCCGGAAAAGGCCAATGCGATATCCCTCACTGCTAAAAGGGCGGCCTTGATTCCGGCAAACAGCTAATGAGTTTGCAGCTAACTTCCGGCTCAGGGGAACAGACTATCTGTGAAGCAGCCTTACGGCCCAACAGGAGGAATTAGAGCTTGTCCCTGCCGACTTGACAGCATTATATCACGGGCATCTCAAAGCCTGCCGGTATTCTATTTTTGGGGCGTTTTCGCCCTACAAAACTTATTATACGAGGAGGAATAGGGATGGATTTGTCCGATGTGAATCAAGCTGATTTTACCAAAGCAGACCATATCATCCTGAATTATCTGATGAGTCACGAAAACACGCTGTATTTTGAAACGGCGAGCGAGATATCCGCCAAAATCGGCGTCAGCCCGGCGACCATCGGCAGGTTCTGGCCGAAGATTGGCTATGCGAGTTTGAAGGAGTTAAAACGAAAGCTGGTTTCCCAAAACAGCACGACTCCGGTTTCCAAAGTAAAAAAGACGCTGTCCGCGCTGCCGGACTCCGACCGGACGACGTCCGAACTGATTCTTAAAAACATAGAGGCGCTGGAAAAAACGCTGCGGCTGATTTCCCCGGAAGCAATGGACACGGCGGCCCGACTGATTACCCAAACGCCGAAAATCTATATTTTTGCTCCGGATGCTTCCTATGGGGTTGCCCTTGTCATGAGGTACCGGCTGCGGCGGTTCGGCATGGAACCGATCTTTCTGGAGGGCGGTTCTTCCCTGTATGAATCCCTGAACAATGTTCGAAAGGAGGATCTGGTAATTCTTTTCTGTTTCAGCCGTGTTCTTGCGGAAACGACTGTTTTGATGCAGCACAGGCAAAACGTAGGATACTCCTGTGTCGTGTTCAGCGACCTGTTGTCGGACGGACTTCAAAACACGGAGGCTTTTCTCTATTGCTACCGGGGAGAACCGACGGAGTACCACTCCATGGTAAGCGCGATGGCCGTAGTGGACAGCCTGATTATTAAAATAGCCATGAAATCACATGATTTCATGGCTAGGATCGACCAGCTGAACGGCCTTCGGGGGAAATATCAAAAATTGATCCGCCGATAGGTGGAACAATCCCCGCCTGCGTGATATAATCTGGGGTAAAAGAAGAGCGGCTCTCAACAAAAGCCCGTGCCGGAAGGCGGAATGCACTTGACGGGATTCAGATTTTATATTTCATGACAGAAAGGAATAACGCGATGATCAGTCCAACCTACGGGAAATGCAGCGACGAGCAAATGATCAATATCATAGCAAATTACATCCGGACGAACAGCAAAACATCCGAGGGATTTAACCTGACTGTAGGAACGGACAGCCAGAATTTTTCCGATACCAAGATAGTGGTTGTAGTCGCCGTTCAGAATATCGGTCATGGCGGAATCTTTTTCTACGATGTTTTCAGAATCAACAAGATCGACAACATCAGGCAAAAGCTTCTTTACGAAACCAATATGAGCCTGATGTATGCGGACAGGGTGCTGTCGAGATTTGAAGACCTTTGTCAAAAAATGAATTTGGATTCGAGTAAAATTAATATTTGTATTCACGTTGACGCAGGTTCCAATGGAAAGACCGGTAAATTGATTCCGGAGCTTGTCGCATGGGTCAGGGCCTGCGGCTATGAATGCAAGGTCAAGCCGGACTCTTTTGCGGCAAGCAGTATAGCGGACAGATTCAGCAAATAGATCATATCACATTCCCTGTTTCCCCGGATCTCGTTGGCTTTATCGGTCCTTTCCGATGGGATCCCGGCAGTGCGCCCGGAAGCCGGCATAGCGCAGATTACAGCCGGTCGGAAGCGCCGCGGCCAGAGTTTTTGAATTTCGGAAGAGGCCGCTTTCCCGCTGCGCCCGCTGGAAGCAAATAGGATCGCCGCGCAGAAAACGAACAGAAATTTTCTAATTCCACATTTCATAAGAACCGTTCCTTTGCTTTTTCAGTAGAACTTCGCTGGCTTTTCGCTCAACCTCCCTGGCCTCGCCGCGGTTGGGCCGAATGGAAAAAGCAGGTTCGCAGACGCGGACAAACTGCGACATGTTGCAGTTTCCAGCCCGTTCGCCGATGCCGAAAATGGTTGTGTCAATATAAAGAGCCCCCGCTTTTGCGGCGGCAAGGGAGTTTGCAACGGACATGCCCAAATCGTTGTGAGCGTGGATCTCAACCTCCATGCCGGTATACTGAATCAATTCCTGAACAGCCTGAAACGCACGGGAGGGGCTCAGTACCCCGACCGTATCGGCGAAGCGGACGCGCTTGATTCCTTTTTGCCGCAGCTCGTTTGACAGCGTAATCAGGAAGGTCGGGTCCGCCCGGGACGCATCCTCAAAGCCGACCGTCACCTCGGCGCCCCCGGAAAGGGCGAGCTCGACGCAGGACAGCATTGTTTTAAGAAGCCAGCTTTTATTACGCCGCAGCTTGGAATAGATTTGAACATAGGAAACGGGTACGCCGATATGGATGATATCCGGTCCGCACGAGGATGCGGCTTTGATTTCATCGGCATTCATGCGGCTCCACACGGAAATTCTGGAATTGCGCTTTCTATGGACGATTTCCCGTATGGTATCCTGCTCATAGGACCCCATCGCGGGGATTCCCGCTTCAATCTGGTCGATTCCGGCGTCGTCCAGCATGGCAGCGATTCTGACTTTCTGCTCCGTTGTCATGGCGAAGCCGGGGCTTTGCTCACCGTCGCGCAGGGTGGTGTCAACCAGCTTCTTTTTTGGTTTCACCGCATTCACCCCCTTCCCGGGTATTCGTTTTTATCAGTTCAAGAAATTCACCGTCCGTCAGGCTTCTCCGCTTGGCGACGCTGACCCGGCGAACCAACTGCACAATTTGAGAAATCTCATCGGAATAAGCCGCGAGTCCCATTTCCCGCATTTTCAGCGCGACGGAGGCTTTTCCTGAATGCTTGCCGATGACAAGCCTTCGCTGCGCACCGACCAGCTCCGGTTTGTAGGGCTCGTAAATTCTTGGGTTTTTCGCGACTCCGTCCGCATGAATCCCGGCTTCCACATAAAAAATTTCTTCGCCGATTACCGGCTTGTGCCTTGGAACCGGAATTCCGGTGATTTCTTCCAACAGCCGGCTTGCGCGCGGCATCGCGGAATAATCCTGAGTGGGCTTATACCGGGCGAGCAGGCGAAGGGCAAGAAAAACTTCCTCCGTCGGGGCGAATCCGCCGATGCCGTTAAAACCGGTGACCACGTTCCGCTCCCCGAACAGAATCCATTCCACCGCGGCGGCCGTCGCACAGGCATAGCCGTTTTCCGGGCAGAACTCGATTTTTCCGGAGAGGTTTTTTACAATCTGCCGGTACGCCATGTCTGCGTTGTGGCACATTAAATCGTCCAGACCGGTTACGCGCACATAGGGCAGAACACGGCACTGCCGGAGAAAAGGGATTTCACTGATTCCGTTAATATGTACCTCGCGGATCACATCCGGTCTGACGGCGCCGCCGTTTATCCGGCACACGTAGAATCCGATTTCCGGAATTCTGGGAACCTCCGACAGATCGTCTAATTTGAGAATGTATTTTCCGCCGCGCGGCAGTGCTCCGATTTTTCGGTATGCGTTTTCTGAGAGTTCGATATAATCCGTTCCCAGTTCCAATAGAAGCTCACAAAGCTCGCCGAGCTGACCTGGCGACGCCTGATAGCAATCCAGACAACTCAAAGTTTTGTCCGTTACTCGAATCATTCCCAAATCCCTCCTGTTCCAAAACGGGGAAACGTCCCCGTCAGATCATCAGCGACTGAACGGGTTCATCCCCCTCGATGTGCTGTTCCATAATGGTCTCGACGTCTTCTGGGGTTACGTTGCCGTACCACACGCCCTCCGGATACACCACGACGACCGGGCCTTTCTCACAAAGCCCGAAGCAGCCTGTGTTTGTCACCGTCACTTCGCCCTCCAGTGCGCGCTCCTCAATTTCCTCCTGAAACCGCCGGGCGACGGCGGCGGAGTCTTTTGTGCAGCAGAATCCCCTCTGCGTTCCGTTGATCCGGCTGCTTGTGCAGACGAAAATATGATGCTTCGGCCGATTCATGTTTCAATCCCTCCTGTCATCTGCTTTGCCCCGTTTTTGACCGCGTGTTCCATCTTGTCGTAAGTCGTAAACAGCCTGATGCCGTGCCCGCTCAACTTCTGCTCCGGTATGGCGTCAGCCTCGCATGTGGGCTCCGGTTTGCCGTCCCGCGCCGCAACGGCAAACCGGAGCGGAGCTTCTGACTTTTGCTGAGGTTTTTCCCGGAATTCAATGGAACGGTCGTTGTCGAGCGTCCCGATTGCGTCGGCGCGGCAGTGACGGCAATGAAGCATTTGGGGCAGAATTTTTCCGCATTCCCGCCGGAGGTCCGCCAGCTTTCGGTTTGGGACGGGAGAAAGATGCTCAAACGCGCTGCCTTTGACCGGAACAAGCTGCATGATGTTGGTCAGCTTGGCGCCAAGCTGTTTTACCGTTCTCACGACTTCTGCAATTTCATTTTCGTTGATGCCGCTGAGCAGAACGATGTTTATCTTGCAGACGACTCCGAGCGAGCAGAGAAGCTTCAGCCCGGAAAGCTGGTTCGCGAGAAGGATGGAAGCCCCTTCCTCGCCGTAATACCGTTTTCCCATAAAATCGATATGGGAGTAAATCTTTGCCCCGGTCTCAGGACTTACGGTGTTCAGGGTGACGGTCACATGCGTTACGCCGAGCCGGACCAGCTCCTGCGCGTAAAGCGGAAGCATCAGGCCGTTTGTCGACAGGCAGAAGGTGACGTCCGGGTCATACGCGCGGATCAGGCGAAGCGTTTCCGAGGTTTCGGGAAAGTTCGCGAGCGCGTCTCCCGGCCCTGCGATGCCGGCCACGGTCAGGTTCGGAATTTTTTCCTTGACGCGCTTGTATTTTTCCAGTGCTTCCTCCGGGGTCAGAATGCCCGATGTGACGCCGGGCCGGCTTTCGTTGGGGCAGTCGAATTTTCTCACGCAGTAGCCGCACTGAATATTGCATTCCGGCGCGACGGGAAGGTGCATTCTGGCATATTTCCCCTCGGCGCAGGTAAAGCATGGGTGTTTTGCCGTTCGAAGAGCAAGGCTTTCGGCGGTTTCATCGGGGGGCGAAGTCTCTTTCGCACCCCGATAATATTTTTCATACTGTTCGCCGCGAAAACGTGAGTTCCGTTTGGACAGCAGCGTGTTTGTCATGCGGTCCAGCAGCTGAAGCGACCCTTCGTACCCCAGCATCCGCAGGCGCTGCCCGCCGACGTGGTCGTGAACCGGGAAACTGTGGCGCACCAGGTCAAGCCCCAGGTTGGCGGCGGCCCGACGCGCGTCGGAGCTGCCGATGATCAGATTGGCGCCGTTTTCCCTCGCGGCGTGTTCAATTTCATCAAAATCCGCGTCGTTTAAGACGGAGAACCGTTTCACAAGCTGAACGGAGGCGGCTTTTTCGATTTGCGGACGTATGCTTTCTTCCCAGCCCTTGCAGTCCGAGCCCGTTGCCGCAACGACCGGCACCGCGCCGTTTTCACAGCAGAGGCCGACGACCGACCGGACGAAATCCGGTTCCCCGCAGATTACGGGGCGGGCGAGCGCGTTGTATTTATGGGAGTCGATCATCGCGTCGAGGTATCGTTCGCGCTCTTTCCTCAGTCCTTCCGAAACCGTTCCGCCCAGCTTTTTCAGTTCACGGATGAGCGCATCCGTGGCGGCAAGCCCGCAGGGCAGGGGAAGGCGGAGAAACGGGACTCCGTATTTTTCATTCAGGACCCGAGCCGGAGACGTGTCCTTGTTCTGAAACGCCGAGAGCTCCAGAGTCATCCGCGCGCCGCCCATTAGCCCAATTTCCGAAATCGGCGTGCCGCCCATCGGAAGGCGGCTGTAGGAATCACCGTGGCCGCCGTCAAGATTTTCAGAAAGGTCGGGAAGAAGAATCGCCTCGACGCCCATCCCTTCCAAAAGCGATTTCAGCCAGCGCGTATCCGCCGGAGAGATCATTCCCGTGATGACGTTCACTTTCCCGTTCGGACGAGTGTCCATCTCGACTTGGGAGACAACGGCCCGCAGAGTTCTGAAAAAACCCTCGTACTGAGTCCCGGAGTAACCGGCGGACGGGACCGTGATCAGCGCTGCGTCAAGCTCAGGGTGTTTCTGCCGAAAGGTTTCAACAATGGCGGGTACATCTTCGCCGATTGTCTCCGCAAGACAGGAGGTCGCAACGCCGATGACCTCCGGGTGGTAAAGCTGAATCAGATTTTCAAGCCCGCGAATCAGATTGTCCGCCCCGCCGAACACGGTCCCCTGCTCGGTCAGCGAAGAAGAGGCGATATCCACCGGCTCATTGTAATGCGTCGCCATGTGGCGGCGGATATAAGTGCTGCATCCCTGCGACCCGTGCAGGATGGTCATGCAGCCGCGAATGCCGAAAAAAGCGGTGAGGGAGCCCATCGGCATGCACATTTTGCAGGGGTTTACGTTGAGCTGAACCAGATTTGCCCCCATAAGCGTAACTCCTTTCTGTTTTCCATGATTATATCGTCCGGGAGGAAACTGCCTGCCACACGGGACTGTTCACGGACAGATTGATTTCCTGTGCAAAGTTTACAACGCCCTCGTACCCCGCGAGCGCGTGCTTGCGCTCATGGTTATGGTCGCAGAATGCGATTCCCAGCTTGTAGGCGAGCGGCCGTTCTTTTACGCCGCCGACCAGAAGGTCCGCGTGCGTTTTGCGGATGAAGGCTTCCAGCTCCGTCGGGTTTGTGTCGTCCAGAATCACCGTGCCCGGATTTACCAGACTCTGAATGGTTTCATAATCCTCCGGTTTGCCGGTCTGCGTTCCGACAACCACGGTTTCAACGCCCATCTCGCGGAACTGACGAATCAGCGAAATCGCTTTGAATCCGCCGCCCACATAGATGGCGGCGCGTTTTCCGCGCAGCTTTTCACAGTACGGCGCGATGGCGGCTCTGACTTTTGCGCTCTGCTCTTTGGTGAACGCCTCCGCGCGTGCTGTGGTTTCTTTATCTCCCAGCGCCTTCGCGGCCTGAAGCAGGGAATTCGTGGTGTCCTCTATTCCGAAAAAGCTGACTTTCAAAAAAGGGATTCCCATCTTTTCCTCCATCCTTTGCGCAAGGTACAGGGAGGACCCGGCACACTGTACAAGGTTCAGTCTGGCGGAAGGCGCGCGGATCAGCGTTTCGTAATTTGCGTCCCCCGTCATGGTGGAAATGACCGGAACGCCTATTTCCCTGAAATAATTTTGAATGATCCAGATTTCGCCCGCCAGATTAAAATCCCCAAGGATATTGATTCCGTTTTGCTTCGGCTGGTTTTCATGCGGCGCAAGCAGCTGCAAGATGGCGTTGCATGCCAGTTTGTAACCCTGCGACTTGGTCCCGGAAAACCCCGGCGCCTTTACGGGGATGACGCGGTTGTGATAGGTCTTTTCCGCCTGACGGCAGACCGCTTCCACGTCGTCACCGATGACGCCGACAATGCAGGTCGCATAGACAAAAATGAGCTTGGGCGCGTATTTTTCCATGATTTCATCGATGGCGGCCTTTAACTTTTCGGCGCCGCCGAACACGATATCCTTTTCCCGAAGGTCGGTGGAAAAGCTGTTGCGGAACAGGGTCGAACCGCTGGTCAGACTGCCGCGGATATCCCAGGTGTAGCTCGCACAGCCGATCGGTCCATGAACAATATGGAATGCGTCCGTGATTGGGTTAAGCACTACGCGGGCGCCGCAGTATACGCAGGCACGCTGGCTCACCGCGCCGGCTACGCTTGCCCGGTCGCATGTGATCGGCGCCCGGCTGCCCTTTCTGTTTTTCAGCAGGATGGAGCTTTTGCGCTCCTCCAGAATTCCGGTTGTCTGCAATCGATCGCCTCCAAAAATACAGAAATACCGCAAAGGTACTCGCACCTTTGCGGTATTCACAGAAAATAGTAGGATGATTCCTACATAACCATTTCAAAATCTTCATCCGCGCAGTCGCGGTCCCTGCGGTCCATCATTGCGTTTGCGATTTTTTCTACCAGACGCATCACGCCGCGGTATCCCACCAGAGGCTGATAGATATGTCCGTAGCGGTCCAGAATCGGGAACCCGGCGCGCACGATTGGAATATCCTCCGCGCGGGCGATGTATTTTCCGTGCGAACCGCCGATCAGAAGATCCACCGGGTCGTTCTTGATCCACTGGTGCAGCTCGAAAAGGTCGGCCGCGGCTTTTGCCGTGCAGCCCTCCGTCCCGAATTGGGTGAACAGGGCGTTTGCCTTTGTGACGAACGCTTCGCCGGGTGTTCCGGTAATGACATACTTGGGGATCATCCCCATTTCAAGCGTCAGACTTGTCAGCCCCAGCACGGTATCCGGATCGCCGTAAATTGCGGCGGATTTCCCGTAATAATACGGGTGGGCATCCATCATCAGGTCGATTGCCTGCCCGCGTTCCTCCTCCAGCGCGTATGGAACCTCCCCGCGAATATGCCGGGAAAGCGCCATGACGAAGGAGTCGGTCGCTCCGATGCCCATCGGGTAGGGGAGCAGCGTGTGCGGAACCTTGCATTTTCGCTCCAGGTCGGCGGCGGGCTGGGCGCTTGTCAGCTCACCCAGAGCGAAAACTCTGTCGCAGTCCCCGAGAGCGGCGATCTCCTCGATTTTTGTTCCGCCCCGCGGATACATTTCATAGGAGCCGGTCATCGGGGAATCCATAACGCCGCTGGTGTCGGGGAACAGAATACAGTCCGCCCGCATCAGAGCGGCGATTCGCTTCAGCTCGCGCATATCCCCGGGGTTCACAAAACCCGGAAAGATTGCGGCTTTTCCGTTTGATTTTCCCGTTGAATGCGCCAGATAGCTGATAAACCCGCTCATCATGTTGGAAAACCCGGTGACATGGGAGCCGACGTAGCTCGGCGTGTTGGCATGGACAATGAATTTTCCTTCGGGAATCTCCATCTCCTGAAGATAGGATTTGACGTCGTCGCCGATGGTTTCACTCAGACAGGTGGTATGTACGGCGATAATGTCCGGATCGTAGATGTCGAAGATGTTTTTGACGGCGGTCTTCAGATTGCTGTTGCCGCCGAACACGCAGGCGCCCTCTGTAAACGAGCTGCTGGAGGCGATGGCCGGCTCCTTGAAGTGGCGGGAGAGATAGGTCCGGTGATAGGAGCAGCATCCCTGGGAACCGTGGCTGTGCGGCATACAGCCGTGAACGCCGAGCGCGCAGTACATGGCGCCGACCGGCTGGCAGACTTTGCACGGATTGATCCGGAGTGCGGTCCGTTCGTTCATTTCTTTCGGCGTCATGTTAAGCATTTTTCTTTCCCTGCCTCTCTTCCTCCGGATGCGTCAGCCTTCCGGTAAGGGTCGGTTCCGTTTTCCAGGGGGGTGTCACGTAGCCCCACACGGGGACGTTCAGGCCCATAGAGATATCCCTGGCGAAATTTACGGTTCCGCGGAATCCCGCATAAGGCCCGCTGTAATCGTAGGAATGCATCTGGCGGGAAACGACGCCCGCCTTTTGCAGGATATATTTGTCCTTGATACCTGAAAAGAAGAAATCCGGTTTGAACAGACGCAGCAGCTCCAGAGTTTCGAAATGGTTGAAATCGTCGATTACCATATTGCCGTCGTTCATCTCATGAATCATTCCGCCGTAATCCGCGAGCGGAATTTCCTGCTTCAGATCTTCGAACCGCTCTTTGGAAACAATCATCCGGTAATGCTTTTCGTCCGGCTGCATGTGGAGCTGTTCAATGTTTTTGCTGTCCGCGTCCTCTTTGATGTTGGGCAGGATACCTCGCCCTTCATAATCGTCGCGGTGCGCGAACTCATATCCGGCAATCACCGTGTGAACGCCGAAATCGGCCAGCAGGTTCTGGTAATGATGCGACCGCGAACCGCCGACAAAAATTCCGGCCGTTTTTCCTTTCAGCTTTTCGCGGTAATAATCGATGTCGTCCTGGATCTCGGAAAGCTCGTCGGCAATCACCGCCTCGGTACGGGCCGTCAGGTCCGGATCTCCGAAGTACTTTGCCATGTCCCGCAGGGATTTGCATATGGCCCCAAGACCGATGAAATTGATCTTGATCCAGTCGATATTGTATTTATCCTTCATCATTTCCGCGATGTAATTGATCGACCGGTGGCATTGAACCAGATTCAAACTGGCTATGTGGGCATTTTTCATCGTTTCATAGCTGCCGTTGCCGGTGAACGTCGCGACGATGTCGTAACCGATCCGCTTGAGAATGCGGGCGATCTCCCATTCGTCCCCGCCGATATTGTATTCGCCCAGAATATTGACGGAAAACCGCTTGGCGGGGGGTGCGTCGCCCGACCCAACGATATATTTCATCAGGCCGTTGTTCGCAATGTGATGCCCGGCGGACTGGCTGACGCCTTTATACCCTTCGCAGCTGAACGCGAGGCATTTAATGGAAAATTCCTGCTGCGCCCAATCCGCCACAGCCTGAATATCGTCGCCGATCAGGCCGACCGGACAGGTGGAGCAGATCATGACGCATTTCGGGTGAAAGATGCCGACGGCTTCGCGGATCGCCTGCTTCAGCTTTTTTTCCCCGCCGAACACGATATCCGGTTCCTGCAGGTCGGTTGACAGACAGTACTCCAGAAAATTTCTTCCGTCAACGGGCGTAGCCTTGTTGCGGCGGGTTCCCCAGCTGTAAAAACCGCATCCGATGGGGCCGTGCGTGATGATGGCCACGTCCTTGAGCGGGCCGAGCACCACGCCCTTGCACCCTGCGTAACAGCATCCGCGGTTTGTCATGATTCCCGGGACCGAGCGGGAATTTGCCGCGATGCTCTGATTGCTGGGGGCGTTTTCCACCTGTACGACATGTTCTTTTCTGTTTTTATAGACTCTGGCCCCGTACTGATCCAAAATCCGAGTTCGTTCTTCCAACGATACCAGTCCTTTCCCGGCCGGCTTTTTCCACCGCGCCCCGTTAAATCAGGCGGTCCGCGGAAAATTCCGCCGTACGCACCTTGTATGTTTCCGCCACCGGAAGCACGAAAATTTTTCCGTCCCCGGGATTTCCCGTCTGATTCGCGCGGATGATTGTATCGACCGCCTTTTTCACCTCGCCGTCGTCGACCACAAGCGTAAAAAGACGTTTCGGAATCAGCCGCGCGCTTTCCGTCAGCGCTTCGCCGTAGGGGGTTGCGGGAATCTGCATTTCACTTTCGACCATCAGTTTCAGCGTGCTCAGGTCAAGACTCCGCTTTCCCCGGCCAAGACATTTCCGGCAGAAAAAGGAAGGAAAACCCGCTTTCGAAAGCGCCTCTTTTGTGGGGCCGATCATGTTGAGCCGGATCAGCGCCATAATCTCTTTCATTCCGACCACCCTCCTTACAGACCGGCCTTTCCGGTGCTGATGGTAAAAGCCTCTTCCACGGGAGAAATAAAGATTCTTCCGTCGCCGAACGTTCCTTTCGTCCCGGTGCGCGCGTTTCGCAGAATGACCTTGACCACATCGTCTTTGTCTTCGTCACGGACGACGGCCAGAAGCATCTCCTTCGGAATTTCGTCATAATGCACGTCTTCCACCGTAATCCCTCTTTGTTTGCCCCTGCCGTAGACATCCATTTTTGTGACGGCCGGAAATCCCGCGGCCATCAATTCGGACAGTACGGTCCCCATTTTCTCCGGTCGGATGATTGCCCTGACTAAAACCATTTCAAAATCCTCCTCTCCGGCTTTTGGCCAGTCTTATGCGATATCCATCATTCCGTGGTCCATTAATATCTGTTCCAGGCGTTCCTGCTTGAGCGGCTTCGGAATGACGAACATATCGTTGCCGTCGATTTTTCTGGCAAGTTCCCGGTAAACGGCAGCCTGGTCGGATTCCGGCGCGTATTCGATCACCGTCTTTTTGTTGATTTCCGCCCGTTGCACCATATTGTCGCGCGGCACGAAATGGATCATCTGCGTGCCAAGCTCTTTGGCAAATGCCTCCACCAGCTCCGCTTCTCCGTCCACTTTGCGGCTGTTGCAGATGATCCCCCCGAGCCGCACGCCGCCGGTGGAGGCATATTTTTGAATCCCTTTCGAAATATTGTTCGCGGCGTAAAGCGCCATCATTTCTCCGCTGGCCACAATATAGATTTCCCGCGCCTTTCCTTCGCGGATCGGCATGGCAAACCCGCCGCACACAACGTCGCCCAGAACGTCGTAAAACACATAGTCGAGATCGGCGGTATAGGCCCCCAGCCGTTCCAGCAGGTTTATTGAAGTGATGATTCCTCTTCCCGCGCACCCGACGCCCGGCTCCGGTCCGCCGGATTCGACACACTTGATTCCGCCGTATCCGGTTTTCATCACATAGCCCAGGTCGATGTCCTCGCCCTCCTCCCGGAGCGTGTCAAGGACGGTTTGCTGAGCCAGCCCCCCGAGAATCAGCCGGGTCGAATCTGCCTTTGGGTCGCAGCCGACGATCATGATGTGTTTTCCCATTTCCGCCAAGCCCGCGTTCAGGTTCTGCGTTGTTGTGGATTTCCCGATTCCGCCTTTTCCGTAAATGGCAACTTGCCGCATTGTGACAGCCTCCTAACTCTTGTGTCCGCGTCCGAACTCCGGCCGGCAAAGTGTTCCGGGGCGAAAATTCGGAGTTGATGATTCTGTGACTTGTTGCATAAAAGTATATCGATTTATTCTTTTTTCAGCAATACATCAAATCATAGAGAATGCCTGACAATTTTTCTAGAATTTGGATAATAGTTCTAAACATCGTAATATTTTGCGATATTCCTTGACTATTGGAAGTGAAGGTCCTATTGTTATATTGATTGATATGAATAATCACTTCGAATTATCCAAAGTTCTTTGATCTAAAAAGAAATCATGCTGAATAATTTAATAATAAAAACTGCAATTTAAGGAGGCAAATCAGATGGGTTCAATTTCGGTTGATTTGAATGGTACGGGAGAAACCGCGGCAAAGTCTCTATCCTGTCTCCGGGATAAGATTACCGATCTAACGAAAAAGCTGCATGCTGAAATTCTGGTGGAAAAAACGGGGAACAGGCTGTTTTACCGGATCTTTGGCCGGAAAGGATTTCTGATCCTCAAGGCGGGCCGGTTTTCCCCCGGACTGCTGGAACGTATTGCGCTTGAAGCGGAACAGGCGGGACGGGTTACGATGGAACCGGCAACCTGTGGAGAAGGAGGGACCGAGTATGGAAATCGATACCCGTTACGGTCGTCTGGCCGGCTGCTTTGATGAAGAGTTTTACAGCGGCGGAACATTGAAAAGCTGCAGCTTTGAGTGCGAAAACCACGTGGAAACCGGCTGCGGAACCCTGGTTCCGCGCTTTGGCCCGGAAAACGCGAGAAGAAAATACGGAAAGGCGGTCGGGTTTTACCCGGACGGAGCGATCAAGCGGGTCGTTTTGGAGAAGCAGGCCGGAGTCATTTCCCCGATCGGAGAATTTCCGGCCGAGCTGGTCACATTTTATGAGAACGGTTCCGTCTGCCGCGTTTTTCCGCTGAACGGGAAGATTTCAGGATTCTGGTCGGAGGCGGATGAGGAAAAACTAGCGGTACCTCTTCACTTTTCTTTTGATTTCGGGGAATTTTCTGCAAAGATGATCAGTATTCATTTTTATCCGGGAGGCAGTATTCAGAGCATTACGCTGTTTCCCTGTGAAAGGATCACCTTGCAGACGCCTTTAGGAAAGGTGAAAATACGCGGCGGATTTTCTCTGTATGAAGACGGCAGGCTGCAGTCGATGGAGCCTGCGGAACCAACTCCCGTTGCCACACCGATCGGTGTCCTGCACGCTTTCGACAGTAATCCGGTTGTTGTGACCGCCGACCGCAATTCCCTCTGTCTGGAACCCGGCGGAAGCGTTGCACGGCTTTCGACGGTAACGGATGAGATCATCGTTCAACTGCCGGATGCACGGCTCGAAAGAGTGCTGCCTTTGAAAAAGACAAATCCGCTTGATGACGAGACAACCGTGACCCTGCCGGTTCAGGTCGAGTTTCAGGACGGGGGTGTTCGGCTGACCTGCGAAAAGGTGCATCGCTATTCTCTTGCGGAATGTGCTTTCACAATCCTGCATGTTCCGTACGTCGCGGGATTTTCGCCATGCTCCGGCTGCAGCGGATGCGGGGGTTAGCTCCTAGCTTCCATGTGCTGACCGCAGGCTGACCGGGCTGGCGGATGAAATCAATTCTGTCCAGATCCGTATGCCGGAAAATAAACGGAATTTCAGATACGCGGCGGGAAGATTGCTTGTTGAAAACTTGCCGTATCCTTTTCGGTGTGATACAATAAAGGAAAAAGATGGGAAGTGAATCCAAACATGCCTTGCATCCAGACAAAAGTAAACGTGGGCATTTCACCTGAAAAAGAAGAGACCTTGAAAAAAGAACTGGGAAATGCGATTGCGCTGATTCCCGGAAAATCGGATAGCTGGCTGATGCTGACCTTTGAAGACAACTGCCGCATTGCGTTCCAGGGGAACAGTCAGGAACCAGCCGCTTTCGTCGAAGTAAAGATTTTCGGCAAGGCGCCGGATTCGGCTTATGATGCTCTGACGGCTGAAATTACAAAAATTCTGGGCAGGGAACTCGGCGTCGGCGCCAAACGCATCTATGTAAAATACGAGGAAGTTCAGCACTGGGGCTGGAACGGCGGTAATTTTTAAATTGTCCCTTAGAAAGGAGAATCGGTTATGGATGTCGGTAGCATCGCAGACGCCAGTATGGCAATGAGCATGGCGAATACCCAACAGGCAGTCGGGACCACCGTACTGAGGAAAACCCTTGACATGGAACAGACGGAGGGAATTTCACTGATTCAGAGCATGCAGGAAAGTGCCCCTTCGAACCACATCCTGGATATGCTGGTCTGAACACAGAGCAGCCGCAAAGGGAATACGCATGCAAAACCGCCGCCCGGGATTTTATCCGGGCGGCGGTTTGCCGCACATGGGGTCTGATGTTAAAGTTTCAATGGCTGCTTTCATCGCAAAATTTCAGTAAAACCTTCATCATTTTCCCGGTGTTCCTGTCAAAATCAGAAAACGCGTCGGCAGCTCTGGTAAAGTCGTAAACGTTCGTTATGACCCGTTCAATATTCAATTTTCCGTCGCCGACCGCGCGAATCAGGTGCCGGAAATCGTCGTTTCGCGCGTTTCGTGACCCGAAAATATTCAGTTCTTTTTTCTGAATCACAGTAAAATTGAATTCCAGACTCTTTTTGCCGACCCCAATCTGTACGACCCTTCCGCCATAAGCGGCGGCGTCGATGCAGTTTTGAAAGGTAGAGGGCTGTCCCACCGCTTCCACAGTGACGTCGAACCCGTTATGGTTTGTAATGGAGCGAACCTGCTCCTGAAAATGTTCGCTGCTGTCGTTCAGCAAGGTTCCCGCAAAATCGAAATTGGTGCGGACAAACTCAAGTTTAGCCGGATCAATATCACTTAAATACACTTCCGCGCCCATCAGTTGAGCGGACACGGCCGTTAAAACCCCGATTGTCCCGGCGCCGACGACAAGAACTTTATCACCGGATTTCACATCCGCTCTTTTGACACCATGATACCCAATGCTGAACGGTTCGATCAAAGCCAGCTGCCGAGGGGGGATTCCCTCGCCGTCGAACAGCCGGTCGGCAGGCATGGTGAAATATTCCCGGAAGGAACCGTCTCTCTGCACGCCCATCGTTTCGTTGGTTTCACAGCAGTTTACCAATCCTCTTTGGCAGGAATAGCAATGGCCGCAGTGAAAGTAGGGATTCGCCGTTACCACCATTCCCCGCTTCAGCCCCCTTTCGTTTGGGCCGATCTCCACGATTTCCGCAGAGAACTCATGCCCGGGGATGCGGGGATAGGAGGCATAGGCCATGATGCCGCGGTATGTACTTAAATCGCTTCCGCAAATCCCGCCGTAGAGCATCTTTAAGAGAACTTCTCCCTCTTCCGGGCGAAAAGAGGGGAAAGATCCTTCGCCGACTAAAATTTCATACGGCTGCCGTATGGACAAATACTTCAAATACTTTCCTTCCTTTTCGTATCCGAATCGATAAATCTATTGGTATCATAGTTTATATTTTACGAATTGTCAAGGAAACGCTTTGTGACAGATGCACAAATGAGATTCATGACCGGCCATACGTAAATGCACTTTGATCGGCTTAAAAGCCTACTCAAAGCGCATTGTTTCTATACAGGACGATTGCTTTTGCATTTGCTGCTGAAAAATCCATCCTTTATACGCCGGTTACAGGAAGGTGCCCGCTTCAGAGCGCGGGCCGCGCGGCGGAATACCTTGCCCCGAGAAATTCATCTGACTGCCGCATAAGAAGAGCATTTAATGACGGCCGGCGTCTTTTTTTAAAACAGGACCGGGATTTGCAAGCAGCTCAACGCGGGAGCTGATCAGCGCCACCAGAGGGACCGTCAGAATGATTCCAATACATCCGGCAATGCTTTGAAGCAGTTCCACCCCGATCAAATCGGTGCTGATCAGCTGTGAAAACGGAATGCCGTAAGACCCGATCAGCACCAGCATATTCAGGGAGGAGCCGGTGAATGCGAGAATCAGCGTGTTCGCCATGGTCCCCATCGCATCGCGGCCGATGCTCAGCCCGGAGCGAAACAGCTTCCTTGCCTCCATTTTTGGACTTGCCGCGTGAAGCTCGCTGACCGCCGAGGCAATGGAAATTGCAATATCCATCACGGCGCCCAGCGAGGATACGATGATTCCGGCGACTAAAAGCCCGTCAATCTGAATATTGGATTTCCCGGTTTGCAGCAGGAGCGACTCCGCTTCCTGCATATTGAAACCGTTCATGCCGGCAGCCGCCCCGGCGGCTGCCGAAAACAGGCCGGAGAACGCTACGCCGGCCGCCGTGCCCAGCATGGCGGAAACCGCCTTTCCATTCCACCCGGCAAGCAGAAGAAAGCAGACCGGAGAAGTCAGCAAAGCAATCACAACTGCGGCCAGCACGGGGGAAACGGCATTTAAAATCATGGGAATCAGAAGAAAGAAGACGCAGCTCATGGTAAAGAGAAGCCCAAACATGGACCGGATTCCCCTTTTTCCTCCGGCGACGCAGAGCAGCAGGAGGAAAAAAGACGTGATTCCCAGAAGTACGGCGGAGCGGTCGTAGTTGTATACGGAAGCCGCATAGCTGCCGCTTTTCTGGGTATCGATTCGAACAACGATGCGGGAGCCCTGGTGTGCGTAAACATTGTGAAGCGCGCTCAGATAATTGGGCGTTTCCATCACTTCTCCCTTGTGCGGCCCCTGAAGAATCTGAATTTTCAGTTGTTGCTCGCCGACCCGCCGGCCTCCGGAGGCGGGGTCGGTCGAAGTGTTGTCTTCTGAAATTTCCAGCACTTTGGCGGAGACGAAATCCGAATCGCCGCCCTGTCCGGACAGTGTCAGGAGACGGAATCCGCCGAATGCGGCGATCAGCCCCGCCGCAGCGATGAGGAACACCAGAATGACGGCAGCGCGCAGGCATAACGCTTTCTTTGGCTCCCGGATGATAAGGATAGACCGGATGTTCTTTTTCATATTTTCTCTCACTCTTCCGTGCGGAAAAATGGAAACCGCCCGGCTGTGCCCCAGCGGACGGCTTCCTATCGCTTTTTTGACCGGACCGTTTTTTAAATTCCTGATCAACCCTTCACGAAAAGGTAGCACAGCGTGACAGGCTTTTTTCCGTTCAGCGTACTGTACAGGGCGGTGACTTCACCGGGTTTGCCGATGGCCTTCACCGTGACATAACAGACGCCCTTTTTCCGTCTGACCGACGCGGTGAACACGGAGGCGTCGCCCACATTCAAGGCGGGCTCCGTGCCGTTCGAAGCGGTTACGGCGAACGTATAGCTTTCGCCCTGCTTCAGGCCCACCGGATAGGTCGTGTCGGTCTGAACCGGATAAGAATGTGCGGCCGCGCCGGGCATCAGAATATATTCGGAGCAGTGAACGATCCGGATCGTGACAGTACCGCTCGCGTCCACCGTGTATTTCCCGTCCGGCAGCGGTTCCAGTATATTCGCCTGAGGATTGAAGTAATACAGGTAGACGGTGGAATTCGGCCGGATTCCCTGCTGGCCCCCGACGTAGAGATGAACATTGGCCGGGGCGGGAAGAAGGCCGTTTTCGCCGAATTTCAAAACGACGCCGATCCCGCCGGGTGCGTTGTCGGATATGATCTTTGCCTCTGCCGAACCGGATTCCGCAGGCCCAAGGCTTACGGCAAGGTCAAGGTCCGCAGCGGGAGAAACCGGCGAAGCGCTCAGAGCAGATCCTGTGAAATCCCAGCAATACAGTTCCTTTCCGCCGGCGTCCTCCACAGACAGGACGATGTTTTTCAGGGTGGATTTCGCTTTGCTCAAAACCTCCTTGGGAAGGCAGAGAGACAGCCCGGCGTTTTTACCCGTCACGATTTCGGAAGGAATGCGGATACGGATCCCGACCGTCTTTACGGCGCTGCTGTCGAACTGGGAAACGAGATCTGCCGAAGCCGGCTCAATTCTGATAAGCGCCGGATGCTGCGGCGTTGCGCCGGAGATTTCCGATGTTATGGAAGACGGTACGGTGATAGTGATATCCGCGCGGTTTCCGCTGACGACGGGGGCGGAATCCGGTCTGCCGGTAACCGTCGCGACGGTTTTTCCGCCAACCGTGGAAGTGGCGACCGTCGAATTTGTCGCGGAGGAAATGACGGTACCCTTTTTCGGGGAGGAATCGTCGTCGGAACGGCGATGATGCCCGGAGTCCCCGCCGTCCGTGCCGCCGGCCGGCGTGATTTCATTACGGTCGCGAACTCGCAGGCAGACGCCGTCCGGGTCCATATAAACCAGGCCAACCGCGCTGACGGCGGCGTTTTCTTTGACCAGACCGCTGAGGTCGATATCCGGCGAGATGTAACCGTTGATCAGAATACGGATTTTGCCGGAGCCGGAATTCAGTGTGAAGCTTTGAATCACTCCGCCGAGTTTTTTAAGGTCGGAGACTGTCCCGGTCACTTTGACCAGACTGCCTCCGCGTGAGGTGTAATCGGAGGCGTCCGCCACACTGAGGGAAACGGGAGAGACGGGTTTTTCCGCCGTGTCGATCACTTCATAACCTTCGACGCCGCTGCCGATTTTTAATTCCTTGTCGCCCTGATACGAATCGACATGGCCGACGACGCGCAGTTTCTGGCCCACTTTGATTCCGCTGCCGTTCGCGATGGGGTAAATATCGATTCCGCCGGTCGAATCCTGAAGATAGACGGTGTCCGTAAAGGCGTTCGGCGCTTCGCTGCCGGCCGTTACGATCCCCTCCACCGCATAGACGGCTCCGGTTTCGCCGGTGGCCCTTACGCTCGCGATGGAAGTGGTTGGAATGTCGGTCTTAACGGAATCCAGAATGTTCCCGAAGATGGTTTTATTTGCATAATCAAGGTCCTCGTAATTGTCCTTATCCGCTTTTACTTCAAAATCGGAGAGGAATACGGTGCCGGCAATCAAGACTTTGCCGTTCCCGACCGGTTCTTCCGCCAGCGCGCAGACGTTTCCCTTCTTCTTAACCGCGTTGCTTTCGTCATAGACGGCTGTGGGAGAGGAAACGGGGATTCCGGATTCGCAGGCGCTGTCCGATGCCCGCGAATTGATGGAATAGGTCGTGTCAAATCCATCAACCAGCCGTGTGGCGCCCTTGCCTGCGTTCACCGTGCAGCCGCTGTAAAAGCTGTATTTCTGGTCGGGAGAAACATCTTTCATGTAGGGGGAATCCGTGTTGTAATTTTGGAAATAAAGGCGATACGGCTGACCGCCGTTTTGATCCTGGTCGACCACTTCGTCGTTGGAAATGGTGCTTGTCGCGCCGATGCCTTTCAGCAGGGAATTCACCTGCGCGGCGGAAGTATACGGATCGTTTGGACTGTCGGAATAATCGGACAGGCCGCAGATCACGGCGGTTCCGCCGTTTTGTACATATTCTTTCACCATCCGGATGAAATCGTCGCTGAAGGTTTGCGGCTGGTAGGCGTCGCCGGCCTTGCTGGTACCGCTGCTTTTGGCCGGGGCGGAGATGACCAGCAACTGCGTGCCTTTCAGCGTTTCCGGGGTAATCCGGTCGGCGACAACTTTAATCTGGGTTCCGTCGTCCGCCGCAATTTTTGTAACATTTCCCATGCTCTGGCTGTAATAGCCGGTGACATAGTCGTTAAAGTGAGTGCCGTCAATGATGACTTTTGTCACGGCGCCCGGGTCAGCCACCTGCATCAGCAAAGCGTTCGTGTAGGTTTTGGAGGTTCCGCCAAGCGTTCCCTTTAATGTGACGTGAATGGTTGTGCTTCCCGCCGATTTTGGCGTATAGCGGAACGAATCGTTCTTTGTCCCAAGGGAATCGAGGGTTGCCCCGCCGTTTAAGCCGCTGCCGCTCACGGTTCGAATCACCTCGTCGCCAATCTTGTACTCCAGCGAATCAATCGTCAGGGGGGAGGTCTCGTTGTTGAAGAGGGATGCCGTAATGTTGACCGGTTCGCCCTTGATCGGCAGGTCGGTGTCCGCCGAAACGGAGGCGATGCCGGCCTTATCGACTTCTCCGGTCCAGACGGGGGCGGTGACGGCGATGTCTTTATCCGCTTCGGTTACGCGCAGATAGTAGTAGGAGTAGTTGTTCGGAATGGAAAAATCAACCGAGGCTTTGCTGGAGCTTATCTCTTTTTCCGCCGCGACACGGCCGCCGTTGACGATGACTTCGACCGTGCCGATGCTCTTGTCGGTCGGGTCGGAAAGGTCCGCGTGTAAGGACAGGCTTTCGCCTTTTTTCACCGAAATTTCGCTGCCCATGACTGCGCTGTCGACGGTGTAATAAATGCTCAGGTCATTGTCCTCCGTCGCGTACACACGGCGGTTGCGCAGCGCGTCGTACAGGTTTTCTTCCGTAAGGCTCTGGGCCAGGATGACGCTGCGGGCCGTATTGGAGTCGCCCCAGTTGCCCTTGTGGTTATCCTGATTGTTGGTCGGAGCCACGTGCCAGCCCTTATCCAACGCGCGGGTGTAGTATTCATAGGAGGGGAAATACCCGACTCCGCGGATCGGCCCCTCGCCGTTGCCGACTTCGATCAAATTGATCAGCTTGTCGAACGTTGGACTGTAGTCGGCAAAATCATAAAAATCACCGAACGTGGTCCCCGGATGGTTAAATTGAGAGATCGAATCCGGTACGGTTGTCAGGGTTTTATAGTACGCGTCCAGGCCGGCAGGGGTTGGACGCCGACTGCTTTTTGTTGCAGTAGGTTGGGTTCTGCCGGTCTTCAAAGCCCGGCGTGTCAAAGGTGTTGATGTGGCCGGAACCGTCGCTCCAAGTCATTTCATACCCGTAAATGCCGAGAAAAGTGGAGCCGGGATCGTCGGCGCTATCCGGGTTTGGAATTTTTTCATCCGTAATCGCCTTCGCGGCGGCATGACCTTCTTTCCAGTTTTCGCTGCCGGAGCCGTCCAGAATCGTGTTTTTGTGCGCCTGGGCTTCGGATGCGGTTTCAAAATAGTTCGAATGATCTGTGACAGCCTCAAAATCCAGGTTTTTAGCTTTAGAAGCATGGTCATAGGCCTGTGTGATACTGCCCACACCGTCCGAAAGCGTCGTATGGGAATGCAGCTGTCCAAAGTAGATGTGATAAGTTCCTGTAAATTTTTCCCGGTAAGTAAAGACGGACTTTTCGCTGTTCTTGAGACCGTCCTTTGCCGCGTACGCCGTCAGGGTGGCCGGCAAAGCTGTCAGCGTAATCGGCGTGTTCGCGTCGTAAAGCAAATAGTTGTCGTCCGCTGCGGCCGGATCCAGCGTATAATAGATTTTCGCGTCTGCGGTCGCGCAGGAAAGCTTGACCGTATCGCCGACCTTGGCGTTTACACTGCTGCCGGGATCCGCGGTTACGGGAGCGGCCTGCGGAGTTTCCGGCGTGGAGTCTTTAACATTGGTGATGCCGTCCGCGCCGAGCAGCTGCAGGGTGTAAGCGCCGCGATAACCTTGGAGGATTCCTGTGAAATCCGCAGTCTGTCCTTTGGAAACCTTGGCCGCAACGGCGGAATAGTCGTCGCCGCGCCTGCTGTCCATTTCTGCGGAAAGTGTTTTTTCGTTCTGAGTTAGTGTGAAATTAGCGTTTTTATAACTGTCTTCCGACAGATCGGAGACAACGGCCCCGGAAATTTTCACCAGCAACCCGCCGGTGGATTCGCCGATGGCTGAAATGGAGACGTCCTTCGGCGCAGGTACTTCCCCGGGCGTCTTCGTGATTTTGACGCCGGTGACTTTCAGCTCGAGATTGTTATTATAAACAGCCGTGTCGCCGGTGGCCTCAACGGTGTCGCCGGGCTGAATCCCTGCGTCCTTTAGAACACTGTCGCCGAACAGCTCAATGCCGCCGGTCGCGTCCTGTATGTACAGCCCCAACGACGAATTGGCATAAGGATGTGTCGCAATGCCGGTCAGGGTAACGGTGTGACCTTCTCCGGCCTTTCTGGCGTCGCCGATCGTGTTGACGACCGCGTTGTCCACTTTGTACGTCCGCGTCTGCGGATGATCTTTGCCTCCGTCCAGCCAGGCGCGGATCGTTGTGGTGTCGTGAATTTGAATCGGATCCCGGTACTTTGTTCCGTCGCCCGGCTCATTGTTTCCGGGATTGAGTTCGTAATAAATCGCGGCGTCGGTCGTTGCGGTAAGCTTCACCGTGGTTCCCCCCGGCACGTAGCCGTTGGAGTCCGGCGCGCTGCTCGGCGTGAACACAACGGTTTCCGTACTGCCGCCGCCTCCTGTTTGGCCGGTGACGATAATGTCGTTGATATAGCAGGTTCCACCGCTTGAAGTCGTGCCGTTATCCGCGGGAGTGAACCGGACCGCGATGGTGCCGTCGGGCAAACTCAATGCGGTGTCCCCGCTGCCGAAAGTAACGGCTTTTACGCCGCCCGAAGTGGCGCTGATGGTGAAATCGCCGTTCGCCACATCGGAAAAGGAATCGCCGTCTTTGGAACTTTGAACTTTCCAATTTGCGGTAACGGTTTTGGACCGCCGAAAGCCGGCCGAGACTGCTATGCGGGTGGAGTCCTTCGTTTCGTCCGGCAGACTGACCTGCCAGTATTTTGTACCGGGCTCACCGTCAAATCCGCTTGCCGCAAGGAAATATTGTGTGCTGGTGCCCCAACTCCCGGCGGCGTTTGTCGATAAAAAACCGGAATCCTTGAAAGCGCCGTCCGTCGCATAAATTTTTGCTTCCGACGGTGCCTCGGAGGGGTTGCTGGAAATATTCCACGATGCCAGAGTCTCTGTTTCCGCTTTTGCCAAAATGCCCGGTGAAACCGATACTGCGCTGAGCACCAGTGCCATGGATAAAAACAGTGACACCGGCTTGCTCCATAATTTTTGCATTCGCTTCCCGTCCTCTCTACCAATAAGAAAATAAGTTTTCGTATTTATTCTATAGAATGAATATTAAAAGGACAGGCAAAAAATGTAAGATCGGTGTAAAACAGCACAGTGATTTCTTCTTTAACGGTTCGTTGCAATCTTTAAAAAGAGCAGCGTCGCGGGAAATCCCTGGCCTGATCTTACAGGATTTTTGGGATTGGCGGGGGAGTGGAAATTCCCGGTAGTATTGCCGAGGCAATATGGTCTGCGGAATCAGAAACACGGCGGGAATCGATTCCCGCCGCGTTAATTGAGCTATGAGTATTATAGTTGGATAAAAGTCTGGTGCATCCATTCGACGCACAGAGAACTCCATGATGCAACGTGAGGATCTGCGAAGCGGCCCTTTTCGGGTTCTTCGACCTCGGGCGTCGCCAGCGAAAGGCCATGCACCCCTTTCGGAAACAGATGAAGTTCGCAGGGAATGTGATGTTCCACAAGGGCGTTAAAAAACAGCATTGAATTCTGAACGGGGACATCTCCGTCCTGAACCGTATGCCAAAGAAAAGTCGGCGGGACGTTGTCAGACACCTGCTTTTCCAATGAGAAAAGGGACTGCTTTTCCTTAGCTTGGAAAAGGCGCTCAAAGCTTTCACGATGAGCGAAGGGGCCGGAAGAAATGACGGGGTATCCCAGAATCAAAGCATTTGGCCTGTGACGCTCCCATAGAGAAGCGTCCGGAAAAATATCTTTATTGTTCCAGAATACCCCAAGGCTGGCCGCCAGATGACCGCCTGCCGAGAAGCCGCAGACCGCGATCCGATGGGGGTCAACATACGGCTCGCCGGAAGATTCTCTGACCTCCTTAACAGCCCAGGACAGGTCCCGCAGCGGCCGAAAGCCAAGGGGGGGATTTTCCACCGTGTATCTGAGTACGAATGCGTGAAATCCGTTTTGACGAAACATTTCGGCAACCGGCCCGCTTTCTCTGGGAGAGAGCCAGGAATATCCGCCGCCGGGGCAGATGACGACGGCGGGCAGAATCCGTTCAGAAGAGGCAGGATAACAGTCCAGTCGGGCGGAGCTGTCGGGACAGCATAAAGTCTGTACCAATGTAATTTCCCATCCTTCAAAATCAGCTTATTTTTTTAGCAGATGAAATGCAAATCCGGCAATCTCATTTTTTAGATAGATCAGCTTTAATTCTCCGTTTTCGTTGTAGGCTGCCGTGCCGTCGTCAAATTCGATTCCCTTGCCTTCCAGATATTTTTTTGCTTCCGGAACGTCGGTGGTTCCAATGGCGATATGCCCGAGGGTTCCGGCGCCCTTCTTTTTCATAATCTCAATTTTGGAACTGGAAAAAACAGAAATCGGCGTGTCTGTTTCCGAAAAGCCAAACAGGCTGAGTAATAAGTCAGCCGTTTGCTGTGCCTCTGCCGTGTCCTTGCAGTTGAATCCGACATGCATTACCTCAAAATCCAAGTCTCTCATGATCATGTTCCTTCTTTCAGCGTAAAGTAAAATGGTGCAGCAGCACCGATTGAGGACAACCGGTTTGACATGCACCAAAATTCACCTATATCTTAATGCAAATCCCAATAAAATTCAAACGGAGTGCGACAGAATTTTGCCGGGTCAAACATCGTAATGAAAATATGCTTTCGCATTCTCATAGCAGATTCCCTTTATGATGGATTCCAGCATTTTTTTGTCATTGGGATATTCTCCGTTTTCCACCCAGGAACCGATTAGATTGCACAGGATTCTCCTGAAATATTCATGACGGGTATAGGAGAGAAAGCTGCGGGAATCCGTCACCATGCCTACGAAATTGCCCAGAAGGGAAAGATTTGCAAGACTGGTCAGCTGGTTTTCCATGCCGGCTTTGGAATCATTGAACCACCACGCGCAGCCATGCTGAATTTTTCCGCGTACACCGGGGCCCTGGAAACTGCCGATCACGCTGCCGAGCATCGCATTGTCATTTGGATTCAGCGAATAAAGAATCATCTTCGGGAGACCGCAGCGGGCGTCCAAAGCATCCAGAAACGCGACCAGACCATCCGCACAGGCGGCGGTGCCGATACAGTCCATGCCGGTGTCGGGGCCCAGCACGTGATACAGACTGGTTCGGTTGTTGCGCAGCGCATTGTAATGAATCTGCATCGCCCAGTCGTGTTTTGCATATTGTTCCCCCAAAAACAGGAGCAGCTCTGTTTTGTAGGCTTCAATTTCTTCCGTCGAGAGGGACTCCCCGTTCAGGGCTTTCCTGAAAACCGTGTCCGCTTTGGCGGCTCCTCTCCGCCCGGCAGAAAAGATACTCCAGAGCGTGGTCGGAAGCGCGGCAGCCCATGGAATCAAAGAAATCAATGCGCGCGGCGAGTACGGAGAACAGGTCGTCTATGGAATGAATCGGAGTATCGGCGGCTTTGGATAGCTTTTGTATGTAAGCGGCAAATTCCGGTTTTTCCACCCGCAGCGCCTGGTCGGGACGCATGGAAGGTACGACGAGAAAATCACATGTGGGGTCGCCGCGCAGCTTTTTGTGCCAGCACAGGTTGTCTGCGGGGTCGTCTGTTGTTGCGATCACTTTCACGTTTGACTGGTGAATGATGCCCCGTACCGAAAGGGAATCTTCGCGCAGCTTCTTATTGCACAGATTCCAGATATCTTCCGCAGACTCCGCTGTCAGAAACTGATTGCAGCCGAAGTAACGCTTTAACTCCAAGTGGGTCCAGTGAACCATAGGGTTGCCAATGGCGCGTGGCAGCGCTTCGGCAAAACGTTGAAATTTTACGCGGTCGGAGCTTTGAGAGCCGGTGATTTCGGCTTCATCCACGCCGTTTGAGCGGATGATTCTCCACTTATAATGATCTCCGCCAAGCCAGACCTGCGAAATATTTTCGAAATTGCGGTTTTCCGCAATTTCTTTCGGGCTGATATGGCAGTGAAAGTCGATGATCGGCATTTTTTCGGCAAACTCATGAAACAGGGCTTTTGCCGTATCGTTAGTCAGCAAAAAATCCTCATCCATAAACGGTTTCATCTTGACATCCTTTCTGAAAACAGATTGCAATAGACGAATACGAAAGATTCCCACGGATATGCGAAAAGGCGCGCCGAGGCACCCGCGCGGGACTCACAGCAGGCCCGGAATCCAAAGCGAAATGGCAGGGATAAAGGTAACCAGCATCAGTGCGATCAGCATGGCGGCATACATTGGAAGCATTGCCACGGTTACTTTTTCAACGGAGATTTTACCGATGCTGCAACCAACGAACAGTGCGCCGCCGACCGGAGGCGTGCACAGGCCGATCGCGAGGTTTAGAATCAGCATGACGCCGAACTGGACCGGATTCATTCCGTACTGCTCCACAACCGGAAGAAGAATCGGCGTAACGATCAGAATCAGAGGCGCCATATCCATAAAGCAGCCGAGTACCAGCAGCATCAGATTAATCAGCAGAAACACAATCACACGGTTGGTGGTTACGGAAAGCAGAAAATTGGAAATCAGCATCGGAACCTGCAAATAAGCAAGCAGCCAGCCGAATGCTCCGGCAGAAGCTATCAGGCTGAACACAACGGCAAGGGTTCTTATGGTGTTCATCAAAAGTCTGGGGATTTCCCGCACCTTCAATTCGCGATAAAAAAATACGGAAATAATGAATGCGTAAATGCACGCAAACGCCGCGGATTCCGTAGCGGTAAAAATGCCTGAAACAACGCCGCCCATGATGATGATAATGGTGCCGAGCGCCAGAATGGCGTCGCGTGTGATTTTCAGGGCGTCGCGCAGTTTAACTCTTTCCCCCTTTGGGTACTGCCGTTTTACGGAAATGATCCCGCAGACGATCATCAGGCACACCCCGAGAAGAATCCCCGGAATAACCCCGCCCATGAACAGCGCGCCGATGGAAACGCCGCCCGCCGCAAGGGAATAAATAATCATGTTGTGGCTCGGCGGAATCAAAACGCCCTGGCAGGCGCTGGTCACCGTTACAGCGACGGAAAAATCCTCGTCATAGCCTGCGTCCGTCATCATCGGAATTTCAATACAGCCAAGGGAAGAAACATCGGCGACGGCGGAACCGGATATTCCGCCGAAAAACATACTGGCCAGAACATTCACATGCGCGAGTCCGCCGCGCAGACGGCCGACGATCACGTTGGCGAATTTTAAAAGCCGGTCGGAGATTCCGCCCGCCCCCATAAGTTCGCCGGCAAAAATGAAGAACGGAATCGCCATGAGGGAAAAACTGTCGATGGATTTACTCATTTGCTGGACCAGCGTCATAACCGGGATCTGCAGATACAGCATGGTGATTGCGGTGGAACTGGCCAGCGCGATGGCGACCGGCATTTTGCAGATGATAAAGATGACGAAACTGATCAGAAGGAGAGCAATGGCAAAGTTGAGGTTCATGTGTTTTCCTCCTTTTGAAAGCCTTCTTCCAGTTCCCTGTGCCGGAACCGTTCCAAATGGAACAGATCGATCAGTGCGTAGTAACAGATGAAAACCCCGGAAACCGGAATCATAATGTACAGGGTGCCGCCGGGCCAGCCGGTCGCCGGAAGAATGGAACCCATCGAAGCCTGCGTCATCCTGACGCCGTAAACAATCAGCGTAACGCCAAACAGGACGGTGACAAGGCTGTTAATAACATTCAGAATCTTTTGAATGGGAGCGGGAAATTTTTTAAAGAACATTTCAATGGCGATGTGCAGCTTCTTTTCTACTCCGATTGCCATAGAAATAAATGCCATCCATACCATAAGAAGCAGGGCAACCTCGTCGGACCAGGAAATACTGAAACCCAGAAATTTGCGGCAGATGACCTGCGCGCTGACGATCAGAACGATGACCAGCATTACAATTTTGGAATACTCCTCCAAAATCCGGTAAATAAAATCGAACAGAAAGGAAATACCATACATCAGCCGGTCGAGCGGATTTTTCTTGGTGTTCATAGAGTTCTCCTTATTTAAGGGTCATGAGCCGCGGAAAAAGCGGCTCATGACTGAGGATCGAAAAGTCATTTCGTGTTCTGGATTTGCTTGATCAGATCCAAGTTGTCCTTGGCGTATTTTTCATACAGCGGCTGTACGGCATCCTGGAATTTCTTGAGTTCATCCGCGGAAAGCTCCGTTACCTTGACGCCCTTGGATTTTACTTCATCCAGGGCGCTCTTTTCGGAATCAGCCCACAGCTGACGCTCTACCTTGGAAGCTTCTTCGGCACATTCCTGAATAATTTTCTGGTCGCTGGGCGACAGAGAATCCCAGGTCTTCTGCGAACACAGCATCATTTCCGGCAGACGGCTGTGACCATCCAGAAGCAGATTGGGGGCAACTTCGTAATGCTTGGTGGATTCATAGGACGGAAGGTTGTTTTCCGCGCCGTCGATGACGCCGTTCTGAAGGCCGGAGTAAACCTCGCCGTAATCCATCGGGGTTGGGCTGGCGCCGAGTGCCTTGACCATATCCATCATCAGGCTGGATTCCTGCACGCGAATTTTCATGTTCTTAAGACCCGAAAGGTCTGTTACCGGTTTTTTGGTGTAGAAGTTTCTGGAACCGGCGTCGTACCAGCACAGGCCGACCATCTTGGAGCTTGAGATTCCATCGAGGAATTTTTTGCCGATATCGCCGTTCAGCACATTCCACATCTGGTCACTGCTGGAGAACAGGTACGGAAGGGATAAAGTGTTCAGCTCCTGGTCAAATCCGGACAGAACACCAAGACTTGCGCGGGTGAAATCGAGTCCGCCGTACTGCACCTGCTGCACGCCTGATTTTTCATCGCCGAGCTGAGCATTGTAGTAAACCTGAATCTTGATTCTGCCGTTCGATTTTTCCTGAACCAGATCCACAAACTTTGCGTCTGCCTGGGAAGCCGGGTGTGTCGTCGCCTGAATTTCGGAGAAACGGAATGTGTATGATTTACCGCTGGAATCGGCGGAAGCCGCCGCGGAATTCCCGGCTGAAGTCGGGGCTGCCGAACTTGATGCTTGACCGGAAGAACAACCCGCAAGAATACTTGTGCATGCCAATGTGCCTGCAAGCAGGATGGAAATTGCCTTGTTCATAATAAACTCCTCCAATTAACAAATTTCATATCTTGTTTTTAATAATTCCCACATGGACTGCTTTTCTGATTTTCCTCCCTTCCGGGATAAGACTGTTAACCTGTCTGAAAAAACGGGATTACAGGGTGACTCCGTTTTTCCAGACGGCAATCTCGGCAAAGTCATATTTTTCGCTGCATGTTTGCTGCCCGGAGGCAGTTTGCAAAACAAGCCGGGTCAGATCGCCGCACAGATCATCCGCTTTTTTGCCGGCCGCGATCGGACCCGCGTCAAAATCAATCCATCGCGGCTTTCTTTCCGAAAGCTGCGTATTGGTTGAAATTTTGATAGTCGGAACAACCGTTCCGAACGGCGTCCCTCTTCCTGTTGAAAACAGAACCATTTGACAGCCCGCTGCGGCTAGGGCGGAGGCGGAAACCAGATCGTTTCCGGGCGCACAAAGCAGATTCAGCCCTTTCTGTGTGATTCGTCCCGCATAGGGAAGGACGTCCTCCACTTCGGCCGACCCGCCTTTTTGAATGCAGCCAAGCGATTTTTCCTCCAGAGTCGTAATTCCTCCGGCTTTATTGCCGGGAGACGGATTCTCATAAACCGGCTGCCCGGCGTCGGTAAAGTATTTTTTGAAATTGCGGATTAAACCGACGGCTTTTTGAAAGACGCCGCTGTCCCGCGCGCGGTTCATCAATATTGTTTCCGCGCCGAACATTTCCGGTACTTCCGTTAAAATCACCGTGCCGCCCTGTGAAACAAGAAAATCAGTAAACCGGCCGATCAGCGGATTTGCAGTGATGCCGGAAAGTCCGTCGGACCCCCCGCATTTCATGCCGACCCGCAGTTCCGTCAAAGGAATCGGTTCCCTGCGGTCGCCGGCCATTCGGTCGTTCAGCTCCGCCAATAAATCGGCGCCGCGTTCAATTTCGTCATCCGTTTCCTGAGCGACAAGAAAACGGACGCGGCTTTCGTCAAAAGAGCCGAGCTCCTGCCGGAAGCTTTCGGGCGTGTTGCTCTCACAGCCAAGGCTGAGAATCAGAACCCCGCCCGCATTCGGGTGCCGCGTAAAGTCCGCCAGAAGGCGTCTTGTAGCGGATAAATCATCTCCCAGCTGGGAGCAGCCGTAATTGTGTTTCAGAATTCGGATTGCTTCGGCATGCGCCGGACTGTGCTTTTCTCTGAATCGGCGAACAATCAGTTCAGCCGTTCCGTTGATGCATCCGACGGTGGGTACAATCCACAGTTCATTGCGGATTCCCGCGGAGCCGTCTGCGCGGCGAAAGCCGTCAAACGTCAAATTGCGGTTTGGAACGTCCGCCGGCAGGGGCGTTTTCCGGTAACGGTACTCGTCTGCGGCAGCGTTAAGGCCCGTCGCCATGTTGTGGGAATGAACCCAGGCTCCGCGTGGAATATTCTGTTTCGCACGGCCGATCGGGAAACCGTACTTGATGATTTCGGAATCCGCCGAAAGATCGGAAAGCGCGAATTTATGTCCCCGGGCGATAGTTTCCACTAGCGTTATGATTTTGCCGCCGAGTTCGACCGGTTCGCCTTTTTTCAGGTCGCACAAAGCCACGGCGACATTGTCTTTGTCGTTAATCTTGATTGCTTTATTCATACTCAGGATCCCTGCACGATCTGTTCAACCGCCTTTTTCATGCCGGATTTTTCAATTTCGGACAGATCCTTCGCGACCGCGTTTGTCAATCCGGGCACCAGGTTTAAGTCCTGCTTCCAGACGGATTCGAACGACAAAACACCGCGGACCAGATTCAGCAAAGATTTCTCCGTTCCGTCGTAAGCCGCCCATTGCTTTTTCATCAGTTCAAGCACCGCGTCTTCGTCGCTCAGGGCAATGGACTCTTCGCCGCGTTTGCCGCGGTAAAATTCCAATAGAGCGGCGAGCGAAAACACCAGATGCTTCGGCAGTTCTTTTGTCCTCGAGAGGTATTCCAGCAAAGAGGGCAGGACGCGGGTTTCGTATTTCGAGAAAGAATTCAGAGCGATGCTCATTAAGTAGTGCTTGACAAACGGATTGCGGAAGCGATCAAAAACTGCTTTCGCAAAGTCTTCCAGTTCCTGCTTTGGCAGGTCGAGCGTCGGGATGATTTCCCGCTCGACGGCCTGCGTAAGAAACTTGCCGGCCAGCGCGTCGTCGACCGCTTCGCCGACCGTGTCCAAATGAAGCAGGTAGGCGACCGGAACCAGGGTCGTGTGCGCGCCGTTCAGGATGCGGACTTTCCGGGTGCGGTATGGCGTCATATCCGCTACAACCTTCACATTCAGCCCGGCCTTTTCAAACGGAATTTCGTTCGAAATCCATTTGGGGCCTTCGATGACCCAAAGGTGGAACAGCTCTCCTACGTCGACCGCCTTGTCTATGTATCCAAGCTCCTTTGTCACTTCATCAATGGTGTCTCTCGGGTATCCCGGCACAATCCGGTCCACGAGGCTGCAGCAAAAGGTGTTCGACTGATTGAGCCATTCAATAAAGCCATGTTCCAGCTTCCACTGCTCCGCGTACTGCAAAACACATTTTTTCAGTTTTTCCCCGTTGCGGTCGATCAGCTCGCAGGGGATCACGATCAGCCCCTTATCTTTCGCTCCGCCGAAAACCTGATATCTGCGGTACAGGAACTGCGTCAGCTTCGCGGGGTAAGAGGTTGGAGGAGCATCGTCCGGGCCGCAGGCCGGGTCGAAAGCGATTCCTGCCTCCGTTGTGTTTGAAACCACCAGACGCAGGGTTTCGCATCCGGCCAGGGAAAGATAATCCTGATAATTTTCATAGGGATTGATTGCTTTGTTTACGCAGCCGATCACGCTGTGGGTGCGGACCGGTTTTCCGTTTTCCATCCCCTGCAGAAAAAGCGTGTACAGGCGGTCCTGCTCGTTGAGAAGAGCTGCGTTTCCCTGTGGCAGAGGCTGAATGATGGCGACGCCGGCGTTAAAATCCGCCTTTTGATTCATCTGTTCTATCTGCCAGTCGACAAATGCGCGCAGAAAATTTCCTTCGCCGTACTGCAATACTTTAATGGGGTTTTCTTTGCTGCCGGAATATGTATTCTTCGAAAGTCTTTCCAATCGTAAATCCTCCCTGTTATACGTAAATGTATACCTTGTTGTATACATCAAATAATAAACCGCATTCATTAAATTGTCAATAATGTTTTTAAATTTCACAATATTTTGTTGAAAGAGACCTTTTGCGTTCTTTAAATGGAAAAATAATGCTTGAAATTTTTTCTCGAGCATGATATAATACCAACAAAAATACGCATGTGAAATACAACATGTATTCCAGAGGATATTAATGTGAGTGCAAACAGTTTAAAAGAAAAAGCCTATCATATGATTAAGGAGAAGATTGTATCCTGCGAATATCTTCCCAACACCTTCCTAAACGAAAATATTCTTCAGAAAGAAATCGGAGTCAGCAGGACGCCGATTCGGGACGCGATCGGTCGGCTGGAGCAGGAAAATCTGGTGAGGATTCTGCCCAAAAAAGGAATCGTTGTGTCCGATTTATCCATTAATGAAATCAGCTCTATTTATGAAGTCAGGTTGCTGATCGAGCCGTTTGCGATTGAGAGGTACGCGGATAAAATTGATAAAGCAACGCTTCTGAACTATAAAAATTATTACTCTCAGAATAATTCGTTTGGAAATATTGACGAGGCTTATCAGATTGATGATGAGATTCATCATATTTTTATATCCGCCACGCAAAACAAGTACTTAATCCAGACGTATGAAAACATACAGGTCCAAAATTGCCGAATCCGCATTCTGTCCGGAAAAAAGATAGAGGAGAGAATGGAGAGGTCGAATCAGGAGCATATCAGGATACTGGACGCGGTTATGTCCGATCAGTTCGAGCAGGCGGCCCGCTATATGGCGGAGCATCTTCAGAACGCAAAGAAAGCCGCGTTTTCTCTGATCCTTTCCAATGGCGGCTGGGATTATCCATCCGTGAATGCGGCGGGAAGTTCTTTCCTGCCGCAGAATTCGTTTGCGGCCGTGTCAAGGCACCTGATTGCCCCGGGGAAAAAAGAGGACTGACGAAAGCCCGCTCTCACCTGCTGATAGTGAGATTAGGAGCGCTAAGACAAAATAAAGAAACAGGCAGACCACTTGTTCTACGAGGGTCATGCCTGTTTTCTTGTTGTGCCAGTATGCGCCGGCGAAAATTCCACGAATAAAACTGAAAAGCGCTTGACAAAGTATCTGCCGTGTGCCACACTGCGGTTAGAGAGATAGTTACAAAGGAGAATCGTAATGAGCAAATCTAAGGTTGCGTTGGTCCGCTGCGGGGACTATGATTTCGGTCATGTGAAAGAAGCGGTTCAAAAGGGGATCGATTTGCTTGGGGGGCCTGACGGATTTGTGTCGGCAGGTGAGAAAATCCTGCTGAAACCCAACTGGCTTTCCGCGGATCCTCCCGAAAAATGTGTTACGACGCACCCGTCTGTTTTCAAAGCGGCTGCCGAAATATTTCAAAAGGCGGGGGCGGAGCTCACTTATGGAGATTCACCGGCCTTTCAGAATCCGGAGCACGCGGCGAAACGGAGCGGAATCGAGGCTGTTGCCGCGGAGCTTGGCATTGCCCCGGCAGATTTTCAATCCGGACGCGAAGTGTTTTTTTCCGAGGGACGTCAGAATAAAAAGTTTACGATCGCGAACGGGGTGCTCGACAGCGACGGCGTCGTCAGCCTGCCCAAAATGAAGACCCATGCCTTTCAACGCGTAACCGGGGCGGTCAAAAATCAGTTCGGATGCATTCCCGGAACAAGGAAAGGGGAATTTCATGTCCGGATTCCGGACGCCGCGGCATTTGCCAGAATGCTGATCGATTTGAATTCCTATATCCGTCCAAGGCTTTTTATCATGGACGGCATACTGGCGATGGAAGGCAATGGCCCGCGGGGAGGAACCCCCGGAAAATGAATGTGCTTCTGCTGTCGGCGGACCCCGTTGCGCTGGATGCTACGGTTTGCAGATTGATGAATCTGGATCCGGAACTGGTTTTAACGAATCAGGCCGGCATGGAAATGGGATTGGGCACATGCCGGCAAGAGGAAATCGAATTGCTCGGGGACCCGGTCGACAGCTTTGTTGCGAATGATTTCCGGGTCAATCGGAAGCCGATGAAAGCCGGACGGTCGGGCGGCGGCATGGCGGTCATCAAAAACGCTCTCGTGCCCAGGCCGTATATCATAGCGGACAAATGTGTTAAATGCGGCGTCTGCGTTAAAATGTGCCCCGTAACGCCGAAAGCGGTCGACTGGCACGACGGCAATAAAAGTAATCCGCCGTCGTACCGTTATGACCGCTGCATCCGCTGCTACTGCTGCCAGGAGCTTTGCCCGCAAAGCGCGATTCGCGTCAAGGTGCCGTTTATTCGCCGGGTATTTGGAAAAGACGGCGGTCACGAGAAGCTGTCGTCCTGAACCGGGCGAGCCGCCTGAACACGCGAGGGATTTATTCGGCTTTTGTTACCGGAAACAGAATTCCGGTTTCATATTCATCCGGGTCGGAAACGGAATGCTCGTCTTTCAGATACCGTTCGATGGCCGGACCGCTGATTTGATATTCGGGATGCCCGGCCATCCAATCGCAGATGGCGTCGTAAGCGTATTTTACGGTCTCGTAAGGACCGACATGCGTGGTTGCGACGCAAAGCTGTGCGGGGATTTCCTGAACGTCCGGCCCGTCTCCGGAAACCTGAACCTGTGCTTCCGCGTCCATGCTGTCATAGGAAAATTCTCTTCCGTGATACAGCAGCTGGGTTGCGCCGGCGCGTTTCAGACCCCGTCGGTCGGCTTCCCGCAGCAATTCCTGAAACAGGTCGTGAACCTCCGCGATACTGATTGTTTTGCGAAGCCCGAATACTCTTTGAGCGGGCGTATCCATCACAATGACGTGGTATTTTTCCTGAACCATACGGTTACCCTCCATATTGATGATATCGTCTTCCATTCGTCGGAGAGTTTTTCGAAGCTTATGCAATTCGTCGTATGCCTGCAGCCGCTTTGCATGGATTTTTTTTGCCAGCGCTTCCCGGGAAAGCACCAGCAATTCCGAAATTTCAGAAAGCGAAAATCCGTAGTCCTTCAGAGTTTCAATCTGAAGAAGAACGGGCAGCTGCGCGGCGTCGTAATACCGATAACCGTTCTGCTCGTTGACGTGCGCGGGACGCAGCAGGCCAATGGCGTCATAATGCCGCAGCATCCGTGCCGAAATATGGCTCAGCTTTGAAAACTCTCCGATTGTAAACATGCTTGCCTCCTGGGAATCGATTCCTGAACTATCTTACACCTTGTCATTGTGTTAAGGTCAATCCCCTTTTTCTGTTTCTTATAATTTATTTTTTAAAAAAGTATAGCGGCAAACAATCAACGGGCTGCAGGCGAAAACCTGTAACCCGTTCATTTTACGGATATGGATTTTATTCCGGGTCGGGGGACGGCTGTTCCTTCGGCCGGCGCATTCTTTTGTTTACATTTTCACGGAGAAGTGTGTACAGTACGGAACAGACCGGAATGTTGATGAGCATTCCCAGAATGCCGAACGCGTTGCCGCCGATCGTGACGGCGACCAGTACCCACAGCGCCGGAAGGCCGACTCTGGAACCGACCACACGGGGGTATATCAGGTTGCCCTCCAACTGCTGCAGGACCACGAAATAGATGATGAACCAGAGCGCCTGAATCGGATTGACAATCAGAATCAGAAGAGCGCCGAAGACGGTGCTGAAAAACGCGCCCAAAATCGGGATCAGCGCCATAAAGGCGACAAAGACCGAAATCAGCAGTGCGTAGGGGAAATGGAACAGATTCATTCCGACAAAACAAAGCGAGCCGAGAATGCAGGCTTCGGTGCAGGTGCCCGCGATAAAGTTGGAAAAAGCGCGGTTCGTCAAATGAAGGACATGATATACGGAGTCCGCATGTTTTTGGGGCAGGTAAGCGTACATGACCCGTTTGACCTGATGATAAAGGCGTTCCTTCTGAGCCAGGACGTTGACGGAAATGACGAAGGTCAGAACGAAAGAGATGGCGCCGTGAAAAATCATCCCCATCATCGAAACGCTGGAGCCGACCAGGCTGCTGGCGAATTTCTGTCCGTATCCCGCAATCATCTGGCTGAGATTGGTCCAGTCGATATTCAGGTTTTTAAAATACCCGGCGATTTCCGGGTGGTCGCGGTCGATTTTCGCGAGGCTGTTTTGCAGTTCGTTAAAAAAGGGCTGTATGTTGTTGGTCAAATTCGTGATGGTGCGGACCAATTCAGGAATCACGATCAGCATAATCAGCGCGATCAAACCGAATACAATGACAAGGGACAGAAAAATGCCGGCGGCCCGCCTCATTTTCGGCCAGACTTTTTTGTACCGCCGGTTCAGCGGAGAAAAGAGACGTGTCTCAATCGGAACGAGAAGAACGTTGATCACGAAGGCGACGGCGAAGCCCGCAAGAACCGGGCCGATGATGTTGGAAACGGAATTGATCAGCCAGGGCAGCAGGTATAAATTTTTCAGGACCATGAAAAATACGATGCCAAAGGCGATCAAAAGCGCCAGATTCTTCATGTTGCTTTTGTTGAGTTCCATTTTGGACGTCCTTTCCGACAGGTTTTCCTTTTTATATTTGACTCTCTTGAGGATTGTATACAGATGCAAACCGCGCGCGGCGGGGGCGGGATAGAAATTTTCAGCTTTATTATACGTGGAATTGCCAGATATTACAAGCCGCCGGATGCTGCGGATCAAAAGAAAGGTGCTGTGCAAAATGAATTTGCGATAGCAAACTGTACAAACCAATAACCCTGAAAGCAAAAAAATGCGCTTTGAGACGGCTTTAAAAGCCCAGTCAAAGCGCATTTTTTGTACGTTTTTTTACGACGAGGCTAAACAGCCCCCGTGTGTTTCGAGCAGATTTAAAAGAAAGAGCCGACCAACAGCCCCATGACCGCGCCGTACAGAGTGGAACCGTAGGGATTCGACGTAATGGGGCATCTGCCCGTAGGGCATCCCACCTTTTTATAATAAAGAAAGCCCAGAACACCGCCGGCCAGTATGCCTGCAATTTGAAACATCCGTTCATCTCCTCCTTCACGGATTCTGTCAAATCGAATTTTCGTTCTCCAATACAGTCTTTATTCCAGCTTTAAAGCACGCATGGGGCAGGATTTTACACATTTCCCGCACCGGATGCATTTGTCGGAATTGACGGTGGGCGCATGATAGCCCTCCTGATGCAGCGCCCCGACCGGACAAACCCTGACGGAAGGGCAGGGGTGATTTTGCGGGCAGCGGCTGATTTTTACAATCAGCGTCTTGTCTTTTGCACTGTTTTCTCCGGACTTTCCAAGGCCGAAAATCATGGTGAAACTCCCTTTTCATAAATAGTATGTTTTTATTATACTCCCTTGCAAATCAGGTTCCGTGATCAGATCACACAGGAAATGCGGCGGCCGGGCGCCCCGTTTCCGGAGCGCCCGGCCGAAAAATCCGTTATTCGTTCGTTATTTTCTCGACCTTGCCGCTCATGATTTCCCATAAGTGTCTACGAATCTTTTCATAAGGCCAGTTCCACCACCCGAGCTTTTGCAGCATGGCGATGGTCTTTAAGTCGTATCTCTTTCTGATTTCCCTTGCCGGGACGCCGCCGACGATGGCATAGGGCGGCACGTCTTTTGTGACGACGGCCCTTGTACCGATGATCGCGCCGTTGCCGATCGTCACGCCCTGCATGATGACGGCTTCATAGCCGATCCAAACGTCGTTGCCGATGACAATGTCCCCTTTGTTATCCCAGGCCTCGGTGACGTTTTTCCAGTCCAGCCCCCATTCGTCCGCGAGGATCGGAAACGGATAGGTGGAAAGCGACTGTAACGTGTGGTTTGCGCTTGTAAAGATAAATTTGGCGCCACACGCGATGGAACAGAATTTCCCGATTATCAGCTTTTCCCGGTTGACGGGATAATGATAAAGGACATTGTTTTTTTCAAAACGGGTCGGGTCGTTTACGAAATCGTTGTAGAACGTATAATCTCCGACCGCGATATTGGGGTCTTTCACAACGTTCTTTAAAAATACGGTTTCATGGTCGCCGCGGGGATAAATGCTTTTTTCCGGAATAGTCATTTTCATGCTCCTTACTTCATTTTGTAAAACTGCAAACTATTCCGGCAGTTACAATGCACCTTTTCATCGAACCACCACCTGTTAATGAATTCAGTATATCCAACTTTCGCACGCAAGTAAAGGCTCAACGGCGAATGAATTTCTGCGAAATCAAAGGCAAATATGAAAAATACTATTGAACTGACCGACGCTTCTGGTTAAAATAAGAAAAGACGCTCAGGCTGTTTTCATTTATGCCGGACCGGCCGAAAAGGCCTGCCGCCAGGAAGGCGGCAGAAAGGAAACGATATGAATATCTTAGTCATCGACGGCCAGGGGGGCAGCCTTGGAAAACAGTTGATCGCTCAGCTTCGCAAAGCTCTGCCGGAGCAGCCGGTTACCGCGGTCGGCACAAACAGCATTGCCACGGCGGCAATGCTGAAAGCCGGGGCCGACGCCGGTGCCACAGGCGAAAATCCGGTTCTTTTCGGCAGCGCCTGGGCCGATCTTATCCTGGGACCGATCGGAATCCTGATCGCGGATTCCCTTTTTGGGGAAATCACGCCTGCCATGTCGGCGGCGGTGGGAAAAAGCCATGCCAAAAAAATTCTGATTCCCATCAGCAAATGCAACTGCATGGTCGCCGGAATCCCGGAGCTGCCCCTGTCCCGTTATATTGAATCCGCCGTCTCGACGACGGTCAATTTTGTTCAGGCTGAACATACAAAAGATTAAAGTATCATGAAGATATTTTTCTTTCCCAAGGGAAGGCCAACTTATATTGGGAGGAAAAATTATGGAATCCAATCAAAAAGCACTTGCATCTCATGCCGAAGGTTTGTCTTCGGTGCAAAATCTGATTTTTTCCGCGCTGTTTCTGGCACTTGGCCTGTTGCTGCCCTTTCTCACGGGGCAGGTCCCTCAGATTGGTTCAATGCTGCTGCCGATGCATATCCCGGTCCTTCTCTGCGGATTCTTATGCGGCTGGCCTTACGGCTTGCTGGTCGGGCTGATCACGCCTTTGTTCCGTTCCGTTCTGTTCGGTATGCCCCCGATTTACCCGACCGCGGCGGCGATGGCGCTGGAGCTTGCCTCATACGGCTTTTTCAGCGGATTTTTTTACAGAAAGTTCCCGAAGACGATTTCGTCAATTTACGCCGCTCTGATTTTGTCCATGATTTTGGGCCGCGTCATTTGGGGCGGAGCCAGTATTTTTCTGTATCAGGCGGCTGGAAAAGGGTTCACTTGGGTGATGTTTCTCGGCGGGGCGTTTCTGAACGCAATCCCCGGAATCGTTCTTCAAATTATTGTGATTCCGGCGCTGGTCGCCGTTCTCCGGAAAACGGCTGCACACCGCTAACCCAAAATCACTGCCCCTTTTCCGCGGCCGTGTACCCGCATGGAAAGTCTCCGAAGAAAGCGGGGACTTTCTTTTTGTTTTATATGAACGGATTTTCCAATGATCCGAGTAAAATATTTTCTGTTCTGTTTCTTTACTTTGCTTTCTGTTCATGCCATAATTGATATAATAATTGTTTTGACAAGTGAATCTGGAGGCCGTATGAAAAGAATTCTGATGCTGACTACGGGCGGGACGATCGCCTCCGAACCGACCGAGGAAGGCTTGGTTCCCGCGATGGACGGCCGCCTGCTTGCGGCATACCTGAACGGGCTTGCCGCGGAAAACCAGCTTCAAATAGAAAACCTGTACCAGCTGGACAGCTCCAATATCCAGCCGGAGGAGTGGCAGGGGATGGCGCGTGCCGTTGCTTCCCGGTTTCAGCAGTACGACGGCATTGTCATGACCCACGGAACGGATACCATGGCCTATACCGCTTCGGTGCTGTCCTTTATGCTTCGGAACATTCCGGTTCCGGTTGTGCTGACCGGTTCTCAGCTCCCGATCCGGCACCCGCTGACCGACGGCGTTGAAAATCTGCGCTGTGCTTTTGCTATGGCAACCAGCGGAAGGGCGGGCGTTTTCGTCGCGTTCGACCGAAAAATCATTCTGGGAACCAGGGCGGTCAAGGTGCGCACGACGGGATTCGACGCCTTTGAAAGCGTCAACTGCCCCTACGCGGCGATGGTGGATTCCACAGGGCTGAATCTGAACGAGGCCGTCCTGCAAAAGCCTTCGGGTGATTTTCAGCTGGAAGACCGCCTCTGCGACGGCGTCATTTTAATCAAGCTGACGCCGGGCTTAAATCCGGAAATCTTCGATATGCTGCTGCAAATGCAGTACAAGGGAATCGTGATTGAAGCGTTCGGCGCGGGTGGCCTGAATTTTGTCCGCCGCGACTTGATTTCCAAACTGCACAAGGTGGTGCAGTCCGGCATTCCGGTCGTGGTTTGCAGCCAGTGCCTTTACGAACGGAGCGATTTTACCATTTATCAGGCGGGGCAGAAGGTCCTGGAGTCGGGGGTGCTGCAGGCCTATGACATGACGACCGAGGCTGCGGTCACAAAGCTGATGTGGGCGCTGGGGCAGACAAACCGTCCGGGGGAAATCCGGCGGATTTTTGAAACCTGTTACGCCGGAGAAGTCAGCCTTACATAAACCGGCAAAGTCAGATTCCGTGTACGGCGCTGCTTCCCCGCTTTCTTTAGAGAAACAGAGTGAATCATCTTCGGAAGATCAGTTTAAAGGAGCGACATAAGATGAACGGTGTTGTTGATGTGGGCGGCGGTTTGCGGGGGATCTATGGGGCCGGTGTTTTTGACTGCTGTCTGGAGCAGGGAATTCAGTTCGATTACTGTATCGGCGTCTCCGCCGGCAGCGCGAACATCGCATCCTACCTGGGAAAACAGAAGGGCAGAAATTACCGGTTCTATACGGAATACTCCTTCCGCAGGCAATATATGAGCTTAAAGAATCTGGTCCATACGGGTTCCTACATCAATATGGATTACGTTTACGGCGATCTTTCCAATCAGGACGGAGAAGACCCTCTGAATTTCAAAGAGATCGAACGGTTCGCCGGCGAGATGAAGACCGTTGCGCTGAAAGCTGAGACGGGAGAAACCATTTATTTTGATAAAACGGACATGAAACAGGATCACTACGATATTCTCAAAGCGTCGTCCTGTATCCCGGGCGTTTGCGAGCCGTATTTGGTCAACGGCATCCCCTGCTTTGACGGAGGGCTGGCAGATCCCGTCCCGGTTCAAAAAGCGTTTGACGACGGATGCGACAGAGTGGTGGTGATTCTGACCAAGCCTTTGAATTTTATCCGCGCGCAGAAGGATGATGCCCGCATGGTCAGGCTTTTAAGACGAAAATATCCGGTTGCGGCGGACTGCCTTTCCCACCGGTATCGGAAGTACAATGACGGTGTTGCGCTGGCAAAGAAATATGCCGGGCGGGGCAGTGCGCTGATTCTTGCCCCGGACGACTGCTGCGGAATGAAGACGCTGACGAAAAACAGGGAATGTATGGAGCAGATGTATCGGAAGGGGTACGCCGACGCACAAAAGGTCGAAGGTTTTCTGAACGGAATTTTGTGAGTTCCATTTAACCCTTGGCCGCGGCGGCGAGTGTTTTCGAAAGAATCGAAAGCCCTTCTGCATCGATTTCGCCGGTGACGCAGATCGAGCGTTTCAGCTCGCGGCACGCCAGCTCTGCGTAACCGTATCGATAGCACAGCTTGCCGAGTCGAATCAGAACGCCGCGATCGTCGATCTGATTCAGAAGCTGTACGGCTTTTGTAAATTCGTTTAGCAGGCCGCCCCGCAGCAGGATTTCCAGCAGACCGAAAATGGAGTCCGCACAGAGATGCGGTTCCTTCCGGTTTTTGCTCAGGATCGGGCAGGGTTCCCCTTTGAGCAGCGCCCGAAACGCGGTCGCGGCAGCGGCGTCGGCGGCAGAGAGCCCGAAGGATAGCTCATCTGTCTCCACAGGCGCCGCGGAGGGGTCCACCAGGCTGCAAAGGGCGCGGAAGAATGCGGCGCGGCTGTCCGCGCGTACATCGGGAGTCCGCGACAGGCACCGGTACGCGCGCCGGTACTGCCCCAGAAAAAACCGGCAGACTCCTTCATCATAACGGGCGGCGGTGCAGCATGCCGGCGCCCGTTTTTGCGCCCTGACGGCAAACTGCAGGGCCTCAAGGTACATCCGCCGGTCGTAAAACAGATCGGACAGCATCAAAAAAGAACAGAAGTCTTTATCCGACAGCCGCAAAAGGCTCGACTTAACCTGAACAGGGGTGCAGCCCTTAGCGAACAGCAGATATGCCATGCGGGCAAACGCTTCCCGGTCGCGGGGATTCAGGCGAATGGCTTTACGGCAGTAACGAAGAGCGAGCTCCGGTTCCCCAAGCTGTTCATATAACACGGACAGCCGGTGATACGGCTTAAAGGAGGAGACGCCGTAGACGCTGTTCATGTCGGAAGGCGGCGGGCCCATGCGGATGCACTTGCGGCAGGATCGAACGGCTTTCAGCAGCTTGCCCTGACGGTGCAGCATGCACGCCCTTAGGTATTCAAAATCGGTCAGCCGCGGATACAGCCGGAGCCCCTCCAGAATATACCGCGCCTGATCTTCGTCTCTGCCAAGCTGTTCGCAGCACAGAATCATCCGTGTGAGAAGCATGGTGCCGTATCCGTAAGCGGGGTCCAGAGTCCGGTAACTCTCACGATAACAATCCATGGCGTCCTCTGCTTTTCCAAGGGCGAGGTATTCATTGCCAAGATTGAAAAGCATGAAGCCGTTGCCGGGACTGTCTTCCAGCTCCTTTTGAATCAGGGCGATATTGCGCCCGTGCTTCTCTTTTTTTCAATCTGAGAGGATAAATATCCGTAATGGTAGAACCGAATGCCCGAAGCGGTCATGCGCGGCGGGCCTTCGGGACCCGAGAGCTGCTCATGAACGCGCCCTACATAGCGGTACCCTTTGCCGTTTCGGATCAGCCGGACGTTCATGGTGACCAGAAGGTTGCAGCAGTCCGCCCGGTCCCCCGAATAGCAGAGCGTTTTACCGCAGAAGACTTCAGAAGCGCCGTCCTCTTCCCGCGCGAGAGCAATCAGTGCGCTACGGTCTTCCGGCTCCAGCTCCTCATCCGCGTCCATGACGAGAATCCAGCTTCCGGCCGCCTTTGAGAGGGCGTAGTTTCTGGCGTCTGAAAAACTGTCGTTCCACCGGTAAGAGAAAAAGGAGGCCCCGAAATCCCGCGCGATTGAAACGGTGCGGTCTGTGGAGCCCGTATCCACCAAAATTATTTCACTGACAAGGTCTTTCACGCTGTTCAGACACCTTGTAAGGTTTTCTTCCTCGTTTTTTACAATCATACAAAGACTGATTGACATTCCGAGCCTCCGTTCCTTTGTGTCACGAATGGAACCGTTTCTTCTTTACTGGTATAGTAAGTAGTTCGGGGGCGGAACGTGACAGGAAGTTGGTTTGCGTGAGGGCGCCGGGAAAACATAAAAAAGGAGCACCATGAAGTGCCCCTTAAATACCGCTTTTCTTTTTCTGTTATGCGGTTCGATTCAGCTTTTGGGAAAGGCGGCTGTACGATGGATTCAGCATTTGAGAAATGGTTTCAAACGGAACCGGGAATTCCTGAATTCCCGCCGCATAGGGGAAATATTCGTACTGCTGGAAGTAGAAGGTGATCCCGTCGCCGGAAAGGTAAAAATCAGGATTGTCGCCGAGCGTTTGAAAAGGAGTATTTTCAAACAATATTTTTTCTTTCACGCGCGAGTCGATTTCGTTCCGTACTTTTGCGTCGAAAAATTTCTGATACCCGCTGTCTTTCTTCATGAAATCGGAAAGGGCGAGCTGTTTGCCCGTATTCAGATCGAAGGCGTACGAGGTCTGTATGGTCGAACCGTGCGCGCCGCCCGCATACTGGTAATTGCTCAGAACGACGCTGAACAGGCCGTTTTGGCTGTACTTGATATCGTAGTCGAAATAGACCGAGCATTGCATCGTGCCGCCGTATTCGTTGCCGGAGGCTTTTTGAATCGCCGCAATGTTTTCAAGCTCCTTTGAGTTTTTGCGTCCCTGGTCCACGGCGGAATCCGCGGCCTGCTTGAAGATTCCGTTCATGGTCTCAAGCGCATGCGCGCTCCACGGACCGGACAGCACCGGGTACTGAATAGTTGCCGTCAGCAGGCCTTCGGAGAGATCGTTTCGCTTCGTTTCAATGTTCAGGACATTTTGGATGATTCCGCGCACCGTGACGGTTTTCTGCGTTTCGTTGGTTTGCACGTCGAGCCCCAGCAGATGGGACAGCAGGTCGGAACGCATATAAAGCCTGCCGTTTAACCGCATACAGCCGCCGCCCAGCGTATCCTCGGGGGACAGATAGGAGACATTGAGCGTATGCCCGTCTTTCACGATTTGATTTCCGGCCGGGTCAATCTTTATGGTGTCGGAACCGTTTGTCAGGCGGATGTCGCTGTCGGCATCGGCCGGAGTGACCGTGTAGCTCAAATACCGGCAGACCGGTTCCAACTCCAGATATAGAACTCCGTCATTGTAATAGGCTCCCGACTGCGTTATGGTCTGCCCAGCTTTTAAATTCATTGCACCGTTTGACGCCGCGAAGCAGTTGATTGGAATCAAAATCAGAAGAACAGCCGTAAAAACCGCAAGAGTTTTTCTCATCATGCAGGTTCCCCCTTAGTCAAATATTCTTATAGTATTATTTTACCAGTCAGGGTTAAACTCTGCAAGGAAATGTGCAAAATAGTACGCTGAGGGTATGATTTTTTCGAGAAACAGGCTAGGCTCTTCTTACACGGGGCATCGCGTGGATCGCGCCGCCCAGCGCGTCCTCCGCCGCTTCGGTTACAGCCTCCGAGAAGGTGGGGTGCGGGCGAATCACGCCGGCCAGCTCGCGCGCCGTCGCGCGCCGGTCAATCGCCTGCACCAGGCCCGCAATCAGGTCGGTCGCGCGTTCGCACACCAGCTGCGCGCCGATCAGCGCGCCGGACTGCTTTTCAAACACCAGCTTGACAAAGCCGCGCTCACTGCGCTCGATGACCGATTTCCCAAGGGAAGCGGTCAGCGCCTTGCCGACGGTGACCTCGATGCCTTCCTGTTTCGCCTCGTCCGCGCAAAGGCCGGCGCAGGCGATTTCCGGGCTTGTGTAGACGCAGGAGGGGATTGCGCGGGGGCGAGCCGGTTCCGTTCCCTGCGCCATGTACTCCACCGCCTCGATTCCTTGGGCGGAAGCGGCGTGGGCAAGCTGGATTCCCCCGGTCACGTCCCCTACGGCAAAGACGCCGGGCAGGCTTGTTTCGTGGTGCCCGTCGGTCAAGATAAATCCTTTTTCCGTTTTTATTCCGAGTCCTTCGGTGAAAAGATCATTGGTCGCGGGTTTGCGGCCGACTGCAATCAGGACAAGGTCCGCTTCCGCACGGTTTTCCGTCTCCTTTTCCGTGAACCGGCAGACAAGCGGAGAATCCCCGGCAATTTGCTCCACCTTTGCGGAAGAGTGAACCCGCACGCCGCGCTTTTTGAGAATCATGGAAAGGCTTTGAGAAATCTCACGGTCCATGGTCGGCAGAATCCGGGGCATGGCCTCCACGATTGTCACTTCACAGCCCAGATCGGAAAAAGCGGTGGCAAACTCCGCGCCGATGACGCCGCCCCCAATGATGACCAGACGGCGGGGGAGGGCATCGAGCTCCAGAAGACCGTCGCTTGTTACAACGCCGGGCAGTTCTGCCCCGGGAATCGGGGGAACGGACGGTGCGCAGCCGGTTGCCAGAAGAATTTTGTCGGCCCTTAGTTCCTGCGTGCCGGAGGATCCCGTTACGGTAATCTGTTCCGCGCTTTCCAGAAAACCTCTGCCCTCAAAACAGTCGACCCCGTTTGCTTTTAGCAGCTTTTCAATTCCGGCGCGCAATTCCGCAATCACCTGGTCTTTTCGGCGCAGAATGGCGCCGAAATCAAAGGAAAGGCCGTCCGCCGCAAGGCCGATTTCACTGAATTTTTTTGCTTCACGGTACAGCCCGGAAGAGTGAAGGATCGCTTTTGTAGGAATACAGCCGCGGTTCAGGCAGGTTCCACCCACGTCGCGGGCTTCGATCAGCGCGACGGAAAAACCGAGCTGGGCGGCACGGATGGCGGCTTCGTAACCGGCGGGGCCGCCCCCGATCACCGCCAAATCATATTTTTTCTTCATACGGATGCTCCTTTTTAAGAGTAAGCCCGCAGGTTTTGTTTGCCTGCGGGCTGTTTTAAAACTGCTGTTCGATAAGCAAGCGCTCAATATCCGCTTCGTATTGGCTGCGCTCCTCGGATTCACCGGAAAATTCCGTGCGAAGCCGTTTGACCGCTTCTTCGGAAGAAAACGGGCAGCCGGTCAGGCACGGCGGGATCCGGCGGATGAATTCCTCATCCATTGCGTCGGAGTCAACCTGCACTCCGGCAATGACGCCGCCCTGAACCCGCAGTCCGATTCCTACGCCGCCCCAGGAAAAACGACTGGAAAACTCGCAGGAGAACGGCATCTGAACGCCATAGATCCAATCCGGATCCGAAAATTCTAGCCGCAGTTCTTCTACGCGCCGCTCGTCAATCGAGTCCGGAGAGATGATTTTCGGCTCTGTTCCGTAAACCTGGCCAAACGCCTTTGAAAGCTCCCGTTTCATATCATTTACGGTTAGTCCGGGACAAAACTCATTCAGGTTCGCGATGCGCGACCGAACGGAATCAACTCCCTTGGAGCGGATTTTCTCCGCGGAAACACTCAGGTATCTTCCCGCTTTCTCCTTATCCACATCGATCAGGATCGTGCCGTGGTGATAGGCGCTTTCCCCGCTGAAATAAAATGCGTTGCCGGAAAACTTGCGCCCGTCGACCGTGATGTCGTTGCGGCCGGATTTTTCGGCCTGAATCCCGCAGGCGGAAACGGCCCGCAGAATCACATCGAGCTGGCGGGAAACGTCATAGTCTTCTTTACGAACCAGGAACGTAAAATTCAGATTGCCCAGGTCGTGGAAGACCGCTCCTCCGCCGGAAAGGCGGCGGACAAGGTGCCCGCCGTCGGCTTCCAGTTCTTTCACGCGGCATTCCTTCCAGCAATTCTGGTTCCGGCCGATGACTACGGTGTTCTGGTTCTGCCATAGATAAAGAATACAGGTACCCTCGGGAACAGTGTCCATCAGGTATTCTTCCAAAGCCAGATTCCGGTACGGAATCAGATGGTCGGTTGTGCAGAGTAACGCGTTATGAATCATATTCGTATTTCACCACAGGATGCCTTGCGGCTTCCACCTCGTCCGGGCGTCCGATCACGCGTCTTTCCGGGGCACGGTGCATAGCTTCCGGGTTGGCAAGCGCCTTTTCGTACAGCTCGAGCAGAGCTTCGGCGGCCCGGTCCAGCGTCTCTTTTGACTCGGTTTCGGTCGGCTCAATCATCAGGGCCTCGTGCACAATCAGCGGGAAATACATGGTCGGCGGGTGCATTTCAAGGTCCTGCATGGATTTCGCGACGTCCATCGCGGTCACGCCGCAGGAATCCTTTAAGTCCTGCAGGGAAAGAACAAATTCGTGCATACAGGGAACGTCGTAGGCCACCTGATACCGCTTTTTCAGCAGCGCCATCAGGTAGTTTGCGTTCAAAACGGCGTTTTCCGCAACCTGAGGGACGCCTTCTTTCCCAAGCGTCAGCAGATAGGTCAAAGCGCGCACGATGACAAGAAAATTGCCGTAGAAGGATTTGACACTGCCGATGCTCTGCGGGCGGTTGTCGTCGAGATAAAATTTCCCGTCGTGCTCCGCGACGCGGGGCACGGGCAAAAACGGGGCAAGAGAAGATTTGCATCCGACCGCCGCGCCGCCGGGACCGCCGCCGCCGTGAGGAGTGGAAAATGTTTTGTGCAGGTTCAGGTGAATCACGTCGAAGCCCATGTCTCCGGGTCTCGCGACGCCGACCACCGCGTTCAGGTTTGCGCCGTCATAGAAGCACAATCCTCCCGCTTCGTGGACAATTTGCGTAATCTGCAGAATGTTTTTATCGAACAGGCCGAGCGTGTTCGGGTTGGTCAGCATCAGCCCTGCGGTATCGTCGCCGACGGCTTTTTTCAGCGCTTCCAGGTCGACGCAGCCGTCAGGGCCGGACGGGATGTTCACAATGGTGTAGCCCGCCATGGCCGCGCTTGCCGGGTTGGTGCCGTGCGCGGAATCCGGCACGATGATTTTGGTGCGCTTCTGGTCGCCGCGGGAATGATGCCAGGCCTTGATCAGCAGCAGGCCCGTGTATTCGCCGTGGGCGCCCGCCGCAGGCTGAAAGACCATTTCATCCATCCCGGTGATTTCGCAGAGAAATTTTTCCGCCAGATGCAGTACTTTCAGGCATCCCTGAGCCGTGTGAGCGGGCTGAAGAGGATGAATTTCCGTGAATCCGGGCAATGCCGCCATTTCCTCGTTGATTTTTGGGTTATATTTCATAGTGCAGGAACCGAGGGGATAAAAACCGTCGTTGACGCCGAACGAACGCTTCGCGAGCGCGCTGTAATGGCGGCTCAGGTCGTTTTCCGACAGCTGCGGAAGACGAAGGGGAGCCTTGCGCGCGAATTGCTGCGGCAGGGCGGTTTCCGGCACGTCGCATGCCGGAAGAATCGTGCATCCGCGGCCCGCGCGGCTTTCTTCAAAAATCAAATTCATTCTTGTTCCGCCTCCTCCAGCAGTTCGGCAAGCCGGTCGATTTCCTCTTTGAAGTTGCATTCCGTTACGCACCAGAGCAGTCCGCCGTCCGGCAGGGGAAGACCGCCCAGAATGCCGTGCCGTTCCAGTAATTCGAGTGTCTTTTGCACGTTCGGGCAGGCGGTGACGAACTCATGGAAAAATTCTGTTTGGTTCTTCAGCTCAAAGCCTTTGACCGCGCCGATTTTCTTAGCGGCGTAATGCGCTTTGGAATAGCACTGCTCCGCCGCCGCTCTGAGTCCGTCCGGACCCATTGTACTCAGGTAGACGGACGCGGTCAGCGCGCAGAGCGCTTCGTTGGAGCAGATGTTGCTCAGCGCCTTTTCCCGGCGGATGTGCTGCTCGCGCGCCTGAAGCGTCAATACAAACGCGCGGTTGCCGGCGTCGTCGGAGGTCTGGCCGACGATTCTGCCGGGCAGGCGGCGCATCATCGCCTTTTTGCAGGCCATAAAGCCGAGATACGGGCCGCCGAAGCCGAGCGGCATACCGAACGGCTGACCTTCGCCGACCGCGACATCCGCTCCGCATTCGGCGGGTGTTTTCAGAACAGCGAGGGAGATCGGGTTGCATCCCATAATGAATTTCGCCCCGGCCGCGTGAGCAATTTCACCCAATGCCGCTGCGTCTTCAATCGTTCCGAAATAGTTCGGCTGTTGCAAAAAGAAGCATGCCGCGGTTTTGTCCTGTTCCAGCAGGTCTTTCAGGGCGGAAGCGTCCGTCGCGCCGTCCTTCTCGGGAACCAGGCAAACCTGAGTGTCCGCGCCGAACGCGTAAGTCCGAATGGTCCGAATGGTATCCGGATGAGAGGCCGCGGAAACATAGACCGTCGTGCGCCCGCGGTCGCGGCACATCGCGGCGGCTTCCGCGGCGGCGTTTGCGCCGTCGTAAACGGAGGCGTTCGAAACTTCCATGCCGGTCAGTTCACAGATCATGGTCTGGTACTCGAAAATCGACTGTAAAATCCCCTGGCTGATCTCCGCCTGATAAGGGGTATAGGCGGTCAGAAAGGTCTCGTTCGCGGTAATGCGGGTGACGGCGGCGGGAATGTAATGCCGGTACGCGCCGGCCCCGCGGAATACGGTGGGAAACACCTTGTTTTCCGAAGCGATCGCGGTCATTTTCCGCCGCACTTCCAGTTCGGAGAGACCCTGCGGCAGGTCGAGCAGGCGGCTCAGGCGGACCGATTCCGGAATCTGCGAGAACAAGCCGTCAAAGGAATCGAATCCGGCGGCGGAAAGCATCTCTTTCTGCTCTTCCGGGGTGGAAGGAATGTAAGAACCCATACCGTTAGTCTCCTTCTTTTCCGGACAGGAATGTGAGGTATTCGCCGGCGGAAAGGAGTTCCTCCGTTTTGGAGATGTCGCCGACCCGTACCATCCAGGACTCATAGGGGGCTTTGTTCAGCTGTTCGGGCGCGTCGAGCAGTTCTTCGTTGATTGCCTGAACCGTTCCCGTGACCGGGCAGTAAACGTCGGAAACGGCTTTAACGGATTCCACGTCCGCGAACGCAGCTCCGGCCTCCACGGAATCGCCCTCCTGCGGCAGGTTGACGAAAACAATGTCTCCGAGTTCTTTCTGCGCAAAGTCGGTCAAGCCGATTTTAGCGCTGCCGTCCGGCAGATAGCTGACCCATTCATGGGACTTTGTGTACTTGAGTTCTTCTGGCAGATTCATATCAGTTCCTCCTTAAAATTCGACCGGTGATTTTTAAAAACGGGTTTCGGTAGGGAGAAAATATTATTTTGCTCGTTTATAAAAAGGCAATGCGGTGATCTGCGCCGACACGCGGCGGCCGCGAATGTCCAGCTCCACGTCGGTTCCGGCTTCAGTATTCCCGGAGTCGATCAATGCCATCGCAATAGCCGATTTCAGAAACGGGCAGAAGGTACCGGAAGTGGTCTTTCCCACCGCTTTTCCGTTGATGAGCACGGGTTCGCCGCCGCGGGCGATTCCTCGCCCGGTAACCGCTAAACCGACCCTGACGCGGGATGGCTGAATTTTACCGGCTAACGCATTTTTGCCGATAAAATCGTGGGAATCCATCTTGACGCCGAACGAAAGTCCGGCTTCGAACGGATTAATCGTTTCATCCATTTCATGGCCGTAAAGCGGCATGGCGGCCTCCAGACGGAGCGTGTCGCGGGCGCCGAGCCCGCAGGGAATCAGCCCGTATTCCCTGCCCGCTTCCAGGAGCAGATCCCACAGACGCTCCGCGTCCTGCGGGGCGCAGTAAAGCTCATAGCCCAATTCGCCGGTGTACCCCGTGCGGGAGACCAGGCAGGAAATTCCGCCGACGGTGCCTTTTTCCACAAAGGTGTAATATTTCTGTGGGATGGAGGATTCATCGGCCACTTTTTTTAGAATCTCCGGCGCTTTCGGGCCCTGCAGGGCGATCTGCGCGACATGATCGGAGATGTCCTCAAACCGAACGTCGCCTTTCAGGTGGGCTTTGATCCACTCCGCGTCCTTTTTGCGGTTCGCTGCGTTGACGACCAGCAGATATTTGCTTTCGCTCATGCGGCACACGACCAGATCGTCTACCACGCCGCCGTCGTCATAGCACATCAGGGTATAGCGGACGCGGCCGTCGTACATGCCGGAAAAATCGTTGGTCAGGATATGGTGGAGGTTTGCAAGGGCGTCCTTGCCCTCAAGAATGATTTCTCCCATATGGGAGATGTCGAACAGCCCCGCGGCGGTTCGCACCGCCATGTGCTCGGCGATGACGCCGGAGGGATACTGAACGGGCAGCAGGTACCCCGCGAACGGGACAATTTTGCCGCCTGCGGCGACATGCCGGTTGTAAAGAGGGGTTTTGCTTTCCATAATATTGTTCTCTTCTTTCCACAGTGGTATCAAACAAAAAAGGACGGAGGCATACGGCAGGACTTCCTGCCGTATGCCTCCGTTGATCAACCTGAAAGATTCTTCCCGACCGGGAATTGCCTCTTCGGTGTCCGATGGACTTTCCGGAGTTTCGTCGGATCCCGGTTTTTTTGCCTGAGAGTTTTTGCGTTCCCCTTCGGCGCCGTCTGTGACAGACGGTCTCTCCCGGAATCTTCATCCGATATTTACTTTTATGAGTTTTCTTTGCCGCTCTGCAATTCCGCCGCTTCTTCAGCGGAGCGCAGTGCTTTTGTGCGGTCTTGCACAGACCGTTGATTCCCCGCGCAATCGAAAGCATTTCCCGTGTCGCCGCAGGAGGGCTTAGATGCAGGAAATTAGCTGTCCTGATTCAGATAGTATGAATTATAAAAGAAGATGAAAAAGCCGTCAAGGCTTTTGATTCGATTCTAAAAAAAACAAAAAATTTTAAGAAAATATTCAGGTTATGCTTTAAAATATCAAGAAACAATCTGGGCGAGCGGGGCGATTTCAATTCCTTCCGCCGTCAGCGCGGAACGGATTTTCCGAACAAATTCCAGCGCATGGGCGTTATCTCCGTGGACACAGACGGAGTCGGCCCGAATTGAAATATCTTTTCCGGTCGCGGCCGTGACTTTACCCTCTTTCGCCATGCGGACAACACGGCGGATCGCCTCGTTTTCGTCCGTGATCATGGAGTTCGGCTTCGTTCTGGCCACCAGGGAACCATCCTCTTCATAGGCCCGGTCCGCGAAAACCTCGCTCGCAGCGCGAATGCCGGTGTCCTTCGCGGCGCGGATCATTTCGCTGCCGGAAAGGGCCAGCAGAATCAGGCTGCCGTCGAACTCGGCGATGCCCTCGCAGATGGCTTTTGCAAGATCATAATCCTTGCCCGCCATGTTGTACAGGGCGCCGTGCGCTTTTACGTGGACCAGCTTTACGCCGCAGGCCCGGCAGAATGCGGAAAGCGCGCCGATCTGGTACTGAACGTAAGCCTTCGCTTCCGCCGGAGAAACCTTCATGTTTCTGCGGCCGAATCCCATCAGGTCCGGAAATCCCGGATGCGCCCCCACGCAGACTCCGCTTTTTCCCGCAAGCTCAACGGTTTTTCGCATCACGACGGGGTCGGATGCGTGAAAGCCGCAGGCGACATTGGCGGAGGAAACAAACGGGATGACTTCCTCGTCCATGCCAAGCTGATAGGCGCCGAAGCTTTCCCCCAAATCGCAGTTTAAATCAATGCGGTTCATCGGTAATTTCCCCTTTCCTCAGTATTTGAGCTGTACGTTTTTTACATCCGTAAGAAACATATGCCCCGGTGAGTGCGTAATGGCGATTTTCGGCTTCACATTCATGATCACCGACTGCGGGGTTACGCCGCAGGGCCAGAAAACCGGAACTTCTCCGTCGCGGATGGTGACGCTGTCGCCGAAGTCCGGGTGATTGATGTCTTTGATGCCGATTGCTTCCGGTGAACCGATGTGAACCGGAGCGCCGTGCACCCGGGGCATTCCTCCGGTAATCAGCGCGGCGCGCACCACCTCGTCATGGGGGAGGGGGCGCATGGAGACAACCATTTTGCCGCTGAAAATACCGGCGGGTACGCAGTCGATGTTCGTACGGAACATCGGAACATTGCGGTTTTCTTCGATATGGCGCACCGTGATGCCCGCTTCCAGCAGCTCCGCCTCAAAGGAAAAGCTGCAGCCGATCAGGAAGCTGACAAAATCGTCCCGCCAGAGACGGGAGGCGTCGGTGCGTTCTTCCACCATCACGCCGTTTTCATAGACGCGGTATTTCGGAATGTCGGTGGCGATATCGGCGCCCTGTGCAATGGCATGCAGCTCTCTGCTGCCCGCGTCCGAAACCTCAAGCAAAGGACAGGACTTTGGATTTCTCTGACAGAACAAAAGAAAATCGTATGCAAGCTCTTTTGGAAGCACGGCCAGATTTGCCTGCGCGTATCCGGCGCACATGCCGGCGGTCGGGCCGGTAATTTCGCCCTTGCGGATCAGCCCGCGAACCTCCGACGGCGCCATCGTTGTCAGATCCATTCGTTCAACCTCCGTTTCAACAGCCGGGACGGACGCGCTGAGCGTTCTTCGGCCCGGCGGGTCTTTTTTCGTTTATTCGTTCAAATACCGATTCAGCTTACTGAGCTTTTTTGTCTCTTTCCGCAGCAGCTTTTGGGCTTCCCCGACGGAAATGCGCTGAAACCGTACGGAATCGCCCGGGCGGCACTGCGCGAGCAGGGAAAGATCAACCGACGCCACTGTGCCGATTTTGGTGTATCCGCCCGTCGTCTGGCGGTCTGCCAGCATGATGATCGGCTTGCCGCTCGAGGGAATCTGAACGGCTCCTGCGGGGATTCCGTCGGATATGATGTCCGCTTTGTCCCTGCATTCGACGACGGGACCGTCCAGCGCGCAGCCCATACGGTCAAACCGGGGCGTCACCTGATAGGTTTCCTCAAAGAAAGTACGGACTCCTTCCTCGGTGAAAGCGTCTTCCTGCGGGCCCAAAATCACCCGCAGGATCGTTTCGCCGCCGAAAGACGGGGCCTCCAGCGTGCGGAGCGGAAAAAAGGGCAGTTCCTTTTTCGGCGAAGAAAATGCGATGGCATCACCCGCCTGCAGCTTGCGTCCCCCGTAGCCTCCGAATCCGCATTTCAGGTTGGTTGATTTGCTGCCCATGACAACCGGCAGTTTGAGGCCGCCGGCGAACGCAAGGTAAGCGCGGCAGCCGCTTTTGGCGGGGCCGAAGGAAAGAACATCCCCATCCTTTACCGGAATGGCGGCGTACCGCGGCATCGGCGCTCCGTTGAGTACAGGCGACAGGTCCCCTCCGGTCACCGCGACAAAATTATCCGCGGTAAAACGAAGCTCCGGTCCCATCATGGTGATTTCCAGCACGGCTTCACCGGCGGAATTTGCCACCAGAAGATTTGCGAGAATCATGGCTTTGCGGTCCAGCGCGCCGGAGGGAGAAATGCCAAGCTTTTGGTAACCGGTGCGCCCAAAATCCTGCACGGTGGTCAGAAGCCCGGGTTTTATCATTTCAATCCCCATCGGAGGAGCCCCCTTCCCGGACGACGCACTGATATTCGCCCTTTTCCGAAAGGGAGTGAATCCGCAGGTATTCTTCGCGCGGCACCGGGACAAAACGGATCCGATCCCCGGCCCGGTACAAAATCGGGTCCTCCCGGTTCGGGTCATAGGGCTTTACCGGTGTGCTGCCGATCAGCCGCCACCCGCCGGGGGAAGCGATGGGGTAGATGCCGGTCTGTTCGCCGCCGATGGCTACGGAACCCGCCGGGATTTTCACGCGCGGCGTTTTCAGGCGGGGCGTCGCAATCCGGGGATCCATTCCCCCAAGATAGGCAAAGCCGGGCAGAAAGCCCAGCATGTAAATCAGATAATCTTTTGAAGAATGAATCCGGACGACGTCGTCCTCCGCCATACCCGCGTGGGCCGCAACATCCGGCAGGTCCTCGCCGAATTCTCCCCCGTAGCAGACGGGGATTTCGACAATCCGGCCCGCGCCGGAAGCGGCGGAGCCAAGGTGGTTCGCAAGGCGGGAGACCTTGCACTTTAACGAAGAATAGCGGATCACGCAAGGGTCGTAACAGATTAAAAGAGAACGGTAAGTCGGTATCGTTTCCGTGATACCCTTGAGGCCGGACTGCCGAAGAGCGCGGCCCAGCGCGAGGACTTTACCGTTGATTTCCTCACTGATTTCATTGCCGAATTCAACCGTGAGGGCACTGTCCCCCGCCATCAGGATTCTGGGCTCCTGCATTTACAGTAACCTCCTCACTGAAAAAATCCCAACTCAAGCACCTTTCGAAACCAGGTTTTCCCCGGCTCATATCCTGCGTAATCCAAAGCGTAGGTGACGCATTCGCGCATCAGCTCCAGAATCAGCACGTTCATTTTCAGGCCGAAGCCGTCCACCGCAGGGGTCAGGGAACCGTCCATATTGACCATTCCGCAGCGGGAAGCGGTTTTGATCGTTTCCCCGAGAAGCTCTCCGTCATGAAGAATCTCCGGATTCTTCATCAGAAACGCGAGCGCGGCAATCATTCCGTCGCAGCCCCAGTTGGAAACCGTCGCGGTCAGGACGGTTCCGGCCCTGGTCGCGGCGGCCAGCCCGCCCCCGCATCCGCAGGAACAGGAGCCCGGCGCGGCGTAGGGAATATAACGGTTCAAATGGTCGCCCAGCGTGCCGAGTCCAAGCTCGTTGCCGAGATCCCCGATAGAAATGGTTGCAACACCTTTTTGCTGCAGCTTTTCAAACAGAATATCTGCTTTCGCTTCCAACGGGGTGACGTCTTTTCCCACGGCGTTATGATAGAAGCCCTTTGCGTTCGCTCCGGGAGCTTCAATGCTGACAACAGCGGAAGGGAGCCCCTGTGCGATGATTTCATCCGCGCGGCCTGCCGCCTTTTCCGCTTCCTTCGGGAAAGTCAGGAACGCCATGGAAAAGGGAAAGCGCTTTGCTTCCTCGACGGATTCGTAAAGATGAAGGCCGGTCAGCGGGGCGATCGCCTTCACGGCCGGAACGTTTTCTTCCGGGCAGACAAGGACGGGAACCGCGCGGAACGCTTTTTCAAGCGCTCTTGCCAGAAGCATGGCGCCGATAATTCCGTCCGTTTCGGCGCAGAGGGAAGGGGTCAGAACAAAACCGGTCAGAATAAGGACTTCGTCACCTTCCCGGACCGTTTCCATCAGCTTTTTTGCCGCGTGCATGGTTAACGGTTCACCGGCGAGCTTTCGCGACCCGTCGTACAGAATCCGGCAGACCCCGTATCCGCGGGGGTCCAGATTCATCAGGTCGTCAAGATTCTGGCCGACGTTCCATTCGGTTAATGTTTCCTGATTCATTTCAGTCACGACGATCCTTTCGCTCTTATTTTGCGTAATCCGCGAATTTCACCTTCGTATAATCCTCAAATTGCTTTACAGCGGCGTCCTGCAGCTTTTTGAGCAGCTCGGGGGCGCGCCCGCCGACCCTTTTGCCGTCGATTTCCACAGCGGCGTTGCACAGGGTGCCGGAGCTATGTACGATGACTTCGTCGGCGTCCATCAGCTCGGCGACGGTAAAGGGCTTTTCACTGACCTGCATTCCGACCTGCGCAGCAAGCGCGACCAGATGTTTTCTGGCGGTGCCGGGAAGAATCAGGTTGTTGAGCGGAGCCGTGCAAAAAACGCCGCTTTTGATGATGGAGACGTTGCTGTGCGCGCACTCCGTGACGATTTCGCCGCGATGGAACACCGCCTCCTGGCAGCCGGCTTCTTTCGCCGCCTGAGCGGCCATAACGCTTGGAATCAGGTTCAGCGTTTTAATATCGCAGTGCAAAAACCGCGTGTCTTCCACGGTAATCAGCTTGAGGGTCCTGTCGATCGCCGTCAGCGGATTCGGACGGATGGTGACAAAAAGGTTTGCCGGGCCGTCGGGAAAAACATGGTTGCGCATTCCGGTGCCGCGTGTGGTCTGCCAGTAAACCATCAGGCTTTCGGAGTTATCCACCTGATTGACCAGATCCTGCAGTGTTTTTGCAAGCTCTTCTTTCGACATCGCGAACGGAATTTTCAGCTTGGAAAAGCTGCGAAAAAACCGGTCGATATGGTCCTCGAGCGCAAAGATGACATGGTTTACCGCGTAAGTGGCGTCATACACGCCGTCGCCGAAATAGACGACACGGTCGTTCATGGGGATGGTCATTTCCTCAATCGGGCCGGTTTTTCCATTATAATACCCAATGTTTTTCATGCAGGTACCTCCACAAACTGTTTATTGTCGGCTGCGAATCCGGATGATAGCGCGCTAAAGAGGACCGGTTCTGAATAAAAAAGAAGCCACTTAACCTAAACAGCGAGTTAAATGACTTCTGTATCATTTACTTTACGGTTCTTTGCCCTGCCCTCATTGGCGTACGGCTTCCGTAATATTTTTTTGTAAAACGGGCCTACATCCGCATTTTACCGGCTGTAATCTTTCCCTATTTTATTCTACGATGCCGCTTTTGTCAACCTTTTTTTCGGGAACGGGGCTAACGGGACTTTACTCGGTGTTAATTCAATATTATAATAATATCAGAGGAAGCAAATAAACGGTTATTCGCTGGAACGAAAGTAAGGACAGGATGTGTGGGAAAATGGGGAAACAGGAGTTTGGCAGGATCCGATTGAAGTCCTCAGGACATGACGTGAAGCCGGGGCGCAGAACGGCGTACTTTAATTACCAGCTCATCTCCAGCCGAAAATACATCAATCAGGTTTGCCTCGCTGTCGGCGTATTCAATGAAGCGCTTTTAATTCCGGATTTGATTTTTGTAAAAAGCCCGCTGAGCAAGCTGCTCATTGCGTTGTTCCGCACCCTGTTCACAGGCCTTCTCGTCCTTTTTTCCCTGTATTGCTCCAGAGCCAGGGGATACAGGTCCTTTTACCGCTGCACAACGGGGATGGAGCTTCTCGCGGTCGCGATCTTTCTATTCGTTTTGGTTCAGTACGACCCGCCGAATTTTATGGTTCAGGCGGCGGGGCTGTACATCCTTCTGCTGGCCTTTTTTCTGGTTCCGAACCGGTACCGGAATATGCTTGCCGTGTCGACCGTTGGGATGGCCGGCTTTCTCTATTTTTCCTGGAGAAAGCTCGGCGGCCTGAGTATAGACGAGCTGATGGCGGCGGTCATCTATTTTGCCGCCACCGTTTTGATCTGTTCCATTTTCGCGTTGGGAAGGGACCGGCAGCAATACGGCGAATTTCTTTCCAAAGCTCAGCTGATGAAGCTCAGCTATACCGACCAGCTGACAAAGGCCTCCAGCAGAAACCGGCTTTTTTCGGAATTTGCCAGGTGGCAGAAAATCTGCCTCGGGCGATGCAGGCCCCTTTCGCTCTCTCTGTTTGACATAGACCGGTTCAAATCCGTCAACGACCAGTTCGGGCATTCGATTGCGGACAGGGTTCTTGCCGAGCTGGCCGATGTGATCCGCGCTCATTTGAGAAGCCCCGATCTTCTGGTCCGGTGGGGAGGGGATGAATTTGTGATCCTGTTTCCGGAAACCGACCGGAATAATGCCGCGGGAATCCTGAACCGGATCCGCTTCGCCATTGAAAAGAACCGGTTCGCCGGTAAAATACATATTACCTGCAGCTTCGGTTTAGCGGAAATGGAGGAAGGCTCCACGCTGGATTCCATGGTCCAAAAGGCGGACGATCTCATGTATTCGGCGAAAAAGCAGGGAGGAAACCGGGTGGAAGTCCGTGAGGAAAAAGCTCAGTGATTCTGGGAAATCCGGTACAGGTTTTTAAAATCGGGCCGTCCCGCAGAATCCATCAGATAGGCGGTTTCATCCGCGTCCTCAATTCTGTTTTGGTTCAGGGACCTGATGATGGTATCCGCGTCGTAAATTCCGACTCCATGGCCGTAATATAGTTTCCCGTTTAAGTCGATGACATTTTCACCCTGCCATTCCGGGGTCAGTGGGTCCACGTCCGGATTGGCGAAGTAACGTCGGTCGCCCGGAAGATAGAACGGGTACTTTTTCATCAGGCCGACATCTCGGAGAAGCCGGTCGAGATGATGCCAGTTCATCAGTTCTATTTTTGGAAAGACCTGATTGAACCGGTCCGCACCCAGTACGGCAAGAAGAGCGCGGTAATAGACGATGACCATGGCGGTCGCGCATTCCGTCGCGTATTTGCGTCCATGATCAAAAATGTCCGAAATCGCCTCACTCGGCTTCGCGCCGCTTTTCAGACGAAAACCGCCTTCCGCCGTGCGGTCCCAGAAATCAGGATTGCATCTGGACTTGCGGAAGATCGCGAAATCCATGCCGCTTTTGTCCAGTTCCTTTGCGGCGGCAACGGTCTGAGCGCGCAGGCGGAGTTCGAATACCAGCTGTTCACTGGAATCGTAATCAAGCTTTTCTTCGGCGGACGCAAGCTGAGAAAGAATGGAGCGCTCCGTATTTTCATGGGTCAGATTCGAGAGTTCTTCGGACGTGATCTGCTTTCCGGCGATAAAAATCATACCAGCCGCCTCCCCGTTCCGTTTTTCGCAAGTCGAAGCTGCTCTTCTACCGGAAGGTGTATCCACCGGTTCCAGGACTCCGGATTGCTGGCATGGAGGGCTTTGGAATAATCGGAAAGGACGGTCTGCTCGCTTTCCTCCGCCTGTGCGAAACAGCTGAGGGATTCTTTTTCCTGACTGGTCAGCGGATCGACCGGAGTGCGCTTGCGCGGGGAAATCTGTTTGCACAGATATTTTGCCTCCCGGTCAAGGCCACAGATTTCCGGCTGATTGGAGCTTTGCAGGCTTTCTCCCGTAAAATACAGATAAGGGCTGTTGTCCTGCAGCCACTTCATGAATTTTCGGTACTGGGTTTCCCATCGGCGGGAATCCGCGCCGATGTCCGGAAGATGCAGGAGCAGGTGGGCAAGTTCCCGGTCCCTTGCGTTCGCGGAACGCAGGTACGGCGCGAGATACCGCAGCGCATTCGGGTCGTGCGACTGGAAAAAGGCCCAGATCAGGTCGTGCAGATATCCCTTTTTGCGGTTGCGCCGGAAAATAAGGGCCGCCAGTCCGGGCAGTATGGACGTCTCGCGGTATCTTCTCGTCAGCACGGAGGCCGAAAGATCAAGAATCTCGTCGTAATCGTCGCTCAGCCCGTCGTTTTCCGCTCCCGTTTGGAAGATCCATAAAAAAGCGGCGTGAACGTTTTCGTCCGTATAAGAAATTCCGCCGCCGGGCAGTGCCTTTTTTTCTTCCAGAACTTTATCACAAATCTGCAGCGCAGCCCTGTTTTTTTCGCTGAGTCCGTCCTTCAGTCCGGATTCTTCAATCTGCGGTTTCAGCGAGAACAGGGTTGCAAAGCGCAGCCCCTCGTCATTCAGCAGGCGCGGCGCGGCTTCCTTTTGCTTTCCGATGATTTCCTGAAAACGCCTTTTGCAGGCGTTGACGCCGCGGTTTCGCCGGATATACTCCAAGGTGCCGACGGGCGCGCGGGAATCGGAATACATATAATCTCCTTCTTTCACCGTTCGAATTCTGTTTCTAATCCATTTTATCGGAAATCGGGAGTTTTGTTTCCGCATTCTTGATGCGATCGAACGAAAAAAACCGCCGCCCTGGGAGCCCCAGAGCGGCGGTCTGCCGCATTTTTTTATTCCTTGCCCGCGCCGATAAAATCGACGCCGCCCTGATAGGGGTGGAACACAATTCCGGTCACGCCCTTCGCCATGGCGTAATAACGTTTGCCGTAGTACAGCGGATAGAACACGGCCTGACGGCTCAAATATTCTTCCGCCGCAGCGTAGTCGTCGGCGGCCTTTACCCCGTCTCCGGTTTCCCCCTTGGAGAGCAGGGCGTCGTACGCGGTGTTGCTGTATTTCGTAAAGTTCCCGTCGGCTCCGCTGCGGAACAGGGACAAAACCGAAAGAGGCCCGTCGCTGTCGGGAGTGATTGGAGCAAGCGCGATTTGATAGTCCCCGGACTTCACCTTGGCAAGAAGATCGCTTTTGTCCATTGCTTCCATATTAAAATAATTGTGAAACTGTGAGTTCCAGGATATAATCATTTCGTTAAGCATCAGCTTAACGTTTTCATCATCATCCGGGCACAGAACGCTGACGGATTCCATTTTGTCTTCCTTGGAAAATCCGAGTTCCCCTAGCCCGTTCGCAAGGGTCTGCGCGGCCCCAGCATCCTGGGAAAGCAGGAACGGGTCGCCTGCCAGTTTCCGGTAGTTCTGCCCCAAAAATGCGGTGCCGGGCAGAAGAATGGAATCCGCGGCAGACGTGTCCTGCGGCAGATGCGACAGGACTTTTTTCCGGTCAAGCGCCTGAACAAAGGCTTTGCGGACATTCACGTTTTTCATTAGATTGGAAGAGGTGTTAAAACAAAGCCCCCAGGTCGTGTCCTCAAACGATACGATGGAGCAGCCGCCGGCCGAAGCTTTTCCGGCCTGAGCGGCGGAGACCGAAACGGCGTCTACGACCCCGTTTTTTAACGCGGCCACAGGATCGCTCAGGTCAAGGTCGTCCCCCTCAATCTGAAGATCAACGTTGGACGGCAGGGGAACCGTGCCGCCGGTATAGGTTGCGGAGCGCCTCAGATTCAGATATTGGTCGTGTGCCCAGCCGTATTTTCCGTCGATACGGAACGGGCCGTTTCCCAGAACATAGGAGGCTTCAAGTCCGTAGCGGCCGGAGGTCGATTCGAAAAAATCCCGGCTGCAGGGCATAAAAACGGCATTCGCCGTCAGCTTGGGGAAATCCGGATAGGAATATTCCAGACTGACTTTCAGCGTGTGGCTGTCCACGGCCGAGACCCCCAGCTTTTCCGGCGGCAGCTTTCCGGAGCTGATCTGCCGGGCGTTTTTCAGGCAGAACATCTGCGAGCCGACCGGCGAACCCGTTTGCGGGGATACGGCCCGTTGGAAAGCGTAAACGAAGTCGTTCGCGGTAACGGGCTTTTTATTACCCCATTTTGCGTCGCCGCGCAGGTAAAAGGTAAACTCCGTGCTGTCCGTGTTGGCCTGCCACCATTCGGCCACTCCGGGTTTGGCGGTTCCGTCCGCGCCGAGTCTTGCCAGTCCCTCAAAAAGTGCCCCGATCGCAATAATGGACGAGGAGTCCGAGGCAATCTGCGGATCCAGCGTTTTCGGGTCGCTTTTCAGGCCATATAAAATTGTTTTGTCCGCGTTTGACGGCCTGCTGTTTTTGCAGCCCGTCATGGAAAGCAAAAGAACGGCGAGCGCAAGGAAAACGGAGACCATTTTCCTGTTTTGCAATGGATACCCCTCCCGGCGGTAATAATATCGATATTTTAACATCTTTTTCAACCTATTTCAATTCTAACCGTTTTCCCGTGCCGGTACTCGTCAAATTCCAAGAAAAATCCTTCTTCTCAAATGCAATTTTTATGGTATAATTTCATCAAACTTGCGCGCGGGGGTGAAAGAATTGAGAATCGTTATTGAAGAGCCCAAAGAAGGCGAAGAGGAGCAGATTTTGATACGCTGCCGGGAAATGTCGCCGGAAATCCTGCGGGCAATCTCCATTTTTAAATCTCAGGATGCCATGGTTGCCTATGAGGGAAATGAGATTTACCGTATTAAGCCCTCGGATATCTATTATATTGAAGTTGTTGACAATAAAACATTCGTATATGAAAAAAAGAAAGTTTATGAGTCAAAACAAAAGCTTTACGAGCTGGAGGAGGCCCTGTCGGCCGGCAACTTTCTGCGTGCCTCCAAATCGGTTCTTCTCAATTTAATGAAAATCCGGTCGCTCAGTCCCGCTTTCAGCGGACGGTTTGAAGCGCTCTTGGATAACGGAGAAAAAGTGGTGATATCCCGGCAGTACATAGGCGATTTGAAAAAGAGACTCGGTATATAGGAGGAATCAGCGGTGCGTCTTGATGAATTGCTCAAAGCAATGTTCAGGTCCTTTTTTGTAATTACAACGGGGGTTGTCGCTTCCATGTATCTTTACTGTGCCCTGCTCAACCCCGGGGCGGTGTTTACCGTGAAAGACATCGGCAGAATCTTGCTGATGGCCGTTGTCGGCGACCTGCCTCTCTTTCTGTTCTGGTCGCGCAGGGAACTGAGCAAACGCCGGTATTTCATCAGAAGAATCGTCCACATGGCAGTCCTTGCCCTCATACTGCTGTATTTTGCGTCGCTCTGGGACTGGATCAGTCTGGATAAAGCAGGAGAGGTTGCTGTGTTCCTATTGTGTGTTCTGGCCGTTTACGTCATCGTCCTGTTTGCCGCAGTACTCAGGGACAAAAAGCTGTCGGACCGTCTGAACCGAAAGCTGAAGGAACGGTACCATACCCGCTAAATTTTAAAGGCACGGGAGAAGTTCGCGCGGCTTACCATGCTTTTTTTACAGTTTGCGTCCATATAAGCGCAGCATACCGTTTTTTGATTGCACAATTCCCGTCCCTTTGATACAGTAGTTGCAGAAAGGGGTTATCGCATTGAACAAGATGATTGAGGTCAACGGGCTGAAGAAAAATTTCGGGAATATTGAGGCTGTAAAAGGAATCAGCTTTTATGTGGAGAGGGGAAAGCTTTTTTCTTTTCTCGGCCCCAACGGCGCCGGAAAGTCGACGACGATACAAATCCTCTGCACGCTTCTCAGCTACGACGGCGGAACGGTGACGATCGACGGGATGGATTTAAGCCGGAACAGCCGGAACAGCCGGAATATCCGTCGGGAAATCGGCGTGGTGTTTCAGGAAAATATGCTCGATTCGCTTCTGTCCGTACGGGAAAACCTCACGATTCGCGCGGGGCTTTACACAAAGGAAAAAGCGGCGATTCAACGGGCTGTTTCCGACGCGGCCCGGGTTACGGAACTAAATGAGGTTATGGACCGCCCGTACGAGAAGCTTTCGGGTGGGCAAAAGCGCAGAGCCGATATCGCCCGTGCTTTGCTCCATACGCCGAAAATTCTGTTTCTCGACGAGCCCACGGCCGGGCTCGATCCGCAGTCCAGAAGGAATATCTGGGAAACCGTTCGAAAGCTGCAGACGGAAACCGGGCTGACCGTCTTTTTGACGACGCATTACATGGAAGAAGCTGCTGAATCCGACTATGTCATTGTGATCGACCATGGAGAAGCAGCCGCAAAAGGGACGCCGGCGGAGCTTAAGACGCGATTTGCCAGTGATACGCTTCAAATCAGCACACAAAATGAAAAAGAACTTCGTGGCGTGCTGGAAGAAGTGAAAGCGGACTTTGCCGTTTCCGGCGGAAAAGTAATCGTAAAACTTCCGGATACCGTAAGCGCGATTCCGGTGCTAAAACGCTGCGAACCGTTTATTGAAAGCTTTGAGGTTCTGCAGGGAACGATGGACGAGGCGTTCATCGGCATCACCGGAAAGGAGTTAAGAGAATGAGCGTTTTAATCAGACGGAATGTAAAGCTCTATTTTCGAGACAAAAGCGCGGTGTTCTTTTCCCTTCTGGCGGTCATCATCATCATCGGCCTGTATGCGCTTTTTCTGGGCGGTGTGTGGCTCCCGAGCCAGCTTACAGGGATTCCTTCGGTGGATTATCTGATGAACAGCTGGCTGATGGCGGGACTTCTGTCCGTTGTATCCGTGACGACGACCATGGGAGCCTTCGGAATTATGATCGAAGACAAAACGCGCAGAATCGACCGGGATTTTTTTGCTTCTCCGGTGAAGCGGAGCGGAATCGCGGCGGGATATATCGGAAGCTCATTTTTGATCGGCGTGATCATGTCGCTGATTACCGCCGTTTTAGCGGAATTTTATATCACCTCGAAAGGCGGGGAGTGGCTTTCCGCGGAAAGTCTGCTTACGGTTTTCGGCCTGATTCTGCTCGCGACTCTGACGAATACCTCCCTGGTATGCTTTTTGGTGTCTTTCTTTAACAGTCAAAACGCGTTTGGAACGGCAAGCAGCATCATAGGAACTCTGATCGGATTTTTGACAGGCATTTATCTTCCCATAGGGGAACTTCCCGCCTCGGTGCAGACGGTGATCAAGCTGTTTCCACCCTCTCATGCGGCGCTTTTGTTTCGTCAGGTGATGATGGAGGCCCCGATGAAAACGGCCTTTGCGGGGGCTCCGTCTGATACGGTGCGGCAATTCAAGGAATATATGGGCATAGAGTTTTCCGTGGGGGGACAGGAACTTGCGCCATGGGTCAGCGTTGTGGTCCTGCTGGCTTCCGCAGTCGTTTTTTACGGATTGTCGGTTCTTAATCTCTCCAGAAAAAAGAAAGATTAAGAGCCGTTTTCAGAGAAAAAAACGAACCGGACGGTTCCGTTTCTTGTCTACCCTGAACGGAAAACGGCTGCCTAAATTAGAAATGATAAGAATGGGCCAGATCGAACAGTTTTGTCCGCTCAAGAATTTTCAGCAGCACGACGGAAATAGCAGAACCAATTAAAGAGCTGACCATAAAGGGCAGAACATAAGTGAAAAGGGCCGCCGGAGCCGACAGAAGATAAGCGGCGACGGGGTATGCGGCCAGCGCCCCCAGGATTCCCGTTCCCGGTCAATACGATTTTTCTCAAGTCTTCATTAAAATTCCCTTCCGATCTTTCAATCATTAGAATAAAGAAAGCGGGATATGCCGAAAAGGCATATCCCGCTTTCTTCGTAACGGAAATAAAGTCCCTTCGTTGGCATTATCCAAATCAGGTTAACGGGTCGAAGTTCACGCTAACTTCCTCTCAGCCTGTATCACAAGCTCCCTGCTTTTGATTCAATTTTCATAAATTGTACTTTTTTATAGGTGAAGATGTCAACCGGCTTTCACTTGAAAATGAATGCGGAGCCGTTTTGAAAGGGCTCCGCGTACTTCTTATGATAATTCGGTTTGAGAAGGCTCAGTCCGTCAAATTGCGTCGTCTCCGCTTTCACCGGTTCTAATGCGAACCGCCTCTTCCACAGGGAACACGAATATCTTTCCGTCTCCAATTTCTCCCGTTTTAACGGCCTCGCAGATTTTAGAAATCAGTTCGGTTACGATCTCGTCGTGCACAACCGTTTCCACCTTGACCTTCGGGAGAAGGTTCAGATTATAAACGGTTCCGTGGTAAACTTCTTTCATGCCCTTTTGGTTTCCGCATCCGGAGGTCATCGTGACCGTCATGCCATAAATGCAAAGGTTGTTGAGAACGGCCTTTACCTCTTCCAGCTTTTCCGGGCGGATAATCATTTCGATCTTTTTCGTAACCTCATCCCCTTGTCAGATTTTTTGTATGAAGGAAATCTTATCTGCTTTCATTATATCGTTCAGTTCTTCCGAGTCAATACAAGAGGAGATAAAACGAGGAAAATAAACCCTGCGGTATTTGAAGGGATCGAATCCCGGATGTTTTACCATACAGGAAAAAGAAAAGAGGATCATCCGTAAAAGGATCATCCTCTTGTTCGTAACTGTCTTATTTATTGAATGATGCTTTTTCCTGTCATTTCGGGCGGCTGCGGGAGCCCCAGGATTTTCAGCATCGTCGGGGCGATATCCGCCAGCCGACCGCCGGAGCGCAGCTTGCACGGATAACCGACAACGCAGAACGGAACCGGGTTTGTCGAATGCGCGGTGAAGGGCGAGCCGTCGGGCTCCTCCATCTGCTCGGCGTTTCCGTGGTCCGCCGTAATCAGAGCAACGCCGTTCATTTCCCGAATCGCTTCGATCACGCGGCCGACGCAGGCATCCACGGCTTCCACGGCGGCTTTCGCCGCGTCGAAAATCCCGGTGTGGCCCACCATATCGCAGTTCGCAAAATTTAAAATAATCACGTCGTATTTGCCGCTGCGAATCCGTTCCACCAGCGCGTCCGTCACCTCATACGCACTCATCTCCGGTTTCAGATCGTAAGTCGCGACTTTAGGAGAATTAATTAACACACGGTCTTCCCCGGGAGTAACGGTTTCCACGCCGCCGTTGAAGAAAAACGTCACATGGGCGTACTTTTCCGTTTCAGCGATGCGCAGCTGCGTTTTTCCGTTTTGGCTGATGACCTCCGCCAGCGTGTTTTTCAGCTGCTGGGGGCGGAAGGCGACTTCGACATTCGGGATCGTGGCGTCGTACTGCGTCATGCAGACAAAATGAAGGGGGAAGAAACCGTTCGCCCGTTCAAACCCGTCGAAATCGGGATCGACAAAGGTACGGGTAATCTGACGGGCGCGGTCCGGACGGAAATTGAAGAAAACGACCGAATCGCCGGATGAGATGCAGCCTTCTTTCTCACAGACAACCGGAATGACGAATTCGTCCGTCACGTCGTTTTTGTAAGATGCTTCCACCGCGGCGGCGGGATCACGGTTCTGTACGCCTTCGCCGAGAACCATAGCGTCATAGGCTTTTTCGACGCGTTCCCATCTGCGGTCGCGGTCCATCGCGTAATAACGGCCCGTCACGGTAGCAATTTTGCCGATGCCGATTTCCCGCATTTTGTTCTGGCAGTCCAGAATAAAATCTTTTCCGGAGGTGGGGGGTACGTCGCGGCCGTCCAAAAACGCGTGAACATACACCTTTTTGCAGCCGCGCTGCTTTGCAAGCTTCAAAAGGGCGTAAAGATGGCTGTTATGGCTGTGGACGCCGCCGTCGGACAGCAGGCCCATCAGATGCAGCGCGTGACCGGAGGAAGCGGCGGTGTCCACTGCGCCGAGCAGGGCGGGATTTTCAAAAAAGTCGCCGTCCTGGATCGATTTGGTAATCCGGGTCAATTCCTGGTAAACGATGCGGCCGGCGCCGATATTCGTATGCCCGACCTCGGAATTTCCCATCTGCCCGTCGGGAAGGCCGACGTCCATGCCGGAAGCGCCGATCTGTGTCAGCGGATTTTCTGCGAAGAGACGGTCGAGGTTCGGGGTGGAGGCCGCCTTGATGGCATTGCCGTATTCCGGCCCGATGCCGAATCCGTCCAAGATCATAAGAATCAGAGGCTTTTTCATTCCTGTACTCCTTTTATGGCTTTACTTTCCGGCCGCTTTGATAATCTGGGCGAAATCGTCCGGCTTTAAGGAAGCGCCGCCGATCAGGCCGCCGTCAACATCCGGCTGCGCGAGAAGCTCAGCGGCGTTCTTCGCGTTCATGGAACCGCCGTACTGGATGGTCAGGGCGTTCGCTGCAGACGAGTCATACAGGGAAGCCACCGTAGCGCGGATGGTCGCGCAGACTTCGTTCGCCTGTTCGGCGGTAGCCGTTTTGCCCGTGCCGATTGCCCAGATCGGCTCGTACGCGATGATGATCCGTTTCAGCTCTTCTGCGGAAACGCCGCCCAAAGCGATCTTTGTCTGCATGGCGACCAGTTCGGAGGTAATCCCCTGTTCGCGCTGTTCCAGTGATTCGCCGACGCAGAGGATTGCGGAAAGTCCGCCGTCAAGAGCCGCGCGGATCCGCCGGTTGACGGTAAGGTCCGTTTCACCGAAATAAGTGCGGCGTTCGCTGTGGCCGATAATGACGTACTGTACGCCCATGGAAGCGAGCATCGGAGCGGACACCTCGCCCGTGAATGCGCCGGAAGGAGCCCAGTGGCAGTTTTGAGCGCCTACGCCGACGGAGGAGCCCTTCGCGGCTTCCAAAACAGGGAACAGGTCCACATACGGCACGCAGACGACGACTTCGCATCCCGCGTCCTTAGCCAAAGGCAGAATGGCGCCGACCAGCTTTTTTGCTTCTTCCGGGGTTTTATTCATTTTCCAGTTCCCCGCGATGACTGCTTTTCTGAGCTTTTTATTCATGACTGTAGCCTCCTGTATCATCATAAACGCGAATGAAAAGGAAGGGGCGGTTTGCCGCCCCTTCCGCCTTATTTATCGTTCAGGCAGGCGATTCCGGGCAGTTCCTTGCCTTCCAGGAATTCAAGAGACGCGCCTCCGCCTGTTGAAATATGGGTCATTTTTTCCGCAAAGCCAAGCTTTTCAACCGCGGCGGCGGAATCGCCCCCGCCGATGATCGAAACGGCGCCGCTGTCGGCAACCGCCTTTGCGACGGCGACGGTGCCTCCCGCGAAATGCTCCCATTCGCTCACGCCCATCGGGCCGTTCCAGACGACGGTTCCGGCTCCGCGCACGGCGTCCGCGAACAGCTTGCGGGTTTTCTCGCCGATATCAAGGCCCATCCAGCCGTCCGGGATTGTATCGGAATTGACGGTCTTGTACTGAGCGTCCTTTTCGTATTCGTCGGCGACCACATTGTCCACAGGCAGCAGGAAACGCACGTTCTTTTCCTTCGCCTTAGCCATCAGGTCGGAAGCAAGGCCGACTTTGTCCTCTTCGCACAGAGAGGATCCGATGGAATAACCGAGCGCTTTCATAAAGGTGTAGGCCATGCCGCCGCCGACAATCAGCGTATCCACTTTATCCAGCAGATTGGTGATGACGCCGATCTTATCCGATACCTTCGCGCCCCCGAGGATCGCGACAAACGGGCGTTTCGGGTTCGCGAGCGCGCCGCCCATAATGGTGATTTCCTTTTGAATCAGGTATCCGCACACGGCGGGCAGATAATCCGCGACGCCCGCCGTGGAGGCGTGCGCGCGGTGCGCGGTTCCGAACGCGTCGTTGACATAGATGTCCGCGAGGGAAGCCAGCTCCTTTGCAAAGGCGGGGTCGTTCTTTTCTTCTTCCTTGTGGAAGCGGACGTTTTCAAGAAGCTCCACTTCGCCGTCCTTCAGGCCGGCGGCAATGCTCTTCGCGCTTTCCCCGATAACGTCCTTTGCCATCTTAACCTCGGCGCCCAGCTTTTTAGACAGATAGCCTGCGACCGGCGCGAGGGAAAATTTCGGGTTGAACTCGCCCTTCGGGCGGCCCAGGTGAGAGCAAAGAATCACTTTCGCGCCATGGTCCCTCAAATAGCGGATTGTCTTCATGGCTTCGTCGATCCGCTTCGGGTCGGAGATGTTTCCCTCCGAGTCAAACGGAACATTAAAGTCGCAGCGGACCAGAACCCGCTTACCCTTTACGTCAATATCCTCTACGGTTTTTTTGTTTAAAGCGTTCATCAGATACCTCTCCTTCTCAACAGGCAGAATTTTGGGAGATCTTTTCGATATTGTTACCTTTCTAACAAACTTTTTCTATTATACAACCAACGAATGGCATTTTCAAGCATTTCCGGGTTTGCACTGGCACGAATTTTGGAAGAAAAGGGGATTCATTACCAGTGATATTGCCGAAGCTGCCCGCTGCACAGCATGCCGGGAAAATTCCATTGGCGAAGAACCTCGAACACGCCGACCGCGACGGAATTCGAAAGGTTCAGGCTGCGGGCGCCGGGGTTGTTCCTCATCGGAATCCGGACGCAGGAGTCCGGATTCTCGTAGAGCAGCTTTTCCGGCAGCCCGGCGGTTTCTTTCCCGAAGACGAGGTAGCACCCGTCCGGATAGGCCGGCTCCGTGTAAACGTGCTGCGCTTTGGTGGAAAAATAGAAAAAATTACCGGTATTGCGGCTGAAAAATTCGGAAAGACTCTCGTAACAGGTAATATCCAGAAGGTGCCAGTAATCCAGCCCGGCGCGCTTCAGCTTTTTGTCGTCGATCTGAAACCCCATCGGCCCGACTAGGTGCAGCCGCGCGCCCGTCGCGGCGCAGGTTCGCGCGACGTTTCCGGTGTTCTGCGGAATTTCCGGTTCCACCATGACAATATTCAGTTCCGGCATAGTATTCTCCTTTTTATGAAAAAAATGTGTGATTTTCAGGACAGCTTTTCCAGCGTTTCACTTCAATATTTCGAAAGAAAAGAGGCAGAATAATGAAAGGGTGTAATCTCATTTATTTTACTCATACTTTTTTCTGTGTTTGGAGGTTTTATAAAATGTATAAGCAAACCATGGGCTTTGTCCGCGGGATCGGCACCGGCCTTGTCGCCGGAATGGCTCTTGCGACGGTTGGGAATCAGATGATGAAAAACAACCGCGGCTTCCGTAAACGCGCGAACAAAACGCTGCATACGGTCGGGGAACTGATGGACAGCATGCAGTATCTGTTTAAGTAGGATTATGAATCAAGACCCGAGGGGGACGGACTTATTATAGCCCGTCCTCCTTCCTTTGCGCAACCCTTTTGCGTGCGGGGCTTCGCCGGCGAGTCCATCATTAATAGAAATAGTATATTGAGAGGCGCGAAGAATTGGAAAAATTGTTTCATAATTGTTCCACCGTGAGAATTTGGTGGAATCCTTGAAAATTCCTTGGAAATAAGGTAGGATAGAACAAGAAAAGAAAAAGGGAAGAGTTTCCTAGGGAAAGGGGTCCTGAACCCATGGCGGAAAATCCTTTGCAGACTGTCTTCCATACGGTATCCTATCGCCCGTTTGACGGCGGCGGGGAAAGGGATTCTCTTTTGGCCGCCGCGCGGGAAAAGGCGTTTTCCGGCAGCCCGGCGAAAGGCTCGGCGCGCGGGGTGGAAGCCGGGCGGATTGTCCGCACGCGCTATAAGATCGGCGGGGGGGAATTCCGCTGGCGCAAGATTTCCGGCAAAACCGTGGTGCAGGAGGCGTTCCGCCGCCCGGACGGGTTTTGCCTTGTCAGCCGGAACCTTTCCGGAGAAATCGTATCCGAATCGGTGTACGGGACTCATCTTGAGTGGCTGCGCACCGCGTATTTCGCCGGGACCCCCGGCAGGCCGGAAGCCGTTCTGCGCCCGGGCGGGAACGGCATTGAACTCCTTTTATTCGATGCGACCTCCGGCAGGTACCGCCGGGAGGAGCTGCTTCCCTGCCCGGTGGCTCCCGGAACGGCGGCGCAGAGCTATGTCAACAGCGCCGCGGGCGGCGAGCCCAAGGTGCTGGCTCGCACCAACGAGGGCCTTTTCTGCTACTGCGGGAGGGCGGAACGGGAAAAGCGCCTTGCCCTTTTCCGGCGGCTGGAGGAAAACGGCGGCGTTCCCGACCCCGACTGGACGGAGACGGACGGCGACGCGAAGCTGGAATTTTCCTACATACGAAACGACGGTACCGTTCCCGAACGGGCGGAAGAAAAAGGCCCGGCTGATTTTGCACGGGCGGCAGTGCCCGCGTTTGCCGCCCTCGCGGCTGCCCCGCACGCCCCGGAGGACCTGGATTCTTCGGATTACGCGGTCGACCGGGAGGTTTTTTCGGTTGAACCGCCCGTTCCCCGGCCGGTTCCGAATCCCATGCCCGCGCCGGAGCCCGCCCCCCTGCCAAATCCAGCCGCTCCGCCGCGGCCCGCGCCGACCAAATACGGAGTGGCCGCCAAGGGACTTGGCGGAAAAGTGGTTCATACCAGAAATCTGGAGAAGAAATCCGCGCGGATCGAACCCCTCTTCGGCGAGGGCCTGATTCCCGCGAAACGCATCGTCATCAGCGAAGCGGAGAGCTACCTGTATTTCGGCGAGCTGATCGGCGGGCTGCGGCAGGGGCAGGGCCGCACGCAGATGGAAAACGGGCACACCGCGTACGAGGGCGGGTACCTCGACGACAAGCGCGACGGCTTCGGCGTGTACTATTATAAATCCGGAAAGCTGTGCTATGCCGGGAACTGGAAGCGGAATCTGCGCGACGGCATGGGGGTCGCGTTCGGCTCCTCGGACGGCTCCGTGTTCATCGGCCGGTGGAAGGACGGCGTCCCCGGGCGCGGTTCCGCGTTCGACATGGAGGGCAACCTGCTCTACACCGGGGAATGGAAGGACGGCAAGCGCCACGGGCAGGGCACCGAATACCGGGGCGGGCGGGTCGTGCGTTCCGGCGAGTGGCGCGACGGCGAATTTTACTCCGGATGGAGCCGCACACAGGCTCAATCCGACGGAACGGAGGGCGCGGGTGCGCTGGATTGACCTGCACGACGTCGGCTGGGGCGAATGTATCGTTCTGGGCGGCGACCGCGGCGGAATCCTGATGGTCGACTGCGGCAGCAGTAATCTGAAGCTGGGGGAAAACGGGCCGGGATTTTACGAGTATGTCGCGGATTCGATCATTCCCCGGTACCGCGAAGCGGAAAGCCGCTCGTTTTTTCTGACCCATTGCCACCGCGACCATCTGTGCGGCCTGTGGAGGATTCTGGAAGCCGCGCCCGGCTATTTCGGCGCGCTGTACCTGCCGGTTCCTCCGGGCGGGGAGGAGGGCCGGCCCATTCTGCTGGAATTCGCCCTGTACGCCGCGGTGTTTTTAAGCCGCCTGACCGGCTACGCGCGGGTGAATGTCTCCGTCCTCACGCTGTTTACGCGCGCCGCGCGGCGCGCGGGGGCCGGAGCCGTGTTCCCCGTGCGGGAGGGGGACGGGTTCTTTCTGGACGGGGCGGAGTACGAGGTGATCTGGCCGCCGGAAACCGGGTTTGTGTTTCCGCCGGAGCTGACCGAAACCGTGGACGCGCTGGACGCGATGCTCTCCGCGCCGTTCCTGCCGCCGTGCGCGCGGGAGTTTCTGGCGCTGCGGGAGCGCTTCTGCGCTTCCTACCATCATATGTGCTCCGCTTCGCCGGTGCGGGGGGAGGACGCGGAGGAAACGCGGGCGCTGTACAATCGGATCGAAGCCCTGATCCCCGAGCTGCTCCTGCTGCCCTGCGCCGGGGACGCGGCGGCGCTGCTGGCTGCCGGGGAAACGCAGGACGCGTACTCCGGAGCGCTGAACGCCGCCTGCGCGGTGTTTCAGAACGTGCGGCGGGGCGGCCCCGGCCCGGACGACATCCTGATGACGGGGGACGCGCCGCCGGAAAGCATCCTCGCGGCTTCCGCGCGGATGTACGACGGGTATTCCGTGCTGAAAGCGCCGCACCACGGCACGGCGGGGTATTTCTTCCCGCTGGAAATCGCGGCGGACCACATCCTCATCAGCAACGGGCCGTACCGGGGCGGCGGCGAAATCGCTTCCGGCTATGCCGAACTGCCCGCCGTCCGCCACTGCTCCGGGAACGCGGCCTGTTCTTATTATAAGGAATACGGTTCCTGCTGCAACCGCCTGGCCCTGTGCGGCGCGCCGCCCGGCGGGGCGATCCTGCCCGTCCGCTGCCCCGCCGCGGCCCGCCCCGGCGCCCGGCCCCCTTGCCGTGTCCGCGTGGTGTCCCGCGAAAAGAATCTTTCCTGTCTTTGCGACGCCGGTCGGCGGGCACAAAAAAATTTTTAGGGCATGGGAAAAATTTTCACGGAATTTTTCCAAAGAAACCGGCATAAAATTCCTAAGCGGGGACATCCCGCGGACGGCTGTCTGAGCCGGTAAAAAAATCTCATCGCCGCACTTCCAATTTCTTCCGGAGAAAATGAAGAATTTGGCTTAAAATCTGTAAAAATCATAGCGAAAGTGCAAATTTTATTAAAAAATATATCCACAATGTACTTGACATTAAGTACCAAATATCTTATAATCCAATTAAACATATGAGCGGTGCTTGTGGTCGCCGCGCTCAGGCGCGCTGTGGGGCGCGGGGAAAGCGGGTATCGTTTTCAGTCAAGGGCCTTCCGGTCCGCGGCTAAGATGTATGTTAAAATTCTCATAGCACACGCAAATGCACAACGAACTATTTTAAGGAGGACAAAAAAGGATGAAAAAATTCAGAGGAAAAGCTCTGGCAGCACTGCTTTCATTAGCGCTGATTGCCTCAAGCCTTCCAGTAACCCTCGCTTCTGCTTCCACAAAAAGCATGAGCGGAATCGTCAATAAGCAGGCTCACGACGACATTTACCTTGTAAATGGCGGTGGCCGGAAAATTGACCTGAACGATTTCTTGGTGAATGGGAACAGCGATACTATCGAGACAAACACCAGAGAAGCAGTTGATAATCCGAAGGTCGGCGCGATTTCCCATGTTTCAGGTGACAGCCTTGTTTCGCTTCAGCTCAGCGGCGACAACGATGATACTGCTACGCTGAAACTGAAGAGTGCCAGCAAATCCGGTTCAGAAGTTATTTCTGTTCTGTACAAGGGCGATTATACTGACAATGACGGCAATGAATACACCGTCAAAGCCAGAAAAAATGTAACGGTTCATGTTTACGACAAGGGTCAGATTGTTTTTGGTGAAGCCAAGGATGGTGCAATCGACTTGGGCTGTGGACCGGACGATTTTAAAACTTTTGCAAAAACAAGGAACACAGAAAAGCGCGTAGGACTTTTTATCGCAGAACCGAATGCTGCAGATGATACAAACGACGATGGCAAAGATGCCCTTGCAACGTATCAGCCGGTTTATCTGACCACGGCAAAAGATAAGGTGACATTGCCTGACAATTTCAATGGTGTTGCTTACTCCGTGGAAATTACAAGCGGCTCAGATAATGTACACCTGTTGGGCGTTGATGATAGTCTGTCAGCAAATGCGTTCGATTCTCAGACAACCGACGCTGCGCTTCAGGTTGTAGTTGGTAAGTCCCTGAAAGACTCCTCTAAAACTTATGATTCCGCGACCAACCTCTTTACGAAGGACGCCAGCACTTCCAATGTTGCGTTCACATTCAAGAAGATTGATGGAACCGGCAAGGTTTCCACAAGCTCCGATGACAAGTATGTCCTGAAGACAAAAGTGGATGACAAGGTTGATATTGAGACGGCCCTTAAGAATCTCACAGCTAATACGGCTGCTGGCGGAGACGGCGGCTCCTACGGTGGAACTCCTGGTACCTATGTAATCCAGAAAGACAACGGTAAGAGCAGAATTGAGAACCTGAAAGATGGTTCTGGAGATTCTGCGAAAGACTTGGATGTTACGAATTCCGTTGTGGTTTTCCCAGCGCTCACATCTAGTGTCAATGTTGATGAAAAGACAAATGTTAAAGGCATTGAAGGAACTGTCGGCAATTTGAATATCGGCGATGCCCGTGTCGGCTATGTGGATATTGATTCCGGCAACGTTGAACTTGCAGATGGTAAAGTCGGTGATATTACTACCAGCGGTTCCACAGGTAATGTAACAATTAACAGTGGTAATGCGGGTAACATTAAGACGACTGACGCTGATTCCGGTAACGGTGAGGTTAAAGTTTACGGCGGTACTGTCGGCGATGTTACTTCCGACGATGATATCGACGTAGAGTCTTCTGATTCCGACACAAAGATTGCAACTGGGACTTTGAAGGCTCCTTCTGTTATGGTTTATGCAAATGAAGCTGCCGTTGCGGCTGCTGGCATTGTTGAGAAAGCGGCAGACGGTACAATTACTGTTAAGGGTTCAGATGCGACGGTTAAGGCTATCGATATGGATTCTTTTGAGAGCACATTATCTCTTGGCGACGACAATGATGCGTTCAGTGGCTCAATTCCTGCTCCTAAGAATGCAACAAACACAACGATCAATGCTGTCAACAGTGACACTTCTGCTACGGTTAACGGCGATGTAAATGCTGATACGATTGATGCCGATACCGATACTTCGATTACATTCACCGGTAAAATTACCGCTGATACGATTGATGGTGACGGCAGCATGGTGATGAAGGCCGGCAGTTTGTATGTAACCGGCAGCGTTTCCAGCACAAAACTGAAGCTTTCCGACTCTACACTTGCGGCCGGCACGACTGTTTTCAAGGCTGCTTCTGATGCTGTTGATGTTGGCGACTTTAGCTGCTATGGCTTTACCCTTGCAAAGACTGCAGGCAATAATGTTGATACTTTTAAGATTGATACGCTTGACTTTGCTGGACTTCAGATCAACAAATCCACTTCCAGCATCGCGAAAGGCCAGTCTGAAACCTTTACGGCTTCCGCTTATCCGGGCGGCACTTCCCTTCCGGCAGGCTATACCATCGGCTGGGAGCTCGACGGCGGCAGCAGCGACGTGTTCGCGATGACTTCTTCCGGTAATACGGCAACGGTTACTGTGAATGCGATTGATAGCACGTTTGCTTCAGAAAATCACACGACCCTGACTGCGAATCTGTATGATGCTGACGGATATATTGTTGATACTTCTGATTACGGCAACGCAACCTGCGATATTACCGCTACGGAAGTTCCGGCAATTGTTTCCGACACAACGAAAGACTTTACACTGGCTCCCGGCGCTTCCTATCAGTTCAAGATCACAGCTCCGACAGCTCCGGTCATGACTGCTGGTTCCGCTGGTGTCATCAGCTCCATTACAAACGTTGGCAAATCCGGCAACGATTATTTCATTAAGATCACTGCCGCTGCAAATGCTAACGGCAAAGCAACCGGCATCTATGTAAACGGCACGAAGCTTCTGGTTGTTACCGTTTCCGGTTCCCAGACCTTCAAGAGCGACACAACTGCCGCTCTTACCGTGAAAAAAGGGTGCCACTTACCAGTATGGCATTACCACGAATAACGGCGCGGCCCCGACCTTTACGCTTGGTTCTTCCAATGTGTTCCACTATGAACTGGTTGGACACAACGGCAGCACATACTTCTTCAAAGTTACTGCTGTCGGCGCTGTAGGCGCACAGACCGGCGTATATGTTAACGGCACTAAGGTGAACGTTGCTAAGGTCGGCTAAGCAAAACCCCCTAAACAAAACAATTACTGACTCAACAAATTAGTAAGTTGTATTTGCGTGGCGGCGGTTTGGGTGAAAACTCAGGCCGCCGCTTTGTGCGAATCGTATGGGAAGAGACGTTGAAAAGGAGCCGCCGGGTCCGTACAGCGCAGTTTTGAAACGGACACAGCAAGGCGGCTGATAAGGGAGAACGCGAAGAAACATCTTCGCGTTCTCTTGCTTTTTTTTGTCAATACTTATAAAATAGATTAGGATAAAAAAATCGGGGGAAAGGACTCGAAATACATATGTTATTCAGCAGCCTGTTTTTTATTTTTATCTTTCTTCCGGTTTCGCTCGCGGCGTATTATCTTCTGCCGCGCAAATGGAGAAACCTGTGCCTGTTCGCGTTCAGCCTGGTCTTCTATGCCTGGGGCGAGCCGGTTTATGTGTTCCTGATGCTGTTCACCGCCGTGTTCGATTACGCGGTGGGGACGCTTCTGGAGCGATTTGCGGGCCGTCCGGGCCCGCGCAGGGCGGTGCTTGTGTTCGGGATTTGCGTCAACCTCGGCATGCTGGCTTATTTCAAATATGCCGCGCTGTTTGTTTCCACCGTGAATTCCGCGTTTTCGTTCTCGATTCCGGTTCCGGCCGCCGCGCTGCCGATCGGGATTTCGTTCTATACCTTTGAATCCCTTTCCTATGCGATTGATATTTACCGCGGCGAAGCGCCCGCGCAGAAAAGCCTGATCGATTTCGGAACCTACGTGTCCTTTTTTCCGCACCTGATTTCCGGGCCGATCATCCAGTATAAAGAGATGCAGGCGCAGCTTCGCGGCAGGACGGAGTCCATGGAGCATGTGACGGAGGGGGCGCTGCGGTTTCTGCACGGCCTGTTTAAAAAGGTGCTGCTTGCGAACAATCTTGCGCTGATTGCGGACAAGGTTCAGTATTTCGGGCATCCCTCCGCTTTAAGCGCATGGCTGGGCGCGCTTGCTTTTACCTTTCAGATCTACTTTGATTTTTCGGGCTATACCGACATGGCCATCGGCCTTGGCAGGATGTTCGGCTTTATCCTGCCGGAAAATTTCAATCTGCCGTACAGCTCTCGCAGCGCCTCCGACTTCTGGCGCCGCTGGCACATGACGCTGGGCCGCTGGTTCCGCGACTACCTTTATATTCCGCTTGGCGGCAACCGGTGCTCCACCGTAAAGCTTGTCCGGAATCTTGCCGTCGTGTGGGTTCTGACGGGCTTCTGGCACGGTTCCAGCTGGAATTTTGCGGTCTGGGGCGCGTATTGGGGCTTTTTAATCATATGTGAGAAATTGTTCCTGCAAAAATGGCTGGACCGCATTCCCGTGTTTTTTCAATGGTTGTACGCATTTTTGGCGGCGGTTGTGGGATGGGTGTTCTTTTCGTACACGGATCTTCGCGCCGCGTGCGGCGTGGTCGCGGCGATGTTCGGCTTTTCCGGTGGGACGGATTCCCTCGGCGTGTACGCGCTGATCACCGGCGCGCCGATCCTTCTGCTTGCGGCGCTGTTCTGCACGCCGTATCCCGCCAGGCTGCTGGGGTGGCTTGACCGGAAGGGAAGAACCGGGCTTGCGCTGCGAAGCGCGGGTATGACGGTGCTCTTCCTGCTCTCGATTGCCGCTCTTGTCGATAATTCCTACAATCCGTTTTTATATTTCCGTTTTTGACGGGGGACGCTGATGAACAGATTGAGAAAAGTGCAACTGAAAAGGTTCGTCTGCCGGCCGGCGGCACTCGCGGCTGCGTTCTTGCTTGCCGCCGCGATTTTAGCCGGTATATTTTGTCTGGCGGCTGCGCCGAAGCAGACGTTTTCGGAAAATGAAAACAGAGCTCTGGAACCGACGCCGGTTCCGACTCTGGACACCGTTTTGGACGGGCGCTTTATGAAATCGGCTGAAAATTACGTCGGCGACCATTTCCCGCTGCGCAATACCTTTGTCACGCTGAATACGGCGGAGCAGCTGATGCTCGGCAAGCGCGACCTTGCGGCGGATTACGGTTCGATCCCCGCGGAGGGCGGCGTATACTTCGGAAAAAACGATCATATTTACGAGGTTCTTCTGCCGGATAGAACCGGAATCTTTCAGAAAAACGCGGAAGCACTCGCGCAATTCGCGGAAAAATCCAGTTTGCGGCTCACGATCCTTCCGGTGCCCTCCGGCTCTCAGGAGCAGTCTGAGAACCTTCCGTACTCAGCGCCGAACCATGACCAGCATCAGGAACTGGAGGAGCTGGAACAGACCGTGGGAGGAAAAGCAAAGGTAGTCGACCTGTTTTCCAGCTTGAGTTTGAAAACGGGTCGGGATTACTATTTTAAAACCGATCATCACTGGAATACCGAGGGGGCCTACGTCGGCTATCGGGCGCTTGCCGCCGCGATGGGCTTTGACAGCCTGCCCAAAAGCGCGTTTATTTTTCAGGCTGTGCCGCAGCCATTTTATGGGACGCTCTATTCCAAGGCGGTCAACACATGGCAGAAGCCGGATACGCTGGTTCTCCCGTATACAAAGGAAAAATCCGCCGTTACACAGGTGACCGGCAAAAAAACGCATCTCGGGATTTACTGGGATCAGTATTTGAACAGTAAGGACAAATACTCTGTTTACCTTGGCGGAAATCCTTCGGTAACAGTGGTTAAGAATCCAGAGGCAAAGGGCGGCAAGCTGCTTTTGATCAAGGACTCATTTGCAAATTCGATGATTCCTTACCTGTCGCAGAATTTCTCAGAAATCCACATGATCGATTTACGCTATTACAATCTGGATATTTATAAATATATACAACAAAACGGAATCGATCAGGCCGCAGCAATTTACAGTATAAAGCAGCTTTGCGATGTCTCCATCGCGAATAAGCTCAGCAGGTAGAGAAAGGGACAGGGCGGTTTTATCCGCCCTGTTTTGTTAGGCCGCAAGCGTTGTCGTCGGATAGTACCAGGATAGAATCTGCCGATAATCGGCGCCTTGCTTTGCCATATATTGCGCGCCTGCCTGACTCATCCCGACGTCGTGGCCGTAGCCAAGCACCGAAAAGGTAAACTGCCCGTTGGAATAACTGACGGTGAAATTCGCGGAGCGGAGGCCGAAAGCCGCGCGCGCGTTGTTCCCGGTTACGCTTTTTCCTCCCAGCAGGATCGTTTTTACGGAACCCGCTGCGGTGCGTTCGGCGGTACCCGCCCAGCCGGATGGATCGCCGGATAGATCCGCATCCGGAGCGGCGGATAAAATGCAGGCTTTCATTTTTTCTAAGGACAGGGTGACGGTGGTCTGGTATCCGCCGGCGAATCTGTCTCCCGGGCTTGCGACAGAGATGAGGTAGGGACGTTCGCCGCCCCAAACGTCAGCGGAAGATTCCGTGTTCCCGGATGAGATTGCATAATAGGTTGCCTCGATCAATTCCCCGCCGCTTTTCAAAACCAGACCGAACACCGGGTCGATGGCGGTTTTCAGGGCCTGAGCGTATTCGTCGTAATGGGTGCCCCAGCGTTTTTTTCGAAGTTCGTCCGTCAGATAAATCTGGCCGTTCTGCAGATCGGCGGAGAAATCGGCGCCGTTCAGCGACGAATCGGGTGTCTTTTTTTGATTTTCGCGCAGTCGGCAGTAATAAGTGTAACAGGCTACTGCCTGTGCCTTCAACGCCTCCTGTTCCGCGCTGGGGGACATTTCCGCCGCAACGGCTCCGGTCATGAATTCCCGATCGCCTACGGTCAGGATTTGTTTCGTCGCGGTGTCAAGAATATGAAACGAGCTGCCGGTTTCCTGGGGGTGGCTGGACGCCGGACTTTCGCTTTTACTGGAACCGGCCTTGCCTGCCGCCGGGTTGCCGAAAGCTACAAAGGGGATCAGAAACATGGCCAGAAAAAGGAAAAATCCCAGAAGAAATTCTCCTCTGCGGTGATGCATTTTGCGTTCCTCCTTAGTGTCCATACATTTTATGAATCGCTATAATGCAATTATATACATTTATAATTATACATAGGAATAATAAGCTCAAATAATGAAATTAATAACAAATTTTATTGCAAATACCGCGGCAATGTATACAGCAAATCACTTGACTTTACTTGTGCGGTGGGATAAAATACATTTATTAATTAAATAAATTTCCATTGGGCCGCACGATCTTCCATTTGAGCTGCGGCTTTATTTTTACTTTAATTACAGAAAGAAAGGTGCTATGATGACGGAAATCAATCTGGAAAATCACAGTCCGGAACTGGAAGCCCTTTGCAATGAGTTTCGTGCGAATAACCGAATTTCCCCGGAGAATTTTGAACTTTATCAGGTGAAGCGAGGACTGCGCAATCCGGATGGAACGGGCGTCATGGCGGGTCTTACGCTGATCTGTAATGTACACGGATATCTGATTGCCGACGGTGAGCTGATCCCGGACGTTGGAAAACTGACTTACCGGGGAATTGACCTGAATGATATCGTAAACGGATGCACGGCTGAAAACCGGTTTGGATTTGAAGAGGTCGCATGGCTGCTCCTTTTTGGAAAACAGCCGACCAAGAGCCAGCTGGACAATTTCCGGGAGGTGCTGAGCAGCTGCCGGGAACTGCCGGAGTATTTTGCGGAGGACATGATCATCAAGGCGCCTTCCAAAAATGTCATGAACAAGCTCGCGCGGTCTGTTCTGGCGCTCTATTCCTATGACGGCGATCCCGATAACCTTTCGCTGGAAAACAACATGCGTCAGGCGATTCAGCTGATTGCCCGCCTGCCAACCATCATGACCTATGCTTATCAGGTAAAACGGCGGCATTTTGATAAGAAAAGCATGTACTTTCATCCTTTGGACCCGAATCAGTCTACGGCGGAATCGATTTTAAACGCGATCCGTCCGGACCGGTCGTTTACGGATGAGGAAGCGAAGCTGCTTGACATCTGCATGTTGATTCACGCGGAGCACGGGGGCGGGAATAATTCCACCTTTACGGCTCGGGTGCTTTCGTCCACGGGTACCGATATTTATTCTGCGATCAGTGCGGCGATCGGTTCACTGAAAGGCCCTCGGCACGGCGGCGCGAATCACCGGGTCATGACAATGATGAACGGGCTGATGGAAGGCGTTAAGGATTGGAAGGACGAGGAGGAAGTTTCCGACTATCTCGAAAGAATCCTGCGTAAAAAAGTCCCCGACCATTCCGGCCTGATCTACGGAATCGGGCACGCGGTTTACACTTTGTCCGACCCGCGCGCGGTCATTTTGAAAAAACAGGCTTGTAAGCTGGCCGAAAAGCGCGGGATGAAGGACCAGTTCGACCTGTTCGAGCGCGTGGAACAGCTCGCGCCGGAGGTTTTTGCCAAAGTAACAGGAAAGCCCAAGGTCATGTGCGCGAACGTCGACTTTTATTCCGGCCTTGTGTATGAAATGCTTGGAATCCCAAGCGATCTGTACACGCCGATGTTTGCCGTTTCCAGAATTGCCGGCTGGTGTGCCCATCGAATTGAGGAAATGGAAACCTGCGGCCGGATTATGCGTCCGGCGTACCGTTCGCTTTCGAAAAGCATTCCGTATGTTCCGATCGATCAAAGAAATTAAAATTATGGAGGAAACCACTATGAAACGGGCTTGGATTGCTTTTTTGGGTACCCTGGTTCTGGTTCTCCCAATCAGAATTTTTTCGATGCTCCGATATCTGAATCCTCAGACCGGGTTTTATTCGGACGGGGGAAAGTCGGTCGCAGCGGCGTCCATACTGCTGGTTGCCGGAGCTTTTCTAACAGCGTATTTTTCCAGCCGGGACGGGAGGGCTGAAATCAGCGCCGCACCGCTCAGGAATGTTGTCGCCGCTGTTTTGGGCGCGGTCGCCGGAATCTTTGTTCTCGTTCAGTCGGTCGTCGGATTAACCGCCGGCTTTTTTGGGGAAGGGCAGATTTTTTACCAGATTTTTTGCGGAGCCGGAATTCTGACCGGAGCCGTTTTAATGCTGACGGCTTACGACCTTGCGACCGGCCTGCGTAAAATTGGAAGCCATCCGCTTCTGGCGCTGATTCCTTCGGTTTGGGGATGTTTGTACCTTGTGGTTCTGTTTATTGCCTATTCTGCCGTGGTGAATCTGGCGGAGGATGTCTACCATACATTTACGGTTGTTTTTCTGCTTTTATTCCTGTTTACGCAGGCAAAACTGTTCACAGGAATAGAAAGTACAAAAAGTGGAAAAATGATTTACATGGTTGGTCTGCCGGCGGCGTTAATAGCACTGGCGACAGGAATTCCGAGCAGCATCCAGTTTTTCGCCGCGGGCATCACCGCGGGCGTTGTTTCCATCGGCATGCACATGGCGAATATTGCGCTGGCATTCTATATCGTCGCTTTTTTATCTGCTTTGCAGGCGGTTCCCGCCGCAGCGGAAACAGTTCCGGCCGGAGCCGCCGGCCTTGAAGACCCGTCTCGGCTGACAACCCCCCGACGCGGACGGCCAGGGAAACAAACCGATGCTGAACGCGGAAGGATCCATTTCCGAATATGCAGGTTTTTTACGCAAGGCCTGCGGGAGCGGTATAAAATTTGTTACGGCGGGTCCGAGTCCGTTTTACTCCAGAAATGACCCCACAACGGAAGAAAGCTAGTTAAAATATTATCAAAAGGCTTGTAAAAGTTTTCCCAATGTACTAAAATAGGTGTTGAAAGAAAGAAGTCTGATTGAATTAGGAGGTAGCAATCTATGTCCATCAAGATTGGCATCAACGGTTTTGGCCGTATCGGACGCCTTGTGTTCCGCGCGGCGGTCGCTCAGCCCGAAACTTTTGAGGTCGTAGGAATTAACGATCCTTTTATCGATCCCGATTACATGGTTTACATGGTAAAATATGATACCATGCACGGTCATTTTCAGGGGGAGGTCAAAGCCGAAGATGGAAAGCTGGTTGTAAACGGCAAAGCCATCTCTGTTTTTGAGGAAAAGGACCCCGCTCAGATTCCGTGGGGAAAAGTCGGGGCTGAATATGTCGTCGAATCCACAGGCGTATTCCCCAGCACCGAAAAGGCTTCCGCTCACCTGACCGGCGGAGCAAAGAAAGTCGTTATTTCCGCTCCCGCGAAAGACGACACGCCCACATTTGTCTGCGGCGTAAACCTTGACATGTACAAGAAGGATATGAAGGTTGTCTCCAATGCGTCCTGCACAACGAACTGCCTGGCTCCGATTGTCAAAGTTGTCAATGACAAGTTCGGCATTGTAGAGGGCCTTATGACAACCGTACACTCCACCACGGCAACCCAGAAAACAGTGGACGGTCCTTCCAAGAAAGACTGGCGCGGCGGCCGTGCCGCGGCCGGCAACATCATCCCCTCCACAACCGGCGCCGCAAAGGCCTGCGCTCTTGTAATTCCTTCCGTAAAGGGCAAGCTGACCGGCATGTCCATGCGTGTTCCGACGCTGGATGTTTCCGTAGTCGATCTGACCGTGAACCTTGCAAAGCCCACGACTTATGAAGCAATCTGCGACGCGATGAAGGAAGCTTCCGAAGGCGAGATGAAGGGCATTCTCGGTTATACGGAAGATATGGTTGTATCCTCCGATTTCCTCGGTGATCCCCGTACCTCCATTTTTGACGCGAAGGCCGGTATCATGCTGAACGATCATTTTGTTAAGCTGGTATCCTGGTACGACAACGAGTGGGGCTACAGCAACAAGGTCCTCGAACTGATTAAGCACATGTTCAAGGTTGACCACGAATAAAGAACGGATTGCCGTTTTGATTTTCAGGCGCCTCTTATCGGATTACGGTAAGAGGCGCTTTTTATGTTTTAATTCATCCTGCTGCATTCATGCCTCCTGCGCGGGCAAAAGGAGCACGCCATTTTCCGTCCGAAAGCGCCGAGAGGAACAGAAATCGACAGATCCCCTGTGCTATGATGAAAGACAAAGATTTTATTATAAAACAGATCCTTCAACTTTTGTAACAAAACAAACAAAAACCATCTAACTTAACAAGAAAAACACTTGAAAATAACTAAAATTATCTTGATATTTTCCCAAATTGTGCTATGATAAAATTAAATAAGAAAAGGGGGTCAGGCTAAATGCAAAAGAAAGAGATGCAAAACGGCATGGACCCGTCGCTGACCGGATTCTTAGCAGGGACGAATGCCAGGGCGTTTGATTATCTGGGTATACATAAGTCGGTGAGAAACGGGCGGGAAGGCATGATATGCCGCGTTTGGGCACCGAATGCCTCGGAAATCTCCATTGTCGGCGATTTTAACCGCTGGCAGGCCGGACTTGACTGCCTGGAACGGGTCGGCGGCGGAGTATGGGAATGCTTCCTGTCCGGGGTATGGAACCGATTTGACTCCTACAAATTCTGTATTGTCGCACCGGATGGGAAAAAATTATATAAAAGCGATCCCTATGCCTACCACTTTGAGTCAGGAGAGGGAAAAGCGTCCAAGTATTACGATCTGGAAGGTTTTCCCTGGAAGGATGCCGCATGGATGCGACACAAGACGGCAAAACCGCATTACGGGCAGCCTGTCAATATTTATGAAATTCACCCTGGCTCCTGGAAGAGGCACGCGGACGGCAGCGTTCTGACTTATGAGGAATTGGCGGACGAGCTGCTGCCCTACCTGAAGGATATGGGCTACACGCATGTGGAACTGATGCCGGTGACCGAATACCCTTTCGAAGGCTCCTGGGGGTATCAGGTTACGGGGTATTTCGCGCCGACCAGTCGTTACGGGGAACCGAAACAGTTCATGAGCTTTGTGGAAAAATGCCATGAGGCGGGAATCGGGGTGATTCTCGACTGGGTTCCCGCTCATTTCCCAAAAGACGCGTTCGGTCTCGCACGGTTTGACGGAACGCCCTGTTATGAATATGCGGACCCCCGGAAAGGGGAACACAAGGACTGGGGAACGCTCGTGTTCGATTACGGCCGCAGCGAAGTGGTCAGCTTTCTGATTTCCAGCGCGGTGTTTTGGTTGGAAAAATATCATGTGGACGGGATTCGGGTGGATGCGGTCGCCTCTATGCTTTACCTGGATTACAGCCGGAAAGAGGGAGAATGGGTCCCGAATATCAACGGCGGAAGGGAAAACCTGGAGGCGGTGGCATTCCTGCAAAAGCTCAACGAGGCTGTGTTTTCCCTTTTCCCGGACGTGATGATGATTGCGGAGGAATCCACCGCATGGCCGATGGTTTCGCGCCCTACTTATTCCGGCGGGCTCGGCTTTAACTACAAATGGAACATGGGATGGATGAACGACATGCTCCATTACCTGAAGCTGGATCCCGTATACCGACCGTTTAACCATGACAATCTCACCTTTTCCTTCTTTTACGCGTTTTCCGAAAACTTTATTCTGCCGATTTCCCACGACGAGGTCGTGCATGGAAAAAGCTCCCTCATCAATAAAATGCCCGGTGACTACGAGCAGAAATTTGCCGGGGTCCGCGCGTTCCTGTGTTACATGATGGCCCATCCGGGCAAAAAACTGATTTTCATGGGAACGGAGTTCAGCCAGTTTATTGAGTGGGATTATCAGAAGGAATTGGACTGGATGCTGCTGGATTATGAGCAGCATCGCAAACAGCAGAGTTTTTTCCGAGATCTGAATCATTTTTACCTGAATACGCCCGCGCTGTGGGAAATAGATTTTACATGGGAAGGCTTTTCCTGGATTTCCAACGACGATTATACACAGAGTGTGATCGCGTTTCGCAGGATAGACAGGTCCGGCAAAGAAGTGATCGCGGTCTGTAATTTCCAGCCGGTTCGGCGGGACAATTACTCCATTGGGGTGCCGTATGACGGCATTTATGAAGAAGTCTTTTCCTCAGACGCGGTTCGGTACGGCGGCAGCGGCATCAGCAACGGTTCCTCCATTCAAAGCGTTAAAACACCGTTGCACGGCTGCGAACAGTCCGTTTGTCTTACTTTGCCGCCGCTTTCTGTTTTTTATCTCAAATGCAAACGCCGCAGGACAAAATCTTCGGGGGGGCCGGCCCGTCCGCGTCAAGGCGGCGAACGCCGGAAAGCGCGCGGACAAAGATCCGGTCAAAAGGAGGAGAAATAGTATGTTTCCGAAGCAACAGGTCGTGGCCATGCTGCTGGCGGGCGGTCAGGGCAGCAGGCTTGGGGTGCTGACAAAAAATCTTGCAAAACCCGCCGTGCCTTATGGAGGGAAATACCGCATTATCGATTTCCCACTGTCAAACTGTGTGAATTCCGGAATTGAAACCGTGGGCGTTCTCACCCAGTATCAGCCGATGATATTAAATGAATATATCGGAAACGGGCAGCCCTGGGATCTGGACAGCATGAACGCCGGGGTTCACGTGCTGCCGCCGTTTCAGCGCAGCCGCAGGTCCGACTGGTACAAGGGTACTGCCAACGCAATTTATCAGAACATTCCGTTTATCGAGCGGTACAATCCCGACTATGTCGTGGTCCTCTCCGGCGACCACATCTACAAAATGGACTATTCCCGCATGATTGCGTTCCACAAGGAAAAGGAAGCGGATTGTACGATTGCGACAATCGAGGTCCCAATGGAGGAAGCTTCCCGATTCGGAATCCTCAATACCAACCCGGACGGCTCCGTCTACGAATTTGACGAAAAGCCGAAGGCGCCCAAAAGCAACCAAGCTTCCATGGGAATTTACGTATTCAGCTGGAATAAGCTGAGAAGCTATCTGGAGGAGGACGAGGCGGCGCCGAAGTCCTCGAATGATTTCGGCAAGGATGTTCTGCCTGCCATGTTGAACGCGGGCGAGCGTATCTTTGCCTATCGCTTCGAAGGATACTGGAAGGACGTCGGTACGATTGACAGCCTGTGGGAATCCAACATGGATCTTCTGGACCCGAATATTCCAATGGACCTGAATGAAGAAAGCTGGAAGATTTTCACGCGCAATCCGGTCATGCCGCCGCATTATGTCGCCAAGGGCGCCCGGGTGCAGAACTCGCTTGTCGCGGAGGGCTGCACCGTTTACGGCGAAATCGATTTTGCCGTGCTTTTTTCCGGAGTCTACATCGCGCCCGGCGCGGTGGTGCGCGACTCGATCATTATGCCGAACACGCGGATAGAGGAAGGGGCCGTTGTGCAGTACGCGATCGTCGCGGAAGAATGCGTCATCGGCGGCGGTGCGAAGATCGGCGCGCGTCCGGAGGATATTGTCAACAAGGAGGAATGGGGAGTCGCGGTTGTGGGAAACGGCTGCGCCATCCCGCCCGGCTCCGTCGTTGCGCCAAAGTCCATGATTGATTCTGAATCTTTCGCACAGGAGGCGGTGAAAAATGCGAGGAAATAATGTGCTGGGACTGATCTTTTCCAACACGCACGAAGAAAAGCTCCGCGATTTGACGGAAATCCGGACCATGGGCTCAGTGCCGTTCGGCGGCAGGTATCGTCTCATCGATTTTCCGCTTTCCAATATGGTCAATTCCGGGATCAGTAAAGTCGGCGTCGTCACAAAAAGCAATTATCAGTCCCTGATGGATCATCTCGGTTCCGGCAAGGCCTGGGACCTCTCCAGAAAAAAGGGAGGGGCTGTACATTCTGCCGCCGTTCGGCGACACCCGTCTTGTGAATAACAGGGTCGAATCGCTAGCTTCCATTAAGAGATTTCTGACCAATTCCAAGGAGGACCTGGTGCTGATCACGGACAGCGATGTTGTCTGCAACATCGATTACTCCGATGTGGTTTCCAGCCATATCGGAAAAAATGCGGATGTCACGCTGGTCTGCCGCTTCGGGCCGCTGCCCCGGAAACTGGTCGAACCGCTGGTGCTGACAACCGACCCGGACGGCCGCGTGATCGATCTGCTGATCGACCCGAGAACCGATGGAGAATGCTGTTATGGAATCGGAATGATTTTGCTCAGGCGAGAGCTCCTGATTCGCCTGGTGGACGACTGCGTCAGCCGCAACCTTTACAACTTTAAGCGGGATCTGCTCCAGCGGAATCTGTCCTCTCTGCGGATGTATTCCTATGAGTTCAGCGGCTATGCCCGCATCATCAGTTCCCCCGTTTCCTATTTTGCTGCAAATATGGAGCTGATGCAGCCGAATGTCAGAGCGCAGCTGTTTAATCCGAACCGGCCGGTCTACACGAAAGTGCGTGACGACATGCCCGCGCGGTACGGCCTTGGCTCGGAGGTTTCGAATTCCCTGGTCGCCGACGGCTGTGTGATTGACGGGGAGGTGCGCAACAGTGTCCTGTTCCGCGGCGTGCGGGTCGGCAAGGGTGCCGTTGTGGAAAACTGCGTCGTTTTACAGGACGGACAAATCCGGCCCGGGTGCAAAATGAAGTACGTCATCACGGATAAAGACGTCCTGATCCAAAGCGACCGCTCTCTGCTGGGGTTTGAATCCTACCCGATTTTTATCAGCAAGGGCAGCGTTGTTTGAATAAACGATTTCACGCAAGGGGGTATTAGAAATGAAGGTACTGTACTGTACAAGCGAAGCACTGCCATTTGCTTCGACGGGCGGATTGGCGGAGGTTGCCGGTTCATTGCCGCAGGCGCTCAGGCTTCGCCTGATCGGCTGCCGTGTGGTGATGCCGCTTTACGAGGACATTCCGCAGGAGCTGCGCGACGGGATGAAATTTTTGACCAGCCTCTCCGTGCCGGTCGCATGGCGCAGGCAATACTGCGGTGTTTTTGAAACTCATGTCGGCGGCGTGATTTACTACCTGATCGACAACCAGTATTATTTTAAACGTCACGGCCTGTACGGCCATTTCGATGATGCGGAGCGCTTCGCCTTTTTTTCCCGCGCCGTGCTTGAAATGCTGCCCTACATCGACTTTAAGCCGGACGTCATTCACGCAAACGACTGGCAGACCGCGCTGGTGCCGGTTTATTACAGCACATTTTATGCGGATACCGACTGGTTCCGCGGAATGAAAACGGTTCTGACGATCCATAATATTCAATATCAGGGCAAATACGGGGAAGAACTTCTCGAAGATGTTCTCGGGCTGCCGAAGAGCTCCCTTCCGCTGCTGCAGTTCGGTGAGTGCATCAATTTTCTGAAGGGCGCGATCGAATGCGCAAACCGCGTCACAACGGTCAGCCCAACCTATGCTTCGGAAATCCTGGATCCGTGGTATTCCCATGGGCTGGACAGCATTCTTCTGGAACGGAACTGGAAGCTGAGCGGAATCCTGAACGGAATTGACACCGGGGTTTATAATCCGGAGACGGACCCGGAGATTTATTCCAATTATTCCGCGGATGATTTGTCCGGGAAAGCGGCGAACAAGACTCAACTGCAAAAGAGGTTAGGCCTTTCAGAATCCGAGCGGACGCCGCTCATCGGCATGGTGACGCGCATGGTTTCCCACAAGGGACTGGATCTGGTGCGCGATTCGTTGGATCAGCTGCTGAACTCGACGGACTGCCAATTTGTCATTCTCGGCTCCGGCGATTGGGAATACGAAACCTTTTTCCGGCAGCTTCAGGAACGGTTTCCCGGGCGCGTGTGCGCGTGCTTCGGGTTTGTGCCGGAGCTTTCTCACAAAATCTACGCGGCGTCCGACATTTTCCTGATGCCGTCCAAGAGCGAGCCTTGCGGACTTTCTCAAATGATCGCGTTACGTTACGGTTCGATTCCCGTCGTGAGGGAAACCGGCGGCCTGAAGGATTCCGTTACCGACAGCGGCGACGGGGAAGGCAACGGTTTTACCTTCCAGACCTATGACGCCGGCGATATGCTTCACGCGCTTGGCCGGGCGCTTCAGGGTTACCAAAATCCGGAGGGCTGGGAAATCCTGATGCGGCGCGCTATGGAATGCGATTACAGTTGGGGCCGTTCCGCGAACGAGTATATTCGTCTGTACCGGGGCCTTCTGAAAAATGGTTAATGCACTCGGCGGGGAGGGAAAGCGATGAAAAAGCGGCGTGCCAAAGGCCTGCGCATCGCGGGGAAGACCATACTTTTTCTATTGCTCTTTCTCTGTGTGGGCGCCGCGGCTTTCGGCTTTTACAGGATTGCCGACAAAGCTTTAGACCGCATGTTTCCCCCCGCCGGCGGAATCAAGGTGTCTCAGCCGTCCTCTCTCCCTTCCTCCTCGGCGGCGCTTTCTTCCCTATCCGCGGCCTCGGGAACGCAGTACAACCCGGTGAAAGGGCTTTTCTCGGCTTACAGCGAGGCGGCGCAGCGGCGCCTGGCAAAAATGACAACCAGGGAAAAGGTGGGCCAGGTTTTCCTGGTGACCTGTCCCGCCGCGGGCCAGGTTAAGGTGATCGACGATTATCAGCCGTGCGGATACTGCCTGACGGCACGGGACTTTGAAGGCAAAACGGCCGACCAGGTCCGCAAAACGCTTGCCTCCTATCAGAATTCCAGTAAAATCAAGATGATTCTCTGCTGCGATGAAGAGGGCGGCACGGTGGTGCGCATCAGCAAGTTTCCCGCTCTTTCAGAGCAGAAATTCCGTTCCCCCCAGCAGATTTTTCATCAAAGCGGACTGGACGGAATCAAACAGGACACGGAGAAGAAGTCCCGGCTGATGGAATCGCTTGGACTGAATCTGAACCTGGCGCCGGTCTGCGACGTTTCCGTCAATCCGTCCGATTTTATCTATGCGCGCTCCTTCGGGCAGAACGCCGAACAGACCGCGGAGTTTGTCACGGCTTCTGTGAAAGCCTACCGAGCCCAGGGGCTTGCCTGTACGCTCAAGCATTTTCCGGGGTACGGAAACAATGCGGACACTCATACCGGCGTTGCGACGGACAAGCGCAGTTATCAGACCTTTCAGCAGTATGATTTTCTTCCGTTTCAGGCGGGAATTCAGGCGGGCGCGCCCTGTGTGATGGTCTGCCACAATATCGTTGAGTGCATGGATTCCAGAAATCCCGCGTCGCTTTCGCCGCAGGTGCACAGGATTCTGAGGGAGACGCTCGGCTTTTCCGGGGTTGTCATGACGGACGACCTCTCCATGAAGGGAGTCACGAACTTTCTGGGCGGTAAAAACGCGGCTGTGAAGGCGTTTCAGGCGGGAAACGATCTTTTACTGACACCGGATATCAAAGACAGCTTCAACACCCTGTACGCCGCCGTGGAGGACGGCACGATCAGTGTGGACAGGCTTAACGATTCCGTGCTGCGCATCCTTGCGTGGAAATACAGCATGGGAATGCTTTCGTAAAGGCCTGAAAAAAGCCGGGGCGCTGCGCGCTCCGGCTTCCATTTGCCCGATTTTGGCCTTTGCCGTTTTCAAACGGCAAAGGCCGTGCTATAATTTTATTTGGTTTGTTTTTTTGCTCCCATCCGAACTTCCGAATTCTGAATCAGGTTGAAGAGCGAAGAGGCAAACAGGGGATATTCCGAGGACAGCTTTTCGGGGGAAAGGGAAGGCAGCGCGTTTTTATCCACACCCTCCATCTCATCCACCTTATCGCCGGAAATCAGGCATTCCGCGTTGGACAGCGAGATCTGCTGCGCCGCCGCGGACCGTCCTGCGCCAAGCTTTAAGGGCACCGAGAAGAGCCCCTGCGGATTTTTAAGGTTCGCGGAATACAGCATGCGGAACACCTTGTAAACGGAAAGATTCAGGTAGGCGGAAATTTCCATGGTCAAAGCCTTGTTTCCGCATTTCTGCAAAATTCCGAAAATAATATTCAGGGAATTTGCGATCAGCTTTTTATTCAGTACCGGCAGCAGGCTCCCGCGCAGGGTGTTTTCCTTGCCCACTGCGTCCGGCTCGGGGATATCCTCCACCGAAATCGTTGCTCCGCTGCGGTGCGGCGTCCTGCCCAGCAGGTAGTCGCAGGATACGCTGTAGTAGTCCGCGACCCGGACTACAAAGTCAAGTCCGCATTCACGGATTCCCTTTTCGTAATGGGAAAGCAGCGCCTGAGAAACGCCGAGGTCCCCGGCGGCTCTTTTCTGGCTGTATCCTCGTTCCTTGCGCAGCAAAGTAATAATCCGGGCAAAATTGTTGTTCATTTGACTATCCCCTGTCGAATCCTGTATAATAAACGCAATGTAAAGTATACAATAGATATAACAATTTGTAAAGCCGCTAGATATCGTGCCGGGACTTTTGATACTTTCCGTATCTTGAGCAGGACGGCAGGGGCGGCGCTGAAGGAGAGTTTTATGAAATCCTATACCGTTCATCTGATCCGCCATGGAACGACAGAAGGAAACGAGCAGGGCAGGTATATTGGTTCAACGGACCTGCCTCTATCCGAACAGGGGGCGGAGCATCTTCGCGCTTTGCGGGAAAAACATTCATACCCTCAGGCTCAGGCGTATCTCTGCAGTCCGCTGCGCCGCTGCACCGAAACAATGAAAATTTTATATCCGGACGCCAAGCCGATTTTGATCCCCGATCTGCGGGAATGTGATTTTGGGGACTGGGAGGGAAAAACGGCCGAAGAAATCGCGCGGGAAGACAGCCGTTTCCGCCAATGGATCGCCGGAAACGGGGAGCCGGTCACGCCGCCGAACGGAGAGGACGGCGCGGCGTTTTCCCGGCGGGTCTGCGCGGCCTTTGAAAAGATTGCGGAAGGTCTGATGCGTTCCGGCATGACTTCCGCGGTCCTTGTGGCGCACGGCGGGGTGCTGATGAGCATCCTTGCGGCGTACGGGCTTCCGCGCGCGGAGTTTTACGACTGGATCACCGAGCCGGGCTGCGGATATTCCATGAGGATCATCCCGGGCTTGTGGATGCGGTCCAGAGTGGGGGAGGTCTATGCGGAGATTCCGCCCAGACCGCAAAAGGACGGGGACGACAATGAAAGAATTCTGGTTGACCTTGCGCGGGAGGCGGCCGACCGCGCGTTTGGGAAGCGGGACGAAGCGGACAGGGCCGGCAACCGGGAGGAAAAAGAAGAATGAACGGGGATGTGCTGACGGTATCGGTTGTCACGATGAACGCCGCTTGGGGGCAGAAAGAACAAAATCTGAACCGGATCAAAGGTTTTATCGAATGCGCCGGCAAACGGGGATCCGACATGGTCATCCTGCCTGAGATGGTGTTGACCGGTTATGACGACGTGGCTGAGACGCCGAAGGAAGAAAAGATGCAGGCCCGTCTGGCGGAAACAATTCCGGGCCCCGCTACGGATGAAATCGCGGAGATGACCCGCAGGTACGGCGTGTATGCGTTTCTTGGCATGCCGGAGAGGTCCCCGGAGGGACTCTATAATTCCATGGCGATTTTTTCACCGGAGGGACTGTGCGCCGTGTACCGCAAGATTCACCTTCCGCAGCCAGAGCCGAATTGGGCGCTGCGCGGCGAAGAACCGGTGCTGGTGGAAACTCCCTGGGGACCCGTCGGCGTGTCCATCTGTTTTGATTCCTACTATTTTCCGGAGCTGATGCGCTATTATGTGGCAAAAGGCGCCAGGCTGATTGTCAACTGCACGGCGCACGCCCACTGCCACGGGCGTTTTATGGCAAAGGCTTCGCTGGAAGTTGCCTCGGTCATGAACGGCGTGTTCATCGCTTCCTCGAATCTGGGAGGCCCGGACCTCACAAACTGGTTCTGGGGCGGAAGCAGTATCGTCGGCCCCTCAAGAAATAAGCGGGAGCCGCACTATTATGCGGGCATCCCGTTCTATGAGGACGGCTGCGACGAAGAGGGAATGTATACCGCGACGATTGATCTGGGGCTCGCGACCCGGTTCCTGGTGCAGAATAACGAAGCAGGTTATCCGGATTTCCGGCCGGATCTATACAGCAGGCTGTATTCCGAACTTGCGCAGACGCCTCCGTTTTGCAAATAACCGTCATTTGGAAAAGGGGCTGTTGCAAAACAGCTTTGATAAAAAATAATGCACAAAAAATGCGCCTTGATCGGGCTTTGTCAGCCGTTTCAGGACGCATTTTCTTGCTTTGAGGGCTATTCCGTTGTGCGATTTGCTATCGCAAATTCATTTTGCAACAGCCCCGATGATTTCGATTGCGGGTCAGTACCCGAACGTTCCGGCGAGGGACTCGTCGTTTTCCACCCAATCCTGCACGTCCGTCACGGTGAAGTCGGAGGCTGTGTTTCTCGCCACGACACGGGTGATGCCCGCGTTAATGATCATCCGCTTGCACAGCGAACACGGAGCGGGGTGGGCAACGTAGTCGCCGGAGTCTGCCTCCCGGCCGACCAGGTAAAGCGTGGCGCCGATCATGTCCCCGCGCGAAGCGCTGATGATCGCGTTCATTTCCGCGTGGACGGAACGACACAGCTCATAACGTTCTCCGCGCGGAACTTTTAAGGATTCCCGTACGCAGATTCCGGTATCGATGCAGTTTTTTCGGCCGCGCGGCGCGCCGGTGTAGCCGGTGGACACAATTTCGTCGTTTTTGACGATGATCGCGCCGAAATTGCGCCTCAGGCAGGTCCCCCGTTCCAGAACGGTCTCCGCAATGTCGAGATAATAATTTGCCTTGTCGGTGCGCTTCATAAAAAGTCCTCCCAGTAAATCGCAGAAATGCTTGAAATGGAAATTCGGATCAGGGTATGCTATAATAAAGGCAGAAGAGAGATCGGAGGATCAGCAGCATGGAGTTGACGGACCTTTCAACCATACAGGCGGTGCTGAAACGGCACGGCTTCCGCTTTTCAAAGTCCCTGGGCCAGAATTTCCTGATCGACCCGGCCGTCTGCCCGCGCATGGCGCGGGAGTGCGGAGCGGATGAAACCACAGGGGTGCTGGAAGTCGGCCCCGGTTTCGGGGTATTAACCCGCGAGCTTTCCGCGCGGGCCGGCCGGGTGGTCGCGGTGGAGCTGGATAAAGGCCTGCTGCCGGTCCTTGGGGAAACGCTGGGCTCCTGCCGGAATGTGGAGATTGTTCAGGGGGACGTGCTGAAACTGGACCTCGCGGAGCTGTTGAAGGAAAAATTCGGCACAATGAAAATTTCGGTTTGCGCCAATCTGCCGTATTATATCACGTCGCCCGTGCTGATGCGGTTTCTGGAGGAACGGCTGCCCGTGTCCTCGCTGACGGTCATGGTGCAGAAGGAAGCGGCGCGGCGGCTGTGTGCTCCGCCGGGCAGCCGGGACTGCGGAGCCGTGAGCGCGGCGGTCAGCTACTATGCGAAACCGCAGATTCTGTTCGAAGTGCCCAGAACTTCGTTCTATCCGCGGCCGAATGTGGATTCCGCCGTGATCCGGCTGGACGTGCTCGGCGGACCGGCGGTTCGGGTACTCAGTGAAAAAGGCTTTTTTGCCCTTGTCCGCGCGGCGTTCGGCAAACGGAGAAAAACGATTTTAAACTCCGTGTCCTCTGGGCTGGGGCTTGAAAAGGAGCAGGTGCTCCGGGTGCTTCAGGATGTCGGAATTCCCCCCGCAACGCGGGCGGAGCGGCTGACCCTTCCGCAGCTGGCTGATTTTGCAAACGGACTGGAGGAACTGAAATGAGCAATGAAAGACTCGCAATGCTTTTTTTCGACATCGGGCTTGTCCTCGCGATGATCTCCATGGTGATCGGGCCGTTCGGAATTACAAACTGGGCGCTGACGACCGGCGTGGTCGCCTGCTTTTTCGGGATTGCGTCCCTGTGCCTCGGTTTCCTGAGCTGGGACGAGTGGATGGAGCCGGAGCGGCCCTCTTCCGGCCCGGACTCAGCCGAGCCTGGGGAAACGGCGGAGCATTGATGCGGAGGCACGATGCTCAGTAGATGATCGCGCCGTATTTCGCGGCCAGCGGCTCCAATATTTCGCGTTCAATCTGGCAGTCGGAGTCAACGATCAGCCTGCCCTGAAAATACCGCAGCGCTGCGTCCAGAACCGTCGGAGTATCTGCATGAACCGCAATCGGCAGCCGGGTCATGCCGCCGACGGTGCCGAGCAGAACCGCGTCGTCCATGCCGGTTATTTCTACCAGCGCGGCGGTGACCTGTTCGTCGTCCAGATCAATCAGGTCGTCTTCAAGCGAACTGGTGCAGCGGATCGGTTCGCTTAGAATAATATCGTCGCCCAGGAAAAAGGCTTCCTGTTCAATGGCGGCGGCGTCGCAGTCTGGCTCTTCCGGCAGCATGGGGGGGCTGGAATCTTTTAGGATTTCCGCAAGGGCTTTCAGGTGTTCCGGCTCGGCCCCGGTCCCCGTTCCCAAGAATCCGACGCCCGCGTCTAAAAACGAAACGGCCGCCTCGGCCAGCTGCCGGGGAGACAGACCCGCGGCTTCAAGCCGGACGGCAAACGGCACCGCCGCGTGCTGCCGTGCGCGCCCAAACTGTTCGGCAAGGTCCGGCTCTGCGGTGCAGCAGAGTCCGACCGCGTCCGCCCCCATGGACTGAAGGGTGATCAGCCCAGGCAGAAGGCTTCCGCCGGTCATGGTATTCCCGTCGGAATCAACGGACATCAGCGCGATCACCGGAAGGCCGGTGGTTCGGGCGGCAAGCAGGGCGGCGCGAAGATCCGAAAGAGCGTGAAATCCTTCCAAAAGAAGGAAATCGGCTCCGCCTTCGTCCAGGGCCCTGATCTGTTCCCGGTATCCGTCAAAAATATCGTCAAAGTCGGATTCGCCGTGCGGCGGCACAAACAGACCGCTGGGGCCGATTGCTCCGCCCACGGGGATTCCGGGCCGGGCGGCGCTGCGGGCGAGGTCAAGCAGCTGCCGGTTCAGTCCGGAGATGTCGCAGTCGGGCAGGCAGAACCGGTTCGCCGCCAGCGTGGGCGCGCGCAGAACCTGAGCCCCGGCGGCAAGAAATCCGCGCAGCAGATCCCTTGCCGCGTCCGGGTGCTCCGTAAGCCAGAGTTCTGGTTCGGCGCCGGCCGGCATTCCGGCGGCGTGAAAATCGGGAATCGGGTCCAGAAGAAGAGGAAGCCGATCAAGTAATTCCATTTTTCTTTCTTTACACCTGCATTTCTGAACGGCTCACATGCTTTCGGGAGCCGTGATTTTAAACATGGAAAGCACATTGCGAAGGACCGTCATGGTTGCGCGGCACAAGAAAAGCCGCGCCGCGGTTAAAGGCTCCTCTTCGCCCTTGACTCTGCGCATGTTGTAAAATTTATGGAACAATGTCGCAAGCTCGATGACATACCGCGTGATCCGCGCCGGATCGTAATTCTGCGCCGCGGCGACGATTTCGGAAGTAAACGAAGCAATATGGCGGATCAGCTCGATTTCTTCGGGCGAATTCAGCAGAGCCAGCTCCTCGTCCGTGCAGTCGCGCGGAAAGATTCCTTCCGCCGCCAGATTTTTCAGGATGCTGCAGATTCTCGCGTGCGCGTACTGGACGTAATAAACCGGGTTCTGGGAATCCTGCTGTACGGCGAGGTCCAGATCGAATTCCATCTGGGAGGTGGCTTCGCGCAGGTTGAAGTAGAAACGCGCCGCGTCCACGGGAACCTCGTCCAGAAGATCGGCAAGCCCGATTGCCTTGCCGGTGCGCTTGCTCATACGGACGACTTCGCCGCCGCGCACCAGCCGGACCAGTTGGATCAGAACGACGTCCAGTTTGCCGCCGTCCAGCCCGACGGCGTCCATCGCGCCTTTCATCCGCGCGACGTGGCCGTGGTGGTCCGCGCCCCATACGTCGATGCAGCGGTCAAAGCCCCGTTTTGAGAATTTGTTGCGGTGATAGGCGATGTCCGCCGCAAAATAAGTCGGGTTTCCGTTCTGGCGGATCAGGACCTCGTCCTTTTCTGCGCCGAGCGCCGTCGCGCGGTACCACAGCGCGCCGTCCTTTTCATAGGTCATGCCGCGGTTTTTCAGAAGATCGATTGTCTCCTGCAGCTCACCGTCTTCGTGAATCGTGCTTTCGCGGAACCAGACGTCGTAACGAATGCGGTATTTTTCCAGGTCTGTTTTCATCTTGCCGATATTTTTCGGAAGGGCGAAATCGACCAGTGCCCGGCGGCGTTCAGCGGAATCCGCCTTGACAAAGCGGTCGCCGTTTTCGCCGGCGAACTCTTTTGCGCGCTCGCGGATATCGTCCCCCTGGTAGCCGTCTTCCGGAAACTCCACGGTTTCTTCCCCCAGATAAATCTGAAGATAGCGCGCTTCCAGCGAAGCCCCGAATTTTTCAATCTGGTTTCCGGCGTCGTTTACATAGAACTCCCGGGTGACGTCGTATCCGGCGGCGTCCAGAACGGAGGCGAGGCAGTCGCCCAGCGCTCCGCCGCGGGCGTTGCCCATGTGCATCGGTCCGGTGGGGTTGGCGGAAACAAATTCCACCATGATTCTTTCCTTTTGACCGAAATCGCTGCGGCCGTAGCCGTCGCCGAGGGCGATTACGTCTTTTAAAACATCGGAGTAAAATTGACTTTTAAAAAAGAAATTCAGAAAGCCGGGTCCGGCAATTTCCGAACGGTCGAAATAGGTGCCGGAAAGGTCGATATGGTCCGCGATGGCCTGAGCAATTTTACGCGGGGGGAAGCGAAAGCTTTTCGCGCCGACCATGGCGGCGTTGGTTGCCCAGTCCCCATGCGTGCGGTCCGCGGGGATTTCAACGGTAAATTCGGGCAGGGGAGCTTTGGGCAGGGTCCCGCTCTCCATCGCCTTCTGCATGGCCTCGCGGATGGCGCCCCTCAGTTGTTCAGTTGCCTGCAGCGCTAATTTCGACATCCTTGTTGTTTGCCTCCTTGATGGTGATGAAAATCTCGTTCTGGCTGGAGAGGCTGGAGTTGATGTCCAGCGTGTAGCTGACTTCCAGTTTTCCGCCCAGATCATTGAGTTCGGACTGAACCCGGCTGGTAAAAACGCCGATCATCATGTTGCCGAACTCGGTGTCGTACTGGCAAAGGTGGCGCTTGCCGCGTTCCAGAATCAGGCGGGTGCTGTCTTCACCGCCGCGCATCAGCGTCACCTTGTTTCCTCCGTCTACTTTCAGGATGGACGTTCTCGTTGTGTTTTTATCCTCGGATGTGTATTCCTTATACACGATATAACGGCTGTCGCCTCGTCGGACATAGGAACCGAACGTGGTCAGTTCCACTTCTCCGGTCTCGTCGTCGACTCTCTGGCGTCCTTTGATCGATATCAAATAGTTCTCCTGCATTCTATACTCCTATAGATAAGTAATTGGTGATTCCGTTCCCGCCCGTTTCGTTCCATGAGGAACGGTTTAGGCTTTTTCCAGAGCCAGTTCGATCAGCCGGTCGAGAAGTCCGCCGTAGGAGAGACCGGAGGCCTCCCAAAGCTTCGGATACATGCTGATTGGGGTGAAGCCGGGGATCGTGTTCAATTCGTTGAGCAGAATCTCCGTCTTGCCCCGCACAAAGAAATCCACTCGGGCAAACCCGCGGCAGCCCAGAGTACGGTAGGCTCTGACGGCGATTGCGCGCAGTTCCTGAGTCACTTCGTCGGAAAGGCGCGCCGGGATATACAGCCTCGATTTTCCGGATTTGTATTTGTCGTCATAATCATAGAAAGCGGCGGAAGCGGCAATCTCGCCGATCAGCGCGGCGGCCTCCGGCTCTTCGTTGCCCAGTACCGCGCATTCCACTTCCTGCCCGGATACGGCTTCCTCCACCAGAATTTTTTCACCTTCCGTCGCAGCCAGTCTGACTGCGGCGTCCAGTTCCTCTTCGCTGTTTACGCGGCTGACTCCGACGGAGGACCCGGAACCCGCGGGTTTTACAAAAACCGGGTAACCGAGCCTCGCGCCGATTTTAATGCGAACTTTATCAGGGTTCTTTAAATATCTGGAATAATAGAACCATAGGTACTGTGCCTGTTTGATGCCGACGCCGGCTAAAAGCGTGTGGGTGACCGCCTTATCCATGCACACGGCGGAGCTGAGGGTTCCGCAGCCGACAAACGGAAGTCCGGAAAGCTGCAGAAGGCCCTGGACGGTTCCGTCCTCTCCGTTTCTGCCGTGCAGAACGGGGAACACACAGTCGACTTTCAGAATTTCGGTTCGGTCCGGCCCGCACACGGCGAAACCGGCAGCTCCCCGGTCCGGGGTCAGGTAAGCGGGACGCTTTTGTTCGCTTTGTTCCCAGCTTCCGTCGGGAATGGAATCCAGCGGTCCCTCATAAAGATACCACCGCCCGTCCTTGGTAATTCCGATACGGTAGATTTCGTATTTCTCCTTGGAAAGATTGCTGATCACAGAATACGCGGAAACGCGGGAAACCTCGTGTTCAGAAGAACAGCCGCCAAACAGGACGGCAATTTTTTTACGGTTCATTCCTTCATCCTCCATTGCAGCACCTGCTTTGCAATTCCGCAAACAGTCCTGCAGAGCAGCATTTTTAAAAAAGCAGGCTTTGTGCAAACAGAATTCTACAAATATATATGATAGCACAACGCCGCCGCGCACGCAATCGCTTATTTCCGGAAATACGGACCTTATAAATTGTATGGTGACAAAAAAATGTTTATGTAGTATAATCAAGTATAATTACTGTCTGTAAGCAAAAAATTGAACGGAAATGGAACGGAAAGTTTAGATAAAAAGTTAGGTTAAAGTTGAGATTCGGGAGTGAACGAACCATATGGATCAAAAAGTATTTGAAATGGTGACGGGCAGTGTTGAAACGGCCCTGAACGGCCAGGGGTTCCGCAAAACGGAAGGCGAAGTAAAAAAGGAAGAAGGGCGCGAGGTCCTATTCCTCGGGGAAGGAGCCGCCTACAGCGTTCTGTATCAGGAGAACGGCAAGCGCTTTACGCTGCGTACCTGCGACATGGACGGCGAGGAGCCGAACGGCCAGTGGAAAACCCTTTCCATGTGGCTTTACGACCCGGATACCGACACGCCGGCTCAGGCACAGAGTATTGTGGAGGATTTTACGGAAACCCTCACCGGCCCAAAGCAGACGGCGGCGGTTAAAGCGAGAAAAAAACGCAAAAAGGACGACGACAATAACGTCGATCCGCTGTTCTTTTTCAATCGGTTTGTCGGGCTGTTTCCCGAACTGAAGGATGAGCTGAATGAAGAAAAAGCCGTTTACGGCGACGTCCGGTCGGTTACGTTTGCAAGGGAACGGCTTCTTCCGAAGATCAACGCCCTGGTGAACAACCCGGCGGAAAAAGACCGCATTGCGCGCTGCTGCCAGCTCTTGAACGACCTCTATATCGCGGGCGATATGGACGTGAGGTCCATCATCACGATTGTCGTCCTCAATGGGATCGAAGGGGAAAGGGCCGTTGAGGGCGTTCGTGCCCAGATGAACGAGGATCTGCTGAAAAGCTACAAATCCGCCCTGAAGATGAAGGGGAAAAAAGTAAAGCCGGAAAAGAAAAAGAAGCCGAAAAAATTCACGGCGGATTCCTTGCTCAACCGCTGACGATTCCTATGACTCCGAAACAAGGAAAGCACAGCCGTAAAGAAGGTTCAACGTTTTGCGGCTGCGCGCCTTTTTCAGAATCGGTCCAAAATGGGAAAATGTGTAAAAAATATAAAATGATTACTAAAAAAAACTTGACAGAAAAAAACGATTGTGCTATGATGTCTATACCTCGATAAAGGGGTTATTTTTTTGTGCCCGTTTATTTTGAGGGAGGCCGAAGCTTCTTTCAGGGGCTTAAAAATTTTTTCCGTACAGCGGGAGGTGCCGTCATGAGAACCAAGGTAACATTAGCCTGCACAGAATGCAAACAGCGCAACTATGACACGATGAAGAACAAAAAGAATGATCCGGACAGGCTTGAGATGACCAAGTACTGCAGGTTCTGCAGGAAACATACGCTTCACAGAGAAACGAAGTAATCCGGACGGAGGGACAAAAGAAATTATGGCCGATAAAAGTGGAAAGAAAGAAAACTTCTTTACCAAAGCTGGCAAAAGTATTTCTAAATTCTTTCGCGAAACCAAAAGCGAAGCCAAGAAAATGGTCTGGCCCACCCCCGCGGTCGGTATTCAAAAACACCGGCGTCGTTCTGGCGACCATTATCGTAATCGGATTGTTTGTTTTCGGACTGGACACGCTGCTGGTCAACCTGCTCGGGCTGATTATGAACGTCGCAAAATAATCTGAAGAAGCGGAGGGTTTTCTTTGCCAGAGGAAGCAAGATGGTATGTGGTCCACACCTATTCCGGCTATGAAAACAAGGTAGCCTCCAATCTTGAAAAAACGGTGGAAAACCGCCAGCTTCACGACCTGATCCAGCAGATTCTGGTTCCGACCGAAACCGTCACCGAAATCAAAGATGACAAAAAACGCGATGTGGAGCGGAAGATCTTCCCCGGCTATGTCCTTGTAAAAATGATTTTAACCGACGAGTCCTGGTATGTGGTGCGGAATATCCGCGGCTGCACCGGATTCGTAGGCCCATCCTCAAAACCGATTCCCTTAACGGATGAGGAAGTGGCAAGGCTTGGCGTTGAGAAAAGAGAGATTGAGGTTTCCTACGATGTCGGCGATTCGGTCCAGATTATCGACGGCCCGCTGGAAGGGTTTGTCGGTGTTGTGGAAGAAGTCGACAAGGAAAAGAACCGGGTTCACGTTACGGTGTCCATGTTTGGGCGCGAAACGCCGGTTGAGCTTGAGCTGAACCAGGCTCAGGCGATGGAATGATTTTATTTTTCGGTAATACGGCGGATTCCCCGCCTGTTATGAGGGGCATCGCCCCTGTGGGAGGGACGGCGCAGCCGTTCCGCCATCAACCACGAATTTTGGAGGTGCAGTAAAATGGCTCAGAAGGTTACGGGCTTTATTAAGCTCCAGATACCTGCCGGCAAAGCTACGCCGGCGCCGCCGGTAGGACCTGCGCTTGGTCAGCACGGCGTTAATATCATGGCGTTTACAAAGGAATTCAACGAGCGCACAAAAGGCGAAGCGGGAATGATCATCCCGGTTGTCATCACGGTATACGCCGACCGCTCGTTTACGTTTATCACCAAGACGCCGCCCGCCGCGGTCCTGATCAAAAAGGCCTGCGGAATCGAAACGGCTTCCGGTCAGCCGAACAAAACCAAGGTGGCTAAAATTACCCGTGAGCAGATCCGTAAGATCGCCGAGACCAAGATGCCCGATCTGAACGCGTCTTCCATTGAATCGGCCATGAGCATGGTCGCCGGAACCGCGCGCAGCATGGGTGTTGAAGTCGCGGACTGATCAAAGGCCCAGGTGGGAGGAAGTATGAATCCGATTTTACCACTTCACAGGGAGGATAACCAATGAAACACGGAAAAAAATACAACAACAGCGCAAAGCTGATTGATCGTTCCAGCCTTTATGACGCGAATGAGGCCCTTGATCTTTGCGTAAAGACCGGCACGGCAAAATTTGACGAGAGCGTCGAAATTCACGTAAAGCTCGGCGTTGACAGCCGCCATGCGGACCAGCAGGTGCGCGGCGCCATCGTTCTTCCGAACGGAACCGGCAAAACCGTGCGCGTGCTCGCGCTCTGCAAAGGCGATGCGGCGAAAGAAGCCGAAGCGGCCGGAGCCGAGTACGTCGGGGCCGAGGAAATGGTTCAGAAGATTCAGAGCGAGAACTGGATGGATTTTGACGTCCTGATCACCACGCCCGACATGATGGGCCAGGTCGGGCGCTTGGGTAAAATTCTCGGTCCCCGCGGACTGATGCCGAACCCGAAGGCCGGAACCGTTACCCGCGAGATTGGAAAGGCAATTACCGAAGCGAAAGCCGGTAAGATCGAGTACCGGCTCGACAAGTCCAATATTATTCACTGCGTAATCGGCAAGGTTTCTTTCGGCAGCGAGAAGCTCCGCGAGAATTTCGACGCCCTGCTCGGCGCGATTGTCAAGGCGAAGCCGGCGGCCGCAAAGGGCCAGTATATTAAGTCCTGCGTTGTCGCGTCCACGATGGGCCCCGGCGTGAAAATTAACCCGAACAAATTCGGCGTTTGATTTTTATTGACATTCACTGTTTTCTCTGTTATAATAATTGAAAACAATAGTTTTTTCTTTATTCAAAGACAGCAGGCGCTGTATGCTTAATGGATTTTCCGGCCTGCCGAGAATAAGGTTCGATATGCATTTGTGTGTTGAAGGCCTTTTCTGCGGCAGCGGGAAAGGCCTTTTACGTTGCGTGTTGATCTGAAACAACGGAGGTGAATCTATTTGCCAAGTGAAAAGATTTTGGAAGGGAAAAAGCAGGCTGTCTCCCAGCTTTCTGAAAGCCTGAAAGCAGCCCATACGGGCGTTATCGTAAACTATAAAGGGATTACGGTGGAAGCTGACACCAAGCTTCGCAAGGAACTGCGTGAAGCAGGCTGCCAGTACAAGGTCGTCAAGAATACTCTTCTGCGTCTGGCGCTGCAGGATTCCGGTATTTCCGGTCTTGAAGGTGTTCTGGAAGGGACAACCGCCATTGCCGTACATTCGGAAGATTATGTCGCACCGGCCAAGATCCTTGCGGGCTACGCCGATAAGAGCGACACTTTTAAAATCAAGGCCGGTTTTATTGACGGGAAGGCCGCGACCGCTGACGAAATCAAAACTCTTGCATCCCTGCCCTCGAAAGAGGAACTGGTCGCTCAGGCTCTTCGCGGCTTGAACGCACCGATTACCGGTTTGGTCACCGTTCTCAACGGTACGATCAAGGGACTGGTGGTTGCTCTGAACGCAATCGCCGAAAAACAACAGGCATCCGCTTAAAAAAATATATTAATTTGGAGGTTTCTATCTTATGTCTGATAAAGTTGCAAAGCTGATTGAAGATGTAAAATCCCTTACGGTTCTTGAGCTCTCCGAGCTCGTCAAAGCTCTTGAAGAAGAATTCGGCGTATCCGCCGCCGCTCCGGTTGCTGTTGCCGCCGCTCCGGCTGCCGCCGCTGCCGCCGCAGAAGAGAAGACCGAATTTGATGTTATCCTGAAGTCCGCCGGTGCGCAGAAGATTCAGGTTATCAAGGCTGTTCGTGAGATTACGGGCCTTGGCCTGAAGGAAGCGAAAGAACTCGTTGACGGCGCTCCGAAAGCTGTCAAGGAAGGCGTTTCCAAAGACGACGCGGAAGCAATGAAGGAAAAACTTACAGGCGCAGGCGCAGAAGTAGAAGTAAAGTAAGTTTCGTTCATCTGTTGTTCTCCTGTACCATAAAACGGGAAAAAAGAACCGCCCCGGCAATCCTGTGGATTGTTTGGGGCGGCCTTTTTCTGTTTGGTCTTGCAAAATAATAAAAGTTTTCGTACAATGTTTTTAATCCTATTTTAATGATCCTCAAATTGTCCTTAAAGTCGTTCCTGTTACTCTAGAGATACAGAAACGAAGGAGGAACAAATCAAATGGTTACTTTGGAGCAGGTTGAAAAATTGAAGGAACGGGCGAATGTAAGCTATGATGAGGCGAAGGCGGCGCTGGAAGCTACCGGCGGCGATCTTTTGGAAGCGCTGATTTATCTGGAGAAGCAGGGCAAAGTGAAAGCTCCCCGGGGAAATGGGTTTTACAGCAGCGCGGAAGAGATTCCGCGCGACAGCGAAAAACAGGCGCGGGGGTGAATTCCGTGGAGCGGACAGGGGAGAGAGCTTTTCCGGGCTGCTGAAACGGATCGGCAGGTTTTGCCTCAAATTGATCCAAAAGGGAAACAGCAACACGTTTGAGGTTTTGAAGGGAAACGAGTGCAAGGCTTCCATTCCGGTAACGGTTCTTGTGCTGCTGCTTGTTTTCGCATTCTGGGTTTCGCTTCCGCTGATGATAGTCGGGTTGTTCTTCGGTCTGCGCTATCGCTTTCAGGGGCCGGACCTTGGCAAGGATTCCGTCAATCACGCCATGGACAGCGTGGCGAACGCGACGGACGATTTGAAAAAATCGATCTGCGATGACAAAAAATAATTGAGTGCCGGGTGGTGAATCGGTTGGGCAGGAAAATTCTGATTGTGGAAGACGAGCAGAAGATCGCGCGGTTTATCGAAATGGAGCTGAATTACGAGGGCTATGCGACTGAAAAGGCGGCGGACGGACGCACCGGGCTGGAGCTTGCCGAGACAGGCGGCTTTGACTTGATCCTGCTGGATCTGATGCTTCCCGGAATGAGCGGTATGGAGGTCCTGCGAAGGATCCGCCGCTCTTTCGATGTTCCGGTGATCGTGCTGACCGCAAGGGATAGTACGATGGATAAAGTTTCCGGACTCGACGGCGGCGCGGATGATTACATTACAAAGCCGTTCGCAACAGAAGAGCTCCTTGCCAGAATTCGCAGCGCCCTGCGAAAAAGCTCACCGGCGGAAAGCGAACAGCTTTCCGCTTTCGGCGTTGTACTGGATCCTGCGCGCCGGAAAGTAACCGTGAACGGAAATTCCGTTCCGCTGACCAAGCGCGAATTCGATCTGCTCTGTTACCTGATGAAAAACAAAGGCGTGGTTTTGTCGCGGGAAGTCCTGCTGGAAAATGTCTGGGGCTATGAGTATGAAGGGGAGACCAACGCCGTGGACGTTTTTGTCCGTTTTTTACGTTCCAAAATCGACGACGTATACGGAATCAGGCTGATTTCCACGGTACGCGGCGTCGGTTATGTGATAAAAGATGAAGAATGATACGCCGAAAACCGGAAAAGAGCCTCCCGAGGACCGCGCCAGACGGTCGATCGTATTTCGGCTGAACACGGTTTTTTTCTTCGAAATGATCGGAATTTTTCTGGCGCTCGATCTGCTGTTTACCGCTTCTCTGTTCCTTGTTTCGGCCGGTCAGGCGGAGCGCGCCGCCGTCCTCGCGGTTTCCGCCTTTGAACGCAATGAACCGGACGTTTTCCAGAGCGGCGGAGTGACGGTGAGGGAAGGCGGCACAAAGCCGGACGGCACGGCGATACCGGCTTTTCTCGGCAGGCTGTTTTATGACCCGTCGCTGTCGGGGGAGCGCTATTTGACCTACCCGGAAAGCAGCGGCGCTTCCCTGCTTCACCGGCTTGACGGAATGGCTTACGCGCTTGCTCTTCGGAAAAACGGGCGGGACTGCGTCGTCACGGTCGATTTAAGCGGCGAGGTTCATCAGGGGAAAACGGTTTTAATCCTTCTCCTGGCCGCCGAGCTGCTGCTGCTTTTTTTCGGTCTGCGGTCGCGCGCGGGAAGAATCCGAAAAACGCTGCGTCCGATTGCCGAGCTTGCCGAAACGGCCCGCAGACTGAACCAGTCCCGGCCGTTTACGCCTGAGGAGATCGAGACGCTCGCCGGGAAAATCAACGGGATCAACGCGTCGCGCCTGGACACCCGCATTGCGGTAAACAGCACGCAGGATGAACTCAAAAACCTTGCGGGTGCCATCAACTCGATGCTGGACAGGATCAACGAATCCTACCGCGCTCAGGTGCGCTTTGTCTCGGACGCCTCCCATGAGCTTCGCACTCCGATCGCCGTGATTCAGGGGTACGTCAGCCTGCTGGACCGCTGGGGGAAGAACGACGAAAAAGCCCTTCAGGAGTCCATAGAGGCAATCAAAAGCGAAACGGACAATATGAAGCAGCTGGTGGAGCAGCTGCTCTTTCTGGCTCGTGGAGACAACAATACGATGCTTTTGCAGAAAGAGCGGTTTGACGTTTCCGTCCTTGCAAAACGGGTATTTCGCGAAACGAAGATGATTGACAAAGGGCACGATTACCTGCTTCAGGCGGAGCCTGCGCCGATCGAAGCGGACGAGGCGCTGATTAAGCAGGCAATGCGGATTTTAGTGGACAATGCGGTGAAATATACGCCTGCCGGGGGCGCAATCCGAATTTCCGTCGCGAGCCGGGACCGGGAGGTCCGCCTGACGGTTCAGGACGATGGAATCGGCATTGAGCCGGACGCGGTTCCAAGGGTTTTCGATCGCTTTTTCCGCACCGACGAATCCAGAGCCCGTGCCACCGGCGGCGCGGGGCTTGGGCTTTCTATCGCAAAGTGGATCGTCGAGCGTCACGGCGGACACATGGAGGTCCTGAGCCGCGAAAAAATCGGAACGAGAATTTCCCTTGTTCTGCCCGCGGCGGAAGCGGAAAAAGAACCGGACACAGAGGCGCCTGAATAGGCGTTTCTGCGTCCGGTTCTTTTGGGTACCGATGAGGCGGATTACATTTTTCTGTATTTCTTCACTTTGCGCATGTTTTTCTTTTTTCGGTTATAAATCAGTGTCAGGATAATATAAATGACCACAAGGAGAATAATCAGGGCGGCGATTATCAGGAACCAAATGGAGGTGAAAATCGACTTCACCACGTCGGTCATGTGCAGCAGTTCGCTTCGCTCGGCGGACTCGGACGCGACCAGGTTGATGGTGGCAAGCGTCTGGTCGGCGTATTTGAGCGTCGCCTTGCCGATGACATCTCCCTTTTTCACCGGCGCGTCCACATGGTCCGGGACGGTTTTATTGATGATAATGCTGCTCGAAGAGACGTCCTTCGGCAGGATAGCGGAAAAGCTTTTTTCCGCTGAAAGCAGCAGGCTGTCCTTTTGCCAGGCGTAGTTCAGCTTGACTTCCCCCAGGGACTGGTCGGTTCCGACGATTTTTTTCAGTTCCAGCTTTGTCAGCGCCCAACGGTAGAGGGCCGCGCTGTCGAGCATTTCGCCGCGCGCCGTGACCGCTTTGCCGTTGGCGTCGACGGAAGGCGCCCCCAGCGCTACGCAGAGATAGGTGTAGCCATAGGCGGAAGCGGTCGAAATCAGGCAGTAGCCCGCCTCGTCCGTATGTCCGGTTTTGATGCCTTTTGCGTAGGTGTAGAAATATTTCCCGCCGAGGGCGTTCTTGTCGATGAGAAGGTTTGTCGTGGAAAGCGTCGGCATCTGCTTCCCCGCGTCCGGCCCGCCGACAGGCTTGTAGGTATAGCGTGTCTGGGAGCAGATCTGCATAAAGTAGGGCAGGCTCATCGCGCAGCGGGTAATTTTCACCAGATCGTTCGCGGTTGTGTAGTGCTGGTCGTTATGCAGCCCGTGCGGGTTTGCAAAACGCGTACCCTTACAGCCCAGAGCCTTCGCCTTTTCATTCATCAGCTCGACGAATTTATCAACGCTCCCGTTTCCGACATAATCGGCCAGGACCAGAGCCGCGTCGTTTCCGGAGGGAACCATCATGCAGTTGAGCAGCTGATAAACCGTCAGCACATTGCCCACTCTGATGTTCGACATCGAGCTGCCTGTTCCCAGCAGCCGGTCGACCACTTCTTTGGATACCGTTACCCGAGTTCCCTGCAAATCTTTCACATGTTCGCTGACGATGATGTAGGTCATAATTTTAGTCAGGGAAGCCGGCTCCCTGCGGGTGTCCGCATTTTTCTGGTAAACGGTGGTTCCCGTGTCAAGATTCACCAGGGCGATCGCCGCGCAGGAGGTGTCGAAGTCGACGGGAAAACTCGCGGCTTGAGCGGGAACGGCGGTGAACAGAACGCAGCAGACGAGCAGAACGGAAAACAGGGACGCTAGCTTTTTTTCATGGAAATTTTGCCTCCGATGTGATATGATAATAAAGCCGGTTAGGCGCGTATTTATTTTAGTTGATCTTATCTTTAGTATAACAGCCAATTCCGAAAAGATAAAGAACTAAGCCACATAAAAAACGATTCTTTGCGTTCCCTTTGGGAATAAAATAATGGAGGAGACCGGTATGATCTATTTAACCGCCGATACGCACGGGGAAATGAGCCGTTTCGATTCCCCGCAGATGCGCAGATTAAGGGCGGGTGATACGCTGATCGTCTGCGGGGACTTCGGCTTTCTTTGGGACGGGGGAGCACGGGAGGAGAAGGCCCTGAAAAAGCTTGGCAAAAAGAAATACCGCATCCTGTTTTTGGACGGAGCGCATGAAAATTTCGACCTGCTGGAAAGCTACCCGATTTCCGAGTGGAACGGAGGAAAAGTCCGGCAGATCAGCGGAAATCTGTACCACCTTCTCCGCGGCCAGGTCTATGAAATCGAGGGGAAAAAGGTTTTTGCGTTCGGCGGCGGCGAGAGCACCGAGAAGCAGTTCCGCATGGAAGCGGGCAGATGGTGGGCGAGGGAAATGCCGACCATGGAGGAGATGCGCGAGGGCGCGGAAAACCTGAAGGCCGCCGGAAAAAGGGTGGATTATATTGTGACGCATACTCCGCCGCCCAGAATGGGCGCCGCTCCCGCAGAACCCGGAGCGGGCGGGAAAAACCAGCTCGAAGCGTTTTTTGAGCAGATTACAAAGCAGGTCGGCTACGAAAAGTGGTTTTTCGGCTCCTTACATATCGACCGAAAGGTCACCTACAAAAATTATGCGGTATTTCAGCAGATCCTTCCTGCTTGGGAAGCTCCGTTAAAACGTCACTTCAGAAAATAATGCAATGCTCCGGTTCTGCGGTCCGCAGAACCGGAGCATTTAATAGTGTGCCCGGCATGGGCAGACTCAAGCGGGTGAAAGACCCGAACGCGCCCGGTGGCGGGAAGCGCACAGCTGAACGGCAAGGGATATGAGTGGAAGAAAGTACGAATCCGGCGGTTCGTAACGGGATGGGTGAATTACTTCAAACTGGCGGATATGAAAACCCTGCTCACAGCCATCGATGAATGGCTGCGAGTGAGGCCCCGGACGTACATCTGGAAATGCTGGAAAACGATAAAGAACAAATACCGCAACCTGCGAAAACTCGGGGTAACCCAAAGAAACGCAGGAATCATGGCAAACACGAGAAAAGGCTATCGGCGTGCCGCCGACAGCCCCATCGTGAAGCTTGCTATATCAAAGGAACGCCTTAAGAAAGCAGGCTACACGTTCTTCCTTGACTGCTATGCTTCTGTAAAGGTGTAAACCTGGGAACCGCCGTGTACCGAACGGTACGCACGGTGGTGTGAGAGCCCGGGGGCTATTCGCCCCCTCCTACTCGATTAAGCTTACATCGCGATTTCCGTAACGCAGGAATTACTTTGACTGCTGAAAGGATTCCGCGAACGAAATCAAATCCTGCTCGGAGATATTTTTTTGCGTAGCAATGAAAACACTTGCCTTTCCGGCTTCCCACTCAATGGAACCACCGTCGACCAGAGCTGCGTCATGTCCGTTAATTTTCAGCTGTTTCACGTTCGTGCCGGCGGTTGCCGTGCCGTTTTCAGGGGTGTTGGATCTTTCCTGTACAAAAATTTGCTTTTTTCCGTTTTTATAATACAGATCGATATAGTCGCCGCTGATTTTTCCGTTCTCATCTGAATAAAGTTTCGCACAATCAAACGAGTAGCCGGAGGGCATTGCCGCGGGCAGAAGAGGCTGAAAAGAAAGCTGAGCGGTGGCTTTACTTAAGTCTTTTTCGGTGACGCGATTGTCCGATTGGTCACCGTTTGAAATAGTGCCGAGCTTTTTGCCGCTTTTATCATAGATATCAACGCTTTTGCCCTCCGGCATGCTGGTGATCAGGTTCCCGTTTTTGTCATAGATTTCCGGATTCGAAGGTTCCGCGTTCGGGTCCTCCTGGTAAACGATATTGTGCCCCAGATTGATGGTCTGAAGAATTCCGCTGACCGCGGTTTTCGCGAAAGCCGTCTGGGAAAATCCGATCAGGCAGACAAGACACGCCGCCGCAGCCGTCCAACGGGTTCTCGACCTTGAAGCGGAGAATCCCGCCGCGCGGCGAAACCCGTTCTTCATTTTATTTTTCTCAAAACGGTTCAGCTTCGGGTTTTCATATCCTTCTGTTCCCTCCTGCACATCATTAAGCAGGTCGTAAATGTTTTTCATGGTTTTACCTCCCTAACTTGTCTCAGTTTTTTTCTTCCGCGGGACAAACGGTTATATAAGGCGGATACCTTGATGTTCCGCTCCCGCGCGAGCTGGTCGGCCGGTTTTTCGCAGACATAGCAGTCCCAGAACAGCCTGCGGTCCTCTTCCGGCAGTTCCCGGAGCAAATCCAGGACCGCTTCGCGTACCTCACTGCAGGATTCCGACTGCGGTGCGGCGGAGCAATCCAGTTCCTCGTAATTCAGAGGAAGCTCGTTCCGGTATTTTATGCTTCTGCGCAGGCAGTCGATGGCCTTGTACCGGCACACCGCCGCCAGCCAGCCGGAGAAACTGCTTTTTGTGCTGTCAAAATGGCTGATCTCGTTCCAGACCGCGAGTAGAATGTCGTTTTCGCACTCTTCCCACTGGTTCGGCAGAGCAGACAGGCGTTTTCGCACAATGGACCGTATCATGCCGCCGTAGGAATCGATCACGTAATCCAGTGCCCGTTCGTCCCGCGCTTTCAGTCGGTCCACAAAGTTTTCACGGTTAATCCTTTTTGCATCAAACATGTTATCTCCTTTTCTGCCGTTCCCTGCAAAATTGGCGCGCTCATCTTTACAATTCGCACGCGCCCGTGCAAATCTATCAAAAAAGGCCGCGTTTTTTCGAACGCAGCCTAAAAATATCAATCCGTCCAGTTTTCAAAGAGCTGCCTTACTTCTGCCCGCAGCCCCCGGTGCTCCGGCAGGGAGAGCTCCGGATCCGAATCGAATATTTCTTTCGCGACCGACTGAGCTTCCTGCAAAGGGCCCATATCCGCCATCATATCCGCGATTCTCAAATCGGGAAGTCCGTGCTGCCGGTTTCCGAAAAAGTCTCCGGGTCCGCGGAGTTTCAGGTCCTCCTCCGCGATGCGGAACCCGTCGGAGGTGGAGCACATAATTTTCAGCCGTGCGAGAGCCTCGTCATTCTGTGCCGCGGAAATCAGGATGCAGGCTGACGCGTGGGTCCCGCGCCCGATGCGCCCCCGCAGCTGATGCAGTTGGGAAAGGCCGTAGCGTTCCGCGTTCTCGACCAGCATGACCGTGGCGTTCGGCACGTCGACCCCGACCTCCACGACCGTGGTGGAAACCAAAACGTCGGTTTCCCCCCGGGAAAACCGATCCATCACCGCTTCTTTTTCCTTTGGCTTCATTTTTCCGTGCAGCATGGCGATTCTGCAGTCCGGCAGCCATTTGTTCTTCAGAAGCTCCGTATAAGCCGTCACGCTTGCCATATCGCTGCCGCCCTCCTCAATCGTGGGGCAGATGATGTAGGACTGCCTGCCTTTTTGAATCTGCTTTTTAACAAAGCTGAAAACGCGAGTGCGGTAATCCGGCGTTACGGCGTAGGTCTCCGTTTTCTGCCTGCCCGGCGGCAGCTCGTCCAGTACGGAAAGATCCAGATCGCCGTAAATCATCAGGGCGAGCGTTCGGGGAATCGGCGTCGCGCTCATAATCAGCATATGGGGGCGGCCGCCTTTCGCGGCGAGCGCCGCCCGCTGGGTGACTCCGAACCGGTGCTGTTCGTCTGTAACCACAAGACCCAGCCGAAGAAATTTTACCTCGGCCGAAATCAGCGCGTGCGTGCCGATCAGCAGGTCGATTTCACCGCAGGCAAGCGCGGCGCGCAGCTTCTTCTTTTCGGCGGCGGGGAGAGAGCCGGTCAGAAGGCCGACCCGGATTCCCGCGGGGGACAGCAGTGCCGAAAGCGTTTGCGCGTGCTGCCGCGCGAGAATTTCCGTCGGGGCCATCAGCGCCGCCTGCATGCCGTTTCGAATCGCGGAGTGGCACAGGGCGGCGGCCACGGCCGTCTTGCCGGAACCGACGTCCCCCTGAATCAGGCGGTTCATCGGGAAACCGCCGAGCAGGTCCGCCATTGCTTCGCGAACGGCCCTTTTCTGGGCTTCCGTGGGCGAAAAAGGCAGCAGACTGTAAAATTCCGCTGTGAAGTCTTTCTGAAGCTGAAACCGGCTTCTGGAGCGGGAACGGCCCCCGATTTTCAAAAGACCGAGCTGCAAAACCAAAAGCTCTTCGAAAATCAACCGCCTTCTTGCCAGCGCAAGCGACTCCATGTCGCCCGGAAAATGAATGTTTTTCAGAGCGAAATCCAGGCGGGGAAGGGAATGCTCTTTTCGCAGCATCGGCGGAATCGGGTCGCGGATCGGGTCCGGCAGCAAACGGAGCGCTTCGCGGACCGCGTTTCCGATCATCCGGCTGGAAAGGCCGTTTGTCCGGCGGTAGACGGGCAGAACCTGGGGGCAGGATTCAGCCGGATAAAACTCCGGCGAAGCCATCTCCCGTTTGAGGAAATTAGCGGTAACTTTGCCGTAAAAAAGATAGGTTTCGTTTTCCCGCAGCAGGTTCATGACGAAACGGTTGTTGAAAAAGGTTAGTTCCAGAGTGCTTTCCCCGTCATCCGCACGGGCCTTGTAGAGCGTCATTCCCCCGCGGATTCGAGTCTCGCGGGGCGCCTGAATCACGGTTGCCCGGATGGCGCAGGGCGTTCCCAGCGGAGCGGTACGGATGGGTGAGGGGTGGCTCAGGTCCTCATAGGCTCGGGGGTACAGACGCAGCAAAGCGCCGACCGACGGCGCGCCGAGCTTTCGAAAAAGCTCCGCGCGCCGTTTGCCGACGCCTTTCAGTGTTTGTATTTCCTGTCCGTATAAGCTGGCCATTTTACCACCTGCAAAACGTTTTTTGCCGAATCAGGCGGGCATGGCTGTCATTCAACCGAAACAATAAAGTAGTAGACCGGCTGTCCGCCGTTGACAAGGGTGATTTCAATATCGCCGCTGACTTTGGCCTTGATGCGGTTATACGCGTCGTTCGCCATTTCCTCCGTCACGTCCGCGCCGTAAATCAGCGTGATAAACGAGGTTCCGCGTCCCACCATGGAGCGTGTCAGCTTGGAACAGGCGTGAACCACGTCCTTGCTTTTTTCAATCAGGCTTAATTTGCCGTTCACCAACCCCAGCGTGTCCCCTTCGCGGATTCTTTTTCCCCCGAATTCGGAGTCGCGGGCCGCGAACGTCACGGTGCCGGTCTCAACGCCGGACGCGGCTTCCATCATGCCGACGGTGTTGACTTCGACGCTTCCGTCCGGATTATAGGCCAGCAGTGCGGAAAGGCCCTGCGGAATCGTCCGGGTCGGCAGTACAATCACCTTCCGGTCCTGAATCAGAGGAATGGTCTGCTCAGCAGCCAGAATGATGTTTTTGTTATTTGGCAGAATGATGACGGTCTTCGCCGGAGTCGCAAGAACTGCGGCCATCAGTTCCTCGGTGCTTGGATTCATGGTCTGCCCGCCGCTGACCACCTGAGTGCAGCCAAGGTCGGAAAAAAGCGTTTGCAGCCCTTCGCCCGCGGCGACCGCCACAAAACCGACTTCTTCCACCGGCTCCGCCGGTTCCGGAGCCGCTGACCTTGCTTTGGCGGCTTCGTTTTCCTCGGCGTTTTTCCGGTGCTGCTCTTTCATATTATCAATCTTTACCGTCAGCAGCTGCCCGTAGGCAAGGCCCGCTTCCAGCGCGTTGCCGGGATCCTCCGTGTGTACGTGAACCTTGATGATTTCATCATCGTCCACAACAAGGACGCAGTCGCCCATGCTCTCAAGGTAGGTGCGAAGGTCCTGGGGGTCTTTCGCGCATTCGGAGTTCCTTCCGATAATGAACTCAGTGCAGTAGGTGAAATGAATCACTTCGTCGAATTCGGCGGCCGCATTGCGGAAAAAGTCGCTGTCCAACGTCCTGTCCCTGCCGGGCTGATCGCCTTCCGCCTCCGGCGTTTCGTTTGAAATCACGGTGTGGTCGCGGAACACGCTCAGCATACCGTCAAAAATATGGCACAAGCCTTTGCCCCCGGCGTCGACAACGCCGGCGCGTTTCAGAACGGGAAGGAGCTCCGGAGTTTTGGCAAGCGCTTCCTGTGCTCCTCTGCAAATGGCTTCCCATACCGCTACGGGGTCATCGCCGTCAAGCGCGGCGGCCTTTCCCGCTTCGCATGCGATCCGTGAAACGGTCAGAATCGTGCCTTCGGTCGGCTTCATGACCGCTTTATACGCGGCCTCCACGCCAATGCCGAGAGCCGTGGCAAGGTCGGAGCCGCCGACTTCCTCCATCCCCTCCACGCCCTTCGCGAATCCGCGGAACAGCAGGGAAAGAATGACGCCCGAATTTCCCCTCGCGCCGCGCAGAAGGGCGCCGGAGGCGATCTTTGCGACTTCCCCGACGGAACTCGGCGTTGTTTTAGCCAGCTCCGCGGCGGCGGAGCCCATCGTCATGGACATATTGGTTCCCGTATCTCCATCCGGGACAGGGAAAATGTTAAGCTCATCGACCGATGTTTTATAGCGGATTATATTATTTGCACCGGATATGATAGCGTTTTTTAAATCAATCCCGTTTATCACTTTGGCAGCACTCCCTCAATTCTAACAGCGGTTAAAAGCCGGTTCGATCCGGTTTCATATCGTCTATTATACCATACACTTCCATTGGATTCAATCTTAATAATTTGCCGGAATGAAAGCAAAAAATAAAGATATCCCCACGTAAAGTGAGGATATCGGCATGTATTACCGGGGTTCTACGATGAGCTTGATTGCGGTGCGTTCCTCGCCGTCGATTGTGACGCTTGCAAAAGCCGGGGTGCATACTGCGTCAATTCCCGATGGTGCCAGATAACCGCGCGCGATAGCTATGGCTTTGATAGCCTGATTGGTGGCGCCGGCGCCGACGGCCTGGATTTCCACCGCGCCGGATTCCCGGATGACCCCCGCAACCGCGCCGGCAACGGAATTAGGCGCCGATTTTGACGACACTTTTAAGATTTCCATAAGCTATCCTCCAACTTTTTTAATAGTAACATCATAAATCGAAAAAAAAGTTTTTGCAAGATATTTTATAAAAAATAATTATAAAATCTAAATTTAGACAGCAATATAGCCAAACTTTATCATAAGATTTGTAGCCTTTCGATGGAAATCGTCTTTCCTGTCTTTTCATCGATGGAAAAAACAGCACCGTCAATCCGGCAGTCGCCGTCCGCCAGATCAAAACGAACCGGCATTTTCGTCCTCATTTTCTGAATAATAAGTTCCGGTTTGACCCCCAGCACGGATTGAATCGGACCGGTCATTCCCAGATCCGAAAGATACCCCGTGCCGCCGGGGAGAATGGTTTCATCTGCGGTTTGCACATGGGTATGCGTGCCGAAAACCGCCGTAACGCGGCCGTCTAGGTAATAGGCAAGAGAACGTTTTTCTCCGGTCGCCTCGGCATGAAAATCAACCAGTGTGATTTTCGGCACGCCCGCCGAGAGAATCCGGTCGGCCGCGTCGAAGGGGGATTCCATGCTTTCCATGTAAACAACGCCGATCAGATTCAGAACGCCTACCTGAATCCGCCCGAGATCGATGACTTCAAAACCTTTTCCGGGCGCGGACGAGGGGAAATTCGCGGGGCGGAGCAGGGCCGGGCAGGAATCGTAAAGATCGTAGCTCTCCCTGCGGCGGAAGCTGTGGTTGCCTGATGTAATGACATCCACGCCGCTGTCGAACAGATGATGAACGGACGCGGGGGTCAGTCCGTTGCCGTCGGCGGAGTTTTCCCCGTTCGCGATGACCAGATCGATCCCTTTCATCTTTTTGACGGCCGGCAGATGACTGCGCAGAAAATTGCAGCCGATGCTGCCGACCACGTCTCCGATTGCCAATATATTCACTTGATTACCCCCAAAGATGGATAAAAAAGAGGGAACAGCACTCTGTTCCCCTTTCGTTCCAAATGTTTGAACAGGAGAGACGTTCCTCCTGTGCCAGAGTCTGCACCGCAGCTTCAGCTGACGGATGAAATTTCATTTTGCGTATTCAATCGCTCTGCTCTCACGGATTATGGTAACCTTTATCTGGCCCGGATATTCCAAATCACTTTCGATTTTTTTACAGATATCCCGTGCCAGAAGCACCATTTTGTCATCGCCGACGGATTCCGGTTTTACCATGATTCTGATTTCGCGGCCCGCCTGAATGGCGTAACTCCGGTCGACCCCGTCAAACGAGGAGGCAACGGCCTCCAGTTTTTCCAGGCGCTTAATGTAGTTCTCCAGGTTTTCACGCCTTGCCCCCGGGCGGGCCGCGCTGATTGCGTCGGCGGCCTGAACCAGACAGGCGACGATCGTTTTGGCTTCAACATCTCCGTGATGGGCCTGTATCGCGTGTACCACCGCGTCGCTTTCCTTATATTTGCGAGCCATATCGACGCCGATGTCGACATGGGAACCTTCGATTTCATGATCCAGCGCTTTGCCGATATCATGCAGCAGACCGGCTCTGCGCGCAACGGTTGGGTCCAGCCCGAGTTCGCTTGCCATCATGCCGGCAAGATAGGCGACTTCAAGGGAATGGTTCAAAACATTCTGGCCGTAGCTGGTGCGGTAACGCAGCCGTCCCAGCAGCTTAACAAGTTCAGGGTGTACGCCGTTGACGCCGGCTTCAATCACGGCGTGCTCGCCTTCCTGCTTAATGGTGGCGTCCACCTCTCGACGAGCCTTTTCGATTGTTTCTTCAATCCGCGCGGGATGGATTCTTCCGTCTGCGATCAGGTGTTCCAGGGCGATGCGCGCCACTTCGCGGCGGACCGGTTCGAAACAGGACAAAGTAATCGCTTCCGGCGTGTCGTCAATAATCAGGTCAACGCCGGTCATGGTCTCGATCGCGCGGATATTCCTTCCCTCGCGGCCGATAATCCTGCCCTTCATTTCGTCATTCGGCAGCGGTACGACGGAGATGGTGGCTTCCGCTACATGGTCCGCGGCGCAGCGCTGAATTGCGGTCGAAATAATCTCCCGTGCGGTTTTTTCCGATTCTTCCCTCGTCTGCTGATCGAATTCCATCAATTTGACAGCCTTTTCATGAGTTAACTCATTTTCAAGATTGTTCAGAAGATAATCCTTTGCCTGATCCTTGGTGAAACCCGAAATCCGTTCCAGCATTTCAAACTGACTCTTTTTCAAAGCTTCCGCTTCGCCGAGGCGTTCCTCCGCGTGTTTCAGCTTATTGTTCAGGATTTCATCCTTGGCCTCCAGACTTTCCGTCTTTTTGTCAAGTGTCTCTTCCTTTTGCTGAATGCGGCGTTCCTGCCGCTGTATTTCTTTCCGGCGCTCATTCAGTTCGCGCTCGGATTCCGTCCTTTGGCGGTGGATTTCATCTTTCCCCTCCAGAATTGCTTCCTTTTTCTTCGCTTCCGCCGTCTTGATCGCATCGCTTACTATCCGCTTTGCTTCCTGTTCCGCCGAACCGATGGTATATTCCGCAATCTTTTTGCGGTGAGCGACCCCCCGAGGAAGGAAATAACCGCGGCCACGGCGGCGGCTGCGACGACAGCGATAATACAGGTAATGAGAGTAACAGTCAAATTTTGGCACCTCCTTTTCCTTTTCTTCATAATAAAAATTTAATAAATCATAGAAATTGGGTATCATGGGTGCGTTATCCCATAAAATGCAAAATATTGCATCATGAAAATAATTGTATTACTTTCCATGCCGGTCTGTCAAGAAATTTGCTTAGAAATGCTTCCTGGGTTTTCATAATTTAGGACATGCTGCAAAATGATCGCAGTATCATTCGGAAATGCGGATGCCACGTTGACATTTTATGCATAAGGTGTTACTATAATAATCATTACAAAAGATCTTTTATTCATAGATTTATGAAAACTGAAAAAGCCGAAAATGTTGACGAGGAAGCCTCGTCCGGGACCCCGCTTCAGAGAGCGTGCGCTATGAGCTGAAAGCGTATGCAGCAGGATGGACGAAGACTACCGCCTCCGAGTGTACACCGAAGCGAAAATAGCAAAAGGTGCGCCGGCTGCCGCCGTTATCGGGCCGCAAGGAGGGCAGGAGCATGACTTTTGCCGAATTGGGTGGAACCGCAGGATCAATACCCTGCCCCAGGATTTGGGGCGGGGCTTTTTTTATTTTTCAAAGGAGTGTAACACGATGATTCATGTCAGTTTAAAAGGCGACCTTCGCGACTATGAAAGCGGAACAACCGTTGCTGAGGTTGCGAAATCCATCGGCGCCGGGCTTTATAAGGCCGCGTGCGCCGGAAAAATCGACGGAAAAACGGTTGATCTGCGCACGCCGCTGAACGAAGACTGCAGCCTGGAGATTCTGACGTTTGACGACGCCGAGGGAAAACGCGCTTACTGGCACACCACCTCCCACATCATGGCGCAGGCGGTGAAGCACCTGTTCCCGGAGGCGGGCTTTGCCATCGGCCCCGCGATTGAAAACGGCTTTTACTATGATTTTGATCTGCCCCGCACGCTGACCCCGGAGGATCTCACCGCCATTGAGGCCGAAATGAAAAAAATCATCAAGCAGAATTTGCCGCTTGAGAGGTTCGAGCTGGACCCGGATGAAGCGATCGAACTGATGGAAAAGGAAAACCAGATTTACAAGGTGGAGCTGATCAGGGAACATTCCGGTAAGGGAGAAAAAATCAGTTTTTACCGGCAGGGCGATTACGTCGACCTGTGCGCCGGCCCGCACCTGATGACAACCGGTCAGGTCAAGGCGGTCAAGCTGACCAACTGCACCGGCGCCTACTGGCGCGCGGACAAAAACAATAAGATGCTGCAAAGGGTTTACGGCATTTCGTTCCCGAAAGCCTCCGAACTCGACGCGTACCTGACGATGATGGAGGAAGCGAAAAAGCGTGACCACCGCAAGCTGGGACGCGACCTTGATCTGTTCGATATTTACGACGAGGGCCCCGGCTTCCCGTTCTTTCTGCCGAAGGGCATGGTCCTGCGCAACTTGCTTGAAAACTTCTGGCGCGAGGAGCACGCGAAGCACGGGTATCAGGAGATTCGCACCCCGATCATCCTGAGCAAAGACCTCTGGCTTCGCTCCGGGCACTGGGATCATTATAAGGACAACATGTACACGACAAAGATCGACGACGGGGATTACTGCATCAAGCCGATGAACTGCCCCGGCGGAATGCTGGTTTATAAGCGCAAGCTGCATTCCTACCGCGACCTTCCGGAGCGCGTGGCGGAGCTGGGACTGGTGCATCGGCACGAGCTTTCCGGCGCTTTGCACGGCCTGATGCGCGTTCGCTGCTTTACCCAGGACGACGCTCACATCTTTATGACGCCGGAACAGATCGAAGGCGAAATTCTCGGCGTGATGGACCTGATCGACAGTTTTTACAAAGTATTCGGCTTCGAATACAACCTTGAGCTTTCCACGCGCCCGAAAGATTCCATGGGAACCGACGAACAGTGGAATATGGCGACGGACGCGCTGATTCACGCTCTGAAAGCGAACGGAAAGCCCTATGTTGTCAACGAGGGCGACGGCGCGTTCTACGGCCCGAAGATCGACTTCCATCTGCGTGACTCCATCGGAAGAACCTGGCAGTGCGGCACGATTCAGCTTGATTTCCAGATGCCAGAGCGGTTCGACCTGACCTATACCGGCGCCGACGGCGAAAAGCACCGCCCGGTTATGATTCATCGCGTTATTTTCGGAAGTATCGAGCGGTTTATCGGAATTTTGACGGAGCATTATGCAGGAGCGTTCCCGCTGTGGCTCGCTCCGGTTCAGGTCAAGGTGCTTCCGATTTCGGACGGCACGCAGGAATATGCCCGGAAGGTGGCCGATGAGCTGGCCGCGGCGGGCCTGCGGATGGAACTTGACACGCGCAATGAAAAAATCGGCTACAAGATTCGCGAAGCGCAGCTTCAAAAAATTCCTTACATGCTCGTAATCGGCGAAAAGGAAGCTCAGACCGGGGAAATTTCCGTTCGCAGCCGCAAGAGCGGCGACCTGGGCGCCATGAGCCTCTCTGAATTCGTGAAAAAGGCTTCGGAAGAAGTTGCGACAAAAGCAAAAGACTGATTTCCATAACAATGCAGCGAGAGGGCCGTACCCGCATAAACGGGTACGGCCCTCCTTTTGATGCAGCCTCAACCTCAGCTTTTCCTTTTTGATTTGATCCACTCAGCGAAAAGATCTATCAAAAAACATGTGGCGTAAGCGAAACTGAAATTTAGCAGTGCATGAATCCACAGGGGCGGATAGGTATTGTTGTAAAACCATGGGCGCAAAAGCCTGGGCAGAACGGTGCCGCCAATCGCTACCCCAAGGCTGACGCCGATGGCGGATTTCAGGGCTCTTTTGACCACCAAATCCCTCCTCAGTAAAATTGCCCGTTTCGGTTGTTATCAGCAAGCTTTGGCTGTCCGTCTCGACGACGAGAGCAAAACCTCGCGGGGCTTTGTAATTTGGCCGGATGTAATTCACTATGATGCTGATCATTGGATCGTCGTTACAGTTTGCGTCAGTTGGGCTAATCATAGAGCCATATCATACCATAAATTTTGTTTCACAACGTTAAGTTTTCGTAAATTTTAGGCGAAGGCCGGCAGGATGGACCGGAGCCTTGGGCTTGTACGGCAGATTGTTAAACTATATATAGATTTACTATTGACGATTCAGTCAATATATTGTATGATATGAAAACAGATTAAGAAAGAAGGCTGTTTGAAGATGCAGACGAATGTAACGGTTACCGGGAATGGATTGGCAGAATCAGAGGTCAATAACTATATTCAGTATGTCAATCAGAAGAATCCGGGCAGAGTCATCAAATCCCTGCGGATTGAGCCGGACGGCGACTATGTGAACCTGTCCTATGAGCTGGAGCAGGTTCCGTTTGAGAGGATCCGCCGGATCACAGGGTATCTGGTCGGGACCATGGACCGCTGGAACAACGCCAAACGCGCCGAGGAGCGGGATCGCGTAAAGCACGGGATGTAATATTTTTATTTTGGGAGGCGATCGCTCCGATTTATGGTTTTTCTCTGAAGAAAGGGAAATGCTAATCGACGGGGTGATCGTGTTTATGACTGAAATTGACCCAAAAATGAAGGATCGATTTAATTCTCTGTCAGAGGATTTGAAATCGGAGATCATGAAGCAGAATGTTCAGATCCGCAGCCTTCAGGATCTGATTCACTGCCTTGAGAAAATTGTAAAAGAAGGCTGACGAAAAGAACGCCGCGCGGCTGTTTGGCCGTGCGGCGCATCCTTGTTTTATGGAAATTTAGAGTTCGTCCTTGTCTTTCAGCATGTTGTCCAGTTCATCCGCAAGATGGACGATCTGCTGGACCGCGTTGGAGACGTCCTCCAGCGCTTTTGCCTGCTCGTGAGATGTGCTCAGGGTCACTTCGGAATGGGTTACCGTTTCGCTGATGGATTTTTTGATTTTTTCCGTCAGCAAAGAAATTTCATTGGCTGTTTCTTTGGAATTATCCGAAAGATTTTTGATCTCTCTGGCTACGACCGCAAAGCCTACGCCCGATTCGCCCGCGTGGGCCGCCTCGATGGAAGAGTTGATGCCGAGGATTTTCGTATTCATCGCTATTTTGTTGATCAGCGTAAGAATATTTCCGATTTCGGCATTAAATTTTCCTATCTGTGCAATTTCCTGATTTAAATCTTCCTGCTCGCCCATAATACTTTGTGAAGACGATGCGAGTTCTTCCAAGGTGGCGGAAATTTCAACAAATTTGCCGGCAAGTCTTTTTGCGATCGTTTCCAGCTGCAGCCTTGTGTAGCCGCTTTGCGCGAGGGAATTTACGACAATAAAGAGTACTTCTGCCGCCGCCGAGATGCGTTCGGATTTGGTCGCTTCGATTTCATGAACGGCGTTCACCAGCCCGTCTTCGCTAACTCCGATTTCCTGCGCGGTCTTTCGGTATATTTCTTCATCCGGGCTGCCGGCAAGGCACTGCCCTCCGAGCACGGTGCCGACAAGCTCGCCGCCCACCATGACGGGAGCCGCAAAATCGATCAGACCGGCGTGGCAGTTGCCGATACAGGGGCGTCCGGTTTTGGCGGCTTCTAAGCCCATTTGATGATGGGATTCCGCACAGCGTCTGTCTCCGATTGTGGATTTATGTATAAATTCGGTGCAGAACTTTGTGTAAGAGCTGGGTTGGGTGACCGGATTCCCGCCGCGGTCAACCGTGACGCTCGCGCAATTCATCCCTTTGGCGAAATTATCCTGAAATTTTTGCAACAGGACAATGTCCACAATGTCTGTGATTTCCAATGCCTTTAAATCAATTTTTTCATGGTCCAGAAGCTTAATCACAAGTCCATCCCCTTTTTACACTATTTTATCATTTCCTGGAAAATGTTATCAGTTGAAAGGAATTATAAGGAATTAATCAGATTGGTAATAATTTCCTGATTTAATTAAAGGGATTTTTATGGAACAGTTTAAAAGAATACCCGCCCACATCGGCATCATTCCGGACGGAAACAGAAGATGGGCCCAAAGAAACGGATTAAGGAAAGAAGACGGGTATGGGCACGGCATTCAGCCGGGATTTGAGCTTTATCGTCTGCTGCTGGAATGCGGCGTGAAAGAGGCGACCTTTTACGGCTTCACCAAAGACAATAATAAAAGGGCGAAAGAGCAGCGCGACTCATTTACGAAGGCCTGTGTGGATGCCGTCGAACTTTTAAGCGGCAAAGACGCCAATTTGCTGGTCGTGGGAAACGCGGAATCGCCTGCTTTCCCAACGGAGCTGAAAAAATACGCAAACCGAAGGGTTTGCTTCGGCAAGGGAACGATCAATCTGAATTTTCTGGTGAATTATGACTGGGAGTGGGATATAAACGGCCTTGCACAAAACGGGCGGATCAAATCGTCCGGAATTCCAAGAATGGATCTGATCATCAGGTGGGGCGGGCGGAGACGTTTAAGCGGCTTTTTGCCTGCGCAGTCGGTTTATGCGGATTTTTACATCATAGACGATTTTTGGCCTGATTTTAAGCCTTCACATTTTTATGAGGCTCTGCGGTGGTATCAGAATTGTGATGTAACACTGGGTGGTTAGCTCTTAAATTGTTCATAAAAAATTCATAATTTTATGTTATTATGTAAACAATACTTTAAGATCAAATTGAATTACGGGAGGTCTAAAATGAAAGTGAACTCTAAGATTGCGCTGCAAAGCAAGTTAAGGGTGTTCCTGGCTTATTATCACACGGCCGAGAAGGAAAATGATCAGGAACGCAAGGACAAGCTGGAACCATATATTGAAGACCTCCGGGAAGAAATTAAAAATACGGAATAAGCAGGCAGAGGCTCCGTTTGGGAAACCCAAACGGAGCCTCTGCCTTTTTCATGGCGGCCAGACGGGAAAGCCAGAAACTGTATCGCCTCAGGCAGGATTTCACGGCAAATATTTCCCACGAGCTGCGAACTATCGTTATGGTGATCCGGGGATCGCTGGAAGCCGTTTTCGGCGGTATGGTGACGGATCCGGAACAGATCGGCAGCTATCACCGTCAATATGCTTGGCGGAAACATGTTCCTGCAATGGCTTGAAAACGACCTTCTGGATCTTAACGCGCCTTACAGAATACGGATTTTCGGATAAACCGGTTTTATGTTATCTTAATACGCATATATTTTGAAACAGAAAGGGGAAATAGACTATGCGTGTCATTACTTTTACCCGTAAAAGGATTCTCACCGTTCTGTTCTGCGCTTTGGCCGTCGTAGTGGCAGCCGCCGTAGGAGTTCGCAGCGTGCAGGCCGTACAGGCCTCGTCTGCCAAGCGGCTGCTTCCGATTTACAATGTAAAGACGGAGGAAAAGAAAATCGCCATATCATTCGACGCGGCGTGGGGAAATGAGGAAACACAGACCCTGATTGATATTTTAAAGCAATACAATGTGAAAACGACCTTTTTTGTAGTCGGCGCATGGGTCGATAAATATCCGGACTCTGTAAAAGCTTTGGCGGCGGCGGGGCATGAAGTCTGCAACCACTCCGATACGCATCCCCATATGCCGAAGCTGTCTGAAACCGATATGAAAAAGCAGATTGTTTCCTGCAATGATAAAATTAAAGCGGTTACAGGCGTCAGCCCGATTCTTTTCAGGCCTCCATACGGCGATTACAATAATGCAGTGGTAAAATCCACCCAGGATTTAAATATGTATCCGGTTCAATGGGACGTTGAACCATATGATATAAGAATAAATATGTTTATGCAGCAGCCTTTCGTCCGAAATGTAAAATCAGCCGCCCGAAACGGGCGGCTGATCAGTCGGAATCGTTGCATTCTGTATTTTTACTTTTCAAAGGATTTTCTGGTGAGTCGTTTTTGAGCCGCTCTTGCCATTCAGCGGCGAGCGTTTCTTGAATTTTTTTAAAGTCAGGCGAGTCCTTTTTATAACTTTTGATTTTCATGGAGATATTTCCCTTTCAGCCAAAGCAGAGCATAAACAAACAAGGGGGTGTTGCAAAACGGCACGAAAAAAAGTCGGAGCAACCATACGAAAAGGTATTGGCAGCTCCGGCTTTTTGCTTTAAAATTTAGTTGTGAAAGAAAATAAAAAGCTCTTAGAGCATAACAGATTTGAGCGAAAAAATCAACAGTTGACGCTCCCAATGGATATGGAAATAACAATACCGCAGGATGATCCGGTACGGCTTGCCAGCGCGCAGCTTGAGGAACTGGATTACAGGGAACTGTATCGCGCCTATTCTTCACAGGGAAGGAAATCGGCGGCTGAACCCCGGATCATCTTTGAGGTATTGGTGTACGGTTACATGTGCGGCATCTACTCGACGCGAAAGCTGGAGGAGGCCTGCCGGAAACGCGTGGACTTCATGTGGCTGCTCAATGGAGAACCGGTGCCGGACTACAGCACGTTTGCGAGGTTTCGCACCGGACGCACCAAAGAAGCGGTGGAAGATTTGTTTTACCAATTTGTCCGGCGCCTGGAACAGATGGGCGAGACGGAGCACGACGAGGTATTCATCGACGGCACCAAGCTGGAGAGCCGGGCGAACCGCTACACGTTTGTCTGGCGCAAGACGACGGAGAAATATTTGGCCAAAGTGAAGGATGCCGTGCGTGAGGAATTTGAAAGCCGTGGAATTTCCGGCAATGTGACCCTGAAAAAGTTCCGTGAATTGGTAAAATCGGAAAAGGCGGCCTGTGAGAAAAACGGAATTCATTTTGTACATGGAGCCGGTCGCCGCAAGCCGCCCCGGCAGCGGGCGTATGAGAAGATTTTTACATTGCTGGAAAAGTGGGAGGGCTATGAGAAGAAGCTGTTTTTAATGGGAAACAGTCGTAACAGTTATGCCAAAACAGATCCGGATGCCACCTTTATGCATATGAAGGAAGACCATATGCGCAACGGGCAGCTCAAACCGGGCTACAATGTGCAGATTGCCGTGAACAGCGAGTACATCACAGGCGCCGCGGCTTTTTCGAACCGGACGGACAGCGGGACGCTGCGACCCTTTTTGCGCAGACTCGAACAGCAGCATGGGGAACGCTACCGGGATATTGTGGCGGACGCGGGCTATGAAAGTCTGGACAACTACCTGTATCTGGAGGGAAACGGGCAGACCAGCTTCATCAAACCCATCAACTACGAAGCACAAAAAAGCAAAAAGTTCAGGCAGCAGATCGGCCGCCGGGAGAATATGCAATATGACAAACAGCAAGACTGCTATGTCTGCGCGGCCGGCAGAAAGCTTCTTTTCCATCACGAAAGTACGCAGCGGAATCGGCAGGGATATTTCCCAACGACGGCGTATTACCGGTGCGATAGCTGCGTCGGCTGCCCGTGCCGTGAAGCTTGCTGCAAGGCAAAAAGCGGCACGCCGAAAGAACTGAGAGTGAAAACGGATTTGGTTCGCCTGAGTGACGATTCCCGGAAAAACATTAAAACCGAACGTGGAATTACGCTTCGGATGAACCGCTCTATCCAGGTGGAAGGGGCCTTCGGCGTTCTGAAAAGCAACCGCAAATTCAAGCGCTTTCTTACCCGGGGCCGGGCAAACATTTCAACGGAGCTTTACCTTTTGTGCATGGGCTACAACTTGAACAAGCTCTGTGCGAAATGCAACACAGGAAGGTTAAAAACACATTTGTTTTGCCTTCAAAAAGAGTAGATTCCAGAAAAACAGAAAATGATTGATTTTTCAGCTTCGCTTTACGGCGGAGCTTAGCATTGCTATTCCTATTTCGACGATTTGTCTCGCAAAGTTTTCAACAAAAGCTTCGTATTTAGATCACTTTTCAACATGAACGGGGGTGTTGCAAAATTTTCATTTTGCAACACCCCCGTAGGTTACTCTTCCAAAATTCCGATCTCGTTTTGGAGGTCGCTTATGATAGGCGCAAGAAGAATCATACGTTTTAGGTCTTTGGTTCTTTTCGCTTCTTGATAACAGACCGTATACACGGTAAGTTTGCTTTTAAGAACCACGATGTTGTTTTGATTCATGTTCGACCTCCGTAAAGATTCACTGTTTACATCAAACAAAACAGCAAACGGTTTTGGCGAAAATTAGACGACCTAAAATAAGAAAAAGAACCGCCCGTATAGGGCGGAACGGAGGTTTATGCGATACGTACGTTTGACGCGCGCAGCTTTCCGTTGCGGGAATCCGTTTCAGTATCGTAAACTACTTTCTGGCCTTCTTCCAATGATTTATAACCGTCAGACTGGATAGCGGAGAAATGCACGAAAACATCCTCGCCGCCATCATCGTTGGAAATAAAGCCATAGCCTTTATCTGCGTTAAACCATTTTACTGTACCGTTATTCATAAACAGGTACCTCCATTAAATTAAATTGTATCCGCCGCGTAAAAAAAACTCACATTTTTTGTAAATCTTCAACAATGTGAATGACTTACAAAAAATGTGAGACATTTCGTACATTTTAGAATACTCCTAGAGTATACCACAGCCCTGTGAAAAAATCAATGACATTATATGGAAATAAAAAACTTTCGTTTGCAGCTGAGGGCGCGCCCGGGTCAGCGCTGAGCTATAAAAGGAAATAAGAGCAAAAAAATATCCGTAACTTTATCGTCACGGTTTCTTGTACTATTTGCCGGCCCCTGCTTTTGGGCTCTTGATTTTTTCAGGATTAAATTTTTTAAATGCCTCCTGATTGATGATCCCTTCAAGAAATTTTTTCTTATCTTTTTCCGGAAGTTTTATAACTTCATATATAACGCCCATGGTTTTCCTCCTTTCTATAATCCATCATATGCTGAAACACGTGCAAATGCAAGCAAGATTATGTAAACTTTAAGTTGGTTTTTGTTAAAATGCAAATTTTAATGCCATTCTTTCCTATCCACAATTTCAACCGAGTTATCAACATATAGTATTCAAAGATTGAAATTGATCAATATCATGTGGACAGCCTTCGTCCGTTTCTTTTTTTATTTGACAAAAGCAATGAATCGTGCTACACTACAAAAGTTGGAAATATTCAACAAGCCTAACTTTTCATGCCAAACCGAAGGCTTTAATTTCGGCGTTGGAGTCATTTTAAACTGTTTTAAGGACTAAACAACAAAAGCAGGGATAGCAGTCGATAACCCGGGCGTAACACGGGACAAAATATTATGGGGCATCCGTTTTGAACGGATGCCTTTTTCGCGCCTGTTTTTAGGGAAGGAAAGGTTGTACTTAACTATTTAAATATGACTTTCACGTGCTCAGGTCCCGCCTCCACACGGGAGACAAGCATGTGAGCAATAGCTTTCTTCGCGTCGAAGTCCAGCTCTGCGAACGGCACATCCGGAACACTCGGACGGGGGCGGTTCGAAACGGTATTGATGAGGTTCAGCAGCTCGCTTCTCCGGGAGTCCAGAGCCGCGATACGCTGGTTCATATAACGCATGGTAATTTCATTAGACTCTTCCAAACGGTCGATCAGGTTTTCAATCTGACCGTCGATTTTGGCGACTTCAATTTTTTCAGCGTTATGGCTGTCGACCGGCTCATCCTTTTCAGGCGCGTCTGCAAGGCGATCCAGTTCCGCCTGAATTTGTGCAGCGGCTTCATTTTCGACTTCCCGGACGCTCTCCGTGTGCTTTGCGTCGCATAGGTGCAGATTGGATTTACCGGAGCAATAAAAATATAGATATCCGCGCGTATGAATCACCCTGAGCGAATAGCCGCATTGGTCGCACTTGACCAGACCGGAAAGCCAGGTATATTTCCCGCATCCGGTTCGCTTCAGCTGCCGATTGCTGTCCAACTTCCGCTGGCAGGCGAGGAAAGTCCGTGAATCAATGATTCCGTCATGCGCGGTAAGGGCGATAAGCTGTTCGTCCAGATTTGCGTACTTATTCGCGCCGCGGTCCCGCCTGCCCCAGATGAACAGCGCTTTTTTACCGGTAAAGTCGTCGATTTCATTAAAGAGGACAAGGCCCTTTTCGCGGTAAAAGTAATACACGTCGGCGTCAGCCTTGACGTAAACGGGATTGTGAAGAATCCTGCTGATGGACACATTGTCCCATGTTTTGCGCCCGATTCCGGTGATCCCCTGCTTGACCAGCAGGGCGGCGATGCTGCCGAGCGAAACCCCGGAATAAGCGTAACGCTCAAAAATTTCTTCGACCGTCTTGATGTGTTCGTTGGGAACGAGGACGGAGGCGGCTTTTCCACCCAATACGGTGCGTTTTACGGAGAATCCGAACGGAGCCGGCCCTCCGGGGTATACGCCGCGTTTTGCGCGCTGGTAGTAATTATCCTTGATTCGCTCCGCGATCGTTTCACGCTCAAGCTGGGCGAATACCATGATGATATAAACCATTGCTCGGCCGACGGGGGTGGAGGTATCGAATTTTTCATTGACCGACACAAATTCCGTTCCGTGTTCTTTCAGCATATCCCATACTGCCCCAAAGTCGGTGATGGAACGGCTGATCCGGTCCAGGCGGTAAACGATGATTTTGTCAACTTCTCCCCGCTTGACGGCTTTCATCATTTTCTGGAACGCCGGTCTGTCCGTGTTTTTGCCGGAATATCCGCGGTCGGCAAAAACCTCCGGCTCTTCGCTGCATTCTTTGCGGCATAGCTCAATCTGGCCGTCGATGCTCAGCGAATCTTTTTTGTCGACGGACTGGCGGGCGTAAATGGCGATCATAAGCAATCTCAATCCTTTTTTATCTTGAAATTTGCAGGAGTGAATGATATACTTTACGAACAAGGCGGTGTTATCATGCTGGACAAAAATGATTTGCATTCAATTGCCCAACTTATGGACTTGAAATTGCAGCCTATTAACGGGCAACTGGATTCTATGGGAAAACGTTTCGATTTTATGGGGAATCGTTTGGATTCGATGGAAAAAAGGTTGGATTCCATGGAAAAACGGTTGGGTTCCATGGAAAAACGGTTGGGTTCCATAGATGAGCGCCTTTCCAGCGTGGAAGAAGACACGAAAGTAACCCGCAACGCGGTAAATGACCTGATTGAATGGGCCGATGATGCCAGCATTCAAATAGTTCCGTTGTTCAAGAAGAGCAAATAATCAGAGCAGTAATCCCCCGCGCCGGGTTTGCGGCGCGGGTTTTTTTATCGCTATTTCTGAAATCCTCCGATATGGGATCGCCCTCTCAGGCGGCCGCTGAAAGGGTGGGGCCCTGGTTTATACATAGTAACGGTTTAAGACGCTGTTTCGGTAGGTTTCCCTTGATGCTCGACCAGATAGCGAAGGGAGTCGGGCGCCTGCTTTTTCTGTCCATCGGCAACTTTTTAAAAAGCTCTATGTTATCTTCCAACAGCCTGTCACGATCTGTGGTGACGGGCTCTTTTTTGCTCATTTCCTAACAGGGAATCAACTGTTACGAAAGCTGCGATTTCGCACAGACTTTTAATGGCTTTATCTTATCATTAACGGCGTGGTTAAACGAGAATATTTTGCGATTTTTTATTATTTTTTCAATGACAGTACTCTTCAGCATCGATCATGGCGTCTTTGCCAAAGCAAAGCCGGATTAAATTTATCGGAAAGATGTACAACCAGATGGACATAAAAATGATTCGGGGGTGATAGGGTTGCCGCTGAAATGTGAGGTTGTACATAATCCGAACCGAACTCCGGAGGACGACCGGGTCGCGTACCGGCGGATCTGCGAAATTTACAAGGAGTTTCACGAAAGGGAGGCGGCCCGCAAAGCCGCGGAGCAGCAGGAAAAGGAATAGGATAAAACGCTGGACGTTGAATCTGGAAAACAGGAACAGGACAATGACAGCCGCGTCTGCGGATTTGCAGAAAATTCCTAGAAGAGCCCAAATGTTAATTTTATATCTTTTGTTGATTCTCTTGACTGGAAAAACCCCACTCCGCAACAGATTATTGACCGCGTAACGAAAAAGGTAAAACCCGGTTCCATTGTTCTGTTTCATAACGGAGCCAAAAACACGCCCGCGGCGCTGCCGGCTGTTTTAAAAACACTGCAGTCGGAGGGATATACCATTGTTCCGGTTTCCCAGCTGATTGCAAAGGATCATTACACGATTGACCCGGCCGGAATGCAGATTCCAAATTCCCCGTCAAAAAAATAAGTACCTCCAAAACGATTTGGGGGCAATTACCTTACATATTTCAGCGGAGCAGGTAAATACTGTTTTCAGAATTTTGAAAACAGGGGCGTATGATTCATGGTAAACATTTTTTTATGCGGAGACCTGAACGACACGTCCGTATCGCAGGCGCTGATTTCTGCACTTCCACAATACGGAGGGGTAAGATATTCCGGCCCGAACCGTGTTTCGGAATACGGTTCTTCCCCGGAATATTTTTTATATGAATACGAAAAATTACCTGAAATCGGCCTGAAAAGAGGGATGGTGCTTTTCAAAAATGGGTTTCCACCCCAAAAACCGCTGCCATGCCCTCCGGGGTTCCTTTATGTTTTGGAATCAAAAAACGTCAATGCGGCAGCACTGCTGAAAGGATCCGAAGCTACCGCGGTTACCTGCGGCACAAGCCCAAAGGACACCCTGAGTATAGCGGGGCTGGAGGACGGGACGGCGACTCTGAGTCTTCAGAGAACACTGAACACGCTGGACGGGCAGGTGCTGGAGCCGCACGATTTTAACGCAAAATTCAACACGCTCATCAGTCCCCACCAGCTGCTTATGGTATGCGCCGCTTTGCTGATTGCGGGCGTGGATTCATTCAAGGAATATAATCTTTAGATATTGAAAAAATTTACATTCATAAAAAAGAAATCACAACGCAAAATAGTAAAGCAAACGCAAGGGAAATGAAATAAGATTGAATGAAGGAGTGTTGCTTTTATGTCCAGTAACAAACATGTTGTTCCGGAAGCTCGTGAAGCTCTGGATAAGTTTAAGATGGAAGCTGCGTCCGAAGTCGGTGTGAACCTGAAACAGGGTTACAACGGAGATCTTTCCACGAAGGAAGCCGGTTCTGTCGGCGGCCAGATGGTAAAGAACATGGTCAAGAAATACGAGGAAAGCATGAAATAACTTTCCGCAATTCTTCATCCCGTACTTTGACCGTCACCCATTGGGGCTGACGTTGTAAATTCTAGGGCCGTCTCAAAATAGCTGGTAAGGCTATGGCGAGGCGGCTTCTTTTTGCGCTTTTTTAAAAAGCCGGTTCCGTTTTTGCGGGACCGGCTTGGAAAATTCGGCTTAGGATTTTTTTCCGCCGATTTTATGGTGACGAAGAGGCTTCCTTCGGATTTCCGGGTCGTCTATCTGCCTTGGCGCGGGGACTGAATAGATATTGGAATAGTTTTCGGCTTCGTCTTCCGTCGCGGGAAGAGACGGCATCAGGCCGGTACATTCCATGGCGGAAGCAGCCGGCTGTTCATCCATGAAAGAAACATCGTCTTTCAGTTTCAGCCTTGGTTCTTCGTTTTCTTTGCTTGATTTATTCTGTTCCATTTTATACTCCTTTCTTTTTCGTTAGTTTCTCCGGCTTGCCGCACATTAAACGGAATTTTTAATTAAGGCTTTAATAAGATTCAGTTTGACAAAGAACGGGTTCTATGTTAAAATGAGTACCGTCTTCTAAATGTGCCAATGGAACTCACATCTTTATGTAAGTCATTGAACGTTTAATGATTTGCGCTGGATGTGAGTTTTTAGTTTCACATTAGGACATACTAATATCGGAGGTGCTTTTCGAAATGAATAAAGGCACGGTAAAATGGTTTAATGCGGAAAAGGGCTATGGATTTATTTCCAACGACGACGGCGGCGAAGATGTGTTTGTACATTTTTCCGCTATCCAGGCTGACGGATATAAAACTCTTTCCGAAGGTCAGAAGGTTTCCTATGACACTGAAACGGATTCCCGTAACGGCAAGCTGCGCGCTGCCAATGTCCAGGTGATCGAGTAAGATCGAACTCAAAAAAGCCGCCTCCTTCGGGAGACGGCTTTTTTGATGTTTTCGGGCCGTCAGGATCAATTTTCATGATTCGTCTTGTGGTGCTTCATTCTGCGAATCTCGTGAAACTCATTCAAACGAAGTTCAAAGTCCTGTCGGTTTTGCTGAGCCAGAACGTCCAGTATTACTCCGCAGAAAATGGAAAGCAGCGCGCCCAGCGTCAGAAAACCGCTGACAATCAGGGTGGGAATCCGCGGGACCAGGCTTGTTCTGAGATATTCGATGAAAACGGGTGCGATCAGGACGGCGCCGAGCAAAAACATCAGCCCGCCGAGAAATCCGAAGAATTGAAACGGACGGCAGTTTTTATACAGCCGTACCACGGTTCGCAGTACTTTGATCCCGTCGGAATACGTGTTCAGCTTGGATTCGCTGCCCGCCGGACGGTCCCGGTAGGGCACGACGACATTTTCAATTCCCAAATTTTTATCCAGAGCGTGAATGGTCATTTCCGTTTCGATCTCGAATCCCTTTGATAAAACCGGAAATGTTTTGACGAACTCATAACTGAAAGCGCGGTACCCGGTCAAAATGTCGCTGATGTCCGTGTGAAACAGGAAGTTGATGGATCTTTTCACCAGCGTATTGCCAACACTGTGGAACGGCCTTGAATTCTCCTGAAAATAAGTAGCGGAGAGCCGGTCTCCGATTACCATATCTGCTTTTTCATTTAAAATAATGTTTGCCATCTGCCGGGCACATTCGGCAGGATAGGTGTCGTCCCCATCGGCGATAATATAACACTCGGCATCGATGTCACGGAACATGCTGCGGATGACCTGACCTTTCCCCTGGCGGTATTCGTACCGCACAACCGCGCCCGCTTCTCGGGCGGCAAGGTCCGTTCCGTCCGTCGAGTTGTTATCGTAAACGTAAACAACAGCCTGCGGCAGTGTGCGCCGGAAATCCGAGATCACCTTTGCCACGGTCCGCACTTCGTTGTAACAGGGGATCAATACTGCAATTCTGTCCATGTGCAACCTCCAATTCGCGATACCTTTTCCCGATATACGGGAGCAGCATTCAAATGTTCATCAGTCATTCATTCTTACTTTCTTCACAGATATTTCTTATTTCATTTATATTCGATTCACTTCACGGACATATTGGGGCCTTATACTAAGATTATTCCGAAAGAGAAGAGAACATAAGATCAATATGGATTATAAGTCTCCCCGCGAAGGGGATTAACCAATTTTTTTCATAATACTTTCTCTCCACTTGCCGCCCCGAAAGGGGCGGCATTATTTTTCGGGATAGGGCTTGCAAAAAAGGCTAAACTATTTTAGACGTTAAGCCGGCAGATTCTGTCCGGAAAAACAAGTGAAAGGATTGATGATTTTGGCAGACATCAAAAGCACATATCAGAATGCCCCGGCGGCAACGCCGATGGATTTTCCGGCCCAGCATCAGGGCAAACAGCCGGGCTGTCAGCAGCAGATGAATCCGCAGCCGGTCACCGACAATCCCGCCTACCGGGGCTGCCAGAAGCTGCAGAACCGCGTTGCCGTCATTACGGGCGGAGACAGCGGGATCGGGCAGGCGGTGGCGGTCGCTTTTGCCAAGGAAGGCGCGGACATTGTATTTGCCTATTTGGAAGAGCAGGAGGATGCGGACAAGACTTTTCAAATGGTAAAGGCGGCGGGAAGACAGTGCACCGCGGTGAAATGCGACCTGCGCAAGGAATCCGGCGCGATTCAGGTCATTGACAAAGCCATGTCCGTTTTCGGAAAAATAGATGTTCTTGTCAATAACATTGCGGTGCAGTTTCCGCAGAACGGTATGGAACAGATTTCTTGCGAACAGCTCTATAACACCTTTGAAACAAATGTGTTCAGCTGTTTTTATATGACGAAAGCCGCCTTGCCTCATATGAACCAGGGCGGTTCCATCATCAGTACCGCTTCCGTCACCGCGTATCAGGGAAATCCATCTCTGATTGACTACTCCGCAACCAAAGGCGCGATCGTTTCATTTACAAGGTCGCTGTCCCAGTCAATTGCGTCCAAAGGCATCCGCGTCAATGCCGTGGCGCCGGGGCCGGTATGGACTCCGCTGATTCCATCCAGCTTCGATGAGCAGAGGGTTTCAGCCTTCGGCAAGGATGTGCCGCTCGGTCGGGCGGCGCAGCCGTTTGAGCTTGCGCCGGCTTACGTCTATCTGGCCTGCGAAGACTCGGCCTGCGTAACCGGTCAGGTCATTCACGTGAACGGCGGCGTGATTACGGAAAGCTGAACAGAAAAGGGACGGGCTAAATGCCTGTCCCTTTTCTGTTGTCGGGTTCACGAAAACATTACTCAATTCCAAGCTCGTTCATTTTATCCCGCAGCTTTAGAAAATCCTCGAAGGCGCCCGGCTTGTTGTTCGGGTTGCGCAAAAGCGCTGCGGGGGTGGAGCGTCGCGGTCATCAAGACTCCGCTTTTTTCGGTGAACAATCCGTGTTCCTTCGTGATTTTAAAATCCGGACGAATCAGTTTCATCGCGGCGATGCGCCCCAGACAGACGATAATTTTCGGCCTCATCAGCGCAACCTGATTCCGAAGCCAGCCGATGCACTGCTCCTGCTCCTCCGGCATCGGGTCGCGGTTCTTCGGCGGCCTGCATTTGACGATGTTGCCGATATAAATGTTTTTGTCACGGCTGAGATCCACCGCGTCAAGCATTTTGTCAAGAAGCTGTCCGCTGCGCCCGACGAACGGTCTGCCCTGCAGGTCCTCCTGCTCGCCCGGCCCCTCGCCGACAAACAGGACTTTTGCATCCCGGTTTCCCATTCCGAATACGACGTTGGTACGCCCTTCGCACAGTCCGCATTTGGTGCAGTTCAGACACGCGTGCTCCAGTTCTTCCCATGTTTGATACAACTGTAATCGCCGCCCTTTTTGTCGTTTCCTGTCTCTATTATAACATACGAAAAGGCCTTGGAAAAGGGCGGATCATGCGCTTTCGTCTGTCAATTCTTTCTTCTGAAACGCCGGACGCATTTGAAATACAAGCCACAGGCCGGCAGCGCCGACAATGCCGACGGCAAATTCGCTGGCCCAGGCAGTTCCGTATTTCGAGAGAAGCGGGATGACCGAATCCGTCAGGGTATGAGCGGCGAGCGCATACAGCCAGAAGCGGAATTTTCCTTCTCTGACGCCGAGAAACACCAGGACGGACGCGAAAACATGAAACAGGACGGTAAAGATACGTTCCCAGACAGCCATGTAAACGGTGTACGGCGCAACGGCCAAAAGCGCGTCGACAGCCGGCTTTAGAGCCGGGGCGGATGCGGGAAGAGTGCCGTTGTTCAGCATCAGACAGAAAATCAGGTTGGAAACCTCCGTCAGACCGACCAGCAGCACGGTTTCGCACAGACCATGGCCCAACCCGAACGCGACCGCGTCCCGGAAGGCCCGCTGCTTTTTCAAAAGATAACGAGCGCCGAGATAACGCGCGCCCTCTTCAAACAGCCCGGCGGTGAATGCGAGCGCAATCACATAGGGGATAAAATTGTTTTTCGCAAAGGCTTGAAACCACTCCTGCTTGCCCAGTGCGGACAGAATCGGCAGGCGCAGGCAGATTTGAGAGACAAAAAACGCCGCAGCGCCGATCCACATGGGCTTTTGGCTGATTTTGTGCTTCAGGCAAAGTACGAAAAGCAGGATTGCGGGAACAATCAGCGTGCAGACCGCCGCAAAGGCAAACGCCAATAAAACGGACAAAGAAATCATGAATATCATCTCTGGTTCTTTAAAATTTTCAATCCTCTCAGTTGCCGCGCCTGAAAATCGCGTAGGAATAAATCATCGGCGCAATCAGTACACCGCCCGCCACCCAGATGGGCCCCGCCATGCGGTGCGTTTTTTCCCAGTTGCTTTCGCTGGCAAGCGTCCACGGGACCCGGATCCCCATCGTATAGTTATATTTGCATTTGGGTAAATAATTGCCTGCGACGGCAAGGCCCGCGCCCAAAAAGGAGAAAATAATCGCAGTGGTGTTCAGCCGCTTGTGAAACGCATATGCAATCGTAAGAAGATTGACGGCGTTGTTCAAAAGAACCAAGAACCAGAGTACGGTTGTCTTAAGCTTTACGGATCGATTAATATTTTCTTTCTGAGGGTCAATGCGGAACATCAGTCCCACGAACAAGGTGACTGCCATCAAAAACGCGGGTGTAAAAAACAAAGCGAATGCTTTGGAACTGTAACCGTCCGCAGCGCCGGCGCTGTTCCAGTGATCCGCGATCTGATCCGGCAGATAGGGATAAAACGCAGCTGAAATCAAAAATGGCAGAACGGCGAAAAACCAGTAAAACAAATCACTTTTTTTCAGCTTCTTCATGGGAATCTCCTTTTTGATCCAAAAATGTTTGAAACCAGTTCAAGACTTCTTCAAAGACGGAGAGGTTCAGCTCATAAAAAATATACTTTCCCTCGTGCCGGTCGAAAACAAGTCCCGCGTCTTTCAAAATTGCCAGGTGATGGGAAACCGTTGCCCCCGTCATGGAGAAATGAGCGCCGATTTCTCCCGCAGACAGCGGCCGTACCCCCAAAAGATTCAGAATTTCGCGTCGCGTTGGGTCAGAAAGTGCTTTGAAGGTGTTTGCAAGAGCCAAGCGGTCATTTCCTATCGTTTAGACGTTCATCTAAATGAAACAATACCATGTGCTTATCAGCTTGTCAAGATCCATATGCTGCATGCTGCCATGAGTCACGTCTTTCCGCGCAAACTTGCCGGTTGGATTCCAATGTGGTATGATAGCGGAAAACAGTACGCATCCCTGCAGGGGGATCTATGAAAAACGATGCTCAAGCACTGAGAAAGCGGGGGCAGCTCGCGGAAAAAGAGCGGCGGAGGCTCCTGGGAATCCGGAAGAGGAACTCCCGGATGTTTTTTCCAAGGAGGCGGCAGAACGTTCCTTGAAGATGATTGGGGCCGGCACCCCGGATGACCCGAAAACATAAAATACGGGTTGTCTTTTCGGGAAGAATAGGGTATAATAACAACGTGATCTTTACACACGCAGAATAAAGCAAGGCAGAAATGCGTGCGATGGGATATGCGGCCGGGCGGGCTCTGTGCGGCGGGGCGCCGTGAACCATGTCAGGCGGGGAACCGAGCAGCATTAAGCGGAGTTGCTCCGTGCGACGCAGTTAAGTCTGTTCGTCCGCATATCCAATCGCATGAGCGCCGCGGCATCGCGGCCTGTCTTGCTTTCCGTTTTTGGAGGGCGGTGATTTGGCATGTATCAGGTGCTGTACAGAAAATGGAGGCCGAAGTCCTTTTCCGACGTAGTCGGCCAGCCGCAGGTCACCGAGACGCTGAAAAACGAACTGACGTCCGGTCGTGTCGCTCACGCGTATCTTTTTACCGGTTCCCGCGGAACCGGTAAAACCACCTGCGCGAAAATTCTGGCAAAGGCGGTCAACTGCCTGAACCCGAAGGACGGGGATCCCTGCGGGGAATGTGAAATCTGCCGCGGGATCGACGACGGGTCGGTCATGGACATCGTCGAAATCGACGCGGCCTCCAATAACGGAGTCGACAGCATCCGCACCCTGCGCGAAGAAGCGAATTTTACGCCCGCCGCGGCGAAATACCGGGTTTATATTATTGACGAAGTGCACATGCTTTCCGTCGGCGCGTTTAACGCGCTGCTCAAAACGCTGGAGGAACCGCCGGCGCATGTGATTTTTATCCTCGCCACCACCGAGGTTCACAAGCTGCCGGCGACGATTCTGTCAAGGTGTCAGCGCTTTGATTTTCACAGAATACCGCCGCAGGAGATTGCCGAACGGCTCACCTATGTCGCGGAGCACGAGGACGCTTCCATTGAACCGCAGGCGGCGCTTCTGATCGCCCGTCTGGCCGACGGCGCGCTGCGCGACGCGCTTTCGATTCTGGACCAGTGCTTCGGCCGCGCCAAAACGGTGACGGAGGACGTTGTGGTGGAAACGGCCGGACTTGTCGGCCGGAATCATCTGTTTGAGCTGGCCGACGCGGTTCGCCGTCAGGATTCCGCCGCCGCGCTTGAGATGATCGACCGCCTGCACGCTTCTTCCAAGGATATGGCTAGGCTGTGCGAGGAATTGTCCTCCCATTTTCGCAGCCTGATGCTGATCAAAACGATGAAAGAGCCCCGGTCGCTTCTCGCGGTGACTGATTCGGAATACGGCGAGCTGACGGAGCAGTCCAGGGCAATTTCGATTGAAACAATCCTGCACGCGATCGACGCGCTGCAGGCGACGCTTGAAAAAATGTTTCGCGGCGGAGACCGGCGGGGTTGAATTCGAACTTGCGATGATACGTCTTTGTTCGCCGCGGCTGGATACTTCCGCACAGGCGCTGCTGCGGCGAATCGAGGCGCTGGAGCATGGAGCGCCCCCTCAGCGGACAGCGGCGATGCCGTCCCGGCGCGCGGCGGCCCCGGCGGCGCAAAGAAAAGAGCCGGAACCGCCCGACGCGGGCGGCTGCCCTGAAGCACCGGCGCCGGGGGACACGGAAACGCCCCAAAAGAGGTCCGCCTCTTCGCCGGAGCCGGAGCAGCTGATCGGCGAACTGAAAGCGGACGCGGAACAACTGGCCGAATGGCCGGAAATCGTACAGGCCCTGAAAAGCTATTCTCACACGGTCGCGGCGGCGTTCACCGGTTCCACCGCCTATCTCAGCGGGGAGTACGTTCTGATCGACGCCCCGAATGAAATTGCATTCAAGCTGCTTCGGAAGCCCGAACAGCGCGAAAATATGCGTAAGGCGATCCAGCAGGTGACGGGCCGGACTTACAATCTCGGCCCATACCGGAAGCCGAAGAAGGACAGCCCGGAGGACGACCCGCTCGCGCAGCTGGCGCAGAAGGCGGAGGATCAGGGGATTCCGGTTGAAACGAAATAACAGGAGGAGATCACGATGAAAGCAAGACTGCCACAGGGATACGGCGGAGGCGGCGCGTCCAATCTGCAGCAGATCGCGCGTCAGGCGCAAAAGCTGCAGGAGCAAATGGCACAGACGACTCAGGAATTGGAAGAAAAGGAATACACGGCCTCTTCCGGCGGGGACGCGGTGCGCGCGACCGTGACGGGGAAGATGGAAGTGAAATCGGTGGAGATCAAACCGGAGGTTGTGGACCCGGAAGATGTTGAAATGCTTTCCGACCTGATTCTTGCCGCGGTGAACGAAGCGCTGCGTTCCGCCGCGAACGACAAAACGGAACAAATGGAAAAAATCTCGGGCGGACTGAATGTCCCGGGGCTCTTTTAAGCGATGCCGGCCTATCATATTCCGCCCCTGTCACGTCTGATCGACCAGTTTGAGCGGCTGCCGGGCATCGGCGGCAAAAGCGCGCAGCGGCTTGCCTACTATGTGCTCGGCCTTTCCGACGACGGCGTCAAGGAATTGTCGGACGCGATTCTGGAAGCGCACAAAAAAATCCATTACTGTAAAGTATGCTGCAATCTGACGGATGAGGAGCTTTGCCCGATTTGCCGCAATGCCGCGCGCGATCATTCCGTGATCTGTGTTGTGGAGGATCCCCGCGACGTGATCGCTCTGGAGCGCACCCACGAGTTTAACGCGGTCTATCATGTCCTTCACGGCGTCATCTCCCCGCTGAACGGAATCGGACCCGATCAGCTGTGTGTGAAAGAACTGCTGGCCAGAATCGGGGAGACAGGCCCGAAAGTCACAGAGGTTATCATGGCGACCAATCCGACCGTTGAAGGCGAGGCTACCGCCATGTACATTTCACGGCTTTTAAAGCCGCTCGGCGTGAAGGTTACGCGCCTGGCCTACGGAATTCCCGTCGGGGGAGACCTGGAATACGCGGACGAATTTACGCTGACCCGCGCGCTGGAGGGCCGAAGCGAAATCTGAATTCCGCCGGTTTACATAACTCTTGACAACCGGCGGGAAATATGATATTCTCTAATTCCCGGGGAAAAGGGGCTTTTTATGCAGAAGGATTCTTTTAAAACGATTGCGAAAAATAAAAAAGCCTATCATGACTACTTTGTAGAGGAGAGCATGGAGGCCGGCATCGAGCTTTGCGGGACAGAGGTGAAATCCATCCGCAATGGTCAGGTGAACCTGAAGGATGCCTGGTGCGCGGTCGACAACGGGGAACTGCAGATCAGAGGAATGCATATCAGCCCGTATGAACACGGGAATATCTTTAACCGGGATCCGATGCGGGTTCGCCGTTTGCTGATGCATAAAAAGGAAATCCTAAGACTGTTCGGACTGGTAAAGCAGGATGGGTATGCGCTGATTCCTTTGTCCGTCTATTTGAAGGGTTCAATGGTTAAGGTTCAGGTTGGTCTTTGCAAGGGCAAAAAGCTGTATGATAAACGTGCCGATATGGCGGCAAGAGCGGCCAAACGTGATATGGAGCGCGCCATAAAGGATCGTAACCGTTAATCCGATAACATGGGGATGTAAAGGCTTCGACGGGGATTGTCAACCAGGGTAAGCGAGTAGCGATGCGGAATGCTTTATTTTCGCAAAGCAATAATAAATGACAAAACTGAAAACGCTAACTATAACTACAATTATGGGATGGCGTACGCAGCCTAATTAGACTGCCGTTCTTACCGGGAGCACCGCGGCCCGGATAAGAGCGTCGATTAGCGGTGAACGTGAACCGGGGAACGCCTTTACCCCGGTCACGGTTGAAAGGCTACCAAAGCGCGAAGCCTGCCGTTGGGCGCCGCGCTGAGGGAATGTTAAATCACCGGCTACACTCGTAGAAGGCCCTGGCAAGCAATTCTCGGACACGAGTTCGACTCTCGTCATCTCCACCAAACAGTTCAATATCCGAACCCCCGGAAACGCCCGGATTATCTGGATTTCCGGGGTCGGAGAAGAACTTCACGAACGAGCTTTCGAGCTCGTTCTTTTCATTTGTGAGGTTATAGAATACGACAAGGTGATCGTCGAATAACTGAACGGAATTTACAAAGCACTCGATCAGGTTTTCCTTGTATTCCTCCAGCGGCTCATCTGTTTCCCGCTGAAATTGGGAAAGCAGGTAACGAATTTCCCGCTCGCCTACATGCGGTTGTTTTATGCTGCATTCCTCGATGTTGTACTCTATCTTTTCCTGAGCGGCCTCCAGTTCGGAGAGCCGCTTTTTCGTTGTCTTTGTAACAACGCCCTGCTCAATGGCGGCCATTAGATTTTCAATACGGCCTTTCGTTTCGGAAAGCTGCTTGTTCAGATAACGGAGCTCGTCACTTTGCGACGTGTCGCGCGCCTGAATCTCCGCGCACTTTTTGGCGATAGCGTCCAGCTTCTCCGGATTCACAATATATTCCTCGGTAGCGTCAACAATGAGATTTTCGAGCCAGTCTTTCCGGACGGCTCGCCTGTCACATGTTTTCAGACGCTTTTTATTGGTGCAGATATAATAATAGTGCCTTTCGCCGTGCTTGCCGGTGCCATACTCCCCGGCCATGCCCGCACCGCAGGAGCCACAATAGAGTTTTCCGGAAAGATAGTAATTGACCTTGGCCTTTTTTCTCGCGCCGAATTGATGATTTTCGGCAATGCGGCCCTGCACACGCGCAAATAATTCTTTGTCGATAATGGCGGGCACTCCCCCTTCGACGCGTACTCCCTGAGCCTCATAGACGCCGATATATTTTTCATTTTTAAGAATCGTGCGAAGACTGTTTTTATTGAACTTCGCGCCGCGAGCGGTTTTGACACCGATGGAATTTAGCTCCTGACAAATGTCCGTAACCGTGGAGCCGCCGTCATACATTTCAAATATTTTTTTGACGATAGGGGCCTGCTTCTCGTCGATTTCAAAGGACTTGTCCTCCCCTATCTTATATCCCAGGGCAAGGTATCCGCCCGTAACATGGCACTTATGGGCGCTTTCCCGCATACCGCGCTTGATCTTTTGAGACAGCTCCGCGCTGTAATATTCGGCCATGCCTTCCAGCATACTTTCAAGGATGATTCCCTCCGGGCCGTCCGGTATGTTTTCCTTTGCGTAAAAGACTTTGACGCCGTTCTTTTTCAGACGGTTTTTATAAATCGCGCTGTCATACCTATTGCGGGCAAAGCGGTCCGTTTTCCAGACAAGCACAGCGTCAAAAAGGTGTTTTTCACTGTCTTTTATCATCCGCTGGAAATTGGGCCTATGGTCCGTTTTCCCGGTGATATGCCGATCAACGTACTTGTCAACGATAGTCAGGTCGTGGAGCTTTGCATAATCCTTGCATTCCCGGATCTGCCCTTCAATGGATTGCTCGGTCTGCCCGCCGCCCGGACTGTACCGGGCATAGATTACGGTTTTCATAGCGTCCCCTCATCATCAGAATATTCATTATTGGAATCTTTCAGTTCTTCTTTGCAAGCGTCCAAAATTGCAGACACATCAATCGGCTTATAAAACGCAATGAAATATTTTATGCTTTTATTTTCAGTATCGATTTGACTTACAACGGAAAAGATCATATTGTTTCGTTTCTTCCAGTCAAAAATCATATCGCGGATTTTGCCTTTATGCACATACCCCAACATTGCGCTGCCACACATAATTTTTAATGCACTGGAATCATGCTCGTTCTCAGGTTCAGGAAGAAATGAAATTTCTTTACCGAGTAATGATTCGTCAACAGTCTGATTGCGGTACTTTGCACCAGCAACATCGACGTTTTCATAATGATATGCAAGTTCGTTGCCGCCGTAACGAGCAGGGACATTAAGATGTTGATTTTCCTTATCAAAATAAGGCTTATCCTCGATTGGCGAAGGATCGGATTTTGTGGAGCGCGAATTGACTAAAAAAACAATAAAGGCAAAAAGCAGGAAAAAGAGTAAGTCAATGAAAGGAAATCCAAACACCATAATAACCGCCCAAAATATAGACCAAATGGCGGCTATGATTGTGATCGTGATTCTAACGGGAACGGACCATTTAGGATATTTGTAAATCAAAAATATACCGAGCGGCGGTATTGTAACTATCGCAGAAACAGCGCAGGCCGTACTTTGAAGTGATTTTCCCATAATCTACCCTCCCAATAAATAATAAAGGTTTACTGCAATTTGCCCTCTCAGCGTTACCAACGCTGAGAGGGTTTTTTATTGACTATTTTGGCTCCCCCCGCCGCCGTTCAAACGACGTCTTTTCCTGTATCTTGTGAAACTGACGACGTTTGGGTACTTTTTTTCCTGTTCGAGCTCCTGACGATAGCTGTCAAGCTCTTTTTTTATGTCAGGATCAATGTCTTCATCCCCGCTGATGTGAACAGTGTCGGCCCTTTCGTACTCTTGCGCTACTGATTTTATGTATTCCCCGATTACGGCCTTCTCAGGTTCCCCTAAATGAAGATAGCCTTTAATGATTGCCTGTCCTAACGTGCTTAATGAGAATTCGTGTGCAAGCTGGGAAACAGCGGCGTCCTCGTCTCGCTTGAACATTTCGCCTTTCCCGGTTCGTAGCCAGGTTTCAGAAACATTGTACTTCTCACATATTAGCAAAATTGCGCTGTCGGAAATCGCTCGCTGCCCGTTTTCCCAAAGACCAATAGCAGCTTGCTTAAACCCAATTTTTTCTCCGAATTCAGTTTGATTCAAACCGAGCTCTTTGCGGAGTATTTTTACTCTACTACCAATTTCCAAAATCACACCTTCTTTCATTAAGCCAATAATAGCATATAAAATACGACGTTGCAATATTTTTTTGCAAAAAGTATTGACAAATATCCTACGCTGAATTATTATGATATTGCAGCGTAGGAACAGAGGCAGAAAACAGGGGGTGAAAACACATGGCGGAAGAAATCAGGGAAAAGGCCGTCACCGAGGCGGACAGCATGGCAAAGCTCCGGGAATTGGCCGCGGAGATTGCAAAGCTCCCTGAATCGGTGCAGATGAAGATTCTGTATATGATTGAGGGCGCGCGGCTCGTCAGCGAAGCGAAAAGGGCGGGCTAAATGCCCGCCGCACGATTCAGCGAATAGGAAGGGTTGACCACAAATGAACAGAAAAGGCGAAAAATGCGTGGTAAGCGACCATGTAGCCGAGCAGGTACTTGAAATGGCGAGGCGCTATTTTTCGGACCCTGAGAATGTAAAAAAATATGAGGCGTGGCACTTGAAAACGTATGGTTGCCTGCCGAATATCCGAAATTCATAGCCGCACAGCGGCAAAGGAGGATTACATATGTCAGGCAGAGCAGATTATGAGGAACGCCGTCAGGCGCGGATCGACCGGCTGAACGGCGCGGCGCGGAAGGCAACGGAGGAATCGGACCGGCAATATAAGCGCAGCCATGATCTCGTTAAGGATATTCCTTTCGGGCAGCCGAATATTGAAGGACGTCCGGCGCTTCCTCGCTTGCGTGAAAAAAGCTGGAACGCATTGGGAAAAGCGGTTGAGGCAGACGAAAAGGCCGCCTATTATGCAGGCCGGGCGGAGGCGGCGGAGAGCAACAGCACCATTTCCAGCGACGATCCGGAGGCTATCGAAAAGCTCAAAAGCAAACTTGCCGATCTGGAAGCGGAGCGGGAACGGGTGAAAGCCAGCAACAAGGCGGCGCGGGCGGCAGGGAAAGAACCGGCCCCGTGGTACACGCTCCCCTATCTCGGCAAGGACATCAAGCGAATAAAAGACCGGATCGCTCATTTGGAGCGGGTGGATCAGATGCCAGCCGAAACAATCAAATTCGACGGCGGCGAAATAATCAGCGACGCAGACACAAACCGTGTTATGGTCCGGCACGATGAGAAGCCGGACAGCACGGTAATTCAGGCGCTCAAAAGCAACGGGTTCCATTGGGCGCGGTCAGAACGAGCTTGGGTAAGGCTCAGGAACCCGAACGCCTTATATGCCGCCAAAGCAATTTGTGGTATTAAATAATCCGCGTCGGGAGCAGCGCGCAATTAGGATAACCGGCGCTCACCTTCCGCAGCCGGGAAAATCGCGGAAGGCCGAAAAATCTAAGCCGAAAGGCGGAAAGGACAAATATATGAAAGCTCTTAGAACAATCAAGCCGGGCGGAAAATTCGCCTATGGCGGCGTGAATTGGCAGGTACTTGAACAGGAGGCAGGCCGGGCGCTCTGCTTGGCAGCCGAAAGCATCGGAAACAAGGCGTTTGACAAAGAAAATCACAACGATTGGAGGGAAAGTTCACTCCGGGAATACCTCAACGGCGAGTTTCTGGAAAGCCTTACCGAAAACGGCGCTTCTGAGGATGCGATTCACCAGACGAAATTTGACCTCGTTTCAGAAGACGGGCTCAATGATTACGGGATCAGCATCGACAGAGTGGGCCTTTTAAGCTGCAACCAGTATCGAAAGTTCAGGAAACTTATTTCGCCGGTGAACGGCTGGTGGTGGACGATCACGCCGTACTCAACGATTGCTTCCTACGCGTGCGACGTCCGGATCGTCATCTCCGATGGGACGCTGTACAACGGCAACGCCTACTACGGCAGCAGCGGGGTCCGCCCGCTTTGCAATTTTGATTCTTCAATCTTGGTTTCTTTCGACGGCGAGGACGGCGAAGATCAGGAGGAAAAAGGGACCATAAGAGGAATCACAATCGAAATCGGAGCAGATACCTCCGGACTGGATGACGCAATAGAAAAGGCGGAGCGGTTGAAAAGTCTGCTGCAAGAGGCTAACGATTTGATCGGCTCGCTTAAAAGCGCGACGTAAGGTCAGCGGGCGGAAAGAAGGGTAATTATGAACTTCCTCGACAATGAACACAAGGCTTTCTATGAGCGGATGATCTCGGAAACCCGCACGAAAGACGATCCGTACCGCGAGGCCATGTTTTACGCGCTCGGCCTGACGGCTACGACGCGCCACAATATCAAGGACATTTACAATTTTGCGGAGCATTGCCCGCGGTTCAATGCGATTCGCAAGCCGTGGCAGACCAGCACCAGCGCGCGGGTGACGCGCCTTGCATTCAATCTATACAACGGGTACGACGGGAACCGGTCGGACTTCCATACCGCCTATACGCCCTATGAGCTTTTCGCCTCCGGTCTGATGGAGTACATGTTTGAAGCGGCCCGTATCCGCTATCCCGAATACACAGAGGCCGGGCAGGAAAAGGCGCGGAAGTTCATGTCTAAAATCGCAGGATGTGAGTTTCAGGTCGGGTCCGAATGAGCCTTGACATCGTACCCGTTTCTCTTGCGGAAGCAAATGAATTCGTTCGCAGATACCATCGGCACCATAGGCCGGTCGTAGGGCACAAATTTTCAATAGGTTGTACGGACGGCGAAAAGATCGTCGGAGTGGCAATTGTTGGACGCCCCGTATCCAGATACCTTGATGATGGGTGGACGCTGGAAGTTACCCGGCTCTGCACAGATGGAACGCGGAATGCTTGCAGTATGCTTTACGCCGCGGCATGGAGAGCAGCGCGGGCAATGGGATACAAAAAGGTTATCACCTACATTCTGAAATCTGAAAACGGGGCAAGCGTCAAGGCGGCGGGTTATAAATGCGTCGGAGAGGCTGGAGGCTTGCGCTGGACGGGAAAAAGGAAACCGTCAGTTGACCTATATCCAGAGCAGATGAAATTAAAGTTTGAAAAGGAGGTAGTGCAGAAATGACGCCAGAGGAAACGCACAGACTTAAAGATTACGAAATTATCGACAATCCGGTCGAAGGGCAAAGAATTTTCAGACTGCTTGATCTGCATTGCCATTCTTGCGGGAAGCAGATCAACACATGGGATCAACGATGCAGCAAGGCGCTGAAATACAAATTCCCTGTCTGTGAATCCTGCATCTGCAAAGAGTACGATCTGACCGCTGACGGGTTGAGAGACACCATGAAAGAGCATTTCGGCATGATTCCATGTCAGGGGATATGAAACATGTGGACGGAGCCAGAGCATGAACCTAATGAACTGACGAAACGGCTTTTCTCGGAGGGATACACCAGAGAGAGGTTCCCTGATTATGTAAAACCTTACAATTGGTTCTACGGAGGATTTACATACGCTCCAGAATACCTGAAAAATTTGGTTTTTAAGACGCCGTGCGGTCTACTGGTTCAGGGAAGCCATTTTATGAACGGAACAACCTCTTTTGCAGGTGTGGACTGGACGCCAGAAAATGGAAATCCAGAAATTACATGTCCATATTGCAGACCGGAGCCATGCGAGTTGAACCATGAATTACTCAGGGATCATCCCATGAGTAGCCGTGCAACCGAAAAACTGTATATGTGCGCCTGCCGTTCAACTAATGAACCCTATTCCTACGAACGCAGCATAGAAAAAGCAAGCCGGGAGGTATGGGACGAATCAGAGCGGTTATTTGCAAATTTTTTTGATCTCCATCATGGTCGTGTCTGCAAAAACTGCTGTTGGTATTGCCGTACAACCAAAGAATGGTATATCCAGTACGACCCGGTGGGCTGTGCCAGGACGTGCTATTCGCAAGACGGGCGCTGCCCTATCCTTCAGACTGAAATTTTGCCTCAGAAGGGAAATGTTTATTACGACCGAATAGTTACTCGCACAGAAAAAGGCGAAGGCTTATTCCCGGATAAGGTCATTACAACGGCAACTAAAGGGATCAAGTTGCTCGACCATCCGGCTTCTTTGACGATTTGCGAGGCAATCATCAAATATGCAAAATGGAGAATTATCAAAGAAAAGACGGAATCATTTAATTTTAAGCAGCGCTGGGACTTTCGCAATGACCAGAACTTTTCAATCCAGCTTTTGAATTTCAGGGCGGAGAGCCGCGACGTGCGCGATCTGAGGCAGGACTTAGCAGATATTCAGGAAGGTATAGAGGTTATCCATGCCAGTGACCAGCAAAAGGCCGCAAAAGCTAAAAAGCACGAAAGGCGGAATAAAGCCTTAGACGACAAAAAGTGCCGCCTTGAAAAGAGAATCTTGGAAATTGGCTTTGATGGTCTGGATGATTTGGAAATGCACCATTACAAAAAGTGGTTTACCAATGAGGATGAAGAAAAGATCTTGCAAAGGCTGGAAGTCAAGAAGGAACTGTTGAAAGACGCCACAGCGGGCGAGCAAATGACATTTTGAAGGAGGCGGAGGCCATGAAAAGGGCGGAACTCGCGGGATACATAGACGCCGCGGTGGATGAAAGCCTCGCAGGATGCGAAACTGAAAATCCGCTGGAAGCATGGACGCGGTTTATCGACCGGCTGGACGCGAAGGGCCGCCGCAGCATTGGCGACACGCTGGAGCGACAGGGCCGGAACCGCTACACGGGGGAGGTGATAAACGACGGAAAATGTAATATTGAGCCTAAACCCTTACTGGAACCGGAAGATCCTGAACGGTGAAAAGACGGCGGACATCCGAAAGAGTATGCCGCGCCGAGGATGCCCGTTTCACACGTTCCTTTACGAAACGAAATCCGAGGGAGGATGCGGCGCAGTAACCGGAGAATGCGTCTGTTATTGCGTGGATTACCTGCACGATTTCAGCGCCGTAACGGGTTTCAGCCTTTTAAGCGTGCAGGAGATCACCGATTACGCAAAAGGGCGGAAAGTCTATGCGTGGTTTCTCGCGCAGGTGGTCCGGTACAGCGCCCCGAAGCCGATTTCAGACTTTGGATTGATACGGGCCCCGCAAAGTTGGCGTTATGTCAGTAAACCAAAATTTTTATAAAGGAGAAAAAACAATGAATGAGCTCAAAGAGGTTCAACCGGGGAAAACATTTACCTATGGCGGCGTGAATTGGCAGGTACTTGAACAGGCGGAGGGCCGGGCGCTCTGCTTGGCGGTCGGAAGCATTGGAGACAAAGCCTTTGACAAGGACAATCACAACGACTGGAAGGAAAGCTCCCTTCGGAAGTTCCTGAATGAAAAGTTTCTGGAAAAGCTCGTTAAGGCCGGAGCGGATAAAGATGCCCTCCTGCCGATGGAGCTTGACCTGACAGCGGACGACGGCCTCGACGATTACGGCAAGAGCACGGATAGGATCGGCCTTATCAGTTGCGAGCAGTACCGGAAATACCGGAAGCTGATTGCTTCGTTGAATGACTGGTGGTGGACGATCACGCCATGGTCCACAGCGGCGAACGGATACGCGTACAACGTCCGGATCGTCTACTCCGATGGCGCGCTGTACGGCTACGACGCCTGCTACGGCAACGGCGGGGTCCGCCCGCTTTGCACTCTTAATTCTTCAATCTCAGTCTCTTAGATATGGCAATCTACAATAACACAACGTGCCCGGTATGCGGGAAATCGGTTCAGGAAGTTAATTCGTGGGTCCATTGTCCAATTCACAGAGCGTTAATCTGTATGTCACATTGCCGGGAGTGCGGGCGGATGTCGGATGAAATCAGCATTGCGCGGTGTGCATCCGCAGCACCGATAGGCAGAAAGGAGCGCAGAAATAATGATCGACAACCGGAATAAAGACATTGTTGCACTTCGCAAGCGCATGGATAAATTATTGCTCGGCCTGCTCCACAACGGCGGATACATACGCGAAAGCGTTTCAGACACAACCGAGCTTTGGCTGACTAACGGGATCGCAGCCGTCCTTTACGATTCAGACGACGTAAACCTTTCCGAGGAAAAGATGCAGAAGACGCAAGCTATCAACGAGATCGTCGAATGCGGCAGGCAATGCGTGAACAAGCCGGAGGCGCACGTAAAGTATTACAAACCTTCCGGGGATCGCCTCGGTGCCGTATTGGAAGACAAAACTGGATGCCGCCTGATGGTGAACAACGATTATCTCAAATTGTTCGGAGACAAATTCATTTACAAGCTCTATTCCCCACTGAAAGAGGATGTCATGCAAGTGCCGACTGTTTTTGTTTTCTATTTTGACGATCTTGTCGGCCTCATTATGCCAATTGAGACGAAACAAAGCTGATCCAATGCAGAAATGGGTAGAAAAAAGCGGCCTGCCCGTGAAGCAGGCCGCCGCTTTCTAAGAAATTCGCCGCGCCGGGATATTTCCTTTTCATTTATATTATATCACCGCGGCGTTGAAAGTCAATCAAAAAAAGCGCCGGTATGTGGCGCTTGTCGGGCTTGTAATCGGTATTATCTTTTCCTTGAAACCTGAGAAAAGCGCGAAGGAGACGTCGAAGGTGCCTTATGACAATTACGATTATGAAGCCGTCTATTCTGAGGACGTACCGGAGGATGCGGAGCTGATCGGAAGGGACATTAAATGCCTGCAAAAGACGGTTTCAACAAAAGCCGGGGAAATGATTGAAATTCAATCGTTCCTATCATTTTTGAATCGCAAGGACTTTATTCGGGCAAAGAAGCACAGACCCAGCAGGGAGGAACAGCAAAACCTTAATGAGAAGAATGCAAAAAAGAAGATCGTCAGACTGATAAATGCGAATTTTACAATGAATGACATTTGGGGAACTTTCGGGTGGGACAATGAACGGCAGCCGCCGTCAGAGGAAGACGCAAAACGGCAGGTGACAAACTTCATAGCGCGGATCAATTACCGCCGAAAAAAGCGCGGGGAAAAACCATTGAAATATATTTACGTTATTGAATCAAAACCGGGCCGCGCCGAAAAAGGAGAACCAGAAGTAAAATACCATTTGCACATTATCATGGGCGGAGACGTTGATCGTGATGAAATTGAAGAACTATGGCACGGCGGAGAATATCCGCAAACGCGAAGACTGGTAATCAAAGACTTTGGTGGACTGACGGGACTTGCGACGTACATAATCAAAAATCCAAAAGGGAAAAAACGATGGGGCCAAAGTCAGGGCCTAAAACCGTGGACGCACAAGCCGACAGGAAGCTACTCAAAATTTACAAGGTCAATGGTGGAAAGAATGGTACGCGACCGGAACCGCCTAAAAGAGATATTCGAGCGGAAATACAAGGGCTATGCGTACAGCGAAGATTACCCTTGCGAAATCAAATACAACGAACAGATCGGCGGTTATTACCTTTACTGCCGAATGTATCGAAAGCATTTCGGACAGCGGACAGGATGACCTAAAAGAAAACTGGTGAAAACAGATGATCCAAAAAATCATAGTGGCGGATGCAGCGGAGGGGCTGAGGCAAATTCCGGACGGGACAGTAAATTGTTGCGTCACTTCCCCGCCCTATTACGGATTACGTGATTATGGGATTGCCGGTCAAATCGGTTTGGAGGCGTCCCCGGAGGAATATGTTTCGCGGTTGGTGATGGTATTCCGCGAGGTATGGCGCGTTCTTCGTGACGACGGGACATTATGGCTCAATATCGGAGACAGTTACGCGGGCAGCAGGAAAGGCGGCGCGGAGTATCCGGAAAATGCAGGCCATTACAAGCAGGGAACAAATCGAGGAATGATCGGCCAGGGCGCGACCGCTCGCGTCGGCTGGGGAAATTGCAAACCGAAAGACATGATCGGGATTCCGTGGATGCTTGCATTTGCCTTGCGCGCGGACGGCTGGTATCTCCGGCAGGACATCGTATGGGAGAAACCAAACCCGATGCCGGAAAGCGTCCGGGACCGCTGCACGAAATCCCATGAGTACATATTTCTCCTGAGCAAACGACAGCGGTACTATTTCGACGCCGAGGCCATAGCGGAGCCGGTCGCGGAGAGCACGATTGAAAGGCTGAATCAGGACGTACAAAATCAGGTTGGAAGCTCGCGGGTGCCTGGAAAGACCAACGGGACCATGAAGGCCGCAGCGCCGAGATATGGCGGGAATAAGTACACGGCAGATCCGGAATCGTTTTACCGTACCAAATCCGGAAACGCCTATGCTTTGCACGCCAAAAGGAACAAGCGGGATGTCTGGACCGTATCGACACGGCCATTCAAAGGCGCACATTTCGCAACGTTCCCGGTCGAGCTTATTACTCCGTGCATATTGGCCGGAAGTCCAGCGGGCGGGACCGTGCTTGATCCATTCTTCGGAGCGGGAACGACCGGAAAGGCCGCGGTCCTCTCGGGAAGGGGCTACATCGGGATCGAAATAAATCCTCAATACGCGGAAATGTCACAGCGGCGGATTGAGCACGCCTTTGATGATGGACCGGCGAAAAAAGAGGAAGAAATTCAAGGACAGCTCTGCTTATGGCGGGGGGGGGTAACACTCTTGTACGTTGATATTTTCAAAACAGACAAAAAGTACAAAATCATATACGCCGATCCTCCGTGGAGTTATCAGGACAAAAAATGTCACGGCGCGTGCGAGTGGCATTATCCGACTATGAAATTAGACGATATATGCAGCCTGCCGGTCGAGCGGATCGCGGACGAAAATTGCGTCCTGTTTCTATGGACTACATATCCGATGCTCCGTGAGGCGCTGGAGGTCATTTCAGCGTGGGGGTTTGCCTACAAAACGATAGGTTTCCAATGGGTGAAGGAAAACCGGACCGGAAAGGGCTTTTTCTTTGGGCTGGGACGCTGGACGCGCGGGAATACGGAGCCGTGCCTTATCGCCGTAAAAGGGAAACCAAAACGGATCAGCGCGGGCGTAAGTCAGTTGGTCCTCGCACCACTCGCCAGACACTCGGCAAAGCCTCCCATAGTCCGGAAAAAGATTGTCGATCTCATGGGGGGGGGGTACACGTATAGAGCTATTTGCACGGCAAACCGCCGAGGGCTGGGACTGTTGGGGCAATCAGGCCCCGGAGGAAGGAGCGCCTGCCACATTGCCAGCGGAGAGCGAGGAAATAGACGGGCAGGAATCAATATTTGACATTTTGAAGGGAGACAAAAGGGCATGAAGCAGATCAAGACGGTATTCATTTCGGGGAAAATCACAGGCGATCCAAAGTATCGGGAAAAATTTGAACGCGCACAGCGGAAATTAGAGGCGGCGGGATTTATCGTTATGTCCCCTGCCATTCTGCCGCCGCGCGGGTTCTCACACGAAAGCTACTTGAAAATATCGTGCGCCATGCTGGACGCTTGCGACGCCGTGTACTTCCTGCCGGACTGGAAAGACAGCGACGGAGCACTCCGCGAGTTTGGCCGCACGGTTGCGACCGGAAAAGAAATCATAAACGGGATTACCGTAATAGGAAGCGAGCGGAGATGAAGAAAAAGCGATTCATGCGTCTACTCATGGCGCAGGGCATACAGAGGAATGAAGCCGCCGCCGCAACATGGGCGGCAAGTAAATGTGTTTTGAAATCTTATGAAAAAGCCTATGACGCTTTTCAGCGCATGGAGCCGTACCCTTGGAGAAACAGGGCAGCGATCATGCAAAAGGTAGTAAAGGAATGCACGGTGACAAACCATTTTCAAAGAATACTGCAATGGGGAAAGGCGGAACGGCTGAAACGCCTATCTTACATATTGGCTCATTGGAAAGGCTTTGAAAGCACGGCAACAGATTGGGGAATAGACCTTGCCTCAGCGCCGGATCATTCCGCATTATGCGACATAAGACCGCCGCGCCGCAATGATGCGGTGGATGCGTTTGTCTATGCGTTCGAGGCGGCGGGCAATGAAAGGAGAGCGGAACATGCTGTATCCGACACACCAAAGCGAGAGCGTAACGCAGATATGCCTTTTCCGCTGGGCTAAATTCATGGAGGGACAATACCCGGAACTGGAATTGATGTATCACATTCCGAACGAAGGCAAACGGTCCCGCAGCGCGGGCGCACGGATGAAACAAGAGGGCCTAAAGCCGGGTGTGCCGGACGTTTGCCTGCCGGTTCCCCGCAGCGATTATCACGGGCTTTACATCGAAATGAAGGTTGACCGGAACAAACCGACAGAAAATCAAAAGCATTGGCTGGGCGCTCTGAAACGGCAAGGATATTTCACAGCGGTTTGCTACGGCTGGGAGGCAGCGTCAAAGGTAATTTTGCAGTATTTGGGAGGCAGACCATGAAAGCGCATGTCATAGCGGGCAGCGACAGACGCAGCTTGGCAGAAATGCGCCGGTGGTTCAAACTGCTTTGCGCGGTGCTTCACAACGATTTTGGATTCGGAGCGGGAAGGCTGGACGCAGTAATCGACGGGATCAGCAGACTTTCCGACGACCAAAAGGGCGATCCGATATTTTGGGAGCACATGGACCGGCTGCTGATTGACCAGCTCGGAATAAAGTTCGACCGCGAAAATTATAAGGAGGTTGACAAGTGATGCAAAAGGTTAAGATCGAGCGAAACCGCGAGGACCTGAAACGGCTTGACAAACTCGGTGAAGATGCGCTGAAATCTCCGCGGCTGATGAACCTGATCGTCAACGGCGCTACGCTCATGAGCGTAAACAAAGACACGCTCCGCGGAATCATCCGGGTTATCCTGACGGGAGCGGCGGCAGAGATTCACAAGCTCCAGAAGTGCCGCGACGGGTGCAAAATTGATTGTCTGCTGGAGAAATACAATCAGGCCGTCGAAGAACGCGACCGAAATAAAAAACTGCTGGATATAGCCTGTCAGAGGCTCTTTTCGGAAATCGGATGCCCTGCCGAGGGACCGGACGATCCGGAGTGGCCGGAATGCAATGGAGAGGCCGAAAGGTGCGGGGACGAACGCGACGCCTTCGAGTGCTGGGAAAAGTATTTCGCGGAGAAATTGCAGGAGGTTCACGATGAATAATCCAATTTATGAGCCAAAAGGCCGCGCCCGCGAGTATGGGGAATTGGCCGTGAATATTTATACCGGCTGCAATCATGGATGCGTTTACTGCTTCGCACGAAAAATGAAAGAGCGATACACGCCGAAAGGCTGTATTTGCACATTCAACAACCCAGCGGCCCGCCCCGGAATCGTCGAAGCGGTAAGACGGCAGTTGGAGCGAAAAGAAATGAAGGGACGAACGATTCATCTTTGCTTTTCATGCGACCCTTATCCCCTGCTGCTGGACACGACGCCGACGCGGGAGGTTATCAAAGCGATCAAGGACAGCGGGAACCATGTCCAAATTCTGACGAAAGGCGGAATTCGGGCGGAGCGGGATTTTGATTTACTGGACAGCGGGGACCGGTTCGGCGTTACGATTGCGGGAAATGCAAGGCAGACGCTCCAAAACGAGCCGGGCGCGAGCGCCTACATAGACAGGGTAATATCTCTTTACGATGCCAAAAAGCGCGGAATAAGGACCTGGGCGAGCTTCGAGCCGGTATTCGACCCTCAGACGGTGTATGAAGCAATCGAAAAGGCCGATTTCATCGACTTTTTCAAAATCGGGAAATTGAATTACATGCCTTCTGAAATCGACTGGAAAGAATTCGGGGAGACATGCGAAATGCTTTGCAGACGGTTCAACCGGGATTATTACATCAAACAGGATTTGCGGGACGAAATGGAGCGTGAAAAGGATGGATGACATTTTCCAGCGCCTACGGGACGCGCTCGCGGCGAAAGAGTATGCCGTGATTCTCTACAAGCTGGTTCCGAAGATCATCAGAGAGGCGGAGGAAGGGCGAATTGTGGAACTGCCAGAGCCACAAGAGGCCGAAAAACAGAAGGAGGCCAGCGGGCAATGACAACGATCAGCATAATTAACCTGAAAGGCGGCGTCGGGAAGACCGTCAGCGCGATCAATATCGCTTTCGTGCTTTCTTCCCTGCATGGACAGCGGGTCCTTCTGATCGACAATGACAAACAAGCAAACAGTACGAAGTTTTTCAGCCTCCATAGCGACGACGATCCCAGCATGGCGGAGATTCTGACGGTCAAGGGCATTGACGCAGCGGACGTTATCAAGCATACGCAATACAGCGGATTAGACGTCCTGCCCGCGAACATGAGCCTGCTCAGAGCGAATAAAGAGGCCCTGATTGATACGACGCGACCGCAGCAGACGCGCCTCAAAAGGGCTCTGAAATCCGTAACCGGTCGTTATGATTACTGCCTTATTGACAATGCTCCGGACGTCAACATCAGCGTCATAAACGCGCTGATGATTACGGATGACGTGTTAGTGCCGGTGAAGATCGACAAATTCGCATTTGACGGGCTCGACGTCCTCGCGGAGCAGGTCGAGGAAGTGAAAGAGGCAAACGAGCGGCTAAACTTCGCGGGCTGCTTTATCACGATGTTTCAGCGGAACAACATCAATACGCAGGGATTAGAGCTTTTGCGGCGGGAAGCAAAATACCCGGTATTTCAGACGGTGATCCGGAACACGGTAAAGGTCGGAGAAACGACCTTCTCAGGGGAACCATTGCAGGAATATTCCAAAAACAGCACAGCGGCACGGGATTACGTCTCGCTGGTTGATGAATACCTGGGGCTGGAGAAAAGAGGCGGAGCGATTGGATAGCCGGAGAAACCCGAAGCCGGTTCATCTTGTCTGCCCGAAGTGTCATTACGAATTTGAGTATGACGTTTGCTATTACGACCGCAAGATAGCGGACCTAAAAGCAGAAATCACGGACATTATGAAACAGCTTGAAATTTTCAAATCAGAGTACAGGCCGGACTTCAAAACGAACAAATGGCGGATTCAGGCGACGCAGGCATTAGCAATCAAGCAGAAGCAGATCAGCGAGCTAAAGGGATTCCGGAAAACCGCAAATCAGATCGCAAAAAATCAGGAGACGGAAATTTTCGTGCGGCTGGTAAAAGAGGCGATCCCCGAAAAGCAGTACCGGGCCCTTTGGCAGCAGGCGGAAGATGAAATGAAGTACAATACCTACGACACGGCTATTCAGCGATTCAGTAATATTCCGGATTCCGTCCGGGCAAGCGAAACGTGACCGAAAAGAGCACAAATCGAAAGGAGCGGATACGATGTCAAAATTCAGTATGGCGGACCTTTTGAACAGTCAATCAAAGGCAGAAGCGCCGAAAGCTCCAAAAACGGAGCGGGACGATGAAATCAGAAATATTCCGATTGATAAAATAATTCCTTCGGAAAATAACAAATACGGAATTCGGGATATTGAAGATTTGGCGGCCACAATCGAGACGGTGGGGCTGCTGCATAATTTGGTCGTCAAGGAAGGAACAGAACCGGGAACATATGAGCTCGTCAGCGGTGAACGTCGGCTGGAGGCGCTGAAACTGCTGGTACAGCAAGGCAAAACGGAATATGCCTCGGCTCCGTGCAAAATCGAGAAGACAAACGATCCGATCATTTCGGAATTGCAGTTGCTCTTTGCCAATTCGACAGCGCGTGATTTGACGGATTACGAAAAAACGTATCAGGCAAAGCGGATCAAGGAATTGTTGCTCCAGCTTAAACAGAACGGGTATAAATTCAAAGGGCGGATGCGGGAAATCGTTGCCGACATGCTGAAAGTGTCGCCTGCTCAGATGGGCCGCATGGAAAGCATAAACAAAAACCTTTCCCCGGATTTCAAGGAAGAATTTAAAGCCGGTAAAATCAACGCGACGGCGGCATATGAGCTTTCAAGGCTGCCGGAGCAGGAGCAGGGCCGAGAAATGCAGAAATACCGGGAATCAGGTTCGATTGAGATAAAAGACGTAAAGGAGCATCGGGAAAAGGCCAAAGAGGAACAGACAATTAGCGATCTTCCAGACGGCATGGAGGAACTTGCGGAATCGGCGGAATATAAAGCAAGGCATCCGGAATGGGAACCACAGCCTGAGCAGAGAGAACCAGAACAAGCACAGCGGCAACAGGCGGAACCGGAGCAGGAAATTATTAGGCAGTTAAGGGCCATAGCTACCGATTTCGAGCAGGGCAATGATGGTTCCTCTTTCGATATTTGCGGGGTTTGCCGCGAGGCCGCCGATCTCATAGCTGAATTAGAAGGGAGGCTGAAAGAATGAATTATTTCAAAGAGGCTGAAAAAAACCTATCAAACCGGAAGAACCTCGACAAAGCATTGCACAATCTCAACCAAAGGCAAAACCGGTTGCTTGATTCCGGGGCTCCGAAACCTCCATCAGCCATTGATCCGGCAAAGCCTTATGTTTCGGGCGGGATGGTAAATAACACAATGACTGACTGTCTGGACCTCGTTGAAATCCAAAAGGACATAGCAATTACTAAAGCTAAAATTAAAGAGATCGACGACGTAATAAACCAATTGCCAGAAGAAAGCAAAAAAATATTGTCCCTTTGGTACATCGAAGAAAAGGGAAAAGATGAAATGTGTGAAATCTTCGGCTGCTCAACTCGGCAAACACTATACGACAAACGGAATAAAGCAATCGGAGAGTTTGCGGTTCTATCTTTCGGAGCACCAGCTTTATATGCAATTTGAAAAAAAAGTAGACAGACAAGAACGAAAAGCCGTGTTATACTGATAGCGTAAGAATATGGGTTCAGGGAAATAAGGCCGCGCTGCTTCCGGTGGTGCGGCCTTCCGTATAAGACGTGAGGTAGTATTATGAGCAAAGGCACAAGAATCAAGTGCGATATATGCGGGTTCAATTTCAATGATTCCAAAATAAAAATAAAAAAGCAAAAGGTGAAGGACGACATAGAGCAGACGTATTTCCGCTGCCCGAAGTGTGGAAAGAAATATGTAATATTAACAACGGATACCACAATCCGGAAGCTGATACGCAGGCAAAAGGAAATGTATCCAGCAGAATTCACTAAGGATCTGACGGATAAAGAGTACACCGAAAAGGTGCATGAATATAATGCACGCAAAGAAGAAATAAAATCGAGGTCAAGAGAGCTTACAAAAGCAATCGAATAAGTCACGAAAGAACAAGCGCCATGCTTTAGAGCGGGCGCTTTTCTTATATCATTTCAGGGTTGATAACAATGTCATGCAGTTACAGAACATACACGCCAGCAGAGCTTATGATATGGATTCCTCAGTTAATAGCGAAGGACGACCTTCACGCTTTCTATATCAGCCATGCGTGGTTACACCTGAGAGCAGAGGTCCTAAAGGAACAGCATCATGAGTGCCAGTTATGCAAGGCCAAAGGTCTTTATGTCCCAGCAACAACGGTGCATCATGTGAAGACAGTACGTCAATGTCCGTGGCTTGCGCTGACGAAAAGTAATTGCATGGCACTATGTGATAATTGTCATTACGAAATTCACCACACGAAAAAATATAGGTGGAATGACGAACGGTGGTAATCCCCCCGGTCGGAAAATTTGAAAAGCGGTCGGCACACGGGAGAACGGGCAACAGGGTCAACAAAACCGGGCGCTCGCGCGCGTGAGGGAAAAATTGAGCAAAAAAGGGAGCGGTACAGACATGGCAAGCGTCACCAAAATTAAAGATTCCTTGTTAAAACAGCTTCAAGCAAAGGGGGCCGATGTCGATCTTTACCGCAGCCTCGTTGATGATTACTGCTGGATGTGGAAACAGGAGCGGGCAATGCAGGCAGACATCCGGAAAAAGGGCAGAACTTACACGGCAGTTTCCGCGGCGGGGAAGGATTACGAAAAAGATAATCCGTCCGTAAAGAACGCTTTGCTTTACAGTAGGCAGATGATCGCCATACTGGATACGCTGGGCCTGAGCACGGAAACGGTTGTGGGCGGTGCCGGGGATAATGTCGATCACGATCTCGGCTGAGATACAGCAGTATATTGATTTTGTACGCTCCGGGGAAATTCCAGTATGCAAGGATCAGCTCGCCCTTTGCGATTATGTTGAAAAATGTTTCAGAGAGGAAAAAATATATGTTGACGAACAGCAGCTAAAGCGATATTTGAACCAGCAAAAGTATTTTCCATTTGAGTTATTAAAGTGGGAAAAATTTGTTTTCGCACTTCACAATTGCACATACCGGGCACCTGGTATTCTCAGGTGGCCGCTTTTATTTATCCTCGTCGGACGCGGAGCTGGGAAGAATGGCTATCTATCGTTTGAATCCTTCTGCTGGATCACTCCGATCAACGGGATAAAAGATTACCATGTGGATATTTTCGCAACGTCGGAAGATCAGGCGAGGACCAGTCCGGATGACGTGCGGGCGGTTCTGGAGAACAACAAGGCGGAACTGGAGCGTTATTTTTACTGGAACCTCGAATGTATTACAAACCTAAAAACAGGCTCTAAAATCCGTTACCGGACGTCAGGCGTAAAAACGAAAGATGGCGGCAGGCCGGGAGCGGTTGTATTTGACGAACTGCACGCCTATGAAAATTACAAACTGATTGGAACGGCGAAAACCGGCCTCGGGAAAAAGGCAATGCCGCGTCAGACGATCATAACGACGGACGGAAACGTCCGCGGTGGTCCACTCGACGACATGAAGGTCCGGGCGGAGCAGATCCTTTACGGCGGGATCGGAGACAATGGGATGCTGCCGTTTATTTGCAGGTTGGATGACCGCAAAGAAGTTGACAATCCGGCAATGTGGCCGAAAGCAAACCCGTCCTATGTGTTCCTTCCAACGCTCCAGCAGGAAATGGAGATCGAATATGCCGACTACAAAATAAATCCTACTGCAAATTCCGATTTTGTCACAAAGCGGATGAACCTGCCGCAGACCTATGAAGACGCGAGCGTAACCGATTGGGAAAACATAAAGGCGGCAAATAAGCCGCTTCCGGATCTGACCGGCTATGATTGCGTGGGAGCCATTGACTACGCCGATACGCGGGACTTTATCGCGGCAGGGCTCCTTTTCAGATACAAAGGGAAATACCTCTGGATCACGCATACATGGATTTGCAAATCCAGTAAGGACCTTCCGAGAATAAAGGCTCCGCTGCAAGAATGGGAGCAGCAAAATCTTTTAGAGTATGTCGATGGTCCGGAAGTACCGCCGAGTATGCCAGCGGAATGGCTCCAGCAAATGGGCCAAATTTACAACATTACGAAAATCGGAATGGATAACTTCCGGTTTACGCTGATGACAAAAGCCTTAAAAGACGTCGGATTCGACACTGACAAAGGCGGAGCAAATAACATTCTGCTGATGAAGCGCGTCACGCAAATGCGGTATGCGCCGGTTATTATCAGCGCATTCAACAAACAGGAAGTTCAGTGGGGAGACAATCCCCTGATGAACTGGTACACATACAACGCCTGTATTTCAAAAGACAAAGACGGAAACATGATATTCCAGAAAAAAGAGGCAGTATCCAGAAAAACAGATGGCTTCATGGCCTTTGTCGCCGCAGTAAGCGCCAGTGACGATCTGGAGGACAGCGGAGAAGAATATTACGACGGGGACTTTGAAGTTCATACCTACTGAGAGGGGGCGAGCGATTGAACATTATACATTTCCTCCGGGACTTTTTCGGGGACAAATCGACGGTCTATATCAACCAAAAACTGGAAGCGGAGAAATGCAAGCTCGCAATTGAAGATTTTTCAATCCAGATGGCAATAAACATGCTTGCCGGACTTATCGCTAAGTGCGAGTTTTGCACTTACATTAAGGGCAAAAAGAAAAAAGCGGATGAATATTACCTCTGGAATGTCGAGCCGAACGTCAACCAAAACAGCAGCCAATTTATGCAAGAGCTGATTTCTCGGCTCTTGTTTTTTAATGAGGCATTGGTTGTCGAAGTAGGCGGCCAGCTTATCATTGCAGAAGATTTTACACAAAACGAGTACGCCGTTTACCCTAACAGTTTTACCGGAGTTACCCGCGGGACATTGAAATTCGACAAGACCTTTTACATGCCGGACGTCCTGTATTTTAAGCTGAATAATCAGGACATCCGGGCGTTGCTTTCGCAACTCATGGACGGTTACTCCGATCTGCTCAACATGGCGGTTGGAAAATACAAGCGAGCAGGTGGCCGCAAAGGTGTTGCAAAAATTGACCGTACAAACGGCGGAGATAAAAAGTTTCAGGAACAGTTAAAAAACCTTTTCAATCACAAATTCAAGGCTTATTTCGAGGCTGAAAACGCCGTCGTTGATCTGCCGAAAGGTATAGAGTATCAGGAAATCACAGGCGAAGGTAGTAAAAAATCAACGAGCGAGGTTAAAGACATATCAGACATAACAAAGGAAGCCATGTCGCGGACAGCACAGGCTTTCCGGATGCCTCCTGCCCTATTGCAGGGAGACATTGCCGATATGGAAAAGGTGGTAGATGAACTCCTGACCGTATGCGTTGATCCTCTTGTCGATCTGATTCAGACGGAGATCAACCGCAAACGGTATGGAAAAACCGCTTTTCTCGCCGGAACCTATCTCAGAGTTGACACTACGTGCATTAAGCACATTGATATATTCTCAATTGCAAATCAGGCCGACAAACTGATCTCAGACAGCATTTACAATGTGGACGAAATCAGGGAGAAGATCGGAGATGCGCCATTAAACACGTGGTGGAGTAAGCAGTATGTCCGGACTAAGAACTATGAAGCATTGGCGGACAGTCCGCCAGCTAAAACAGGGGGTGAAAACGACGAAACCGATTAGGACTATTTGGGCGGCAAAACAGGAAGCAAATACCCTTGATATTTATCTTTACGATGATGTCGAGGGCGATAGCGAAAACTGGTGGACGGGAGAGAAGCAGCCGAGCGATACATCAGCAAACCATATCCGCGAAATTCTGGAGGCCGCGGGGAATGTCGATGCAATCAATATCTACATCAATTCCTATGGCGGTGAAGTCAAAGAGGGCCTCGGGATTTACAATTTGCTAAAACGCAGCAAGGCATACAAAACCGTTTATGTTGACGGATTTGCCTGCTCTATTGCGAGCGTTATAGCCATGTGCGGGGATAAGGTCATAATGGGGACAAATACCCTCATGATGATTCATCACGCCTCTATGGGCGCGTATGGGACTTCGGACGAACTGAGAAAAGCCGCAAATGATGTTGACGTGATCGACAAAGCAAGCTGCTCCAGCTACCTTGAAAAGGCTGGAAACAAGCTCACCGAGGAAACGCTGAATCAACTGCTGGATAACCAAACTTGGCTGACAGCGGAACAGTGCGTGCAGTATGGGCTTGCGGATGAAATCGCCAGCAAAGAAGACCCGGCAACAGAAGCCGCAAATCAGCACCTTGAACAGGCGAAGCAAACCATGATGGCATTTTTGAGAGGAAAAGCAATCCCGGAAGTGCCGAAACAATTCGCAGCACAAAAAACGAACGCCGAAAAACTGATGACGGCGTTTAGAAAAAATGGAGGTAAAGAATAATTATGAAATCGAAAGATGTTGTTTCTCAGGAACTCAAAACTAAATTTGAGGATGCCCTGAAAAGTGAAGACCCTTCCGCCATTACGCAGGCGCTTACAGAATTTGCGGTCGGGATTCAGGAGGATATGCTGAATGACTTCAAGTCCTTCCAGCAGACGCAGGATACATCCATCCTCGCGCAGCGCGGCGTTCGCCAGTTGACGGAGAAGGAGACAAAATTCTACCAGCGGCTTGCAAAAGCGGTCCGCGCCGAAACAGCGGATGTCCGGCAGGCATTTGAAGGGGAGGAAAATGCTTTCCCGCAGACCGTAATAGATTCCGTGCTTTCGGACATCAAGACGCAGTTCCCGCTTCTGGAAGCAATCAACATGCAGAATACGGCCACACTGACGAAATTCATTGTCAACAAAAAGGGAATCCAGCTTGCCGTATGGGGGCCGCTCGGCTCCGCGATCACTAAAGAACTGGATGGAGCAATCGGGAAAATCGACCTCGGAACAAACAAACTGACCGCGTACATGGTTATTTCCAAAGACATGCTCGACGCAGGCCCGGCGTGGATGGACGCTTATGTCCGCGCGGTGTTGGTTGAGGCCAACGGCGCGGGCCTCTGCCAGGGAATTGTTGCAGGCACGGGGAAAGATCAGCCTATCGGGATGCTGAAAAATGTAGCAGACGACGCTCCGGTCGTGGACGGCGTATATCCGGATAAGGAGGCCGTTGTAATTACCGATCTGCTTCCGAAGACCATCGGCGGCATTGCGAAAACAATCGCAACAGGCCCGAACGGAAGATCGCGCGCGGTCCAGCAGCTTCTTGTTGTCGTGAACTCGAAAGAGTATTTCGACAAAATCATGCCTGCTACAACCTTCCTGACGCCGAACGGAACGTATGTAAACAACGTCCTCCCCTATCCTTCTAAGATTGTGCAGGACGAAAACGTACCGGACGGCAAGGCAATTTTCGGGCTTGCCGCGCGCTATTTCATGGGCGTCGGCAAAGGAGGCAGCGGAGGCCGGATCGAATATTCCGACGAATTTCGCTTCCTTGACGACGAACGCACCTATCTTACGAAGTTGTATGGCAATGGCCGCCCGCTCGACAATAACGCCTTTGTTGTTGCGGACATTTCCGGGTTGACGCCGACAAACCTTAAAGTCAACGTCGGGACCGTGGACGGCGTGGTTAAGACGAAAGAGCAGGCGTCGTAAAGGAGCGTTGAACTATGGCAGAGACGGGCACAGGGCCCCCTGACGCTCTGCTGGAGGCTATAAAGGACTATCTAAGCATTACATGGCAGGACGACAAAACGGATGCAAGGGTCAAAGGATACATCGACCGCGGGATGAAGCGCCTACAAAATATTGCGGGCGCTTCACTCGATTTTACGGTTGAGGACCTTCCGCGGTCCTTGCTTTATGATTATTGCCGGTATGCCAATTCGCAGGCATTGGAAGTCTTTGAAAAGAATTTTCAGGCGGAGCTCACAGACCTTTATCTCAGGACGCAGGCGGCGATTATCGACGATCTGACGGTACAGTTATCAGCTTCCGACAGCGGAGTTGTTGCGAAAGTGACGCCGATGCCGGACAGTGGGGACAGCTATGTCTATGCAGTTGGAGCGGAATTAGAATTGCCGGAACAAATGGATGTTTGTGCGCCGGGGAGCGGCTGGACCGCATGGAACGGCGAAACCATCCCGGCAGGGGCCGGGCGGGAGATTCTGATTGTTGAAATCAACGAGGGATTTCAGGCGGTACGCGCGGGAAAGGCCGTGGTTCCGGAATGAAAATTCAGACGCCGACAGAGTTTTTAACATTCAACAACGGTTATTGCGAAGTTTATACAGTCAAGGGAAACAAACCTGACAAAAAGATCATGACACTATGCTTTGGGGATCGGGTGGCCGGATTCAAGCGATTTTTCGCTGCCCGCGCGGCCAGTACCGAAATCAACCGGCTGATTCAGGTCCCCAGGCAATTTTCAATTACGCCGGAACACAATGTGGTAATCTCCGGCGTGCGTTACAAAATTGAACAGCTCCAGAACTTGAACGACACGAACCCGCCCGCTACGGTTCTGACGCTCCGAAAGATTGGGGTGATGTCCGATGTCAACGATTCCGGTTGACGACCTCGCCGCCGAAATCGTCCGCAATTTGCAGGAATACACTCAGGAAGTCACCGAAGGGATTAAACAGGCGGAAGACATTACGGCAAAAGAGTGCCGGGAAAGCCTGCAAGCGGATAGTCCGGTAGGGCCAACTGGTAAATACCAAAAAGGATGGCGCGTAACCGTGGCGTTTGAAAACCCGGTGGAAAAGCGAACGGTGATCCACAATCAGGAATACCGCTTAACACATCTGCTGGAAAGAGGCCATGCGAAACGCGGAGGCGGGAGAACACGGGCGTTCCCGCACATCGAAAAGAACGAGAAAAAGGCAAACGCGGCGTTTGAGCTCCGGGTGCTGGAGGTAGTGCAGAATGGACATTAAAACATGGCTGGAGCAGGCCGGGGAGCCGGTGGCAGAAACGGCGTTTCCTCCGGGTGAAGATGTGCCGGAAATGCCTTACATTGTGTATCTGGACGATTCGGAGCGAGGCGGCGGGGATATGAAAAACCTTTCCCGAAATCATTCCCTGAGCGTGGAGCGGTATTCCGAAACCAGCGAAGACAATAAGATGCTGGAGGCGCTGCTGGATACGCAGGCGATCAAGTACACAAAGGAAAAGCAATGGTTGACCGATGAAGAATGCTTCATGACGGTCTACAATTTTGACATTTTGGAAAGAGAGGTTATTTAGATGGCTGCTTCTGAAAAATTTGGGATTCCGGTAGGATCGGGCTTCATTTACGAAACTGCATATACCGGAGAAATCCCGGAAGACGACGCGATAGAGACGCCGGAGAATCGTCTCGGTTTTATCCAAAAAGGCGCGACGCTGACCTATAAGGCCACAACCAAAAGTTTCACTGATGATATGGGGAAAGTGAAACGCACGACATTGACCGAGGAGGAAGTCACGTTCAAACTCGGGCTGATCGCATGGGCGTATAGCAAACTGAGCGCATTATGCTCGACCTGCCGCATAACGGAAAGGGACGGCGGCCGGACGATTAAGATCGGCGGAATCGAAAACGACGACGGGAAAAAGCACCTTTTCCGCTTTGTCCATCCGGATAAGCAGTTGGGGGACGTGCGAATTACTATCGTCGGCACCAACACGGGCGGCCTATCGTTGCAGTATGCGCCGGATGACGCAACAACGCTGGAGCCGGAGATTACGGCAGAACCGAACGACACGGAAGGAACGCTCTGCCTGCTGGACGTCACCGATCCGACAGGCGAAACGCTGGGCGTCCTGACTGTTACATCGGCAGCGGGGACGACATCGGGAAAGACGAAAATTACCGTATCCCCTGCCCTGACGTCCGGAAACAGTTATAAGTATTACACAGCGGAAACCGTGTCTATGCCGTCCCTGAACTCGACGGTGAGCGCATATACGGCGTGGGACGGAACGGCTGAAATCACGGCAACGACCGGGGACGGAATCGTTATTGCAGAGGTTGACGGGAGCGGCAAGGTCAAAAAGGCCGGGACAGCAACCGTCACGGCGAAAGCGTAAGGTGGACGAAAATGTATGACATTACAAATATCGCAAGAAGGTATTTTTCGGTAAAACTCACGGCAGAAGATGAAGACGGGAAAGAACACACCACGGTTGTTGAGGTAGGACCGCCTCGGCTTAAAATGTTGCGCGAAATGATGGACATTGCGGTAAAAGCAACAAAAGAGGCTGAGAGTGGAGAAACAAAGACAGTCGAAAATGTAATTGCAGAACTCCGAGACATCATCAGAAAAATGCTAAATAAAAACAAATCAGGGTACAAAGTACCAAACGAATATGTGGAAGCAATGGACTTTGATGAAATGATCGGGCTGCTAAATGCTTTTTTTGACTGGATGAACCAGACCAAACAGAACGACCCAAACTGAAAATCCCTTACGCTCCAACAGGGGAAAGTAAGGGGCACTATGAAGCAAATACATTAGAGGAAAAAACAGTTAGGGATTATACCGGATACGATTTTGACAGGCTGGAGAACCTGACGGTATTTGAGTTTTGGGCGCTTTTGCATGACGCCGTAGTCTATAATTGCCAGCAGACCGAAAGCGGTAGAAAATATCTAAACGATTGTTGGCTACACGATCAAACGGAGCCGGACAGGAACGCCCTTCTCAAGCACTTCGGAAAACATTGACATAACACACGATTAGCCTATAATAGAACTAAGATTTGAAAGGGGCGTGTGTGAATCATGTTTGGTGGGAAGCCGAAAGAAGAAAAACAGCAAGAACAATTACAGAAGTTTCAGGAAAAATATCACATTGATGAGCTCGATCCAAAAGACCTTGAAACCGTGAAGCAGGTCGCATCTGATTTAGCCGGTAACGGCCTTCTAAAGGCAGGAATGGCTCTTAGTTTTGCAAATGCAGGAGAGCAGGCGAAAGTCACGTATCTTTCCGCACTTGTTGAACAAAACTGGATCATCATGAACCAGTTGAACCGGCTGAACAAAAATATTGAGAAACTGAACCAAAAGGCTGAATAAGTAAAAAAAATTAACCTCATAAAGCAGTTGCCGCTTTGCGGTAGCTGCTTTTTTGCGCCCATTTTTAGGTGGTGAAAAAATATGGCGAACAACATAAAGGGTATCACTATTGAACTCGGAGGGAATACCGGGCCCCTGACAACCGCTCTGAAAGACGTTGAAAAAACAGGGCGCAGCCTGCAAAGCGAGCTAAAAGAAGTCAATAAGCAACTAAAATTCGATCCGACGAATACCGATCTGCTGAGGCAAAAACAAACGCTGCTTGCGAAGGAAATTTCAAATACAAAAGATAAACTTACTACTTTGAAGGAAGCAGAAAAGCAAACACAGGAGCAGATGCAGAACGGCACGCTCGGAGAGGATAAATACCGGGCACTCCAGCGGGAAGTTGAAAAGACTGAATCCCAGCTAAAGGATTTGGAGAAGCAGGCAAAGGAAACGGGCAGCGTCCTCGGAATACATTTACAGGAAGCCGGATCAAAAATCAGCAGCGCCGGGAGTACAATCAGCGGAGTAGGGCAAAAGCTCCTGCCTGTAACCGGTGCTATAGCTGGAATTGGGGCCGCAGCAGTTAAAACCGGGGACGACTATGAAGCGCAGATGTCGAGGGTTTCGGCAATTTCAGGAGCGACGGGAAGCGACCTGAAATCATTGAACGATCAGGCGCTTCAACTCGGACAGGACACGGCTTTCAGCGCCTCAGAGGTTGCGGAAGGCATGGAAAACCTTGCTTCCGCTGGTTTCTCGACAAAGGAAATTACGGAGGCTATGCCAGGTATGCTTGACTTGGCGGCATCCTCCGGAGAAGACCTTGCCACATCGTCGGATATTGCGGCCTCAACGCTTCGCGGATTCAACCTTGCCGCAGGCGACGCCGGGCACGTCGCGGACGTCCTCGCAAAAAACGCAGCGAATACCAATGCCGCCGTCGCGGATACCGGCGACGCCATGAAATACATTGCGCCTGTTGCGCAAAACGCTGGGTGGTCCTTGGAATCTGTCACAGCGGCAATAGGCGAAATGGCGGACGCAGGGATCAAAGGCGAACAGGCCGGTACTACCTTGCGCGGCGCGCTGACTAACCTCATGAACCCGTCAAAAGAACAGGCGGCGGCCATGAAGGAGATCGGATTCAACGCATACGACGCGCAGGGCAAAATGAAGCCGCTGTCTCAAATTGTTGGTGAACTTGGAGAGAAAACCGCGGGAATGACGGGACAGCAGCGAGATCAGGTCATCGCTACGATTATGGGGACGAATGCCCTTTCCGGGATGCAGGTACTCCTGAAAGATGGGAAGGGGAACCTTGACGAGATGACGACCTCCCTGCAAAATTCCGATGGAGCGGCCCAAAAAATGGCTGATACCATGCAGGGAAACACAAAGGGCGCAATTGAGCAAATGAAAGGTGCTCTTGAAACAGCAGCCATTAAAATTCAGCAGATACTTGCGCCGACCATCACAAAGATAGCAAAAAGTGTTTCGGAGCTTGTCAGCAAATTCTCAGCACTTTCACCGGCTACTCAAAAAGTAATTCTAATCGTGGCCGGAGTAGTTGCCGCAATTGGTCCCCTTCTAATCTTAATAGGAAAAATAACACAAGGCATAGGGGGGATCACAAAAGGCGTAGGCCTTCTAATGGCACATCCGATGGTTGCACTGGTGTTAGCAATCATAGCGGCCATTGTCCTATTAGTATTAGGCATAAAACACCTTTGGGACACAAACGAAGGCTTCCGGATAGCAGTAACGAATATCTGGAACGGGATACAGACCGTTATTTCTACAGTAGTGAATGCGATAGTAGGATTTTTTACCGTCACCATTCCTCAAGCGTGGAATGGCCTTGTCTCATTCTTTCAGGGTATTCCGGCGTGGTGGTCAAATCTATGGACGCAGGTAGGGCAGTTCTTCACAGACCTATGGAATGGGATAATTTCGTTCTTCACGACGACAATCCCGCAATGGATTCAGTCAGTGATCCAGTGGTTCAATGAACTCCCATACCGGATCGGCTACGCAATCGGTCAGTTGCTCGCGTCGATTGTCAATTTTGGGGTGGATGCGTGGAACTGGGTCACAACGGAACTGCCGAAAATAATCAACGGGATTATCCAGTGGTTCCAACAGCTTCCGGGCAAAATTTGGGCGTTTCTTGTGCAGGTGGTAACGAATATCGGGCAATGGTGCGCAAACATGCTTAATACGGTACGCACGCAAATACCAATTTTGATTAGTAATATCGGCACGTTCTTTTCTGAACTTCCGGGCAAAATTTGGACGTTCTTAACAGACGTGGTTTCAAAAGTCGTTCAATGGGCTGGGAATTTGGTTACGACAGCGCAGACAGAGATCCCAAAGTTCGTAAGTAAAGTGATTGAATTCGTGTCGGAGCTCCCAGGAAAGATGCTGGACATCGGAAAGAACATTGTTCACGGTATCTGGGATGGCATAACGGGAGCTGTCGATTGGCTTCATGATCGGATTTCGAGTTTCTGTCAGGGGATCGTTGACGGCTTCAAATCACATTTGAAGATTCATTCCCCATCACAGTTGTTTGCCGATGTCATCGGGAAAAATATTGCGCTCGGAATCGGGCAAGGCTTCACTGATAATATTTCAGCGGTTATGCAGGCAATGACGGCGGCGATTCCATCGGTAGACACAGGCCCGCAGGTGCGGGCGGCAATGGCCGCGGCATATGGGGATTATCCAATACCCGCAGACTATCCGGGCGGCACGGCAGGCGGAGCCTCTGGAGAAGACGGAGGCAGGACGGAGAAAATCGAAGTGAACCAGTATTTTCAGGGTAAGGTCCCGTCTCCTGCTGAACATGCGCGAAAAACCCGGAACGAATTGCAGCAGGTAGTTTTGAAGTTAAGGAAGGGATGACATGAAGCGGGTAATCTGTGAAAATCAGCTCGGAGCAAAAATCGAATTCAAATATGACGGATACCCGCTCCGCCTCGCTGACACAAGCGGCTTTTCCGCCGCCGATTATGAAGTATCGACCAGCAAGAACAGCGGGCAGGACGGAGAATCGTACAACGGAGCGACCGCGCAGAAGCGGAATCCGATAATCACCGCAGAAATCTTTCGAGACTATCAGGCACAGCGGGAAAAGCTGTATAGCTTTTTCCAGCCGAGGACCGCGGGGACGGTCTATTATTACGATAACGACGTCGGAAGGAAGGCGGAATACTACGTTGAAAAAGTGGAGGTTGAGGAATCCGGGACGGTCCGGGCGGCGACGATTTCCCTTATATGCCCGGACCCGAAATTTTACGATTTAGAGGACCAATTGACGCAGCTTGCCACTTGGCAAGGCAGAATTACGTTTCCTCTGAGAATTCATCCGCCTTTCGTCGTCGCTGAAAAAATGAATACTCTGATCGGGAACGTCCACAACGGAAGCGCCGTACCTATGGGCTTGACCGTGCGCTTTTCTGCTTCCGGGGAGGTCGTGAACCCGTCGTTGTACGATGTGAACCGTCACGACCTGATGCAGATCGGGACGGCGGATCAGCCTATGACTATGCACATCGGGGACGTAATCATAATTACAACCGGCGATGGAAACAAGCGGGTGCGCTTGATAAGCGGCGGTGCGACAACTAATATCAATAACATGATGGCATATCCCCCTCGCTGGTTACAGGCCCAGCAGGGGGACAATTTGTATCGGTATAATGCCGATCAGGGAATCGACAGCCTTAACGTATCCATATTGAGCACAGAGGCATATTGGGGGGCGTGACATGGATTTATACATTTATGGTCCGGACATAGAGCAGTTGGGCGTTCTCGACAGCTTCGCCTCCCTTCGGTGGAGGCGAAGGTATTTTGAACCGGGGGAATTCGAGCTCCATTGTCCGGTTTATCAAAAGCTCCAGAAGGGAGAAACGGAACCGTTCAACAATTTGTCGCTCATATGGCCGGGAAACATTATCCACAGACTGGACAGGAAGGAAGCCGGAATAATCGAGGGCGTGTCGATAGAGACGCCGGAAGGCAGCACAAGCGAAGAAATTACGGCGACCGGGAGGATGGGGTCCTCCATGCTGGATCAGCGCGTCGTCACGCCAACGCTAATTTTTAGCGGAGCGGTAGAAGACGCCATGCGTAAGGCGGTATCCGACAACGCGATTTCAGCGCGTCCGCTGCCGCACCTGACGCTCGGCTCCGCTGCCGGATATGCGCCGACGTGTAGTTTTCAGGCAACCGGAAAAACCGCTCTGACGGTCTGCACGGCGCTCAGTAAGGCGTCCACACTCGGCTTTCGGGCAAGACTGGATGTGCCGGGCAGGGCGTGGGCGTTTGAAGTATATCAGGGAGTAGACCGGAGCATAGCACAGCACGCCCTTCCCCGAGTGCTCTTTTCAGACGAATATTCCAACATAAAGGCCCCGAAGTATGAAATCAATACGACGGGCTATGCAAATTACGCTTACGTCGCCGGTGAAGGCGAGGGAGCGGATCGGGTGATCGTCGAAGTGGATCAAACAAACGGCGAGCCGCGGCGCGAGCTATGGGTAGACGCCCGCGACCTCCAGAAGGGCGAGGACATGACCGACGATCAGTACCGGGAACAGCTCCGGCAGCGCGGGCTTGAAAAGCTCGCAGAGGCAAGCAAAGCGGAAAATTTCAGCGCCGATGCAGTTGACACACTGAACTATCAATACCTTACGGATTGGGACCTGGGCGACGTCGTGTCAATGGAAAAATGGGGAATCCGCCTCGACCAACGGGTTACGGAGGTCGAAGAAGTGTACGAAAACGGCATTGAAACAATAACGCCGGTATGCGGTACTCCGCTGCCGGAAAAATTGGATTTCGGGAGTGATTGACTAAATGGCAGAACACAGTTATTTTTGGCCGGACGTCAACGGCGACCGCCAATACAACGAGGATGACCTTGACGAATACGCGGGCGGTTTCGTGACGCACGGCGTCTACAATGGGGATCTCGCGGTGCAAGCGGGCGGAAATATGCAGGTTATGATACCTGCCGGGCGTGCGTTTGTCGGGCAGCCGTGGAAGGTGAAGAAATATTACAATGATAGTCCCCTACTGCTGACCGTAGCCAACGCTGACGGCGTTCTTCACCGCAAGGACATTGTGGTACTCAGGCGAGACATAAACGCCCGCACCATAACCGCGCAGGTGATTCAGGGGACGCCCGCAAGCAATCCGACAGCGCCGACGTTCACACGCAGCGCGGAGCTGTACGATCTGGAGCTCGCGGAGATCAGCATTCCAGCAGGTACAACCGAAATCACGCAGGACTTGATTACCGACGTCCGCCTGAACAATGACGTATGCGGGATCGTGACGGGTGTTGTAAATCAGGTTGACACAGCGGCCCTATACCAGCAGATTCAGGCGGATTTGCAGCGTTTCAGGACGGAAAACGAGGCTGATTTCACCGCATGGTTCGACAGCGTGAAAGGAATCCTCGGAACGGATGAAGCCGGAAACCTGCTCGCCAAAATTAACGATCTTGCAGGAGACGGCAGGACGACGGAGACGGTCAAAGGCAACGCTGACGCCTTCGCCGCGCACGTGGCCGCAGTAAACCCTCACGGAGTGACGGCAGCGCAGGCGGGGGCCGTAAAAGGAAATACGGCCTCTTATCGTGCGACAGCGGTAACGTCAACCGATGCGTGGTCACAAACATTGACAATACCAAATTTTATATTCTCCGAAGGATGCCAGGTAACGTTTAAGGCGGTTCAGACCCCGAAAGACGATAGCACGCCGGACGGAACAAGGATCATTATAAACGAGAAGGGATACTGCCTCCTTGACACAAAGCGCGGGACCTTGCCGAGTGACGCATGGGTCGTAGGTGCAACCGTAACAGTCACTTTGTCAAATGATGCGCCGCTTGGGTGGGGCGCAGCGAACGGATGCGGAACTGCTTTTTTTAAGCAGGGCGGCTATGGAACCTTGGCCGCCCAAATCAACAATTTCTATGCGACCATCGGGGACGCCTCGGTAAGGTTGACGTGGAGCAAACCTTCCGACAGCAATTACGCAGGCGTCGTGATTATCCGCAAGACCGGGGGCTATCCGTCAAAGGTGCTGGACGGGACGAAAATCTATGACGGGGCTGGGACCTCATTTACAGATACCGGCCTGACGAATGGCACGCAGTATTATTACCGGGCGTTCTCTTATAACTCGAAAAAGGAATATCAAACCGAGTATTGCGTAGCCACAATGACGCCTCTGCATGGATACCAGCTCGGGACCTTCCCGGTCGGCACAAAGCTGAAATTCGGGACCATCTTCGGGAATCCGATTGTGATGAAGATCGCCAACAAATCAGGAAGCGATATTACCTTGGTAGCCGATGGGGTATTGGCTCGGTATGCGTTTGACGCGAAAGAACCATCGAACAGCATCACGGACCGGAAAAATTACGGGAACAACCGATATGTGCTTTCCAATATTCATCAATGGCTCAACTCAGAGGCGGGGGCCGGTTCATGGTACGTCGCGCAGCACTCGGTAGATCAGGCCCCGGACAGCACAAGCGTTGTTTCGGCAAACCCGTACAAATCAGCGGCGGGATTCCTGAACGGATTCTCGGTAAAAGAAAAGAACTACCTCAAAACCAAAACAATCACGGTAGGGAAATCTTCAACAGACGGAAGCGGGACAGAAACGCTCAACGCAAGGATATGGCTGCCGAGCGGGACGGAGGTCGGACTGTCAACCGATTTTGCGGAAGGCTCGCAGCTTCAAGCATTTTCGGACAATAATTCCAGAATCGCATATGAGACAGCGGATTGTGCAGCACATACCGGCGGCACAGCGGGAGCAGCACAATATTATTGGCTTCGCACTCCATACGCTACTGACGCGAACAACGCGCGGATCGTCTACTCCGATGGCACGCTGTACGGCAACTACGCCTACAACGGCTACTACGGGGTCCGCCCGCTTTGTGTTCTTGATTCTTCGGTCTTGTTATCTTTAAATCCGGATGGGTCGGGGGCGTATACGCTCGCATGACGAATTTTGATCTTCTTACAAAATGCGAGGAAATGGTTCAGGAGACCTTTCAAATCACCGGGAGCTCGAAGATGCCGAAGAAATACCGGTTTACTCTCCTAAACCGCTTGCAGGACACCGCCCTTGAAATTTACGCGAACATCGTCACGGCAAACGACTTGAATCTAAAAATTCCGCAAGAGGCGGAGGAACGGCGGCGACTACAAAATTCCGCTTTGACAAATATAAAGCTCATGGAGTTTTATATTAAAACCGCGCTCAAAATTGGCTTGGTTACATCGGAGCAGGTTGCGGGCCGCTTCAACGCAGAGGGAAAGGAGACGAAACGAGGATGGAACACGAAGGTCCTTGATGTCAAATATATGCTGCTTGCATGGAGAAAACACGACAGGCAGGTAATGCAGAGAAAATAACGGGGTGCGGCTTGTAGCTACTAACGCGAACAACGTCCGGATCGTCAACTCCGATGGCACGCTGAACAACAACAACGCCTACAACGGCAACAACGGGGTCCGCCCGATTTGGCGGAAAGCGAGATCGAGTAAGTCAAAAGACCGAAAGCAGTGCACCGCCACCAAAGGAAGCCGCATCCCTCCTGTTCACAGGTAAACACAAGACCGCCGACGCCGAAGCGTGGGAACAGGCCGAGGCTATCGAGCGACGGAGAATATCTTTTTATGGAAAATTTAGATTTGCTTTGCAATTTCAACAATATCTACAACGCATACCGGCAGGCACGCCGGAGTAAGGGAGGCAAGGAGGCGGTCAAAAAATTCGAGCTGAATTTGCTCGAAGCGATTCAGCTTATTGCGCTGGAGCTCCGCACGGGGAAGTATCAGCCGTCAGGATACCATTCGTTTAAGGTTTACGAACCGAAGGAAAGGCTGATCGAGACAAATTCCTTCCGTGACAAAGTGATCCAGCACGATCTTTGTGATAATGTTCTTGCACCGAAAGTAGAGCCGCATTTTATTCTGGACAATTACGCGAGCCAAACGAACAAAGGAATTTTCTTCGCGCTCGACCGGATGACGGGATTTTTGCGGCGGTTTTATCGGATGTATGGTTCTGACGGATTCATCCTAAAAGGAGACATCCACCATTATTTTGCGAGCATTCAACATGGGCCACTGAAAGCCACGCTTTGGAAAATCGTCAAGGACCCGGACATACGGCAGATCCTGAATAAAATCATCGACAGCACGGGCAATCCGGGAGTACCCATAGGCAACCAAACAAGCCAGTTTTTCGCGCTGCTCGCCTTGAATGGCATGGATCACATGATAAAGGATCAGCTCGGAGCGAAATTTTACGGCAGGTACATGGACGATTTTTATATTATCTGCCGCTCGAAACCGGAGGCACAATTCTACCTATCAAAAATCAGGGAATATCTGCGGACCCAAAAGCTGGAGCTTAATGGGAAAACGCAGATATTCCCTATTTCAAACGGGATCGACTTCCTCGGATTCCATACATACCTGACGGGGACCGGGAAGGTCGTAAAGAAATTGCGTCGCCGGAGCGTGCAGAAGATGCGCCGGAAGCTGCACGAATTCCACGATCTCTATTGGACCGGGAAAATCAGCAAAGAAAAGGTTCTCGAAATTTATACGGCGTGGCGCTCGTATGCGAAACATGGAGATTGTCACAAGCTCATAGACGATATGGATGTTCTATATCGGAAAGTTTTCATCCTAAAGGAGGGAGAAAATGACCTGCGCAACAAACAAACTGCAAATAAATGACGAATGGCGGGACATCCTGATTGTTCAGAGTGACGCGCCGGTGACTTTTACAAATCCGGGCTGCATAGCAGACGGGGCCGTGCTCTACTTCACGGATGGGGATATATTCAAAACGGAACAGCAGGGCGAAAAATATTATTACTGGTTCGTTATTGAGCGTCAAGAAATATTACCCGTCGTGGATCAGGAGGCAAGGGATCAGGAAGCAGCAAACGCCATGATGCTCCTTGACCTCGATTACCGGATGACACTGACGGAGAACGGAGTAAAGGAGAGCGACCTTGAATGACAGATTTAACCTACAATCTGCTGAAACGGGTGATCCAAAACGGAGGCTTTGACAAGACGGACGTCTTGAATAAGATGGACGTTTTCCTGACATTCGACCGGATCACGCAGGATCAGTACAAAGAACTTCACGACATGATCGGAGATTGAGGGCATGGAAATTAAAAGCGGAGCAATGCCAGAAAAAGCATTCCAAATCCTTTACGCAGGGGAAAACAGCGTCGTTGAATTTTTCGACAATGCAAGGGCGGAATCCGGAATTGACGAAAGAACCGGCCAAAAAGTCACGGTATGGCGTTGCGAAAAGTACGTGTTGACCGTTCCGTGCTCCCCAGGTCTTGCGGCAGAAATCGAAAACAATTATGCCGTATGGCTCAAAAAGGCAAAAGACGCGGAGCTTGCGGCTGAGGCCGAGAAGGTACGAAAATACCGGAACGGCCTGCTGGATCAATGCGACGCACAGTATTGTATCACCGCAGAATGGAAGGCATACAAACAGGCGTTACGGGACGTACCGGCGCAGGAAGGCTTCCCTTATATCATCAATTGGCCGGTGCTTCCGGAAGAACAGTCTAATGGTATGAAGTCAAGAGGGTAAGTGCAAATGGAACGGATAAAAAAGCCACCATAAACGTACTGGCTGGATAAAAAAGGCAAACCTTTTCAAGCCCTGCCCTTGCAATTTAAAAAACAGGGTAACAATACCATCAGAGTTTAATACTCTTCCGGTGGAATGTACAGGCGGTTGTCTTTCAGCAGCCGAAAGACCAACCGAACCAGTTTTCTGGCAGTTAAAGCGAGTGCGCGTTTATGCTGGAACTTGTTGACCTCTTTGAACTTGAGGTCATAGTAGCGCCGGAACTCCGAGTCGCATCTTCTCATAGAGTTGGCAGCTTCCAGCAGATAGTACCGAAGGAATCGGTTTCCGGACTTGATTAGATGGGTATTCTCAGCCTCATAGTCTCCGGACTGGTGCTGAGACCAAACGAGGCCAGCAAACTTAGCCAGAGAGGCCTGAGACTGAAAGCGGTGAATGTCACCGATCTCAGCAATAATACCCGCTGAATACACCTTACCAATACCGGGGACAGAGGTCAGCGTATTGGGGATGATCTCGAACTGCTGCTCGATAGCCTTGTCCAGCGTCTTGATCTGGCTTTCCAATGCCCGCATGGCAGCGATCGAGACCGACATGGCCTGGTTGACAGAATCGTTCACGGTTTTGGGAAGCCGGTAGGAGCCTTTGGCGGCGGTTTGCACCGCCTTCGCGGTAGCTTCTGGATTGGCAAACCTCCCTCGTCCAGATTTCACGATGAAGTCGGTCAACTCTTTTATGTCGGCGTAAGCCAGTGCATCCACTGTCTCAAATCGTTCCATCAGGGCAATGGTGGTGGCGCTGGTATTTTGGGAAAGGACTTTTTCCTGAGCCAACCCAGAGCACTTGAGAAACAGGTAATTCGCAAAACGCTGCTTTTCCCGCGTTAGGTTCTGGACAGAGAAAAAGCGTGCTCTGGTTAGTGTTTGAAGGGCCTTGTAGCGATAATCGTCCATGTAAACCTCTGAGGCAATTCTGCCGAATCTGAGATGGTCGGCAATCACGAAGGCATCCACGAAATCGTTCTTGGGCAGATCGGAATAGGCTTCCTTGAACTTTCTGACCTGCTTGGGATTGAGAACATGGATCTTCCGTTGAAACCGTCCCAATCTGCCATCTTCCCGGAGCGCATAAACGAGGCAGTCCCCATAGATGGAGGTGGCCTCAAGGCCAATCATCACGTCGCTGAGCTGCATCGCGGTAAGTGCGGACACAATTCTCTCAGACATCAGTTTAGCACCACCACGGTTGTTCTGCACGGAAAAGCTGCTGTGTTTGGCTCCATCCGGCTTCATGAGGTAAGCGACGTTATTTTTGCTGCTCACATCAATGCCAACGTAAAGTGGATTCAAAAATATCACCTCCCCCACAGTGGGATTTTCAAGTCGGCAGGTTTTAAGATACCCATGATAACCGGAGCATCAGCAACCTCGCGTATTAGAATCATTCCGGAAAAGGCCAATGCGATATCCCTCACTGCTAAAAGGGCGGCCTTGCTTCCGGCAAACAGCTAATGAGTTTGCAGCTAACTTCCGGCTCAGGGGAACAGACTATCTGTGAAGCAGCCTTACGGCCCAACAGGAGGAATTAGAGCTTGTCCCTGCCGACTTGACAGCATTATATCACGGGCATCTCAAAGCCTGCCGGTATTCTATTTTTGGGGCGTTTTCGCCCTACAAAACTTATTATACGAGGAGGAATAGCAATGGCTACAAACAGAGGGATTGACGTTTCCAGCAATAACGGGACGGTAGATTGGGCCGCGGCGAAAGCCGCAGGGCTCAATTATGCTATCCTCAGATGCGGATATGGAGACGACATCCAGTCTCAGGACGACGGACAATTCGGCAGGAACGTTTCAGAGTGCGAACGTCTCGGCATACCGTGGGGCGCATACCTTTACAGCTATGCAATGACGGTCGGAGAAGTGCCGAGCGAAATTCAGCATACGCTCCGGCTCCTGAAAGGCAAGCGCCCATCTTATCCGATCTATTTCGATATGGAGGATGCAGACGGATACAAGGCACGGCACGGCGGGATTCCACCGAAGCAGACGATCACGGACATCATAAAAGCCTATTGCAAAGGCATGGAGGCAGCCGGATATTTTGCCGGTTGGTATTCCAACAAAGACTGGAGAGCTAACCGCCTATTCCCGGATCAGCTTGTACAATGGACGTTTTGGTACGCACGGCCCGGCGTGAGCAAACCGGAGTTTGACGTTCCGATGTGGCAGGATCAGATCGGAGAGACAGGCGGCCATTGGCCGGGGGTAAAGGGCAATGCTCCCAAAACGTGCGATACCGACATTTGTTATACCGATTTCCCGTCGATCATCAAAAATGCCGGGCTGAACGGCTGGGGAAAAGCCGCCGCCGTACAAACTCCGAACCCGCCGTACACTTGCGACACGTCGGGAACCGTAAAAATAGCGCGCGGGTCGGCATATCAGGCAAAGATCACCGCGCCGTCTGCTCCGCACGTAGTGGCGGGGACGCCGAACGTCGTCGCTGTGCTGCCTCGTTACAACAGCGGGAACGACTGGTTTTACTACTTTGTTCCGTTCGGGAATTCGGGGAGCGAAACCGGAATCTATATTAACGGCGGCCCGCGACAGTTTGTCGCAAAAATCGAGTAAGGGGCGTTGATTGTGCGGGACTGGATTATGAAATATTGGCTCGGCGCCTTATTTGGTGCCGCAACGGGTGCATTGGGGTGGGCTTTTAACCGATTGCGACGGAAGCAGAAGGAGCAGGAGGAAGAACAGGCGGCCATAAAGGAAGGGATGCTCGCCCTGCTCCATGCTGAAATATACCGCGACTACGGAGATTGTGAGCGCAAAGGCTACGCCTCGGTAGACGACATAAAGAACCTCGAATACCTATACGGCCCGTACCATAAGCTGGGAGGCAATGGAACGGGAACGGTACTCTTTGAGCGTGTCAAACAAATGCCAACAGAGCCGCCGCAAAAAGTGACGGCGTGATAGCCGGAAAACCGGCAGAAAGGTAGATAAATTATGGATTGGAAAAGCAAATTAACTTCTCGGAAATTTTGGGCGGCGGTTGCGTCGTTCGCGGCAATGCTTGTAATCACCTTCGGGGGCGGCCAGGAGCAGGCGACGCAGATCACGGCTATCATCATGGCGGGCGCAACCGTCGTTGCGTACATCGTCGGTGAGGGCCTGATTGACGCAGCGGCGGCAGGATCAACGGTAAACGCAGACACATTGAACATTACCTCCCCGAGTGTCGAGCAGCCGAAAGAAGCCGCGCAGGAGACAGCAGAGAAAACGGCAGAGATTGTCCAGCAACAGGATAATAAACAGTAAATCAGATACAACGGCAAAGGCCCGGTTCCTCTTTTGGGGAGCCGGGCCTTTTTCTTTTTTTCAGTTTACCGCTTCCTGCCGGCGAGATTAAGCATCAGCACGAGCATACCGCCGAGGAAATAGATGTGTTCGGATTTCGCGCGGTTATCTCCACCATAAATTAGACCCGCATGAGTGCTGAAAAATCCAGTATTTATGCGGGTTTTACTATATATTGCTTTAGAATCTGCCGGAACGAATCGGAATCAAAAAGCAACATTTTAAGTAGGCGTTTTGGTAGGCGTTGTAGGCGAAAAAATAAGCGCGTTTAATTTCGCCCGCGCATCCTCCATCATTTTAGGCTAGAGACTCCTATAGACTTCGTGGATCATTTTTCGTTTGCGTGACCAACAATTTGGATCGCGATTGCCTCCGGTATTTCAGCTTCGGCCAACATGCAGACGTACTCATGACGAAATTGGTGGGCGCAAACGTCGGCCTTCCATTCTTTGTGCGTATATTTTCCGTTTGTATATTATAAACAAATAAAGCAACAATAAGAAGAAAAAAGGAGAATTAAAACATTGAATGAGCATGAAACGCAGGGCAGAATATTATCTGATCTTAGGAAAGCACTACGGCCTAAGATGAGCACCATAGAAATTGATTATTTTATGCAGGATATAAAATTTACCAGCACTAAGTACCCAGGGGACTTTTCGATCATAGATGTAATTTTTTATCAGCAATGGAAGGTGCATATTCATGATTTTAAACAATACTTTTCTGGAGACGCCGGAGGCATAGCCGGATTGGGTTTTGGCTGTGGCAGTGGTTATCTCTATACTGATGATATTGAAAAATTATTTCGAGAGACAAAAACCTTTTATTGGTTTTCCGCTGAAATTGTGTATTATTCCATTTATTTTCTCGGCGAGAAGAGTAAACTCCTTGGCCACTTTCAAGCATATGGAGGTGCACCGTCGGTCGGAGGAACCGGCGGCGGGTCAGGAAGTTGGAAATAGCAAACGAGTTTTTTAGAAGAGTGCAAATACCATAATATGAAGAAGCGAGAATGTATTGGAGCAGAGCTAAAGCAGATGGATGTTTTTGTGATGCCAATGAAATATTAACTTATACTCCAGAGATCTTAAAAAAGCTTATTGAAGCCTACAAAAATGACTAAAAATTTGCGTCTGCATAGGCGGACGCATTTCTACGGGACGGCCTACGGGCCGTCCTTTTTATGCCCCAAACGAGGTGGTATCCATGCGGGGGTTGTTATTACCGGCATTCCACGCGGCAATATACGGCCCGGCAGAGGCACGCGCGCAGAAATATTAGAGCAAACGAAAAGTCGCTCACCCGATGAAGGATGGACGCCAGAACTTTATCGCCCATTAGTGGACGGCTTGGAAAGCATCATGAATGGCGGTTACGATCAGCAATTTTTAATAGCAGTTTGTAATAAAGGCCACTACAATATTCATCATCGAAGAAAACAAATGAGTTGATGAAAGGTGGTAGTTCTATGTTTGGCAGACGGCTTAGATTATTGCGGGAATTAAGAAGGCTTACGCAGGAAGAACTTTCTGAGAGACTTGGAGTTGAGCGGACCAGATATAACAAATGGGAAAATGGAGTTAGTGAACCAAGCTTAATGATGCTGTGCAAGATAGCCGACTATTTTCATGTGTCTACTGATTATTTGCTTGGAAGAACGAACGTCCTGAACTCTCCCGGATCGAAAAATTGAAAAGCGGCCGGGACAGAATTGAGTGGAGGATACTAATGACAAAAAGCAAAACCGCTTTTGCGAGGAATGCTTATTCTCGAAACGAGGCGGTGAGTTATTATGGCGATTACCGGCTGTATGTGTTTGCGGCGGCGACGCTTGCCGGAGGCCCGGACGTATCGTGCGCGTTTCAGCAGACGGGCAGCTTTTTGATCAATATTTGGATGAATTGAGGACAGTGCCAGCAGATGAAATTGACATCTTCGGATATAGTGTTGAAAATGGTCGGCATATAAGTAAGACTCTTTCACAGAATAAAAATATTAAACGAATATTTATTATTGGAATCCAAAGGAACTCCAAAAACCGATAGAAAAAGAAAAGAAGAGATTTAAAATTTCTGAGCTGTTTTTATACCTTCGGGCAAAAAATTGTCTCTCTGCTCGTGGGATTCAATTTGAAACAAAATTAAGCCTTGACAAGCTCCTAAAACCGGACTATATTAATTATATTCAGTTGTGTATGGAGTCACTCTTCTGATGCAGGGGGCAGGTTTTTGCACTTCTCCTGCTCCTGCTAGAGCCCATCGGATTAATTTTCCGGTGGGCTTGCTTTTTTCTAAAAATCCGTTATAATAATTTCATCAGGGCTTTTATAGTGGGGGTGGCTGTGCACGGCCATAACGGTATGGTAATAAAAGCTCTTTTTAGCTCTCCCGGTTGGTTCGGAACCGGGGGGCTTATTTTTTACAGCTCTATTTTCATTTTATCCGCCAAAGTACACCACGCAGACCACAATCAGGCAGAAAAGCAGAGCTGCGGTGCAGATCAGCCAGATATAAGGCCGTAAAGAAAAGGTTTACCTCCCAGCGTCCATTCCGGTCCGTTTGACATAGCAATGCTCCCTTCATGTTCAACAGTGTTTTTTTCCCTGTCTACCATAAAGGGAGCATATTACTCACGGGAAAAGGCAACCGGTCTTTCTCGCCTTTGCCGGTGCAGAATTATTTCATCAGAATCATATATCCAATCTGGAACACCAGCATGATCAGGGCAATCACGATCTGATTTTTGATGACACCGAACCGGTCCTTCATGTCCAGCAGGGCAACAGGTACCACGTTGAAATTGGCTGCCATCGGTGTGCACAGCGTGCCGCAGTAACCGCATGTAAGCGCAGTCATTCCAATCAGCGTGGGGTCTGCGCCAAACGCCAGAACAAACGGTGCCCCAATGCCGACGGTCAGAACCGTAATAGCAGCAAACGCATTGCCCATAATCATGGTGAACAACATCATACCGACAGCAAAGACAACAATGCCGGCATTGACATTCCCCTTTGGAATAATGCTGCCGACCATGCCGGCAATGACTTTCCCGACACCCGCCGCTGTGAAGATGGCGCCGAGACTGGCAAGCAGCATGGGAAGCATGCTGAGAGGCCCGACTGCCGAAAGCAGGCGCTCAGAATCCTGCAAAAAGACCTTCGGGGTATTGTCCTTCGAATAGGTCATCAGGAGGATGACTGACACAATCACGCCGACGCCAATACCGACAATGGCGCCAAGCTTTGGCAGAAAGACGGCAAAAAGAATGGCGGACACACCCATGGAAAGGGCCGGAATAAAAATTTTCATGCCAATTTGTTCAAATTTTTTCCGGGTTGATTCTACGCTGGGAATATTCTGCCCGCCTATTTTCACTCTTTTGAAAATGGCCGGGATCGTCATGGCAAGGATAAGGGCACCGTTGACCATAGCCGGAATCCATCTGCCGAAAGCTATTACAATGCCCAGAAGGCCCCAGAAAATTGAAGTTCCCAGACGGGACGGATTCTTCGGGTCCTTTGCGTTTTTCACTGCCGTGTAGAGGCAAATCAAACCAATGATGATATAAATAATTTCCAATAATTTCTGTCCCAACAAAACATCGGGATCCATAAAAAACGACATAAAGGACGTCCTCCTCTTTATTCCCTTACAATGTTATCTTCAGACGAAGCCTCATCTGAAGAAGTCTGAGAACCGCCGACTGCAATACCGTTGTGGTGATTTTTTAAATATCTCCGATCCACAAGATAGTAATACACAATTGCCACAATCAGAGCAAATACAGCCACCGGAATCTCCACCTTCGCTAAACCAAGCAAATCCACCTGATAACCAAGCGGCTTCAGCGAAGACTGTACCAGCAGGGCGCCCGGCCCGCCGACGAACAGAACCTGGAAAAAGAACCATGCCACGTTCTCCATGCCGGAAGCCATCCCCTTGATTTTCTCCTCATAATTCTTATCAATTTTTTTGCCGGCGGATTCTACCGTACCAACGGCCATCGGCATAATGATCGGCCGCACGAATCCAGCCACACCGCCGAAGCTGATATTAAAGGCGGCAAAGAAGGAACGCATCACACCATAAGCACCGATAACGGTACCGGCGGTCGCGCTTGTAACCTTGCTGATCAATTTAGTTGCCGCTTCCTTCATTCCGTTCCGTTCCAGTGTTCCGACAACGATCATAATCAGTATAAAAATTGCCATACTGCGATTCGAAACAAAGCTGGTTCCCAGCGTGCTTAGCATTCCACCGGCTCCGAGTCCGCCAACCAGAGCTGTAACGACCGAGGCCAAAACAACAATCAGAATTGGGTCAAGCTTGATGGCAAAGCCAACAATCACAATTAAAATCCCTAATAGCTTGATAAATTCCATTCTCTATCCCTCATTTTCATAGTATAGCTCACTCTATCTTCATAAAAGTTTACCACTTTAATGTTGCAAACCGTCCAGGCAGAGTCCTGCCCGCCGTTCCCGCATTTCGGGGGACGGCGATGTCCGGTACAGACCCTGCTTACTTACTTTCTTCCCGCACAACTGCTTCAATGGCATGTTCCAGCGCTTTCGCAGAGGTTTCCACCGGCATGCTGGCTGTGCCATCGGGGCGCTCCAGCACCTGCTCCGGGGCAAACGGCACATGAATAAATCCGCCCTTGATCTTCGGATATTTTTTAGAAATCATGTAGAGCAGTTCGTACAAGACGTCATTGCAAACGAAGGTTCCGGCTGTATAGGAAATCCGCGCGGGAATCCCGTGTTTTTTAATGTTTTCCACCATGGCCTTTACCGGAACTGTGGCAAAGTACGCGTTTTCGCCGTCTTCCAAAATAGATTGGTTCAGAGGTTGATTTCCCTCGTTATCCGCAATTCTGAAATCTGCTATGTTGACAGCAACCATCTCCACTGTTATGCCTGAGCGCCCGCCGGCCTGGCCGATGCAGATAACCACGTCAGGCTGAAATTGCCGAATTCCCTTTTCCACAGCTTCGCCGCTTTTCTGATAGACGGTGGGAATTTCGATTGTAACGATATCAGCACCTGCAATGTTCTTCGGCAGAAGCTTTACCGCTTCATACGCTGGGTTGACCTTATCCCCTCCGAACGGGTCAAAACCGGTTAATAAAATTTTCATGAAAATTGACCACCTTTTAATAAATTTCCTGTTCCGGAGCGATAAATTTTCCCCGCTCCATGAGCTGCCAAATATCTGTGTAAAAATTTTGCAGCATCGTAACCAGGTTATCCTGCCAAACCTCTTCCACCAGCAACCCCAAAATAAATTCGATGTGCCAGTTTTATGAAAAACAGCTAATATAACACATAACATAGCAAAAAATGCTATGTTATGCAATTATACATATTACACTCTTCAAAAAATAATGTCAACTTTGTCTGATTGTTCTGGGTAAGATCATAGAGGAAAGCCCGAAGCTAAACGCAGTGAACACCGGATTGAATTCCTTTTTTCTTTGGCAGAAAAAGCCTAATTGCAGTCAGCATAGCTCCCAAAAGGCAGATTGCAACCAGAATCAGATAAACACGGTTCATTCCATAGACGAAGACGTCGCCTCTCCCTCTGATATAATCGGAAACATGAATGTTTAACTTCCGACTCATAAAACTGTACAGCAAGGTTGTTGAAAGCGTGATTCCCACAATTTGCCCCAGATTCCGCACCAGCGAATTGACGCTGCCGACGATTCCGAGTTTGTTTTTGGAGCAGGTGGACATAATCAGAGAATTATTCGCCGGTTGGAAGAAAGCCTGTCCCACCGCCATAATGGACACAAAAACCGCACAGATATTAATCCAGGAATGCTCGGTAAGTCTCGACATGAGAAAGAAACCGGACGCCATTAAAAGCAGTCCTGACAGAGTCAGTCCTTCCGCTCCGGTTTTGTCGGAAAGTGTGCCGCATATAGGGGAGAGAACAGCAAGAATCAGCGGCGACAGCATCATAAATAGTCCGGCTTGCGCCGGAGTCAATTTTAGGGTATCCTGAAGATAAAATGGGAGCAAAATGGCGGACGCAGCAATACAGACGAAAGATATAAACGCACAAATTAAATTTAAAGAGAACTGCGGATTTTCAAAAATAGTCAGGTCCAGAAGCGGCTGCCTGTATTTTTTCTCGAACCCATTAAACACCACAATAAAAATGGCTGCCAAAAGAAGTGCCATCAGGATGTACAGATTGGCAAACCCTGAAGTCTGTGCTTCAATGAGCGCTCCAAACAATAAAACCGTTCCCCCGAATTGAAGCGCGGCTCCGGTCTTATCCATTGGTTCGCTGTTTTTGAGGCTTCGGGGCAGATGCTTGAGGCCAAGCAGAAAAACAGCAATACCAATCGGAACGTTAACCAAGAAGATAAAATTCCAGTTCACAAATGATAAAATGAATCCCCCGGCGGATGGTCCGATCATGTTCCCAAGCGCAACCGCTGTTGCCAGAATACCCAGAGCTTTGCCGCGTCCCTCTTTCGGGTACAGCTCGGTAATAATCCCTTGATTGTTTGCCATATAAGCGGAGGCGCCAATCCCCTGAAGGAAGCGGCAGATAATCAGAGGTATGAATGAGTGACACAGTCCGCAAAGCAGGGAACCGGCAGTGAATAAAACCGTTCCGCACTGAAAAACTCTTGGTTTGCCGACGATATCTCCCAACCGTCCAAAAAAAAGCAGAGTGGCACATATGATGATGGAATAGCTGGCGACCACCCATTCTATGGAAGATAACGGTACATTCATTTTACCGGACATCACAGGCATAGCAACATTCACGATGCTGGAATCCAGAGTGGCCATAAAGGTCATGGCGATTACGACAAACAGGGTGATTCCTTTTTTGCCGCTATCGATTTCAATTTGTTCTGACATCTTTTAAGTCGACCTCTTTACTCTATCATGTATTATTTTGCGGTTTACATTGCCAACCGTAAGTTCTATAATAGAGAAAATGTCGCTGTTTCACAAGAATGATATTGCTTGATATTTGCACTGTATTGATATGGAGCGGTTAAATGAAAAATTTAAATACCTATTGGCTCCGAGAAATGCCGGATTCTGATTTTTGCGTTGATATTTTTAAAAAGAATCATGTAAAACGCGGAGAAAACATTTGGTTACATTGGCATGAGCACCTGCAGTTCTATTACTTTGTAAAAGGTGAGGCGCTTCTTGAATGCGGTCACAACCGTTTCGAAGTATCGCCCGGAAGTATCGTGGTCATCAACAGCAACGAACTGCACTACTTGGAAAGCCTTTCGAATGACCTTGAATTTGACGTGATCCGCATAGACCCGACATTCTTGTTCAGCAATCAGGTTGACTTGTTGCAGACAAAATATCTTGCCCCTCTGGCTTCCAACCGGATTTCTTTCCGGAATCTGATCGAAAATGACACAGGGGTGTTGGAATGTGTAACAAAGATCCTTCAGGAATATTATTCGAAGAAAGTTGGGTACGAGCTTGCCGTGAAGGCATCGATTTATCAGTTGATTGTGTTGCTGTTGCGGGGCTATGTCTGCAAAATCCTGTCGGAGAAAGAATTTGAGGAGAAGACCCGCTCCCTGAAACACTTCAATACGGTTCTTCAATTCATTGAGGATAACTACGATAAAAAAATCCGCTTAAAAGAGCTCGCGGATTCGGCGAATCTCAGTGCATGTCATTTCTGCAGAACATTCAAACAGATCACAGGGAAAACACTGACCAATTACGTAAATGAAATTCGACTTGAAAAGGCTGCCTGCTTTTTGAAACAAACAGACCTGAACATCACTGAAACCGCCCTGAAATGCGGCTTCGACAGTATCAGTTACTTCAATCGGTTATTCAGCAGGCATTATAAAATTTCTCCGACGAAATTCAGAAAAGCAAATATGCAATAATAGACGAACCGTTGGGTCGAACTTGTTGTATCTGAACAGCCAAAACCAGTAGATTTAAAATTCATTTTCTCCTCAATATATCCCTCACAAGAAATAAATTTGACGGAAGATAAAAAGCGGAACTGATTCCGTTTTCAGGCAGCGGTAAATGGGGTATCTCAGAACGCAGGATACGGATCTTTGTGGGGAAAATCGAATAAAAGGAGTTGTCCGGTTCGGTCATGCATGGACGATACCAAAAGATGCAGAAAAGCCTTCTGCTGCAAGAAGAAAGCCATAAAGCGATAAATGATAGGGGTCGTAAAATGCAAAATAATATATTAATTATTGATGATGACATGGGATTATGTCATTTACTTAAAAAATGTGTGGAAAAGGAAAGACTCATAGCTGATCTTGCTTATACTGGCACGGCTGGTTTGGACATGGCGGCAAAAGGCAGCTATCAGCTTATTGTTCTGGATGTTATGCTGCCTGGAATGGACGGATTTCAGGTACTTGAAAAAATAAGGGAAATGAGCGCCGTCCCCGTACTGATGCTTACAGCGAAAGCTGCCAATACCGACAAAGTAAACGGTCTGCGTTCCGGAGCTGACGATTATCTGACGAAGCCTTTTGATGTCGAAGAATTTATTGCCCGTGTCTTATCTTTAATTCGCAGATATACCACTTTCAATGGCTCCGATAAAGAATCTCACCTGCTTTCCTTTCAGAAGCTTACGATCGACTTGGACGCCCGGATTGTTCACATTGGAGATTCGCAAGTTGAGCTTCATGCAAAGGAATTTGACATTCTCTGCTACCTTGCCAGAAATCAAGGAAGGATTTTGACCAAACAGCAAATATATGAAGAAATATGGCAGGAGCCATATGCCTATGATGATAATAATATCATGGGATATATTAGCAAATTGCGAAAACAGATAGAGCCTGACCCCAATAATCCAACTTATATTCAAACAGTGAAAGGCGTAGGCTACCGCTTTAGTCAGGAGGTATAATGATGGACGGAATCGATATAAAGTTTCCGTTGTTTGTGGCCGTGTTGGTTATTGCCGTTGCTGCTGTCATTTCAACGATGCTACTCTATCGCAAAGCACACAATGTCAAGTTGAAGCTGAATGATATCTCAGAAACACTGGACGACATTGCACAAGGCAACAGTAATCGAAAAATACTGGCAAAACCCAGCGATATGACTTCTATGATCTGTTATAAAATGAATGATATTGTTCATGAGTTTCGAGAACAGGTCATTGAATTAAAAAAAGCGGAGAAAACCAACAGTCAATTGATGACAAGTCTTTCCCATGATGTGCGTACTCCGCTGACAACTCTGATTGGATATTTAGACGCGGCGCAGAAAGGCATTGTAGTCGGTGCGGAACGGGAAGAATATATAGAAACGGCCCGATTGAGGGCACATGATATGAAAGACTATGTAGATGTGTTGTTTGAATGGTTTAAACTGAACTCCAATGAAGAAACTTTTACTATTCGGGAGGTAGAGCTTGCAGAACTTACCAGAAACCTACTGAAAGACTGGATCCCAATTTTTGAGAACAACCGACTTGATTTCGATATAAAGATCCCGGAAAAACGCATCAAAGTCAATTTGGATACAGATGCCTATACCCGTATTATAAATAATCTAATTCAGAATGTAATCTCCCATAGTAGAGCAACCCACGTCAAAATTAAAGTTTCTCTCCTTGCTGCCAATGTAATGGTCGCTGTTGCAGACGATGGTAAGGGGATTTCCAAACAGGATTTGCCGCATGTTTTTGAGCGGCTTTATAAATGTGATACGGCACGCTCTCAAAAAAGGGAGCGGCTTAGGGCTGTCCATTGTGCAGCAGCTTGTGGAAAAGATGGGCGGTTCGATTTCAGTTCAAAGCGAACCGTATCAACAAACAGAATTTATCGTGCAATTCCCGCTGGCTCATGAGAAAACCTGCTGAAAGGCAGGTTTTTTTACTTCTCTATAAGATTCAAGGTTCATTCAAGGTTCATTCAAGGTTCATTCAAGGTTTATGCAAGGTTGAGGGGATAACATTGGATTTATAAAAATGACAGGAGGGTTTTACATCTTGAGTGATTTTGTAATTGAAACTAATAATTTGACAAAGCAGTATGGGGAACAAAAAAGTGTTGCCAATTTAAGCATCCATGTAAAGAAAGGCAGAATTTACGGTCTGTTAGGACGCAACGGCGCAGGAAAAACTACAACTATGAAAATGCTGTTGGGGCTGACAAGTCCTACATCTGGCGAAGTGCGTATTTTCGGGAAAAGTATTTGTACGAATGAAAAGAAAATTCTTTCCCGAATTGGCAACCTGATTGAATCACCGGGCTTTTATCCTAACCTCACAGGGACGGAAAATCTTAAGATTATGGCGAGACTCCGTGGAGTGCCCAACCCAAATGCCGTTAAGAACGCATTGGCTGTGGTGGGGCTGCCGTATATGGACAAAAAACTGTTCTCACAGTATTCGCTTGGTATGAAACAACGGCTTGGCATCGCAAATGCCATTTTGCATGATCCGGAGCTTCTAATTTTGGATGAACCCATCAACGGACTTGACCCAATCGGTATTGTGGAAGTCCGTGATTTCATAAAACGGCTTAGCGCAGAACAGGGTAAAACGATTTTAATTTCCAGTCATATCCTATCAGAAATGGCTTTGTTAGCGGATGACATTGGCATCATCGATCACGGTGTTTTACTGGAAGAAGAGGGATTGGAAGAACTAGAGAAGAAAAACAGCAGATATGTTCATTTCATTGTTACGGACACGTCCCAGGCCTCTCGGATTTTAGAGGCTGACTTTCATACTTCCAATTTTCATATTGATGACGACCGTAATTTGCGGCTTTATGATACAGAGATAGACGTAGCTGCTATTACACGTAAATGGATAGAAAGCGGTCTTAATGTTTCAGAAGCGCATACCCAAAACGATACCTTGGAAGATTACTTCAAACAGGTCACCGGAGGTGAGGGAATTGCTTGATTTAATCCTATGCGAATTTGCCAAAATCAAACGGCAGCGATTTATTCTGCTTTCTATATTGGCAGCCTGTCTCTTTCCTATCCCCCTGACCGTATTGGTAGCAAAAGACAGTCTGCATTTTGAACAGCTTTTTAAGCTGGTCGTTACGTTCGGAAATTTTCTGCTTTTGCCATGCGTACTGAGTGTAGCGGCATGCGTCCTGTTCTTTATGGAAAGGGACAGCGACATGCTGAAAAACCTGATGACCGTTCCGGTTCCCAAAACCAAACTTGCAGCAGCAAAGCTGGCTGTGCTTTTGATTGTTGCCGTATTATATTCCATGGCCGGCTTAGGAGCTACAATCATCGGGGGACTGGTTGTGGGCGCTGTGGAAGGAGTTGCTTTTAAGTTAGGACTAAGTGTCATTCTTGGCATTATGCTGTTTGTTTCAGTCCTTCCCGTGGTGATTCTTATTGTCTGTTTTAACAAAAGCTATATTTTCTCCATCATAATTGCATTCCTTTACTCTGTGCTCAATTTTGGCATAGCGCTGAATATGATGAGTTTTGCCCCAAACAGTATATTTATTAACATTTTGCCCGGCCCGGTTATTATGCGTTGGTGGTCGTCCTATTGGAGTGGACTTTCTCCGGAATACTTTGCAATAAGAAAACCATATATGTTATCCACACCTGTCTGTGCGGGCATATTGTTTTTAATAGCGGCAATATCAATGCCGCTTATTTCAATTTCATACAAAAAGCAGGAAGATTAGGAGGGAACTTACACAATGATTAATATTATTATCACGGAACTTCAAAAGCTCAAACGCTACAGTGTTCGTTGGATCGGCATTGTGGCGGTGGCATTTTCAGCACTTTTAGCAGCTTTTCAGCAAACCGGCGGTAATGGAACGCTTACGTATGAGAGTTATACGAACAGTGTCATATGGAACAACTTCAGTTTAGCTTTCCCGTTTATGATTGTTCTGATAGGAGGTTATATCATAAACCGTGAGTACGTTGACCATACGTTGAAAAATATGTTGACGGTACCTATTCCATTCCGTAAATTGCTGACGGGAAAAGTGATTGTGGTTGGTATTGTTACCGTTCTGTACGGCTTATTTAGCTTTCTATGTACATTTGTCCTGGGAATGCTATTCTGTCATGAAAACATGTTGCCGGCGCTTGTAGTAAAATCGCTCTTTCAACTCGTTGGGTTAGGACTTTGTTGTTATCTGGCCGTGTTACCAATTATTATATTTTTCAGCCGAAAACAAAACGGGTATCTTGCCGGGACTGGATTAGCGTTCGTTTACGGCTTTTGCGGCATTTTTATCGCAGGCAGAGCGTTGACGGATTACTACCCTATTACCGCTGGACTTGGAATTATTAAATTTACGGGAGATGGCTCGCACAACTTTAATCTTTCGGCGGAAATCGGTATTCTGCTTCTTATGACAGCTTTGTCAGTTGCTATGCTGCTTTGCACAAAAGGCTATAAAGATGGAGTTGCGACGTCCAAAAACAAGGGCAAAAAGCAAGCAGCATAAGCCCGCGGTGCCTGAACTGTTGTAATCTGAAATTTTTCCAAATTGAAACTCTTGCAGTCAAATGTAGCACTCAAAAGTCGTTCAATTGTATCAAACTTTAGTTTGTAAGGCGTTGTTGTAAATTAAAAGTTGCATAAAAAAGAGGAATTTTGTAAACTGGAACACATGAGACCATATGAATCAACCAATGAAGAATGGAACGGCAGAGTATCCCATACAAAGCGGAGAATTTTCATGAATCCAGCTATCTTTGTAACTTGAATGATAGAATCTATGGAAATATAATTGAAGGAAAGGCGGTGAAAGCATGGAACACTCTATTTTGGTTGTCGATGATGACAAGGAACTGTGCCGGTTGATAAAAAAGTGCGCCGAAAAAGAAAACGTATCAGCCGAACTTGCCCATTCGGGTATTGACGGCTTAAATATGGTCAAGCAAGGGAACCATCAACTGATTGTTCTGGACGTCATGCTGCCGGAAATGAGCGGCTTGGATGTTTTGTCTGAAATTCGGAAAAGCAGTACGGTCCCGGTTCTCATGCTGACCGCAAAAGGCGACGAAATTGACAAAGTAACGGGGCTGCGACTCGGAGCGGACGATTATTTGACAAAACCGTTCAGCATTCATGAACTGATGGCGCGGATTGATTCTCTGATACGGCGTTACACCGTATTCAATCAGCCTTTGCAGGAAGATACGATGAATCTTAAAAATATGGTCATCGACAAAAGCAACCGAACGGTCTGTGTGAATGGAGAACAGATTGACCTGACCGGCAAAGAGTTTGACTTGCTTCTTTTCCTTGCGACCAGCAAAGGCCGCGTCTTTACCAAAAAGCAGATTTATACACAGGTTTGGAACGGCGAATATGCTTATGATGACAACAACATCATGTCCTTTATTAGTAAGCTGCGTAAAAAAATCGAGCCTGACGCCGATCATCCTTTTTATATTCTGACCGTCCACGGCGTCGGCTATCGGTTCAACAAGGAGGCGTAGTCCATGAACTGGACATTGTTTTTTCTTGTTCTCTCCTGCACCTTTGGCTGCGCTGTCATCTTCCTTGTTACAAGGCTATGTCGTGTGCAGGAACAATTAAACATCATTGAAAACGCTCTAAAAGACATTCAAACCGGAAATCTGAACCGACGGATTCTCACAAGAAAGAACGATATGACGAAATCCATCTGCTACAGTATCAACGAAATTGCCGCAAACGATCAGGCACAGCTTATCCGGTTAAAGGAAGCGGAACAAGCATACAAACGCCTGATGACAGGTTTGTCCCACGACGTCAAAACCCCGTTGACCTCACTGGTTGGTTATCTGGAAGCCATTCAGGGAAAAGTGGTAATTGGGGAAGAAAAAGAAGAATATATCGGCGTGGCCTTGGATAAAGCCCATCACTTGAAGGACTTTGTGGAAGATTTATTCGAGTGGGTAAAACTGGACGCAAAGGAACAGAAATTTCAATTTGAGAACTGCGATTTAAACGAGCTTTCCCGAGATATTCTGGCCGACTGGATACCGGCGTTGGAAGACAGGAAAATCGGATATGAAATTTCGATTCCCGAAACGGAGTATATCCTCCGGCTTGACAGGAATGCTTATACCCGGATTCTCAATAACCTTCTTCAGAACACGCTGGTTCACAGCGAAGCAAGCAATGTGACCGTCAGCATTCTGGAAAATGACAAACAGGCGCTAATTATCGTTCAGGATAACGGAAAAGGGATTTCTCCAAAAGATCTGCCGCATATTTTTGAAAGGCTTTATCAGTGTGATGAATCCCGTACAGCGGGTGGCAATGGTCTTGGCCTGTCCATTGTAAAAGAACTTGTCATGATCCATGGCGGGAAAATAGAAGCGGATAGACCACCGGAAGGCGGCGCAAAATTCACAATAGTATTTCCGAAAGCCCTGTGACGCGCAGGGCTTTCCTTCTACCTAAAACAAGAAAAGAACAAGGTTCCGGCAAGGTTTTGGCAAGGTTTCAGCGATATACTGGAAGACGGAAGGGAGACAAGCCATGGGAACGACAATCCAGACTGAATTACAAAAACTCAAGCGCAGAAGACGCAAAGGCAAAACAATTGAGGAGAGTGAGGTTTCATATGAACGATGCTGTTATTGAAACAAAGCAGATTACGAAAGTTTACGGCGAGCAGACGGCCGTCAACCGTGTTGACCTTCATGTCCGCAAGGGCCGTATCTACGGCCTTTTGGGTCGCAACGGCGCGGGCAAAACCACAATTATGAAAATGATTTTGGGCCTTGTGTCCATCACTTCCGGTGAAGCGGATCTATTTGGCAAGAACGTCAAGGGAAACGAGAAACAAATTTATCCCCGGATCGGAGCGATCATCGAAACGCCAGGATTTTATCCGAATCTTACGGGAACGGAGAATCTGGAGATATTTGCAAAGCTGCGCGGGACGACGAAGCCCCGTGCGGTACAAGAAGCCCTTGAAGTCGTAGGGTTGCCCTATCGGGATAAAAAGACTTTCAGCAAATATTCGCTCGGCATGAAACAGCGCCTCGGTATTGCAAATGCCATTCTGCATGATCCCGAATTGCTGATACTGGACGAACCTACAAACGGTCTTGATCCGATTGGCATAGCCGAAGTTCGAAGTTTTATCAAAGACCTGAGTGTGGAGCGTGGGAAGACGATTTTAATTTCCAGCCATATTCTCTCGGAAATTTCACTGCTTGCGGATGACATTGGAATCATCAACAACGGCGTTTTACTGGAAGAAAACAGCATGGCCGCACTAAAAAAGAAGAATGGGAAATACATTCTGCTTCAGGTTTCCGATACCGCCAAAGCTTCCTTAATATTGGAACGCAAATTTCATACCAAAAACTATTCGGTGCAGGACGCCCACACGCTGCATCTTTTTGATACTTTTCTTGATATGGCGGCAGTCAACAAAGCGCTGATGCTTGAAGACATTTCGGTGATCAGTTCCCAGCTCTGCAACGACACCCTGGAGGATTATTTCAAAAGAGTTACCGGAGGGGAAGGCATTGCTTAATTTAATTCAAACGGAATTTCTGAAACTCCGGCGGAAGAATTTCATCTTTCTTATGTTGATTTCCTCCCTGCTGATGCCACTGCTGGCGGTATTTTATTTTGGCGCGGCAAAAAAGGCCGATATCACTCCAATGCAGTTTTACAAGTGGTCGGCTTACTCTTATACGTCGTGGATCATTCTGCCGGCTGTGTTGGGAATTCTCGGAACAATGCTTCTATACGATGAAAATCAAAACGATATGCTCAAACAGCTATGGATTATTCCCATCAGCAAATTGGGGTATTTCCTGAGTAAATTCGTGATCGTATTTCTGTATTCCGTCCTCTTTATGATGATAACGGCGGTATGTTCCATTCTGGCAGGAATACTGCCCGGAACGATACCGTTAACCGCCGACAGTGTTTCTTATCTATTTCTGAAGTGCTTTGAAATCGGTGCGCTGGCCCCCTTTGCGATGCTTCCCGTCCTCGCGGTCGCCGCTTCACAGAAGGGGTATATCCTGCCGATATGCGTAACCTTGGTTTATACGTTTCTCGGTTTTATTCTGCTGATGGTGAATATGTACGTTCATCCGCTGTCGGGCATGACGGCTATTGTTATAAAGGATATGCCCGACATCGTGATGAAACAGCCGATTGATCTAAAAAGTGCGTTTCTGTGCATTGGAATATGGAGCATTGCTTCGATCATCTGCGCGGATGTCACTCTTAGGAAAAGACAGTGAGGCGGACAATATGAAAACATTATTATGGGCGGAAAGGATGAAACTCCGCCGTTCAAAAATAATATGGATCGCTCTGTTTTCGGCGGTCATGGTATCCGTGATTGTGTATATGCAGGGCCAGTTTCTGTTTCAGGGCCATAGATACGTGGACGAACCCGGATGGTTCATGACTGCCGCGCAGTCACTGGGAAGCATATTCGTCCTGCCGGCAATCATCGCCCTCATGGGAAGCTATATGATTTGCCGGGAGGAACAGGGCGATACAATGAAATCTCTTCGATTGATTCCGGTCAAGCTCTCAAGACTTGTCGGCGCGAAACTGGTTCTAGCCGCGTTCATGAGCGTGCTGCTTTATGCGTTTTTGTTTATCATTACTTTTTCGACAGAAGCAGCTCTGCACTTTTCTCTGCTGAAATCGGCAGCTGTCTTGAATTTCCTGAAAATTTATCTTTTGCAGGGTATCTGCCTGTTTTTCGCCATATCACCGATTATTGCCATTGTTGCGGTCTTAAAAAAAGGATATTGGATTGCCCTGATATTTGCGGAGGTTTACTCTTTCGCAGGGCTGTTCGTCGGGATGCAGAACACGGCCCGCTTTATCTATCCCGTAACCGCTGCTTTTTGCGTGTCCGGCTATTATGAATCGACCTTGCCTCAGATGATAACAAGTATTTTGAGTCTGTTTATCTGCGCATGTTTGTCACTTTTGATACTTGACAGGTTAAACAGAAAATACAACAGCTAAATGTTATTTAGATGCGTACTTCCCGCCAAACAAAGCCTGCTTAGCAAAGTCAAGAGGGAAATCAATAAAATGCAGCAAGACTTTACAGGAGACTTTCTTTCAGACAAGAATGAATCAAGTCTGGAAGGAAGTCTTTTTTCATGAGCACAGTACCGAATATGTCATCAGCCGGAAATTCTGTCGTCGCCGAAGTTGGAATTGTCCTGGAACAATTTCCGTCGGCAGACCACTTTGCCTCTTGGTACCCGGCTGACCGAAATCCTCAAATCTCATTTGTTTGCTTGCATATTTCGAGAAAATGAAATATAATGATTGCAAATTCTCATGAGGTGATGGATCATGGATTATATGACGGTTAAGGAAGCAGGAGAAAAATGGGGAATCACAAGCCGGATGGTAAATTATTACTGCACAGCCGGGCGGATTCTCGGCGCTATAAAAAAAGGAAATCTTTGGCTTGTTCCAATCAAAGCGGAAAAACCGATTGACTGCCGCACGCGGGGAGACAGGAAAAGTGACAACCTTCAAAAGTAGAGAACTAATCAACAGCTTTCGCTACGTGCTGATCACAATTGGAACAATTGCCTCCGCAACAGGGATCGGATGGCTATTCCGCTATGCCGGCTTTCCTGAAACAAACGTGGTGATTGTTTATCTTCTGTCGATCCTGTTAACCGCTCGATTGACTCGGGGATACGTTTATGGAATTGTTGCATCAGTCATTGCCACCTGCACATTCAACTATTTTTTTACCAAACCATACTACACGCTTTCCGTTAATGATCCAAGTTACTTAATCACTTTTGTAATTATGACAATAACTGCATTTATTACCAGCACCCTGACTTCCAAGGTGAAGAAAAATGCTCTGGAAGCACAGGAAAAAGAAGCTGAAACGAGCGCTTTGTTTCAGCTGACCAATCGGCTGACCGACGCCTCAGACGTATCCGATATCGCCAGCATTACTACGGATACGATCAGCAGCATTATGAACTGCCGCGCCGCCTGCCTTTGCTTTGACGAAAGAGGCCAACCCGAACAGAGCTTTGTTCAACAGCAGTGTGCGGGAAAACAGGTTCGGCGTAAGGTGGAGGACACCGCTGAACTAAAACACCGTATGGAAGGTTTGCGAACCGCTTATGATGTAGGCGATGAGTTTTATGATTGGCCGATTTACGGCAGAGAAGCCATCCTGGGCGTTCTGAGAATACCTGTAGAAATCGCCGTTTCCATGAGCGAGCCGCAGAAGCGCCTTTTGCGCTCTATGATTGAAAGCGCCGCGCTTGCCATGGATCGTTTCCGCAGTGCGCAGGAGCAACAGAAGTCAAGGGAAGAAACGGAGCAGGAGCGGTATCGCGGGAACCTTCTGCGCGCAATTTCTCATGATCTCCGCACTCCTCTTTCCGGCATTATGGGCACATCTGAAATGCTGATGGGTATGACCGAAAAAGAGGATGAACGCTACACTCTGGCTTTAGACATCTATAAGGATGCCGATTGGCTTCACTCCATGGTGGAAAACATCCTCAATTTGACACGCCTTCAGGATGGTAAGCTCATCCTGGATAAGCAACCGGAAGCGGTCGAGGAAGTAGTAGGAGTTGCGGTTGCGGCCTTTTCAAAGAGAGAACCGGAGCATGAGATCGTTGTGCGGATTCCCGACGAGGTGTTGCTTGTTCCGATGGATGCAAGGCTGATTGAGCAGACATTGGTCAACCTCATTGATAATGCCATAAAGCACACACCGCCAAATGGAGAGGTCGAGGTTTGCGTTCAAGAAGATAGAAATAAGGCATCTGCCGTTTTTACTGTCGCGGATCGTGGAACAGGAATTGCGGAGGAAGATCTGCCTCATATCTTTGAAATGTTTTACACGACTCGCACAAAAGGGGCCGACGCACTGCGCGGCGTCGGCCTGGGGCTTGCCATTTGCAAATCTGTCATATCGGCGCACGGGGGAATGATTACGGCCCATAACAGGCATGACGGACCGGGCGCGGAGTTTGTGTTTACGCTGCCTATGGAGGTGAAAAACAGTGTTGAACAGAAATGAACAGATTCTCGTTGTGGAGGATGACACGCAAATCCGGAATTTCATCTGCTATGCGCTGAAGCAGGAGGGCTTTTCCTACACAACGGCCGGTACAGCGCAGAACGCACTTTCTCAGCTTGTATCCGGACAGATTGATTTGATGCTGCTAGACCTCGGCTTACCGGATTTCGATGGCATGGAAGTAATCAAAAAAGTCCGCGAATGGTCCGAGATGCCGATTATCGTTGTTTCGGCTCGCGATCAGGATAAAGAGAAGGCCGCGGCATTGGACGGTGGAGCGGACGACTATCTGACAAAACCGTTTTCAGCCATGGAACTTATGGCCCGTATCCGCGTTGCGCTTCGCCATCTGCATAAAATTGAAAGCAGCAAAACGCAGTCAATTCTTTCTGTGGGAAAGCTGAAGATCGACTTTGACAAGCGATTGATTTATCTGGATGATGCGGAATTACATGTTACACCGATGGAATATGATCTTTTGGCCCTGTTTTTTAACAACATCGGGAAAGTACTGACGACAAAATATATTTTAAAGGAGATTTATGGCGTTGGATATGGTACGGATACGCAGGCGCTTCGGGCGCTGATGGCGGGGCTCAGGAGAAAAATTGAGAAAAACCCTGCCAGGCCACGGTATATATTAACTGAGATAGGCGTAGGTTATCGGCTCGTGGATGAGTAGATGGAATACAGCAGCCGCTTTGGGATATTCCCAAGGCGGCCTTTCTGTTTCTCACAGCTTTCTCACAGAAAACGGTATCCTCTCACACCCAAGTCACAGGATAAGCGCTAAGATAACACTGCAACGAAACCATGAGGCTTCAAAGGAGGCTTTGATTTATGAAAACATTTGAGGCAACTGCCCGAAGCAAGTCTAAAGTAGATACATACATTTCAAATTTTATGAAGCTGCACCCATTTGCCGCATTCCTCACGGTTTTTGTTGGAGGTCCGCTTTTCACTCTTCTGGCCGTCGCTGCGGCAGTGTATTTGATCGCGCTGCCGCTGGGATTCATTATGGGCTGGTTTTAATAAAAGAGAAGGAGGTCTTGGCTGCGATGAAGACTCAGGAACTAACAGAGCGCAAAAAAGAACTGACAGCGCTTTGTCATGCGGTCAAAGCATTTGCAGATAATGGCGAGTTTCAAAAATGCAAAACGCTGATTTTCGGTGCTGCGGAAAAATATCCGAATGCTCCGGAGCCACACAATCTGCTTGGCATAGTGCTTGAAAAGCAGGGGGATCATCCTGCGGCAATGAAGCAGTTTCGCGCCGCCTGGGCGCTTGACCCCACATACCTGCCGGCAAGGCAAAACCTCGACAGCTTCGGGACCTTCTTCTCACATGGCAGTTATGCGTATGATGAAAGCGATTGTCCGGAGGAAATGCACGATCAGTATAGGATCCATTATGATGAACGTGGCATTGGCCATGTAGACAGGAGAGATTGCAAATGAAACCGTTTGGAAACACAGAGGTAAACAAGCGTTATACCGTCGTGATCGGCTGCGGCAGGCTGGGTGCAAATCTTGCGAATGCGCTCTCTGACGAAGACGGTAACGTCCTGATTATTGATAAAAACAAGGACGCATTCCGCAAACTGTCGCCTTCCTATGGAGGGCTTACAGTAGTCGGAGACGCCACGGATCTTGGAGTCTTACAGGAAGCCCAGATCAATAAAGCGGACGTTGTTGTTGCTGTAACAAATAATGACAACGCAAACATCATGGTAGCGCAAATAGCCCGTGAATTATTTCAGATTGATCGTGTGATAGCCAGACTTTATGATCCTGAACGAGAATGCGTTTATCGTGAGTTCGAGATCGATACAATCTGCCCTGCTATTTTGTCCGCCAAGGAAATTGATAAGATTTTAGCAAAAACAGATCTGTCTACGGCCAATTCTCAGGAGGGAGAAGCATGAAAACAAGAGTGTTGCTGATTGGAGGAAGAAACAAGGCAAAATCCCTGGCTTCTTCTCTAATCAATAAGGGATATCATGTAACGGTGATTAACGATACATATGAGGATTGTATGAAACTGGCTGAAGTTGAAAAGCTGACGGTCATCAACGGAGACGGCACAAGGCCGTTTGTTCTGGAAGACGCCAATGCAGGCGACGCTGATATTGCAATTGCGCTGACCTCGAAGGACGAGGATAATCTGGTCGTCTGTGAGCTTTGTAAAAAGAAATTCCATGTAAAGAAAACCGTTGCGCTTCTCACAGATCCGAAAAAGACAGATTTCTTTTACAAAATGGGGATTGACAGCGTCGTCTGCGCGATTTCCGCCATTACCGGTATTATTGAACAGCAGACTTTCATGGACAAAATCGCGACCCTGGTTCCCATCGGAGAAGGACGTGTCAGTATTGCCGAAGTACCCATTCCGGGTACTGCGCCGGCCGTGGGTAAAAAGCTATGGGAAATTAACCTCCCGAAACAGGTCGTTATCGGCTGTATCCTTCGGGGGGATATGACCATGGTGCCAAGAGGAGACACTCGCATTCTGGCAGGTGATATGCTCGTCCTGATTTCCTCAGACAAGCAGGAAATGGCGGCAATTCAGGAATTGACGGGACGGTGAAGCAGCTTGATTCGCAAATTTTCAAATCGCAGCAGTATCGGAAAACTCATGCTTTTGATTGGCCTGCTCGTTGCCGCGCCGTTAATTGTTCTGCCGTTTTATCCGCAGGATGCGGTCTACGCAGCTTCGTTTGCGCTGCCTTCTCTTGCCTCCATCGCGGCAGGCATAACAGCCTGTCTGATCGGGAAAAAGAACGACGCAAAATTTGAATGGCGCTCCTCCATGCAGCGCAGTAGCCTGACTGTGCTTTTCGCATGGGGGTGGGGCATTGTGTTTGGCGCGTTTCCCTTTGTTATCAGCAAGCAGTTGGCACTCGTTCAGGCGTTGTTTGAAGCGGTCAGCGGATGGACAACCACCGGCCTTTCCGTGATGGACGTGTCGGCAACCCCCGCATATTTTTCTGTTTCACCGGAGCTTTATGCAATTCTGCGGCGGCCTGGGCTTTGTGATGATGATGATTATGCTCGTTCAGGATAAACAGTCCATGAATCTTTACAATGCCGAGGGCCATCCCGACAAGCTTATGCCTAACCTGAAAAAAACGGCACAAACGATTTGCCTGATGTATAACGCTTTTTTATTTATAGGCACGGCGGCTTACGTCATCGCCGGAATGGGATTGTTCGATGCAATCAACCATACGATGTGCGCGCTGTCGACCGGCGGTTTTTCAACAAAACTGAACAGCATTGGAGAATATAACAGCTTTCCCATTGAGATTATCACCGTCGTTCTTATGCTGATTGGAACAACAAATTTTGCGGTTCTTCAGTTGATGGTAACGGGCAAATGGAAACGGGCTTTCCGGGTCAGCGAGTTAAAGTTTATGTTCCTGCTGCTCCTGCTTTTTATTCCGATCACCGCTTTTTCCCTGATGAACGGACTCCATATGGGGCTTGGAGAGGGACTGCGCCACGCTCTGTTTGATGTCTCCTCCGCACTTTCCACAACGGGATACTCCACCATGAGTTACACATCCTGGCCCTCTCTTGCCGTTGGCGTCCTTATTCTGATGATGCTGATCGGAGGCGGAATCGGTTCCACAGCCGGAGGAATCAAGATGTCCCGCGTCTATCTTATGCTGCGTATTACCACGCAAAACATCAAAAAACGTCTCCTGCCGCCAAGAAGCGTAGAAGCGTCTTATTATACCAGAGCCCAGGGAAAAACGCCCATCGATTCCGCTTTGATATCTGACACAACCGGTTTTGTAGCCTGTTATCTCGGGCTTTTTATCTCCGGAACATTGCTTCTCACTGTGACGGCCAAGTGTTCGCTGGTCGAGGCAATGTTTGAGTTTGCATCCGCTCTTGGCACAGTAGGACTTTCTATCGGCTTAACCACACCTGCCACAGGTACGGGAACATTGGTCGTCGAAATGTTTGGTATGCTGCTGGGGCGGCTGGAAATCTTCATTGTGCTGATCGGAATATACTCCGGAGTAACAGTGCTAAAACAAAAAATTGGAAGAAAAGCAGTAAATTGATCATGGCTATATAACGTCAACTGAACAAGGACCGTTTTTTCCGGAAGGGGGAAGTAAAAGCAATCAAAAAGGAAATTCAGCCCCAATCCGCGTTTACGGTTGGCAAGGCTGAATTTCCGTTCCACTTCCAACCGGTCGAAGATATCGGTGTTTCCACATCGGGCGGATGGCGCAGGCCAACCGGCGCTGTTTGCGGGTGAACTGCGCCCAAATCAGAAAGCTTTTAACTTTTAGGCACGCCGAAGGCCCGAAAAGACCAGTTTTCAAAAGGATATTTTTTCAGTGTATCCTTAGTCCTTATTTATTTCGGCGCCTTACTAAGTTTTGCAAACATGTCCCCAAAGACTCCGTCACGATACACAAAGTTACAGATTCGCATGAGGTGTCGGCACGGATCCATTTCCCATCTAAGATCATCGGTCAGGATCGGGGATGGTACAAGCGTTGAAGGGCACCAAATGGGATTGATCATATATCCGATTGTAGAAATGTCCCAGATGATCCTGGATGGAGACATCGCGCCAAACGGAACACCTTCTTCGGTACTCTGCCTGTAATCGTCCGTGCCCTTCAGATAAGTGAGCCGAAAAAGATTGAGCATGTTAGCGGCATTCTGCGGACTGAGTTGACGGATGACGATATCGGATAAATAAGAGCCTATTCTGCTTTTTCCCATCAGGTTTTCTCTAAGTTCCGCTGCGGTGGTTGTAAGGTTGGATGCTACCGCCATACAGGGAACCAGAACAAGCGGAACGCCACTGTTAAAAATAATTTGGGAAGCGATCGGGTCCTGACCAATGTTGAATTCGACAGTGTGAGGCCAGTAAAGAGGATGGCCGCCCAGCCAGACGATAATAATTTTTTTGATAATTTCCGGTTCCATGAGGATTGCGGATGCGATGTTAGTGATTTCACCGATTGCAACGACATAGAGAATATCATCGCTTGCCATAGCTCTTTTAACCAGGTCGCGTGCCGCATCGCTGTAAACAGGCTGATCGGGGTTTTTCATATACTCCGAAGAGCCGCGGAATACCTTGCCCTCCGGAGACTGGTCAAGCATTCCAAAAATTTTAATGATCTCCTGATAACTCTGCTCCAAACCTTCTGCAAGGTCAAAAGTCATAGGGACTGTGACATCGTCTTTGTTCAGAAGTCTGGCAAAGAACGTGCCGGAGAACGGGGCCGCATAAACCGCTTCCACTGAAAGCTTTTCGGGTGACATTAATGCATATGACAAAGCGAACTGGTCGTCCACTTCGTTATAGGTATCGGTGTCGAGAACCATTCGGATCTTGCCCGAGGGAGGCGCAAGACGCGCTGTCATTTCTTCTTTTGAAAGTTTGGGAAAAGTCATTGTTTATTCTCCTTTCGTTTGCGACCCCGCGGCTGCTGTCTCTGCACGGGTTACAAACGGAGCGTGAAGCTTTGTCAGCAGATTTTTGGAGCCTCCGACGTTGTTGGAAATAATCATAACCACAAGCAGGAAGAAGCCGAGAGAGATATTCTGGAACGTATCCGGCAGACCGGCTGCAATCAGTCCGATAAAGATCGTGTTGAGCGTCAGCTGGCTGATCAGGATTCCAAAGGTTATATTGCAAAGTGGCTGCAGAACGATCGCAATCATAATGCCCATCAGCGGCTTAAAGATCAGGGTCGCACTGCCAAGACCAGTCTGGGCTCCCATTGAGCCGGACTGGCTGATGGTCAGGATGGCCGCGATTGCTATAAAAATACCACCTATCACAAACGACATAAATTTGACAAATTGGGTTTTGATCCCCGTGTTTTTCGCAACGGCCTCGTCACTTCCGACAGCTCTCATATGGTAACTGAATTTTGTAAAACTGAACAGGAAATAAAATATAATCGTTGCAAAAATAAGTACATAAACAATATAGGGAGAAGCTCCCAGCACGGCGTGCTGGTAGTCGATGCTGATAAAGCTGAATTTTCCAGCAATATTTTTCCCGACGATCTCATAGATCATTGTCAGGGCCATCGTCAAAATCAGGGAAGGGATTCTGCAGACCCAGTTTAAAATGCCTGTAACCGCAGAAAGGACCAAGCTTGCAACCAGGCAGCCGATAATCAGTCCCGGCAGTCCAAACCAGGAAGACATAATTCCTCCAATCAGACCGCTTATGATAATACGCGAACCGATTGTAAAGTCAAAAATACCGCACATATAGCCAAAGGCGACCGCGTATGCGGTCATGGTCGGAATAATAGATTGAAGAAAAATCGTATAAATACCGTTGAGATTGCTGAATCTTTCAAAAGAGATTGCCAGGAACACGCAATATACGATGATGGGCAGAAGTAAAGCTTTCAAATCTTTTAACAGAGTCGTTTTCATCTCAGTTCGTATCCTCATAAAGTAGTTCGGTGCAAAAGGCTTTCCGGTTTTCAGACAGGGCAAAGGCGTTTTGCGGCGCCCCGCCCTGCGTGAAACCGTTTTTATCGGCGAAAGATGCTTTATTTCTTTACAAGATCCTTGTGCCTTGCCGCCACGTCGGCCACCGTAAAGCTGTCGACTGTTTTCTTGAATGTGTCTTCGCTAATGCTGGGATCGTAAAATTTGATCAGGCTTTTCTTGATTTCATCGGACGTATAAACAGGGGTGTCGCCCAGGAAATAGGTGAGGAAATCGTCTGCCTCCGACTTGGAAGTGAGTTCGAGGTAGTTCGTGACAAGGTTAAACGGCTTGTCCTTGACAATCGGAGTTCCGATGACCGAGTTGACCAGGATCACGGTTGATAGCAGAGGGTCGATTTGCTGCTGGCCTCCATATGCGACGTTGAAGGACTTGTCCGCGAAGTATTGGCCCATGGTAAAATCAAAGTCGATTCTGCCCACCTTGATTTTCCCTGCGAGCTTATGGTCCGACAGGGCTTTTTCAATGGTCGGAAGAGCCGCAGGGCAGTAAGTTCCCGCAATCAGGATTCCGTCCATCTCGGGGTACGCGGCAATATAGCTTTCGATGGTCTTTGTCATATCGGTCTGGACCGTGATGCCGTAGGTGGTGTTGAGCAGCTTGATTCCGGTTTCCTTGATCCCCTTGGCGACGCCGCTGTCACGCAGGTCAGAGGAGGTGTCGCCCTTTGCAATGTTGATGACGCAAAGATTTTTGACACCCTGGCTTGCGAGGGTCTTTGTGATGTTGTAAGCACATTCTTCGTCGTCCTCATTGCATCCGCCGGCGAAATACTTGGAGCTGTAGATCTGATCGCGGATCGTCGAGTCGCTGATCGTGCGGAACATCGTCGAATAATATACGCCGGCGTCGGAGCACATGCGGTCCACCGTCGGGAGCATCGAGTCGGATGCCGGCATGAATATGATGCCGTTGACTCCGCGGCTGATGAGGTCGGAAACGTTGTTTACAAGGGAATCGGCGGTAAGGTCGCTTTCAACAAGGACCAGTTCGCCGCCCGCCGATTCAACGGCGGCTTTGACGTTGGTTACAATGGAAACAAAGGTTGGGTCTGTTGATGAAGTCGCCCAAGGAAACCCGATCTTGAATTCCTTTGGGGCTTGTCCGGATGAGGCCGTGCCCGGTGCGGAGGAAGCTCCGCTGGAAGTTCCCGTATTGCTTGAGCAGCCGGCAAACATGCTGACGGTCAGAGTAAGCGCCAGGATCATTGACAGTACCTTTTTCATTTTTTACCTCCCGTTAATCATCCAATTAGCATTTATCATCAACAAGATATTAATCTTGTTGATTACTTAATTACGTTCGCGCTCTTGCGGTCGAATGCGATGACGACGATCGCGATCAGGATCACGCCTTCGACAATCTGCTGGGTCAGTCCGTCGATTCCCATGAGGGACATTCCGTTTTTCATAACCGACATGGCGATGCTTCCTAAAATCGCGGCTCTGAACTTGACCGGCCAGCCGCCCGTCAAAGGCATTCCCCCGAAAAGGACGGCCAGAAGCACATCAAATTCAAAGGCGTTGCCCGTTTTTGAAGAAGCCGTGCAGGTGCGGACAAGACTGAAAAAGCCGACCAGACCGCACATCAGACCGGAGATCATAAACGCCATGGTGCGAACTTTTTCAACTTTGACGCCGGATTGCCTTGCCGCATCCACCGACGCGCCCACGGACCTGCATTGTTTGCCGTAAGGAGAAAACTCGAAAAGAAGGAACAATACGGCAAGAAGCGCGACGAAAACGAAAATCTTGACGGAATTCTGGTCAAAGACGCGCAGGGATATGGGGATGCCGACCGAGCCGTTTAACAGCCAGGTCGTAATTCCTCTTGCCACAAAGGACATTGCCAATGTGCCGATGAAGGATTCCACCCGAAGTCTCGCGATCATCACGCCGTTAAGCAATCCAATTGCGATTCCTGTCAGAATGGCGACGGGCAGGATCAGGACCAGGCTGATCTGAGCCGCATAGGCGGCAAGCGCGGCGGACAAACCGGCGATTGCGCCCACCGAGAGGTCCAGCTCTCCAAGCGACATGAGAAAAACGACGCCCATTGCTCCCAGACCTATGCTGAAAAAATTGTTGAAGATGTTCATCAGGTTTCGCGGTTGGAGCAGGTTGCCCTCTGTCAGAATCTCAAAAACCACAGCTACAATGAGAAGCCCGATTAAGGAGAAGTAATTTCGTACGGTTTCCCTCATGTTCAATTTCTTTTTTCTGCTGAATTGAGCAACAATTTTATCCATCAGTCTTTCCTCATATCATTTTTTTAATCAATTTCGCTTCCGACAAGCCCTCAGTCCTGTAAAACTCACCCGAAATTTTCCCGTCCTGCAGCGTCACGATGCGGTCGCTCATGCCGATCAGTTCTGGGAGCTCTTCCGAAATCAGCACAATGGATTTTCCACTTTTTTTCAGCTCTTCGATCAGATGATAAATGGAGGCTTTTGCGCCAACGTCAATTCCGCGCGTCGGGCAGTCAAGAATCATGATGTCCGATCCCTTTGCGAGCCATTTCGCGAGGACGACCTTTTGCTTGTTTCCGCCGCTCAGCTCATTGCAGTACTCATTGATGGATCCGGCTTTGACCTCGAGATTTCCGGACCATTTTTCGGCTAGTTCATTCTCGCTCTTTTTGGTTATTAAATAATGCTTTGAGATATCCCTGAGAGAAGGCAGGCAGATATTATCCTTAATGCTGCAGATGGTCATCAGGGATTCTCGGTCTCGGTTTTTCGACACATAGGCGATCCCTTCCTTCACCGCCCACGCCGCGTTTCTAACCTTGAGCCTTCCGCCCTTGAGGACCCGCCCGGAATCCGGCTTTATTAATCCGAACAGCACTTTCCCCAAGTCATGCATTCCACAGTCGCTCAGGCCTCCGACCCCCAGAATCTCTCCCTTGTGGAGGGAGAGCGATATGTTTTTCAGGACTTTCGTCGAAACATTCTCAGCTTCCAGCACGATATCCCCGCAGCTTTCATCCCCACTGTCTTCCCGGTAATAATGCCCTGAAACGTCACGTCCGATCATGAGAGTCTTGATGGTGTCGGAGCTGAAATCTTTTTTCTCCAGTTTCGCGGTGACGACGCCGTCGCGAAGGATGGTAAGAGAATCGCAGATCCGCATAATCTCATCGATATCGTGAGAAATAAACAGCACCGATCCGCCGCTTTCCCGCTGTTTCTCCATCAATTTATACAGAATGTCACGCCCGTTGACGGTTAAGGCGGTTGAGGTTTCGTCAACGATCCAAAGCTTCGGCGTGGTATAAAACGCGCGGGCCAGTTCCACCAGTTTTCTGTCTTCAAAAGTCAGCTTGTCAATATTTTCCCGCGGCTTAATGTGGAAAACACCGACGGATTCAAGGGCTTTCTGCGCCTCCTGGTTCATTTTCTTGACATTGAGAAAGCCCGCTTTTGCGAACAAGGCTTCTTTGCCGAAAAAGATATTGGCGGCCACGGTGATCTTTCCGATCGTATTCTGTTCCTGAACGACCATGCTCACCCCCCGATTCATCGCGTCTATGGTGTCGGTCGGGCTGTATGCCTTTCCTTCTAGATACATGGTTCCGCTGTCGGCTTTTTGAATCCCCGCAAAAATAGACGACATTGTCGATTTCCCCGATCCGTTTTCCCCGATCAGTCCATGAATTTCCCCTTTTTTAACCGCAATATCGACATTCGAAAGCGCTACCGTGGAATCGAACGTTTTGCAGAGCTTTTCCGCTTTACATAGATAATCGTTACTCATGAGCACCTCACCCTTATCGAGAGATTCAAAAACTAATTGGGTTTATTCATTCCGGCAAATGTTTTTTTCATAAATTCACGTACTTCTTTCCCAAAAGGGATTGAAGGCGATGCTCCCTTTCTGGTCACGGAAATACCACTGGCTATGGAAGCGACCCGAAGAGCTTCTGAGGGATCATCGCTTCTGGACAGTTCGTGTAGAAAATATCCGGTAAAGGTATCTCCGGCCGCTGTCGTATCAACTGCGGAGCACGGAAGCGCCTCCGAATAATACGTTTTTCCGTTTGCCCCGATAAACCAGGCTCCGGCCGCACCCTTCGTCAGCACAACCGATGTCCCGGGATACTTTTTATTTACAACGCGTTGGATGCTCTCTGCGTCGTCCGACCCGAAAAGAGCCTTGCTTTCCACTTCGTTGACCAGCAGGATGTCCACTTTTGCCATATCATAGGTCTGAATCGTTTTGTTCAGCGGAGACGGGTTAAAGGCGATTTGAAGGCCCTTCCGGCTCGCTTGCTCGATGGCATAGCCTACGCAGGAAATTTCATTCTGAAGAACGATCAGGTCGCCTTCCGAAAAGTGCGAAAGGACTTCGTCGATATACGTCTCCGTCACTTTCTCATTTGACCCGGAAACAATGATGATACAGTTTTGCCCCTCCTCATCCACCTGGATCACAGCGTGCCCGTTCGGAGATTCGGATTTTCTCATCAGGTCGGTTTTGATCGCGTCCGAATGGAGTGCGTCCCAAAACATGTCCCCGTCACTTCCGATGATCCCCGCAAAAAAAACCTCGCTGCCGGCGCGCGCCAAGGCGACCGCCTGATTGAATCCTTTTCCGCCGCAGTAAGATTCGTATTTATTTGCGGCGATCGTTTCCATGGGCTTGACAAGATCTGTGACTCTGTAGGTTCTGTCAATGTTGAGCGATCCCAGCACTAGTTTTTTCATTCTCCAGTTCTCCTAAAGTCATTCTGGTTTTTAAAGTAATACAATTCCAGCGTTTCCCTATTGACCAGTGCGGGCGGTACGCCGTATCTGGTTGTTGACAAGCCTGCGGCACAAGTCGCGTATTGAATAGCTTCCTCTATATCTTTTCCTATGGAGAGGTAAAAGGCAAGCGTAGAAATAAACGCATCGGCCGCGCCGGTGGTATCGACCGGCGTGATGCGGGCGGCCGGAAAATATTTTTCGTGCTTGTCGTCCTGAAGGAAACACCCTTTTTCCCCAAGAGTGATAATCACGGTTTTTGCCCCCTGTTTTCTAAATATCTTTGCCTTTTTCTCCAAGGAGAATACATTGGGAAGCAGTTCGTTGGCTTCTTTCACGTTGGGAACAAGGATATCTGTGTTTTGAACCAGCTCCGGGAGAAGGGATGTCACGGCACAGGGCTTGAGGATTACTTTCACATCGTGACGATGGGCGAGTTCCGCTGCGTGAAGCACAAGGTTTTGATCCAATTCGGTTTGCAGCAGACAATAATCCACATTTTCAAACAGGTTTTCATATTGATCGATGTTTTTCGAGGTCAGCGCCGAGTTGGCACCGTCAAACACCGAAATATTGCTTTCCGCGTTTCTTTGGATAAACACATAAGCGTGGCCGGTGGACAGGTTGTCATGCAGCGTAACACCGTCCGTACAAACTGAGTTTGACTTGAGGCATTGAAACATTTGTCTTCCGTCATAATCGGTGCCCAAAGCAGAAATCAACGCTGCCGAAGCGCCGAGCTTGGTTACGCCGAGAGACTGGTTCAGCCCCTTGCCGCCGGGCATAATCACCCGCTGCCTTACGCTGATCGTTTCCCCTGGTTCCGGCTGCTTATCCACGAGCATCAAGGTGTCAACGTTGATCGTTCCCATGATGACAAAATGACTGCGCCTAGTCTTTTTGGGTGGAACAATGCTGTCAAAGCATGAGACACTGAAATCCTTTTGAAAGGGCTCATAGGCCGTTTTTCCCGATTCGACCGCTGTGATCAGCCCGTCCGCTGCAAAAGACCCGAGTTCTTCAAAAGGCCTTGCGATCGATGAAAGCTGTGTCCCTGCAATTTTCATGTGTTCAGTATCAATGCCGACGACAGAAATTTCCTCGGGAACCATTATATGCAGATACTCCGTCATGGTGGCCATCTTTTCGACCGCCGCGGAATCGAAACAGATTATACCGGTATGTGCTTGGAGCCAGAGCGAGTCGCATGATTCTGTAAGACGCCAGACGACATCGTCGTCTTCCGAAATTTGGTGGTCAAAAAGGCATTTGCGAATTCCTTCCACGAAAGCGCCAGCGGCGTAGTCCTTTTTTAAAGAAAGACAGCCGATACATCTGTGCCCCTTCCTGATTAAACTATTCGAAGCTGCATAGCCGAGTTCTGAATATGAAAAATAAGGGTTGGCTGCGGAAGGCTTTTTTTCACTGTTCAGAGTAAATATTTTGAAAGAGAACGGAAGAATATCGTCCGGAATATCTGTGATTGAGTATTTTTCTTTGTTCCAGATAATGCCGTCAACATGATGAGACAAAAGCATTTTAAAATTTTGCATTTCCTCATTCGCTGAAGAAGATGCACAAACAATAGTGCTGTATCCTCTTGTTCTTGCTTGCTTTACGATACCTGTAAGAAAACTGTAGTCGGCTGATCTTCCAATTAATACTCCAAGGATCAAAGAAGGCCTTAAGTCGTCGGACGTTCTGTCCATATATGGTGAATAATGGTATTTCTTTACAATATGGAGAATTCTTTCTCTGGTTTCAGAACTTATACTGTCATCTTTTTTGTTAATTACTTTCGATACGGTTGAGACAGAAACATTCGCTAATTCGGCGATTTCTTTTAGCGTCATATATTTATGTCTCCCTTTAATCATATTTTAATAAGAAAATAGTTTCCGAAAATGTTTTCTTATATAAGTTAACCATATTTATGTGTGCTTGTCAATCATCATTTCTGCAACATATACATTATATTAATTTGTGAATATTGACGAAATAATAGCAGGGATGCCAATCCAGCGGGCAACCAAAGCAATCTTATGCAGATATCAGATCAGAGTCGACATTAATAAGTCCCACGGTGATGTGTTTACACACGGGCAAACAGGTAAAATCGAATGGCGTCTGATCGTCAACAGTAACCGATACGGCCCGGTTGTACAAAAGAGCATCACACGTAATAACACAAGGCGGTACCGACCGGAAAAACCGGGAAGTACCGCCTTGTGCCTTAGTGAGCAGATATGTAGGACTTCATTTGCGGAGGTAAAGTTGATTTCCAAATTGTTGCAGCCATGGGGGAAGTTATAAACAATTTAATGAACTCCAATATGACCCGTGGAGGACGAGTGCCGAGAAAATATCAAAGTGAAATCACCGCAGGAATACGATTTGCAAGACAGCGCGACAATTGACCCATGGTGCCGGCGGGTTCATCCGACCGGTTCTGTGTCCGCCGGGACTTTATTTTTCTTTCGAATTGTGTTTTCTTTGATTTTATCCATCAGAATTGCGATTGCACCGTCTCCGGTCACATTACAGGCGGTGCCGAAGCTGTCCTGTGCCAGATAGAGCGCAATCATCAGAGAAAGCATAGTCTGGTTAAATCCAAGCATGGACTGAAGAATGCCTAAGGCTGCCATGATGCAGCCGCCCGGAACGCCCGCGGCGGCGACCATGGTTACGCCCAGCATCAGAATAAAGGGATACATCTTTCCAATCGTTATAGGAGTACCGTTTAGCATTAAAACGGCAATGGAACAGCTGGTAATGGTTATGGTGCTTCCGGACATGTGAATGGTGGCGCAGAGTGGGACGACAAAGCTGGCGACATCGTCGCTGACCTTATTCAATTTAGTTCGAGCCAGAGTTACCGGTATGGTTGCGGCTGAAGATTGTGTTCCGAGTGCCGTAACATAGGCCGGCAGCATATTTTTTAGCAGTTTTAACGGGTTCCTTTTCGTGACGGTTCCCGCAACAGCGTATTGAATCAGAAGAATACAGCAGTGAAGAATCAGAACGATTCCATAAACTTTAATAAAGACGCTTAATATTTCAAATACTTTTCCTGTGAAAGTCAGATTTGCAAAGACACCCAGCACATAGATTGGTAAAAGAGGTAAAATGATTTTCTCAATCAGTCGTGCAATAATTTCCCCGAATTCGCTAAAAACATTTCTAATGGAGTCCCCCTTTAAGGCGGAAGCGCCCAGACCGAGCACAAAGGAAATCAAGAGGGCGGGGACCACCCCCATAATCGGATCCATTTGAATGGTGAAATATGCGGGCACCAACGCTTTAGAAGGATCTGAAGCATCCAGTTGAACCGCACCTGCTTTCAGGAACAACGGAAATGCGGAGGAATCTGCGAAATAGGCAAGGGAACCGGCAATAACGGTAGAAATATAGGCAATGGCAACCGTAATGCCGAGAATTTTTCCGGCGCCTTTCCCCAGATTGCTGATTCCGGGAACCACGAAACCAATGATAATCAATGGAATGGAGAATTCCAGAAAGTTGCCAAACAAGCTATTGAATGTTGCCAGAATGCCGATCACCGGTCTTGGGGTGGTCAGACCCAATATAGTGCCAATGAAAATCGCAATCAGAAGTTTTGGCAATAAACCGAGCCTTTTTAACTTGCTTTTCATTTTATCTTCCTCCTCAATATTATATTTTGCTGCACGAAATGCAACAACCGTCAAAATCCATCGTTGCGCAAGGGTGAGCAGCTTATAGCTTTTCATCGCCGCAGCGGCCAAATACTTTTTTATAAAGAGCCTTTCCGGTCGGTGTCGCAGCAAGTCCGCCTTCTGCGGTTTCTTTCAGACTGTTTGGCATCGCGTCCCCGACTTTTTTCATGGCTTCAATGACTTCGTCCGCCGGAATTGCGCTTTTAATTCCGGCAAGTGCCATATCCGCCGAGATGAACGCGTTGGAAACACCAGACGCGTTTCGCTTAATGCAGGGAATTTCGACCAGACCGGCGACTGGATCACAGACTAACCCCAAAATGTTTTTTATGGCGATCGAACAAGCGTGGCCAGCCATCTGCGGGGTTCCGCCCATCAGCTCTGTCAGGGCGGCGGCGGCCATGGCGGCCGCTGAACCGCATTCTGCCTGACATCCGCCCTCCGCCCCGGCAATACTGGCCTTTTTTGCAATCACCATGCCAAAGCCCGCGGCGGTGAACAGTGACATAACCGCATCGTGTTCATCCAAGTGGTGCTCCTCCGCCAAGGTAAGCACGGCGGCGGGAAGAATCCCGCAGGAGCCTGCCGTCGGAGCGGCTACGATCCTGCCCATGCATGCATTCGTTTCAGAAACGGCCAGCGCTCTCGCAATGGCTTTCCCGATGACCCTGCCGCAGATGCTTTTGCCGGCTTCGACCACCTGATTCATTTTTATGGCGTTGCCGCCGGTCAGGCCGCTGGCTGATCGCGTGTTTTTCTTTAAGCCGTCTTCAGAGGCCTTTTTCATCACAAGAAAATTCTTGTGCATTTGCTCATAGATCGCGTTACTCTCTTTTTCCAGGTATTCCGCCTGATCCCGCAATACAAGTTCGGAAATTTTCTTTCCCTGTTTGTCCGCTGCGGAAATCAGCTCTTGAACAGATTCATAAGCAAACATACTTTTTCTCCCTAATTCAGTCTTAAAACTACGGCGCTGAGGATATTGTGGGCGCGATTGATTTCTTGTGCAATATCATCGTCCATTTCACCGTCGATTTCGATCGCCATGACTGCGGCGCCTCCCCGACGGTTGCGGCTCAGACTGAAATGATTGATGTTGACGTCCCGAATTGCCAAGAGCCTTGTAACATCTGAAATCATGCCGGGAACATCGCGGTGAAAAACGAGAAGAGTTGTGTTTTGACCGGTCACATTGACCGGATAGCTGTTGATCCGGTTGATGACAATATTTCCTCCGCCGATGGAGGCTCCCTGAACCGATACCTTTTTCCCCCGCTTTCCCGCCAGGGTGATCACCATGGTGTTGGGGTGGGCTCCCGGCAGCTCCCCTTGCCGAAATGCAATTTTGATTCCCTTTTCTTTCGCGAGATTCATACTTGTTTTAATGCGTGAATCGCTTGGCTTCATGCCCAGAATACCGGCGATTACCGCTTTGTCGGTTCCATGTCCCTTATAGGTTTTGGCAAAGGAACCGACAAACAGGATATCGGCCGATGCGGGTTCTTCCCCCAGTAAAGAAGCCGCGGCATTTCCAATTTTTACGGCCCCCGCGGTGTGGGAACTGGATGGTCCGATCATGACGGGACCAATAATGCTGAAGACGTCCATATTTTCTTCCTGCTCCTTTTATCCTGGGAAAACTTTTTAAACGGCTTGAAACTTTTCTGTTGACAGGGTTCCGGACAATCACTTAAGATGTAATTGCTTTAATATCGGATAACGGAAACCTTCAATAAAAGACTGTTTGATCAGAATGTAAGGAGAAATTATGCAGTATTCAAACGTAAAGCTTTCAATCACCGAAAAAAAAATTATTGAAACCTATAAGGTTTTTGCGAAAGGACTTGCGGATTATTTAGGGGAAAGCTGCGAAGTGATCCTCCATAGTCTGGAAGATCTTGACCATTCTGTGATCGAAATTATTCATGGGTACCATTCCGGCAGGAGCATTGGCGCGCCTATCACGGATTTGGCGTTAGCGTTCCTGGAAAATAATCAAAAAAATTCCGACCGGCATTTTTTGACTTATTTCAGCAAGAGCAAAACGGGACAGCCGTTAAAATCCTGCACCATTTCGATTCAGGGAGATAAAAATCGGATTATCGGACTGCTATGTATCAATTATTATTTGAATACCCCTTTTTTTTCAGTCATCAACTCTTTTCTGCCGCAGCCGGGTATCGAAACAGCCAAAACTTTCACGGAAAATTATGTGGAGAATTCGGACGATTTGATCCGTGCGTCGGTGGAAATGGCAAAAGAAAAAGTTTTTAACGACAGTTCCATTACCGTTGCAAACAGGAATAAGGAAATCATCAATTTCTTGTACGAAAAAGGAATATTTAATCTCAAAGACGCAGTAGTTAAAATTGCCGCAATACTCTCTATTTCAAAAAATACGGTTTATATGCATATTCGGAATCGGCCGCGCAAATAAGGACGCTGCGCGATTAGGCCAGCGTCGCCACCAGATCAATCTCACACAGGACGTTTTCGGGAAGGGCTTTTACAGAAATGCAGCTTCTGGCCGGCTTTTCGGTAAAGTATTTTTCATAAATACGGTTGAATTTTTCAAAGTCGTCTATATTGGCTAGATAGCATGTTGTTTTAACGGTCTGTTCAAACGAAATATGACTTTCCGCCAAAACTTCCCGCAGATTTTGGATGACCTGCTCCGTCTGAGCTTCAATTCCGCCTTCGACAATTTGCATTGTTTTGGGCGAGAGAGGGATTTGTCCGGATGTAAACAAAAATCCGTTTGCCTCGACAGCTTGCGAATATGGTCCTATCGCGGCGGGAGCATTTTTTGTGTCTGTTTTTTTCATCACGGCAACTGCCTCCTGTTATTAATTATGATTTTTCATTATTATATCACTAAAATATTTTTTATTCAATGAATTTTTGATTATTTTGTTAAATCAGGGAAACCCCGTCAGCTTCCAAGCCGGCGGGGTTTTCCTGTATAAAAACGGTGAAATCAGCGGGGCAAATCAAATTTTAGGCTGATGTCCAGCGCCCGCACCGAATGGGTCAGCGCGCCGCAGGAGATGAGGTCAATGCCTGTGGCTGCCACGGCAATGACGTTCTCCTCATCGATATTGCCCGAAGCTTCAAGGCAGAACCTGCCTTGCACCCAATTAACTGCTTTTTTCATTTCCGCACAGTCCATATTATCGAGCATGACGATGTCGGCCCCAGCTTCCGCGGCCTCCGCGAGTTGTTCCAGGTTTTCTGCTTCCACCTCGATTTTGGCGGAAAAAGGCGCCCGCTTCCGGGCCAGAGCGACCGCCTGCCGTATAGAGCCCACCGCCGCGATGTGATTGTCTTTAATCAGCACAAGATCCGAGAGGTTCATTCGGTGATTCGTTCCGCCGCCCACTGTCACGGCATATTTATCAAGCATGCGGAATCCCGGCAGCGTTTTGCGGGTGTCGGCAAGGCGGGTGGGATAACCCTGAATCAGGGCGCAGAGCCGGTGCGTTTTGGTGGCAATGCCGCACATGCGCTGCAGAATATTGAGCGCAACCCGCTCGCCTTGCAGGAGCGCCCGGGTGTTGCCGTCCAACTCGGCGATCACTTCTCCCGATTGGATGGAATCCCCCTCCGACCGATAAAATTTTACGGACACTCCCGCATCCAGCAGCCGGAATACCTGAACAAAAACGGGAAGGCCCGCCAGCACGCCGGCTTCCTTTGCGACAAGCCGGCAATGCGAGACCTGCCCCGGGCCGATGAGGCTGTCGGTCGTCACATCGCCCAGTCCGATGTCCTCCTTAAGCGCCATACGCAGAAAATCATCAAGGATAAGATCGTTTACCATATTACATACCTCGCATTCGGTTTAGGAATCCACAATGTAATGGCAGCCGATGCTGCTGCGGTTTTTCACCGCGGCGCTTACGATCAGGCGCGCCGTTTCAACCATATCCGCCGTTTCGTATTCTTCCCGGGTCGTAAGGTCGGCGGGGTCGATCCTTTCCCGCTGCACCTTTTCGATGGCTGCGAGCGCTTGCCCGAGTTTCCGCCCACTGCGAATGATTCCTGCGTCCTCCTCCATCAGGAGACGCAGGCCGGCACGCAGCTTTTCCGGGTCGGCAAGACCGCCGGCCTTCCTCCCCTCCAAACGAAAGTCCCGCACATCGGCAGGCGGCGCCGCGCGCCCGGCGACAGCCGCCGCGGCTCTGGCGCCGAAAACCACATCCTCCAACAGGGAATTACTGGCCAGTCTGTTGGCTCCATGCACCCCGGTGCATGCGCATTCCCCAATGGCGTATAGGCGGTCGACGCTGGTGCGTCCGTCGCAATCCGTGCGGATACCGCCCATACAATAATGTTCGCACGGAACTACTGGAATCCAATCCTTCGAAATATCAATACCCCTTTTCAGGCATTCGCTGAAAATCATTGGGAACCGCCGTTCCAAAAACGCGCGTTTTTTCCCGGTGATATCGAGGTATACGCAGGGGCTGGATGTTTTCGCCATCTGGTCGAAGATGGCCCGGGCCACGATGTCGCGCGGGGCAAGCTCCAGACGCGCGTCATAGCGGGGCATGAACCGGTCTCCCTCCCTGTTGCGCAGCAGCGCGCCTTCGCCGCGCACCGCCTCCGAAATCAGAAACGCCCGCTCCGCTTTCACCGGCGAATAGAGCGCGGTAGGGTGAAACTGGATGAATTCAAGGGAATCGAGAGCCGCGCCGGCCCGGCTTGCCGCGGCGATGCCGTCACCCGTAAGCACCTTTGAATTGGTGGTAACGGGGAACAGCTGGCCGATGCCTCCGGTTGCCATCACGACGGCGGGGGAGGAAAGGCAAAGCAATCTTCCGGCTTTTTCCGCAATCACGCCGGAGCAAGTCCCTTCCCGCGTGACCAGATCCACGGCAAAGGTGTTTTCGAGCAGAGAGATGTTATCCCGCCCGGCGCAGCGGGCGATGAGCGCCGTCATAATGCCCTTGCCTGTGGCATCGCCGTTGACATGCAGGATCCGCCTGGCAGAATGGTTTCCCTCCAGCGAACGCTGAAACCGGCCGTCCGGCCTGCGGTCGAACGATACCCCCAGCTCCGCCAGGTTCCGGATGGCCTGTTCGCTTTCTTCGACCAGGATGCGCACAGCCTGCGGATTGTTGACGCCGCACCCGGCGGTCATAGTGTCGCGGATATGCAGGCCGCGGTCATCGCTGCCGATGCTTGCCGCAATGCCCCCCTGCGCCAGATAGGAGTCGCAGTCCTCGACCGATCCCTTGCAGAGCACCGCCGTTTTCATCCGGCGGGGCAGGTTCAGGGCGCAGAAAATTCCGGCAAGCCCGCCGCCCACGATCACGGCGTCGAACGACGCGCGCCCCATGGCCGACGCGTCGAAATTTGAAAGACAGCGGGTCAAAGCAGTTTCCTCCTTTTCGAATCGCATTTTAATTTTCCGCTGCAGCCATCATTCGGTTCAGGCATACAAAGGCCTTCTGCCGAAGCTCTTCGGGCATCTTCACTTCGTTTTTCATAGAAGTCAGAGAATCGCATACATTCTGCAATGTCGTTTTCTTCATGTCAGCGCATAAAAGATTCCCCTGCAGCGGATAGAACGCAGCGTCCGGACGAACGGAGCGGAGCTTTTCCAGAATACCCACTTCCGTGCCGACTATGAATTCCCGGCCGTCCGACCCGGCAGCAAAGCCGATGATCTGCGCGGTGCTTCCCGTAAAGTCGGCCTGGTTGCGGATTTTCGCCGGTACCTCTGGGTGCACGAGCAGCGGTGCGCCCGGGTGCGCCGCCCGCGCCGCCGCCACGCCGGCCGAGGAGATGCGCGAGTGGACGGCACAGCTTCCCGACCACGGGATCACTTTTTTCTCAGGCACGGCTTCGGCCACATAGGATGCGAGATTGCAGTCCGGCACAAAAAGGATTTCTTCCTTCCTGACCGACCGCGCGATCCGAACCGCGTTGGATGACGTGCAGCAAATATCGCATTCCGACTTGACCGCGGCGCTGGTGTTGATATAACATACCACAGCCGCCCGGGGATGCGCCTCCCGTGCCTGCCGAAGCTGAGGCACCGTGACGGAATCGGCCAGCGGGCAGCCGGCGCCTGCTGCCGGCTGCAGAACGGTTTTCCGGGGCGATAGGATTTTTGCGCTCTCCGCCATAAAACGCACGCCGCAGAAAACGATTACCCTGCGGTCGATTTCAGCAGCCGCTTTGCTCAATGCAAAGGAATCGCCGACCAGATCGGCAATTTCCTGTATTTCGGGCGGCTGGTAGTTATGGGCCAGAATCACGGCGTCCCGCTCTTTACGGAGCCGGTTGATTTCATGGATGAGCTCAGGGTCGTTCAACGATAGCACCTCCGTTCTTGTTATCGTCGGTCTGCGGCGGGATTGTCAGAAATTGCTTTCCCGCCGGTTCGAGTTGAACATATAAAGCTTTGACGGACGATGCCCCGCGTCCTTTGTCACCCGGTTGGTCTCAATCACCATATCCGCGATTTTACGGCGAAAATTGGCTTTTAAAAGTTCTTTCCCCAGAATCACCTCGTAAACCTGCTGCAGTTCGGTCAGCGTGAAATAGCGGGGCATAAGATTGAAGGCGATATCGGTGTATTCGATTTTGTTGCGCAGCCGCTCCAGTCCGTATTGAATGACCATTGCGTGGTCAAACGCAATCCCGCTGTTTTCCACAGTACGGCATTGGAGCGTTTTGCACCGCCCCACAATACGTTTCTGGGTTCCTATCACGGCGGAAAGGGTCTCGTCGTTACCTGAAAGGGTTAGTTTCACGAGGTTTTCAAAAAGATAACCGCCGGAGCAGACTTCTTTTTTTTCTTCCTGCATTTCATAGCCGAGCGTGAACCAGCGGGCGTCCCAGGCGCCTCCGCCCGCTTTGATCTGGAGCTGGGAGCTGTCGACCAGCGACATATAGGAACAGCTGATGACGCGTGTGCGCGGATCCCGGTCCACATTCCCCCACGTGTAAAGCTGTTCCATATAAATGTCGCTGACGTTGACTTCTTCCTTCAGCTCGCGGTATGCGGCGTCGTCAAGGCTTTCGTTCACCGACATAAAACCGCCCGGCAGCGCCCATTGGCCGATAAACGGGTGGTTGCCGCGTTTGACCATCAGCACTTTGACCTCTTTTTCCGGTAGCTTTCGATAATTGAATTTCGGGCCGTTCACCACCGTGAAAAGAAGGAGATCGACCGAAACCGACGGCCTTTGATACCGGGTTACGTCGTATTGCCGCAGGAATTCCTGTTCTGTCAGCCCGTCTTCATTCCGGAGCCGGCTGTCTGCCACTCTGCCCACGCCCTTTTCTGTCGGAATTTGTTATTATCCAAATGTTAATATGAAAATGTTATTATCATATTACTATTAAGTAGTATGGCTGTCAATCATAAAATTAAATCTTTCCTTCGGCAAGTTGGAAATTACGACAGCACCGGCGTTTTGGGGTGCGGACGAATCTTGGACTCACGGCCGAAATCGTAAAAAGGCCGGGGCATCAATCATCAATTCCAGAGAAGGAGCTGTTGCGAAGCAGCCCTAAAGAAGCTGCTTTTTATTGAGAAAGATAGAAATTATCGGTATAATGAAAACGGCGAAATGCTTTAAACAACGCCGGTGTGTTTTAGCCGTGCAGGGCAGCCTGTGCGGTTTTGCTTTTGAGCGTGGGACCCGCGGTTGGACTGCTGAACCGGAGACGGCAAAACTTTATCCGGGTGGGGCTGCCCGGAGCGGACATTTGCATCCCCAACGCCAAAAATTATCGCGGATCGTAATTTGATAAATGGGGAAAGGGGCAACTGATTTTCATATTCGTTACACATCTTTCCGCTAAAATTAATTCAGGTGGTGATGCTGTTTGAGGCTTCTTGTTGTGGAAGACGACCGGGATACCAGTGAAGGAATATGCGAATATTTTAAAGAAGCGGGATATGAAACTACTCCCGCCTACGACGGAGAACAGGCTTTGAAGCTGGCCGGTCAGAGTCCTTATGACCTTATTTTGCTTGATATTATGCTGCCGAAGCTTACGGGGCTGGCCGTTCTTCATGAACTGCGAAAGACAAGCAATGTTCCCGTCATCATGCTGACCGCGATCGGCGATGAATATACGCAGATCTCCAGTTTTGACGGGATGGCGGACGACTACGTGACCAAGCCGTTTTCCATCGTCCTTTTGGAAAAGCGCGTGGAAGCTTTATTACGCCGGGGAAAATCCGGTGATTTCCCTTACATTTGGCGGTATCAGGGCGTTACGGTGGATTTCAACGGCTACACGGCGCTGGGCGCAGACGGACCGATCGACGTTACGCCGAAGGAAATCAAACTGCTGAGGCTTCTGGTGGAACACAGAGGCAGCGTGCTGTCGCGCGACCGTATTCTGGATGAGCTGTGGGGAGAAGACAAGCCTGTCTTTGACCGAACTGTGGATTCTTACATTAAAAACCTTCGGAAGAAGCTTCATCTGACTTGTGTCACAACCGTTACCGGCGTGGGATACAAGCTGGAGGACGATCCATGAAGATTTTCACTAAGACTTTTTTCTATACCCTCACACTTCTGATATTGATCGCTTTGTTGGCGGACGGATTGATTTATGCGCTGCTGCCGAAGGTTTACACCGATCAGAAGCAGCAGGAATTGACGCTGCAAACAGACCGGTTTGTCAGCCGGCTGGAGAAGGCAAAACGAAGCGATGTGACGGATTTGATGGCTGGGTACGCCGGAAGTCTTCAGGCAAATTTAGAGCTCAGCATCGGGAGCGATTCCTATACTATGCTGAACTGGGACGGCGGAGTGATCACGCGGATTAAGGATTCGGATTCTGAGGAGTCCGGCGCTGCTGCCAGCCGGGGAACCGCGTCGGAGAGCTGCGATACGGACAAGACCGTGACCGTCACAGAGGATAAAGGCGTAAAAATCATCAGCGATGACACCGCCTCTTCCTCCGCCGAAGCCAGCGGTACCGAAAATATCGGTGACGGAGGAATCCTTACCGGCATCGTGACCAGCGGGGCAGCCGGTTCCAAGACGATTCAAGCGCAGCGCAGCTTTACGATAGGAGGAGAAGCGGGCGCGCTTACCGCAACGCTTACGCTGGCCCCGGTCGAGGAAGCCGTGCAGGTAATCGTGTCCCTTCTGCCCGTGTCGATTTTTCTGTGCCTCATTATCGCGGTCCTTTTTTCATTGCTGTATGCCAGGGCCATCACGCGTCCGATCAAAGCAATTTCCGAAGAAACACAGCGTATGAATACGCTGGACCGGGCTGCCATATGCAGGGTCAACACAAGAGATGAGATCGGCACATTGGCTGCCAATGTCAACAGCCTGTACGGAAATCTGCTGGGCACCATAGAATCGTTGGAGACCGAACTGAAGAAGGTTGGCGCCGCGGAACGCGCCAAAACCGATTTCCTCCGCGCCGCGTCTCACGAACTGAAAACACCGGTTACCGCAGTGAGCGTGATTATGGACAACATGATCCTTGGGGTGGGCAAATATAAAAATCAGAAAGAATGGCTCCCCAAATGCAAAGAACTGGTGGACCGGCTTTCCGGGATGCTGCGCGAAATTCTGGATACCTCCCACCTCGGCGACGCAATCGAGGAAAAGGTTACCGAGAGCATAGAAACGATCTGCGCGGAGGTCATAGAGCCTTATGGGATGATTGCCCGCGCAAAAGGGCTCCTTTTGTATGTGGACTGGAGCGCCGCGTTTGTTGTAACGATGCCTCCGAAACTGCTGGGCAAGGCCCTGTCCAACATTTTATCGAACGCGGTTCAGTATACCGCAACCGGCGGGAGGCTGGCCGTCTACTGCCGCGGGAACAGCCTTTTTGTGGAAAATGAGTGTGCCCCGATTTCCGAAGAGCAAATCCCCCGGCTGTTTGAACCGTTCTGCAGAATGGACGAATCCAGAAGCCGCGAAACCGGAGGGAATGGTCTGGGGCTCTATATCACAGCTTCCATCCTTCATCAGCTTGAACTGGATTTCAATTTTAAGCCGATGTGCTCGCCGGACGGAATGCGTTTTACCATAAAATTCTAATTTCATATCCGTTACACATGTATTTCATCATAGCTCCAATCGCCGGTGTTAAAGTTGAATTAACACCGATGATTGGAGCTGATTTTTTGAAAATAGAGCTGAAACACCTGAGTAAAACCTATCCGCACGGGAAAGCCGCGCTGAAGAATATCGATCTGACGCTGGCAAGCCCCAGCCTGATTGGATTGGTGGGGCCGAACGGAGCCGGAAAAAGCACGCTGATGAAGCTGCTCACCGCAAATCTTCTCCCCACCTCCGGAGAAATTCTGAAGGATGGCTCACCGCTGATAAAGCAGGAAAAAGAGTTAAAATCCGGCTTGGGCTATCTTCCGCAGGAATTTGGTCTGTTTGAGGATCTGACCACGACACAGTTTCTGGATTACATGGCGGCAATCAAATGTCCGGATAAAAAAACGGCAAAGGATGAGATCGACCGGGTAATTGCGCTCACCCATCTTCAGGATAAGCAGAAGGCAAAGATCCGCACGCTGTCGGGCGGACAAAAGCAGCGCGTCGGAATCGCGCAGTCCCTGTTGGGGGATCCAGAGCTTTTGATTTTTGACGAACCGACCGTGGGACTTGATCCCGCCGAGCGGTTTGCTTTCCGAAACCTCTTTGCCGAGACGGCGAAAAACAGGCTGGTGATTTTATCCACGCACATCATTGAAGATGTCCAGTCCGCTTGTGATCATCTGGTGGTCCTGAACGGCGGAGAAATACTCTATACCGGAACTCCGGAATCACTGATGGCGGAAAAACACGCTGCCACTTTGGAGGACGCATACATGGCGCTGGTCAACGGGAGGGCGTCGGCATGAACGCTTTCGAAAAGCTTTCAAGAGAGATTGAAAGGATGCTGCGGGACCGTCTGATTCTGCTTTTTATTGCGCTGACGTCGGTTGGAGCGGTGTGGTTTTGCCTGAACACCTCCGGACGGACGGCCTCCGATGCTTACATTTTGGAACCGGCCAAAAACAGCGCGATTTTAGGCGCTCTGCTTTTTTCTGTACTGACGCTGGCACAATTCCACAGAGATTACAAAAATCACACAGACGCGATCATCCTGACCTGCACGGATTCCATTTTCTATCAGCTCCGCCGCACGCTGGCGCTCATTTGTACGGCAGTCGGCACGGCGTGGATCGTAACGCTGTTTGCTTTTCCCTTTGCGCTGGCCAAAACCGGCGTCTACTTTCAGCCGGGCTCCTTTGCGGCATCCTGGTATCTGATTTTTCTCGGAGCGCTGATCTTTTCCATTTTACTGTCCGCTGGCTTCTATCTGCTGTTCCGGCGAGTGGAGGCGGCGTTTGTCGCCGTGGTGTGCCTAATCGTTCTTTCCAAGCTGCTGGAAAGCCAATCAGCGCTGAACCCAAGCTTTCTATTGTTTTGGGTTCAGACAAACGCGGACTGCTTTTCCGATCTGGTGAGCAATCAGTTCCAAATCGATCTGATTCTGTGGAATCGTCTCTTTTGCTTTTTGGTTTCCCTGTCGATCTGGCTGATGGGACTTTGGGGTTCGCGGAGATATGGCCGAGGCGTTTTTAGCTCCTTTGTGAGTAACGCGCGGCGGGCCTGGATACCGGTCCTTTTGATAGCGGCGACGGTGCTTTCATATGGGAGTTTTGCAGCAGAACCTTACTTTGATCACAGTGTTCCGAGAGATTACAGCGCCGCCTACAGCTCGGGGACCGGCATCGTCGTGTCTTCCGGCGGCGATGAAGTCGGAAATCCATCCCTGCTTTTGACGAACAAATCCGTGAAGGTTGATATTGATACGGCGGTCCGATGCCTTTCGGGAGAAGCCTCCTATACCCTGCGCAACACGTCGGGGGGAGCGCAGACGCTTCCCGTTTTGCTGAATTCCGGATATACCGTAGGCAGCATTCAGGTCAACGGAGCCTCCGCTCAGGCTGTTCGGGACCCGGCGGAGAAAGAAGGAAATGCCACATGGAGAATCAATCTGCCCAATGCTTCCGAATATGCGGTCGTGATCCGGTACGCGGGAAAAGTCGGCAACGACGGATCGTTGAGCCAAAAACCGGTATACGGAATCTGCAATGAATACGTCGATTTGCCCGCGACGGGCTTTTCGCCAAAGACCGACGTTTCGGTTGCCGACGACTGCGGCTTCTCGGGCACGCTGTCTTTGGACGAACGTCTTGAGCCGGTGTTTACGAGGGCAAACGGCGTCAAGGGTAAGACGGCGAACGGGAAGACACAATGGCAATTTGCATCCGAACCCGGAAATGACCGCACCGGGTTGGATGCCGCCGTCTATGATACCACGACTTTTAAGGCCGGCGGACTCAATGTGGAATTCAAATACTTTACAAAGCAGAAAGCCGCGATTGCGGATATGGGTACGATTGCGATTATGAAAGACGCGATCGATTATTTTACAAACGCATTCGGGCCGCTTCTCTATCAAGATCATCTGACCGTTCTGGAGCTTCCGGCGTATTTCAGCGGCGGGGGTGCTTTCGGGAACATCAGCGCCATGGATGAAACCTCTTTTGCCGTGGCGGGCTACCTGCCCGACGGAGCGGGCGACCCTGATTCCGGCGGAGGAATCGATGTGCTGGTCCATGAGCTCGCGCATCAGTGGTGGGGGCTCGCGACTTACCCGATGGCGGACGGCAAGTCCTACTGGTCGGCGGAGGGGATTACCTGCTACAGTACATACTGCTTTATGAAGGATTACTTTGGCGCAGACTATGCAAATTCCCATTTTGTCAGCGAGTGGCAAAAAAACCTGAAGTCTTACCGAAACGCGTTTTATATTCAGAACCCGACCTATTTGAAAAAGCTGTCGCCCGGCGATCAGTCCAACGTAAAGGCCGCTCTGAATAATATCGGCCTTTACGATATCATGCCGCTCCAGTTTGTAAAAGCGGAAAAAGCTCTGGGCGGAAGCGGGGCATTGCAGAAAAAGCTCTCGGAACTGTATCTGAAGCACTTGGGCCAGCCGATCACCTATGACGACTTTCTGGCCGCAGTCGGACTCGCAAAGGAGGCGCTTGACCTTGCGTAAAGGAACGATTTTCAAGTATGAGCTGAAACGTCTTTTCTGTTCAAAAGAATATCTGCTGCTTTTAGCGGTGAACATCGTCTACTGTTTGGCTCTGCTTCGCGGCAGCGTCATCTATGGCACGGGCTTTACAGCTCCCTTTTCCCAATGGACGTTTTGCAGCTATCTCTCTTCCGCGGCTGTTTTGCTGTTCATCCTGCTGCTGGCACTGTGCGCGCGGCAATTCACGACTTCTGAACGCCGCGCCGTGACAATCTTGGAGACATCGTCGGTTCAAATGGCCGTATTCCGGGCGATTCGCTATGCTGCGACTGCGTGTGCGTTCCTGACTGCGATGGGACTGTCGTTCGGCATATGCTTTGTATTTTATCGGCTTGTATTTGACTATACAGGCTTTGGCTCGCTCATTTATGCCGGACTGATCCTGCTTCTGCCGCCCGCGCTGTTTCTTTTCGGGGCGGCTATGCTCCTTGGACACAAAAGACAGGCCCTAGTCTATATTCTGCTGGCCGTCGTTCTGATACTGGGAGCTTTCGGAATTTCTCTGCCGGACTGTATGGATCTGTTCGGTACATCCGTAGTACGTCCTCTTTACACCGGCGTGCAGAAGTTTACGTTTTCCAATGAATTTTTAGCCGGACGGGCGGCGTTTACGATTGCGGGCGTTGCGTTGATCATTTTTTTCATCAAAAGGCAAAGAACTAACATGAGTCCGATGATTTTCCTTAGAAAGTCTTAAGATTTTATGCTGAAATTCGTTGTTCGCGATCCGGACGGACGTTGTGGAAAAACAATTTTGCTTTTAATGGGCTGAAATTTCCGAAAGGAAACGCAGACCGGGTCAATTCACCTGATTACGCCCGGTGAGCCGGCGCAAATTACCGTGTTCACTGTACCGGCTAAGCGGGGCAACTGTGGCTAAAGTTACCCTGCTTGTTTTGTACACTTTCTTTCGATGAGGCATTTGTAGTCATGCTTCCATCACGCGAATCAAATTGACCATCTCGATTGCTCCCTCCGCGCAGTCGAAGCCCTTATTGCCCGCCTTGGTTCCGGCGCGTTCAATGGCCTGCTCGATATTCTCCGTCGTCAGAACGCCGAACATCACCGGGACTCCGCTGGCAAGCTCCGTCTGCGCGATTCCCTTTGACACTTCATTGCAAACATAATCGTAATGGCTGGTGCTTCCGCGGATTACAGCGCCGAGGCAGATCACCGCGTCGTATTTCCCGCTTTTCGCCATCTTCGACGCGATCAGCGGAATTTCAAACGCGCCGGGAACCCATGCCACATCGATGCTGTCCCCCGATACGTCGTGACGCTTCAAGCCGTCCAGCGCGCCCGACAGCAGTTTCGAGGTAATAAATTCGTTAAAGCGGGCGGCTACAATACCGATCCGGATTTCTTTGGATACCAATTTTCCTTCAAAAATATTCATTACAAAAACTCCTTCAATAATTGAGAATATGTCCCATCCGGGACTGCTTCGTTTTCAGATAAAACAGGTCGTAGGGGGTGGCGTCCATCTGGAGGGGGATTCGCTCTACAATTTTCATGCCGTAATCGGCAAGCTGGTACACCTTGTCGGGATTATTGGTCAGAAGCCGCAGCGTTTTGGCTCCCAAATCCCGGAGAATTTGTGCGCCGATGAAATATTCCCGCAGATCGCCCGCAAAGCCAAGCGCCTCGTTGGCTTCCAGCGTGTCCATTCCCTGGTCCTGCAATTCATAGGCCCGGAGCTTGTTGATCAGCCCGATGCCCCGCCCTTCCTGCCGCATGTAAAGCAGGACACCGCGTCCCTCCCGTTCAATCTGCGTCATGGCGGACGCGAACTGCTGCCCGCAGTCGCAGCGAAGGGAGCCGAACGCGTCCCCGGTCAGGCATTCGGAATGGACGCGGCATAACAGGTTCTGCCCGTCTCCGATTTCTCCCTTGACCAACGCGACATGATGCTCCCCGTTAAGAGTGTTGACATATCCATATGCGGTGAAATTCCCGTATCGGGTGGGCATCTTGGCAACAGCTACGCGCTCGACCAGCTTGTCGTGCTTTTTTCGGTAATCCTGCAAATCCTGAATCGTGATGAAGGTCAGTCCCCATTGACCGGCAAGCTGAATCAGCTCGGGCGTCCGCATCATCCGACCGTCTGCGCCCATGACCTCACAGCACAGTCCGCATTCTTTCAGTCCGGCAAGCCGCAACAGATCCACGGTGGCCTCCGTATGCCCGCCCCGTTCCAGAACGCCGTTCGGCTTCGCCATCAGCGGAAACATATGACCGGGGCGGCGGAAATCTTCCGGTTTTGCGCCGTCGCTTACACAGGCGCGGGCCGTGACGCCCCGTTCTTCGGCGGAAATGCCCGTTGTGGTGCCGATATGATCGACGGAAACCGTGAACGCCGTTTCGTGGTTGTCGGTATTGTCTGAAACCATCTGCGGGAACCGGAGCTTCTGGCAGAGAGCAATGCTCATGGGCATACAAATCAAGCCTTTACCGTGCACCGCCATGAAATTGACGTTTTCGGTTGTGGCGAATTCCGAAGCGCAAATCAAATCTCCTTCATTTTCCCGATTCTCATCATCTGTTGCTAAAATTATTTTTCCCTGACGCAAATCTTCAAGCGCTTTTTCTATCGTACTAAACGCAAACATGCCGATTTCTCCTTTCAAAATCCGTACCGGGCGAGAAATTCCTTTGAGATACCGCTCTGTCCTCCCGGCGCGCGAAGCAGCTTTTCCACATATTTTCCGATGCAGTCGTTTTCCAGATTCACCGTGAACCCGACGCGTTTTTCTCCAAGCGTGGTGTTTTGGGCCGTGTGCGGAATCACGGACACGCTGAAATCCTTCTCTGTTACGCCCGCGACGGTCAAACTGATGCCGTCGATGGCAATGGACCCTTTATTAATCACATACCGCAAAATGCGGGGGAAAGTCCGGACGGTGAACCAAATCGCGTTTTCATCCTGTCGCATACTGCTGATCACGCCGGTTCCGTCGATGTGCCCCGCGACGATATGCCCGCCAAACCGTCCGTTCAGTGGCATGGCGCGCTCGAGGTTGACCGTACCGCCGACTTTTATATCCAAAAGGTTGGAGCACGCGGCGGTTTCGTTCATCACGTCGGCGGAAAAGGAATCTTCCTCCAGGGAAACGACCGTCAGGCACACGCCGCTTACCGCGATGCTGTCGCCCAGTCTCAAACCATCTAGAACCGCTGATGCGCCGATGGTCAGGGCGGCGGAGCGCCCGATTTTTTTGATTGAGCGGATCGTCCCCGTTTCCTCTATGATTCCTGTGAACATGGGAGCACCTCGCTTTCCAGCAAAACATCTTCTCCCAGCCGCATCACCTGCGGCGAGGCAAGCCGGAACGCCTTCTTCGGGCCTTCCACGCCGATTCCCTCCACCGGGGATTTCGCATCGGCGCCGCCGAACAGCTTCGGAGCAACGTATGCCTGTACCTTGCTGACAATGCCGCTTTGCAATGCCGACCAATTCAGCGTACCGCCGCCCTCCAGCAGAACGCTGTCGATTTCTTTTTCCCCCAACGCAGCCATGAGCTCGCGCAGATCGATATGCCCGTCTTTTGACGGCAGCGTTACCACCTCACACCCGGCCTTCCGGTAGGGGCGCGCAAGGGTTTCATCCTGTGAGCAGGTGGCAATGATGGTGTGAATTTCTCTCGCCGTCCGCACAACCTGCGCGCTCAGCGGCATCCGCAATCGGGAATCGCAGATAATGCGGACGGGACTCCTGCTGTTCGGCAGGCGGCAGGTCAAAAGCGGGTCGTCCGCGAAAATCGTGCCGACACCCACCATGACACCGGAATACCGATGCCGGTCCTCCTGTACGCGCCTGCGGGCGGCTTCTCCGGTGATCCATTTCGACTTGCCGGAATGCGTGGCGGTCTTACCATCCATCGTCATGGCGTATTTCATCAAAACGAATGGAGTTTTGGTCTGAATGAAATGAAAAAACACCTCATTCAGTTTGCTACAGGCTTCCCGGAGCACACCTTCCGTGACTTCCATCCCGTGCCGGCGTAAAATCTGAATTCCTTTTCCGGCAACCAGCGGATTCGGATCGGCCGAACCGATTACCACACGACGGACGCCGCTTTTCAGAATCGCGTCCGTACACGGCGGCGTTTTTCCGTAATGGCAGCACGGCTCCAAGGTCACATACAAGGTCGCGCCCTGCGGCGGTTCCGTGCAGGAAGCGAGAGCATTCCGTTCCGCATGCAATTCTCCGTACCGCTGATGATAGCCCGTGCCGATCACACGGTCATCTTTCACGACAACAGCTCCAACCATCGGATTCGGATTGACCCAGCCGCAGCCCTTTTCGGCGTATTCCAGCGCCAGCTTCATGTAAGTTTCATCAGACAATCGCAACACCTCTAAAATAAAAAATTAACACCTGAAAGCATTGAAATGTCTTTCAGGTGTTAAAATCCAGGTGTATGGAATGCCCTTAAAACCATCAGGCACGGAAAAACCGGCTCTGACGGTATTATCAAGCACTGCCGAACATTACCTCGGCACTGCATACAATTTCAACACATCTTCTTCCATCCAGACTATACTGTCGGTTTTGGAGTTTCACCAAATCCTGACTTGAACATAATGTCAAGCCCTGCGCTTACGCGCTCGCGGACTATACCGCCGATCGGGAATTTCACCCTGCCCTGAAGACATTTGAATTTATTCAGTTGTTTAAATCAATTATACGCTAGTTGATAAAAAAATCAATATCATTTAATTCGTATTTAATCCGCACTAGGTTTGGCACAGCAACTTTTCAGGTTCTTCCGAGGCTAAATAAAATAATGCTCAAAAAATGCACCTTAAGCGGGTCTTGAAACCCGTTTTAAGGTGCATTTTCTTTTATTGAAGCCGTTGCGCTTCCGGAATATTCAGCTTTTTACCGCTCCACGACGCCTTCCCATGTTCCGACCTGCCTGTTTTTGGATGCTTCATCGTACCAATGCTTTGTAACCGTCTTCGCGCGGGTATAAAAGCGGATGCCGTCGAGGCCCAGAACATGCTGATCACCGAAAAAGGAATCCTTGTTTCCAGAGAACGGGAAATAGGCTGAAGGTACCGGGATGCCTACATTGACACCGACCATGCCGCCGTCTGTGAGCAATTCGAATTTTCTGGCGTAATATCCGCTCTGCGTAAAGATGACGGATCCGTTTGCGAGCGGATTCGCGTTCATTATGGCAAGGCCTTCGTCAAAGTCCTTTACGCGTTTCACAATCGTGACGGGTCCGAATATTTCACGCTCACCGACCGACATGCCCGGTTTCACATGGTCGAAAATGGTGGGACCCACGAAAAATCCGTTTTCGTAACCGGGAACGACAATGTCGCGTCCGTCGAGGACCAGCTCCGCGCCTTCCTCAACGCCTCTCTGGATCCAGTTGCAGACAGACTGCTTATGCTTTGCGTTTACGACGGGGCCCAGCTTCGTCGCCGGATCGTAAGAACAGCCTATGGTCATTTTCTGCGCCTTTTCCTTCAGCAGAGCCACAAATCTGTCTGCGATACTCTCTTGAACAACGCATACCGGAAGCGCCATGCAACGCATGCCCGCGCAGCCGAACGTAGAGTTGATGATTGCGTTTACGGTGCTCTCCAGGTCGCAGTCTTCCAGAATTAACGCATGGTTCTTTGCCTCGCACTGCGCCTGCACCCTCTTGCCGTTCGCGGCGGCAACCGAATAGATGTGCTTTCCTACATCTGTCGTTCCGACAAAGGTGACGGCCCTGATTCTTGGATCCGTAAGGAATATTTCAGCTTCCGTTCTGCTGCAGGTGACGAGATTCACGACGCCTTTCGGAAAGCCGGCTTCTTTGTAGAAAAGCTCCAGAATGCGCATGGATGTCAGCGGCGTGAAGCTCGCCGCCTTAAGCACGACGGTATTGCCGGTCGCAATCGCCAGAGGAACCATCCAGCCCCAGGGAATCATTGCCGGAAAATTGAACGGAACGATGCCCGCAACAACGCCAAGCGGCATTCTGTATGTAGCCGTGTCGAAACCCGTCGTCACCTGAAGCGAGGCTGAGCCCTGACTGGAATAGGATATGCTGCACGCAAATTCCGTCGGCTCAATCGCTTTCAGAATATCTCCCTTTGCTTCGTCAAGGTTTTTGCCCAATTCTTTAGAACAGAGCAGGGTCAGTTCCTCCAGGTGCTCCAATAATACGTTTCTCCATTGAAACATAAACTGCGTGCGTTTTGCCAGCGACATCCTAGACCAAGAAGGGAAAGCCGCTTCTGCGGAGGCGATGGCCTCGTTGACCTCTTCGACCGTGCAGCAGGGGACTTCCGCCATGACTTCGCCGGTACTCGAATTCGTGACCTGCATCCATTTTTGAGTTTTTGATTTCTTCCATTCTCCGCTGGCACAATATCCTTTTCTCTCCACTGTACCCATAGGTTTATCTCCTTTTCAATAATGATGATTTTATTGCTAAAATGTTTTTGCCGTGAAAAAACTGCAAAATACGGTAAAATATTTTAGCTATGTTAAATCTGTTGTGACAATGTAAGTTTAACTCATTACCAATAAAATGTCAACACATTATCTAAAGTTGTTCAATTTAGAATGAATTAGAGTTAACAAAATATGTGCCTGTTTCCAACCGATTCTAAAACAAATCGATCGGTCTCGATACTATGGTTGCTCGGCAGGGAAGAAAAGCGTAGACAAAGAGGGGGCCCTTCCGGCTTGTTCTAAAACCGGAAAGGCCGATGGCGTTAAATCGCCGGACGCGGCGATTTATGGCAGTTTATTTTGCGACCAGGATTTCATTCCCGTTATTATAGACAAAATTGCAGATTTCTTTTGAGGGAGATGCATCCGTCACCAGGGTATTGATTTTATCCAGGCCGCAATAGGTAATCAGCGAGACGATATTGCATTTGCTGCTGTCCGCAAGCAGATGGACTTTTTGACTACGCTGCACCACGGCTCGCTTGATATCCGATTCTAAGGGGGATGAATTCGTGACCCCGTTTTCAATGGAAAATCCGGTAGTAGCCATAAAGGCCTTGCTGATGTTGTAGTTTTGCAGCACCTGCACGGCGCTGGCTCCTGTAAAGGAAAGGGTTTTTCGGCTGAGGGTTCCGGACAGGGAGATGATGTTGATATTCTCGTAGGGAATCGCGTGCAGGATGATTTCCACATTGTTGGTCAGAACGGTAATGTTTCTTTTCTCCTTGATATAGTCGATAATCGGCAGCGTGGTGGTTCCGGAATCGATAAATATGATGTCGTTCTCCTGTATCAGAGCCGCCGCAGCCGCCGCAATCCTGCGCTTGGCTTCCAAATTCGAGATATTTCTCTCCTCAAAAGAAACAAGCCCCTTCTTGGGCAGTGCGGTCACTCCGCCGTATATTTTTTTGATATCGCTGGACTGCAATATTGCGCTGAGATCTCTGCGGAGCGTGCTTTTGGAGACCTGAAAAGTTTCGCAGATGTCGTCCAGTGTCACCGTCTTGTTCTCATAGATATATTTTCTTATTTCTTCAATCCTTTGCGAGCGCATGACGTTTCCTCATTCCTTTTTGTAGTTGGCCTAATTGATCCGAAATTCATTCCTCATTATAATAAATATTTTCAATTTTTTCAAGATATGTCCAATAAATAATCACACAACGTCTTTTGGGTATTCATACTGAGGCTGTGAAACGGGAAATATTTTTGTAATCTATGGCTTATAATAGAGGTAAATGTGCACTAGATACATAAATTCGTCGTTATGCATAATTAATTTTGACAATTTAGTCATTTCCAATAAAAAAGGAAAGTTGACCCAAATTTATCAATAAAACTATTGAAAAGTGAATGCATTGGTGGTAACATATTGCCATAATTTATTCAAAATGCATTGGGAAAGAAGGAGCAATATGCCTGTATGCCACATGAAAGAGTTAATGAATGAGGCGTCGGCCGAGAACAGGGCCGTAGGGGCTTTCAGCGTTGGAAATATGGAAATGGTGATTGGAGCGGTCCGGGCGGCCGAAGAGTTGGATACGCCGATCATACTGCAGATTGCTCAGGTGAGGTTAAAGCATTCCCCGCTGCATCTGATGGGTCCCTTGATGCTTCAGGCGGCTGAGAAGGCGCAGGTCAGGATCGCGGTCCACCTGGACCATGGCCTGACGCCGGATACCGTAAAGCAGGCGCTCGATTTAAATTTTACTTCGGTTATGTTTGACGGTTCCCGGTTCGATGATGAAAGGAACGTGGAAGCAACCGCCGAAGTCGTGCGGATGTCGAGAAATGCCGGAGCGGATGTTGAAGCGGAGCTTGGCGTCGTCGGAGGAAGCGAAGACAACAGCACAAATGAAAAAATCATTTGCACGGATCCCGACCGGGCGAAGGCGTTCGCCGAAAAAACGAAGGTAGACGCGCTGGCTGTTTCAATCGGAAACGCGCACGGGCACTACGCGGGCATTCCAAAGCTGCGGTTCGACGTTTTGGAGGAAATACATAAAAGGGTTCAGATCCCGCTTGTACTGCACGGCGGGTCGGGGATCAGCGCGGCCGATTTCCGGAAGGGCGTAAATCTCGGAATCCGCAAGATCAATATCGCGACGGCAAACTTCGACTCCGTCACCCTGGCGTCTGAGCGGTATCTGCGCACGGGCGGAAAACATAATTATTTTGAACTGAACGAAGCCATGGTTCGGGGGATGTACGACAGTGTCAGGAAACATATCCTGATTTTCAACAATCGGATGCCCCTAAATGAAATAGAGTGAGCGAGGAGTGGAATCGAAAAAATGAAGTATATTCAATTTGATGAAAAACGACCGTACGATCTGACGCTTGTCGGAAGAATTACCATTGATCTCAACCCCGTGGATTATTACAGAACGCTTGAGGAAAGCACGACGTTCAAGAAATATCTGGGAGGTTCGCCCGCGAATATTGCGGTCGGTCTTGCCCGTCTCGGGAAAAAATGCGGATTTTTCGCGCGTGTTTCGGACGATCGCTTCGGAGATTATGTAACGGACTACTTCAGGCGGGAGGGGATCGATACCTCCCGAATCCGCCGCTGTGAGCACGGGGAGAAAATCGGACTGACCTTTACGGAGATATTAAGCGAGCAGGAAAGCAGCATCCTGATGTACCGCAACCGGGCCGCGGATCTACAGCTCGGCGTTTCGGATATCGACGAGGAATACATAAGCGGCAGCAAAGCGGTTTTGATTTCCGGCACCGCACTTTCGGAGAGCCCCTCCCGGGAAGCGGCGCTGAAGGTTCTTTTCCTTGCTCGAAAGACGGGCACCCCCGTCATCTTCGATATCGACTACCGGGAATACAACTGGAAATCGAAGGATGAAATCGGCGTTTACTACGGGATCGCGGCCGGGCAGGCGGATGTGATTCTGGGCTCCAGGGAGGAATACGACCTCGCCGGGCAGTTGATTCGTCCGGGGATGGACGACCGGGAGACGGCCTCCTACTGGCATGGCCGCGGCGCCAAAATAGTCGTCATCAAGCACGGAAAAGAGGGCTCCACAGCCTATACCAACGACGGGCAGAATTTCAGCATCAGGCCCTTCCCCATCAAGAAGCTGAAGGGCTTTGGCGGTGGCGACGGATACGCTTCCGCGTTTCTTTACGGACTCCTGGAGGGATGGGACGTCATCGACTGCCTGGAATTCGGCAGTGCTTCGGCTTCCCTTCTGGTTGCCAGCCACTCCTGCGCGGACAGTATGCCGGGCGTCGGGGATATCAAAAATTACATCGACGAATGCAAGCAGAGGTACGGGGAACTGGTAGCCAGGGTTTGACTTATTATCGGGTCATGGATCTTCGGAAAGGAAGCAGGAATATGGGAACGGTAAGAATGACAATGGCTCAGGCGCTTGTGCGCTTTCTGGATAATCAGTATGTCTGCATGGACGGCTGTGAAACCAAATTTGTGGAGGGCGTTGCCGCGATTTTCGGCCACGGAATCGTCGTTGGCCTCGGTCAGGCGCTGGACGAAAACCCCGGCGGGCTGAAGGTATTTCAGGGGAAAAACGAGCAGGGAATGGCACATATGGCCGCCTCGTTTGCGAAGCAGAATAAACGCAGGAAAATCATAGCCTGCGCGTCCTCCATCGGCCCCGGCGCGGCGAACATGATCACGGCTGCCGCCTGCGCGACCGTAAACAATATCCCGCTGCTGGTGCTGCCGGGCGATACCTTTGCCATTCGGCAGCCGGATCCGGTCCTGCAGCAGGTGGAACAGCCCAACAGCCTTCAGACAACAACAAACGACGCCTTCAAACCCGTCTGCAAATACTGGGACAGGGTGGAGCGCCCTGAACAGCTGATGACGGCTATGATCAATGCCATGCGCGTTTTGACGGATCCCGCTGAGGCGGGTGCGGTGTGCGTCGCCGTCCCGCAGGATGTGCAGGGCGAAAGCTATGATTATCCGGATTATTTCCTTCGGAAAAGAGTCCACCGCATCGTCAGGCAGTCCCCCGCCCGTGAGGAACTGGAGGATGTGGCTTCGGCCCTGATGAACAGTAAAAGACCGCTGGTCATCTGCGGCGGGGGAGTCAAATACTCCGAGGCGGGGGAAACTCTGGAAAATTTCTGCGAACGGTTCAACATCCCGTTTGCCGAGACACAGGCCGGCAAGAGTGCCTGCAGGTCCAGTTCGCCGCTCTGCCTGGGAGGCGTCGGCGTCACCGGGAACCTGGCGGCCAATTCGATCGCCTGGGAGGCAGACCTGATCCTTGCCGTGGGATCCCGGCTGTCGGATTTTACGACCTCGTCGAAATGGCTTTTCCGGAACCCGGAGGTCAAAGTGGCCTCCATCAATGTTTCCCGTTTCCACGCGTACAAAATGGACGCCGTCAAGGCGGTCGGCGACGCGAAGGCTGCATTGGAGGAATTGACAAAGCTCCTGTCTGAAAGAAAATACCGATCCTCGTACGGCAACGAAATTTCCGTAGCGAAAACCGAATGGAACGAGGAAATGAAAAAGCTCGGTTCTTACAGCTGCCGCAAGGACTTTCAGCCGATGATAGCGGCGCGCAATCCCGGAAGCATGGAGGAATTTGCAAAGATGACGGGCTGCGCCCTGACCCAGACCGCCGCCATCTGCGCGGTGAGGAAGCACATTGCGGAGGACGCGATCCTTGTGGGCGCTTCGGGAAGCCTGCCGGGCGACCTGCAGAGAATGTGGACGACGGATGCGCGCGACTCCTACAACATGGAGTACGGATATTCCTGCATGGGATATGAAATTGCCGGGGCGCTCGGCGCAAAGCTGGCCCGTCCGGACCGCGAGGTTTACGCGGTGGCGGGGGACGGCAGCTTCCTGATGCTGCACACGGAGCTTCTTACCTCAATCCAGGAGCATCAAAAAATCAATGTTCTGCTGTTTGACAACGCCTCGTTCGGCTGCATCAACAATCTTCAGATGTCGAACGGCGTCGGAAACCTGGGCACGGAGTTCCGGTTCCGTGATTCGGGGACCGGAGGGCTGACGGGAGCTCTTATTCCCGTGAACTATGCCGCCGTGGCGGCCGGATACGGGGCGAAGACCTATTCGGTGCGGAACATGGATGAACTCGAGGAAGCGCTCGAGGACAGCAAAAAGCAGAATGTTTCCACGTTGATCGACCTTAAGGTTCTGCCGAAGACCATGACTCACGACTATCTGTCCTGGTGGCATGTGGGCTTGGCAAGCACGGCGGAAAACGAGGCTGAGCGGGAGGCTTTCGAGAACAAGGAAGCGCACCGTGCTCAGGCCAGAAAATATTAAGGGGAGGATGCTTCGTATGCTTGACAGTAAAAAAGTCTCTCTTGGAATTGCGCCGATCGGCTGGACCAACGACGACATGCCGGATCTGGGGAAGGAGAACACCTTTGAGCAATGTGTCAGCGAAATGGCGCTGGCGGGTTATGCGGGGTGTGAAATCGGCAACAAATTTCCCGCGGACCGGGAGGTCCTGAAAAGGGCTTTGGATCTCAGAGGACTGACCGTCTGCAACCAATGGTTTTCGACTTTCCTGATCTCCAGACCCTTTGAGGAAACGGCCGGACCGTTTGAGGAAAAGCTGGATACCCTGAAATACCTCGGCGCGAAGGTTATCGGCGTCTCAGAGCAGAGCTACAGCATTCAGGGGAAAAAGCAGCCGATTTTTGAAGGCAAGCATGTAATGGACGACCGAGAGTGGAATCTGCTGTGCGAAGGACTGAACCGTCTTGGAAAAATTGCGAACGACAGACAGATGAAGCTGACTTTCCATCATCACATGGGCACCGTTGTCCAGGACGAAAAGGAAATCGACCGCCTGATGGCGCATACCGATCCGGACATGGTTTATCTTTTGTTTGATTCCGGCCACCTGAGCTTTTGCGGAATCGACCCCGAAAAAATTCTGAACCGATATGTTTCCCGTGTCGGTCACGTGCATCTGAAGGATCTGAGGAGCAGCGTGGCCGCCGAGGCCAAGGCGAAGCGTCTCAGCTTTCTGGACGGCGTGCGCGGAGGAACGTTTACGGTCCCGGGAGACGGCGATGTCGATTTCAAACCGATTTTCGAGATTCTGGGCGGCCGCGGATATGAAGGCTGGGTTGTGGTGGAAGCCGAACAGGATCCTGCGAAAGCAAACCCGTTTGAGTACGCGAAAAAAGCGCGCGCTTACATTCGGGCGGCCGCTGGAATTTAAAGAAAAAAGGACATTTAAGATGGCCGGGCCTTGGTTTTCCCGGCGATACGCCCCGATTACTGTCGCGGTTAAATGGAAGGAGGCCGGAGGATTTGCGGCAAAAGGAGGGGCGCCGGGGCCTTCGACGGAGTATGAAATCAAATGGAAAGGGACTGGATTGGTCAATTTTGCCCCCTGTGAGGGCTCGTTTTGAAAGAAGCAAATTGGGAGAGAGTTTTATGCTATTTTGGGAGGATGGATTGGCATGAGTGTTTTGAATTGGTTTTTGACAGGCTCCGATCAACCTAGGATTACCGACCGGACCGTCATCAAAAAGGAGTATAAGAAGCATCGGATCGAGGACATCGCGTCTATTATTTTCGGATACGGCATGTATTACGTTGTAAAGCTGCCCTTGTCCGTTGCAAAAAAAGCCTTTGCTGGCCGAGGGAATGACGGCTACTCAGCTTGGAATGATCGGAGCCGCTCTTACCATAGCGTATGCGTTCGGAAAATGCTTTAACGGTTTCATGGGCGACAGGTGCAATATTAAGAAAATTGTACCGCTCGGACTGCTGGGCGCAGCAATCATGAACATCATTTTCGGGTTTTCGTCAATCAATTTTACTCTTTTCTTCTTTCTTTGGCTTATGAATGGTTTTTTTCAGTCCATGGGCTCCGCTCCGTGGACGGTGTCCCTGTCGCAGTGGTTCGGCAAACGCAAACTGGCAACCTGGTACGGGGTTTGCGGAATCGCCCACTATTTGGGCGAAGGACTTACATATGTCGGTACGGCAGCCATCGTGGCACGCTTTGGCTGGCGAAGCGGCTTCTTTGCACCCGGCTTCTTCTGTATTCTGGTCGCGCTGCTGATGTATATCTTTATGAGCGACCGTCCGGAAACCTACGGACTGCCGCCGGCCAATGAATATGACGGCGATGTCGAGACGGCAAAGGTTGAGAAAGCAAAGTCCACGGGAAAAGCACAGTTTGAAGCTCTAAAAAATCCGTTCGTCTGGTGTGTCGCGCTGAGTGCCATCTTCCTCGGGGTCGCAAGATATTCCATCGACAACTGGGGAGTCATTTTTCTGCAGGAACAATGCAAATACAGCGTCGGCGTCGCAGGCAGCATACTGGCGATCAGTTCCGTGACGGGCGGATTGGGATCCGCCTGCTCCGGAATCATTTCAGACAGAATTTTTAAATCCCATCACGCAACAACATCCATTGTGTTCGGCATTGTGATGCTGGCGGGAATTATCGGTTTCTGTACATTTTCTTACAATCGCGCTTTGTGCATGGTCTTTACGGCAATCTATGGTTTCGGCCTCGGCATTGAACTCTCGTTTCTCGGCGGTATGCTTGCTGTTGACCTTGTTTCACAGAAGGCTACCGGCGCGGCGATGGGAATGGTCGGCCTGCTTTCGTATTTGGGAGCTACGGGCCAGGAAATTGTAAATGGCCGCCTGATGGATATCAGCAAAAGGGTTGTGAACGGAATTGCTGTTTATAACTTCAGCGTCATCAACAAATTCTGGATCATCTCTGTATTTTTAATGATTCTTTTCGTGATTCCTGTTGTATTTGCCAAGAGGAAAAAGTCGGACGGCAAGGAATGAAAGCGTTCCCGATGCAGAGGAAACCCCCGGTATCCCCGGGGGCGACTCTATGTTGGATTGTCAGGAGAACTATAAAACAGGGGGAGGAAGCGAAAGCGTGTTCATTGACGGGATAGAGGTAAATGGCCCATATTTATTAGCTCCATTTCCAACGTGCATGACGGTTGCATGGGAAGCCGGCTTCAGTGCAGACGCAAGTCTGTTTTACGGCCTAGCGGGGGAGAAACCGCTCGAGGCTGCTGTATCGGTTCACAGGGAAGCGGATGCGGGGAGCACGGACGGCATCAAACATTTTATTTATTATGCAAACCTGAAAAATCTGGAACCGGATTCCCGCTACGGTTACAGCATTGTGTTTCCTTCCGGTGAAAGAATGGATGGGCAATTCAAAACACTCAGAAAAGATCCGGACAATCTGAATGTTATGATAGTAGGAGATACTCACTTATTCAGGATCTATAAGCAGTTTGAACATGCAGCTCTGACAAGCAAACCCGACTTTATGATCAACCTTGGCGATATTCCGGCAGGCAGCGGATATCAGAGGGACCAGTACATATCGGGCTGGTTCAGAAAAATCCCGAATCTGCTCCGTTCGATACCTGTCGTATACATACCCGGCAACCATGACGACGGGCCGCTTTTTAACGATTTTTTTGCATTTCCCCAGTCAACTGTTTACCGCTGTGACGCTGCGAAGAGAACCTTTTCTTTTGACTGCGGCGGAGCCCATTTCTTAATGGTCGACAGCTGCTCATGGGGGTTGACGGAAATGAACTCCGTTAATTCCGGTTTACCGGTTGACCGGCAAACAAGAAAGGTCAGGGAAGATACTTTAAACTGGGCGGAAAATGACCTGAAATCTGAAAAGGCCCGGAACGCAAAATGGAGAATTCTGTTGATCCATCATCCTTATACGGATGAGTTTACAAACAAGTACATGGTGCCGATAGCGGAGAAGCAGCGTGTTGACCTTATGATCGGCGGACATTTGCATTACTATATCAAAAACTTATCGATCCATCCGAACCATAGAGCGGTTTATATCACCCAGGGAAATGCCGAGTCGCCGGAGGCGGAATTGAAAGAGGGTTCTCTGGAAGAGAGACTGCTTTCCGATTACCCGGAAGCGGTTGCTCTCGGCAAAGAAAATTTTTCTGAACTTCATATCGGTGATGAGCGGCTGATTTATGAAGGCTTTGGCTTTCAGAATGACACGGATCTCCCGGTTAGAATGGATCGGATGGTTATGGATAAAGATCTTCCGCAGGTCCGGCTTTCCAATGTCGAGATAAAAGCCCTTGACAATCTGGGAAATTTGGGAATCACGGGCTGCGCGCGAAACGAAGGAGACAGTATTGCGGCCTTAAATCTTCAAATTGAAGACAACGGGGTCCGGAAGAACCTGAATTTATTTGGCAGCCGGGGCAACGAACGGGTGATTTTGTTGAACGGTCGAGAGGAAAAGTGTTTTTCAACCGTTTACAGAGCGGAGACGGCGGGTGCCCATACGGTTCGTGTGGGTGACAAATATCTGGAAGTTACGGTTCAGAACGGCGAAAAATTATCATTCGGAAGTTTGAAATTGATGGTAAACAGGCAAAAGAGCTACTTTGCAGTCGCGATTGACGTTACTAACCATGAAAATGTTCCCGTTACGGAGTTTCCGGTCAATCTGGTAGTCAATAAAAAAACGGTCGAAACAAAAATCGTCAGCTTATCCGGGCATGAAAATACGCAGGTTGAATTTTTGTACCGGTATCTCCATAATGGCCTTTATACAATTCAGGTCAATGATTCCGAAGAAAAGACGATTGATATTCAGGACTATCTCTGCGTAGTCCCAAGAGTAAAAGACCGGTCCGGGTGCGGTAATGACGCTTTGATTCGAGGAAATCCTCCTGTTGTCCATCGGGACGGCAGGACGTATGTGTGCCTGAATCATAATGAGGATTACTTGGAAATTCCATGCAGTGAATCGTTAATTGTCGATGATGAATTCAGTGGAATTGTCGAGGCGAAAATCAATCGTTTGGCAAAAGACACCGAGATGGGTCACAATCCGTTGATGGTAAAAGGGAAATCCGTAGGGTGGGGGGCTACCTACCTGATCCGTATGGTGGTTGAACGTTCTGGAATGATGAAGTGGGGCACCTGCTACGGCAGTACCGAATATGCGTGGGAAGGAGGAAAAGCCGCTCTGAACAAATGGACTCAGTATACGCTTGCATTCTCAAAAGAAAGCGGAGGAGATTCCTATTGCGACGAGGACAGAGTTTCATCGATTCCGGGCGTCGAGGGCAGCTGTCAGCTGAGAAACTGGGAAAATGATCCGCTCTTCATCGGGTATTCTTACATTGGTCATGTCATTAGAGAAATCAGCAGGCCAAAATACTTTACTCATCTGTCCGCTGATATCGGTCAGGTGCGTTTTTACAGAAAAAAATTGACCGACCGGGGAATAGCCGCTGTTTTTCATAATCCTAAACAAAGAGGGCCGGCGGGAGAGAAATTGGCCGTTTGGCTTGATTTTGACAATATTTGTGACACGGGGGCCCACACCACGGAATGGCGGAGACCCGCCGAATTTAAACCGGCGTACAAAATGGACCGCAAGTTATGGAATTTCGAAAAAATCGAGATTCACGCGGACACTCCGGAAACAGTGCTCCTGGAGGCAACGGTGGAGGTTTCGGATGACGAACAGCATGTCAACGGCTTGAAGAAGATCTCAATCAAAAACGGCGCAATGGCTGTGGATCTTTCCGACCTGCAGCCATCGCAGTTTATCAGAATCAGGACGATTTTTAAAGCAAGCTTATCCGAAAAGGGTACTTTCATCCCGCGGCTGAGGGAATACCGGATTACGGCCTCAAATGGAAGGACAAACGCGTCAGTTGTATGGGCTACGCGCAGAGACTGGGAAAAAGGGGAATTTGAGGGCGCCGTCGGTTTTGAACCCGTCGACCGGCTCAAGGTCTTTGATGAATATACGGATGTAATTCATGGCTGATCGTTATTCCCGGATCTATCTATTTGTATGTTGAGCTTATCCACGGTGCTTTGAGAGGTATGAAATGTAAAAATTTGAATGGGGGCGAAATAAATGTCCAAAATGAAAAACTGCCTCGCACGGTTACTGGTATTATGTATTCTTTTGGGAACGGAAGCGTGTGCGACAAATAAACCGGGAAATTCACAGAGTAGCGCCGGCGTATCTGCGGCGGCATCCGGCCAAATCGGAACGGCAAGTACGACTCCGCTCGACAGCTCAAAGTATTTAGGAAACATGCTGCCCTACCCCTATGAAAAAACAAATTTTACCGCAGCGCCGAAGGGCTATCATCCGGTGTTTATTCAGTATGTGGGACGTCATGGCTCAAGGAACATTTGTAGACCGAGTTATGACAAGACTCTGTATGAATTGCTTTCAGCCGCTGAGAAAGACAAAGAGATTACTCCCGCTGGAACAGAACTGAAAAATCAAATAGAAGAATTGATGCAGTTTGAAAAGGGAAGATATGGGCAGCTGACGAAACTTGGAAGAGAAAACCTGAATAAGTTGGGGGAGCGCACCGCAGAGGATTATATAGAAATTTTTAATGACGGCAAACCAATTCTCGGGTATGCCACAAATGTAAAAAGAACACAAGACAGCAGGGATGAATTTTTTTCCGGTTTTAAAAAAATAGCATCAAAGAATCAAATTACAACCTCTTTCTACCCGGAGCAGGAAGACCCATATTTGCGTCCCTTTGACATCGACGCGAAGTATATTGACTACAAAAACAACGGAGCATGGAAGAAAATCGTTGAGAAATATACGTCCGGTACTACTGGAGAGTCTCATAATAAACAAATTCTGACCCGATTTTTTTCAATAAAGTTTTACGATAGATTAAAGAACGGTGAGTTTCAGCTGAAAGACTCCGACGGAGCAACCATTTTGAAAAATCCCTCTGACGCGGCGGAAAATTTATTTAATTTATATATGCATACTGCTAATTTGGCCGGGGAAGGGGCGGACTTTAATTTCAAAAAGTACTTTACATCTGACGAAATCGCTTGGTATGCCGGCGTTTTTAACATCGATGTTTTTTATAAATATGGGCCGTCGATGGAAAGTAATAATGTGATGGCTCCCATGTCCGCCCCGTTGGTCAAATACATGATAGTCTCGTCGGACGAAGCTTTGAAAAATAAAAATTATGCAGGGATTTTTTCCTTTGCCCACGATAATACGATAGCACCGTTAGCCGCTTTTCTGGAAATCAAAGGGGGATGTGAAAGTACGAATGATCCCGGCGAAGTTGCAAACCTATGGAGTGCGGCAAAAATTATGCCGATGTGTTCCAACATTCAATGGGTATTTTATACGAACGGCAAAAATTATTTGGTAAAAATGCTGTTCAATGAAGAGGAGACTGCTTTTCCCGTAGAGACCGATTCCTATCCTTACTATAACTGGGATGATGTAGAAGCCTACTATGGCAATAAAGCGGAAGCGCTTGGAATCTCTCTCAACAGCACACTGAAGGATAATATTAAAACCTTGAAGGGAAGCGATCACAATGGTTCAAAGTGACATTCCGGCGGTTTGATCGGAATTTACCGGATCAATCAAAAAAAGGCAAGGCGATGCCTTGCCTTAAACAGGCATTGGAAGTTCCGCCGTCCCCATGAGGAAAGTCTTGAAATTCGAGGAAAATGAGGAGGTACATAAAATGATGAAGGTCGGTATTATTGGAGCGGGAAGAATCGGTAAGGTACACGGCGAAAGCATCGCGAATCACCTGAAGGGCGCGGAGGTTGCCGCCATGGCGGATCCTTGCTGGACCGGGGATTCCAGAGCATGGGCAAAGAGTATGGAAATCCCCGTCCTTGACGATTATCATGAGATTCTGAGGGATCCTTCGGTTGACGCTGTTCTGATCTGCTCTTCCACGCAGACCCACGCTCCGATTTCCATAGAGGCGATTCGCTCAGGCAAACATGTTTTCTGTGAAAAACCGATTTCGCACGATCTTTCGGAGATCAAAGCGGTAATGCAGGAGTTGGAAAAACATCCCGTAAAATACCAGGTGGGCTTCAACCGCCGTTTCGACCATAACTTTCATGCGGTGCGTCAGGCTGTGGCCGACGGCCGGGTGGGGGATATCCATATTGTCAAAATCACATCCAGGGATCCCGACTGCCCGCCGATCTCATACGTCAGGGTTTCCGGCGGCCTGTTCATGGATATGATGATTCACGATTTCGATATGGTACGCTATCTGACCGCGAGCGACGTAAAAGAGGTTTACGTCAACGCCGCCGTGCTGGTCGATCCGGAGATCGGAAGGGCAGGCGACGTGGATACCGCCATTGTGACCATGAGGCTGTCAAACGGAGCGCTGGCGGTCATAGACAACTCTCGAAGGGCTGTTTACGGCTATGATCAGCGTGCTGAAGTATTCGGTTCCATCGGTCAGGTCGCGGTTGAAAACGACCTGCCGTCCAACGCCGTTGTCAGCACGGCGAATGGTGTGACCGCCGAAAAGCCTCTGCATTTCTTTCTGGAGCGGTACATGAACGCCTATGCAGCCGAAATCGGTGAATTTCTGAACGCCATTCGGGATGACGAACCGGTTCCCGTTTCCGCCAACGACGGACTGCAGGCTGTGCTCATCGCAGTGGCAGCTAATCGGTCCATGGCGGAGCATCGTCCCGTAAAGCTCTCCGAGATCAGATTCTGACTCCGTTTTTGAGATGCTTCATTATTTAGGGAGGTTTTTGAATGAGCGAGATTTTCGGTTATCCGGAATTCGACAGGCAGGGGAAGAAAATCCTGACGGAAACGAAGGGACTCTATGCCGATTCCATGATGAACATTACTGTATATCAGATCGAACGAGGCCGGACGATTACCTTTCATCATCCGAAAGAGGAAACGGCGCTCCTGCTGGTGCAGGGCAGCGTGATTTTTGAACGGCAGGGAAAATGCGAACCGGCCAGACGCGGCGGCTTTATGAAAGAAGGGGCGTACTGCCTGCATGTCTGCCGTGACGTTCCGGTAAAGGTGACGGCCCGCGAAAGCAGCGAGCTGCTGGTGCAAAGCACGGAAAACGATCAGACCTTCGGCAGCAGATTTTATACGCCTGCAAACTGCGCGGAGGAGACGTTTGGCAAAAATCAGTTTGAGGGAAAAGCACAGCGGACCGTACGGACTTTTTTCGATTACCATACTGCGCCCTATTCCAATATGGTAATGGGCGAGATTATTGTCCCGCAGGGCGGCTGGTCCAGCTATCCGCCGCACCGGCATCCTCAGCCGGAGGTTTATTACTACCGGTTTGAAAGGCCGCAGGGTTTCGGGGCCTGCTTCATCGGGCGGGAGGTCTGCCGGATTCAGGATGGCAGCTTCTGTTTGATTCCAGGCGGCCAGACCCATCCCCAGGTAAACGCACCCGGATATCCGATGTATTATGTCTGGATGATCCGCCATTTCGACGGAAACCCATGGACGGATCGTATTTTTGATCCTGCGCACGAATGGCTCCTCAATGAGCCGTAAAAGAAAAAGGGCTGACCTGAAAAATTTTGGTGAACAGCTTGTCTTATGGCATAATAAAAAGCTTGTTGCAAAACAGACCAAATAAAAAGTCGGAGCAACCATACCAAAAGGTATTGGAAGCCCCGATTTTTTGTTTAATTGTGAAACAAATTGTGACCTGGGTTCAATCTGAATAAGCTGTGAAGGCTGAAAACAGTTTGTTTTGTCTTCAGAAAGAGTAGTTTCTGAATTGAATTTTTGCGTTGCGTTACGGCGGGGCTAGCACTGCGTGCCTGACCGTTTATAAAGATAAGTTTTCAACACATAGGCAAACTGACTCAACTTTGCCTTGAAATACCCTCTAATCATAAAATTAAAGTAAATTATAGTTGAATTCAAGTGATAAGTTGTCTAAAGTGGTAATAGAAGAGAGCAGTAAAATACAAATTTGTCTATATTTCATGCTTTACCGCGGCCTGAAAAGCGGTTGACCAAATTGCGAAATCCGATTCCATGGGGAGAGATCATAATGACTACAATGCGGACATGCCAGCAACTTTTAAAAGAATTTCCTTATCGCCAGCTGCAATTTGCCAATACAAAGCTTCCGATTCGGTTAAAAGGAAAAGATAAGCGGGATGTTTATAACATTTCCTCACCTTTTTTCTACAATGGAAGGGAATTACTTCTGGGAAGAGCGGAATTCAGGGACAGCGAAGATTCCAGTATTATATTCCTGCGCAGGAACGCCGGAATATGGACTTTGGATGAACAATATCAGCCGCTGGACCATTTGCAGGATCCATTTTTCTGCATGATCGGCGGGAAAATGATAATCGGAGGTGTGGAAGTTTATCGAAATCAGGTAAGCACACTTACATATCGAACCGTGTTTTACCGCGAAACAGCTCCGTTTCAGCTTCAGAGGTTTGCCTGTGGGCCGGAACATATGAAGGATATCCGTTTGCTGGAGCTGCCAAACGGAAAAATTTTGATTACGACAAGGCCGCAGGGGGCGGAAGCGGGCAGGGGAAAAATCGGTTTTACGGTGATCCGTTCGCTGGACGACTTGAATGACCGGTCCATTTCCTCCGCTCGAATCTTTGAGGATCAGTTTGCAAAGGAGGAGTGGGGCGGTACAAATCAGCTTCATCTGCTGAAAAATGGGAAAATCGGTGTTCTGTCCCACATTGCAAATTTTGATCCGGAGGGTAACCGCCATTATTATTCAACCTGTTTTTTGCTTGACCCCGAGAGCGGGAGTCACTCGCCCATGAAAATTATTGCGGTTCGAAAAAATTTTGAAAACGGTCCCAGCAAGAGAAATGATTTAAAAGATGTCGTGTTTGCCGGAGGGCTTGTCAGGCAGAAAAACGGAACGGCGGTGCTGTACTGCGGCGTTGGCGATACGGAGGCGCACTGTATTACAATATTGGACCCATTTTTGAAATGGGAGAAAATATGAAATGATTAGGAGGATTTAAAATGAAAAAAATCTGGCGGAAGATAACAGCGGTTTTCATCACGGCCGCCATCGCGGCAGGGTCGATATCCGGATGCGCTTCGTCAACAGGCGGTGCCTCGACGGGCAGCACAACATCGGGCCAATCAACTGAAAAAGCAAAATTGACGGTTTCCACCTGGGCCGGAGCCGATGAGTTAAAGCAGATGCAGGCGATTGTCGATAAATTGAATGCAAATTCCAAGGATTATACCCTGACCATTCAAAGCATACCGGCGAACTATTATACAAAAATTCAAGCGATGATTTCCGCAAAGCAGGCGCCGGATTTAATGTGGCTTTCGCAGGAATACATACCGATGTACGCGAAGCTGGGCGTTCTGATGGACATCACGGACAAGGCCACGCAGGATTCGAAAGTCAATTTAAACAATTATTTTGACGGGCCGCTGAATACGGCGAAATACAAGGATAAACTGTACGGGCTTCCATGGATCAGTCAGCCGGTTGTGATGTACTACAATGAAGGCCTGCTAAAATCCGCCGGCGTGGATTTACCCAGCGGGAACTGGTCATGGGAAGATTTCCGGACTGCGGCGAAAAAGCTGACTAAGGTAGACTCAAGCGGAAAAATAACGCAGTGGGGCACGGTAATCGACGGCTGGCCTCCGGTACAGACTTGGATCTGGGCATACGGCGGCGAAACGGTTGACAAGGACGGAAAAATCCTGATCGATTCCCGTGAGTCAATCAAGGGCCTGACGGAGTTAAATAAAATTTTGCGGGACAATGTCTCCCCAACGCAGGAGCAAGCACAGAATATGGGCGACGCGGATTTGTTCAAGACCGGAAAAGTAGCCATGTTCTTCGGCGGTGCCGGCGACGACCTTGAAAAGCAGGTTGGCAATAAATTCAAAGTCGGAATGGCCGAAATACCGCACGGAGACAAAAAAGTCACGTTCAGCTGGATTGCTTCCACCGTCATATCTTCGCAAACCAAAAATCCTGATGCGGCATACAAAGCTCTGGTTGATCTTACGAACGCGACATTCCAGTGGAAGGTGGTGCCGCCGATTCAGGACGGTTTTGATATGATTCCCAAAAATATGCCGGAAAAAGAATATGCGCTCGACGTCATCAAGAAATCCTCGCAATATGCCAGAGGGTTCAATAATCAGGAAAAAGAAACCGAAATAGATACCGCGATCGGCGATGAGCTTTATACTCCTTTGATTAACGGCAAGAAGACGCCGGAGCAGGCCGCGAAAGACGCGGCGGCGAAAATCAAAACGATTACAGGCAAGTGATTTCTATACACTAAGCTGGTTTTAACTATCAGCTTAGTGTTTTATATCGGAGGAAATGTAATGAAAAAGGCTCTGAGCCGAAACGCTGGATTTTTCTTTGTGGCGCCTTGGGTAATTGGGTTTATCGTTTTTACGGTAATCCCGCTGTTTCAGGCGTTGTACCTGGGATTTACCGATTCAAATTCCATAACGGCACCAAATTTTGTTGGATTCCAGAATTATATCGATTTGTTCCATGACGAAGATTTTTTAAGTTCGCTGTCCCTGACCGTTTGGTACGCGATTTTCGCGGTGCCGCTCGGTATCGCGGCCTCGCTGTCTTTGGCGGCGCTTCTCAACTGCAAAATCAGGGGCGTGTACCTGTTTCGTACCATTTTATATTTGCCGGCTGTTGTGTCCGGTGTGTCGATCGCGTTATTGTGGAGATGGATTCTTGACAAGGACATGGGACTGCTGAATCTGCTTTTGGCCAGAATTGGCATTCAGGGGCCCGGCTGGCTGTCGAACCCTAACTGGGTATTGCCGTCTTACATATTGATCGCGCTTTGGGGTGCCGGAGGAGGAATTCTGACCTATCTCGCGGGCCTCCAGGATGTTCCGAGATCCCTCTATGAGGCCGCAGACCTTGATGGTGCCGGCTGGTTCGAAAAATTCGTCAAAATAACCGTGCCGATGTTGACACCCGTCATATTTTACAACCTGATTATGGGAATTGTCGGCGCGTTCCGTAAGTTCAGCGACGCTTACATTATTGGCGGCGCCGGGAATCAGGGAAGGTTCTACATGGTTTATTTATATCAAAACGCATTCAACTATTTCAAGATGGGTTATGCTACCGCCATGGCGTGGATCCTGTTTCTGATCATTCTGGTCCTTTCGCTTCTGGTTTTTAAATCTTCCAACCTGTGGGTATTCTACAATGCGGAGATCAAAAAAGGCAAAAAGAAATCAAAACGTGCCCCGCACGGAAAAGAGGGGGGATTGTATTGACAGTCCAACGCAGATCTTTAAGCAAGTCAAAAAAGCTCCTGATTCAGAATTCAGTGCTTTACGTTGTGTTGACTTTGGCTTCCATTGTGTGTATTTTACCCCTTTTCTGGATGATATCAACTTCCCTGAAATCGGGAAACGTGATCTTTGAGGTTCCGCCGCAGTGGCTGCCCGACGGATTTCACATTGAAAATTATGGGAAGGCCCTGCAGGACATCCCTTTCATGCAGTATTTTTTGAATTCCACAATCATATCGGTTACACGCCTTGTGGCGGAGGTGTTTGTTTCAGCGTTTGTTGCATTTGGTTTTGCGAAATTTAATTTTCCGGGAAAAAACATTTGGTTCCTTCTTCTGCTGTCGACCATTATGCTGCCGTCGGAAGTGATGCTGATTCCTGTCTTTCAGATGTTTACCCGCCTTGGGTGGGTGAATACGTTTTTACCGTTAACGGTTCCGGCTTTTTTTGGCGGGCAAGCCGTGTTTATCTTTCTGCTCAGGCAGTTTTTTATGTCTCAGTCGGACGAATTGATGGAAGCCGCAATGATCGACGGGGCAAACAAGTTTTCCGTGTTTGTAAAAATATACTTACCTATTTCGAAACCGGCGTTGATTACGGTGGCGATTTTTTCCTTTCAAGGTTCATGGAATGACCTGATGGGCCCGCTGATTTATCTGAACGACAGCAAAAAGTTCACACTGCAGTTAGGGCTTGCCATGTTCAACGGTATGACGAAAGTTGAGTGGGGACCTTTGATGGCGGCTTCCGTACTAACATTAATTCCGGTCTTGGTCATTTTCTTTGCAGCTCAGAAATACTTTGTGGAAGGAATCAGTTTTTCAGGAATCAAGGGGTGATTCCTGATTCGCCCTAAGGATTCGCGCCGTCTGGGCAGGCACGGGTGTACCTCGGCATCATATTACATATATTGGAGATTGCTTCATGAAAAGATGTATCAGAAATCCGCTAATCACGATCGAAGATGTTAAACCAAGCAGGGAGGGCCTCCGTGTGGAGGGAATCTTTAACTGCGGTGTCTGCCGGTATCAGGATGAAATACTATTGGTTTGCCGGGTTTCCGAATCGGCAGGCTTTACCAGCCAAAGTGTAAAAATTCCAATCATGGTTCAAAACGGTTCCAATATGGCGATGAATGTTGTGGAGGTGGTGAAGGCTGAGCACCCGGAATGGGATTTTTCCGATTCACGATCAGTCAGGCAAAAAACACCGCATGGGATAAAAACAGTCTATCTGACGTCCTTTTCCCATCTGCGTCTGGCGCGTTCCAGAGACGGAATCAATTTTACGGTAAGCGACTCCCCGATGGTTCAGCCGGTATTAAAAGAAGAGAGCTGGGGGATGGAGGACCCGAGGGTTACCCGGGTAGGAGACACTTATTACATAAACTATACGGCAGTCAGCCCGCAGGGGCCCGCCACCGCCCTGTTGAGCACGAAAAATTTTGTTGATTTTAAGCACTGCGGAGTCATTTTTGCGCCTGAAAATAAAGATGTTGTCATTTTTCCAGAAAAATTCGGAGACTTGTTTTATGCGCTGAACCGTCCGGTCAGCGAGGCGTTCGGCACACCGGAAATGTGGATTTGCGAATCCCCGGACATGATTCACTGGGGAAATCAGCGGCATTTTTGCAGCGTATCCGGAAACAGATGGGAAAGCGGGCGAATCGGCGGCGGGGCGGTTCCGTTCCGCACGGAAAAGGGCTGGATTGAGTTTTACCATGCGGCCGATGAAAATAATCGTTATTGTATCGGCGCCATGCTGCTTGAAGCAAATCATCCGGAAAAAATTCTGGCCCGAACGGAAAATCCAGTTTTTGAGCCGGAAATCGGTTATGAAACAAGCGGCTTCTTTGGCGATGCTGTTTTTACCTGCGGCTGTTATCAAAATAGTAATAAAATTGTACTGTACTATGGGGCGGCGGACGACAAAATATGCCGAGTTGATTTCACTTTGGAGGAAATTTACCGGTCTTTAAAGTTATGACGATTTGAAATGAGTGATTCAAATTGAAACAGCGGATTACCATGAAAGACATTGCAAAGGAATTGAACCTGTCGGTTAACGCGGTATCTTTAGCGCTAAACGACAAAACGGGGGTGGGCAAAGAGACAAGAAATTTGATTATTAATAAGGCGGAAGAACTAGGGTACTTTTCAGAGAAGACACGATACAAAAAGGCTCTGGCAAACAAAAACATCTGTATTTTAATTAAGACGCAGTATTTCAGAAATTCGGATTTTTATTCCAAGGTACTTTTAGGGGTTGAAGCGGAGGCAAAAAGAAACGGTTACGAAATCCTGATTAATTTTACGGACGAGCTGATCAGCGTGCCGGATTGTGTAAAGGAAGGCCGTGCCTGCGGACTGATCTCGATTGGACAGATCAGCGACGAGTATTTGACTGAATTAAAGAAACAAGGCCTGCCGATTGTTGTTGTCGACCACAATTCCATGGCGGAATCGATCGACTGTATCCTTTCCAATAATAAGCTGGGCAGCTACCGTGTAACCCGTTTGCTGATCGACAGCGGTTATCGGAAAATCGGATTTTTCGGCGACTTAAATTACTCCATGAGCATCAAAGAACGCTTTTTCGGGTATCAGGAGGCGATCCACAGACTGCCATCTGTTTTTGGCTATCCCGATGTCAGCAGATATGTGCTGGCATATTCTGTCCTTGAGGATGTCGAGCAATCTGTCATTGAGCATGATGTTGGCAAAATAGTGAGTCAAGTGAAAAGTATCCGGCGGCTGCCGCAAGCATTTGTCTGTTCCAACGACGATGCCGCGGGTCAGTTGATTCTCGCGTTGCGGCGGCTGGGGTACTGTATCCCGGAGGATATTGCGGTCGTCGGTTTCGACAATACGGCGTTGTCCAATGCGATTTCCCCCAGACTGACTACCGTGAACGTTCACAAGGAATTTATGGGACAGGTATCCGTGCAGCGGCTGATCTGGAGAATGAGCCACCGGGACGAACCGCGGGAAAACATTCTTCTGGACGTGGAGATCGTTGAACGTGACAGTATCAATAAATAAAAGAGAAAATTTGATGCAGGCGGAACTGATTCGGTTTCTGTAGCAATACAGAATTGCGAAACATGATTTCTTTGACCTGAACGAAGACCTGAACGAAAGGAGCGTCCGGCGGGGCCAAACATAAATCAAGCTCACCTCTTTGAGGTAGGCTTCATTCACTGTGCCATTGTAGGCTGCCTGGAAATTTTCAGGGCAGCTATTTTTGTCGGACAAAACAGACGTGAAGCTTCCGCCGCGCGTTATTCTAAAAAGCTACACAAAAATATGCAATTAATCGCAACATCTGCTATTCATTCCGTTTTCCGGGAGTCTTATAATGGGGTCAGAACCGTCCGGAAGGAGAATGTTCATGCGGTACGGATATTTTGACAACCAAAACAGGGAATATATCGTCGACCGTGTCGATACGCCGGTTTCCTGGACAAATTATATCGGCGTCAACGACATGTGCGCCGTGTTGAACCAGACGGCGGGCGGGTATTCCTTCTATCAATCGCCTCAATATCACAGGATTACGCGCTTTCGCCCGAATGCTCCGATGGAAAGCCCGGGCCACTGCGTTTATCTGCGCGACGACGACACGGGGGAATACTGGAGCATTTCCTGGCAGCCGGTGGGCGTGGATTTGAACCGTGCGAACTATACCTGCAGGCACGGACTGTCCTATTCCATATTTCTTTGCGATTATCGGGAAATCAGAGCCAGCCAAACGATTCTGATTCCTCTGAATGAACCGGTCGAAATCTGGGATGTCGTTCTGGAAAATGACTCGGAACGGCCAAGAAGACTCAGCGTGTTTTCCTATCTGGAATTTTCATTTCATCAGATCGACATGGATAACCAGAATTTTCAGATGAGTCTGTATGCCGCGGGTTCCGATTATGAGGACGGCGTGATCGAATATGATCTCCATTATGAGGAACAAGGCTATCAGTGGTTTGCCTCCAGCTTTGAGCCCGACGGCTTTGACTGTTTGAGAGACAGATTCCTCGGCAGTTACCGCGATGAGCGAAATCCGCAGGCGGTGGAGCGCGGGGAATGCTTCGGCAGCTGCGGAACAACGGGCAACCACTGCGCCGTTCTTCAGAAAAAGCTGACGCTTTCGCCCGGAGAAAAAACACGCGTTGCCTTTTTTCTGGGGGAGGGCAGACGGGCGGCTGCCGCGCCGTACCGAAAAAAATATGCAAACCCGGAAAATATCGACCGTGCGTTTGCCGACCTTGCGAAATTCTGGGACGACAAGCTGACTCGTTTTCAGGTTCAAACGCCGAATCCAGGAATGGATACCTCTCTGAATATCTGGAATCTGTATCAGGCGGAAGTTAATATCATGTTCTCGCGCTTTGCCTCTTTCATCGAGGTAGGCGGCAGAACCGGCCTTGGGTTCCGGGATACCTCGCAGGACGCCATGGCGGTTCCGCACTCGAACCCTCAAAAGTGCAGGCAGCGCCTGATGCAGCTGCTGAGGGGGCTTACGTCCGAGGGTTACGGGCTTCATCTGTTCCAGCCGGAATGGTTTGACCCGGAGCGGAAGGGAGAACGGCAGAGCTTTCAATCACCAACCGTGATTCCAACGCCGGACCGGTCCGAGATCGTCCACGGAATCAAGGACGCCTGCTCCGACGACGCGCTCTGGCTGGTTGGGTCGATCGTTGAATACATTAAGGAAACCGGCGAGGTTTCTCTGCTGAATGAAACGGTGAGTTATGCCGACGGCGGGGACGGAACCGTCTATGAGCATATGAAGCGCATCCTTGATTTTTCCGGCCGTGAAATTGGGCCGGACGGAATTTGCAAAGGGCTTCGGGCGGACTGGAACGACTGCTTGAACCTTGGCGGAGGGGAAAGCGCCATGGTCTCGTTCCTGCATTTCTGGGCGCTCGACGGGTTTATTCAGCTTTCCCGTTTTGTAGGAAAAACACAGGAAGCGGAAACATACGCCGTTATGGCGAAGGCGGTGAAGGATGCCTGCAACGATCATCTGTGGGACGGAAAATGGTACATCCGCGGCATCACGGAAAGCGGCAGGAAAATCGGCACCTGTTCCGACCGGGAGGGGAAGGTTCATCTGGAATCCAACGCCTGGGCGGTTTTCTCCGGCGTTGCCGACGGGGAGCGCGGTATGCTGGCCATGGATTCGGTTGACAGATATCTTTACACCCCTTACGGGTTGATGCTGAACGCGCCGTCCTACACAAAACCGGACGACGAAATCGGGTTTGTGACGCGGGTTTATCCGGGCGTTAAGGAAAACGGATCGATTTTCAGCCATCCGAATCCATGGGCCTGGTGCGCGGAAGCGAGACTTGGCCGGGGAGATCGGGCAATGAAATTCTACAATGCCCTTCTGCCGTATGATCAGAATGAGAAAATCGAAATCAGACAGTCCGAACCGTATTCCTACTGCCAGTTTGTCATGGGGAAGGACCATCCGGCGTTCGGCCGGGCCAGGCATCCCTTTATGACCGGGTCCGCGGGGTTGGCCTATTATGCCGCCACGCATTATCTGCTTGGCGTGCGGCCCGATTTTGACCGCCTCACGATTGATCCCTGTATTCCGAAAGATTGGGCGGAGTTCGATGTTGTGCGCGCTTGGCGCGGCGCCGTTTATGAGATTCATGTAGAAAATCCGGATCATGTCTGCAAAGGGGTCAAAAGACTGGAGCTTGACGGCAGCGCCGTCGCGGACGGCATACCTGCACAGCAGGCCGGCTCTCGGCATAAGGTTCTTGCCGTGCTGGGCTAAAAAATAAAACTGCCGCGCGTGGGGGGGCCTTGCGCGCGAAGAATCGCGGGGGTAGATATGATTAAGTTTGGCACTGGCGGCTGGCGTGCGGTCATCGGCGAGGATTTTACGAAATCAAACGTTCAGCTTTTGACAACCGCCATCGCGAAAAAGATGACGGATGAGGAGAAAACCGAAAAAGGCTTTGTGATCGGATACGACCGGCGTTTTCTCTCCGACACGGCGGCACGCTGGGCGGCGGAGGCCATGGCGGGGCGGGGCATTCCCTGCCGCGTGATTCACCGGGAATCGCCGACTCCGCTTGTCATGTTTACCGTGCAGCAGGAGGGGCTTCCTTACGGGATGACGATTACCGCCAGCCACAATCCGGCCGTTTACAACGGAATCAAGGTGTTTATGGAAGGCGGCCGGGACGCGGACGAGCTGCTGACGAGCGAGCTGGAACGGTATGTTCTGAATACCGATGAGTCTGAAATTAAAACAGTACCGTTTGAAGAGGGTCTGGCAAACGGAGCGATTCAGCTCATTGACCCAATGAATCAGTACATCGACAGCATCATCCGGTCCGTCAACATGGGGGCCATCCGCAGTGCGGGACTCAAGGTAGTGCTTGACCCGATGTACGGCGTCAGCAGGACGGCTCTTCAAATGATTCTGATGACCGCCCGGTGCGATGTGGATGTCATTCATGAGCGGCATGACGCGCTGTTTGGCGGGAGGCTTCCCGCACCGAACGACAAGACGCTGACGGGATTAATCAGTTATGTAAAGGAAAAACACTGCGACCTGGGAATCGCGACCGACGGCGACGCCGACAGGCTCGGCGTGATAGACGATCAGGGGAATTTCCTGCATCCCAACAAAATTCTTGTGCTGCTCTACTACTATCTGATGAAATACAAGGGATGGCACGGCGCGGCGGTTCGCAACCTTGCGACAACCCATATGGTGGACCGGATCGCGGAGGATTTCCGCGAAGTCTGCTATGAAGTTCCCGTCGGCTTTAAATATGTTTCCGCCAAAATGGCGGAAACGAATGCGATTATCGGCGGCGAGTCGTCCGGCGGGCTTACCGTTCGGGGGCATATTCAGGGGAAGGACGGTATTTACGCGGCGTCCCTGCTGGTCGAAATGATTGCCGTCACGGGCCGGAAACTCTCGGATATCTATCGGGAGATTACCGACCGGTACGGAACCTGCGAGATGATCGAATCCGATTATCGGTTCGGGCAGCAGGAAAAAGAGCGTGTCACCAAAATCTTATTAAGGGATAAGCTGCTGCCGGAATTCCCTTTCTTGATCGAAAAGGTCTCCTACCTGGACGGCTGCAAGGTGTATTTTAAAAACGGAGGCTGGGTGATCGCCCGGTTTTCGGGAACGGAGCCGCTTCTTCGCGTCTTTTGTGAAATGCCGACGCTGGAAGACGCGGAGAACGTCGGGAACATTTTGAAAAATTATCTTTCTCTTGGGCAGGACAGCTAAAATCGGCTGTCCTTTTTCTGCCTTGGGTGTTATAATCTACAATGAATGAATCAGTTGGAAATACCTGGCCATCCGCAGAAACGGGGCGAAGTATGAGAAAGAAAACAAACCGGCGCAGGGCTTTTTCCCTGAAGTGGGAACTGATCGGTATCGTGATGGCTTGCTGGATTTTGCCCGTGGCGATTTTCGGCGGCGCCGCGGGTTATTACATATACAGAGGAATCGACCGGCAGATTTCAAATACCATTACCGCATCCGCGAACAATTCCGTAAAAATTACGCTGAATCAGATCGATTCGGCCATTTCGGCGTCCCGTTATGCCTCTTACAACGGTTCGGTACAAAGCGCTTACCGGGACTATTTAAAAACACAGGACGCCATGGCCCTGTACGACAAAATTACGGAATTTCTTTCGAAGCAGTACAAGTATGACGACAGCTTTTTATTGACCATGCTATACTTCTGCGACAAACCGGACCGGGTTTATTACACCTACCATGAAACTTATTCGGGAGTGTTGAAATACCAGGAAAAGGTTCACAGCATGGTCCGGAACCTTTCCCGGACCTTGGGCACAAACGTCGGCTTTCTGAACGTTCAGGGGAGCGTTTATATGGTGAGGAACATTGTGGATGACAATTACAGAACCTACGCGGTCCTGACCATGCAGTTAAATCCGAAAACCATGTTTGGCAGCATTGCGAATGTGGCGTGGGAAACCGACGCTTCTCTTTGGCTCAATTCCACCAAAGTTGTTTTGAAGGGAGAAGAGCTCGCGCCGGATTCACTGGGAATCAGTCTGGCGCAGAAGGGACTCTTTTACAGGAATTCGGGAAACCGATCGTATGTTTTTGGAATGAAACCGGGACAGGATTACCGGTTTTCCTATGTAATTGGCGTGAACAGCGCCCCGCTCGCGAGGGAATTGTCCGGATTCAAAAATATGCTGATTGAAATTCTGATTTTCGCCGTGCCGCTTCTGGCTATGGTTGTCTGGTTTTTTACGCGGAATGTCACTGCGCCGGTCAAACGCCTGGTGGATCGGAACCGGGCGATTGAAGACGGCGAGTTTGGCATTCAGATCAACGACCGGTTTTACAGTTCCGAATTTCAATATCTTGCAAATTCGTTCAACAGCATGTCTTACAAGCTGAAGTACCAGTTTGAACGCATCTATAAAGAAGAGCTTGCGCTGCGTGATGCGCGGATCAAGGCGCTGCAGTCGCAGATCAATCCGCATTTTCTGAACAATACGCTCGAAATCATCAACTGGGAGGCAAGACTGGCGGACAATGTAAAGGTTTCCAGAATGATCGAAGCGCTGTCCACCATGCTTGACGCCGCCATAGACCGCAGAGGGAAACCTATGGTTCATCTTTCTGAGGAGATGATGTACGCGGACGCTTATCTGTACATTATTTCCGAGCGGTTTGGCAAAAGGCTTACCGTGCAAAAGGAGGTCGACCCGTCCGCCGTAGACGAATACGTTCCGCGCCTGATTCTCCAGCCGGTGCTGGAAAACGCTGTGGAGCATGGAATCCAGCAGCGGCAGAAGGGGGAAATTCAGATCAGGGTCTTTTATGAAGACAACGCTTTGATTCTGGAAGTCGAAAACGACAGTGCGCTTTCACAGGAGGACCGCGCAAAAATCGAAGAGCTTCTTTCCGGGAACGGCAGCCTTGAAAATGAAAGTTCCTGCAACATTGGAATTCGAAATGTAAACCAGCGATTGAAAATAATTTTTGGGGACAGCAGTGGGCTGACTATTATTATGAACAGCAAAAACCATACTTTGGCGAGAATTGTTATTGCAAATGTACAAAGCAAACAATAATATGCAAGAAATCACAAGTCTGTCTATTATTATTTAATTCGGAGAAGAGTATCATAAAAAGCGAAAGAATGGTTCTGGCGCTATCAAAAATAGGGAGGTTTCATTATGAAAATCAAAAAAGCAGCAGCGCTCGTGCTTGCCGTATCCCTGTGCGGCACGATGTTCGGCTGCCAAAACTCTTCTCAGCCCGCGGTGTCGTCCCAGGCCGCTTCCGCGCAATCCGCGCAGGTTTCCTCCACGGCCGCTCAGCCGGTAGAAATCACGGTTGTCACCTCGTACGGCGGCGACGACGGCAACCGCGGCAACTATGAAGCCGCGGTAAAGGATTACGAAAAGGCGACCGGCAATACGGTGAAAGACGCCTCCGGCACATCCAACGAAGAGTGGAAAGCAAAAATCATGGCCGACTTTGAAACCGGCGCGGAGCCGGACGTTCTCTTTTACTTCAACGGCGTCGACTCCAACAAGCTGGTTCAGGGCGGAAAAGTTGTCGGCGTGGACGAGATCCGCCAAACGTATCCGGAGTATGCCGGCAATATGAAAGACGAGCTTCTGGGCGCTTCCCCGGTTGACGGCAAGAATTATTCCGTTCCGGTCAACGGATACTGGGAAGGATTGTACGTTAACAAAAAGGTTCTCTCGGACTGCGGCGTTTCCGTTCCGGATTCCAATTACACATGGGATCAGTTTCTGAAAGACTGCGAAGCCATCAAGGCGAAGGGATATACGCCGATCGCATGCTCGCTTCAGGAGGTTCCGCATTATTGGTTTGAATACACGATTTTTAACCACGACACTATTGCAACCCACGCCAAGGTTCCCGCATCTTCCACGGATGAGCGCGGAAAAGCATGGGTTGACGGGATGAACGACATGAAAACCCTTTATGAAAAAGGATATTTCCCGAAAAATACATTGACTGCCACCGACGCGGAGACGTTTCAGCTGATGGCGGACGACAAAGCCGCGTTTGCCATCGACGGTTCCTGGAAGATCGGCTGGTTCCAGCAGAACGCGAAAGACATCAAAGATTTTGCCGTTACCTACGTACCTGCTGAAAATGAGAGAAAAGCGACCGATCTCATCGGCGGAATTTCCATGGGCTATTATATTACCAAAAAGGCATGGAGCGACCCGGCCAAGCAAAAGGCATGCGTTCAGTTTGTCGAGGCGATGACTGCGGACGATGTGGTCGCAAAATTCGGCGCGACCAATGTGACCGCGCTCAAGAATCCGATGCCTACCCCGGACGGAGCGGACGCCCTTGTTCAGTCCGCTCTTCAGATGGTCAACGGGAAAACGGGGCTCGCGCCCGCCGCGCAGGATAATCTGAATCAGGCCGCCCGCACCGCGCTGTTTGCCGGAATCAAGGATATTGTTGCCGGAAAGCAGGACGCGGGCAAGGTCATTGACCAAAGCTTGGCAATCAAGGGTTAAGACAAGGCCGTTTCCCGAAAATTACAGAAAAAACCGGAGAGTGCGCGTCGTCTCTCCGGTTTTTCTAAAGAAAGCGATGATGGTATGACTTCGATGGTTTACAGAAGGAAAGGGCCGTTGGTTATTTTTCTGGTTCCCGCGTTTCTGTTTATGGGGCTGTTTCTCTACTATCCATTTGTCATGAATGTCTACAACAGCTTTTGCAGCATTGACGGCCTTGGCACCGCTGCGGCGGGGATGAATCAGCCGTGGTACGAAAATTATAAAAAGCTGTTTCAGGATCCCATGATGGCGACAGCGGTTAAAAATACGCTGCTGCTGATGGTATTGACGATCATTTTTCAGGTCGGCGTCGCGCTGCTTCTCGCGCTGATGGTCGACCATATCAGAGCGGGCACCCAATTCTTCCGCACCGTGTACTTTTTTCCGATTGTCATCTCCGCAACTGCGCTGGGACTGCTTTTTAATCTGATCTTTCTCTACGACGGGGGCATGGTCAACCAGCTGCTTCAAATGCTCGGCTCAACCGAAGTGATAGACTGGAAGGACGAAACCCATTTTCTGTTTACCATGACGCTGCCCGTGATGTGGCAGTATGTCGGTTTCTATTTTGTCATCCTTGTCACGGGGCTGAACAACATTTCCGAAGAGCTTTACGAGGCCGCCGAGATTGACGGAGCCGGGAAGCTGCAGCAAGTGCGCTACATCACGCTGCCCCTGCTGCACAATGTGCTTTGCACCTGCCTGATTTTGGCAATTACCGGGGCGCTGAAGGTGTTCGATCTTCCCTGGGTTATGATGGGAGAGGGAATTCCCATGAACCTGTCCTGGCTGACGGGTACCTATATGTATCATCAGACCTTTACGATGGGAGACGTGGATTACGGTTCCGCAATCGCCATCGTGATTGTAGTGCTCGGCGTAGTGATTGCACAGGCTGCGAACAAAATATTCAAAGAAAAGGATTATTAGCGATGATTCGACAGAAATACCGTCCGGAGATTTTTCTGAATTGCCGCATTACCTTATGCGCAGCGAAAGGATTGGTCATCAGATGCAAACAGCAGATTCTGTTTCCTTAGAAAAATTTAAAAGTCCGGGCAGGCGGTTTGGCCCGGGAAAACTGTTTCTATATTTGCTTCTTTCATTTTGGGCTCTGACAACGATTTATCCGTTTTTCTGGGTGATTTTGAATTCGTTCCGGCTGAAAGGACTCATCCGTTCCGATTCCTTTTCCATCCCGTTTGGCAACAGCTTTACGCTGGATAATTATAAAACCGCTTTTGAGAGAGTGGATATCCTCAGCGCCTATAAGAACAGCATGGTGATTTCCACTGCGGTTACCGTCGCGGTTCTTCTGCTGGCGGGACTCGCAGCCTACGGAATGGCGCGCTACCGGTTCAATGGCAGGAGCATTTTGTATTCTCTGGTAATTGCCAGCATGATGTTTCCCGTTTTTTCAACGGTGATTCCGGTGTTTCGGATGATGTTCGGCTGGCACATCGTCAACACCGACCATCTGTTTCTTTCCCAGCTCAGCGTGATTCTGCCGCAGATAGCGGGGAATCTTTCCTTTGCCATGATCGTTCTGACCGGATTTATCCGCTCGCTGCCCATCAACCTGGAGGAGGCGGCTTACCTGGAAGGCTGCAGTACTTATCAGATATTCTTTAAAATTATTCTTCCCATTGCAAAACCTTCCTTCGTTACCGTTGCTATATTTACATTCCTATGGTCCTATAACGACCTGTTCACCCAGATGTTCTTTTTGCGGTATAAGGATACCTTTACCATTACCCGTCTGCTGAGCGAGATCACCTCGATTGCGGGCGTCAACTACGGACTGATGGCGGCGGCCGTTGTTCTGGTCGTGGTGCCGGTTTTGGCCGTATACGTCATTTTACAAAAGAATATTATCAGGGGACTGACCGTTGGAGCCATCAAGGGCTGAACATCTTTTTGCGTACCGGAGGCGGCTTGATGTACAAAGTGATTTTGATCGACGATGAAACGATCATTGTGGAGGGCCTGAAAAAGGTTGTCGACTGGACCGCGTTTGACTGCGAGGTAGTTGCGACCGCGTCGGACGCGCGGCAGGGCGCGGTCGCGGTCAGACAATACCGCCCGGATATTCTTTTTACCGATATCAAAATGCCGGACATGGACGGCCTTACCATGCTTGCCGGACTGAAAAGCGAATTCCCCCGGATGCAGATTACGGTGCTGACCGGCTACAGGGATTTTGAATACGCAAAAAGGGCAATCAACCTCGGTGTTACCCGCTTTTTGCTGAAGCCCTCCAGGATGCACGAGCTGGAGGAAGCCCTTCGGATTATGACGAAAAACCTCAGCGGAAACACTGCTTCTCCGCGCGAAGCGGGAATCGGCGAAGAACGCCCGGAAGAGAGCCCCGCCGGGAACCTGATCGTCCGCAGCGCCGTGGAGTATATCCGGGTGCATTACGCGGAGAAGCTCACCCTGACCGTGCTCGCCGAAAAAACATATGTCAGTCCATGGTATCTCAGTAAACTTCTGAACCGGTACACCGGGGAAAGCTTCAGCAGCCTTTTAAACAATACGAGGATTGAAAAGGCAAAAGAGCTTCTGAAAGATCCTTCTTTCAAAATCCATGAGATTTCCGAAATGCTGGGTTTTAACGATGTCACGCATTTTTCAAGAATCTTTAAAAAAACAATTCAAATGTCGCCGCTGGAATATCGAAATTCATATCAATAGAAGCTTAACCGCTTTGCATTTGTGTGGTATGATAAAAAAGGATAATCGGACTACAAAATTGGGAAAAGAAAGGAAATCGGACGATGAAATTAATTGAGGCAAAGGATTATCAGGGGATGAGCCGCAAGGCCGCGAACATCATTTCGGCTCAGGTGATTCTCTTTCCGAGAAGTGTTCTGGGTCTTGCGACGGGGTCGACTCCGCTGGGCATTTATCGTCAGCTGGTTGACTGGTACGAAAAAGGGGACGTCGATTTCGGGGAAATCCACAGTGTAAATTTGGATGAGTACTGCGGGCTTTCTCCGGAAAACCCGCAGAGCTACCGCTATTATATGAATCAAAACTTTTTCGGGCATGTCAATATAAAACCGGAAAACACGGCGGTTCCAAACGGGATGGCGGAAGACTTTGAAACGGAATGCAAAAAATATGACAGGCATATCGCGGAGCTTGGAGGAATCGACCTTCAGCTGCTCGGCGTCGGGGAAACCGGTCACATCGGATTTAACGAGCCGGACCAGAGCTTTGACAAAATGACGCACCGGGCGGCGCTCAGGGAAGAAACCATTCAGGCGAATTCCCGCTTTTTCCAGAGCATGGAGGAAGTCCCGAGGTATGCGCTTACGATGGGAATCAAGGCGATCATGCAGGCGAAAAAAATCCTTTTGGTGGTCAGCGGCGCAAATAAGGCCGATATTCTTGAAAAGGCTCTGTTTGGCCCGGTGACCCCTGGAATTCCGGCTTCGATTCTTCAGCTTCATCCGGACGTGACGGTGGTTGCGGATCAGGACGCAATGTCGGCTGTTCACAGCAGACGCCGGTGAAAGGATAGAAAACATATGTTGTTGAAAAACGCAGAGGTGTTTAATCAGGATTTCGATCTGGTTCAAACCGATCTTTCCATTCATGAGGACAGGATCGCTGAAATCGCGCCCTGCCTTTCCGGAGAAGAAACCGTCGATCTGAGCGGCTGCATTGTTACGCCGGGGTTTGTGGATATTCATATCCACGGCTGTGCGGGCGCCGACACCTGCGACGGCACTCGCGGGGCGATCGAAACAATGGCAAAACATCTGATTACAAAGGGCGTTACGTCATTTTGCCCCACGACGATGACGGTTGCGATGACCCAAATCCGATCCGCGCTTTCCGTCGTCAGGGACTGCATGGAACATCCCGTCGAGGGGGCGCGCGTGTGCGGGGTTAATATGGAAGGTCCCTACATTTCCGCGCATAGAAAGGGCGCGCAGGACGAAAGCTACGTGCGAACGCCGGACTGGAGGGAGTTCGAGGAGCTTTTCCGGGACTGCGGCGGCATCATCAAGCTTGTCGATATTGCTCCGGAACAGGAAAACGCGGATGACTTTATCGAACATGCCGCAAAATTGTGCACGGTATCTATGGCGCATACCGACGCGGACTATGACCGGGCCAAAGCCGCTTTTGAACAGGGAATCACGCACGTAACCCATCTGTATAATGCCATGACCGGACTCAACCACCGCACGCCGGGCGCGGTGGGGGCGGTCTTCGACAATTCTGACGTGAAGGCTGAAATCATTTGCGACGGGTTTCATATTCATCCGGCTGTGCTGCGGCTTTCGTTCCGCCTTCTGGGAGAAGACAGAACGGTGATTGTCAGCGATTCCCTTCGCGCGGCGGGACTCGCGGACGGCCTTTATGACCTGGGCGGACAGCAGGTTTTCGTGAAAGACGGCAGAGCCAGACTGGCTGACGGCACGATCGCGGGTTCCACCACCAACCTTTTGGATGAAATCAGGAATCTGGTCCGGTTCGGACTGCCGCTCCGACAGATCATAAAGTCCGCGACGATTAATCCTGCCGCCGCGATCGGGATGGACGACCGGATCGGCAGTATTAAAACAGGAAAATCTGCCGACCTCGTTGTACTGAACCGGGATTTCACCATCAGGAAAGTGATGGTGGGCGGCAAGTTTGTGTTTTAGCCGACGTTTTCAAAAAATTTTTTTCAGTTCATTTGAGACGGTGCCGGATTCTGTACTGCCGGTTTTACGGGTGGTTTACAGAATCCGGTCCGCCGTCTTTTCTTTCGGGAAACGGCATGCCGGCGGGAATTTATTAAATTATGAATGTTTTCAGCAACAAATGCGAACGATAACCTTATCTAAATTTTATCATGCGGAATTGAGACAAATCATTTTGTCAGGTAAAATTCGCTCTTTTCTTTCTGCCTTGACTTTTTTTTTGATGAATCATATAATTACTATCTGTTTGGTGTACTCTGAATGTTGTCTGCTCTCCCTTGTTAATTTTTTCTCATATGGACAGCAAATTCATCAGGCAGCTCCGACCCTTTTTTGTTTATGTTCGTTACCGCTTTTTTCTGAGAGAGGATCGTTATGGGGAAAAAAATTGTTGTTGTCGGTGCCGGCTATTCGGGATTGCTTACCGCTAAGAAACTGGGTAAAAAGCTGAAGAAACTCGATGATGTTTCAATCACCATCATCGATAGGAACCCATTCCATACTATGCTCACGGAGCTGCACGAGGTGGCTGCCGGCAGAGTGGATGAAGACAGTATTAAAATCAGTCTGAAAAAAGTATTTGCCGGAAGACAAGTCGACGTTAAACTGGATACCGTTCAGGAGATCGATTTTGAGAAAAAAACGGTTCGCGGCTCTGTGGAAACTTATGATTACGATTTCCTTGTGCTTGCGGCAGGCTCAAAACCCACTTTCTTCGGTGTGAACGGCGCCGCGGAATACGCTTACACGCTGTGGTCCTACGATGACGCGGTGCGTCTGAAAAATCATATTGAGGACTGCTTCCGCATGGCTTCGCGCGAAACCGACTTGGCGGAGAAAAACCGGCTTTTAACTTTTTATGTGGTTGGCGCCGGTTTCTCCGGTGTGGAAATGGTTGGGGAGCTGGCGGAATATATTCCGGTTCTCTGCGATAAATTTGAAATTGGCCGCGACGAGGTCAGAGTCTGGAATGTCGATGTTCTGCCGCGCCCGGTGCCGAATCTTCCGGAAAAGCTTTCGGATAAAATTGCAAGACGCCTTCAAAAAATGCATGTCGGGCTAATGATGAATACGGGCGTTGTAAGCATTGGAGAAGGCTTTATTGAATATAAGACCGGCGAAAAAGTTACCCGCGCGACGGCGGGAACGGTGATTTGGACTGCGGGGATTGAAAGCTCGCAGATTACCGAGGAAGCCGGTAAAACGCTGAAATCGGCAAGGCGCGGGCGCATTGAAACGGACCGTTACCTTCGGTCGGTCGACAACGACAGCGTATTTGTTGTGGGGGATAATATTTTATATACTCCGGAAGGGGAACAGGCTCCTGTTCCCCAGCTGGTTGAAAACTGCGAACAGAGCTCCGGCGTTGCGGCGAACAATCTTGTTTGCGCCATGACGGGAACAGGGGAAATGATCCCGTACCGTCCGAAATTCCACGGGGTGATGGTCAGTGTGGGCGGCCGCTACGGCGTGGCCCGGGTCGGCACGCAGAACCGCCAAATGAACCTGCCGTCCTTCTTTGCCATGTTTGTCAAGCATTTCATCAATGTGGTTTATTTTATTCAGGTGCTTGGCTGGAATAAGGTTTTCAGCTATTTGAAACATGAATTCTTTACCATCCGCCATGACCGCAGCTTTTTGGGAGGACACTTTTCCAATAAAACACCCAGCTTCCTTCTGCTTCCGCTTCGCGTTTGGCTCGGCCTTGCATGGCTCTTTGAGGGCGTCATGAAAGTTGTGGAGGGCTGGATGACCTCCGCGCAGCTTTCCGGCTTTTTCGGCGGGGCTGACAGCTGGTACCAGACCATTTTGAACGGCGGGCAGGCGTCTCCGGATGCAACGAGCAGCGCGACGACGGCCGCCGCGCACGGCACGGTTCTGACGGTAATGAACCTGGCATCACAGGCGGCGGACGCCGTCTCTTCGGCGACCGTGCAGGCGGGCGATGCCGCGGGGCAGGCCGCGTCAGCCGTCGGTCAGGTTTTGCTCAACTTCAACTTCCTCGGCCTGTTTCAGGTGATCTTTGTCAGCGGCAAGGCTCTTGCCCAGTCGACTTTTAGCGACCTGGCGTTCAAGCTGGACGTGCCGCTGATGAACTGGTTTGTGGACAAGGTGATCCTGCCGAGCCAGAACGTTCAGATCTTTATGCAGGGCTTTATCGTAATCGCCGAGATTCTGATCGGCCTTTCGCTGATCGGCGGGCTGTTCACGACGCTTTCTTCCGGCTTCTCTCTGATTTTACAAGTGATGTTTGTCTGCACCACCGGATTGTACCTGAATACGTTCTGGATGATATTCGCGGCGGTCGCGGTGCTGATCGGCGGAGGAAGGACCCTTGGACTTGATTACTATGCGATGCCCTACCTGAAAAAGCATTGGAAAAACGTCGGATTTGCAAGAAAGTACTATATTTACCATGATTAATCAAGATACTGTGGAACTGATTCCAATCGACGGCGCGGCGGAACGCGTCAGGCAGGAAATGGAAACAGCGATGTCCGGCTCACCGTCCTCCGTGCGCGAATACATGCGTTACCTGTCCGGTTCGCACGGAAAGTTTATTCGGGCGCTCTCCGTACTGTCCTGCGCGGATAACGGAGAAGGCTTTGTTCCCCCGGATGCCGTTCGTCTTGCCGCGGCGGTCGAAATTCTTCATCTCGCAACTCTGGTGCATGACGATGTGATCGACGAAGCCGACCTTCGCCGCGGGGCGGTGACGCTGCAGAAAAAATATGGGAAACATACGGCGGTGGTCTGCGGCGACTACTTATTCTGCCTTGCGCTGAGGCAGGTATCGCTTGTGGAAGACCGGAAGGATTATCTGGACCTTGAGTTCCCTGATTACATGGGGCGTGTCTGTCTTGGGGAACTGTACGAAACGCAGAACCACTTTAATTTCGACTTAACCGTGAGCCGGTATCTGCGAATCATTGACGGAAAAACGGCCGCTTTGTTTGAAGCGTCTTTCTATGCCGGCGCGCTTGTGAGCAGGCAGCCCAAGAAGGAACTGAAAAAATACAAAAAACTCGGCAGGTATGCCGGCATGATTTTTCAGCTGACGGACGACTGCATCGATTTTGAAGCGCCCGAACAGCTGGCCCAAAAGCCTGTGCAGTCGGATTATGAGCAGGGCGTTGTAACTCTTCCGTTGATTTTTACATTTCATCAGGATGCTTCCTGTAAGAAAAAAGCGGAGGAACATTGCCTGACCCACTCGGAAATCGATTCCGCCGTCCGATGCGAGGGTGGTTTAAAATATACTCACGGGATATCTGAAAAGTATTATAACAAAGCGTTGAAAATTCTTGCATCTCTTGACGCAGCTCAGAAAAAAAAGGACAGGCTGAAATCCATTTTGGACAAGGCTTTCCGTGGATTGCAGCCGGAGTCCCATTCATCTTTTGCAGCCCTTTCATGCGGTCCTGTGGAGAAATAAGCCGTTCTCATGATGACGGCGTTCTTTCGGGGCATACTTAGTTTTGGGGCCGCCGGTTTTATGCGGAGTTTCATATGAAATTTATCAAAAAGACGGATTTTTTCATTCTTTTAGCCGTTTTGGTTCTTTGTGCCGGCGGCTGGCTGTTTTATCAGCAGGAATACGGTACCGCGGCGGCCGTCGCCCAAATTTATTATAAATCCGAATTGGTGGAAACCGTCGATCTTACAAAAGGGGTTGACCGCAGGTTCTCGATTCCGCAGAATAAAAATGTGGTGTTTCATCAGTTCAGCGACGGAAGCATTTGCTTTGAGGAATCCAACTGTCCGGATAAAATCTGCATCAAGGCCGGCAGACTGCGGACAGTCGGTCAAAGCGCGGCCTGTCTTCCAAACCAGATCATTCTGAAAATCGTACCGAAAAACGGCAGAAATGCAAACGACCCGGATCTTGTGATTGGTTAGGTGTGATTATGCTGAATCAGGAAAAACGGCAAACCGATCAAAAAGCCAATCGCTGGATGGATTCCGGTTCCATCAGAAGAATGGTTGTTACCGCGCTGCTTTTTGCCGCGGCGATGGTAATGACCGTAGTCGAATATCAGATTCCGATTCCTATGCCGGTTCCGGGAATAAAACTGGGGCTTTCCAACATCGTTGTGATGTATTCCCTGTTTTTTTTAAAGAAGAAGGATGCCCTGACCCTTGCGGTGCTGAAATCGATGTTTGTCTTTTTGACCCGGGGGGCGGTCGCGGCTTTTTTAAGCTTTTGCGGAGGCCTTCTCTCTATTCTTGCAATGATTGTCTGCATGGCGGTTTTCAAAGAAAAAATATCCTATTTAATGATCAGCATTGTGGGCGCTGTGATGCATAACCTGGGGCAGATCGCGGCGGTATCGCTTTTATATACCAATCTTCTGCTGTGGACTTATTTTCCCGTCCTGCTGATATCCGGTTTGATTGCCGGCGCCGCAACGTCCACGCTTTTAAGGATTACTCTGCCCGCTTTAAAAAGGCTGGGCTTGAAGTAATAGATGGGCCAGACACTATTTTTGGAGGGACAATATGAAAAAATCGATTTCATTCCTGCTGACTGCAGCGCTTACGGTGACCGCGTTCACGGGCTGCAGTTCAAACGCCGGCTCCAGTTCTTCGGCTTCTTCCGCCCAGAACAGTTCCGCACCCGCGTCGTCTTCGGCGACGGCCGCCGGTTCGGTCAAAACAGGCGTTGCCGTGATTTCTTCTGTCGCGAAAAGCACCGCGGTCAAAGATGGAAAAGGCGTGGCGGAAGGTGATTCCACCATTGTCGCCGTAACGGTGGACGGCAGCGGAAAGATCGTCAAATGTGTGATCGATGCGGTTCAGTCCAAGATCAATTTTTCCGATCAGGGTAAAATTCTTGATAAAACCGACGCCGCGGTGAAGTCTAAAGATGAGCTTGGCGCGGACTACGGCCTTGGCAAAGTTTCTAAAATCAAAAAGGACTGGAACGAACAGGCACAGGCATTTGCGGATTATGTAAAAGGCAAGACGGTCGAGGAGATCAAAGGCATTGCGGTCGATTCGGAGGGCCACGCGACCGGAACGGAACTGACTTCTTCCGTTACAATTTCCATCGGTGATTTTGTCGATGCGATTGAACAGGCTGTCGCAAACGCGCAGGACCTTGGCGCGAAAGCGAACGATAAGCTCGGCCTCGGCATCGTGACGTCGCTGTCCAGCAGTGCGGACGCAACGGCGGATCAGGAAGGCAAAGCGGAAGCTTCTTCCCAGATCAGCGCGGTGACGTTCGGCTCCGACGGTAAAATCACAAGCTGTGTCAACGACGCGGTTCAGCCGACCGTCAGCTTTGACGTTTCCGGCAAAATCACAACCGACCTGAGCAAGGAAGTGGAATCCAAGGATGCTCTGAAAGAATCCTACGGGATGAAAAAGGCTTCCAAGATCGGCAAGGAATGGTATCAGCAGGCCGCTTCCTTCGCGCAGTACGTCAAAGGAAAGACCGTGGACGAAGTCAAGGGGATCAAGGTGAATGAAAGCGGGGAACCCACCGATCAGGAGCTGACCGCTTCTGTCACATTTGGCGTTTCGGATTTCATTGCCAATATCGAAGAGGCTTCGAAGAACGCGAAATAATTCAAAACTTTTAAACTTTTCAGGAGGCAGATTTGTTCTGCCTCCATCTTTTTGAGGTGTGGAATTGGTGAAAAAAGCGGCTGCGATTCTCCTGATCCTTCTGTTTGCGCTGTCTGCGTCGGGTTGTGGAAAAAACGAAAAAACCCGGTACGACGCCCAGTTCCTCCAGCTTTTTGATACGAAGTCGGAGCTGGTGGCTTATATGGACAGCAAAGAAGAATTTACAGACTTTTCGAACCTGATTTATAATAATTTAAAGGAATATGACCACCTTTATGATATTTACAACAATTACCCGGGAATCAATAACTTAAAGACAATCAACGACAACGCGGGGAAGAAACCCGTTAGGGTCGACAAGCGGATTATCGGCCTTTTGCAGCTGGCCAGAAAAGAGGACGAGGCCACCAACGGTTCCTGCAACGTGGCGTTCGGGGCGGTGCTGCGCCTCTGGCACCAATACCGGGAGGACGGGATTAACGACCCGGAGCACGCGCAGCTGCCGCCCATGGAAGAACTGAAAGAAGCCTCAAAGCACACGGATATCAATCAGGTGATCATCGATGAAAAAGCCTCGACCGTTTATCTCAAAGATCCCGAAATGAGCCTCGATGTGGGCGCGGTCGCAAAGGGCTACGCCACCGAGCAGGTCGCCGAGCTGGCGGAAAAAGCCGGTTATACCTCCGCGCTGCTCAGCATCGGCGGGAACGTAAGGGCCATTGGAGAAAAGGGAATCAATCACGAGCTTTGGAACGTGGGAATACAGAACCCGGATCTCGGGTCCGAAAAAACATCCCTGACCACGGTGCTGCTCCGGGAACAGTCCCTTGTCACAAGCGGAATTTATGAACGGTATTACACAGTGAACGGAAAGAACTATCATCATATCATCGACCCAAAAACACTGATGCCGTCTGCTTACTATAAATCGGTTTCCATTATAACCAGAGATTCGGGCGTTGCGGACGCGCTTTCGACCGCTCTGTTCAATATGCCGCCGGCGCAGGGGATGACCTATATCGAGAGCCTTTCCGGCACGGAAGCGCTTTGGGTGATGCCGGATGGGCGGATTCAATACAGCAGCCATTTTCATGACTTGGAGAAATCCTGAACGGAGGGTGCGAAGTTGGGACTTGATTTGCAAAGCTTTATTGCGCTGCTTCGGGAACAGAATGAATTGATGGAAATTGAAGTCCCCGTTTCGCCTGTGCTTGAAATGACGGAAATCGCGGACCGCGTCGGCAAGGCGGGCGGGCCGGCTCTGCTGTTCCGGAATCCGGAGGGATCGTGCTGCCCGGTTTTGATGAACGCGTTCGGCAGCATGAAGCGGATGGGGCTTGCCCTTGGTACGGATTCCCTGGAAGACGTGGCAAAGCAGATTGAGGAATACCTGGATTTTTCAGAATACTGTTCCGTTGCCGGCTTAATCCGGAGTATCCCGCGTCTGCTGCGGTTGATTTCTGTTTTCCCCCGGCATGTAAGGTCGCGCGGAATTTGCCAGCAAGTCGTCGAACGGGAACCGGACCTATCGAAGCTCCCGGTTCTGAAATGCTGGCCGCAGGATGCCGGCCGCTTTTTTACGCTCCCGCTTGTATTCACCAGGGACCGGCAGACCGGACGTCAGAATATGGGGATGTACCGGATGCAGGTTCTGGACAAAACCAGCACGGCCATGCACTGGCACCGGCACAAGGACGGCAGGCTGAATTTCTCCGGATATCTGGAGGCGGGCGAGAAAATGCCCGTTTCCGTCGCGCTGGGGTGCGACCCCGCCGTTACCTATGCCGCGACCGCTCCGCTGCCGAAAGAGATCGATGAAATCATGTTCGCCGGTTGGCTGAGACGGAAACGGATTCGGATGGTGCGCTGTGTTACAAATGACCTCTTCGTACCGGCGGACGCCGAATTCGTGCTGGAGGGTTTTGTCGATCCGCGGGAGGAGCTTGTCCGGGAAGGTCCGTTCGGGGACCATACGGGGTATTATTCTCTGGCCGATATGTACCCGAAGTTTCACGTCACCTGCGTGACGCACAGAAGAAATCCGGTTTATCCCGCGACCGTGGTGGGCAGGCCGCCGATGGAGGACTGCTTTCTGGCGAAGGCGACGGAACGCATCTTTCTGCCGCTGCTGCGGATGCAGATCCCGGAACTTTGCGACCTCAATCTTCCGCTGGAAGGCGTTTTTCACAACTGTGCAATCGTATCGGTAAAGGCGCGTTTCCCCGGCGCCGCCCACAAGGTAATGAACGCTCTGTGGGGCATGGGGCAGATGATGTACACAAAGCTGATTATCGCGGTAAATGAATCCGTGGATGTTCAGAATCTTTCCGCCGTCCGCGGCGCCGTGCTGAGCGCGGTGCGCGGAAAGGAGCAGCTGGTTTTCTGCGACGGTCCGCTTGACGCGCTGGACCATTCTTCGGCAAAACCTTTGTACGGGTGCCGGCTCGGCGTTGACGCGACCTCCGATTTGCCCCATCCACCGGCGCCGGAAGACTCTTTCCGCGTTCTGGCAGTACACAAGGAGCGCCCGTTTCAGGGCGGTGAAACGTTGAAACAGGAGCTGAAAACCAGCCCCGAACGGTTTTTAATCGCGGTGGACGATACGGTCAATACGCGCGACCTGTCCGAAGTATTCTGGAAGGTGTTCAACAATATCGACGCGCGCAGGGATCTGGTGCTTTTCCGGGAAAAAATCGGGATCGACGCAACGAAAAAATGGCGGGAAGAGGGGCAGACCCGCGACTGGCCCGACGATATTGTCATGTCGGGAGAGATGAAAAAGCGGGTGGATGAAAGGTGGAACGAGTATGGTTTTTCATAAAATCGCCGAAAAAATAAAGGCTTACGGAAAGCTGGTAATGTTTTCTCACACTATTTTTTCCTTCAGCTTTGCTCTGGTCTCCATGGTTTTGGCCGCGAGAGGGCTGCCCTCCTTGTCCACGGTGTTCTGGATCGTTGTGTGTTTCCTCGGCGCGCGCACGGGAGCGAACGCGATCAACCGCGTGATCGACGCGAAAATCGACGCCGGAAATCCACGCACGGCCAATCGGCAGATCCCAAAGGGAGAAATGAAAAAGGGCGAGGTCGTCGCCTTTACCGCGTTCTGCTTTTTTCTCATGCTGCTTGGGGCCTATCAGCTTAACTGGCTGTGCTTTGCGCTTTCTCCGGTCGCGCTGTTTCTGCTGATTATCTATTCCTATACCAAACGGTTTACTTTTCTGTGCCATTTAATTCTGGGCGTTACCTGCGCCTGCGCGCCGATCGGCGCGTGGCTGGCGGTTACGGGAAAATTTTCGCTGATTCCCCTCGTCATGGGATGCGCCAATACGCTGTGGGTTGCCGGCTTCGACATCATCTATGGGTCGCAGGATTATGAATTTGACAAAGCGAACGGGCTGCATTCCATCCCTGTGACGTTCGGTGTGAAATACGCGCTTCTCATCGCCATGATGTTTCATATCGTGACGCTGCTTTGTCTGGTCGTGATTGGCATACTGACCCCGCAGTTCGGCGTATTCTATGATATTGGACTGGGAATTATCACGGTCCTGTTCCTCGCGGAATACCGCATGGTATCACCGGACAATCTGACCCATGTCAACATCGCTTCCTACAGCGTAAACCAGCTGGTGAGCCTGACATTGCTGTTTTTCGGACTTCTGGACGCGTTTTTTTAGGGGGCTGAGAAAATGAAGAAACTGATCATCGGTCTGACGGGCGCGAGCGGAAGCGCCTATTTTCTGCGATTGGTAGATGCCTTGAGCCATCGGGAGCTGGAACTGCATCTGGTTGCCACCGAACACGGGACTCAGATATTGGAGTATGAAACGGGGGTCAGATTGGAGGAAAGGCTGGTCCTGTGGCGGCAGGGACCGGCAAAAATCATTGAGGAAGACAACCAAAATCTGTTTTCTCCCGTCGCGAGCGGGTCGTTTCAATGCGACGGCATGCTGATCCTCCCGTGTTCGATGTCCGCCGCCGCGCAGATTTCCGCGGGAATTTCCGAAACGCTGCTGACCCGCGCGGCGGACGTGATGATCAAGGAGAAACGCCCGCTGGTGCTGGTTCCCCGGGAAACGCCGCTTTCTCCGGTTCATCTGAAAAATCTCTATCGTCTGTCCAAACTGGGCGTTACGATTCTGCCGGCCATGCCGGGATTCTACAATCGCCCGCAGTCCGTAGACGATCTGATCGATTTTGTTGCAGGAAAAGCCATGGACAGCCTTGGATTGCAGAACGACTATTACCGGCGCTGGGAAGGGAAGGAAAAGAATGAAGAAAAAGATTAGACGATTGGCGGCCCTGCTGGCTTTTGCGATGGTGTTTTCTCTGGCGGCGTGTTCTTCCGGCGGCGCGGGGACTTCGTCCGGGCAATCCCCCGCGCAAGCTTCATCTGCAAAGGCGTCCTCCCAGGGGGAAAAGCCGGTGATCCGGCTCGGCATGATGTCTTCCTCGGATGTGATTCCGTTTGCGCTGATCAACCGGAATAAGCTGGACGAAAAATACGGGTTTACGCTGGATCTGCAGGTTTTCACTTCCGCAAAGGACCGCGACGCGGCTTTGCAGGCCGGCGAAATCGACGGCGTGCTGACGGATTATGTCGGGGTCTGCATGTACCGGAACGCGGGTCTTGACGTGAGAATTACCGGGATTACGGATGGAGATTATCTGCTGCTGGCCGGCAAAAGCACCGGGATCGAAAATCTCAGTCAGATCAAGGGGAAGAGCATTGCGATTTCTCAGAACACACTGATTGAATACGCACTGGACCGGATTCTGGAGAAAAACCGGATGCAGCCGGCGGATGTCGAGAAGGAAGTGGTTTCCCGCATACCGGACCGGCTGGAGCTGCTGAGGAATAATAAGATCGACCTCGTCCTTCTTCCGGAGCCGTTCGCGACGCTCGCGCTGGACGACGGCGCGGTTGAACTGAGCAGCGCGAACACCATCGGGCTTTATCCCGCTGTTTCCGCCTTTACGGGGAAAGTGCTGGAAAAAGAGGGCCGGGCAATCCGGAATTTATACCGGGCATATAACGAGGCTGTCGATTATATGAACAGCACTGACCTGAGCGAATATGAGAGTACGGTGATCGATGCGGTCGGTTATCCAAAGGAAATGAACGGGAAAATAAAGCTCAAAAAATTTCGCCGGAGCAAGCTGCCGCCGAAAGAGGACGTGGAGGATGCAATTCAATGGGCAAGCACCAAGGGATTGTGCAAGTCCGATTTAAGCTATGACAGCATGATCGACGACGTTGCCTCGTGAGAAAGACGTGATGAACCGCGTGTTATCGGTGGACCGGCTCTGTGTCGGCTACCGCACCAAAAAGGCAAACATCCCGGTCGTTCGGGACCTTTCCTTTTGCATGGAATCGGAACGGGTGCTGGCGATTCTGGGCCCGTCGGGCTGCGGAAAATCAACCCTGATCGGCTCTCTCGCGGGAACGGTCGCAATCGAAAGCGGCACGGTGACCGTGTTTGAAAACGGGAACCCGGAACCCCTGAGCCCGAAAACGCATCGCATTGGGGTGATTCCCCAAAATCTGGGCCTGCTCCCCTGGAAGACTGTGAGAGACAACTGTCTGCTTCCGCTCCGCCTGCGCCGCGAACCGGTGACGGAAGAACGCCGGAAGGAAATCCGGGAAATCTGGCAGGCGCTTGATTTGATGCCGCTTTTGGACCGGTACCCCACTCAACTGAGCGGCGGGCAGGCGCAGCGCGCCGCGGTCGCAAGGGCTTTTATTCTCAGGCCGGATCTGCTGCTGATGGACGAACCGTTTTCCGCTTTGGATGAGATCACCCGGCAGGACGCGCGCGAGCTTTTCCTGAGTCTGTGGAAACGCCGCCCGGCCGTGGCGGTACTGGTGACGCACAGTATTGAGGAAGCTCTTTATCTTGGCCACTCCGTCTTTGTCATGGGGAAAAGAGAAGGGAAAATCCTGTTAAAAACGAAAAATCCTTTTTTCGGCGTTTCCGATCCCCGGCAGCCGGAGTACCGGCAAATCAGGCGGCTTCTGCGCGACCGGCTCAGGCCGGATGAGGAGGACGAGTGAAACGGCTTCGTAAGCGATGCAGAACCTTTCTGGAAGGATTTCTGCTGATCAATCTGATCTGGCTCACGGCACATTTTCTGTTCCATATCACGGTGATTCCCAACCCGATCGATGTTTACCGGAACTCCGGAACCCTGATCGCCGACCGGATCGGAATTCACATCCTGTACAGTTTATGGCGCATTGCGGCGGGACTGGTGCTCTCCCTGCTGGTCGGGGTGCCCGTCGGAATGCTGATGGGCTATTCCGCCCGGGCGAACAGAATTCTGTATCCGCTGATTTATTTCAGCTATCCGATTCCGAAAACGGCGCTGCTGCCGGTTGCGATGCTGTTGTGGGGAATGCGCGACGGCTCTAAAATCGCGATTATTTTTCTGATTATCGTGTTTCAGATTATTGTGTCCGTGCGCGACGGTATCGGTCAGATCGACCCGGTCATGTATCTTGTCACCGTCAGCGCGGGAGCCACCCGCGCGCAAATCGTACGGCATGTCGCGCTGCCTGCGATCCTGCCGGAGCTTTTGACCAGCGTCCGCATTTCCCTTGGGACTGCGCTTTCCATTCTGTTTTTTGTCGAAGGATACGGCACAAAATACGGAATGGGATATTATATTCTGGACGCGTGGTCCAGAATCGATTATACCGGCATGTACCTTGGAATTCTGGTTATCTCCGTCATTGGTTTCGCTCTTCTCGCCGGCGTCGATCTTTTGTCCGACCGACTGTGTGTGTGGAGCCGAAAGCAGCAGGAATAAGACAGGGCGGCCGAAGCAATGCTTCGGCCGCCCTGTCTTATTCCTCATTGTTTTCTGCCGATTCGGAAATTGCGCCGCAGTTTTCCTCGTTCCAAAGGAAGAGTCCGGCCTTAGCCAGCCGTTTGGCGGCCACCCCGTTTCCTTCGGTCAGGGTTCCGGAGAACGTGCCGTCGTAGATTTTTCCGAATCCGCAGGAGGGACTGCGGGATTTTAGAACGGCGCCGCCGCAACGGTACAGCCGGGCAAGGCGCAGGGCTTCTTCCGCGCCGCGCAGAAACTGCTCCGTGCGGTCTGAGCCGTCGCGCGTTGCCGCTCGGCCGCTTACCAGCTCCACCGGGTCGCGGGGCGTCGAAAGGCCGCCGAGCTGTTCCGGACAAATCGGAATCAGATGATGCTTTTCCGCCAATTTGATCACGTTGTTATTCGGGCATCCGGTGCCGCTGTAACGACAGCGAACTCCGAGAAGACAGGCGCTTACAAGCAGATTCATGGTATCCCTTCGCTTCCTGTAAAAAAACCGGCATGAGCGCTATGCCGTGACGGATGAAACGGGGCGCACGGCGACGGCCTGCTTCCCTAAATCCTGATAGCGCTCTTCCGCCAGAGACTTTTTGTAGCTTTTCACCCCTGTGGGGTCGGCGGGATCGTTGAAATAGTAGTTCTCCTGATCATATCCGACCATCACCAGGCAGTGCTCCCCGGAAATCCATTGAAAAGACTTGTTTGTGTCCGCGAGAATCCAGCTTTGTCCCTGACCGGGCTTTTCCATATTGACCGTAGCCCATACGATGACGGGGGAATTCTTTGCAATATAATCTCTGGCCAGCTTGTCCAGACTGGTTCCGGTTAAATTGACCGCTTCTATTTTTCCGGCGTCCCAAAAGTAGGAGTCGACCACCGCGGTGATAACCGGAGAATAGCACCCAAGTCCGTCGGGGGAATACGGATTGCCGATAAACGCCTGATTCGGGCTCATGCCGTATACGTTCCCGTCGGCGGCAAGCAGGGTGGATTTCGGGGTGCGGCGCATGATTTCGTCCGCCGTGGTGGTTTGACCGTAGTATTTCAGCAGCATCATAGAACTGATCAGCTCGCAGCCGGAAGGCAGCTTTTCTTCCTGGCTGATGAAGGGTACGCTGACCAGATGTTTCGTTTCGTCTTTCGCAGGCTGTTGGCTGCTTGCCTCTTTTTTGACCGGGACCGAGGCCGCCGAGCTGGAGGAAAGCGGTTTTTCCGCCGCTTTTCCGTTCAGTAATTTTCCGTGGAACGTAAAAATACATGCGGCTGCCGCGCAAAACAAGATCAGAACAGCAAAGAACAGCTTCCAACGCGCGGGTCCGCGCTTATGATCCTTCGCCAAAAACATCGCTCCATTTCTGTTATTCTCAGTGGCGGAGTAAATAATTCAAATCATCTGTGCAACGGATTTTCCGGCCCAGCAGGCCAGCAGGGCGAGGGAAAGGTTTAAACCGACGTTCAGGCCGCCCAGCCAGTAGCTGTCGTTGGAGAAGAGAGATACTGTTTCGTAGCTGAAGGTGGAGAAGGTGGTCAGTCCTCCCATCATGCCGGTAGTCAGAAAAATCTTCATCTCATCCGGCAAAGACCAGGAACCGGCCGCGGCTTCCATGATAAACCCCATCAGAAAACCGCCGGCAAGGTTGACAATCAGCGTGCCAAGAGGAAATTCTCCCCACAATTTGACGGCCATGCAGGAGATCAGGTACCGCAGGGCCGCGCCGAAAAAGCCCCCCATCCCTACAATCAGAAACCGGCTAGCCTTCATAGAATACCGCCTTTCAAAAAAAATAACAGCTCTTGCTCTAAAACTTAAAGCAGAAGCCGTCAGCATTAAGATGCGATTACGGTGAGCCTCATCACCGGTATTTACTGCGATTGATAAAATCATACCTGATTTCACACAATTTGTAAAGATACAAAATCCGCGAAAGAACAGCATGTTTCCTTTTTTCTTCGTATCAGTTGACGAAAAATTCGCCGGTTTTCTCCATCGGAAACAGGGAGAGGCGGGATTTTTATATTTTAATCGGACATTCCTTTTTTGAATACGACCAGGATTCTACGGAGCATTTTTTGGAAAAGCGCTTTACAAAATAATGAGTTTGCCGGCTTATGCGGAATTTTCTTGACAAATAAACGCGAATGAATTAAACTTTACAAAAATGAATCGGAAAAAGGCAGAGAAAGGGAAGAGTACGCGGAGCACTGTGGATTCAGAGAGGGGATGGCCGGTGAAAATCCCAGCCTCAGCCGCGGAAAGTAACCCCGGAGCCGTGATTCGAAAGCGTGGTTGCGCCGTAGTTTTCACCGGGAGTTTCGCCGTTATCAGGGACACCGCATCTTTCGGTGCGGAAAGAGTGTGCGCACGGCAGCGCAATTATAGGTGGTACCGCGAAGTAAGCCTTCGTCCTATTGGGATGAAGGCTTTTTTGTATACAAAAACAGTAATGGAGGCTGAAAACATGAATCTTCGCTTAGCAGACCGAATGGAAAACGCTATTAATCCCTTTATTTCGGATATTTTAAGGGCAACCGCCAGAAAGGACCTGATTTCATTCGGGGGCGGGCTGCCGAATCCGGCATCCTTTCCCGTTCGCGAAATTTCGGAGGCGGCCCAAAAGGTCCTGAGCGAGGATGGTGCGGGCGCGCTTCAGTACAGTACCGCGGAGGGATACCCGCCCCTGCGCGAACTGATTGCCGCGCGCTACCAAAAGCGGTTCGGAATCACGGTTGATCCGGCGGATATCTTGATGACGACGGGCTCCCAGCAGGGACTTGATCTGCTCGCAAAGCTGTTTCTCAACAAGGGGGACGATTTGCTGATTGAACGTCCGGGCTACCTTGGCGCGATTCAGGCGTTCAATATTTATCAGCCAAACTATCACGCGGTTCCGCTGAGGAAGGACGGAGCGGACACGGACGTGCTGGAGGAAATTCTGAAAAGCTGCAGCCCAAAGCTGTTTTACGCCGTACCGAATTTTCAGAATCCTTCGGGTCTGACTTATTCCGAACAAAATAGAAAACGCGTTGCGGAGCTGATGAAAAAGAGCGGAACGATCTTTGTGGAAGATGATCCATACGGGGAGCTCCGTTTCGCGGGCAGCGAAATGCCGTGCATGAAGTCCTTTCTGGGGGAGGATGTCATCATGCTTGGCACGTTTTCAAAAATTATATCTCCCGCCATTCGGCTGGGTTGGGTCTGCGCGAAGCCTGAAATCATGAAATACCTTGTCGCGGCAAAACAGGCGGCCGATATTCACTCGGACTATTTTGCCGAGCGGATGGTTTGCCAGTATCTTCAGGACAATGACCTGGACGCGCACATAGAAAAAATCCGCACGATGTATCAGGAACGTAAAAACTGTATGGTGGAAATGGCGCGCCGCTATTTTCCGCAGGACGTTAGCTTTACCGATCCGGAGGGCGGAATGTTTATGTGGGTGACGCTGCCGGAGGGAATGTCCGCGGTGGAGCTGAACAAAATCGCGGCGGAAAAGAATGTCGCCTTTGTTCCGGGAGATCCGTTCTATGTCGGCGAACGCAATGTGAATACGTTCCGGATGAGCTACACCAATTCGGATGCGAATGTGATCGAAAAGGGAATCCGGTGCCTTGGGGACGCAATGCGTGAGATGACGGCCTCCCGATAACAGCCTTTTTCCAAAGAAAAAACAGCCGCCTGACAGGCGGCTGTTTAGGGGGAGGAGTTGTATTGAAAAGGCTATATCGAAAAACCTCTTTCGAGGGGCTTGTGGTCTTTGGTTCTTCTCTTCTATGTAAAACAGTATAAGGGAAACTTATGGACGAATCGTGAAGCGGTTGTTAAGAAAGATTGAGATATCTGTAAAAAATCAGTGAAATAGGCCTGTTAGTAATTCCGGGGGCTGAAAAGACGGGAGGAGCAGATCACGAAGATCTGCTCCTCTGCTTATATATTTATTACCACCAGAAACGGCGGCAGGGCCATCTTCTGCATCCGCGCCAGCCGCAGCGGTGATACCAACAATTCCAGCACATGATTTAATCACTCCTTTGGGAGATTGTGTTTTATACTATGCGGGAAGAGTAAAATATGACAATTTTGGTAAAACGAATTACAATAAAATAAAATAATGTAAATAATTACTGATTTTATAATATTTTTATACTATTTTCCAATATCATAGATATGAAATTTGATTGATGGGGAATTAAGTCATATGGAATATGAAAGAGATTTATTTTCAGTCTGGCAATCTGAACCCGGTCCTTTGTGAAACGATCCTCGTCGCCTAAGTCAGCCAGAGGAAACACAAAATTAACCGGACTTGCCCGCGGTGTTCTCGGCTGTATCCATCGGCGTCCTCATACCCCGAAAGCGCCGGCAATGCCCGCCAGCTTGTTGAGCACGCGGATATGGCTCCGCCGCGTGCGAAGCGATCCGGAAGGAATCGCGTCTGCTTTTTTCGCGACAGCGATCCTCATTAACTTCTGTTTAAGGGTCGGCAATCCCATATCGCCCCGACACCGGGTCCCGAAACAAAGCAATCCGGGGCGGGTCAAAAGTAAAACAGGCAAAGCAGAAGACGATAACCAGAATCAATGTCAGACCAATCAGATTGGAGTCTTTGATGGGATCCGGAGTTTTGTCCATTTTAAACCAGGCGTACCCAAAAGCGGCCGCAACCCCTAGGATAAAGGTTACAATATCGGCCCAAAGATAATTTTTCCCTGAAATTCCGGTGTAAGTATAAAAAATCACGAGTATCGTGAACATGCCGATCAGAATCCCGACGGCCTTTGCGGCGATAAAGTTTTCTTTTTCCCAGCCAACAGGAAAATACTCCGCAGCCGTGAACAGGGTCATCGGTACAAAAAGCAGTTTCAGATGTTCCCAGGTGCTTTCATTTACAGGGGCGAATAAGCCGACAATTTTGCTTTTTCCAGACCACTGATAGGCAAAATGAAGCAGGGTTCCAAGAACAACCGTTACGATAAAACCCGTGATTTCCCAATACAGGAATTCCCGTCCCATTCAATCACTCTCCTTTTCGATTTTATATATATGAAGAAGCTTACCGGGTTAGGATGGGAATCAGGAAAGCGGGTAGAAGTGCTTTTACGCGTTTCTGCCCGCTTTCCTCATGCAACTTTTATACTGGGTTCATTTTGAGTCAACATCCCTCGCTTACACTGGCCGTATCATCATTCTTTGGGGGAAAGCCATGAAAGCGATACCCGGTATTCATCATCCGCTCCAAAACAGAATAAAATCACATTGGTATAGGATCCTGTTGACCGGGATCGCTCTGCTTTCGTTCGGACTTAATTTTTACGCGATTTCCCAGATAGGCTACGGGAACGCGTATTATGCCGCGGCAATCAAAAGCATGATGCAAAGCTGGCATAATTTTTTCTATGTATCGTTTGACCCTGCCGGAATGGTATCGGTCGACAAACCCCCGCTTGCGCTGTGGGTTCAGTGCCTGTTCGTTCTGGTGTTCGGTTATCACGGCTGGGTCATGCTGCTACCGCAGGCGCTGGCGGGCGCGGCCTCGAGCGTAATGATGGATCTCCTGACGGCTAAATATTTCGGCCGCCCCGCCGGACTTCTCTCGGCGCTTGTTTTCGCTTTGACTCCGGCCGTTGTGGTGGCTTCCCGAAACAATACAATGGATATGCAGCTGATTCTTGTGCTGTTGATCGCGGCATGGTTTCTTTTTAAATCGATCGAAACTTCAAAATGGCGCTATTTGTTTTTTTCCGGCGCGATGGTGGGGGTCGGCTTCAACGTCAAGATGCTTCAGGCATACATGGTGATTCCGGCTGTGGCGCTGGTCTATCTTTTGTGCGCCGTAGGCAGGGTGTGGAAGCGTTTGCTCGCCGGCGCGGTCGCGACGGTGATTATGGCGGCTGTCTCTTTTGCGTGGGTGGCCGCTGTGGACCTGACTCCCGCTTCCAGCCGGCCTTATGTCGGCAGCTCCACCAATAACACGGAAATGGAGCTGATTGTAGGGCATAACGGTATGGAACGCGTCAGCAGGCAGGGAGGAGGAACGGGCGGCGGCAGCTTTGGAGGAAATCGCGGCGGGTTCCGGAACCCGGGCGCACAAAATCAACCGAATGGCAATTCCGACGGATTTTCTCGGGGAAACCGCCGGGCCGGCGGAGGGCAAACTGCTCAGAACGGGGGCGCACCCGGCGGACAGAATAACCGGAGCGACGGCATGGGATTCGGCGACGGTATGCGGACAATGGGCGGCACGGGAAACGACATCGGCACCGCGGGTTTTCTTCGGCTGTGGCAAAGCAGTATGTATGGGCAGGCCTCGTGGCTGATTTTGCCGGTCTTGTTTGGCATCCTTGCTTGCTTTCATAGATTTTCTTTGAAAAAGATGACGTTAAAACAAGGGGTTTTCCTGTTCTGGGTCTCCTGGCTGGCAGTCATGGCGGTATTTTTCAGCTTTGCTTCGTTCTTTCACCGGTATTATCTCTGCATGCTGGCACCCGGGATCGCGGGACTGATGGGAATCGGATTTCCGAGAATGTACCGCGCCTTTCGCGGCAGGGAGGGCTGGAAGCAATGGATTTTTCCCGCTTGTGTTGCCGTCACCGATGCGGTTGCCGCCTGTTATGTGTGGAGCTATGCGGAGCTTCGTTCCTGCTTGCTCCCGCTGATCGTGGGATTCGGACTCCTCGCGCTCGGACTCATGGCGGGTTTTCTTGCCCGCCCGAAAAAAGAAACCGCCTTGCGGCTTGCGGCGGTATGCGCGCTGATTTCCATGATGTCGGGTCCGTTTTACTGGTCGCTGACCGCGACGCTGTACGTCAGCCCAAATATTACCATGCCTTATGCCGGCCCTGAGCTGAAATCCGGTATGGATACGTTGGGAATGACGGCGAATCAGCATGCGTTTGTTTCAAGCGACAGCAATATTGTGGCTCTGGAAAAATATCTGGTCGAGAATTACAAGGAGGGCAGCTTTCTGGTAATGGGGCAAAGCTCGAATGAAGTCGATCAGATCATCGCGGATACCGGGCTACCCGCAGTTGCTTACGGCGGTTTTCTGGGCACAGATCAGGCAATGACGCTGGATCAGTTCAAAGCGCTTGTCAGCGAGGGCAAGGTAACCTATTTTATCGTTTCTGATTCCGGCGGAATGGGGAGCGGTTCGGAGATTGTTTCCTATGTGACGGCGAATGCGGAGAAAGTCGATGCTTCCGAATACGGAGGAGTCAGTAAAATCGGTGAAATCAGTTTCACTTTGTATCGCTTCGGCAAATAAGACTGATTGACTGCAAAGGAAAAAGAGGGTAAGATAGAACACAATATCCTGTGACGGATAAATATTTGGTTTGGGACTGATGTTTCCATGGGAAATCATGATTTAAGAAAGCTGACCGATTTCGACCGCGAACAGGTATTTGCGTACATTCAAGAGGAACCGGAAATGAACCTGTTTATCTTTGGCGATGTGGAGCGTTTCGGACTGGAAGGGGATAAGGTTGAAGTATTTGTCAAGGACGGCCCGGACGGATGGGATTTTTTGTTGCTCCGGTACCTTGAAAGCTATCTCCTTTACAGCAGGCGGGATGGCTATGACGCGGCCTGCGCTGCGGATTTTTTAACACGCCGCGCAGTCAATATTGTCAGCGGCAAAAGCATCCTTCTGGAAAAGCTGCTGCCCTTTTTTCCGGACCGAACAGGCCAGAAGACTTACATGGCGAGGCTGAACGGGATGCAAAGTATGTTTCCCGCGCCCGATGATTTCTCTCTGCGCCGCCTGAAACCGGATGATGCGGCCGAGCTTGTTCGCCTGTACTTACAAATTGAGGAATTTCAGTCCACATATGCCGGAAGAGAGAAAAAAGCGGCGGAGGAGCTGAAAATCAACCTTTCCACCGGCGGGCGCTGTTGGGGAGCGTTTCAAAACGGGCGACTGGTTGCGGCGGCTTCCTCATCAGCGGAAAATTCCAGATCCGCGATGATCATCGGCGTCGCGACTTTGCCGGATCTTAGGCGCAGGGGCCTCGCGGGCAGTCTTGTCAGCAAGCTTTGCGGCGAGCTTTTCAGCGAAGGAAAACAGTTTGTGTGCCTTTTTTATGATAATCCTCTGGCCGGGCGCATCTACCGGAAAATCGGGTTTCGGGAATTAGGCGAGTATATGATGATTAAGGGAAAACGGGAAAAGCAATCCTTGGCAAAGTAATTGCGATTTGTCCCGGAAACGGGAAATATTACGGAGATGCCGGATGTGTATGACGTTTCTGAATTTGACGGATTTCTGCTGAGAATGTAACTTCAAATAAAACATTCCTCAGGAATACGGGATCATTTAGCTTGATTTTCTCTTTGCGCTGCGCACTGATTTGTATAATACGACCAAAAATGAAGGAGGATTATTTTAAGAAATAGATATTGACGAATTGAATGAAATCGTCTATTATTTTTAATAGAATTAAATATAAAAAGTATGTAACTGATCCATCTGATCAGGCATGAACTTTCACGAAAGTACCGAAAGGTATTTGTGATTGTCATGCCTGATTTTTTTTGCCATCGGACTCCTAAGCCACTGTAACCGGAAACGAAATGCGAGAAGCCGATGAACGGCTGTGAACCTGATCTGTTTGGAGGAATGCTTGTGGGTTTTAGTGTGGTGAAAGTGTTGAACAACAATTCGGTATTGGTGCAGGATGTAAAGGGCGCGCAAATGGTTCTGATGAGCAAGGGGATCGGGTTTGGCAAAAAAGCGGGTGACGCCTTGGAGGAAGGAGGGGAAGAACAAAAGGTTTTTTATATTTTCGACAGCAGACGTAATATGAGCAAGCTGAGTCAGTTTTCATGGGAACAGAGCAGGGTGGAGCAGGTGACCCGCGAAATTGTTGACATTGCCGAAAGAAGACTGAACATTGAGAACGGAAACCTTTACGGGGCTCTTCTGGATCACATCACGTTTGCGATCGAATGTCTTCAGATGGATCTTCCCATCGACAATCCCTTTACCAGCGAAATTTCAATCCTGTATCGGGAGGAATACGATGTTGCCCAGATTGCGGCAGGAATCATCCGGGAACGCCTTCAGGTTGAAATAGGCGAGGCGGAAACCGGCTTTATCGCGCTTCACCTCTATTCCGCACGCAGCAATAAGCATATTGCCGCCGCAATGAAAAACACAAGGGTGTACAGTGAAATTCTCACTCTGATATCGAATTGTATGCACAGGGAGCTTGACAGCTCGTCTCAGGAGGTTAAAAGTTTTCTATTAAGCTTAAATGGTCTGATTCGGAACGCCTCTCAGGGAAAGGAGCCCTCTATGCAACTGAAAATACATGTAAAGTCCGAACTGAAACCATGCTGGAATACAGCGCTCCGGGTGGCCCGGCTGGTGGAGAAGGATCTGGGGGTCAGCCTTGGGGAAGACTCCGTTTCGTTTCTGGCGGTCGATATCCACCGAATGGTGCAATGGTAGGTATTTCGGGAAGATCCCGATTCCTATAGTATTAATTTATTGGGGGTAGAAAAATGGAAAAAAGTCATTCCGGAATCCTTTCGTCGCTGCAAAAGCTTGGAAAGGCTCTGATGCTGCCGATCGCGACGCTGCCGATCGCGGGCATTCTGCTTCGGCTCGGCCAAAGTGATTTGCTGAACATCCCGCTGATCATGAATTCCGGCAGCGCTTTGTTCGACAATCTTCCGCTTTTATTCGCCATCGGCATCGCGGTCGGGTTGGCGGTCGACAACAACGGGGCGGCCGGTTTGGCCGGGGCTGTGGCGTACTATGTTCTGAATGCGTCGGCGCAGGCGGTGAACCACGCGCTTCAGGTCGGCACTTTCTTTATGCCACAGAACGGCTGGCCGGAGGGGCTGACCGAAATCAACATGGCTCATTTCGGCGGGATTGTCGCCGGCGTGATCGCGGGTTTGTGCTATAATAAGTTCAGGAGCACAAAACTGCCGGATTGGCTCCAGTTCTTCGGTGGCCGCCGTTTTGTTCCGATTGTCACGGGGGGATGCTCCATTGTGATCGGCGTTCCGCTGGGCCTTGTCTGGCCGTACATCCAGAAGGGCCTTGATGCCGCCGCCGTATGGATGACCACCAGCCACGGCGCCGGCGAGTTTCTCTACGGCTTTTTAAACCGTCTGCTGCTTCCGTTCGGCCTTCATCACATCATCAACACGGCGGTCTGGTTTAATTTCGGCACCTACACGGATCCCACGACCGGAAAGGCCGTGTCGGGCGACCTGTGGCGCTTTTTCGCGGGCGACCCTAACGGAGGTGTCTTTACTGCAGGATTTTTCCCGATTATGATGTTTGCTCTTCCGGCCGCGGCTTTAGCCATGTATGTGTGCGCTAAGAAGGAAAATAAGGCCGTTGTCGGCGGCGCTCTCTTCTCCGTGGCGTTTACCGCATTCCTTTGCGGGATTACGGAGCCGATCGAATTCATGTTCATGTTTCTCGCTCCGGGCCTGTTTGTCATCCATGCCGTACTGACGGGCCTTTCCCTTGTAGTCTGCAACCTGTTCGGGATCCGCGACAGCTTTACGTTTTCCGCCGGACTGTTCGACTATGTTATCAACTGGGGCAAGGCGGAAAATCCGCTGCTCATCATTCCAATCGGCCTTGTTTTTGCCGTCGTCTATTTCTTCCTGTTTGTGTTTGTCATCAGGAAGTTTGACCTGAAGACGCCGGGCCGGGAGGAGGACGAGGAATCTGCGAGCTTTTCGCAGCTCGTCGATAAAAGCGGGTTTGACGAGGTGGCCAGACAGTACATAGAATTGCTTGGCGGCACGAAAAATATCAAGGAGATCAGTTCCTGCATTACCCGTATCCGGCTGGTTTTGGACAGCAACAAGGAGCTGGATGAACGGGCTTTCAAGGTACTGGGCGCCTCCGGCATTATGAAGGCGGGAAATCAGGTGACGCAGATCATTGTGGGGACAAAGGCGGAGCTTTTGGTGGACGCGATGAAAAAACAGCTTTGACGGGGTATCCGCGGCTGCTTTTTAACCTGAGGCGCGAAAAGTCTTTTGGCGGCATACTTTGTAAACCGGCTTTCGGCCCTATAAAAATCGGGCGTAGGTATCCGATGAAAGGGCCGCGCCGGTTCTCTAGAACATGCAGAATCGTTTTATGAACATTCATAACGCTGTTTATTTTTTATTAAATTAATGATTCATCTTTGTTTTCGGAGGTTGGCTATGGGATTATTCGGCACAAGATTCAGAAAGCTTAAAATGATGGCTCCGCTCAGTGGGAAGGTCGTCCCGATCACCGAAGCGCCGGACAGTGTTTTTTCAAATAAGGTACTTGGAGACGGGGTTGCGGTGATTCCCAGCAGCGGAAAAGTGCTTTCGCCCGTTTCCGGGACAATCGTTCAAATTGCGCATTCTCTTCATGCGATTTGTCTTGAGGGCGACGACGGCGCCGAGATTCTGATTCACCTGGGTATTGATACCGTCAGCCTGGAGGGCAAAGGCTTCACCTGTTGTGTCAGGGAGGGGCAACATGTGGTTGCGGGGGAAAAGCTGATGGAGATGGACCTGGAATTGATCAAAACTAAGGGTTTGAGCACGGTTTCCCCCTGCATTATCACGAATTTGGATCGGATGAAGGATCTATCCATGAAATACGGAGATGCGGTCGCCGGTGAAACGGTTGTGATGACTTATAAGGGATAGATAAAAGAAAGCTGCGGCTTCCGTGCAGCACATCCGAATGGAGCGGTCCCGACGAAATAAAGCGCGATAATGTATTTACAAAAAATACCCGCTGTCTCAGCTTTAAGAGTCAGCGGGTATTTGTGAGTTCCCGCCGCCGTATCTCCGGCGCTTATACAATTCGCGTCACAATGCACTCCTTCCGTACAGAACAATGTTCTGTATAAAATAGCCACCATTCTCTTAAGGAAAAAGTGAGGGGGTTGAGCGGGTTTGCGAACCAGAAGCAAAATAAGAATAAGACTTGACAATCAAGTTTGAGTCTGATACATTATTAGTGAACACTGTAATCTTATTTTAATGGAGTCCGCCATGCCGCGTGATAAAACAGACACACATAAAAAGATTGTGACAAGCGCAAAGAGAGAATTTTTGGAGCAAGGCTTCGAGAAAGCATCTATGCGAAAAATTGCGGCTCAGGCTGGAATTACAGCAGGAGGATTATACAAGCATTTCCCCACGAAGGAAGCGATGTTTGAGGCACTGGTTGAACCAACTTTAAAGGAATACTATAGGCGCGATTTGGAGTTAACAACTATTGCTATCCAGCAGATTGCAAATCGGAAGTTCGATTTGTTTCGGACGGCTTCCGATAGCGGCAACCGTGAAGTGCTGGACTATATTTATCATCACTTTGATGAATTTCAGCTGATGTTTAATCGTTCTGCTGGTACAAAGTATGAAACAATCCGGCACGATTTAGTAATGTTAGAAGTAAGCGGTGCAAAGCGTTTGATTGAAGCATTACAACAACAGGGAATACCTACTCGGAAATTCAACGATGAACAGCTTCACATTTTATACAGTACGGCACTGACCCCGCTGTTTGAGATTATCACGCACGGTTATTCTTATGAAAAAGCGCTTACGTTCATAGATTTAATGGCTGATGCGATGAATTTCGGCTGGGAAAAAATTATGAATCCGTAAAAACTGAATCTTCTTTTATTTTAAAAATCGGGCTGAGACCCGATTTTCTCTGTTTTATCGGTTAGCTAACGCTAACCGAAATTGTTTACTTACCGATTCCACCCGGTTTTATGCGGCTGCATCAGAACTGTTGGAAAATATATTTTTAAGGAGAGCTTAACATGGAAGAAAAAAATTTAAAGGTAAAGGATTTGGTAAACATCGGTGTATTTTCAGCTATCTACATGATTCTTTCATTTATCGTCATGGTACCTTCCATGGCTTCACCGATTATTTGGCTCTTATGGCCTGCAATATGCGGTGTGGTATGCGGATCAATTTATATGCTGCTGGTGGCAAAGGTGCCCAAAAAGGGAACCGCTCTTTTGGTGGCGCTGATCAATGGTATTATCTATTTTGCCATTGGGGAATGCACATGGACGATTATCTTATCCTTTGCAATTGCAGGCATTGTCGCTGAAATTGCGCGCGGAGCATTAGGATATCAAACCACAGAGAGTGCTTTGGTATCTTGCGGAATCCTTGCTGCCGGATTTATCGGTTCTCCGCTTCCTATGTGGCTGTTTCAAGATAGTTATGTTAATTCCATCATCAAAATGGGTATGGACCCCGCCTACGTTGCCAATATGCTAAAGATGATTTCAGCAGGTTCCCTGTTTGGATTTACTGCGGCTGCTTTTGTAGGCGGTTTGATTGGAGGATTTATTGGCAAAGTTCTCTTCAAAAAGCATTTCGAAAAGGCAGGTATTATTTAATGGGCGCAATTCCAAAAGGGGTTATCTCTTTCGACCCGCGGACAAAAATGCTTCTGCTCATTGCTGTCAGCGCCTTTATTTTTACCAACACCAGTTATTTGGCAGAGGCTTCGATTTTGGTGGTACTGATGCTGATTGCAGTTGGGCTTGGCATCCCCAAAACTGCGCTGAAAGGGGCAATCATCTACATAGCGTTAAGCGCCGTTAAGTATGGGTTGTTGCCAATTCTCCCAAACATGATTGCCGCCAATTTTAACATTGTAGCCGTTACATTCCGCAAGCTTCTTCCATGCTTTTTAGCGGGGGGAATATTAGTGCAGACGACTTCGATCCGTTTGTTGATGTTTACGCTGCAAAAACTGCACATTCCTCAAACCTTAATTATCCCGCTGACAATTACCGTTCGTTATTTTCCGGCACTTTCTGAAGAACGGCAGATTATTTCCGATGCGATGAAATTGAGAGATGTAAAAGGAATTGCAAAAAAACTGGAATACGTATACGTGCCGCTCATGATCACCGCATCGAACACCGCCGATGAATTAAGTCAGGCAATCACAGCACGCGGGATTGATAACCCGGTTCCAAAGACCTGCGCCATAGACATTTGCCTGAGAGGTCTTGACATTCTTGTGATGGTGGCTTCAGTCGGACTGCTTGGGTGGACTATCGCAAAAATGTTTCTATACCAGGGGGGATACCTATGATCCAAATCCAAATTGATGATGTATCCTTTGCATATAAGCAGCAAAAAAAGGAACAGCTTTCTCATGTTACACTTGCCATACAGCCCGGAGAGTTTATCTTGCTCTGCGGAAAAAGCGGCTGCGGAAAAACAACGATGACAAAGCTGATCAATGGATTAATTCCTCATTTCGCAGAAGGTGAGTACAGCGGAAAGGTGCTTCTTTCCGAGCAGGATACCCGTAATTTGAAAACCTATCAGATTGCAGAACACGTAGGCTCCATCTTTCAAAATCCCAAAACGCAGTTTTTTAATCTGGATACGGACAGCGAACTGGCTTTTGGTTTGGAGAATATGGGGGCTGATCCAGCCAGGATCAGAACAAGAGTCAGAAAAGTGGCGCAGGAGCTTGAAATTGAAGGGTTGCTGAACAGAGGGGTGTTCGAACTTTCCGGCGGGGAAAAACAATCTTTGGCAGTTGCTTCGGTTTATGCGGCCAATCCACAGATTTATGTTTTCGATGAACCCTCTGCAAATATTGATGATCAGGGAATTGAGCGTATTCGTCAGATCCTTTTCAAGCTGAAGAAACAGGGAAAGACCATACTCATAGCAGAGCACAGATTGTACTATCTAATGGATCTGCTGGATCGAGCCGTATATTTGAAGGACGGTAATATTGAGTTTGTTTATTCAAATGAGGAATTTAAAAACATCCCAGATACCCATAGGCGTGAATTGGGACTCAGAACATTTTACCCCATTGATACGGCTGTTTGTCAAAACAAGAAGCCAAAGCCCCCAGAGGCTCTTCTTACGATTGCAGACCTTACCTGTTGTTACAGAAACGAACCGGTTGTACACCGGGCAACATTTTCTGCAGAGAAGGGAGATGTTATTGCTGTTACAGGGACAAATGGAGCTGGAAAATCCACCTTTATGCGCTGTTTATGCGGACTAATAAAAGAATCAGGCGGAACCGTTACCTATCAAAATAAGACTTATAACCATAAGCAACGCCGCAGTCTATGCTATATGATTATGCAGGATGTGGTGCATCAGCTTTTTGCGGAAAGTGTAAAACAGGAATTCCAGCTTCTCAATCATACCGTGTCTGATGATAAAATAACAGAAATATTGACGGAGCTTGACTTAAATCGGTTGATGGACAAGCATCCCATGACCCTTTCGGGAGGTCAGATGCAAAGATTAGCCATTGCAGTTGCCTTCCTATCGGATCGGGACATTATCGTGTTTGATGAACCAACCAGCGGATTGGATTATACGAATATGCTGGTGGTAAGCCGAATGATGAAAAAGCTGGCTGAAAGCAAAATTGTTTTTATCATAACACATGATAAAGAATTGGTTCAGGAGGCGTGCTCAAGAATCCTCCGGCTTGCGGATGGGAAAATAACCGAGGTCTCTTAAAAACAGGCTTCGCATTTAAAAAAGCCGGCTAACGGCATTAGTCGGTTTTTTCTGGAGGTATTATCGTGAAACAGAAAGAAAAAGCCTGGTGGAAGGTGCTTTTTGGCTTTGCATCTGAATGTAAAGGAAAGCTGAGTGTATCCGTGCTATGTGCGGTTCTCAGTGTAGCGGGAGGCCTTGCGCCCTACTTGGGAATTTATCAAATTATAAAACGGTTCATTGAAAAAAATATCGATTGGCACGCTGTACTGATATGGAGTGGTTTTTGTATTGCCGGATATCTGGTCAAGATCGTATGCTATGGGATTTCAACATCACTTTCTCATACAGCTGCCTATACTATTTTAGAAAATATCCGTAAAAAAATTGCGGATCGATTGATGCGTGCCCCGTTAGGCGCTGTGCAAAGCAGATCAATTGGAAATATTAAAAATATTATTGTCGATCGGGTGGAAAGTATTGAACCGCCATTAGCGCATTTGATTCCAGAGCTTTCTTCCAATGTGCTTTTATCGCTTGCAGTAATAGCTGCGCTTTTTTTAATGGATTGGCGTATGGGACTGGCAGCGCTTGTCACAATTCCGGTGGCTTTGATTCCCATTTTGATTGGCATGAAGTCCTATGATAAACAATATGCCAACTATATGGCTGCGAACGACAAAGTCAATAGCGTAATTGTAGAGTATGTGGAGGGAATTGAAGTTGTCAAGACCTTTAATCAGACGACAGATTCTTACGGCAAGTTTGTCGGAGCAGTAGACTCTTTTAAGAACTCTACAATGGCTTGGTTCCAAAGCACATGGAAAGAAATGAACTTGGGTCTGTCTATTTTGCCTACGACATTACTTGGAACCCTTCCGGTTGGAATTGCACTCTATTTAAACGAAGCTCTCTCTCCACAGGAATTAACCTTGTGTTTTCTATTGGCATTAGGAATTGTGGGGCCGATGTTGAAAGTGATGCAATTTATTGAAGAAATAAAAGGTATGGCTTTTGCGGTAAAGGATGCATATGAGATGCTCCATCTTGCAGAGCTTCCGGAGTCAGCCGCAAGGGTTGCTATCGAAAATACAAATGTCAAAATGAAAAATGTAAGTTTTTCTTATACAGGGCATCAAAACAATTCCATTTTAAAAAATATAAATTTAGATTTGCGGGAAGGAAGTTTTACCGCACTGGTTGGCCCATCCGGAGGGGGCAAGTCTACCATTGCCAAATTGCTTGCGCGATTTTGGGATGTCAGCGGCGGTTCTATTGAGATCGGAGGAAAAGACATTCGGCAGATACCGCTGAAACAACTCTCTGAAATGATCAGTTTTGTTTCACAGGATAACTTTTTATTTGATTGTTCCTTAAAAGAGAACATCCGACTCGGTCGGCCGAATGCTGCTGACGCAGAGGTTGAAAAGGCAGCTGAAGCGGCGCAGTGTGATGAATTTATAGCGCGTTTGGATATGGGATGGGATACTACTGCCGGTGACGCAGGTAAATTGCTTTCTGGCGGAGAGCGCCAGCGTATTTCAATTGCCCGTGCTATTTTAAAAAACGCTCCAATCATTATTCTGGACGAAGCTACAGCATTTACCGATCCCGAAAACGAGGATAAATTACAGCGCTCGCTTATGGCTCTTGCCAAAGATAAAACCTTACTGGTCATTGCGCATCGCTTGTCTACCATTCAAAATGCGGATCAAATTGTGGTGCTTGAAAAAGGTAACATTGTAGACATAGGAACACAGCGGGAACTGTTAACTCGTTGTTCGTTATACCGCAGCATGTGGAAGGCTCATGTAGGAGCAAAGAATTGGGCGGTAGGAGCCTCGGAATCAATATTTTCAGAGAAAGAGGCGACGGAATATGTTTAAAACGGTTAGACGCATTATGAAATGGGCAAGCGAGTATAAGACCCGGTTATATCTAGGCTTTGTATGTTCCTTTTTGGCGGCGGGATTTACTGCCGGGCCGGTAATACTGGCGGCATGGGCGCTGGATCTTGTGATAAAAGACAGCTATGGGCAGGAAACAATAAAAACAAACCTTGTTTGGACCTGTCTTTTAGCAGTTTTAATCCTTGTTTTTCTGCGGTTTCTGTTTTCCTATTGGAAAAATAAATTGCAGGAAAGTATCGGATATGAAGTGGCGGCAAAGCAGCGTATTCATATTGGCGATATATTGAAACGGGTTTCGTTAGGGTATTTTGCAGAGCATCATTCAGGCGACATATTGGCAGCAGTTACCACTGAACTTTCCACGCTGGAGCTTCAGGGCATGAAGATGATTGATACAGTCGTAAATGGCTATATTCAGGCAGTTGTTATTGTTTGCTGTATCGCAATTTATTCACCCCCTGCTGCGCTCATTTGTGCAGTTGGAATTTTGCTCTCGGCATTTGCCCTGCATCACGTCAGTCAGGAGAGCTTCCGGACTGCCACAGTTACTCACCAGGCGCAGGAAAACTTATCAGGTGCCTCTATTGAGTATGTGCGCGGGTTGCCGATTGTGAAGTCCTTTGGGCAGCAAGGGGCATCGGCAGAGCGGTTTCATCGAGCCTGCAAAGATAATAAGAAGCTGCGGATTCAAAGTGAATTCGGGTTTGTTCCGTGGACTTGTCTGCATCTGTTCTTGCTAAAAATCGCAGCTGTAGCACTTGTTCTTGTTACCGCATGGCAAACATTGAATGGAACTTTGTCCTTATCGGAATTTATTATGATCGCAATGTTTTCATTTACCATTTTCGGAAGTGTTGAACCCATGAATGAAGCGGCTCATATCCTACCGGTCATCAATTCCGCCATGGACAAATTATCCGATTTGGAAAAGGCGGGGTTTATAGATTCTGACGGGCAGGATATTATTTTAAAGAATTATAATGTGGACTATCTCCATGTTTCTTTCGGATATGGAGAACGGGAAATCCTACATGATATATCTTTTACGATTCCGCAAAACACTGTGACTGCGATTGTCGGCCCGTCTGGCAGCGGGAAAAGTACAATTTGCAGCTTGCTGACTAGATTTTATGATCCTCAAAAAGGAGCGATATCCATAGGTGGAGTCGATATACGACAAATGACCTGCGACAGCCTGTTGAAAAACATATCAATGGTATTTCAGAACGTGTACCTCTTTCATGACACCATCCGGAATAATATCAAATTTGGAAAGCAGGGAGCGACAGAGACAGAAATTCTTGCTGCTTCGAAGTCTGCCAGATGCCACGATTTTATTTCTTCGCTTCCAGATGGATATGATACTGTAATTGGAGAAGGCGGCGGAACTTTGTCAGGTGGTGAAAAACAGCGTATTTCCATCGCGCGTGCCATGTTAAAAAATGCACCGATTATTATACTGGATGAAGCCACGGCCAGCGTTGATCCGGAAAATGAGCATGAGATACAGGCAGCCATATCATCCCTAACTCATGGAAAAACCATTATAACAATTGCTCATCGCCTTGCTACTATTGAAAATGCAGATCAAATTCTTGTTGTTGACAATGGTCAAATTGTGCAGAAAGGTACGCATAAAGAACTAATCAATCAAGATGGAGTATACCAGATGTTTGTATCCATTCGACAGGCTTCTGAGGGCTGGAGATTCACATGATCCGAGAGCTTTATCAGTGACGGCGCTGTCATTCTTGGGGTCAAACATGCTATAATAGGCATATACAAAATTACATTATATATACAGACAGCAATTTTATCGCTAATATAACAGGCAGATATCTAGGAGGTTAAGTGAGGATTATCATGGAAAACAAAGAAAAGATTATTAAGCTTTGGTTTGATATGTGGCTACAAAAGAAGGACTTGGGAATTACAGATATTTTTTCGGATGATGCAATCTATATTGAAAGTTGGGGGCCCCAATATAAAGGCTCTGAAAAAATAAAGCATTGGTTTACCGAATGGAATACCCGTGGAACTGTGCTTGTTTGGAATATTAAACAGTACTTTCATAAACAAAATCAAACTATAGTCGATTGGTATTTCAAGAATACTATGAACGATGGTAAAATTGAGGCATTCGACGGGATTTCGCTTATCGAGTGGACGCAAGGAACCAAAATATGTTTTTTAAAAGAATTTGGTTGCAATATAAATAACTACGACCCTTACCAAAGTAGCTTAAACCCTCAATTTAGAGATGAAAAAGCAATGTGGTTCTAAACAAAATCTAGTCATAATGTTGGACTGTATTCCTATCATGAAAACAATGGGAAGCCGATGAACCCGTCGGTTTCCCATTGTTTTTTCATTGTCTAAAACTACCATGCCTTGTATTTCCAAAGCGTCCGTAAGTATTGCTTCAGACAAAATGGGCAGTGTTGAATTTAATGACGGATGGCGCGGTCATATCGACAAATTCCTGTACATGAACATCCACTTACGGAGAAGCTTTGGTTTTCGGCTGTTTTGCCATGAGGCATACATCCCTATTTTGCTCGCGATTTTTGTTCTTCCCGAAATCTGTGTTTCGTAGAGGCGAAAAGATAGCAATATTTAATGAAAAGAACCGCAAGAACCAAATCGAAGCTGCACATAAAAACAAAAGTCCCGGAAGCCGCATAAATGCGGACTTCCGGGACTTCACTGTATGGCGGAGAGGACGTGACTCGAACACGCAACACCTTGCGGTGCACCACATTTCCAATGTGGCTCCTTACCAATTAGAATACCTCTCCAACTGGCACATCGGCCGGCTTTTCCCGACCGGCTTTACTATTATAACGAACCTTTCTTAAAAAATCAACCCCCTCCTGTATAAAATTTGGGATTGGGCGAAAAAATGTTTTTTAGCCTTGCGGTTTGGAAAATATTGATATAAAATGATGATAGTTATCGATTTTTAACAGGAGGATCGGGGAATTTGGAAAAAATAGATATCGCCGACTTATATCGAAAGTCCGGAACGTTGGAAGGAAAAACCGTAACTGTGTGCGGGTGGGTTCGCACGATTCGCGATTCCAAAGCGCTGGGATTTATCGATCTGAACGACGGCAGCGGTTTTAAAGGGGTTCAGATTGTTTTTGAGGACGGAAAAATAGGGAACTATAAGGAGGTGGCCCGACTGAACGTGGGGACGGCGGTTTCCGTAACGGGCACCGTGGTCCTCACTCCGCAGGCAAAACAGCCGTTGGAGATTCATGCGGCGGAACTATGCGTGGAAGGCGCTTCGACCCCCGATTATCCGCTTCAGAAAAAAAGGCATTCGCTGGAATATCTGCGCACGGTGGCCCATCTTCGCCCGCGGACCAATACCTTCAGCGCCGCGTTCCGGATTCGCTCGGCGGCGGCGTATGCGATTCATACCTTTTTTCAGGAGCGCGGGTTCGTTTATGTTCACACGCCCCTGATTACCGGAAGCGACGCGGAGGGCGCCGGCGAAATGTTTACCGTAACCGCTTTTGACCTTGACCGGCTGCCCCGGCGTGAAAACGGCGCCGTCGATTTTTCAAAGGATTTTTTCGGCGGGCACACCTCGCTGACGGTTTCCGGTCAGCTGGAAGCGGAATGCATGGCGATGGCGTTCGGAAAGGTTTATACGTTTGGCCCGACGTTCCGCGCCGAACGCTCTTATACGCAGCGCCACGCCGCCGAATTCTGGATGATTGAACCTGAGGTCGCTTTTGCCGACCTGGATGACAATATGGCGCTTGCCCAGGACATGATCCGCAGCGTGATTCGCGCTGTAATGGAGAAGTGCCCGGATGACCTCGCTTTTTGCAATCAGTTTATCGACAAGGGCCTGCTGGACCGTCTGAACCATGTAGCAAATTCCGATTTCGCGCGGGTTACTTATTCGGATGCGATTGAAATCCTGAAAAAGGAAAACGGACGCTTTGATTATCAGGTGGAGTGGGGTTCCGACCTGCAGACCGAGCACGAACGCTATTTAACCGAGCAGGTGTTCAAAAAACCGGTCTTTGTCACGGATTATCCAAAAGAGATCAAGGCGTTTTACATGCGCTTGAACGACGACGGCAAAACCGTTGCCGCCGTTGACCTGCTGGTCCCCGGGATCGGCGAAATCATCGGCGGCAGTCAGCGCGAAGAGCGTCTGGATGTTCTGGAGCGCAGACTGCGGGAAACCGGGATGAATAAAGACGCATATCGCTGGTACCTCGATCTTCGCCGTTACGGCGGCGCCAAGCATTCCGGCTACGGCCTTGGCTTTGAACGCCTTGTCATGTACCTGACCGGTATTTCCAACATTCGCGACGTAATCCCGTTCCCGCGCACAACGGGCTCCGCGGAGTTTTAATCAAAAACAACTATAATCGTTTGGGGGTAATCTATTATGATGTGGAATGAAAACCTGAAAATCGGCGTATCGTTAATAGACAGCGAGCACAGGGAGCTCTGCGACCGGATTGACAAACTGCTGGCGGCCTGCAATCAGGGGCATGGAAAAGAGGAACTGATCAGCACGGTCGAATTTCTCGAGAGTTATACGATTAAGCATTTCGGCGACGAAGAAAAGCTGCAGCGCGCCAGTGCTTACCCGAAAGTGGAGGAGCATAAGAAGCTCCACGATTTCTTTACCGGTAAAATTGCGGAGTTAAAAAGCGAGATTCAAAATAACGGTGCGAACATTGCCACAATTTCGAAAACCAACTATTTTTTAATGGACTGGCTTCTGAACCATATCCAGAAGGTTGACTCGGAACTGGCGCAGTACATAAAGTAAATAATCCCTGGTGCTCAGTGCGTAAGACCTTATGAAATGCAGGAGATAAAGATTTAACTTGCAATATCTGCGATCATATATTAAAATAGATAGTGCTTGAATCGATATTCTGCATTTTGCTGAAGGAGATGCGCATCTTGAATTTTCAATCAATGCCGAAAACGGAACTGGAGCGTTTATACGCGGAACTGCTGGAGCGTTACCGCCGTTTTCGGGATCTGAAGCTAAACCTGAATATGGCCCGCGGAAAGCCGGGTTCAAACCAGCTGGAGCTGTCCGTTCAAATGCTCGATCTGGTCAATTCGTCTGCGGAAATGGTTTCCGAAACCGGCGAGGATTGCCGTAATTACGGCGGGCCGCTCGGCCTTCCGGAAATGCGACGGCTGATGGCCGCGATGATGGAGGTTCCTGAGGGGAATGTTATCATCGGAGGAAATTCAAGTCTGAATATGATGTTCGATACCGTTGCCTGCGGCATGACGCACGGCTTTTCGGGCTGTGCGCCCTGGGGCGGGCAGAAGCATCTGAAATTTCTCTGCCCTTCCCCGGGTTATGACAGACATTTCGCCGTAACGGAGTATTTCGGCTTTGAACTGGTTGCTGTTCCGATGACGCCGGAAGGCCCCGACATGGACGTTGTCGAAGAGCTGGTTCAGGATTCCACCGTAAAGGGAATCTGGTGCGTGCCGAAATATCAGAACCCAACCGGAATCACTTTTTCCGATGAAGTTGTCCGCCGTTTCGCCGGGCTGAAGCCGGCTGCGAAAGATTTCCGCATTTTCTGGGATAATGCTTATTGCGTCCATGATCTGACAGAGGAGCCGGACTGTTTGCTGAGCCTTTGGAAGGAATGTGAACACAAGGGCAACCGAAATCTTGCTTTCTTCTTTGCCTCAACCAGTAAAATCACATTTCCCGGCGCCGGTATTGCCGCAATGGCGGCGGGCGACGATGATTTTAAAGTGCTGAAAAACCGCTATTCGTTCCAGACGATCGGTCCGGATAAGCTGAATCAGCTTCGCCACGTCCGTTTCCTGAAAAATCTCGACGGAGTCCGCGCTCATATGGCCCGCCATCGTGCGCTGCTGGTTCCAAAGTTCGAAACGGTGCTCAATAAGCTGAACGAAGAGCTTTCCGGCGAAGGGATCGCGTCCTGGACGAAACCGAACGGCGGCTATTTTATCAGTGTCGACGTCATGAACGGATGTGCAAAGCGGGTCGTTGAGCTTTGCGGCCAGGCCGGGGTAAAGCTTACGGGCGCCGGCGCGACTTATCCGTACGGCAAGGATCCGAACGACTGCAATATCCGCGTCGCACCCACTTATCCTCCCGTCCAGGAGCTGCGTCAGGCGGTGGATTTGTTCTGCCTCTGCGTACGGCTGGCTGCTGCGGAGAAACTTCTGAATCCGTAAACGGAACATAAAAAATCCTCTTTTTCGCCATTCCGTATCAGGAAGCAAAAGGAGGATCTATTTGTGCGGGAGGGATCAAAATCCCTCCCTTATTTTTATGGAGGATAGCAACGAATTATGCCATGAAATTGATTGACATTTTGGAGTTACAACAATATAATTAATGTTGTACGTCTGCGAAATTCGCGGAAAACCAACATATTGGAGGATTCACGCATGAAGCGAGTACCAAAACCGGTGTTTTTCATCGTCGCCCTCCTCATCCTGCTTTTAACCTATACCTCTATTTTCGGTATTAAGGGGAAAAACGGGGATAATACGACCACCTATGTGAAGGGGGTCGGGGATATCAGATGGGGAATCGATATTAACGGCGGTGTGGAGGCGACTTTTTCGCCGGCCACAGGAGCAAAAGCTACCAAAGAACAAATGGATTCGGCCGAATCGATTATTAAACTCAGGCTGGTGAACAACAACATCACCGACTATGAGGTCTATACCGATTATAACCACGACCGCATCATCGTTCGTTTTCCGTGGAAAAGCGACGAAAAAACGTTTGACCCGCAGACCGCGATCGACGAGCTTTCCGCGACCGCTCTTGTAACGTTCCGCGAGGGCGGGGATTACACGACCGAGACAACCGGTTCGGATGGACAACCCGTCTACAAAACGCCGAAGGGCACAACGGCGACCAACATCATCCTGCAGGGCAGCGATGTGGTGAGCGCCAAACCGGAGCTGACTACCGATAAAACAACCGGCAAGTCAACTTATCAGATTGCTCTGAAGCTGAGCGACAGCGGCACCAAAAAATTTGCGGATGCAACAAAGCGGCTGGTCGGTCAGACCATTTCAATCTGGATGGACGACACGAGAATCTCGGCGCCGACGGTCGATGAAGAGATTCCGGACGGCAACTGCGTCATCAATTCGCCGAACGGCTTTACCGCGGCGGAGGCCTCCTCGCTCGCCAACAAGATCAATGCGGGCTCCATGCCGTTTAAACTGACCACGACCGGCCTGAACACGATTAACCCGACTCTCGGAAAATCGTCTTTGAACGCCATGATGATGGCGGGGATTATTGCTTTTACCCTGATTGCTCTGCTGATGATCTTTGTTTTCCGCCTGCAGGGTTTTGTCGCGGTGATTTCTCTGCTCGGTCAGGTTGCGCTGATGTTTGCGGCGGTTTCCGGGTATTTCCCGTTTGTCAACAGTTTTACCATGACTCTGCCGGGCATCGCCGGTATCATTCTTTCCATCGGTATGGGCGTCGACGCGAACATCATTACGGCAACGCGCATTAAGGAAGAACTTTGGGCCGGAAAAACGCTGTCGACGGCGATTACGATCGGCGACAAGAACAGCTTTTCCGCGATTTTCGACGGAAATATCACGACCGCAATCGTTGCGATCCTTCTGATGCTGGTGTTTGGCCCAACCAATATTCTATCTTCGATTTTTGGAGTTTCAACCACCGGCACGATCTATTCTTTCGGTTATACGCTCCTGATCGGGATCATCGCCAACTTTGTGTTCGGCGTGTTTACGACAAGAATGATGTCGAAATCCCTTTCAGGCTTTACACGGGGTAAATGGTTGTATGGAGGGCCGAAGGAATGAGAAATTTTCACATGAAATTTTATGAAAATCGAAAGATTTTCTTCGCGATTTCCCTTGGAATTATTGCTGTCGGTTTGATTTTTAACATTGTTTTCGGCGTCAAGCTGGATATCAACTTCAAGGGCGGCGCCATGATCAAGTACTCTTATTCCGGCGATGTCGACGCAGCGAAAATAGAAAGCGTCGTTCATAATACGGTAAACCGCAGTGTTTCCGCGGCAGTCAGCCAGAACATTAAATCCGCGTCCGGCGGCGAGACGCTGAACAACGTAACCCTTTCCTTTGCCGGAACCGAGTCCATGACGCCTGATAATCAAAAGGCGATCCAGACGGCTTTGAATAAGGAATATCCAAAAGCGGATTTCCAGATTGTCGAGTCAAACTCGGTGAATCCGACTATGGGGCAGAGCTTCTTCCTGAAATGCATGGTCGCGGTATTGATTGCGTTTCTGCTTCTGGATCTCTATATTGCGGTCCGTTTCCGCAAAATCGGCGGCACGGCGGCGGCTGTGTTCGGAATTGTGGCCCTGCTGCACGACGTGTCGATGGTTTATTTCACTTTCGTTCTTTTCCGGATTCCGCTTGACGCCAACTTTATTGCGGTGGTTTTAACCGTTTTGGGTTATTCGCTGAACGATACCGTTGTGGTGTACGACCGAATCCGTGAGAATCGAAGGCTGCTCGGCCTGAAGGCGGGTTACGATTCTCTGGTTAACATCAGCATCAACCAGACCTTTACCCGCTCGGTTTATACGGCCCTCAGCACCTTTATCGCCGTTGCGGTGGTATTCGTGGTCGGCAGCTTCTATCATCTGACCAGCGTCACTACGTTTGCTTTGCCGATGATGGTCGGCGTGGTGAGCGGCGCGTATTCCTCCATCTGCATAGCGGGCCCGCTTTACGTCATGTGGGAACAGCACAAAACGAAAGAAAAAGCCTCCAAGCTGTCGTCCGCCAGACAGACGGAAGCAAAGGCGGCGGACTCTAAGCCGGTGGAGCTGCCTTCCGCTCAGTCGGACGAACCGGCTGTTTTGGAGCAGAAGAACGGAACCACCGGGCAGGCTTCTGGGACGAAACAAAAACCCAAGGGTAAAAAAAGAAAACGTTAGAATTTCGAAATGGTCGGCGCCTCGAAAGTGCGCCGGCCTGTTTTTTTCTGAATTGCTTTAAAGTTTGGAGCTTTTGAGATATAATATTTTTAAAACAACTGGAAAGCAGGTAGTAGCATGTCTGCAAAATACACCGTGCCGCTCTCAAAAGTGATGAAAGAATTGTCACTGAATGTAATCAGTATGCCCTGTGAACCGGACGAAATTCTTATTTCGTCAATGGATGTAAACCGGCCGGGCTTGGAACTGAACGGCTTTTACGACTTTTATGACACCACCCGTATTTTAATTTTCGGCAATGCAGAATCCGCTTTTCTGAACTCCATTTCGTCGCAGAAGCGGAAAGACGTCTTAAACGCTATTTTTTCGCAGAAACCGCCGGCTGCTATCATTGCCCGCGGACTGAAACCTCTGCCGGAGCTTTTGGAAGCGGTAAGGGAAAATGCCGTGCCGCTGCTCAGCACGGCGGAGACCACCTCCAGCCTGGTGGCCGCGCTCGTTTCTTTCATGAATGTGGAACTGGCGCCCCGCATCACGCGGCACGGCGTTTTGGTGGAAGTGTACGGCGAAGGGATTTTGCTGGTCGGCGACAGCGGTGTCGGCAAAAGCGAGACGGCGATCGAGCTGATCAAGCGCGGGCATCGTCTGATCGCAGACGATGCGGTGACGATTAAGCGGGTTTCCGCCAAGTCGCTGGTCGGCGAAGCGCCGGATAACATCAAGCATTTTATTGAGCTCAGGGGCATAGGTATTATCAACGCCCGCAGGATTTTCGGCATGGGCGCTGTAAAAGTTTCTGAAAAAATCGATATGGTCATCAATCTGGAAATCTGGGATAATCAGAAAATCTATGACCGCATGGGAATCGACAGCGAATTTACCGAAATACTGGGAATCAAGGTGCCTGTTCTGACCATCCCGGTCAAACCGGGCAGAAACCTTGCCATTATCATAGAAGTCGCCGCGATGAATAACCGGCAGAAAAAAATGGGATATAATGCGGCGGAAGAACTGCTCAGTAATCTGGGCATGGATCTTTCCGTGATGCAGGAGTCGGAAAAAAAACTTGAACTGAACTTTTAGAAAGGCGGGAACCATGAATCTGATTGCGGACACCCACACACACACGATTGCATCCACTCACGCTTACAGCACACTTTCCGAGATGGTTCACGCCGCGGCGGAACGGGGGCTGTTCGCCATTGCGGTTACCGATCACGGACAGGAGATGCCCGGCGCGCCCGGCCGTTGGTATTTTCACAATTTAAGAGTTTTGCCAAGAGAGATGGAACATGTTCTGGTCCTTCGGGGCGAAGAAGCCGATGTAACGGATTTTGACGGCGGTACCGATTTGAACCCGGAGGACGTTTCGACTCTTGACTGGGTGGTGGCGTCCATGCACGAAGTCGCCATGAGGGACAAGGCCCCCACGGTGGAAAAGGTGACAAACGCGTGGCTGGGCGTAGCCCAAAATCCGCTGATCCGGGTCATCGGTCACAGCGGTTCGGAGCTGTATCGTTACGATTATGAAACGGTCCTGCCGATATTTGCCGAAAACGGCAAACTGGTCGAGCTGAACGAGGCTACTTTTACGGGAAGAAGTGATTCTGTCCCGAACTGCACCAGAATCATGGAGCTGTGCAAAAAGCACGATGTGCCTGTTATTGTTAATTCGGACGCGCATTTCTCCGCTCAGGTCGGGCGTTTCGACCGTTCTCTTCAACTGCTTCGGGAGATTGAATTTCCGGAGGAGCTGGTCGTAAACTCAAGCGTTGAGCGTTTCTGCGACTATCTGAGGCAATATACCAAAGTGCTTTCCGACCCGGCCTGAAGAAAAGGAGGACGAACTGTTGGATTTTCTGGAAGAGCTTGAGAAATCTGCACGTTCGCTTGGATGCGAAACGTATCGAAACGAACCGATGAGCCGCCATACAACGTTCCGAATCGGCGGCCCGGCAGATTTGTTCCTCATTGTGAATGATAAGTCCGCGCTTCGGGAAGTATCCCGTAAATCGTGGGATCTCGGCATAAAGCTGTATCCCCTTGGCAACGGGTCGAACCTTTTGGTCAGCGACGCGGGAATCAGGGGAAGCGTTGTTTCTCTGGGCAAAGGATTTCAGAGAATTGAGCCGTGCGGTGAAAATGAACTGGAATGCGGGGCGGGAATTTCTCTTGCCGGCTTATGCAATTTTGCAAAAAATCATTCTCTGACGGGCCTTGAATTCGCGTGGGGAATCCCCGGCTCCGCGGGCGGCGCGGCATTTATGAACGCCGGGGCGTACGATCACTCCATGAGCGAAGTAATTACCGCGTGCAGCCACGTGACTCAGACGGGAGAGGCGGGAATCCTGCGGGGCGGGGATCTTCAGTACGGCTACCGCAGAAGCGCCTATTCCGGAAACGGATCTATCATTACTTCTCTTCGCCTGAAGCTGAGCCCGGGCGACCCGGAACAGATCTCCTCCACGATGCAGGAACTGTATGACCGGAGAAAATCCAAACAGCCGCTTGAAGTGCCCAGCGCCGGCAGCATTTTTAAACGTCCGCCCGGCCACTACGCGGGGACTCTGATTGAACAGTGCGGGCTGAAGGGACGGCGCGTCGGCGGGGCCATGGTCAGCGAGAAGCACGCCGGTTTTATTGTGAATTCCGGCGGGGCCACCTGCGGCGACGTGCTTCGGCTGATTGAACTGATCCAGGAAACCGTTTACCGTGAAGCCGGCGTCCGACTGGAATGCGAAGTGAAACAAATTGGCTGATAACCCGGAGGATCTTATGGAGTTTTTAATCGTAACCGGACTTTCCGGAGCGGGAAAATCCCGCGCGATGGATGCGCTGGAGGACATCGGTTTCTACTGTGCTGACAATATTCCCCCAAAGCTGATCCCGACCTTTTATGAGCTTTCCCGGCAGGCAAAGGGAACCCTCTCGCATGTCGCGGTCGTGACGGATATCCGGGGAGGCGACATGTTCTCCAGTCTTCTGGAAACGCTGGATCAGATGAAATCCGACGGCAAGGATTACAAGGTGCTTTTCTTGGACGCGAACGATTATGTTCTGGTCAACCGGTTTAAAGAAACACGGCGCAAGCACCCGCTTGCCGACAACTGTCTTGGCTCTCTGGATCAGGCCGTCCGGCTGGAACGCGACGTGCTTCGGCTTGTGAAGGAACGGGCGGATTATGTCATTGACACTTCGCTGCTTTCCCCCGCGCAGCTGAAAAAGCGGATTTCCGGCCTGTTTCTGGGGGATGCCTCCGACGCGCTGATGATCCACTGTATTTCCTTTGGGTTCAAATACGGCGTGCCGGCCGAGGCGGACCTTGTTTTTGACGTCCGCTGCCTTCCGAATCCCTATTATGTGGAGGAACTGAAAAATCTGACGGGGCTGGATGAACCGGTTCGCAGCTATGTCATGAAATGGGACCAGACCAAGGGCTTTGTCCGGCGATTCATGGACCTCATCGACTACATGATACCGCTCTATTGCGGAGAAGGAAAAAGCCAGCTTGTCGTTGCAATAGGCTGCACCGGCGGGCACCATCGTTCCGTAACGCTCGCGGAGCTTCTCTACAACCATTTGCTGCAGCAGAACCTGCGGACAAGCGTCAATCACCGGGATATCCAGAAACAATAAAATCCGGGAGGAAGCCATGTCGTTTTCTTCGAATACCAAAACAGAACTGTGCCGCATCCAGGCGGCGGACTGCTGCCGAAAAGCGGAATGTTACGGCCTTCTGCTTTTTGGCAGATGTTTTTCGGCGCAGTCCATCACTTTGACGACGGAGAACAGAGAGACGGCCAGACGCGCCGCGGAGCTAACGGCCGGAATAACCGGCGCCTTTGCGGACGTGTCCGTATCTCCGCGCAAAGGAGACCGGAAAAGCGCCTATACGGTTTCGGTTCCCGGGGAAAATCAGATTGAGCAGGTGCTTAATCAACTTGGCCATACCGGCAGGGAAATCAGCCTGCGGATCAACCTTGCCAATCTGGAAAATGATTGCTGCCGCTCCGCCTTTCTGCGGGGAGCGTTCCTTTCCTGCGGTACTGTTACCGACCCATCCAGGGATTACCGGCTGGAATTTGTAGTCCCTTACCGGAACCTTGCCCGCGACCTCACCGCGTTCCTGACAGACATTTTCGAACTGGATGTAAACCCGGGAATGTTGAACCGAAAGGGCTCTTATGTTGTTTATCTGAAGGGGAGCGAGCATGTTTCAGATCTGCTGACGTTTCTTGGAGCCGGAAACGCCGCCATGGAGCTGATTCAGGTCCGCATGCTCAAAGAAGTCCGGAACAATGTCAACCGCAAGACGAATTTCGAAGCCGCCAATATAGAAAAAACCGCTTCCGCCGCCGCGGGACAGCTGATGGCGCTGAAAAAGATATTTGCGGGCGGCGGCGTATCGGCGCTGCCGGAGGAACTGAGGGAGCTGGCGATTCTTCGATACCGGAACCCGGATTTGTCCCTGCGGGAGCTGGGGCAGAAGCTGGACCCGCCGCTGAGCCGTTCCGGGGTTAATCACAGGCTTCGCCGGATAATGGAACTTGCAGACCGCCTGCCGGCAACAGAAGGCGAGAGCCATGATTGATCTTAATAAGGAACTGAGAGAAATTCTTTTTTCAGAGGGCGCGGAGCTTGCGGGCGTCGGCAGCCTGGCCGCCGCGGCCCCGGAGGAACTGCCGCTCGGCGTGTCGGTCGCCGTTTCGCTTCCGGCGGAGGTGATCGCCTCGCTTCCGAACGGCCCTGCGGGGATTTACTACGACGCTTATTTTGAGCTGAACCGACGACTGGACCGAATTGTGGCGGCCGGCGCGGATTACCTGACCAGGAGCGGATACCGGGCACGGAGTCAGACGACGGCGGCGGTCAGGGAATTCGGAAATTATCGCACCGCGCTTCCCCATAAAACGGTTGCAACGCGGGCGGGAATCGGCTGGATCGGGAAATGCGCGCTGCTGGTAACCGAGCAATTCGGTCCGGCGGTTCGTCTGTCGTCCCTGACAACGGATGCTCCTCTTTCCTGTGCCGAACCGATTGACGAATCCCGCTGCGGGTCCTGTACGGCCTGCGGGCGGGCCTGCCCCGGACATGCGGTTTCCGGCAGACTCTGGCACGTCGGCATGGACCGGGACGAATTCTTCGATCCTCTGGCCTGCCGCAAGGCCGCGAGAAAGCTGGCGGCGGAGAAGCTTCATCAGGAAATTACGCTTTGCGGTCGGTGTATTGCCGCCTGTCCTTATACGAAGCGGTATCTGAACCGTATGCGGAACGAACCCGCACGATAACTTTTAAAAGCAAGGAGGAGGGGCGTTTTGTTCGTCCATCTGCATGTACACAGCGAATACAGCCTTCTGGACGGAGCCTGCCGCATCAAACGGCTGGTCGATACCGCGGCGGAGCGCGGCGCACCGGCGGTCGCGGTAACGGACCACGGCGTCATGTACGGCGCGGTCGACTTTTATAAGGCCGCGAAAAAACGGGGGATTAAGCCGATTATCGGCTGCGAAGTATATGTTGCGCAGCGCACCCGTTTTGACCGGGTTCACGGTCTGGACTCCGAACACCGGCATCTGGTTCTGCTTTGCGAGAACAACACCGGCTATCAGAACCTGATCGCTCTGGTCTCCCGTTCGTGGACGGAGGGCTTTTACTCCAAGCCGCGCGTCGATTTTGAACTGCTCCGGCAGTACCATGAAGGACTGATTGCCCTCTCCGCGTGTCTGGCCGGTGAAATTCCGCGCAATTTGACCGCGGGCGATTATGACGGGGCAAAGTCTGCCGCTCTGCGGTACGATGAGATTTTCGGCAGGGGAAACTTTTATCTGGAGCTTCAGGATCACGGACTGCGGGAGCAGAAGCTGGTGAACCCCTCCATCCGACAGATTTCCCGGGAAACGGGAATCCCGCTTGTAATAACGAACGACTGCCACTACATCAGTCCGCAGGACAGCGCGATGCACCGCATCCTGCTTTGCATCCAGACGAACCATACCGTTGAGGACAAGGACGGCATGGAGTTCGGAAGCGACCAGTTTTATTTCAAAACGGAGGAGGAAATGCGCGCGCTGTTCCCGGATTGCCCGGAAGCGGCGGACAACACCGTGAAAATCGCGGAACGCTGCAACGTGGAGTTCGAGTTCGGCAAAACAAAGCTGCCCCGGTTTGAAACCCCGAACGGGCAGGAGAACACCGCGTATTTCCGCGAGCGGTGCTATGAGGGTCTGCACCGGCATTATGGGGAGCAACCGGATCAAACCATCGTGGATCGCCTGGAATATGAGCTGGACACCATCGAAAAAATGGGTTATGTCAACTACTATCTGATTGTACACGACTTTGTGCGCTATGCGAAAGAGGCCGGAATCCCCGTAGGCCCGGGCAGAGGGTCCGGCGCGGGAAGTCTTGCCGCCTATTGCATCGGAATCACGGGAATCGACCCGATCCGATACAATCTGCTGTTCGAACGGTTCCTGAATCCGGAACGTGTCTCCATGCCGGACTTCGACATCGATTTTTCGGATGAGCGCAGGCCGGAAATGATCGATTACGTCGTGCGGAAATACGGCGCGGATCACGTTGCACAGATCGTGACGTTCGGAACCATGGCGGCCCGCGGTTCCATCCGGGACGTCGGACGGGCGATGGCGATTCCCTACGCGCAGGTGGATACCATCGCCAAGCTGGTTCCGTCGGAGCTGAACATTACGCTGGACAAGGCCCTGCAGGCTTCCGGCGAATTCCGGCAGCGGTACGATACGGATCCGCAGGTCCACGCGCTGATCGACATGGCCCGTCAGCTGGAGGGCATGCCGCGCAACGCCTCCACACATGCCGCCGGCGTGGTGATCACGGACCGGCCGGTTGCGGAGTATGTCCCGCTTGCAAAAAACGGGGATTCTATCGTCACCCAGTACACGATGACGACGCTGGAGGAACTCGGCCTTTTAAAGATGGATTTTCTCGGGCTGAGGAACCTTTCCGTGATTCACGACGCGGAAGAGATGATCGCGGAAAAACAGCCCGGATTCAGAATGGAGGACATCCCGCTTGATGATCCTGAGGTTTACCGAATGCTCTCCGAGGGAAAGACGGACGGCGTGTTTCAGTTTGAATCGGGGGGAATGCGGAATGTGATCGCGCAGCTCGGGCCGGAAAAGATCGAGGACCTGATCGCCGTGATCTCGCTTTACCGGCCGGGGCCGATGGAGTCGATTCCGCGCTATATTGAAAACCGGCACAATCCCGCCAAGGTGACTTACCGCCATCCGCTCTTAAAGGGGATTCTGGACGTCACCTACGGCTGTATTGTGTACCAGGAACAGGTGATGCAGGTTTTTCGCACCCTTGCGGGCTACTCGCTCGGCAGAGCGGATATCGTCCGCCGCGCGATGAGCAAAAAGAAGAAGGACGTAATGGAACGGGAACGCGAAATCTTTCTGCACGGCCTGACGGATGAAAACGGAAATGTGGAGGTGGAAGGCTGCGCGCGGCGCGGCGTCGACGAACAGACGGCGCGAGCGGTGTTCAGCGAAATGGAGAGCTTTGCCTCCTACGCGTTCAATAAATCGCACGCGGCGGCCTATGCCTTCCTCAGCTATCAGACCGCATGGCTCAAATGCCATTATCCCCGTCAATATATGGCCGCGCTGATGACCAGCGTGCTGGACAACAACAATAAGCTCTCCGCCTATATCGCGGAATGCCTGCGCCTGGGAATCCGCGTGCTGCCGCCCCATGTCAATGAAAGCGCCGCCGGATTTACCGTATCCGGAAAGGACATTCGTTTCGGCCTGCTGGCGGTGCGAAACCTCGGGCGAGGATTCATCGACGGACTTGTAAGCGAGAGGGAGGAGCGGGGAAAATACAGGTCCTTCTTTGATTTTGTCCGCCGCGTGTACGACGGTATGAACCGCAGAACCTTGGAAAGCCTAATAAAATGCGGGGCGCTGGACGGCCTCGGCGCCAACCGCAGGCAAATGCTTTCCGGCTCCGATTCCGTTCTCGACTACCTTGACGCCGATAAAAAGCGGAATGTCGAAGGGCAGATCGGTTTTTTCGATTCCTCCGCGAAAACCGGGACGGAAGAATTCAGATTGGACGACCTGCCGGACCTTCCGGCTTCCGACAAGCTTTCGATGGAGAAAGAGGTTACCGGTCTTTATTTGTCCGGACATCCGATGGCGGAGTATGCGGATGCGTATGAGAAACTGCACGCGACGCGGCTCAGCGACGTGCTGGAGGGCGCGCAGGACGGCAGCGGCGCGATGAAGGACGGGCAGCGGATTACCGTGCTTGGAATCCTGACCAAAGTTCGCGTCAAAGTGACCAAAAGTGACAGCACGATGGCCTTTGCGACGGTGGAGGACATGTTCGGTTCGTTGGAAATGCTGGTGTTTCCAAGAACCCTTTCCGAATACGCGGAATGGATTGCGGAGGGAAAAATCCTTCTGATCCAGGCACGTGTCAGCATCCGCGAGGACGAGGACCCCAAGCTGATCTGCGAATCCGTCAAACCGGTTTCATCCGCGCCGGGCGAAGCAGGACGTTCTTCCGGCAGAACAAGCCCGCCGGGCTTGTATTTAAAGGTGCCGGGAGAAGACAGTCCGCAGTATGAGAAGGCGAAAAAGTACCTTGCCGTTTTTGACGGATCCACTCCGCTGTATGTTTTTTTTGCGGATTCCCGCCGGCTGTTTCATGCGCCGCTTTCCATGCGTGTCGGTTTGAATGATGTTCTGCTTCGCGAGCTGAAAAAGCTGCTTGGCGAAAAAAATGTGGCGATTGTGGAGGATTAGAAACAATTATCCATATAACGGAAACTTCCGTCCATATCTTTCGGTTGATAACGGCGGATCCTTTCGATTATAATAACTATAGAGACATAATGATTTGTAGTTTACGTTAATTTGGAGGGATTTGAATATGTCTTCAAAGGCAATCGCCGTCTTGACGAGCGGCGGAGACGCGCCCGGCATGAATGCTGCCGTGCGTGCGGTTGTTCGCACGGGCCTGTCCCACGGCGTGAGGGTAATGGGAATTCAACGCGGTTTTAACGGTCTTCTCAGCGGAGAAGTTGTTGAAATGAACCTAAGGAGCGTTTCCGATATCATCCACCGCGGGGGTACTATTTTATATACGGCCCGCAGTCCGGAATTCAATACGCCCGCCGGTGTTCAGCAGGCGGCTTCCACCTGCCGCAGCCTTGGAATCGACGGAGTAGTGGTAATCGGCGGTGACGGTTCCTTCCGCGGGGCAAGGGATTTGACGGAGTCCGGAATCCGCTGCATTGGAATTCCGGGGACCATCGACAACGACATTGCTTCCAGCGAGTACACCATCGGGTTCGACACGGCGATGAATACCGCCGTCCAAATGGTGGACCGGCTCAGGGATACAATGGAATCGCACGACCGCTGCAGCGTTGTTCAGGTCATGGGCCGCCGATGCGGAGATATCGCTCTGCAGGCGGGTATTGCGGTTGGCGCCACAAGCATTCTTGTTCCGGAGGTTCCGTACGATTTTCAGAAAGACATTATCGAACGCATGCGCTTTACCCAGAAAACAGGGAAAAAGCATTTTATCATCATTGTTGCGGAGGGCGTCGGGGGAGTCGAAAAACTGGCGCAGGACATTCAGGAAGCCACCGGCATCGAGTCCAGAGCAACCATCCTTGGTCATGTTCAGCGCGGCGGATCGCCGACTCTGCGCGACCGTGTGGTCGGCAGCGAAATGGGTTCGGTTGCGGCGACTCTGCTTTACAAGGGCAAGGGGAACCGCGTAATTGTAATGCAGGGCGGCAAAATTGTGGATCTGGATATTTCTGAAGCACTTAACATGAAGCGCGTGTTTGACAAAAACCTGTATGAGATTGCGCATCGCATTTCCATCTGAGAAAGAGACACAGCAAACGGACTCCGCTTTTTTGGGCGGAGTCCGTTTTTTTCTGCCGTCAGCCTTCATAGTCTTCAATTACACGGGTGAGTTCCGCGGTGCCCCTGGCCTGTATGCCGTCGTGAAGAAGCTTTTGGTCCTCTTCGGGAAAGATACTTACGTCGATGTCAATTTCTTCAAAGGGGAGCTTGTCCCCTTCACGGAATACTCCAATGTGCCCGTCAAATTCCCTGACAATATATAAATCCTCGTTCTGTCTGCTTGCTGCGGCGATAATAGCGCTGCTTTCTTGACTTGAAGGCTCAATTGAGGTAAAATTACTTGACGCGGTCGAATCGGGCGCGGAGCTGGATCCGGACTGCCGGTTCCAATGCGGAAGCCCCAAAACGACCAAAACAGTCAGCAGGGCAATCACGCAGAGCAGGAGCATAGAAGTTTTTTTCAAATAGATCACCTCTGTGAATATTATTTGAAAAATTTGGTAACTTATTCATTCAATTGAAAAAACAGCAAATATTATGATATAAGGGGGTGGTATGGATGAGAAAAACCGACATCAGTAAATATGCTGGCGGTCGGAACGTGGACAAGGAGAACGTTTCAACCGCTAAATCTGTTTTTAAAATGATTCTTCGGTGCATAACAACGATAATTACCGTTTTTGTGATCGCGGGGGCCATTGTTTCCGTGTCTCTTTTTTCGTACATTTACAGCATGAAGAATGAATCGGTCGATTACGATCTTCATAAACTGCAGCTCAACTATACCAGTTTTATTTATGTGAACGGACCAAACGACGACGCGTCGAATCCTGTAAAATATCAAAGCCTCTACAGCAGTGAAAATCGTATCTGGGTGGATTACGATAAAATTCCGAAGGCGATGAAGGACGCGATCGTCGCCATTGAGGACAAGCGTTTCTGGGAGCATAAGGGGGTCGACTGGAAGCGGACTTTCGGAGCGGCCATTAATCTTTTCGACATTTTTCAGTCCAACGGCGGCAGCTATGGCGGCTCGACTATTACCCAGCAGCTGATTAAAAATATTACGGGTGACAATGAGGTCAGCCTGACGCGCAAGGTAAAGGAAATTTTCCGCGCGCTTAATCTGGAGAAAAAATATTCCAAAGAAGAGATCCTTGGCGCTTATTTAAACGTCGTCCCTTTCGGAAGCGGATGCAACGGCGTTCAGACTGCCGCAAATTTGTATTTTGGTAAGAATATTCAGGACTGCGATATCGCCCAGTGCGCGGCCATTGCGGGCATCACACAAAATCCTACAGCCTATTCTCCGCTGACCCATCCCGAAAAAAACAAAGATCGTCAGCAGACGGTTTTGAAGGCGATGCACGATCAGGGGAAAATCACGGACGAAGAATATCAGGCAGCCGTAAAGGAATCCGAAAACATGAAATTCGTCGGCAAGAAAGCCGAAGACGTTGTGGATGAAAATTCGGTCTGGAACTGGTATACGGAGGCGGTGTTTGAAGACGTTAAAAACAGTCTGATGGAAACCTACAGCTGCTCTTCCGACAAAGCGATCGATATGATTTACCACGGGGGACTTAAAATATACTCCGCTGTGAATTCGGACCTGCAAGAAACTGCGGAGAATGTTTTCAACGACGGAAAGACATTTCCTTCCGCTTACCCGAATCTTCAGGGCGGGTATGTCGCGATGGATTACAATGGGCGCGTTCTTGCGATTGTCGGTTCCAAGGGCAAAAAGGAAAGCAACCGTTTGTTTGACCTTGCGACAGATGCAAAGCGGCAGCCGGGGTCTTCCATCAAGCCGCTTGCCGTTTACGGGCCGGCGGTGAACGCGGGCCTGATCAATTACTCTTCCCTTGTCAACGATGAACCGCTGCCCAACTGGAAGAACGGACAGCCGGGCCCGGCCAACTGGGACAATCGATACCATGGTATCATCACGGTGGAAAAAGCGCTGGAACAGTCATATAACGCAGCGTCGGTACAAGTTGACAAAATGCTCACCCCGAACGTCAGTTTTAATTTCCTGAGGGAAAAGCTTGGTTTTACGTCGCTGGAACCCGCCGATAACACGCTTGCAGCTATGGCGGTCGGTGGAATGACGCAGGGAATTACGGTAAAAGAAATGACGGCCGGATTCCAGATGTTTGGAAACGGCGGAAAATTTTATAAACCTTATACCTTTTATTATATACAGGATCACGACGGCAATGTGATTGTCGATAACCGGAACGAGGTTCCGGTTCAGTCCATATCCTCCTCGGCGGCCACCGTTGTGCATAAGCTTCTGAATAATGTGATGGCGCATGGCACGGGTATTGCCGCGAACATCAGCGGATGGGACGTTTTCGGAAAAACGGGGACGACCAACGACAACAAGGACAGCTGGTTCGTCGGCGGGACCCCTTACGCGGTGGCCGGAGTCTGGACCGGTTACCGGACCCCGAAGGTTCTGACAAAATATGAAACGCCGGTTGCAAAAACCGTTTGGAAAAACATTATGACCCAGTACTTGAAGGGGAAGGAAAAGAAAGAATTCGATTTGGATCAGAACGTGCGTCCCTTCAAATTCTGCGTGGAAAGCGGCCTGCTGGCAAATCCCGGTGTCTGTACGGAGACAAAAACCGGCTGGTATGATATTAACAAACTGCCGGCAACCTGTAATATAGACCACGGGGGCTCCGGTTCCGAAACGGATAGTTCCTCATCGGCAGCCGGAAATTCATCGTCGACCGGCGATTCGTCGCAAGCCGGCGACGATTTCCCTGAGTTGCCCTCTCAGCAGCCGGATTCCGGCACGGAATCGGGTACACACTCTTCCGAAACCTCTTCGAAAGGGAATAAAAACAGTTCGAAAGCCTCTTCCCGGCAAGGCGTCTCAAAACCGGACGACCAGTCGTGGCGCCAGGACAGCATCAGCCCGGATGAATGATTTTTATGCGTGACGGTTGAATCGAGGACCGATTCATGTTAAACTAGTCAATAAAGTTTTGTGCAGCCGAACGTCAGGCGACTTTCATTTTAAATGGTCTTTCAATGAAATGAAGATTCGAAACAGCCTGATGCGGGAAGGCAGAGAGAGTTAAAGGAGTGCTGACAATGGTGGAAATAGCGGTTATGGGATACGGCACTGTCGGCTCCGGCGTAGTGGAGGTGCTTGATAAGCATGCTGACAGTATCGCCGGGCGTGCAAAGGAACAGATCCGTGTAAAATACATTCTGGATTTAAGGGATTTTCCGGGCAGTCCATATGAACGCAGCTTTACGAAATCTTTTGATGCAATTCTGAATGATCCGGACGTCCATATAGTAGTGGAAGTGATGGGCGGGCTGCATCCGGCGTTTGACTATGTAAAAAAATGTCTGGAAAACGGGAAAAGCGTTGTTACTTCGAACAAAGAGCTGGTTGCGGCAAAGGGAGCCGAACTGCTCGAATTGGCGCAAAAAAACAATTTAAATTTTTTGTTTGAAGCAAGCGTCGGCGGAGGAATCCCGATTATCCGTCCGATCAGCCAATGCCTTGCGGCGAACGATGTGGTTGAAATCGCCGGAATCTTAAACGGAACAACCAATTTCATTCTGACAAAGATGATTCGGGAGAAAACAACATTTGCCGACACGCTTGCTCTTGCGCAGAAGTTGGGATATGCGGAGCGCAATCCCGCGGCCGACGTAGAGGGAATGGACGCCTGCAGAAAAATATGCATCCTTGCATCCCTGGCGTATGGAAAGCATGTTTATCCGGAACAGGTGCATACCGAGGGGATTTCCAAAATCCGCCTCGAAGATGTTGAATACGCGGACGTATGGGGCGGAGTCATTAAGCTGATCGGACAGGTCAAAATGATGGACAGCGGAAAAATACAGGTGATTGTCTGTCCGATGTTTCTTTCGAGAGACAGTCAGCTTGCCAATGTTGACGATGTCTTCAATGGGATTCTGGTACGGGGCGATTCCACCGGCGACGTGGTTTTCTATGGCAAGGGAGCCGGCAAATTCCCCACAGCCAGCGCCGTGGTGGCAGATGTCATCGACTGTGTCAAACACTTTAAGGCGAGAAAATATCTTTATTGGGACGAGGGCTCGCCCGATTACGTGGAGGATTATCTGGAGAATCACGTTGCAATGTATGTGCGGGCGGTGACGGAGGATGAAACTCTGGCATTTAAAAATATTGAAAATCAGCTTGGTGCCGTCGACCGCCTGACCCGGAAAGGCAGCAAGCCCGGGGAAATTGCTTTTGTTACGAAAAAATCACCGGAAAAAGAAATTCGCAAAGCTCTTGAAGCCCTGTCCGGGCTTGGGGTTCAAATACAGAATACGATTCGAATCGGCGAAGTGTAAAATGTGAGGTTGTTGTTATATGATACGAATACAGGTACCGGCGACCAGCGCCAACCTTGGGTCCGGTTTTGACTCTCTCGGCATTGCCCTGACGTTATACAATCAGGTCTGGATGGAAGAATCGGATCTGATTGATATTTCGTGCAAAGATAATATTGAGGTGCCGACCGATGAGACGAATTTGATTTACTGGGCCGCGAAACGCCTGTACGACCTTTGCGGACACAAGCTGCCCGGGATGAAAATCATCCAGCTCAACAATATACCGATGGCGCGCGGGCTCGGCAGCAGCTCCGCCTGCATTGTGGCCGGCATTCTTGGGGCAAACCGCATGCTTGGCAGTCCGTTGAGCCGTCAGGACCTGATTAATCTGGCTGCTGAGATTGAGGGCCATCCCGACAACACGACGCCGGCGATTGAAGGCGGCCTGGCGGCTTCAGCGATTGAGGCGGGCCGTGTTTACAGCGTCAGCGTTCCGGTCTCCGAAAAAATCCGGTTCGCTCTTTTCGTTCCTCCGTTTGAATTAAAGACGGAAAAAGCACGCTCCGTTCTGCCGAAGGAATATTCCAGGAGCGATGCGGTTTACAATCTGTCCCGCTCGGCTTTGATGGCGGCTTCTCTGTTTTCGGGACGGCTTGAAAACCTGCGCGTCGCCGTTCAGGATAAAATCCATCAGCCCTACCGTTCCGGACTGATTGCAAACCTTGACGACGTATTCCGCTTGAGCTACGAACTTGGTTCGCTCGGAACGTACATAAGCGGCGCGGGTCCGACGATTATTTCGATGATTCCGACGGAAGGAGCCGAGACATTTTCAAAATATGCCGTTGCGCGGCTTCGGGAAAAAGAAATTGATGGCTGGCAGGTACAGGTGCTCAATACTGACCCACAGGGTGCAATCATTTCAATGGAATAACTTAGCTTGATAGGAGGACGGAACCTTATGAGTCTGATTGTCCAGAAATTCGGCGGAAGCTCGGTTGCAAATGCAGAACGGGTCTTCAATGTGGCGGACATTGTGACCAAAACCTATGCAAAGGGAAACGATGTGATCGTTGTGGTTTCCGCGCAGGGGGACACCACGGACGACTTAATTGCAAAAGCGCATGAAATCAATCCCAACGCCTCGCGGCGGGAAATGGATATGCTCTTAACGACGGGTGAACAGATCTCTGCCTCTTTGATGGCGATGGCGATTGAAAAGCTCGGCTATCCCGTGGTTTCCCTGCTGGGCTGGCAGGCGGGGTTTCATACCAGCACGGCGTATGGAAGTGCCAGAATCAAGCGGATTACACCGGACAGGATCAAAAAAGAATTGGATAAGAAAAATATTATTGTCGTAACAGGTTTTCAGGGAATCAACCATTACGACGATATGACGACTCTGGGCCGCGGCGGTTCCGATACGAGCGCTGTCGCAATTGCGGCTGCGATGAACGCCGACTTGTGCCAGATTTATACGGACGTCGAGGGCGTGTTTACTGCGGATCCCCGAAAGATAAAGAATGCCAAAAAGCTTGACGTGATTTCTTATGACGAGATGCTGGAGCTCGCCTCACTGGGCGCGCAGGTGTTGAATAATCGTTCCGTCGAAATGGCAAAGCGTTACGGAATTGAGCTTGAAGTTCTTTCGAGCATGACAAAAAAGCCCGGCACAATTGTAAAGGAGGCTACGAAAGTGGAGAAAATGCTGATCAGCGGCGTCGCGAAAGATGAGGATGTCGCGCGCGTATCCATCATTGGGGTTCCTGACAGGCCCGGTCTTGCGTTTAAAATATTTTCTAAAATCGGCGCAAAAAATATAAATATTGATATTATCCTCCAATCGGTTGGCCGGAACGGAACCAAAGATATCACATTTACCGTCCATCGCGCGGACCTGAAGGAGACCATCGCGATTCTGGACCCGTATGTGGAACTGATCGGCGCTACGTCGGTTGTGTACGATGAGGACGTGGCAAAGGTTTCGATTGTGGGCGCCGGCATGGAAACTCATTCGGGTACGGCTGCAAGCATGTTTGAAGCGCTCTTTGCGGCTGATATCAATATCCATATGATTTCCACCAGCGAGATTAAAATTTCCGTTTTGATCGACCGTGCGGATACGGATAAGGCAGTCGCGGCGATTCATAACCGCTTTTTCGGCGAAGGCAGAGATAACGACTAATCGAGAACCGTGTAAAACAGCCGGTGGCCGCTTCTACCGCAAAAACCGGCTGTTTTCTGTTTTTTGCTTGCAATTTCAGGGCGGATGTGGTAAAATAAATAACGTTGTTTCCGGGTGTGGCGCAGTTGGTAGCGCGCTAGACTGGGGGTCTAGAGGCCGCAAGTTCAAGTCTTGTCACTCGGACCATGGGTAAGTCCTTATAGGACTTACCCATTTTTTTATGCAAATATTTTTTGTTTTTTACGTCTTTAAAAGGGTTTTTAAGTGATCACGTCCAACGCTACGGCAGTTTTTCAATAAATTTTTAAAAAGTTGCCCTTTTTAGGGAAACTTTCACTTTTTTTGCGGGTTAAGTGAAAGGATGTTTTTCCTATCTTAAAGGAGGCAACTAGATGACCGAAGAAAATTATAAGTATCGTACGAGTCCTCTTTTCCTTCGCAATCAGTTCAAAGGGAAAGGAAAGCTGCAAATTCCGATTATCCCTAAATTTCAAATTCAACCCGATGATTTCAATGGTCTGCTTTTCATTGGATTTGATAAAATCGGCACAAATGATACAAAACATGTCAACCGCATGGTCCATTTCTTTCTGTACGATTACAAATTTGAGCGTGTCTGGAAGAATCCCGATACCGATCTGGAAAAGCTGAAATGCTATCGTGCGGTGCTTTCTCCTGACTTTAGTATGTATGTAGAGATGGCACCGGTTTTGCAGCTTTACAATACATTCCGAAACCGTTGGTGCGGAGCCTATTTTGCGTCGAAAGGGATTCGCGTCGTTCCCACCATTAGTTGGGGACACGAAAATACGTTTGAGTTCTGCTTTGACGGAATTGAAAAGGGTTCCGTAGTTGCGGTGTCAACCTATATGGTGTCGGAACACGACAACCGCCAGGACCAGAAAGAGTTTTTCCTAAAGGGCTATAACGAGATGCTCCGCCGGATCGAACCGGAAAAAATAATCTGCTACAATACGCCATTCCCCGAGATGCAGGGCGATATTGTGTTTGTCGACTATGAACTAAGCTCGTGGAGATATATGGGCGACGCCCCGTACACGCCGTCCATATATGCGAAATACATCTGCGGGGAAGCACCCCTTCCGGCAGGGAGCAATCTCATTATTAAAAGCGGATATGTTGTAAATGAGAATAGCAGGAATTATAATAGCATTGTACAAGCCGGGATGGGTAGCGCTTATGGTGCCAAATGGAAACCCCATAACGAATTCGAAGCAAGATTATGGGGAAAGCCCGGAGAAATTAAGGTCTCTTACAAAAAAGATGGAACAAAGTTTGAAACAAAAATTGGTGACAATGGGAAGGCATCTTTGGAACGGCATCACACCACTGCCCCGAATTCCAAATATCATAGCAATCCGCATGACCATAAGGTTAATTGGGATAGCCCAGACGAACATCCTGATTTCGAACCGGCAATCAATTATTTTGATGGTAATGTACCGGAGTTTAAGTCAAAGCGCGGAGGTATCTTTGATATTATGAAAATAGCAGATAATAAATTAGAAGACGATTGCTTTAAAACAATCAGCGATTTTAAAGAATGCATGCGGTTCCATGGTGAAGTCGTTTTGGAATGGCATTCTGAACAATATGGAATCTTTTGGGATGGAAACCGCTATTGTATTGCAAAAACAGATGGTTCATATGAAAAATGGTGCGATACCGCTGATGAAGTACTGGAATATAAGGTTGGCAAAGACAGGCTGCGGGATGTGATCACGCAAGTGATAGTAATTGATAGAACAATCTAGCCGGGGCGTAAATGCTGCTTGCAGATTGCCCGCAAACCGTTGATAATACTGGATTTCTCCAAGTCCTATAATTTTACTCCGACCAAAAAAAGACATATCTTCCGCCAAGGGGAGAGGTATGTCTTTTTTTATGTGGAAAAGCATGGTATTATGGATTCAGAGTTTATTATTTCATTAGACAAACAGAAACTTGAGGAGAAATTTCTATATGAGATATAAATATACAAATGGGTCTGAACCAGACTTTATTTTATTGTGCCATGAACTGGATGAATTTCTGAATAAATTGGTTGGCGGAGAAGAAAACCGTTTGCAATATATTCCATATAATCAATTAGATGATATTCACAATGTTGTTATCGTTTACGACGGGGATAAACCTATAGGTTGTGCAAGTTTTAAGCATTATGATGTTGAAACGGCAGAGGTAAAACGCGTATTCATCAAGGAAGAATATCGCGGAAAAAATATTTCAAAAAAGTTGATGGAATTGTTGGAGCAAAGCGCAAAGAAACAAGGCTATAAAAAATTTGTACTGGAGTCCGGTGAGCCATTGATTGCCGCAATGAAATTATACAGGTCCATTGGTTATTTTAAAATTAAAAATTTCGGGCAATACAAAGATATGCCAGATTCCGTCTGCATGGAGAAAATACTATAATTTTCAGTATGTAACTTAATTGGAGATTATACTAACTGTAAAAATTTTATTTTCGGGTTTGTGTTTTCATTGAGCTGAAATGGAATGAGAGATAGCCTTTTACGGGTATCCCTCGTTTACTGTGTCGTGTATGTCGAAGAATAGCCAAACGGTTATGTTTTTTAAATATGTTAGGGATTTCATTCATGACATGCGGATTGAACTCAAAAGTGAGCGCACAGTGGAAACCTACCGGCAATCGCTAAATTCCTTTAGACAATATCTTTCCGAACAATACTCAAAAGGTGTTGACGCGATTACCATTGATTTTGTCAGCGACAAGGTGATTCGGGAGTACATCGGGTGGGTCTCCAATCACAGCAGCGTCGGCACAAGAAATGTCCATCTTGCCGCTCTAAAGGCATATGTGAAATATGCGGCCTCCAAAAACATTGACCTGACGTCATTGCAAATCAGCCTTGCCGGTTTAAAGCACAAAAAGGTTTATCCCAAACGGCACAACTGGCTTAGCAAAGACCAGATACTATTGATTCTGGAGCAGCCGAAGCCTACAAAAATCGGGGTAAGAGACCGTTTCATTATTCTGTTTTTGTTTTCAACCGGCGCGCGCTTAAACGAGATGATCACGGTCAAGGCAAACGACGTTATCACGGATGGAAAACACCCATATGTCCGGCTTTTCGGCAAGGGCGACAAGCCACGGATCGTTCCGGTTCCCGATGATGCATTTCTCACTGCCGGAAATCGCCAAGCTCCTTGGCCATGTGGATATTTGGCCGTAGAAGCAATGAACAACATGTTGGGCGATCAGCCCGCTAGAAAATGGGACAGCCTTTCCGAAGATGACAAGTTGAAATTCTTAGGATTGAAGTAACTCAGAATTAGACCGATATTTTCGCTTAAAACAGGGGGACGAGCCTTGGTTTCTACCGAAGTTATCGGTATTAGTTTTTACGCGGCCTTAAAGATGTTAGGCCGATATCGGTCTAACACCTTTAGCGCGCATTAAAAAAAGCTTGAAGTGTACTAAACTTCTGCTATACTAAAATCAACGGCGCCGTAAATATAACAAAAAGGAGATAGTATTTATGGCAGAACTAAAAGTTAATACGATTGGGATGATTGCGTGTCACGGTGAGGACATAAGGCTTGTTTTAGACAAGACTTATGCTTCTGCTCTCGCTGGGTTGGATGGGTTTAGCCATATTCAGATTTTATGGTGGTTTTCCGAGTGTGATAATCCGAAGAATAGAAGCAAACTCTCAGAAATAAAACCCTATAAAAACAGTCCCGAAGTACTCGGTACCTTTGCCACCCGCTCACCCATGCGCCCAAACCCTATTGCGCTGGATTGTGTGCAGGTAACCTACATCGACCATGAAAACGCAGTGATTGGCCTTTCATATATTGAAGCGTTTGACGGTTCGCCGGTTTTGGATATTAAACCGTACACGCCGAGCCTAGACCGCGTGGAAAATCCTGTTGTTCCTGAATGGTGCAGCCATTGGCCGAAGTGTTATGAAGAATCCGGCAATTTTGATTGGGAAAACGAAATGAACAGTTAAGCAATATGAAAGAGAACGTCTGCCTGAGTAAGGTAGACGTTCTCTTTCAGCTTGAATAGTAGGTGATTCAATGGCCTGCGTTCCCGTTCCCAAGGAACAAATCCTATAATGACACTCAGAAGCAAAAAACAAATAGTCATGCCGTCTGAATCCATAGAAGCGACGGGCAAATCCTGATGGTCCAAAATGCCGACCAGAAGATCTATCCGGCCTTTATGACAAAAATCATGAAGGTCATCGTCGCTTTGCAGAAACTCCCTTTGCCGGATCCGCGGATCACACTGACCAGCGGTATTCTTGAACAGATGGAGAAGGAAGACGCGTCTACAGCAGGTTTCCAACCGGGGAATGGGTGCGGTCCATTCAACCTCTGATTTAGCGCGAACACTCGTGGAGGCGCACTTTGAATTGAGATACTGGAAATCGGGTTGCGAAAATGAACGCGTTCCATCAAATCCAGTCAGCGGTCGGTTCATCAAGCACTAAAACTTTTGGATCATTTAAAAGCGCCTGCGCTTGCCGAGCCCCGTTTCATGCCGCCGGAAACGTTTCAACGCACATTAAAAGCTCAAGGCGGAAACATATCTTCTTCCTTTCCAGAAAAGCTGCCGCCAACTCAACAGAAATCCGATGGGACTGTATAAAGATCTTAAAACCGAATCCGCCCTATTTCTCTTCCATAGCACCTTTATGGCGCTCATGAATATCTTATTATAGAAAAATACAAGGGAGAGATATGTAATGGTGCCCACTTATCCTTATCTTGGCAATGAGACGAAATGTATTGAAACGCCGATCACGTTTCCGCCGCAGCATCAGGACGTACAGCCGGGTCTGGAGTATTTGATGAATCCTGTCCCGATTTCCGACAATACAGAATATAAGAGCAGTGAGAAGCTAAAGGGGAAGATTGCCATCATCACAGGAGGAGACAGCGGGATCGGTCGTGCCGTCGCGATTGGATTTGCAAAAGAAGGGGCGGATACTGCCATCGTTTTCACGCCTCGTGAACGTCAGGATGCCGAATTGACCGGAAAGGCTGTGGAATTTTACGGTCAGCACGCGCTTTTGGTGGAAGGGGATCTGAGACAGCCTGATTTTTCAGAAAAGATTGTAGAGGAGGTTCTGGAACGCTTCGGAAAGATTGATATTCTGGTTTTAAACCAGGGGGTTCAATTCCCTCAAAAAAGCATATCGGACATCTCGGACGAACAGCTTGAAAATACGTACCGAACAAATATTTTCCCCAATTTTTACATGACAAAGGCAGCATTGCCTTACCTGAAGCCTGGAAGTTCCATTATATCAACCGCATCCGTGACCGCCTACGCAGGTGAACCGTTGCTGGTGGATTATTCCTCGACAAAAGGTGCAATCGTTTCGTTTACCCGCTCCTTAGCCTTGCAGCTGGTATCCAAAGGAATCCGCGTAAATGCAGTAGCCCCAGGGCCTATCTGGACTCCGCTCATTGTTTCAAGCTTTTCTGACGAATATGTAAAGACTTTTGGATTGGATACCCCAATGAAACGTGCCGGACAGCCGTTTGAGCTTGCTCCGACATATATATATCTTGCAAGCGATGATTCTTCTTTTGTAACCGGTCAAGTACTACATGTTAATGGCGGGACCATGACGGAAACTTGAGGCACCAACAGTTTAGTCCACATCACGCCGTTAAACGGATACAGGGGAGACATTGATTTACGTTGCAAATCAAAAAAATTACCCGAGTTTTTGCCTGAACTGAATTCCAATCAAAACTAATCTTCCATAAGCCTTTGAATCACATGTATTATTCATTTATTATTTTCAACCGCCCGTATCATCTTCTCGATAAAGTACTGATGCACGGCAAGACAGTCTGTCAATTCGGGATGAAAAGAGGTCACAAGCATATTTCTTTCTTTTGCAGCTACAATATGTTTGTTTAGGGAACAAAGCACTTCAACATCTTTGCCGACATTTTCAATCCATGGCGCACGGATGAAAGGAAGCTCAATCCGCTGCTCTGATAGGGCTGGGATATTTTCCGACACGGTAAAACTGTTGATTTGCCGACCATAGGCATTTCGCCGGACTGTTATATCCATCAGCCCCAAGTGTGGATTTTCGCCGATTACATCTTTAGCAAGCAGGATCATACCTGCACATGTGCCCCAAACGGGAAGACCTTGTTTTATCCTTTGTTTCAGCGGTTCAAAAAGGCCAAATTCGATAAGCAATTTTGATATTGTTGTGCTTTCACCACCCGGTAAAATTATGCCATTGACAGATTCCAATGCAGTTAAGGATTTCACTTCAATCGGTTTAACATTCTTGATTTTGCCCAGCATGCTTCTATGTTCTTCGACGGAACCTTGTAAGGATAAAACCCCAACCTGCAAGTCTTTCGCCATTTTACCAGCCCCTTTTAGCAAACTGGTCTTCGGGAGCTATTGTTTTAATATCAATTCCTTTCATAGCCTCTCCAAGCCCTTCGCTTACCTCGGCAAGAATTTCCGGTTTGTCATAATACGCAGCTGCTTTTACAATCGCTTTCGCTCTAGGGAGCGGATGATCGGATTTAAATATGCCGGATCCAACGAAAATCCCTTCACTTCCCAGCTGCATCATCAAAGCTGCATCAGCCGGAGTCGCAATTCCTCCTGCGGCAAAATTGACAACGGGCAGTTTCTTGTTTTCCGCAACCGATACAACCAAATCATAGGGCGCTCCGTTTTCTTTCGCGTAAGTCATAAGTTCCTCTTTTGGCTTATTGGAAAGCTCCCTGATCTCCGACATTACGGTTCTCATATGGCGTACAGCTTCAACGACATTTCCCGTACCCGCCTCTCCTTTTGTACGGATCATGGAGGCCCCTTCGCCTATCCTTCTAAGAGCTTCACCCAGATTTCGAGCACCGCAGACAAACGGAACTTTAAATGCCGATTTATCGATATGATACATTTCATCTGCCGGGGTCAGAACTTCACTCTCGTCGATAAAATCAATGCCGAGAGCCTCAAGAATCTGTGCTTCTGCGATGTGGCCGATCCGTACTTTTGCCATAACGGGAATAGATACGGCTTTTTGAATTTCCTTTATCATTTTGGGGTCGCTCATACGGGCAACTCCGCCCTCGTTTCTGATATCGGCAGGAACCCTTTCCAGAGCCATGACAGCAACTGCACCTGATTCTTGGGCGATTGCAGCTTCCTTTGCATTGGTGACGTCCATAATTACGCCGCCTTTCAGCATCTGGGCAAGATTCCTGTTGAGTCCAAGTCTTTCAGAATCCATTGTTTCCACTCCTTGTCGCATTTATTTGTAATACAATTAATTATAATGTTGACATTGTATGCTGTCAACGGTATAATTGTATGACTTACAAAAGGAGCGTTCTTTATGCAGAAATCATTTTATGACGACTTAACATGGATGCCTAAAATCAATCAAACGGATAAGCCAATGTACTTAGCCATTATGGAAACTTTGGATACCGATATTAGGAATGGAGTTCTAAAGCCGGGCGATAAACTGCCCCCACAACGAGAACTGGCAGATTTTCTTCACATTAATCTCACAACCGTGACAAAAGCGTTTAAGCTTTGCGAACGAAAAGGATTGATCTATGCAACCGTCGGAAAAGGAACTTTTATTTCTGCCGATGCAAATGTTCCGGCAGTTTCACAGGATGACGAATTAGATAACGGATTAATTGAAATGGGGACCATTCGACCATTATATGGCCAAAATAAACTTGTGGTCGAATCTATCAGACAAACGGTTCAAAATATAACAATCGGAAAGTATTTGGAATACGATGAACCCAAGATGAAAATATCTCACCGTGAAATAGGAAGTGAGTGGTTGAAACGATTTCATATCAATGTTAAACCTGAAAATATCGCTATCGCTTCAGGCGCTCAAAATGCGTTGGCGGTTACAATGATCTCATTGTTTCAGCCTGGCGATAAAATTGGCACGGATTCTCTTACTTACACAGGGTATAAAAATCTTGCCAGTACATTTGGCGTTCGCTTGGTTCCTGTTGAAATGGACAGAGATGGCATGAATCCCTCAATGCTAAGCAAAACGTGCAAAAACGAAAGCTTAAAGGGACTGTATTTAATACCGGAATGTCAAAATCCTACAACATGTACAATGCCAATTTCACGCCGACAGAAGATAGCTGAAATTATTAAGGCAAATAACTTGATTTTGATAGAAGATGATACCTACTCTTTTTTGAAAAATTCAGAACTGGCTCCTGTGTCACAATTCATTCCGGAGCAAAGCATTTATATTAATTGCACGTCTAAATCCTTAAGCGCGGGCTTGAGGGTGGCGTTCATGGCTGTTGCCCCAAAATTACATGATCAAATTAGTCGTGGGATTTACAACATAAATCTAAATACATCCCACTTTAATGTAGAAATCGTAGCCAATCTTATAGAAACCGGTTTGGCAGATCAAATTCTCGAAGCGAAAAGGTTGGAAGCAGAAACGCGGAATAAGCTCACGGATGAAATCCTAAACGGCTTCACCGTGCAAGGGAACAAACGTGATTACTTCAGGTGGCTTCTATTGCCGGATGGATGGACTGGGAAAGAATTTGAATATTGCGCTAAATTGTCAGGGGTGCAAATTTATTGTGCTGAGCGGTTTGCGGTTGGCAGCAATCCCGTACCGTCCGCCGTTCGAATTGCCACTGCGTCAGTCAAGAATAAAGAGGAGCTTATCAAGGGTTTGACCATATTAAAAAATTTAACAAATAAGGAACCTGATGTTACGCCGTTCATCGTATAAAAATTTTCTCTTTGCAACCCAATAGAGCCCAGTGCACATGCAAGGCTATTCCTGCTTATGCTCTGGGCTAATTGTTTTTTTAAACTTTTGATACCGCATCAGGCTTTGTGTAAAAGCTGAATAGGAGACTTCCTTTCAGACAAGAACGAGGGTAAGAAAAATCAAGTCTGAAGGAAGTCTTTTCATGAGCACAGTCATCGCAGGCGAATCGGATGAAACTCTTGGTTATCGAAACGGGATTCCGCAGATTGAATCAAGGGGGGAATTGGTAAATATTCGCGGTTGAAATAGAGGGTCTGACTAAGACTCTAAAAAAGCAGAAAATATGAAAGACAGTCAATCTTTCCCTGAAAAAGGGCGAGTTTATTTAAAATTAATCTCATCCAAAGCCATGCTTGCGGCGGGAAATGGCTTAATCGCTCTCGGGAGTATCCCCATCACGTAAGCGATGAGCACTCCGTAATTGGTTATGGATACGCCCTGTTCCCGCGCTTTTTCGACACGGTATTGCATTTCTCTGCGGTTTAACATGCAGCCGCCGCAATGTACGATAACGGCGTATTCGGAGATATCCTTCGGGTAGCGCGCACCCGATACCCATTCGAATTGAATCTCGCCTCCCGCAATCTGGCGTATCCAGCGCGGAATTTTTACTTTCCCGATGTCGTCTGCCTGATCGTGATGCGTGCAGCCTTCCACAATAAGCACCTTATCTCCGGGAACCAGATGTTCGATACGCTTGATTCCCCGCACCATCTCCGCAAGGTCCCCCTTCTGCCGCGCAAATAGAATGGAAAACGAGGTCATCGGTATCTCGGGCGGCGTGTCGGCGGAAACCTTAAGAAACGCCTGCGAATCGGTAATGACAATGGCCGGGGGAGAGTTTAAACGCTCGAGCGCATGCTTCAGCTCATGTTCCTTGGTTATTACAGCGATCGCGTCCTTTTCGATGATGTCGCGAATCGTCTGCTGCTGGGGAAGGATGAGCCTACCCTTCGGTGCCGCTTTGTCAATGGGCGTCACCAGCACCGCGACGTCGCCGGAATTGACCAAATCACCCACTAAGGCGGGCTCCGCATCCTCAAAATTCGAGCTTGAAATGATTTGTTTTATCACCTTGTCGATTCCAAAGCGTGTCGCCGCACTGGCATAGATAAGCGGAATTTCGGGTGCGGATTTGATTTTTAGACTTTCGGGAGGAACTCCCTCGTCGCACTTGTTCAGTACGCAGATGCACGGTATTTTGCGTCTTTCCAACTGTTCGATAAATTCAGTGTCAAACTCGGTGATTCCCTCGTGGATATCCGCCGCTACGATGGCAAGGTTGCATTTCCGCAGAACCTCATAGGTCCTTTCCACGCGCAGCTTTCCGAGATTCCCGGTATCGTCGAGCCCTGCCGTGTCGATAAACACGACCGGGCCCAGAGGCAAAAGCTCCATCGCCTTATATACCGGGTCCGTCGTAGTGCCCGCGACTTCGGAGGTGACGGCGATGTTCTGCCCTGTGATCGCGTTGATAAGGGACGATTTCCCGGCGTTCCTCCTGCCGAAAAGTCCAATCGTAAATCTGTTTGCCATCGGAGTGGCGTTCATGTCTGCCATCGTTATCTCTCCTTTGACGTTCTCATTTCGGGAGCGGTTAGCCGTTCCGGCCTCAGGATCTCCGACAAAGTCCCTTCGTCCAGAAGTCCCAATTCCAAAACCGCTTCGCGAACTGTTTTTCCCGTGTTCAGGCAGAACCCCGCGACCATTGATGCCTTGTCATAGCCGATATATCCGGTCAGCGCGGTCACTACCGCGAAGCTGTCCGTTAGCTTTCGGGCACAGATATCGCCGTTTGCCCGTATCCCTTTTATGCAGCGTTCTATAAATATGGGGAGCACGTGGTTCAGCATATCAAGCATTTCAAACATATTTTTGGCAATTAAGGGCAAAAAGGCGTTGAGCTCGAGCTGCCCCGCCTGTGCGGCCAACGTTACCGCCGTATCATCCGCCATAATCTGAAACGCCGCCTGATTGACCGACTCGCATATCACGGGATTCACTTTTCCGGGCATAATTGAGGAACCCGCCTGCACGGAGGGCAGCGTTATTTCCCCGAATCCCGCTTTCGGACCAGACGACAGAAGCCGCAGGTCGTTTGCTATTTTCGCGAGATTCACAGCGGCCGCTTTCAGAAGGCCGGATACCTCGACGAAGACATCGCAATTCTGGGTTGGGTCCATCATATATTCGGCGCGCGCAAGCCCGATGCCAGTAAGCTCCCGCAGCTTTTCAATCACCGTGAATATGTATGCTTTCGGAGCGTTGATCCCGGTACCCACGGCGGTCCCGCCGATGTTGACCTGTCGGAGCCGTTCCTCCGCCTTGTACAGCCGCCATCGGTCCCGGGCCACAGCCTGAGCCCATGCCCCGAATTCCTGACCGAGTGTTACCGGAACGGCGTCCTGAAGCTGCGTCCGGCCGACCTTCAAAACGGAGGCGAATTCCTGTTCCTTTTCCTGCAGGGCGGTCTGGAGCGCGGCGAACAGCTCAGTTACGGGCTTGAGCAGGCGAATTAGAGCAATGCGCACTGCCGTCGGGAATACGTCGTTCGTCGATTGGTGAAGATTTACATGGTCAAGAGGATGGACGATGCTATAGTCGCCTTTTTTTCCGCCGAGCAGCTCGATGGCTCGGTTGGCGATCACCTCGTTGACATTCATGTTCGTAGACGTGCCGGCCCCGCCCTGCATACAGTCCACGGGGAACTGATCCCTCAGCGCGCCTGACAGGATTTCGTCGCAGGCCGATATGATCGCTTCGGCAATTCGGCTGTCCAGAGCGCCTAAGCTCCGGTTCACCGCCGCCGCCGCCTTTTTCACCGTTACCACAGCTTCAATGAGCGCCGGATGAATGGGAACTCCCGTTATGGCAAAGTTCGTCAATGCTCTCGCCGTGTGGATTCCGTAATAAGCGTTATCGTCTATTAAAAGCTCTCCCAGAAAATCATGCTCTGTGCGCATAGCCGCCTATCCTTTCTGAAAATCCGCGTGGTCTCCCCTGGAGAAATCGGGCTTAAGCCCAAGACCCTTTATTTGTCGTTTGAGAACGGAAAGTCCTTCCGCGGCCTCGCTGCCGGTGGCAAGCTTGTTGTCATACAGGGAGAAATCTTTCCTGTGCTCGTATGGCGTCAGGTTCGGCATAACAACGTTTGCCCCCGCCAGAAGTCCTTTTTCACGGCCGTTTTTATCCGACGTTGCGAGTGCCGTTGTAGCGGGCAGCAGCACCTTGGGCAGCAAGCATCTCACAAGCGACAGCAGAATTGGCGTGCTTTTGGGCGGCGGGGAAGGGAAACCCGCGAATCTAGTTTCCTTATGCGGTATAAAGGGACCTATCCCGGCCATATGCGGCTGGAGATCGCGCAGAAAAATGATATCCTCTGCCAGTGTTTCATAGGTCTGAAACGGGGAACCGACCATAAGGCCGGCCCCGACCTGATAGCCGAGCTCTTTCAGGTCGTACAGGCACCGTTTCCGATTTTTTAGGGCCTGCTCCGGCGGGTGGAGCTTTGCGTAATGCGCTTCATCGGCTGTTTCATGGCGCAGAAGATACCGGTCGGTGCCGGCGGCAAAAAGCCGGCGATAGGATTCGCGGCTTCGTTCTCCAACGGAAAGCGTTACCGCACATTCCGGAAAAAGCTCTTTTATCCCCGAAACGATACCGCATAATACCTCGTCCGAAAAAAACATGTCTTCGCCGCTTTGCAACACGAAGGTCCGAAAGCCCAGATCATATCCGGACCGGCAGCAATCAATGATTTCATTCTTTGTAAGCCTGTATCTCGCCGCTTTCCGGTTGCTTCTCCTTATCCCGCAGTAATAGCAGTCGTTTTTGCAGAAGCTTGAAAATTCGATTAGCCCGCGAAAGAAAACCCTGTCGCCGTAGCTTGCCTTTCTTGTTTCTCCGGCCAGACGGAAGAGCTCAAAAAGATCATCCTCCTGAGCTTCCTCTTCCAAAAATCGGATCAAGGCGAGTAATTCCCGTTTATTCGCCGAGGCTAAAAAATCGGACAGCTGCCTGGCTGCTCCGTTTTCCATATCCGCCGCTCCTATAAACGAAGGTCGCGCTCGCCGTTTTCTATTCTATTTAGATTTTCCTGTATTGTCTGATATACCGTTTCCCCTTTAAAGCGTTCGATATGCCGCTTGAGTACCTGTTCTCCCTTTGCTTTCGTCTCTGGCGACGCATAATCAAGCAGATATTCCTTCAGCGTAAAAATTGCGTTTGGGATACAGAAGTTATGTACGAATTTCGATTTTGCCACCTTCATAAACTGCTCGCCGGTTCGCCCCGCCCTGTAACATGCGGTGCAGAAAGACGGAATACAGTTCATATCGCAAATTTCGCTGACCACCCCCGTCCAAAGAACGCGGATCGTTTATGGTGAACTGTTCTTTGTCGGGAAGCTCGTTCGCTTTTATTGACTGCGCGTAGGCGCCGACTCCTATACGGGTTCCCGCGTCGATTTGCGAGACCCCGAACGGGATAACCTCCCGCCGCACCTTGTCGGGTTCCCTGGCGGTGCAAATAAGGCCGGTGTAGGGAACGGACAAACGCAGAATCGCGACCAGCTTCTTGAAATCGCTGTCGCTGACGGCATACTGGGGATTGATTGAAAACGGAGTGCCTGTGGCGGGCGTTATGCGAGGGAAGGAAATCGTATGCGGCCCGACGCCGTTGAAATTTTCCTCAAGGTGGATCGTATGATATAAAAGTCCCATGACCTCAAAACGCCAGTCGTAAAGTCCAAATAATACGCCAATGCCGTTGTCGTCCACGCCCGCCTCCTGCGCTCTGTCCATGCAGTACAATCTCCAGCGGTAGTGGCCTTTAATAGTCCCTTGCGGGTGCATTTTACGGTAGGTTTCATGATGGTACGTCTCCTGAAACACCTGGAAGGTCCCGATTCCCACTTTCTTCAGCTTCCTAAGTTCCTCTGCGGTCAGGGGGGCACAGTTTATATTAGCACGCCGTATTTCGCCGTGTTCCGTCTTGACACTGTAAACCTTTTTGATCGAATCGCACATAAAATCGACCTGGGTGGCGGGAGATTCTCCATAGACAAGAACGGTGCGTTTCTGCCCCTCTTCGATCATAATCCGAACTTCCTGCTCGATTTCCTCCATCGTCAGAGTTTTTCGGCGCATCGCGGTATTGCTGCTGCGGAAGCCGCAATATGCGCAGTTATTTGCACATTCGTCGCTGATATAAAGCGGTGCGAAAAACACAATTCGGTCGCCGTATACATCTTCCTTCAGCTGATGGGCCAATTCATACATCTCGTGCAGCATACTCTCGTCTTTGTTTTGCAGAAGGATTGCAGTCTCCTCCGGCTCAAGCCGGATACATTGCTCCGCTTTCTTCAAAACGATTCGCACGTCTGCTTTCGAAGGGTTTTTCCACTTGTTCAACTGCGCCCAGATTTTATTCTCGTCAATGAAATCATGATCAAGCTTGTCATACTGCGCAAACTCTTTTTGGTACTTTTCAAGAAAATTCATGCATATACCCCTTTCTATAACTGTTGGCTACTTTTGGTGATCATCGATTTGACCGTAGCCCCGGTAATCCTGCCGAGCTTTCCGGTTAGCGCGCTGATTTCGTCATTGCTTCCGTCCACTATTAATGATATGACGGAAACGCCCCGCTCTCGATAGGGAAGCCCCATCCTGCCTACAATAAGCCCGGCATATTCGTGCAGAACGGCATTTACACGTTCCACACAGGATGAATTTTCGATCACAATGCCCACGATGCCTATCTTTTTGTCCACTTTAAAACCTCCTTCAAAAATTAATGCTCCCTTTCCGTACGAAAGGCGGAAAGGGAGCATTACGGCAAAACAGAGTACTCAATACCGAATGTGCGTCTTTCCGCTCGGAAACACCTTGCGGTCAGGTAAAACTACCGGCCCTGTATCCTCGGGCAAAACCTGCGCGCGGATACATTGCAACTTGATACTTATTCGCTTATACTTTAGCATAATACAGTAATAAGTGGATGTCAATAAATCATTCTTAAGTTTTCTGCGTGAAAATCAAATAAAGAACTGAACTTATCCGGAGAATCAGTAATTTTTACTATTATCGAAATTTTTTTAAGATTTGAGGAGATCTTGTAACCTTTCACTATTCTCATTTGTATTATTGGTGAAAGGCTTTTCAAACAGATCAAGGAGCATGCTTATGAAACCATCCGTAGAGATACTGGTTGAAAAATACCAAAGCAACCTTTATGCTGCGGCGTTTAACATGTGCAAAAACGCGCAGGATGCTGAGGATGTTGTTCAGGATACCTTTATCCAGTATTTATCACACAAAAAAGGTTTTGAATCAGAACAGCATATCCGCGCTTGGCTTATCCGGGTGGCAATTAACAAGGCAAAGAATAAGAACAATACTTTTTTCAGGCGGAATTCACTGCCATTGGAGGATTACATAGAAACATTGACGTTTGAGTCGGAGGAGTCCTCCGAATTATTTGAAGCAGTGATGAAACTTCCGGAAAAGTATCGCATCGTCATTCATCTGTTTTACTATGAGGATTATTCAGTGAATGAAATCGCGGATATCTTGAGGGTGACGCCAAGCAATGTAAAGGTAAGGTTATCGCGCGGAAGAATGTCGCTCCGCAACACATTAAAGGAGGTATGGGAAGATGACGAATAAGGAAAAATACAAACAGGCGTTTTCTGCAATTCATGCCTCTGACGATTTTTCTTTGGAGGTAGAAAAAATGGAAAGAACAAAGAAACAGCATAAATTCAAAACAATGATTTCTTTTGTTGCCGTCTGTGTGATGATTGTGGGCAGCGCCACAGCTGCATACGCCGCGGATGTAGGCGGAATTCAGCGCACTATCCAGCTTTGGATTCACGGCGATCAAACGGAGGCAACTCTTCAGTTCGATGGAAATGGAAATTACAGCATGGACTACACGGACGGCGAAGGAAATGTGAAGCATCAAGCTGGAGGCGGGGTTGCATTCTCACCTGACGGAACTGAAATACCTGCGTCGGAAGAAGAACTTACGGAACAGTTGACGGCCCCGGATGTGGAATATGAGGATGACGGCTCCGTTTGGGTTTACTGGCTCGATCAAAAAGTTGCCATCACCGATAAGTTCGATAATGGCGTTTGCTATGTCAAGCTTGAAAGCGGCAAGGAAACCCTGTACATGACCGTAAAGTATCAAAATGGTTATTCCACCAGCCCTCATAAATACCCGAACCCTTCTGAGTTTAACTGACGGCGTGCTAGGCGCAGAACTGAATTGAGCTTGTGAAAAGTGCTTTTGTACAGAGATTAGTTAGTGTTTAATTTCACCACACAATATAATCCGACCGACTTATCACAAGATTGAGCCGTTGCATCGCAGCAAAGATGCAACGGCTTTTTGCTTTCTTATAAACCCAATAGAGGGGTCTGTGTGACAAGAAAAACGTAACAGAAAAAAGGAGCTATCACGATGGCAGAAACGCGAAAAAATATGATGGAATTCAAAAAGCGCGCGATTCGAATAAGTTCGGCAGCTGTAACTAAAGCTGCTGAAAGCCTTGGAATCAGCAGCAACATGCTGGATGGCGGAAAAAACACACCCCGGATCGCGATAAACGGAGGCGGCACAGCAGCGGAATGCGTGCAGGCTGAATTTCCGGATAAAAGATTGTATCGGGTGTTTAACTTAGGCATGAACCGATAGAATCAGGAAAGTTTCCTTCCTATGAAATAAAATCCATTCGATTTATGCCCGTTCATAGTCGTAAATGTCAGGCGTTCATATTTCAATGTGCTGAAATCAGCCAGAAGCTCCTTCAGCCATTTTTCTGAGTGATGGCGGAGGACAGCACCTTCCGGTAATTCAAAGACTCCATAGATGCCATATTTTGCTTCAAATTTTTGATAGCGGGCTTGATTCCTTTCATCAGAATTGATCAGGAAATCGTTGATGTAGAGAATTCCGGCAGGTTTTAATACACGATTTATTTCGGAAATCAGAGCCTGCTGTTCTTCATTGCTTCTGATACAAGTCAGGACGGCAAAGAGTATCACTGCGTCTATACTATGATCCGGCAAATCAATCCCTGCATCTTTTTTCAAACGGAGGTCAAGATAAGGAGCCTGCTGTTTTCCCCGTTCGATCATTCCCTGCGAAAAATCCATGCCGATCAGATGCCTGTAACCAAAATGGTGCAATTCGTCCAGTGTACGGCCATAGCCGCACCCGACATCAAGAATGACGGCATTGAGATTGAGATAATTGGAGAACTCGCCGGCCTGAAAAGGCGTTGTAAACTGCTTCGTCTCTGAAACATTGTTCCAGTAATCTTTTTGTTCCATCGGATAATTCCTCCTTGTGTGCTTTTTATTGATGATATCGGTTTACGTAGAAATCACTTCCATTGTTGGCCATGCAACGTCAGCTATGCGCTGCGATTGCGCCTGCTTTTATTTACTCCCAAAAACAAGGCAGCCGCATAAACGCTTCCTTTAGCCTCTGCTTTGCCGACTGAAAAAGCATTTCGTTTCTGTCCGTTAGTTCCTCCTCGCCAAAGTAGCGGTTGTCAATATATTTGGTATAACGAAGCTCCATCATTATGCCCTCAATCCGCTCACCAAAAAGCTCACGGTAATGGTTAATAATGTGTCCTCCCAAGTTTGCATTCTCTATAACACTGTAGCCTTGTGCTGCAAGATTTTCATGCAGTCGATGCAATGTCTGTTCAGAGGACGTAACGCCGCGTCGGTTGGATAAATAAATATCCTGACTGCCGCCGTCGCCAAAATCAAGGAAGAAGCTGTGCAGGTCCAAAAGGAGAACCGATGGATACACTTTTAATTTTTCACGCAACAGCTTTTCAAGCGCCTGATGGTAAGGATTATAATACAGGCTTACCCGGCGGTTAATTTCATTCTCATCCAGCGGTGAAGAATACAAAGGGCTACCTTGAGTATTTTCCTGATAGACCACGGTTTTGCGGTAATCCCCATGTCTTGCACTATTGGCCGGTCGGTTCATGTCAACTACATAGCGGCTTAGGTGGTTGATTATTGTTGTGCATCCCATTGCAGGAAGAAAGTCGTATAGCTCCGGCAAAAACCAATCTGTGTTTGACAGACAGGCACCATCAAGTAGGCTGCTGCGAATGTCTTCGGGGACAAAGGTGCTGCTGTGTGGTAAATCAATCACCACCGGAAACAGATGTGTATTTTCGTTTAAAACCGTATAGTGCTTCATGGTTGTTACTCCAATCCTACGAATCCTTTGGGTCCCTTTCTAGCTTAACGGATGGCCCGTCCATTATCTCTTGCACGGTTTTCTGTTTTCTGCAAATACCCAGCAGTAAGGCTACAAAATATGCCTTGACTGTATTCCCAAGGATTTCTTCAATCACTCTGGGAATCCATATGACTGCAAACGGCAGTACCTTCCATGCGGTAAAGATTGTTTCGCACAGGACGATGGTATTGAGAGTGGTAACAATCAGGCCGGAACCGATCATAGCGATAAGAAGCTGGGGGATCCGCCCCCTGCTTGTGTCATGAACAAGCTTTTTCGATAGGAAAAGATCAGAGGCTAACAACAGGATGCCGAGAGCTGCGTATCCAATCATTGCGGTTGTGACCCAAGAGATATAGGTTGTCAGGTTTCCCGACGGATCTTTTGCACCAAGGGTTCTTTCAATCAACATTTTGCTGATAAGGTGCATGTTGTCCGTATTGATGTTTTCTTTTTGTACATGATTGTAGAATTCACTATCAACGCCATCGGCAGCGAGAAACGCAATATTACAAATCCCTGCAAATAACATGAGCGCGGAAAAAATTGCAACTGCAATTCTCATTTTCCTGCTGTCTTTGTTGCGAAGAGCAGACCATAATGCGCCCCGGATAAATCCACCGGCAGCTACGACCAGCGTCATAAGAGGGATATAGGTTCCCACGGGTTTTAAAAGGTAACCCAAAAAATCAGAAAGGCCGGACACAACAGCTCCATACACAGGCCCGAACAACAGGGATGGCATGATGGAGAAAATCCCGGAAATGCCAACGCTCATTCCATTTTGTCCAAACATCGGTATGTAGAAAGAAAATGTTGTTTTTAAAACAAGTGAAATACTGAGAAATACCGCAGAGATTGTGATGCGGCGCACATATAAAGTTGAATCTTTCAATTTAACTTCTCCTTTCATAATCGTGACATAGAAAGTTTACGGTTAAATTGATTTTCTAAGTTGTGACCATTAAATACACCTCCTGTCATGCAGCACAGCTACACAACAAGAGGCACAATCATGACACCGCTTCTCCTTATGCAGCAGCGGGATGCGAACCTTGTACCGCAAGCCCTGAAAGGCTTTTCGTCCCTCTGACAACTCCCCGTTCAGAAGGCACTGTAAATCAATGATTTACGCACAACGTTCTACTCTGCTCATGATTCAAATGTTCTCTGAATGATATGAACTGCATTCAGAAAATAAAAAAGACCCACCAATCCAAGCATCATGCCCAGACGGTCGGCTTCCAAAACGCTGTACTCCCTGTGGTTAAATCCACCTCCGTCAGTCATACAGCACATTTATATTACCACTGCCCATTAGTATTGTCAACTTCAAGACATAAGAATTTTATTAGACTCGTTGCCGTGAGCCTTTAAAAATTTCTGCTACCTGGGCCCTCTTTGTTTGCGAAAACATCGAGGAAAACGGGGAGATCCACAAAAAACTATGACCCTTGACAAATTGTATAATTATTTGTACAATAACTAATGTTATCAATAACATTAGTTATTGTTACGACTGGAGGTGCTTGAATAAATGCCTGCTAAAAAGCAAATCTCAAAAGAAGCAATATTACAGGCCTCATTAGAGATTGTACGTGAATGCGGATTGAACGCTGTAAATGCAAGAAATCTTGCTGAAAAATTGCAGTGTTCCACACAACCGATTTATCTTTCTTTTACAGGAATGGACGAGCTAAAAGTTGCAGTTACACGGATGATTGATAAAGAATATGATCTATTTGTGAAAAGACGTATTGACAGAAACAATTATGTGATTAGTAAGGCTAAAGCGCACGTTTTGTTTGCTTTATATGAAAAGAACCTATATACAGCTATGTTTTTATCAAACACATTAGAGGGAATAAGTCTTGACGAGATAGTAAATGCTGAATGGAATCAAAAAGCGATATCATCAATAACGTCTGACTTTAGGATTGATAAACCTACTGCTGAAAAAATTTTTATTGATATTTGGCTTTTGTCAAGTGGTCTTGCTACCGAGCTTGCCGCAAATAAAATGAGAATAAATGAAACTGATATTCAATCGTTATTAAGTGGATTTTATGAAAGGATGAAAAATTGTTATGCTGAAAAGTAAAATCCGAACTCAGGAAGAAACAGAAAAATATCTAGAAGAATTAAAGGATTGGCTTGATGGGGTAAAGAATGCTCCCGTGGAAGGAATGGCGGATTTTTTCGCGAATAGGATTAGTGAATATAATAATGTTCATTTAAAAAATTGGGGCGAGGAATACGCTCATATCGCAGATTTCTTTGATGATGGTTTGAAAACATTATTTGATATTGGTTGCGGCACGGGTTTAGAGCTTGAATCAATCTACAAGAGATTTCCCGAAGTCAAGGTTACAGGCATCGATTTGTCTGAATCTATGCTTGATAAATTGAGAAAAAGCTATGGTGATAAAAACATTCAAATAATCAATGCGGACTATTTTGAATACGCGTTTGAGGAAAACAAGTTTGACGCTGCTATGTCTTTTGAGACACTTCATCATTTTAAATATGAAAAAAAACAACTGATTTATAGTAAGCTTTATCAGACGATAAAAGCTGGTGGATATTATATAGAATGTGACTACATTGCCTGTTGCGATGAAGAGGAAGCGCTTTGTCTTGAGGGATATGAATATAGGCGCAAGCAAAATAATATACCCGAAGATATGTTGATACATATTGATATTCCACTGACATTGGAACATCAATTTGAACTTATGAAAAATGCCGGTTTTAGAACTGCTAAGGCTTTGTATCAAAATTGTGGAACAGTAATTATTAGAGCAGAAAAATAGCGATACAATACTCGAAAACTTCCCCCTATACTGTCCTAGGTGTAGACAAGAATCCCTAATCAATGAGCCAGACGCTAAGACACAGAGCCGATCGTCCTTGGAGGGTGTACGTAAGACCCATTGTTCCTCATTCTAACTGCTTTGTCGTGCCTTTCACCCACATATAGTAATAGACGGTTAAAATATGGTTCTGAAAGGCGTGGGGGGGAGCAGCGATCTGATCGCATAACGGAAATGAAGAGCGATCCCGCTGCTCAGTTTATGAGTCTGTATGCGGAACGGCCAACTCCACACGGCGGCCGGGGGCTATCTATTTTGTTTCCTGTGTGCTATAATGACGGGGAAATATCAGGAAAGAAAGGAGACACTTAACGTGCCGGCTTTTGGCTTCTTGTCCGCAGGGAAGCCCGCGTTGTGGTAGGATCCGTCGACTTTAAAGCGCCTCCCGATCAAAATGGGGAAGTGGAAATCGGGTACGGACTGGGAAACAAATACGAACACCACGGCTATATGACGGAAGCGGTTCAGGCAATGTGCGAGTGGACTTTCAAACAGGAATCGGTAAAGCATGTAACGGCCGAGACGGAAACCGGCAACCTTCCGTCTCAAAAAGTCCTGACCCGCTGTGGATTCAAACTGTTCAGGCAGGGTGAAACTTACTGGTGGAAACGGTAAATACGGCAGTTGTATTGGAGGATGAGCAATGAAAGAAGCATTTCGTACGGACGGCAACTGGTACAAAGGAAATTTACATATGCATACGCTTCGTTCCGACGGGCACCTTTCTCCGGAGCAGGCTGTTAGCCGCTATCAAAAAGCCGGGTATGATTTTGCCGCCCTGACGGACCACTGGATTCAGAACGAGTGTAAAACGACCGAACGCTTTCTGCTTTTGAGCGGGTGCGAATGGGATACGGGGGATATGGTAAACACGCCGGTGTTTCATATTGTCGGAGTGGGGATGGACTCAAAAGTTTCTTTGGAACGGTCGCTTCCTCCGCAGAAAATCATTGACGCGATCAATGCGGCGAACGGAATCGCGATTCTTGCGCACCCCGCATGGTCGGTCACCAATCCCGCGGACTGTCTTGGCCTGACCGGCCTTGGCGGAGTGGAAATCTACAATTCCGTCTCCGGCCTGCCATGGAACGGCGAACGCGCGGACTCCGGCGTTTATATCGACATCTGGGCTTCCATGGGGAAGTTCTTTCCCTGTATGGCCGCGGACGACAGCCATTTTTATCAGGGAGAAGAAACCCGTTCCTACATCATGGTGAACGCGCGGGAGCTTACGCCGGATTCCATTAAAAGCTCCATCAGAAACGGAGACTTCTATGCCAGCCAGGGTCCGGAGTTCCATTCCGTGAGATTCAGCGGCGACGCGGTGCGCGTCGAATCCTCCTGTGTGGATACAATCATCTTTAACAGCAATACCGTTTGGTGTCAGGACAGGGTCTTTACCGGGGGCGTAACCGGCGCGACCTACCGGATGAAACCCACCGACAAATACGTGCGCGTCATACTGATCGATTCACAGGGCAGAAAGGCCTGGTGTTCCCCGATTCCGGTCAACGGAGAACCTTATTGACCCTGAATTTTTCTCGGCGCGGCGATCAATTCCCGGTCGACAAAAACGGACCCGTCGTCTTTGGTCTTTAACCCCCATTTCATCAGCGAAATTTCAGAGTGAACGATTTCGATGCAGGTAATGCAGTCCGGATGGATACAGCTGCCCGTGTTAAAGTAGGGAACCTCGTCTTCATCCGGACAGGTCGGCCTGTGAGTGTGGCCCGCAATCACAATCTGGTGACGGTCGGCGGCCCAGCCGATGATCTTCCTCTCCACTTTCTTTTTCTTGTCGTAGTTTTTCGCGGCGCTGGTCGGGTCCTTGAAGCCGAAGAATTCGAGACGTCTCCAAACGTATCGGGAAAGAAATCTCCCGACCCGCCAGAAGATGTCGCTGACGATGTCGCCCTGATGACCGTGGACCAGAAACAGCTTTACCTGGTTGTCGGTGTCCTTTAAAATCAGGCCCTCGTGAATTTCAGCATTTTCAAAAAGGCCTTCAAAGGTGTCCGTGTTCGTGTTGTAGTATCGGTCCAGATTGTTTTTGCGAAAGGCAGGATACCTTTTCACAATGTCGTGGTTGCCGTAAATCATGTAGTACCGGTTTTCGGAGTAGAACTGATGCAGCAGTTCGAAGATATCCGCGTAGATCGTACAGATGCCGGAAAAATGCCGGTTTTTCCACAATTCGTCGCTGTCCCCAAGATCAATATAGGTAAAACCGTTCCGGTAATAATATTTGATCGCGCAGTAGTAAAGGCTCTGGTTGTGGCTGAAGTCGTCAACCCAGCTTCCGTCGCCGCGATGGCAGTCGCTGATCAGAACGATTTTTGAAGTCCGGTCAAACGGCAGCTCCGCCGCTTTTTGATATACTTCCGTCAATCGGCGATAAGTTGAAAAAGATGACATTCCCATTTCCTTATATGAAATATTTTAAATTGATTGATTCCTTTCTTTTTATGGTATCCTAATTTCAGAAAAATTTGCGCGCACCCCTGCGAAACTTACAGAATCAGGAGGAAACAGAAATGGCTTTTTGCTGGACTTCACTGCATGTAAAGGATTTAGAGGAATCTTTGGAATTTTATCGGGAGATCGTCGGACTTCGGGAAAACAGGAGATTTGAGGCCGGGCCGGATACCGAGATTGCCTTTTTGGGAGAGGGAGAAACAAAGGTCGAATTGATCTGCAGCCGGGAGAATCGTGAGATCGACATGGGAGCGGATATTTCTCTGGGGTTTACGGTTCCGTCCGTTGATGAAATGATGAATTTTGTGAAAAGCAAAGGAATCAAGATTCAAAGCGGACCGTTTCAGCCGAATCCTCATACCAGATTTTTCTTTGCCCTTGACCCGAACGGCCTGAAAATTCAGTTTGTGGAGAATTTGTAGAAGTTTTTTGATTTTCAGGTTGTATCGGAATAAAGGGGCTGTTGCAAAGGCGATAGCAAAATTGCACGGCGGAATAGCCCTCAAAGCAAGAAAATGCGTCTTGACACGGCTGACAAAGCCCGATCAAGGCGCATTTTTCGTGCATTATTTTTTATTAAAGCTGTTTTGCAACAGTCCCTTTTATTTTGTCCCGAAGCCGTCGGCGGCGGAACCGCCGCCGATTTGCCGGGCGTCTATTCCTTTTCAGGAATCCGAATTTTCTCCAGAATTTCCCCAATGCTTCCTTTCAGAGTGAGATCGGCTTTCGCATCCATCGGGGTGGTCGTTTTGTTGATCAGCACCAGACGATTGCCGCTGTAGTAGTCGATCAGTCCTGCGGCAGGGTAGACCGAGAGCGACGTTCCGCCGACGATGAGCATATCCGCGTTTTGAATGGCTTTTACCGCGCCGTAAATCGTGTCCTGGTTCAGCCCTTCCTCATACAGAACAACATCGGGCTTGATAACGCCGCCGCATTCGCAGATCGGGATCTCCGTGCTTTGCCGGATGAATTCCGCATCGTACCGTTTGTGGCACCGCTGACAGTAATTGCGGTGAACGGAACCGTGAAGCTCATAAACCGTTTTGCTCCCGGCTTTTTGGTGCAGTCCGTCGATATTCTGCGTTACCACGGCGGAAAGCCGCCCCGCCTGTTCCAGCTGCGCCAGCTTTTTGTGCGCCGGATTCGGCTCCGCTTCCAGATAGAGCATTTTATTCCGGTAGAAATCAAAAAACTCCTTTGTATGGGACCGGTAGAAACTGTGGCTCAGCATGACTTCTGGCGGATACGAGTAGTGCTGATTGTATAATCCGTCGACACTTCGAAAATCGGGAATGCCGCTTTCCGTGGAAACACCCGCGCCGCCGAAAAAAACAATGCGGCGGCTTTCGTCAATCATCCGCTGAAACTTTTCCGTGTCTGTCATAAACCGTCCCTCCCCATAATTGCCCGCGCTTTTCTTTTATCTTAGCCTCAAATCAGGAAAAAAGCAAGAATCCGCGGCAAGAAAAAAGCGTTAATGTATGGCAAAGCCCCCGACCACCGCCGGGGGCTGAAAGCTTGACAAATTAGATCAGCCGATAAACTGCTGGGTCCAGTAATATTGGCCGTTTGAGTTCTGGGCGACTCCGATGCCGATCTTTGTAAAGGAAGAATTCAGAATGTTGGCTCTGTGGCCTTCGGAATTCATCCAGCCGTTCATGACCTGCGTCGGGGAGGTCTGTCCCATGGCGATATTTTCACCCGCGGTACGGTAGCTGATTCCAAACTGTTTCATCATATCGAACGGAGAACCGTAGGTGGGAGAGGTGTGGTCAAAATAGCCGAGCTTTGCCATATCCTGTGACTTCAGCGTGGCGGTCTTGTTCAGCGCGCTGTCCATGGAAAGCGCGTTCAGGCCGCGGCTGGTGCGTTCCTTGTTCACAAGCTGCAGTACCTGATTCTGAAAATCCGCGTATGTTCCGGTTGCGGTGCTTCCCGAAGACGCGGCGGTACCGGAAGAACTGCTCTTGGAAGGAGCGGACGTTGCCGGCTTGGAGGAGACGCTTCCGGACGGGGTCTGACTGCAGCTTTTGCCGGTGAGACGGCTGATCACGTCGTTCAGATAGTTGCTGTAGTTACTGTTTGTACCCGTCTGGCCGCAGTTGTAGTTCTGCGTGCAATACTGGTAAGTACCCGGGGCGCAGGAATTCTGTACGCAACTGCTTTGTGTGGACGCGCAGGCGGAGTTTGTGCTGCAATCAGTGCTCTGGCTGCAGGTGCTGCCGGAAGCTGCCGAGCTTTTCTGGGATGAAGCCGCGGAAGAAGCCTTCAAAGAAGGATCCGCTTTGGCTGCCGTGCTGTTCTCGGAAGTCGGGCAGGAAGAATTCTGTGTGGAAACGACAATGCCGCCCGACTGAACAGCAGAAGATTCCTGAGAGGAGGACGTTTCAGCAGAAGCTGCTTCGCTCTGCGGGGATACCGCTGTCACCGCTGAACTGGCGGCCGGTGCTGATTGATCGGATGTTTGCGCGGCATTTTTTGCATAAAGGCCGGCTGTACCGCTGACGATCAGGCTTAAAAGCAGAGCTAATAATCTACCTTTCATAAACTACTCCTTTGAAAACAAATTTAAAAATGTTACAAATGTGTAATTAAGGCGGCCAAGTATTACAAATTTGTAACTTTTCTTGTTCCTATCGTAACACTCACCTGAGAAAAAGACAATCCCTCAAATTCTTCCAGTGTTTCAAAGAAACGCTTTTCCTGCGACTATCCGCATGAAAAATTGAATATAAATTTACAAGAACAGTAAGAAAGGGCGATTGCCATGAACAGCCATTATCCGTTTGAATTGCCTCCGCTCCCCTATTCGTACAATGCACTGGAGCCATATCTGGACCCCGAAACTCTGAAATTTCACCATGACAAACATTTCAAAGCATATGTAGACAATCTGAATCAGGCGCTTGAAAAATTGCCGGCTTATCAGAACTGGACCCTTGAGCGGCTGATCCGCGAAAATTACCGTCTGCCGTTTCAAGTGCAGACGGCGGTATGGAACAATGCGGGCGGCGTTTACAACCACAACCTGTACTTTAATCTGATGGAACACCCGGGCAATCAGGAACCAGAGGGGAAGCTTCACTCCGCCATCCTGTCGGCGTTCGGTTCGATGGACAAATTCTATCAAAAACTCAAAACATGCGCACAGAGCCAGTTCGGTTCCGGCTACGGATGGCTGGTGGCGGACTGCCGGGGCCGGCTGAAAGTTTTAAATACCCTGAATCAGGATACCCCGCTGCCCCGTGGATTCTGCCCGGTGCTGCTGGTTGATGTGTGGGAGCACGCGTATTATTTGCAATACCAGAACCGAAGGGGCGAGTATCTGGACGCATTTATGCGTTTGATTAATTGGGCGGCTGCGGAAGAAAATTATCTGGGCTGTTTCGCGCGGCCGATGCAGCGCCCGGGCAGAAAGTAATTGCTCGCTCATGGTTTTGAAACAAAAATAGGGAAAAAACCGCAAAAATTCGGCAAAATATTCCACCTTTTCTTCCATCTTCCTTGAAATCATTTCCTGCTCACGGTATAATTTAAAAAACGGGTACAAATGGAACTTAAATTTCCAGAATACAATGGACCCGAAATCATCAGGGGGGAAGACTATGAAGAAATGGACCGCCGCTCTTTTGCCGTTGTTATTATTGCTTTTGTCTTCGCCGCCCGCTTTCGCGGCGACGTCATCGGCGGCAGTCATTAATATGCACGGTGCAAAGACATATCTGGGCCTCGCTTCCGCTTGGGGCAAAACATGGGACGAGGACAATTTCGAAGATGTGACAGGGGAAGATGTTACCTATGACGGAAGCCTTACGGTGAAAAGCGGCGAAGTAGCCAACATCACCGTAAGCGGAAGCAGCTCGAAACTGACGGTTCAGGGCGGCGTGATGGATTCTGTCTCCTGCGACGGCTCGGCTGAAATTAAGGACGGGGATATGAAATCTGTTGACGCGGGCGGAGACTTGAAGATTTCCGGGGGAAACATCCGCCATGACGTGCGCTGCGACGAAGAGGCGTCCCTGAGCAGCACCGTAAAGATCGGCGGCAGCCTGGAGGCAAACGAGATCACTGTTTCCTCCGGGGCCAAAGTAAACGTCACCGGGACGATGACGGCCGAGAGCAATATTAACCTGAACAACTGCACTTTGAAAACCAGAGGATTCGACGGCGACGATACGGCGACCCTGAGCATCAACCAATATACGGCAACGCTGCCGCCGCTGGAGAACATGAAGGAAATCGTCGTGAAAAACAAGACCAATGCGACGGCGGATGAAAAAATCGAAGCGGGGGAGCTTTATATTACGGACGGCGCGGAGTTTTCGACCAGCTCTTCGCTGGAACTGGATCAGCTGACGGGGCCGGGCACCCTGTATTTCCATTCGGGAAAGCTGACCGTGCACGATTCCATCGAGGGCAAACCGCTGCTGATCTTCAGCGACCATGTCGGCAAGGGGGATACGGCGTTTTACGCGGACAGCGACTCCGTCTCCGACGACGACGTGCGCCTTTATGACTACGGCGTCGAAGCGAAGGACGACAGCGGCCCCGAGGACAGGTTCGTGCTGACCAATGCGGTTTCGGACGGAATTACGCTGAGCAACCAGAGCCTCTCGATAAATCCCGGGGAATCCGCGACCGTAAAGGCCCATGTGAAGCCGGACTTTTCCAAGTTTGCGACCGGCACCAAACTGGTATGGGAACTGTATGGAGATACCTCCGCGTTTTCCAAATCGGTAGATTCCGGCGGGCTGTCCTGTAAAGTATCGGTTTCTTCTTCGGTCAAAGGAATGTATAAAGGAACGCTGATCGCCTACCTGGTGGACTCGCATGGAACCCGCCTCAATGATTACAAGTCGGACTCCTGCGTCCTTTCAACCGGGTACTCCGACGATCCCGGCGACGGCGATTCCGGGAACGGCACGCTGGACACTTCCACGGTTTCCATTCTGACGGGGGACCGGTATTGGGTGCTCGCACGGACATCCTCATCCGCCGCTCCGCACGCCATGTCTTACAACTCCGCCGTCGCAACCGTCGGCGAAGGGAAAGCGGTAAAGGACAGCAGCGGAAATCCGGCCTGGATTTACCCGATTACCGGAACGGGCAAAGGCCAGGTAACGATTGAGATTGACGGACAGAAGGTGATCGCCAGGGTTTCCTCCGGAATCACGATCGATACGTCGTCTTATACCATGGCGCCCGGCGGGAGCTATGTCATCGGTGTGACCACAAAAGGGGTGGAAGCAAATTCAATCTGGGCGTCTTCCGATCAGTCCAGCGTTTCGGTCCAGTACGTTGGAAAAAGCGGAAGCATGTTTCTTTACCGAATTTCCGGCCGGAGCGCCGGAAACGCGACCGTTACCTTTTCCATTACGGGGGGCGAAAGCGTGGGCACCGCCGTCTCGGTGAAAAACGGCGCGAGGGCCGGCGGCGTCAGTGCCAGACTCGTTGCGTTGGCATAAGGTTGCGAAAACAAAAAACTCCTGCTGATTTCGGTCACGCAGGAGTTTTTTTTGCTGGAATAGCCTGAATCGTACTCACGCTCCGATTTCATAAAAACACGGCCGCCATTTTCATGAAACTCTTATGGCCTGTTCATCCTGCTTTCATAAACGAATTCTATAGTAGCAGAGCAGGAAAAATTTACCTAAAAAAGGAGCTGGCCCTATGACAAAGTTAAATAAGATTCAAATGGGAACGCTGATGCTGGCGTCTCTCTGCCTAGTTGGTGCAAGCGCTTGTTCATCGGCACAGTCGGCAGATTCTTCAGCATCCGCTGCTTCATCCTCACAATCGGATCATGCCGCTTCGGAGTCGTCTGCGGCAGCAGATCAGAACGTGGTTTTCGGTAAAGTGACCGCGGTGGACGGAAACAAGATTACGATTGCGGTTGGAACACTGAATACAGACGGGCATAGCAAAGACCGGACGCCGGGGACAACGCAAGACGGAAGCCGGTCGGATACCGATCATTCCGGGAAACCGCAGAGCGGCGGCAAAGATCGGCCTGCAAATCAAAGCGGAGATCAGGCGAATGCAGCTTCCAAGGCACCCTCCGGAGGAGGAAACGGCTCCAGACCGGAAGACGGAGGCAATAGAGATATGCTGACTTTGACGGGAGAAACCAAAACCATTACGATTTCGGATGAGAGTATTTTGTCGGCGCAGCAGATGATGGGAGGGCCGGCCTCTTCCGGCGAGACCGTATCGAAGCAGACTGAATCGGGTGAAGAATCGGCGTCGCTGTCCGACATTCAGGACGGTACCGTATTAAAAGTAACCTATCAGTCCGATGGAGAAACCCTGTCCTCCGTGGTGATTCTTGGAGGCAAAAAAGCGAACTGACGGAAAGTCTTGCGCCGGAGCCTGTTCCGCGGTAAAATAAACAAGAGGTGATTGCATTGTCAAAGGGACTCAGTATATCCGGGCTTGTAATCGGAATTGTGGTTACCATTTGCGGAATCGGGACAATCGTTCTGAGCTCGGTCGGTTTGAACAAGAGTCATTGAACACGACAGATCTTCGGCCTCGTCTTTTGAAAGACGGGGCCGTATCCCGTGTGGACGAAACACCGGCTGCACCGATGAGAGCAAAAGAGCCAAGGGAAAAAGGGCAGCTTCCATAAATGGGAGAAGCTTTGGGCAGGAAGGGGGGGCGGCCTTCTCCCGCCTCTGTTTCCTTTTCGCGCATGGGACCGTTTTTGTTTTTGCCTGTGTGAAGGGGCGGGGATGAATCTGTGCCTGCGATAAAAGAAATTCTTTGCCTTTTGAAAGGCAAAGAGAGCATGCTGCTCCTTTGGCGCCGCGGAAGTACCGGCCGACATGTCGGCGGGAATCTATTCGGCGCCCTTGTGAAAAAAAATAAAACGGTGTATCATAGGGCAAAGGAGGTAGGTCATGGAACTGTTTTCCAAATGTTTTTCCGGAATTCACCGCCCAAAGCTGACCGCAATCGATTTTATCCGGTATATCGGGCCGGGAATGCTTGTTACGGTCGGCTTTATCGATCCCGGAAACTGGGCGTCCAATATCGCGGCGGGGTCGGGGTACGGATACGCCCTGCTATGGATGGTTACGCTGTCGACCCTAATGCTGATTCTGTTGCAGCACAATGCCGCGCACCTCGGCATTGTAACCGGAAAATGCCTGTCGGAAGCCGCGACGGAATATCTTCCGCCGAAGCTGAAAAACGTGATTCTGATCAGCGCGATGGGCGCCGCGGTTTCTACGGCAATGGCCGAACTGTTGGGCGGGGCGATCGCGCTTCAAATGCTGTTCGGACTGCCGGTAAAATTAGGGACCGTTTTGGTCCTCTTGCTTGTCCTTTGGCTTCAGTTTACGAATTCCTATCGGAAAATTGAAAAAATCATTATCGGGTTTGTTTCTCTGATCGGCTTTGCCTTTATCTACGAATTACATATGGTGCAAATCGATTGGGGCGCGGCCGGGGCAGGTTGGGTTACCCCGGCCTTTCCGAAGGGAGCTCTGCCGGTCATTATGAGCGTACTGGGTGCGGTCGTAATGCCGCACAACCTGTTTCTTCATTCTGAGATTATCCAAAGCCGCCAGTGGAACCTGCAGGACGAAACCGTCATTCGCAGGCAGCTGAAATATGAATTCGGCGACACGCTGTTTTCCATGCTGATCGGCTGGGCGATCAACAGCGCGATGATCCTGACAGCGGCCGCGGCCTTTTTTCAGAACTCAAAGAAGGTGGACGAGCTAGGTCAGGCGCAGGAAATGCTTCGTCCTCTTCTGGGGGATGCTGCCTCCATCGTATTCGCTCTGGCTCTTTTGTTTGCCGGAATTTCTTCCAGCATTACGGCGGGCATGGCGGGAGGAAGCATTTTCGCCGGGATGTTTTCGGAGCCGTACGATATTTCGGACAGCCATTCCAAAACCGGAGTGCTGCTGACCATGGTTCCCGCAGCCGCTGTGGTGTTCCTGATTTCCTCCCCGTTTCAGGGGCTGATTTATTCCCAGATGCTTTTGAGCGTGCAGCTTCCGATTACGATTTTTACGCAGATTTACCTGACTTCATCCAAACGGGTGATGGGGAAATACGCGAATTCTCTTTTGGACCGTATCCTGCTCTGGATCACCGGAGGAATCGTGACGGCTTTAAATCTGGCTCTTCTGATCAGTGCATTCTAGCCGGGCAATATCATACGGAAGGCATATTGCAAAATAATATAGCAGCTTGTATCTGAAATGGATCGATACAAGCTGCTTTTTTATTACCCTGCCGTACCGTTTTCGACGGAGGCCGCAAGGGAGTGACTGTAATCCTCATTCCACCGCTTCGCCAATTCCGTGTTGCTCCTGCGGTCGGGCAGGGTGTAATTCCGGTTGAGATAATTCCCAAAATAGGAACTGGTTTTGTACGCACCCCAGACGTTGAGGTGGCCGGCGTTGTTCATGTCCTGCGCGAAATCAAGTCCGATTTCGTCCATCCGGTCGTCAAGATCCAGAAAAGGAACGTTTTCCTGCTGGCAAAGGTCCGCAACGGTGTTGAACATCGCTTCACAATCGTTGACCCAGCCGTCGGACTGGTTGGACTCCGTATAATCGCAGGGCATATTGACGAAGACCAGCTGAAATCCCCTTTCTTTTGACAGCTCTACAAATTTATAGAAATAGGAAAGAGTCTTTGCGGGAATATCGGCTTTTTTGTCCGTCGCCGCATAGGAAGTATCCGCTTTTCCATATCTCTGCGTGCCGGCGTCGAATCCTTTTAAGTAATAGATGGAAGAGCTGTCATAGGTAAAATCTTCCGCGGTCAGGGAAGACCATCGAAAATGATATTTCAGCGCAGGAAGAAGAAAGTTGATCCACTCTTCCGGCGGCGTACAGTTTTGAATCGCTTCCAGCTTGTTTTTGGAAAAACGCATGTTATCCACCGCATTGCTGACAAAACCGGTCGCACCGTAGGGGGTCGTCATGCCGAGATAGTAAAGGTCGACGACAACGACGGACGGCGTATGCTTTTTCAGAACCTCCTGCAGCAGGTAATAGGTAACGTCGATCGGCTGGCCTCCGGTGGCGTAATTAAAGCTTGTAATTCCGTACTGTTTCCATAGAACGTTTGGATCGATGCCGCCGTTCATGTGGCTCGACCCCATGAAAACGACGTCGTAGGGGTCGTCCGAATGATAAAGACCTTCAAGCAATTTGCCGCGATGGTCAATCTTGTAAATGAACACACTGGAGATGGAGGAGAGGATCAGCGTCAAAACGGTCAGAAACAGGATTCCTTTACCAATCAGCTTTTTCAAAATCGGTCCCTTTCTAAAATTGGAAATAAATAAACTGCTGCGCTGTGTACTGGGATCCGTAAATTCCAAGAATCAGAATAACCAGAACAGCAGAAAAATAAGCGGTCCAGCGGACGGCAGGCCTTTTTTCAAGCAGGAGGGCGCGCAGGTCGGTTTTCCGGCTCAGTACATCCACGGCCAGAACGACGGCAATCCCAAGAATTCCGGCGAAAAATTCGGGCGCCGTCAGTCCGAGACGGAAGAGGGCGCCGCCCGAGAGGTCTGCGGGGCGAAACAGGCTGCCGATCAGCGTAAAAGCGTCCTGTACCGTTCCGGCGCGGAAAAAGATCCAGGCGAAATCCACAAGGACGAAGGTAAAGGAAGCCCGCAGAAAACGATTCAGGCGGGAATCCGGGTCGATGTTCAAGGCTGCAGCGGCTTTCCGGCGGGCCGGTTTCAGCAGCAGGCCGAAAATCTGGTATAATCCGTGCAGGGTTCCCCAAATGACAAAGGTGAAGGACGCGCCGTGCCAAAGGCCGCAGACGGCAAAAACGAGAAAAAGATTCAGGCATTGTTTGAAGAGAGAACACCGGTTCCCGCCCAGAGGGATGTAGAGGTAGTCCCGGAACCAGGCCCCGAGCGTGATATGCCATCTTCGCCAGAACTCCTTAATGGACAGAGAAAAATACGGTCGGCTGAAGTTTGTCGTCAGAGAAAAGCCCAGAACCTGTGCGGCGCCGATCGCAATGTTGGAGTATCCCCCGAAATCGCAGTAAATCTGGAACGCGAAGAAAATGCTCGCGACGGCGACCTCCGCGCCGGAATATTTGCCGGGACTGCCGTAAACCGTATTAACCAGCTGTCCCAGTCGGTCGGCAACGACCATTTTTTGAAAATACCCCCACAGCATCAGGAGAAACCCACGCCGGGCACGGTCATAATCAAACCGGTGAATCTCGCTGAACTGGTGCAGAAGGTCTTTGGATTTTTCGATCGGACCGGCGACAAGCTGGGGAAAAAATGAAACGAACAGGGCGTATTTTCCGAAATGCCGTTCCGGCCTCAGGTCGCCCCGGTAGACGTCCACTGTGTAGCTGAGCGCCTGAAAGGTATAAAAAGATATGCCGACCGGCAGCAGCAGATCGAATTTCATCGCTCCCGCGGACATTCCCATGGATGATATGACATCGGTATAAATTTCATCAAAAAAATTCAAATATTTAAAAACAACCAGAATTCCGAGGTTCAGGACAAAGCTTACGGCAACCCACAATTTTTTCCTCTTCGCGGCTTGTGCAGCGTCCGGCAGGGCGCCGGCTTTTTCGATCAGAAGTCCGCTGAAATAGGTAATAACGGTGGAAACGGCCAGAAGGATGCCATACTGGGGGCTCCAGCTCATGTAAAAAAAATAACTTGCAATCAAAAGCCAGAACCAGCGGAGCTTTTGAGGAAGGGAAAAATAGACAATGGTAACAACAGGGAAGAACAGCAGAAAAGAGCCTGATATAAACGACAAGAAGGAGGCCTCCTAAAACCGGTGCTTCCGTTTTACCGGAGCATATCCTTTATTGAACTATTTAACCATGTAATTATAAATCAAATGTTATGAAATTTCGTCTTTCTTCGAATTTAACATGAAAATTCCGTGAGAAATTTACAGCCGCATGAAAATCGGACCTGAAAAAAGCCGTCCCCAAGAAGGGACAGCCTTGCGGAGGAATGCTGTCAATCCTCATCTTCCTTGGGTGCGGGCGGCAGCCCCGTCGCAGCCGCTTGCCTTCCGAACGAAGGCTCCGGCAGGAAGGTGATAAACGATCCGATGACGATCAGCGCGATTCCAACGGCCATTGACGGCGTAATTGCTTCCCCAAGGATTACGAGGGAAAGCAGGGGGGCCAGCACGGGTTTGCAGAAAAAGACCAGGGCCGCTTTCGCCGCGCCGGCGGTTTCAATCGCGAGAAAATAAAAGGCGAAACCGCAGCCGGTCACAAATACGCCGACATAAACAAGGGCGGGAAGAGCGCCCAGACTGATACCGGAAAAAATCGGAACATCCGCGAACTGTGCCAGACCCGCGCCGCGCAGCAGAGCGGCGACAGGACGAAGATGCGAAAGAAAAATCAAGATCAGCATTTCGGCGCACCCGAACAGAAAGCTGAAGCAGGTCATTGCCACTCCGCCGTAACGGCCGCTCCGGGTGCGGCCGACCGCATTGTAAAGGGCAAAGGTCACGGCGGCGGCCAGAGAAAGAACGGTTCCCGCCGCGCTGCCCGCGAAAAGGAACGGATTGATCATGACCGCCATCCCGAACAGGCTCAGAACGATCGAAACCGCTGTGTTAAACCGTATTTTTTCACCCAGCATGAAAAACGCGAACAGAACCAGAAAAACGGAATTGCAGCTGAACAGGACGGCGACGGTGGAGGCCGGCGAATACAGAACAGCCATCTGGTACAGAATCATGCTGACGTTTACACAGATCAGCCCGGTCAGCGCGAAAAATGCAAGATCGCCCAAACGCGGACAAAAATTCTTTCGCCGAAGTTGTTTTACTGCCGGCGGCATCAGAATCAGGGAACCGATCAGGAAACGCAGAAACGTAAGCTGAATGGCGTTAAAGCTTCCGGCGCTCAGTTTTAAGGCGATTTCCATGGTGCTGAAAAGAAATGTTGCAAAGACGATGTAAACAGGACCTTTTTTCAATGATCAGACCTCGCATTTCAAAACTACTGCATAACAGTATAGCACGGTATGCAAGGCCTGTAAACTTATGTTGTTCGGGAATGCTCCTTGACAGCGTCCTTTTCAGGCGATACAATCAAAATAAAAAGACCGGGCGGGCTTTCGGCCCGCCCTAACAGGAAAAATATCCACGCATGAAGCGTGTTTTGAAAATCAAAATGATATTTTCTCTGCCGTCACTAGCGTATCCAGTCTTGCACTGAATTATCATTGCCAATTTTATGAATATTTAATTTAAGGCGTGATTAGAATGAAAACGTTAATCGCATATTCCAGCACGCACGGGTCTGCTGCCGAGTGCGCCCGTTTTCTTGCTGGAATTCTGGGGGACACCGATGTCGTCGACCTGAAAAAGGGCGATGCGAATCCGGCCGACTTTGATGCCGTGATTCTGGGCAGCTCCGTCTACGGCGGGCAAATCCAAAAGGAAGTAAAGGATTTTTGCAAAAAATACCTTGGCATTCTCCTGCAAAAGCCCATTGGCATTTACCTGACCTGCCTTACGGAGGAGCGGGACGAAGTCCGGCGGTTCCTTGAAAACGGATTTCCATCTGAAATTGTTGGGCGGCTGACCGCTTTTTGCACGCCGGGCGGCGCCATTTACTTTACCAAAATGAATTTTTTGGAACGAAACGCATCAAAAATATTGTTAAACGGTATTTCGAATTCAAAAGGCGCGGGAAAAATCACCGACGGGAAAACGGATTATGTGACTCTTTCCAAAGAGAAGCTGGAGGCGTTTGCCCGAAGGATGGCGGGAAATCAGGAAAGGAATCCTTCATGAATTTTCAGTTGATCGCCCTCGATATGGACGGCACGGTTCTAAAAAACGATAAAACCGTATCGAAACGAACCATGGAAGCGTTGGGAAAGGCGGCGGCCCTCGGGATTCAAATCGTACCCGCGACGGGGCGGGTTGCCAAGACGGTGCCGGAAGAGATGCTGCGTCTGCCGGGCGTGCGCTACCTGCTGACCTCCAACGGAGCAAGTGTAGTTGATTTGACGGACCGGTCCGTGCTGTACTCCCATCCCATGACGATGGAAGCCTCCCTGCGGATCGTCCGCTTTTTTGTGTCCCGCGGTTATTTTATGGAAGCATACTGCGGCGGCGTTTCCTATGCGAACGAAGGAGAACTGCCGCCTTTGCGCAAGGCTGGATTGCCGGAGGAGTTTTTTCGCTATATCGACGCTTCCCAGACTTTTGTCAGCGACCTTGCGGGTTTTTTGGAGCGGAACGGAATCCCTCTGGAAAAGGTCAATCTTCCCTATGTCCCCGCCTTGGAGCGGGGCCGTCTGCGCCGCGAAATTCTGGCAATGGGGCCGTATTCCGTCACCTCCTCCGGGACGATCAATCTTGAGATCAATGACCGCTCGGCAAGCAAAGGCGACGGCCTGCGGCACCTCTGTGAAACCCTGGGGGTCGACCGAAAGCGTGTCGCGGCGTTCGGGGACGGCGACAACGACAGGAGCATGCTGGAGTTTGCGGGACTGGGCGTTGCGATGGGGAACGCGGAGCCGGATCTTTTCCGGGACGCCGATTATGTAACCGGCACAAACGAAGAAGACGGCGTGGCGTCGGCCGTTGAGAAATTCATTTTGTCGGAAGAGAGTTAATTTTTTCTAGGCGGGGAATCCTGTAACGGATGAGTATGGTCCGAATACGGAAGGGGAAAAAGAATGCGCCGGCTTGACCGATTGAAAAGTCAAATCTGGTTTTGCGCCGCGGCGGGAGGCGTTCTGACTTCTCTGGCCTTCGGCGTGTTCAACATCTGGTACCGGCATTGGCTGCCGTGGATGCTCGCCGCGGCGGGAGCCGCCGCGTGTATCCGATCTACCGCGGGTTACGGGAACCGCAGGACGCAGCTTCTTTCCGGAGTTTTCGGGGCGGCGATGTCGGCCATGTTTTTGGTCGGGCAGCGGATTACCGTTCAGCCGCCTTCTTTCGCCGGGGTCGGGAGGGAGGACGTTCTGCCGTTTGCAGGCCTTGCGCTCCTGCTTTGGGCGGCGACTCTTGCCCTGTTCCGCCTGTCGGAGCGACATCCGTTTCCAAAGTCCCGCCGCGCGCTGCCCGAAAGCCCGCGCAGCCGTTTTTTTTCCTGGGCGCTGTGGTCTTCAATTTTTGCCGCGTGCTGGCTTCCGTATTTTCTGACTTATTATCCCGGACTGATGACGGGAGACTCCTTTGCCTGCCTGGTTCGGGCCGCGGGGCGGGCGCCGGTAAACAACCAGCAGCCGGTTGTTTACCAGCTTTTCCTGAGAATGTTTTATTTGGCGGGAAATTTGCTTGGCAGCATGAATCGAGGCGTTGCGCTCTATTCTTTCACGCAGCTTCTGCTGATGGCGTCCGTGTTGGGCTATGCGCTGTACTGGTGCCGCATGCGCGGATGTCCGCTGCCGTATCTTTGGGGAACCGCGCTTTTCTTTGCCTTAAACCCCATTTACGGAAAATATGCGGTTACTATGTGGAAAGACGTCCTCTTCGGCGGCGCGATGCTTTTGCTGACGCTTTTCCTTGCCGATACGGCGGCAGCCCGGGGCGCGAATTTGCGGTCGATCGGCGGAACCGCGCATCTGGCGCTGACTTCATTTGCCGTTGCGTTCCTTCGGAATAACGGCGTCTATGTGCTGGCGTTTTCATTTTTGTGGCTGGCCTTTTTTTGCCGGGTTCACATCAAAAAAATTGCGCCCGTTCTGCTCGTTATCCTTACCGCCGTTATGGTGATTCAGGGCCCGGTTTACCGGCTGGCCGGAATTCCGAAAAACCGTTTTGACGAATCCGTCGGCGTTCCGCTTCAGCAAATGGCGCGCGTTGCCGCAAAGGACGGGAAAATGTCGGAAGAGGACAGGAACTTTCTGAATCGGGTGATGCCGATCAAAACGATTAAGGAATCCTATGATCCGTTTACCGTGGACCGGATTAAGTTCAATCATAAATTTGACTATACTTATCTGGCGCGGAATAAACCGGAGTTTCTGAAAGTCTGGGCGGATTTGTTTGTGAAGAACCCCAAGGAATGCCTGATTGCCCACATGATGCTTACCCTTGGGTATTGGCATATCGGGACCGGAAACTGGGTTACCGCAGCCGGCGTGGCTTCGTGGGGGGACGATACCTACGGAGTGGTTCCCTATAATCTGTTTGGAACGTTGACCGGAATCAATTCGAAACCCTATCTCGAAAAATGGTCCGCGTTCCTGGAGCATTTTGTGCCGACGGGAATGAGCAATAATATCGGTGTGGCCGTTTGGATGACGGCGTTTCTGGCAATTTACGCGCTGTTGAAACGGAGGTACGACCGATTGCTTCCGATGACGCCCGTCATTGGATTGTGGCTGACCACTATGCTGGCGGCTCCGACCTACTGCGAATTCCGCTATGTTTTTTCGTTGTTTCTGTGCGCGCCTTTCCTTTTATTCCAGATATATCGCGAGGGGAGAAGCGAATCGACGCCCTGAATTCCAGGCATGGCTGGTTCGGACTTGCCACAAAAAGCGCCGAGGGAATTTGTCCCTCGGCGTTACGGTTGATCTTATGATTTATTTGAGCGAATTATGATAAATCTGTTCCAGGTCTTCGAACTGAGGGGATACGATCAATGCCGCGAAATTACCGTCGCGTTCCACTTTGCATTTTTCCAGCATCGCGTATTCCTCAGGCAGATAATCCTTCATTTCGATTTCCTTCTGATGATAGCGGTCGCTCAGCTTTTCCTCAATCTTTCCGGCAGCGCTGTCGTCAGAAGCTTCAAAAAGCAGGATTTCATCGCCTTTGGTTCCGGTGGAGTCCACATAGGCCGCAAATTGTTTAACGTCCTTGGGGTCGACGCCGTAATTCGGCATAAGGTCTTCGGAAGAAAGGTCCATCATCTGAGTATTTGTAATTTTTTGCTTCATGTTTTCCATTACCTTGGTCAGGTCCGCTTCTTTTGGGGCTGCTTTGGAGCATCCGGTCCAAAGAAACAGGGCCGCGGCAAGCGTCAGGAGGAAAAGAAAAGTCCGTTTCATGCGGTTCAACCTCCGGTATGTGTCAGAATATAATGAATCCAGACGTCGCAGGCCGCATCCGTGAAATGCAGCCCAAGATCATCCGGGTCGCTGCAGTAATTCCGTTTCAACGATCCGGTATCGTCCCTCATCCCGGAGGCGACGTCCAGAAAATACCATCCATCCTTTTCACAGATCTCGGAAACCAGTTTGTTGTAACGTTCTAGGTTCGGATTATTCAGCGTTTTTTTCTGCTTGTCCGCAAGCATCGGTGTCGCGGACTGAATATAGATTTTTACGCCGGGGATTTTATCACAGAATCGTTTCGTCAGCGTTTCAAGATTTTCAGCCGCGCCCTCCACACCATAGGGAGCCACGTCGTTGATGCCGAGCATCAGATAGACTTTATCCGCTCCCATTTTTGCGGCGCTGTCTTCCAACAGTGCTTTTTCGCCGTTATAATAGGGATGGATGGAATCTTTGCCGAGCGGCTGCAGAGCGTTTCCGCTGCCCATGCTGCCCGCGGTGAGAAAAGCGGCGGTGCCGAAAAATCCCGGGTCTGATTTTCTCTTTTTCAAAACATAGTTTTTCAACTTCAGCGTGACGGAGTCTCCGACAAAAACCGCATGATCCAGAAAGGACGGGCTTGCCTCCGCGCTTTCCGCTACACTTTTCAAAACCGGTGGGATATAAGTTACAGAAGAAGCCGTCCGGCTTAAAACCGCGGAGGAGCCGCTTGAAGATCCTTCGGCGGAATTCGTGCCGGTCAGCGAGGGAGCGCTTTCTGAGGAAACGAGACCGGAACTTTCCTGATGAACAGCCGTCGAAGACGGCGAGGCGGAGACGACCGGCGCCATGGTCTGTTTACTCCCGCACCCGGACAGCAATACTGCGCCTATTAGGACGGAAACGGCCAAATGTCGTAACTTCATCCTTTTTTCCCTCCCGGATTAATCTGCAATCAAGTATACCATACACAGGATTCCAGTTTCAACCATTGTATCATAATCGTAACTAATTCATGGATGATAATAATTGCGGGAATGCCGGAACTAAGACCAAAAAAAGAAGCATGGCTGTGAGCCATGCTTCCGAATCCGTGATTAATATGTCGGATTGTTCGTTGATCCGAACCCTTTGGTTTCTTCACTTGATTCGTGCAATGCGGCAGAATATGCGCCGTAGCCTTTTCCCTGAGAATTCTGACCGCCAGAACCGACCGAATTTCGGCTCCCGCCGTCGCCGTCGCTCCGGTTTTCAAAGGTTGCGCATTCCGTTTTGACCTGACCGTTGTTAACCTTGGTCGTCCGGATATCGATGTGATCGGCGGAACAGGCCCGGTCCTCGTTATAAACGCATTTTGTCACTTCACAATGAATGTCCAGTGACGGATTCGGGGATTGATGATCGACCGCGTTTTTCGGGACCCCTCTGTTTTCTTCGGTGTCTATAAAATTTGCACAGTAGGTTTGGGTGCTCACGCTTGCGCGCGGGCCGCCCACCATAATATCGGGGCGGCAGCAGAACTTGCTTTTGTTATTTCCACAGCTTGTAACATCACAATGTAAATTCGTCATATTGCGGCACCTCAATCTTTAATTTTTATCTATTGTGTGCCGGACGACGCGGATTATTCCTGCCCAGTCTGATTTTCATGCAATTCGACGGCCCGCGCAATCAGTTGTTCCGTGCCTGAAATTCCGATGGAAGAAGTATCAACGCACAGATGATAATTTTCGGCGTCCCCCCATTTCTCGTCCGTGTAAAAGTGATAATAGCCGGAGCGCTGCTTATCCTGCTTTGCGACCCAGCCCGCCGCGCTTTCAGGCTGCACGCCGTACTCCGTTACGGCGCGCTCTTTCCGGAACGTAAGGTCGGCGCGCAGAAATACGCTGAACACGTTTTTCTTTCCCCGCAGAATATCGTCGGCGCAGCGGCCCACAATAACGCACGGCCCCGCTTCCGCCGCCTCTCGAATCAGTTTCGCCTGAAGCTGAAACAAACGGTCGTTGATCGGCAGGCGGCCGGATGCGATGGCGTTTTCCGCATAGGGATAGTTGTTTCCCATGATCATTGCATACAGAAGGTTGCTTCCGGCTTTTTCATCCGCCTGTTCCAGAATTTCACGGCTCCATCCGCTTCGCTTCGCGGCCGTCGCGATCAGCTCCCTGTCATAAAAAGGGACCGAAAAACGCTGCGCCAGCTTTTGTCCGATCTCCCGGCCTCCGCTGCCGTACTGTCTCGCGATGGTAATTACGGTTTTCATGCTGATTTCCCTCCAGTTCCGCTTCATTTGGATCTGCTTTCATTATATCATGAAACAAGAGGAATGAGGCTTTTTTTTCCATGGATGTCTTCGCTTGACTTGCCTGCGAAATCAGATTATATTAAAATGAAAAGGAGCTTGACTGCAATGAGGGAGAAGAACAGGACGGGAAAAAACGATGTCCCGGCACGAAGGGAACTTGTCGATTATTGCCTCCGCTTTCCCGGCGCTTACGAAGACTACCCGTTTGACGAAGATCCGTCTTCGCCGGACGCCTGGACCGTCATGCGGCACAGGGAAAACCGGAAAAGCTTCGCGCTGATTTTTGAGCGCGGCGGGTTTCTCAACATCAACCTGAAATGCGGCCCTGCCGAGGCCGATTTTCTGCGCGGAGTTTACCGGAGCGTGAGCCCGGCGTATCACATGAACAAGGAACACTGGATCGGCGTCCGGCTGGACGGCGGCGTTCCGGAGGCGGAGCTGTTCGCCTGGGTGGAACGGAGCTTCCGGCTCACGCTTGCGCAAAAGAAAAGAAAGTCTTGACAAAAAATCCGGCCCGGCATATACTAAATATCAACATAAAAAACCGGCGAGTAAGAGTAGTAGTCCGGGGTTGCATTTTCTTCAGAGAGCCGCAGGCGGTGAGATTGCGGCGGGGATGTTCCGGACGAATGGACTTATGAGGGCGGGACGAAAGGCTTTTTTGCCGAGTAGTGTCCGACGGGATCTTCACCCGTTACCAAGGAAGCGTGCATGGTGGTGCATGGAATGAGCGGGCGATTTTCGCCAACGTGGGTGGTACCGCAGGAGTTTAGGCTCTTGTCCCTGTAATTGCAGGGGCAAGGGCTTTTTTTGCGTGCTGCCGAAGCCGGACGGCGGCGGCGGAATCCGGGTTTCATTCCGTGTTCTTTTGGGAAGAATATTATTTTCGGGAGGGTATCTCACATGAAAAACTTTGGTACAAAAATCGGCGCGGCGGCTCTCGCCGTTCTTGTCTCCGGCGCGCTCGGCGCCTGTTCGGCCTCCGGCTCCGCTTCTTCCGCGGCGCCGGCTTCTTCCGCCGGGTCGTCCGGTTCTTCGGCAAAAGCGTCGAAATCGATCGGCATCATCGAATACGCCGTGAATCCGTCGCTTGACAACTGCCATACGGGCTTTATGAAGGGATTGGAGGAGTCCGGCTACAGGGAGGGCGAAAATCTGACCGTCGATTTTCAAAATTCACAGGCGGATCCCAACAATGCCAAGACCATCGCAAAGGCAATGGTGGCGAAAAAGTATGACATGGTGATGGGCATCGCGACTCCGGCGGCGATGGCTTTGTACGGCGCGGCGAAGTCGGCGGATATTCCGACCGTTTTTACTTCCGTCAACGACCCGGTCGCCTCCGGAATCGTAAAGTCTTTGGAAAAACCCGGCGTCAACTGCACCGGATCTTCCGACGTTCTGCCGCTGGAGGATCAGATCAAAATGATCCGCGCGTTTCTGCCGAACGCGAAGAAAATCGGCGTGCTGCACACGACCAGCGAACCGAATTCCACGGCCTGCCTGAAAAAATTCCAGAGCATCGCACCGAAATACGGCTTTGAAGTGGTTGAAATCGGCGTAACGGGCTCCTCCGACGTAGAGCCGGCGGTCAAGACGCTGATTTCCAAAGGAGTCGACTGCATCAACAATTTTACGGACAACAACGTCGTCAACCATCTGCCCGGTTTGCTTCAGGCCGCAAACGAAGCAAAAATCCCGATTTTCGGTTCAGAATTGGAGCAGGTGAAGGATGGCTGCCTTGCTTCCGTCAGCATTGATTTCGTTGCCCTAGGGGAAGAAACCGGCAAGATGGCCGCAAAGATATTGGACGGCACGGCGAACCCGGCGACGACTCCGGTCTACACGGTGGATTTCGGCAAACCGGTATATAACGATAAAGTGATGAGGCAGCTGGGAATTTCTCTTCCCAAGGACTATTCAAACGCGGAAAACGTTGCGCAGTAAAAACAATCGGGAGGCTGATGGCATTGGATGTGTTTTTGGGACTGCTGACCGGCGTGCTGCAGGAGGGCTTTGTCTACGGCATCATGGCGCTCGGAATTTATGTGACGTATCAGGTGCTGAATTTTCCGGACCTTTCGGTCGAGGGGACGTTCCCGCTCGGTTCCTGCGTGGCTGGCGTGATGATCGCCTCCGGACTGAATCCGTGGCTTGCCTGCATGGCGGCGTTTGCGTGCGGGGCGGCCGCGGGCGGCGTGACGGGTCTTCTGCATGTGAAACTGCACATCACCGACCTGCTTTCCGGAATTCTGGTCATGACGGCCTTGTGGAGCGTCAATCTTGCCGTTACTTCCGGCAGCGCGGTCACGCCGTTTTACAACCAGCCGACCATTTACACTTCCGGCCCGGCGGCGCTGATTTCGGATTCCCATAACAGCCTGCGGGCGCTTGTGGTCGCGTTTATTTCCTGCCTGTTCGTTAAGCTGTTGCTCGATGAATATTTAAAAACAAAATCCGGCCTTTTGCTGCGTGCCGCCGGGAACAATCCGCGGTATGTCGTTTCGCTTGGAAAGGACCCGGGCAATATGAAAATTCTGGGTCTGATGCTCGGCAACGGCCTTGCTGCGCTTTCCGGGTGCATCCTCTGCCAGCGGGAGGAGTCCGCCGATATCTACAGCGGGACCGGCATGATCGTTCTGGGCCTTGCGGCAGTCATTGTGGGGGTCAATATTTTTTCCGGCATCCGGTTTCTGCGTTCCACAACGGCAGTCATCCTGGGCGCGGTTCTGTACCGCGGCGTTCTGGTAGCCGCGCTGCAGATGGGCCTGCCGACCAACTACATGAAGCTGTTAATGGCGGTGCTGCTGACCGTCGTTCTGGTAGCCTACAAAACGGTGCCGACAGGAAGGAGGAAGAAACATGTCAGTCGAACGGAAGTCTGAACCGCTGCTGGAATTCCGGCAGATCGATAAAACCTTTCACAGCGGGACGGTCAGTGAACTGAAGCTGTTCGATCATTTTGACCTTTCGGTCCCTCAAGGCCGTTTCGTCTGTATCATCGGAAGCAACGGATCCGGAAAAACGACCCTTTTGAACCTCCTTTGCGGCGGGGAAACGCCGGACGCGGGCAACATTTTTCTCGGCGGCAGAGAGATTACCCGCGAGCCGGAGCATGTGCGTTCCCGGCGAATCGGCCGCGTGTTTCAGGACCCGTCGCTCGGCACCTGCCCGCAGCTGACGATTCTGGAAAATCTCTCCCTTGCCGACCGGAAGGGAAAACGCTACGGGCTTTCCCGCGGGGTCAGCCGGAAGAAGATCGACGAGTACCGTTCCAGATTGGAACTGCTGAAGCTGGGGCTGGAGGATCAGCTCGACCTGCCGGTCGCGAACCTTTCGGGCGGCCAGCGGCAGGCGCTGGCCCTTCTGATTTGCACGATGACGCCGATCGATTTGCTGATTCTCGACGAGCACACGGCTGCGCTCGACCCTTCTTCCAGTGAAAATGTGATGGAACTGACGCGGCGTTTTGTCAGGGAGAAGCGGCTGACGGCCCTGATGGTGACGCACAACCTCCGTTTTGCCCTGGCTTACGGCGACCGTCTTGTGATGATGCACCGCGGGAAAGCGGTTCTGGACGTCTGCGACGGGGAAAAGAATGCCCTGAAAATCCACGATCTGACCGAACGATTCAACGAGATCAGCGTTGAAGACGGGAATGACGTCTGATTGTGTCTTCTTGTGAAAATGTATTGAAAATTTTAATGATTTATTAAAATCTCTTGACAGCCGGCAGTTTCTACGCTATAATGCCAATTAAATTGAATCACGGAATGCGTTGATAGGGATCAAAGCATCTGCAACCGAGTTTCAGAGAGCCGTTGTTTGCTGCGAAACGGTGCCGGGCAGATGTATAACTCACCTTAGAGCAGTCTGCCGAACGGTTTTCATACCCAGTAGAGCGGAACGGTTTCTCCCCGTTACAGGAGAACTGCATTGATGGATGCAGGCCGAGTGGGCATTGGAAACAATGCCAACAAAGAGTGGTACCGCGACAGGATTTCACCGTCGTCTCTTTTTGAGACGACGGTGTTTTTTGTTTTCCCCGATTCTGCAAATCGTGATGAAATCATTTTGACGGATGGAGGCAATCGTATGACAGAATCCATGAGAAGAATCAAGATTTTTGACACAACCCCTGCGCGACGGCGAGCAAAGCCCCGGGTGCAGCATGAATCTGGGGGAGAAGCTGGAAATGGCGGCACAGCTGGAAGAACTGGGAGCCGATGTGATCGAGGCCGGTTTCGCGGTCTCATCCCCGGAGGATTTTGAATCCGTCCGGCAGATTGCCGATGTTTTGCAGAAAACAACGGTGGCGAGTCTGGCGCGCGCGACAAAATCGGATATCGACACCGCGTTTGACGCGGTTCAGAAAGCAAAAAAACCGCGCATCCACGTGTTTCTCGCAAGCTCCGACATTCATCTGCAGCACAAGCTGCACATGACGCGGGAGGAAATGCTGCGCCAGACCGGCGAAATGGTCCGCTACGCGAAAACTCTGGTGGAGGATATTGAGTTTTCCGCGGAGGACGCGAGCCGCACGGACTGGGAATTCCTTGTGAAGGTTTACGAAACGGCGATTGCGAACGGCGCAAATGTCATCAATGTACCGGATACGGTGGGATATGTGACGCCGCAGGAAATGTACGATCTGATCGCGTATTTGAAAGAGAATGTAAAGGGCATTGAAAAGGCGGAAATTTCCGTCCACTGCCACGACGACCTCGGCATGGCGGTCGCGAATTCACTTGCCGCCGTGCGGGCGGGGGCAACTCAGGTGGAATGCACGGTGAACGGCATCGGCGAACGTGCCGGGAACGCCTCTCTGGAGGAAATCGTAATGGCGCTGAGAACCCGGCAATCCTATTATCAGGCGGCGGCCGGCGTGGATACGACAAAGATTTATAAAACCTGTAAAAAGCTCTCTGCGATTACCGGCGTGCCGATCGGGCCGACCAAGGCGATTGTGGGCGCGAACGCGTTTGCGCACGAGGCGGGAATCCACCAGCACGGCGTGCTGAATGATCGCCTGACGTATGAAATCATGACGCCGGAAAGCGTTGGAATTTCCCATAATACGATGGTTCTCGGCAAGCACTCCGGGCGTCACGCGTTTGAAGAAAAACTGAAGTCACTCGGCTATGCACTTTCTTCGGAGGCCCTGTCGGAGGCTTTTTCAGCTTTCAAGAAGCTGGCCGACCTGAAGAAAAACGTTACTGACCTTGATTTGGAGGCGCTGCTCTCCGGCGCGGCGAAGATGAAAATCGAGGAAATTTACACACTGGAATCCTATGTGGTCAACACAAGCTCCGTGAACTCCGCTTCCGCTATGGTAAAATTGGGGGTCGTGGAATCGGGGCAAAAGAAAGTCGTGGAAGGGACCGGAATCGGGGCCGGTCCGGTCAACGCGGCCCTTTCCGCAATCGACGCGGTGACGGGGAAGGATTACACATTGGAGAATTTTTCAATTCAGGCGGTGACGGAAGGCGACGACGCGCTCGGCGAAGTTGTCGTCCGGCTGAAAAATTCGGCGGGGACGATTGTCAGCGGCAGAGGGCTCAATGTTGATATCATCGGCGCCAGCCTCGCGGCGTATGTCAACGCGTTAAACCGTATGGAATCACGGATGGATTAAGGAGGAACACAGCATGGCAATGACAATGACGCAGAAAATCCTGGCGGACCATGCGGGTCTGCCCGAAGTTCGGGCGGGCCAGTTGATCCGCGCAAAGCTCGATCTGGTTCTCGGCAACGATATTACCACGCCCGTCGCAATCAATGAATTTGAAAAGCACGGGTTAAGCGGTGTGTTCAACCGTGATAAAATCGCGATTGTTCTGGATCATTTCACACCGAATAAAGACATCAAAGCCGCGGAGCAGTCCAAACAGTGCCGCGAATTTGCCAAATGCAACGGAATCACGCATTTCTATGATGTGGGCCAGATGGGAATTGAGCACGCGCTGCTGCCGGAGCAGGGCCTTGTCGCGGCGGGGGAAGCCGTCATCGGCGCTGATTCCCACACCTGCACCTATGGGGCGCTCGGCGCGTTTTCCACCGGAGTCGGTTCCACCGATATGGCGGCGGGCATGGCGACGGGGGAGTGCTGGTTTAAGGTCCCTTCCGCGATCCGCGTGCGTTTGACCGGGCAACCGAAAAAATGGATCGGCGGAAAAGATGTGGTCTTAACGCTGATCGGGATGATCGGCGTGGATGGGGCAAGATATCAATCGCTGGAGTTTACGGGAGACGGCGTTGCGGCCCTCTCGATGGACGACCGCTTTGCCATTGCGAATATGGCGATTGAAGCAGGGGCAAAAAACGGGATTTTTCCGGTGGACGAAGCGACAATCGCGTACATGAAGGGCCGCGTGAATCGGGAATATCAAGTTTACGAAGCCGACGCGGACGCTCCATACGAAAAAACGGTGGAAATTGACCTTTCAGAGCTTCGCCCCGTCGTGGCGTGCCCGCACCTGCCGTCCAATACGAAACCCGCGGATGAAGTGAACGATATCGCTATTGATCAGGTGGTCATCGGTTCCTGCACCAACGGCAGGCTGAGCGACCTCGCAACCGCCGCAGAGATCATCAAAGGAAGAAAGGTTGCGGAAAATGTCCGGGTGATCGTCATTCCGGCGACACAGCACATTTACCGGGAAGCGATGCGCCTTGGCTACCTCGATACCTTTATTGAGGCGGGCTGCGCCGTTTCCACGCCCACCTGCGGGCCGTGCCTTGGGGGTTATATGGGAATTCTGGCGGCGGGCGAGCGCACCGTGGCAACGACAAACCGGAACTTTGTCGGGCGTATGGGGGACCCAAGCTCAGAAATTTATCTTGCGGGTCCGGCCGTGGCGGCGGCTTCCGCCATTCTCGGCAGGATCGCATCACCGGAAGAAATCGAACAAGGGGGAAACTGAAAATGCAGGCAAACGGAACGGTCTTTGTTTACGGGGACAATGTTGATACGGACGTCATTATTCCCGCCCGGTATCTGAACAGCTCCGACCCGAAGCATCTGGCTTCACACTGCATGGAGGACATCGACGCGGCATTTGCGCAAAAGGTGCGGCCGGGCGACATCATTGTCGGCGGCAGCAACTTCGGCTGCGGCTCTTCCCGCGAACACGCGCCGCTCGCCATTAAATCCTGCGGGGTATCCTGTGTCATCGCAAAAAGTTTTGCGCGCATTTTTTACCGCAACTCCATCAACATCGGCCTTGCGATTCTGGAATGCCCGCAGGCCGCCGAAAACATCCGGCAAGGGGATGAAATTTCCATCGATTTCGACAGCGGCGTCATTACAAATAAAACAAGGGAAGAAACCTATCAGGCGGAGCCGTTTCCGGAATTTATCCGTGAGATTATCAATGCGGACGGGCTTTTAAACTCGTTGAGCAAATGCTAAACGAATACGCGGGGTGACGATTATGGAAAAAATGATTGTACTGTTCAGAGGGGACGGCATCGGACCTGAGATCGTGGACGGCGCCGTAACGGTGCTGAAACGCGTGGAACAAAAATTCGGACATCGGTTTCGCTTTGAACCGGCGTTAATCGGCGGCGCTTCCATCGACGACTGCGGCAAGCCGCTGACCGAAGATACCATTGCGGTTTGCAAACAGGCCGACGCGGTTCTGCTCGGCGCGGTCGGAGGACCGAAATGGGACTCGATTCCGGTGGAAGACCGCCCGGAACGCGGCCTTCTGGGTATCCGAAGCGCGCTGGGCCTTTTCGCAAACCTGAGGCCCGCCTATTTGTATCAGGAGCTGGCCGCGGCCTGCCCGCTGCGGGAAGAACGCGTAAACGGCGGAATTGATCTGATGATGGTTCGGGAACTGACCGGAGGGATCTATTTTGGCAAGCGGGGAACAGTAACGAAGGAAAACGGAAAAAAGTCTGCGTTTGACCGAATGGAATACAGTGAGGAAGAGATTGAACGGATCGGCGTCATTGCGTTCCGGCAGGCGATGACACGCCGGAAAAAGCTGGTCAGCGTGGATAAGGCCAATGTACTGGACACCTCCCGCCTGTGGCGGAGCGTGATGCACCGTCTGAGCGAGAGGTTCCCGGAGGTGGAGTACCGCGACCAGCTGGTGGACAGTGCCGCGATGCAGCTGGTCTCCGATCCGGGACAGTTCGACGTCATCGTCACGGAAAATATGTTCGGCGACATTCTTTCCGACGAGGCGAGCATGGCGGCCGGTTCCATCGGAATGCTGCCCTCCGCGTCGCTGGGGGACGGGACGCGCGGACTCTATGAGCCGATTCACGGTTCCGCGCCGGATATCGCGGGCAGGGACGCCGCGAATCCGCTGGCGACGATTCTTTCCGCCGCAATGATGCTCAGAATCTCGTTTGGTATGGAGGAGGAAGCGCGGGCGGTGGAAGCCGCCGTTCAGTCGGCTTTGACAAGCGGGTACCGCACAAAGGACATCGCCGCGCAGGGAGAAACCGTGACGGGGTGCCGGAAAATGGCGGAAATCGTTGCAAACGCCATTTAGAATAGAATGATAAAAACGGGCAGATAAGAACCGGGACGGCCGCTTGAGACCGTCCCTTTTTCATGCTCGGAATAAAATTTGATCAGAATCATAAAAAAGCTTGACATTGTTTCGTTCCTTGCATATAATAATAGCAAGCCGATAACATATAATAATAGTATGAATACTATGAAATAAAACCAACAACGAAAAAGGAGCGCTAAAATGATGAAAATAGCAAAGAATCTGACGGAACTGATCGGCAATACCCCGATGCTGGAACTGTCCAATTTTGAGAAAGAAAAAGGCGTGCAGGCAACCATTGCGGCGAAGCTGGAATCCTTTAATCCGCTTTCCAGCGTAAAGGACCGCGTCGGTTATGCGCTGATTCGGGATGCGGAAGAAAAGGGTCTGATCAATCGGGACACCACGCTGATTGAGCCGACCAGCGGGAATACCGGCGTAGGTCTTGCGTTTGTGGCGGCGGCGAAAGGCTATCGACTGATTCTGACCATGCCGGACACCATGAGTCTGGAGCGCCGGCGCCTGGTTGCGGCGCTGGGAGCCGAGCTTGTCCTGACGGAGGGCGCGAAGGGAATGAAAGGCGCGATTGAAAAAGCCAGCGAGCTGCACGCCCAAATCCCGAATTCATTGATTCCGGGTCAGTTTATCAACCGGGCGAATCCGGAGATGCACCGTAAAACCACCGGAGAAGAAATTTGGCGCGATACCGACGGCAAAGTGGACCTCTTTGTCGCGGGCATCGGCACCGGCGGAACGGTTTCCGGTACGGGACGCGCGCTGAAAGAACACAATCCGAATGTGAAGGTGGTTGGCGTAGAGCCCGCGGGGTCTCCTGTGATTTCTCAGGGAAAAGCGGGCCCGCACCGGATTCAGGGAATCGGCGCCGGTTTTATACCGGAAACGCTCGACGTCAAGATTCTGGACGAAGTGATCACGGTGACGAATGAAGACGCGTTCGAAACGACCGCCCGTCTGGCGAAAAGCGAGGGGCTTTTAGTCGGGATTTCTTCCGGCGCGGCGGTTTTCGCGGCTCTCCGGCTTGCGAAGAGGCCCGAAAATAAAGGAAAGCTGATTGTTGCGCTCTTGCCGGACACCGGCGAGCGGTATCTTTCAACCGGCGTGTTCGACTGAAAACAGAATCTTTCGTGAAAAAACGGGAGCGGGCGGTTGTCCGGCCCCGTTTTTTTTGCTATGATACTGATATACTAAATCTGGGAGGTGGATTTATTTGCAGATTTCCGTCATCGGCTGCGGCCGCTGGGGAAGCTTCTTGGCATGGTATCTGAATGGAATCGGGCATCAGATTACATTATATGGAAGGGAAAGCTCCCGGAAGTTTACGGAGCTTCGAAAAACCGGAACGAACGGGCTTGTTACTCTGGATGAGAAAATGAACCTGACTTCCGACCTTGGCGCGGCCTTGAAATCTCAAATTCTTGTCATATCAATCGGCGCGCAGTCGTTTCGTTCCCTGATGGAACAGCTCTCTTCCCGCGATCTTGCCGGAAAAACCGTAGTGCTTTGCATGAAAGGATTGGAGGCGGGGACAGGGAAGCGGCTGACGCAGATTTTTGAGGAATACCGTCCGGATACGCCGGTTGCCGTTTGGGTCGGGCCGGGCCATGTGCAGGACTTTACACGCGGAATTCCAAACTGTATGGTCATCGACAGCCGCTCCATGCAGGTGAAAAAGGAGCTGGTGAATGCGTTTTCCAGCGACCTGATCCGTTTTTACTATGGGGACGACCTCATCGGCAACGAGATTGGCGCGGCTTCTAAAAACGTCATCGGCATTGCCGCCGGGATGCTGGACGGACTGAACAAAACCGCATTAAAGGGGGCGCTGATGTCGCGCGGGACAAGAGAAATCGCCCGGTTGATCCGAAAAATGGGCGGCAATGAAATTACGGCCTACGGCCTTGCTCATCTTGGGGATTACGAAGCGACTGTTTTTTCGCCCTACAGCCACAACCGCCGGTTCGGCGAAGCGTTTGTGCGCGGCGAAGACTACGGCGAACTTGCGGAAGGAGTCGCGACCACAAAGGCGATGCTGACGCTCGGGCGGCAATATCAGGCGGAGCTGCCCATCAGCGACGCGGTGAACCGCGTGATCAATCAGGGAGAAGAACCGAACCGCGTTCTTTCCGACCTGTTTCTGCGAAGCATCAAAATGGAATTTTAGTTGACAAATTTAGTATAGAATCTTAGAATAGGAAAAAGAAGCCCGTATGTTGTAAAAAAGGAGTTATTTTAATGAGTGAAGAAAACTGCAGTCATGACTGTTCCTCCTGCGGGGAATCGTGCTCTTCTCGCACGGAACCTCAGGATTTTTTGGCGAAGCCGAACCCGCAGAGCAAAATAGACCGGGTCATCGGCGTTGTCAGCGGCAAGGGCGGCGTGGGAAAAAGCCTGGTTACCTCCCTGCTGGCCGTTCAGCTCAACCGTCGCGGGTATCATACCGGCGTGCTGGACGCTGACGTGACAGGCCCTTCGATTCCGAAGGTGTTTGGGATTCATCAGCATGCGATGGGGAACGAGAATGGAATTGTTCCGGTCAAAACCCGCACGGGAATCGACGTTATTTCCGTCAACCTGCTGCTGGAGGATGAGAACGCTCCCGTTGTGTGGCGCGGGCCGATTATTGCGAATGTGGTCAAGCAGTTCTGGACGGATGTTGTCTGGAAGGATGTAAATTATCTGTTTGTCGACATGCCTCCGGGAACCGGCGACGTACCGCTGACGGTCTTTCAGTCTATTCCTTTGGATGGGATAGTCATTGTCACTTCGCCGCAGGAGCTTGTTTCCATGATTGTTTCCAAGGCGGTTTCCATGGCCAAAATGATGAATATTCCAATTCTTGGGATTGTTGAAAACATGAGCTATGTCAAATGCCCGGACTGCGGCAAAGAGATTACTGTTTTCGGAGAAAGCCATTTGGAACAGACGGCGCAGAAATTCGGCTTGAAAGTTCTTGGCAGATGTCCTTTGGACCCGAAGGTTTCCGCTGAGTGCGATGCCGGGAATGCGGAGGACATTGAAGCTCCGTGGCTTTCTGACGCGGCCGACGAGGTGGAGCGCCTGACAAAAGGCTGATTTCACACGGAACAGGACAACCAAAACCAATAAACCCGCCTTTGCATTGATATAATCCCCTTTGGGGCAGATACTTGGAATAACAACAAGATTTCAAGACTGCGCTAAGGGGATTTTACTATGACAAGAGACGGGCTTATTTGTTTGGAAGTTGAAGCAGGACAGATAAGCGGCGGGGCACAGAAAGAAATTCCCTGCGTTTTACAGAGTGAATTGAGATTTGTGCATAGAAGACAATTTTTATGTTTCATATTTGTTGATCATTTTCTTTCCATTTTGATTTAAATTGAATCATAAGAATTATTTTTAAAAGAATTGGTTTGAAAAAGCTAAAAAATGTTTGAAAAACAAAAAAATATCGAAAAATATAATTTATTTTCTTTTTTGTATAATAATTATTATGTCATACAATTAAAATAGAAGCAAGAAATGGAGGGAATGAAGTGAACCGGGAAGAACGCAAAAAAGAGTATCTGAAGTGTTTTATAAAAACGTTTTCAGAGAATGGAATTGACAGAACACCTGTAAAAAAATTGGCCGGCGAGGCAAAAATGAATGAAGCTTCCATTTATCAATATTTTAAAAACAAAGATGAAATTGTTGTCGAATGCGTCAGATTATATCTGGAAGGAGAGCTTGAGCGGCTTTTGCAGGTTCTGTCCGATCCGGAAGAGGATTTTGAATCCAGGGTCAGAAGTTTTCTCAATCTCAGTTATGAAACTGCAGATGAAGCCAAGTTCATCATACAGGTCTTGACCAGCCCTACTTACAGCGTCATGTGTTCTCCGATTGTCCACGACTTCAGCAAACGCATCCTTTCCACATCATCGCATGCAGATGCGGAAGACGAAGATGATTCAGCGGCAAAGGAGTCCGCCGTTCAGCTTCTGTTGTTAAGCATTATGATCGGCGACCGCGTACTCGGTGAAAGCAGCTTGCTTCGTGTGCAGGTTGAATGCCTCCTGCATTTGCTTGATCATGACGGCGGTATGGGAACAGGCGTCCTTCAGGACAGATCATTTTCTCAGCGGAATTCGGCATGACTCATGAATGGCACATTTTTTCTTTCTGTGAAAAGAGGACCGGCTGAAAAGCCGGTCCTCTTTTTCGTTCGCCCCTCCGTAGGGAGGGGGCTATTTTTCGGTTTTGGGGAATAACTGTTCCCCGTCGCTGTCGATGATCAACTCGGTCTGGGGGGGCAAGGCGGAGGAGAGAATCATCTTGGCAATCAGCGTTTCGACATTGCTCTGAATCAGCCGCTTGAGCGGCCTTGCACCGTAAACAGGATCATAGCCGCGGTTTACGACAAATTCCCTTGCGGCGGGAGTGAGGCGTACGCTGAGTTGTTTGCCGCTCAGACGCTTTTGAAGCGCCGCGATCTGCAGGTCTACAATTTTGTCTATTTCTTTCCGCGTCAGAGGGCGGTAGAAGACGATTTCATCCAGCCGGTTCAAAAATTCCGGACGGAACTGACGCCTCAGCAATGCGGTGACCTGGCTTCTGGCTTCCTCGCTGATCTGTCCTTCCTGATTGATCCCTTCCAGAATCCGGTCCGAACCGAGATTTGAGGTCAGAATCAGAATGGTGTTTTTAAAATCGACGGTGCGTCCCTGCGAGTCGGTGATCCGCCCGTCGTCCAGAACCTGCAGCAGGATGTTGAAGACGTCCGGGTGGGCTTTTTCCACTTCGTCAAACAGAACCACGGAATACGGGTGCCGGCGGACGGCCTCCGTCAGCTGGCCGCCTTCCTCGTATCCGACATAACCGGGAGGGGCGCCGATCAGGCGGGATACGGAGAATTTTTCCATATATTCCGTCATGTCGATTCGAACCATGTTCTTTTCGTCGTCGAATAGTGCCTGTGCCAGCGCCTTAGCCAGCTCCGTTTTGCCGACTCCGGTGGGGCCTAGGAACAAAAACGAGCCGATCGGTCTGTTTGGATCCTGAATTCCCGCCCGCGACCGAAGAATGGAATCCGTCACTTTTTGGACCGCTTCGTCCTGACCGACAACGCGCTGATGAAGAATATCTCCGAGCCGCAGCAGCTTTTCCCGCTCGCTTTCCACCAGGCGGGACACCGGGATTCCGGTCCAGCGCCCGACAATCCGCGCGATTTCGTCTTCCGTGACGCGGTCATGCAGAAGAGAATCGGAATTCTGAGTTTTCTCCGCGACCGCTTCCTCCGCTTTTAACTGCTTTTCGAGCTCCGGAAGTTTTCCGTACTTTAGTTCCGCCGCTTTGTTCAGGTCGTAATTCCGTTCCGCTTTCTCAATTTCCGCGTTAACCTGCTCGATCTGCTCGCGGAGTCCGCGCACTTTGCTGATCGCCTGCTTTTCATTTTCCCACTTCGCTTTCATTTCTTTAAAGCGGGCGCGTTCATCCGCCAGTTCTTTTTGAATTTGTGCCAGATGTTCTTTGGAAAGCGGATCCGAGTCCTTCTTTAAAGCAGCCTCTTCGATTTCTCTCTGCATAATCCTGCGGGAAATATCGTCCAGCTCGGTCGGCATCGAGTCGATTTCCGTGCGGACCATCGCGCAGGCTTCGTCAATCAGATCGATGGCCTTATCGGGCAGAAAACGGTCCGAAATATAGCGGTTGCTCAGTACCGCCGCAGCGATCAGCGCCTGATCCTGAATTTTCACGCCGTGAAAAACCTCATAGCGTTCCTTCAGTCCGCGAAGAATCGAGATCGTATCCTCCACGCTCGGCTCCTCAACCATGACGGGCTGGAACCGGCGTTCCAGAGCCGCGTCCTTCTCAATGTACTGATGATATTCGTTCAGCGTGGTCGCGCCGATACAGTGCAGTTCTCCGCGGGCGAGCATCGGCTTGAGCAGGTTTCCGGCGTCCATGCTCCCTTCCGTTTTGCCGGCGCCTACAATCGTGTGCAGTTCATCAATAAAGAGGATGATTTTTCCTTCACTCTTCTTGACTTCGTTCAGAACGGCCTTCAAACGCTCCTCAAACTCGCCGCGGAATTTGGCGCCCGCGATGAGCGCGCCCATATCGAGGGAAAACACTTTGTGGTCCTTAATACTGTTCGGGACGTCTCCGCGTACAATGCGCTGCGCCAAACCTTCTGCGATCGCGGTTTTGCCGACTCCGGGTTCGCCGATCAGGACGGGGTTGTTTTTTGTCTTGCGGGAAAGAATCAGAATTACGTTGCGAATTTCATCGTCACGGCCGATGACGGGATCCAGCTTGTGGTTCTTTGCAAGGGATACCAGGTCCTGTGCGTACTTCGCCAGAGCGTCATAGGTTTCCTCCGGATTGTCGCTGGTGACGCGCGTGCTTCCCCTTACCGTGGAAAGCGCAGCGAGAAAAGAATTGCGGTTGATCCCATAACGATCGAACAACTTGCGGATTTCCGGATCCGGGCGGTCAATCAGAGCGAGCATGACATGTTCCACAGAAACATATTCGTCTTTCATCCGCTCCGCAAGGCGTTCAGACTCGGTCAAAGCGGCGTCCGTACCGGAGGAAACATAAATTTTCCCGGGTTCCCGGCCGGGACCCGTCACGCCGGGCAGATGGTTCACCAGCTCCTGAGCATCACGGATAAGGGCCTCCGAGTCAATGCTCATTTTCTTAATCAGTTGAGGAATCAGTCCGTTTTGCTGGGTCAGCAGGGACAGCAGCAGGTGTTCCTGCCCGACCTGCATATTGCTGTTTTCAATCGCAATATTCTGAGCCTGCTGAATCGCTTCCAGTGATTTTTGAGTAAACTTCTGAGTATCCATCAATCCCAAACCCCCTTTTGTCTGTCTGAAACTTATTTTTATATGATTATGTTTTTCTTAATGTGATTTTGATATTCCCATTCCAGTTTTACCTGCGTTTTGATGGGAGAATCGGAACCGGCGCAGTAATGCTTCAATTCCCGGTCAAATTCCAAAATATAGTCGCAGATTGCTTCCGATGTTTTTTCCGCCGTTCGGTCCTGTTCGGAAGCGGGGGCGACTAAAGTTCTGGTAAAGCGGCCGGGTCCGATCTCATACGGGACATGGTCGCCGGGGAAATGCGCTCCAAGCCACCGCTGCTCCATTTTGCCCCGGAAAGTGAAAAATTCGGTCAGAAGATCTTCCAACACGGCACTTTTTGTACGCAAGGTGACCCGCAGCTCTCCAATGGCCTTCGAATTCTCCCGAAAAAGCTCCAGCGCGTAACGAACGGTCGGATGATAACGGTATTTCAGGGAACTGCGGATGGTCAGCATGGTCTCACTTTGACGGGAACGCACCTGAAAATTTTCCGCGGCTGAAAAATATTGTTCCATACAGCTGAAGATATTTCCGATTCTTTCTTCCGGAGTGGCACAGGAAAGGTAGTCCGCAAGGATTCGGTTAATCATTCCGCTTCGGCTGATTCCCCGTTCGCACGCAAGGCGGTCCACCGCGTCCACCAATTCTTCCAGCAGCACAATACTGTAGACATTGCGATCCATTCCCACACCTCGTTTCTTTTTAAATTATAATCATCTAAAAATAATTTGTCAAACAATTTATATAAATAGTATTGCAAATTATAGCGTGATAGGTGATTTGTTTCGAAAAAACGCGTTTTAATGAAAAAACAGAAAATAAATTCCCCCGGCAAAGAAGCCGGGGGCAGGAAGGGATTGCTTCAAATTGTTTTCCGTCAGTCGTTCTTCTTGTAACCGGTGGACAGATCGACGATATTGATCAAGGGTTTGTTATCAAAATAGCGGGACAGGTTTGTACAGATAATTTCAAAAACCCGTTCGAAGTTTTCGCGGGCGTCCCATCTGCCTGAGATGTGCGGGGTAATGATGGTGTTCGGCGCGTCCCAGATCGGATGCTCCGCCGGCAGGGGCTCCGGGTCCGTAACATCGAGTGCGGCTCCATAAAGCTTTCCTGCATAAAGGGCTTTGCTGAGAGCATCGGTATCGACTGCGGTTCCCCGACCGACATTGACAAGAACGGCGTCGGGTTTCATCAGGCCGATCTTTTCTTTGCCGAACAAATGCTGTGTTTCGCCGGTTGACGGCAGGCTGAGGGTGACGACATCCGCGCGGGGAAGAAGCTCGTCCAGCCGGTCGGCGGTATACAGCTCGTCCAGATAATCGGGCTTTTCACCCGGTGTGCGTTTTACGCCGATCACTTTGCCGCCCAGCGCTTTGTACCGTTTTGCGAATTCGCTGCCGATGTTTCCAAGGCCGACGACAAGGGCGGTGGTACCGAGGACATGCCTCGATTTTCCGCTGCTTTTCCATTGATGCTGCCGCTGATTGTCACGGTAATGGGGGAAATCCATAAGAAGACTGAGCACCGAACAAATCATGTATTCCGACATGGATTTTCCGTAGGCGCCTGTGGCATTGGTAAGGGTGACTCCGTCGGGCAGGACGCCGGGCTTGGTATACAGATCCGCTCCTGCGCTGAGAAGCTGCAGCCATTCAAGGTTAGAAGCATATTTCAGTATGGACCGGCGCGGCATTCCAATCAGAATATTAACCTTTGCAATCAAGTCCTGATTGATCTCGTTGTTATCTTGAAAAATCAGTTCGGCATCGGGCGCAATTCCCCGCAGTTTTGCCCGGCGAGTTTCATCCGCCTTAAAGCCTTCGGGAAAATCAAACAGGATTGTTTTTTTGTCCATGGTATCCATACTCCTATCTACAATTTTATTCCATTATATCACAGGCTTTTCCAAAACAAAACGGTTGTTTCCCTGAGCATTCGTTTCGCTTATGTCCGGTTCAACAGGGCGATCATCAGGTTTAAATAGCCGGCAAAAAAGACCCAAAGCAAATAGGGCAGCTGCAGAAGCGCTGCGGATTTATTAATTTTCCAAAACGTCACGACCATGACGATGATCAGGCCCAGAAGCAGAAGAAGCCAGAAAAAGGAAAACCAGTAGGCTTTCAGGGAAAAGAAAAAAATAGTCCAGAAAAAGTTGACGGCAAGCTGAGCCGCATAGAAAATCAGTGCGTTTCTTCTGCCGGGGGAATCCGATTGATAAATCATGGCTGAGCTGATCCCCATCAGCACATAAAGAACGGTCCACACGATGGGAAATACTGCTGAGGGCGGCGTCAAAGACGGTTTTTTCAGTGCCTCAAACGCAGTCATACCGTTTCTGGTCAGAAAACCGGCTAGTGCGCCAACCCCGACCGCAATCAGGATCGAGATCAGATGAACTTTTAATTTTTTCCCGGAAATAATCATAATGCAATCACCTCGGAGTAATATATACTTCTGGAAAACAAATATAATGACACGTCTGAGAGCCAGAAAGGCGATTTATAAAATGGGGAAAAAGAAGGTACGCATCGTTTTTTGTTCTTTGTTCCAGGATGCCGGGGAAGCGACTCGCGCGCTGGAGCTGGCGCGGGGACTTAGGCGGCAGTGCCCGCCGGGGTTAAGCCCGGAAATTATCTTTCTAAGCCACGGCGGACGCTTTGACGAAGCCTTCGCCGAAGCCGGTTTTTCCGTCACACCTGCAAAGCCCGCATTGCCGGGAGTCGGATTCCGGCAGGATCTGAAGACTTCGGCGCTTGAATTTGTGGGGGATGCGGGTCTGGCCGCCGAACTGCTTCGCGGGGAATATGAAGCAATGTTGGAGATTCGGCCGGATTTCGTGATTCACGGATTCTGGCCGGTTGCAGGAATGGCGGCAAAGCTGACCGGTACTCCGGAAATATGTTATCTTCCGGTTCCGTTTGAACCGAAAGCGTTTTCTACATGGTTGCTTCAAGACCTTCCGGATTTCGTGGGGCCGCTGACTCTGCTCCCAAAAACGGTCCGGATGAAAATCATGGCGGCTATTCCCAAATCCCTGAAATTGAAAATGCCGCTTCTGCGTCAGAAGAATCTGGTCAGGGCGTTTGAACTGGCGGGAGGGAAAGAAAACCGACCTGAGAATCTCTTCGATATGCTCAAGTCGGATTTTACGATCATCAACGATTTTTCGGTTTTTTATGAAGGAAAACCACTTCCGCAAAATTTTGCCGTGACGGGACCGCTGTTTCCGAAAGGGACCCGGGATGCGGAGATTGATCCGGAAATACAAAGGCGGTTGAAACCGGATTCCGGAAAGCTGAAAATTTTCTGTACGCTTGGTTCTTCCGGAGGCAAAGATTTTTTACTTGAGGCGATCCGCGCATTAAAGAGGATGGAAAACTGTACCTCCGTGGTCCTGTGCCCGCCTTCCGTATGCCCTTTTCAGGAAGCGAAAAACGTTGCGGGCGGCAGCCCGGACCTGTACCTGACGGACGCGTTTGTTCCGGCTCTGAAGGTGAATAAAATGGCGGATGTGGTTCTGAGCCACGGGGGACAGGGGACGCTTCAGACGGCGGTTGCAAGCGGTACTCCGGTTGTGGGGTTTGCGGTACAGCCGGAGCAGCAGATCAATCTGGAGCATATTGTTTCATTCGGGGCGGCCGTCAGGCTTCCGTCCCGGCGCTGGAAGGCCGACGCAATCTGCGGTGCGCTGAAAACGGTCGGCACGGACCCTCATTACCGTTCCAAGATGCAAATTTTACAGAAGCTGCTGACCGAAATAGATGGAGAGACGGAAGCCGCGAAAGCAATCTGGAATTTTTGTAGTTCGCAGCGGTAAAGGGTCCTGCGGACCCGTTGGACTCAGCATGTTATTCGTCGTCCCTGGTTAGATTTTCCGCGTAGTCACGCAGGCTTTCTATGGAATTGATGCTTTGGGCCCGCTGGCTGATTGATTCGCGGACGAAATTCGGAAGGGAACGAAAATACCGGTCGGCTTCCGGGTCCTGGCGTATCAGACCGTACAAATCTTCGTAATGCTGCATGAAAATCCCTCCTTTCTCTTCTGCTTTAGTATGAACCGATTTTTTGAAATTAGAAGGCGCATTTGTTAATATCTCCAAAAAATCGGGTTAGATTTTTTTCCATTTATTGCCGAATGCTGTCGTTTAATCTACATTGTGGAAATATCAAACCTAAAAAACTGTTATAATTACTTTAGCTATAAAAGATTTTAGGATGTTGAGATCATGCGAATAAATGTGAATGAATTTCTGATTTCTTTATCCAGAACGCTGGACTTCGCGGAGAAAGGGGTTCTTCGGAATAACTATAATCATGGAATGAGGGTAGCATATATCGCCGGCAGAATCGCGCTTTCGCTTTCCATGCCGGATGAGAATCTGTTTGATTTGATTTCATTTTCCCTGCTTCATGACAACGGGGTTATGAAGGCTTTGCTTGATTCGCCGTCCCGCGAAAAATTCAATACGGAGACAAACCCCGCGCATTGCGTGGAGGGCGAAAAGAATATCGCCGCGTTTCCTTTTCTGAACCGGGAAAAGAACGTGATTCTGTATCATCATGAGCATTATGACGGAAGCGGTTTTTTCGGCATCTCAGGAAGAGACATTCCCCTCTATTCCCGCGTGATTTCGCTCGCGGACCGTGTGGCGATCCGGTATGCGTACGGATATACTTCGGACACAATCATTGCTCAGATCAATCGGGAAGCGCGCATTTTTGACCCTGTCGTCCGCGAGGCGTTTCTGGAGATGAGCAGATACATGGAGTTCTGGCTTGGAATGGACGATATGTTTGTTCAAAGCTCTCTGGTATCCATGCTGCCAAAGGTTTCCCGTGAACTTGATTTTCAGAAGATCAGAACGATTTCACAGATTTTCAGTAACATCATCGATGCCAAATCCCCGTTTACCGGTTCTCATTCCCGCGGAATCAGCGAAAAGGTCGGGATGATTTGCCAGTACTATGAGTTTGACGATACCACCTACTGGAAAATGAGGATTGCGGCCGACCTGCACGACCTTGGAAAACTGGCGGTACCGAATGAGATTCTGGATAAACCGGGAAAGCTGGACGTAAAAGAATTCCGTGTGATCCAGTCGCATCCTTATTACACCAGAAAAGTCCTTGAGATGATCAATGGGTTTGAAGATATTACGGAATGGGCATCCAATCACCACGAGAAGCTGAACGGGACGGGGTATCCGTATGGATTCGGAGAAGACCGGCTGGATTTTAATTCAAGAATTCTTGCCTGTGTGGATATTTATCAGGCCCTGACGGAAGACAGACCCTACCGACGAGGATTATCGCACGAGGACGCTATCCGTATTATGGAGGATATGGCGGGAAATCATTTGATTGAATCGGCAGTGGTGGAGGATATCAATTCAATTTTCTGAAAAACTCAAAAAAGCCGTCCTTTCCAGCCTCAGGAAAGGACGGTTCTCGTTTTTATAGCTCAAATTCGCCCGGGTCGTGTTTCTTTAGCGGCGGAGGCGCATAAGGCGCGCGAAGAAGAGGATCATATCGGAACGCGCGGCATGATCCGGGGTTTTCATCCTCGCCGGGCTGGCGGCAGTCGCAGTTCTCCGCCGGTCCTGGGCCGTGGACGCAGTAGCTGCAGTCCGGCTGAATGTCGTTTCCAAACAGCGGTTTCTTTTTTCGTCCGAACATCTTCATATCCCTCCGGTTTTCCGATTGATAATGCTTTCATTATAGCATCCCTTTTCCGCGATTTCCATCCCTTTCCGAGGAATACTCAGCAGCAGAGCGGAGCAGAGAACAAGGAGGGCGGCGGCAGCGGGAGGAGCGGCCGAAAGCGCGCCGCTGACAGGACCCGCAAAACTGCAGAAGACCGCCTCTGTTTCCGGAAATAAAAGCATCAGACCCCAGGAAACGGCCGCGGAAAGAACCGCCTGGAAGAAACGGGACAGAACGAAACGCGCTTTGTTGATTTTCAGTTCCGTCAAGGTCGACAAAACCTGAAAATGAACACAGATTCCTCCCCAGCCAATGGCGGCGGAAAAGACCCAGGGGGGAACGCCCAGACGGGCCAGGTCGGAGCATCCGCCCGTTACCTCCAGCAAAGCGGAAAGAGCTGCCGAGCGGGCCGGGTCGGAACAGCCCATCCTGATGAGATTCATCAAAGCTGCGAACAAAATGACAAAACAGCACATGTTGATTGTGGAGTGAGCCGCATCGGCCGCGGATGTAATCAGGGCCTGGGACGCGCCGTATGCTTTTGCCCTTTTTCCGCCGAGCTTCGGTGCCTCTCTTTTTGCGGTCAGCCCGCTGCCGATGCCAAGCAGCAGAAAAACGATTCCCTGAGCGGCGAACAGAATGGCGCCCGCCTGCGGGCTTTTTAAAAAACCTGCGCCGACGGCGGTAATCACAAAAGACGGGCCCGCGTTCACGCAAAACCCAAGCATACGCTCTGCCTGTTTTTGGCTGATTTCGCCGTCTTCATAAAGGGAAGCGACAGAGCGGGCCCCGGCGGGGTACCCGCCGATCAGGCTCATCAGCACGGTGGGGGGCCGCGCTGCCCGGCAGGCGGAACAGCTTTTGGGTGGGGCCCTCAAAGATCCCGCTGATTTTTCGTGAAAGGCCGCTTTTAACAATAAAAACGGAAAGCACCATGAACGGGTAAAGGGAGGGAACAAGAACTTCCAGACAATAACCGATGCCGTTTTTTGCGCCCTGTGCCGCTTGTACCGGGAAAATCAGCAGCGCGCAGGCGGCGGTCAGCGCTGCGAGAAGCAGCGCTCCGGTTTTAATCCTCATGATAATGAATCACCCCATCGTTTATGTATATGTGTCCCTGCGGATATTTACCCCTTTTTCCGCATAGCATTAGGTGTAATCACAACGGGAGCGGGGGATCACTTTGGGGAACAAAAACAATTTGCTGGCTCGCGCCGGACTCGGCATGCCAACTCATATGGAGATTAACGGGAATACGGAAGCTGTGGTGGACGGGTGCAGCGGTGTGCTGGAGTATGACTCGGACGTGGTTCGCATCCGTACGGGCAAACTGGTTGTCCGTTTCACCGGAAGAGGCCTGACGATCAAATGCCTTACAGCGGAATCTCTTGTGGTAACGGGTTTTTTTACGGGAATTGAATTTCTGGTCTGAGGTGTTGTGATGTTTTCGCTTCAAATTACCAGATGGATTCTGGGATATGTCCGTTTTTCGGTGATCGGCGGCAGCCCGGAACGCTTTTTCAGCTATTGCGCCAGGTCCGGGATCATTCTGTGGAACATCAGTTCCCGCAGCGACAGCGGAGCCTGCGTCTCCGCCGGTCTGTACAGAAATCTGCGCTTTATGGCGCGCAAAGCCGGGTGCCGCCTTCGCGTCAGGGAACGCCGGGGCGTACCGTTTCTCCTTCGAAGAACGCGCACCCACAGAGGGATTGTTTTCGGAACAGCCGCGTTTACCGTGATTCTGATTCTGCTTTCCCTGCATGTCTGGTGCATCGATGTCACGGGAAATACTACGCTGGATTCCAGAGCGGTGCTGTCCGCGCTTACCGAAAACGGTCTTTATCCCGGGGCAAGAATTTCAGACGTCGACACGAAAAGAATTGAACAGAAGCTGATACTGATGTTTCCGAAGATCCGTTGGATGACCATTAATACGCAGGGCTGCACCATGCAGGTCTGTATTCAGGAAAAGACGGAGCGCCCGGAGATTGAACAGGAAAGCGGCGTCTGCAACGTGAAAGCGGCGTCGACGGGGCAAATCGTCGCAATCCGGATTTTTCCGGCACGGCGCAGGTAAAAAAAGGAGATGCCGTGGTAGAGGGACAGCTTTTGGTCAGCGGCGTGGTGGAAGACGAATTCGGAGGAAGCACGTTCGTTCATGCGAAGGCGGAAATCATCGCGGAAACTTCTCGCTCCTGCGAGTTTCGGATTCCGCTGCGGCGGAGCGTTCGGCAATCCACGGGTTTCACTGCGGTTCGCAGGAGCCTGCGGCTGTTTGGGGCTAATATCCCGCTTACGCTGACCGGAAAGCCGAAGGGAGATTGCGATGTTTCAGGAACACAAACGGATGTCAGGCTTTTCGGCACTCTTCTCCCCGTCAGCCTTTACGAGGAGGACTGGACCGGGATGCGCACCGTCCCCGTAACAGTCACAAGGCAGCAGGCTGTCGCCGAGGCGAAAAAAGATCTCGCCGAATATGAAAAAAATCTGCCTCAGGGCACAAAGATTTTAAGCTCCTCCGCATCCGACAGGACGGAAAAAGAAACACTTATTTATTCCGCCACTCTGAAATGCGAGGAAAACATTGCAAAAGAGTCGGAAATATTAATAAAATCGTAATATAATTTTGTATATTTTATGGTGACGAAATCCTATAATTGTGCTATAATAAACTAAAATCTATCCGGCAGGAATTTTGTTCCTGCTCAGGGCTTTAGGTGATGGGATGTTTGAACAAAGGATCAATATAGACCGCATGGAGCAGGCTGTCGCACTGTTCGGCAGTTTTGATGAAAATATCAGGATTATCGAACAGGAGTACGGCGTCTCCATCGTCTACCGCGGCGGTGAAATGAAGGTTTCCGGCGAGCCGGACGGCGTGGGTAAGGCGGTCCGCGCGATCGAGAGTCTGCTGTCGCTGATTAACCGGGGAGAAGCGCTGAGTGAACAGAATGTCCGCTACTGTATTTCCCTTGTCAACGAGGGAAGTGAAAGCAAAATAGAAACTCTCGCCGGCGACTGCATCTGCATCACCTCCAAAGGAAAACCGGTCAAGGCGAAAACGTTGGGGCAAAAGCGCTATTGCCAGGCGATTCAAAGCCATACGATTACAATCGGCGTCGGGCCGGCGGGAACGGGGAAAACTTATCTGGCTGTGGCGCTTGCTGTCAAGGCGTTTCGCGCGCAGGAGGTCAATCGGATCATCCTGACCCGCCCTGCCGTGGAAGCCGGGGAAAAGCTGGGCTTTCTACCGGGGGATTTGCAGCAGAAAGTGGACCCTTATCTGCGTCCTCTCTACGATGCTCTTTTTGACATGCTGGGTGCCGAAACCTATCAGAAATATGTCGAGCGCGGCAATATTGAGGTCGCGCCTCTTGCCTATATGCGCGGCAGAACGCTTGACGACAGCTTCATCATTCTGGATGAGGCGCAGAACACGACGCCCGAGCAGATGAAGATGTTCCTTACAAGACTGGGCTTTAATTCCAAGATGGTGATCACCGGCGATATCACGCAAATCGACCTGCCGGACGGCAGAAAATCGGGGCTGCGCGACGTCCTTCATATTCTGAAGGGCATTGATGATATTGCACAGGTTCGTTTTTCGGAAAAAGACGTTGTGCGCCACCGTCTGGTGCAGGATATTATTAAGGCATATGAAAAAAATGAAGAAGCGGGGCGATAGAAGTTGGAGAAAATAAGAGTGATTATTGACAATAAGCAGAAAGCGGTCAAAATACCGACCGGGCTGCGCATGCTGGTACGCCGTTGCTGCAATGCCGTGTTGAAGCTGGAGAAATTCGAAGGCCCGGCGGAGATCAGCGTGATTTTTGTCGACAACGAGCAGATTCAGAAGCTGAACGCGCAGTACCGAGACAAGGATGCTGCGACGGACGTGCTGTCTTTCCCCATGGGCGAAAACGGCGTTTATGATATTAACCATGCGACCGGTGCCAAAATTCTTGGGGATATTGTCCTTTCCATGGAAAAGGCGGTGGAACAGGCGGATCGTTACGGGCATTCTCTGGAGCGTGAGGTCGGTTACCTGACGGCGCACTCCATGCTGCACCTTTTGGGATACGATCACGAAAAGGGCGGTATCGCGCGAGTCCGTATGCGCGAAAAGGAAGAAGAAGTCATGATGCAGCTCGGTCTGCCGAGCACGGCCAGTTATGTTCTGGACGAGGATGAGGAATAGGATTGCGCTTTTTAAAAAGCTTTAAGTACGCGTTTCGCGGGATTGTTTACTGCATTAATAATGAGCGAAATATGCGGATACACACAGCAATAGCGCTGTATGTGTTTGTGTTTTCGTTTTTTTTTCATTTGACGCGGGTTGAATACGCCGTACTGTTTTTAACCTTTGCGCTGGTTTTCGCGGCGGAGCTGTTCAATACGGTTGCGGAAGAATTGTGCGATTTGAACGCGGCGAGCTTCAACCCCGTTGTGCGCATCGTGAAGGACATGGCGTCCGGCGGAGTCCTTGTGTGCGCCGTGTTTTCCGTTGCGGTCGGTGTATGCCTTTTCTGGAAGCCAAATGTTTTCGCGCAGATTCTTTGGCATTTTACACAGCATCCGATTCTGCTTTTGCTGCTGCCCCTCTTTACGGCGGCTGCTGTCTTTTATATCGTGCTTGGACCGCTTGGAATCCGCGACCGTCTGCGGAGAAGAAAAAACGGAAATAGGGAGAGATTTTTTGGTGGAACAGGGAAGTAAAAAATCAGCGTTTATCGCGATTGTCGGAAGGCCGAACGTAGGCAAATCGTCGCTTTTGAACTCCATGCTCGGGCAAAAGATAGCGATTGTTTCACAAAAGCCGCAGACCACGCGCACACGCATTATGGGCGTCCTGACGGAGGAAGAAACGCAGACTGTTTTTATCGACACGCCCGGGTTGCTTCAGCCTCGCAATCGTCTGGGGGAATTTATGGTGCGCTCCGTTCTGGAATCCGTTTCCGGCGTGGATGCCTGTCTGCTGGTGGTGGAAGCGGGAAGAAAAACCTCCCGCTCCGCGCTGGAACTGATCGACCGGTTCCGGTCGCAGAACATGCCGGCGATTCTGGCCATTAACAAAATCGACCTGCTGCAGGACAAGACTGCCCTGATGGAACAGATTGCGGGTGTGACCCGGCTTTATGATTTTGAGGCGGTGGTTCCCGTGTCAGCCAAGACCGGCAGCGGAGTTGAGGATCTGAAAAAGGAGCTTTTTGCCCTGGCGGAGCCCGGAGAGCATTTCTTTGACGACGATACCCTGACCGATCAGCCGGAACGGGTGATCGCCTCTGAAATTGTGCGGGAGAAACTTCTTCGGCTTCTGAGCGCTGAGATTCCGCACGGGATCGGGGTCGTGGTCGAACGGATGGCGGAACGGCCGGACCGCGGCGGGATTACCGACATCACCGCAACCATATACTGCGAGCGCGAATCCCATAAGGCGATCATCATTGGCAAAAGCGGGGACATGCTGAAACGGGTCGGCACCTATGCGCGCGAGGATATGGAGCAGTTTTTCGGCTGTAAGGTGAATTTGCAGCTCTGGGTAAAAGTGAAGGAAAACTGGCGCAACCGTCAGTCCGCGCTGCGGATGATGGGCTACGACTCATCCGGATTCGACGCCTGACAAATTTTTTAGAAAGCACACTTTTCTTGAAAATTGTGTCATTTTATGGGGTAAATTCATTTATTTACCGCTCATAGATACTGACGAAAGGCAAATACTTTGAATAGTATCATAAAAAGGAGCGGTAATCTTGGATAAGAAGACAGCATGGGATAGTTTTCAACATACGGGAAGTGTCAAGGATTACTTGATCTACAGTCAGCTGCGGCAGGTTGACGAGGAGGAACAGTTGCGGGAGGACCAGAATGAGGACGGACGCCGAGGGCTTAGTTATCATGGAGAAATGCGTGGGTGACAGCGATCGGCTGATCACCGTCCTCACAAAGGAAAAAGGAATTTTGCGGGCTTTTGTTCAGCGGCCGGGCCGGGCCAAAAACGGCAGGCTTTCCGCGACAAGGCTTTTCAGTTACTCCCGCTTCACAGTTTTTGAGGGGCGGGATAAATACATAATCGACGACGCCCGGCCGATCGAAGTGTTTTTTGACCTTCGGAAGGATATCGAGCGTCTTTCGCTTGCCCAATATTTCTGCGAGCTTTCCCTTGCCCTTGCTCCGCAGGATTCGCCCGCCGGAGAATATCTCCGCCTGGTTCTCAACGCGCTTTATTTTCTTGGCCGCGGGGACCGGCCCGCGCGCATTATCAAATCGGTCGTGGAAATGCGCATGCTGGCCCTTTCGGGCTATCAGCCCGATCTGGTCGGGTGTTCGGAATGCGGGCGGTTTGAATCGGATACCATGTATTTTCTTCCGGTCTCCGGCAGAATTATCTGCGGAGAATGCGGCTGTCCTCAAGGGGAAACGTCTGTCCGACTGGGGCGCGGCGCAATGGCAGGTCTGCGGCATACGATTTACGCGAGTCTGGAAAAAGCCTTTTCCTTCACGCTCTCTCCGCAGGGAACGGAAGAATTGGGGCGGGCCGCGGAAGCCTATGTTCTCAGCACGCTGAGCCGCGGTTTTGCCACTTTGGACTTTTATCACGCAACGGCCGGGGACACCGGGTGGAGAGGGTAAAAAGATGGAACGGAAAGAGAACCTGAAAATCCGTTTGGCGGCGCAGTCGGATTTTTCGTGGATTTTATCGCTTTATGCAGGCGCGACGCGGAAAATGCGCGACGAAGGCATCGACCAGTGGGACGAGCGTTATCCGGACAGAGAGATTTTGCTGCAAGACGTTGAGCGGGGTGAAATGCTGCTTTTGACAATGGACGGGAAACCGGTTTCCGCAGTTGTGCTGAACGCGGAGCAATCGCCCGAATATGAAGCGGTCGAGTGGCATATTGGTAGAGTGGACCCGCCGGGGGTAATCCACCGGCTTTGCGTCGGGGCGCAGGCGCAGGAAAAGGGCTTGGGAAAGCGGACGCTGGAGGCCGCCGAGCGGCGGGCTTATTCGCTTGGGTACCGTACCATACGGCTCGATACCTTTACGAAAAATCCTGCGGCGGTCAATCTGTATGAGTCTGCGGGTTATAGCAGGGCCGGGATTGTGACGTTCTGCAAAGGAACTTTTATCTGCTTCGAAAAACTTCTGGATGGTGAAACATGAAGCTGGAATTGATAAAAGGCGGATTTACGGTCTGTAAGATTCAAAACATAAAGGATGCTTTCCTTTCCGGAGACTTCGTCTCCGTTACAGTAACCAGGGATGAAATTTCACTGGTCTGCCCGACGGGAAACGTGCCGGAGCACTGCGTCAGCCGGGAAGACGGCTGGGCCTGTGTGAAAGTGCTTGGCCCTCTCAATTTTTCCCTGATTGGGATTCTGGCGCGGATCTCCGGAATTCTGGCGAAAAATGAAATCAGTATTTTCGCGGTGTCGACATTTGACACGGATTATATTCTGATGAAGGATGAAAAGCTGAACCAAGCCGTTGCGGCTCTTAGGGAAAATGGTTACGAGTTCTCTGAGTAGCGGCCTGTAAGGGAGGAAAAACAAATACATGCCTAGTGAAGGAATACAAAAGCACGCGCGGGCTCTGGAGCTCGATAAGATATTAAAGCTGCTTGCGTCCAGAACCGCGTGCGACGACGCGGCGCGGATTGCGGAAAATCTGGTGCCGTCAACATCCCCGGATGAAGTCGGAAGGCTTTTGCAGGAAACCGACGACGCTTATGTGATGATGGCCCGTTTTGGGGCCCCGCCGTTCGGTGGGCTTACCGACGTGACGAATTCCCTGCGAAGGGCTCAGGCCGGAGGAATGCTGACCATGGCGGAGCTGCTGAGGGTTTCCGGGCTTTTGCGCACGCTGAGGGCCGTTGTGGAATGGCGAAGCAAAAGCGAAGGAGTGAAAAGCTGTCTGGATGACCGGTTCTCCATGCTGATGCCGAATCAGTATCTGGAAAACCGCATCAATCAGGCGATTTTATCGGAAGAGGAAATGGCGGACGGCGCTTCACAGGCGCTTTCCGCAATCCGCAGAAAAATCCGAAACGCGTCCTCCAAAGCGCGTGAGGTTCTCGACAGGATGATCCGGTCCGCGTCCTATCAGAAATATCTTCAGGACCCGATCGTCACCATCCGCGGGGGGCGTTTCGTCGTCCCGGTCAGGGCCGAATACCGCAATGAAGTGCCCGGCCTTGTACACGACACATCCGCCAGCGGCTCCACTTTGTTTGTGGAACCATTGAGCGCCGTCGAATTAAACAATCAAGTGCGGGTGCTTCAGTCGGAGGAAAAAAAGGAGATCGAGCGGATTCTCTCGGAGCTTTCCGCGGAAGCCGGGGGATTCGCCGACACAATTCTCCGCGGGTATCACACGGCGGTGGAACTCAATGTAATCTTTGCCAAAGCGGACCTCGCTTACCGGATGAAGGCAACGATGCCGAAGGTGAACGACCGGGGGCGGATCGTGCTGAAAAAGGCCCGCCATCCGTTGATCGACCCCAAGGCCGTGGTACCGACGGATATTGAACTGGGCACACGGTTCGACACCCTTGTGATTACCGGGCCGAACACGGGCGGCAAGACGGTTTCGCTGAAAACGGTCGGCCTGCTTACCCTGATGGCCATGTGCGGACTGATGATTCCCACGGCGGAAGAGAGCGAGATTTCCGTTTTTCAGCAGGTCCTTGCAGACATCGGCGACGAACAGAGCATTGAGCAGTCTCTGTCAACCTTTTCCGCGCATATGACAAATATCATACAGATCATGAAGCAGGCGGGGCCGGGCAGCCTGATTCTTCTGGACGAGCTCGGCGCGGGGACGGATCCCGTGGAGGGCGCGGCGCTCGCGGAGGCAATTTTGGAAGCCCTTCGCGCGAAGGGCGCCAGAATCGCGGCGACCACGCACTACGCGGAGTTGAAAGCCTATGCCCTGCAAACACAGGGAGTGGAAAACGCCTCCTGTGAATTCAATGTCGAGACCCTTCGGCCCACCTACCGCCTGCTGATCGGCGTGCCGGGGCGTTCCAACGCGTTTGCCATTTCGCTTCGCCTTGGACTGGAGAATCCGGTTGTCGAACGGGCGAAAGACCTTGTTTCTCAGGAAAACACAAGATTTGAGGATGTGGTGCAGACTCTGGAATCCAGCCGCCAGAAGCTGGAGGGTGAGCGCGAAGAAGCGCGGCAAGCCCGGTTTCGGGCGGAAGAAATGCGCCGTCAGGCGGAGGAAAAGCTGGAACAGGTCCAAAAGGAAGCGGACGGCGAATTGGAGAAAGCGCGGGAAAAAGCGGCCCAGCTGGTCGCAAGGACCCGCGCGCAGGCCGACTCTATTCTGAACGAGCTGGAAGAAGTGAAAAAGCAGCGGAACAAAGCGCTGACCGCGGAACAAAAGGCGAGGATGAACGCCGGCATGAGGGAACTGGAAAACGGAGCCGACCCGGTCCGCGAAAAGGGAAACGGGGACTATGTCCTTCCGCGTCCGCTCAAAGCGGGCGATGCCGTGCTGATTTTTGATCTCGATAAAAAGGGCACGGTGATCCGTCCGCCTGAAGGGGATTCCGGCGAGGCGCTGATTCAGGCCGGTATTCTCCAGACGCGCGTTCCGGTCTCGAACCTCCGGCTTCTGCGGGAAAAACCGCAGCGCGCGCCGGTTGGCAGGGTGACCCGGAACGTGACGTCCCGCGCGACGGCGAAGGTGACGACGGAATGCGACCTGAGAGGGCAGGCCGCGGACGAGGCGGTCATGAATCTGGACCGCTTCCTTGATTCCGCGCTGCTCAGCGGGGTCGACCAGCTGACCGTGATTCACGGCAAGGGCACCGGCACGCTGAGAGCCGCCGTGCAGCAGCACCTGAAGAATCATCCGAGCGTCAGAAGCTACCGCCTCGGCACGTTCGGAGAGGGTGAGTCCGGCGTAACGATTGTGGAACTCAAATAACGCAGAACAGAAAAAGCGCAGACGTTAAACCGCAGCGGCCCATTTGAATGTTATTATGATGGGAGGGAAAACCATGCAGCCAAAACACATGCGGGGAAAAAGCACGGGGAGCAGAGTCCTGACGGGGGTTCTCTCGGTTCTTGTCGTACTGTTGGGAGCCTTGTGCATTCTCAGCTGGATGATTTTGAACGATCCGAACGCGGGAACTTCTATGCCGCAGCCGTCGGACGCGGCGGTTTCCAAGGTGATTTCGGCCTCCGTTGCAGGCAAAGAGGTCAGCCTGACGCCTGAGGAAGTGAGCGGCTGGCTGAATTTTCTGATCCAAAAGGATAAAAACGCACCAAGCGGCTCGGAATTTACGGCTGTTTCCGTCACGGCGGGAGAGGACGGCACGGCGGATGTCTATGCCCCCGTGCGCTACGGCGGCAAAACGTTCGGCGTTCTGATGAACGTGTCCCCTTCGTTCGATCAGGCGTCGGAGCAAATGAAGTTTGCCGTCAACTCGGTGCGCGTTGGGCGGCTGCCTGTTCCTGTCGGCTTTGCCATGGACTATCTGGAGAAAGGACTGCCGTCCCTTCTTGCCCGCAAGGACAACACGCTGGCCTGCAATACGGCCTCCCTGTTTCGCGTGGATTACTCCGGCGCGTCCGCGCAGCTCAGGATGACCCAGATGAAACTGCTGAATCAGCTTTTTGTTCTTCAATTCAGAATCCAGCTGGGGCTCACCGGGTGAAATATTCCTTGACAGTCCCTTGGTTTTATAGTATAATCATTGCCTGTAAAGAGAAATAACTTTACACCGTAACGGAGGCGGTCAGATGGCGAAGGATTTGAATATTTCGCTTCTGCTCGATTTTTACGGTTCGATGCTGACCGAGAAACAGAGGCGGATCGTCGAGTATTATTACGACGACGATCTGTCCCTTTCCGAAATCGCGGAAAACGAAGGCATCACCCGTCAAGGTGTGCGCGACTTTGTCAAGCGCTCCGAAGGGCTGCTCCTTGAAATGGAGCAAAAGCTCGGCCTTGTCCGCAGATTTCGCGAAATGATGGACGGTCTTCAGAAAATCGACGAGGCGGCGGGCCGCATCCGGGAATATAACGAACACTATATTTACGCGCGGGAAATTGATGAAAGCGCGAAGCAGATTTTGGAAATTACCCGCAGGCTCTGCGAATAGGAGGAACCGTTTTGGCGTTTGAAAATCTATCGGAAAAACTTTCGGCGGCGTTCAAGCGCCTGCGCTCCAAGGGCAAGCTCAATGAGTCGGATGTGAAAGAGGCCATGCGGGAGGTCCGTCTTGCTCTTCTGGAGGCGGACGTCAACTACAAGGTTGCAAAGGACTTTGTCGCAAAGGTGAGCGAGCGCGCCGTAGGAAACGAGGTCATGGAGAGCCTGACTCCGGCGCAGATGGTCATTAAGATTGTCAACGAAGAGCTAACGGCTTTGATGGGCGGAGGGGAAACCCGGCTGAACAGCCCGTCGTCCCCCCCGGCGGTCGTGCTTTTCTGCGGGCTGCAGGGTTCCGGTAAGACGACCCACGCCGCGAAGCTGGCGCTGATGCTGAAAAATCAGGGCCATCGTCCGCTTCTGGTCGCGTGCGACGTTTACCGCCCTGCCGCGATTCAGCAGCTGCAGGTTCTGGGAAGCCAGGCGGGCGTGCCCGTGTTCGAACAGGGGGCCGGCGACCCGGTGAAAATCAGCCGGGAGGCCGTGAAGCACGCAAAGGACTACGGCAACGACTTTGTTCTGATCGACACCGCCGGACGTCTGCAGATTGACGAGGCTCTGATGGACGAGCTTCGCCGAATCAAGGAAGCGGTTCCTCCCACCGATATCCTGTTGGTTGTGGATGCCATGACCGGTCAGGAAGCGGTCAACGTGGCGAAATCGTTCCATGAGCTTCTCGATATCACGGGCGTGGTCCTGACCAAGCTGGACGGAGACGCGAGGGGCGGCGCAGCGCTGTCGGTGCGCGCCGTGACCGGCAGGCCGATCAAATTCGCCGGCATCGGTGAAAAGCTCTCGGACCTTGAGGTGTTCCATCCGGACCGCATGGCGTCCCGCATTCTGGGAATGGGCGACGTGCTTACTCTCATTGAGGACGCCCAGAAGAATCTGGACCAGAAGGCCGCCCAAAAAGCCGCGGAAAAGATGATGCAGAACCGGATGGATCTGAATGACCTGCTCGACCAGATTCGCCAGATGAAGAAGATGGGGCCGATTCAGGATGTTCTGAACAAAATGCCGGGAATGGGCCAGCAGCTCAAGGATGTGCAGATCGACGACCGGCAGATTGACCGGACGGAGGCGATCCTTCTTTCCATGACGCCGCAGGAACGCGAGAAGCCGGAGCTGATGAACCCGTCGCGCAAAAGGCGGATCGCCGCGGGGAGCGGCATGAAGGTGGAAGACGTCAACCGGCTTTTAAAGCAGTTCGAGCAGACCCGCAAGCTGATGAAGCAGTTTAAGAAAAAAGGCATGCGCCGGCGCTTTGCCGGGATGGGACTGCCGTTTTAATTTGAATTCACCCGGCTTTCGGGCCGGTGAAGATAGATGCAAGGTTCGTGGAGGTGAAACAAATGTCAGTAAAAATCAGACTTCGCAGAATGGGCGCCAAGAAGGCTCCGTTCTACCGCATTGTTGTGGCGGATTCCCGTTTTCCGCGCGACGGACGTTTTATCGAGGAGATCGGATATTACAATCCGCTCGAGGAGCCGTCCGTTGTAAAGGTTGACGCTGAAAAAGCCAAGGCCTGGATCGCTAACGGTGCTCAGCCCACCGATACCGTTAAGGTTCTGTTCAAAAAGCACGGTGTGCTTTAAGAAACAGGGAGGTGCCTTGTCATGAGGGAACTGCTGTTATCCATTGCTCAGGGCCTTGTCGAGGCCCCGGAACTCGTCCGCGTGGACGCTGACGAACCGTCTGAGGACGGAACGGTCGTATATCATCTTCATGTCGCAGAAAACGACATGGGCCGGGTGATTGGCAGGCAGGGCCGGATTGCAAAGGCGATCCGCGTCGTGATGAGGGCTGCCGCGACCCGGGACGGCAGCAAGGTCGCCGTGGAGATCGACTGATTCGGTTCTTCGGGTTTCCGTTCCTTCAGGCCCGGACGTTTTGCGCGGGCCTGATAAGATTTAGAATGCAGAGTAGAATTTTGCGCGTTAAGTGCCGCCTGGACAGGGAGTTGCCGGACGGACGAAAAGGAAACTTGCGGTGCAGAGTTCGCATCCCGCTGCTACATAGTTTGGGGGAAACCTCCTTTATGTAGCATGAATACAAAAGGAGGTCTTTTCTATGAAAATTTTTTTTAACTCCGTCAAACTATCCAACGGACGCAGCGGTGTCATGTCCCTTGCCGCATGCGGCATGCTGCTTGCTCTCGATGTCATCCTCGGGATGTTCACTCTCAACCTGTCTCCGATTCTGAAGATCGGGTTCTCATTTCTTTCGGTCGCGGCCGCCGGCATGCTGTTCGGCCCGGTGGCCGGCGGAACGGTCGGCGCTCTTGGCGATATCATTTCTTATTTTATCAATCCGACGGGCCCCTATTTTCCCGGCTTTACGCTGAACGCTTTTTTGTCGGGAGCCGTCTACGGCTGGTTCCTTTACAAAAAGCCGGTTACTCTGCTCAGGTCTGTTCTTGCCAAAACCGTCGTAACGGTGCTCGTCAGCCTTTGCCTGAATCCCCTGTGGCTTTCCGTTCTCTACTCAAAAGCATTTTTTGCCGTCCTCTCGGCACGTATCGTCACCAATCTGATTCTGCTGCCGATCGACTTTTTGCTGCTGTTCGGACTTCTGAAAGTCATGGAAAAGGAACCGTTGTTTCATATGAAAAAATGAATCTTTATTTTTTGGAGGAGTTATGCAGAAGAAATATCTGGAAGCTGGAAAAATTGTGGGTACGCACGGCATTAAGGGTGAACTCCGTGTTCAGCCATGGTGCGACTCCGCCGAATTTCTGACGCGCTTTTCCACTCTTTATCTGGAAGCAGGGAATGTTCCCGTGCACGTGCTTTCCTCCCGCGTGCATAAGGAGCTCCTGCTGATGGTGCTGGAGGGAGTGGACTCGGTCGAAAAAGCGGACACATACCGCAACAAAGTCCTGTATCTTGACAGAAGCGACGTCACGCTTCCGGACGGCCGCTATTTTATGCAGGATCTGGTCGGACTGGATGTTTACGACGCGGATACGTTTCTGTATTACGGGACTTTGACCCGAGTGCTTCGCACCGGTGCCAACGACGTTTATCAGATCACTGCGCAGGACCATAAAAATTACCTGATTCCGGCGGTTCCGGAGTTCATTCTGGGGATCGACCTGGAGAAGGGGAAAATGATGATCCGCCCGATCAGGGGGATTTTTGACGATGAGGATTGACCTGCTGACGCTTTTCCCGGAAATGTGCGAAACCGTCATGGCGGAGAGCATCATCGGCCGGGCCCGCAAAAAGGGCGCGGTGCAGGTCTGCTGCCATCAGATCAGGAATTATGCGCTGGACAAGCACAGCACGGTCGACGATTCCCCGTTCGGCGGGGGAATGGGAATGCTTTTAAAAGCGGAGCCGATCGCGCTGTGCATGGACGACCTGATTGCGCATCTGGGAAAGAAGCCGCACACCGTTTATCTTTCACCGCAGGGGAAACCCCTGACGCAGCGGCGGGTAGCGGAGCTTTCGGAGCTGGACGGGCTGGTGCTTCTCTGCGGGCATTACGAAGGCGTGGACGAGCGCGTTCTGGAAGCTTATGCGGATGAGGAGATTTCAGCGGGGGATTACGTCGTAACGGGCGGGGAACTGCCCGCGCTGATTTTGGCGGACGCCGTCTGCCGCATGATTCCCGGTGTTTTGTCTGACGCGGAATGCTTTCAGGAAGAAAGCCATTTTCACTCCCTGCTGGAGTATCCCCAGTATACCCGTCCGGCAAACTGGCGCGGGCGGCAGGTGCCGGAGGTTTTGCTCAGCGGGAACCACGGCCTTGTGCGCCGCTGGCGCAGGGAGCAGTCGCTGGGGCGGACGGCGAAAAAGCGCCCGGAGCTTCTCGCGGACGCGGACCTGACGGATGAGGATCGAAGGTTTTTGTGCTCCCTTTCGGATCATACCGAAAAAGAAACATCTTAAATCTTTTGCATAGAATAGGAAAAGCGTGTTCACACGGCCGTCCGCCCGTTAACGAAGCTCCGTTTCCGAAAGATCGGTTCGTTTGATAAAAATTCTGTTTTAAATTCGCATTTTCAGCTTTTGTGAGCATGCTCGGGCGGGATAATCGGCAGACAGAACAAAAACTTTCAACAATTACGTCATAATGCACAAATGAGCCTTTGCGTGGGACTCGCCGTTGGGCAATCAATCCAAAGTTTTTGATTAACGTTGACGGCCCGTCCAAACGTGCTATAATATATATGGTGACGAATAATATCGTGTTCTGTTTTTCGGAATGCCTTCGGATACGATTTTGTGTAGGAGTGGATTTAGAATGTATGTAAAAGAAGTTCTGGTTCAGAATCAGGTGGGTCTGCATGCCCGTCCGGCAACTTTTTTTATTCAAAAGGCGAATGAATATAAATCTTCCATCTGGGTGGAAAAAGAGGAAAGACGCGTCAACGCGAAAAGCCTTTTGGGGGTTCTTTCCCTTGGAATCGTCGGCGGGACGAATATCAAAATTATCGCGGACGGGTCCGATGAGCAAGAGGCTGTGGACGGCTTGGTTCAGCTGGTGCAGTCCGGTTTCTCCGAATAAACAGTTGAAACATATGGCACCGCTTGATTGCGGTGCTTTTTCTTTTTTGTATCGTGACGAGCGGGAAAGGAGGAGCAGTGGTGTTGACCGAGCAGGAGAAGCACAAAAAGGAGCTCAGGGCCCGGGCCATGCGCCTGCCTTTGAGCCCGGGCGTATATCTGATGCACGACAAAACCGGGAAGATTATTTATGTTGGAAAGGCCAAAGCGCTGAAAAACCGGGTCAGCCAATATTTCGGCTCCGAAAAAAACCATGACGACAAGGTGCGCCGCATGGTTGCGAGCGTGGATACGTTCGAGTACATTTTGACAGACAGCGAATTCGAGGCGCTTGTCTTGGAATGCAGTCTGATTAAACAATACTCTCCCAAATACAATATTTTGCTGAAGGACGACAAGGGGTACCACTACATTCGGGTCAGCTCCGGCCCGTGGCCGAAAATTTCGGAAGCGAAACAGGTCGCCGACGACGGGGCGGAATATATCGGGCCGTATGTAAGCTCCTGGTCCGTCAAACAATCGGTGGACGAGGCGCTGAAGATTTTTCGTCTGCCTTCCTGTACCAGAAAATTCCCCCAGGATATCGGCAAGGGCCGCCCGTGCCTGAATTTTTACATTAAACAGTGCTGTGCCCCATGCAGGGGAAAAATCAGCGAGTCCGAATACCGCGAGTACGTTTCGGAAGCCCTGGAGTTTCTACGCGGCGGCAGCGCCAAAAGCGTTCGCGCCCTGACGGAGAGAATGGACGAGGCTGCGGAAAACCTGGAGTATGAGCGCGCCGCGCGGCTGCGCGACAGAATCGCGGCGATTCGCAAGATGAGCGACCGGCAGAAGGTGGTAGCGTCCCGCGTAAAGGAGCAGGATGTGATCGCGCTGACGCAGGGGACTGAAAAAAGCTGCTTCGAAGTGTTCCGTTTTCAGAATGGAAGGCTGTGTGACAGGGAAACCTTTCTGATGGGGGAAACCGGAAAAGCGAAAGAGGCGCGAAGCGAATTTCTCGAACGGTATTACTCCATGCGCGACAGAATCCCTCCGCGTGTCTCGCTGGACGGACCGGCGGAAAACGCGGAGCTGCTGTCCCAATGGCTGACGGAAAAAGCGGGCAGAAAAGTTACGATCACGGTTCCGCAGAAGGGGGAACAGGCGCAGTTGGTTGAAATGTGCCGCAGCAACGCGGCGGAGCAGCTTGCCCAAAAGACGGGGCGCACCGGGCGGGAAGCTTCGGCGCTGGACGAACTCGCGCGCCTGCTCGGCCTGCCGGAACCGCCGGCCTATATTGAATCTTATGATATTTCAAATCTTGCCGGCGGGGAAAACGTGGCGGGCATGGTTGTGTTTGAAAACGGAAGGCCGCTTCGGTCCGCCTACCGCAAGTTTAAAATCCGGACGGTTGTCGGGCAGGACGATTACGCCTCCATGAGGGAGGTACTGTCCCGCAGGCTGGAAGAATACGAAAAAAACAGGGAATCCGGCGAGGGATTCGGCCGTTTGCCCGATCTGATCCTGCTGGACGGCGGAAAGGGACAGATTTCCGCCGTGAGGCCGGTTTTGGAGGAGGCGGGGCTTCCGATTCCTCTCTTTGGCATGGTCAAGGACGACAGGCACCGTACCCGCGCGATCGCGAAGGACGGCGGAGAAATCGCAATCAGCTCCAATCGGAGCGCGTTCACGCTGGTTTCTTCCATTCAGGAGGAAGTTCACCGGTTCGCCGTTGGGTATCATCGGCAGGTGAGAAAGAAAAATTCCATTTCCTCTTCGCTGACCGCCGTGGAAGGAATCGGACCCGCGCGCGCGAAAGCGCTGCTCAAACATTTCAGAACGGTTGCCGCCGTGCGGAACGCGACGACGGAGGAACTTTCCGCGGCGCCGGGAATGACAAAACCGGCGGCCCGGAAAGTCTATTCCGCGTTTCATCCGGAGGAACCCGCCCGGACCGATTGACAGAACCGCCGGTTCATGGGATAATAAAAACCAAGTCGGATTAAGGTGGAGAAACTATGAGAGTCATTACCGGTTCCGCCCGGGGAAAGCGGCTGTCCGTTTGCGCGGGCGACGCCGTTCGGCCAACTCCGGATCGGGTCAAGGAAGCATTGTTCAGTATTATTCAGTTTCAGGTGGAAGGCAGGCGCGTGCTTGACCTGTTTGCGGGTTCCGGGCAGTTGGGCATCGAGGCCCTGAGCCGTGGCGCGCGGGAAGCCGTTTTTGTCGACGCGGCCCAACAGCCTGCAGCCGTTGTTGCACAGAATCTGGAGAGCACGGGACTTTCGGACCGGGCAAAGGTGAAACGTATGGATTTCGCCTCTTACCTTGCGGGGGACTGCGGCGCTTTCGACCTTGCTTTTCTGGATCCGCCCTACCGCACGGGACTTTTGCAACGCGCAATCCCTCTTGTTGCCGGGCGGATGAATCCCGGCGGTACGATTATCTGCGAAAACCCGACGGACGAAGCACTTCCGGAATCGGCCGGGGATTTTATCCGCGGCCGTTCTTACAGATATGGAAAAATTGCGCTGACCCTATATAAACACAAGGACGTGACATAAGCCGTGAAAACAGCGATTTGTCCTGGCAGTTTTGATCCTGTTACGCTTGGGCACATGGATATTATCAATCGCGCAAGAAAACTTTTTGACCATACGATTGTTGCCGTTCTGGTCAACCCGGAAAAGCACACAGCTTTTACGGTGGAGGAACGAATCAATATGTTGGAGCGCTGTACCCGGGCTATGGACGACGTGGAAGTCGTCGGGTTCGACGGACTGATTGCGGATTATGCGAGAATCCGGGATGCCGCAGCGATTGTGAAGGGGCTTCGCGCGATGTCTGATTTTGAATACGAATTTCAGATGGCTCTTTTCAATAAAAAGCTGAATCCCGAACTGGAAACAGTCTATCTCAATACAACGGCGGAAAACATGTTTTTAAGCTCCAGCGGAATAAAACAGGTCGCCTGCTTCGGCGGCGATATTTCCAATTTTGTACCGGAATGTATTTTGCAGGATATCGAACAGCGTTTGTGCGCAGGAGGGAAACGGAAATGAGCGTAGACGACTTAATTGACGAACTCTATGATATGGTCGACAAAGCCTGGAGCCTGCCGCTGAGCCGGGGCCGCGCGGTTCTTGACGGCGAAGAGGTCAAGCAGGTGCTGGATGAAATTCGGGAAAACATGCCGAAAGAGATCCGGCAGGCCAAGGCGATCGTGGCGGACCGGACCCAGATTCTTGACGGTGCCAGGCGGGAGGCGGAGACCGTTTTGCATGTGGCACAGGAACGTGCGAAAGCACTGATCGCGCAGGACGAGATTGTCAGGCAGGCCCAGCAGAAGGCAAATGAAATCACAGCGCAGTCCCAGGTCAAGGTACGGGAAATGCGCAAGGCCAGCAACGATTATATCGACGACCTGATGAAACGCACCGACGACGGCCTTTCGCAGATTCTTGCCGAGCTGAGGCGGACCAGACAGAACATACGGGCCTCCCAAAGGCAAAATGGAACAGATTCATAAAAAAGGAAAATTTTTACGCCACAAGATTTTGTGGCGTTTTTTTTATGCATGAAAAGCTAATACAAAATATTTGAATAAATATCTACCCGCAATTGACATAATGCAAAAAATGAGTTGCATTTTTTTATGAGTTACGATATAATCAAAACAAAGTGGTGAAAGGTGGGGGCAAGTAGCAGAATGTGGAATCGCTTTCCGCATTTGCCCCGGCAGAGAGGATCGTTATGTTGATCGGAGAGTACCAGCATTCCATAGACCTGAAAGGGCGTGTGATTGTTCCGGCCAGATTCCGAGAGGATCTGGGGGATAATTTCTATGTCACCAAGGGACTTGACGGCTGCCTCTTTGTCCTTTCACCGTCGGAATGGAACCGGCTTCAGGAAAAGATCAGCGCCATGCCGATCTCAAAAGCGCGGGGACTTCAGCGCTTTTTCTTTTCCGGAGCCGTGGAAGCGCAGCCGGACCGTCAGGGGCGTGTCCTTTTGCCGCAGACGCTCCGCGATTATGCAGGTCTGGAAAAAGACGTTACCTTTATCGGCGCTTCCAGCAGAGCAGAAATCTGGGATACCGAACGCTGGACAAGCTTCAACTCCACTTTGACTCAGGACAACATCGCGGAAGCGATGGATCTTTTGGAACTGTAAAGAGGCGCGCCGATGGAATTCTACCATAAGCCCGTATTGTTTGACGAGACAATTAAAAGCCTGAACATTCGTCCGGACGGGATTTATATTGACGGAACGGCCGGCGGCGGCGGGCATTCCCTCGCGATTGCGAAATGCCTGACTACCGGCAGGCTGCTGGCGCTCGATCAGGACCCGGACGCCGTTCGGGCGGCGGGCGACCGCCTGAAAGACTATCCCTGTGCGACGGTTTATCATACTAATTTTTCCAGCATGGACGAAGCGGCTGAAAAATTCGGTCTGGTGCCGGTAGATGGGGTTCTTCTCGATATCGGCGTTTCGTCCTTTCAGTTTGATAATCCGGAACGGGGGTTTTCTTATCACGCCGACGCTCCCTTGGATATGAGAATGAGCCGGGAGGGCGTATCCGCGCGGGACCTGGTCAACACCTTGCCCGAGCGTGATCTTGAGGATATTTTGCGCAGGTACGGGGAAGAGAGCAGTGCCCGAAGAATCGCGGCGGGAATTGTCAGGGCGAGGGAACAGTCGCCGATTGAGACGACCCTTCAGCTCGCTGATATCGTCAGGGAGTCCGTACCCGCCGCGGTGCGCCGGAAACCGGGGCATCCGGCCCGTAAAACCTTTCAGGCTCTGCGGATTAAGGTGAACGGCGAACTGGACAGGCTTTCGGAAGGCCTGGATGCGGCGTTTTCAATTCTCAAGCCGGGCGGTCGTTTGGCGGTTATCACGTTTCACTCGCTGGAGGACCGTATTGTAAAAAAAGAATGGCGGAATGGTGTTCCGGATGTACCTGCCCGCCGGATTTTCCGGTTTGCGTATGCGGAAAGAAGCCGCGGGCGGAGTTGATTTATAAAAAGGGCTTGTCTCCTACGGAGCAGGAACTGAAAGAGAATCCCAGAAGCCGCAGCGCGCGGCTCAGGGTCTGTAAAAAGCTTGAAGAAACGAAAGGGGAGGAATAAGAATGGCGGCCGGCAATACAGCATATGATTTTGGAATGTTTGAACCAAAACGCCGGGAGGTGCAGGAACCGGCGCGGCAAAATAATGTCATTGAGCTTCCGCGGGAACGGCTGGAGGAAAACCGCCGGCCCAAGCGCAGCGTTTTAAAAATGCTGCCAACAATCCTTTCCTTTCTGATGATTGCCGGCATGGCCGGTGCATACATCTATGGCCAGGTGGAGCTGTCGGAGTTGTCGGATTCCCTTGGCGTTGTTACAAAACAGCTTTCGGAAGACCAGAGCGTTTACACGCAGATGAAAATGAAATCGGAAGCTCAGATGTCTCTTCAATCAGTGGAAAACTATGCGTCAGATCAGCTCGGCATGGAGAAAGTGAATCGGAATCAAATAGAAAACGTGACTCTTGCCGCTGGAGATAAAACGCAGGTCCTACTGCCGGCACAAAACGGAAGTTGGCTTTCAGAACTGGTCGGTTCGATCCGCCGTTTTCTGTCATAAAGGGGCCGGTTTTCCAATATGTATTAATAGCGCGACCGGGGGCGCCTGTGGGAATCTTCCGCTGTTCGATAGAAGGAGAGTTGAGAAAAAGTTCTTGACTCTCATTTTTGATTCAAATCTGTTTTTTTCAGGCAATTTGGAGGAACATGGGATGGCAAAAGGGACGACCGTAAGAATGTGGCACCGAACGGTGTTTGTTTTGCTGATGATGATGATTGCCGGATTTGGGGCTGTGATCTTCAGCCTGGTCCGGCTGCAGATTGTTGAGGGCGAAACCCTGAAAATGAGGGCTGTCGACAATCAGGTGAAAGACACGGTCCTGACCGCTCAGCGAGGAACGATCTACGACAGCAATATGAAGGTTCTGGCGCAGAGCGCCACGGTCTGGCAGGTTGTTCTGGAGCCCGCCTATATCACCGATGACAACCGGGACCTGATTGCCGCCGGGCTGGCGCAGATTCTGGGCATGGATAAGAACGTCATCCTGGAACACACTAGGAAGAAAACATATTTCGACGTCATTAAACGCAAGGTGGAATCGGATGTCAAGGACAAGGTCGTCGCGTTTAAGGACAAAAACAATATTACAAACGGAATTCGCTTAATTGAGGATTATAAACGGTATTATCCCTTCGGGACGCTGGCTTCCACCATACTCGGCTTTACAGGGACCGACAGTCAGGGCCTTTCCGGAATCGAAGCGGAATACGACAGCGAGCTGACCGGCGTTTCCGGCAAGCTGGTAACGGCGAAAAACGCGATCGGAACCGACATGCAGTACGATTATGAACAGGAAGTCCCGGCTCAGGACGGGAACAGCCTGGTCCTGACCGTAGACGAGGTCGTACAGCAGATTCTGGAAAAGAACCTGGAGGAGGGCCTTGTTAACAATAAGGTTCAGAACCGCGGCTGCGCAATCATCATGAATGTCAAAACCGGCGGCATTATCGCCATGGCGGTCAAAGGGGATTTCGACCCCAACGACCCGTTCACCATAGCCGACAAGACGGTGGCGGATCAGATTGCAAAGATGCCTGACGGGGAGGCAAAGACGAAGGCCCTTCGGGAAGCTCAGCAGGCCCAGTGGCGGAACAAATGCGTCAGTGATACTTATCAGCCGGGCTCCGTGTTCAAGATGATTACAGGCTCGGCTGCGATGGAAGAGGGCCTGGTGACCGAAACCACGCAGTTCAGCTGCCCCGGCTATCTGACGATCGGCGGAAGACAGATTCACGACTGGCGGCGCAGCGGCTTCGGCAGCCTGACTTTCGCACAGGGAATCTGTCAATCCAGCAACGTTGTGTTTATGAAGGTCGGCGCGCTCCTGGGGCCGAATCTGTTCTACAAATATTTCGATGCGTTTGGGTTTACCGCAAAAACCGGCATAGATCTTCCCGGTGAATCCCGCAGCATCTATTATACGGCGGCCCAGCTTACGCCGATCAACCTCGCCACGGAATCTTTCGGTCAGAGTTTTACCATTACGCCGATTCAGATGATTACCGCCTGCGCGGCGGTGGCGAACGGGGGATATCTGGTAAAGCCGCACGTTGTGGACCGGATTCTGGACAGCGACGGGAATATTGTCAAGTCTGCCGACACCACGCCGAAACGCCAGGTGGTCTCCAACGACACATCAAAACGGATCAGCGCGATTCTGCGGCAGGACGCCACAACGGGGACGGCGAAAAGCGGGTATATTCCCGGCTACCGGGTCGCCGGCAAAACGGGAACTTCCGAAAAACAGGAAATCAAGACAAGTAAGGAGTACATCGCGTCTTACTGCGGGTTCGCACCCGCGGACGACCCTCAGATCGCCATGCTGGTTTTTTATGACGAGCCGCACGGAAACAGTTATTACGGCAGCTATGTTTCCGGCCCGGTTTTTCTGAAAACAATGTCTGAAATTCTGCCGTATCTCGGCGTGGAACCGAAATACACGGAGGAAGAAATGGCAAAGCTCGATGCGTCCACACCGAATGTTGTGGGTCAGACGGTCGCGCAGGCGAAGAATAAAGTTTCCTCCGACGGCCTTACGCCTCAGATTTACGGCGACGGCGAAAAAGTGGTGTCTCAGGTTCCCGAACCGGGAAAGAGCATCCCGAAGGGAGGAAGAGTGGTCCTGTTTACGGATCAGCAAAGCAAAGAGAAAACGGTCACCGTACCGGACCTTGTCGGGCTTTCGCTTTCACAGGCGAACGAACGCGCCTCCCAGTCGGGAATCAATATCAGTGTTTCCGGCGCCGCGTTAACAGGAACCGCAAACGCGGTGTCCAGCCTTCAGAGCATTGCGCCGGGAACCAAGGTTGCGCCCGGAACAGTTGTTACGGTTTCGTTTATTGAACCCAATCATGTGGAATAATGAATGCAAAGGAGCGATTCGATGAAAAGCACGACGGACTGCGGCCATTGCACAAAAGCCGTCGCAATCGTTGAAAAGGATGGGCGTGCGGCCGCGTTGCTGAAGAAAATTTTTCTTAATTGCGGCAGGGAGCATAACCTTGTTGTGGAATACGGTGACCCGTTGCCGCCCGCCGCGACAAAACCGGTGCTCCTCTTATGTGGGGATGCGGCTGAATTTGACCCGAGAGACTGGTCTGTCTGCGTCGTTGAGCGAGAGCTTTCGGACCGGGCTGCCGGAGCAGCCCGGACCATCACGTTTTCAATGGTGCGCAACGAAGCGGATTTCACTGCCCGCGACGTCCGCACGACTCCGAACGGAGACGTCGCCTTTGAGATTGTAGGTTTTGGGGTAATCGGCCGGGTGCGTCTCCCCGGCGGAGATCTTTCGGAAGTCGCCGGGGCATTGGCGGCCGCTTGTGCGGCCGTAGGCGCAGGAATTCCGTTTGCCGACGTTTTGACGGCGCTGAACCGCAGGGAGCTTCAGGAATCTTGCACCGACGGGCTCATGTATAAATCGCAGGGACAGTTTACAGAATAAAGGTGAATTGAAACATGAATTCTTTGTGGACCTTGATTGCGGCGACAGTATCGTTTGGGATAACCGCGCTGCTGGGGAAATGGATGGTGCCGTTTTTGCACCGCGTGAATTTCGGCCAGACAATTCGTGACGTCGGACCGTCATGGCACCGAAAGAAAAACGGAACCCCGACGATGGGCGGCTTTCTGTTTATCGTCGGAATCGCTGTGGCTTCTGCAATCTGTCTTTCCGCATATTACGGTTCGGAAGGGCTCAGCCAGACCAATCTTGCTATGAGAACCAAAATCGCGGGGGGTCTGCTGATGGCCTTTGGATTTGGTCTGATCGGCTTTTTTGACGATTACATCAAAGTGGTGAAAAAGAGAAATCTGGGTCTTACCGTCCGGCAGAAGCTGGTTCTTCAGTTTCTTGTGGCCGGGGCGTACCTTTATACCCTTTACAGGTTCGGCTCGGGTTCCGTTACGCTGATTCCTTTTTCCGGGGGCGTTGATCTGGGCCTGTGGTACTGGGTGCTGTCGCTTCTTGGAATCGTCGGGATGGTAAACGCCGTTAATTTTACGGACGGCATTGACGGGCTGAACGCTTCCGTCACTTTTTTCGCGTCCGCTTCCTTCATGGTGATTGCCGGCATTTTCAGGCTTGTTCCCGTGGGCATTGTTTCGGCGGCCGCCGCGGGAGGATGCCTGGGATTTCTGATATGGAACTTTAATCCCGCAAAAGTATTTATGGGGGATACCGGATCTCTGTTTCTGGGCGGACTTGTCTGCGCGCTTGGGTTTAACGTAAACGCACCGATTCTGATTCTGCCGATCGGAATTATCTATCTCTGCGAAATCCTGTCCGTCGTTCTGCAGGTCTCGTATTTCAAGGCAACACATGGAAAGCGTCTGTTCAAGATGAGCCCCATTCATCATCATTTCGAGCTTTGCGGCTGGAGCGAAGTGAAAATCTGCTTTGTTTTCAGCGCTGTCACGGCGTTTTTCGGTGCGGTTTCCGCGCTGCTAGTGTTCTACGGTTTTTAATCTTTTCACAGGATACGACAGATTCGGCGGCGGCGATATGCTTCAATAGTATCTGATACGGGAAGGAGGGGACAATCATGGCACGAAACGAGGCTTCTGTAACTCCCATGCCGCGGGGAGCCGCAAAACGCCCCGCCGGAGAGATTCGTGAAGCCACCTCTTACGGCAGAAAGGTCCGGAAGAAATTCCGTATCTTTTCGGTTCGTTCCGGCATGGATCTGCCTTTTTTGTTCCTTGTTCTGGTCCTGCTGATTATCGGGCTGATCATGATGTTTTCCGCCAGCTATGCAAACGCTTTTTACCGCCATAACGGGAACAGTTACTTTTTTATCAGCAAACAGGCGATTTTCGCCGTACTGGGCATATTTGTAATGATGGCCGTTTCCTATTTTGACTATCATCATTTTCATGAATTCGCGATTCCGATTCTGCTGATTTCATACGCGCTGCTTGTGCTGGTCCGGTTTATGCCGGCAATCAACGGAGTGCATCGCTGGATTAACGTTGGCCCACTGGGGCAGTTTCAGCCTTCCGAGATCGCCAAGTTCTCGATTGTTTTGATATTCGCCCATCTGATATCACTGAACTTTAACCGAATGGGGACGTTTCGGTACGGCGTTTTGCCCTACGCGCTGATTTTGGGCATGACCGCTGCCCTGCTGATGTGGGAGCCCCATGTTTCCGCCACCGTTATCATTACGCTGCTGGGCGCTGTGATGCTGTTTATCGGCGGGGTGAAGCTTCGCTGGTTTGTCGGCGCGTTCAGCGTGATGGGAGCCGGAGTTGCCTATCTCGTCCTTTTTGCAAAGGAATACGCTTATGCGAGCGACCGCATCACCGCCTGGCTGGATCCTTTCTCCAATGCGACTCCGCAGCTGATCGCGGATACCTGGCAGACCCGGCAGTCGCTGTTCGCCATCGGTTCCGGCGGGCTGCTCGGGCTTGGGTTGGGCCAGTCGCGGCAGAAATTCCTGTATCTTCCGGAGCCGCAGAACGATTTTATCTTTGCTATTGTCTGTGAGGAACTTGGTTTCATCGGCGCCCTGATTATTATTATTCTGTTTGCCATGCTGATCTGGCGCGGTATCACCATTTCTCTGAGGGCAAAAGATAAATTCGGCATGCTGCTTGGCATCGGGCTTGTGGTTCAGGTGGGTCTTCAGGTGATTCTGAACATCGCCGTTGTTACAAACACCATACCGAATACCGGAATCAGTCTGCCGTTTTTCAGTTACGGAGGCACTTCGCTTGTCATACTTCTGGCCGAAATGGGGATTGTTCTCTCGATCTCGCGAACGTCGGCCATAGAAAAAACGTAGAAGAACAGAGGGTTGAAAATGAGAATTCTTTTTGCCGGAGGAGGCACCGCCGGCCATATCAACCCGGCTCTCGCCATCGCCGGGTACATAAAGGAAAAAGAGCCGGACGCCCAAATTCTGTATGTGGGCGCGAAGGGCGGAATGGAAGAGCGCCTTGTACCCTCCGCGGGATACGATTTCCGAAGCATCACGATTTCCGGCTTTCAGCGCAGTCTGAGCTTTCGGAATCTTGTTAAAAACGGAAAAACGGCGGCCCGCCTGTTTACTTCCACAGTGGAAGCCCGCCGCATTCTCCGTGAGTTTCACCCGGACATCTGCGTCGGCACGGGAGGATATGTTTCCGGGCCCGTCATCCGGGAAGCGATGCGTCTTGGGATTCCGTCCGTGATTCACGAGCAGAACGCGTTTCCGGGAGTAACCAATAAGATGCTGTCAAAAAGGGCGGACAGGACCATGCTCGCCGTTGCCGACGCGCAGAAACACCTCAGCCCTGCCGCAAGATGCGTGCTGACCGGAAATCCGGTCAGGCAGGAGGTGATTCGGACCGACCGGAAGGCGGCAAGGGCAAAGCTCGGGCTTGACAGCCGCCCGTTGATCCTTTCCTTCGGCGGAAGTCTGGGAGCGAGAAAGATCAATGAGGCTGTGGCGGAATTGCTGGTCCAGAGTGCCAAGAGCGGCCGTTACCAGCACATTCACGGATACGGTCAATGGGGAAAATGGTTTCCCGACCTGCTTTTGGAAAAGGGTCTGGACACAAGGGACCGCAAAGAAATGGATATTCGAGAATATATCGGCAATATGCCGGACTGCCTTGCCGCCGCGGATCTCGTCATCTGCCGCGCCGGCGCGATTACCCTGAGCGAGCTTCAGGCGGTCGGCAGAGCGTCCATTTTGATTCCATCGCCGAATGTAGCGGAAAATCATCAGTTTCATAATGCAATGGCAATGGTTGACCGCGGCGCAGCTGAAATGATTGAGGAGAAAAATTTAACCGGTGGGGGACTGTGCCGAAAGGTACAGGAACTGTTTTCTCAACAGGGAAAAATAGAAACGCTTGCGGAAAATGCGAAAAAAATGGCAATTCCCGATTCCTGCGACAGAATCTACAGAATGATCCGTGAAATTCTGAACCAGCCTCCGGCTGATTGAGCCGTCACCGCAATCCCCTTAAAAGCATAATATGTTACCAGATTATGTGGGGGTGTTGCTATGTCGAAACTGCTGATACATGGCACAAAAAAGCTGAAAGGAGAAGTGCAGATTCACGGGGCCAAAAACAGTACGCTGCCGTTGATGGCCGCGTCGCTCTTATGCGCAGGAGAATGCGTCCTACATAACTGTCCTGCGCTTTCAGATGTGGACACAGCCATTAAGATTCTTCGGCATCTCGGCTGCAAAGTGGAGCGTACTGCGGGAGACGTCGTTATTAACCCGCTTACAGCGAAAAACTACGATATCCCCGACCACCTGATGCGGGAGATGCGCTCTTCAATCATTTTTCTGGGTGCGATTGTCAGCCGTCTGGATCGGGCAATTCTATCTTTTCCAGGGGGCTGCGAGCTTGGCCCGCGCCCGATTGACCTGCACCTATCCTCACTGAGAAAAATGGGGGTCGACATCAGAGAGGATCACGGTTGTCTGGACTGTGTGGTTCCGAACGGCCTGAAGGGCGCCGTGATCAACCTTTCTTTTCCGAGCGTCGGGGCTACCGAAAACATCATGATTACGGCCTGTCTGGCAAAGGGGAAAACCGTGATCAACAACGCGGCCCGCGAGCCGGAAATTTCCGATCTGGCGGATTTTTTGAATTCCTGCGGAGCTAAAATCCACGGAGCGGGCAACAGTACGATCTGTGTGGAAGGGGTCCGCCGTCTGACCGGATGCGAGCATTTCGTCATACCTGACCGCATTGCGGCGGCGACTTTTATGACGGCAGCCGCGATTACGGGAAGCACGCTGACAGTGTCCAGCGTGATACCGGAACATTTGGCCCCCGTCATACCGGCTTTGGAAGAAAGCGGATGTCAGGTCGATCTTTACGACAGCTCCATACGGATATCGGCCCCGAAGCATCTCAGCCGGATTAAGAGCATCAGGACGATGCCGTATCCGGGTTTTCCAACGGATGCGCAGGCTCCTGTCATGGCGATGACGACTCTGGCGGAGGGCACCAGCATGTTTGTGGAAAACATTTTTGAAAGCCGCTACAAACATGTAGGCGAACTGCTTCGCCTTGGAGCAAACATTAAGGTGGAAGGGCGGGTCGCTGTTGTCGAAGGCGTAAAGAGGCTTTCCGGGGCTACGGTGGAGGCATCGGATCTGCGGGGAGGAGCAGCTCTGGTGGTGGCCGGTTTAGCCGCACAGGGAACAACGGAAGTGTACGGCCTGCATCATCTGGACAGAGGCTATGAGTCTATTGAAAAAAACCTTGCCCTGCTGGGAGCGGATATCAGGCGCGTTTGAATTTCGCCGGAAGGAAACTGGAACATGAGGGATTTGAAAAACGGACGGCACACGTCGCGTGTAAACGATATGGGAAACGGTGCTTACAGGTCTGCCCGGAGGGAGAACGTCGGCGTGCCCTCCCGGGCCGGAGTCCGCGCTGAAAACAGACGGCGGCGCAGGCGAAGGGCGCTTTTGATTTTTTATATTCTTCTGTTTGTCACAGTGATTTCGTCGGCGGCGGTCTTATCGCTCACAGTGCTTTTCAAAATCGATTCCGTAGAGGTGACCGGCACCTCCCGCTATTCCCAGGAGCAGATTAAAAGCGCGTGCGGGATCAAAACAGGGGAGAACCTTTTCCTGGCGAAAACAAAGCAGGCGGAAAAAAAGATTCAAAGCAGCCTTCCCTATATCGGTTCTGTCAAGGTCAAACGAAAATTTCCTGCGGGGATCAGCATTCAGGTTTCGGAAGCTAAGGTCTGCGGAGCGGTGGAATACTCCAAAAAATACGCGGTGCTGAGCGAAGATTTCAGGGTGCTGGAATTGGCGGACAAGCTTCCGCAGAACTGTCCGCCCATCAAGGGCATCACGCTGAAAAGCGCAAAGATCGGAAACAAAGCCGACTTTGCAAACAAATCCCTTCAGACGTCTTTGACGGATGTGGAAAACGCCGTGAAAAAGAACGGTCTGGGTAAAATAACGGGACTGGATTTCAGCCGGACTTCCGCAATAACGCTGAATTATGACGGACGCGTTACGATCAACCTTGGGATGCCCTCCGGGCTTGACTATAAAATCCTTTACGCAAAGGCGCTGTTTGATCATGGCAACATCAAGGATACGGAAAAAGGAGTTCTGAATCTTTCGACCGTAGAGGATAACGATACCGCTTATTTTGATCCGGATACGACTTCTTGAAAGCGCTGCGGGCTTTTCGCGCTATATTTGGAGCAAAAAGGAAAATATTTATTGAAATTGAACCTGAATCGTGTATAATAATTTAGTATGGGACGATATATAATTGACAAATTTACGATACAGGCGGTTACACAAAAAAGGATTCGCATAAGGGGGATTGCGGCACATGCCTTTTGAAATTGAAAATGACTTTGATAATATTGTTCAAATAAAAGTCATTGGGGTCGGCGGCGGCGGCGGCAACGCGATTGACAGGATGGTTGCCATGGGCGTACAGGGCGTTGAGTTTATCAGCGTAAATACGGACAGGCAGGCGCTTTACCGTTCCAAAGCCACGCAGAAAATTCAGATCGGTGAAAAAGTGACCCATGGAAAGGGCGCCGGTTCCAAACCCGAGATGGGACAAAAGGCCGCCGACGAAAGCAGGGAGGCCATCGCGGCCGCAATCCGCGGAAGCGACATGGTTTTTGTCACGGCGGGCATGGGGGGCGGCACCGGCACCGGCGCCGCGCCGATTGTGGCAGAAATCGCGCACGATATGGGGGTTCTGACGGTTGGTATTGTCACCAAACCTTTTGAGTTTGAGGGCCGCCGCCGCATGGAACAGGCGGAAAACGGCATAACGGCCCTGAGGGAGCATGTGGACTCGCTTGTGGTTATTCCCAACGAGCGGCTGAAACTGGTCAGCGAGCAGCGTATCACCCTGTTAAACGCGTTCTCCATCGCGGATGACGTGCTGCGTCAGGGCGTGCAGAGCATTTCGGACCTGATTAAGCTTCCCGGGCTGGTCAATCTTGATTTTGCGGACGTTACCGCGGTCATGAAAGACGCCGGTTACGCGCATATGGGCGTCGGCCGGGCCTCCGGCAAAGAGAAGGCCCAGGAAGCGGCGAACATGGCGATTTCCAGCCCGCTTCTGGAGACCGCCATCAACGGGGCAAAGGGTGTTATTATCAACATTACCTCTTCGCCGGACATCGGACTTGATGAAATAGAAACCGCGTCGTCCATGATCGCGTCGCAGGCGCACGAGGATGCGAACATCATTTGGGGCGCAGCGTTTGATGAAAATATGGACGATGAAATGAGCGTGACGGTCATCGCGACGGGATTCGCAACGTCCGCCGGGGACGAACCCGTTTCGAAATCGAAGGAAAAGCAGGAAGAAGGGAGTCATGAGCGGGCTGCCGTCCACGACGGCAGTTCGATCGAGGACGACGATTTTACCGATATCATGCAGATTTTCAATCGAAAATCCTGAACGTAAGGGAAGCACCGAAGGCAGACCCCGAGGGGGGTCTGCTTTTTCTTTGGGGTGATTGCGTGAATGAGATCTCCCGGAAAAGCGAAACATATGAAAAACAGGTTTTGACTCTGCGTTTTAGTATAAAATGGCTAAAATCAATCAAAAAAGCCTGCTGAAGATGTTTTTCGACCGGTACGGAAAAATAGGCCTTAAAATATCGCCCACTCTCTTGCAATCTCCGTTTTATGTGCTATAATAGCTCATGGAAAAGAAATCAGTAAATTTTTAAAGGGGGTGGCATTGTGAATCCCGACCCTTTGGGGAAACCGCGAAGAAAATTTCATAAAGGAGATGAGCACAATGCTGTCCTACTTCAAAACGGTGGATGGACGCATGACGCAGATCGAGGCGTGCGAGCCCGGCTGCTGGATCAACTGTGTTGCTCCGGACGACCGCGAGATAGAAAGCCTGATTGCGGATTTTGCGATTGAGCCGGATTTTATTCGTGCCGCAATGGATGAAGAGGAATCCTCCCATATCGACAATGAGGATGATAACACACTGGTTGTGATCGATATTCCGGTTGTGGAACAGAATGGGAAGAGCCTGGCCTATTCCACAATGCCGATGGGGCTGATCCTGGCGGAAAAAAATGTGATCACGATCTCCATCCGCGATAATACGGTTGTCGACGAATTCGCACGGGGATTGGTCAAGGGCGTGCGTACCAATCTGAAAACCCGTTTTTTGCTGCATATCATGCTTCGCGTGGCCAGCCGCTATCTGCAGTACCTGAAACAGATCGATAAAATCAGCAATACCGTGGAATCGGAACTGAGGGAGTCGATGAAAAACTCGGAACTCCTGCAGCTGCTGGATATTGAAAAATCCCTTGTTTATTTTTCCTCTTCCTTAAAGGGGAATGAAATCACTCTGGAAAAAATCATGCGGGGCAGGGTGATCAAGCTGTACGACGAAGACCAGGACCTTTTGGAAGATGTTCTGATTGAAGTGAAACAGGCCATTGAAATGTCCAACATACACCTGAATATATTGTCCGGAACCATGGATGCCTTTGCGTCCGTTATTTCGAACAATCTGAATATCGTAATGAAGGCGCTGGCATCCATTACACTGCTGTTTTCGGTGCCGGCGGTGATTACCGGCGCTTATGGAATGAACGTCAAGGGAATACCGTTCCCCAGCTTTTGGTTTCCGGCCGCCTTATCGTTCCTCTGCATTGCGATCGCGTACTGGATTCTTCACAGAAAGAAAATGCTGTAATTGAAAATCATATCCGATACAAAGAGGGGACTGCCGCGCGGTTCCCTTTTTACATAGAAAAAGGGGGATCATTGACATGGATTCCATTCGAATTCATACCGCGGAGATGTCTGAGGCCGCCGCCGCACTGCATGCCGGCGACCGTGTGCTGCTCAGCGGAACGGTATACACCGCGCGCGACGCCGCGCACAAAAGAATTTTTGCCATGCTGGACAAAGGGGAGCCTTTGCCGTTTGAGCTCTGCGGAGCTTCGGTTTATTACGCCGGGCCGACTCCAACGCCGCCCGGCTTGCCCATCGGCTCCTGCGGCCCGACGACTTCGTCCCGTATGGATGTGTTTTCGCCCCGCCTTTTGGACCTGGGCCTGAAATGCATGATCGGCAAGGGGAACCGGTCGCAGGCGGTTGTGGACGCGATCCGGCGCAACAAAGCGGTGTATCTCTGCGCAATCGGCGGAGCCGGGGCTCTGGCCGCGCAATGCGTCCGTTCGCTGGAAGTGATCGCGTTTGAGGAGCTCGGCTGCGAATCGGTCAAGCGTCTGGAATTTGAGGATTTTCCGCTTTTGACGGCCATCGACTGTCATGGCGGCAGTCTGTTCGGGGGTTAAAAATGACACGCCTTTTAATTCGGCTGTTCATCAGGAATTACCAGAAGATCGATGACCCGCAGGTGCGGGAACGCTATGGTAAATTTTCCGGTCTGGTCGGCATTGTGACGAATCTGTTTCTGTTTGCCGGGAAAATAACCGTCGGACTGCTGTTTCACAGCATCTCCGTGACGGCGGACGCGGTGAACAACCTGACCGATTCCGCATCGTCCATCGTTACCCTGGTCGGGTTTAAGATGGCCGCGAAGCCTGCCGATTCCGACCATCCGTACGGGCATGCCAGAATCGAATATATCAGCGGGCTGATGGTTTCTCTGGTTGTGTTTGTAACCGGATTCCAGTTTGCCCAGACTTCCATAAATAAGATAATCCGTCCCGAGCAAAGCGAATTCAGCCTGATCGTCGTGGCGGTGCTGGTTTGTTCCATTCTGCTGAAAGCGTGGCAGGGCGCTTTTTACCGCAGAGTAGGAAAGACGATTTCCTCCTCGACGATTTCCGCGACCGCGGCGGACAGCATGAACGACGTTCTGGCTACCTCGGCCGTTCTGGTGGGGGCGGTGCTCACACGGCTGACCGGTTTTAACCTGGACGGATATATGGGTCTGGTCGTCGCCGTTATGATCATGTTTACCGGCTTTCAGCTGGTCCGTGAAACGGGGAATCCTCTGCTTGGCGAGGCGCCGACCCGGGAATTCGTGGATGATATTTACCGCACGATCAGCGCTTATGACGGGATTCTAGGCATTCACGATCTGAATGTTCACAGCTACGGTCCGGGGCGCTGCTTTGCAACCGTACACTGCGAAGTGCCCGCCGAACGGGACATTCTGCTCAGTCATGACATCATAGACAATATTGAGCGCGACTTTCTGGAAAAAAAGGGGATTCATCTCGTTATTCACATGGACCCGGTTACAACGAATGATCCGCGGACCAATGAACTGAAACGGCAGATTACTCAGCTGATTGCCGAGATTTCTCCCGAGATCGGAATGCACGATTTTCGCGTCGTCTGGGGTCCGACCCATGCCAATCTTGTGTTTGACATTTGCGTTTCCTTCGGGTTTCCCTTGTCGGATGAAGAACTCGTGAGGCAAATAACGGAAAGGGTGCGCGGAGTTCCGGGAAATTGCTATCCGGTCATCACGGTGGACCACGATTATGTTCCGACTCGATTATGATACAAAAATTTAACAATTGTCCTATTGAAATTTTCCGTCCGATAGAATAAAATAAGAATTAGCACTTGGACATTTTGAGTGCTAATTCTTTTTTTGCAAAGGACGGGATTTTTTATGCCGATAAAGCCGTTTCAGGCGGAATCAAAACACCTTTTGGATCTGATGATTCACTCGATTTACACTCACAAGGAGATTTTTCTGAGGGAACTGATCTCCAACGCGAGCGACGCCATCGATAAACTTTATTATAAGACGCTTTCAGAGGAAAATACCGGGCTGAACCGCGACGATTTTGCCATTCGGATTGTGCCGGACAAGGAAAACCGGAAGCTTACGATTTCGGACAACGGCTGCGGCATGACGAGGGAGGAGCTGGAGACCAACCTCGGCACTATCGCCAAGAGCGGTTCTCTCGATTTTAAAAACGAATTTGAAAAGAAGCCGGATATCGAGATTATCGGTCAGTTCGGGGTGGGATTCTATTCCGCGTTTATGGTCAGCGATCATGTCGCCGTCGTCAGCCGGGCGTTTGGCGGCGATGAGACCTTCCGCTGGGAGTCGCACGGCGCGGAGGGGTATACCGTCGAGCCCTGCGAAAAAAGAGAAACCTGCGGAACAGATATTATCATCGATTTGAAGCCCGATACCGAAGACGAGAAGTACGGTGAATATCTGGATGCATACACCCTTCGAAGCCTCATCAAAAAATATTCCGACTACATCCGTTATCCCATTCGGATGAACGTGGAGAAAAGCCGCCTGAAAGAGGGCAGCAAGGATGAATATGAAAGCTATACCGAAGAAGAAACGCTGAACAGCATGGTTCCTCTCTGGCGGAAAAATAAGAATGAGATTACAAAGGAACAGTATCATCAGTTTTACAAGGACAAATTTATGGATTACGAGGACCCCGCCAGAGTCATTCATATGTACACAGAGGGCGTTGCAACTTTTCACGCGCTGATGTACCTTCCGGCCAGAGCCCCGTATGATTTTTACACGAAGGAGTACGAGAAGGGCCTTCAGCTTTATTCCAACGGCGTTTTGATTATGGACAAATGCGCCGATCTGCTTCCGGATTATTTCAGTTTTGTCCGCGGCTTGGTCGATTCCCAGGACCTTTCCCTGAACATCTCCCGCGAAATGCTTCAGCATGACCGCAGGCTGGCGGTTATCGCGGGCCGGGTGGAAAAGAAAATCCAGTCGGAGCTGGAATCCATGCTGAAAAACGAACGTGAAGACTACGAAAAATTCTTCCGGAACTTTGGACTTCAGCTCAAATACGGAGTCTACCAGGACTTTGGGGCCCACAAGGATGCTTTAAAGGATCTTTTGCTGTTCCACACCTCGGCCGGTGAAAAATATTCCACCCTGGCCGAATATGTCGCCCGAATGAAGGAAGACCAGAAATATATTTATTACGCCTGCGGCGAAACCGTGCAGAAGGTTGAGCTGCTTCCGCAGACCGAGGCTGTGAAGGACCACGGATATGAAATTTTGTATCTTACCGACCCGATCGACGAATTTGCCATGCGCGTGCTTGAAAAGTACCAGGATAAGGAGTTCAAATCCGTTTCCGCGGACGATCTGGATCTGGAGACCGAGGAGGAAAAACAGGAGGCAGCCAAAAAGGTAGAAGAGAATAAGGACATGCTTGCGTTTTTGAAGGATGCGCTCAATGGCAAAGTAAAGGCCGTTGTTCTCTCCAACAAGCTGAAAACCCATCCTGTCTGCCTGACCACAAGCGGAGCAATCTCAATGGAAATGGAAAAGGTTCTGAATTCACTTCCCAACGCGGAGCAGGACAAGGTGAAGGCACAACGCGTGCTGGAGATCAACGCAAACCATCCCGTGTTCGAAAAGCTCACAAAGCTGTATGACTCTGACAGGGAGAAACTCAAGACCTATGCGTCTCTGCTCTATACACAGGCGCTGCTGATCGAAGGGGCGCCGATTGACGATCCGGTTGCATTCTCCAATCAGATTTGCAGCTTGATGACGGAATAACTGCAAAACCGGAGCCGGCGAAGTTAGCCGGCTCCGGTTTTTTGTGCCCTTTGCCCCCCGGCTATGCCGGGGGGTTCAGAAGAGCTTTAGCGTTGAGCAGAAAATGTCATCGAACCTACCCCAAACTCCTCCCATTCTAATTTCGAAGCGAAAGCAGGCGGCTTCCATGAAATGGGAGGGGGCAGGGGGTGAGAAGTACCGTTGCAAGCGTAAGAAAACTCCGAGCGCCTTGAGGCGCTGCCAGTAAAACAGGGCTTTGCCCGCATGTAACTGTTCCTTAAAATTCAAAAACTTCAAAAAACATCCTAAATATTAAAAAAAATTACTGAAAACCCAGAAAATAGTGGAAATTTATCGAATTATGTATTATCATTATACGCACAGGCAGTGAGTTGCTGTTTTGGTAGCCGCAAGCCCAGTTTTATATTGGAGGCAAAAGCACATGGATATCGCGAGCGAAAACCGCGAGACTACCTTTGCCAAAATAGTAAAAAAAATCTGGAACGGGCCGTATCAGGACACCGACCTTGAGATGGAGGAAACAGCCCCGATGAACAGGGAAAAAGCGGAGAACATGAATTTTAGCCGTGCGGGCATGGCAAAACAGGATGAGATTTATGATGAGGGTCATTCAAAATCGGATTCCGGTTACGGGGAGCCCTCCGGAAATTTTGAAAATCCGACTGCTGAAATTCCCAAAAACGTCACGGTGATCTCGCAGGGAACGACAATTACCGGCGACATAAAATCGGACAGCAGCATTGAAATGCTTGGCAGCATGACGGGCAGCATCGCGACTTCGGGGAATGTGAAAATCAACGGAAAGCAGGTTGGCAATGTTCAGGGGGCCAGCATCGATTTATACACCTGCACGGTACGGGGATGTTTGAATGCGGCCGAAGATGTTAACGTGGACAGTGACTCCGTCATTGTGGGGGATATCAAGTGCGGGAATCTGACAATAGACGGAAAGCTGAAGGGAAACGTCCATGTGATGGGAAACGTCAGCTGTCAGGGAAATTCCGTCATTATCGGCGATATCACTTCGACAACCATCACGATCAGCAGCGGGGCGAAAATGAAGGGCAAGGTTGAGATTTCCGACGGCAGCATTGACCCGATTGATGTCGGCGGAGAAGAACCTTCACAGCCGGTTCAGCAGCCCGAGAACCCCGAAAATCCTCAGTAAAGCACCAAAAACGGAAGAGCTGATGGTTATAATCAGAGCAGTCCCTGAAAAGCATCTCGTGCTTTTCAGGGACTGCTTTTCAATTTTTATATCATTCGTGTATTTTATGGTCCCGTTGAACCAGATGAATTTTCCATGACCAGACAGTTGTAAAAATCAAGGGAATCACAAAAGCCAAAGCGCATAGAAGCGCTTCTGTCCACAACCCTTTTGAAAGATTCATAATGGTAAAAAACGCAAAAAAGATCGCAAGCGACAGGCATGCCCCACGGCATTTTCTCATGTATTCCATCAGGCTGTTCAAGTCGGAATGAAGCTGAAACGGTTTTCCGTCCTTCTTCTTTTCCAGGATTAAAAATTCGGAATTGATGTTCCCGGGAGATGTGGCAAGCGAGATTCTCGCCCCGCCAAACCAGCGAAGCCGAATATTTCCGTATGAGTATTTTCCAAGGCTGCCGCTGACGGGATAAGCGGTGATTCCGAGTTCCGACAGAAATGCGCGGTACTTTCTTAGTTCATCGGCGGACCGGTCGGCTGCGAATTCCACCCGGTATTCATATTCGTTCGGTGAGCATGGTTCGAAAGAATAGCGGTGAAGTTTTGAGACGCCTTTCAGACGGTAACCGGAAGCCGCCATTTGATTCAGCCATTTTTCCCGTCCGGAAAGAGGAGCGAACAGATAACGTATTCTGAACTTGTTAATCAATGCAGATTCCTCCCTGCTGTCAGTTTTTTTGCCGTTTGCAGCAGCCGGTTGATTCGAGACGTCTCTTTCGCAACCGCCTGTTTTCCTTGTTCTGTAATCAGGTACAGCTGCCCGCGCCCGTTTTCTGTTTTACCGCAGGGCGAGATCCAGCCCTTTTTTATCAAAACGCGGAGCGCTCCGTACAGGGTTCCCGCACCCGGAACAAGCCGACCCTGCGTCTCTGTTTCAATCGTCTGCATAATTCCATATCCATGGTTAGGCTGAAAAGTGCTCAGCAGAATATAAAAAGTAATTTCCGTCAATGCTCCGGTCTGGTAGGATTCATGCAAGGCGTTTGCTCCTTTATTATGTTTTCCGATATATCGTTAAACTTACTATAAGACTAAAAAATCTCTTTGTCAAGGAGAAAGAAAATTTTAATGTTGATTCGCTCGCTGCAGCGCCAGCAAAAGATCAACCATTCTGCCGTAGCTTTTGACTCCGTCCTCCTGACGATTTGCTTTCAGGTACTGGTTGTTCACGCTGTTAGAGACTTTCGCAACCGGGCCTTCAAACTGTTTCCAGTATGCCGAATTAAAAGACAGGTCGCGGCGGACCCCGTCATCAAGCGATGAGTAAATACGATCTGCGGCGTCTGAATCGGCGGAAAAAAGCGCGTTGTTTGCGTAAGTGAAGGCGAGCATATCGCCGGAATACTCAAAATCGGGATCGCCGCTTTTCCGGCAGACCAGATAGCCGATAAAGTTTGCTTCATCTTCCCGCATATACCCGCGCAGGTGGGAAAGTTCATGGCACATGGTGACGGGAATCGTGTATTCCGGAACGTCGTTGTTGACATTGGCTTCAAAAGTAAAAGGAAAAAAGATACCGGTGATATCGCATCGGGACATCAGTCTGGAAAAAGTAACGAGCTTGGGAGCGCTGTAGCCGGAGCGCAGCAGGGGATAGTCCTGTTCGATCTTATCGTAGGCCAGCTTTGCCTGCACTGCGGTTTTGCCGATGCGCCCCGAATGGAGCTTCATAACGCCATGCCCGTCTGTATCAAGGCCGGGGCGGAGACGGTTCAAGTCCGAAGCAAGCGAAGCGCAGAGCTTTTTCAGCTCGGCCTGGGAAGAGGGCTGCACTTTTAGCCCGCAGGTGTCGGCAAACGGGTAGCGGTAATAATTGATTCCGCAGTTTAAGGTAAATAAAAAATAGACAATACTGACAAAAACCGCCAGATTAATTGCCGATTTCAGCGCGAAGGGGGCGCGGCCTCCTTTTTTTCTGACAATTCCGACGCTAAACAGAATAATGGCGGTTGGAAGGCCCAGAAAACACAGGATGACCAGAACTTCCGCAATGGAAAAAGGAACGAGTCCGGTCATACGGTTCACGGTTCGGGAAAGAGCGGAATAGAACCCGGTCGCATACCATTCCGCAAACGAAGACTTCAAGTCGGCACAAATGGTAAGAAGCAGCGACGCTGGGAAAAGAATCAGAAACCAGAGTCTCTTGCCGATTCCGGCTTGTTGCAAGTACCGACGCATTTTCTCCTCCGAATGAAAGTTTTCTTTCATTATAACATATATTTGCAAATTCCGCTTACTAAGTAATTAATAGTAATCATGAAAAGAAAAAATATCTTCAAGATCAAGATATTTTCGGCACCGGAATATAGCAGCCTGCTTTTCGTAATATTATTTTACATGGATTTTACAGAATATTAACAAAGCGGATACGCTTAACTCTGTATATCCGATTTAATCAGGAAAACATAGCAAATAAAACGATTGGCAGGAGAAACTATGACGCTGGATAATATCTTGATGCTGCTTGGCGGCCTGGGACTGTTCCTGTACGGGATGAAGCTGATGGGGGAGTCCCTGGAGCTTGCGGCGGGTTCCAGGATTAAAGAAATGGCGGAACGGCTGACTACGAACAAATACATGGGGGCTTTGCTCGGATTCGCGGTCACGGCCGTGATCCAAAGCTCATCCGCAACTACGGTCATGGTGGTCGGCTTTGTCAACGCCGGCATCATGGATTTGACCCAGGCCGTCGGCATTATCATGGGCGCGAACGTCGGCACGACCGTGACGGGTCTGATCACTGCAATTAATTTCATGGCGATTGCCCCGGTGGCGGTTTTTGTCGGCGTCGGGATGATCATGTTCTCGAAGAAAAGCAACTCGAAACATATCGGTCAGATTATCGCCGGTTTCGGTATTCTCTTTCTCGGAATGTCCACGATGAGCTCGGCCATGAAGCCGCTTGGACAGTCCACGCTTTTTTCAGACATTATCACGAATTTCCAGAATCCGCTGATCGGTCTGCTGGCCGGGATGCTTTTCACTGCGGTCATCCAGAGTTCCTCCGCAACGGTGGGCGTCCTTCAGTCGCTCGCGCTTTCCGGCGTGATTGATTTGAAATCCGTGATCTTTGTTATTTTTGGTCTCAATATCGGCACCTGCGTCACTGCCATGCTTTCTTCCATCGGGACGAACAGAACCGCCCGGCGGACCGCGATCGTTCATTTGCTGTTCAACGTGATCGGTGCGGCGCTGTTTACGGTTATTACCATCATCACGCCGTTTGCCCGGCTGGTCATGTTCCTGTCGCCGGAAAATGTGCTGTTCCAGATTTTCCTGGTGCATATTATCTTCAATGTGGTCACAACGGCGCTCTTGCTGCCGATGAGCGGTGTCCTGATCCGACTGGCCTACAAGATCATCCCGGGTGAAGACGCCCGTTCGCAGGCCATGAGCCTGAAATACCTGGATTCCCGCATTCTCAGCACTCCTCCGGTGGCGGTATCGCAGCTTTTAAAGGAAGTAGGCCGCATGGCCAGCCTGGCAAAAACAAATTTTCTGAACTCGATGGCCGCACTCTTTGACAAGGATCCTGTGAAAATCAAGGAGTTAGAGGAAAACGAGAGCGTCATCAATTTCCTGAATCAAAGGATCACATCTTTCTTAATCCGGATCAACGCTCTCGATCTTGAGGATAACGACCGCCAAATTGTCGGCGCGCTGTTCCATGTGATCAACGATATTGAAAGAATCGGCGATCACAGCGAGAACATAGGCGAGCAGGCGCAGATCGTCATAGACGGGAAAGCGTCGCTGAGCAGCGTTGCATCCGATGAACTGCATGAGATGCAGAACCTGATTGTAAGCATACTGGACGACTCCTTTCAGCTGTTTCTCCTGGGCAGCAACGACGCGGAGCTTTCCTTCACGGTAAACAATACGGAGGAAACGATCGACAACCGTACCGAAGAGCTGAAAGAAAACCACATTTGCAGGCTGAACAACGGTCAATGTAACGCGGAGTCCAGCGCGCTTTTCAACGACTTGCTGATTAATTTGGAACGAATTGCGGATCATGCGACGAATATCGCGTTTTCCATGTCGCATACAAAGCGGGTTCCGATTCTGTCGGAAGGAAAATAATCCGCGGAATCCGGTCAAATCAATTTCTGCGCCGGGGCAAAAGCCCCGGGCGTTTTTTTTATAAGCGGCTTGCCGCGTCCCAAGAAAAATGGTATGATTAAAAAAGAATTTGCCGCAGAAGGGGAGGGGTCCGCTTGCAGTTTTATATCAAGCCTGTGGGGGGAGCCCGTTGCCTTTTTACCATCTTGAATTCCAAAGGCCAACCGGTCTATGAAGTAACCGGCAGAACAACTCCTTTCGGCAACAGGTTTTTTTTGCTGGACGGCTCGCACGATGTTGTCGGCCGGATTTCCGCCGTGCGGATTTCCGGTGCCGCTCAGTATTCTGCCGCGGCGGGCGGAGAGAGAATCCATGTTGCCATCAACTGCTTCTCTTTGCGCAAGCCCGTCAGGATACGGGGGAAACGCTGGCATTTTCGCGGAAGCTTTCTCACCCGTTCTTTCGATATTCTGAATGAAGCATCTCAGGTCGTCATGACGCACGGCAAGTACTGGGGCGTGGCGGGAGACTGCTATGGAGTTGACATAAACGACCGGGAAAACATTCTCCTCTGCCTGTGTCTTGCCGTTTTGATTGACTGTACCGTTTCGGGTAACTGTACGGCTCCGGTTCCGGCCGGCGGCTGATTGACAAAAAATCCTGAAAGTGGCATAATAATTCGGTTAAACCTGCGTGTTTGACCGATTGGAGGAAAGTAAATGAGCAGGGAATTGGCAAAGACCTATGACCCACGGGAAGTGGAAGACCGAATTTACGATTTTTGGCTGTCCGGTGATCTTTTCCATGCGGAACGCGACCCGGAAAAAAAGCCTTATACCATTGTTATGCCGCCGCCCAACATCACGGGGCAGCTTCATATGGGACACGCCCTCGACTGCACCCTGCAGGATATTCTGATCCGCTACCGCAGGATGCAGGGTTACTGCGCCCTTTGGCTGCCCGGCACGGATCATGCTTCCATTGCTACCGAGGCGAAGATCGTCGAGGCCATGCGCAGGGAGGGCCTGACGAAAGAAGGAATCGGCCGCGAGGCGTTTTTAAAGCGCGCCTGGGATTGGAGAGAAAAGTACGGCCGCAGAATCGTGGAGCAGCAGAAAAAGCTGGGGTCCTCCTGCGACTGGGACCGGGAACGCTTCACTCTGGACGAGGGTTGCTCCAAAGCCGTCCGCGAGGTTTTCGTGAGCCTGTATGAAAAGGGGCTGATCTACCGCGGCGAGCGCATTATCAACTGGTGCCCCCATTGCAAAACCTCCATTTCCGACGCGGAGGTGGAATTTTCAGAGCGCGACGGATTTTTCTGGCATATCCGTTATCCGTTCAAGGATGGCAGCGGGTATATCCAGCTTGCGACCACCCGCCCGGAAACCATGCTGGGCGACACCGCCGTGGCCGTCCATCCGGAGGACGAACGTTATAAGGATCTGGTTGGCAAAACGCTGATTCTCCCGCTGGTAAACCGTGAAATTCCGCTGATTGCCGATGAATACGTCGAGCGCGACTTCGGAACCGGAGTGGTGAAAATTACCCCTGCCCATGACCCGAACGACTTTGAAGTAGGACTGCGCCACGGCCTGGAAGTCATCAATGTGATGGACGAGAGCGGCAATATCAATGAGAACGGCGGCGCTTACGCGGGTATGACCGGAGCGGACGCCCGGAAAAAGATTGTGAAAGATCTGGAGGCGGAAGGCTTCCTGATTAAGGTTGAGCCGATTAAGCACAATGTCGGCGCCTGCTACCGCTGCGGAACGGCGGTGGAGCCCCGCGTTTCCAAGCAGTGGTTTGTGAAGATGAAACCTTTGGCCGAACCCGCAATCACGGAAGTTCAGAACGGAAAGGTTCGCTTTATTCCGGATCGTTTCTCTAAAATCTATTACCATTGGATGGAGAACATCAAGGACTGGTGCATTTCCCGCCAGCTTTGGTGGGGGCACCGGATTCCGGCATGGTACTGCGAGGACTGCGGAGAAACGATTGTATCCCGTGAAGAGCCCCATGTCTGCCCAAAGTGCGGCTCCAAAAAATTAAAGCAGGATCCGGATACGCTGGACACCTGGTTTTCTTCCGCACTCTGGCCGTTTTCTACGCTCGGATGGCCGGACAAAACCCTTGATTTGGGTTATTTCTATCCTACCGACACGCTGGTTACCGGGTACGATATCATCTTCTTCTGGGTCGCCCGCATGATTTTTTCGGGCATTGAGCAGATGGACGAGGTTCCGTTCCACAATGTTTTGATGCACGGTCTGGTGCGCGACGCACAGGGCCGCAAAATGAGCAAGTCTCTCGGCAACGGGATCGATCCGCTGCAGGAAATCGACAAATACGGCGCGGATGCGCTCCGCTTTACCCTGGCAACCGGCAACAGCCCCGGGAACGATATGCGTTATTCGCAGGAAAAGGTGGAAGCAAGCCGGAATTTTGCGAATAAAATCTGGAACGCCGCCAGATTTATCCTGATGAATCTGGAAGGAAAAGACGTTCCGGGTACCCTTCCGGAAGATCTTGCCCTGGAGGACAAATGGATTGTGGATTCCTTCAACCGCGTAGCGGGAGAGGTCACGGAAAATCTGGATAAATTTGAACTCGGAATTGCCGTTCAGAAGCTGTATGATTTCCTCTGGGATCAATTCTGCGACTGGTACATCGAGATTTCCAAAATCCGTCTGAATTCCGGCGATGAAAAAGCGGCTCAGACCGCGCGCCGGGTGCTGGTCTGGGTGATGTCGGGAACATTGAAGTTGCTGCATCCGTTTATGCCTTTTATCACCGAGGAAATCTGGCAGGCCCTGCCGCACGAGGGCGAATCTATTATGGTTTCCCAATGGCCTGTTCCGCAGGAAGCCCACAATTTCCCGGAAGCGGCGCAGGAAATGGGCAAAATTATGGAAGCCGTCCGCGCCGTTCGCAACCGCCGCGCGGAAATGAATGTTCCGCCGTCGCGTCGGACGCATCTGTCGGTCGACACCGCGTCACCGGAAACGTTCCGGGAAGGCGCCGCGATTCTGGAGCGCCTCGCCTACGCAAATCGCGTTGAAATCGGCACGGACCTCAATGTGACGGATGCCGTTACGATTGTTACGCCGGATGCGAAAGTATTGATTCCTACGGATGAGCTGGTTGACCGTGAGGCGGAGAAAACCCGTTTGTCAAAGGAACTCGAAGCAGCGCAAAAGCAGCTGACAACCGCGCTGGCGAAGCTGAAAAACGAGAAGTTTATTACGAAAGCCCCTGAAAATGTGGTGGAAGGCGTCCGGCAGAACGCCGCGAAGCTGAAAGACCATATTGCGCTGATCCAGTCGTCTCTGGAATCGTTAAAATAGCGGCGCGGTTTTCTGCTTTGTCAATCATAGGAGGGAACAGAAATGGAAACACTGGAGGCTATGCCGAACATCGGCAAAGCGGTGGGGCAGCAGCTCCGCCGGGCCGGCGTCGAAACGCCGGAGCAGCTCAGAGAAATCGGCAGCCGGGAAGCATGGCTTCGTATCCAGGGCTTTGATCCCTCCGCCTGTTACAACCGTCTGTGCGCGCTGGAAGGCGCGGTGCAGGGAATTCGCTGGCACGGACTTTCAGAAAAGGATAAGAAGGAACTGAAGGAATTCTACCGGGAGCATCAGCTTTGATGCTCCCGTTTTATACCGAGAGGGAAAAATGAACTACGAAGAGGCAATTCAGAAAATTGAAGCGCTGCAGCAATTCGGTTCGCGGCCCGGCCTGGAACGCATCGGCGGGCTGATGGAACGGCTTGGAAACCCACAGGACAAGCTGAAATTTCTCCATGTGGCGGGAACCAACGGGAAGGGCACCACCTGTGTGCTGCTTGCGTCCGTTCTCCGCTGCGCCGGGTACCGGACGGGGCTGTATCTTTCGCCCCATATTACGGATTTCTGTGAACGGATGCAGATGAACGGTCAGATGATTTCACGTGAGGAGCTGGCTTCTCTTGCCGACCGTGTTTTCCCTGTGATCGAAGAGATGAAATCGCGGGGGGAAATCATCACGGAATTTGAGGCCGTCACCGCGATGGCTTTTCTGTGGTATGCGGAAAACAACTGCGACCTTGTTGTTCTGGAAGTCGGGCTCGGCGGACGTCTGGATGCAACCAATGTCATTCAAAAGCCTCTGGTTTCGGTGATTACCTCCATCTCTCTCGACCATACGAAAATTCTGGGTGATACGGTGGAACAGATTGCCTATGAGAAATGCGGGATCATCAAGGACGGCGGCGTAACGGTCAGTTACCCGGATCAAAAGCCCGCAGCCCTGGAGACCATCCGCAGAATTGCCGCGGAGCGCCGCAACCGTTTTATAGACGCGGCCCGCACCGATGTCACGGAGCTTTCCTCCGATCTGTCCGGTACGCAGCTGCTTTGGCGCGGCACCAGACTTCGAATCCCGTTCCTTGGGGAACATCAGGTCAAAAACACTGCGACGGCGCTAACTGTTTTGGAAGTGCTGCGGGAATGCGGTTTTTCCATTCCGGACGAAGCGGTAATCAACGGCTGCTCCGAGGCCGTGTTTCCCGCCCGGTTTGAGATCTTGTCGCAAAGCCCGCTTATTATTCTGGATGGAGCGCATAATCCGGACGGTACAGCCGCTCTGGCCGACGCGGTCCGCCGTTATTTCTCCGGGCGGCAGCTTGTCGCCGTAATGGGTATGCTGCAGGACAAAGATGTTGACGCCGCCCTCAAGAATCTGTCGGGGCTGTTCGCCCGCGTCATAACGGTGGAGCCTTCCAGCCCGCGCGCCATGAATGCCGGGATGCTGGCACAGCGCTGGCTCCGGCTCGGCACAGGTTCGGAACCTGCAGCCGGGTTCGACGACGCGCTCCTAAAGGCGAGTAAATATTTGAAACCGGACGGGGCTTTGCTGATCTGCGGATCCCTGTATCTTGCGGGGGACCTTCGCCCCCGCGCACTCAAATTTTGGAACTTAGCTAAAAAATAGAGCTTGTCCGCAAATTTCGAGCAATCTTTCTGAATAAATTTCCGGTGGGATAAAAAGGCCGTAAGTTTTCAACAAAACATTGAACCGGATGACTCTTAAACACAAAAAAGGGGCCGCTGCAAATTTTCGTTTTGCAGCGGCCCTTTTTTTGATTGAATTGTAATATTTAATAGTTGGTATAATTGTCACCGAAGTTGTTATCGATATAGGTAATGCCGTTTACAGTATAAGATACGAAGTATTTTACGTTGGAGCCATGAGGAAGATCGCTCGGTATGCTCCACTGCTCAACATTGCCCGGCAAAGTTTTTTCATAACTGGCGTTTGCGCTGTTAGTAGTAGCCCAATTGTCTGTCGTGTATTTCACAAGCACGGTTTTTTCATATCCGAGGTTTTTCAGGAATATCGCTGTGGGAGACCCTTCTTTGAGCTGTGCGGTTTTAAGCGCACATTTTTCCAGAACGATAGGGTCCGTCGGCGAAAGAGTGTAATTATTTCCGTTATTATTATCCCAATAGGTTTGACCGTTGACTTCATATTTAATTGCAAACGTTACGGGTGAAGAAGGAGCAAAAATGCTAAACTCCCACACGTCATACTGTGGATCTTCGGGATCATTTTTCAAATATTGAGCTGAAACATCTTGCCAGGAGTTTCCGTCTGTTGTATAATGCACGGTTACATTTTTTTGATACGCAAGATTTTTAACGTCGATGAATCCCAAGTAGCCGCCGTATGCAGCTTCGCCCGGCTCGTCTCTCTGGGCGTAAAGAAGCTGAACATTCGGATCCGTACTTGCATACGCTTTTGCGGATGACAGGCAGAAGACCGCCGAAAACATAAAGCAAAAAGATAAAGCAAAACAAATAGCGCGTGACAGATGTTTACTTCTTGGCATAAAATATAACCTCCTTAATTTTGATTAACTTTGCTTAAAATTGTTGGTACCAATTTTTCCAAGCTACGTATTATTGTAATCAATACTATAATAAGGTCAAGTCTAAAAATTAACAAATTAAAGAAAGGACTTCCTAATAAAAATAAATATTAGATGTAATATTATACTTTATATAAACCCATAATTAACAATTACAGTAAATTTATGGATATAATTAATTAAATTTTTGCACTGCTGATAGAACAAACTATCTGTTTTTGCTTTGTGCAACTTTTAAAATTCAAGCTGAATTATTTGCAAGGCAATGCCTCAGCGGACCGGGCAGGGGAAATTAGCCTCGGGTGAATTATTCCAATCTTAATAATTAGAAGGAAATATTACAGGGGTGACGGGAATGGATAAAGTATTGGAAAAATTATTGAAAATCGCGACATTCGGCTATAGCACGAGATCAGATCTACACAGAGCTAAAGGGGATTGACGGGAAAGAGGAGGGTGGAAAACGGTAAAGTGAGTAAAGGCCCCGCCTGATGTGAGCGGGCTGATTTTTATGCGTCGACAAACTTCGTTAAGATTTTTGTCCTAAGTCTGATAGCATTAATTATGCTATATAAATCAGGAAGGACATGCTGTTGCTTCGGCGTTGCTACAAAAACGCTCGAAAGCCGCATTACTGTTGGTCTTTATTTTATTTTTTTGATAAGGGATTTTTTAATCGTCATGTATCATTCATATAAAAATGGGTATACTACCCTAATTCAAAAAACGGGAGGTTTTTCTATGGGCGTCAGGCTGATTCTCAGGGAAGGAGTCCTGACGGCGGTTCTGAGCGGGGAGATTGACCACCATTCCGCAAGGGAAATTCGGGGGGAGATTGATGAGACCGCGTCCAGAGTCAAGCCGAAAAAAATTATTTTCGATTTTTCCGCGGTGCAGTTTATGGACAGTTCCGGCATCGGGCTGATTATGGGCCGCTGCAAACTGATGCAGCTGTGGGGGGGGACGGTGGAAATTGTCCGCCTTCCAAGAAAAATTGAAAAAATCGTTTCACTGGCGGGTTTGAACCAGCTATGTGTAATTAAGGGGGATAATGAATTTGAAGCCGGTTAATGAGATGTCAGTTTCTTTACTGAGCTGTTCATCCAACGAAGCGTTCGCCCGGGCCGCAGTTTCGGCGTTCATTGCGCAGCTGGACCCCACGGTGGACGAGCTCTGCGACATTAAAACCGCGGTTTCCGAGGCGGTTACGAATTGCATTGTTCACGCATACCGGGATACGATCGGAGTGATATACATAACATGCCGTCTTTATGAGGACGGCGGCATCGTTGTAAAAATCCGCGACAAAGGCTGCGGGATCGAAGATATCGAGCAGGCAATGCAGCCGCTTTTCACAACCCAGGAGGGAGAACGGGCCGGCCTTGGTTTTGCCGTCATGCAGAGCTTTATGGATAAGCTTCGTGTGACCTCCAAACCCGGAAAGGGCACGACGGTCACCATGAAAAAAACGATGGAACGCCGCCCCAAGCAGAATGGATAGGGATCAGGCGGTTCGGGAAAATATCGGACTCGTTCATTCCTGTGCAAGGCATTTCCGCGGGCGCGGCGTCGAGTATGACGATTTGTTTCAGGCGGGATGTCTGGGCCTGGTCAAGGCGGTCGATCATTTTGACCCGGACCGCGGCGTCAAATTTTCCACTTACGCGGTTCCCGTGATCCTGGGGGAAATCCGCAGATTGTTCCGCGACGGCGGCGCGATCAAAGTCGGCCGCGGGCTCAAGGAGCTTTCGCTTCGCGCTACTCGCCTTTCCGCGTCGTTTTTGGAACGCGAAGGACGATCTCCGACGATTCAGGAACTCGCCGATTTGCTGGAGGTGGAGCCGGAACAGGCGGCTGAGGCTTTGGGAGCGGCGCAGCTGCCGATTTCCCTGACTGCGACGGAGGAAGACGGAGGAGGGCAGATTGATGTCGGCGTTGAATCCAATGATGATAAAATTGCCGAGATGTTGTCGCTCAAGCAGGTCGTGACGGAACTGGAGCCGCGGGACCGCAGTATCATCATTTTCCGTTACTTTCAGAACCGTACACAGACGGAAACAGCCTCCGCGCTTGGCATGACGCAGGTGCAGGTGTCCCGGCGGGAAAAGAAGATTCTGAAAGAATTGCAGTTGAAATTATCATGACAAGGCCGGGAAGCAGCTTGTTTGCTGTTTCCCGGCCTTTCGTACAGCATGATTGATATTGCTGTTTAAAGCTTATGAGTTGGGCCTTTATTCAGTAATATCCTTAATATCATAAGGGGTCTGCTGATATACATAATAGTTCAGCCAGTTTGAAAACATCAGGCTCGCGTGGCTGCGCCAGAGAAACGGCGGTTCTTTGGCCGAATCGTTATCCGGAAAATAATTTTTCGGCATTTCCGGACCAATTCCTTTTTTTAAATCCCGAAGATATTCCTTTTTCAGGGTATCGCGTTCATATTCCTCGTGCCCCGTGACAAAGAACTGCCGGCCGCTTTTCGCCGCGATAATGTGCGGCCCCGCGTCTTTTGATTCGGTAAGAATTTCGAGCTCCGGATGTACCAGAATATCCTCCCGGCGGGTCCCGGTATAGCGCGAATGCGGCGCCCAGAAATCGTCGTCAAATCCACGCACCAGCGGGTGCAGCGGGAGAAGGACGCTGTGCATGAAAATTCCGGAGATCTTTTTGGCAAGCAAATATTTGGGGATGCGGTAATGATAATACAGACCGGCCTGAGCCCCCCAGCAGATATACATCGTGGAATAAACATTTTTACGGCTCCAAGCCATAATGTCGCAAAGCTCCGGCCAGTAGTCAACCTGCTCAAACGGGAGTTTTTCCACCGGCGCTCCCGTTACAATCATTCCGTCGAATTTTTGATTCTTCAATTCCGCAAATGTTTTATAGAAGGTATTCAGGTGAGTCTGAGACGTGTTCTTTGAAAAGTGAGTGGCCATCTGCATCAGCTCGACGTCTACCTGCAGCGGAGAATTGCTCAGTTGACGAAGCAGCTGGGTTTCCGTTTCGATTTTTGTAGGCATCAGGTTCAAAATGACAATTTTCAAAGGGCGAATATCCTGACTCATTGCCCTTTCCTGTGTCATGACAAAAATATTCTCTGACTCCAGCACATGCCGGGCGGGAAGAGAATCCTGTATTCTAATCGGCAAACCGATCCCCCCTTATTATTGAAAAGCGCTGTCAAACATTATAGCAAACATAAGATTCTACTTCAAGAACCTTATATAATCAAAAAACTTTTAAAAAGGGCCCAAAAAGCGTTGACAGCGGCTTTAAGACGTGATATTATAGTTAAGCCGTCGAAAAACGGAGCAAAAATCAGAACAGTTTGCTGTAAGCCAAATTGATTTTGAAATTTCTTCTGTTTATTTTGACGATGGGACCTTGAAAATTAAACAACGAGACGATAAAGAAGGAACCCGTAAAGATTTCGAGAGTAAAAGTACTTTCGGACGAAAAGAGAGGGACACTCTTTCAAAAAAAACCAAAAGATACGTTAGTGTATCGACTGAAGAGCCGAAACGACTCTAAGTATAGATATAAACGCCTTCGGGTGATTATATACCATATTTTAGAGAGTTTGATCCTGGCTCAGGACGAACGCTGGCGGCGTGCCTAACACATGCAAGTCGAACGGAAACAGATTGAAGCTTGCTTTGAACTGTTTTAGTGGCGGACGGGTGAGTAACGCGTGAGGAACCTGCCTTTCAGAGGGGGATAACGTCTGGAAACGGACGCTAATACCGCATGACATTTTGTTGCCGCATGGTGATAAAATCAAAGGAGCAATCCGCTGAGAGATGGACTCGCGTCCGATTAGCCGGTTGGCGGGGTAACGGCCCACCAAAGCAACGATCGGTAGCCGGGCTGAGAGGCTGAACGGCCACATTGGGACTGAGACACGGCCCAGACTCCTACGGGAGGCAGCAGTGGGGGATATTGCACAATGGAGGAAACTCTGATGCAGCAACGCCGCGTGAGGGAAGAAGGTTTTCGGATTGTAAACCTCTGTCCTCAGGGACGATAATGACGGTACCTGAGGAGGAAGCTCCGGCTAACTACGTGCCAGCAGCCGCGGTAATACGTAGGGAGCAAGCGTTGTCCGGATTTACTGGGTGTAAAGGGTGCGTAGGCGGCACTGCAAGTCAGGTGTGAAAACCATGGGCTTAACTTATGGATTGCACTTGAAACTGTGGTGCTTGAGTGAAGTAGAGGCAGGCGGAATTCCCGGTGTAGCGGTGAAATGCGTAGAGATCGGGAGGAACACCAGTGGCGAAGGCGGCCTGCTGGGCTTTAACTGACGCTGAGGCACGAAAGCATGGGTAGCAAACAGGATTAGATACCCTGGTAGTCCATGCCGTAAACGATGATTACTAGGTGTGGGGGGTCTGACCCCTTCCGTGCCGGAGTTAACACAATAAGTAATCCACCTGGGAAGTACGACCGCAAGGTTGAAACTCAAAGGAATTGACGGGGGCCCGCACAAGCAGTGGAGTATGTGGTTTAATTCGAAGCAACGCGAAGAACCTTACCAGGTCTTGACATCCAACTAACGAAGCAGAGATGCATCAGGTGCCCTTCGGGGAAAGTTGAGACAGGTGGTGCATGGTTGTCGTCAGCTCGTGTCGTGAGATGTTGGGTTAAGTCCCGCAACGAGCGCAACCCTTGTGATTAGTTGCTACGCAAGAGCACTCTAATCAGACTGCCGTTGACAAAACGGAGGAAGGTGGGGACGACGTCAAATCATCATGCCCCTTATGACCTGGGCTACACACGTACTACAATGGCCGTTAACAACGGGAAGCGAAGCCGCGAGGTGGAGCAAAACCCCAAAAACGGTCTCAGTTCGGATCGCAGGCTGCAACCCGCCTGCGTGAAGCTGGAATTGCTAGTAATCGCGGATCATCATGCCGCGGTGAATACGTTCCCGGGCCTTGTACACACCGCCCGTCACACCATGGGAGCCGGTAATACCCGAAGTCGGTAGCCTAACCGCAAGGAAGGCGCCGCCGAAGGTAGGATTGGCGACTGGGGTGAAGTCGTAACAAGGTAGCCGTATCGGAAGGTGCGGCTGGATCACCTCCTTTCTATGGAGACCCGAGCAGATGAAACATTCTGTTCCAACATCCAAGGTCGGTTACGGATGACTGAATTATCCAATCGTTGTTTAATTTTGAAGGCCCCGCAGGCTGAGCCTGCACGCACGACGCGCTGAAGCAGACTGGAAACAGAACGCCGAACGCCGCGGAAATGGGTGCGGAGGAAAGCTGGCGGCACAAAGGTCTTGTGTTCGCGGCAAAGCGGCCCGGGAAACCGGAAAGCCAAAGCGCGGCGAAAGACACTGTGTGTCGGTCTTCTCAGAGATAGCATAGGAAGAACCAATCAGTTGAATAGCTTCCAATACGGGGGTATAGCTCAGCTGGGAGAGCGCCTGCTTTGCAAGCAGGAGGTCAACGGTTCGATCCCGTTTATCTCCACCAGCGGACTGAAGTCCGCGGTCACGACGCGCCGGGGCGTTTCAGAAATGAAAAGGCTCGCGGTCGCGGAGAGAACCGCAGAGGAAGTCTGCAAAATACTGGCTATAGTGGCAGAAAGACCGGATAGCCTCAAAGCCGGAGAAATATGGGCTTATAGCTCAGCCGGTTAGAGCGCACGCCTGATAAGCGTGAGGTCGGTGGTTCGAGTCCACTTAAGCCCACCAGCAGGCTGAGCCTGCATGCACGACGCGCTGAAGCATTCTGGAGACAGGAAGCGGAATGTCGCGGAAATGGATGCGGCAAAAGTCTGGAAACGGCAAACAGGAAGCGAAAGCGGAATGGGAGCCAAAATTACATACGGGGTTTCAGTCCGCGACAGCAAGTTTGGGAAACCAGCGGGCAAAGGCGCGATGAAAGACACTGTGTGTCCATATGATGTTCTGGTCCATGCAAATGGAAAAGAGTATTGTGTGTAATCTGATGGCTGGGAAAGGCCGCGACAGGCAAGGTTCTTTGAACTGAAAGCTGACCCGCGACGTGCGTCAACCTCAGGTTGTACCTTGAAAACTGAATAAAGCGAGAAGCAGATAAAGCGAGAAAAAGTTGTTATTCTAACAAGATTAATCTGATAGAAAAACTACAATTTTGAAGAACCAAAGAATCACATGGTCAAGCTACAAAGAGCGCAAGGGGAATGCCTTGGCACTGGGAGCCGAAGAAGGACGCGGCTAACTGCGAAAAGCTATGGGGAGCCGTAAGCAGGCATTGATCCATAGGTGTCCGAATGGAGCAATCCGGCTGGAGTCATGTCCAGTCACCGTGGAGTGAATTCATAGCTGCACGGGGGGAACCGCCTGAACTGAAACATCTAAGTAGGGCGAGGAAAAGAAATCAACCGAGATTCCGCAAGTAGTGGCGAGCGAACGCGGAAGAGGCCAAACCGTGGGCAGCAATGCCCGCGGGGGTGTGGACAGCCAAAAAGTACGCAATCCTGAGCAGAACGGCATGGAAAGGTCGACGAAAGAGTGTGAAAGTCACGTATGCGAAGGGAAAGCGCAGTGGGCTGTATCCCGAGTACTGCCGGACACGTGAAACCCGGTGGGAACATGGGGGGACCACCCTCCAAGCCTAAATACTACCCAGTGACCGATAGTGAAGAGTACTGTGAAGGAAAGGTGAAAAGCACCCCGGAAGGGGAGTGAAATAGAACCTGAAACCTTGTGCTTACAAGCACCGAGAGCCCGTCAATGGGTGATCGGGTACCTTTTGTAGAATGGTCCGGCGAGTGAATGTAACTGGCAAGGTTAAGTCCTTCAGGGACGGAGCCGCAGGGAAACCAAGTCTGAACAGGGCGTATGAAGTCAGTTGTATTCGACCCGAAACCGGGTGACCTACCCATGTCCAGGTTGAAGTGGGGGTAAAACCCCATGGAGGACCGAACCGACTCCCGTTGAAATGGTAGCGGATGAGGTGTGGGTAGCGGAGAAATTCCAATCGAACCCGGAGATAGCTGGTTCTCTCCGAAATAGCTTTAGGGCTAGCCTCGTATTAGATTACCGGAGGTAAAGCACTGAATGGTCTAGGGGCCGAAAGGCTACCGAAGCCTATCAAACTCAGAATGCCGGATAATTGATGTACGGGAGTCAGACAGTGTGAGATAAGTTTCATTGTCGAAAGGGAAACAGCCCAGACCCACAGCTAAGGTCCCTAAACACGGTTAAGTGGCAAAGGATGTGGGGTTGCTTAGACAACCAGGATGTTGGCTCAGAAGCAGCCATTCATTAAAAGAGTGCGTAATAGCTCACTGGTCGAGTGACCCTGCGCCGAAAATTCAACGGGGCTAAAATCGTGTACCGAAGCTTGGGATGCTCAAATATTCTCCATGCTTTCAGGAAGTTGAGAAGCGGAATCTGGCGGCGCGGAAGCGCTGCGGAAAGCCTCTTTCCCGCACAGAAGCGGAAGAGGAAGGAAAAGGTTCCGGATCAGCGGGCGCAAAGCGCCGCGAAATTTCACAGTAAGGTTGAAATGGAGCGCCGATTGAAGGTTTGGAGAATGTTTGAGCATGGTAGGAGAGCGTTGAATGAGAGTTGAAGTCGGAGCGGAAGCGCCGGTGGATTTCATTCAAGTGAGAATGCCGGAATGAGTAGCGAGAAATATGTGAGAATCATATTGGCCGAAAGTCTAAGGTTTCTGGAGGAAGGTTCGTCCGCTCCAGGTAAGCCGGGAGCTAAGGTGAGGCCGAGAGGCGTAGCCGATGCACATACGGTTGACATTCCGTAGCCGCAGAAGGATTTAAGTAAGATGACACCTGCAAAGGGCATGACCCGGGCGTTGGTTGACCCGGGCGTAAGGGACCGAAATCAAGTAGGGAAGCATGCGCAGAGCAGGGCGAGAAAAGTCTTATGGGATATCCGATGCGCCCGTACCGCAAACCGACACAGGTAGACAGGAAGAAGATTCCAAGGCCAACGGGAGAAGGGTAGTTAAGGAACTCGGCAAATTGACCCCGTAACTTAGGGAGAAGGGGGTGCCTCAGAAATGAGGCCGCAGAGAATAGGCCCAGGCGACTGTTTAGCAAAAACACAGGTCTCTGCCAAATCGAAAGATGACGTATAGGGGCTGACACCTGCCCGGTGCTGGAAGGTTAAGAGGAGATGTGCAAGCATTGAATTGAAGCCCCAGTAAACGGCGGCCGTAACTATAACGGTCCTAAGGTAGCGAAATTCCTTGTCGGGTAAGTTCCGACCCGCACGAAAGGTGTAACGATCTGGGCACTGTCTCAATTACCCGCCCGGCGAAATTGTAGTACCGGTGAAGATGCCGGTTACCCGCGACAAGACGGAAAGACCCCATGGAGCTTTACTGTAGTTTAATATTGGGTTTCGGTAATTTATGTACAGGATAGGTGGGAGACTGTGAAGCGGCGGCGCTAGCTGCCGTGGAGTCACCCTTGGGATACCACCCTTAAGTTGCTGAAATTCTAACCTGCGGCCGTGAATCCGGCCGGGGGACATTGTTAGACGGGCAGTTTGACTGGGGCGGTCGCCTCCAAAAGAGTAACGGAGGCGCTCAAAGGTCAGCTCAGCACGGACGGAAACCGTGCCAAAGAGTGTAAACGCGTAAGCTGGCCTGACTGCGAGGATGACGGTCCGAGCAGAAACGAAAGTTGGAGTTAGTGATCCGGCGGTATGAGAGTGGAATTGCCGTCGCTCAACGGATAAAAGCTACCCTGGGGATAACAGGCTGATCTCCCCCAAGAGTCCACATCGACGGGGAGGTTTGGCACCTCGATGTCGGCTCATCACATCCTGGGGCTGTATTCGGTCCCAAGGGTTCGGCTGTTCGCCGATTAAAGTGGTACGCGAGCTGGGTTCAGAACGTCGTGAGACAGTTCGGTCCCTATCTGTCGTGGGCGCAGGATATTTGAGGAGAGCTGTCCTTAGTACGAGAGGACCGGGATGGACGCACCTCTGGCGCACCAGTTGTCATGCCAATGGCACAGCTGGGCAACTATGTGCGGATCGGATAAACGCTGAAAGCATCTAAGCGTGAAGCCGACTCCAAGATTAGATATCCCACAGCATAAGCTGGTAAGGCCCCTTGAAGACTACAAGGTTGATAGGCTGCGTGTGTAAGCACGGTAACGTGTTCAGCTTGGCAGTACTAATAGGCCGAGGGCTTGACCATATTTTTGGTTCGACCCTTCATTTCCCTTTTTCTGCTTCCAGTTTTGTTCAGTTTTGAGGGTACGATATGTATCTGAAAAAGCAGCGCGGGAAGTTCCCGTAAGCCGATGGTTTAATCGCCGGAGGCGCGTGCTGACCGCATGGTCTATGCACCATTAGCTCAGTTGGTAGAGCACCTGACTCTTAATCAGGGTGTCCCGGGTTCGAATCCCTGATGGTGCACCAAGTGGAAGTCGGAAAGGGGTCAGAGGCCCTGACCTCCGTGCCGGCTGAAAAGATGTTGGATATGGCCCGTTGGTCAAGCGGTTAAGACAGCGGCCTCTCACGCCGTTAACGTGGGTTCGATTCCCGCACGGGTCACCAAGTTAGATCATTGAATAGTTGAATATAGTTGGTATCGATTGCGATGAGGGTACACCCGTTCCCATTCCGAACACGGAAGTTAAGCTCATCTGCGCCGAAGATACTTGGCTGGTAACGGCCCGGAACAATAGGTGATGCCAACATCTTCATATTCCTCAATAGCTCAGCCGGTAGAGCATGCGGCTGTTAACCGCAGGGTCGTTGGTTCGAGTCCAACTTGGGGAGCCAAAGGTGTGGTAGCAGGGAAGGGATACATATCTCTTCTCTTGTTATCATAAAATCAAGTGTTTAAGTTTTAAGCATTTGATTTTATGATAAGTCCCCCGAAGGAATTTGTCGCAACGGGGGTTACCATAAAGTATATATTACAAAGTTACATTGGAGATTGCTTTTCTCCAGCCTTTCATTCGTCGAGGCCTGCCCAATGCGGTGAGGCGTTCAAGGCAGAAGTATCATTATCACTTGCCGGGATCATCGCGCGACATACAGTTGATCGCAACAGCGACTGTGTCGGCTTTGCGTTTTCTGGTGTTTCCGCCCCCCAGCAAGAAACGTTTTTGTAATTTCCCCAATCGTTCAGACCGATTGGTAGAAATATTTTCAATGTGCGCCAACCTCGCGCATCGATTGCGGAGCAGTCGAAACAAGAGGTACACAGTGCCTATCACTGTGGATGATTTGGTGAAAAAACAAAGTCTGCACCCTCGTTGCCACATAAGGGTACAGACTCTTGACATGTATCCGAAATGCGTGTTACAATGAACAGCGCATAAACGGCGTTCACAAGTCATATGGGGCCTCGTAACCCTTATGGCGCATGGGTTCCAATCGTTTGGTCGACGGTTGGTTCCCTGTGGATGCTTTTTTTGTTATCCACGAGGAACATTATAAACTACTCATTCAGAAATTGCAAGAAATATTTGGAATAAATTGCGGGGCGCTTGCCCTGCTTTTTTTATATCTGCGCTAAAAGCTGAGTCAAGATGGTTTTCATGCCGGTATTCAGTTTTTGGGCCATTTCCGGATTTTTATCTTTCAGGCTGTTGACAATGGACCTGATATTTTGGAAATTTTGTTGGATGCTGTTCAGATACGCGGTGCATTGATGCGCTTCGGGGGCCATTGTGGACAACTGCTTCTCCGCAGCCTTTTGCCGTTCCAGGATGGATTCCTTATCCAGCTTCAGGGCTTTAATCTTTTCCCGATACTTTTTTTCAATCTCGGCCGCCTTTTCCTCCGCCGTTTTCTTTTCAAGGGATAGTTGTTCCGATTCTTTTTGATACTCCGCTTCAATTTCCTTACGCACTGCTTCTTTCATCCGCTTTACTTCCGCCGGGTCGGGGGACAGAGGAGCTTTAGCGGAGGCTAGTTCCTCTTTCAGCTTTTGAATTTCCTGATTCGCTTGAATTTCTGCCGAAGTCTTTGAGTCGTCAGATTGTTTTAAGGCTTGTTGCAGCTTATCCCGGCCTTCGTTTGCGATTTCGAGAAGCTTATTTGTACCTTCCAGCTTATTCTGAATTTCCTCTGCTTTTTTCTCCGCTTCTTCTTTCTCTTTTTCAGCTTTCTCTTTCGCCTGAATCGCTTCCCTGAGCTGGCGGCTGCTCATGGAGCCAATATCGTGATCTGCGGCGAAATCGGCCCGTTCGTCAGAAGGAATGGCAAAGAGCGCGATTGCCTGACTGTATGTCAAATTCGCAAGCGTTTGCGAATTTGGATCTCCGCTCTCAATTTCCGTATTCCCATACTCCCGGTATATCCTCATGAGATTATCGGCGGTCCGCTGGCTGAATTCGCATTTTTCCAGAAGCCAACGGCTCCATTCCCCGTGCTGCACCAGATCTTTTGCTTCGGTCAGACGTTGGCCGATTTCAATGCTGGCTGAAAGTATGAATCGCTTTGTTTGCTCTTTGATTGCGGAGATTTCGGCGGCGATGATTTCCGCATCACGGACCTTTGTCATAGTTTCCACACTTATCCTACCTTTCTGCTTTCTGTGAATTTCGATGGCTTCAGAGCCTTTAGAAACGAATTTGCAAATTTAGTCACGTCGGAGGGGGCATGGCAGTCTCCGAATCCGTAGAGCTGCAAAATGAGCAGCCGTTTCATATCGAGCTCCATCGTAAAGAACGGCTTGTCCGGTTCGGAAGTTTTGCGGATGAAAAAGATCATGCGCTCGCCCTTCAGATGATTTTGATAATACATGTTGTTTCCCACGCAGTGATTCAGCGCCTGACCTTCCCGGATAAAGTCGGTCCGGCTCTGCGGCAGGACAATCTGGAATTCATCGGTTCTGTATTCTTTGAGCTCGGAATACAAGGCTTCTTTTGCAGATCTAAACTGTTCATCGAGAACCTGATTCTTCACTTCTATGAATCTCATGGAAAGTTTATCATGTGCTTCCTTTAGGTTGGATGGAAAACGAATAGATTTCTTGTTGAGATCGATTTTCAATTGCTCAGACATCGACAGATAATCGCGATACCAAGTCATAAGTTGATCAATGCTCGTTTTTTTATATTGGAGCTTCTGTTTTGTAAAGTAATTGACGAACCGTTCAAAAGACATTTTGGAAAGCAATTCAGAGATTGTGTCGTGAATCCAGAAAGGCAGCTTCAAGGTACGTAGTTTTAGAAAACTTTCTTCGCTTATCCAAGTCCGCGATAACCGGATGATGTGGTGCTCGCTCAGAGAAATATTGTACTTTTGGTACAGAGGAAGATATTGTTTGCTGACTTTTAACACGTCGGAAAATGTGTGTCCGATCGGCTTTGCCGTATCAATTTCGCTGTCCAGATCCGCGGCGATCCGGTACAGGCCCAGCCGAAGGAAGTATTCGGTTTGCGGAATGTTTTTTAGATTGTCCAGTAAAGAGGGAAAGTCAATCGGCTGACAGTTCTTTCTCAGTTCCGCAGCCAGATCTACGTGATAATAATTCCGGCTGAAGACCTGGCGGAGATTCGATGTGTACAGGTAGGTGCTCTCATAATTGACATAGCCGTTCTTCCGTCTGTACCAGTCATAACCGTAGGGCCAGACTGATTCCTGTGCATAAGCATAAATTATCCGTTTTCCATTAACAGGTAGATAGAGGTTCCGATAATAATCCTCAAAGGAATAAGTTACCTTGTGATCTTTAAATGAGCGCAGCACCTTTGTCCAGCGAATCAGAAGATTTCCGTGAGATTTGTGGCAGACACAGATCTTTGCCTTGTTGATTTTTGGAGCCGATTGCCAATCGGCGTAGTATTTGCCGGAGGTCTTGCAGTGCGGGCAGCATCCTTTTGCTCCCTGCCTGATCGTGCGGTCAACGGTAAAGGTTTGCCCACAATGACCACAGGCGGCGGTTCTGGAACCTTTATTAATCTTGCTGATGAAAAAATACGTCCAGCCAAATATCTGTTTTTCGCAGAAGCTCTGTAAATTCTTCGGATAATCCGGGAACATGGAAAAATGGCGATCCATTAACGCATATTTCCGTTCCTGGGCCTTTTGAGATTTTTCTGAATGAATGTGTTCCACAAAGGTGTCTATCTCGCCTAAAATGCCGCTATAGTAGGAAGACTCCTTGTTGTGATTAATCCTCTTGCGAACCACCTTGAGAGCCTTTTCCGTAGCATACATGTCTCCGTGCCAGCAATCCAGTTGGGAAGATACCTTACAGGTATTCCAGTTCTGCTCTTCAGGTGCGTAATTGATAAAATTCTTGCCGTCCGAGAAAAAGCGAAGCACTAGCCTGCCGGTATCAAGACGATAGATGTCGACGGCCAAGATCTCGCCGGAGCGGGGAAGCGGAACAGCATTTACACCGGCGGCGTAGTAATAATGCCGGTTCTTCTCCGCTTTTACTTTAGGACAGGCGCTGACGGGAATGGTAAGAGTTTCTTTTTTAAGTAGCATTAGTTGAATTCCCCTTTCATATCAGATCCAGCAGAGAAATAATCTCGCCGCCGGCAGAGCTGCCAGAGTCTTTCGCGTCAAGGCAGATTTCCATATGGAAGCGTACCGTCGCTTGTGGGAAATAGAATCCGGCCGCGCGTTTGTAGACTTCCAGATCGGAGATTCCGGTACCCGACCAGCCGGAAAATACCGATTTGCAGCAATCCGAAAGGGTTTTGGGGTTTTCTATCACGGCGCGGGCAAACCGTTCGTTTTCACAGAATGATTGAAGGGCTTGAGATACTTCTTTATAGATGACCTTTTCTTTTTGCCCTCCCGAAAAGTCTTTTTCTTCCTGATTCAGCTTTTCCTTTGCAAGTCTCATAATTTCGTACATTTTTTAACCTCCAGAAGATTTTTAAGCTGCGCGGTTCGTTTTAACGGATCGCTTGATTTTATTTTCCTGCTGCATCTCCAGTAGCCTTTTCCTCTCGATTTTCCTTTCATCACTGCTTGCGGATTTCCATAGCAGTCTGATTCCGGTCATATCGAAACAGGCAAGAGCTGCGATAGACAGTAGATTTAAACTAGATCCTGCCAAAGCCAACAGCATGATGGAAAGAAATATAATGAGGAATATCTTGACATTGTATGCCACTCGGACCATCTTTCATTTCCCCTTCCTGATCTTGTAATCTATTATACACGTTATAACGTGCATATTCTAGTGTTAATATGCACGAAATGAAGTGTATATATTTGTTGAAATCTACACTTTATACCGTGCTTGTGCTGTGATAAGATAATTATAAGTTTCAAAAGGGAGAATTTTATATATGCCTATTTCGTACAAGAAGTTGTTTGTGCTAATGCAGGAAAAGGGGCTTACGACGTACCGCATCAGGAAAGAAAGTATCCTATCCCAAAGTACCCTACAAAATCTTCGCAGAGGAGATAATGTCTCTACTGAAGCAATCGCGACACTGTGCAGGATTCTTCATTGCCAGCCGGGTGACATAATGGAATATGTGGATGATTGAAATCTGTCCCAACTTGGGACAGATAAAAAACAGGGCTCATGCGGATTGCATGAGCCTTTGGGTTTATGCTGTTATCGGCGGTGAGTGGCGACCTTATATCGAATATTTCTTTTCAAGGAGGATATTGGCTTTTTTTCCATCATCTCCATTTGTTCATGGAGGAAAGCTGTTTCGGCGTCGGCGTATCGATGAAGTGTAAACGCAACATCCTTATGACCCAGAATTTTTGACAACGCCTTGTAATCAACCTTTTTTTCAACGGCTCTGGTCGCGAACGAGTGACGATAAACATGATTTGTAATAATGTCAATCCCGGTTGCTTTACGGAGCCTTTCGTAAAGTCTTCTTAAAACCGTTTTTGTTACCGGCTTTTTGATTGTAGATGTAAATATATATTCACAGTAATGTGGCTGATTTTCAATGATTTTTTTGGCTTCTGAGAGAAGCGGAATTACCCGAATACCGTTTTTTGTCTTGCTCTTTCTGATCGTAATTTCCCCACTTTCTGAATTGTAATCTTCCCATTTTAAATTTCTAAGTTCAATGGAGCGAATTCCGGTGAGTAACATAAAAATCGCGATGTGCCCTAATACATCATTTTTAGCGGCTTCCATAACTTTTAACTCTTCCTCTCTTGTTAGCGCATGAATCTCCTTTTCGCGAGCATCTTCCGGGATAGTCAGAGATAACGCCGGATTCTCATTGCATTTATGATTTCTCATAGCAACGGTATATGCTTCTTTAAAGACAGTCCGGATTTTTTTGATGGTCGATTTTGAGTAATGCTGAGCGGATTGATTAAGCAGCTTTTGCAAGAACAATTCATCAACGTCGGTCAATCCGTACTTCGATAATTCAGGACGGAGCGAATTTATTACACCGAGAACAAATTTGTAACATTGGTAAGTGTTTTCTTTCCTACAGGGAGGTTTTATGTACGTATCCAGCCATTCCTCTAACCATTCTTCTACAGTTGTTGCTTGCAATTAAATTTCCTCCTTAAATATACATCTTAGAATAATTTATAGGAATAATCATCATAAATAATTGTTTGATAAAATTATGACAAGAAAAGTGAGAAAAATAGCTAGACAAGAAGTGGATTGAGATACCTGTTTTTATTCCAGTGTAATCTGATGGTCGTTTCGCCGGTCGAAAACATGACGGACAGACGGACACAATTGCCTTATATGATCAACTTTGAATAAAAATGCAGACTCTTACTCTTAGCTAGAATAGAGTAAGAGTATTCTTTTCTCTGCTTTGTCTTAATTTTGAAGGTAGTTCTTAGGGGTGTCACCCATGACATAGGGGAGGGTGTCAGAGAGGGAAAGAGAAAAGTCTTGTCACGCTTGATGCCGAAAAAAAGGGCAATTAATATTCTGAATCCATGAATGACGTTAGCTGCCGGATGTTTGCAGTTTCCGCTTTGACTGCAAGAGGAAGCGCAGCTTGCAACAGGATCCGGGCATTTCAGGATATACCTGTTTGCGGCAGTTCCGTTGTTTCCAAAAAGCTCCTTGCGTGTTTGAGAAATGACATGAAGCAATCCGGCTGTCATCAGGCGCTTAACAGCTCGGAATACGGTGGATACGCTGATCTTACAATCTTTGGCCATTTCCCTTTTGGACGGAAAGGCCTCCCCCGTGCTGTTCGCGCGCAGGGAAAGGTATGTGTAGACTTTCAGTGCGTTTGCCGGTAGATCGGCCTGATGCGCGGCAGGATTGCATTTGAATAGGCGTATCTTTCCTTGAATGCCTTGTTGATCGCATTTGCTGTTTATCTCGGAATCCTGTTTCCTTTCTGTGCTGATATTTAGCTGCTGGTTGTCGAGAAGAACGTAAAGGTTTGATGTCTGCCTGCCGTTCTCCTTGAACCTTCTCCGAATTGCCAAAAGTCCTTTTTGGCAAAGCTCCCTTACGGCCCGGATGACCGTGGATTTACTGATCCGGCACCTTGCGGCAATCTTGGCACGGGAATAAAAGCTGTCCCGCGTTTTACTGTTTGCCGCAAGCGATAAAAAGGAGTAGACCTTGAATGCGGATTTTGAGAGTCTGGCTTCCAGTGCTGCGGTATTGCAAAGGTAAAATGATTCCATTTTGAACATCCTCCCTAATAAATAAAAAAGAACCGGATAACCGATTCTCTAAATTGGATTTTATTACACTTGATATTTTAGAACACTTGTTCTATACTAATACAAGAACATGTGTTTGGAAGTGGGAATTTGGAACGGATTATTCTTCACAGTGACTGTAACAGTTTTTATGCTTCGGTCGAGTGTCTGCACCGTCCGGAAATCCGTGATATGCCGGTCGCGGTCGGCGGCGACGTCGAGCAGCGGCACGGCATTATCCTGACGAAAAACCAGATCGCGAAACGGTATCATGTCAAGACCGGAGAAGCTCTCTGGCAGGCAAGGCAGAAATGCCCGGATCTTGTCATTGTGCCGCCGAACTATGAACTATACATGCGCTTTTCACAAATGGCCCGCCGGATTTATCACGATTATACCGACCTCGTCGAGCCGTTCGGGCTTGATGAATGCTGGCTGGATGTGACCGCAGATTCCCGGGGCCGCGACGGAATGACAATTGCGGAAGAAATCCGCGGCCGGATCAAAAACGAGCTTGGGATTACCGTGAGCATCGGAGTATCATATAACAAAATCTTTGCGAAGCTCGGCAGCGACTACAAAAAGCCCGATGCGATTACCCGGGTAGGAAAGGATAATTACCGTGAGATCGCGTGGCCCCTCTCTTGCTCCGACCTTTTGTACGTCGGCAGCGCGACGAAACGAAAGCTGGAGCGTTACGGAATCCACACGATCGGAGACTTGGCCAACACACCGGAGCGAACGCTGCGCGGCTGGTTCGGCAAATGGGGCGAGGTCCTTTCTTGCTTTGCAAACGGCCTGGACTGCTCCCCTGTGGCGCGGTACGGCAATCAGCCGACGGTCAAATCCGTCGGCAACAGCACGACTACGCCCCGCGATCTCAAAAACGACGAGAATGTCAAGATCATCCTCTATGTGCTGGCCGACAGCGTCGCGCGCCGCCTGCGGGAACAGGGCTTCAAGGGGAGGACGGTCTGCTGCGTCACCGTGAGGGATAACCAGCTGCTCAGCTTTACCCGTCAGCATACGATGGGCTCCTACACCAATATCGCCTCCGAGATTTCCGAAACGGGCCTTGGATTGTTCCGAAAGCATTACCGATGGGAACGGCCGATCCGGAGCATCGGAATCAGCATGGCGGATTTAGTACCGGACACGGTTCCGTCCCAGGCCAACCTGTACCGGGATGAGGCGGGCCGGGAACGGCTGGAGCATCTGGACCGCGCGGTGGACTGGCTGAAGAACAGGTTCGGGAGTTTTGCGGTGCAGCCCGCGGTTCTGCTGACGGACCGGCAGCTCTCCGGCTTTGATCCCAAAAGGGATCATACGATTCATCCGGTCGGTTACTTTTAAAAGGGGGGGATCTGAATGTCCTGTAAACGATATGTCGATGTGATCGCCCGCTTTTACGAGGACGGACGGCTGCTCCCCCTCGCGATCTGGTGGGCGGACGGAGCGATGTATGAAATCGACCGGGTGCTGGATGTGCGGCCCGCCGCGTCGCTCAAGGCCGGCGGCGCGGGGATCCGCTACACCTGCCGGATTCAGGGCCGGGAAAAGTACCTCTGGCGGGAGCAGGACCGGTGGTTTGTCGAAGCAAAACAAAACGGGTGACAAAGAAAATGGACGTTACCGGTGTGAAAGGCGGGTACGTCCATTTTTATACCATTCTTAGCATATTTCGTTGATTTTGCTGTTAAATAAGAATATAATAGTGAAAGGAAATATTTGCTAGGTAGGCTGTTGCAATTAGCATTACTTTGAAAAAAGGAGATAATAGCAATGTCAGGCAGACCCACAAAAGAATTTCAAGAATACAGTTTGGTTGAAGTAATGTGTAGCGACATGAGGTGATTTTATGCCATTATTTAGTTTGAAAGAATGTAAAAGAGATAATAGCAATACAAAGCAAAAAGTATTTATTGAGTATCTGTATAAAAAATTCGGTGTATCTGAAGATAATGAAGAATTTGATAATGACTATTTTACGCAGCTCAATGAAGATGATCTGATTGAAAGTTTAGAATACTATATTTCAATTAGATCTGTCACAGGACAGGTAACAGCTAAAAACTATATTACATATCTAACTGGATTTTTCAAAACGTTATCTGACGATTATAATATCAAAAATGAAATTTTTACTAATGTTGACATGAAGTCACATTTCATTGAAAGATCGCATACCGTAATCTCGAAATTGAAGGAAACAGAAAACAAAGATGTTGCCACAGATAAACAATATGAAGATCTTGTAGATGGTATTGACAAGTTTTTAAGTAACCACTCAGATGTTGAAAATGAAATTTACGATGAATTTCGGAAATCCAAATATAAAGACAATAATAGACTAAAAATTTACCCGCATTTTGTTTCCATTATTACCACTAAGCTGGTTTTGAAACTTGCTCTAAAAGCTTTAACGATAGCATCTTTAAATGTAGAGGATTTGAATATAGAAGGAGCGACTCTTTATTTAAATGGAACGCCATTACCACTCGATGAGGAACTAGTAGAGTTGTTGAGGATTTATTTGAATATTCGCACAAATATTTTGGAGAGCCAATCTCTTACCGAAGATAAACTGTTTATAAACTATGATGGAACTCCTTATCTAAAGCCAGCTAAGGATAGAAAACACACTGCTAGTTATGGCATGCTGTTTAAAATAATGCATGATTGCGTAAACACAGTTTCTACGGAATTATTTTCAGCAAGGACAGCACAACAATGGCTAAACAGTGGTATGGGTGTTTCATGGGTTTCGAAGATAACAGGTTTTTCTCCTATAAGGTGCATAGAACTACAATCAGAAAGTGAGAGCGTAACACTTGAAAAACTTCAAACATTTTTGGGTGCCAAAATAGAAGTTAAGAAAAAAGAACGCAAAAGTTGTCCACTTTGTGGTAATGAGATAAAAGCTGAACTTAGCAACTGGATTCTTGTACAGTTCGAAGACACAATTTTTTATATTAGTAAAAAAGAACTGTCTTTATTGGAGGGCGATTCAGATGCACAATTTGGCGATGATATTATGATTACTGATAGTCCTCAATTTAATCTAAGATTTGCTCAAGATATGGACGAAGACATCGATGTTCCTGAAAATGAAACTGTAGAACAAAAAAATACTAGGGTTAAACGATATCAAAAACTAGTAAATCAGTTGAAAAGAATTTATGGTCACAAATGTCAGTTGTGTGGTCACTCGTTCCAAATGGATAATGGTAATGAATATTGTGAAGCACACCATATAAAAGAGTTATCTAAAAATGGATCACAAGATCCCCGAAATGTTATTATTGTTTGCTCAAATCATCATCGAATGTTTCACTATGCTAGAAATTCTATCATTATTGGGGACCCAATTAATGGTGAAAGAGTTATAAAAATCGGGGAAGAAGAATTTAAGATACCATTTAAAGAGCATATATAATAATAACTTTACAGACTTTCTGGCAAAGGTGCATTACTTAACTCTATTATAATAACGGTTTTGACAAAATACCCGAGTGGCTATCGGAGGTTACTGGAATTGGTAATCAGGAATCGTATATATCAAATAATTGAACCTGCTGCGGAAGGCGACAAATATAGCAGATTGTATGATTTCACAATGATTGCAATCATTGTTGTCAGTTTGGTTCCGCTTGCATTTAAACAAGAAACTGATTTATTTGCTGGTATTGACAATATCTGTGTGACAATATTTATAATCGATTATGCTATGCGTTTAGCGACCGCTGATAAAAAATTACACCGGGGTATGATATCTTTCATAATTTATCCGTTTACTCTGTGGGGTATTATTGATTTGTTGAGCATATTGCCGTCTTTTAATATTCTTGGAAATAGTTTTCGTGTGCTACGTATAATGAGACTGATTCGCAGCGCTCGAGTTTTTCGGGCTTTTAAAATACTACGATACTCAAAGAACTTCGAAATTATTATTTCTGTATTAAAAAAGCAGAAGGAAGCATTGTTATCAGTTTGTGCTTTAGCCGTGGCATACATAATTGTTTCAGCTTTAATTATCTTTAATGTTGAACCTGATAGTTTTAGCACATTTTTTGAAGCCATATATTGGGCAACTGTATCGCTTAGCACATTTCGTTGAATTTACTGTTTTAGGAGAATATAATATTGAAATGGAATATTTTCTAGACAGTACTATGTTGTTACACAGCAAATTGCTCAATGTGCAATTTAGCAATAATTGGCAGCTCGGTCCGACGGCCGATTATAGCAACTAATTGGCAGTTTGTATGTAGTGAGTTTTTGGGGAGGAATATATGTCAAAAAAACGAAGAAGTGCTTTAAGCAATTTCCTCTGGATTCTATTGAAGAGGGATTGCAAGCCCTTGGCTCATTAATAGCAAACAATACATTCTGATGATAAGCATATCATAGCAATGCGTAATAAGACTAAAGGCTTTAGCTAAAATGGAAATCTCATCTTATGGATGAGCAAACAATATAGCCACGATAATTGAATTTTGGAGGGGAATACCATGCCCAAAGACAATAGCGATTTTTTTAAACATAAGAAAATCTGGTCGGAAGTCAAGGATGAACTTCTCGGTTGTTATATGGTACCTTATTTTAATAAGATACTGTCAATGGGTAATCCGATCCTCTATGTGGACTGCTTTGCGGGCAAAGGGAAGTTTGATGATGGCAAGCCTGGTTCTCCGCTAACAGCTTTGCAGAGTTTGGACAAAAGCATTGAGGCTTACCATGGACGCTATCCAATGCCTACGGTCAGTATGAAGTTTATTGAATTAAATCACTACCAAGATCTCGATACCAATATTCCTCCCCAGCATCGTAGTCGTTGTGAGGTCATTGGAGGTAAGTTTGAGGACAACATAAAGCCTCTCCTTCAAAATGCGATGTCATTAAATCGCACATTGAATGTTTTCCTTTATGTTGACCCATACGGTGTAAAGGTTCTAAATGCAACTTTGTTTGACTCCTTAGCAGTTGCTTTCAGTACTGCAGAGTTATTGATAAACCTAAACTCTTTCGGATTTATTCGTGAGGCTTGTAGGGTTATGAAGGTTGCCTTCCGTGAGAGGGAGGATGAAATTTTCAGCGACCTCGAAGAATATGACAGCTCTGTTTTGGACTCAATTCAGGAATTAAACGACATTGCGGGTGGCGATTATTGGCAAACGGTTATTGACGCATACAGCACAGGAAAGATTGACTGCTACGAAGCAGAAAAGGAATTCTCTCAACAGTATAAAGAGCGTTTGCGTAGAAATTACACTTATGTTTTGGATATGCCGATTCGCTTGAAAGCCGGACAGCACCCAAAATACCGCATGGTTCATGCTACGAACCACCCGGACGGTTGTATATTGATGGCAGATAACATAGCCAAGCGCACAGACCGTCTGGTCATTGAAATACAGAACAGCGGGCAATTAAGCATTATGCCGCAGACAGCTGAAAACGAAATGGTCAGCGATGATATGCTGATGGAGCGGGTCAAGACGTTGCTTGAAGATACCCCCATACCTACCCGCCTAAACAAGTTCTTAGCCGATTTCTATAATGAGTACGGTGTGCTTTGCGACCTTGCACGATTAAGTAGCGGTCGTAGCGGATCTGTTTTAAAAACACTCGAAAAGATCGGTTACATTGATGTGCAGCGCGCGCCAGCATTTACCGATAAAGGCAAGCCTACAGCCTTTTGGCAAGAAGGCAAAGGTAAAACTCTCTGCCTACGGAAAAGGAGCTAAAAAATATGGACACTATAATGCGGAAATCTATGCTCTACAAAACGGGCGTTGAATATGGAGATTATACGATGAATCACGTGTTAGGGTGTTCACATGGTTGCCTGTACCCTTGTTACGCATTCCTCATGGCTAAAAGATTTGGCAAGGTGGCAAATTACGAAGAATGGTGCAAGCCTAAACTCGTGAGCAATACCCTTGAAATCCTCGATCGCGAAATACCTCGACTCAAATCCAAGATTGAATCAGTCCAGCTATGCTTTACCACCGATCCATTCATGTACGGATACGATGAAATCGGGGAAATGAGTATGGCGGCGATAAAAAAACTAAATTCTGCCGGCATTCGTTGTACCGTTCTAACTAAAGGGTTATTGCCCATTGAGTTGGCAGAGCAGTCTGCTGATAATGAATATGGAATAACGCTTATATCGCTTAATGAGGATTACCGAAGACGAACTGAACCCGGTGCGTCGTCTTATGCCGAACGAATTGCGGCCCTTAAAGCACTCCACGTCAAGGGGTGCAAAACATGGGTGAGTATTGAGCCTTACCCAACTCCGAACCTTATACAGCAGGATTTAACGGAAATCCTAAATGCAGTATCATTTGCAAAACGCATTATATTCGGTCGGACAAATTACAGCAAGGAGATATCAGCATTTACGAAACATAGAGCGTTTTACAATGAACAGGCTGAAATCGTAGTTCGATTTTGTAGGGAGCATAACATTAGCTATCACATAAAGAATGGAACGATAACCTGATAAGGAAAATATAGAAACCGGCATGGCAGAGAGAGGAAACCAATCCACTGATGCAATTTAACAAAATATGAGCACAAGGTTGCATTTCCCCTTCCGTTCCAAGTTACCATTGAGTCTAACAGATTGGCTTCTGGTCGTTGCGGATCAGCACTTATGACGGCAGATAGAAGATTTCTAGGCAGACGAAAAGAAGCTCATCCTCGGTAAAGAGCATGAGCGTTTCAAAGTGCGTCCGGTTCTAAAGGCCAAATTTCGGAGTCATATTTTCATCTTCTGTATTTTCGTACTGCAATAATTGATCCTGAAGCTGTTGCTTCTCTTGCATGAGTGAAGAAATCTGTCGCTTCAACTCCTGGTTTTCCACTTGCAGATTTTCCATTTGTGTATTTAGAGCATATATGGACTTGATCTGACTTTTAATGTTAAGCTGTTCCGGAGTGAGTGTTTTCTCCAACGCTTCACGCCGAGCTTCCTGAACGGCCAGCTGCTTATCAATCGAATTTACAGAAATTTTGATTTCTGCCGAAGAATCTATTAATCGAGCATGCTCGGCCGAAAGCAATTCTTTGTTGTGATTGCTGTTTTCCTGTATGGAATTATGCTCTTTGCCCAACGAATTGTGTTCTTTACTCAAAGAATCATGCTCTTTACTCAAGCTCTTATTGTCTTTTATTGATTTCCAGATGTCGATGAAGAATCCTAAAATGACAACAGCTAGGCTGACATAAGCTACGATGTTCATACTCATCCCCCAGAGCAGTGTTTCGTCTTTATTTTCCATTATAGCTATTTGCAGGAGCAAAAACAACAATATTCCGATATATTTCATTCTTTTTTCCCTTCCTTAAACCGGACGTAAGCCTAGTTCGTTTCATTTTGCCGGAAATTCCGGTCTTGCCAAGATATAAAATCCCTTTTCCGTCGCGGTCAGATAAAGCACGGATTCCCCAGGCTTCAGGCCGTTACGGATCAGCCACTGCGACGGCAGATAGAGGATTTCGTGACGGAGCGAAACCAATATTTCACTCGGGCTGAGCTGTCCTTGATCAAAAGGCACAAAGAAGAATCCGCCGGTACATACCCGGCGGATTAATTTTGTCGGTTCCTGAAACCCATAGACGCGGCAGAGGTTCCTGGGCAGGTGAATGGATCTGTTGCTGTAAATGTTTAAAGGGTACCCCCTCAGCACCATGACGGCACCTCCGATGGGGCATGATAGCACAGGCTGTTCGGACAGACCAGGATGCCGATGTCCGTCAAGACCAAATGGACGAACGACCCGATTTTAATGTGATTTGCTTCTACCCATTCTTTGGGAAGATTAAAGCGTCCGGCGCTGATGAATTTACGAATCCGGTTCTCTGCCGGTTTTGCATTGCTCGGAATGATGCGGATCTGGTCTGACGCGGTATGCTCCATGAGTACCGTGCAGTTTTCCGGAATCCCATATTGTCGTCTGATGTTTTCGTCTATAACAATGCGATGCCCTCTTTCGGAAACAGGCACCGGCAGACCGATAATCTTGATCGTATCCAATTTAAACGCTCCTTTATATTTAGATGAAATCGTCGCTGATTTGTTCTTTGTGAACCCCAGTCGCCGGTGCTTTCTGTTCCGGTATGGACGAAGAGAGAAATTGCTTCGCAATGGTTTGCTTTAAATTCTCCGCGCTGGCATAGTGAACCGTTCTGGCCGCGTTTTCAGGCATATGGTAAGGACAGTCCAACTGAATGCCCCATTCGTTGAACCGCTTCATTACCGTGAGAGTGGGATACCGCCTCGTTTTCATCAGAATCCACTGGTTGTCCGGCATATGCAGAATCTTTTCCGCAGTCATAAGTGGCTGCGGTATCATTTGCATACTTATGGAGTCATTTCTTCGCTCCGCCCCGTTGCTGCTGTGATTGATGCTGCCAGACTGTACGGTTTGGTTCCCCAATGCACGGGAAACTTCTTCCGCGCCCTTTGACAAAGGGGAGAAGCCGCCGATCAGAACGTTGGTGCAGCAGTCAACGATAATATCGCCGCCCTCCCGTCCGTATTTTTCCTGTAATTGCGAAAGAGACTGTATCATCGGGTACATGATGATATTTCTTGATTTCCCTGCTGTAAACATAGACACCGCGTTATCAAATTTGTTCATGGTTCCGAATTCATCCAGGTAAAAATTGATTCGCCGCGGCAATCTGTTTTTGTCGTTTTGACTGGCGACGGATAAGCACTCGTTGTAAAGCTGCGTAACGAATAAAGAAACAAGGAAATATTTTGTCTCGTCCTCTTCCGGAAAAACAATGAAAATGGCTGTTTTCTCGTTGCAGAACTTTTCAGCGTCGATCTCTGAGTCAAAACAAAGAACCTGTTCCAACTCGGAATCGATAAAGGAGAGCAGGCGGCTCATGGCCGTAGACATTACGCTGTGCATACTGGCTTCTGGCGAAATTAATGCAGCACCGGCAAGCCAGCGTGCCTTATGCTCTGCAGGGAGCATTTCAATCAGCTTTTGATATTCATTTTTCGGCTTTACCTTCTGGCCGGACGGCGTTGTCATAACAGGAGTTTTTACCTGAAGCAGTTCCTGAATGATTTTGAAAACGCTGACAATGTGGCGCTCTCCGTCCTTACAGAATTCGGATACAAGCAGGATTGTTGAGGAAATCAGGCCCTCGGCGGCATCGTAAAAGAAAGCGTTTTGACCGCCTGAGACGAAACCGTCCATGTGAACGATGGTTTTTGCAACGATTTTCGCGTACCGTTCCGCTTTGGCCTTGTCCTGAAGATCGCCGGTATCCTTAAATGAGTCCATGTATTTGTTGACCAGGTGCATGAGGTTGTTGGCGCTGGACCGTGTCGGATGCCTCAGATCGATCACCGCAATGTTGTAATGGTAGTATTTCTGTGCGATTCCGGCGTAATCGCGGAACGAGTCGCCTTTGGTGTCAGTGACAATGAAGCTGACGCCGCAGGCGCAGGCGTATTCAAGGTTCGGATAGAGAACGCCGGTTGTCTTACGCCCGCCGGTTGTACTAAGGATCAACGTATGGCTGTCGGAAGTATCCACTCTTGCGGAGATGCGGTTTCCTGCTTTCACATAGCCTAAAACGGTGGCTCCCGATACATCGTCAGGTAAATGCTTTCCCTGACGCCATTTCATGGGCTCATAGGGGAAGATCTGGTATGTTTTTCGTATTTCGTTCGGGGTTGCCCAGCGTGCGGTACCGTATTGCCCGTCACCGACCGTCTTGGATTTAATATTCAGGTTTCCTTTTACCCGGTCGACGAAAACTAGAACCGCAATACCCATAATTGATGCGATCCCGATTACCATTGCAATGGTATTTAACATGTCTGTTACCTCCTGAAAAACGGCATAAAAATAGCACCTGGCGTCAGGTGCAAGTGATTGAGGAAATTGAATTTCACATGGTCTGCTGCGGCCGTCCTGGGAGAGATCCTCTTCAATTTTGGAATTTTCGGTTAGTTCTTCAATGTGTTCTTGACGTTCTTGTTTTAACGCCTGGTATTTCGTTAAAAGATCCTGATGTTGAATTTTCAGGTCATTGTATTGGTTTTGCAGGTTTTCATATTTTTCTGATAGTGCCTGATTTTTATACTCCAGCTTTGGAACAAGCTGGTTTAGAGCATAGATGGCATTGATTTGGCTGTGTATGTCTCTCTGGTTAGCAGACATGGATTCCAGCATGGCTTCGCGTTTTGCCTGTTCTACAGCCAGCTGTTTGTCGATGGAAACAACCGAAGTCCTGATATCCGAAGTGGACTGAACAATACTTTCCTGCCTGCCTTTGAGATCATCGTGTTTTGCGGTCAATTCGCTGCTGATCCGGTCGTGTTCCTCACTCAGCCGGTTATGCTCTTCACTGAGCCGGTCATGATCTTTGCCTCTTATTTCAGAATCTTTCGACAATAATTCTCGATTTTTATTATCATTGTCCTTTATTCCATCGTGTTCATCTTTTGAGGCTTCCCGGCCCTTTATGGTTTTCCAGATATCAAAGGCAAAGCCGCAGATTAAAATTATTATGCCGCAGACGGTTACATAATCCATAGGAGTCCCCCATTTCAGATCATTATTTCCCGACTTCATATTAACAAAACGCAGCAATAAAAGCAATGCGACAGCCATTCGAGTATATCTCATTTTTGATTTCCACCTCTTTTTTGCAGAGCGCTTAGCTGTTGCTTTAGCCGAATGGATTCCTGCTTTAACTGATCCTCTTCTTGGAGCAGGGTACTGTTCTGAAGTTTGGTCATAGCCTGTGCAAAGGTAACCAGTGCCGCAACACTCTGTTCCATCTGATTGAATCTCGCGGACATTTGTTCCCAGTTCACCTGTTCATTTTCATATATTTTTCCAATTTTATTTTGACAAATCTCGATTTCATTTAGAATTCTAATGTTTTGACCGCTTAAAGTGGTATGGTCTAATTTCCCTATTAATCCGGCTAACGACTGATGGTCCAGTGTCCCGATTTTGTCATCCAGAAGTCCGACAAGGGTAACATTGCCGGGATCTCCGATTTTGGCATCCAGGTCTTTGATACTCTTTCGGCTGTTAATCCATTTTATAGAAAGAATAATCAAAGTTCCGAATAGCCCGCCTGATAAAAGGCTCAATATTACTTGAATAAACTGGCTCCAATCATTCTGAGACATATTTTTTCTCCTTTATTGGTTTTCGGCCTTTAAATCCTCATTCCAATCCTTCAACTGAGATTTCATAACCAAAACGCGATAATCCCGCCGGAGTTTTTTTAAAACCTCTGGCGGGATTTCTTCTGCTTTTCCGTCCTGGAGTCGTTCCAGCATGGTTGCAATCTGATCGTCACCCTTCCGTCCGGCCGCGTCGTTATCAAGGCAGAGACAAATATCCGTGATATTGTCGTGTTCCAGCAAAAAGCGGATCAGGGCGCGGCTTGCGGTACAGCCAAGGGCTAGAAAGCTGTGGCGTTTCCAGTCTGTATTCTTTTTGAGGGTCAGGAAAGACATCAGGTCGATCGGCGCTTCAAACACATAGAGACGGTTGGAACCGCCAAAGTAATTAAAAAAGTATTCTTTTTCCGAGCCGGGGGTGTCGCACCGGTACGGCCGGTCGGAGAGAGTTCCCTTTTCATGGGCCGCGCGGGGCTTCCCGTTTCCATCCCGCCCGACAAACACGGCGTTATGCTTTTGAGCGCTTTCATACAGGTCATGCTTATGTACAAAAAAAGTTACGATTTCAGGATCGATGCGCCTGTCCTGTGTAAGATAGGCGTACATTCGATACATGGTACGGTTGCGCGGAGGAAGCTGAAATGCTTTCTTCTTCCTCTCAGAGGGCGCGCAACGGACAAACTCGGCACCGCCGTAATCTTTGTGGATTAGGGTAGTAACAGCGTCCTGAAAGCGCATATCGAAAAACAGGCACAGAAAGTCAATGGCGGTACCTTTGTCGCCGGTATTGTGGTCGTAAAAATAGTAATCACGGAATTTGACGCTGTGGTTATCCTCCCACATCCATTCAGAGCCGCTTCGAAGGACTTTTTCGCCCTTTGCCTCCAGAATGCTTTTAATGGACGTGTGCGCGGCTCTGTCGATTTCCTCCTGGGTAAATGGCACGTAGCTCGACATGATCCTCAGCTCCTTTACATGACTTCATCCAGCTCGTCTTCTTTTTGACCGAGCGCGGCTTTTTGCTGGCGCCGTTTTTTCATGGCTTTTCTGTCCGGGCCGAACCGATGCGTGGTGCTGTCCTCAATTCTGTCATTGATTCCGGATCCGAGCATGCGCAGGAAAGAACCGACAATGGTTTGAGCATCGTAATCCTTTTGATGTTCCAGATAATTCAAATGATTTTGTGCCGCTTCATTGCCATTGGCCGCCGCCGTGCGAAACCAATATTCAGACTGAAAGGAATCCTTTGCCGTGCCGATTCCTGCTTCATACATCTTGCCGATCTGGTACTGTGCAAATACATTTCCCCTTATGGCAGCGTCGATAAAAATGCGGAAAGCCTCATTTCCGTCCATGTCACAACCTGTCCCGTCCAGAAGCATTTTTCCGATCTGGTATTGTGCCGACAGATCTCCCAGCTCCGCAGCTTTTGAAAACCAACGAAACGCCTCGTCTTCCCGGACGACGGTTCCATTGCCCTTTAGGTACATTCTTGCTATTTTTGACGCAAGCCTTGCCCGTGTGTCTGAAGCAGTAGTTTTATCGGAAAAGAGGTCACAAAAACCGGTTAGTGCCAACTGATAGTAAAAACAAATAGTTTCTGCATCGGAACTACTGTAAGGTTTTTGTTCCAGCAAACGCGCCGCTTCAAACGCTGCGAAGGCGTTTCCGTCGTTTGCGGCTTTTTCAAGCCACTGAGCTGCTGCCTGCTCATAATTGAACCTTTGCGGCATGGCAGAGCTGTCTCGGAGTTGCAGAAGCATTTTGGCAATCTTGTATTCGCGTTGGGTATCGGCAGACTCTCGTTCTTCCTTTAAAAACGTTTGTAAGGCCATGTGAAAGTACCGGTTCGCCGCAAGAGGATTTGTTTCTTTGCATAAGGAGCTGTATTGATACTGAGCATAACCGTGACCGTGATCGGCGGCAGTCTCATACCATCTGAGTGCTTCCTGAATCTTTATTTCCGTACCCAGACCCTTTTCGTACATGCCGGCGATTTTGTATTCCTGACCGGCGTTCGGGTTTTCCTGTTCAGAATCCAGAAATCCTTTTAATGCGATCTGATAAAGGTCATTTGCTTTGTCCGTGTTGATTCCAACGCCGGTTCCGGCAGCATATAGCCCGGCCAGTTCGTATGCTGCCTGAGGATTCCCAAATTCCACAGCTTTTTGAAACCATTCTTCGGCCTTAGCGGAATCAACCTGGGTTCCTCTCCCTAGAAGGTACATTTCAGCGATACGGTATTCTGTGAACCCATCCGGTTGATCCTGCTCCTGGTCGATAAATTCATCCAGTGCCTTTTTGTAAAGAGCACGAGCGGCAGTTTCATCCTTGCTAACCCCGGTTCCTGATTCACATAACCGGGCAAGAGCAAAATCGGCATACGGCACGTTTTGTTTGGAGGCTTTCATGAAATAAGAAGCCGCCGCGTTGGCATCCTCCGGAGCTCCTATCCCGCGCAGCAGCATACGGCCAGCCGCGTAACACGCGTATTTGTCTTCCTGATCCGCGGCATCCTGGTATAATCTGAGAGCTTCTTCACGATCCTGTACGGTTCCGCGCCCGTCGTAGTACATTTTCGCCAACAGGTATTCGGAATGAACATGGCCGTGAAGCGCGGAGGCCCTAAACCAGAGAAATGCGTTCTGGTCGTTCTGCTTCACACCTTCGCCTGCAAGCTCCATTCGCCCGACAAGATACTCTAAATAGGCATAGTGGGAATGATCTGTTTCCGTCCCCGGAAAGCAGAGGTCATCATGGAACGAAGCTCCCGTCTTTTGCTGAAGCTCGTTCGTAATATCATAAAATACGTCGAGACAGTACTCTTTCCCTAAATTGAGATCCTTTTCGATTCCGATTCCGTAGAGGTACATTTTACCCAACTGATATTTTGCGAGAGTATGACCACTGTCTGCGGCGAGGCCAAACCACATTCTGGCTTTCTCATAATCCCGATCAACTCCTTGGCCATAAAAAAATCGTTTGGCAAGTTCATATCGAGCGGAAGCATTTCCGTTCAGCCCGATTGCTTTTTCCTGCAGTTCAAAAACGGACATGGACGAAATATCATCCTGGGGGCTTGGCTCCGGTTCTTCAGGCAGAGCTTCCAGGTAAGGCCCTTCGGACTCTTCATCCGGCTCATTTGATTCAGGTTCCGGTGGAACGTTCTTCCACAAGGAATTGATATTCTCTTCGTCGGTCGGTTCCGAAGAAGGTAAGATGGTTTCAAATAGTTCATTCTCGGCAGGAATGTCATTCTGCTTTTTTCCAGACGGATCGCTATCGCTTGTTTTACTGGTTTCGTTGGCAGGGTCGACGCCGATCACAGCGCCCGCGAGTTTTTCAGCGTGCTGAATCACCTTGTTTTTGAGAAAATAAAGTTCTTTGTTTTCCGATATGGGGAGTTCCGACGGTTCATTGACATACATTCGCTCCAGACTCTGCTGTTGTTCGCAGTAAAGGGCGTATAGCTTCTTGATGTCCGGCGCGGACGCCAGTTCCGTCAGGAGCTGATCCGTTTGCTGTTTCAGATCCTTCGAAAGGTATTTATAGAAATGGCGCCCCGGCTGATTTTGAACCGCCGATCCCAGCTGAAGCAGGTTCTGATAGATTTTCTCAGCCTGATGGTCGGGAAACTGACTTCCGGAAAGATCAAGATGAGAAAGAAGTTCATCAACCTGGGATTTCAGTTTTTCCCGGGCTTCGTCTTTCTGCTCATAGAGGTGCAACCGTTCATCCGCAAAGATGACTTTAGAAAAACCCCTTTTAATATTTTTAATGCCGGTCTCGTTAAGATGTCCCTCTTTCGGATTGGTGCTGTAAACAAAGAGATGAATATGGGGATGGTGGCCGGTGTTGTGCATTCCTGCGTACCAGCAAAGATGCTCCGGGGGAATGTGAAAATTTTTTGCAATCGTATCTATCTGCTGCTGAACCGCTTCTTTCCACGGCTTTTGGGTGTCGTACCCGAGCTTGTCGGCGTCTTCCCGGCGAATGGAGATGACGTTCCTCCAGATACGGCCCTGATAGGCGGCAACCTCGTCGGCAATTTTATCCAGGTCAAGATTCGGCGTAGATGAAAAAAGTCCGTGAGCGCCTTCCCGAACCGCCCCCGGACGTTTGGCGACGTATTCAACATAATTTTTTGCTTCATCGATCCCGACGGTTTTTCCCGTCTGTGTTTCCCCAAAGCCCATTTCCGCGGCTCGGGCAATCAGTTCAGAAGCATTTCCAATTGTCGGATTATTTTTGTAATCCTCGTATTCAAACGTATCTTTCGCGGCGGGAACCTCTCGGAGCAATCCGTCAATGGTGTGTTCCTGCCGGATCGTCGCCTTTCGGTTCAATTCCTCTTCGCTCAGTTCAAGCGAATTGAAGTTGAGGGAAACGCCTTCCCGGGTGGCAACATAGTTGACGAAATTTCGCGCCTGGTCTTTTGTCATCGCAAATTTTCCGGCCTGCTCGCCGGGGCGCGCGATGTGAAAATATTCGGAGTTAAAAATGATTCTTGCACCGGACAGGATGAACCCCTCCTTTGTCGTTTATTTCAATGACTGAATTGCGGGAATGCAGAAGAGAAAGAATGCGGTGATTGCGCACAGAAGTAAAACATAGCAAGAGATCCAGAATGCGGAGTGACAGCCGATCAGCCCGCGCAGCAACCAGAATCCGGTTTTTGTTCCTTTCCGTTCATTGCATCGGGCGCAGGCCGGAACGAGATTTTTTTGGTCGTTCACATTTTTGATCTTCAGCTTTTTCAAAAACCATTGAAGGAATCGGCTCTTCTGAACCGCCCTGACTGCAAGGAGATGATCGACGGTAACCCGGTCTTTGCGCAGGAGCTTCCCACAGTAGGAACAAAAATAAAAATCCCTCCCGAACAGTCCCGGGTGGGATTCAAAAAATGCTTTTCTGTATGTGGAGTTCCTTCGGTACTGAGGAAGATCAATGATGAGTTGGAATCCTCGCCGTCTGCAATACGCTTTTGACTCTTCAATATTGTCCGCCATTGCCTGTTGAATCCATTCCTTTGTCTTTGCATCAAACGTATAACCCATCATGTGTAGTTCCTGTCGGCAGAGATAAGTTCGATGCCAGCCCCGGCTTCGAATTCGTAGCCATGTGATTTCATTCGTTTCGACCAGCTCCTATTAATTCTGAAATTATATCAGATTTCTTTTCCCTGTATTCTTGAAACAGATCCAGGAGTCTCTGATAATGAGCTCCCTTTATAAGATTATCTATCATGCTTTCTTTGAGCCGCTCTACTGATTCCTGAGTTATGTTATCACTGTTGTCCAAAAACTGATCGACTGCCTGAGAAAGGTCATCATTTAGATTTCTGATTCCATAGGTGATTTGAAGAAGTCTTTGCATATCCCGATCGTCAGAATTATTTGAATTCAGTTCTTCATGCTCCTGTTTTGATGCGTCGATTTTAAGAATCTCACATTTTGGGTCTGTGATTAGCATATCAGCACCTTTGAATCTTTCATGCATTCCTGCAAAAATTATTTCTCTGTTCATTCATAACATTCCTCCTACTTGGGCGGCAGAAATTCGGATTCATTTTCATTGATGGATTTCATAATGTCGATGGTTCCATTGGTTCTCTTCACTTCGTCGATGGATTTCTTCCGCATTTTGCCGTATTGGTCGCCGGTGAGGTGAAGAACGGACGCAACCATCTTCGATAGCACATCCAACTCGACGGCATACCGGAAATTGCCGCGCGATACTCTTGTCCCCAAGCTTCCAATAAGTCCCTCGATCTTCTGGCCGAACACGGAGCAAAGATAATCCTGACTGAGCTGCGACGTGCTGTAGCCAAAATAAAAATCAACGGCTTTTTCAATGATGTCGTTACGAGATGGGGTATCCCCCGAGAGCTTTATAAGACTGTCAATTTTCAAATAGGTGTCTTTTGTCAAATAAACTGTCCCTTTCAGCTTTTGGGTTGGTTCGATAGATTCGTCGCTGAGTGTCCTTGAGTTAATAAATTCTGGCATGAGAGCCTCCTTAATTATGGTGGCACTTTTGGTGGCAATCATTTTTCTAGCTATAATCAGGAAACTGTTCAATAATGTAAACGCTGTGCCGTGAGATTTGCCACCAAGTTTTATTTTTTGCCACCAAGGTAAAAATCTAAGAACGCCCCGCACTGCGGGGCGTTGTGATGTGCAGTGTCACCAGAATGGTGGCACTGCTTTATCCTGCAATAAGAAAACCAGGTATTTTGGGCGTTCTATTATTACCAAAGAGAAAATTATGTCTCCGGGAATTTGAGCCTTTCACGGCTCAGAATGAGCTGTGAAATCACTTTGGACCGGTTCGGAATCAGCTCTTCGATCTTGTTCCTGCGGCGCTGTGGAAGCGCTGCGTTCAATGTATTTCCGGACGGCTGCGGGAACATGCTTTTTGTAAAGACGGGCGATTTCTTCGCTCAATTCTTCATCAAAATTGAGGCCTTTTTCGTCCATGAACTGGCGGGTGGCGCTCAGTTTTTCCGGTTCAATCTTTAATTTCAAAGTGATGGTTTTCAAAATATTCACCTCGCTTTTTATGCATTTCGCTTTGGGTTTCTGGCAGATGGGAAGCGCCTAAAGCAGAGAAAAAACAATCTGTTTTATCGCATTTGGATCAAACAAAAGCCGCCGAAAATTGATTCAGACGGCTGCGGCATTTTTCCAAATTTAAAGTGTTAGCTGCTGGCTTTCGTCCTCCTGTTCCTCTTCAATTTCCTCTGCACGAGTATTTTCCTGTGACATCATCGGCTCTTTTTTCCAATGCCCGCCGGTGGAGTAGTCCCATTCAATGGTTCCATCTTCGTATTTTTCAATACCGTGAGCGACGAGTGTCCATTTGTCCTTTACGCGTTCCATGACGGCGCTGTTATCATCGGGGATTGATTGGCAAAGGTAATCACCGCCGTTGTGATTGGTGTAGGTGCAACCAGGTACGATAGTGGTGCTGCTTTTTTCCCAAAGTCGGTCAAGGGTGCCGTCAGGATGCACGTTGATTTCGCGGGTACGGCCATCGTCGATAAAAGCTATTACAGACACGGTAGCTCCTTTTTCAACGGCATAGGCTTTCGCTGCGTCAATGGCTTGTTCTTCGATGGGTGTTGAGCCAATATGTTGATCTCCGATTGAAACTTTGTATCCAGTGATTCGCATTTTTAGTCCTTTCTCCCCGTTACCCGATAGGACAGGGTGGTGTTTCCCGTAGCTGATATCGCCTAAAGCAGAGAAAAAACAATCTGTTTTATCGCATTTGGATCAAACAAAAGCCGCCGAAAATTGATTCAGACGGCTGCGGCATTTTTTCAAATTTAAAGTGTTAGCTGCTGGCTTTCGTCCTCCTGCTCCTCTTCAATTTCCTCTGCACGAGTATTTTCCTGTGACATCATCGGCTCTTTTTCCCAATGCCCGCCGGTGGAATAGTCCCATTCAATGGTTCCATCTTCGTATTTTTCAATACCATGAGCGACGAGTGTCCATTTGTCCTTTACGCGTTCCATGACGGCGCTGTTGGAATCCTGAATGGATTTGCAGAGATAGTCGCTGCCGTTATGATTCGTGTAGGTCTGACCAGGGATGATTTCGGTACCTTTTTTTTCAAAAAGCCGGTCGGAAAAGAGGGCTTCTTCAGGCGTCCTGATTCCAAATTTGTAGTTGCACCATGCGACGTTTTGCTCATGATTCATTGGTTCCGGGACGTCTGTTTCGATATAATCCTGCGGGCCGAATATCACAAGATCATCGGAAAGCCAATCATCCTGAGTGATTACCTTTGCGGGGATCAGCTCGTTGGAGCTTGGAATTTCAATTCGATGCAAATAAAGGTTGCGGTCATAATACCAGTCTGCTTTGATGTACCGTTCTTCAGCGTCGGTGCAACCGATTTCGTTTATATAGTTGGCCAGACCGCCGAAGGCCTCAATCCTGACGGGGGCTTTGTTCCAATCACCGATGTCGCCAAGAACAAGATTCGCGCGCGCTTTGTACCCATTGTCTTTGAATCCGATTTCGCTAACTGTACCTTGATATTTATAAAGATTTTCCACTTGAATCGCTCCCTTTTTCTTTCAGAAAATTTCATATGTCACTTGAGTAATATCGTAGAAGGGTGTGCCTAAAGCAGAGAAAAACAATGCTGTTTTTCTTTGCGGAGGCAGCAAAAAACCACCGGATTTATCATATCCGGTGGCACTGATCAGAAGTAAATAAAATGTCATATTGATTGATTCATCTTTCATTTTATTTTCTTGCAGTTTCTCTCGCAGCCCCACGCCAGCAGCTTCCAACCCTTCCATTGCATCGATGGATGTTTCCGCTTGCCCTGCATGGAATATTTTATTTTTACGATTCCGTCCCATGCCTGCCTGGGTGTACCGTCCAGCATTTCAGCGTGGTTTCGCAGCCAATCCAGCAGATTATAGCATTCGTAAATTGTCCCGTCAGGGGCCTGTATGCGCCATGTTTTAGCATTTATGTTATCCGGGCCGCGCTGCATTTTTGGGTCTGAATGCGCGATTTGATTCGCACGGCAGATCGAATCATCATAGATCCCGGCATTTGCACGACGTTCGCGTAAAACGTGGGAACATTCACGGGAACAGCAGATTTTTTCGGACGACGGCGGGGCATAGAACAGTTTGCCACACACAACGCAGATTTTCTGATTTTTCATATTTTTGACCGGATAAATTCGCGCAGCACGTCGGATACATTCTGGCGCGGCTCCAAACTGGCGGCATATGCTTCAAAGGCAGCTTTTTCGGACGGGGTGACACGAAGCCGGAGAATCTCAGATAGACTTTCGTCGTTTTTTTCAAGACCGTAAAATGGATAAAGGGGCTTAGGTAAGGGGGAACCATGTTGCTTACGAGGATGCTCACCGTCATACGATTTAAGTGTAGCTGCATCAATGGCGCGCAACGGAGAGATAGAAAAAGATACGAGTTTGCCATCTGTCAATTCTGCCACAATACCTCCCGGCAAACTGTCAACATACCACGCGCCTGCAACAACAATAGGATTGTCTACTTTAGGCGGCTGCATGTAAGCGTTGGTTGATATCTGCTCGTTGTCTTTAAGGCGGCGAAACTTTCCCTTCCAGAGTTCTTCTTTCGCCGTGTCAACCGGTTCGCCATTTTTGCTAACAAGGCTGACTTCATCAATGCTATCAGGATAATAAGCGTAGTTCTCCGCTCCGCCGCGTAAAATATTAATATCGGACAAAATACCGACAGCTCCGTCAACGCACATATCAGGTGCAGATCCTTTGCGCCATGCGACTTCTAAAGTATAATCTCGACCTAATGCTGCTCCATCAGCAACCGCCTGTACAAATGCCTTAACGTCATTCAGTGTGCATTTAACGTCCCGCGGGAAAGAACCATCCTTAGGCCAATCGCGCGGAGCATGTGCGGCTAACACGGGAGTATTTACTGGATGGCTCCATCCATTACCGGCATTACCGGGATGCGGATGACCGGGTAATGCTTTATATTTGTAAAAGCCCCACCCAAATTTGCCGTCGTGTGCAGTGATGCTTAATCCCATCGGCTCGACAAGATTTTCACGTAACGCTTGAAGACCGGCGCGGATACCTGAAATAAGTTCTTTGCTTGGTGCGATTTTCATAAAAAATTCCTTCTTTCGCCCGTAACGCTGGGCTGCATTTTAAGTCACATTAGCCACGTTCCCGTGTTGCCCACCCTGCGCCTCGTGGAGGCTGTGCTGCGCAGAATTACCGCCCGAAGGCGGTGAGATATTAACGCATAATCACGGCAATTTCAAATCCGTCACTATAATTACGGCGATGTCCTCCGAGAACATAATCAAATTCTTTTGCTTCAGGATGCTGTGCCTTGGCACTTTCCATAGCCGCATAAAGATTGCTGCGTTTGTTTTCTGGGGCGGGCTGTCCGTGGGTATAGGATACTACTTGCCACCCATCCTTAAGGTATTTTTCAAGATTAGCTGAAAGAAATGATTTCATATTGGTTCCTCTTTCTGCCCTTATCGCCGGGCCGCGTTATTTGGTAGTCTTTCTTGACTACAATCATATGATACCATTCCAGAACAATTTCAGTCGGTATGGTTGATACACCATGCGCCGTTGATTAACACAAAATCAATCCTCCTAAAAATATGGGCCGGTTTCCCGGCCTAATTTCTTAGCCTTGTAATTCTTCTTCGGTTGGCTCAGATTTCAGAATCATGTAAGCTTCGCCTGTGCAGGTTTCAGTTGATAAATCATCATCTAATAGAAAATATGTGTTCTGGTCATCGCTGTCTTGATTGAACCGCACACCACGGTCTGCCAGCCAGTCACCGAACGTGTAACCGTCGCCAACAATGATATAATTCCGCTGCTGGTCAAATCCACAATCAGTTGTACCCAAATCAAAATGGTCTGCGTGGACATAAGTAATTTTCGTGCTCATAATGATTCCTCTTTCTGCCCTTGTCGCCGGGCCGCGTTATTTTGTTCATCCCTTTGGAACAATTATATGATACCACAATGTAGCCACAATGTCAATAGCTTTTTTCACTTTATCTCTAATATTCAAACATTTTAAAAGAGATATAGACGCGCCTAAAGCAGAGAAAAAACAACACTTTTTTTCTTTTCCCTGGCGTTGGTTCTTACAGGTAGGACAGGGGGTTCACGCTGGAGCCGTTGACCCGAATTTCAAAGTGGCAATGGTTGCCGGTGGAGTTTCCCGTGCTGCCGACCTTTGCGATGAGTTGTCCTTGCTGAACCGTTTGGCCGACGGAGACAAGCAGCTCCGAACAGTGTCCGTACATGGTCACAAGGGAAGAAGAATTGCGGATGATCACCAGATTGCCGTATCCGGAATAGGGATGAGTGGCAAACTGGGCGTAAATAACCGTTCCGGCCGCACTGGCATGGATCGGCGTACCCTTTGGGGCCGCAAGATCGATTCCTTTGTGAAACTCCGTCCCGCCGGTGATTGGGTCCGTCCGTTGTCCGAAGCCGGAGGAAATCGTAAACTTTCCCTTCTGAAGGGGGTAGATGAAAGTGCCGTCACCGGTGGTTGTGTTTTTGAATTCATCGTAATACCGCAGAACATGGCTGACATAATTGACATCGCCGTAACCTGACGTGTGAAACTTGCTGATTTCCATCTGAGAGAATTCCAACGCGTTTTCTGCGGTGTATCCGCCGCGGTCCAGCGCCCAGGAGATATAACCGTTGCCGAAATTGTAACCCTGAAGGGCAAGGCTGATACCGGATGTGTCGTCCGGAGATTTGCAATTTGCCGCTTTCAGGCAGCTTGCCAGATATTTAACGCCGATTTGGATGGAGTAATCTGGATCGGTGATTGCGTTCGGCGTATTCGGAAATTTCGTATTGTAAGGGCATTCGGAGCACTGCATCGGGTCGCTGCCGGAACCGCCGCTTTCCTGCTGCATCACGGCTTCCACCAAAGCTGCAAAATCGGATATGCCGTATTTTTTGCAATATTTCTGAATGGTACTGTAGTATTCCGTCACGCTTCCGGAAAGAATGTAGGAGCTGCCGCCGTTAAACAGTTGGGCAAGGGCTGTGATAGTATTGCGCTGCTGCGTACTGATTGAGATGCCGAATTTGTCCTCAATCCGGTCAAAAATTGATGTGTGGTCGGAAATAGCCTCTGTTATTTTTATCGGGTTCCCGTCTTCATCCTTTCCTTTAACAGTATGATAAAAGCAGGCGATCAGGCGCTTTCTTACAGTCTCCTTTTCCGGATACCGGTCGTTATCGAAGAGAACGATATAAGATGCGTAGAGCAGCTGAGTGCTAAGGTTTCCCTCATCGATTTTTTCCGATGCTTTCGTTACCAAAGGGGCAAACTCCGAAGCAACCGTGTTGTTGCCGTACCATTGCAGGTTGTGATTGGTTATGGTATGGTTGAGAGCCGACAAAAGCAGGATGAAACATACAGCGATGCCGATCAATGCGTTGCGTACTCGTTCATCCTTGAGAAGCGGCAGGAGCCTTAGAGCGACAGGCATGGCTATTTGCCTCCTGCCGCGCCGAACAGCTCCGCCTTATACTCAGGTGCCTCCACATGCAGGTGATACCGTTCGGTCCCGCATTTGTAGAGGCAGTAACCCTGATGGGATTCGGCGATCAGATCGTATTCGCATTCACGCACGGAAAGCAAACGCTGAAATTCTCTGACATCGCAGTTGTCGCCCGGATGGAACAAAAAGGAATGAGTCGGAATGGAAAGAAGCGGTTTTGTGTATGAAATGACTTCCGGCAGCATGAAATCTTCGACGTTCTGGCTGGCGAGAATGATTCCGGAATCTTTTTTACGGCCGCGCTTTGAGAACGAGCGTATGTAGTCGATTGCGATTTTATTGCCGAGAAACAGGTGCAGCTCGTCAATCGCGATTTCCGCGGCGCCTTCCGTCAGAAACTTGTGTGACATATAGGAGAGGATGTTCATGAACATTGCGTTTTTCAGGTTTTCATTGGTCGAGAGCATGTCCTTGACGCTGAAATCAATGAAGTCCGCGTTTGTGATGTTGGTATGGCCGTTAAAAAAGGTGCTTTCACTTCCGACACAGATCTCACGAAGGCCGAGTGTCAGAGTACGGAGCAGGTCTTTTGTGTAGAGCCGATTTTCGTCTTCACCATAATGTTCCAGTTCGTTTTGCGCCAGTGCGAACAAATCCGACAGGATCGGGTAGTCTTCCGGCTGAAGCTTTTCAAAGTCGGTCTCATCGGTGATGCTAAAATTCCGGTACAGTTTTTCCAGAAGGATTTCAAGGGTGTCGAGCTGATCGGACGGGAAATGCTTATATGCCTGAAAAAAATCACGCAGATATGCAATATGTTGGCTCAGACGTGTCTTTTTTCGAAACGCGGCGGGTGCGCTTTTGTCTTCATCCGCCTTGTCGGTCCAGAGCCTTGGCTCCAAAACATTGATGAAATATTTGCCCGCCATCATGTCGATGTAGCAGCCGCCCGTATTTTCGGTCAGGTCTTTATACTCATCGTCAGGATCAAGGATGTAGAACTTTTTGCCCATTTGACGGAACAGGGTAATGATGAGTTTGAGCAGATAGCTTTTGCCTTCGCCTGTGTTGCCCAAAATCAGAATATGCCCATTTGTTTTATCCAGGCTGCGCCGGTCAAAGTTGACAATGATGTTTGTCCCGTCCACGTCCCGGCCGATAAACATTCCGTCCGGATCCGTTTTGCCGGAGTAACAAAAAGGATAAAGGTTTGCAACAGAAGAGGACGGGAGAATCCGTTCAAACTGAGACTTGAATTTATTGCTCCCAAACAGATTCATTGTAAGAAAGCCCTCTTTTTGCTGAATCCAAAGCCGGTCGTAAACGATTTTTGTACGGGCGAAAAAGGAGATGACGTCATTCTGCAATTTTGTCAGGTCTTCTATGGAGCGGGCAACCAGTTCCAGAAAAACAGCGCAGTGCATAAGTTTTTCTTTTGTTTGATGGAGGCGTTTCGCCATCACTTCCATGTCATTCAGGTTGTCGGCGGCTTCGGTTGAATCCTGGATGCTGTGGGCGTTATGCAGGCTGAAACGGTTTTTTCGTTCCGCTTTGAGAAACAACTTGCGTTCTTCGAACGGCGTCACCGGACGGGTGTAGATCCGTAAGGTGACGCCGTTCATCTCGCCCAGCTCTTTGAGCAGTGCCTTATCTTCGGTGGAGGTCGGATATTCGCGGATGACCCATACGCATCGAAAGGTATTTCCACAGACAAAAAAGTCCTGATGAGAAAAGTCAATGGCAGAAGGCATGATCATATCAAGAAAATCCTGTATTTCGTCGGGATATGCTTGAGGGGCGGCAGTCCGTTTTTCTTTTGCCGGTTTCGTTTTCGCCGCTTTTGACTTTTTTGCGGAAAACAGAGGAATCACGTTCTTTTTTTGCTTTTCTGTTTTTGCTGGTTTCAAGAGCTTTATTGAGGGTTCTTCCTCCGGCGTATCTTCCCGGTAGTCCTGCTGCGGTCCGTTTTCTTCAATCACATCGCCGCCAGTTGCATTGGAAGCGGTCATTCTCCAAAAGCCGGCGAGGTTTTCGTCTTTTGGCCGACCGAGCCCTTTTTCATAGATCTCAGCCAGAGAGCGCTCAATTTGTGGGTTCGGTGATTTTTGCTCGGCCTGCGAAAACAAACGAAACGCTTTCTGATAAAGTTGGTTTGCCGAATCCGGGTCACGGTCGATCCCAATACCGGCATCGCATAGCTTTGCGGATTCGTAGCACGCGAAGCAAATATCGGAACGAGCCGCTTTTGAAAGCCACATGGCGGCTTTCGTGCTGTTTTGCGGCATCAGCTTTCCATGCAGATACATCATGCCGAGGGCATATTGCGCATATTTGTCTCCATTGTTTGCCGCGGTGAAATACCAGTCCGGACCGTCCTGAAGGTCGGCGCAAAGAACGGCCTGACGCTGGTTGTCATCGGAGAAAGCCGCCTGCCGGTACCAGTGTAAAATGAGGTCTTCATCAGTTTCTTTCTGTGGCGTCTCTTTCGGTTCCGGATCCATTAATGCGTTCATTTTTTCATCTCCAGTACTTTCAAATGGTTTTCTCCGTCAAAATCCTGTGAAGTGTCTTCGTAAATATCCTGTTCGAGGTTGATGGCGAGACAGCGTTTCAAATCGTTTTTTGATGCGATGCGGGTTGCGAAGCTGTTGTTTTTAAAAATCTGCACCGCCTTATTTAAAACCATCTCCACATGTTCCATGGAATCCCGCGGCGAAAAGTGGAACGCAGCCATGAATTCACGGCTTGTCGCCATTTTGATTTGTATGTCATCCAGAAAGCGGAGATCCTGCTGATCCAGCTCGCGCAGTTTCTGATTGCGTTCGGATGATTCCAGATTTCTGATGAAGTGTTTGTTTTGGTCATAACTCTGAGTCGAATTAATGCAGATATAGTCGGCGGTTCCGATTTCCTCATGGATTGCCGTAAGCCGCTTGATTTTGCCAACGACTTCATTGTCCGGTAAGATGGATAAATTTGACGGCGTAAGAATTAAAAAAGCCGTTTTCTCGCCGGAATAATTCATGAGGCAGCAATCCTTGATGGATGCCGCCCCGATCAGTTTCCGTACAGACAGTTTTTTATTTTTTTTCAGTTTGTCCTGCAGACTCATGTTGTCCCTCCTGCGACCACATAAAGACCTTTTGGTCCGTAATAAAATGACGCCCGACTTTTTGTAAAAATTCCAGCACGCTGATATCTTCAAGGCGCAGGGTTAAAATTGCGTAGAAGATTACAGGAATAGGGGGAAAGATTGAAAGCCAATAAACTGCTACGATCAACGAAATTGATAGAAAAGTGGCAATAATGGAGATGTCCCGAATCGTCCAAAGGAGAAGAGTCGGCGGAGCCTCCAGATTGTCCGGATAATAAAATTTCATATTTCTTGAACCTCCCGGTACCATTATCGTCCAATCGCTTTTACCAGCGACATTGCGGAACGCGCGGCGTAGGATACTTGTGTGAAATTGGAGCGTACGGACGTTTCAAGGCCGTACCGTCCGGCAATCCGCGGAACCTCCGCCGCTGCCAGCATGACCCCGGTCCCGACTACCATCTGAGTTTGGAATACCATCAGGCCAAGGGCCAGCAAAAGATTTTGCAGAAATGAGGTGAAGCAAATGCCGAGAATCTGTCGGTACCAACCTGTAAATCCATCCGAATATCCCATCGCAAGAGACATGATGTAAAAGGGGCAGGTGCAAATTTGTATCATAAGAATTCCCCCGCGTTTTAAGTTGCCGAACAAAACCTTGAAAAAGCCATAGCAAAAAGCGATGAGAAATAAAAGATTCATAAAAGTCGGGATATGCTGGGAACTAGAGGAACCTCCTCCGGCGAGGGATCCAATCACGCTCAAAACCGGATTGCTGGCAATCATCGCCGTAAAGAAGCTGGATATGCTGCTGATGAGCGAATTCGATGTATCAGAGCCTGCGGCTGTGTTTGAGTTATTGATCAGCAGGCTGCCGCCGTTGATAAGCCTGCTGATAGCACTTTCCGTGGAGATGGACAGCTGGAATACTTTTACCGGAACTGTTGTGAAAAGGGCCGTAACCATCATGGCTTTAATAATATTGGACAGCGTTTCAACGAAGTTGGATTTTCCGGAATCGTATCCGATTCCGAATTGCGCAATGGCGATTACAATTCCGATTAACAGAACGGTGACGCCGATCCACCAGAAAAACAATAAGATTGCCTTGACGATTGCGTTGTCGAACAAATCCGCACCCATATTCCCAATGTATTGAGTGAAATCATTCAGGCTGTTAATTAACAGATAATAGACCCAAGTGAAAAGCTGGTCCATGGAATTTCCATAAGTAAACACGGTATCACTTCCTTACGCTGGACTGCCCCAATGGATTACTCCCCACATCCAGATAGAGACAGTCATGGTGAAGATAAGCGTCAACAGTAAGATTCCGGAATGCGTCCAGTCCAGCTCACCGGCGCGGCGGTAATTGTGGACAGAAGACACGATGCTGATAATAAGCCTGATGAGTATATAAACATCAATGAGGGGAAGGACGACATAATCAACGAGTTTTTCAACTTGGGGCTGTATATAGTTCGTAAAAACATTAACAATGGGTCCCGCAATGTCAACCGTGTCCGTTGCGGCAAAAACCGGCATGGAGAAAACTGGAGCGATCAGGGCAAGCATCAGGGAAACCATAAGTACTTTTTTTAGCTTCGATTGAAATCTTGGATTTTTGATCATGAGTAACACTCCTTTATAATTCAAACTGCAGATCCGCCTCATCCGGTTCGAGAGGCGTTTCCTGATGAATATTGAAATCCGGTAAAAGCCGGATGGGAATCTGCGAGATATTCGCTTCAATAATTTCCTGTTCCATCCCTTCCGTGATAACGGAGCCAAAGACCCAGAGTTCGTCACACCGTCTTAGCAGCTCCAAACCCATCTTTAGCCCGACTTCACGTTGAGAGGGAACGTCATCGTCCAGGTATTGCGTAAAGATGGTGTGCGGCGCCAAGGGAATCACGCCCATTTGGGCGGCGTATTCGCAGTATTCCACGGCATTTAGACGGTTTCGTTCCATGACTCCATGATAAGGAGAACAAATATACACCAGTTTTTCAAACAACCAATCTCATCTCCTTTCAAATTCGCAAGCGTTTGCGAATTTCAATAAAACCGCGGCCGGGATTTCCCGGCCGCACAATGTTTACATGCCTAAATCCATTTCATTTTCTTCCACCTCGGTTTCAGATTCCTGTTGAATCGGTTCCGTGTCCAGAACCACCTCCTTGTCGGTTCCCATTTCATTGGAAAGTTCGATATTCAACTTGTCGAGCCGCAGAGTTTTTTCGCTGAGCTCATCTTCATGGTCCCACGGGATTTTAAGCTGTGTTTCCAGTTCCGACATTCTCTGTTTGGATTTCTCAATTTCTTTCCTGCAGGCAACGATTTTTTGATCCATCTCCTTGAGAGTATTATCTAAACGCGTCGTGCAGCCGACGGCGCTGTCTCCCATTGTGACCACATGCCGGGCGCTCCCGCAGAGGACGATGGAATGGGTCCGGGAAAAAGAGCTGTAGGTCAGCTCGAGCCGAAACCCCCGGTACATGCCGATCGGCAGATATTCGCCGTCCGTCCGGTAGGCGTTCGCTTTTTGCAGGATGATTTCACCGGCTGTTTCACGCTTGTCGTAATTTTTTCCAAACAGATCGATTTCAAATTCTTTCTTGGAGCTTTTGTTCCTGAGTTCAATATCCCGTTCCAGATTCTGAATTGCCTGTTTGTTTCTGGCGACGCGCTGCGGGCCAAATTTCAGCAGCTCATCCTCCATCATGTACTTCTCGGAATTAAACTGGGCTTTCAGAGCGTTCAACTCGGCTACACGGACGCGGAGTTCTTCCCGTTCCTTGATGCGGGGATCCTTGGTAGAAAGCATTTTTACAGTTGCGTAATCCAGTACGGTGTCGTCGATGTCCTGTGCGTGACGTTCCACGCAGCGCCCGGAGGATACCTGCGAGATAAACTTCTGCTTCTGTTCGAGAATTTGCCATGAAAACGCGTCAAAGGTCCCCTCCGTTACATAGCGGTATTCACCGACTTCGTCGTTTTCATTGCCCTGACGGAAAGCGCGTCCATTGCGTTGTTCCAGATCGCCCGGACGCCAGGGCGCGTCCATATGGTGGATTGCTACAATTTTTCTTTGCGCGTTGGTTCCGGCACCCATGCGGGAAGTGGAGCCAAATAGAATTCGGACTTTGCCGGCCCGCATGTCCGCGAATAACTGTTCCTTTTGCTTTTCCGTGTGCGCGTCGTGAATAAAGGCGACCTGATTTTCCGGAATGCCCATTTGAATCAGTTTCGATTTCATGTCGTCGTACACGTTGAATCTGCCGTCGTAATGGGGTGTGGAAAGATCACAGAAAACCATTTGAGTTCCTTGGACTGACTCGCTTTCTTTCCAGATTTCATGGATGTTTTGAACGGCCAGATTGACCTTGCTTCCCGAAAAATCCTCATAGGACGGGTCGAGAATCCGCATGTCCAGCGCGCCGAACCGGCCCCGGCTGGTTTCCTTCAGCGCGTTGTCCTCGGACGGGTCCACCTCTGCGTTATGGATCCGTTCAAAACATTGAATAATGTCTTTGACCAGTTCCTGCTGGTCGGGGCTTGGTTTTGCGACGACGATCACAGGCTTGCCGCCCTTCATTTTCGGGACGGGGAGCTTTAACTGTTCCGCCGTCTGAATATCTGCAACGAGAGAGTAGAGGTTCATCAGCTCGGGCAGGTTTACAAATTCCGCGAACCGGGTCCGGTAACGGTATTTGGTTCCGTCCGGCGTCAGCTCGAGCGAAGATACTTTTCGACCGTACTGCGCGGCCCATGCGTCGAAATGCTCGAATCCCATTTCCTTCAGCTTGTCGTTTTCCAGATAACGCATCATAACATACAACTCTGACATGCTGTTGGAAACCGGCGTTCCGGTCGCAAACACAATGCCGCGCTGCCCGTGATTCAGTTCATTGACGTATTCACACTTTATCAGCAGATCTGTGGACTTAAGGGCATGGCTCTGAGAAATACCTGCGACATTGTTCATTTTTGTCGCGATGAAGAGGTTCTTGTAGTACTGCGCTTCGTCGATAAAGATCTGATCGACGCCGAGTTCCTCAAAGGTGAGAAGGTCGTCCTTTTTACTTTGGTCGGATAAACTTTCCAACTGCTCTTCCAGAGATCTTTTGGTGCGCTCCATCTGTTTGATGGTCCAATCCTCGTCCCCTTCAGACTGCGCAATTTCCATCGCATCGACGATAGAATCGACTTGCTGTTTGATCATCCGTTCCTGGCGCTCCGGGCTGACAGGGATCTTTTCAAAGCTGGTGTTGGCAATGACGACCGCATCATAGTCCCCGGTCGCGATGCGGCTGATCAGGCGCTGCCGTTTTGAGCGTTCAAAATCTTTTTTGGTTGCCAGCAAAACGTTTGCGCCCGGATACAGCCGGAGAATGTCCGCGCCCCACTGATCGATCAGGTGGCCGGGAACGACAAACATGCTTTTATTGCACAGCCCCAGGCGTTTCCCTTCCATTGCGGCCGCAATCATCGTGTAGGTTTTCCCCGCGCCGACGCAGTGTGCCAACAGGGTATTCCCGCTGCTGATAATCCGGGCGGCGGCATTGCGCTGATGGGTGCGGAGGGTGATTTCGGGATTCATGCCGGGGAATGTCAGATAACTGCCGTCGTACTGGCGCAGCCGGATGTTGTTGTAAACATCGTTATACTTTCGGACCAGCCGTTCCCGGCGGTCGTGGTCGCGGAAAATCCAGTCCTCAAATTTCTGCTCGATGATTTTTTGTTTTTCCCGTGCCGCGGCGGTTTCTTTTGAATTGATTTCATAGGTGTCGTCGGCTTTCCGGTCACGAATAGTCGGCGTTTTTTGGTTCAGAGACAGCTCGATCAGTTCATATCCGTTGATCCGGTGCGTCCCGAACGTTTTGCTCGCGGTGATGTCGGAGGACATCAGGGAGTGGGAAATGCCGTTGATTTTCCAGAGTGCTTCGGAGGGAAGATACAGAACCTTGAAATTTTTGGCGTACTCCGGCGGATTCAGTAAATCGGTGACAAACTGTTTGACATCCCCGGATTCCAGCAGAGGGGAGCCGAGACGGATGTCAATCTGAGAGGCGTTGAGATCCTCCGGCTGAACTTTTATAAGGGCGTTGACGTTCGCTTGATACTGCGGGTCCTTTTCCGCAATCTCCTGAGCAATTTTCAGCTTTGCCCGGACGTTGCCGGACAGATATTCGTCCGAGGTCTGATAGGCCCCGTCAATCGGGTCCTTGAAAATGATTCCTTCCAGATCCCGAATTATCTGATCTTCCGGTTTGCCGGTAAGGGAAGCAATATAGGAAAGATCGACGCAGCCCTTTTGGTTTAGCGAATGGGGGAGAGCTTCCACAGCCGTATCTACGTGTGTAACGGCCTGAGGGGGGCGGATGGTTCTCTTGGTGAAGATGGCGGCTTTGGTGACGCTTTTGTCGTCATCGATATTTTCAAGACTGCAAAGAAGCGGATAGTCGGAATCGGAATTGAACGCCAGCCGGTTGCCGGTTCCAATAATCGGGCCGTATTTTCGGGTGAATGTATCATACAGGCGGTTCAGGGTGCTTTGTGTTTCCTTGATTGCCTGATCCGGGAAATCGTTGCTCTGAACGCGGATGACTTCCCGCATGGCGTTCCGGATTCCGATCATGCCGCGGATGCGCTTATCCCGGGTGCCGGTGAATTCTTTCAGAACCATTTCACTGTTTTCCCGGTAATAGATGCAGCCGTCATCGGCTATGGTATAGCTGAAATTTTTAACATTCGGATCAGCCGGAATGGTGACGGCATGATCGTCATCCTCAAGATCAACGACAGGTTCTTCATACGTTCCATGCAATTCTGAAACGGCAACCGGCAGTTCCTCGCGCCAATCCAACTGAGGATTCGGCTGGAGAGTAGTTTCCTTGGCGTTGCCGTACATCCGGTCGTCGAACGCCATTGTTCCGAGCATCATGTCTGGGTGATCGGCAAAATAGGTGTTGACCGGGATCCCGCCGTCGAGATAAGTCAGGTTGACCCATTCCGGTTCGATGTCAACCATGCGTTCCCGTTTTTTTAGGAAAATCAGGTCCGCGGTGACTTCCGTGTTTGCCTCCGTCTTCATCATGGTGTTGGGAAGACGGATGGCGCCGATCAGCTCCGCGCGCTGCGCGATATATCGGCGCACCGCCGGATTTGCCTTGTCCATCGTCCCTTTTGAGGTGACAAATGCAATCATTCCGCCGGGCCGTACTTTGTCGAGCGTTTTCGCAAAGAAATAGTCGTGAATCAGGAAATTGTGTTTCGCGTAGCGGGGATCCGGAACCTTAAACTCACCGAAGGGGACGTTCCCGACGGCGATGTCAAAGAAATTGTCGGGAAACGCCGCTTTTTCAAAGCCCCGGATCTGGATATGCGCTTTTTGGTAGAGCTGCTGCGCGATTCGTCCGGTCAGATTGTCCAGTTCGACGCCGAACAGTTTACTGTTTTTCTCCGCGCGCTCGGAAAGAAAACCGAAAAACCGGCCTGTGCCGCAGGCCGGTTCCAGAATATTTCCCCCGGTGAATCCGAAATCCTTCAGCGCGGTGTGGACGGCCTGAATGACGGCGGGAGGCGTATAAAAAGCGGTGAGGGTCGAAGCCCTCGCCGCTTCATATTCTTCCGGAGTGAGAAGCTCTTTCAGCTCCTGATATTCCTCGCTCCATTTTTCATTGTTTTTATCGAATACCTGTGGGATACCGCCCCACCCGACGTATTTGGAAAGCACGGTCTGCTCGCTGGTGTCGGCCAGACGGTTCTCGCTTTCCACTTTCTTTAACGTTCGGATGGCCTCGACATTGAGCCGATAGTGCGTTTTCTGTCCGCCGGTCACTTCCTGAAGGTCGTAATAATGATAATTTTCAGGCGGAAAGTTTCTACGCGATTCCAGATATACGGCTTCCGCGCCTTTCAGCATTTCGTCAATATGCTTTTGCTCGGCGGGATCGTTTAATCTGCGCTTGACTTCTTCCGTGTCAATCGCAAAGAAATCCTCCATTCCTTCCGGTACGGAATCGGAGGGCTTTTCCGGAAGTTCTTCCGGTATGGTTGGTTGGGCTATTTGTGGCTTCGCCGGGGCGCTGGCGGGCAAGTCGAACAGGGAAAGCTGCTCCGTGCGCTGGATCGGTGCCGGAGTGAGAAAGCGCCCTTCGGAGATGAGAGTGCGGATTTCCCTCTGCACCGTATTCCATGTGACAGATCGGGAATACTCCCCTTCCGGCAGATAAATATTGATCCGAAGCCCTTTTCCACTGTAGTCACAGAACCCTGATTTTCCGTTTGAATAAGTGATTGAGCCGCCTTCAATACCAAAAAGATCTTTTAGAAAGGCAACGGCATCTTTTGCGGTCGGATTTCCCGTATAAAAATCTGCAATTTCCTGCCGCCTTTCCAAATTCATGTTCACCAGTGCCGAATAAAGGTATATGTCCGAAAAATCGTCTTCGCTGACAAAAGCACTGTATGCCGGATCTCCGTTTAAAATGTCAGGATTTTCTACGCTTTCCGGTAAATCACGTCGTTCAGCGTAATTTCCCGTGCCTGTTGATATAGATTGTTGTTGTACTGAATTAACTTCATCGTGTCGTCCGTCTCCGGCGGTGGGCTGCTTTGCCGGAGCTTCTCCAGAATGACTCCCTCGTACCGGTTCGCCTCGTCCTCCATCCGATGGCAGAATTTCATCAACTTCTGATTGAACAGAAGAACCGCGTACCTCCCCGGCTGGGTCTCCTTCAGGTATTCCTTGAACATGGTCCCGTAGTAAGTCAGGGGATCGCTGGGGGCGGTTGTCAACTGCGGGTACAGGTATCCGCCTTGCTCTTTGTACTGAATGTCCATGCTGCATTCTCCTTTTCTGAATTTGTTGTTCATGCCGGATTTGGAGGATTGAGCCTTCTATCTGGCGCAAAAGCGTTTCGGACTCCGACGACGCCGCATAACCGAGAATCGTGAGAAGATCTTTTTCACGGAAAAGAGGCAAGCCGTCAAAAATCAGGGAATCCGGAATGCTGCTCTCCGGAGCCGCCCGACTGTAAACCATGCAGGTGATGCAGTCGGAGAGAAACTCCCGGACTTCTCCGTCAATTTCATTTGCTGTCATTCCTTCCAGGCTGGTTCCCTCAATGTTTTGAAGGAGATCGTCTAAATAGCGTCCTGAACAATTTTGAACAACAGCTTCGATTATATTCTGCAAGCGCAGGTCAAATGTGTCGCTTTCCGGGGGAATCCCATATCTTTCTTCAAGATCAGAAAGGACGGTTTCATGGTCTTCCTGATTGAATTTCCATGGTACGGGCAGGGTCTTGGGGCTGCCGTTGGTATCGCTGACATCAAAAACATAGGACAGCTTAACCTGACTTTTCCCGTCGATCAGGATGGGGACCCCTTTCGCCCCTGCGTTGACTCTTCTGCCCACGCGGTTCCAGATTTCAAGCGATGCCATTGCGGTTGCGTCCGGGCGATGGGCGTAAATAAGAAGTTGCGCGGGAAAGGGGTATTTGTAAAATCTGGACGCCGCTTTTAAAAAGTCCGCCCATTGACGCGGCCCGGCGCTGACTTCCTGAGCGGTTTGAGATATTTGCTGCGAAATGTGCTGAATCTTTTCCAACATCTTTTTCTGATTCCTCCAACATTTACTAAATCATTCGTTTAGAGCAAGGGGCAGCCGGAAACAAAATCCGACTGCCTTTTGTGTAATTACGGAGACTCTGTCCCGGATGCGTTAAGCAATATTTTTCTGCCGTGTGTGTACAAATAAACCCGTGCGTACCCTTCATTATGTATGGAGATTTCAGTTTCAACATCTAAGTTAACACTAGACAAAACTGTGTCTGCAGAGAATGTATAAACCTTGTTCGAATTGTGCTGATCTGTGAATGCAATTTTATAGTCAGTGTCATTGTTAATTGAAGTACGATACCAACGATATTGTGGATACGAACTTATTGGGACTGCTACTTCAATTTTATCGCCTGATGAAATTGATATTGGCGTATTAAAGGTGTACGTTACGCCAACATGTTCGTGACTATTGTGTGACTCAAAAATATAGTAAATTGATTTGTCAGGATCATCTTGGTGCACATGCACCGAAGAAAATCCGCTATGGTAAGTCTCTGGAGTCCATGTAATCGGTACCGTAACAGCACATTGGCAAGTGTAGTTTCCATCACGCGTGGTTGCTGTAATTGTTGTCGTTCCAAAGCCTATCGAAGTCACTTTTCCGTACTCGTCAACCGTTGCAACGGATGGGTTGGAGGACGACCAAGTCACGTTTTTGTTTGATGCGTCCACAGGTGTAATCGTGGCCGTCAGCGTTTCGAATTCTCCGGGAGCGATTGTTGTTGAAGTGTGATTCAGCGTAATTCCGGTAACCGGAACTTTTACGGTTACCGTACAACTCGCCGCAAATCCGCCGTCTTTGGCCGTGACGGTTATCGTTGCGGTTCCGCCGCCGACTGCTGTCACTTTTCCGCTGGAATCCACCGCAGCGACGGATGGATTGGACGATGTCCATGCAACGGCTTTATTCGTCGCGTCCTCCGGCGTGATCGTCGCCGTCAAGGTGGCCGCATTTCCTTTGATTAGGGACAGCGTGGCTTTATCCAGGCTGATTCCGGTTACGGGAACGACGACTGTTACGGTACATTGCGAAGTAAAACCGCCGTTATGGGTAGTTGCCGTGATTATTGCAGTTCCGGCGCTAATGGCTGTAATCCGACCGGCATTGTCTACTGTAACTACAGACGAATTGGACGTTGACCATACGATAGCCTTGTCGGTTGCGTCAGCAGGAGAAATGGTCGGAATCAGATCTCTGGTTTTGCCCCGTATAAGCGTCAAATTGGATTGGTTAAGTGTAATCCCAGTAACCGGTACTTTTACGGTTACCGTACAACTCGCCGCAAATCCACCGTCTTTGGCCGTGACGGTTATCGTCGCAGTACCGCCGCCGGTTGCCGTTACTTTTCCGTTGGAATCTACCGCAGCGACGGATGGATTGGACGATGTCCATGCAACGGCTTTATTCGTCGCGTCCTCCGGCGTGATCGTCGCCGTCAAGGTGGCCGCATTTCCTTTGATTAAGGACAGCGTGGCTTTATCCAGGCTGATTCCGGTTACGGGAACAACGACCGTCACCGTGCAATTAGCCGTAAATCCACCGTCATGGGAAGTCGCCGTGACCGTCACGGTTCCGGCACTGACGGCCGTGATCTGTCCGGCGTTGTCCACTGTGACGACGGACGGGTCGGAAGAGGTCCACGAAACCGCTTTGTCGGTTGCGTCATCAGGAGCAATCGTCGGAATCAATTTGCCGGTTTTGCCCCGCGCAAGTGTCAGGCTGTTCTTGTCGAGTGTAATTCCCGTAACCGGTACTTTTACGGTTACCGTACAACTCGCCGCAAATCCGCCGTCGTTGGTTTTTGCGGTTATCGTCGCAGTACCGCCGCCGGTTGCCGTTACTTTTCCGTTGGAATCCACCACAGCGACGGATGGATTGGACGATGTCCATGCAACGGCTTTATCGGTCGCGTCCTCCGGCGTGATCGTCGCCGTCAGGGCATTCGCGTTTCCTTTGATTAGGGACAGCGCAGTTTTATTCAGACTGATTCCGGTTACGGGAACGACGACCGTCACCGTGCAGTTAGCCGTGAACACTCCGTCGTTGGATGTTGCCGTGATTGTTGCGGTTCCGGCACTGACGGCCGTGATCTGTCCGGCGTTGTCCACTGTGACGACGGACGGGTCGGAAGAGGTCCACGAAACCGCTTTGTCGGTTGCGTCATCCGGGGATATGGTAACCTCAACAGCTGAGGATGTGGTATTAACCGGCAGAACGAGAGTAGTTTGATTGAAAGAAATCCCCGTCACTGGTACTGTTACCGTAACGGTACACTGAGCGCTGTGTTTGCCGGTCTGCGCGGTGACAATGGCCGTGCCGCCCTCTACGGCTGTTATCTTGCCGGAGCTGTCAACTGTTGCGACGGTTTTATCAGAGGACGACCAGGTTACCGTCTTGTCTTCCGTGGTGTCTTCCGGCAGCACCTGGGCGGTCAGATTATGTCCTTCTCCTTTCTTCAGGCTCAATTCCGTATCGCTCAGATCAAGTTCCGAGATTGAGACAACGGTTGTCACTTGACAGCTTACCGATATGGCACCGTCTCCGACAGAGGCGGTAATGGTAGCGTTCCCCGCCGAAATTCCGGTGACCTGTCCGGAATCGTCAACTGTTGCGATGGCGTTGTCCGAAGTTGCCCAAAGCACTTTATCTGTGCTGTCCGGAGGGTCGAGGGTCGCAACCAGAGCGATAGTTTTTCCTCGTTCGACCGGCACATCGGATAGACTTAATGTAACTTTTGTCGCCGGGACGGATACTGTCACCTTACAAGCTGCGGCTTTTCCGTTTGAAGCCGTGGCCGTGACGGTCGCCGTGCCGCCCTCGACGGCGGTCACCTTGCCGGAGCCGTCAACCGTCGCGACGGATTCATCCGAGGACAACCAGGTGACAGTTTGATCCGACGCGTCATTCGGCGTCACAGTAGCTACCAAAGCTGCGGAAGTTGTTGATTTGATCAGCGACAGTTCCGAATGGTTTAATTTGATTCCCTGTGTGGGGACGGATACCGTCACCTTGCAGACGGCGGTTTTTCCGTTGGAAGTCGTTGCCGTGACGGTCACCGTGCCGCCCTCAACGGCGGTCACCTTGCCGGAGCCGTCAACTGTCGCAACGGATTTATCCGAAGACGACCAGACGATGGTTTTGCTCTGCGTCGTGTTGGATGGAGTGATCGTAGCCGCAAGTGCGGTGCTGGCGCCCTTTACAAGCTTCAGATCAGAATGGTCCAGGCCGACGCCGGTGATGCTGACCGAACGGTGATGATGGGAGCTGCCGTCCGAATCGTCCGATGATCTGCCGGGGGATGAGGAAGACGGATCACTGTCGGAAGAATTTGTAGGGGTCTGACCGGATGGATCCAAAGAGTCGGAACCGGATGATGCCGGAGCAGCGGATGAAGCACTGCTTTTGGCATCGCTTGCTGAATCTGTCACAGATACCGGTTGAATGGAGATGACCGCTTGTGATGTTCCGGCTTTTATGGCTGACGAACCGGAAGTGTTGCCTCCGTCTATGCTTACGGTCCCCGTTCCATCGGCGGTACCGGGAGAACCTGATGAACTGCCAATGCCGGGAAAGGTGCCGATCGGAGCAATATAGACGGATCCGGCGTCTTCATCATATTGAGCTGATATCGTTCCGCCACTGAATAAGGTGTCCTTCGCCGCCGACTCCGATGAGGGCTTAGACGTGCCGCCCGGAGAGAGCCAGGGGAGAACCGAGGATGCCGCGTTCACCGTCAGGCTGAGAAACACAATGCCGAAAATCAGCAGCCCGCATAGGATCAGGATGTGATTTCTGAGCTTTTTCATAGAAAACTTCATACCTCCTGTAAATAATAAAAGAAGCGGGCAAACCGTCCGCTTCTCAGAATTTGGGCATATATCCGGCCTTTACGGTCAACCGGGCGTGCATGGGGGGAACCCCGTCCCAGTGGAACATCCACGGAACCTCCAACTCGACTTCCGCCGTGCAGGTAAGCTGCCCGGTGTCCTTGCCGTCCGGGGCAAACGGCGCGTTGGTCATCTGTGCGGACAGGCCGGACAGACGGAAATTGACGTCGGAACCGGCATATTTTACAACGGCGTCGCCGCTTTTTTCTGTGCCGAGACTTTTGTCAAGCCGGTCGTAGATGTCGGTGGAGGAGAGACTTTCGGCCCAGTTCCCGCCGGAGCGTTTGTATCCGCCGGAATATCCCTCGCGGACCCCGTCGTACAGACCGGCGTTTTGTTCCGTACATGCTTCCACAACCGCCGCCTGTAACGCATCCCGGGTATGCGCGGCGGTGGACTGCAGCCGGGAGTATTCCATCAGAGCGCAGGAGAAAAATAACAGGAGAAATACGACTCCGGCGGCGGTGACGACTCCGGAGCCGCGCCGGTCGTTCCAAAACTTCCTCATTTTTTCCAGTACACCTCGCTTCTGCCGGACGCTTTGGCGGAAATCGGAATCGGGATGGAACCTAAACCGGCAAATAACCCGATGTTTTTGGTCACGGTACAGGTGACGGCGACCGTATCTCCTAATTGTATTTTGCCGGTGTCCGACCACTCGATTTTCGGGGACAGGCCGGTGTTGTCCGTCAGCTCCCGTTCCCGATCCGTGGTTTCCTGTCCCACCCGGCCGGAGATCTCGGCCGTACGGCACAGCTCCTGCGCATAGGTGTTTAAATCTTGTTTCGCAAGAAAGACGGGATATAGATGGAACAGGAATACCGCGATAACAACTAGCGAAGCAAGCAAGACGGTTGTGGCGTCAATGGTTGCTTCCCCTCTGGATGATTTGAGAAACTTCACTTGACTCACCTCAAATCCCGAGTCCCTGAACCAGGGAATAGGCGTACAGAATTAGAACGCCGATAACGGTCAGCATCAGGCAGCCGAACATCAGGAACGAATATCCCTGAATTTTTCCGGGCCGTTTTGCTGCAATCAGGTTGAGATTCTGGATTTCCGTATTCTTGAAATCGTGCTCCAGCATTTGAAAGTACATAACGCCGTTGTCGCCCTGTAAAACCATCTGAAGGCCGCGGACGATTTCCCCGAGCATTAAACTTCCGACTCTCCGGTCCATCCGGATCAGCGCTTTTTCCGGGGAACCGGAGCGCATGTCGGCCAGCGTGATCTGCAGTTCCTCACGGAATTCCGGTGTGGTGCTGGGGAGAAACGACGTCAGCATCGCGATCACGTCGCGGTTGGACTGTAATTCCTGAGCGATCGTGGCCGCCAGACGCGGAAGATCCGCTTCGATCTTTTCCCGCGCCGCCTTTACGGCGCGGTCAAAAGAAGAAATGTCCTGAAATAACATGTAAATGGCGTATCCGATCACGGCAAGGGACAAAACCGGGGAAATCAGAAACAGGATTGCCGCCGTCAAAAGCCACAGCGAGAAATTGACAATGATTTTCGCAATATGGGTTTCCGGGGTCAGGCCGTTGCCGATCAGCCGCAGCTTCGCGGCAAGATCGTCTTTTCGTTCCTGTTCCAGATGGATGAGTTTTGAAATCCGCATGGAGAGCTTTAGGACCATGATGTGAATCAGGCTTCCGCTGCGCACTTTCGGCTGGGCGATCCGCAGCGAAGCCAGCGTGGTGCCGATCGTCGGCAACCGGGCCGCGCCGCACAGCAACAGGTAAAAGGCGGCAAATAAAGACAGAAAAAACAGAATGAGCAAAGTCAAGGGATCACCTCCGGAATTCAATTGGACGGGTTTGGCGGATCACACGGATCAGCGCGAAGAAAAAGACCGCGGCGTCGACCGCCAGAATGATCTGACCGGCCTGGGTATGCATCAAAAGATTGCCCCAGTCGGCGTTTAAGGCATAGAGCAGAACCGGGACGGAAAACAGCGCGAGCGCCATGATCAGCCAGTTGCGGAACGGTTCGTACAGTTTCAGATTCAGATCGCCGGCAACGGTGCGCATCTCGCTGAATTTGCGGACAATCGGCGTCAGAGTGCTTTTCTGCGTCCGGTCACGCTGGCAAAGGATGACCTCGTCGACCCATTCGCGGAACACATCGCTGTCGATTTTGCCTTTCATTTGTTCCAACGCCAGGACAACGTTCGCGTTGACGGAGGTTACGTTACCGACAAACTCCTGAAAGACTTCTTTTACCGGAGAGCGGCAGGAATCCAACGACTCCTGAATGGCAGAAACGATGTCCTCCGTGCGGATATATTCCGCCGTAACAATCGACAGCGCCGTTTCCAGTTCCGCGTTGAGTTTCTTTTTATAGCCGAAGGACGAGAGCAGGATATAAAGAAACGGAATCAGTGCAAACCCGACGGCCAGCACCGGCATCATGTAGGCGTTTCCCATCAGGGAAGCGACGAAAATCCCCGCGATCAGAAACGCCAGAGACAGGGTGCAGAGCGAGGCAAATTTGGCGCTGCGGTTCGTGACCGCAAGAATTGTCTTAGCGTCTATGACCAGGTTCTGAATGCTGTGGAAAACCTTTCGGATTCCCTTCGGCTTTTTAGCCGGGTGGCTTTGCAGAATCTTACGCTTCATAGAAACTTTTCTTTTGGGAAACAGACCGGGAAGAGACGAAATCAGCTCCAGGGGAGATAATCGCGCAAACAAGAGGACTCCTGCGGACAGAAGCAGAAACGCGATAAAGTAAAGGGCAGTCAAGCGACGTCACCTCCGACCATGGTTTGCAGCAGATCTTCCGGAATGCCGTTGTCTCTGAGCTTTTGCTGAAGGCGGCCGGAAAGAGTTTCGACTCGCTCAAAACAACCGTCGACAACGGTTTTGCCGTTTTGTATTCTATTTTGGATTGTCCGGAACCGGTAAAGCGTGTGCATGATCCGCATCCCGTTCTCCGTCACTTCACACTCACAGATTTCCGTGATGCGCCGCACGTTGTCCTCCATCTTCCGGATGAAAAAGGTAATCGGGAAGGCTTTGGCAATCGACAGCTTTAAAAGTTCTCCGCTCAACGTCCCCTTCAGGCTGCACAAATCAAGCAGCCGGTCGTAGATTTCCTCGCAGCTGTCGGCGTGAACCGTACTGATGACCGCATGTCCGGTTCGGGCGGCTTCCTGGGTTTCAAACGCTTCGCTGCCCTTCATTTCGGCCATGCAGATATAATCCGGGTCGAAGGTCAGCCCCTGTTCAAGCAGCATCTGTTCCGTGACACATTGTTTCGGATCGTCGCTGTCGCGCGTAACCGTGTGGATGACGTTATTCAGGACGTGACCGTTTTCATCACGGATTACCAGATCGAATTCACGGGTTGTGTTTTCAATGGTATAAATCCGTTTACGGTTCGGCAGGGTGGAAAGAATCCAGCTCATGAGGGTCGTCTTTCCGGTTCCGGTCGCTCCGGCCAGACACATGGAGGCTCCGTAGCGGTACAGCGTGGAGAGGGTGTCAAGCATTTCTTCCGTTGCCGTTCCATTTCCGATAAAATCAGCCTCACCGAGATGTTCCGGGTTGATATACCGGATGGAAACGGAAATTCCCGCCTCGAAGTCGATGACGGGACGTCCGATTACCGTGGCTCTTATCTTGTTGTTTAAATGTCCGCGCACCAGGGGACGCGCTTCATCGAGAACGATGCCTGACTGCCGGAGCAGACGCCGGATGACATCCTCCGCGTGCTGCGGGGAAAGAAACTGCTGTTTCGAACGCTCGACTCTTCCGTCGCAGTAAGAGATTTTTGTGTCGTCCCACCGGTTGATGTTGATTTCCTCCCAGTCGGTATGAGAACCGTTTAAAAGCGGCGTTAGAAACGAATATTCCGCCATTTCCTCATAGAGGCGTAACGGAAGTTCTTCAAGGGTCATTTCCTGTACGGACAGGTTCTGATCCGCCAGAAATTTTCTCAGATAGGAAAGCATTTTCTCTTTCTTCTGCGGGCTGTTCTTTTCTCCGAGCAGCTTCGAATAGTTTTGAGACATATATTGCTGCGCCTGTTCAAGCAGTTCCGGAAACGTCACCGACCGCCGGTTTTCCGCGCCGTACAATTCCATGCTCCGGCTCATGCACCATCACCTCCATAACAAGTTTTCTAATTCCCGTTTCGTATTGGCGGGCCGTCTTTCCGAATACGGCTTCCAGCAGTTCTCCCCGGTCGTACTGATCTTTGAGTTCCGGTACATGCGGCAATGTGTAGGCAATTTTGCCGACGACTTCACGGGCCGGGTCAACATCCTGAGATGAAAGCACATTGTTGAGAATGTTGGTTTGTTCTCCGTACCGGTAACCGGAGTCGCGCAGCAGGAGCGGTGCGGCCGACTGAAAATAGACCAGGCTTTTCGGGTCGGCGTTCAGAACCTTAAACGTGACGTCCGCCTGTTTCAGCGCGGCGGCGGTCAGAACATTGTCGAGGTTTGAAGAGCAGTCGATCAGGACAAAGTCGGCCAGGCCGCGAAGATGGGAAAACAGTTCGGATGCCCGCTGCAGGGTGTACTCCGGATAAGACAAGACATTTTCGCCCAGACGGTATCCGAGCAGGCTGATGTATTGGTTTTTTACATATTGGACACAGTGCCGCAGCGCTTCAATCTGGGAGAGCTGGTCCGCTGCCAGCGCGTCGCCCAGGGACGGCAGCTCCGAAGTGGACGGCAGGAGCAGAGGAAGCAGCGGCGTCTGATCGTCGCAGCCGACGACAATGACATTCTTTTTGAGATTTGCAAGGGCCTTCGCGATCTTGATCGTGGTCAGGGTAGTGCCGCTTCCGGGACTGCCCCAGACGGCGGCTGTTTTGATTGCCATGTTATTTGCCTCCTGTCACGGTGCTTGGTGCCGCCGGAGTAGTATTGCCGGTTTTATCCTGCGTCAGAGAATCAAGATACTGGTCCTCAAGGTCAAGAAACTTCTTTGAGTTAGATTCGGAGCCCCGGTAGACCAGGGCGGCGTGGAGCTTCCCGTTATTTTCATAGTCGACGAGTTTATCAGCTTGAACGGGGGAAACGAGAACCGTCAGGGTGGACGGCATCTCATCATTGGATTTATCGTCTTTTTTCTGTTCGTCGGTGTTGTCGATGCCTTTATCTGTGGTCGCCGCCAACAGCTTGACGTATTGCAGCTCCGTCGGCATCAGGGTATCTTTCATGCCCCCGTAATCGGCAACGTATAACTGGATGACGTCGCCGCTTTCCAGCTTGCCGGACAGCCCCGCCGCAAAGCTCTTGATCGAGACCGAAACAGCTTGCTTTTTTCCGTCCAGACTGGATAAGCCGATGTCAGGAGCATCTTCCGATACTTTTGAGGATAAAATGTAGTCGCCCGGCTGCAAGGATGCCGTCGCGTATTTCCCGATAACTCCGGAATCTGATTTAAGGACGTTGTCCGGCAGGTTATATCCCCCGACTTTAACGTTCTCAACCATGTCTTTTGTTAACTTTGTTCCTTTGGATATATTTTTTGTGACGCGGACGATGGATACTTCTTTGCCCGCGGCTGCGTTGATGGATGGCGCTGCGACGAAGCAGATGACAAGAGCCAGGACGATTGCCAGAGAGGCGAGAAACGTCCTGTTTCGGAATAGTTTTTTCATATGGTAATACCTCCAGTTGGAATGAACAGATACGCAAGAAAGCACCCTGTGCCAAGCCAGGGTGCCATTGCGTAAGACTTCTTTTCACAATGTTTTCGGCGGAGAATCGGATAAGCCAGAAAAAACAGCGCTTCGCCGATCAGCGCACCGCCGAGGACGCCGAACGGACCCAGAACAAATCCGGCTGCCGCCATGAGCTTCACGTCCCCGCCGCCGAGCCCGCCGTTTGTTGCGCGGGAGACGATCAAAAACAGGAGAGACGCTGAAAAAAAGCCTTCCAAAGCGGAAACCGGTTGAAAATGAATCAGACCGGACGCCAGAACCGGCAGCAGGAACGCATTCGGAATTTCATGCGTCAGGCCGTCTTTGATTCCGATTGCAATGAGGGAAACGGCAAAAAGAAAGCCTTTGGCAATCAAATAAGGATCGTCAAAGGTGTGAAACAGGGCGGCGACGGAAGCAGCCGACAGAGTCAGAGAAATCAGAAACAGGTATTTGGGTTTAACGATCATAGGTTAAAAAGGCCTTTGATCTTGTCTCCGAGCAAGGACATCAATTCAGGGCCGTATCCTTTTGCCCATACGACCGCAAGGCCGACCACGACAACGGCTAGAATGGCCAACCCGGCGGTGGAGGTGTTTTGGTCCCCCCGACTTTCTGCCAGGATCGACGAAATGGATTTAGTCTTTACCTTGGCGCGGCTGGCAAGGGCGATTGCTTTTTCCTTTGCGTAACGAGATATTTTGTTTTTCACTTTTGGTACCTCCATAATTATTTTTTGTATTTTTCGATCGGTTTTGTTTTAACTGGAATCGTCAGGCACGATGTTCTTTTTGAGACAGCTCCTGTCCAAAATCAGCCGGATTTGAGTGCCGTTATCGGCGGTCAGGCAAGTGATAATGAGTCGCTCGTCCGGGTCGGCATAACCGGTCATGCGGGAAGCGCACCGAGCGGCTTCCATCAGCTCATCTGCGGTTACGATGAGATCCATTTTTTCACGCTCCATATCTGAATTCGGCGGATGCGTTTTCCTGAAACTTTCCGCAGGCCATACCCAATGCGGGGCATTTCTTTTTTCGATTTGTTCTTAGACAATATTCATTCTTCCAGCTTTGGCACATTCGGCAGTGTTTTCCGAATACTTTGCCGTAGCAAAGGCACATCTCTTCATTCGCGTACATGGCATTCCTTCCTTTAAGCTCCTTTTTGAATGATTTTCTGATGGTATTGCTGAAAAATCGCTTCTTCAATCTGCTTGCTGAATTCACGGATACGCGGGACAACGACGGATTGGTTATCCCGGTTTTGGGGATAATGCAGGCAGAGACGATTCTTTCCCTGAATGACTAAAATGTCGTCAATCGTAAGGATATTCTCAAACGTAACGCTGGCGATTGCCTTTAAACGGCTGCTCTCAATTAGCCTGATTCCGATGTGTGTGATTTCCATTTGCGATCCTCCTAATGTCTTGATTGAAGTTTATACCGTGAGCAGGGTAAGCTCCTGTCCCCGCAGAAAATCAATCAGTGCGCTTTGCCAATATGCGTTTACGTTTCGAACATTCCTCATTGACTTGCCTTTCATGTGATCTAAGAATCCCTGAATCTTTTCTGTATCAACATTTTCTATGTATGGCCTAAGAGCTGCACGATCCTGAATGAAACCGCCGATACGGGTTGTGGGTGATTGCAGCATATTGGTCATGCAGTCGATTAGAACATTGATTCCCGTAAGATCATCCGGGTAGTTGTCTTCAAAATACCCGTAATCAATTTGTTCTTTCAACCTCTCACGAATAACGTCGGTCTGTCCGTCTTCCGTAGACTGACTGACAGACTTTAAAGTCTTATAGTCCTGAGTCTTATGGTCCTGAGTATTATTTATATCCCCCCCCGTTTGGCACCGGGTGCGCTTCGCATGGGGTGCCGTTCGCATAGGGTGCGAAATGGGGGGGATGGGGAATTTCCATTTTGTATGGATCATCACTAAAATCGGCATCCCCCCCGTTTTGGGGGATATGCCGATTTTCAGGTTTCCCGGAGTCATTATCCGTATGGGGTGCGGCAGCATGATCTGCTGATGAAAAATCTGTTTCGCATACCTCCTTTTTGGGGGTATGCGGAGCTGTTTCCCCATTGGAATCCTTTGAAGGTGCGACTTCACCATGTTTGTTCAATGTCAGGAATGCCGGACTGGAACCGTCGGCTTCATCCAGCAGTTCATATTCATAGACAAATTGGTCTTTCTCGCCCGTTGGACTCCGATGAATCTTCAGATACCCGCAGTCTTTCAATTCTTTCCAGGCGCTGTCAAAGGCTTTTTCTCCCTCCAGGCAAAGATCTCGCAATTTGCTTTTGCCCAAGGTTATATTGGGCATTGTTATGTAACTTTGAATTAAAGCATATAACCCCTTAGCTTTGAGCGACAGGCGTTTATCCTTTAGGGCACTGTTCGATACTGCCGCGAAGTTTGTTTTTCTGCGAAAGGTTCCACTTTTCATTTTTTCTCATCCTCTTTTTTCTGATTTTCACGAACTTCAAATTCAACGAAATAGAATTGCTTATGATGGTTTGACTGATATGGGCATTGGCAGGGGAGATAAATACGTTTCAGCAAAGGTAATATATTCTTCCGGTATGCTTGTTCCTTCCGGATAATCTGGATACCTGAACATTGCCTCAGCTCGCGGACAATCAAGGCTTGCGTAACGGTTCGATAGCGGCCGCAGGGCAGATTGTTTAGAAGTTGATACATATCTTTTTCGTATGTCTCTTTTGTACTTGATGTTCCGTTTTTTACTGATTGAAAAAGATAAAGAGGGGCGTAAAAAGGATATTTCATAGCGACAATATAGCTGTTCAGTCTGTTTCGCTTTGTTTTTAGATCGAAGGCAAGGCCGAACAACGCGGTTACAAAACAGATCAGAGCAAAAAGGGGCTCTCCGGTTAAAATGAATAACAGGAGAGCCAAAAAGCAACTTATTAAAATTCTTGTCCTGATCGGATCCATCATAGAGTGGTACTTGATGAGGCGACGCCAGTTAAGCAGGTGTTTCATTGCAGCCCTCCGATTCATAAAATTTTTTCCTGAGTAAAGGACAGAAAATAAGGGATTAGACTTAACTGTTCTTTTGTATAATTCGATACCGCCAATACGTCATAAAAAAGTCAACCCCGAAAATCAGCCGTCATTTCAAAATAGCTGTTTTTCGGGGCTGAAAATTCATTTGTAAAAAACACAAGATGTTGTGATTTGATCAGAAAATTATGATCTCCGTTTTTCTCCGTTGTTCTTTGAATTTCTCTTGCTGAAGCCGTCCATACTCTATTCACAGAATGTATTCAGAATTTTCAAAAGACTTTCACTGTCCTGTCACAATCTTCCGGTATTCTATAATTGTTCCAAGTGAAAAGAAGTGCGCTGCATTAGGCCGGTGGTATGGACGGAATACCGGACCACAGGCCCGCAGACAAATTACAAGCGCCTCACGTGAGGTTTTTATATATACTTTTTCATAATACTTCCTCCCCTCTAAAATGCCGCCTTGTCAGGGCGGCATTTTTATCGAAAGATGTCCTGCGATTTATTAACTGAATCATTGTATTTATTGCTCACGATGATATACTGGAAGAAATACAATAAGGGAGGCGTTGGCCAATGCCGCGTGGAAAAAAGAAAACAGCTCTTGAAACTTTCAATGAGCAAATCTAAAAGATTGATGCCCAAATTTCAACTCAACAGGATAAGCTCAATGAACTCAAGGCTCAGAAGAAACACCTGTTGGAGCAGAGAAAGAAATCTGAGGTTGAAATGCTCTATCAAAAGATTCAGGAAAGCGGAAAGTCTATTGACGAAGTTTTCGAGATGTTCAAGCAGGAATAACAGTGGCCGTCCCGTTTGGGGCGGCCATTTTCATATGTTCAATTATGGTTTAACTGCTGGTATAGCGTATCTAAAGACATTCCAAGTACTGCTGCAATGTCACCGATCAGCATAAAACCCGGATTTTTATTATCGCCGGTTTCGATCCCGTGAATTGTCGACACGGCGTGCCCGCTTCTTCGGGCCAGCTCGGATTCGGAAAGATGTCCTTAATATTTGTCGAATTTTATCTCCTAACATCTGTAAATTCTTTTCGATGTGATGTGTGGTAAGATTTGAATAGACCAGAAGAGGAATATCAAATTTCATCGATCATATATAAAGAAAGCGGTCTGGTGAGCTGGAGCCTGATAGTAATCTCCTACCTTGACTTCATTAAAAGTCGTTTTATCAACATCAATAGTTGCGGTTTCCCATTTTTTTGCTGATGAGTCATATTTTCTTATTTCGATCTGCCATTCATCAGGATAATATTTAGAAGAATAACTGAAGAGAAACCAAGAATTTTCCGAATGTGCTGCTGTGAATTCCTTACTACTGACAGTACCTTCAGTGGATGAGGTAATGCCGATTGAATCCTGATAATCTTTTGCTGATTTATTAAAAAATGCAGGCAGAACTATCGTTATTATCGTAATAGACAAAACAAAAGTTAAGAGAGCGCTTAGTATACCTTTAATAATAATCACCGCCTTTAAAATGCTTGTCTAGTGTAATCCAAATATAGCTTAATCCACCGGCATCGGCGCTTCGTGCCAATCGTCATAAACGTTCCCATCGATGGTTACATCGTCCGTCAGCTTCGCGGAGAGCATCCCGGCCGGAGTCCAGGCATCCTCTAAAACCGTGTAAGCCGTGTATTTTCCGTCCGGATACCAGAGCGGCGTGAAGTGAACCCGGCGGTTATAGGTCGAGTAAATATTCTTTTGAAACGCAAAAGTGGCGGACAGCCCGTCCGTCATTCGGTCGAGAACCCGCCAGTATGTAGAATATGCGAATTCGGGAAAATACGTTACAGCCGTTTGAGCGCCGGTCACATTCGAAGATGACGCCGATGTCCCCATAGCACTGTCAATGCTGATTTTTACGCCGTAGCCGGAGCGCATGGTTTTGCCGTGTCTGGTAGGGTCCTTATCATCCGGTTCAAGGTCCATGTCCGCGGATAGGGAAGCGTGGTAGGTGGTACGGTCGTATTCCCAATACCCGGCGTCGACCCATTTTCCGTGATCAACCCATTTGCCTCCGGAGGGCCAGTCGGGATGACTTTCCCACTTCCAGTTTTCCTCCCATTCCCAAACGGGAACCCAGTCCGCGCTCCATACGCTCCATGTGTTGGACGAGCTGGTCAGCTCCGCCGGAACGTCTGGAACCATAAAGCTGTCGTTCCTGTCTTTGGCGGTTGGATCGGGCGGGGTACTTTCCGTCATGTTTGCAATGTTGGCCGTAATCCTGTTTTCGCTCAAGGAGCCTTTGTTTGTGGAAACGGTGATATTAACCGTTTGCGGGGTGGAGGGGGTATGCCATTTGACCCATACAAGCTGACTGTCGCCCTCCGGGATCACAATCCCTGTGCGGGTATAAGAGCTGCCGAGAATATGAAACGTCACCTGTGCGGGGCTGTCCGGGTCGATCTCAGAACCGGCGTCAAGCGTAACGGAGGTAATGACATCGGTGTTGGTGCGATAGGTCGCGTCGTAATTATTATTGACAGGCTCCGGATCCGGGCTGTCTTTGAATTTTACGATACCAAGGCCGAGGGAAGATATAATCGTGGAATCTGGCTGCGCCCGGGTAGTTGAACCCTCGTAAGCCGGATACCCCATGTCCGATTTGTCAAGATACATGGACAGAGGAAGATTCTGATGGGTCAGGGAAACCATCTTGCTGCGCAGGCCGCCGCCCAGTTTTTGATCATCCTTTGCAGCTTCAGTAGCAGTCATTGCGTACTTTTTTCCTTCAAAGGTGAAGTAGGCGATCGGCTCCAAAAGCAACTTATATTCTCCGTTAGTAAGTTTTTCATAAGTAGTTCCAATAATTGTAGCGAGACTTTTTATTACCTGTCGATCTGTAAAATAGCTACGAATTGCTTCTATATTTGTATTGCCTCCGCCATCACTAATAATTTTAGGTAATGGTTCTGATGGATTTGTGAACGTGTAATTCGTTGCTGTTAAAATAAATGACGTTCCGTTTCGGTAGTGGAGTTTGCTTTTTTTTCCAAAATGAAGCTCAACGTTGCTTTCATCTTTGTTAGTGAGATCCACAGGAACAGAGACAGGTTTGTTATCGCTGGCACGTACCACCGTAACTCGCACACCCTCTTGTCCGGTGTGCCAGATGTTTTGAGCGGTTCCACTGCCCATATCACCTCCGCCGTTATCGATATTGCCTTCCCCGTCCCCAGCAAAAGCTGGAATAGAAGCGCAGGAGATCAGCAGAGCAGCACAGAGAAGCATAGAAAATAGTCGCTTCATTTTTCACCCTCCGGATACAAAAAGGACACAGCTTGTGTTTGCAAACTGTGCCCTCAAATGTTATTGAATTTTAATCCATGATCCCAACTTTTACTCCGTCTTCATACATATCACTAGCTGTTGAACCTGTTCCACCTCCAGTACCGTCTACCCATCCCCATCCATTAACATATGTTTTACCATTGCTTTTTTCTCCATTTGTTGGGCTGCTGCTCACGGTACTAGGCTTAGACGAGCTGGGCCTTGATGTTATGGTTGGCTTACTGGTATAGGTTGGCTTGTGGCTTTTATCGGTGAGCACCGAATTGGTCGGCTGACTGCCGTTTACGCTGTCACCCTCGACAACCGGCTTCGGCGGTTTCGATGTGGGCTTTGAGCTGGTCGTTAACGGTTCGCTGCGGGAGCTCTCCTTTTGCGGGTCAAATGCGGAGTTGGTTCCGGTTGTTTCGGACACGGTATGAGAGATACTGTCTTCCGAGTTGATGCCCGCAATGGAAATCTCCGGAGCGTCGGACGATGAAACTGCACTGGAGCTGGAGATTTCCCTGTCTGTCGTTTGTACTTGAGCGTTTGCGTTATTCAAAACAACGGCCAATACGCCGCCGCAAATCAGGAATATCCCCGTAACCAGGGCAATCTTTGTTGCTTTCGGCGTTAGGGCAATCTTTTTCATAATTTTTCCTCCATTCATAAAATAAGACTTTTGGAAATGATTGTCAAGTTGCTTTAATGTAAAGTTAATATACTCATTTCTTTATCATAACTCCATCCGGAACAGACGCTTATCGCAGTGCAGACAGTAAGCGTATTTGCCACCGGAGTATTGGAGTAAATCATACATTTCTCCGTTGTCGGTTTCGCTGCCGTCGAAATTATACATGTACTTAATGCTTCCGTGCGCCTGCTCTTTGGTGTAATAGCCATCCTCTGACCCGCATTAGTTTTATATACTTATTTTTTTGCTCTAATGATACGAATAAAGCTTATTATTATGCTTGTAATAATCATTGTTATAGCAAATACTATTACATCTTTCAATACTACAACCTCCTAAATATTACTTGAGTAAGTCGGACAAAATGTCCGACCTAATCGGACTGCTGAAAATAGTCATTGAGACTTTCCAAAATAAACTCTCTGATATCGGCTTTTGACGATTCTTCAAAATCAAAGTCACATCCTAAATCCTTTAAATCGTCTATCTTGATTGAGACAGATACCGGTGATACTGCTTTCTTTTCCAATTTTTGTTCTTTGGGTTCGTCCTCGCTCTCACATGGAAAGAATAGATGATCCAGTTCTATGATGGAAACTGGGCACAATTTACGAATCAATCCCGCTTGATTGACGCTGACTTCTAGTTGCGGATGATTTAACAGATAAGAAGAAACCATTTCTAAATCAGCGTGTAAAAGATATGCCAGTTCCACACCAACCATAACAGGAAGCCGCCCATCATCGACCATATTCAAAAGTCCCGGAGTCAATTTTGTGAGTTTAATATAGCGCTGAATCATTTTGACATTCTCCGAATTTTGTTCCGCGACGGCTGCGGCGGTTTTACGCTGTCCTTTCGCTTCGTAGCTTTCCTTTTAGAGTTTATACGCGAATGCTTTTTCGGATGGAAGCAGTTCCTGTCTCTGGTTGAGGTTGCTGTTAACCAAAATCAGGTTAGCAGTAGGATCGTCGCACTCTATTACAATACAAGATACTTTTACTCCCGCAATCTGACAGGCTTTCTTTCGGTTTCGGCCCGCTAGAATGATATATTTTTCATCTTTTTTTCTGACAGTACAAGGGCTGATTTGTCCATTTGCCTTAATGTCTTCCGCGAGTTCAGCCAGCCGCTCCGATGAATATGGCCGGAACGGCTGGTCTTTGATAACAGCAGCCAGTATTGCCAATACGCCAAGAATTAAAGTTATAATTTGTGCTAAATCCATAATATAGCCCCAATCTGTTCCCATCCTTTCCCTCCATTCTATCACAGCTTTTTCTTTGTTAAATGAAAAGGAGCACCGCAGCGCTCCTTGACAGATTTGATTAATCGGAAAATTCCTTTCTCCGTTCCTCCGCCTCTTCCCGGTCAACCTCAGCTTCGCGTTCTTCCTGTGTCATGCCGCCGAACACTTCCCAGTCGGATTCCAAACCGGTTGGCTCATATTCCGGAACAATTGCACCGATCTGGTCGATCCCATAAGGCCCAAGTTCTTTTTTCACAATAAGCACCTTCTTTTTTTTATTATATCACGAAATATCACAAAATTCAGACATGCCGGATTAAGAAACGGATAAATTTTCTTGCAAATCATACCGGATGCAGCGATTGAAAGCGCGGTATGGAAACCAGCAGCCGCCCACTTGCTCATAAACCGTCCATCCCCGAATGTTTGAATGCTGTTTTGCGAACCGCCGGGCCTTTTGCATCATTTGGCTGATTTCTGAATTCTGGAAAGGCCCGATTTGATCCGTGTATTTATTTTGCAGATTATAGAATCGAATCATCAGCAAGATATTCCACCAGCCTTGTTTGGAAAGATGATCTTGCCGTCCAGCGATTCAAAAATCCGATAGTCATCTGAATCACAAATGACAACGCGATGCTGCAGCGGAACCTGGATCGCAAGATAGGACTCTACCGCGAAAATGCCTTTTAAGTGAACGGGGAAGGAATAGGTTTCATCCCCCATAAAGCAATATCCTAAGAATTCTTCTTCCATTTTATTGCCCTCCTGACAGTTTCCAGTTTTGCAGGAGTTTCAGTATTACATCTTCCATTTGAGCTGGCGTGTAATCGACAGGAAAGTATTGCTTCAGCTTTTTTCCCGGCAGCGTAACTTTTATCGGATCGGCCTTACCCTCTGTCATAACGACGTTTATGGTGCTCAGGTCAAGGCTGCCGGATTGGCTCAACTCCTTTAAACGCTTAGCCTGTTTGATGGACGGAGTACAATCGTTTTCCCGCATGACCTCAAGCAACTGGCGTTGTTCATCGCTGTGGAGATAGGAAACCTCAACGGCGGGATTGAATGAGAATTTCTTTTCATCGACCAGCTTCAGTAAGTCTGGAAGAAGCTCCGTCAACCGGATGTATCGCTGAATCTGATTGCGGCTTTGACCAATCTCTTCGGCCATAATCTGATCGGAACGTTTTTGTGTCCCAACTTGGGACACATTGTCCTTTGAGGGACGACCCGCTTGCCTTTTCATGGCATCTAGCTTCATTTTGTAAGAAAAAGCGCGTTCGCTTGGAAGTAAATCTTCTCGCTGAATGTTAGTGTCCACCATTATAATGGTCGCTGCATCGTCATCGTAGCTTTCCACAATAAAGGGCATTGTGGCACAACCGGCTAATTCACTTGCGTGCTTTCTACGATGTCCTGCAATGATTTCATAGCCGCCCTCGTTGCGAAGACGGGCGATACCAGGCATTAGTACGCCGTGTTCCCGAACGCTATCAACCAACTTTTGCATTTCGTCGTCGTCCCGAACCTGAAATGGATGGTTCTTAAATGGGTGGAGTTCGGTAAGGGGAATATCTTGAACTCCATTCATCTTGACCGGCCCTTTATCTATACCAAAAATATCATCAACCGATGCAATGTGAATTTTTCTCGCGGCATCGCTTTTGAGACCGTTCATCCGGTGATAACCTCCTCTGTCAATGCTTCATATGCGCGGGCGACTTTTCCGTGCGGATCGTGAAGGTAGATGCTTTTGCCTTCGGCGCTGGTTTCCGCAGCCCGGACGGATAGGGGAATCATCTGACTGTAGATTTTTATCCTTCCATCATAGGTATCATGAAGTAGTGAAACAATATCTTTTACAAAGTTTGGCCGGGTGTCAACCATTGTCAGGAGGATACCTTCTATTTCTAGCTTCGGATTAATTTGCCGACGTACTTTTGCGATGGTTTTCAAAAGCTGTTCCAAACCTTTTAACGGAAGATACTGCGCTTGTACAGGTATGAGAACCGTGTCAGCGGCTGTCAGAGCGTTGACGGTTACCATCCCGAGGGAAGGCATACAGTCGATCAGGATATAATCGTAGCACTCGCGGATAGTGTCGATATACCGCCTTAAGATTGTTTCGCGGCTCATCATATTGACCAGAGATACTTCAATGCCGGAAAGCTCAATGTTGCCGGGCAGCAAGTCGATTCCCTCATTATGGTGAAGAATTCCCTCGTTCTGAGTGACATTCTCATCGTTCATGAATTTCCCCATAATTGTTGCAAGTGTGTTTTCTATACCGTCCGGGTCACAGTAGCCGAGGCTGTCTGTCAGGCTTCCCTGTGGATCTGCATCGATCAGCAGCACTTTATATCCTTTGCGTCTCAAACCGATGCCTAGATTTGCACAGGTTGTAGTTTTGCCGACGCCGCCCTTTTGATTTACAATTGCCGTTACCTTACACATGCTTTTTTCCTCCACATCCATATACTTACGCACAAATTTACTATTGCTGTTTTGATAAGACTTGGATTCCTCAGAAACTAAAAAATACCTCTTGAAATCATTCAAGAAGCTGTCCAAATCGGCAGGTAAGCCGGTTAACCTTGTTTTTATCATGGTAATCATTCCGGATATTATAGAGACATTTCCGGTCCTTCCTCCATAGCCTCTTCGGGAGAACCCTGTATTTCATGAACTGGGGAAGTAATTTGATTTTCCTCTGATGATACTTCCAATCCGTCTGTACATTTCGCATCATATAGGAATACCTGCTTGTTTACAGGATCTTGCAAGACATAAACCGGAGTGTCATTATAAGCAAGTTTTCCATTACCGATGAATCTCAGACGTGAGTCTTGAGCGGGAATTCCATTGCATATAAAATGCTGTGCAAGTTCTTTATAGTCTGGATTTGCCTTGAAAAAGCCGTCGTATCGATCAAATACAGCGTGGTTGTTCTTCACGATTAGCAGCGTACCAGCTTTAAATCCGATTTGTACCGGAGTTTTTTGATGGAAATGTCCCCAGCAGGAATCCATTGCTTCTCGCTTCAGGCGGCAGAGCTTTGCATCGCCCTGTGGATCTTCCATGCCTTCGCAGAACGCTTCACGATTATTCCAATCCGTGTAAGGTGCGGCATATTCAAGAGTGTCACCGTAAAAATATTCTATCGTACCTTTGGAGCTGTTTTCGTGGGTAACGCATAGAGCAACCATTTTATCAGTGTATTTGCCTTGATGGAAATCTTCCGTGTGTACTTCGATAAGCATCGTTCCGGATGTCATCATGTACCAGGGATAATTCGGATTACCGTTCATATCAGGCGGAGCAAATAAGTCTGCGGTGCTGATACCTAACTCACGCTTAACCAACTCACGGGCTCTTGAAAGTGATAATTTTTTCATTTTATACTCTCCTCTATAAATCTTGGTTACAATGTGGACGGTTTGCAGTCACAAGGTCAAGGACCTTTTTGTTCATTGTCATCCTCCTCTTCGAAAAATGAGTATAAAAAAATAGAACCGGATTAGCCGATCCTATTAATTCGATAAAGCATTATAGAATATTGTTGAACATAAAAATATCAATATTGTATATAAAAATAGTTACTATTACAACGAAAATCTTTCAGGCCACCATACCTCTTAATCAGGGTGTCCCGGGTTCGAATCCCTGATGGTGCACCAAGAGGAAGTCGGAAAGGGGTCAGGGACCCTGACCTCCGTGCCGGCTGAAAAGATGTTGGATATGGCCCGTTGGTCAAGCGGTTAAGACAGCGGCCTCTCACGCCGTTAACGTGGGTTCGATTCCCGCACGGGTCACCAAGTTTGATCATTAAATAGTTGAATATAGTTGGTGTCGATTGCGATGAGGGTACACCCGTTCCCATTCCGAACACGGAAGTTAAGCTCATCTGCGCCGAAGATACTTGGCTGGTAACGGCCCGGGACAATAGGTGGTGCCAACATCTTCATATTCCTCAATAGCTCAGCCGGTAGAGCATGCGGCTGTTAACCGCAGGGTCGTTGGTTCGAGTCCAACTTGGGGAGCCATAATCAGCAGTTCGTGTTAAAGCATGGGCTGCTGTTTTTTTATTTCCGCGCGTCTCTATTAACTGGGCCCCGCACCACCGCAGCCTGTGGCTCAAGAAGGCTGTGAGGGTTTCGCGGCTTAGGTTCTGCCGCCGGCAATCTTCCTTTGAAATTAATTGAATATTAAACCCAAAAGCCGGGGCAGCCATGCCAGAAAATATTGGCTGTCCCGGCTTTTTAGATTGTTTTTCGGTCGTTTTTAATAGTACAAAAATAACAGCATATGCAAGCAAATGCCTATGACAATGTTTCGGTTAAAAAGGCGAGAAATCTTTATTCGCTCAGTCCCATTTTTTCATCTATAAAAATCCGTGCGTCCATCAGATGAAAATCCGGAGAAATGATAGGTCGTACCGGCATGAGCGACAAAATATCATTTTCCACGTCGATGCCCGGCGCGGCCTCGCACAGCATCAAACCGTCTTTGGTCAGGCGGAATACGGCGCGCTCCGTAATATACATAACCGGCTGATTATTTGCGATTGCGGTTTTCGCGCTGAAAGTAATCTGCTCGACCTGCTCGCAGAATTTCATTGACTTTCCTTCTGTGACGATTTTCAGTTTGCCATCGCCGATTTCCGTTTTCAGTCCGGCCGCCGAGAAGGTTCCACAAAAATAAAGCTTTTTTGCGTTCTGCGTAATATCGATAAATCCGCCGCACCCGGGAAGTCTTCCGCTGAATTTCGAGACATTGACGTTGCCGGCGGTATCCCCCTGAGCAAATCCGGCAAAGGCCTGGTCCAGTCCGCCGCCGTCGTAGAAATCAAACATGGAGGGCATTGCAATCATACTTTCCGGATTCAGACTTTCGCCGAAATCGTGCCCGCTCTGCGGATTTCCTCCGAACAGTCCGGATTCCACGGTCAGGGTGAATTTATCGCTGATTCCTTCCTCCACCGCAACGGAAGAGATGAATTCGGGAACGCCGATCCCAAGGTTGACGGTGCTGTCGTTCTCCAGCTCCATGGCGGCGCGGCGCGCGATTGCCTTTTTGCTGTTCAGGGGAGCAGGCGTGAATTCCGACAGGCTCATCCGGTGTTCGCCTGAAAACCCCGGATTGTATTCGGTGCCGAAGTTCTGTGCGCAGTATTTCAGATCGCTTGCCACGACGACATAATCGACCAGGACGCCCGGAATTTCAACCTTCTGGGGGTCTAGCGAACCTGCCTTTACAACTTTCTGCACCTGGACGAACACGGTTCCGCCGGAATTTCGGCAAGCCTGTGCCATTGCGAGGGCCTCCGCTTTAGAACCTTCCCGTTCAAAAGAGATATTTCCATTTTCATCCGCATAGGTACCGCCAATGATGACATAATCGAGAGGGATGCTTTTATAAAAAAGATAATCCTCGCCGTTTACCTGCAGGAGCTGGACAAGATCTTCTTCCTTCTTGGTCATGTCGTTCATTTTTCCGCCGGAAACCCGGGGGTCGACAAAGGTTCCCAGACCAACCTGGGTCAGTTCGCCGGGCTGATGGGCAGCCGTGGTACGGAGCAGATGGCACATGACGCCCTGAGGAAAGTCATAGGCGACCACCTTGTTCTGTACAACCAGTTCCCCAAGTTTGCGGGCCATTCCATAATGGGCCCCGATCATCCGGCGGACCATGCCTTCATGGGCCAGATGCTGGAGGCCACGCTTGTCGTTGTCCCCCTGGGCGGCGCAGAAAACAAGGGTCAGTTGATTCGGCTCGCCGGTTTCCAGGAACCTTTGTTCCAGTTCCATCGCGATTTCTTCGGCAAAGGCAGTGCCCATAAATCCGTTTGACCCAAAGTTAACACCGTTCGGCACCATGGACGCGGCTTCCTTCGCCGTGATAAATTTAACAGCCATATTATCAATTTCCCTCCAAATTGTCATTTCGGTTTAATTGTTAATATTATATCATGCAGAGTTTTGGAAGCGCAAGACAAAAAGGAAAAATAGAAAGAAGAATTGATTTGTTCCCAAAAACAGGAAGCCTCTTTTTGTAGTATTCGCTTGACAGGAAACTACCAAAAAAATATAATAAATAATGTAACAGAATTCGACGGAAAGTTCGCTTTCTACAAAATGAAATGAAATGAAACGGAGGAACAGTGTTGAAAAAAAAGATTCTTGCTCTGATCCTGGTCGTATCTGGTATGATACTAATGTCTTTTCCGACCTTTGCTGCAGATAACAGTTCGGGGGGATTCCAACTCAATGAGTCGTCGATCGGAGTAAGAGTGGGTGATTACACGACATTATGCGCTTACTTTGGTTCCTCGGTCGATACGGATGTTACATGGACATCCGCCGACAGCACGATTGCCACGGTGGACAGCCAGGGGCAGGTGACCGGCAAAAAAATCGGTCAGACGATTGTAACCGCTACAACAGGCGCGTACAGCGCGTCCTGTGTTGTCAACGTCGCTTATAAGGGGATCGATGTTTCCCGCTATCAGGGAACAGTTGACTGGGCCGCCGTGAAAAATTACGGCATTGATTTTGCCATGATCCGTACCGGATTCGGCAGTGAGAACTGGTCTACGCAGACAGACCCGTACTTTGAAACCAATTATTCCAACGCGAAGGCAAACGGTTTGAAGGTTGGCGCTTATCATTACAGTTACGCCACCAGCGTGGAAATGGCGGAAACGGAGGCCGACTTCTGCCTGCATATTCTCAATGGCAGACAACTGGACTATCCTGTCGCCTATGATGTTGAGGACAAGGATCAGTGGGGATTGTCCACAGACACGCTCGGACAGATGGTACAGGCTTTTTGCAGTAAACTTGAGGCGGCCGGGTATAAGACCGTTGTTTACAGCTACTACAGCTTTTACAAAGCTCATTTGACCAGTCCGCTGGTCGCACAGTACGACACATGGATAGCGCACAGTACGGACATGACGAGCTTCAGCCCATATACCATGTGGCAGTACGGCCAAAGGTCGGTGCCCGGTGTATCAGGCTCGTGTGACGTTGATTACAGTTTCTACGATTATTCCGGCAGCGGCAGTGGCAGCGGCGATGGGATCACGACTCCTACGGTACCGGATTCTTCCGAGCAGAATTTCACCTGTGATACCACCGGAACCTATACATTCGGAACGAACTCGATTTATTATTACAAGATTACGACCAACGACACCTTTACGCCCTCCGCGTCCTCCTCGAATCCTGCTGCCGTCAGTGTGTCCTATTCCAAGAGGCTGACGGACGGCTTCCTGTATAAGATTACGAATAACGGACCGGGCGAGGCAGTAATTACGACGACGGCGGGGAATGGGACCGCGGTATCCTTTACGGCGGTCGGTTCCGGAACATCCACCGTTTCGACTCCACAGGACAACTCCGGTTCTGCCGATAACGGCGGAACTTTGAAATGCGACACAACGGCTTCATATACATTTGGGTCCAATCATTCCTATATTTATAAGATTTACTCGACCGGTTCAACAGCCCCGACCGCGACTTCCTCCAATCCGTCCGCAGTGACGGTATCCTATTACGGCAAAACTTCCGGCGGATATCTGTTTAAAATCACAAATGCCGGAACGGGCGCGGCGGTGATCACAACCAAGGACGCGAGCGGAGCATCCGCATCCTTTACCGCCAACGGGACACTGCAAAGTAGCGCTCCGGTTTCGACGGGGACTCTCAAGTGCGACACGACGGCCTCTTATACGTTCGGATCGAATAATTCCTATATTTATAAGATCTATTCGACCGGCTCGACGGCTCCGACCGCGACTTCCTCCAATCCATCCGCGGTGGCGGTATCCTATTACGGCAAAGCTTCCGACGGATATCTGTTTAAAATCACAAATGCCGGAACGGGCGCGGCGGTGATCACAACCAAGGACGCGAGCGGAGCTTCCGCATCCTTTACCGCGAACGGAACGCTTTCCGGTCAGGTTCCCGCCGGGATTCGATCCGACACTCCCTATTTGTTTACCATGTCGAAAGGCAAAACCTACATGTTTAAATTTACTCCGGCTTCCGGTAATCCCGTTTTACATTTTAACACCGGTAACAGCTCGGTCATCCAGTCCGTCTCCGTCACACAGTCCGGCGGCAGTTATTTCTATCAAATCAGAGCGGCAGGTTCCGGTCAGGCGGGCGTTTATGCGGCGGAACAGGGAAAGTCTGCTCAGCGGCTGAGTATTGTCACGGTTTCATAAAACAGAAACGCAAAGGGCGCGCGAACAGCTTTCAAACCTGTTCGCGGGCCTTTATCGTCTTCGGAGCTGATTGTTCCGACGATGTCCGCTTTACGGTCCGGAACTGCCAGCAGGAAATTCCGGTATCGCAGGGAACGGAAGGCAGCTAATCGTAAAATTGTGTTGTTTTTCGAACAACGAGATTATTCTCTTTCCCAGGTTATGGTAGAATAAATTCAAAATCAGGGCTGAAATTGTCAAATAACGGGATTGGAGGTTATCAATCTTATGGATCATGATCTTTTGTTCCTGCAAGGCGGTGATTCGTAAGGAAGCGAACGGATATTCTATAAGCGGGGGAAAATTGGGAGGGAGAAACAAACTTGTGCGAAATGAATCAACAGGCTGTCCGCGCGGCAAAGGACGATCTTTTTTTCAATTCCTTTGTACGGAAAAATGAATTATTTATTCTGAAATGCGCATCGGAGACAACAAAACGTTATTTAACAAAAAATGACGACGAGTGGGCGGTGGCACTGGGTGCATTTTCACAGGCGGTAAAGGCTTATTCGGCGGATCGAGGCAGCTTTTCAGGGTTTGCCAAACTTGTAATTCGCAGAAAACTAATCGATTACATACGGTCTCAGGCGAAATTCCGCGCGGAAACCGCAGTGAGTCTTTCCACGCTGGATTCCGATCCGGAGGAGAGCGAAGAAAACGCAACGGTGTCAAAAGCGGTTTTGTATCAAAGCGAAAGGGCGGCGGACGATTCTCTGAAAATGGAGATCGAATGCGCGGGACAGGACTTTTCAAGATACGGATTTTCATTTTTTGATCTGACAAAATGTTCCCCAAAGGCAGAGAAGACGAAAAAAGCATGCGCGAAGGTCATTGCCTGCATCGTAAGCAGCTCTGTTTTGGTCAGTGAGATGAGGCGTTCCAGGTGCCTCCCGATCAAAACTTTGGAAAAGAACAGCGGAGTGCCCCGAAAAATACTGGAACGTCACCGTAAATATATCATAGCGGGGGTAGAGATAATGACCGGGGATTATCCCTTCCTCGCTGGATATATGCGATATGTCCGGGAGGAGCTGAACAGATGAAAGGCGTTATTGTAGAAATCAGGGGAGCTCATGCTGCGGCCCTGTCGGACGATGGTTGCATAATCAAGGTCAAAGACAGAAATTATGCGATTGGACAGGTGATAGAAATGAAAAAGCAGGTGTTTGGAAATCCGGCGAAAACAATGGCTATAACTGTCGCGGCGGCTTTGACGCTTATGTTCGGCGTATCGGCGTGGGCCTATTGCACCCCTTGCATTTATGTCAGCCTGGATGTGAACCCTTCGATTGAATACTCCGTCAACCGGTTCGGCAGGGTTCTCAGTGCAAAAGCAGTGGATCAGGATGCCGTAAAAGTTCTGGAGCAGTTAAATCTGCAAAATCAGTCAATCGATGAAGCGGTCAGAAGCACGGTTCAACAGATTAGTCAGGAAGGCTACTTTCAATCCGATGATCCGGGTGGAATCATGATCGCGACCTACAGCGATAATGAAACAAGCGCGGAAAAACTGGCAACCAACCTGAAGGATACTGCCGAACAGGAAGTGGATGACGCGAAGACGCCTGTAGATGTGGAGTCCGTCAGCGTTGGGTACGAAAGAGTCCAGGAGGCGCGCGCACTTGACACCACGCCCGGCAAACTGAACCTTGTGGAAAAACTGCAGGCCAGCACGGGGGACCCAAGCAGTGTTGATGTTACCCAATGGCTGAGAAAGCCCGTAAAAGATATTATGAAAGCAATCAAAGAAACGAAAAAGGCCTCCGGGGACGATGATGCTGAGGATGTGCAAAATGATACCGGGACCGACGGGGACAGCGCCTCAAGCAGCCCGGAAACCGCCTCTTCGGAAGATTCCGCTCAACCCCGAGACGCAGGGCGTATCCTCTCAGCCGACCAGGCAAAACGGTGCTTCCGCAAACAAAGCCGCCTCTTCCCAGAATCATTTGGACAAGTCCGGGAATCAGGGCCAGAGTAATAAGTCGGAGAAAGCCGATGCTGAAATTCAGGATTCATCATCTTCGGCGGCCCAGACGGAGATCAAGGAAAAATCAAACAACGGCAACAGCGCGTCCAATGAAGAAGAAGACAAGTCAAAGCCGAACTCTTCCGATTCCAAGCCGGGTAATGCAAAGTCCGATTCCGGCCAAAAAAGTAACGATCATTCCAATTCCGATAAAGCGAAAAATAAATAACAGGTGCTCCAAGACCTCGGTGGGAAACGAGCCGAGGCCTTGGAGCATTCTTCAGTCCTGTCTTCTTCGGGCGGGGCCTGTTACCGTTTCTGCGAAGACAGTCGAAAATTCCTACGACAAAGTGGGAATGAGTGCATTGCCGAAGACTGCAAGGAATAACTTAGCCCTTGATCTTTGTCATGTGATCGACGTATCTGCGCAGTTCTTCAGCCGTCCTGATGTTGTCGTTTTGATCGTGAACCGTCAGCTGGATCTGTACAGGAAGCTTCATAAAGTACTGCCGCGTGCTGTCGCTGTCCATAAGCAATTCATGCAAATTTCTATACAAAAAATCACCTCAAAGATAGTTTCTACAAGGTACTCAAAAATATAATTCGTCTCTGTTGCTTTTTTTAACACGGTTGCCCGGGAAAAATCTTTGAGGAGTCCCGCCGAATTTGCCGATCTGCGGAATATGGATGGCCGTAGCCTGGCAGTATCATCGCCGAGACGGCTCAGGAGTATTCTATTTTCGAAATGGATTATTAAATTTCAGACGTTTCTTGGTCGAAGGTTCCAAAAAGAGGACAACCGCCCCTAACAATAATCCGATCAGCATTGAGGCAATAAATTTCATGGTATACAACTCCTTTTACAATAGTTTGCTCCAATCGACGAGCGTCATCCCACTAATTCCAAAATGCGCGGGGTAACGGTGAGAAGGCGTGAAAAAGCCGCACCAAACAACCGAAAAACGGCTGTCTGATGCGGCTTTTGCTTTGGTGGGCTTTAAATCCGAATTGTTAGGTGGTGCTTGGTAGCTGGGATCATGAGTGTAATAGTAGGTAATGCATTCACGGAGCTGCCCATCTCCCGAATAAAATTCTGCGTTCCGTCCGCCCGGTGTGACAGCACCGAGCGGGCATTTTTGTTTTACTGGACATGTAATTGCGATTTTAAGGCGTCTTGCAGAGTTTGAGAAAAGTTGACACCAGCGCGTTCAGCGCGGGAATTTAGCCATGCCGGAATGGAAACGTTTTTCCGAACAGCACGATTGTCGGTTTCGGCGCGGTAGCGGTCAGTATCAATATCAACCATAGCGGCAAACTGATTTGCGGAAAGGGTGAAATCGGACGGGGTGCGAGAGGGAACCGGCTGCTCGTCATGGTCTTCCAACGTTCAGAGACAGCCGCCGAGAGCGTCCTTTATCATGCGGGTCGCTTCTTCCAGTGTGCTGCCGTCAGTGACGCAGCCGGGCACGTCGGGAACCTCAACGGTATAGCCGGTTTCTGCTTTGGTAAACACTGCCGAATAAACATAATACATAAAGATTCCTCCTTGTAAGGAAGTGGAAATTCATTCGATTCCCGCTTGATGAAGCATTTTATGGGCGGTAGTATCATCTATTTCACGGTGGTGCTTGACCGGGAGTGTTGTCTTTGTTTTAGGATTGTAATAAATATCGTGATTTGCTCCCGGCCTGTCATATGAGAATCCGTGGGATTTAATGCACCCAATTTTACTCTGAATATAAGTTTTGGGCTTAACAACACAGGGGTATCAGGATCAATAAAAAATGGAACCGCGTCAAATAGTTTTGGATTGCGAGCTTCGTTAGCAGAATTAAAGTTGGAATTTGAAAGTGCAACTACAGCCAAATTGAGCGATAAAAGCAATCAAACTAATTATTTAAATGTAAGTGCCAGCGGATGGTTTATTGCAGCAGCAGCAATATTTGTTCGAACCGGACAGTGGATTGGCTCTCCGCAACCAACGTATTAAGGGTTAATTATAAAATTGTGGTATAGTATTGTCAGAATAATTATTTTCATATTATTTTCCATAGGACTTTTGTTTTTTTATAAAAAGCACAAGAAAGTCTTAAAAACGAGGGGAATTATAGTTTCATTTCTGGTTGCAGCAGTCTGTTGTTCTTTATCTTCCTTATTACCTGTAGAAAATCTTTTCATTACTTTTTCATCTCCGCAAACTGTTTTTAACTATTCGGTTATGGGTGATATAAATACGGTTGTTGAAGGGGAAAAGTCGGCTTTGATTCTATATACCAATGAAGGCGCGAGATCCCGGTCAATTATTCCCAAAAGTAAGACAGGTTGGAAAATAAAAATTTACTCAACCAATGAAGAGACATTTTCTAAAACCTGGCTGGATAGTGACGAGAAAATTTATAGGATGAGCGTTTATTGGTGTAAACATACAAACGATTATTATATTATTATATCGAAACTTTTTACTGACGATCCAGTCAATATTGTAGACAACAGAAATTCATTGTTCCAAAAAAGTAAATCGTCGATAGATTCCAGTATAACTTATTATGCGTATGTTAATGATATTGATCAAAATTATAAATTAACTGTTGATGGAAAAAGCATACATATTGACACAAAATGAAGTCCCTTGAAATCAGCTGCTTCTTCCTTGAATTCCTTGTCATATTTCCTCATAACACACCATCCTGTCTCTTTTCATTTTATCACATTTAGTGTGTTTGCCCTCTGCATTTTTATGATATCACTTCAGGACGCCTATCGCGGCGTCCGTTTTTATACTCATTTTTTGGAGGTGACAACCATGACGAACAAACAAAAACGCTTCTGTGAGGAATACCTCATCGACCTGAATGCCACACAGGCGGCAATCCGGGCAGGGTATAGCCCCGCGGCAGCCTCCGATATTGGAAGTGAGAACCTGAGAAAACCCCAGATTCGCGCGCGCATAGACAAGGCCCTCGCGGAGCAGTCGAAGCGGACGGGTGTCACTGTCGACCGCGTTGTCCGGGAACTGGCCCGCGTCGCCTTTGCCAATTCGCAGGACGTGATCGATTTCGACAGTGCGACGATCAAAGCCGGGCCGCCCGGGACGATACCGCCGCGATTTCCTCGGTCAAGGTCAAAACAATTCCGACCGCAGACGGTGAAGGTGTGGAGCGTGAAATCAAAATGGCCGACAAGCTGAAAGCCTTGGAACTGTTGGGCCGCCGCCTTGGCCTGTTTACCGACAACGTCAATCTTTCCGGTGAAGGAGCGATTCAGATTGTTGACAACATCCCCAAAGACAGTCAACCTGACTGACATTATCGCCCCGTCGTTTTACGGCCTGCACCGTGACATTGCCGCGGAGGGCCACACGTTTTATAAGCTGGGCGGCGGGCGCGGTTCTGCAAAGTCGTCTTTCGTCGGGACTGAGATTCCGCTTGGCATCATGCGGGACGCGGCGGCGGGAAAATTCACAAACGCCGCCGCGCTGCGCCGGTATGGCATCGACCTGAAAGACAGCGTCTATACTCAACTTCTGTGGGCAATCGACAAGCTCGGCGCGTCCCACCTTTGGCGGGCGTCCCTGTCGCCGCTGCGGCTTACCTATAAGCCGACCGGGCAGCAGATTCTTTTTCGCGGAGCCGACGATCCGATGAAGATGAAATCCATTAAAGCCCCGCGGGGGTACATTAAATACCTGTGGTTCGAGGAACTCGACGAATTCGAGGGGCCTGAAAAAATCCGGTCGATTCAGCAGTCGATTTTAAGAGGCGGTGAGAAATTCACCGTCTTTTATTCTTTTAACCCGCCGCGGAGTCAACGCTCCTGGGTGAATGACCAGACGGTGTTTACGATGCCCGGCATGGTGGAACACCACAGCACTTATTTGACCGTGCCGCGGGGATGGCTGGGAAATAAATTCATCCTTGAAGCGGAACACCTGAAAGCCGCAAAGCCGGATGCCTATGAGCATGAGTACATGGGCGTTGCGACCGGGACCGGAGGCGAAGTAATTTCCGGGTGCCCTCTTTTTTTACAAAGTCGTAAAGTTGTATATTGTGAAGCTGTAAAATAATGGTATTATATGTTTGTGCTTCTAAAAAAATAAGATTCAGAAAGGTAGCTGAAAATGAAAAGGACAAGAAGAATTATTTCTTTAGCGCTTTCGCTTTCGCTTATTTTTAGCTTTGCATTCCATTTAGGCTCGAAGGCTGAAAATGTAACAGCTTCGCCTCTTAATAATTACCCTATTGTACTTGTACATGGACTGTTTGGATGGGGCAATACTGAAATTGCGCACTTAAATTATTGGGGCGGAACGGATAGCATAAGAGAATTACTTCAAAGCAAGGGATATACAGTCTATACGCCAACCATAGGCCCCGTTTCAAGTAATTGGGATAGGGCGTGTGAGCTTTATGCTTATCTTGTTGGCGGGACAGTTGATTATGGCGCTGCGCATTCAAAGAAATATGGGCACGAACGATACGGTAGAAAATTCGGCGGCGTTCTACCGGAATTGAATGAGCCAGACAGCATTCTTAAAATTCATTTGGTCGGTCATAGTATGGGCGGTGAGACCATTCGTATGCTTGCACAGCTCTTAGAAAATGGCGATACTCAAGAACAGGCCGAGACAACGGATGGCAGTCTGAGCCCTCTCTTTTCTGGCAAATGCCGGCATTGGATCGATAGCATCACAACGATAGCTACTCCGCATGACGGGAGTCAATTCGATGATACTGAGTATAAACTTGAGCCGCTTATGCATCAATTTGTTGCGGCGTTAGCCGCAGCAGCCGGTACAAATATTGATGATACAAATTTGGGATTAGATTTTAGGCTTGATCAATGGGGGCTCGAGAGAGAAGCAGGCGAATCTTATGTAAGTTATTATAAGAGAGTTATGAGCAGCAACCTTTGGAAAAAGACAAATGACTTAAGTATTTATGATCTTGATACGGACGGTGCTGCTGTTTTGAATGCGTACGCAAAGGCCCAACCGGACATCTACTATTTCACAATTTCTTGTTCAGATACATACGCTTCGCCTGTTTATCCGCACTATCAGATTCCTTATCCGAATATGAATCTGGCCCTATTGAAGAGTTCTATCTATATGGGGCATCATGTCAATTATGCAGTTGGGCACGTCACAGTTGACGAGGCCTGGTGGGAAAATGATGGTATTGTGAGCGTTCGGTCTGCAACCCGGCCACACAGCGATTCCAGCGACCCATATAATGAGAATTACGGTGTGGCACAGGATGGCACATACCAGTTCAAGAGTAATACACCGAAGGGAACTTGGAATTATATTGAAGAAATTGAGAATACGGACCATATAAATGTTGTTGGCCAGAGTAGCAACAAAGCATACCTTCAGTCAAAATTTATTCAACTGGCAGCAATGTTGGAAAGTATATCATAATGATTGAAACTGTAGTAAATGTTCCAATGGTAAGATATAAAAAAGGCCCATGGGATTAATTTCCGGAGGGCTTGCTTTTTTAATCATGAACGCGAACCTTCAGACGATTGCACAGGACCAGGCAATGATCTATGCGGAGCTGAAGGAGATTGAGGGGAAGGTGGAGGGGAAAACGGAAAAGTGAATTAAGGCCCCGCCTGTGGTGGGCGGGGCCGGTTTTTCTACATTTTTCCGCTTGTAAAAGCCAAACACGTGTTCTATACTATAACAAAACACATGTTCGGAGGAATCGCCCATGATCCGAAAGGTTTATGTTGACGTTGTCGCGGAGTTTGATTCAGACGGCCACATTATGCCGCTTGCCGTCAAGTGGGAGGATGGAACCCGGTATGAAGTTGACCGGGTGCTGGATGTGCGGCGCGCCGCATCCCTCAAGGCCGGCGGCGCGGGGATCCGCTACACATGCCGAATCATGGGAAAACAGGCCTGTCTCTGGCTGGAAGAAAACCGGTGGTTCGTGGAGGCGAAAAGGTAGAAAAGCACAAATGTTCTGACATGCATTTTGACTTGCATGATTGCGAATTATAGCGTTTTTTATCGTACTTTTGCGTTAAAATTAAGCGTGAAAAAACCGCACCAAACAACCGAAAAACGGCTGTCTGATGCGGCTTTTGTTTGGTGGGCCATCAGGGACTCGAACCTTGGACCGACCGGTTATGAGCCGGTTGCTCTAACCAACTGAGCTAATGGCCCTCTTTTAAACACAAGGGAATAGGTACCAGAAACTATATAATCATACCATAATCAGTCCAAAAATGCAACCATAAAAATAAAAAACAAAATAGGTGTAAGCACTTACAATTTTTCCTAATAGATGATATGATATAAGAAAATAAAATGGGGAGGGTTCCATGAAAATTGTAAATGTTACGGAAAGCCTTGCGGAACAAAAACTGGATGAAATCATCGATTCTCTCGGCTGCTGCAAATGTGACCAGTGCAGAGCTGATATTATTTCTTACGCGCTGAACAGGCTTTCTCCCAAATATGTCAGCACGGATATTGGCAGAGCTTATGTAAAGCTGGACACCATGTCAAGCCAGTTTGAGGTTGATTTGCTGGCCGCTTTGTATGAAGCCGCCGAAAAAGTGAAGAAGAATCCGCGGCATCATTAAATGTTTCCGTGGATTCTTTTTGCTGCGGTGATGCCCGCAGGGGTTGCGGCCAGGCCGCCTGTTCCGGTCTCCTTCAAGGCGGCGGGCATCATATCGCCCACCTCGCGCATGGCGTCGATCACCTCGTCGGGCGGAATCGCGCTGCCGATTCCCGCGAGAGACATGTCTGCGCAGCTGATGGCGTTGACCGCTCCCACCACGTTCCGCTTCACACAGGGAATCTCCACAAGACCGGCGACAGGGTCGCATACCAGACCCAGAAGATTCATCAAGGCCATGGCGCAGGCGTTGGCACACATCTCGGGGGTGCCGCCCTTCAGGCTGACGACGGCCGCGGCGGCCATGGCGGAGGCGGAGCCGATTTCTGCCTGACAACCGCCCTCCGCCCCGGAAATGGACGCGCGCGAAGCGATGATCTGTCCGAATCCCGCCGCGACAAACAGCGCGGATATGATTTGTCGATCCTCGATTTTGTTAGCCTTTGCAAACGGAATCAGTACGGCGGGCAATACGCCGCATGAACCGGCCGTCGGCGCGGCGACGATCCGCTTCATGCAGGCGTTGCATTCGCCCATCTGGAGCGCCTGCGCAATCACTTCAGAAAAAAATCCGCTGACAATGCCGTTTCCGGTTTTCGCGTATTCCTCCATTTTGCCGCCGTCTCCGCCGACCAGGCCGCTTTTCGAACGGGCCTCCGCGCGGTAACTTACGCCGGCGGATTTCATGGCCGACCAAAGCGCGTTCATCTGCCGCAGGGAATCCTCCCGCCCGGTTCCGCGGTCCTTGACGTCCTCGTCCAAAATGATTTCCCAAAGAGGAAGATTTTGTTCTTTTGCCGTTGCCAGAAGCTGTTTTACAGATGTAAATGCCATAGCAAATCCTCCGCTATTCGTCAAGATTCAGATAGGTAACTTTAATAATCCCGTCTTTCTGCGCAAGGGAAGCAAGCGGTTCCGCCGGAATCGGCTGGTCGCATTCCAGCACCATAACCGCATAGCCGCCCCTTACGTTTCGGTACAGTTGCATGGAGGCAATGTTGACTGAATATTGGTATAACAGCTCTGTAACCTGAGCCACGTGACCCGGTTGATCCAGATTATGAACGATCAGTGTCGGGCAGTCTCCCGAAAAATTTGTTTCGATACCGTCGATCCGGCAGATACGGATTCTTCCCCCGCCGAGGGAAGAGGCGACGACTTCCAGTTTTTTTCCGCTTTTTCCGGATACCCGCAGCATCGCGGTGTTTGGATGAACGTTTCGCAGAGCGATGACGCCTGTCCGAAATTTCATTCCCTGTTTTCCGGCGATATCAAAGCTTTTGGGAATGTTTTCGTCGTCCGGGTTCATCCCCAGAAGTCCGGCGACGAGCGCCCGGTCGGTCCCGTGGCCTTCTCCAGTCGCGGCAAAAGAGCCGTGCAGAAGCATTTCGGCGTCCGTGACCGGTTCCCCGAGCAGCTTTCTTGTAATGAAACCGATTCTCACGGCCCCGGCCGTATGGGAACTGGACGGGCCGACCATAATCGGACCCATGACATCAAAAAGATTCATTCGTTTCCTGCCTTTCCAGAGAGGCACAGGACGAAACTTCGCGCTTCTGTGCTGCCGTTACCGAATATCATATCACGTTTGGCGGATAAATCAAGAAGGGCGGCGGAACCTTTCTCGATTTATCCGCCGTCTTTCCCGTTTCCGTTTTGTCCGAACAGCGGCTCGGATACTTCCGACGCGGCCATCAGGGAAAGCTGATCTCCGACCACATTCAGGAAAGCGCCGAGAACATTCATTTCGTCGGCGCTTAATTCCCGGGAAATATCCAGCGCGAACGCCGTGGCCGCCAGCACCAGCTTTGTACCGTAGTCGTTTCGGCTCATAACATCATCCCCAGAAGACCGTGTCATAGAAGCATATGGCGGCAAATATTCAATTAGAATGATTGCGCCGAACGCTGCGCGGATTTATAATATCCGTGTATCGAATTGAAGAAGGAGAGTGTGACCGATGGTCTGTACAACAACGCCCTCGATCGACGGCAGAAAAATTGCAGAGTACAAGGGGATTGTGTTCGGGGAAGTGATCTCCGGCGTGGATTTCATCAAGGATTTTGCGGCGGGGCTGTCAAATTTTTTTGGAGGGCGCTCCGGCACCTATGAGGAAGAGCTGATTCAGGCGAGGGAAAGCGCAATTTCCGAGATGGAACAACGGGCCCAGCGCCTTGGCGCCGACGCCGTGGTCGGGGTCAAGCTTGACTATGAAGTGCTTGGCGCAAACAACGGCATGCTGATGGTAACAGCTTCCGGCACGGCCGTGCGGCTGGAATAAGTCCGGAATCAAACGAATTATTTTCGGCATTCTTCCCATACTAGTTTTAGGTTTCAGGGGGGAATGCAGAATGGGAAATCACAAAAAAGGATTTAGGAATTTTCTTTTTGTTTTTGCGGGTTTTGTTTCGGTTTTTGTTTTTTTTGCGGCGTGTGTTATTACATTTTTAGAGGTTTATTCCTATCGCGACAGCAGGGAGGAAGCGGCAAATGCGGGCGCCGCTTCCTCCGGCGTTTCTTCGGCGGCCTCGGCCGCTTCGCCGTCCTCCGGAGGTACATCTGCGGCCGCCTCAACGGATAAAAATCTCATTCTGGTGAATTACAGCCATAAGCTGCCGGACAATTATGACCCGGACCTTATCACCGTATATGAGGTGCAGATTAACCGGAGGGCCGCGGCCGCGTATGAAAAAATGAACGCTGCCGCAGCGGCCGACGGAATATCGCTGTGGATTTCTTCCGCGTACCGAAGCAGCGAAAGACAGAGCGAACTGTTTCAGGAGGAGATCGAAGGGTATTCCAAGTCCTATTCTTCTCCCGATGAGGCGGAGGCATACGCGGAAAAATCGGTAGCCCGCCCGGGCTACAGCGAGCACAGCACGGGCCTTGCGCTTGATTTAAACGGGGTGCGGGACGATTTTGACACAACGCCCGCGTTTCAATGGCTGGACGAACACGCGCAGGATTACGGGTTTATCCTGCGGTACCGGAAGGACAAACAGGAAATCACCAAAATCAAATATGAGCCGTGGCATTATCGCTATGTTGGGGTGGAAAACGCGCGGATGATGAAAGAAAAGGACCTGTGCCTGGAGGAATACCTTGATTTCCTGCAAAAAAAGGGGAACGTTCATTGATTATCCCGCCGAAATTTGGTATAATCTACAATCAGAATCTTTCATGGCAGTGAACGAAAAAGCAGGAGGGTGTGACCCATGCGGGAGAAAGTCAGGACTAGATTTGCCCCCAGTCCCACCGGCATGATGCATGTCGGGAATCTGAGGACGGCATTATTTGAATATTTAATTGCGAAATCCGCCGGCGGGGATTTTATCCTCCGCATCGAGGACACGGACCGCGAACGGTATGTGGAAGGCGCGCTGGACATTATTTACCGCACGCTTGACATGGTGGGACTCAAACATGACGAGGGCCCGGATCTCGGCGGCGGCTACGGCCCCTATGTACAGAGCGAACGAAAAGACTTGTACCGGAAATATGCGGAGCAGCTGGTGTCGGAGGGCAAAGCCTACCGCTGTTTCTGCACCAAGGAACGTCTGGAATCCCTGCACGAATCCAAGGAGGAAAACGGCGGCGGCTACGACCGTCATTGCCGAAATCTGTCGGCCGAGGAAGTGGGACGGCTTCTGGCCGCAGGAACACCCTATGTGATTCGTCAGAAGATGCCGATTGAGGGTTCCACCACGTTTGACGATGTGGTATACGGTCCGATCACGATTGAAAACAGGGAATTGGAAGACCAGATTCTGCTGAAATCCGATGGTTACCCGACTTATAACTTCGCGAACGTCATCGATGACCACTTGATGAAAATTACCCATGTGGTGCGCGGCAGCGAATACCTGTCCTCTACGCCGAAGTATAATCTTCTCTACGAGGCGTTCGGCTGGGATGTGCCGACTTATGTGCATTTGCCGCTGATTATGGGTAAAAACGCGGACGGAAGCGTTTCCAAGCTGTCGAAACGGCACGGTTCCACCGGCTTCCATGACCTGATTGAAGAAGGCTACCTTTCCAGGGCGATTGTCAATTACATAGCCCTGCTTGGCTGGTGCCCGAAGGACAACCGGGAGCTGTTTACGCTTGAGGAGCTGGTCGAAAATTTCTCCATTGACGGAATCAGCAAATCGCCGGCGGTATTCGATTACGACAAACTGCTGTGGTTCAACGGGGAAATCGTCCGCGCCATGCCGCGGGAAGAGTTCTTGGAAAACGCGATGCCTTATTTTCGGCAGCTGTTCCCGCAGGGCGATTATCCCTGGGATGTGCTGGCGGGGGTTCTGCAGCCGCGCGTGACCAAATTCAGCGATATTCCGGGTATGATCGGATTTTTAAAGGAACTGCCCGATTATCCGGTCGACGATTATATCAATAAAAAGAGCAAGACAAATCTTGAAAACAGTGTGGCCATGCTGAAAACCGCGATTGCGAAGCTGGAGGAGCTTGGCGACTGGACGATGGAGCCAATCCATGATACCCTGATGGGGCTTGCACAGGAACTGGGGGTTAAAAACGGAACGCTGCTCTGGCCTGTGCGCATCGCGGCGGCCGGAACCAAGGTAACCCCCGGCGGGGCGATCGAAATTCTGTGTTTCCTTGGCAAAGAGGAAGCGCTGCGCCGCCTGAACGTCGGTCTTGAAAAACTGAACAAGGAGTCGGTATGATGAGCGAAGAGATCAAGAGCGCGGAAGAAACCGAAAGCGCCGGAAATTTTATTCATACCTTTGTCAAAGAGGATGTTGCCCCGGGCGGGCGCTTTGAGGGGAAGACGGTTCACACCAGGTTTCCCCCCGAGCCGAACGGATATCTGCACATCGGGCACGCCAAGGCAATCTGCATCGACTTTGGAACGGCGGAAAAATTCGACGGGCTGTGCAATCTGCGCATGGACGATACCAATCCCACAAAAGAAGACGTCGAATATGTCGACGCCATCCGCGAAGATATTCAGTGGCTTGGCTTTTCGTGGGACGACCGCTTTTATTACGCCTCCGACTATTTTCCGAAGATGTATGAACTGGCGGAAAAGCTGATCCGCGAGGGATTCGCCTATGTCTGCGAGCTGACGCAGGAGCAATTCCGGGAATACCGCGGTGACCTGACGCATCCGGCGCGCAGCCCGTACCGCGACCGCCCCGCGGAAGAAAGCCTTGATTTGTTTCACCGCATGCGGGCGGGCGAGTTTGAGGACGGGCGCATGACGCTTCGCGCGAAAATTGACCTGACCTCCGGCAACTTTAACATGCGCGACCCGGTGATTTACCGCATCAATCACATGGCGCACCACCGCACGGGAACCGAATGGTGCGTCTACCCGATGTACGATTTCGCGCACCCGATCGAGGACGCCGTCGAGGGAGTCACTCACTCGCTGTGTTCGCTGGAGTTTGAGGATCACCGCCCGTTGTACGACTGGGTGATCGAGCATATCAATCTTCCCGCGAAGCCCCGCCAGATTGAGTTCGCGCGCCTTGGCATCAACAATACCGTCATGAGCAAGCGCAAACTGCGGCAGCTGGTTGAAAACAACTACGTTTCCGGGTGGGATGACCCCCGCATGCCGACCCTCTGCGGCCTGCGCCGCCGGGGGTACACGCCGGCTTCCATCCGCAATTTCTGCGAACGGATCGGCGTCGCGAAAGTAAATTCCACCGTGGAATACGGTTTTCTGGAGCATTGCCTGCGCGAGGACCTGAACGAGAACGCCCGCCGCGCCATGGCGGTTCTGGATCCGGTCAAGCTGGTTCTCACGAATTATCCGGAGGATAAAACCGAACGGTTCGACGTAGAGAATAATCCGGAGCGTCCGGAGGCCGGCACCCGTCCGGTCAGCTTTTCACGCGAGCTGTGGATTGAGCGCGAGGACTTTATGGAAGTCCCCGAAAAAAAGTATTTCCGCTTGTTCCCCGGAAACGAAGTGCGTTTAAAAACCGCTTATGTGGTGAAATGCACCGGCTGTGAAAAAGACGAAAACGGCAATATTACGGTGGTATACGCCGAATATGACCCGGAAACGCGCGGCGGCAATACGCCGGACGGCAGAAAAGTAAAAAGCACCATCCATTGGGTGGACGCCAAAACCTCCGTGGATGCGGAAGTCCGTCTGTATGACAGCCTGTTTACCGTTCCGGACCCGGAGGCGGGGGATTTTCTGGAAGAGTTAAACCCCAATTCCCTGAAAGCGCTTAACGGCTGCAAGGTGGAGCCCTGGCTGGCGGAAGAGAAGGCGCCCGCCGCGTTCCAGTTTCTGCGGCAGGGCTATTTCTGCTTGGACAGCCGCGACAGCAAACCGGGGCACCCGGTGTTCAACCGTTCCGTTTCGCTCAAAGACGGCTTTAAAAAGAAAAAATAAATTTTCTCAATAGCAGCGCCCGGTGTGGTTTAAAAACGCACCGGGCGTTTTGCACCTGTTTGTTTGAAAATTGGGACTTAATTTGATTCAGTTGATAGATTCCAAACTTGCTTTTGTTAATTCATAAAAGCAATAATGGCAAAAACAAAGCATTGATACAAAATAATATAATTTTAATCGAAAATAGTGTAACAAAACGATGATCTCAGGTGTTATATTATCGGAACAAAAAATACTAAGGAAAAAACAGGAACTTTCCAATGCGCATGGGAAGAAATAAAAAAGAAAGAGGATGATACCGTTGGTTCAGTCAGCGGGGAAGAATCTCCCCACGCGACCTCCTTTTGTACGCCTGTCAATCAAAACAAAATTAGGAGGTAGAAAAATGTTAAAGACTTGGAAAAAAGCGATCAGCCTGGTTCTGGTCTTTGCCCTGTCCATGATGGTGTGCGTGTCCGCGTTCGCGGATGAAAATGTAGACAGCGTGAAAGACTCAGGAGTTAAGGATTCTGCAATCACCTATATTTCGGAAGCCGACGCTGTCCTTTTGGCAAATCAATGTATAAAAACTTCTGTCGCAACTGATGATCATTGCTCATGGAGCGATCAAACTACTATAAAAAATGCAACTCCAATTTACGATTTGAATCAACAAATAGGTTATTACTTGTTTCGGTTAAACGAGGGATATATTTTTGTAAGTGCTTCAAGTGAAAACCCCAAAGTAGTCGCCTACTCTTATGATGCCAATTTTATAGCTGATAACATGCTAAAACGTACAAATTCTGTTATCACAAGCAAGGATAAAATCGTATATGCGGGAGGATTAGATTTCTATAAGCAAGAAGATAATACTTATAAAGAATTAGATACTGATGTAACAGTGAAAACAAGTGACATTTCAAATATGAAAAAAAGATATAACAATACAATCAAAAATATCACAAGTAATAAAGCTCAAAAGAATTTAAATACTATAAAAGCACAGAAAAATGAAAACACATTGCTTTCATCAACGTTATCGGATGAGTCATATACTATTCCTAACCTATGGGATGTTGATTATCAAGTATATGTGACTGGTGATTTTCCTGGGTATTCCAATCATTGTACCCCAACTGCCGCAACAAACTTTATAGAATATTGGGGTACAAAAGCTGACAATTATAAATCCGCACTTTGGAGCGGTAGTGTTTTTCAGGATTTATATACTGATTTAAAAACGAATGTCGGTAAAAAAGGTACTTATCTTTCCGACATATTACCTGGTATACAAAAATATTCTGAGAGTCGTAATGTCGAATTAGGTGTGGGTTGCACATTTAAAGCGACATCTTATGATGATTGCGTCTATTATATTCAAAGAGGTCCATTTTTATTGCTTCTATGGAATGATATGAGCCCTAAAGAATATAAAAATCATACTGTGCTTGCGGTAGGGACAGGGAACCATTATCTTCGCATTCTCGACGGTTGGAGTGTCAGCAAATCAAATTTCTTTGATAGTGATTACGCTTTAGCTGACAATGCTGATGGAGTATCTGAAACTTTCTGATAAATGCCAAGAAAAAATCGATTGCGGGGTGGATGACAAAAGTCGCCGTATATTTCTTTTATATTTTGCAGGAAGGAGGAAATGAAAAGATTGCGATTAAAAGTGGTCTTATTAATCAGTTGCATATTTTCATCTATCCTGATAATAAACCTTTCGGGATGTTCAGGGAAATTACCCTTCCTCTCAAAAACGGAGAAATCTATGTTGTTTTCTGATGGATATGATAAGGCGAATGTCACTATCGAAAAAGTAAAAATCAGCGATGGAAATACCGGAAAGAGCTTTGAGACAGAGGATCAGGAGATGATACGTTCACTGTTTGACGAACTGGACACGCAAAAATTGTCTTTTAGAGATGGTTCATTGGCTTCCGGATGGTCTTACTCCATTGACTGTACCTGCAAGGGCATTTCCGGACAATTTAGTTATACTCTTGATTCCGGTTTTGTTGGATATGATGGGTATTCAGGAAAGCTAATCACCGGATTCTATGTTGCAGATGATTATGATTCCATTTATAAAACACTACAGAATTTTTACAACGAGTTGAGCACAAGTACATAGAGGTTCGGGCCGCCGTCTGCAACCGGATGGGAAAAACAGGAATTCACACCTGTTATTTGTTAAAACAAAAGACATCGGCAAGGGAGACAGTCTAACGAAATTCCAAACGACATTAAAAAAAGCAACGGAATGTCTCAATGCAGCTTTCCCCGACTCTACTTCAAAGTAGTGACCCCAAACAATAACAGCGGGCCGTCAGAGAAAAGCTGTTGGCCCGCTGATTTTTACAGGAAAGGGGGTTCGGATTAATGAAAAATCTTTTCATAAGAGTAGTTGGACTTGCGCTGCTGTTCTTTAATATGATGTATTGTGCCGATACGGTACAGTCAATATGGGTAACGGAATATGAATGGGTTGCTTTCCTGAGTACGGGAAGAAGATTAGTGGATTATATTCATCCGTTTACATTTTTTGCCGTCATCGTTAATTTTGGCATTGCAATCTATCTTCTGTATCTGTCCAGAGGGAAGCAGAATGGCAAAGCCGATCACGATTGTTCTGAGAAGCAGCAGATCAGCGAAGACAGGGACAAGGAAAAAATTCAAAAATAGGTAAAAAATCCTGACGTAAACCTGCGCCGGGATTTGCCGTTTCTTTATTCCGCGTTCTTACAGCTTTTTGATCAAGGAGGAAGCAAAGCTTTGCGAAAGAACATATGGATGATAAACTCTCTTTTTGCGGCGCTGCTTTGGATTGTAACACTGTTCCGGATGATTTGCTACACGCAGGGATTCCGGGCCGCGGCTAAGGAAGCGGGCAGGCCGCCGGATTTGGCTTACCGGCTGAGCGAACTGGGCTTCAATGTGCTTTTCGGTCTGTTCCTGCTGTTTCTGGGCTGGTTCCTTGCATATGGCTTTGCAAGGCTTCGCTTCGTCCTTCCCGCTGTTTTCACGGTTTTGCTGATTTCCGCTCTGATCGAATTTGCCTTTACTCCATGGAGCCGTGCTCCGTGGATTTTTGAAAAATAATTGCTTGGAGGAATTAACGTGCAAAAATCCAACCGGGGAATCATCCTTGTTTTTTTGATCATTTTAGGGGTTCCACTCGGTTTTTTCCTTTATGGGTATTTTACGTCGGATACTAGAATGTATCAGGATTGGGGTTTCATCGTACCGAGCAATTTTAAAAAGCAATATTCCGTGTCAGAAACCGGCGGCACGGGTGACAGGGAAACATATGAAATTTATGCGTTGAATGGAACAGACACGCAGGGAGATGCACCGTTCTTAGAAAAAATGTCCTCACAAAAAAGCACGGAGATGCAGGAGCAGATGATTGCGATTCTGAAAATATTAGACGTAGATACACAAAAATATCCCAATTTCTCTCATGATTATCAATGGAAAGTTTTAAATAAATCCTATAGTCAAACTAAATTATATATCGTTTTTGACACAAAGTTGTCTTTGATATATTTAGTACAGGATATATGGGCGTCTTAGAATATTAGATAGGCTTTCAATTATAGATAACTTTGCAAAGAAGATTATAAATCGCTTGAAGGAATTGCGATAATGAAAGAAGCGCAGGATGCAGGAATTCTTACCCCCTTATTTAGTAGAGATTGATCTTGATATGTAACGAATGAGTTTTAAACATGAAAGCCTATTTTTAAATATTTGTGAAGGTACGCTTCCAATAAAATATGAGAGCAACGCCCGGTCTCGAACCCGGCGCTGCTTTTGTTTACGCTGAAATTTTAAAAATCCATTATAACTCACAAAAGTAAGATATCAATTTTATTGATTGCTACAAATTTAAATTTCTTTTGTAACAAATCGTGTCGCCAAGTGGTTATATTGCTTGATGGAAAAAACAATCAAGGCTTTTAACGATAAGAAGATAATTTGCGGACACAAACCGCTCCTCGCTGGAAAGTCAGCGGAAAAGAGACGATTGAATGGAAAGGATGTGATTCCAATGTTCTGATTTCGGCGAAAGGATTTTCTGCTGTTGTAAGCCAGTCAACCGTGGTAAAATCAAGGAGGTAATGAGATGATCAAAACAAAAAGAATGCTGTCGGTTTGGCGTTGGCTTTCACGCTGTTTCATCCTGGTTTCAGCGGATAAGAAGATGTGGTTTCAGACTCTTCTGACCGGAGGCCGGGGGGAGGACACGGTTCCGGGGCTTTTCTATGGGCCGTGGAACGAATGCGGCTGCTGGGGCTGGCGCACCTTCAGCTTTAAGGATACTGCGGAGGCCATGGGACTGTTTGCCGCGGTACTTACTCCTCTGATGCCGGATAAGGTAACACAGGTTGCCGCTTCGGAAATCGCCGTGGCGTTTCAGGGCCTGGCCTACGTCGGCGGTTTTTCCCATTTCTATAGAGGCGTCCAAAGGACGCGCCGGGAGGCGTATTACCCGAACGGCACGTTTGCATTTTCCGAATTCCGCTATGAAATCCAGACTTATTTGGTGGACGACGAAGGGAATACGCATGACCTTGGAACGATCACGCAGCTATATCATGTAACTTAACGAAGCCGCAATACGGTTAGGCAGTTTCGCAGTTCATAAAAAAGCGGCGTCCGCGCTGACTTTGCGCTGGACGCCGTCGTTTAATGCCCGTAGATCCCCTGTACGCTGACTTCTCCGGCAGTGACGGTTTCCCTTGTTCCGTCTTCCAGTTCGACGATCAGCTCGCCGCCGCTGGAAATGTCCGCGGCGACTCCCTTTACCTGCGCGCCTCTGCGTGTGAATTCGACCTGGCGATCAAGGGAGACGCACAAGCTTTTGTATTCTTCCCAAAACGCGGGGTCTGCTTCGGCGTTTTGTTTCAGCAGAGTTTCAAACTGAATCAGAATTTCCTGCAAAAGAGAAACGCGCCGCAGCGGTTTTCCGCCCGCCATGCGGATGGAAATAGCTTTTTCCCTCAGGGACTCGGGAAAAGCCGTGTTGTTTACGTTGACCCCGATTCCGACCGCGACGAATTCAATGCGGTCGACCTCTGCCGTCATTTCCGTCAAAATCCCGCAGACCTTTTTGCTCCCGATGACGACGTCGTTTGGCCATTTGATCCTGGCGTCGCATCCGGAAAGGGAGCGGATGGCTCTGGCTACGGCTAGCCCCGAAAGCAGGGTCGTGACGGAGACGCGCAGCGGCAGGATTCCGGGCCGGAGCAGAACGGTGAACCACAGTCCGGTTCCCGCGGGGGAAGCGAAGCTTCTGCCAAGGCGGCCCTTGCCCCCGGTCTGCTGTTCCGAAACAAATACGCTGCCGTTCGGAGCGCCGGTGAGCGCTCGGCGCTTTGCTTCCTCATTGGTCGAATCGATTGTATCGAAGCAGTAAATATTCCTGCCTAAAAACTCCGTTTCCAAACCGGCGCCGATTTCGGCCTCTGAGTAACGGTCCGGGCAGCTTTCCAGACGGTATCCGCGGTTTGTCGCCGAAACGATGCCGTAACCTTCCTCCCTCAGCGAGTTGATGTATTTCCAAACCGCCGTGCGGGAAACATGTAATTGTTCGCTGAGTTCCTCCCCGGAGATGTACTCTCCGTTTTCACGAAGACGATTGAGAATCTGCTCTTTGGTTCCCATAATAATCCCAGCCTTATCGTTCAGAATGGCTTTATTATATGCCGAACTTGGGCAAACCGCAAGTCGCCTGAAAAACTGCACGGCGGATATTGCCGTTTGGCGAATTTTGGTCTATACTAAAGACTGTGGTCTTTTAATTGCGATGGAAGAGAGGTGCGCCCATGGACGTCAGACCGGGAGACGTACTTCAGATGAAGAAGCCGCATCCGTGCGGATGCAATACGTTTCTGGTGCTGCGCTCCGGCATGGATTTTAAAATCCGCTGTCAAAAATGCGGCCATGAAATTATGGTTCCGCGTTTGAAGTGCGAAAAGAATATTAAAAAAATCATCCGGGAAACCAGCCAGGATGAGTTATAGCTCTCCTTTGGATTCACTGCTTAAAAACAAAGGAGAATTGTGATGTTTGAAAACTTGACGGTCTTTGAAAAACGATATGAAGAATTGAACCGGAAATTATGTGACCCGGTCGTGGCGTGCGACCCGGAGCAATCGAGGGAACTGATGAAAGAGGTCCGTTCCATCGAACCGATTGTGGAAAAATACCGCGAATTCCGGAAAACCGAGGAAGCGGAAGACGAAGCGAAACAGATTCTGGAGGATGAGTCCGACCGGGAGCTTCGGCATATGGCGGAAGAAGAAATCAGCACGGCGCGCGTGGACCGCGAACGCATCGGCGAAGAGCTGAAGCTTCTGCTGCTTCCCCGCGACCCGAACGATGAAAAAAACGTCATTGTTGAAATTCGCGGCGGAGCGGGCGGGGAGGAAGCCGCCCTGTTCTCCGGCGTTCTGTACCGTATGTATAGCATGTATGCCCAGTCAAGGGGCTGGCGGACGGAAATCATGAACGCCAATGAAACCGAGCTGGGCGGCTTTAAGGAAATCAGCTTTATGATAACGGGCGACGGAGCTTACTCCCGCCTGAAATACGAAAGCGGGGTCCACCGCGTTCAGCGTGTGCCTGAGACGGAGCAGCAGGGACGGATTCACACCTCGACAGCGACGGTTGCGGTGCTGCCGGAAGTTGAGGAGGTGGAGTTTGAACTGGACCCGAACGATCTGAAAATCGACACGTTCCGTTCCAGCGGCGCCGGGGGCCAGCACATCAATAAAACATCGTCCGCCATCCGCGTGACCCATCTTCCCACCGGCATGGTGGTGGAGTGTCAGGACGAACGCAGCCAATACAAAAACAAGGACAGGGCTCTGAAAATTCTGCGCAGCAGATTATATGAAATCAAACAAAAGGAACAGGACGATCAGGTGGCGGCCGAACGACGTTCTCAGGTTGGAACGGGCGACCGTTCGGAGCGGATTCGCACTTACAACTATCCGCAGGGACGCGTGACGGATCACCGGATCGGCCTGACGCTGTACCGGCTGGATGCGGTCCTCAATGGGGACCTCGATGAAATTCTGGACGCTCTGATCGCGGCGGACCGGGCGGAAAAACTAAAGAACTCTGCTGAAAACGGAACAAATTCTGGAGAATAAAATGAAAACAGTTTACCTTGACGCGGCGAAAGGCGAATCGATTGAAACCGCGGCCCATATAATAAGAAACGGCGGCCTTGTCGGTATGCCGACGGAAACCGTCTACGGCCTTGCCGCAAACGCACTGGACGGAAAGGCTGTCAAAAAAATTTTTGAAGCGAAAGGCCGGCCTCAGGACAATCCGCTGATCGTCCATATCTCAGGCATGGAACAGATTGACCGGCTGGTTACAAATCTGCCTGAATCGGCGAAAAAGCTTGCGCGGGCGTATTGGCCCGGGCCGCTCACCATGGTATTGCAGAAATCGGAACTGATTCCGGACGAGGTCAGCACAGGATTGCCGACCGTTGGAATCCGCTTTCCCTCGCATCCGGTTGCGCGGGCTCTGATCACCGCCGCGGATGTCCCTATCGCCGCGCCTTCTGCAAACCGGTCCGGTTTGCCCAGCACCACAACGGCGGGGCATGTGATGCGGGACATGGACGGTAAAATCGACGCCGTCCTGGACGGCGGCCCCTGCGGAGTCGGTGTGGAATCCACAATCGTAACGCTGGTTTCCGACCCGCCGCGGCTGCTCAGACCCGGCGGAATCACACTGGATCAGCTGCGGGCCGTGCTGGGCCGGGTGGACGTGGATCCTGCCGTCATGAACCCTCTGCCAAAGGGGGCGAGACCGCTGTCGCCCGGGATGAAATACAAGCATTATTCCCCGAAGGCGAATGTGGTGATTCTGAGCGGCGGCGAAAAATCTTATTTTGCATTTGTAAATTCTCACGCGGAACCGGGCGTTGCGGCGCTCTGCTACGACGGCGAGGACAGACTGCTGAAGGTCCCGGCCGTATGCTACGGAGCGGAAAAAGACACCGGAGCGCAGGCAAGGGAGCTTTTTGAGGCCCTTCGGCGGCTGGACGATCTCGGGGCAAAAACGGTTTACGCGCGCTGTCCGGCTCCCGACGGGGTCGGCCTTGCCGTTTACAACCGACTGATGCGGGCGGCGGGATTCGAGGTGCTGCAGCTTGATTAAGCCGGTCATCGGGCTGACGGGACCGACCGGGGCGGGAAAATCCACCGTGGCGTCGGTTTTTCAAAAGCTTGGCTGCGCCGTAATCGACGCGGACTTGTTGGCGAGGGAAGCCGTTCAGAACGCGGAGTGTCTGGCGGAGCTAAAAGAGGAGTTCGGGGCGGATCTTGTGAATGCCGACGGACGGCTCGACCGGCGTCTGCTTGCGAAACGGGCGTTTGCCGACCCGGCAAAAACCCTCCGTTTGAATCAGATTACACATCCCGTTATTCTGAAAGAGACGGTGCGGCGGATTCAGGAGCTGCAGAGCGGCGATTCCGTCGCCGTGATTCTTGACGCTCCCCTCCTGTTTGAAAGCGGCGCCGATTCGCTTTGCGACACAAGCGTCGCGGTGACGGCTCCGGCCGAATCCCGGCTGAAAAGGATTATGAATCGCGACGGCTTGTCGGAGGAAGCGGCGAAGGAACGCATGAGTGCGCAGAATCCGAATGAATTTTATGAAAAGCGAGCCGGGCATGTTTTCAGCGGTTCTATCGGTTATGATATTTTGGAGGCAAGCGTCTCTTGCTTGCTGAAACAAATTCTGGGGGAGGAGAATGAAGCGCTCTAAAAAGAAAAAACTCTGGAAGTCACTAGTCCTGCTGGCGGCCCTGCTGATTGCGGCTGCTTTGGCTCTCCGAATCGGGTTCAACCGTTTTGAAAAATCGGTCTATCCGCTTCGTTATTCTGACTATGTCGAAAAGTATGCCGGGGAATACGGGCTGGAGCCCGCGCTTGTTTACGCGGTGATTCGATCGGAGAGCAATTTTGACGCGGAAGCGGAATCCCGGTCCGGAGCGCTTGGCCTGATGCAGTTAATGCCGGACACGTTCAACTGGCTTCAGGAAAGCCAGAACGACCATTATACCGAACAGGATCTTCTTCAACCGGAGGTTAACATCCGCTACGGGTGCCGGTATTTGTCCATGATGGTGACAAAATACGGAGTGCTTCGCACCGCCCTTTGTGCGTATAACGCGGGATCCGGAACGGTGGACGGCTGGCTCAGGAATTCCGAAATCTCGTCGGACGGGAAAACTTTAACCCGGATTCCCTATTCGGAAACAAGAAATTATGCGGACGCCGTTATGAAAAGCTATGAAAAGTATAAAAAACTTTATCAAATATAAAGGAGAGTCGAACCATGGAAAAAAGTGAAGAAATCAAGGAACTGACCAAAAAGCTTCTGATCGACAGAAAAAACGGTTTTGCTAAGGTGCCGAAGGAAAAGGCCGAGCAGGCGGACCGCTTCTGCGAGGGCTACCGCAGCTTTATCGGGCGGGCAAAAACGGAGCGGGAAGTGGCGTGCTTCGCCATTGACGCGGCGGAAAAGGCCGGTTTTGTCCCTTATGAACAGGGAAAGCACTATCAGCCCGGAGACCGGGTTTATTACAACAACCGGAACAGAGCGGTAATTCTGGCCGTAATCGGAGAAGAAGGATGCCGCGACGGCGTGAGGATTGCCGCGGCGCATATCGACTCCCCCAGACTGGACCTCAAGCCCCATCCGCTCTATGAGAAGGACGGGCTGGCGCTGTTTAAAACACATTATTACGGCGGAATCAAAAAGTACCAGTGGACGGCTGTTCCGCTGTCCCTGCACGGACGGGTGGTTTTGAAAGACGGCACTCATGTGGACCTGCGTGTCGGAGAAGAACCGGGCGATCCTCAGTTTACCGTCACAGATCTTTTGCCCCATCTCGCGTCCGAACAGATGCAGAAAACACTTTCCAAGGCGATTGAGGGAGAGAACCTGAACATACTGGCCGGCAGCCGTCCGGTTCGTGTGGAGGAAGGCGAAAATCTGATAAAACTCAACCTGATGAAAATTCTTAATGAGAAATACGGAATGACGGAAGAAGATTTCGTATCCGCCGACCTGGAGCTTGTTCCCGCGTTTGGCGCCGTGGACATCGGATTTGACCGCAGCATGATCGGCGCTTACGGGCACGACGACAGAGTCTGCGCTTACCCGGCTCTGATGGCCGCGCTTCAGATGAAAACTCCGAAACACACGGTTTTGAGCGTCCTTGCGGATAAGGAAGAAATCGGCAGCGACGGAAATACGGGCCTGAACAGCCAGTTTATGCGTTATTTTATCGCCGATCTGGCGCAGGCCGAGGGTCTGGAGGGACGGCACGTCCTCAGCCGTTCGAAATGTCTTTCCGCCGACGTGACGGCTGCGTACGATCCGAACTATGCTGACGTGTACGAGGCGGCCAACTCCTGTTTCCTGAACGGAGGGGTTGGAATGTGCAAATATACAGGCGGACGCGGCAAGAGCGGCTCCAGCGAAGCTTCCGCCGAATTTGTCTCGGAAATTCGGCGCCTGTTTGAGGCCAACGGGGTGCTCTGGCAGATCGGTGAACTTGGAAAGGTGGACGCCGGCGGCGGCGGAACGGTTGCCATGTATGTCGCCAATCTGAATGTTGACGTGGTTGACATCGGAGTTCCGGTATTGTCCATGCATTCTCCCTTTGAAGTCGTTTCCAAGCTGGACATCTATATGACCTACGAAGGAATCAGAGTGTTTTTTGAATCGTAAAAATGAAAGTCTGCCGGGGAAAAGAGAAGGGTTTATTGTCTCTTTTCCCTGCTTTTTTTATTTTTGCGGCAGCTTCCGGCAATGTTAAAATTCGCGCTGCAGCAGTCACTTTCAACGGTTTTATTGACATTGCTTTGTCGCCATGTTATGATTAAGAAAATTGTCTTATTATTTCTTATTGCTTCGATAACTGCTGGAGGCTGAACAAACGTTATGATTCATGTCCTCATAGTGGATGATTCTGTTTTTTCTCAAAAAGTAACCGCTAATTTATTAAAAAAAGTTATGCAGGGTGAGGTTATAGAAATCAGTTTTGCTTCCGACGGGGAGGAAGGCCTGGAGAAATTTCGGAATCTGAAACCGGATTTTATTTTCATCGACCTTTTAATGCCGAAATTAAGCGGAGCTGAACTGGTTCGCATCGTTCAGAAGGAAGGCGGCTCCGGCGTTGTTGTTGTCACCGCGGATGTCCAGAAAAGCGTTCGGGAGGAAATCGAGGCGCAGAATGTTCTGGCTTTTGTCAACAAACCCCTGAATGATGAAAAAATGCGGTTGCTGTGCGACCGGATGATAAAGGACGATAAAAATGGATCGGGAATGCTTTCGTTATGATATTTTAAGCGAGCTGTTTAATATCGGCATGGGGAAAGCGGCGGATATGTTATCCGAAATTGTCCAAAAAAGGATTGCGCTGCAGATACCCAAAATCATAATTCCTGAAACCGAGTCCGGCGAACAGCTCGGCGATCAGTTCTCAGGATTTTTCGATGCGGCGCTGATGGTATCGACGATTTCCTTTACAAATAGCCTGACGGGAAAAGCAAACCTGGTGTTTCCGGCCGATAAAATAAAGAAATTTGTGGCCCTTTGCTCCGGAGAAGGCTCTCTTGCGCCGGAAGACACCGCTTTTACCGATGTCGATTTTGACGTGATCCGGGAAATCGGGAATATTCTGCTCAACTGTATCCTCGGAGAACTTGGAAATTTGATCAATATTCAGCTGAACTATGACCTTCCACAGGTGGCGGTCTATAACCGGATCGATTTCAACAAAGATCTCGACGGTGAAAAAAACCATTCCTTTATGATCCTGTTTGTTACTTTTCTGATCGACGATACAGAAATAGAGGGTGCGGTTATCATTGATTTAATGGTGGAATCCTTTCAGGAGCTGTTTCGTTTGCTTGACGGAATTGAGGCGGGGCTTTAATGGATACGGTTACTCATGAGGTGCTGGATCATCTGAATCTTGGAATTCTCATTGTCGATGAGAAGATGAAAATATTATTTCAAAACCGCTTTATGCTTCGCTTTATAAAAAGACACAGTGAAGATAGAAAGTGCGGCAGTTTGCCGGAGCTTATTCCCGGTTTTAACAGCCCGTATTTTCAAATTTCCCTGATGGATGCGCTGGAGCAGGGGCATAGCCTTTTTTTTTTCCGCCGCCATGCATGAAAAATTAATCGACAGCCGAGAAAAATACAATATTAGGGTAACCCGTTTTATGGAAGAGGACCAAAAACGCCTTCTTCTGGAATTTACGGAGGTGACGGATTCCTTCGAGCGGATTCGTCAGCTCAGAGAAAGCATCAGTCAGCTTCGCCTTCTGAATCAGGAGCTGAAACAGAAGGAAAAAGCCATTCAAAGCCTCGCCTATTACGACCAGTTGACCGGGGTTGCCAATCGGGCGCTGTTTTATGAACTGGCGGAAAAATTTCTCCGCGCGGCGGAGCGGAATCATGAGGTCCTTGGACTCATGTTTATCGATGTGGATAATTTCAAGCAGATCAACGATACATACGGCCATGAAGCCGGAGACAAGGTCCTGGTTCAGATTGCGGGAATCCTGACTGCGGCAACGCGCAGAAACGATGTTGTGGCCCGTTACGGGGGAGACGAATTTCTGATCCTGCTTCCGCAGATTAACGCACCTGACAATTATAAAATCGTCGTGTCCAAGATTCTTCAGGCAAAGCGGGACGCCATTGTCTGCAATGGGATTTCGGTGGAAATCTGTCTGAGCGTCGGAGTCAGTTTTTACCCGCAGGACGGGGATTCGATCGATCAACTGATTGTAAAGGCAGACCGTGCGATGTATATTGCGAAAAAGCAGGAAGGGGACAACTGGTACTATCCTGCGGAAAATATATGATGATAAAGGGGGTGTTGCAAAACGGCACGAAAAAAAGTCGGAGCAACCATACGAAAAGGTATTGGCAGCTCCGGCTTTTTGCTTTAAAATTTAGTTGTGAAAGAAAATAAAAAGCTCTTAGAGCATAACAGATTTGAGCGAAAAAATCAACAGTTGACGCTCCCAATGGATATGGAAATAACAATACCGCAGGATGATCCGGTACGGCTTGCCAGCGCGCAGCTTGAGGAACTGGATTACAGGGAACTGTATCGCGCCTATTCTTCACAGGGAAGGAAATCGGCGGCTGAACCCCGGATCATCTTTGAGGTATTGGTGTACGGTTACATGTGCGGCATCTACTCGACGCGAAAGCTGGAGGAGGCCTGCCGGAAACGCGTGGACTTCATGTGGCTGCTCAATGGAGAACCGGTGCCGGACTACAGCACGTTTGCGAGGTTTCGCACCGGACGCACCAAAGAAGCGGTGGAAGATTTGTTTTACCAATTTGTCCGGCGCCTGGAACAGATGGGCGAGACGGAGCACGACGAGGTATTCATCGACGGCACCAAGCTGGAGAGCCGGGCGAACCGCTACACGTTTGTCTGGCGCAAGACGACGGAGAAATATTTGGCCAAAGTGAAGGATGCCGTGCGTGAGGAATTTGAAAGCCGTGGAATTTCCGGCAATGTGACCCTGAAAAAGTTCCGTGAATTGGTAAAATCGGAAAAGGCGGCCTGTGAGAAAAACGGAATTCATTTTGTACATGGAGCCGGTCGCCGCAAGCCGCCCCGGCAGCGGGCGTATGAGAAGATTTTTACATTGCTGGAAAAGTGGGAGGGCTATGAGAAGAAGCTGTTTTTAATGGGAAACAGTCGTAACAGTTATGCCAAAACAGATCCGGATGCCACCTTTATGCATATGAAGGAAGACCATATGCGCAACGGGCAGCTCAAACCGGGCTACAATGTGCAGATTGCCGTGAACAGCGAGTACATCACAGGCGCCGCGGCTTTTTCGAACCGGACGGACAGCGGGACGCTGCGACCCTTTTTGCGCAGACTCGAACAGCAGCATGGGGAACGCTACCGGGATATTGTGGCGGACGCGGGCTATGAAAGTCTGGACAACTACCTGTATCTGGAGGGAAACGGGCAGACCAGCTTCATCAAACCCATCAACTACGAAGCACAAAAAAACAAAAAGTTCAGGCAGCAGATCGGCCGCCGGGAGAATATGCAATATGACAAACAGCAAGACTGCTATGTCTGCGCGGCCGGCAGAAAGCTTCTTTTCCATCACGAAAGTACGCAGCGGAATCGGCAGGGATATTTCCCAACGACGGCGTATTACCGGTGCGATAGCTGCGTCGGCTGCCCGTGCCGTGAAGCTTGCTGCAAGGCAAAAAGCGGCACGCCGAAAGAACTGAGAGTGAAAACGGATTTGGTTCGCCTGAGTGACGATTCCCGGAAAAACATTAAAACCGAACGTGGAATTACGCTTCGGATGAACCGCTCTATCCAGGTGGAAGGGGCCTTCGGCGTTCTGAAAAGCAACCGCAAATTCAAGCGCTTTCTTACCCGGGGCCGGGCAAACATTTCAACGGAGCTTTACCTTTTGTGCATGGGCTACAACTTGAACAAGCTCTGTGCGAAATGCAACACAGGAAGGTTAAAAACACATTTGTTTTGCCTTCAAAAAGAGTAGATTCCAGAAAAACAGAAAATGATTGATTTTTCAGCTTCGCTTTACGGCGGAGCTTAGCATTGCTATTCCTATTTCGACGATTTGTCTCGCAAAGTTTTCAACAAAAGCTTCGTATTTAGATCACTTTTCAACATGAACGGGGGTGTTGCAAAATTTTCATTTTGCAACACCCCCTTTTATGCGGTGTCTCAGCGTTTATCCTTTATCGTAATTTTCCTGAGCCTGATAATGTTCGCCGACTTTATTTTCGAACATTTCCGGAGAATTGTGCGTCAGGTCCTGGTTCCGATACACGATTTTCAGAAGAATGGGGGTCAGGATCGTCGTCAGAATCACCGTCAAAACAACGGGACCCAGATAAACGGGGGACATCATTTTCAGTGCGAATCCCTTATTTGCTACAATTAAGGCTACTTCGCCGCGGGAAATCATGCCTACGCCGATCTGGAGGCTTTCCCTTCCTGTGAACCTGCATAATCTGGCCCCCAGTCCGCAGCCGACAATCTTGGTTAAAACGGCGACGATCGTCAGCAGAACGGAAAACCATAGAATAGAAGATGACATTTCCGGTAAGGTAACGTTAATGCCGATGCTGGCGAAGAACATCGGGGAGAGAAGCGCATAGGAAACGGTGTTGAAGCGGGAAGTAATGTACTTGGTCTCCTTGGTGTTCGAAAGAATCAGGCCCGCAATATATGCGCCCGTAATATCGGCTACACCGAAAAAACGCTCTGCGCAGTAAGAAAGCAAAAGACAGAAAACGAAAGCAAGGATAACATAACGCCGCAGATCCTTGTCGCTCCGATTAATCATTTTGGTAAACAGAAGATAGAATATGTATCCCGCGACGCCCGCGAAGATAAAGAAGCCGACGATTTTCAGCAGGACGATCACGATATTGACCGAAGGATCCGCGACACTGGTGACGATAGTCAGGCAGACAATGCCGAGCACGTCGTCGATCACCGCGGCCCCGAGAATCGCGTTTCCGGACCGGGTGTTCAGCGCACCGATTTCATTCAGCGTTTCGACTGTAATGCTCACGGAGGTCGCCGTAAGAATGACCCCGATAAAAATATTCTGCAGAAACAGGCTGACGTCGACCTGGGGCAGCATGGTTTTGTTAAACATTGCCGCCACAGCGTAACCGCCGGCCAGTGGTATGAGAACGCCGACCAGGGCGATCAGAAAAGACGCTTTTCCCGTCTTTTTCATTTCCTGAAAATCGGTCTCCAGCCCTGCCGTAAACATCAGGACGATAACGCCGATTTCAGCGGTTTTTGAAATAAAATCAGTTTCCTTCAGGATGTTCAGCATGGCCGGCCCTAGAATCAGGCCCGCGAGCAGAGCGCCGACCACCTGAGGCATCTGGACTTTTCTTGTCAGCAGGCCGAAAAGCTTGGTACTGAGCAGAATCAAAGCCAAATCAAATAAAAAGTGATACGATGTCAATTTGTTTTCCTCCCGTTTTTGACAGATTTGCTAAGGCGCTAACAAGTCCAGTATACTAGCATCATTCTCAGATATCAATAAAAATGGTTGGGGATTTGTAATTTATAAACGAAAGTTTTTTTACAGGCACCCATTAATTGGTGATTGGTTGATAGGAGTATCGCCCGCCTGTAGAAAGGTATTGCAAAGATTTTGCATGGGTATTATAATAAGCGTGTCCCTTTTTTATGAATTTTACCTATTCTTGGAGGATACAACGATGACATCAATTACAAAACAGTCTTTAATCGGAGAGATTCTGGATCTTGACGAAAGCACGGTGCCCTTTTTTATGGAGATGGGAATGCATTGTCTGGGCTGTCCGGCTTCGCGCGGCGAATCGCTGGAAGAAGCCTGCGTCGTTCACGGCGTGGACGTTGAGGAAATGGTTCAGAAGCTGAATGAACACCTCGCCGCCCGCCAGTAACAGCAAACGGCCGCCCGACAGAAGCTCTGCCGGGCGGCCGTCCGGCATGTCCGGCTGCAAGCGCCCTTTGTTTTCTTTGGGAAACCGGCTCGCGCTCTGCGCTTCTCTGGTTCGCCGCGGCACAGCGCTTGCGGATGTGGGAACCGACCACGCCTATCTGCCGGTCTGGCTTGCAAAGCAGGGACTGGTCCGCAGCGCCGTAGCCGCCGATCTTCGGCCAGGTCCTCTCAGCAGAGCCCGCGCCAACATTGAACGCTACGGTGTTTCGAATGTTGTTTCGGTACGCCTTTCGGACGGTTTGGAGCAAATCGAGCCTTGTGAGGCCGAGGATATTGTCATCGCGGGGATGGGCGGCCTGATGATGGTTCAGATTCTGGAGCAGGCCCCCTGGCTGCGGGACCCGGAACGCCGCCTGATTCTTCAGCCCATGACAAAAGCGGAGGAACTGCGGACATACCTTGCCCGCGAAGGATATTTTGTACTGCGGGAGCAGGCCGTCGAAGAAGAAGGCCATGTTTATGCTGTCATGCAGGTTTCTTTCTGTCCGCGGCAGCCGCGGGAAAACGAGCTTTTTCGTTATATCGGCAGAATGACGGCGGAAACGGAGAGCGGAAAAAAGTATTTGACGATTCAAAAACGGCGCTTGGAAAAGCGTGCAAACGGGCTTCTTAAAACCGGAAGCATCCAGGAAGCGAGGCATTTTATGTCCCTTGCGGCTGAAATTGATAAAATTCTGAAATCCGAATCGGTTTCATGAGAAGAGGGGTTGCGTTATGACAACTACAGGCGATATTTATCGGTTTATCGATGGTTTTGCCCCGTTTCGCACGGCAATGAGCTTCGACAACCCCGGCTTATTGGTCGGGGATGAAAACACTGAGGTCACCGCCGCCGTCCTTTCCCTGGATATTACGCCTGAAGTCGTGTTGGAAGCATCCGGGTTGGGGGCGCAGCTGGTTATCAGTCATCATCCGGTGATTTTTCATCCGCTGAAAAAGCTGAGCACAAATTCCGTGCCTTATCTGCTGGCCGGCAGTTCCATTGCCGCAATCTGCGCTCATACGAATCTCGACATGGCGCCCGGCGGCGTCAACGACTGCCTGGCCGAACGCCTCAGACTGAAAAATGTCCGCATGCTGCGCGAGAATTCGGCGTGCGGCCTCGCCGAGGCACTTTGCGGCGAGACGGACCGGGAGTACGGTCCCCGAGAGTTTGCCGAGTTTGTAAAGAACGCGCTTGGGTGCGAGGGCGTCCGCTTTACGGACGGGAAAAAACGGATTACCTCGGTCGGACTATGCGGCGGCGGCGGAGCCGAATATCTTTACGACGCGGCTCAGGCCGGATGCCAGGCGTTTGTCACGGGAGAATGCAAGCACAACATTCTTTTGGACGCGGAGAGCCTCGGCGTCACGATGGTTGAGGCCGGTCATTTCGAAACGGAGGATCCGGTGATTCCGTTCCTGATGCAGAAGCTTGGGGAACGTTTTCAGGATGTCAGGTTTATCCGGTCGGGCGCGATGCACGGGCCGGCACATTATCTATAACGATACGGAGGGAAAAGAATGGCACTGGACGGGGCGTTTCTGCGTCATCTGAAGCGCGAAATTGAAGAAACGGCGGCCGGAGCCAGAGTGGATAAAATTTATCAGCCAAATCGGGAAGAAATTTTGCTGATGCTGCGGACCAGGGACGGCGCGTTTCGTCTGCTTCTGTCCGCAAGGGCAGACAGCGCGCGCATTCACTTTACCCGCCATGCACCTGAAAATCCCAAAGAACCTCCGATGCTCTGCATGCTGCTGAGAAAAAAACTTTCGGGGGCGCGCCTTGCCGGCATCAGACAGCCGCAGCTGGAACGTCTTCTTTTTTTGGACTTTGACACGGTGAACGAGCTGGGCGACGCCGTCAGGCTTACCGTCGCCATGGAGGTTATGGGCCGTTACAGCAATATTATTCTGATCGACGGCGACGGCGCCATCGTCGATGCGCTGCGGAGGGTTGACGCGGGGATGACCTCCGGACGGCTGGTGCTGCCCGGCCTTCCGTACCGTTTGCCGCCGCCGCAGGACAAGCTGTGCCTGCTGTCGTCCGGCCGGGATGAGATTTTGGCCCGTCTGCGGGCGATTCCCGGGGATATGGAGCTTTCCAAGGCGCTGCTTTCCGCCCTTCAGGGCGTGTCGCCAGTCGTTTGCAGGGAACTTGCTTTTCTCACGGGGCACGGCAAAGAAATGACTCTGCGCGCAATGACGCCGGAACAATGGGATCGTCTCGCCTTTTTTCTGGAACGCGTTTCCGGCACGGTTGGGGACGTTTCCGGCGCTCCGTGGATCGCGCGTGCGTCGGACGGAAAACCGCTTGATTTTTCCTTTCTGCGGATCGGTCAATATGGCAGCGCGGCGATTGTCAGGCAGGAGGAGAGCTTTTCCGCTCTTCTCGACGATTTTTACGAGGAACGCGACCGTATCGCCCGCATGAAAGTACGGTCCCAGGACCTTTTGAGGGTTCTCACGAACGCCTCCGACCGCCTGAGCAGAAAAATCAACGCACAGCGGGCGGAGCTGGAGCAGTGTGCGAAACGGGATATTCTGCGGATATACGGCGATTTGATTAACGCCAACCTGTACCGTTTGGAAAAGGTATGGAGCTCCGCCGTACTGGAGAATTTTTATGAGGAAGGGCAGCCGAACATTACCATTACGCTGGATCCGACCCTCTCCCCGGCGCAAAACGCGCAGAAATATTACAAGGAATACCGCAAACAGCGCACGGCGGAGGAAATTCTTACCGTGCAGATTCAGCGGGCGGAGCATGAGCTTGCGTATCTGGATACGGTGTTTGAAGAGCTGAGCCGTGCCGCAGACGAGAGGGACCTGAACGAGATTCGCGAAGAGCTCGCCGGAGAAGGATATCTCCGTGTGCAGAGGGGAACGAAGCGGCGGTCTGCCGTTCAGGGGCCGATGCAGTTCGAATCTTCCGACGGGTTTCGCATTCTGGTCGGAAGAAACAACAGCCAGAACGATCTTCTCACACTCAGGCAGGCCGGCAAAAACGATCTTTGGTTCCACACAAAAAATATCCCAGGTTCCCATGTCGTCCTGTTTACTCAGGGGAGGGAGGCGACCCCCGTCGGCATTGCGCAGGCCGCTCTTCTCGCGGCCACCTACAGCCGCGGCAGGGAATCCTCCAATGTCGCGGTGGATTATACCCTTGTAAGAAATGTGTCCAAACCCCCAGGGGGCGAAGCCGGGCATGGTGATTTATGTAAAAAATAAAACCGTTTTCGCAGAACCGAGCCGGGAAGCGGCGGAAAAAATGAGAGCTAAATGAATTTTCCGCCGAAAGCTGGCAATATTTCGATTTAATGGTATAATCGGTTTAGTAATGTTTTCCATATGGATAGTAAAATGGAGGAGTATCATGACGGGATTTTCGGCAAAAAGCGGCTTCAGGAATACGATCCTGTTCGGTACTACCCTGCTGCTGATGCTTACGGCAGATCTTTTGACGGCGTTCGGCGGTTTTTTTTATGAGACCGCCGCGAATCTGATGTTTGCCGCGAATATCGTAATGAATTTTGCCATTGTCTGTGATCTGATTCCCAATGTTCGGCGCGATTTTCCCTTTCTTGTCTTTGTCGGAACATACAATATTCTTTTGCTCGGACGCGTCTATGTGTCTTTTCTGGCACATTATTCTGAAATCCTTTATTATCTGGAGGCGGAAAACTTTTATAATCTGTTTGTCGCGCTCCAGGTTGTTACGCTTTGTCTCTTAAGCATTTATGCCGCTTATCGGCTGGCCGGGCCGATGTTTGCCAAACGGGAGAAATCCGTCAGAGAAAACGGCTGGGCCGCCGTGTCGCAAAACCCGCTGCTTCCGATCATCCGGCAGATCAGTACGGTTGTTCTGCTGGGCAGTTCTCTGGCTTCCTTCTATACGCTGATGGAGTCCATTCTCAATGTCCTCAGAAGCGGATATCTGGGTTCCTTCACTCAGGTTAACGCCGCAAGCATTCCATCCGCGGTCAGCCGGCTTTCCATGTTTTTTGTTCCGTCGTTTGCAGTCTTTCTCGCCACGATGCCAAGCCGGAAACAGCTTAAGCTGCCGATGGCGGTTTACGGCGTTTATCTGCTCGCAACCCTGTTTACCGGAAGAAGAAATACCTTTGTCTGCGAAGCGATTACGATTCTGATTTATTTCGTCCTTCGGGACTCGCTGAATGAAAAATCAGAGCGTATTTTTAAAAAACGGACGGTGGTCGGCGGCGGAATTCTTGCGGTCATCGCAATGTATCTGCTCCAGCTTCTGGCCGAAATTCGTGCTTACGGACTGCTGTCTCACCGGAGTTTTCTGGATACCGTGGTGAATTTTCTCTATTCCCAGGGAGCCAGCTTCCGCGTGGTTGTCCAAACGGTCAACAACTGGGATCTGTTTGATCACGGCATGACATGGAAGTACCTGTTTTATCCGTTCGAGCTGTTTGTCCATAATAATCTGATTACGAGGTCCCTGTTCGGATTATCACCGATTCTCGAAGTCCAGACCACGGCCTTTGTGGTCGGCACGCACAATTACGCCCATGCCCTGACCTATTTGGTCGATCCGCTTCGCTATCTGTCGGGCGGCGGGTTTGGAACTTCTTTTGTTGCGGAATCCTATGTCGCGTTCGGCTTTTTAGGCGTGATCATCGTTGGAGCAGGCGTGGGGCTGATCCTTCGTTTTTTTGCCTCCATGCTGACCAGGTCTTGGATCGTAATGGCTTCCTGCCTGATCGCGCTCAGGGATTTTGTTTATATTCCCCGCAGTTTTGCGTTTCTATGGGTGACAAACGTCTTTAATCTGACTTATCTTTGCTTTTACGTTGCAGTTTATCTGGCCGCACTTTTTGTTTTCCGGCTGGGGACCCACGTGCGCCCAGTAAAGCGGGCGCAGGGGCTGGGGGAGGAGCATCCGTGAAACTGCTGTTGCTTCTCACCTCGACTTTTCCGTTTGACGGCGGTGAGGAATTCCTTGAAAATGAGCTTCGCTATGCAAGCGGATTTGATAAAATTCTGGTCTGCCCCTGCGGACTGAAAGAAAACAGCGTTAAGACCCGCTCTCTGCCGCAAGGCATCGAATGGATTCCCCTGAAGCGCGCTGCCGTCGGCAGGGCGGAATATGCGTCCCTGTTTCGGCTGCCCTGTGTTCGCGCGGAGCTTTTTGATTTGATGCGCACCAAAAGGCTGTCCATAGCAAGAGCGCACGAAACGCTCTTTTTCATGAAAAACGCGATGAGCATTTTCCAGGCTCTGATTCGGGAAGAATTGATTTTGTCCGCCGATGACGTCACCGTGTACAGCTACTGGTTCTATGACGCGGCCGCGGCAGGTGCTTTGCTTGCGGAACACCTCCGTGCGAAGGGAAAAATAGCAAGACTTGTTTCACGCGCGCACGGCTTTGACATTCATGAAGAACGGAGTGCGCACCGCTATCTTCCGATGAGAAGTTATCTGCTGAAAAGCGCTGCGGCCGTTTTTCCCTGCTCCAACGAAGGCGCGGGAATTCTCAGAAGCCGTTACCCGCAGTACGCCGGCAAGGTGCGCACGGCTCATCTGGGTACGCCGGACGAGGGCTGCCGCGGAGGCTGCAGAACGGAATTCCATCTTGTCTCCTGCTCCTACATGGTTCCGGTTAAGCGCCTTCCTCTGATCGCGGAAGCGCTGCGCAAAGCTGATTTTCCGATGAAATGGACGCATATCGGCTCCGGCCCGATGGAAGGAGAGCTGAAAAGACTGGCAAAATCCCTGCCTCCCTGCGTCCGTGTGGAATTTCCGGGCGCGATGAAAAACGCGGATGTCCTGGATTTTTATAAACAGCAGGAAGTGTCCGTATTTGTCAACGTCAGCTCCAGCGAAGGAATTCCGGTTTCCATTATGGAGGCCTGTTCGTTTGGCTTCCCTGTCATTGCGACCGATGTGGGCGGAACCGGGGAAATTGTGAAAGACGGGCAGAACGGGTTCCTGCTGAAGGCGGAGTTCGATCCCTCTGAGCTTCTCGGCATGCTGGAACATGTCCGTGCCATGGAGGAAGAGAACTATGAAAAGCTCTGCGGGAACTCGCGCTCCATCTGGCGCGGTTCCTTCAGCGCCGAGAGAAATTATCCTGAATTTTATGAGGTGCTGTCCCGATGAAACTGTTCTATCTGACCTTTCAGGAGGATGCTGAACTGTATCTGGGTGTGACGAGAAAAATCGAATGGCAGGTTCGCGCCTTTGAACAGCTCGGATACAAGGTTACCCATACGCTTTGGAAAAACGAATGCTTTATCTTCTTCCAGGGCGGTGAAACCCTCAGTGTTCCCGTAACGAGAGGATTCCGCAGAATGCACCGGTTTTCCCAGGCGGCGCTGGACTATTTAACCGATCATCGCTTTGACGTCGCCTATCTTCGGCTGGACCGCATCAGCTTTGACGTAATCCGCATTTGCCGCAAATTGAAAGAGAACGGGACGCGCCGCGTGATCGTGGAAATCCCGAACTATCCTTATATAATGGACTATCTGCGCAGTGTGAAGGGAGTCCGGCCGATTCAGAGGCAGGCGGTCACGCTGCTGAAAGTTCTTTGTACGGCCGCGCAGGACCGATTGGCGGGCTGCCGCCTTCGCGAATGCGCCGACGCGGCGGTTTTGATCGGCGACCGCTCGGATCGCTTTTTCGGGCTGCCGGCCGTCAATATCACCAATGGAGTGAACGTGGACGAGTTCTCTTTTGCCCGGCACCAAGGGGACAGCGGAGAAATCGTCCTCGTCGGGGTTGCCGGAACGCTCTGGTGGCAGGCGTACGACCGTGTTCTGGAGGGGATGCGGGTCTACCGGGAACGGAAAAAGCCGGAAGACCCCCGTGTCCGTTTTGTGCTGGTCGGCGGGGACCGCAAAGAAATGCCCGCTTTTCTGGAAGACGTGAGAAGCAGGGGACTTGAGGAGGATGTGGAGTGCAGGGGCTTTTTGCGCGGCGAGGAGCTGATGCGCGTGTACGCGTCGGCCGACCTCGGCGTGTCGTCGCTTGGATGTTACCGCCGCGGTCTGACCCGATGCTCTTCGCTGAAGGCGAGGGAATACTGCGCGGCGGGGCTGCCTTTTCTTTATGCCTATGAGGACGACGCGCTGGACGGAAATCCTCCGTTTGCGCTTCGTCTGCCGAATGACTCATCTGCGGTCGACATTGGCCGGGCGGTAGAATTTGCGCTCCGCTGCCGGGATGACCCGTCCCTTTCCGAACAGGAAAGGGAATTCGCACGGCGGAACTATGATTGGAAAACCATTCTCGGGCAGGTGCTTGCTTTTGCGGGCGTCTGAAAAAGAAAGCATATGGGAGGATACCAATGGAACTGTTTGTTAGCTTTTCTGAAATTATGCATTTTTACAGAAAAAACTGGATGAGATTTATCCTTGTGGTTTTGGCGTTCGGCGTTGTCGGCGGTCTTTTGCCGCTGAAATTCGGACACCATGTTTACCAAAGCAGCACAACCTTTACTGTGACCTGCGGTGTGCCGAACGGAGCAGACAGCGACTATCATCTTCAGTATACCAATATTCTTTACAGCCGTGTTCAGAGCGCCGTTCCGCTGGCTTCCGGCGACGACCTTCTGGCTCAAACCGCCGAAAAAGTCGGAGTTGACAAGTCGGAAATCGCAAAAATAACGGCAGAAATGGAAAATTCTTCTCCGGTGGTTAAATTGACCGTAAGCACTACCAACGCGGCGAAGGCCGCCCAGATTTCCGACACCGCGGCCGAACTGCTCATGGAGGAACTGGTACAGCATTTTCCGGACCCGGTTCTGACCGCGGGCATCAGCGATCATGCCGAGCAGGTGAAGCCCCAATCGATCAAATCCTCCATGGTGAAAGCCGGATTTCTGAGCGCTGTTCTTGGATTTATCGTATTTGTCTGCTTCGGAATTCTGGCGGTCCTGAGCGATAAGACAATCCGGAACAGCAGATTTGCGGAGGAAATGCTGAAAGTGCGCTTGCTTGCGGAGATTCCGCAGGAGTTAAGGGACAGGGGAAACTCACTTCGCTCTCTTCGTTCCGCTGCCCTGAACTCGTGCGGAGAGAACCGCAGCTTTCTTGTGGCGAATGTGTGCGAGCACAACGGAGGAGATCAGGTCGCGGCCGGATTTTCCGCCGCTCTTTCCATGACGGGAAAATCTGTTCTTCTGGTGGACTGTGACCTTCGCAGCCCGAAGTTAGCTTCTCAGCTGAAAATCAAGCCCGAAAAAACGCTGAATGAGGTTTTAAAAGGTGACTGCAGTTTACAGCAGGCCGTTGTTCCGGTTCAGAAGACAACCGGCCTCAGTCTTGTTTCCGGTTCGCCGGTTTCCGGAGTCAATCCGTCCGACCTTTTTTCCACAGAAGGTTTTTTGAAATTTGCGGAAGAAGCGGCGGCATCCTACGACTATGTGGTTTTTTATGCTCCCTCAGAGATTCGCTTTTCGGATGCGGAAAGTCTTGCCCCATATGCCCGGTCGGTCATTCTTACCGCAAAATACGGTTCCACGCCTTTTAACGATTTGAAAGAATCCTGCAGCCGCATCTCAGCGGCAGGGGGTGATGTGATCGGTTTTGTAACGACCAACGCCTGAGTGTCCGCGCCGGGCGATACATAATGTGGAATCTGCCGTTTATACTAACTGCGGTGATAAGAATGACAATTTCTTTTATCCGCACATTAATGTTGTATGCGGTGGTTATTTTGGCGGTGCGCCTGATGGGAAAACGGCAGATCAGCGAACTGCAGACCAGTGAACTGGTTGTAACTCTGCTGATATCGGATATTGCTTCCATACCGATGCAGGATTCCGGGCAGCCGCTTGCCAGCGGACTGATTCCGATCGCAGCGCTGGTTATGTTTGAAATCGTCATTTCCGCGCTGATGCTGAAAAATGTAAAATTCCGCAAGCTTGTCTGCGGCAAGCCGATCATTGTCATAAACAACGGTGTAGTTCAGCAGAATGAGATGAAACGCCTGCGAATGACGACGGAAGACCTGAGTGAGCAGCTTCGGCAGAAAAACGTGTTCAGCATTCAGGATGTTGCCTATGCGATTGTTGAGACCAACGGCAAGATGAGTGTGATCAAAAAACCGGAAAAGGAACAGCCGACGGCAGGGATGCTGGCGGTTCCTCTTCCGGACAACGGGATTGAGACCGTTGTGGTCAGCGACGGCGTTATTTCAGATTTTTCGCTGCAGCTATGCCAAAAAAATAAAGACTGGCTTGACGGCGTCCTGCGGGGACAGCATCTTTCCACCGAGGATGTTTTTCTTATGACTGCCAATACCAAGGGCGACTTTTTCATTGTGAAAAAGGAGGAGGGAAAGTGAAACGCGTCTGGATTTCACTGGGCATTTTTATTGTTCTTACAGGCGTTTGTATCCTGGGGACCATCTATACCAATCAAATCAGCACCCGGATGATTCAAACCGTTACGGAGGCAAAAAGCGCGGAACTGCGCGGAGAAACCGAAACAGCGGTTCAGCTGAGCCGCAAAGCAGGGGACGACTGGCGCTCCATGCACACGGTTCTTTGCACTTATATGCCTCACTCCAAACTTGAGGCAATCGATCAGACGCTGGCCGGGCTGCCTATGCTCTGCCAGTACGGAGGCACGGAACAGTTCCTTGCGGACTGTGATCGCAGCATCGAGCAGATTTCCTATTTGAATGAGTCCGAAATTCCAAGTATCGCAAATATATTTTAATAAAAAGACTCCGCCGATCGGCGGAGTCTACATACGTTAAGGATTTTTGGCGGATATTTCAGCCGCGAAGTTCGAATAGTTCTGTTCGGAGCAAAAATTTTCAGTCCACAGGCCGCGGCTTGCGTTGCGCATTTTCTTGCGTGCTTCCGGCGGCATCCGGCACAGTAATTCTATTTTGCCGGCGAGTTGTTCCGGGCTGAAATCAGCCGGAAGAAGCCAGCCGTTCTGATCAGGCCTTACAATTTCCACCGTGCCGCCCACGTCGGTCGCAATGACGGGGATGCCGAAGGATATGGCTTCCATAATACTGACGGGCAGCCCTTCGGAACTGCTGGTATTCACAAAACAGTCGATCGGCGTTTTTTTGTAATACTCCATCAGGCTGGCATTGCCGGTTTCGCCCTCAAAACGGCATTCCATGAAACTCAGATTTTCTTTCGCGTAGTTTTGAAGGCCCTCGAGTCCCTCGCCGCCCCCGAAATGCGTCCATTTCAGTTTCAGGCCGCTTTCCTTCAGCGTCGCAAGAGAGCGGGCGAGCAGGTCGACCCGTTTCACCGGGGAGATGTGACAGCAGCTGACCAGGTGAAAGACATCGCTTTCCTTTTCGGGTGAAACGCCGTGATCCCGGGTTCCCAAATAGGCCGTTCGAATTTTTTTGGAAAATTGCGGGTGCCGCTCAACAAGATAGTTTTCACCGTCCACAGAACAGGGATAAACCTTGTCCAGATTCTGGAGAAGGTACTCACGCATCGGAAGGAATCCGGACGGGTTTTGTTCCGCATAAAGATCATAGCGGTGCGCGCGGCTGACCGCACGGCTGTTTTTCAAGCCGAATTCCCGTTTCAGGTTCGCCGCCGCCAGGGCGGTGTCATAAAGCCAGTAGCTGTAAAAGGTGACGCCGTCATAAGAGTCCAGATGCTTGTCGAACAATATTTTTCGGCATCTTTTGTATACCTGCCCGGCCTTTGCCAGAAAGTACAGGCAAAACAGCTTTCTTCGAAAGGACTCTTTCGCTTCTTTGCGGTCGAGCCCCGAAACAACCGCCGGGAGGGGAAGCAAAAAGGAGCCGGCAAGGGATGGCAGAAGAGAACGGCGAATTCCGGAAGCGCGCAGAGCGTGAATCTCCACGTTGTCCGGAACCGGCCGGGTCTGTTCGCCCCGGTCGGAAACCGAGGTTGCAATTAAAACAACGTGCCGAAACGTTTTGGCGAGGATAGGAATTTCATTTTCTATAAATTCCTCTCCGGAATCAAACGGATATTTTTTTGTCAGCAATACCAGACAATAATTCATAAAAATCTCTCTCCAATGATGTCTATCGCATCCCATAAAGCATAGCATAGACCGCATCCAATTTCAACCTTCGCGGGGAGAATACAGCAGGCGTTTACTTGTAATTCGGAGCGGTCAATGCTATAATAATCCAAACTGAAAATAATTCAGGAAAAGATTACTGACAGTCGTGCGGCAGAGCGCGGCGGGGGAGGAACAGTATGAAATTTCTGAGGACCGGATCGGCGGCAATTCCCGGAATCCTGAAGGTAGAAGTCCGGGGAGTTTCTTTGCCCGCGGATTGTTCAAAGCGGGCGGCTTCCTGCCCGCGGAAGTACGTACAAAGCCGCTGAGTCCAAATATGATTGCCGCTGTGATGATTCCGAATTTCCGGCGGAAGAATACGAGGGATAAACAGTGCCAAAAATCAGTGTGATCGTACCGATCTATAATGTGGAAAAATATCTGGAGCGCTGCGTCGGCAGCATCCTGAATCAGACCTTTTCCGACTTTGAAGTCCTTTTAGTTAACGATGCTTCCACCGACCGCTCGCTGGAAATTGCCCGGAAGTATTCCAGGGACGGACGCGTCCGTGTGTTGGACAAACCCCACAGCGGGCTGGGGAATACGAGAAATTACGGCGTGGAACACGCCGGGGGGGACTATCTGCTGTTTGTCGATTCCGATGACTGGATCGACGAAAACATGCTGAAAAATCTATATTCGGCCGCGGTCGAATATCAGGCGGATCTTGTGCTTTTTAACTTTATCCGGGAAAATCTTCAGGACGGTGAACAGCGCGTCTGCAAGCTTCCTATCAATTATCCGGAATTCGGCGACGAAGTAAAGGAACTTCTGATTACGGAACTGGTCGGGCCGGACCGTGAAGACAGCGCCTGGCGCCACGTGGAAATGCTGGGCTGTGCCTGGCGCCGCATGTATCTGCGCAGCTGGTACCTTGAGAACGGGATCCGGTTTGGCGACGAACGGGAAATCATGCTGGAGGATATGCAGGCGTCCGTCATGGCGCATTGTGCCGCGGAACGCCTTCTGGTTGTAGGCGGAGCTTATTATCATTACCGCTACAATCCGGACTCGCTCAGCACGCGCTATCGTCCGCACAAAATGGAGATGATGACCCAGTGCTATTCGGTTATCCGCAGGATCCTGACGGAACAGGGACTGTATGAGAGGTACGCAAAAAGGCATCTTGCGTGGTTTTTGCGCTCTGCGGTCCACTCGTCCCTGATCAACTGCTTTTCTCCAAAAAATCCCGCCGGATTTTTAATGAGATATCGCGAAATTCGCTCGATCCTGAAAAATCCGTATGCAAGGGAAGCTGTTCATTCCGATTACCTGAAATACGGAAGCAGGGCCGACCGAATCATTCTGGCGGTTATCCGGTCCGGGTTTACGCCCCTTGTCTATCTGTTTTACAGCGCGTATTCACGCGTATTAATGGGAGATACCCGAAAAAAATAAATCCTTGGGAGTTTTACCATGCCTGAACGGAAGAAAATCCTTTTTGTCAACTACAGTCTGCACAGCGGCGGAATCGAAAAAAGCCTGGTAACGGTGTTGTCACTGTTTGATGATAAAAATTATGAGGTGGATCTGCAGCTGTTCGCGAACGAGGGGCTGTTTTTCAGCCGTGTACCGGAAAAGGTCCATGTTTTGCCGCCGTTGTTTCCGCAGGAATACCGGCTCAATATCCGCAAAGCATTTCCGGCTCTTGTATCCAGCGGACACCCGCTTCTGGCCATTTGCCGTCTGCTGGTCAGCTTTGTCGGGCTTCGCGGCACGATGGGGGAACGGCTTTCAAGAATGTGGGAAATTGAGCGGCGTTTTGTCCGCCCGGCCGGGGAGCGGTATGACGCGGTCGTCGCGTTTATGGAAGGGCAGCCGCTTTATTACGCCGTCGAGAAAGTGAATGCGGGCGTAAAAATCGGATTCATTCACGGCGATTATACGGCAATGGGCCTTTGCAGGAATTTCGACCTTCCTTATGTTGCAAAGTTGGACGCGCTCTGTACGGTGTCGGAATCCTGCAAAACGGCTCTGGAAAAAACTTTCCCCGGTTATTCTGAAAAATTCCACGTGATTTACAATATTATATCCTCGAATTTTCTGCGCTCCATGGCGGAAAGAGAAAAGGGATTCGACGATGGATACGCCGGAATCCGGGTACTGTCCATTGCGCGGCTTTCTCATCAGAAGGGGCTTGATCTGGCAATGCCTGCCGTCGTTGCTTTGAATCGGAAAGGGACTCGCCTGCGGTGGTATGTGATCGGTGTCGGACCGGAGGAGGAAAGCCTGAAACAGCATGCGGCTCAGCTTGGAGCGGAGGATTGCGTCGTTTTTCTGGGAGAGCGCGGCAACCCTTATCCCTTTGTCAGGGAATGCGACATTTATATGCAGCCGTCGCGTTTCGAAGGGAAAGCCATTGCCGTAGACGAGGCGATGGTGCTTTGCCGTCCGATTTTGCTCACGGATTTTTCCACCGCCTCCGACCAGATCACCTCGGGTGAAAACGGGCTGATTGTGCCGATGACGACCGAAGGAGTGGAACAGGGTCTGGAAAGCCTTGCAAAGGATGGAGAACTGCGGGAAAAATACGCGCGGGCGCTGTCCGGGTGTGATTTCACCAATGAAGACGAGATTAACAAGCTTTATGCTTTGATAGAAAACGGAAAGCAATAAAACAGCATAAGGGAAGGGACTGTCTCATCGCGAAACAGTCCCTTTCGTATGAAGATTCTATCACATGGATACCTTAATCTTTTTTCTGCTTTCCTTTTCCTGAACTTTTTTTTCAATCTGGGCTTTCTGCTGCGCTTCCCGATCCGCTTTCCAGTCTGCCCGTTCGCGGCCTTCGCTGTTTTCCCAGATTTCCTTTGCGACGGGTGCCCATGCCTTTGCTGATTCCACACATTTTTCCGTCAGCTGATCCACGTTTTCGGGGTGAGCCAGATCCGTGGAGACCGCTCCGGATTTTTTCACGATTTGCGAAAGCCTGCCCGGGTTGTCGAGCAGCGGGCACGGACGGAGCTGGTTCCGGTTAAACGGCTGGTTTCTGCGGTACTGCATGAACAGCGGCGACCGGTATGCCTCCAGTAATGTCTTTTCATGAATGTTGGAGTCCGCGTAATGGATAAAGGCGCAGGGTTCGATATCGCCGTTCGCGTTGATATGAAGATACTGCCTCCCTCCCGCGATGCATCCGTTGACAAATTCTCCGTCGTTCCAAAAGTCCAGTGTGAACAAGGGCTTTGTTCCGCGGAACTTCCGCACCTGATCGTACATGAATTTGCGTTGGTCCGCCGTTGCCATGAGCTCCGGCTTGGCGTCCACTCCGACCGGCATGTAAGTGAACAGCCAGGCGAATTTGCATCCCAGCTCGATCAGATGATCGAAATATTCCTCGCTGCCGATGGTTTCCGCATTCTGCCGCGTATAGCACAGCGAAGCGCCGAACGGAAGCCTTTTGCCTTTGAGAAGCTTCATCGCGCGGATGACGGCCTGATAGGTCCCCTCTCCGCGGCGAAAATCAGTTTCCTTCTCAAATCCCTCAATACTGATGGCGGGAACAAAATTCTTGACCCGCAGCATTTCGTCTGCAAATTGCTCGTCAATCAGAGTTCCGTTGGTAAAAGCCAGGAACTCACAGTCGTTGTGTTTTTCACACAGCCTGATGATATCGTCTTTTCTTACCAACGGCTCTCCGCCGGAGAAAATATACATGTATGTGCCCAGTTCCTTCCCCTGGCGAACAATGTCGTCCAGAGTATCAAAACTCAGGTTCAGCCGGTTTCCGTATTCCGCCGCCCAGCACCCGATGCAGTGCAGATTGCAGGCGGAGGTCGGATCCATGAGGATGGCCCATGGTATGTTGCAGTCGTATTTTTCCACGAGCTTGTTTTTTTTCTGACTGCCCAGAATGGCGGAATTGATCAGAAAATTCTCAAAAGTTTTTCTCCGGACGCTTTCGTCTATATCGGAATAAAGGCTTAGGATAAGACGGTTCCAGTTATTCTCCGGATCCTTAATAAAGCCGTCAACCATTTCATACGCGCTTTGGTAAAGGCCGTCCCGATCGAATTTTTTCAGCCAGCCGATCAGCTTCGGCACATTTTCCTCCGGATTGCTGTCCAGGTAGTTCAGCACTTTTTTCAATCCGTAGGACTCCAGCTTCTCGTTTACAGTACCCATAAAGATCTGCTTCCTTTCCTCATAATCGGCCTGCAAGGGTAAAACTTAATTATAAAATAACACGAAATCAATCGACTTGTAACCATACAATTTTATGACAGAGTAAAAAAATCATACAAAATAAGGAAAGTGTCGGGTGAATATTTTTCCTAGTACAAGCTGAAACATCAGATGGATTTTTCCTTTCTGTAAACATTTTTCCGTATGATTTATTCATACTAATACCGAAGAAGTTCTTGGATGATACAGCTTTTGCAAACTGGCGGGGAATATTGACACAGCCATTTTCTTACGGTATAATTCAGGAAATTTCATCCATAAAACAATATGACAGCGGAGGCGTTTTCATGCTTTTGGCGGATTTAATCCGGGATCTGGACTTTACCTGTTCCGGGCGCACGGATCTGGAAATAACGGATGTGGTTTATGATTCGAGACAGGTGAAACGGGGGAGCCTTTTTATCTGCCTGTGCGGGTCTGCGGTCGACAGCCATCAATTTGCGGGAACAGCGGCAAAGGCCGGCGCTGCCGCGATTGTAGCACAGCGCCCGGTTGAGGCCGGCGGTGCGAGCGTCGTTATGGTGCCGGACACGCGCCTTGCCATGGCGCTGATTTCCGCGGCATGGTTCGGGTATCCGGCGCGCGAAATGACGGTTGTGGGGATTACGGGAACGAAAGGAAAGACCACCGTTTCCTATATGGTCCGGTCGATTCTGGAAACAGCCGGAATCAAGACCGGCGTCATCGGCACAATCGGAGCGGTGATCGGGGACCGGGTGATCAAAACGGACAACACGACCCCCGAATCCTATGAAATCCAGTCGTATCTTCGATGGATGGCGGATGAAGGCTGTAAGGCGGTTGTCATGGAGGCATCCTCCATCGGGCTGAGAGGACATCGCTTATCCGGAATCCGATTCGATTACGGGGTATTCACCAATTTTTCTCCGGACCATATCGGCGGCAATGAGCACAAGGACCTTGCGGAATACATGGCCTGCAAACGTCTGTTGTTCCGTATGTGCAAGATCGGGGTGATCAATGTGGACGATGAGAACTGGAGCGGGATCGTGGAAGGGCATACCTGTGCGCTGGAAACTTTCGGCTTTTCGCCGAAGGCCGAGCTGATTGCGGAAAAGGAAGAGCTTGTTTCCCGCAAGGGGTTTCTGGGGGTCAGGTTCAACCTTTCCGGAAGGCTGAATTTTTCCGGCGTGGAAGTCGGGATTCCGGGCAGGTTCAGCGTTTACAACGCGTTGGCGGCCGTAGCCGTCTGCCTGCACTTTCCGGTTACGGAACAGAATATCCGCGACGGGGTTGGAAAACGTAAAAGTCTGCGGACGTGTGGAGCCGGTCAAGGTTCCCGGTAATTACACCCTTCTCATCGACTACGCCCACAATGCTCTCGCAATGAGAAATATTCTGGAAACCCTGCGGGAATATCACCCGAAAAGGCTTGTCTGCATGTTTGGCGCGGGCGGAAACCGCGCGCGTTCCCGCAGGTTCGAAATGGGGGAGGAAAGCGGAAGGCTTGCGGACCTGTCCGTTTTAACGGCGGACAATTCACGCGACGAGGACGTGATGGACATCATTGCCGACATTCGCACGGGAATTGACAAAACCGGAGGAAAATACGTCGTCATCCCAGACAGGAAACAGGCGATCAAATACTGTATGGAAAACGCTCAGGACGGCGACGTGATTGTTCTTGCCGGAAAGGGGCATGAGGATTATCAGGAAATTAAGGGCGTCAAGTATCATTTGGATGAGCGCGAGGTCGTTGCCGATATTCTAAACGGAAAGCTGTGAGGGGATTCTATGAAAATGACGGTTTCTGAAATGGTATCGGCGTGCGGAGGCCGGCTACTCTGCGGCAGCCCGGCCGCCGAAGTGACGTCGGTTTCAACGGACAGCCGCGAAGTTGCCCCGGGGGCGCTGTTTGTCCCGATCTGCGGCGAGCGGGTGGACGCACATGAATTCATCCCCTCCGTTCTGGAAGCGGGCGCTGCGGCTGTTCTGACCCAGGAGCATCAGTCGGCGGGCGGTCCGGGCGCCTGGATCGCCGTCGGCGACACGAAGGACGCGCTCCAGCGCATCGCCGCCGAGTACAGAAAGCGATTTTCCCTGCCGGTTGTCGGCATCACGGGCAGCGTGGGGAAAACGTCCACGAAAGAAATGGTGGCCCTGGCTCTTTCGGCGGGGCTGAATGTGATGAAAACCCGCGGGAACAACAACAGCCAGGTCGGGGTTCCTCTGACGGTGTTCCGCCTTTCCGAAGAATACGGCGCCGCGGTCGTCGAAATGGGGATGAGCGAATTCGGGGAAATGAGCCGGATTACGGAAATCGCCGCGCCGGATTATGCGGTGATGACAAACATCGGCGTTTCCCACATCGAGCATCTGGGAAGCCGCCGGAATATCTTGGCGGAGAAACTGCATATCACCGACCGGTTTCATCCGGGTTCCGTACTGTTTTTAAACGGGGACGATGAAATGCTGCGCGGCCTTGCCGGAACTCTTCCTTTTAAAACCGTTTTGTTCGGAACGGGAGAAGACTGCGACTTTCGGGCGGAGGGAATCGAAGCCGCGGGGGAGTCGACCCGTTTCCAATACATGGCTCCGAATGGAGAGGCGGGAGAGGTATCGCTTCCCATGATCGGAACGCACCATGTTCTCAATGCGCTTGCGGGACTTGCCGTTGCCGATCAGCTCGGCGTACCGCTGGCCGATGCCGCGGCGGCACTTTCAAACTATCGCGCGCCCGCCATGAGGCAGCAGCTCCTCCGTGCAAACGGCATAACCATCCTGGACGACAGTTATAATTCAAGTCCGGACTCGGCAAAAAGCAGCCTTGGGGTTCTGAAATCCCTGAAAAGCGGAAAGCGGGTGGCCGTGCTGGCCGATATGCTGGAGCTGGGCAGCTATTCCGCCGAAGCACACCGGAATGTGGGCGAATTCGCCGCGAATTCCGGCGTAGACGTACTCATCACTGTTGGAGAGCGTGCCGCCCTCATGACGGAAGGAGCGCGAGCCGTCCGCTTCGACATGGATTGCCGCGTATGCGGCGATAACCGTCAGGCCTGCGAAGCGCTGAAAACATTACTGAGGCCCGGTGATTCCGTTCTTATTAAGGGCTCCCGTTCCATGCACACCGAAGAGATTGTCGCGTTTCTTCTTCATGAATAGGTAAATATTACAAAAACTATTTCCTTTTCTTTGTAAAGATATTACAAATTTGTTCCTGCATGTCCTTTTTCTGTTGCAGCTGTTACCTTTATGTGATATTATGTTACTAAATTGTAACAGTTGTTAAAAGTTCGTAATCGGAAGAAGGATGCGCCATGAGATCAAAACGGGGATTTGTTTTTGTTGCCGCGCTCTTGATGAATTTTGCCTTGTGGGGCGTTTTGGCTTTTCAGGCGGTGCCCGCGTCGGCCGCGGAGGCAAAGACGGGCGTCGGTCTGTCGGAACATGTTCTGAAGGCCTATCAGGAAGGATGGAAATACCAATACGGGGACTATGGCCAGTATATCGACGGATCCCGTTCCACCGACTGTTCCGGTCTGGTCAAATCCTATCTTTGGTGGCAGGGTGATGACTGTGACCCGGATCCGGGGCTGATTTCCGTTGCCGGCAGTTCGACTTCCATGCTCGCCTCAGCGAAAGTGAAAGGCAGCATCGACCTGGCCGATGCTGCCACACTGCCGCGCATTCACGGACTGATTCTTTACAGCCCGGGTCACGTAGGAGTTTATGTGGGAGGAAATAAATCGGTGGACAACCGTTGTTCCGGAAAGAACATGAAATACGGCAGCGTGATCGGCGGCAGTTATCACTGGACCAAATGGTTTAAACTTCCTCAAATCAGTTACCCGGAAAATGGGTTCGTCACCTTTGAAGGGGATCAGTATTATTATGAAAACGGACAATATATAGTCGGCACGTCGCGTACGATCGACGGGGTGACTTATACGTTTGACGAATCGGGAGTCATGGTGGCATCTGAGCCGGATTTCGCCAAACAGTAAATGACAGAGCAAAATTAGTTACCTGCCGGGTTTTTACCCCGGCAGGTTTTTTAAGGTTATAATTCGATTTCAATTTCATATTTTTTCATCCAATAGTTGATCTGCAGAAGATATGCCATCATCTGCGGCCCCGCCATCAGCTGCCCGAACCACGGTTTCCCGTAATCCGATTTTTCACTTAGCATTTGCTCAACCGCCGCGGAATTCACCAGAAGATGAAGCGGCTCCTCCGGATCTTTCATCACTAGGTCCAGTCTGCGGCGGAGAATTCGTTCATATGCGGGGTTATGCGTTTTCGGGTAGGGGCTCTTCCGGCGTGTGCGGACGTCTTCAGGCAGCCAGGGGCGGGCGGCGTCCCGCAGAAGACCCTTCACGACATTGTCGGGACATTTGTAGCTCCAGGGGGCGTTGAAAACATACTCCACAATCCGGTGGTCCGCATAGGGGACGCGGACCTCAAGTCCGCTTGCCATGCTCATGCGGTCTTTGCGGTCCCATAGAGTTAAGATTTGCTAAGTAAGTAAAAATTTAACAGTTTGTCCATGCAAACGCCGCCATTCCTGAAGTTTTGATTCCTAAAACCAATCCCCTGTTGTGGACAAACGAGCATGTCCTCCAAATGCTTTGATTCACAGTACCGAACGAACCCGCAAAATCCTATCAAAGGTAGTATAGCTCTGAAAGGCAGGAACATCAAGTGGATGCGAAAGAATCGCCGGATGGAATTTTCTACATAATTTTGACGGACTTCACCCGCATTGTTCTAAAGGGCAAAAATCAGGTGTTCCATCTGCAATATTGCGCTTTGCTTTTCAGCTGTTACGATCCATAGATTGCGAGCCAGTGGATTCCCCAGTTTACACCTGAGGATGTGACCTCATTGGTGATTTTGACTGTGAACCCGGTCGTACTTGTGCTTTTGATGACGCAGTAGCCAAAGCCGTTCGTGTTGAACGACGTCAGAACATACGGAACCACCGGTAAAGTCGTTCCGAAGCTGATGTTGATATCCGCCGAGTAGTAGATGGAACCGTAGGCCGTCTGTGTGGCAGTGGTCCCGGAAGCCGCGCCGCGCAGAATGTGCAGCCCGCCCACGGTATCGGCGCTGGGATGATAGCCGTCGCTGTAAGCCTTGGAACCGGAGATATAAACGTCGCCGCTGACGTCCAGCGCCCCGTTTTCCGGGATTTTGTTGACGCCGATCTGTCCGTCGCGGATCGAAAGAACCGGCTTTGCCGTAGGCAGTAAGGCCGGTTGTGTGGTTGCGGAGTAGTAATCCGAAGCCACGATCTCAAAGTTGAATGACGAGTTGATATCGAAGTTCCCGATGTTGGCGTTGAACGAAAAATCGCCGCCGCTCACGGTTGGCGTGACGGAGACGTATTCGCTCCATGTGCTGGAAGAAGTTGTCTTGTACCGGTATTTCAGAAAATACTGGCTTTTCGTTACCATGTAGGCAGCGTATGTCCCGGCGCATTCCAGCACCGTTCCGGCTTCGATGTTGTTCACGCGCGAGAGTGAAACGGAAGAAATCACCGGCGGGGAATAGGCAATCGTCGTGACGGCGACGCTCTGCTGAGCTGTGTTGCCCCGGCTGTCGACAACAGTCACAATCAGACTGTCGCTCGCGGACACGGTTCCGAAGCTGATGACATTGGAACTGCTCGTTACCGTCTTGGAGCCGTACTGTACCCGGTAGGAGGAAACGGTCGCGTAATTCTGTGCCGCCGCGCCGGTCACGGTCACCCGGAGATTGGATTTTGTCTGGACGATTTGTGAAGAATCGCCTGTCAGCGCGACGGTATTGGAATCCACATCGGCATAGGAGAAATCGGTGAACGACGGATTGCTGTTGACCACATGGGCTGTAATTCCCAGTTCCGTGTATCCGACCACGTTATTGCCCGCGTCATAGGTGATGAGCCGCAGCGTGCCGGTTCCGGTGTTCGTGTTCGGGATCTGCTGGTACATGGCCGAGGCCCACCCGGAGGTGTTCCAAGTGTAGCTGTCGGTAATATCGTAGGTGATCGTCGTGGCATGGCCGCCGAAATACAAATTCAGGGCATGCGTGAAGAAAGTACTTTTCCGGTTCGTGTAGATCGTAATGGAACTGCCGATGTTGAAGGAACCGGAGGATGCCGTGATTTGGCTCGCCCTCGGAATTGTCGCCAGTGTGATGTTCTGGGAAACACTGAGATTTTCGAGTTTTGAGGTGACGCTGGAATTAAAGTATCCGGCGATGTTGACAATTTTGGTACCGTCGGCATTGTGCGCGACGGTCGCGGTAACGGTGCTGCCGATCTGCACCCAGCTCGATCCGATGGTGAAGCCCGCTGTGTATGTCATAGCCCGAGTGCCGTTGATGTTGATATACGCGGTACAGAAATCGGCATACGACGGTCCGTAGCTGTCGCGGTGAACGTACAGGGAAGCGGTGATGGCCGACGTGTTCGCGGAGATATTCTGGGTGTAGGAATACACAACCTTAATCTGCGATCCGTTCTGCAGGGCGCTTACGATTTCACTCATACTGCTTCTCCCTATATCACCACAAAGTCCACTCCGACTCCGGCCCGCACGATTTCTTTGACGCTGCCGACCGTAAGGTCATCCTCAATGATGGTTTTCTGCAGGCGCGTCCCGTCCGGCGCGACATTGATACGCAGATCGTCGCCGCGATAGATTTCAAATGCGGATGTGGAGATATGCGCCTTCATATCTGTGGTGTTGCTCCCAATCGTCAGACCGGTGCCATCCGCAATGAAATTGGTTGTGTAAAGCTCCTCGTCGGATTGTACCCACGGAGCGACGTTTGTGCCTTCGGAAACGATCAGATCAGACGCGAGAATTTCGATGGAAGCTGTAATTTTAATGGTGCAGACCGTATCCAGAGAATTAAAGGAAAAGGTGACAAACGTCCAGTCCGTGCCGGTGTCGGTATTGTCGTACAGAACGGTCTCGGCGCTGTTCTGCGTGATGCTGACCGTAACTGTTCCGCCGGAGCCGGAAGCCCGCAAAAGAAGAGAAACCGTGTGTGCCGCGTTGAATTTCAGGGAGAAATCCTGCGAAAGGATACTATCCTCCGCCAATTGGAACGCGGAATTGCTGACCGTGTTGTTTGAGGTGTCCGTATTGGAAACGGCAGCGACCGTGCCGGTCGTATACCAGAAGGTCAGCCCGTTCCGGCCCGCCGAATTCTTCAGCAGGTTCCGGTAGCCGGTTTGGCTGATCGAAAGCGACAAGCCGTCCACAGTTTGCTGCATCGTGGTAAGTCGAGTATCGACATCGGTAAGCTGCGCGTCATTTTCTGAAACATATCCGTCGAACGTGCTGCTTTCCACTTTTGTGACGATGGAAGCGCTGTGCTGTTCAATGGTTGATTCCGCATTCGAAAGCCGGAGCGCGATGCCGTCCTCGGTGTTGGAAATCTGGTCGTCGATGCTGGAAACCGAAGTCTGCAGGCCGTTTACATCGGTCTGAACCGTCGTGAGCGTCGAATTGATCGTCGTGATTTCGCCCGTGTTGGCGTTGACGCCGTTCTGTGCGGTATCAGACAGCGCCTTGAGCTTTGTGGTAATCGCCTGAACCAGAGTGTTTCGGGCAGCATAGTAATCCTCAAATTTCTGCCGATACTGTGTGCCGCTGATGTCGGTGGTCACACTAAGGTGGTCGGAATCCAGCCATAGCGGAATTCCGGTCGTGAACAGCGCGCCGCCGTTCAGATAATTGGACAGAAGCTGGAACGCGGCGTTATAACCGGAATACTCAGTTGTGATTCCGAGCGCCGTGGCCTGTGTGCTGAGCGTTCCTTTTTCATTGGCAAAGGAACTCCACTCGCGCAGGGCGGCGCTTTTTTCATTTGGGGTCAGCTTGTCGTCGCTGTTGAGGTCATTCACACTGCCGGAAATTCCAGAAACCGTTTGGTTCGTGACCGTAATCTCCTGCTTCACTTCACTGATCTGCTGGGAAGCGGAGTTGATGGAATTGACCACGGAAATCCGCTTCTCTCCGACGGTCAGCGTTTCGAACCGGTCGGTCAGGCAGTTGTACGATACCGCGCACACCCTGAGCTTGACGCTGATGCCGAACGGCGCATAATCGACCGTCACGTCGTCGCCGAGATTCACGGTCAGCAGGGATTTATATTTTTCATACCCGGTAATATCCTTCCAATCCACAAAATCCACGGACAGGGAAAGCTTCGGAATGTTAGCCCCAGCGAGATACCGATCAGAAACGAACTGCCGCATGGCTGTATAGCAGGAATCGACCGTGGGATACGGAACAGCGCCGTCTACTTCTTTCCCAACTTGAAAACCGGTGTCCATCATGGCAACAATGGGAAACGGATATTCAGAGATATGGGAGCTGTCGATATACTTTTCAGGGAGCAGCAGAAGCTGATTGTCCTCTGTCAAAGCCGTCGGCAGAATCCGCGTCGCCACGCCGGATGCGTCCTCCTGAAATTCCAGCCCCGCCATGTTCTTTCCGTAAGCGATCCGCACTCCGTTGTCCGCGCCGAGCCGGGTGTTGACGGCGATGCTGAAATTATCCCGGACGATCTCGCCTTCCCACTTCGAGATGAATGCCTGATCAGTGTCACCGAGGAACGCCTGCACCGGAGACTGGCGGAGATAGTAGGCGGTGGCTGTATGTGTGATATCGCTTGAGAAGGTAAACGGAGTCAGATACTGGCATCCGCTCAGAATCTGCTGTCCGGCTTCCGCACCGGTCTTGCCGGTTGGTCGGACATCCTCCACGAAATTGGCCAGCAGATCATAAAAAATATGCCGGGCATTCACCTTCACCGTACCGTCGACAACATTCTTGACCACCCGGTAAATACGGAACGCTTGAATCCCACGGTGTGTATTCGCCCGGATGATATTGTTTTTCTGGAGCCGTTTCCACTTGCCGAAGGAGTCGACCGGATGCGTCAGTTCCAGTTCAAACGCGCCGTTGATTTCTTCTGAAACAGTACACAAGATTGGAGAAACCGTTCCCATCCCATCGTTCATAAATTCCTGCGTCTTGGAATCATAGACCAAAACCATTACAGCCACCGCCAGTTCGGAGTAATTTCAAGGGATGTGATCCCGCCGGAGAACGAGATCACATTGTCATCCGGAAAAAGCATCGGGTAATCCCCGGTCTTGGTGGAACTCTTGCTGATGAGCGACGTGCCGGTGTCCTGATACGTTTCCTGAACCATGGAGTCAAGCGTCACCGTGCCGTCGATGTCGCTGAAAGACACAGTGCTTCCGTTCACCGTCAGAGCGCCGGAACCGGAGCCGATTGCCTTAATGACCGGAAGAGCTTTCACTGTTCCGGGATTGGACAGGACATATCCGGAACTGTCCGTCACAACAATTGGCGTATTCTCCGTAGCGTATTGAAACGGCTGGCAGTTGAACAGAATCACGAAATGCGAGGTGATTTTCAGCACTATTTCAAAGTCGATGCTGTTCACCACCTGCGCGAGATACTTCCGTCCCGGAATGTGGCTGAAAGTCAGATCAGCTTCGCCAGCGCCCAGAAGCCATCCTTTAACGGCGCTGATTTTCGGAACGGGGTCGCCGAGAAAGGAGCATTCCACCGAGAGCGTGATGTCGCCGTAAGTGCCTTCGTCGCGGCGGAGCCAGGAATCCATTCCCGGCACGTCGATGTAGGTCACCCGGCGCTCTGGCGACGGAAGGTGCGGGCGGGAAGCAACAAAGATGCCGAAGTCCTGAAAGCTGTCCTTGCCGCCGAACGTGAAGCTCAGCATCACGCGTTCCCCCTTGCCGCCGCTGCCTGCTGCCGATAAAATTCGAATTCATAGGCAAGACGCTGAATATCCTTTTCCGTGTTGTTGACGAACTTCTCGATGTGCAGCGTAAAACCGCCGGAGGCTCCCGCCATGCCAGCGGAACCGCCTGTAAACCCGCCGACACCCAGTGCAGGATTGAGGTTAAAATTTGTAGGGATCGAATTCTGCATATCGGCAGAGACATCGTTCATCGCCTTACTGAAGCCCTGCCCGAGTCCCTGCGCCATGAAGCCGCCGATTCCGGCGAACACGGTCGACGGGGAGTGAATCCCGAGCAACCCCTTTACGCTGTCAACGATTCCGCCGAAGAAATCGCGGACTTTGGCATAAATCCAGTCTTTCATCCCGGCAATACCCTGCCAGATGCCGGATACGATGTTGTTCCCGATATTGCTGAATGCGCCGAGTAGCTTTCCGAAGCCGTTCACCAAAGCGGAAATGATCTGCGGCAGCTTTGCCACGAGCGTCGGGATTGCCTTGATCAAGCCAGCCGCCAGTTCAATGATGATTTTTACGCCGGTTTCGATGATGAGCGGCAGGTTGTTCACGATGAAATCCACAATGGAATCGATGATCTGCGGCAGTCGGTCGATCAGCTTCGGCAGGGCATTGATCAGGCCCTTCGCCAGCCCTTCGATGATCTTGAACGCGGCAGAAAGAACTTTATCCATATTGTTGAGAAGCGTGTTCACAATGGTGAGGACCGCGTCGATCATGGCGGGGATGAGCTTTGGGAGTGCGTCGCCGATGCCCGACGCCAGCGTAATCACCATCGTCAGCGCAGCGTTCACCAGTTGCGGAAGATTGGCGATGATACCGTCCACCAGTGACAGAACTAATTGCAGCGCGCCCTGCGTGATCTGTGGCAAAGCGCTCACCAGTCCCTGCACCAGCGTCATGACGATAGAAACCGCCGAATTGATGATCGTCGGCAGATTTGCCGTGATTGCGTTTCCGATTGACAGCACAATGTCCAGCCCCGCCTGCACGACCTTCGGCAGCTCTGCGAGGATGGAACTGGTCAGCCCTCCAATCGTCGTTGCAATCGCCGCTGAAATTTTTGTCCAGTCGCCGCCCGCGTTCGAAAGTCCCTTCGTGAAGGTCCCGAGCAGCGACACGCCGGAGCTGGCGAGCGTCTGCATCTGCGGGAGAAGAACTGTTCCCATGACATTTTTCGCGGCTTCCGCCCCGGATTTCAAACGCTGGACCGTATCGTCGAACTTTCCGAGCGAATTGAGCTGGTCGCCCGACATGACCGCGCCCATGTTCTGTGCTTCGGCGGTCAGCTCCTTAATCCCCGCGCTGCCCTTTGCAATCAGCGGATTCAGGTCCTGCGCGGATTTTCCGAAGATCTGCATCGAAAGCGCGTCCCGTTCGGTTTCATTGGATATTTTTCCGAGCGCGTCGATCGCCGACCAGTAAACGTCCTCACCGTTTCTCAGGTGTCCGTTCGAATCCTGAATCGAAACGCCAAGCCTTGCGTAAGCCGCAGCCACTTCCTTAGAGCCTCCCGCCGCCGAATCCATAGACCGGACATTCCGTGCCATGCTCGCGGTGAAGGTTTCAAGCGGTGTGTCGATCAGTTCGGCGGCGTATTGGTAGGCCTGCAGCGCCTCCGTACCGACGTGCGTCTGGTCGGACAGAGTGAGGATTTCGTCGGCGTATGCGGCGGAGTTTACGGAAGCATCCACCAGCGATTTGCCCGCGCCCACGGCAGCCGCGCCGATTCCGGCCAGAGCCACGCCCAGGGAAGCGCCGATCCCCTTGACGACACCGCCCAATTTATCGAACCGCCCGGATGCTTCTTCCGATTGCTTTGATGCGCTTGTGATTTCATTGCCGAACTGATTTGCCTGTTTTTCGGCGTCGTCGAATTCCTTCCCGGCGCTGTCCAGAACGCTGTTGTTTTTCCGCAGTTCTTTTTCCATGCCGTTGAGGTCGGCCTGCGCTTTGTTCAACTGTATCTGCCAGTTTTGGGTGCGGCGGTCGTTTTCGCCGAAAGAATCTGAGGCGTTCTGCAAAGCGGCGCGAAGCGTTTCAATTTTTCCCTTCTGCTGGTCAATTCCTTTATTCAGGACCTCGTTCCGGGCGGTGACGGCCTGCACGGAGGAGTCGTTTTTGTCAAACTGGCTGGTGACCAGTTGCATCTCGGAACCGAGGACTTTGAAACTCTGGTTAATGTCGCGGAGCGCGTCTTTGAAGGCCTTTTCGCCCTCGATGCCGATCCGCACCCCAAAATCGTCTGCGATGTGCTGTCACCTCCAGATCCAAATCTATATTGTATAATTGTAAATATTCTTTTACTTTGTTTCCCTTTTCAGTGCAACTTATATAGCGTTGCCCCTATTAGTGAAGGGGTTTTCATATTCCTATCATTTTAATAAGGGGAAATACTTATGAGCTATTTTGTGTACAAAACCCATATTTGGCCATTACCAATTGCTTTGTCTAGAGTTAAAAAGGACATATTAGAGTTTTTTCGACCGCCAACGCATGAGAGTTCCGATTATAAAAACTGGATTGCACAGTTGGATTTAAAAACATGCTTTGTTTGCCGCAGTCATCATGGTAAAATATATAAAAAAGATGAAATGCCAGATGATGAGCCTCCTGTTCACAACAATTGTAGATGCGAAATGAAAAACATAGAAGCCGCTTTTGCTGGCACTGCAACACAGGACGGTATGAACGGCGCGGATATTGCAGTAAAAAACACTGGAAAACTTCCGCCAAATTATATTACAAAAAAGCAGGCCATTAATTTGGGATGGATTAGCTGGCAGGGGAATCTGAACAAAGTTGCTCCCGGGAAAAGTATTGGCGGGGAAGTTTACCAAAATAGAAACGGTCATCTTCCGCAAGAATTTGGTCGTGTTTGGTATGAAGCTGATATCAATTATGATAATGGTTTGCGGAATTCTCAGCGGTTGCTTTTTTCAAATGACGGTTTAATTTTTGCTACTTATGACCACTATATGACTTTTGTTCAAATTCAATAAGGAGAGGATATCATGAATTATACGAAATATTTTATTCCTAAGGAGAGAGTTCTTGATTTCTCGAAATGTAAGTATTTAGGTGAGATTCATCAAGTAATACAACAGGAATTGGAATTGCCTGAGTGGTATGGTCAAAATTTAGATGCGCTTTGGGATTCCATAACCGGAATTATGTATGTTCCGGCGGACATAACCATTATCTTCAAGCCGGAAACGGAGCAATCTCAAGAGTTAACTTCTGAAATCAGTAAAATTATTGATGTTTTTAAAGAGGCTGCCCAGGAGTATAATGAGATCACTTTACATGTTGAGATGTAGAGTATTGATCTTAAAAACCGCTTGGTATTACATCATCTACTGTCAGTTCCCGATGTGGTCTCTCGATCCCCAGAAACTGCTTGTGGCAGGCCCATAAATCCAGAAAAAGCCCGATGGGCGTGAGCCAGAACTGCTCTGGCTCCATGTGCATCTGAACGGTTCCGTAATAATACAGCCGGGTGAAAAGTTCGCTGTCGCTCACCCGGCTGGTGTGTTTTTTAATGGATTCTCCGCGCCTTCGCTGACTACGTTCCGGGCGGTGCCCCGGAGCATGGCTTCAGTGATGGCGTTTTTATATGACGCCAGCTGCAGGGGCGAGGTGAGAAGCTCCACTTCCTCCTCGGTCAGCAGTTCCTTCGGCGTGTCCTTGTGCTTCAGGTTGTAAATCAGAACGGACTGGTTCGCGAGCAGTGTCAGAAGCCAGACGATCTCATCCAGCGCCATCTCAAAATTCTCCGAGTGCATCAGTTTTTCGCCCAGATTTTCAAGGCCGCCGTAGCGCCCGGCGATTGCTTTTGTCGCCCTTGTGGTGAGAATCAACTCGTATTCCTCGCCGCCGATGTCAATCAGCGCACCGCGTCCTTCTTCCATGAAAAATCCCCCTTTATGTGCCGGACGGCGGCGCGGTGTAGACCGGCTCGTAAACCTGCGCGTACCAGCCGGTAATGGTGGCGTCGGCCACTCCGGCATCGCCCTCGGTCACTTCTGCTTTCCACGGGTGATTGCCCTTGCCGTCGGCCTTGTTCCGGCGCATCACGGTTCCCTCAATGGTCGGGGTCTGGAAAGTGATGGAGTCGCCTTTGGTCTGCAGATTCGCGGCGGGGATGCCGAATTTTACGCGGTACAGCCAGAAATATCGGTATTTCCCGTTCGGTTTAAGCGCCCGAAAGCCTACTGCCACCGCCGCGCCCTCGTCTTCACCGGCGGAAACCAGAACGCCGTTGCCGTCTACGGTAGCCCCGGTCAGGTCCTGTGCCGCCTGAGCGCCGATGTCCTCAACACCCAGCGACAGCGTACCGGTTTTGAACTCCTTGACGACATAGGCTGTGCCGTCGTCGGCGTAGAGCGTCGCTTCCGCGAGATCAATGGTGAGATCGGCTTTAATCGCTTTTGCAAGCTGGGTTGGCGTCGCGTATGTTTCATCCCCGTCGGTGCCTTCGATGATTTTCGCGTAATAGAGTTTATCCATGCCGATGGTGGCCATCTTCATTCCTCCCATGCATACGGTTTTGCCGCGTCGATGGCGTAATGGTGGTAACCGGTATCGTCCTCATGCTCAATATACCGATGGTCGGTGACGGTAAAACCGGCGGCCACCAGCGCGCGGAGAACGCTGTTTTTTATCGTAATGTAATTTCCTTTGGAAAAGAGCGACAGGCGCGCCTCCTGCGTTTCATATTCCGGGCGGTTGTCGCCGAACAACTCAAACGAATCGGTCAGCGGCGTTATGACCGCGTATTCTACGGGAGCTTCTCCGGAAAAAACGCCGGTTTCCACCGCAAGCCCCAATCCGGTGATCAGTTCGGTCAGTTCCTGAAGGATATTCATATTTTTTTGATTTCTTCCTCCAGCTTTTCCTTCATCGCCTCGATGCCCGGCTTGCGCGCCTGTGTCTTTGTTGGCTTTAAAAAGGGCTTCGGCGGCTGTCCGTGCTTGCCGTACTCAAGAATGTTGGCAATTTTTGCGTTGCTTTCTCTATCGGGACGCGGTTCCGAAAAGCCTACCTTAACATTAAAATTGCCGTCCTTATCCATCCTCGCCGGAGAAAGCCCCAGCGCCGACGTAAGCTCTCCGGTAGAGCGCGAAGGGGATTTGGTATCCCGGCCTATGACCGATTCCAGATTATCGCGAACCTTTTCGAGCGCGACCTCACCGCCCGCTTCCAGCACACGGGGGATAATCTCATCGGTTTTCTCGCCGAGCGCGGAGACTTTCCGCAAAAAGTCGTCCGGCATGGTGAAGCTTACCTTTGCCATAGGAAATCCTCCTTAATGTTTACTCGGCTCCAGCCGTTCCGCCAGAACCTCGGTGTACATGCCGCGCCCACGCACATCCTCCGCGCTGAGGATACGGAACCGTTCGCCGGAGCAGACGAGTAAAAGCGAGGGACGGATTTCCACGCCGGAAATCCTGCGGAAACGGAACAGGCTGGTCGCCGCCGACCACGCCGCGCGGTTCGCCCAGATCTCGTTCCCGTGGCGGTCTTCCCGGTAGGCGCGGACGCTGGCAAGCACCGTATCGGACGATGTGACGAAACCATCGGCGTCTTTTGTCTGCTCCGTCTGGATCACATCAATGAAAGCGTTCATTTTCCCGAAGCTCACAGTTTACACCTTCCATTCGCGGTCGAGGCGCAGGAGCATATTCACGGTATCCCATACCTGTTGCCCCGCCGGAACGCTGTCGGCAAAAAATCCCCCGGTGGAGCCGTCGCGGCTTTCATAAAAGTGGCTTGACAGCATAATAATTGCCTGCTCCGTGGTTGCTGGCATCGTATTTTCGGCGTAAAAACCGTCCGCCACATGCTGATATTTTTCGGCGTAGGCGGTCGCTGCTGCAATGAAGCTTTGGAGCAGGGCATCATCCTGATCATGCTCCAGAATCAGATTCTTCTTTACTTTATCAAGCAAATCCGCCATATCAAGATGCCGCCTGCTGCAGCACCTGCACCGCTTCCGGCAGAATCAACTTTCCGTCCACACGCTCGGTTGCGATAAAGCCCACTTGACCGGTGGTGGCATACAGCTCGTTCAGCCGCTGGAATGTGCGCCCCTGTCGGTCGGCGATCCAGTAATAGCTGAAATCTCCGAACGCCACGGTCTTCGCGCTTGCCGCGATAGCCGGAACATAGGCGGAAGTATAGATGGGTTTGCCCAGAATCGTATCCGGCGCGGAAGCGGTAATCGCCGGCTGCCAGAGGTACTGCCCGTTGCTGTCTTTCAGCTTGCGGATGGTTTTCACGGTCGTGTCGTTTGTAATAAATACCGCTTTTGCCCGGTAAGGCGACCGCAGACTGTAATACAAATCGAGAATTTCGTCCAGCGTGATGGCAGTTGCCGCCGCCGTTGTCTTGCCCACCTGCGCGCCGCCTGTCGCGGCGAGAACGCCGGTGGGCTTTTTCGTGCCGTCGCCGACAAAGAACGCTTCTTCCTCTTTGGCTCCGATGCGCCGGGCGAATTCGCTCGCGATATAGCTTTCCAGCGGGAAAATCGAATCATTCAGCAGCTCCTGACTGACCTTAATCAGCGTCGCCAGCTTATACGCGCTGAGCGTTACCTGAGAAAAGCTGTTGTCGCTCTCCGAAATCTGGCCTTCCTCATCCACCCAGCTTGCGGTGCCTTTGGTCGCGACCACCGGGATTTTGTGGTCGCCGCTGGCAGTCTGGATAATCCGGGCCAACTGCCGGAAAATGTTTTGTTCCTCGAGAGTTTCCATCAGCTGGCGCTCGAATTCGTCCGGCACCAGATATCCGCCCTCACTGTCGGTGCCCACCTGCAGGGCATCTACGGTTTTACGTCCGCGAATGGCGTTCCAAAACGCTACCTTGTAAGCGTCGGACGCCCTGCCGGACAGTGCCTGCGCCGGAATGCCGGGATTCCCGGTCAGCGGCTGGCTGGTGGGGGAGGCAAGCTCCTGCTCGTATTCGCGCGCCCGTTCTTCGCGGTCAATCTGCTGTTTGAGTGCGATGATTTCGGCTTCCATTTTATCGTAGGCGGCGGCGTCTTCGGCGGTCAGCATTCCATCCGGGGTTTTCTTCCGGTCAAGAAAGGCCTTGGCGGCTTCCCATGCTTTGGCGCGTTTCTCGCGCAGTTCAAGAATTGTCGGCATCATCAGTTCCTCCCGATATGTTATTTTAAGAGATTTAATCGCGATTCACGCTCTGTGGCGGATGCTTTTGGAAGCGGCTTCTTTGCGGGGAATTTGCTTAGAAGTGAATTTTGAACCGCCATACGGGAGAAAATCAGCCCGCCGGAGGTATCCTGCGGCGCGGACTCCGTATAAAGAATGCCGTCCGCAAAGTGAAGCTCCACCGCTTTTTTGGCGTTCATCCATGTTTCGTCGTTCATCATGCGGGAGATTGCGGCGCGCGACTGCCCGGATTTCGTTTCGTAGGCGTTGATGATGGATTCCTTTACTTCATCGAGCATTGCCTTTGCCCGAAGCATTTCGTCCCCGTCCCCGATGGCGACGGTCGAGGGATTATGGATCATCAGATTGGAAACCGGAGACATGAGCACCTGGTCGCCCGACATGGCGACGACCGAGGCCGCCGAAGCGGCAATGCCGTCAATTTTCACGGTCACTTTGCCGGAATACTCTTTGAGCACATTGTAAATCTGCGCGGCGGCGAACACGTCCCCGCCCGGAGAATTGATCCAAACTGTAATGTCGCCGGAGCCAGAGAGCAGATCGTCCTTGAACAGCTTTGGCGTGACCTCGTCGCCCCACCACGTTTCGTCGGCAATAGCGCCTTCCAGATACAGAGTGCGCTCGTCACCGTCGTTTTGAACGAAGTTCCAAAATTTGCGGCGAGACGCCGCTGGCAATTCGCGCCTTGGAGTCGGTGCGTTCTGCGAGCCGTTCGCCTGCGACTGTACATTCATGAGCCGGAACCCCCTTTGTTTTCTGAGGATTGTTTCATATACGCCGCGCCCGCGTCGGCCAGCTTCACCATATTGCCGTTGACAAGATAGAGGTTGCCGCCCTCTTCCGGCGTAATTTCATTCATGTTCTCAAGCCGCCGGATGTCGTTTGCCGACAGCCAGCCGTTCTGCCGCCCGATGGCGTATCCGTTCATGCGTGTGGCGTAGTCGCCGCGCAACAGGCCATCCAGATTGAATTTGATAAAAACGGAGGCTTTTTCGGACGGCAGAAGCAGGGACTGGTTCATGGTCTGCTCCCAGCGCACCACCCACGGGTCGAGCGTGTATTTCACAAATTCCAGAGACTGCTGTTCGATGTTCGAAAAGCTGCTTTTTTCAAGATCTCCTACCATATGGGGCGGGATACGGAAAATGCGGGCGATTTCGTCGAGTTGGAATTTGCGGGTTTCCAGAAACTGCGCTTCCTCCGGCGGCACCGAAATCGGGTGGAATTTAAGCCCTTCCTCTAAGACGGCAATCCGGTGAGCCTTGTTACCGCCTTTGTAGAGCATTTCCCATGCCGCTCTGATCTGATCGGGATGCTGCAGCGTCCCCGGATGCTCCAGAATGCCGCCGGGATTGGCGTTGTTGGCGAAAAAAGAAGCGCCGTAATCTTCGGTTGCGATCGCCATACCCACCGCGTTTTTGGTGAGCGCGATGGGCGAATAACCGACCAGCCCGTCAAAGCTCAGGCCGGGAATGTGCAGCACGTCGTCTTTGGAAAGCGTCACGCCGCCGCTTTTCTCATTAGGGCGGCTTTCATCCGTGTTCCGCCAATAGGTGTAGTAAATCTGCCCGTCCGGACCGCGCCAGACATCCGTCTTGTTGGGGAGAAGAGGGTAAAGCGCCAGCACCCGACCGCCGCCGTCCCGAATAATCTGCGCATAGGCGTTGCCCCAAAGGAGCAGGTGGCTCATGAGCGTTTCGCGGAAAACAAAGCTGGTCATTTCCGGATTCGGCGCGTTGTGCAGGATGTTATACAAAGAATGGCCGGGCAGGAGTTTGGAACCGTTCTCCTCATAGCGGTAAACGTGAAGCGGCAGGCTCGCGATGGCCTCCGAAATCACGCGGACGCAGGCATACACCGCCGCCGTCTGCATGGCGGTGTTCTCGTTGACGAAGGTACCGGAGGTGGAGCCGCCCCAGAAGAAGTTTTTCGAGGTGGAAAGGCTGTTCTTGGGATCCTTTTTCCGTGAAAAAAAGCCCATCAGTTCCACCCGTCCTCTCCGTACATCAACAGGCTGTGCGTGTCGTACACGCTGACCGGCAGCGCGCCTTCATTGCGGATGGCACGGTCCAGCGCCATAATGAGCGCCACTACGCCGTCGATGCGCTCGGTCGCTTTCTGTTTGTTTGGCTTGATATTTCCGGCGGCGTCGGTGCTGACGCAGAGGTTATCCGCCATCCAACGCAGGGGAGGATTCCCTGCATGGGCGATCTTCCGCTCCAGCGTCAGGCGCATCAGTTCCTTTGTCGCCGGGGACATATCCTTAAAACCCTGCCCGAACGGAACGACGGTTAAGCCCAGCCCCTCCAGATTCTGAGTCAGCTCCCACGCGCCCCAGCGGTCATAAGCGATTTCTTTTATGTTGTAACGTTTGCCGAGTTCCTCGATGAATTTCTCTACAAAGGAGTAGTGAATGACGTCGCCTTCGGTGGTATTCAGGAATCCCTGCGCTTTCCACATGTCATAGGGCACATGGTCGCGTCTGACGCGGGTTTCGAGCGGTTCCTCCGGTATCCAGAAAAACGGCAGGACGACGTATTTATCCTCTTCATCTTGAGGCGGAAATACCAGCACGAACGCCGTGATGTCCGTGGTGCTGGACAAATCCAAACCGCCGTAGCAGATTCGCTTTTCCAGAGACTTCGGGTCGAATTTAAAGTCGCAGCTATCCCACCGCTCCATGTTCATCCAGCGGACGGACTGCTTCACCCACTGGTTGAGGCGCAGCTGGCGGAAAATATTCTCGTTGACCGGATTCTGCTTCGCGTCCTCAAAGGACTGACGCATCGTTTCCATGGTCACCGTGATGCCGAGGGACGGATTCACCCTGCGCCACACTTCCTCCGAAGTCCAGTCCTCATCGTCGGCGGCGGAATAAATCACCGGGTAAAAGGTGGGGTCGATGCGCTTGCCGCGCAGAATGTCCTCGGCCTTCTGGTGCATTTCCCAGCAGATGGAGTTGCGGTCGGTTCCGGCTGTGGTGATGATGAAATGCAGGGGCTGTTCGCGCGCGTCGCCTGAGCCCTTTGTCATGACGTCGAACAGCTGCCGGTTCGGCTGGGCGTGAAGCTCATCAAAAATGACTCCATGAGCGTTCAGGCCGTGTTTGGTGTATGCGTCGGCGGATAATACCTGATAAAAGCTGTCAAGCGGCGTGAAGGTCAGGCGTTTCTGCCCAATGTTCAGCTTCATCAGCTTGCTCAACTGCGGGAACTGGTCGACCATGTTCACCGCCACATCAAACACGATGCTCGCCTGACTGCGGTCGGAGGCACAGCCATAAATCTCGCCGCCGTGCTCCAGATCGGCACAGGTGAGCAGCAGCGCGACCGCCGCCGCAAGCTCGGATTTGCCCTGCTTTTTCGGAATCTCCACATACGCGGTTCGGAACTGGCGGCATTCGTCGAATTTGCGGACGATGCCGAACAGGTCGCGGATGATCTGCTCCTGCCAGTCGATCAGTTCGAACGGCTCGCCGTACCAGCGACCTTTTGTGTGACGCAGATTGTTGACAAAATACACTGCAGAGTCCGCAAACCGTTCTTTATATACCGAACCCACCGCCTTGAAGCGGGACGGTTTGTAGTTTTTCAGGGTTCTGAAATCATCCACAGCACCACCTCCGAGAATGAAAAAGGGAGTCCTTTTCGGGACTCCCGGCAGGCTTATTATCATTTTTATGCGGCGAGTTCCCCCATTAGGACGCCGGACAGCCCATAAAAATATAGATTTCGATAGACAAGCTGACAGTTTCAGCCGGTAGGCAGGATAATCGTGCAAATTGTTGAAAAAGAAATGGACGAAGCAGTGAAATAGTGGTAATATGGGAATATAATGTAGAAATGTTGGAAGAAATCGGTCAGCTTTATTAAATTTGCATTATAGCAAAAATAGGAAGCTCGCCCAACGGTAAGTTTGAATGGAGCATACTTATGAAGACGATAACAATAGAGAAAACAAAAAGTATACAGCACTTAAAATTCACTATTCCTCAGAGTCATGGCGTTTATTTATTAGTTGGAGCTAATGGTTCAGGTAAAACTACACTTTTAGTCTGCTTAGAGAGAATATGCAACCCAAATGGTTTCGCGCGTGGGTTTAGTGCCTCCAAAAGTTTTGAAGCCGTTGATCAATATAAAAATTCGTCGATTAAGTATGAAATGGATGATCCACCAATATGTCTCCTCTTTCGTAAAAAAACTGCAAGATGGGCAGTGTCTCCCAAGGGAAAAAGTGGATTGCTATGCTATTTTGGTTTTTCATCAAGCGTTTTTATTAAAGCAGATTCAAATCGCATAAATATTACTGAAGATGAAATACGAACCGGAACTTTTGAGCCGGCTGACGCTCAAATAAAACAGGTGCTTAACGAACTTTTCGAAACTAATAAATTTACTAATTTAAAAAGGCTAAAAAATTCAAATGGCCGTGGTCGCACGACTAGATACTTCTATGTTATTCGAGAAGGAGCCGATCAATATTATTCGGAAAAACGCTTTAGTACAGGAGAATTGGCACTATTAAGGCTGGTTGAAAAAATATCAAATGTTGAGTCAAATGCATTGGTGCTTATTGATGAAGCAGAAATGGCCCTCCATCCAAGAGTGCAAAAAAGACTTCTTGATTATCTTAAGCGTATTGCAACAGAGAAGCATATTACAGTTTTCATTTCAACGCATTCTATAACAATGATCAAAGCGACTCCTAAGAGCAATATTTTATTATTAGAAAGCGAGGGTCGTGGCAGATATCATATTACCACACCATGTTATCCAGCAAAGGCAATCGGAAGCGTAGATTATATGGATAATGTAATTTATGATGCGGTTTTCTTCGTAGAAGATGATATGGCGCGTTTGCTTTTTAAAAAAATGCTTAAAGTGTGTTGCGAGGTTGACCGTAGATTTTCAACAATAACAAATTGTATCATTCCGGTAGGAGGATATGAACAAACATCTCTACTTGCGATCAATACAAATACGCAGTTATTGGGTAAATCTTATGTATGCGCTGTTTTAGATGCTGATGTATTTTCTGAGGCACTCCAGACGAATAAAAAGATGCAAAAAATATACGAAATGCATCAATCTATTATTTTTAATCTAGGGTGTACTCCTGAAATATGGATGATAGAAAAGCTTGAAAATGGTGATGTGCAAGTTTTAACAGCGTTGAGAGAGAGATTCCATTATGAAGTAACAACAGTTATCCATTCATATGAATATCTCTCATGCAACTCTTCCAAGCCAAGAAAGCTTGCAAAGCAAAAAATGGATGTTGTTATTAAACAATTTTCAGAGGCGTGTGGTGATTCTCGAGAGATTGTTTTAGATGCTTTTGCCCAAATACTTATTGATAAGGCATATAGTATCGGACAAATACGGGCAATTGTAGCACCGATACTGGCCAATGTAACTTGAGTTTCCTATTGTGAGTAGGACAAACAATAAAAAACCACTTTACATAAAAGTAATGATCTGATCTTAGGTGACGCCGTGACCACCTTGAATCTTCTTTTGGCATCTATAGTACTTTAAACTGCTCATTATGTTCATAACGCAAGCCATTATTTCTCATTGCCTTTCCAGTGGGGAATTATACAACTCCAAATTCATCCACCCCTGGAATCAGGCTTAGTGAGGAGCCGCAGTCCCACTCGCACAGGATATTTCCGGCATCATCCACGTCGCGAACCGTCGCGCGGTCGCCGGGTTGAATCTTGGTGTAGGGGTCATCCATTGAGATAAGCTCAAGCCGTGTTCCGGCGGGGTATTCCCGCCGGAGACGCTCGACTGTTTCTTTTGAGGGAAAGTTATTCATGGGCGACATCTGCTTCTTCGGCCACGTTTGCGCCCGTGTCGGCGGCAGGTGCGGTTTCTTCCTCCGCCGGGGCGGTAAGCGCCGCCGGGTTTATTTCGCCAGCGTCCGCGTCGTCAGCGGGATCACTGGCTGCCTTTTTCTCCGGTGCGCCGTGCCGCCACGCGGCGTTCCCAGTGAGGTTTTGGAGCAGAAGTTTCCGTGCCAGCTTGTAATCGTCGCCCACCATTCCGAGGCCGATCAGCCACACCCGCATGGTAAAGCGCGGGTTTTCAAATTCGTCCTGTACCTTCGCGGTTACGCGCTTTTTCTCTTTTGCCGTTTTGCAAAGGGCGGCGATGAACTGCGTGTATGCGCTCACCGTGTCGCCGTCGAGACCGCCGGAAAACCATGGGAAGCGGAGTGTCTCTCCGGTCGGTTCGATGGGCAGGTCATCCGTGCCAAGGGCGGTTTTGATGAGCGCGGCCTTGCTCGCGGCCAGTTTCGTGAGGTTATCCAGTTTTTCCGGTGTAAAGCCGTCCGCCGGAACTTCAATGACAAGGCGGTCAGGTTCTTCCGGCGTTTCAATTGTATCGGGCGTTTCCTCAAGGGGTGCGCCGACAATCGCAAATTTGACGGAATGTTCGCCGTTTCCGCTTGGCTTGCTGTAGATATCCCTCCCCTCATGGGTGAAATACATTCCGTATCCTGCGGCGCGGGCTTCTTCATCGGTATCGAAGCGGTCCTCAATCAGCAGGGTGCCTCGCGGTGTGATGAAGTGCAGGGTCTGGTACGGTTCCGGTTTAAATCCGTGTCCGGCAAGAGCGGAAAGAAGGCACGGGTTATATTCGCCGCTGACCGTTCCGTCCTTATCTACCGTGTAATCGCCGACTTCGTAGCCGAAGCCCGGTGCGCCGAGGTATTTCATCGGGGCATTGAGAATTTCGCTGATTGCTCCGGTCAGCCTTTTGCGTTCCGAGCCTGTTACGTTAAACCTGAATTCCATTTTTGTTACCTCCGAAAATTCATATTTGTGCGTTTCCGCAGTACCATTCATCACTCTTTTCGGGGGTAAAATCAAGTTGAAATACATGGGTTTATCCTTCAATTTCGTTGTATGCCAGCTTTTCTCCGCCGCGCAGAAGAAACACGCCTTCGTCACTTTCGAGAAATTCGATGTAGCGCTTTACGATCACATCGCAGTATTTCGGGTCAAGCTCCATGGAACAATTGACACGGTCGGACTGCTCCGCCGCGAGCAGCGTGGTGCCGGAGCCGCCGAAAAGATCGAGCGTCACATCGCCGGTATGGGAGGAATTTGTGATTGCCCGCCCCGCCAGCGCAATGGGTTTCATGGTCGGGTGTTCCTCCGATTTTTTCGGGCGGGGAATCTGCCACAGGTCGCTCTGCTGGCGATCCTGCAAAGGGCAGAGGCGTTTTTCGCCGTCGAGCCAGCCGTACCAGATCGGCTCATACTGCGTGTGGTAATCCTTCCGCGATAAAACGAGCGAGTCCTTCGCCCAGATGATAGTGGACGACCAGTGAAAACCGGCCTCTTTCATGGTGCTCATGGCCGTGCCCCATTCCTGCGCCGACATCACCATGTAGACCATCGCGCCCGGTTCGCAGACAGAAGCCATCGATTTGAACGACGAAAGCAGAAATGCGTAAAACTGCTCCTCAGTCATTTTGTCGTTGAGAATCTGCCGGGGCTTCCAACTGGGATGTTTCGCGTCGCCGCCGTAATCCACGTTCCACGGCGGGTCGGTAAAAACCATCCGGGATTTTTTGCCGTCGAGGAGCCGCGCGACCACGTCCGGGTCTGCGCTGTCCCCGCACATGAGACGGTGCCTGCCGAGCAACCACACGTCGCCGGGCCGGGTGACCGGCTCTGTGATCTTCGCCGCTTCGGCCTCGCTGTCGAAATCGTCCTCGACGATTTTACCGTCCTCGCGGTTCAGCTTCTGGTACAGTTTATCGATCTCCGGGGCTTCAAACCCGGTAATGTCAAGTGAAATGCCGTACTGCTCGATGTCCTTGAAAACTTCCGCCAGCTTTGCAGTATCCCAGTCGCCGGAGATCTTGTTCAGCGCGATATTGAGCGCTTTTTCCCGCGCCTCATCCATGTCAACGACGACGCAGTCGATTTCGTCAAAGCCCAGCTGCCGCAGAATCTTGAAGCGCTGATGCCCGCCGACGATATTTCCGGTGCGTCGGTTCCAGATGATCGGCTCGACATAGCCGAATTCATCCACCGAGCGCAGCAGCTTTTCGTATTCCGGGTCGCCCGGCTGCAAATCCTTGCGGGGATTGTATTTCGCCGGATTCAGCTTTTCAGCCGGGATTTTTTGTATCTGCATGGAATCCATCGGGAGGCTCTCCTCTCGGTTTTGCTTTGCGCCTGCGGCCGCCGATGATGACCGCCAGCAGGTCTTTTTCAGGATTCGTCACCAATTGCTCGCTGTTGCGCGAAACGATATCCCAGATCGGCTCCCACGTTGCCAGCACGTTTTTCTGCATTTTCAGCATGGCCTCGGCAAAGTCGGTGATCTCATAGGTTTCGGCGGGCTCTTTTTTCAGCCCCTTTTTGATTTTGACAACCGTGGCCGTTTTGCCGAGCTCATACTGCGCGTGGAGCAGGTAGTATTTCGCCATCGCGTAATCGGCAATCAGCGCGGCGGGGACCAGATGCAGGCAGCCGGAAGGCTCCAGATATTTGACCGTGTCGGTATACAGTTCGGTCGGCGTGGGGATGCTGGGGCGGTTCTCCTGCTCTCGCTTCTCCATGACGCGCAGATACGCGGGCGGCTCGTGCGGGTCGACGCCGCCGGTGCTCGTGAATTCCACTTTTTTCAAAGGCCGGTGTCCCGGATTTCCCGCCGCCAGCTTCTCGGCGAGCGGCTTCGGTTTGCGCCCCGCGCCCTTCCTCGCGCCTCCACTGGGCATAGCGCCGCCTCCCTTTTTTGAAAAGTGTCTTTGCATGTATATGCGGCTTTTTTTCAAAATGTGCCCGCTTTTTCCGCTCTTTTTGTCGCGGCCTGTCCCGTCCTGTCGCTGTCCGCCGCCCGCGTCTTTCCGCCAGATTCCCGAAAATCTCCGGGATTTTCCGCGCAGACAGCCTGTACGCTTTTTGAAAAAAAGCTGACTCTTTGAAAAAACAGCTTGTCAGGCCGTTTTTCAAAACGAACAAAGCCCCGAAACATCAGCGCTTCGGGGCAATTCTGATATTTTTGAATTCGCGCGTGTCGCGCGCGAAGGCCTGCCGCGCTGTCCGCAAGGCAGGGCCGCAGAGATTCAACCGCCCCCTGGGGTCAGCGGCGGGAGTTTTCAGCCGCGATGGTAATCGCGGAGTGGCAGGATTTGCAAAGCGACATGAGATTCGACTCCTCATGGGTGCCGCCTTCGGCGATTGGCTTGATGTGGTGGACTTCCTCGGCGGGGACATAGCGCCCGGCCTTGAGGCACTGCTCGCAGAGCGGGTGCTTCGAGAGATACAGGGCACGAATGGTTTTCCAGCGCCGCCCGTAGATCTTGTTGGAATCGGGGGCGCGGCGGTACTTGTTATACTCGCGGTTTGCCTGCGAAGCGTGAACTTCGCAGTACCTGCCGTCGGTTAGGTTCGGGCAGCCGGGGAAGGTGCAGGGTTTCTTCGGCTTATGGGGCATAAGGACACCTCCGGGTAAAAATCGGACAGGCACGGACGGATCAGACGGACTTTAGATAGGAATATCAATTCCTTTTATTAAGTTTAAGCATATTTTTTCTTTGGCGCGTTCATACGCAAAGAATGCGCGGACTCCGTTCGGTACGTTCGGGCGGCGGCAAGACTGAATAAAATCCATCCACGGGTATCTTCGGCGTCCGTTCACGGTGCGTTCGGGAAGAACCGTCACTCTGAAAGCCGGACGCCGACCCAGACGTGCCTGCGGGTGACGTTGTCCCGTCCACGGGACAGCCCCTGTATCGCCTCCAATTCGCGGTTGAAACGGATTTGAGAGACAGGCTTCAGCGCGTTTGCGGAACAGTATTCCTGATAGGCCGAAAACAGATCTTCGCTCATGCAGGTGTATCCGCCTTTTATTTCACAGCATTCCCCGACAAAAGCCAGCGCACTGCTGTTCTCTGCTTTGTAGCTCGCGAGTTCCGCCTTCGTCCGCTGAGTTTCGGAAAACCGGTAGGAATTCTCCTTCAAATGCCGAAGCCCGGCCATTGACCACGCCAGTATGCCGTCGGCCTCGGCGGCCAGTTTTTCTTTCAGATTCGGGTCGCGCTTATCCTCCGGTATCGCCTGGTCAAAGCGAATCAGCATTAGGCGGCGGTAAAAGCCGTCCGAGCGGTCGGTGTAGCTTTTGGGGACACTGTTGCAGGAAAACAGTAGCCGCGCAAACGGCTTGAAAGAGAAGTATTCTTTAAATTTATGCTGTGCGGAGATATAGTCCTCGCCGGTGATTGCCTTGAAGGTTCCCGTGTCACGGATATTCTCGGACGGGAGGTCGGCGAACACATTCGCCAGTTTGCCGAAAAGCTGGACCGTTGCGAATTTCTCGTCCAGCGCCTGCCAGGTCAGGGTGGATACATTGTCAGCACCGAGCAGCACGTCCTGCACCACGGACAGGAACGTCGATTTTCCACTGTCGCCTTTTCCTACAATTACAAACGATTTCTGCGCTTTGTTCACCGGAACGAGAAAATATCCAAGAATCTCCTGTATCAGCGGGACTTCGCTTTCCGGCAGGATGTCGGAAAGATAGCGCATGAAAATAGGGCACTGTGCCTCCGGGTTATAATTTCCGCCCAGTCGGATTGTGGACAGGTATTTCGGGTCGTGCGGCAGGAATTCATCGGTCATCACGTTGTACAGCCCGTTTTTAAAATTCATGATGTAGGGATTTACATTGATCTCACGCACTGTTTTGTCGACCAGCACCTGCCATTGCCAATCCGCATCCCGGATTTCAGCCGCCAGCGCGTAGCGCGCGTTCATATAGGAACGCACCTTGCGCTGTGCGGTCTTGTCGTTTTTCGGCAGATACACGCCGTTTTCATAGAAATAGTAGCTGTCGGCACAGTAAAAAACATGCTCGTTCTCGGCACAATGGTCGGCGAGCACGCCGGGTAGGAAATTCCACTTTCCTTTTTCGGAAACCTCATACCACGCGGGAATCTCGTTCCCGCGCCGTTCCTTGCGCGCTTCCTGCGTCGCCGAAAAAGCTTTATACAGTTCTTTTTGGTAGGCCGGAAGCGTTTTGAGGTCAGCCGCCTTAAATTTAAAGTGGTTCTTGATATTGTCGCCGATAAACGCACCCGCGATTCCGGGGTCGATGTTATACAGGTAATCGTTGATAAACCGGCGCGCCGTATGAATGTCGACGGCGGCCTCCTGCTTGGTTTTGACGGATGCGAGCGCTTTTTTCAGCTCTTCCACGCTCATCGGGTGAAACGCCAGCCCTGCCGGTGATTTGCAGGTGCAGCTGCCGCCGCGCATTTTCGGGCAGACAAAACCATGCTCCGCAATCTTCCGGCAGGTCATCGGTTTGGTGCCGGATTGATAGAAATGGTCGATCTTTGCCTGTGTGGCGTCATAATCGTAGGCCGGATACGGTTTTGACAGCCTGTGGATGATGGCCTCGCCGCCCTCGAAAACCGCCAGATTGGAGATCATGGCGTACCAGTCCGGCTCTGAGAGAGTTTTTGCGTCCCTTTTACAATGCTGAATGAACGCACAGCGGCGGCCCATCAGCACCAGCCCTTTCTGGGTGCCCCGATCTTTAATCGGGGATGAGGCGGCGCGCGGCGGTTCGCTTTCTTCGGGAAGCTCCGGCAGAACAGCTTCGAGCTCTTTCTGGGTATACCGCAGTTCCGGATTGAATTTAATACATTCCACCAGAACCGGCTCTTCCTTGCAGTGCAGAAAGCCCGGGAGACGGAAGACCCGGCTTTCGTTTACGCAAGCCGGGTCTGCTCCGAAATATGCGATCAGCCGTTTCTGGATGGCCCGGAACCGTTCCGCTTTGGCATTTTTCATCAGCCAGTAGCAGTGAAGCGATTTCCGGGTCCTGACGATCAGCGACGCTTCCAGCGGAAAAGCCTGAATTTTCGCCAGTTGCTCTTCCAGCGAAATATTGTCGCACTCCATGAATTGGGCGTTGATGCGGGTAATTTCGGAATCCTCATGCCCGCCGTAGTTGATGACAAAATATATCCCGCGATTCTGCTCGTTGTGGGCTTTGAGCGTATCGACAATTTTGTCGAAATGCCCTTGTTCGATTTTCAGCTTCTGACCGGAAAACGCGTTATCGGGGCGGTCGGAGAAGATTCGCAGGCAGACGGACTCCGCCGGTTCAAAAAACGCGCCGAGGAATTCTCCCGGACTGACCGGAACCGGCTTTAGAGAATATTCACTCACAGGCATTCCTCCAGTTCATGCAACTCCCCAAATCGGGTTCCGGCGGAGGCCTCCGCCACAATCGGCACCGAAAACGCATCAAAAGGCCGCGTTTCCATGCAGTTTTTGATGAAAATAACGGCCTCTTTCAGGTGATTTTCGGGCAGTTCAAAGACCAGTTCGTCGTGAATCTGAAGTAAAGGACAAAGCCACGGACGTTCCGGCAGACCCCGGACAATCCGTCCGAGAGCAAGTTTGAGAATGTCCGCCGCCGTTCCCTGAATCGGTGTGTTCATGGCCACGCGCTGCGCGAAGGACTTCACATTCCAATCCCGAGAGGTGATGCCCGGCAGGGAGCGCCGCCGACCGAGCCATGTTTCGGTATATTTGCGGAACTCGGCGCGCTTTTTCGTTTCCTCCTGCCAGCGCGAAAGGCGTGGGTATCCGGCCTTGAGGTTGCGGATAATGCTCTCGCATTCATTGAGCGACACATCCAGCCCGGCCTTGAATTTCAGCGTCTTTTGCAGTCCTTTCGGGAACAGCCCAAAAAAGGTACCGAAGTTGCAGTTTTTGGCGATGGTGCGCCGCTCTTTGTATTCCGGTACGTTTTTATCCTTTGCCTGCTCCAGCGGAATTTTGTAAATGACCGAGGTGGTCTGGGCGTGGATATCCCCGCCGGAGCGGTAGGTTTCAAGCATCTTTTCATCCTTGCAGTAGAACGCGCCCACGCGCAGCTCGATCTGCGAAAAATCCAGCGACAGCAGGATCTTTCCTTCCGGCGCGGTGATAAAATTGCGGACGCCGATATCGTCCGCACCGGCGCGGGGCATGTTCTGGCAGTTCGGATTTTTGGATGCGAAACGCCCCGTTTCTGTTGCCAGCGGCAGCAGATCGGGATGGATGCGTCCGGTAGCCGTGTTGACATATTTGAGGTATCCGTCTATGTAGGTGGATTTAATCTTTCCCCAGCGGCGGTATTCCTGCACCAGATCAAAGAGACGAACCAACTCCGGGCGGTTCTTTTCACAGTGTTCCCTGAGCAGAATGAGCGCCTCGTCATCCAGCGCGTTCTGTTCCTTCTCCGTTTGTTTCACTTTCGGAAGTTTCAGACGGTCAAACAAGTATTTTTTGAAGGCGGCGGTACTGGCGTTCGCGCCGATGGGGATGTCACCGATGATGAATTCAATTGATTTTCGTATTTCCGTGAGATGTTTTTCGGCTTCAATCCGTTTCGCTTTCATTAATTAAACATCGAAAGGAAGCCCGTTATACCGCATCAGGCCAACAAAGACGGCAGTGGGCGACTCGATTTTTTCCGCGATGAACCGATGCTTCGGCAGGAAGCGGTCAAACCAACTGTTTAGCAGATGATACAGCCGAAGGGCATAATCTGAGTCGGCACAGGCATACCGGACGGTGCGCTCCGCCTGCGGATCGAGCTCATCGAAATGAAGGCCGCCGACCGTTTCGGTGTAGGATGGCAGCTGTTCGCCGAAGTATTCCGGTACCAGCATTTTGAGCCCGCAGTCGCCGAGCGACCGGAATTCCTTCTCGTTTTTATACACCAGCTGCGCCGCCGCAATGGTGTCGTAGCAGGGCTCCTGCACCACGATGCCGCGCGCGTACAAAAATGCGCTTTCAAACGCGAGGTTATGGACGACCTTGGTGACGGAGGGATTCATGAAGAGCTCCGGTTTTAGCCACGCCCAGATTGCCTCCTGATCGACGGCGTTTTCCCCGACGCGGTGCGACAGCGGTAGATAGACGGCGTCGCCTTCGGTCACCGAGAAGCTGATGCCGACGATATGCGACTTGTGCGCGTCCAGCGCGGCGCGGTCATCGTTCCGGTATGCGTCATCCGGCGCGGTTTCAAAGTCGAAAGCGACGAGGGGTGCGTCGGACAGGTAGGTTTGCAATTCTTCCAGCGCGAGGACACATCTGTATTCCAAACTGACAATCCCTCCTAAAACGGCAGTTCTTATATGTTTATGAATGTCGAATTCAGAATAAATGTTGTCCCCACCAAATGCTTAGAATATTACATTTTATACCATATTTAATTGCCATTCACTACGATATGAGCTACAATATAAAAGTTAAAGTAGCTGTAATAACTGCATCAAAATTAATAGCAATTGTAAGGTCGCTGCTTTTACAAGCTCTATAAAAAATTACAGAAAACCGATATTTGGTATAAACAAAACTGTAATGGGGTGAACGATAACATGAATAAAAAGCAGTTGTCTGAACAGGAAATCAGGACACAGTACATCACCCCTGCAATTAAGGCTGCTGGATGGACAAACGGACAAATCCGCGAGGAATATGCAATCACTAAGGGGCGTATTATCGCTCGCGGAGGTACTTATAAGCGTGACAAGGCCAAATACGCAGATTATTTGCTTTTTTATAAACCACACATCCCATTGGCCATCGTGGAAGCAAAAGATAATAATCACGCCGTATCAGATGGTATGCAGCAGGCGCTGGACTATGCAGAGCGGTTGCTTGTTCCGTTTGCTTTCACTTCCAATGGCGATGGCTTTACATTCCATAATCGGATGGCTGCGCCGGGTGACGCGGAGCAATTTGTTCCTTTGGATAAATTCCCAACAGCAGAGCAGCTTTGGAAAATGTATAAAACCGGCACGAACTTGTCGGATCAACAGGAAGCCATCATTGAAGAACCCTATTACACCCAGAGGGAAGACCGGACACCGCGTTATTATCAGCGCAATGCAATCAACTTGACCGTTGAGGCAATCGCGCGTGGACAAAACCGTATTCTCCTAGTTATGGCGACCGGAACCGGCAAGACATTCACTGCATTCCAGATCATCTGGCGACTGTGGAAAGCCGGAGTAAAGAATCGCATTTTATACCTTGCTGACCGCAACGCACTGATTGATCAGACTTATGTAAATGATTTTTCCCCTTTCAAAGATAAAATGACGATCGTTCGCAACCGCAAGGTGGACAAATCCTACGAGATTTATTTGGCACTTTATCAGGGCCTTACCGGGGAGGGCGATAAGGAGATATTCAAACAGTTTAGCTCCGGCTTTTTCGATCTGATTGTCGTGGACGAATGTCATCGCGGCAGCGCAAAAGAAGACAGCGCATGGCGCGCAGTGCTGGAGTATTTCTCCGCAGCCACGCAGATTGGTCTGACGGCTACTCCCAAAGAAACAAAAGACGTTTCAAATATTGACTATTTCGGTGAGCCGATTTACACCTACTCTCTTAAGCAGGGCATTGAAGACGGCTTTCTCGCCCCATATCGTGTCATTCGCGTCACTCTCGATAAGGACGCCGAAGGCTTTCGTCCCTACAAGGGACAAACTGACAAATTTGGCAACGAAATTGTCGATCGTGAATACAACACCAGCGACTATGACCGAGAGCTTGTTTTGGAGCAGCGTACCCGCATGGTGGCAAAGGTTGTTTCAAATTACATGAAAAAACATGATTTGCGTTACGATAAGACCATTTTCTTCTGTGTGGATACGGAGCATGCAGACCGTATGCGGCAGGCGCTTGTGAATGAGAACACCGACCTTGTTAAAGAGGATGAGCGCTATGTGATGCGTATTACCGGAGACGACGACATTGGTAAAAAGCAAATTGACGCTTTTCGGGATGTTTCCAGCCGCTATCCGGTGCTTGTCACAACATCAAAATTACTGACTACTGGCATAGATGTACAGATGGTCAAGTTTATTGTCTTGGATGCGGAGATTAAGAGTCCAACTGAGTTTAAACAGATCATTGGTCGTGGCACCCGTGTGCGGGAAGACCTTGGAAAGATGTTTTTTACCATTTTTGATTTTCGCGAAGTAACCCGACATTTTGCTGATCCGGACTTTGATGGTCCAGTGGAGCAGAATGACACTTTCACGCCGTCTGAAGATGGTCAAATCCCCGATTTGCCTAACGATCCGCCACAGGGTGGCGACCAGCTTACTGATGGCTCGGACACTCCAGAAGGCGGCGACGATAATCCCCAGCATGAGCGCCGCATGAAATATTATGTTGACAATGTGGAAGTGACTGTGCTGAAGCAACGTGTCCAGTATATCGACAAGGATGGCAAGTTAATTACGGAATCACTTACGGATTATACCCGTCGCAATGTGCTTGACCAGTACGCCACGCTGGATGATTTTCTTTCGGCGTGGAACAGCGCAGAGCGTAAGCAGGCGATTTTGGATGAGTTTGCCAAGCGTGGAGTGTTGCTGGAAGAATTGCAGGAGCAGGTCGGGCAAGAGTTTGACCCCTTTGATCTTGTGTGTCACATCGCATATGATCAGCCGCCGTTGACTCGCAGGGAGCGGGCCAACAATGTTAAAAAGCGAAATTATTTTGCAAAATATGGTGAAAAGGCTCAGACTGTTCTAAATGCACTACTTGAAAAATACGCCGAGATCGGAGTCGCCGATCTGGAAAGCATGGATGTGCTGAAGGTGAATCCCATTAATCAATTCGGTAATCCCATGTATATCTTAAATCGTATTTTTAAAGGAAAAAAGAATTTCGAACAAGCGCTGCATGAATTGGAGCAGGAGCTATACGTCGCATAAATTTTGGAGGATGCTAAGATGGCCGTTTCAGGTACTACAAAAGCACTTAAAGATATTATGCGCATCGACGCAGGAATTAATGGCGATGCGCAGTATATTGAGCAGATCACATGGATGTTGTTTCTCAAGGCTTTTGATTTTAAAGAACAGGAATGGGAGACAACCGACGATGATTATTATCCTGTCATCCCTTCCAAATATCGCTGGAGCAACTGGGCGGATGACCCGGAAGGTATCACCGGCGATGCATTACTTATTCATATTGATGCTATGTTCACGGATTTGCGTGAACTGGATACGAGTAACGATCCAAAGCATCGCAAGTGGCTGATCCGCAGTATTATAGAAGGCGTCAACAATTTCATGAAATCTGGCACACTGCTTCGGCAGGTCGTGAATAAGATCAATGAAGAGATCGACTTTTATTCCATGCCATCCGGTCACCTGTTCAATGGACTGTATGAAACCATGCTGAAAGACCTGCAGAGCGCAGGCAAGGCGGGGGAGTTTTATACGCCCCGCCCGGTGACACACTTTGTTGTCGATATGGTGGCCCCAAAACTGGGGGAAACCGTGCTGGATCCAGCCTGTGGAACAGGCGGCTTCCTGACTAGTGTGATCGACAATTTCACGGTCAATACCACCGAGGAATACCGGATGCTGCAGCAGACAATTCGCGGAATTGAAAAAAAGCCGTTCCCTTACCTGTTATGCGTAACCAATCTAATTGCTCACGGAATCGATGTGCCGGATATCCGTCATGACAACACCCTGCGTACACCGACCACGGACTATACTGCAAAGGACAAAGTTGATGTCATCGTCACGAATCCGCCTTTCGGCGGCGCGGAGGAAAAGGCAATTTCTCAGTCTGTTCCCGCCGAGTTGCGTGATACGGAGACCGCCGATCTTTTTTTGGTACATATGATGGTATTGTTGAAGGATGGTGGGCGCTGCGGCATGGTTTTGCCGGATGGTTTTCTGTTTGGCACCGGCGTGAAGTCTGCCATAAAAAAGAAACTGTTGGAAGAATGTAATCTTCACACTATTGTTCGTCTGCCGAAGGACGTATTCGCTCCTTATACCAATATCAACACAAACCTGCTGTTTTTCCAGAAGGGCACACCTACCAAAGGCGTTTGGTATTATCGCTTGGAAATGCCTCAGGGATATAAGCACTTTTCCAAAACCCGGCCCATGTTGCCAGAGCACTTTCAACCTGTGCGGGACTGGTGGAAACACAAAAAGGAAAGCGACGTTTCTAAGTATATCCCAGTGGAAGACATTATCGCCGCCGATTACAATCTGGATTTCTGCGGATTTCCGCACGACACGGAGAAGATTTTGCCTCCAGATCAGTTTATTGCACAATATTTGAATGAAAAGGCCGTGCTTTCTGCCCGCATGGAAGATGTGTTGGCACGAATTTCTGCTGCTTTGGGGCAGGAGAAGATTGAATGAAAGCCTCTGAATTGAGAAAGTCCATCCTACAGGTGGCGGTGCAGGGCAAGTTAGTGCCACAGGATAAAAACGATGAACCTGCATCCGAACTGTTGAAACGGATACAGGCTGAAAAAGACGAACACATTAAGGCAGGTAAGCTGAAAAGAGGAAGGCCCCTGCCTCCCATTACTGGGGATGAAATTCCTTATGATTTGCCGGAAGGATGGGTCTGGTGCAGACTGAACAATTTCTGTGATGTACGCGATGGCACACATGACACACCAAAATATGTTTCGGACGGTTTCCCGTTGATAACAAGCAAAAATTTAAGTGATGGGCAAATCAGCTTCGAGAATGTGAAACTAATTTCAAACGAAGATTTTGAAGCGATATCACAACGTTCAAAAGTTGATATTGGCGATATCTTATTTGCGATGATAGGGAGCATTGGGAATCCAGCAGTAGTTGAAAGTAGCAAACCGTTTGCAATCAAAAATGTTGCCCTTTTTAAACCATATAGACAGGATTCATTTATTACGAAATACTTTTTTTATTTTTTGGAGTTAGAGCAGGAACAAATGAAACGGATATCTTCCGGAGGGGTTCAGTCTTTCGTTTCATTGAATTTTTTGAGGAATTACCTTATTCCTGTTCCTCCCCTTGCCGAGCAGCAGCGTATCGCATCCAAGGTGGACGAGCTGATGGCATTGTGTGATGAACTGGAGGCCGCTGAAAATGAGCAGGACGCGTTGGAAAAGCATTTGGCAGAAGATTTGCCAGAAAGCATTTTACAATCAGCAGTACAAGGTAAGCTGGTGCCGCAGGATAAAAATGACGAGCCTGCATCCGAACTGCTAAAACGGATACAGGCTGAAAAGACCGCGCTCATCAAGGCAGGAAAGCTGAAAAAAGAAAAACCACTGCCACCTATTACCAAAGATGAAATTCCTTATAATTTACCGGACGGGTGGGTTTGGTGCAGGTTGGGAGAAGTTAATAATTTTATTATGGGACAATCCCCCGCTGGAAATAGTGTTTCTACCGACAATCAGGGACTCGAATTTCATCAAGGAAAGGGTTTTTATGGAGAGAAATATCTTCAAAAGTCTAATCAGTTTACCTCTTCTCCTCGCAAAATTGCACCACCCAATAGTATTTTATTAGCAGTTCGCGCGCCTGTTGGTGATGTTAATATTACCAAGCGAAAAATATGCATAGGGCGAGGGCTATGTGCATTATGGCCTCTTGGAACGATGAATATAAATTTTATGTTTTACTGGTTACAAGCACAGAAACAGAATTTTGTACTGAAAGCGACTGGAACTACCTTTGCAGCCGTAACAGGAGAGGTGGTTAAAAACCAAATTCTTCCACTCCCTCCCCTTGCCGAGCAGCAACGCATTGTTGCCAAAGTGGATGAACTGATGGCGCTGTGCGATGAGTTGAAACATGTTGACATGCAACCGATGAGCTACAGCAAAGTGGTGCCATTCCCCTCCGCCATCGAAGCAACCGCACAACCGGTTGCGATGGCAGCACGCGGTGATGTTAATAATCTGTCTGCTCAGGCAAAGCAGGCAATAGAGGATTTGTTTGTGGAGGATGAATGATGGAGGCGGCCTATGATCCTGCAGCCAAAGCCAAGCAGGTGCTGGAAAGCATGGGCATTACTAACCCGCCGGCAATGCATCTTGACGAAATAGCACAGATGCAGCATATCCGCGTCGGGAAACAAAATCTGCCGGACGATCCCAAGCTTAGCGGTCTGCTGCTATTTTGCGGGGAAAAACGTGCCATCCTGATTAATACGCATATTTCAAACTCTGGGCGCATCAACTTTACATTTGCTCATGAACTGGGGCATCATTTTTTGCAGCATACTCCAACCTACTATTTGGACGGGCAACGGGGCTTTCGCTGTACAGTGGAAGATGTGCAAAACGGCGGTCGTCCGAAAGAAGCTGAAGCCAATCGTTTCGCTTCCGTGTTCCTCTTGCCAGAAGACCAGTTCCGCCTTGCGATGGTTGGTTCTGCGTTGGATTACACACTGATTGCCACTCTTGCCCGACAGTTCCGTGTTTCTAAACATGCCTGCTGCAACCGTCTGCTGGAATTCACACGAGAACCCTATATTGTGATTCGCAGCCGGGGCTATGCAATCACAGAAATCCGCACCTCTGCCGCTGCCCGTCGTAAGTTGCCCAAGTTGGAATCTATCCCACAAGGAACATTTGCTTACGAGGCGATTACTGAAAATAAGAATCAGGATGCCTTTGATGAAATCGACGCAGCCAAATGGCTGTCAGGTTCAAATCTACCTCTTCACCTTTACGAATGGACACGCGGCTCGTGGCCAGATAATATATCAATGACAATTTTGAGATGGTGATAGAATGATTGTAAATGATTATTCGGCTGAGCTTGTGGTGGCGGGAACATTTGCGGCGCATGGATGGAACGTATATTTTCCACATAGAGACAAGGGCTTTGATTTCATTATTACCAAAGATATTGCGGGAACAGGGGAACTTATCCGACCAGTGCAAGTTAAAGGAGAATATCCAACTGAAGATAAAACCGATAAACCGGTTTATGGATATGTAGGGAAGTTAACCAAACTGCATCCGGAAATGGTGCTCGCAATGCCCTTTTACAATGGTGATCTTGCGTTACCTGAATTTATTGCATATTTACCCATCTCCATGATTAAAAAATGTTCTCGGGGTTACCGTTGTCAACCGGCATCATTTAAAAATGGGGAACCCGTGAAAAGGCCTGGCTTTGATAAATTCTTTGATTTTAATAGACTAGCTATTTTGGAAGATGCTAATTGGAAAGACATACTATTATGAATCGACAGTTCATGATTGTGCAGAAAGCGAGGAAATAACCCATGGCTACGAGAGGCAAAAGCATAAACCTGTTTCTGATAGACGGCGACCCCAACGGGTGCATTAAGTGTACCCTTGCCAATTGGACAGGAGTAGCCTATAAAATTCCGCGCACTGAATTGGATCAGTGCAAGGGACGCGATGATCTCTCACAGAGCGGGGTCTATTTTCTGTTTGGAGTTTCGGATCAGACCGGCGAGGATGTTGTTTACGTCGGTCAGGCTGGCGTGAGAAAAAATGGTGAGGGCATTCTCTACCGCTTGCAGGAACATAGGCGCAACCCTGAAAAAGACTACTGGACAGAGGCAGTTGTTTTTACAACCTCAAATAATTCTTTCGGACCCACTGAGATAAGCTACCTTGAAAACCGCTTTACGAATATGGCGATTGCGGCAAAACGATATCTGGTGAAGAACGGTAATGATCCGACACTGGGCAACATTACAGAGGAAAAAGAAAGTGAACTGGAAGAGTTCGTTGACTACGCCAAGATCGTAATGGGCACCCTCGGTCATAAGGTGTTTGAGCCGCTCTCGCAGCTCGTGGTAACAGCCCCGCCAACGGGTGAGGAAACCCCTCAAGCCGGAGAAAATTTCTTTATCAAGCGAAGCGGCGCCGACGCCAAAGCGAGGCTGACAAACGAAGGACTTGTCATTCTCGCGGGGAGTGTGATTCGGGAAGAACTACTTTCGAGTTGCCCTGACCATGCTAAATCTGCACGGGAGGACAACAGGAAATATATAGATGAGAACGGAGCCTTGCAAAAGGACATCCTCTTTAAAACACCATCGGGTGCGTCTGACTTTGTCCTTGGCGCGTCAACAAGCGGAAATGTGGAGTGGAAAACGGCCGAAGGTAAAACGCTGAAGGAATTCGAAGCAAGAGAGACAAGCGAAGGATAACCCCACCAAGAATATCATCGGCTTCTGCTTGACTTTTCCCACCGCCTAGGACGCTTAAACAGTGATTTACCGCAACCTCGGTGTTTCTAAAGACATAAAGGTTTTATTTGTCTCAACAATTTTTCAGCGCGTTCATACACGCCAATACGGCAAAAGCGCTTTACATTCTCCATCTTACTTCCCGAATCTTCACCTGCCCAAAAAATTCGCCTTTCGGCTTCACGCTTTCAATGACAATCCTTTCTACAAACTGTTTCAGGAAAGCGCGGCGTTCGTGGTTTGATAACTTATCCCAGTTCTCTCTAAAATTCCGGGCGATTTCCTGTGGCTTGACCGCCGTGGGCTTGGGAGCGGCGCTGAGGCGCTCCAGTTCGGCACTCAGAACCAGCTTATCCGATGCGACCAGCTTCTTCATTTCGCGGTAATCATCAAAGTCAATTTCGTTACGGACATATCGCTCCAGTGTTTCATGTTCCCTTGTTTCAAGGCCTTTCAGCTTGGCTTCCAGCGACAGGATGGCTTCACTGTTGTCATGCTTGATTTTTTTCTCTTCTGCAAGAGAAGGATTATCCGCATCATTAAAATCCGAGATTTGGGATATGTATTCCTCGAAAGCCGCCTCCACTTTCTTGTGGCTCATACTGCCGACGGTGCAGGTCCCAAGTGTGTGATTACAGCATACATATCCGACCGTAATTTGAATTTTCGTTTTTAATTGTTTGCGGGATTCATAGGTTTTCATCTTGTAGCCGCACTTTGCGCATACCAAAAATCCGGCAAAATATTTATTGTCATTCGGCGGCTTTGTGATACCCACCTTTTTATTTTGCTCAAGGATGTCCTTCGCAGCATCAAAAAGTCCCTGTGGAATAATCGCTTCATGCAAGCCGTCGTATTCCTGCTTGTGTTTGGAATCGCTCATGTGGTGGCGCACATCGCCCACATAGTTGCAATTGGTGAGGACGCGCCTGACTTTCACAGACGACCATGTTTTGTCTTTTTTCGTTAATATACCGCGCAAATTAAGCCGCCGCGCAATGTCCGTGAGTGTAAGTCCGTTGTTCACAAACATTTCAAAAACATCCCGCACGACTTCGGCTTCGGCGGGATTTACTGTTTGCATTTTTTGGCCCTTCACGCGGTCATATCCGAAACTTGCCGACGATGTGCAGAGTGAATACCCTTCCTTCACCTTGCGTTCGACGCCGACCCTTGTTCGCTCAATAATGTTTTCGCGCTCAAACTCTGCAAAGATCCCGATGATTTTGATAAACATCCTGCCGGATGCCGTTTGTGTATCAATAGACTCCATTAAGGAGTTGAATTCGCAGTCATTGGCATTGAACAGGTCAACCAGATAAATCAAATCCGCCGTGGAGCGTGTGAGGCGGTCGATCTTGAACACCAGCACGTTTTTAACGAGCCCGGCTTTTACGTCCGCAATCATATCTTTAACCGCGGGGCGTCCGGTAATGTCCTTGCCGGAGATGCCTTCGTCGGCATATATTTTATAGATTGACCAATCTTTGATTCTCACATAATCCTTGAGCTTCTGCTCCTGCGCCCGGATGGAGAAACCCTCCTGCGCCTGTTCCTCCGTGGAGACCCGAACATAAATTGCTGTTTCCATCAGCCACTGCTCCTATCATCTTTATTGATAGGATTTTGCGTTGACTCCTCTTTTTCACCGTCAAGATCTGCTTCCATGGCTTTGCACTGCGCCTTCAAAAAGAATTTTAACATCCGTTCCTGTAACGTCTTTGGCAGTTCAATTCTTTTTGAATCGTCGGACATATATTTCACCTCGTAAAATGCTCTTTGGTAAAATATATGTGGGCGGCATTTGGAATAAAGATTGTCCGTAGAAAATCGGTTCTATAAATCGTTACACAGCTTTTAGAGGGGAATTTCTATTCACGCGTCACGCGCCGGGGAGGTTCGCGCACATGGCAGACAACTTTTATCTCAATGCCATTTTGCCATATTAGAAAACCCGTGCGAAACAGCTATGCACATAGATCATTGGTATAAGGAATCGGAGCTTCAGGGTCGCCTGATGTCGAAATGAGTCGAACACTGATTTTGGTTTTTGTAGACACTGGTCGATAAAACAAAAAGCAGGGTTGACATGAACCAGTTCGTGTCGAAAAAGTGGCTATTTTCCTGACTTTCTTGTCCCACTCCTCATTGGTTTATACTATCCCTGCCCTGTCGTCCAGCAGGGTGGTCATAAACCATTTGATGTTCAGGTATGAAATTTCCCTGCGCCGCGCCTCCTGCGCGCTCTCGTTTTCCAGTTTTGGAACTTCAGCGATGGATTCCTCGTAACGCTGGTTGACGTAATCCTCCAAATCCAGCGCGTCGTTGATTTCAGGTTTAAACAGATCCGTCCGTACGGAAAGGTCCGGTGACCAGGGGAAACAATGGCCCTCGAACGCTTCTTTTTTATGAAACCACGGATAACCGCCGAAAATCTCATCGGCACATTCTCCGCTGACCGCAACGACATGATCTTTTTTAATCATCCGGCAGAAGTGAAGGAGGGAGGAGTCAACGTCCGCCATGCCCGGCATGTCTTTCGCGTCCACCGCGTCATAGAGCTTGTCGGCCTGGCTCAGATTGTCGCATTTGAGGACGGTGTGGTTCGTCCCGCAGTATTCCGCCATTTTTGCCGCCCAGGGATCATCGGAGTCCGGCTGGAAGGCGGTTGGCTTGAAATATCGGTCGTTGCCTGTGAACTCAAAGGAATAAGTGGAGAGAATTTGGCCTAAATCCCGATACTTGCGCGCCGCGACCGACGTGACCACGCTGGAGTCCAGTCCGCCGGACAGGAACGTGCACAACGGAACGTCGGAAACAAGCTGCCGGGTGATCGCGTCTTCCAGAAGGTAGCGTACATGTTTGACCGTATCCTCGTAGCTGTCCGGATGTTCGTGGCTTTCAATCTGGAAATAAGGTTTGACGGAAAAGCCGTTTCGGTCTGATATGGCAAAGAACCCCGGCTTGATTTCATAAATATCCTTGAACACGCCAACGCCGGCTGTTCGGGCGGGACCGATTCCAAGAACTTCACAGAGGCCATTGCGGTCAAGAATCGGGTTGACTCCCGGGTACTGCAGCAGAGCCTTGATTTCGGAACCAAACACCAGCCGGTCACCCGCAAGAGTATAAAACAGGGGCTTTACCCCGAACCGGTCGCGGCACAGAAAACAGCGGTTCCGCCTTTCGTCGTCGACGGCAAAGGCAAATATCCCGTTCAGCTTCTTGGGGCATTCTGAGCCGTAGTGAATATAGCATTTCAAAAGAATCTCGGTGTCGCTCGTCGTTTCGAACACATAGCCGATCGACTCCAGTTCGCGGCGCAGCTCGTCGCCGTTATACAGTTCCCCGTTGTAGACAATCGTGTACCGGTATCCGCCCGCGTAAGCGGTCATCGGCTGTTTCCCGCCTTCCAGATCAATGACCGCGAGCCTCTGATGCGCGAAAGCGGCGTGGGTTGAAACAAATACCCCGTTTTCATCGGGTCCGCGGTGCCTGAGCGTATTGCCCATACGCCTTGCCAGCTGACCCAGAAAAGGGGCCTCTTCGGTAAAATCTTCGTTGTAGTTACAAAAACCTGCAATCCCACACATATGGAACCCCCTCCTTCGAAGTTACAGTATCATATTATGTGAAATTGCAATTATGGTTCTAGAAAACAACCCCGCGGGGAAACTGAGCCGAACCTCCCCAAAGGGAACGGACAGAGGAATCAAAAGCCCTGCAGCGGGAGATTCCTGTCGTTTGCAAGGTTCAACGGAGAGAATGTCTTGCTGATAGACCAGCCTTTTCAGGCTTCTTAGTTGGAGGAAGGCTGCAAGGAACCGGAGACCGAAACCTTCGACGCATTGATTTTGCGCCTGTTTTCCAGTTCTTCCGACATTTCACTGCGAATGCTGTCGACACGGTAAAAATAGACTGCGATGCAAATCAAAACGCATATGATAAGCGGGATCCAAATGAAAGCAGTCTCTATGGCTGCTAGCGCCTTTGGCGTCTGCGGAATGTTCGGCACATATCCGCTCATTGTTAGAAAGATGCCGACCAGCATACTCGCAAGGCCCATGCTCGCTTTCACAAAAAAGCCCTGAAACGCGGCGATCATCCCGGCGATGCTTTTTTTGTTTTTGTATTCGGAATAATCGATCACGTCCGGCTGCATGGAAAATGTTGTGCCGAAAATTCCGTATATCCCGAGTCCCGTCACGGCGAGCCCGGAAATCAGCATGACCGTCGAGCTTTTACCCAGGTAGATCGTCAAATCGCCGATCGCATAAATCAGCGAACTGATCACCATCAAATTGCGTTTCGAAATATGTTTTTCCAGGAACGGGAGAATGAGGAGCATCGGCAGCCCCGAAAGGATGCCGAAGAGGCCGACAAAAACAATCCAGTCGGCTTTTCCCAGATTATAGGTAAAATAATAAAGGACGGACGTATTTCGTATCACATAGAGCCCGAAGTATAAAAAATTCAGGATGAAAAGCACGATGCTCGCGCCCGTGAGCCCTTTCAAATCGTCTTTCAGTCTGGAATGCTCGTGGGTGACGGAAGTCGGCACAACCTCCTCCGTATTCAGAAAGGTGATGCCGAAGATCAGCATCGCCGCAACGCCGTAGATGCTCATAGTGATCAGATATCCTTTGGCGTTGTCGCCGCGACCGAAAAATTTGACAAGAGGCGTCGTGATGGTCATAACCACCGCGGTGCCGATCATGGCGCAAACCATACGGGTCGACACGAGGCAGTCCCGCTCATGAACATCGGACGTGAGCCTTGGAACGATCGTGTTGAGAGGAATATTGACGATCGTATACGAAAGACACAGCAGGGAGTATGTTACATAAGCCCATACGAGCTTGCCGGTGGCGCCGAAATCCGGCACGACAAAAGTCAGCACCGTGAAAACAGCGAACGGGACTGCGCCGACAATGAAATACGGCCTCCCTTGGCCCCACCGGGTGTGGGTTCTGTCTACAATCAATCCCATCCCGGTATCCGTACCGGCGTCAATGATTTTTGTTACCAGGGTCAGCGTACCGGCTGCCGCAGCGGTAATTCCAAAAACGTCCGTATAGAATATCATCAGATATGACGCCATCGTACTGAACACCAGATTGCAGCCAAGGTCTCCAATCCCATAGCCGATCCGTTTTCTCCATTTGTCCCAAAACAGATTCATTCGCTTCACCCCAAAATTATATTTTTTTAATGTGCCGCATTACTCCAGATGAAACTCCGGACTGCCGGTCAGGCTGATGATCAATCCCCGGGCCGTATGCCAAACAGCGGTCTGATTTTCCGATGATGATCAGGCGGCATTTGAAAGTCAATTCAGTGCCGAAAGAGTTTTCATATCGTTCCTGAGATTTTTGTATATCGATTTATAGCATCGGTAGAGAGAATCGTATCTGGCATGTGCTTTCGGATCCGGTTCGACAGGTTCGGCTAGGACACGCCATTTTTGCATGCCCTCCCGGGTCAGCAGACCGGTTCCCAGGCCCGCGAGCATGACATCGCCGAGATTGGCCTCCACATCGTTGATCGGGCAGACAACCCCTGTGACCGGTGACGTCGGCGAAGATTTGTTTCCAGAGAGTTGACTTCACCGCGCCGCCTGCGACGAGAATATCCCCGACCTTTTCTCCGGTAGCCTCTATGGCATCGCGGAGAGAATAGGCGACCGCTTCCAAAAACGCACGGTAGATATGGGCCTTTGTATGCGCAAGCGACAGCCCGATGATCGTTCCGCGCGCGTTCGAGTCCCACACAGGGCTGCGTTCACCCATAAAATAAGGCAGGACGATGAGCCCTCCGCTCCCCACTGGAATCTTTTCCGCCTGTCGGTCCAATACGGCGTAGGCGTTGGGTCCCCCTGCTTTCTGCCGGCTGTACTCCGCCTCCGCAAAGGTATCGCGGAACCACTTGACGATTGCTCCCGCCGTTGCGGCGCCCGCGAAGCAATAGGAAAGCTCCTTTGCCCTGTAAAGATAGGGCCACTCGATCAGGCCTCTTCCCTGCACGGGCTTGTCGGTGATGAGAGCGCCGCACAGGGAGGTTCCGATTGCCGCCGCAAATACGCCCGGTTCAAATACCCCGAGGCCGATGTTGGCCGCACCGCAGTCGATGCCTCCGGCGCAAACCGGCATGCTTTTGCAAAGACCCAGCTCTTTTGCGGCCTCTCCCGTCAGCCCGCCCACGACGTCGCTGGATTCCACAAGGTTTTGGGGCAGCTTGGAAAGGGGAATTCCCATTTTGTCGAGAAGTTCCTTTGACCAGGTGTGGGTGTTCATGTCGAAAATGCCGCCCGTGTTCCCGGCGGAGGAATAATCCTCGGCAATTTTGCCGGTGAGTCGGTAAATGGCATAGGCGTTCGGCGGAAGGAAAAGCTTTGTTTTCTCCCAGTTCTCGGGCTCATGCCGCTTGATCCACAGCATTTTGGTAAAACCGTAATAGGGGTCGGATCCGTTATGGGTGATCCGCATCAGTTTTTCAGCGCCGATCTGTTCCAGGGCCCAGTCGCTTTCCTCCTGGGCCCTGCGGTCCATCCAGATCAGGCACGGACGCACGGGGCGCATTTGCGAATCAAGCGGGATTCCGGAACCGCCGTAAAGGCCGCTGATGCAGAGAGCCTTTACGGCCTCCGGCTCCACCGCCGCTTTCTTTACGGTTTCCCGTATGGATTCTTTGACCGCGTCAACCCAAATGTCCGGCCACTGTTCCGCCCATAGCGGTTTTGGCGTAAGTACATCATATTCGCACAGGTGCTCTGCGATCAGATTTCCGGAAGTGTCCGTCAGAATGGTCTTTGTTCCGGAGGTTCCTATGTCTGTACCCAACAAATAATTCATACGATGTCCTCCTTAAATGCAGGTGAATGCTCCGTCGATCACAAAATCCGCGCCGGTCGTAAAAGAGCTTGCGTCGCCCGCGAGATAAACGGCCGCCGCCTGAAGCTCCTCCGGTTTGCCCATGCGGTGAAGCGGAGCCACCGCGTTCCACTGTTCGATCAACGGCTTGAGGGACGGCGAATTCAGCGTGAGCTCGGTTCCCATGTATCCGGGACTGATGCAGTTGACCCGCACGTTCCGTGTCGCCCATTCCACGGCAAACGATTTTGTGAGCTGAATCACACCGGCCTTCGAGGCGTTATAGGAACACTGCGGCTGCGGATAGTTGACAATATGGGCCGACATGGAAGCAGTATTGATGATGGAGCCGCCGCCCTCCCGCAGCATGACCCTGCCCGCGGCCTGTGCGGTGAGGAATATCCCGGTGAGGTTGATATCGATCACCTTTTTCCATTGGGCAAAAGTCATTTCTTCGGCCGGCACGTTGAGGCATATGCCGGCATTGCAAAAGGCCGCGTCTAGTTTTCCGAATTCCCGGAGCACCGTGTCGATCATCCGGTCCACGTCCTCCGGCTTTGTAACATCGGCCTTTATTGCCATGGTTTTTCTGCCGGTTTGTTGTTCGAGCTCTTCTGCCGTGTTTTGCGCCGTTTCGATGTCGAGGTCTACAATCGCAACGTCGGCTCCCGCTTCACAGAGTGCGGTCGCCATGCTTTTACCCAAGCCTCTTGCTCCCCCGGTAACAAATATCTTTTTGTTGTCGAGCCGCATTTTTTCCAGAATCCCCATCATGATAGCTCCTTTTCAATTATTAAAATTGATTTTATAAAATGATTTTATAAAACTGATTTTATCATATAACATGGGGAGGGAATCTGTCAATACGTATTTAATGACAAAGTTATGTCAATCGTTTTTGTGCATGTTTACCACACGAGTTGCAATGAACCTGCTTTAGTGTTAAAATAATAAAAATATATTTTGAAAAGTGAGTTAACTAATATCATATGAACAGTCTGACGCTGAAAGATGTAAAAAGAAATAATTACTCTCTGATCTACCGCCTTTTGTACCATGAGAAGAAGCTGTCCAAACAGGATCTGGCAAACAGGCTTCGCCTGAGCCTGCCAACGGTTTCGCAGAACCTGAATCAGCTTGAGTCTCAGGGCCTTGTCCGAAAAAGCGGCCTGCTTGCGGGTCAGGTCGGCCGCAAGGCGGTTGCGTACAGCTTGTGCGAAAAGGCGCGAGTCGCGGTCGGGGTGGAGATTCAGAGGGACGTTCTTCTGATAACGGCGGTCGACATCTACGGCCGAACGTTTCTCAGAAAAGAAACCCGCTGTGTGTTTCGTGACGAAAGCGGCTATTATGAAGAAGTCGGACGCGCGGTCCTTGATTTTTTGGCGGAGATGGAAGTCACCCCGGGGGCAGTGCTGGGAATCGGATTTGCCGTACAGGCGCTTGCCTCGGCGGACGGCAGAGAGATCACGTATGGGAAAATTCTGTACCGTACCGGAATGCTTGTGGACGAATTGGAGAAAGGGATCAAGCTGCCGTGCAGTTTTATCCACGACGCGCGCTGCGCCGCCACTGCGGAACTGTGGTTTGACAGGAAAATAAAAGACGCCGTTTATCTTTCGGTCGGGAAACACCTTGGCGGCGCGTTGATTATGAACCGCCGAATCCATCAGGGCAGCCGCGGGTGCAGCGGAGCGATCGAGCATATGACGCTTGTGCGGGACGGACGGGACTGCTATTGCGGCGGCCATGGATGCATGGAGGCCTATTGTTCTCTCGAAGCGCTGCTGCAGGGCAAAGACACTCTGCCGCGCTTTTTCGAGAGGCTGAGAGCAGGCGAAGCGGAATATGTTCGCAGATGGACAAGCTTTCTCGAAGATTTGTCCGTTGCGCTGAACGACCTGTACGCGATTTTTGACGTTCCGTGTATTCTTGGAGGGAGTATTGCGCCTTACATCACGAAGGACGATATCGACAGCCTGCATGAAAGGGTTTTTTCCCGCACGGCGTTTCCAAATCCGCAGCCGTTTATTAAAATCAGCAATGCTCCCGCCGACAATGTGGCGGTCGGAGCGGCACTGCCATATATCCGGAGGTACCTGGACTCCGTATAAAGCCGGAAGCAACCGCGGCTCATGCTTTGTTCAATTAAAAGAAGCCTCTCGTTGTAGCTTGGCGTCCTACAACGAGAGGCTTCTTTTGCACGGCCTGTTTTTAACGGTTCAGCTCATTCGGCATGCGGGGCCGTCTTGACTATTTCTTTTCTTTCTCGGCTCTCGGTTTGCTTTCTTTCGCAAGCTCGCTTAAGATTCTTTCCGCGGCCGTGCGCCGGGCATTTGCTTCTATCGAAAGTTCAATCGCCAGCCTGGTCAGGTCTGCCTCGCTTTGCTGCGAGGTGGACCGGATGCGCTCACAGACTTCCTTCATCGCGGAGGTCTGGGCTTCGCAGAAGCGGTCGTACATTTCATTTTGCGATGCGTTTAACAACAGCGTTTTCACTAGAGAGGAAATATCCTGAATGGAAAGAACCTGCTTCAGCATGCAGATCACCGTCAGAATTGCAAGATGATCGCGGGAATACTTTTTTTGCTCCGGCCGGGGAAGAACTCCGTCCTTCACATAGTTGTTGATCATGCTGGAGGTGAGCAGATTCGTCCCTTCGTCCCGCTCATACAGGCAAAGCTGCTTGTTCATGTAAGTCAGCACCTGATCCATATATAAATAAATTTCCGGGAGCCGTTCCCATTCCACGGCTCTCGATTCTTCGATTTGACCGATCCATTTCTGAATCCGTTCGGTTGCCTCACTCATGCGTTTTTTCCTCCCCTGTATTTCTGTGTCCGCCTGCGGTGTAACGGCTCGGCGGAACGCCCATGTACCGCCGGAAGACCCTCGAAAAATAGAGCTGGTCGGAAAAGCCCGTGGAATAGGCCGCTTCTCCGACCGTCAGGCCGCCAGCCTTCAGCAGCCCGGCGGCTTTACCGATCCGGTAACGCATTAAGTATTCGTTCGGCGGCATGGAAATATGCTGCATAAACAGGCGGTAAAGGTGACTGCGGCTGATACCGGCGCTGGCGGCGATGCTGCTTACGGTAATATCGCCCGAATAGTTGTAATCGATGAATTTAATGGCTTTTTTTACATACTCGTATCCGTTGTCCTGCGGCTGGGCGGGTTTCCCGAACCGGTCCATCAGCGCGGCCAAAAACAGCAGAAGACCGGATTCCATGCGGGCTTCTTCGCTGGGACTTGATCCGGAGGAATTGCAGATATCGGTCAGCAGGCGTTCCAGCTTGTCGTCGCCCCCGTAATGAAAAACCGGTTCCCGGTCCAAAAGGCCCGTCTGATCCATCAGGCGTTTCGCGTCGCTTCCATTAAACCCCACCCAGCAGTAGGTCCAGGGGTCCCTGTCGTCGGCGGAGTAGGATACAAGCTGGGACGGAACCACAAGAAAACCGTCCCCCACGGATAAACTGTGCTGTTTACCGCAAGAGCGGAATTCCCCGCGCCCGGACACAATGTAATGAATCAGATAATGATCCCTGACTGCCGGACCCCAGGAATGCCGCGAGGCGCAGCGCTGCACGCCGCAGCTGTAAACCGCAAGGCCCAGACTGTTGTGAAACGGATCCCGGAATGAACGTCTGAATTCCTCTTCTCCCATGGGACGCCGCACCTCCTTTTCTTCAATTTTATTATAATTCCGAGCGGGTTTAGATGCAATAAAAAACAAAAATTGATGAAAATAATTGAAATCAATTTTGGGATCAGTTATAATAAAAAGCATATTCAATCATTTTTAACTGGCTTTGACCGGAATTTTCATGCGGGAATGGGGACGGACAATGAACTTTCAACAGGAAGTGCAAATATCACTGACGGTCTTGATTACAGGGCTTGTAGTCGTATTTTTAATGCTGATTTTTTTAACTCTGGTGATTAAGGGCTATGGGAAAGCGGTGAATTCCCTGCAATCCAAACTGAATCAGCGGCCGCGGGAAAGCATGCCGGTTCCCAAACCGGAGCCGGTTCCGGCCGCTGCTCCCGCGCCGAGCGAACCGGCTGCGGAAGAAGCTCCCGCAGCTGAGGAGGGAATCTCGGAAGAGATTCTGGCTGTGCTTGCCGCCGCGGCATACAGTATGATTCCGGGCGGTGTGGTTACCTCCGTGCGCCGCGCGGCGGTGCAGAGCAGAGCAAAGTCATCGTGGGGAATGGCCGGCCTTCTGGAAAATACGCGGCCGTTTTAATTCAATGAGGCTTTTGGAGCAGGGGAAGGATTGGTAAAGTGACGATATTCAGTGGATTTCTCAAATCGGTTATGAAATTATTTGAAACCTCGGGCCTGGTCGGCAACGATCCGCGCAATTATGTCATGATTTTAATTGCGGGAGTTTTGATTTATCTGGCGGTGAAGAAGCAGTTTGAACCGCTGCTCCTTCTTCCCATCGCGTTCGGCATGCTGCTTGTCAACCTGTATCCCGCGATTATGGCTGCGCCGACCGATACGGAAAACGGGGGGCTGTTTTATTACCTGTACCTCGGCGTCAAGCTGGGAATTTATCCGCCGCTCATTTTCCTCGGGATTGGCGCCATGACGGATTTCGGCCCGCTGATTTCCAACCCGAAAAGCTTTCTTTTGGGCGCCGCGGCTCAGCTCGGCATATTTACGACTTTTATCGGCGCGATTTTTCTTGGATTCGAGACAAGGCAGGCGGGTTCCATCGCCATTATCGGCGGAGCCGACGGGCCTACCGCTATTTTTGTCACTTCCCAGCTGGCTCCGAAGCTTCTGGGGCCCATCGCGGTGGCGGCTTATTCCTATATGGCGCTGGTGCCGATTATCCAGCCTCCGATCATGAAGGCCCTCACGACTAAAAAAGAACGTTTGGTGCGCATGGAGCAGCTTCGCCCGGTCTCCAAGCTGGAAAAGATTCTGTTCCCGATCATCGTGACCATCCTGATTTCTCTCCTTCTTCCGGATGCCGCTCCGCTGGTCGGAATGCTGATGCTTGGCAATCTGTTCCGTGAAAGCGGGGTTGTGGACCGCATCAGCAAAACCGCTCAGAACGAGCTGATGAATATCATTACGATTTTTCTCGGCACAACGGTCGGCGCAACCGCTACCGGTTCTCTGTTTCTTTCCTGGGGGACGATTAAGATCGTGATTCTGGGACTGCTGGCTTTCTGCATCGGAACCGCAGGCGGCGTCCTGTTCGGCAAGCTGATGTGCCGTCTGAGCGGCTATAAGGTCAATCCGCTCATCGGTTCGGCCGGCGTGTCCGCGGTTCCCATGGCGGCGCGTGTGTCCCAAAAAGTCGGTCAGGAGGAAGACCCGGGCAATTTCCTGCTGATGCACGCAATGGGGCCGAATGTCGCGGGCGTGATCGGCTCCGCAGTCGCGGCGGGGGTTTTGCTCAGCATCTTAAAGTAATTTTCAGCAATTTTATTTCGCCCGCGCGTCCGGATGACGTGCGGGTGATTTTTGTATTGTGACTGTTCCGAAGGGGGGCTTGTTTGCACTTTTCCGCGGAATACGATACAATAAAGAATACGGGCTGCAGACCCGATTTTGATTTCTGGCGGTGGAGTACATGTCTGAAAATATGGAACTGAGGAAAAAGGTTCTTGAGAAAGAGTTTTCCCGAATGAATGCAAAACAGCGGGAGGCGGTTTTTACCGTTAACGGACCGCTTTTAATTCTGGCCGGCGCCGGAAGCGGAAAAACAACGGTTCTGGTCAACCGTATCGCAAATCTGGTTCGTTACGGAAATGCTTATCAATCCTTACAGGAGCCTTCTTTGACCCCGGACGAGACAGGGGAGGTCACGCGCTTTTTGGAAAGCGGTCAACAGCTATCTCCGCAAACGCGCGACCGGCTTGCGGACGACCCCTGCCCTCCCTGGAGGATCTTGGCCATCACCTTTACCAACAAGGCTGCGGAAGAGCTGAAAAACAGGCTTGGCGCCATGTTGGGCGAAGTCGGCGACGAGGTCTGGGCGTCAACCTTCCATTCCTCCTGTGCCCGCATGCTGCGCAAGGACGGAGAACGCCTCGGTTTTACGAGGCATTTTACCATCTACGATACCGACGATTCCCGCAGAGTTATTAAGGATTGCCAGAAGAAACTGGGAATTGACGACAAGAAACTTTCTTATAAAGCGATTCTTGCGGAAATCTCCCGCGCGAAGGACAGTCTCATCGGACCGGATGAATATATCAGGGACGCGGGGGGCGACGAACGGGTTGAAAAGATTGGTGCCGCTTACCGCCTTTATCAGGCGGCGCTGAAAAATTCGGACGCCATGGATTTTGACGATCTGATTGTGCACACCATCCGGATGTTCCAACAGAACCCGGACGTTCTTGATTATTATCAGAACCGGTTCCGTTATTTTTTGGTTGACGAATATCAGGATACCAGCCACGCACAGTATGTGTTTATCAAGATGCTGGCTCAGAAAAGCGGCAATCTCTGCGTGGTGGGCGACGACGATCAGAGTATTTACAAATTCCGAGGAGCGACGGTTGAAAATATCCTGAGCTTTGAAAAGACGTTTCCGAACGCCAAAGTGATCCGGCTGGAACAGAATTACCGTTCCACCAAGACGATTCTGGCGGCGGCAAACGCGGTGATTGCGAACAACGAAAACCGGAAGGGGAAAACCCTGTGGACTGAAAATCAGGAAGGAAGAAAAATCCAGGCCAGAACGGCCTCCAGCGAACAGGACGAAGCTTCTTTCATCGCGGACAGAATTTTGGAAGGAGTGGCATCCGGCCGCAGATTTTCCGACTTTGCCGTTCTTTACCGCATGAACACGCAGTCAAACGCTTTGGAAAAGGTTTTTGCTAAGTCCGGAATCAAATATCGGATCATCGGCGGCCAGCGCTTTTATGACCGCCGTGAAATCAGGGATATGACGGCGTACCTGAATGTAATCAATAATCCGGACGATGAAGTGCGGCTTCAGCGGATCATCAACCGTCCGAAAAGGTCCATCGGGGACAAGACGATTGCGCAGGCGTCGGAGATTGCCGCCCAACTGGGCGAAAGTCTGTTTTCCGTCATCAGCCATGCGGATGAATTCGATCCGCTGAAACGGTCGGCTCCCAAACTTCTCGTTTTTTCCCAAATGATACAGGAACTGTCTGAGACGGCCTCGGACGGGAAAACAGGACTCGGGGAGCTGTATCAGCAGCTTCTGCAAAAGACAGGGTATCTGGACGCTTTGCTGGCTTCCGGTGAGGAGGATGCGCAGGACCGTGCGGACAATGTGCGTGAATTGTCGACCAACCTGATAAAGTATGAGGAGGATAACGGAGAAGAAGCGAGTCTTTCCGGATTTTTGGAAGAGGTTTCGCTTCTTACGGACATCGACAATTACGACGGCTCGTCCGACGCCGCCGTCCTGATGACCATGCACTCCGCGAAGGGATTGGAATTTCCGGTTGTTTTTCTTCCCGGCTTTGAAGAGGGAATTTTTCCGGGAATGCAGGTGCTTTATAATCCGGGAGAGGTCGAGGAGGAGCGCAGACTGGCTTATGTTGCGATCACGCGTGCAAAAGAAGAGCTGTACATACTGAACTCCGAATACAGAATGCTGTTCGGCAGCAGTTTGCACAATCTGCCTTCGCGGTTTTTGCGGGAAGTTCCGGAGGAACTGCTGGAGAAAAGCCGCTCGCGCGACTGGAAGAAACCGAAGCCGGGGGTTGTCCTTCCGACTTCGGCAAGGGAAGCAAGGGCGGTTACCACCGAGGCTGCCCGCAATTTTGGGCCCGCTTTCACTCCGGCCGCGGAAACGGAGCTTGTCTTTCGAACCGGGGACGGCGTTGTGCATAAAACCTTTGGAACCGGAGTGGTCCTGTCGGCTTCCTCCATGGGGAACGATACCCTGCTGGAGATTGCGTTCGACAAGGCGGGCACCAAAAAACTGATGGCGAACTTTGCCCGTCTGCAAAAAATATAATATCATTGCACGATTGAAAAACAAGCCCCGTCTGAAAAGAATCAGACGGGGCTTTTGGTTACCTTTTTTCGCAGCTCCCGCCGTTATCTCCGGGAATATCGCTGACCTTTGGCGGGAAAAAGTCTTCGGCTGGGAATTCAATGCGGCGGAACATTTCACGCGGACTGTCTGATGTAGGCTGGCATTCCTGTTCCGGGATGCAGAATTCGTAGGAAGGAATCAGCAGCGGGACGTCACGGACCAGCTGAACGATGGTGAAAAGACCGATCGTAGCGTAAATGGCGTGGCTGCATCCATAATCAAATTCCGCTCCGTACAGCTCGCTGATGCTGTCGGGAATGCCGCTGCAAATGTCGCAGCCCTGCGGCGGACGGTCGCAGATTTTCGCGGAAAGTCCGATCGGTTCGGATACCCGGCAGACGGCTTTCGGCAGAACTTTTCCTGTGGTTAATTCTACGTCCGGGTCGGCGCTGCAGCCGGAAACAAATGTTTTAACATTTCCGTCGCTGCCGAACAGAATTACTCGCTTGTTCGCAAGGCACACGCCGTGCAGCACGTTCGGGCAGGCAGATTGCGGCAGGAATACATCCAGACAGACATCAAAGAAGAAATTCATGTCTACGGCATAGAATCCCTGGTTGAACGGTACGGGCTCCAGATGCAGAAATACCTTGATGACTTCAGCGCTCCTGATTCTCACGCTGCAGGCGTGTTCAATCAATTCGTGCTTATCAGGGGTGAAAAAGACCCTCATGTCTTCCAGGTATTCCTTTGAACGGGAATGTTCAGGATATCTGCAGTATACTCTCAAGACGGTCAGCTTTACAAAATATCCTTCCAGTGAATCAGAATCTCAAACTGATTCGGCTTCCAGTCTTTTGCTTTGTAATATTCGATCCGATCAATCAGCGCCTTTAGAAGGCGGTTTTGTCCATCAGGAGGCAAATCGCGGTAAAGCTCGTAAATTGTTGCCGGGGGCTTCAGGTCTTTCTTTTTCTGTTCGCTCACATTGACTTTTTTACAGATTTCCAGCTTCGCTCGTTCCAACTCATTCAGGCGCCGGTTCAAGATTTCCGCGCGTTCCCGGTATTTTGAAGGCGGGTATATTCCCTGCTCCACAAGGTCGCTCAGCCGGTCCAGCTGCCGCCGGGTGACGGCCAGCCGCTTTTCAATAGAATTCCGGTCCCGGAGCAGCTGGGACTGCCCTGTCTGGTTTGGGACCGGCTCGGCTTTCAAGCGGAAACCCGAATAAAGCGCCCTCAGCTGTGACAGCACCGCGGCCTCGACCAGCGCAAGGGCGGAGGACCGCACACAATTTCTGGTCGGACAGATCAGCTGGGCGGATTCCTTTTCCCTGCCGGGGCGTCTTTGCATGGTTTTGCCGCAGATTCTGCATTTGACCAGACCCGCAAGCGGATTTTCCATGCTGCCTGCGCCGTAGGGGGGATGCCCGCGCCCGGAAAGGATTTGCTGCGCGCGGTCAAAAGTATCGGAATCAATAATCGCCGGGTGCTTACCGTTTACCACCTTCCAATGCGACCTTGGATTGCTGACGACCCGTCCTTTCGGATTTTGCCGACTGCCCTTTTCCGTAATCCGAGTCTGATTCCAAGCGGTTTTTCCGGTGTAAACAGGATTCCGCAGAATTTTGCGGATACTCGTCCGGCTGAACCGCTCCGAACGCCGGGGCTTTGCGCCAAGCGTGCTGACCGTGTCCGCAATGCTCTGGCAGCCCATGCCCTCCTGAACATAAAGACGGAAGATCATTTTTACAAACTCCGCTTCCTCCTGCTGGATGGAAAGCGTCGGACGGCGTCCGTCCATTTTTTTCCGGTAGCCGTAGGGTGCGTTCGCAAGGTAATTTCCGTCATGAAGTGACTTCATAACACCGTCCTGCAGACGATGAACAATATTTCTTAGTTCGTATTTTGCTATGATCGATTCAAAATCCGAGATTTCCTCGTCTGTCTCATCGTTCAGGTCAATGGTTTTCCTCATCGTGACAATCAGCGTGTGATGGCGTTTCAATGTGGAATGAACATAACCGACGTCTTCAAAATTGCCGCGGCTCAGCCGGTCGATATCCTTGCACAGAACCGCGTCGTACACTCCGCTTTTTATATCTTCCAGGAGCTTTAAAATCTGTGGCCTTGCCGCAAGGCTTTCTCCGGACACGACCTCTTCATAAATTCCGCCCACCGCCCAGTTTTTCTGTGCCGCATAATCCAGCAGAATCTCCTTTTGGCGCTGCAGGGTTTCCTCCTCCGTATCCTTTGGATGGTCCGGCCTGGATTTCCGGACGTAAATCGCGACTGTCATAAATTCCCTCCCGTTCCAGTATAAAGGTATCGGCGGAGCTCGTGTTTTATGAATCCGCCGTGCGAAATTCGTGTCAGGTTTCCGGCAGCTTGCCGGAGAAAGGCTTTTTGCGGAACCAAAGAGAGGGGGGGGGGAGATGGGTCAGGCCACATTTTCACGGGAAGCCGTATCCGGTCTTGACAGCAATCCATGGGAGGGAGTTTCTGTGGATTTTGTTATGGATAAAGGATTTCAGAACGGAGAATCGCCGCGGTCGGGAGCGGTTTTGGAAGATAAAAATAAGCAGGATCGGCTTCGGGAGATCCTGGCTGATCTGGTCGGCACGATCGCGGGAGACCCTGTACAAATTACATGGATCAAAGATGAAAAATAGGAATGATACCGGATTGATTCTATATTTTCGGTGGTGTCGTTTTATGGCATTGACCTTTTGAAAAAAAGCGATATAATGATGTTTATCGATTTCGTGAATCGGAGCAAAAATTCATGCGGTTATATCTGGATAACGGGGATATGAACCGCAAATGGGAGAAAGACATGGGCGTTTTTAAAGAGAGCAATGTGACGATTGGTCAGGTGGCGGCTGCCGCCGGAGTCTCCAAAACAACAATTTCCCGATATCTGAATGGTAAGTTTGATTATATGTCCAAAGAAACAAGAAAGCGAATTCAGAGTGTCATTGAACAAATGAATTATCACCCAAGCAATATTGCGCGCAGCCTGAAATCCCGGAACAGCAGGGCAATCGGCTGTGTCATCGCGGATATCAGCAGCCCGTTTTCCTCCATATTACTAAAGGGAATCAACGATATCTGCAATGCGAGCGGATATCAGGTTCTGTTTTCCAATATTGACAACCAGCCGGACAAAGAACTGAAATCGGTTCAGGAGCTGCTGAACAACCGGGTGGACGGTTTGATTATCAACACGACGGGCCAGAACGACGATGTACTGACCGAGTTGAGCGGCCGCGGGATTCCGATCGTTCTGGCGGACCGCTGCATCGCTGAAAAGAATGTTCTGGATACCGTTACGACGGAGAATTATCATGTCACCTATTCCTGCATTCGTCACCTGTATGAAGAGGGCTTTCAAAAAGTGGCGTTTTTTACACAGGGCAATCGAAGAATCAGCCCCCGCGTCATTCGCTATGAAGCGTACCTGAATGCGATGAAAGAAATTTTTCAGTTGGACGGCAGCCGGACTTTTTACCGATTGAAAGAAAATGATGCGGAGGACTGCGCTTCTCAGCTCACCCGCTTTACGGAGCAGTTCCCAGAGGAGAGGCTCGCCGTTTTCTGCGTAAACGGCGTCACCATGCTGAATGTGCTTCACGCAATGCAGCGGCATGGTTTTTTGATTACGGAACGCTTTGGAATCTGCGGATTCGACGACTGGGGATGGGCTTCTCTGATCCCGCCCGGAATCACGACCATTACCCAGGATTCCTATGCCGTCGGCGTACAGGCGGCGAAGATTATGCTGAAAAGGATTCACCAAAAGAAAAAGGCCGCTCCGGTTTACATTGAGCTGCCCAATCAGCTTTGCATCCGCGGTTCAACGGACCCGCGGGCGGCAAAAAAATTTATGCTCTAAAACAACTTGGAGCAGCGCCGGATTTTTGTTCCGGGCGCTGCTCCGTGAATTTCCGGTAGATAACCCGCTCATTGCTGTGAACTGCAGGAATCATACACCCGGGCCGCGTCGATGCAAACGGCTTCTTTTATATTTCCCGTGCCTTGTCTGTTCGTATTATTCTGCGCGTTCTGTGTTGCTACAACAGCTTCCGTACTGTTTTTATCCATAAAATCATCCTCCTAACACATATTGGAACCTTGTATCTCTATAACATTTTATGGTGGCAATTTCATTGTGTTACAGGAATTCTTTTGCGGATAATTGTTTTTGCAACAGCCTTTAACCGATAAATCCCGTATTGCCCTGATCCAGATTTTGAACGGCGTTTTGAATTCTGCTTTTGGCTTCCTCTCCGGTGGTGGAATCTTCCACATAACGGATGACGGACTTCTGGCGTTCATCGTCCAGCCTGCCGAACGTTTTCATCGCGTTCTGATGCTGGGCTAAAGACATCATCAGGCCGATCGGCATATCGGTCGCATCCGGATTTTTCTTTCCCATAAACAAACCTCCCGTTTGATTTTTGATTATTGTACGTCGATCGGGGCAGATCAATACGGCTTAAAAACAGCTAAAATCTGTCAGTTCCATCCCCCGGTCCATTCAAAAAAGTTGCATCGGGAATGATATTTTGTTATAATAAGCCGAATTGAATCTCAATGATTAAGAGTTGATTAAAATGGCAAAAGTTACATTAATCACATATACCCCTAATCCGGATCAAGTGGTGGCGCAGGCCGCCAGGCTCTGCTATTCTCCCGATTCCATCGAGGAAATTTCGGAGAACATGTCGCCCGAACAATCCGCCCGCATGGTGGACATGCTCGCGGGAATGGGGCATGACAGCCCCACGGAGCATGCGTCTTTCACATTCGGAATCGAAGGGGTTTCCCGCTCTTTTCTTGCACAGATTACCCGTCACAGGATCGCCTCCTACAGCGTGAGAAGTCAGCGCTATGTCAGCGAGGGGAATTTTGAATTTGTCATTCCTCCGGAAATCGACGCGATTCCGGAAGCGAGGCGGGAATTTCTCGAAGCGATGGAAGACGATCGCAGACGGTACGAAAAAATATCGGGACTGTTGATGCAAAAGCAGAAGCAGCGTCTTCTGGCGGCGGGAAAAACGGAAAAACAGGCGGAGTCCGCGGCACACAAGCTGGCGAATGAAGACGCCCGCTTCGTTTTGCCGAACGCCTGCGAAACAAAGATGATCTGCACGTTTGATGCGCGCTCCCTGAAAAATTTCTTCGCGCTGCGCTGCTGCAACCGCGCGCAGTGGGAAATCAGAGACGTGGCCGTGCAGATGCTCCGTCTTGCGCAAAAAGCGGCGCCGGCGCTTTTTCGTACGGCCGGCCCTTCGTGCGTGCGCGGTGCCTGCACCGAGGGGAAAATGACGTGCGGCAGAGCGCAGGAAATGCGGGAGTTCTTCTCTCACCTGGCGGATCCTCAATGAGCGGCCGCCTGATTACGATCGACGGGCTGGACGGAAGCGGAAAGGCAACCCAGACGGATTTGCTCTGCAGAGAACTGGAACGCCGGGGAGTCAGGTACCGCCGGGTGTCGTTCCCGGATTATTCCGCACAGTCCTCCGCGCCCGTCAGAATGTATTTAAACGGGGAGTTCGGGGATCAGCCGGGGGATGTAAACGCTTATGCCGCTTCTACTTTTTTTGCGGTCGACCGTTTTGCCAGTTTTGCCCGCTGCTGGAAGAAGGATTACCTGAACGGGAGCCTGATTGTGGCGGACCGCTACACGACTTCCAATATGATTTATCAGCTTGCGAAGCTTCCGAAAGAAGAATGGGACGGGTTCCTGGACTGGATACAGGATCTTGAATATGAAAAACTGGCTTTACCCAGGCCCGATCTTACCGTTTATCTGGAACTCCCTACGGAGATTTCCCAAAAGCTTTTGGATCACCGGTATGAGGGCGGCAAGGGCAGAAAAGATATCCATGAACGCAATCTTGAGTTTCTTTCCGCCTGCAGGGAAAGCGCGGCCTACGCCGCCCGGCGCTTTTCCTGGAAAACTGTTTTCTGCGAAGAGGGAAAAGAGCTTAGGAAACGGGAAGAAATACACGAAGAAATTTTAAAACTTATCTTGGAGGAACTTCATGTTGGAATTTAACTTTCCTGAGTTGTCGGACAGAGACTGGCTTGCACCGAAACTGTCCGCAAGCGGGAAGCTGGGCAGCGAATGGGCCTTCGGCACGCTGTTTATCTGGAAAAACACTTATTATTCCAAGGTGTGCCGTCTGGGGGAGAGCACGCTGTTTTGCTTCAGCGGCCCATTGCACACTTATAATATGCCGCTGTGCGAAAAAAGCCGTCTGCCGGAAATGATGGAACTGATGATGGCCGACGCGGCCGAAAAGAGGATTCCTTTTCAGCTCTGGGGGGCGACGAAGGAGCAGACCGAGGAACTGGAACAGCTTTTTCCCGGCAGGTTCCGCTTTGTTCTGGACCGGAACAGCTCCGATTATATTTACAGGTCGGAGGATCTGATTGCTCTGTCCGGACGGAAATTTCACGGAAAGCGCAATCATATTTCCCAGTTTGAACGAAAATACGACTGGAGCTATGAGGACCTCACCCGCGAGAATCTGGAGGACTGCCGTTTGGTCGCAAAGCAATGGTGCAAAGATCACGGCGGTTGCAAGGACAAGGACGGGTTTGCCAGCGAGCCCTGTGCGATAGACCGCGCGCTGAATCACTTTGACGAGCTTCACCTTGCCGGCGGAATGATCCGCGTGGAAGGAAAACCCGTCGCTTTCACCGTCGGAGAAGAAATCAATCCGAAAGCTTATCTTCTTCATTTTGAGAAGGCGCTGGACGGTTACGACGGGCTGTATGCCGTCATCAACCATGAATATGCCGCAAAACACCTGGAAGGTTACGAACTCATTAACCGGGAAGAGGACATGGGCATTGAAGGACTGCGCAAAGCGAAGCTGTCTTATCACCCGGCTCTTCTGCTGGAACGGTACCGGGTAGCCCTTGCGGACAAAAACGGAGATGCTGAAAAGTGATCGGACTGGCCGGATGGGAGATGCGGGGAGAGCTTGCCGAACTTTGGCAGGCCTGTTTTCATGAGCCTAAACGCTTTCCGGACTATTTTCTGAATAATTACTTCCGTCCGAAGGACTGCCTGGTGTACCGGGTGTCCGGAAGAATTGCCGCCGCGGTTTATCTGCTTCCCGCAGAGATCGTACGGGAAAACGGGACCGCGCAGGCCCATTATATTTTTGCGGCCGGAACACAGCCGCGCTTTCGCTCCCGAGGATATATGGCGTCTCTTCTGGCTTATGCCGCCATTTACGGCGCCAGGCGGGGGGACAGGTATTCTGCGGTTCTTCCGGCCGACCAGCCGCTTTATTCATATTATGAACGAAACGGATATTTTGACTATTATAAAATCCGCTCCGTCGCTGTTTCACGCAGCCGCTTGGAACAGCTGGCGCCGGTCCTTCCCTCCGGCAGAATTCTTGCTCCGTCCTCGGAGCTGAACAGCCTTCGGGGTTCGGTCCTATCCCGGTATGGGGGATCCGTGCTGTGGAGCAACGAGCGGTTCCATTTTACGGTTGGATTTGGTTCGGCCTATGGGGACGGCCTGGTTTGCTCCGGGCCCGGCGGAAACCGGTCCTATGCAATCTGCAGAAGAGTCAATGAGAAATTATGCTCCGTCCGCGAGGCAATGACGGCGCCCAAGGGCTTGCCGGGCCTTGCGGCGGCAATCTTAAAACGGTATCCGGCTGAAACCTACGAGTTTCGTCTGCCCGCGGGAGAAGGGCTGTTCCCCGGGGAGGGAACGGAAGAACGGTGCGGAATGCTTCGCCCAATCGGAGGTACCCCGGCGGAAAAGCCCGGAGTTCCGGCCCCGTACCTGGGGCTTGCGCTGGATTGAGTAGCTTTGATAAGGAGGAGATTTTATGGTTTATTTATTTCTGGCACAGGGATTTGAAGAAGTTGAAGCGATCACCCCGCTGGATCTGCTGCGCAGAGCCGGCGCGGAAGTCAAAACGGTAGGGATCGGGGGGCGACGTGTGACGGGCTCTCATGGCGTTGAAGTGACCGCGGACCTGGAAGAAGGGCAGATTGATCTCCAGAGTGTGGAAATGGTGATCCTTCCGGGAGGAATGCCCGGAACGAAAAATCTTGAGGATTCGCCGATTGTGCGGGCGAGTATCGGATATTGCGCGCAGAACGGAAAAAAGATCGCCGCGATCTGCGCCGCCCCTTCGATTCTGGGACATATGGATTTGCTTTCCGGACATGCGGCGGTCTGTTTTCCCGGGTATGAAAAAGACCTGACGGGCGCCGAAGTGAAATCCGATCCGGTCTGCGTCAGCGGCAACGTCATTACGGCGCGCGGCGCCGGTGTTGCGCTGCCCTTCGGCCTGAAGCTTGTGGAGGAATTGTTCGGCGCGCAAAAGTCGGAAGAAATCAGAGAAAAGGTTCAGTGTGTGTGAAAAACATTAAAGAAATCAAGAAGAATCTTCGCGCACAGTTCCGGCAGTACAGGGAACGGATGAATCCGGAAAAAAAGTCGAAGTACGACGCCGCGATTCTTGACCGGTTCCTCTCTCTCAGGGAATATGAAAGCGCGCGGACTGTTTTCACCTATGTCAGCAAACCGATTGAGGTGGATACAACCGAATTAATCCGGTCCGTGCTTGCACTCGAACGCGAGGTGGCGGTTCCGCTCTGCCTGCCGGAAACGTGCGGAATGCAATTTTATAAAATAAGTTCTTTGGAAGAATTGATCATCGGTACCTATGGGGTTCTGGAACCCGACCCGGAGAGAAACGCGCCGGTTCAAGGCAGCGAAAACAGTATCTGCATTGTACCAGGACTCAGTTTTGATTCACAGGGATATCGTCTGGGTTACGGCAAAGGTTATTACGATCGGTTTCTTTCCGACTTTAAGGGATTAACCGTCGGTCTGTGTTATACCGGATGCCTGAAATGGAATCTTCCGCACGGGTATTACGACAAACCGGTGGATATCTTGATCACTGAAAAATATATCCGCAGAATATCGGCCAAAAAAGCCTGATTGGGGAACGGAGGACGGGTATGAACGATGATGAGCGGCGGGCTGAACGCGCGCACAGGGAAAGAGTTGACAATTTCAGCCTGCAGATTCATAAGGATCCGGAGGAACTGCCCGGGCAGGAAATTTACAGCCGCGGCTCCGACGCCGTGCCTGATTCCGATTCCGTAATCAGCAGTTTCAGCGAGGGCCGGGAAAACGGGAGGGAAAGCGCTGTGGCTGAACAAAGGACAATGGAACTCCACCGGCTGCGCAATCGGGAAAAGGGAAGAAAAAACAAGCGCTTTTTCCGGCTCGTCTGGTTTGTGATGGTGCTGTTTGTTTCTCTTTTGCTAGCGCGCTATCTGGTGGTCGGCGTGAATGATATGCTGGCGGTTGGCAGGGACAGCCTTAACGTAACGGTTGATATTCCCCAGAAGGCAACCGACAAGCAGGTGGCGCAGATCCTGTATCAGGACGGAGTAATCCGCGACAAAAATTTCTTTCTGCTGTATGCAAAACTGACCAAAGCCCCGAAACAGTTCGGCGGCGGCAGCTTTCAGGTAAGCACAAATATGGATTATGAAGCTCTGATCAATTCCATCCAGTCCAATGCGAACCGGGTGGATACCGTAAAGCTGACATTCCGGGAGGGCATGAATGCTCCGGAGATTGCCGCGCTGCTGCAAAGCAACGGGGTGTGCTCCGCAAAGGATGCTGAAACGGTTTTCAACAGCGGGAGCCAGAATAAAAATTACGATATGCTGCAACAGATCACAAACGCCTCCGAACGCTATTATCAGCTGGAGGGTTATCTGTTCCCGGATACGTATGAATTTTATAAAAACGAGGATCCCGATCAGGCGGTCGCAAAGCTTGTCGCTAACTGCAACCGAAAGCTGACAAAACAAATCAGGCAGAAAGCCGAAGACAGCGGCATGACACTGGACCAGATGCTGGCGCTTGCCTCCATGATACAGGCGGAAGCCGCCGACAAAAACGATATGTATCAGGTATCCAGCGTGTTTCACAACCGTCTGAGCAGTAAAAAGCCCGAGTTGCTGCATCTGGATTCCGACCCGACGACCTATTACCCTTACCGCAAGCTGTCTCTGGTTCCCGAAAATATCCGCGACACCTACAAGAGCCGTTACGATACCTATACCGTCGAAGGCCTTCCGCCGGGACCGATCTGCAATCCCGGGATGGATGCGATCGACGCGGCGCTGAATCCGGCTTCCACGAACTATTATTATTTCTGCCACGACGCAAACGGAAAAGCCTACTATGCTAAAACAGCCAGCGGGCATCAGGCGAACCTGAAGAAAGCCGGTTTGAGATGACGACTCGGGAAATGCCAAGGCCGGAACTCCTCGCCCCCGCAGGAGACCGGGAACGTCTGGAAGCGGCGGTGCTGTTCGGCGCGGACGCGGTTTATCTTGCCGGCAGGGAATTCGGGATGCGGACCGCCTCCCCGAATTTCGGCGGGGAGGAGCTTGTTTCGGCGGTTCGGTTTGCACACAAAGCGGGTGTGAAAGTTTACCTGACGTGCAACACCATCGCACACAATGAGGAACTGAAAAGGCTGCCGGACTTTTTCAGGCAGGCCGCCGGCGCGGGAGCGGACGCGCTGATCGTGGCGGATCTCGGCGTGCTCCGGCTGGCGCAGCAATATGCTCCGGGCGTTCCGGTTCACATTTCCACGCAGGCCGGGGTCGTCAACAGTGAGGCGGCGCGCGCGTTTTATGAGCTTGGCGCGCGCCGGGTCGTTTTGGCACGCGAGCTGAGTCTGGATGAAATCGCGGAAATCCGCGCAAACGTCCCTCAGGACCTGGAACTGGAGGCTTTTGTACACGGTTCCATGTGCGTTTCTTTTTCCGGGCGGTGCCTGCTTTCCAGCTATCTGACCGGACGGGACGCAAACCGCGGCGACTGCGCGCAGCCCTGCCGATGGAAATACGCGCTCACGGAAGAAAAGCGGCCGGGGCAGTATTTTCCCATTTCAGAAGATGAAAACGGTACTTATATTCTCAATTCCAGGGATATGAATCTGATCGAACATATTCCGGAGCTGGCCGCAGCGGGAATCAGCTCGCTTAAGATTGAAGGACGGGCAAAATCCGCTTATTACGCGGCGGTCGTCACGAACGCCTACCGACATGCAATCGATTATTCTCTTCAGAATCCGGAACTGGAACTGCCCGTATGGGTTCCGCAGGAGCTGGAAAAAGTGAGCCACCGCGCTTACAGCACCGGTTTTTATTTCGGCGGCGAACCCGGTCAGGTTTTGGAAAACGGAGGTTATGTGCGCAGCTATGAGGTTATCGCGGTCTGCACGGGGCGGGCCGGGTCCCGCACCGTTCTGTCCCAGCGGAATCGCTTTTTTCGCGGCGATGTGGCGGACGTGCTGGAGCCGGGCGGCGGGGAACCGTACCTTCTTAGGCTGGACGGCATTTTCGACGACTCGGGCGAACCGATTCAAACCGCGAACCACGCCGCGATGACCGTTTTGCTGGAAACGGACCGCGAGATTCCGGTCGGTTCGATTTTACGAAGAAAAATGAAGCATGATTAAAAATCCCACCCGTTGGCAAAGATAGCCTTTACGGGGGGATTTTTTCATGAGTAAACGAGCCGCCACTTTTTTCTGTGTGTTTATGCTGGGGATGTTTCTGACCATTTTGATGGTATACCGGATTTCCAACGGAACGGAGCTTGCCCAGACGGCGGAGAAGCAATCCAGCTATAAACTGACGGTTGCCTCAACGAGAGGAACCGTCTATGACTGTAACCTTTCCGCTTTAACAGGCGCCGAAAAGGAATATGTCGCCGCCGTTGTGCCGGGCATTGAAACGACCGCCGCGCTCAGCCGGGTTCTGCCCGCCGAACGAATGGAAAGCCTTTATGAAACGCTGAGCGAGGGCCGCCCGTTTACGCTGAAACTCCCCTCAAAAGTCGAACAGGATGGAATCGATGTTTTTGCCATTCAGAACCGGTACCCGGATTCCGGAATGGCCGTTCATATTCTGGGGTATCTGGACGGGTCCGGAAAAGGTGCTGCGGGAATCGAAAAAGCCTATGATTCCCTGCTTGGCGGGAATCAGGGCAGAATCACCGTAACGTACAAGGTCGACGCGCTTAACCACGTTCTGGCCGGAGAGAAGAAACAGATCAGCGACACGTCCGACTTTGGAAAAAGCGGCGTGGTTCTGACGCTTGACAAATACATTCAAACAGTCGCCGAGCAGGCCGCCGACCGGTACCTGACCAAGGGAGCGATCGTGATCCTGGAAGTGCCGTCGGGAAAAATCCGCGCGATGGTCAGCCGCCCTTCCTATAATCAAAACGATGTTGCATCCGTTCTCAAGGCAAAAAACTCACCGCTTTTAAACCGCGCGGTTTCGTCGTACAGCGTCGGTTCCGTGTTTAAGCTGGCGGCCGCGGCGGCGGCGCTGGAGTATGGAATATCACCGGACTACACCTATACCTGCACCGGCGGGATCGACGTGGACGGCGGAATTTTTCACTGCTATAATTCGGAAAGCCACGGAAAACAGAACATGAAACAGGCAGTTGCGAATTCCTGCAATACGTATTTTGTAAATCTGATGCGGCAGGTCCCTCAGGAAAATTTCCTGAACATGGTCCGCTCCCTGGGGTTCGGCCAGTCGTTTGAGCTTGCGCCGGGCCTTTCTTCCGACGCCGGGGCGCTTCCGACCCTGAAAAGCCTGGGTGTGCCCCGGGCTCTTGCCAATTTTTCGTTCGGGCAGGGGGAACTCACGGCCACACCGCTGCAGGTTGCCGCCATGACAAATACGATTGCTTCAGACGGCGTGTTCGTCCGCCCTACTCTGTACGAGGGAACGGTCAACGGACAGCTGGAATACACAGGCCGCGCACAGCTGCAGCAGGGAACCCGCGTAATTACCGAAAAGAACGCCGGGCTCCTGCGGGAATTCATGCAGGCATCCATTGAAGGAGGGACCAGCCGGGAGGGGAAACCGGACCGGGGCGGGGCCGGAGCAAAAACGGCGACGGCTCAGACCGGAAAGTATGTCGACGGAACGGAGCTGGTGGAATCCTGGTTTACAGGCTTTTTTCCATATGACGAACCCAGGTACGTTGTCACTATTTTTGAGGAAGGCGGGGACGGCGGCGGCCGGACCTGCGGCCCGGCTTTCAAGGAAATCGCGGACGAGCTGTATCAGGTGATCGGCTGAACGGAAAAACGGGTGAGACTGATTGACAAGCTCAGTAAAACGGATTATAATCAAAAAGTATTTAAAGGATAGGTTACAGGCGACGAAGGGCAGAAAACGCGAATCGGTCCGAATCAGAGAGGGGATCCACGGCTGAAAGATTCCCGCGGAAACGGTTGTGTTCAGCCGGCCCGGAGCCCCGCGGCGAAGAGCGGCGGCGTATCCCCGCGTTAAGGGATGAACGAGAGGCGTCCGCTGTTGGGCGCAATTTGGGTGGTACCACGGATTTTTCCGTCCCATAGGGGACGGGGAAGTCTATTTTTTTGTGATTCGGCCGATTTTAATACGGATTGGAGATTCTGAAGGAAATGAAATGGACGGGACTGAACGAGCTGAGGGAGATCTATCTCTCCTACTTTGAGTCAAAAGGGCATCTGCGCCTTCCCAGCTTTCCGCTGATTCCAAAGGACGACAACAGCCTTTTACTGATCAACTCCGGTATGGCGCCGATGAAGAAGTACTTCACCGGCGAGGTGACGCCTCCGCGCAAGCGAGTGACGACCTGTCAGAAGTGCATCCGCACCGGCGATATTGAAAATGTCGGCATTACGGCTCGCCATGGAACATTTTTTGAAATGCTGGGGAATTTCTCATTCGGCGACTATTTTAAGCACGAGGCGATTCCGTGGGCGTGGGAATTCTGCACGAAGGTGCTGGAGCTGCCGGTCGACAAGCTTTGGGTGACGATTTATCTGGACGACGACGAGGCGCACGACATCTGGGTGAACGAAGTGGGGATCGACCCGAAGCACATCGTCCGGCTCGGCAAGGAGGACAATTTCTGGGAGCACGGTTCCGGTCCGTGCGGCCCCTGCTCCGAAATTTATTTCGACCGCGGCGAGCAGTACAGCTGCGGCAAGCCGACCTGCGGCGTCGGCTGCGACTGCGACCGCTATGTTGAATTCTGGAACGTCGTGTTTTCTCAGTTCGACAGCGACGGCAAGGGGAATTATCCGCCGATGGAGCATCCGAACATCGACACCGGCATGGGGCTGGATAGACTTGCCTGCATCATGCAGGGGGTGGACAACCTGTTCCTGGTCGACACGGTTCAGAACATTATGAAGCACATTTCTAAAATTACCGGGGTAGACTACGGTGACAGCCCGAAGTCGGACATTTCGCTGCGCGTGATTACCGACCATGTCCGCAGCACCGTATTCATGATCGGGGACGGCGTCATGCCGTCGAACGAAGGGCGCGGCTATGTCCTTCGCCGGTTGCTTCGCCGGGCCGCGCGCCACGGTCGTCTGCTCGGTGTTCACGATACGTTCCTTTGGCGGGTGGCGGATACCGTCATCACGGAAAACCGAGGCGCTTACCCGGAACTGGCGGAAAAGCGCGACATGATCGTAAAGTTAATGCGGGTCGAGGAAGAGAGCTTCTCCAAAACCGTCGATCAGGGTCTTTCCCTGGTGAACGGGTATCTTGACGACACGGTCAAGGCCGGCGGCAAGGTTTTTTCCGGCGCGGAGGCATTTCTGCTCAGCGATACCTACGGCTTTCCAATCGACCTGACCAAGGAAATCGCGGCGGAGCGCGGCCTGTCCGTGGATGAAGAAGAATTTGCCCGCCTGATGAAAGAACAGAAGGAGCGCGCCCGCGCGGCGCGCAAAAATGCAGGCGCGGACGCCTGGGCCGGGGAGAACGACCAGCTTGAAGGAATTCCGGAAACCGATTTCGTCGGTTATGGAACCATGAAAACCGAAGGCCGGGTGCTCGCGATTCTGAAGGACGGCTTGCGCTGTGAAAGCGCGACGGCCGGAGATGAGGTTACCGTGGTGCTGGATCGGACCGCGTTTTACGCCGAAAGCGGCGGCCAGGTGGGCGACACCGGCATTATGGAATCCGACGGAGCAGTTCTGGCTGTGACCGGAACCACAAAAAATCATGCGAAAAATTATTTGCATCATGCAGCCGTCAAAGCAGGGGAGCTTCGCGCGGGCGACGCGGTGAAAGCCGAGGTAGACGCGTCGCGAAGGCTTGCGATTATGCGCAACCATACGTCGGCGCATTTGCTGCAGGCGGCCCTGCGAAGCGTTCTCGGCACGCATGTGGAGCAGGCGGGCCAGCTGGTCGACGAGCACCGCGTGCGGTTTGACTTTACGCACTTTTCCGCTTTGACCGGCGAGGAACTGAAAAAGGTGGAAAACCTGGTGAATGCCGAAATCCTGAGCGGCCTTTCGGTGGAATGCCGTGAAATGCCGATTGAGGAAGCGAAAAAGCTTGGCGCCATGGCTTTGTTCGGGGAAAAATACGGCAGCGTTGTGCGCGTTGTTTCGGCAGGGGATTTTTCCAGCGAGTTCTGCGGCGGTACCCACACGGATAATACCGCGAAGATCGGCTTGTTCAAAATTGTGTCGGAAAGCAGCGTCGCGGCGGGCGTTCGCCGCGTCGAGGCTGTAACGGGCAATAATGTTCTTGCCTATCTGGATGAGCTTGCAGGGGAACTTCAGCAGGCGGCATCGGTGCTTAAAGTGAACAATCCTGCCGAGCTCGCGCAGAGAGCGGAGCAGATTTCGGCGGAGCTGAAAGAAAAGGACCGCGAGCTGGAGTCTCTGAACGGCAGGCTGGCGTCTATGCGCATGGAGAGCCTGTTCGCCGGGGCCAAACAGGTCGGCGGAGTCCGCCTGATCGCGGCAAAACTGGGCGAGGCGGATGCGGAAGTCCTCCGCATGATGTGTGACCGCGTCAAAGAGCATGCGCCGGATCTGGTCGCCGTGTTGGCGGGAGTTCAGGACGGCAAGGCTAATATCGCGGTCGCCTGCGCGCAGGAAGCTTTGAAAAAAGGCGCCCACGCCGGCAAGATCGTGAAAGAAGTCGCCGCACTGGCCGGGGGCGGCGGCGGCGGACGCCCGGACAGCGCGATGGCGGGGACAAAGCATCCGGAAAAACTGGACGAGGCGATTTCCGCTGCGGAAAAAATTGTTGCCAATATGGTAAAATAAGTTTATAATAAATGTTCGGAGTCTGATGCAAAGGAGGATTTGCCTTGGATTGTGTATTTTGCAAAATCGCCGCGGGAGAAATCCCTTGTAAAAAGGTTTATGAGGACGACCGGATTTTGGCGTTTTGTGATCTGGAGCCTCAGGCGCCGGTTCACATTCTTCTGATTCCAAAGGAGCACATCGCTTCCGCCGCCGAAATTACGCCGGAAAACAGCGCGGTTGTTGCCCATATCTACGAAGTCGCGGCTCAGCTTGCAAAGGAAAACAAGCTGGAGGGCGGGTTTCGCATTGTCTGCAACGCGGGCGCGGACGGCGGTCAGTCGGTGCCGCATCTGCATTTTCATCTGCTGGGCGGCCGCTCGATGAAATGGCCTCCGGGCTGACGGTGTCCGGCGTTATTCTTAACGGAAAGGTCGATCTTTTGTCATGAGTGAAAAATACTATCATATGACCATTGCGGGCTGCGAACGCGACCTGCCGATTTGCCCGATCGACGAACATCTTGACATAGCGGGCTTTATTATGCTGGGCGATGTGGAAATCACGGAAAAGACCGCCGCGGCGCTGCTTGAAAAGTGCCCGGAGCACGATGTCGTAGTGACCGCGGAGACCAAAGGAATTCCGCTTTGCTATGAAATGGCCCGTCAGGGCTGCGGCAGATATGTCGTTGCCCGCAAGAGCGTAAAAGCATACATGAGAAATCCGGTTTCGGTTGAAGTGAAATCCATTACCACCGACCATGTACAAAAACTCTTTCTCTCGGAGGAAGATGAAAAGATGATGCGCGGCAAGCGCGTCCTGATTGTAGACGACGTAATCAGCACGGGGGAGTCTCTGGCCGCGATGGAAAAGCTTGTAAAGATCTACGGCGGCGAAATTGTCGGCCGGGCCTGTGTGCTCGCGGAAGGCGACGCAAAGGACCGTACGGACATCGTTTTTCTTGAGCCGCTGCCGCTGTTCTTCAAATAGGCAGCCTTTTTGGGGGAGATTATATGAGACGGCCGCTGGTGTTGGTGGGATTTTCTTATCTGCTGACGCTGGCGGCCGCGGTTTATCTGGGCGCTGAAAATTCATATCTTTTGTTCTGGTGCTGTCTGGCACTGTTTGCGGCGACGGCTGCAATGAAAAAAACGCGCACTGTACCGGTGTTCCCGGCGGCATTTTTCACGGCGGCGGTAGCGTTTGCCCTTTTTGCGGGATATTCCCGCGCGGTAGTGGAGCCGCCGCGTTCCCTTGACGGCGCGGATGCGACGGTGGAGGGTGCCGTCTGCGAACTGCCGTATTCCCAGAACGGGCGATGGTATTATGTGGTCAGTCTTGACTCGGTCTCCGTTTCCGGCGCGCCGCAGCGGTTTAAAATCCGCCTGTCTTCCCAGAATGAGTTGAATGTCGAACCCTATTCTCGAATCCGCTGCCGCGTCCATTTTTTCCGCCCGCAGGGAGGAGAGGGGTACAGCTCCGAATCCTATTACGAGTCGCGGGGAATCCGGATGTTTGCCTACCTTTATGAGTACGAGCCGGTGACTGTTTCGCCGCCGGAATCAAAACCGCCGTATTATTACGCGCTTTTGCTGCGCCGGGGGATGATTTCATCGGTGGATTCCATGCTTCCGGCAGAAGAGTCCGGCCTGATCCGGGGAATGCTGCTGGGGGACAAAACCGCGCTTCCTGCCGAGACAACAGAGAATTTTCGCACTGCAGGGGTTTCGCATCTTCTTTCCGTATCCGGTCTGCATATGGCGACCGTCGCGCAGCTTCTGCTTTTGCTGTTCGGCGTTCTTCGCATCCGGAAAAAGAAATCCGCGCCGATTGCAGGCGCCGGGATTTTTTGCTTTATGGCGGTCACGGGCTTTGTGCCGTCTGTTGTTCGCAGCGGGATCATGTGCCTGCTCTGCCTCGCCGCCCCGCTTGCTTCACGGCGGGCAGACCCGCTGAATTCGCTCGGAACGGCGGCGCTGCTTCTGTGCCTGCCGAATCCGTACGCGGCGGCGGACGTGGGTCTTCTGCTGTCCTTTTCCGCCACGCTTGGGCTGATTTTATTCGCCGGACCGATTCAACGCCGTCTGAACGCGCGCCTGGATCGATTTCGTCCGTTCAGGCCGATCGTACGGGGAGTGAATGGAATCCTTGGCACCTCGTTTGCCGCGATTGCGGCAACGCTGCCGGTGATGCTGCTGTCTTTCAAAAGCGTTTCCCTGATTGCGCCGCTTTCGAATCTGCTGATGCTGGTACCGGCATCCCTGATGATCGCGGTGTCGGCTGTCGGCGCGGTGATCGGGCTTTTTGCGCCGCAGTCGTTTCTTTTATTGCCGTTTGCGCTTGTCAGCGGGATCCTTGCAAAATATCTGCTCGCCTGCGCGCATTTTCTGGCGGGGATTCCATGCGCGAGCGTATCGGCCGCTTATGGCTATCTTACCCTTTGGCTGGCGGGCTCCGTTTTGCTGTTCGCGTTTGCATTGTACCGCGGACGAAAACTGGCCGTGACGGCAGGATTTCTCTCGGCGGTTCTCCTTCTCACGGGAATCGCGAGTGATAAGGCCGTATCGCAGGGCAGAACGCGGATTGCAGTGCTGGACGTCGGAACGGGCCTGTCCGTTGCCGTAAGCAAAAACGGGCATACGGAGCTTTTTGGGTGCGGAGGGTACAATTCAAACGCCGTGACGGGGTATCTAAGGGGAAGAAACATCGGCGCGCTCGACGGCTTGTGTCTTTTGACACAGAACAGGGACGAAGCCGTTAATTCGGCTGAATTGCACCGGCAATTCTCCATCGATGATTTTTCCGCGCCGGCGGGAAGCCGTTATGACGGATTTGCATTGGAAACAGCCGCCGGGTGCAAATCGGTTTCCTGGCAGGAAAATCCTCTGTCAGACCGGATGTGGAGGAATGTGGAAATCCAGGAGGCCGGCTGCGGAGCAAGCCGGGCCGTCCGGATCAGGGTTCAAAATCTGTACCTGCTGCTTTTGCCGGTCGGGGCGGAGGTATCTCTGCTGCCGCAGAGCTGGTGCAGCCCGGATTTTTTAATTACGGACATGCCGCCTGCCGAAACCTCCGGATTGCGCCCGACGTGTACGGTCCTTTCCATGGATCTGCAGGATCTCTGTAAACTTTCACCCCAAGGCGGGAAGCATACACTTTGGACGGGCGGGTTTGGCACGATTGTACTTGAATCGAAGGAGGACCGGACACTGACGGTCGGAAGGGAGCCATAGAATGCCGGAAATTACGGAAGCCGAACTGAAAAAGCAGATCGATCAGTCGAATTTCGCAAACCTGTATTTTTTATATGGAGAAGAAAAATATCTGGTGTCGCATTATACGGAACGGCTTGCGGGCAAGGCGTCCGGCCGTCAGTTTACCGACTTCAATTTTCAAAAATTCGAAGGCGATGAAATGGGGGTCGACCGGATTGCGGAGGCCGTGCAGGCGCTGCCGTTTTTCGCGGAGCGCAAGTGCGTTCTCGTGACGGACCCCGACGCCGACGCGATGAAAACGGCAGAGATGGAAAAGTGGAAAGAACTTGTTTCATCTTTGCCGGAGACCACCGTCCTGATTGTGGCCCTTATAAACAGGGACTCGGATGAAAAGAAGGGGAAAAACTGGAAAAAATTCATCGACCTGATGAAGAAGGACGGAAATGCCGTTCGCTTCGGCAGACGGACGGGAGCGCAGCTCCAGAAGCTGCTTTGCTCCGGCGCACAAAAACGGGGCTGTCAGCTTTCATCCCGTAACGCGGACCGGCTTGTCGGCTTTTGCGGGGCGGATCTGACCACGCTCTTAAACGAGCTCGAAAAGCTTTGCTCTTACGTGAAACAGGGCGAAATCACGGCGCAGCTGATTGACCGGCTTGCCGTAAAAAACTTGGAAGCACGCGTTTTCGACCTTTCGAAAGCGGTTTTATCGGGTTCCGGCGACCGCGCGTATTCCATTCTTGACATTCTGCTTGAACAGGGAGAAGAGCCGGTCGCGATTCTCGCGGTGCTTTCGTCAGCCTACCTCGATCTGTACCGCGTCCGTGCGGCGATTCAGAGCGGCCTGAGCGCGACGGAACCCGCTAAATACTTTGACTATGCGCGCAAGGAATTCCGCCTCAGAAACGCGGAGAAAGACTCGGCGAGATATCCGGACGGAATGTACCGGGAAAGCCTGAAAGAGCTTCTTTCGGCGGATATGGACCTGAAAAGCTCGCGCGGCAGCCGCCGCACCGTTCTGGAAAAACTGATCGCAAGGCTTTTGATTCTGGCGGAAAGGGGAAATACGGCTTGATCCATGTGAAGGAAGCAGTGATTGTAGAGGGAAAATACGATAAAATCAAATTGTCTTCCATGATCGACGGCCTGATTCTGCAAACCAACGGCTTCCGGATTTTTAAGGATCCGCAGCAGATGGCGCTGATCCGCTCGCTTGCAGATTCCCGGGGCATATTAATTCTGACCGACAGCGATTCGGCCGGGTTTGTGATTCGAAATTATCTGTCAGGCTGTATTGCGCCGGAAAAAATCCGGCATGTCTATATTCCGGATCTTCTGGGAAAGGAAAAACGAAAGGGGAAACCATCCAAGGAGGGCAAATTAGGCGTGGAGGGAATGCCGCTTGCCGTCCTGAAGGAAGCGCTTCTTCGCGCCGGAGTCGGGGTGGGGGAGGAACAGGCAACTGCTTCCCGCCGTATTACGAAAGCCGATTTATTTGCTCACGGCTTGTCCGGAGGTCCTGAAAGCGCCAAAAAGCGCGCCGTGCTGCTGAAACGGCTCTCCCTACCGGAATATTTATCCGCGAATGCTTTGCCGGAAGTGCTCAGCGGAATGATGAGCTATGATGAATTTGTCCGAATCGCGGCGGAACTATAAAAAAATTAGCAATTTTGTGTTGACAATCAGACGGAAAAGATGATATAATGCTTCTTGCTGAGCGCGAGTGCTGGAATTGGCAGACAGGCACGTTTGAGGGGCGTGTGTTGTATGACGTACGGGTTCAAGTCCCGTCTCGCGCACCAATAGAAAGACCCGGAAAGCCGCATGAACGCTGGCTTTTCGGGTTTCTTTTTTACATAAAAACCGATTTATGCGTATCAGTTGAACTGGCAGCGCAGCCGCGATGGTCTCCACTGTTTCCATCTTTTGGCAAAGGTTTGTGCGTAAATAGTTGTTGTACCAGATAATTTTTCCGGACATGGTTGCTGTCCCTCTTTCAGAATGCTGTCTCGCAACTTCATTCTATCAGAGACCTGCAAACCTTGTCTCTTTTTATCCGTTTTTTTAACTTGCGCAACATCAGATTTTTCCTGGAGAAGCCCGAAGAGCCATAGGAATGTTGGCTCTTCGGGCCTTATGTTATAGAGCGGCTCTTCCGCATCATGCTTGACTGTGCGAAACGCCCTGGCCTGCCTCCGCCAGGTGCAGCCGGTGGAAGCGTACTTAGCATGCCCTAACGCCATGGAGAAAAAATATGAATCTACAGAAAAAAACGGTTTCTTTTTATCTTTCAATATAGTAAAATAAAGTAAAGAGGGATTTATTATGATTTTTAATATGAGTTCAAATACACAGATCGGCAGCAAGCAGCCGTTAAGCACTGAGGAAGTATTCAGAAAAATTCTTAGAAGAATTATCAAGCTTCAGCTGGAGCCCGGCCAGCGCATCAGTGAAAATCAAATGGCACAGGAATATAACGTATCACGATCCGTCATCAGGACGACTTTTACAAGACTTCAGCAGATGAAATTCATCGAGGTCTTTCCGCAGAGAGGCACATATGTCAGTTTGATCGATTTAAATCATATCGCAGATTTACTTATGCTTCGCACTGCGGTGGAAAAGGAAATCATCTATGAGATGTTTACTTCACTGCAAAAGAAAGACAGGCAGGCGCTTGTCGACGCCCTGGAAGCCAATTTGGCGGAGGAAGAAAAGTGCAGGAATGAGGCCGACTATTTCGGAAAATTCCCGAAACTGGATTCTGCTTTTCATAAAACGATGATAGACAGCGTCGGACGTTATGCGCTGGTAGAACTGCTTTCCGACGATATGCTTCATATCGCGAGATGGCGAAATTTCGATGTGGCTTTCGGCAACCGAATTCCGGAGCTGATCGATCAACACCGCGCGATTGTGGAAGCGATAAAAAAAGAGGACATGCTGCTGACCCAGCAGAAAATAGCGGATCATTTGGAAACGATTTCGTCGATCTATGAAAGAGTTGTCACGCAGTATCCGCATTATTTTAAAAATCATTCATAAAAAAATAGAACAGGGCGGCCCGTTTGGTCAAATCGCTTATTTTGAATTTTTGTGAAAGACTTGATTCATACGGGCTGCTATTTTATTTTAAAGAAAATCATATTAACGGAAAACCAAGCAACAACTTGTCGAAATTGCATAAATTTGAAAGAATTTCAAGAAATCTATTTACAAAATGGATCAAAAGTATATAAAATATGAATATAGAGTGATTGACAAATTATTATCTTAACAAAGTAAATGACAGAATAAAGAAAAATAACTGGTATACAAGAGTACTAGGTATCCATAAAACTCATCTTTTTCCCGGAACCTTTAAAAAACTAGTACACAAGTATACAGGATTGGAGGCGGTGTAATGTTTACGTTGGGAATTGATATAGGATCGACGACTTCCAAGGCGGTCATTGTAAAAGACGGCCGGGAGATTGTCGCCTCATCCGTTGTGATTGCGACCGTCGGAACGGACGGTGTTTCAGACGCGATTGAGAATGTGCTGGGGGAAAGCGGGCTTGAGCACGGGGACATTTCGGTCACCTTTGCGACAGGGTACGGCCGACAGACGTATCCGGATGCCGACGGGCAGGTCAGCGAACTGACCTGCCATGCACTTGGGGTGCATCATGTATTCCCGGATGCGAGAACCGTGATCGATATCGGGGGACAGGATGCAAAGGTATTGGCACTGAATGAACGGGGAAGAATGGCGAATTTTGTCATGAACGACAAGTGCGCGGCAGGCACCGGGCGCTTTCTGGATGTAATGGCAAATATTTTAAAGCTGGATATTTCGCAGCTGGAGGTGGAGGCCGCGAAAGCGCTTCATCCCGCCGGCATCTCTAACACCTGCACCGTGTTTGCGGAGTCGGAGGTGATTTCCCAGCTTGCGGCGGGCACCAAAATTCCGGACCTTGTTGCGGGAATCTGCAAATCGGTCGCGTCACGTGCCGCGTCTTTGGCCAAACGGGTCGGCGTGAGGGAAACGGTCTGCATGAGCGGCGGTGTCGCGCGCAACGCCGGGGTTCGCAAAGCGCTGGAACAGGAGCTTAACGTTAATATCGCTTCTTGTGATATGGCTCAACTGATGGGTGCGCTGGGGGCATCCCTGTACGCCTATGAGAAAGCCTGAGGCTAACAATAAAAAGGAGTTGTGATTTTATGAGTGAGGAAGTCAAAAAGCAAAGACCCGCGCCGGATCCGAATTCAGCAAAGTTCAAACTGGGGCAGATTGCGGCCAAGGCTTACAGCGATTGTGTGGAAGCCAAGGCGCGCGGCGAGAAAGTCGGCTGGTGCGCCAGTAACTTTCCGGTGGAAATTCCGGAAACGCTGGGCCTGCATGTTTGCTACCCCGAAAATCAGGCGGCTGCTATCGCCGCAAGGGGCGGCGGCGAGCGGCTGTGCAGCGAAAGCGAGGGGGAGGGATATTCTAACGATATCTGCGCTTACGCGAGAATATCTCTCGCGTACATGAAGTTGAAGGACGCGCCCGAACAGAATATGCCGCAGCCGGATTTTGTCCTTTGCTGCAACAATATCTGCAACTGCATGATTAAGTGGTACGAGAACATCGCCAAAGAGCTTGACATTCCGATGATCATGATCGACATCCCGTTTAATCCGGATTATGAAGTATCGGAAGCACAGACCGCTTACATAAGGGCACAGTTCTGGGACGCGATTCATCAGCTGGAGCAGATTACAGGCAAAAAATGGAGCGAGGAAAGATTTCAGGAAGTCAAGAAGATTTCCGGTCGTTCCAGCCGCGCATGGCTTGAGGCAACCGCTTGTGCCAAACATAATCCGTCGCCTTTCAACGGCTTTGATCTTTTGAACCACATGGCGGTCATGGTGACGGCGCGTGCCAAGAAAGAGGCCGCGGACGCAATGGAGACCCTTTTGAAGGAATACAAGGAGAATCATGAAAAGGGAGTTTCAACGTTCCGCGCCGAGGAAAAGTACCGCATCATGTTCGAGGGAATCGCCTGCTGGCCGTGGCTGAGGGTTACCTCATCCGGTCTGAAGGACAGAGGAATCAATATGGTGACCACCATTTATGCAGACGCTTTCGGGTTTATCTATGACGATTTCGACGGTATGTGCCGCGCCTATTCGCGTGTGCCCAACGCGATGTGCCTCGAGCTTGCGAGGGACAAGCGAGTCAAACTCTGTAAGGACGACCACGTCGAGGGACTGCTGGTTCATACTAACCGTTCCTGCAAACTCTGGTCCGGATTTATGCCCGAAATGAGCCGGCAGATCGGCAAGGCCTGCGGTATTCCGGTCGCAAGCTTCGACGGCGATCAGGCCGACCCGAGGAATTTCTCGGCGGCGCAGTATGATACCCGCGTCCAGGGCCTGATGGAAATCATGGAAGAAAACAAAGGAGGAAACTGACAATGGCTGTTGATGAATTACTGGCTCAGTTTCATGAAATTGCCGCGTCGCCCAAAAAACAGCTGGAAAAATACCTGGCGCAGGGTAAAAAGGTGGTAGCCTGCGCTCCGGTTTACACGCCGGAGGAAATCATCCATTCCATGGGACTTGTTCCCATGGGCGTCTGGGGCGCGGATCAGAAGGTCGGCGAAGCAAAAAAATATTATCCGGCGTTTATCTGTTCCATCATGCAGACGGTGCTGGAGCTTGGCATCACCGGCAAATATCAGGGCGTTTCCGCAATCGTGATCCCTTCTCTCTGCGATTCGCTCAAATGCCTTGGGCAAAACTGGAAGTATGCCGTTCCCGATATTCCGTTCATCCCCATGACTTACCCGCAAAACCGGAAGCCGTCGTATGGGATTGCGTTTACCAAGGCCGGCTATGAGCGCGTAATCAGCGACCTATCCGCCGCGACGGGCGCAAAGTTTTCAGAAGTCGCACTGGCAGACTCCAACCGTATTTACAATGAGCACAACGCCGTGATGCGGGAGTTCGCGGAGATTGCCGCGGATCATGCGGTCAGCGCGGCGCAGCGCAGCGATGTGTTCAAGAGCGCCTGGTTTATGCGGAAGGAAGAACACACCGCCATGGTGAAGCAACTGAACGCGGAACTGGCACAGACACCGAAAGATAAAGGAAAAATTCGTGTCGTGGTGAGCGGAATTCTGGCAGACTCCCCCAGTTTGCTGGAGATTTTTGATAAAAACGAAATCAGGATTGCGGCGGACGACGTAGCGTTTGAATCAAGGCAATACCGGACGGACGTGCCGGAAGACCCCAATTCGCTGGATGCGCTTGCTCGGAAGTACGCAAATATGGACAACTGCTCTGTGCTTTATGACAGGGACAAAAAGCGAGTCGATTCGATTCTCGAACTGGCAAAGCGGCACGACGCGAGAGGCGTCATCGTCCTGATGACAAAATTCTGCGATCCGGAGGAATTCGACTATGTTCCCATCAAAAGAGCTTGTGAAGCGGCCGGGCTTTTGAATCTGAACATTGAGGTTGACCGGCAGATGGTGAATTATGAGCAGGCAAATACCATGATCCAGACATTCAGAGAGATGTTCTAACCCAGCGGCCAATGAGGAGTATTGAAATAAGGAAAAGGGGAAAATGTCATGATTAACAAGAACAAAATGCCTGTTGCGATCGGGGTAGCGTTCGTGTGGTTTACCACGCAGTTCGGCGGCGGATTTGCTTCGGGGGCGCAGCTGCTTACCTATTTTGTACAGTTTGGAATCTGGACCCTCGTCACACCGATTCTGGCGCAGGCTTTCGGCGCGTTCTTCCAGTGGTACGGGCTGCGCTATGCGAAACGGCACAACACCTATGATTACCGCACGTTTACCGACACCTTCTATGGCGATCTGGGAAAAGGAACGAAAACGGTTTTCTCAAATCTCTATGAAGTGGTTTACATCGTAACAATCTGCCTCGCTTCCGCGGTCGCTTTCGCGACGGGAGGCTCCACGCTTGAGGCACTGACCGGCATCCCCTACCTGCTCTGCACACTTGTCATCGGGGCGGTTATCTTTGTGCTGACGATCTTCGGCACGGATATTGTCAGAGCTGCGGCTTCCACCATTTCCGTGGCGATCATAGTCGGTCTTCTGGTTGTCTATATCCCTAACATCATCGCTCAGTGGGGCACTATTTCGGCTAACATCGGCCAACTGTCGGTTGCCCCCGCGCCGGTTGCCCCCGCTTTATGGAAATGTCTGTTGTACGGAGCGTTCCAGTTGGCTTCCATCGGCCTTTTGATGCAGCATGCAGAGCCGTTTGAAAACGAAAAGGTAGCAAAGACTTCCATGATTTACGGCTTTATCGTTAATGCGGGAATTATTTTCATCTGTACGCTCGGCATGCTGGCGGTTGTTAAAAATCCGGATCTTGCGACAGCGAAGGTTCCGACGCTGCTGATGGTTACAACAGGCGTCGGCGCAGCGGTCCTGACGCCGATCATTTCAATCCTGATTATTCTCGGCTCCGTATCAACCGCCGTCAATATGATCGCCGGCGTTGTCAAGCGTTTTGTAACCGCGTGGAACAAAAAAGACGCCTCTTCGGAAGAATCGGGAAAGAAAAGCACACAGCGCACGATGACGATTGCGATTCTGTTTACTCTGCTGACCTTTGCAATCGCACAGTTCGGACTGATTCCGCTGGTTGCCGTCGGATATGGGTACCTCGGCTATTTGACCATTTTTGTCGTCCTGATTCCGTTCCTGATCCATATGTTCCTGACCAGGGCGGGGAAAATCGATTCTGAATTCAAAAAGAATTAATCAAGATAAAAGGAGAGACCGAAAAAATGAGCAAACCATTGCAAGGAGTCCGCGTCATTGAGCTTGCCACCTTTATCGCCGCCGCTACGGCGGGCAGATTTATGGCTGACCTCGGCGCAGACGTCATCAAAATCGAATCGGCAAAGGGGGACCCCCTGAGATACACGGCGCCTTCCGAGGGAAGACCGCTGGATATGTACGAAAACACCACATGGGATTTGGAAAACGGCAACAAACGCTGCATTTCCCTGAATATGAAGGACCCGGCGGGCAAAGAGGCGTTTTTAAAACTGCTTGAAACGGCGGATGTCCTCATTACCAACTGGCGGGTTCAGGCGCTGGAACGCGCGGGCCTTGATTATGAAAGCCTGAAGCAAAAGTATCCCAAGCTTGTCTATGCAATCTGCACCGGCTATGGTGAATACGGTCCCGACAAAGACCTTCCGGGCTTTGATTTTACCGCATTCTTTTCAAGGGGAGGCTATCTGGATTCGCTGCGCCAGAAGGGCACCGTGCCGATGAACGTGGTGCCGGGCCTTGGCGACCACAATGTCGGCATGAACCTTGCCGCGGGAATTCTGGCGGCTCTGTATCAGGCGAAAACAACGGGCGTTGGAGAAAAGGTGGAAACTTCCCTGTTTGAAAGTGCCGTTTTCAACATGGGCATGATGATTCAGGCGTCAAATTACGAAGGAATCGCACAGCAGTATCCCATCGATGTCAGAAAGGCCGCCAATCCGTTTAACGCTGCATGGAGGACAAAAGACGACCGGTTCATCCAGACTTGCATGCCGGATTACAACACCTATTACAAAGCCTTTATGAAGGCGATCGGACGGGAGGACCTTGTCGAAAACGAAAATTATTTCCCGATTCTGACTTGTCAGAAAAAGGGCCTTACTTCCGAGGTTTACGACATTGTCATGGAAGCGTTCAGCCGGAAGACCGTTGAGGAATGGACGCGGATTCTCGCCTCTGCCGACGTTCCGTTCGCGCTTGCGAAAAATTGGATGGAAATCCGGGAGGACAAGCAGGCCGAGGCGAATAACTGCTTCTACGACATGCGCTATTCCACTGGAAATACCAGAAGGCTGGTGAGACTTCCGGTGAAATTCCAGCAGATGGGTGTGCCGGACTATCGCAGAGGCCCGATGATCGGCGAACAAGGGGCGGAAATTCTGAAAGACATCGGATATGACGAAAATCAGGTTCAGAATCTGATGGAATCCGGCACTCTGTATGTTTGGAAGGACGAGAAAAAGTCGAACTGATTTCAAATCAAAAGGGACTGCGACCGGACCGGCACCGGTTCCGGCTGCGGTTCTTTCAGCTGATATTACGGAAATGCCGGGGATGCAATGATGAAACTGGTTCATAAAACGATAATCGAATGCTTAACGGAACGGGTCGGCGCCGACGGCGAAAAAACGGCTGTTGAAACGGGCGGTTGGAGCTGTACCTATCGTCAGCTTGATCTGTTTTCCGATCTTTTGGCGGCACAGATGAAAAGAAACGGAATCGGCACTGGGGTGCATGTTGGTATCTGGAGCGTTAACAGCCCGGAGTGGGTCGTAACGTTTTTTGCGCTGGTGAAGACGGGAGCCGTGCCCGTGCTGTTAAATACCTGTTTTCAGGATGACGAAATTACGCAGGTTTTGAATTATGCCAACGTAGAGGTCCTGTATTACGGAGAAGGTTACAAGGCAACATCCTATCGGGACATGATTGAAAGAATCAGGGAAAAAACGCCGAACATCAGGCGTTTCGTTTCAATGGATCGGGTTAAAGACGGAATGAATTCCGCCGGGAGTAGGTATGCCGACGCGACGCATGGGCAAAAGGCCTTCGCCGAGCTTCAGGAAGCGAAGAAAAAATCCGGCCGCAGGACACGGCCTGCATGATTTTCACCTCTGGAACCACTCTTGTTCCCAAAGGAGTGCTTCTCAGCCATTACAGCCTGGTCAACAATGCCGCCGCGGTGTCAGAAGCGATGCAATGGAGCGGACGGGACAAGATGTGCATTACCGTGCCGATGTTCCATTGCTTCGGCCTGACGGTGGGCATTCTGGCCTGTGTAATCTGCGGTGCGGGTATGTATCTGATTTCCTGCTTCCGGACCGGAGCCGTATGGGACGCGATTGAGAATCAGCGCTGCACAATCCTGAACGGCGTGCCAAGTATGTTTCTCGCGCTTATCCGGAGTTCAAACGGGCGGGGAAGAACTGCGCCTTTCCTGAATTCCGGCATTATCGCCGGGTCGCCGATAATGCCGGAGGATTATAAAGAAATCTGTGAACGGTTTCCATCGCTGCATCTTCAGCCTTCGTACGGCCAGACGGAAACCTCCCCCTGTGTGACGATTGCGGATTGGAACGATCCCCCGGAAAAGAAAAGCGCTTCTGCGGGAAAGCCGATTGACTTTGTCAGCGTTCGCATTTGTTCCGTTTCGGATGGAACCGTCGAGAAATTGGACAAAGACGGTGAAATTCAGGTCAAAGGCTACAATGTGATGGAGGGTTACTATCATCTTCCGCAGGCGAACAGAGAAGCCTTTACGGCGGACGGCTGGCTGAAAACGGGGGATATCGGCCATTTCGATTCCGACGGGGAACTCCATGTTACCGGCAGGCTGAAAGAGATGATTATCCGCGGCGGCGAAAATATATCTCCGCGCGAAATCGAGCGGGCGATTCGCGCGCTTGACTGGGTGGAGCAGGTCAAAGTGGTTGGTGTGCCCGACAAGGTGATGCAGGAGGCCATAGCGGCGTGCATCATTCCCAAACAGGGATGTCAAGTTGACAGGAACGGACTGTTCCGTTATTTAGATAAAAAACTTTCCCAATATAAAATGCCTTCCTATGTATTCGAATTCAAATCTTTTCCTTTCAACGCAAGTGGAAAAATTCAGTTGGAAAAAATAAGGAAACAGGCGGCTGTGCTGGCTGAACAGGCAGCAAAAGAAAAAAAGGAGGAAGCACAAATATGGCAGACGCGTATTTTACGGAGCAACATGAGCTAATCAGGAAACTGGCCCGCGAATTTGCGGAAAAGGAACTGACGAAGGAAATTCTTGACAAGGTGGAGGAAACAGGGGAATTCCCAGAGGAAATTCTTAACAAAATGGCCGCGGCGGGATTTTTCGGAATCAAAATACCGAAGGAATATGGCGGCCAGGGGGCGGACGCCCGCTCTTATGTTCTGGTCATGGAGGAAATCGCGAGGGTTTCGGGCGTGGCGAGCATCTACGTGTCGACCCCGAACTCCCTTTCAGGCGGACCGCTGCTTCTCGCCGGCAATGAGGAACAGAAAGCGAAATATCTGACACCGGTGGTAACCGGCAAGAAAAAACTGGCATTCGCTCTGACCGAACCGGGCGCGGGCTCCGACGCGAGCGGCATGGTGACCTCCGCCGTAAAGGAGGGCGACCATTATGTGCTGAACGGGCGCAAATGTTTTATCACAATGGCCCCGCTTTCCGACTATGCGGTTATTTTTGCAAAGACCGACATGAAAAAGGGCAACAAGGGCATTTCGGCGTTTGTCGTTGATATGAAAGGCCCGGGCGTCAGCTGCGGCAAGCCGGAAGACAAGATGGGCATCATCGGCTGCGCGACCTCTGATATTATTCTGGAGAATGCGGTCGTTCCGGAAACGGACCGTTTGGGCGAAGAGGGCGAGGGATTCAAAATCGCCATGAAGACGCTGAATACCGGCCGTTTGGGCGTGGCGGCTCAGTCAATCGGCATCGCGCAGGGCTGCCTGGACGAGACCATAAAATACGCAAAGGAAAGAAAACAGTTTGGGCAGCGGATTGCCGACTTTCAGGCCATCGGTTTCATGATCGCCAATATGGCCACAAAGCTGGAGGCCGCAAAGCAGCTGACCTATAAGGCTGCGTACCTTCTGGATACCAAACAGGATACGACACTCAATGCGTCGATGGCAAAGTATTTTGCCTCCGAGGTGTGCAACGAAATCGCGGCCTGCGCCGTTCAGATTCACGGCGGATACGGATTTATCAAGGATTATAAGGTAGAGCGGATGTACCGCGACTGCCGCGTGTTTACCATTTATGAAGGAAGCAGTCAGGTTCAGCAGATTGTCATCAGCAAGCAGCTGCTGAAAAAGTAAGAAGGGAGAAGCTTAAGGCATGAAAATATTAGTTTGTGTAAAACAGGTTCCGGATACGAATGAGGTTAAAATTGATCCGGTCAAGGGAACCCTGATCCGCGAGGGTGTTCCCAGCATCCTGAATCCGGACGACGCAAATGCGCTGGAAGCCGCGCTTCAGCTTAAGGACAAAGACCCGGACACGAAGATTGCCGTTCTCACCATGGGCCCCCCGCAGGCAACTTATATGCTCAGAGAATGCCTTGCGATGGGTGCGGACGAGGCGTATCTGCTCAGCGACCGTGCGTTCGGCGGAGCGGACACCTGTGCCACTTCCACAACAATTGCGGCGGGAATTAAAAAAGTGGGGAATGTCGACCTCGTTTTTGCAGGGCGCCAGGCCATTGACGGCGACACCGCACAGGTTGGCCCCCAGGTCGCGCAGCGTTTGAACATGCCGGTTGTTACCTATGTAAAGGACATCAAGGCTGAAACGGGAAAAGTGACCGTTCAGCGGCAGATGGAAGACGGGTATGAGATTATTGAGGTTCAAACCCCATGCCTTCTTACCTGCGTGAAAGAGCTGAACGAACCCAGATATATGTCGGTCGGGGCGATTGTTGACGCATATCAAAAGGAAATTACGGTTTGGGGACATGATCAGGTCGAACTTGACCCGAAGGACTGCGGACTGAACGCCTCCCCAACACAGGTTTTCCGCTCCTTTACACCGCCGCAGAAGGGCAAGGGCGAAATGCTTTCGGGTTCCGTCGGCGAGATAGCGGCGGCGCTTGTTTCCAAACTGAACGAAAAGCATCTATTAAAAAAAGAAGGGTGAGAACAACATGGCAGTTGTTGTATTAAAGGATCAGTGCAAAGGCTGCACGAAATGCGTGAAAAGTTGTCCGTTTCAGGCAATTACGATGGAGAACAGAATTGCCGTGATTGGTCCGGCCTGCACAGGCTGCGGCCAGTGCGTCGAAGTTTGCCCGTTTCAGGCGATCAAGAAGACGGAAGACAAAAAGGCCGCAAAAGATTTGAGTACCTATCACGGCGTATGGGTTTTTGCCGAGCAGAGAGACGGAAAGCTGATGCAGGTGGCGGTTGAACTGCTGGGCGAGGGAGCCAAGCTTGCCAAAGCCGTGGGCTGCGAACTTTGCGCGGTTCTTTGCGGTTCCGGTGTGGAACCGCTCGTGAGCGAACTCTTTGAGTACGGCGCCGACAAGGTCTATTACGCCGATGCACCGGAGCTTAAACAATATACGACCGATGCCTATACCAAGGCGATTTACGAGGCGATTGAAACCTATAAACCTGAAATTGTTCTGCTTGGTGCGACACATATCGGCCGCGACCTGGGTCCCTGCCTTGCGGTTCGCTGCGGAACCGGACTGACGGCTGACTGTACAAAGCTTGAAATTAATCCGGAGACAAAGGGTATCATGCAGACCCGCCCCGCGTTCGGCGGCAATCTGATGGCGACTATTGTTTGCCCGAACCACAGGCCGCAGATGTCGACGGTTCGCCCGGGCGTTATGGAGAAAGCTACAAGGACTGCCGGCAGAGCCGGAGAGCTGATTCGTTTGAGGATCGGATTCCATGAGGGTGATATTCGCACAAAGGTGCTGGAGGTTGTTAAATCCGTCAAAGAGGCGGTGTCCCTGACCGACGCTGAGATCATTGTTTCGGGAGGAATGGGGCTGGGAAATCCGGAGGGATTCGAACTCCTCAAAAAATTTGCGGAAAAGCTCGGCGGGACCATAGCGGCGTCAAGAGCTGCGGTTGATGCCGGCTGGATTGATCACGCCTATCAGGTTGGACAGACCGGAACGACGGTGAAGCCGAAAATTTATTTTGCCTGCGGTATTTCCGGTGCCATTCAGCATGTGGCCGGAATGCAAAAATCCGGGCTGATTGTCGCAATCAATACCAATGAAAGCGCGCCGATTTTCGATATTGCTGATTTCTGCATTGTCGGCGATCTGTATAAGGTGATTCCGGCTATTCTGGAAGAACTTGAAAACGTGCCGTGTTAGAATAAATGCGGGGCCGGTCCATATCCCGGTCTTTCAAAATGGGAATGAAGTAACGAATTCGGAGAATTCAAATAAAAAGCGGCGGAAAAAATTCTTTTCCGGCCGCTTTTTCTGTTCTGGCGGGCAACCCAGTTTTCCGGGTTTGACCGTCTGCTGTAAAGTCAGGGCGTCGGCGAAGCTGACGCGGCGCCCGTTACCCGCGTTCCGGATATCTGAAAGTTGCCGTAGCCGGTCGTTGCCACCGCTGCAAGCGCATTTCCTGACAGGGTTCCCTTCACTTGATATTTTGTGCAAAAAAAGCCCATGTTAAGAACGCCTGAAAATTCAAAGGCATTAAAATCAATTTTGCCGTTTTTAAAAAAGCTGGTGCTTCCCATGGCCCGAATGGAGCCGCTTAAAATCCCTCGTTCCTCTTCCATGGCCAGCACGCCTCTTTGGGGTCCGATGGGTGTCTGCAATGTAACATTGAAAGTACTTTTCATAATAAATCCCCGTTTATTTTGTATTTCAATCCGCATTCCACAAGCGGGGAGTACGGCTGAAAAGGGATGATTTGGCGGTTTTTACGCAAAGTCGGTCAGCGGTATAAGATGCCCGTCGGCATGATTTTACCGCACGCTATTTTGGCACCGGAATTCCCGGATGGCTGCGTTGTGAAATCATCCGGAGCCGCGTGAACGATCACAGTTCGCCCGACGACTTCATTCACGGTAAATCTGTCGGTGAAAAACGCCATGAAAGCGTATCCCCGGTTGCCGAACAACGGAGGAAGATCGCCCGCATGTGCGGGATGCGGACAGCCGTTTGGATTATAATGACCGTCCGTGTCGGCGAAAGGGTCTTCGGCGTTTCCCGTACAGGATTTGCCCTCGTGAATATGGAATCCGTAGATGTCGGGAGAGCACGCCTGTGTCCCTGTTGGGAGCCCATGAACCTGGGCGATCAGATAAACTCCGTCCGAAGTCTGATAAAAGGAGACAAAGCCGCGGAGATCGGGATAATCGGGGCTGCCGTTTATCATGGCGCGGGCATTGGGAATCCTTCGCAGGGTATTTTGAAAAAGTCTCAGATTCATTTGGTGTTCTGAAAGCAAGGTACCACCTCCTGGACTATTTTATGCACATGGAAATTAATTGCCAATGTACTGCCTGAGCAACCAGCCGTTTTTCGGAGACGAAGGTTTTAAAGCGCCGACATATTTTTAAAAGACTTCCATATTTTATGGTATAAGGCGGAGGGCGGTACAGTACCGCTTGCCGGTAAATTTCGCTGATGGGAAAGGATGTTTTGAAAGATGTGTACGGCAATCACGTTTCAGTCTAAGCAGGGAGTCAATTTTTTTGGGCGCACCATGGACTTTTCTTACCCGATCGAACCGAAGACCTATATCATCCCCAAGAATTACGTTTGGCACAATGTTTTGAACGGGAACATGTACAGCGATTCTTACAGCTTTATCGCAATCGGTCAGGAAAGTGATGAAATGCTGGGCTTTTTTGACGGAGTCAATGAAAGAGGGTTTGCTTCGGCGGTATTGTATTTTCCGGGATATGCAAAATATCAGGAAAAAGTGACCAAAGAACAGAAGGAACCCGTTGCGGCGCTTGATTTTCTCCATTATATTTTGGGAAAATGCGGATCGATAGACGAATTAGACGGGCTCTTGCGGCAAATTTCTCTGTTTGGCGTTCCGGACCCGATCACACAGAGCGTTGCCCCGCTGCACTGGATTGCAACCGACCGAAGCGGGAAAAGCGTTGTCATCGAATCGACGGAGCAGGGAATCAAACTGTATCGAAATCCCATCGGGGTTTTGACCAACAGCCCGGATTTTCCATGGCATATGACAAACCTCAGAAATTATATGACGGCGGCTCCGCGGCAGGAGGAAGAGGTTTTCTGGGGAGAAGTTCCGCTCAGGCCGTTCGGTCAGGCGGGAGGAACCGTGCCGCTGCCGGGAGGCGATACCTCCCCGGAGCGGTTTGTGAGAACGGCGTATCAAAAAACGCATGTTGAAATCCCTTCCGGCGACACCGAGGCGGTAATCACCTGTTTTCATCTCATGGAAAATGTCACAATTCCCAGAGGAGTGGTCGAAACGGCGAAAGGCGACTGTGACGATACAAAATATACTGCTTTCATCAACACAAAAACATGCGAGTATTTTTTTAGGACTTATGACAACAGCGAGATTGCGTGCGCAAGCCTGTGGGACCGCAGCGGATACAGCAAAAAACCGGTCTGCCTGGGAGATTTGGCGCGTCCGGTTTCCTTTCATAAAATTTCTTGAAAACTGCGCGCGCAGACAAACCCGCCGCCCCCGAAGACCCACGGTACCGGCTTTCGGGTCCGCCTGTTTCTCCGCATAGAAAAGCCGCCCGAAGGCGGCTTTTGGGGAGGAGTGTTATGAAAAAAGTTTATGAAAATCCTCAATCTGAGGGACTTGTGGTTTGTCTGCGGGCCTGCGGTTCGGTGTTCCGATCATGCCGCCGACCATGCTGCAGTGATTTTGTTTTGCTTTGACGGTTTTAATTATACCGGCATGTTGTTAAGGAGCCGTTAAGAAGAAATGAAAATAGATGGAGAAAACAGTTAAGAAATTTTGAATACAGCCGCCCGATGTGACCCATACGGTTGGGATAAGTTTCAAAATGTGGTATAATCTAATTAAAATCAGAGATTATCTGAAAGGAAATATGTTATGAAGAAGTCGAAAATACTGATCCCACTGTTTCTGATCTTGTTGCTTGGCGCGTTTATTTTTGCCGATGCGCCGAATCTCAATCCGCTTTATCGGGAAGGGCTCAGCTTTTGGGGCTTTCTCATAACCGCAGTTTCACTGTTTCTGTGGTTTTGGAAATCCGGCGTGCGCAAATTTACGCGGCAAACCAATATCGAATTTTCCGACCTGAAAAAGGGACGCGTTTTTTTCATCGCGGCGGCGGCTCCCTGGGTGATTTTTATTCTTGTAAGTTTGTTTTCCAGCGTGCTTTTTCATGTGGATCAATACAAAAACCAGATGCCGGAACCGGAGAACAGGGTGTTTTCTTCCGATGTTCAGGCGATCGATATTTCACAGCTTCCTGTGGTCGATAAAAGTCTGGCTTCTCTGCTTGCCGACAAAAAGCTGGGTGAAAAGCCATCTCTCGGCAGTCAGGTTGCTCTGGGGGAGCCTACTATTCAAAAGGTCAATAATAAACTGGTGTGGGCGGTGCCCCTGCTGCATTCTGGCTTTTTTAAGTGGATCAGCAATTCCGGCGGTACGCCGGGGTACATTTTGGTTTCGGCGACGAATCCAAAAGATGTGGACTATGTGGACAGCTATGCGATCAAGTACCAGCCAAATGCGTATCTCCTTGATAATCTGCAGCGGCATGTACGTTTTTCCGGCGGGCTTTTTACCGGGCTGACCGATTATTCCTTTGAAATCAATGATGAGGGAAAACCCTATTGGGTCGTTACAACTTATAAATATCTGGCAGGGTACAGCCTTCCGGAAGCCGACGGCGCGATTATTATTGATGCCGCCACCGGAAAAAGCGAAAAATACGGCATCGGCGATATTCCCGGCTGGGTGGACCGTGTGCAGCCGGTCGATTTTGTCATGACGCAGATCAATAACCGGGGAAACTATATTCATGGGTTATTCAATTTTTCGAACAAAGATAAATTTGAGACTTCCGAAGGAAACGCGATTGTCTATAATAATGGAAGATGCTATTTGTACACCGGCCTGACCAGCGTCGGGGCCGATGAAAGCACCACGGGTTTTATCATGGTCGATATGGTGACAAAGACGCCGTACCGGTATCAGATCAGCGGTGCGACAGAATACGCGGCGCAGCAGTCGGCGGAAGGAAAGGTGCAAAATATGCACTACCGTGCTTCCTTCCCGCTGATTACCAATGTGGACGGCCGCCCGGCTTATTTTATGACGCTGAAGGACGACGGGGGACTCATTAAGCAGTACGCCTTCGTTTCCGTCACCGATTATACGAGCGTCGGAACCGGAGAGACGATCGGTTCCGCGATTTCCAATTATCAGTCGGTCGTTAAGAATGTAAGCGGAAGTTCCTCCATTGATACCGGAGACCAGGAACAGAATCTGCAGGGAACGATCGACAGAATATCGTCTCAGATCGTGGGGGAAAATACGGTTTATTCCATGATTCTAAAAGAACAGCCTGACAAGATCTTTACCGCGGTTGCGGACATCAGTCAGGAATTGCCGCTGACAAGGGAGGGCGACGGAGTAAAGATCACCTATATCAAGGCGGACCGAGGAGTGATCAGCCTCTCAACCTTTGACAATCTTGAATATACGCAGAAGTAAGAGGATGAATCGAAAAACGGCTCCGGCACTGTTTCACACAGTACCGGAGCCGTTTTTATACTTTGTTCAGTTGTGAAATGTGTTACTCCTGCTTTGTTTCTTCCTTCAATGCCTTTTCCTTTACTGGGTACGTTTGCCCGACAAAAACGGAAACCAGGAACACAACTGCGAAAATGAAAGAAAGAACGGACCAAATCATCAGATCCTGATATGTACCAACATTGGAAATTCCCACAATTCCGCCGATCGCGTAAATCACGGTGGTCGCGATCGTGCCGCCCTTGCTGCTTCTGGCAACGATTCCGACGATTCCGGCGACCAGCAGACAGATTGCCAGGAATAATCCTGAGGACCCGCTGGATTCCCCATTCGCGGCAATCGCGTTCCCGATCCCGGCTGCGCACGATTGGAACAGTACAAATAAAGACAGGACAATCGACACAATCCCAATAATCAGTTTTGCTACTTTCATATAGACACCCCTCATTCATAATTTATACATATATTTTATCATTTTGGGAACAAAATGCAAGACTTTTTTCTGATTTAAAATACTTTAAAAGAGATAATTTGGGCCGGCGCTTTTAACACGCCGGCCCATAACAAGGTTTTGCATGCTAATGAAAGAGCTTTTGCTGCTCTGAGCTTTCGATTATCGCGGACGTCTGGGCGGTGGCCCGGGCGGAGGGGGTCCGGGAGGTCTTGGCGGTCCGGGCGGACGTGGAGGCCTTGGGGGATACGGACGCCTGGGGCACCAGGGAAAGATTGGCCACCAACGACAGAACGGCCGATCGTATCTTCTTGGCATAATTTGCATCTCCTTACCCACATTTTATTCGCGGAGCAAGAATTCTGCGACACAGAGTGATGAAAGAAGCGCCGAAACAAGAAGAATTCAGGGGATTTTCAAAAAAAGCGGCCCCAACCCGAAGGATGGAGCCGCAAATGCCGAAAAACGCTTCTTCGTTTTATTCCACCTCCCAGTCTCACAACACGTGTGTATGATACCGAATGAATGGGAACAGAGCAAAAAAAATCATAAAGATTATATGAGAAAAGGATCACATCAAAAGGCCACCCGGTTGGGGGTGGCGGTGAAAAGAATGTAGTCCTCTAGATCAGAGGGCGTAACCGACTTAAAAAATTTGACACGTGTCCGGTCAAGCGCGCTGTGTTTTTCTGTTAGAATTTACGGCAACGGCAGCAACAACCGCGGCCGCAGCCGCAGCAGCAAAAAGCCAAAAAAGGGAATCAGCCAGCAGCACATGATGCAGTACCACCTTTCGTGTAAACTGCTATATCCTATGCGTCCGATTACAGGCTTGTCAATCTGGCTAATTGGAATTTGAATGCGGAAACAAAGATTGTTTCCGCGGGCCGAATACCTTCTGGAGAAAAGAATTCTGAAAAAGAGGCGCGCGCCGGCTTGCTGGGGATGAGCCTGAGTGCCTATATGAACGCTTTGATCGACAGAGACATGGGAATGTGCCCGTAAAATTCATCATACTGTCACCGTTCTCACCTAAAATTTGTTTGGTTTCTGCCGATAGAATAAATAGATAAAAAAGAAAGGGTATGATGGCCATGGCTATTTCGGCGGTTTCAGGGACAACCGCTGCCTATTCTGCGGGCGTGGACAGCAACTCCTCCAGCCAGATTTCCCAGTTGGAGAAACAGGAAAAGAAACTGCAGGAGAAACTGGAGACTTTGCAGAAAGACTCATCCGGTGAGAATGCCAAACTGGTTCAGCAGCAGGAGGCTCTAATTCAGCAGCAGATTTCACAGATCGAACGGCAGATTCTGCAGATTGAAAATCAGCAGAAATCGCCGGAATCCTCCGGGCAGTCGGCAGCTGCAAACATCAAAACGGCAAGTGCCACGGAAAACAGTTTGTTAGATACCTTTGCATAATCGATCCCCCGTCGGTTTATTGGCCGGCGGGGGATTTCTATATGATTCAATTATGAAGTCTTTTACATTACCCGTGTTGGAATGAAGGCGTCAAGAATACCGATTGCGACTGCGCCTAAGACAGCGCCCAGAATTGTGACATTCATATTCGGAACAGCAAACTGGGCCGCGTATAAAATAACGGCGGTCAGCAAAAATCCTTTTAGTCCTTTTCCAAATGGGGAAGCGTCGGTTTTCATAACGCTCTCCACCAGATAATCCAGCAGGCTGATTACAATCGCGGCAATCAGAAACGACCAAAGACCTACAATGGAAAAGCCGGGAGTGAAAAACGAAACCAGGAATAAAACAATCACCATTACGGCCAATTTTCCCAGCCATCTGCCAAAAGAAAAAGATGTTTGCGTATCGGACTCATTTTGGTCGGTTCCGGCATAGTGCGTGTGAACGGCATGACCTTGATGCGCCATGAGTATCACCTCCTTTCACAATATTAGTAATCCTGTTTTTATCAAAGATATTAGCGGTAAATTTTATGCTGACTTTTAGAAAAACGAGTGACTCGTTCGGCTGTTTCTCTCTTTTGCGGGAGTATAAAAATCTCGTATTCGCAAAAACTATCCTGCAAATAACGTTTTTATGAAGGTCATTATGATTACACTTTTAAAAGATGTAAATTGTTTTTGCCCGAAGCACATCGGGCAAAAGGATATATTGATCGCAAACGAAAAAATTGAGAGGATTGATCCGGTCGGAAGATGGGAGAACTGTCCCTTTCTTGACCGGATTATTGACTGTGACGGCCTGACGGCGTTTCCCGGGCTGATTGATCAGCACGTTCACATTGTGGGCGGAGGCGGCGAACACGGCTTTGCCAGCCGGATCGGCGATATTAATCCCGATCAAGTTTTTTTGTCCGGCGTTACCACTTTGGTCGGTCTTCTCGGATTCGACAGCTGTACCAAAGATCCCGCCAACCTTTTTGCAAGTGCAAAGAGCTTGAGACAATCGGGGCTGACGGCCTATCTTTATTCCGGGAGTTATACTTTTCCCATGCCTTCTTTGACCCAAAGTATTCTGAGGGACCTCATTTTGGTTGACGAAGTGATTGGCGTGGGCGAAGTTGCGATTGCCGACCACCGTTCATCACAGCCCAGTGCTCTGGAATTGGCGGAGCTTGCCTCCGCCGTTCATGCCGGCGGCATGATCGGCGGGAAGGCGGGCGTTGTTCATATTCACCTCGGGGAGGGGAAGCGGGGGATGGGCCTGCTGCTGGATGTGCTTGAGCAAACGGATTTGCCGAAGGAGATGTTTGTTCCCACACATGTCAACCGCCAGCCAAAGCTCTTCGAGCAGGCGATGGAATATTGCAGAAACGGCGGAAATATTGACCTGACGGCGGGGGAAACGCACGGAATACCAGTCCCGGACGCGATTGAAATGCTTGTGGACAGCGGAATGGATCTCTCAAGGGTTACTGTAAGCTCCGACTCCAACGGGAGCATTCCCACCGGAGGGGTCGGTAAAATTCAGGAGCTGTACGACGACATCCGCGGATGCATAGTCAAAAAGGGAATTCGTCCGGAAACCGCTTTTAGCTTCGTAACGGAGAATGTTGCTAAAATATTGAAGCTTTATCCTGAAAAGGGGACGCTCCAAGAGGGTGCGGACGCAGATATTGCGCTGCTTGACTGCGGTTATCGCCTTCGCAAATTGTTCTGTCTGGGCAAACAGACGGTGGATGACGGCCACAGGGTAAATTCAGAGGAGTGAGTAAGATGTCTGAACCCCCGAAAGGGTATTTGATTATTATCGGAGGAGCGGAGGATAAAAAGGGAGAAAGCGTTATATTAAGGCAGGCGCCGGAGATGCTTTCCGGTTCGGATTGGCTCACCGTGCTGACCACGGCAACGGAAAAGCCGCAGGAAGCAGGGAAGAAATACAAAGATGTTTTCAGCGGCCTCGGAGTAAAAAATGTCAGCATTCTTGATATCAGCAATCGGGAACAGGCCGAAAGCCCGGAAAACTGCAGCGCGATTTCAAAATCGAAATGCGTTTTCTTTACGGGCGGTGACCAACTGAGAATTACGAGCATTCTTGGGGGAACCAAGGTGAATAATGAACTGAAAAGGCTGTATTTTGACGGGGGGATCATCATGGGAACCAGCGCCGGAGCTTCCGCGATGACGTCCACGATGGTTGTTCAGGGCAACGACAATGAGCCGGCAAGGAAATGCACCCTGAAAATGGCGCCGGGCCTCGGGCTGCTGAGCGGCGTCATCATCGATCAGCACTTTGATCAGCGAGGCCGGTTCGGCAGGCTGCTGTGCGGCGTGGCGGAAAATCCGGACGTCCTTGGAATCGGAATCGATGAGGATACGGCGATCAAACTTTATCCTGACCAGCACTTTGAGGTGATCGGTTCCAATGCCGTGACCATCATGGATGGAAAGACCATTCAAAGCTCAAACGTTTCGGAACTGAATCAGAACGAGCTCCTGATGATCACCGGAGTTACGGTGCATACGCTGCCAACAGGCTATGGATTTGAACTAAAGGATAGAAAGGTTTTGCGACTGAATGATGGAAAGCAATAAGATTCAGATCCTTGACCATCGCTATTACCGCGGCAGGAATATTTACAGTCATAAACCGGTAATGAAGATGATCGTGGATATCGGTAAATACGGTCTGATTCCCACGAAGGAGATTCCCGGATTCAACCAAAAACTTCTTTCCTGTTTTCCGGGGCTGAAAACAAACTACTGCAGTCTGGGTTATGAAGGGGGATTTCTGGAACGTCTGGAAGAGGGGACCTACCTGGCCCATGTGCTGGAACACACGATTCTTGAAATGCAGGCCATGCTGGGTTACGAAGTCAGCTTCGGGCGGACCAGAACCATTGAGGAGCCGTCCAGATACTACCTGGTCTATCAGTATAAAAACGAAGTATGCGGTTTGGAGTGCGGGAAGGCCGCGGTTTTTATCCTGAACCGGTTTCTGGACAATAAGGAAGTTGACATCGAGGGCTTCCTGGATTATCTGGGTGAAATATCCATCAACGCCGAACTGGGACCCAGCACCACGGCGATTGTGGAAGAAGCCCGGAAGCGCGGAATTCCCGTGACCAGAATCGGCCACGAAAGTCTGGTGCGAATCGGCTACGGGAAATACAGCCATCTGGTCGAATCGACTCTGACCGACCTGACCTCCTGCATCTCCGCCGATATTTCCTCCAATAAACAGCTGACGAAATCCATGCTCAGTGAAAATAAAATTCCGGTGCCGTATGGAAAAACGGTTTACTCCGAACTGTCCGCGGTCATGGCCGCCGGTCAGGTCGGACTTCCCGTCGTCATTAAGCCGATCGACGGAAATCAGGGGAAGGGCGTTTCCCTGAACCTGAACAGTGAGGAAGAAATCAAAGCGGCGTACCGGAACGCGGCGAAATTCGGAACCGGCGCCGTTGTGGAACAGTATGTAAAAGGGAAGGATTTCCGCGTTCTTGTGGTCGGCGACCGGGTCTGCGCCGTCGCGGAACGCCTTCCGGCCTGTGTGACCGGGGACGGGATTCATACGATTCAGGAACTGATCCGGCTGAAAAACAGCGATCCCAGACGGGGAGAGGCCCATGAAAAGCCGCTGACGAAGATCCGCCTTGACGAAGTTGCGCTGGACGAACTGAAAAAACAAAAGAAAAAGCCGGAGGATGTTCCCGAAAAGGGTGAAACCGTCCTGCTCAGAAAAAACGGAAACCTCAGTACGGGGGGGACGGCTACCGACTGCACGGACCTGATCCATCCCGACAACGCGGAGTTTGCCGTCAGGGCGGCTCAGGTCATCGGGCTTGACGTTGCGGGCGTCGATTTTGTCACGGAAGATATTTCCCGGTCGATTCAGGAGACGGGCGGCGTGATCGTGGAAGTCAACACGGCGCCGGGAATCCGCATGCATCTGTATCCGAGCGAAGGCATTCCCAGAAACGTTGCGAAGGATATTGTGGATCGGCTGTTTCCGCAGACGGAATACTGTTTCCCCATTGTGTCCGTCACCGGGACGAATGGAAAGACCACAACCGTGCGTATGATTCACCATGTGCTTTCCATAACGGGGCTCAACGTCGGCATGACCAGTACCTGCGGAACCTACATTGGGAATAAGTGCGTCTGCAAAGGCGACAATTCGGGGCCGCGCAGCGCGGAATCTCTGTTGTCCGACCAGACGGTGGAGGCCGCGGTTCTGGAAACGGCGCGCGGCGGCATTGTCCGGGAGGGCCTGGGCTATGATCTGGCGGATGTCGGGGTCATTACCAATATCGCGGACGATCATTTGGGACTGAACGGTGTGGAAACTCTGGAGGATCTGGCCTTTGTAAAATCACTGGTCGTCGAGGCCGTCAAAAAGGACGGGCATGCGGTGCTGAACGCGAGGGACCCGATGACTCCGACGATTTTGAAAAGAGTACACTCCAACGTGATTCTTTTTTCCGGGCATCCCGCAAAAGACGTTTTTGTTCCCAAAGGATGTGTCAGGGTATATGAAGAAAACGGCGGAATTGTAATCAGCGCGCCCCGTGAAAGACTGAATCTGATTCAGATATCCGAGATTCCCGTGACGGGCGGAGGTCTTATCGAGTGCAATATTGAAAACTGTCTTGCCGCCGTTTCGGCCCTCTACGCGCTGCGCGTGCCTTTGGAAGTGATTCGAAAAGGACTGAAGAGCTTTTTGATGAACACGGGGCGGTTTGATCTGTTTCGGCTGGGCGGGTTTCACGTCATGCTGGATTACGGACACAACCGGCCCGGTTATGAAAATGTCATAAAGGCTTGCGGAAGAATGGAGCATGAAAGACTGATCGGCGTGATCGGCATGCCGGGCGATCGCAGTGACGCGGCGATTCGGGATACCGCTCACCTCTGTGCAAAATCCTTTGACGGAATTTATGTGAAAGAGGATGAAGACCTGCGGGGGAGGGAAAAAGGCGAAGTTGCGGATCTGTTCTACCGGACGATTACGGGCGACGGATTTCCAAAGGACCGGATTTCAGTTTTCGAACGGGAATTGGAGGCGCTGAAAAACGCCGTCGCTCAGGCAAAAGACGGAGATCTGATTGTCGCTTTTTATGAAAAGCTGGAACCGTTGAAACAGTACCTGGAATCTGCGGGAGCGGAAAAAGTGGGTTTTTGTCCGCCGGAGATGCCGCGTCGGGAAAAAGTGCAGATATCATAAGCAAGGCCCTGCCGTTTGCGCGACAGGGCCTTGCTGCTTCTTAAGGGATTAAGAGTCGTATTTATAAAAGTAAAAAATGTGCTTGATTGGGTCGTATAACGCAAATATAAAGTCATGAGAATACTGGTTTTGAAGTGGGCTTGTTTTGCTGCGGATGTCTTGCTCGTTTCGGTTCAGAAAGAAGTAGTAGCCGATTGAAACGTCTTTCGTTTTCTTGATCCAATCGTCTCCAATCCCCCCATAATGAATCGCATTGGCCCCGTTTCCTCCGTAAATCAGGAGAGCAAGGTCCTCCGGTATCGGCAAGGGCAGCCAACCGTTTTTGTTGGTGATCCCCATCTCCTCTTTGTCCGCGTCGGCGGGCAGCGCGACTTCAAGATCGACTTCGCCGTCTCCGAACCAGCCGGTGGAATCGCTGTACTCAGTCACGGAAGATTTGCGCGGAATGGCAACCTTTAACGTGTTTTCAATCTGAGATATTTCTTGCGCTTGAGGGTCAAAAGCATAAAAAATTAAAGGATAGAGAACCGCCAGTCCGATGAGTGCCGTCCCCAGTACAATCAAAACCGCAGTCAAAACCGGGCTTCGCCGGCGCATAGGCATTGCCTCCGTTCATTAATCCGTTTCCGAATCGGCTTTTTCCTCGTTTTCAAATTCCAACAGATCGCCCGGCTGACAGTTTAAAACTCTGCAAATTTCGTTGAGCGTCGAAAAACGGATCGCGCTGATTTTTCCTGTTTTTATTTTTGACAGGTTAACATTCGCAATTCCGACTTTTTCCGAAAGTTCCTTTAAGGAGATTTTCCGGTCCGCCATGACACGGTCCAATCTAAGAATAATTGCCATCGTTCCCGTCCTTACAGAGTCTCGTCGGATTGTTTCTGCAATTCCATCCCGTATTCAAAAACAAGCGCAAGGCAGAACACCACGAAACCCAAAACAAAAATAATCCCGCCATAAGATGTAACAAATACTTCTTTCTGCCCATTGATTGCCGGCCGAACGGCATTGGAAATCCATTGAAAAATGATTTGAACCGGTTCCACCGCGATTAATAATGCGGAAATTGTTTTCAACCGTTTCACATTTTCCCGCAAAAAAGGAGAAGCTTTTCTCAGCGTCTGTAAAAATCTTCCGGTTAAAAATAAAATGAAAAGAAAAACAGCGTTCGTAAAAAGATTGGAAAATGTGGTAATCCAGAAATCACCCGATCGAGTCATCTTGGGAAACAAAAATTCTTCGGGTAAAACAAGCATCAGAGTGGACGCCGCAATGGACAAAACGATGACAGCCTGCACGACTCTTACAGCAATCAGCACGATTTTTCCGCTTTTTTCAATTTTTAAACAACTTGGGTTCATTAAAAATCCTCCTTTAATCGAAAAGATAACCATAGTATACCATAATTAATTACGTTATTCAATAATAAATTAATGTTTATCGATAATTTTTTTAATATTCCTCCGGCAGACGGGGGCGAATTGTAGCCCAAGGATCCCGTTTGTAAAACAGGAATCCCACTTTGCAAATGAGAATCCAATTTTGAAAACGAAAGTCCCGATTTGTAAATGAAAATCCCGTTTTGTAATCAACTTTCCCGAAAGTCTCTGGAAAAGCGTACCGCAGGAGCACTTTCGGGGCTCATGAAGGCTGCAAAAGGGTACAGTAAATAGAGGCGCAACTCCCGCTCAGTTTTTTTGTAACTGGAGAATCCCGCCTTGCAGGGGAACAATGGCTGGCGGACAGTGTAAGTAGATAAAATCAGGTTGAATGCTTGAGAAGGCGCGGCTTCAAAACGATATTTTCGGAAGCAATGGGGAGGCAACCAAGCTTTTGAAGGATTCCTTCCCCATAGCAGAAACGAAACATCTCATAGGGACTGCGCCCATTCAGCTTGTTCCTTTTGTAGGAGTTGATGTGATTCATCATTTTGAAAATGTCCGGTTGGGTCAGATTGTCGAAAGAGGTTCCCTTAGGCAAAACCCGCCGAATCAGTTCGTGATTCACCTCAATAGAGCCCTTTTGGTAGGGACTGCTGGGGTCGCAGTAAAAAATTCTCGTGCGGAGGATGTCTTTTCCGGAGGGACCGTATTCCATCAGTCTGGGATTCGAAAACTCACTGCCGTTGTCCGTCAGAATCACTGGGAACAGGTTTTCAAAACATTCCCGGCCCAAGAGCCTGTAAATGGCATCCAAAGAATCAATCACAGACTGCGAGGTGTTTGCGTCCCGCAGAAAAGCCAGCATTAGGCTGGTATTTACGAAATGAACGGTAAGCAATACTTTTCCGCCTTTGTTTCCCAGTACGGATCCATTTCCACAATCTGAGTATCAGGATGGCCTTCCCTGTATTTTTTGAAATCCTCATAATTGCGTCCAATACGGCACCCGCGGTCAATCTTGAATTCCGGCTTTTTGTATCTGGGACGGTATTTCACTTTTCTCGGCAGATCAATGTTCCGGACGTCAAACAAAGAAGCGTCGATGTAATTGTAAAGGGTTTTCTCACTACAGGTCATTTCATTCGCGTGAGTAAGGTAGATCTGATGTACCGATTGGCCGTTCCGAATCAACGGAGTAATCAGCAGATTCAATCTTTCCGGCTCTGTGGAAGGCTTTTCGCTACGCTTCAAAAGCTTTCCGGGGCCGTAACTACAGACGAAACTCCTTGTAACCGGAAAATCCATACATCTTCCGCACGGGAGTTTCATTACAATTGCATTCTACTCTTGCGGGAGAGTATGGATTCTCGCTTTACAATTCAGGAACAAAACGGATCTGGCCATATGCGGTTGCCGGAATCCTAAAGCAGGAGTATAATTAAATTCAAAGTCAAATGAGAAAAGAGGAGCCTGCTTGCCGGAACTCTGCGACGTTTGCGATCAAAACAAAAACAGGACCGGCAGAGTCTGGACCCGCGGCGTCTCGATGTGGCCCGGAGATTACCGTCTTGTAGTATATGTGGGCGAGCTTCGGCTTCAGCCCGAGGAAGTGACACAGGCCAAATGGGTTGGCCGCGAGGAATATGAAGACATGTGCCGACAGGGAATTGTGGTTCCGGCCTGCACGCGGTTTTATGAATGGATGAAAGAAATGGAGGAGAAGAATGAAGCGTGAGACGGTAAAACTTTACGATTTGAATTCAAAGCTGAGAACTTTTCAAGCCCGTGTGCTGGAGTGTGTCCCCGAGAAAGACCGGTTTCTGGTCATTCTTGACCGCACGGCTTTTTTTCCGGAAGGGGGCGGTCAGCCTTCCGACCGGGGGGTCCTGAATTTTGCAAACGTACTGGACGTTCAGGAAAAGGACGGAATCGTCTACCATACCTCGGACCGGTCGTTCCAGCCGGGAGAAATGGTTTCCGGCGGAATCGACTGGCCGCGCCGCTTTGGGCTGATGCAGCAGCATTCCGGCGAGCATATTGTTTCCGGGCTGGCCCACCGGCTGTTTGGGCTTGACAACGTCGGATTTCATATGAGCGAAACGTCTTTGACGGTTGACCTGAACGGGGAGCTTTCCGCGGAGGACCTTGCGCTGATCGAGCGGCTGGCAAACCGCGCGGTCTGGCAGAACCTTGCGGTAAAAGTGTCGTATCCTTCCGCGCAGGAGCTGGGAAGGATTCCTTACAGAAGCAAAAAGGAACTCACCGGCCGGGTTCGGATTGTTGAGTTTCCCGGTTATGATATCTGCGCCTGCTGCGGCACCCATGTGGAGCGTACCGGAGAAATCGGCGCGGTTAAGATGTTGTCTTCCCAGCGGTACAAAGGCGGGACCAGACTGACCATGGCCTGCGGCGGCCAGGCCCTTCGGGATTACGGGGAGAGGGTAAACAGCGTATCTGCCGTTTCCGCGCTGCTTTCCGCAAAGCCGGCGGAGATCGAACAGTCTGTGGAACGGGTTCTGCGCGAGAACGCGGATTTAAAGCGGAGGCTCTCCGCCCTTCGGACGGAAATTTTCCGGTTGAAGGCTGGCGCCATCGCTCCGGGCTGCGGAAATATTCTGATCTTTGATGACGACCTGACTCCGGACGAGCTTCGCCGGTTTGCGCTGATTTTGTCGGAACGCTGTTTTGCGACGGCCGCGGTTTTTTCCGGCGACGATTCAAAAGGGTACCGATATGCCGTATCCGACCCCGCGAATGATGCCAGACCCTATGCAAAAGAGCTGTCCGCCGCTTTTTCGGGAAGGGGAGGCGGACCGAAGGAACTGGTTCAGGGTTCGGTAAGCGGACTGCAAAAAGAAATTAAATTGTTTTTCGAGCAAAGGGCGTTCCGCTGCCGGGAGACTTAAAACCGCGATGTGAAATTATGCAGAATAACCTAGACTTCGTAAAAAAATCTTGCACCTTTGGGGAATCAATGCTATAATAATTACGACTTTTATTGGGAAAGTGGTGTGCCGGTCATGGAAAGCAGAGCTGTTCAGGTTCGCTGCGATAAAAACCGGGATATTGTCTTGAATCTTATTCCGGGGCATTTTGCAACCTCGCATTCTCACGTAAACTATTACATTGACATGACAGGCATTAAACACCAGCAGAAAATTGCCAAACAGGCAGCGGAATTCATGGCTGAAAGGTACGTCAATTCCGTATCCGTCGATACGATCATCTGTATGGACGGCTGCGAAATAATCGGTGCCTTTTTGGCTGAGGAACTCTCAAAATCAGGCGTTTCCTCCCTGAATGAGGGAACCGACATCAGCATTATAACCCCCGAATATCCAAATGGGCAGCTTCTGTTCCGCGACAATGTCCAGGATCGGATCTGGAACAAAAACATTCTTTTGCTTGTGGCTTCCGCAACCACCGGCAAGACGATTAACCGCTCGCTGGAATGCATCCGTTATTACGGCGGCAAAATCGTAGGAACCTCTGCGATTTTCAGCGCGATCGGAGAGACCGGCGGCATCGAGGTCAACTCCATCTTTGCCAGTGATAATTTGCCGAATTATTTTACCTGCTCCGTTCTTGACTGCCCGTATTGTCAAAAGGGGCAGAAGATTGACGCGATTGTGAATAGTTACGGATACTCTAAAATTTAAGGCTGGCAGGCGCATGCCATATGCGCCTGTTTTCATATTATCCACGATGTGAAATTCATTTCGTATTATGGATAATTTGAACGTTTTTTAAAAGAGTTTTTGTTAATTTTTTCAAACCTAGCCTTGCAACTCGGGGTATATTGTGATATATTTAACATAGTCTGTTGTAAACAGCAGTTCGGAAATTTTTATTGGAATTTTAAGGAGGAAAAACCTATGTCAAGGAAAATCGTTTTAGCAGGTGCTTGCCGTACGGCAATCGGTAAATTTGGTGGGACTCTCTCCGGTGTGCCTTTGGTCGATATCGGCACGACGGTTGTAAAGGAATCCATGAAACGCGCCGGTATCTCGCCGGATCAGGTGGATGAAGTCATTCTCGGCTGCGTTTACCAGGCCGGTGTTGGCCAGAACATTGCGCGTCAGGTCTCTGTCGGCTCGGGCATTCCGATTCCGGTACCGGCTTTTACTCTGAATAATATGTGCGGTTCCGGTTTGAAAAGCATCAATGTCGCTGCGGCAATGATTACGGCCGGCGAAGCGGATGTCATTGTTGCGGGCGGTATCGAGAACATGTCCAGCACCCCATATCTGCTGAAAAACGCAAGATTCGGTTATCGTATGCGCGACGGCAAACTGGTCGACTCCCTGATTTACGATGGCCTTGAGGACACATTCAACCATTATCACATGGGGATTACGGCGGAAAACGTCGCGGAGAAATACGGAATTACCCGTCAGATGCAGGATGAATATGGCGCAATGAGTCAGAACCGTGCCGAAAAAGCGTTAAAAGAGGGCAAATTCAAGGAAGAAATCATCCCGATGGAAGTTAAAATGAGGAAGCAGACGGTCCTGTTCGATACGGACGAGGACATTCGTCCCGGCACGACCGTGGAAACCCTTGCAAAGCTGAAGCCGGCATTCAAACCAGACGGAACCGTTACGGCCGGAAACGCTTCCGGAATTGACGACGGCGGTTCCGCAGTTGTTATCATGTCGGAAGAAAAAGCGAAAGAACTTGGCGTGAAGCCTCTGGCAACGTGGGTTGCGGGCTCGTGGGCAGGCGTCGATCCGGCTTACATGGGACTTGGCCCGATTGAGGCAACAAAAAAGATCATGGCGAAAACCGGCATGACCGTTTCGGACATGGATTTGGTGGAAGCCAACGAGGCGTTTGCGGCGCAGACCCTTGCGGTTGCGCACGATCTGAAGTTTGATATGGACAAGACGAACGTAAACGGCGGCGCGATTTCTCTCGGCCATCCGGTCGGATGCTCCGGCGCGCGTATCCTTACCACCCTGCTTTATGAAATGAAGAGGAGAAAGAATGAGCTGGGCCTTGCGACTCTTTGCGTCGGCGGCGGCATGGGCGTTGCCACCATTGTTAAAATGGAAGGCTAACCAGTCATCAAACCTGAAACATTTTAGGAAAGAAGGCAATGAAGATGGGGTATGTGAAATATGAGCAGAAGGATCTGGTCGGGGTCGTTACCATTGACCGAGAAAAGGCCCTGAATGCCCTCAACACCGAAGTCCTTGCCGATCTGGAGGCAGTGGTCGACGCGATTGACCTTGGGAAAACTCGCTGCGTGATTATTACCGGCGCCGGCCAGAAGGCCTTTGTCGCCGGAGCGGACATCGGCGCGATGAGCACGATGACGAAGGAACAGGGCCGGGCGTTCAGCAAGCGCGGCAATGATGTGTTCCGCAAGATTGAAAGCCTGCCGGTCCCCGTCATTGCGGCCGTCAACGGTTTTGCGCTGGGCGGAGGCTGCGAGCTTTCGCTCAGCTGCGACATCCGCATTGCGTCCGAAAACGCTTTGTTCGGGCAGCCGGAAGCCGGCCTCGGCATTACGCCCGGCTTTGGAGGAACACAGCGCCTGGCGCGCACAATCGGCGTCGGCAAGGCAAAGGAACTGATTTATACCTGTGGCAAGGTCAAAGCCGAAGAGGCGCTGAAAATCGGTTTGGTCAACGCGGTATATCCGGCGGATCAGCTGATGGAAGAATGCATAAAGCTGGCCGGGAAAATCGCGCGGAACGCTCCGATCGCGGTTCGCCAGTGCAAAAAAGCGATTAACCTCGGTCTGCAGATGGATATTGACTCGGCTGTGTCCTTGGAAGCGGAGCTGTTCAGCTTTTGCCTGGATACCAAGGACCAGAAAAATGCGATGACCGCTTTCTGCGAAAAGAGAAAGCCGGATCCGTTTATCAACGAATGATTTTTGATTGTAAAAATATATAAGGGGGTTTTTTCTATGATCGTTGGCGTTATTGGTGCGGGGACAATGGGCTCCGGAATTGCTCAGGCATTCGCTCAGACAGAGAATTATTCCGTAAAGCTTTGTGATATTAACGCAGAGCTGGCTGCAGGCGGCAAAAAAAAGATTGAGAAGACGCTGTACAGAGCCGTTTCCAAAGGGAAAATGGAACAGGCTAAGGCGGACGCGATTCTCGCAAAAATCACGACCGGCACCAAAGAAATTGTTTCGGACTGCGATTTGATCGTTGAAGCGGCTCTGGAACGCATGGACGTCAAAAAGGCACTGTTCAAGGATTTGGAAAGCATCTGCAAAAAAGACTGCATTTTTGCGACAAATACGTCTTCCCTTTCCATTACGGAAATCTCCAGCGGCCTTGACCGGGCGGTCTGCGGCATGCATTTCTTCAATCCTGCTCCGGTCATGAAGCTGGTTGAGGTGATCGCCGGCATTACGACTCCCGCTTCCACAGTGGAAAAGGTCAAGGCGATTTCGGCGGAGATCGGCAAGACGCCGGTACAGGTCAAAGAGGCCGCCGGATTTGTCGTAAACCGTATTCTTGTTCCTATGATCAATGAAGCGGTCGGCATTTACGCCGACGGGACGGCCGCCGCCGAGGACATCGACACCGCGATGAAGCTCGGCGCGAATCACCCGATGGGCCCTCTGGCTCTGGGCGATCTGATCGGCCTCGACATCGTTCTTGCGGTTATGGAAGTTCTTCAAAATGAGACGGGCGACCCGAAATACCGCCCGCATCCGCTGCTCAGGAAAATGGTTCGCGGCGGTTTGCTCGGCAGAAAAACCGGCAAGGGCTTTTACGATTACAGCAAGTGACTCTGGCAAAGCTAATATGAATTTGGAGGAACGAGTATGGACTTTCAACTGAGTAAAGAACATGAAATGGCCCGCACTCTCTTTAGGGACTTTGCGGAAAAAGAAATAAAACCATATGCGCAGGACGTGGATGAGAACGAACGCTTTCCGAAGGAGGCGCTTGAAAAATTCCGTCAGTACGGCTTTATGGGAATCCCTTATCCGAAGGAGATGGGCGGTCAGGGCTGCGATACGCTGACCTATGCAATGTGCGTGGAAGAGGTGGCGAAGGTATGCTGCACCTCCAGCACAATGCTTTCCGCCCACACCTCACTTTGCACTTGGCCGATTTACAAATACGGCACGGCGGAGCAAAAGGAGAAATACATACCGAAACTGACCTCCGGCGAATGGCTGGGCGCTTTCGGCCTGACGGAGCCGAACGCGGGCACCGATTCTTCCGCGCAGCAGACCAAGGCGGTTCTTGACGGCGACCACTATGTGATCAATGGCAGCAAGATCTTCATCACCAACGCTGGCTACGCCGATGTTTATGTAATCTTTGCCATGACCGACAAGAGCGCCGGCAACCACGGCATTACCGCGTTTATTGTCGAAAAGGATTTCCCGGGCTTTTCCATCGGCAAGAAGGAAAAGAAGATGGGCATCCGTGGTTCCGCAACCTGCGAACTGATTTTCGAAAACTGCATCGTTCCGAAAGAAAATCTGCTCGGTCAGGAAGGCAAGGGGTTTGTTGTCGCCATGACGACGCTGGACGGCGGACGCATCGGCATCGCGGCTCAGGCGCTCGGCCTCGCGGAAGGCGCTTTGAACGAAACTGTGAAATACGTTAAGGAAAGAAAGCAGTTCGGCCGTCCTCTTTCAAAGTTCCAGAACACTCAGTTTGAAATCGCCGACATGTACACCAAGATCCAGGCTGCGCAGCTGCTCCTTTATAAAGCTGCCGTTGCTAAAGATCACCAGAAGAGTGTTTCGCTTGAAGCGGCTGAGGCTAAACTTTACTGCGCAACCGTTGCGATGGATGTGACCACTCGCTGCGTACAGCTGCACGGCGGCTACGGCTACACACGCGAGTACCCGGTGGAACGCATGATGCGCGACGCGAAGATCACCGAGATCTACGAGGGCACCAGCGAAGTTCAGAAGATGGTCATTTCCAAATATGCCTTGAAGTAAGGCGGAAACTCTAAGGAGGGAAATTCGTTGAATATTGTCGTTTGCATAAAGCAGGTACCGAATACCAATGAAGTGAAGCTGGATCCCAAAACCGGCACCCTGATCCGCGAGGGCGTGCCGTCCATCATCAACCCGGATGATAAGGCCGGTCTGGAGGCGGCTCTTCGCCTGAAGGACGCGAAGGGCGCACATATCACCGTTCTTTCCATGGGTCCGCCGCAGGCGGATGCCGCTCTGCGTGAAGCGCTTGCCATGGGCGCGGATGATGCCGTGCTTGTAACGGACCGCGCTTTCGGGGGCGCCGATACATGGGCTACCGCTTACACGATTGCCGCTGCGCTCAAAACCATGGATTATGATCTGATTATTACGGGCCGTCAGGCAATCGACGGCGATACCGCCCAGGTTGGCCCGCAGATTTCCGAGAACCTGAACCTTACCAACATCAGCTATGCGGAAGACATTAAGGTAGAAGGCGACTCTGTGATTGTGAAGCGGCAGTTTGAAGACCGCTATCACATCATCAAAGCCAAAATGCCGTGCCTGATTACCGCTCTGAGCGAACTGAACGAGCCCCGTTACATGACCCCGGGCGGAATTTTCGACGCTTATCAGAAAGAGATCAAGGTCATTACCCGCAAGGACCTCGATGTGGACGACAGCTGCCTCGGCCTGAAGGGCTCTCCGACTCATGTCGTGAAGACCTTTACTAAGAGCGCGAAAGCTGCGGGTACCGTTGTCAATAATCTGAATCCTCAGGAAGCGGCCGAGTACATACTCGAAAAGCTCAGAGAAAAATTCATTATATAGTTGAAAGTGGTGAGCTACATGGATATTCAGGAATATAAAGGCATATATGTATTTATCCAGCAGGTCGACGGTCAGGTGGCCGGCGTTTCCCATGAACTGCTCGGCAAAGCGAAAGAGCTTGCAAAAGATATGGAAACGGAAGTTACCGCGGTTCTGCTGGGCTACCATGTTTCCGGCCTTTGCAAGGACCTGGCAAGCTACGGCGCCGATAAGATCATCATGGTCGACAACAAGGACTTAGAGCTTTATTCCACAAAGCCGTATGCATACTGCATGTGCCATATCATTGAAAAGTACAAACCCGCCGTGGTTCTTTACGGTGCTACCGCAATCGGCCGTGACCTCGCTCCGCGTGTGGCCGCCAGAGTCCGTACCGGTCTGACCGCGGACTGCACGAAGCTTGACGTTGCAGACGACGGCACAAAGAACCTGAGAATGACCCGTCCCGCATTCGGCGGAAACATCATGGCAACCATCATATGCCCGGATTATCGTCCTCAGATGGCGACGGTCCGCCCGGGCGTCATGCAGAAAATTAAGCCGATCGACGGCGCTTCCGCTCCGACTGACTCGATTGACATGGAAATTCCCGCTTCCGAAAAGGATGTTCAGATTCTGGAAGTCATCAAGAAAGAATCACAGAAGATGGATATCCAGGACGCGAAGATTCTGGTATCCGGCGGCCGCGGCATGGGCTGCCCGGAGAACTTCAAGCTACTTGAGAATCTCGCGGATGCTATCGGTGGAACCGTCAGCTCTTCCAGAGCCTGCGTCGATGCGGGTTGGGTGGAAAAAGATATTCAGGTCGGTCAGACCGGAAAAACGGTTCGCCCGAACCTCTATCTTGCCTGCGGCATCTCCGGTGCAATTCAGCACCTGGCCGGTATGGAAGAGTCCGATGTTATTGTGGCCATCAACAAGGACGAAGGCGCACCGATGTTTGAAGTTGCGGACTTCGGTGTTGTCGGCGATGCCCTTAAAGTTCTTCCTCTTCTTACGGAAGAAGTCAAGAAAGCAATGGCTGCCCGCAAATAATTTGTATCAATATGAATCTGAGGCCCGGCATACCGAATGGTATGCCGGGCCTTTTCTCATGTGAGAGCTTTACAAGCCTAGAGCCCCATGCGCCGCACACTGTCCGCGACAAGATCCGTCAGCTCCGTTTCCGCGCCAAGACTGAAATTCAAAAACACACCGGAGCCGCCCCCGGCTCCGATCGCGGCAATGAATACACTGCGATCAGCACCCGCTACGGTTAGACTCAGGCTTGCCCGATTGCCGTTTCTCATAAAATATTTGTCGTAAACCCGAACGGCAACTTTTGTTCCCCCGGACTGATAGTTGCTTTCATCCACAAGATTCATGCTGACTCCGCTTTGAAGAATATCATTTTCCAGAGTCGAAATAATTGACTCAAAATCCCCGTTTACGAGTTTTTCAAATTTAGCCATATCGATCCCTCCGATTTTCATTTGCTTTCAGTATATCATAACATCTTCAAAAAGTCCGGAAATTCGCTTGACAAAAGAGGAAAAGGGGAATAGTATATGAACATGTTTTAAACACGTTTAACAGGAGGAGACATGAAGGAGAAAGAAGACCTGAAAAGCCAGCTGATTTCAGCGGCGTCGGACCTGCTGCGCGAAAGCGAGGATCCGACGGGAATTACATCCCGCCAAATTGCCGCAGCCGCCGGGACGAACGCAGCGATGATCAATTATTATTTCGGATCAAAGGATGAGCTGCTGACAGAGGCGGTAGGCAAGGTGATTGAATCGGAAGCGGAATGGTTCTATGCCCCGCCGGATTCAATGGAATCCCCCAAAAAGGCTTTGCGGAACATATTGCTTCATCTGTCGCAAATGGTACTGCATTATCGGCGGTTCTCGAAAATTTTTATTCCGCATATTCTGCTCGAAGATGAAATCGTCAGCCCCGTCTATCTTCTTCCCCTGCTGCGAAAACATTTCGGAACGAAAAAAAGCGAAGTGGAATGCAGAGTCATTGCGTACCAGATGATTTCCTTTTTGCAGCTCGTGTTTTACCGTTCCGACGCATTCCTGCGTTATGCGGGGATCAATCTGACCGACGAAAGCGCCTGTGAAACTCTGATCGATCTGGAAATGGACTTATTTTTACCGGAGGCGAAAGTATGACTGATTTAGCGGAGTACATGAATCAAGCAATTGGCGAAATTATTTCATCCGCCCTGCGGGCCAGCCTGAGAAATCCGAAAGAAAGCAGGTTCTTGCTTCATGCCGGCTCAGCACAGAAAAAAGCGGCGGAGCTTCGCGGCAATTATGAAAAGAACGGAACCCATGTTCCGCCGTTTCTCATCGCCAGCATCACCCAAAAATGCAACCTTCACTGCGCGGGGTGCTACGCGAGGGCAAACCATTCCTGCATAGATCATCCAACAGCAAATGAAATGGACGCCGATCGCTGGGACGAAATTTTCCGTGAAGCCGAAGAACTCGGAGTTTCCTTTCTGCTGCTCGCCGGCGGTGAGCCTTTGACCCGGGCGGATATTCTGACGGCGGCGGCTTCACATCAGAATCTGATTTTTCCGGTTTTCACAAACGGGACGCTGGTTCGGGGAGAACTTCTGGATCGATTTGATTGCAGCCGAAATCTGATTCCGGTTCTCAGCATTGAGGGAGACAGGGAAAATACGGATTTAAGGCGCGGCAAGGGAATTTACGACAAACTCGCAGAAACCATGGAGCAGTTGAAAAAACGCGGTATTTTTTATGGAGTGTCCATTACCGTCACAAAGAATAATTTATATCAAGTTACCGATCAGGAATATTTGCGCCTGCTTAAGCATGCCGGGTGCGGCCTTGTGTTCTATGTTGAATATGTGCCGGTCGAATCCGGCTCCGAACAGTTGGCGCCCGGTGAGCGGGAACGGATTTTGCTTGAGCAAAGGCTTGACCGCCTGCGGGAAGAATTTCATTCGATCATCTTCCTCTCTTTTCCGGGTGACGAAAAAGCGCTGGGCGGCTGTCTTGCGGCGGGGCGCGGGTTCTTTCATATCAGCGCCATGGGTGCCGCGGAGCCCTGTCCGTTCTCTCCGTTTTCCGACACCAGCGTTCTGTCCGGCGGCCTGAAACATGCACTTGACTCCGGACTGTTCAGAAAGATCCGGGAAAGCGGAATCGAAACTGCGGAGCATGCGGGCGGATGCACCCTGTTTGCAAAAGAAAAAGAAGTCCGCGCCCTGCTCGGTAAATAAACCGATTTACAGGGAGCGGACAAAATAAGTCAGTTCCACCTTTCGAACTTACTGGGAAGACAACGAACGTACCCGCATGATTACGTCTGGCAGAATCTGCAGAATCTCATCCACTTCCGCTTCGGTATTCTGACAGGAAAGCGTCAGGCGCAGGGAACCGTGCGCCAGCGGTTCCGAAAGGCCGATCGCGCGCAGCACATGGCTCGGCTCCAGCGAACCGGCCGTGCAGGCGGAGCCCGCGGAGGCGCAGATTCCGTTTTGGTCCAGCAGAAGAAGAAGGGCTTCTCCTTCCACCTGCTCAAAGCTCAGGTTCACGTTTCCCGGAAGGCGTTTGACGGGATCGCCGTTCAGCCTTGTGCCGGGAATTTTCAGCGCCCCTTGAATCAGCCTGTCGCGCATGGCCGTCAAACGGTCCGCACAGGCTTTTCTGTTTTCACAGGCTTCCTTCAGGGCCACAGCCAGCCCGACAATTCCCGCGACGTTTTCCGTGCCGGCGCGCAGGCCGCGTTCCTGCGCGCCGCCGTCCATCAGGCCGGAAATGCCGGCGCCCTTTCGGATATAAAGGGCGCCGACGCCTTTCGGACCGTGAAATTTGTGCGCGGAAAGAGAGAGAAAATCCACATTCATCGCTTTTACATCCAGAGGAAGAATTCCGGCCGCCTGAACCGCGTCCGTGTGCAACGGGATGCCGGCGCCGCGGCAGAGAGCCCCGATTTCCGAAATCGGCTGAATGGTTCCGATTTCATTATTTGCGGTCATAACGGTTACCAGCGCGGTCTCCGGGCGGAGCGCGGCCTTTAATTCCTCCGGCCTTATGATTCCATCCTCATGGACGGACAGCGCCGAAACCGTGAAACCGCCGGATTCCAGTGACCGAAGAGAATGCAGCACCGCGTGGTGTTCGAATTCAGAGGTAATCAGGTGCGTCTTTCCGGTTTCTTTCCCCTTTTTCGCTGACATCTTAATCGCCCAGTTGTCGCTTTCAGAACCGCCGGAAGTGAAAAAAATTTCATCGGGACGCGCGTCTAAGCAGTCGGCTACGGTTTCTCTTGCCGATTCGAGCGCTCTTTTTGCCCGGCGGCCCGACGCGTACAGGCTGGACGGATTTCCGAATTCCTTTGAAAAATACGGAAGCATCGCCTGCAGTACGGAATCGGAGACGGGAGTCGTCGCCGCGTTATCCGCATAAATCATGTTGCAGTGCCTCCGTTTTTATGCTTCTCTGTTTCTGCGACCGCCATGCGGTCGCAAAGTTCGTTTTCAGGGTGTCCTGCATGCCCTTTTACCCAGTTGACCGTCACATGGTGCGTCTCAAGAAGACCGAGCAGGATTTCCCATAAATCGCTGTTCAGAGCAGGCTTTTTGTCGGCCTTGATCCAGCCGCGTTTCTGCCATCCTATGGCCCAGCCCTTGGTGATTGCATCGCAGACGTAGCGGGAATCGCTGGTCAGGATCACCTCGCAGGGTTCGCGCAGCTGGCGCAGCGCCTCGATGACGCCGGTCAGCTCCATTCTATTATTTGTGGTTTCGCGTTCGCCCCCGCTCAGCCTTTTTTCGTGGCTGCCGTAGCGCAGAACCGCGCCCCAGCCGCCCGGTCCGGGATTTCCGCTGCACGACCCGTCCGTAAAGATCTCAACCCGCTTCATCCTATCACCATAAGTCCTTTGATTTTTCTGTTATTATAGCACAAAGGAGGGGCACATACAAATCGCGGGGAAAGACGGTATGAAACGTTTTTTCATTTCTTTCATTTGATTAGAGAGCGCAGGATTGGTCATAATAAAGTCTGCGGAAAGAAAACTGTATTGACAGTCTTTGTGAATCAAGGTACAATAAATAAGATATTAGTGTCCGGATTCAGCGATTCACGGGTTATTCCCGTTTATTTAGCACATAGAGAAGCATTTAATACATTTTTGCGCGGGCCCGGTGCAGCGTAAAAGGTAAAATGAATAGAGGTAAACCAGATTCGTTTGACCCGATTGTCGACGGATTTTAATGGTTGTGCCCAAAATATGATGGAGGTCATTTTGTGACAGAAAAACAATTAAATAAGAGCACTAGCAGCTCGGCTGGCCGTCAAGGCGCTGAAAATCAAAACACCGAAGCCGGCAAGGAAAAACGTCCCGAACTTTATCAGAAGATCACGCCGCCTCAGCTTCCGGTGCAGAAGAAGCAGGAGCAGCAGCAGCGTCCCGCCGCAGCCAGACAGGGCAGACGAAGAAGCACCCAAAAGCCCTCTGCTGCACAGGAAAACGGGGAACGTCAGAATACGGAACGCCAGAATAATGAACGCCAGCCTCAGACACGCCAGCCTGCTCAGACAAACCAGCAGGCTCCTGGAAAACCGATTGCTGCCGATGGAAAGCAGCAGGCTTCTGGAAAACCGATTGCTGCCGATGGAAAGCAGCAGGTTCCTGGAAAACAAATTGCTGCCGATAGACAGCAGCAGGCCGGACCAAAGGAGAAGAAGGGAATCCGTCCGCTGAACGGAGAAAAGCAGCGCGGCGGAAGGCAGAAAAACGGTGCGAAGCAGCAGCCCCTTACGGCGATTCAAAAAACCGTACAGCAGTATTTGACGGAACAGGCGGCAAGAGAGAAAAAAGAAGCCGCCGCACAGAAGAGCAAACGCGGACGCAGGGGACGTCAGAATCAGAAGAAACCGTCGATCAAAGCCTATTTTCTCGGCGGATTGAACGAAGTCGGCAAAAACTTTACGCTGTTTGAATGCGAAAACGATATGGTGATCGTGGACTGCGGCATGGCTTTTCCGGACGGTGATATGCTGGGCGTTGATCTTGTGCTTCCGGACTTCACATTTGTGGAACGCAACGCCGAAAACATCCGCGGCATTATTTTAACCCACGGCCATGAGGACCATATCGGAGCACTGCCTTATCTGCTGAAAAAGGTGAATCTTCCGATTTACGGCACGCCGTTTACACTTGCGCTGATCAACAGCAAATTAAAGGAACACGGCCTTCAGAATTCCGTGAAGGCTGTTGTCGTCCAGCCGGGCGAGCACGCGCAGCTTGGCTGCATGGATATCGAATTTATCCATGTCAACCACTCCGTTCCCGACGCGGTTGCCGTTGCTATTCATTCCCCGGCCGGAGTCGTCGTCCACACGGGCGATTTTAAAATCGACTGTACACCCGCGATGGGTAAAATGATTGATTTGGGTCGTCTTGCTCAGCTTGGCAACGAGGGCGTCCTGGCCCTGTTCTCCGATTCCACCAATGCGGAGCGGCCGGGCTTTACAAAGTCGGAAAAAAGTGTCGACAGCTCCTTCGACATGCTGTTCAAACGCGCGCAGGACAGCCGTATTATCATTGCAACCTTCGCCTCCAATGTGAGCCGCGTTCAGCAGATCATTAACTGCGCGGTTAAATACGGGCGCAAAGTGGCTCTGTCCGGCAGAAGTATGGTTAATGTCATGACGATCGGCGTGGAGCTTGGATATCTCGACGTCCCGCAGGGAGTGCTGATCGACATTGACATGATCAACCGTTATCCGAAGGAACAGATCGTTCTGGTTACAACCGGAAGTCAGGGAGAACCGATGAGCGCCCTGACCCGCATGGCATTTGCCGACCACCGCAAAGTGGAAGTAGGTCCGGGCGACTTTATCATCATTTCCGCTCGCCCGATTCCCGGAAATGAAAAAACAATCGGAAATGTGATCGACGAGCTGATGAAGCGCGGATGCCGCGTTGTTTACGAATCCATGTATGAAGTGCATGTTTCGGGCCACGCCTGTCAGGAAGAACTCAAACTGATGCAGGGAATCGTAAAGCCGAAATATTTTATTCCGGTTCACGGCGAACAGAAGATGCTGCGGAAAAACGCGGACTTGTCCTATGCCATGGGGAGGGACCCGAAAGACGTCTTTATCGGCGATAACGGCGACGTTGTCGAGCTTAACGAGGATTATATGAAACGCCTTGCTCCGGTTCCGGCCGGTCGGATTCTGGTAGACGGCTTGGGCGTCGGCGATGTGGGAAGTATTGTTCTGCGGGACCGCAAGCACCTTGCCGAAGACGGGCTGATTGTGGTTGTCTGCACCATTTCCTGCACGGATGGTCACATCATTTCCGGCCCGGATGTTGTATCCCGCGGCTTTGTCTATGTCCGTGAATCCGAACCGCTGATCGACGAGGCCCGTGATCTGGTTTCATCCGTTTTGCAGGAATGCGCGGAGAACAAAATTCACGACTGGGGAACACTGAAAACTCGGATTAAAGACGAGCTGTCCCGTCTTCTCTACAATCGTACGCGCCGCAGCCCGATGATTCTGCCGATTATTATGGAAGTATAGTCATCCCGGATCGGTTTTAAGGGGTAATCAGTTTGAAACGAAAAGTATGGGCTTCTTCTCCTGTCTTTTTTGTCATTTCAGCAGTTTTGCTGCTGACGGCCGGTATCAGCTGGTTTTGGAACATCGTTGTTTTTACAGCGGAAATCACTCTCGCGGTTGCGTCCATTGCAGCCGTGCTGATTGCCAACAGGCATTTTAAAGCGCATATCGCCTTCGCCTTCAAAAGCGTGGGGGAAGTTTTAACCGGCGACAGGTATCGTTCCCTGCGTCAGTTTGCGCTTCCTGTTGCGGTGATTGGCGAAGCGGGAGACATCATCTGGGTTAACGACATGTTTCTTGATCAGGTCAGCGCGAACCGGGAATGCCGCGGCGATAACATTCTCAAATTTATTTATCCCGCAACAACGGAACAGGTTCTTTCAGCCGGCGGCACGGAGGTTACGTTTGGCTCCCGACAATATACGGTGTTCGGCATTCGGACAGAAGCGGGAAGCGTCCTGTACTTTCTTGACGACACGGCTTTTCAGGAGATCAGCCGCAATTATGAGGAAAGCCGTACCATAGTCATGCTGGCCAGCTTTGACAACCGGGAGGAGCTGACCCGGGATTCCAGCTCCAGTGAAGAAACAAGAATTGCTTCGGAAGTGGAAGAAGTACTGGCTCGCTGGGCGCAGGGGCTGGGCGGTTTTCTGAAACGCATGAGCAGCGGGCGGTATCTGATTTTGACCGACGAAGCGCACCTGCGGACGGAGATGAAAAAACGGTTTCCGGTTCTTGATTCCGTGCGCGCCATCAAGGCGGGAGACCGGCTGAGCGCGACGGTCTCGGTCGGCGTGGCCCGCGGAGCAAAAACTCTGCAGGAAGCGGACGACTGGGCCAGAAACGCTTTGAACATGGCCCTTGGGCGCGGCGGAGATCAGGTCGCGGTCAAGCAGGCCAACGATACATACGAGTTTTTCGGGGGCCTGTCCAACGGGGTGGAAAAGAGAGACTCCGTTCGCACTCGTGTTTTCGCGGCGTCCATCTCGGACGATATCAAAGAAAGCGACGTAGTTTTTGTCATGGGGCATAAATATTCCGATCTGGACTGCGTCGGCGCGGCGATCGGAATGTGGAACGTAGCCTGCAAAACGCTGCGCCGCCCTTCCTATATCGTGTTGAATCTGACGCAGAGCCTTGCCTCCCCGCAGATTACCGCACTTCAAAACGCGTATCCCGACGAAAAGATCTTTATGTCGCCGCAGGAAGCGCAGATGCTCGCAACATCAAGAAGTATGCTTGTGGTTGTCGATACGCATTCTCAGGATTTCGTTGAGAGTGCCGAGCTTTTGAAGACGGTGCCGCGCGTGGTGGTCATAGACCACCATCGAATGATGGTTCGCCACATCGAAAACGCCCTGGTTTTTTTCCACGAACCGTATGCCAGCTCCACCTGTGAAATGGTGACGGATCTTCTGCAGTATATCGGGGACAGCAAGCTGACCCAGACGGAAGCGGAGGCTTTGCTTTCCGGCATCATGCTGGACACTAAGAATTTTGTGCTGAAAACGGGGGCACGTACGTTTGAGGCGGCGGCGTATCTGCGCCGGAAGGGAGCCGATACGGTCAGCGTCAAGCGTATGTTTTCCGATTCCATCGACGCTTACAAGGCAAAATATAAAATTGTTTCCAATGCGGAAATATTCGGCCGCTTCGCCGTGGCTTCCACGGAACATGAGTTTCCGGATATTCGGATCGCATCCGCGCAGGCAGCCGACGAGCTGCTTTCCATTCAGGGAATTGAGGCGTCCTTTGTGCTGTTCCCGGCGGGGGACGTCATCAATATTTCGGCCCGTTCCCTTGGGGACGTCAATGTTCAGCTGATTATGGAGACTCTGGGCGGCGGCGGCCATCTGACCATGGCGGGCGCTCAGCTGAGCGGCCTTTCGGTATCCGAGGCCCGTGACCGGCTCATCGCGGCGATCCGCGATTTTACAGAGAAAGCATCCAATCATACGAACGAAAAGTCATAAGGAGGTACCCGATGAAAGTAGTATTACTTCAGGACGTGAAAGGCAGCGGCAAGAGGGGAGAGCTGATTCAGGTCAGCGACGGTTACGCCAGGAATTTTCTCCTTCCGCGCAAGCTGGCGAAAGAAGCGAACGCGCAGGTAATGAGCGAGCTGAAAAGCGCCGAATCCGCCAAAAAATGGCGTATTCAGAAAGAAATGGAAGACGCTCAGGCCGCCGCTGCTTCCATCAGCGGAAAAACAGTGCGCCTGTTTGCAAAAGCGGGACAGGGAGGAAGGCTTTTCGGTTCCATTACGGCGAAAGAGGTGGCCGACGAACTGAAGAAGAGCTTCCATGTGGATGTTGATAAACGCAAGATCGCACTGGATGGAGATATCCGGGCGTTCGGTACCTATGAGTGCGAGGTAAAGCTGTATTCCGGAGTAACCGCCAAAATTTATGTTTTGGTTGGGGAACAGCAATAAACGGATATAAAACGCCGAAATTTAAAAAGGGGGAAGTAAAATGGAACCGATGCAAACCGGCGCCTATGCAGGCCTGAATTTGCCGTTCAGTCCGGAAGCGGAACAGTCCGTGCTCGGCGCGGTTTTGCTGGATTCTTCCTGTCTGGACCGCGTCGCGGAAATCCTTCCCCGTCCGGAATATTTTTACCAGACCAACAACAGCCTGATCTATTCCTCTATGCTGGAACTGTTCACTCAGGGCCGACCGGTGGATTTTATCACGCTGCTGGAAAAGCTGCGGCAGACGGAAGGCTTTGAGGAAAACGGTGGAAAAACCTATCTCCTTCAGCTGGCGCAGCTGGTGCCCTCTATTTCAAATGTGGAGACCTACGCCAAAATCGTCCGTGATAAATACGACATTCGCACGCTGATCACAACGGCGCGCGACATTGTTGAAGAAGCCTCTTCCGGCGCCGCTGATTCCGCGACTTTGCTTGACAGCGCGGAACAGCGTATTTTCGACATCCGGCGCGGCAAAAACATGCAGGGCCTGCAGCGGATCGACGAGATCATTGTCAATGAATTCGACCGTCTGGATCTTCTCAATTCTCCGGACGCTGACCTGTATAAAGGAGTTCCGACCGGGATACGGGAATTGGACGAGACCATCACGGGCTTGAATCGTTCCGATTTTATCCTGCTCGGCGCTCGCCCCGGCATGGGCAAAACCAGCTTTGCCCTGAATATTGCCCGCCACGCGGCGCTTAAGGCAAAAAAGCGCGTCGCTTTTTTCTCTCTGGAAATGAGCAACGAGCAGCTTGTTTCCCGCCTTTTATCCACGGAAGCGCTGGTCGAGGGGACAAAGCTGCGTACGGGAAAGCTGGGCGAGGACGAATGGGTTCGCCTGATTGAAGCCGGCGATATTCTTTCAAAAGCGCAGCTGTACTTTGACGACAACCCCAGCATCACCGTGCCGGAAATCAAGGCGAAACTGCGGCGGCTGCGCGACGTCGACCTGGTTGTGATCGATTATCTGCAGTTAATGACCGCGTCCATGAGAATTGACAATCGCGTACAGGAAATTTCTCAGATTACCAGAAACCTGAAAATTATGGCGAAGGAACTGAACGTGCCCGTGCTGACGCTTTCTCAGCTGGCCCGTGACAGCGAAAAACGGACCAATCACCGCCCCGTTCTTTCGGACTTGCGCGATTCCGGATCCATTGAGCAGGACGCGGATATCGTCCTGTTTTTATATCGGGACGAATACTATCAGGATACCGGCGGGCCTTCGGAAGACGGGGACCGCAACCAGAGCGAGTGCATCGTTGCCAAAAACCGTCATGGTCAGACCAAAACGGTGCCGCTGCACTGGCAGGGCGAATTTATGCGCTTTACCGCCCAGGAGGTTGTTCGCAGTGAATGACCGGATGAAAAAACTGGAACAGAAAATTGAAGATACCATTTTGGAAGAAAAAATGCTGCCCGAAGGCTGTCAGATTGTCGTCGGATTTTCGGGCGGCGCCGATTCCATGGCACTGGTGCACTTTCTGCTCGGCTATTCCAGAAAGCACGGAATGATCCTGACCGCCGCCCACGTCAACCACGGCCTTCGCGGCGCGGAGTCTGACGCGGAGGAGGCGTTTGTCGCCGCGTGGTGTTCGGCGAATCATGTCGGCTTGAAGGTCTTTCATGCCGACATTTCGGCGCTGGCCAAAAAAAGTTCACAGGGATTGGAAGAATGCGGGCGGAACGTCCGCTATACTTTTTTCCGCAGCCTTTGCGGGCCGGCCGGCCGGATCGCCACCGCCCACACCCTGACCGACAGCGCCGAAACAGCGCTGATGAATCTTGCGAAGGGGACCGGGCCGCGGGGGCTTTCCGGGATTCCCCCGGTCAGAAATGAAATCGTGCGTCCGCTGATTCGCGTGACAAGAGAAGAAGTGGAGGCCTATTGCCGTTATTACGGCCTCGACTTTGTCACGGACAGTTCAAACCTTTCGGAAGAATTTGCGCGCAACCGTATCCGTCACGGCGTGACGCCTGTTTTTCGGGAACTGAACCCCGGCTTTGAACAGGCGTTTTTCAGAGCCGCGTGCCTGCTTCGGCAGGATGAGGAATATTTACAGAAAATCGCACGGACCGGGCTGGAACAATCAATCGACGTCTGCGGCGGCTATTCCATCCGAAAGTTAAAGGAACAGCCTGATTCCATCCTTTCCCGTATGATTTTTCTGGCGGTTCGGAAGCAGACCAAAGCCCGTCTCGATTATAACCATGTTGCTTCTGTCATGGCAATGATCCGTACCGAGCGCGGGAATATGACCCTTCCCGGTGGAATACAATGCCTTTCAAACGGCAATACTCTTTTTGTTCATTCCGAAAAAGAGCGATCTGTTCCGTGGCGGGTTCCGCTGCAGCTTCCGGATACCTATCTTCCGGACGGGAGGACGATCTGTATCCGTCCGGTATCTTTCAAGAGAAAAAATGATGAGAAAATTAATAATTTGTTATTTAATAATCGAATCAACTATGATACAATATTGAATACTAATAGTTTTATTCGAAACAGGCTGCCCGGCGACCGGTTTTGCCCCGCGGGGCGGGGAGTCACAAAAACTTTGAAGAAATTATTAAACGAACGGAAAATTCCGCCGTTTCGCCGCGGCAGACTTGCGGTTCTGGAACGCGGCGGAGAAATTCTGTGGATTGAAGGAATCGGCCCGTCGCAAAGCGCCGCGGTTACAGACCGCACCGAACGGGCGGCCGAAATAATCATCAAGGAGTGCTGAAACCCGTGCATCAGATGACCGATGACATTCAGGAAGTATTATTCAGTGAGGAACGGCTTGCCGAGATCGTTTCAAAAATGGGGGCCAAAATCAGTGAGGATTATAAAGACAAAAACCTTTTACTGGTCAGCATTTTGAAGGGTTCCGTTGTATTTATGTCCGATTTAATGCGTTCCGTTACGACTCCGTGCAGCATCGATTTTATGGCGGTTTCCAGCTATGGCTCCGGCATGAAAACTTCCGGTGTCGTCAAAATCATTAAGGATCTCGACATCAACCTGAAAGGGTATGATGTTTTAGTTGTGGAGGACATTTTGGACAGCGGCCTTACCTTAAGCTACATACTGGAACTTTTGCAGGCGCGTGAGCCAAAAAGCATCCGGCTTTGCACGCTGTTTGACAAACCGGACCGCAGAACCGTCGGCATCAAGGCGGATTATGTTGGGACGGTTGTTCCGGATGAATTTATTGTCGGGTATGGCCTTGACTATGATGAAAAATACAGGAACCTACCGTTTGTCGGGATTCTGAAACCGGAGGTTTACGGAGGCTGACCCGCACAGGGGAGGGCCGATTCCTATAAGGAGTGAAATTTGTTTGGACAACAGAAAGACCGTAAAAAATATTGCCATGTTTTTGGGCATACCGATCCTGCTGCTGGTTTTGCTTGCAATGGTTTTAAACAATCATTCTGATAAAACCTATAATTATTCTGAGATTCTGTATTACTTTGAGGACCAAAAGGTTACGGATTATTCCCTTGATCTTGGCAGCGGCGAAATGATTATCCATCTGAAGGACAAAACTCAGATTTCTTATGTTGCGCCGAGCACCGCACAAATGGTCGAAGATATCCGTCCTTATGTGGAGCAATACAATGCGGAGCACCCGAATGCCCGGATGACCTTTAACTGGAAGAGGCCGGCTGAAACCACATGGCTGTCCAGTCTGCTGCCGATGCTGCTGACGCTGGCCGTGATGCTTTTGTTCTGGTGGTTCATGATGAAACGCCTGAACACCTCCATGGGCGACGCCGGTAAACAGATGAATTTCGGCAAGGCGAAAATCAAGCAGATGGCGGACGAAAAGCGGAAGACCACATTTGCCGATGTTGCCGGAGCGGACGAGGAAAAGGAAGAACTTCAGGAGATCGTGGAATTCCTGAAGAATCCCCGCAAGTACAACGAGCTGGGCGCCCGCATTCCGAAAGGCGTGCTGCTCGTGGGCCCTCCGGGTACCGGTAAAACCCTGCTTGCCCGTGCGGTCGCGGGAGAAGCGGGCGTCCCGTTCTTCTCCATTTCGGGTTCCGATTTTGTGGAAATGTTTGTCGGCGTCGGCGCGTCGCGCGTACGCGACCTGTTCGATCAGGCAAAGAAAAATTCGCCCTGTATCATTTTTATTGATGAAATCGACGCCGTGGGACGCCAGCGCGGCGCGGGTCTCGGCGGCGGCCACGACGAACGTGAGCAGACGCTGAACCAACTGCTGGTTGAGATGGACGGATTCGGCGCGAATGAGGGCGTGATCATGATCGCCGCGACAAACCGCCCCGATATTCTTGATCCGGCGCTGATGCGTCCCGGCCGTTTCGACCGCCAGATCATGGTCGGTTACCCGGATATCAAGGGCCGCGAGGCAATCCTGAAGGTCCATGCGCGCGGCAAGCCGGTTGCCCCGGACGTCGACCTAAAAACCATCGCGAAATCCACCGCCGGATTTACCGGAGCGGACCTCGAAAACCTGCTCAATGAATCCGCGCTGCTTGCGGCGAGAAAAAGCCTGAAGGCCATCACCATGGATGAAATTGAGGAGGCCACGATCAAGGTTGTGGTCGGCACCGAAAAGAAGAGCCATGTCATGACCGATAAAGAAAAGAAAATTACAGCTTATCATGAAGCGGGTCATGCGGTGGCAACATTTTATTGCCCCACACAGGACCCTGTGCATCAGATTTCCATTATTCCGCGCGGTATGGCAGGCGGCTATACGATGCAGATTCCGGCGGAAGACCGCGCTTACCGTTCCCGCAAGGAAATGGAAGAAGACCTTGTTGTCATGCTTGGAGGCCGTGTTTCGGAAGCGCTTACACTGGACGATATTTCGACCGGCGCCTCCAACGACATTGAACGCGCAACCAAACTGGCGCGCAGTATGGTGACAAAATACGGGATGTCGGACGAGCTTGGTCCCATCACCTACGGACAGGATGAAGGCGAGCCTTTCCTCGGGCGGGATATGGGACATATCCGGAATTACTCGGAGGATACCTCTTCCGCGATCGACCACGAAATTAAACGCCTGATGACGGAGGCCTATAACAAGACGGAAGACATTCTCAGATCCCATATGGAAAAACTCCATGAAGTTTCAAAATATCTGTTTGAAAACGAAAAGATGAGCGGAGAAGAATTTGCAAAGATGATGAAGGGTGACCCCGAACCGTCTCCGCAGGATGGAATCACACCCGGCGCTTCTGCCGGGCATATGGTCGGAGAGGCCGGCTGAAAAGGTCAATAAAAATCAAGGGGAATGTAGCTGCATTCCCCTTTTGACTGCCTCTTAAAAAATTGGAAATAAGTTCATGAAAATACAATCTTAGGGAGGCCCCTGAATGGCACGAAAACAGGCCTATGGAAATGAAAGCATTTCTTCTCTGAAGGGCGCTGATCGCGTTCGGCGGCGTCCGGCCGTGATTTTTGGTTCGGATGGAATCGAAGGATGCGAACATTCCATATTTGAAATTTTGTCAAATGCGATTGACGAAGCGCGAGAGGGCTTCGGAAAACAAATTACAGTCACCAGGTACATGGACCGATCGGTGGAAGTGGAAGACCATGGGCGCGGCTGTCCGGTAGATTACAACCCGAATGAAAAGCGCTATAACTGGGAACTTGCTTTTTGCGAGCTTTACGCCGGAGGGAAATATAACAACAGCGAGGACGAGAGCTATGAGTATTCGCTGGGCTTAAACGGCCTCGGCCTCTGCGCCACGCAGTATGCCTCCGAATATATGGATGCGGATATTCGCCGGGACGGTTTTCGTTATAGGCTGCATTTTGAACACGGCGAAAATATCGGCGGACTGCAAAAGGAAGAATACAAGGGGAAAGACACCGGTTCCCGTTTTCGCTGGAAAGCTGATTTGCAGGTGTTTACGGATATCGACGTGCCCGTCGAATACTACATGGATATGCTCAAGCGTCAGGCAATCGTCAATGAAGGAATCACATTCCTGTTCCGCAGCCAGACCGAAACCGGTTTTGATACAACCACATTTCTCTATGAAAACGGAATTGCGGATTATGCGGTGGAAATCGCGGGGAACGACGCCCTGACTCCGGTTCAGTTCTGGCAGTCGGAACGCATGGTGCGCGACCGGTCGGACAAGCCGGAGTATAAAGTGAAAATAAACGTTGCGGTTGCTTTTTCCAACCGCAACCGCTTAATTGAATACTACCACAATTCCAGCTGGCTGGAACACGGCGGTTCCCCGGATAAAGCCGCCCGGAATGCGTTTGTTTATCAGATTGATTCCTATCTTAAACAGAACAATAAGTACAATAAGAATGAGAGTAAGATTAATTTCGCGGACGTCGAGGACTGCCTGATCCTGATTATCTCCTCCTTTTCCAACCGCACGTCCTATGAAAATCAGACGAAAAAAGCGATTACGAACAAAGGAATTCAGGAAGCCATGGTCGAAATGCTTCGCCATCAGCTTGAAGTTTATTTTATTGAGAATCCCGCCGACGCGGAAAAAATCGCGGCGCAGGTGCTCATCAACAAGCGCAGCCGCGAGGACGCGGAAAAAACAAGGCTGAACCTGAAAAAGAAGCTGACCAGCAGTCTGGACCTGACGAACCGGGTCGCGAAATTTGTCGACTGCCGCAGCCGGGATACCGGCGAACGAGAAATATTTATCGTGGAGGGCGATTCCGCTCTCGGCGCGTGCAAGCAGGCCCGCGATCCGAATTTTCAAGCGATCATGCCGATCCGCGGCAAAATATTGAACTGCCTGAAGGCCGATTACGATAAAATCTTTAAAAGTGAGATCATAACTGATTTAATTAAGGTGTTGGGCTGCGGGGTTCAGGTGAAGTCGAAAGCCAACCGGGAGCTTTCCTCCTTTAATATCAAGCTTCTGCGGTGGGCCAAAATCATTCTTTGCACCGACGCCGACGTGGACGGATATCAGATTCGTACGCTTCTTCTGACCATGCTGTACCGGTTGACACCCGCGCTGATTGAGGAGGGCAAGGTCTTTATCGCGGAATCGCCTCTCTATGAGATTCAGGCTAAAAATGAAACCTATTTTGCTTTCACGGAACGTGAGAAAGAAGAATTTTCGGAAAAGCTGAAAGGTCAGAAATTTTCCATTCAGCGGTCGAAGGGCTTGGGTGAAAACGAGCCGGATATGATGAATCTTACAACTATGAATCCGGCGACGCGCCGGCTGATTAAAGTGCTTCCGGATGAGGCGGAGCAGACGAGCAGAGTGTTTGACCTTCTTTTGGGCGACAATCTGGAGGGCAGAAAAGATTTTATCGCTCAAAACGGCTCTCAATACATTGATACATCGGATTTAAGCTGAGTGCTTGATTAAATCCCAACGAAATGGTGGTGCGGCAGAACACATGCCAAAAAAGAGGAAAGAACCCGTCCGCGGAACCGGTGCGCACGGCGTGATCAATCGCGCGGGCGAAACTGTTGAAGAAAGAATCACGGATACGCTTGAGAAGAATTACATGCCCTATGCCATGAGCGTCATCCTTTCCCGAGCAATTCCCGAAATAGACGGCTTTAAGCCGTCGCATCGAAAATTGCTTTATACCATGTATAAAATGGGTCTGCTGGGGCCTGGCAGGACCAAGAGCGCCAATATCGTCGGTCAGACCATGCGTTTGAATCCGCACGGCGACGCTCCGATTTATGATACGATGGTGCGCCTGAGCCGGGGGTATGAGGCCCTGCTTCACCCTTATGTGGATTCCAAAGGCAATTTCGGCAAGTTTTATTCCCGTGACATGGCTTACGCGGCCTCCCGTTATACGGAGGCCCGGCTGGACAACCTCTGCGAAGAGCTGTTCCGCGATATTGACCGCGATACCGTTGATTTTGTCGACAATTACGACAGGACTATGAAGGAGCCCACACTGTTGCCGGCAACCTTTCCAACCGTGCTTGTCAACGCAAACACGGGGATCGCCGTCGGTATGGCAAGCTCTATCTGTCCGTTCAATCTGGCGGAAGTCTGCAAAACAACAGTGGCTCTGCTGAAAAACCAGCAGCACGATATCTTCTCTACGCTGCTTGCGCCGGATTTCCCGGGCGGCGGGCAGATTCTGATGAACCGGGACACTCTGAAAAAAATTTATGAAACGGGCCGCGGCTCCATTCGGGTTCGGTCACGATATCGCTATGACGCGGATGCAAACTGTATCGACGTGGTGGAGATTCCTCCTACCGCGACGGTGGAAGTAATCGTTGAAAAGGTCGTTGACTTGGTCCGGCAGGGAAAAGTGAAGGAAATTTCAGACATCCGAGATGAAACGGGTCTTGACGGCCTGAAAATCACCATCGACCTGAAACGGGGAACAGACCCGGATAAGCTGATGCTGCGCCTGTTTAAAATGACGCCGCTGGAGGACAGCTTTTCCTGCAACTTCAACGTCCTTGTCAATGGAACGCCGCGCGTCATGGGCGTTCGGGAACTGCTGAACGAATGGAGCAAATTCCGGGTCAAGTGTGTTCGCCGCAGGACGGAATACGACCTGAAAAAGAAGCAGGAAAAGCTGCATCTGCTCAAAGGACTTCAGGCAATTCTGCTTGATATTGATAAGGCGGTGGCCATTGTCCGTTCGACCGAAGGGGAAGAGGAAGTAGTTCCCAATCTGATGATCGGGTTTGGCATTGACCGCACACAGGCCGAGTATGTTGCCGAAATAAAGCTGCGCCATCTGAACCGCGAATACATTATGAAACGGACCGAAGAAACGGCGCAGCTGGAGCTTGAGATTGCAAAGCTGCAAAAAATATTGGGCAGCGAAGCGGAAATCCGCAAAATTATATGCAACGAGCTGAATCAGGTGGCGGAAAAGTACGGAAAACCACGGCGGTCCGAACTGATTTATCCGGGCGAGATCGAGGAATATGCCGAGGAAGAGATTCCTGATTACCCGGTTAACCTGTTTCTGACGAAAGACGGCTACTTTAAGAAGATCACACCGCTTTCGCTGCGGATGGGCGGAGAGCAAAAATTAAAGGAAGGCGACGAGGTCGGCCAGCATATTGAAAGCACAAACTCGGCCGAGCTGCTGTTTTTTACGAACCGGTGTTCCGTTTATAAGGCGAAAGCCTCTGATTTTCCGGATATGAAAGCAAGCGTGTTAGGCGAATATATCCCGGCAAGGCTCGTGATGGAGGACGGCGAAACGCCGGTTTATCTTGCGGTCACGACGGATTATGCAGGTTTTATGATGTTTTTTTATGAAAACGGCAAGGCGTCCAAGGTTGATCTTACTTCTTATGAAACAAAAACAAACCGACGCAGGCTGGTAAATGCCTACAGCGATAAAAGTCCTCTGGTATCCTGTACAAAGGTCGAAGAGGACCGGGAATTTCTGCTGGTATCTTCTCAGGGCAGAATGCTGTTGTTGCATTCGGGCGCAATCCAGAGCAAAACAACCAGATCGACCCAGGGCGTGGCGGTCATGACGCTTAAACGGAGCGCCAGACTGCTCCGCGCGGACCCGTACCGGGAAGGGTCCCTGCAAAAGCCGGACCGTTACCGTAAAACGATTCCGGCAGCCGGCTCCATGCCCGCTGCGGAAGATACCCAGGGCGAACAGATGACTCTGTGAAATAAAAAACGCCGCTGAAAAACCAATAGCTTTTCAGCGGTGGGACAATTCGAGCGGCAAACGCAAACCGAAACGTAAACACTTTTCTTTGTCCATGACATAGAGTTTCCTGATTTGAGGGCCATTATTCATTTTTCTGTCTGTTTTTCAAAAGATATCCGGAACACCCCTTGCAAACGGACTCTGTTTGTGATACCATTTTAAATAAGGAATTGTAAAGATTTTGGAGGTATTTTATGTCAGTCGCCGAGATTATATTAGGAATAGTGCTGATGCTTTTTTCCGTTGCGATAACAATCGTCGTATTACTGCAGGAAGGCCATGAGCAAAACGTCGGTGTTGTCACCGGCGGTGCGGATACATTCCTGACGAAAAACAAGGCGCGGTCGGTAGACGCCTTTCTGGCCCGCTGGACGAAAGTTATTGCGATCGGTTTCTTTTTGCTTGTTATTGCAATTAATGCTTATTTATTCTTTGTAGCTTAAACAGATGCAATTTCGCCCCGCTTGGCAAAAGCGGGGCGTTTCTCATTTTACTCGATGATTGGGAATAAGATGACGACATCTGTTTTCTGTTAATCGCCGTACTTTTGGGAAATGATAATTATTATGAAATGATTGACCGGAGGAAATAATTTGGAAGAAACAAAAGATAAAATTATAAAATGTTTAAATAAAATTTCTCAGAGTATCTCGTCGCGCGACTTGCTGAAACGAGTCAAAGCAAATAAAAACGATTATTATAAAGCCCTGGAAGAACTGGAGAAAGAGGGCAAAATTACTCTCAGCAAGAGTCGGAGAATCCGTAAAGTAAGAGAAAAATCAACCGTTGACGCAACCATTGTCTCGCTTTCAAAAGGCTTTGCTTTTGCCCGGCCGGAGAGCGGCGGGAATGATATTTTTATCCATGCCGATCATCTGAAAAGTGCATTTATCAAGGACAAAGTACGGCTTTATCGAATCAGACAGAGTCCGAAAGGGCCCAGCGGAGAAGTCGACTCCATTTCTGAAAAGAGCAGCCGGATCATCACAGGAACCCTCAACAAAGGAAGAGGAACGTGCGAAATGGTTCCGGACGACGCAATCCGCTATCCGATCCGGGTCGTTCAGAACGTGCCCCGCAATGCGAAAAACGGCGATAAAGTGCAGGCGAAGATCAGCAGGCAAAAGAATTCTTCCGAGCTCCAGGCTGAAATCGTTAAGATTTACGGAAAATCGAACAGCGCGAAAATTTGCGCGGACGCGATACTGGATCAATACGGAATTCGCACGAAGTTCGAAAAGGAAATACTGGAAGAGGCGAAACGTGCATCTTCGGCCGGCATTTCCGAAAAGGACCTGAAAGGAAGACTGGACCTGAGAAAGCTTGCGATCTGCACCATAGACGGCGCCGGCGCAAAAGATCTGGACGATGCCGTCTCTGTCAGCAAAACGCAAAAAGGCTTTCGGCTTGGCGTTCACATTGCGGATGTTTCCCACTATGTGCGGGAAGGCGGCGCTCTGGACCAGGAGGCGTTCGAGCGCGGAACATCCGTTTATTTCGCCGACCGGGTCGTTCCGATGCTGCCGGAGGAGCTTTCCAACGGGGCGTGTTCCTTAAATGCTGGGGAGGATAAACTGACCTTTTCCGCGATCATCGACCTAAGCTCGCGGGGAGAGATTTTATCCTACCGCTTTCGAAAGAGCGTGATTTGCTCCCGCGTTCGCGGTGTATACTCAGAAGTGAACCAGCTGTTTTCCGGTCAGGCAGGCCGAGAGCTGAAAAAGAAATACTCTCCGGTGATCCGTTCTTTACATGCGGCGAAAGAGCTTGCGGAAATTCTGAAGAAACGTTCGGGAGAAAACGGGTCTTTTGATATAGAAAGCACGGAGTCCGAGTTTACTTTGGATGAAAAGGGAGTCTGTGTGGACGTTCGTCCCCGTAAAAGCGGAGAAGCGGAACAGATGATTGAGCAGTTGATGATTACGGCAAATCAGGCTGCGGCGAAACTGGCGAAATCAAAGGGAATCCCATTTGTGTACCGGGTTCATGAACAGCCTGACCCGGAACGGGTACAGACGCTGATCCAACTGGTCGAGGCGGTAGGCTTGAATTCACGAACCCTGAAGAAAAAAGGGGAGCTCACAGCCGCCGATTTCGCAGCCGTGCTGGACCAGGCCAAGGATACCCCGATTCAGAAAATTATTTCGCATCAGCTGCTTCGAACAATGGCAAAAGCTCGTTACGATTCGCAGCCGATCGGGCATTTTGGGCTTGCGTTGGAGGATTACTGCCATTTTACCTCCCCAATTCGAAGATATCCGGACCTCGCGATTCACCGTATCCTGACGGCACTGCTGCTGGGCAAGGATGCTTCTCAAATCAGCCGCTTCCAAAATTTTGCGGCCGGCGCCGCAAAAGCATCCTCGAATGCCGAAGTGCGCGCAATGGCGGCGGAACGGGATACGGAAGACTGCTATATGGCTGAGTATGCCGGTCAGCACATTGGTGAAATTTACGACGGCGTGATCAGCGGGGTAACTCAGCGCGGCATCTTTGTGGAGCTTGCCAATACTGTGGAAGGCTTTGTGCCGGTGGACAGCTTTCAGAACGCCGCGTATCAATTTGACGGCATGATCACTCAGGTTGACCGAAATACCGGACATAAGCTGACGATTGGGCAGCCGTTGCGAATTCAGGTTGCGGCTGCGGATGTCGCCGGAGGCCGTATTGATTTTATTCCTTGTGAAAATCCGGATTAATTTGGTGTTGACTCCCTATACTGCATAAAAAATGGAATAAATGCCCATCCTACTGACATAAGTATGAAACCGGAAGGCGGAATTGTTAGTATGGAATCGGTATTAAAGCTATTGCAGCACACCACGGACTGTGAGGAGGTACAAAACGGTCTGGATCAACAGCAGATCATTGATTCAATCCGAGACGTTTCCCGCAAGTTGGCATATAACGAATGCTGGTTTCAAACGGAATCCGACGAGAATCTGATTGATGCGTGCATCTATCAACGGGAAGAATTAAAATCCCGGTATCGTTATTTGCTCAAACTGGCGAAACAGAAGGGTGTTAACTGCGCTTCCTTCCAGAAATAAGAAGCGGAGGTGTAAAATTGCAGGATTTTACGGCGATCGCCTGCGCGCTCGGCGTATTTGCATTGCTGGTCGTGATTCAGGTGATCGTAAAGGCAGAACGCCCGGTTCGAAAGGCGATCGGAGGTGTTTTAACTGGGTTATGCGCTCTTGCCGTTGTCGATCTGACAGGATGTTTTACAGGAGTGATCCTTCCGATCAGTCCTTTAACGCTTGGCGTTTCAGGCGCTGCCGGAATTTCGGGGGTCACAATGCTTCTTTTGCTGAATCTCATTTTAAGATAGGCTGCCGGGATTTCCGGCAGCCTATTTTCTTGTGTATCAAATACCACCGGCGGAGCCGGTTATATTTGATACACAAGAAAAAGCGGCTCGGAAATTTTCCGAGCCGCCCGTCTGAAGAAAGTATTGATATTACGCTTTCGCAACTTTTGGAGCATCATCAATATTTTTGTAATTGGGAAGGATACCCTTGACGACATAAACCACCACACAGATAATTGCAAAGATAATGCCGACCGGATAGGCGATGGAAGTGGAAAGATGCAGGCATTCAGGAGCCATGACAAAGTATGTGCTGGTCACGGCAGACATAAATGTTGCGGGAACAGCCGCCATGAGCGATACCATAGAAGACTTTTTCCACTTGCAGAGATAAGCTGCGCCTGCCCAAAGGACGATCATGGCAAGAGTCTGGTTGGAGAAGGAGAAATATCTCCAGATTACGGAGAAGTTCATCTGAGTCAAAATCGCGCCAACTCCCAGCAGCGGGATGGTAATAGCCAGGCGTTTCGGAATTTTAGTCTGGTCGATATGGAACCAGTCCGCGATTGTAAGCCTTGCACTGCGGAATGCCGTGTCCGCGGAAGTAATCGGGCAAATACCGACGCCGAGAACCGTAAGAACAACGCCGACAGGGCCAAGCAGACCCTTACCGATATTGTAAACCATCTGGGACTGGTTATTGTTGATAGCTTTCAGTGCGTCATAAAGTCCCTGTGTGCCGCCGTTGTAGAAAGACATACCGGCAGCCGCCCAGATCAGAGCAATGACGCCTTCGGAAATCATTGCGCCGTAAAAAATCTTACGCGCTTCTTTTTCGTCACTGACGCAGCGGGCGATTAAAGGAGACTGTGTGGAATGGAACCCGGAGCATGCGCCGCAGGCTACGGTGATAAACATCATGGACCAGATCGGAGTGCCTGCCGGATGAAGATTAGCCAGCTGCATTTCAGGCATGCTTGCGGTGCGTTCAATCAAAGTTCCGCCGCCGACGCCGATGCACATGATAATGAGCAGAATGCCGAAAATCGGATACAGTTTGCCGATAATCTTGTCGATCGGGAAGAGCGTCGCGGTGAAATAATAAATGATCAAAACCACAAGCCAGAAATTTTTGCCTAGGGCCGCAGGGGTCAGCATGGCAATTAAGCCGGCAGGACCGCTTGTGAAGGTAGCGCCGATCAGCACAAGAAGGATGACCGAAAAAACCCTCATCACCTGAAGCATGACTTTGCCAAGATAAATCCCGACGATTTCCGAAATGGAGGCACCGTCGTTGCGGATGGAAAGAATACCGCTGGTGTAGTCGTGCACGCCGCCCGCAAAAATGGAACCAAGAACGATCCAGAAATACACGACCGGGCCCCAAAGAGCACCGGAAAGAGCGCCGAAAATCGGGCCGAGTCCCGCGATGTTCAGCAGTTGGATCAGGAAAGCCCGTGGAGTTGAAAGAGGTATGTAGTCAACGCCGTCAGGGTGTTTTACGCAAGGCGTTGGCGCCTGATAAGGCTGATACACTTTGTCTACTACCTTGCCGTAGGTCAGGTAACCAACAATCAAGAGCACCAAGGCTACGAAAAAGGTTATCATTTGAACTCCCTCCAATATTAATTAATTGTGAATAAATTGTAACGCAACGGGTGTTAAGATTCAACAATCATTATTAACAAGAAAGAATTCAAATTTTTTGTTCCATATAAAAAATCATAGCAAAAATAGAACACATGAAATGTTATTCTTTGTTAAAATTATATAAAAGCACAAAAATGGCAATAAAAACCACACAAAAATAGTTATATTTACTCCCGGTTACTGTGTCAAAAAAGACAAATTGCAGCGTACGATTAATGATTCTTTTCCTCCGGAGGGATCAAACCCGCGGCAATATCATTACGGCCCGTAACAAGAGCCAGCAGCATCCGGTAAACAGTTTCAGGCGAGCGGTGGAAATTTTCTTTTACCATATTGGCCTGATAAAGGTCCGGCACGTAAAGGGTAATATTCATTAAATCCATGTCACCGCCGGAAATATGGCAGACCACGTGATATCCCCGGTCGAATTTTATAAACTCCACGCGGTTTTCGCGCTCGCGTTTTGCATCGGCAAGCAGACGGATTGCGGCGCCCGCGGCTTTCTGCCGGACGGAAGGCGGCAGCGCGGTATCCAGCTGTTTGGCGATGATTTTTCCGCTGCTTCCAAGAGTATAGAAGTCCGGCCGGCCGGAGTCACTGCATAAAATCCCTTTTTCCGACATTTCTGCAATGGCGTCCGCTACTTCAAAATAATTTGCAAGCGCGTTGTCCTGCATAATGTTGATCATATCGGCTTTCGACAGCGCGGCTCCAACGCTGTCAAGCAAATAGCAGATCAAAATTCTGATTTCGTTTTTTGACCTCAATCCGCCGGGTTCGATTCCGGCGGTAAAAGCATCAAAAGCCACTTGAAGCGCCCCCTGCCTCTTTTTGATTATTTTACCACAGAATGGCGTTTGTGCAAAGGAGAGAAAAACAGGATATAAAACAAAAACCCGCTGCCGTGCAGCGGGGATGTTATCATTCGGAGTCTTTTGAATTTTTCAGGCGGTCTTTCAGGTTTAATAGCAGGCTCGTTTTCTGGTCGTCCGGGTAAGCTCTGAAAAGCCCGACCAGTTCTTTTTCCTGTGGCGACAGTTCATAAATATGGCTGGAATTTTTTTTGCCGTGAACATAGTCCGACCGGATTCCGCTGTCAGCAACCGAATGCGGGCGGGATTCATCCTCTAAAAGCTCATTGATTGAGATATTAAATACCTTTGCAAGAATCATCAGGGCGGAAACGTCCGGCATGGTTTTGCCGATTTCATAATAAGAATAAGTCGAACGGTCTATATTCAGTATCTTGGCAATCTGATTCTGGGTATAGCCGCTTTTGATACGCAATTCGCGCAGCCTTTCATTAATGCGAATCTTCATCAATTGCAATTCCGCCTTTTAATACATATTATCCAAGTAAATATTGATTTCTAACTTAATTCGATTATATATTCATTCTTTTGCCTGTTATAAGTTTCGTGATTATTATTCACAGATTTGCGAAAGTTTAAGCTTTTATTAAAATGGACTTGACGATTCTGGGTTTATTTAGTATAATACTTTAGTCGGTGAAAAGTGCTACTGTGGCTCAGTTGGTAGAGCAGCGCATTCGTAATGCGCAGGTCGTCAGTTCGAGTCTGACCAGTAGCTCCAGAAAGTGAAGTCATGTGTTGGATTTGATCCGCACATGACTTTTTCTATTTTATATACGATATGCTATTGATTTCGGAGGCATACAAATGTTGATTAAGGCAATAGATGAGTTCAACTCTGAAGGTCATCTCATTTATGCGGAAAATTATATAGGCGCTTTTGCCCGTGGAAGAACTCAACGAGAAGCACTGAACAAATTCGCCAGTGAAGTACAACAGTATACACGGTGGCTAAGAAAAGCTGTTCCTTCAGCAGAAGAATGCTAAATATCCGTTGTTCAGGAAAAGAGTACTTCTCTGCGAATTGAAGATGCAGACTCCGATGTGATATTTGACAGTGAAAAGCAGCTGCTTACGCGGTCGGAATACCTTGAATTGAAGCAGTTAGCTTTAAAATCCGCCGATGATTTTCTGCGGCTATATAATTCCATACCAGACAAATTCAATACGGTGCTGCAGCCTCGAAAAACTTTTTACGGCAATGTTCCTATTACAGCGAAAGAGATGTATGAACACACAAAGAATGTAAACAGCTACTATTTTGGAGAAATCAACATACCTGTAACAAATGAACCGGACATTCTCTCATGCAGGAGAGAAGGATTTGAAAAGCTTGAGCACAGGACGGATTTCTTGTTAAATACGGTCTATGACGGAAGCTGTGATGAACAGTGGTCGCTTAGAAAGGTATGCAGAAGGTTTATTTGGCATGATCGTATTCATGCAAAGGCAATGTACAAGATGGCTGTGAAACTGTGTGGTGGGCAAAACATAATGAATCCGTTTTACTTTACATGATGAGTAGAGAGTTATCTGAAAGTTAGGTGTGAAAAATGCCCAGCCCCAAGAAAGGGCATGAGCGTTTTGTAAAAGCAGGCTGCGCATAACTTTGGATAATTCCATAGCACGAAACCGCGGCCGGGTCCCGCCAGCAAGCCGTAAAATTTATATAGTTACAGCTTGCATCTAAATAGAGCACATGACAGAAAAAATTCAGGAACCATGAGGGGCTCCTGAATTTTTTCTTAATATTGCGGATGTTTCAGGGGGCTTGAACGGGATTTTTGCAGAACTCCTTCATGCGGCATTTGCTGCAGGCCGGATTTCTGGCGGTGCAGACGGTCCTTCCGTGCAGCACCAGGCGGTGACAGAAATCGTTTGATTCTTCGGGCGGAAGAATCTTTTTCAGCTGCATTTCCACCTTGAACGGGTCTTTGCCTTCGCTCAGGCCCAGCCGGCCGCAAATCCGGATGCAGTGCGTATCCGTTACGACCGCCGGTTTCCCGTAGATGTCCCCGGCGACCAGATTTGCCGTCTTTCGTCCGACTCCGGGCAGCTTTGTCAGCTCCTCAATGGTGTCCGGCACGGTGCCGCCAAAATCCGATTTGAGCATGCGGCACATGGCGAGAATATCGCGGGCCTTGGTTTTGTAGAGTCCGCAGGAATGAATGATCGGTTCAATCTCTTCCACCGCGGCGTTACAGAATGCGTCGAGATTGGGAAAGCGCTCAAACAATTCCGGCGTCACCATGTTCACACGCGCGTCGGTACACTGCGCGGAAAGCCGGGTCGCAATTAAAAGCTGCAGCGGGTCGGCGTAGGTCAGGGAGCAGATCGCATCCGGGTATTCTTTTTTCAACGCTTGTATCGCAAGAATGGCACGCTGCTTTTTGGTCATTTTTATCCTCCGTTTGGCAGAATGGCTTTCACTCGGCATCAATATTTGCCTTTTCATTATAATATTTTCTTCGGCGTAAGGCAATGGCGAAACGTCCCTGTTTTCAGGGCCTTTTTTGCAGGAACGCCGTTGCGTTTTTGCATGTTACAGGGTATAATATTGATAAATTTGTTCGGGAAAGGGTTTGAATACGATGTACAGTGATCTCATGGATACCATCGGCTTTGTTTCGAAGGCCGACCCGGAAGTCGGCGCCGCGATGGCCAAGGAGTTGGGAAGACAGCAGGCGAATCTGGAACTGATCGCGTCCGAAAATATTGTTTCTCCCGCCGTGATGGCCGCAATGGGCAGTGTCCTGACCAACAAATACGCGGAAGGTTACCCGGGAAAGCGCTATTACGGCGGATGCCAGTACGTTGACATTGTGGAAGATCTGGCGCGCAAGCGTGCATGCGAACTGTTTGGCGCGGAGCACGCCAATGTGCAGCCGCATTCCGGCGCGCAGGCAAATCTCGCGGTGTATTTCGCCCTTTTAAAACCCGGCGATACCGTCATGGGCATGAACCTTTCGGAAGGAGGCCACCTGACCCACGGCTCTCCCGTAAACATGTCCGGCAGCTATTACAATTTCGTATCCTACGGCGTCAGCCCGGAAACCGGACGGATCGATTACGAAGCGGTCTATGAAACGGCAATGAAGGTGAAGCCGAAAATGATCGTGGCGGGCGCCAGCGCATATCCGCGCGTGATTGACTTTAAACGCTTCCGTGAGATCTGCGATGCCTGCGGCGCGATTTTAATGGTGGATATGGCTCACATCGCCGGACTCGTCGCGGCCGGGGAGCATCCGAATCCGGTCGAATGGGCGCAGATTGTCACCACGACGACGCATAAAACACTGCGCGGCCCGCGCGGCGGCTTGATTCTTTGCAAGGAAGAATACGCGAAAGCGATCGATAAAGCAATTTTCCCGGGGACGCAGGGCGGCCCGCTGATGCATATCATCGCGGGGAAGGCCGTCTGTCTGGGAGAAGCTCTGAAACCCGAATTTAAGCAGTATGCCCATAAGATTGTTGGTAATGCCCGGGCGCTTGCGGAAGGCTTGCTCAAACGCAAGGTGAAACTTGTCTCCGGCGGTACGGACAATCATCTGATGATGGTCGACCTGACCGGGCTGGAACTCACGGGCAAGGAGCTGGAGCAGCGCCTCGATTCCGTCAATATCACGGCGAACAAAAACACCGTCCCGAACGAGCAGCGCAGCCCGTTTGTCACAAGCGGCCTGCGGCTGGGTACGCCGGCGGTTACCACGCGCGGCCTGGACGCGGCGGATATGGACCTCATTGCGGAATGCATCGCTCTTGCGATTTTCGATTTTGAAGCGAACCGTGAAAAAATCCGCGGAACCGTCCGCGAAATCTGCGCCCGTCACCCGCTGTATGAATAATTAGCGAAAGGATGGTGCCGATGTCGGCTCCTTTAGCGGATCGGATCCGCCCGCGAAGTCTGGATGAAATTGTCGGTCAGCACCATCTGCTGGACCCCGGAAAGCCGCTCGTTCGCATCATAGAATCGGGCCAGATTCCCAATATGGTGTTTTACGGCCCATCGGGAATCGGCAAGACAACGCTTGCGTCCATCATCGCCGCAAGGACCAGCCGGAAACTGGTCAGAATGAACGGCACAACCGCTTCCACGGCGGATATCCGAAATGTCGTGAATCAGCTGGACACCCTGGAGGCGCCGAACGGAGTCCTTTTATATCTGGACGAAATTCAGTACTTTAATAAGAAACAGCAGCAGACATTGCTGGAATTTATTGAAAACGGGTCGATTACGCTGATTGCCTCGACGACGGAGAATCCTTATTTCTATGTTTACGGCGCGATTTTGAGCCGTTCGACAGTGTTTGAATTTAAACCGGTTCAAAAAGAGGATGTCCGTGAAGCAGTGAAACGGGCGTTTGGAATTCTGGAGCAGGAACAGCACCGCGGAATCAAGGCGGAACCGGCCGCCCTGGATGTGATTGCCTCCGCGTGCGGCGGCGACGTCCGCAAAGCGATGAACGCAGTGGAGCTATGCGCCTTGTCCGGGGAAGAAAGAGACGGCGTCTGTCACGTATCGGAACAGCTCGCCAGGGACCTTACGCAGCGCAGCGCGATGAAATACGACCGCGTGGGGGACGAGCATTACGACATTCTTTCCGCGTTCCAGAAATCGATGCGCGGTTCGGACCCGGACGCGGCACTTCACTATCTGGCCCGGCTGCTGGAGGCGGGGGATCTTCCCTCCGCCTGCCGCAGGCTGATGGTCTGCGCCTGCGAGGACGTGGGACTGGCCTATCCGCAGATTATCCCGATTGTCAAGGCGGCGGTCGACACGGCGCTTCAGGTCGGTCTGCCGGAGGCTCGGATTCCGCTGGCCGACGCGGTGGTTCTGGTTTGCTGTTCGCCAAAATCCAATTCCGCCTATTGCGCGATCGACGCGGCCATCGCCGACCTGCGGGCCGGAAAGTCCGGGCCGATTCCCCGGCAACTGCAAAATAAGCATTATGACGGCGAAGATAACCCGCGCAAAGGGCAGTTTTATCAATATGCCCACAATTTTCCGCATCACTGGGTTCGGCAGCAGTATCTTCCGGACATCTTGAAGGACACGGTTTACTACCGGTGGGGAGAAAATAAAACGGAGCAGGCCTTTCGCAAATACTGGGCGGAAATTAAAAAAGAAGAGTAAAATTTTGTTGATTTTCGGGTGGTTTTGAGATATAATAGTAAAAATGCGTTTTTGGGGGCATATGGCTTGAACGATGTTATTCTGAACAGCCTTTCCTACGGTATGTATGCGATTGGCGTGAAGGACGGGGAGAAAAAATCCGCCTGCATTGCCAATACGGTCATTCAGGTCGCAAATACGCCTAACATCATTGCCGTCAGTCTGAACCACGACAATTACAGTTGCCGATGCATTCAAAGGAACGGTCTTTTTACCGTTTCCGTTCTGTCGGAGGACACCTCCGGCGCTGTGATCGGCGCTTTGGGATTTTCCTCCGGACGCGATACGGATAAATTAAAGAACGTAAGGCACCGCGTCCTTGCGGAAGGCATTCCCGTAATTAAGGAAAATACCTGCTGCTGGTTTCTCTGTAGGGTGCTGACTTCGTCGGAAACGGCGACTCATACCGTTTTTCTCGCGGAAGTGATCGCGGGCAGTGAAAAGGCTGTCGGCAAACCGATGACATACGAGTATTATCACAGAGTCATTAAAGGCAGGGCGCCAAAAAACGCCCCCACCTATCGCGAAGAAAAGCAAACGGCTCAGGAGCAGGGCGGAGAAAGCTGGATTTGCACCGTATGCGGCTATGTATACAGCGATCCTTTTGTTCCGTTCGAGGAACTTCCGGATGACTGGGTGTGCCCCATTTGCGGGGCGCCGAAATCGGCATTTAAACGACAGCAGTAATAGAAAAGCCACACCGATGCAGTTGCTTTGCACCGGGCGGGCTTTTTTTTTGGGCAATTTAGGGTAAAAAAGCAATGCTTTTTACTGATATATTACGTTTGAGGAGTGTTCATTCCATGGCAAAGCATATCATTCAGGTAGAAGAAAAACCCCCTATTCTGAAAGCGATTCCGCTTTCGGTGCAGCATCTGTTCGCGATGTTCAGCGCGTCGGTCCTTGTTCCGATTTTGTTCGGCATCAGTCCTTCCGTGGTTCTTTTTATGAACGGAATCGGCACTTTGATCTACATTTTGGTAACGGGAGGGAAAGCTCCGGCATTTTTGGGGTCCAGCTTCGCCTTTCTCGCGCCGGCTGGCATCATCATAGCAACCAAGGGACTTGGCTACCCTTATGCGCTCGGCGGGTTTGTCGTTTCCGGCGCGGTGTTCTGCATCGTTGCCGTCATCATCCGTTTTTGCGGCACAAAATGGATCGATGTAATTCTGCCTCCTGCGGCGATGGGATCTGTCGTGGCTTTAATCGGACTGGAGCTTTCCGGTTCGGCAGCCAATATGGGCGGGCTGATTTTAAGCGATACATACACACAGATCGATCCGAAAAAGATTACGGTTTTCCTGATTACGCTCGGAATGGCTGTGTTCGGCAGCGTGCTGTTCCGCAGGTTCCTCGCGGTAATCCCCATTTTGATTGCGATCCTTACCGGCTATTGTGTCGCTTGGGGCATGGGAATGGTCGATTTTTCGGCGGCAGCCGCCGCGCCGGTCTTTGCCGTTCCGAATTTCCAGCCCGCCCGGTTTGACTGGAACGCCATTTCCATTATCCTGCCAGCGACGCTGGTCGTGGTTTCCGAACACATCGGCCACCAGATCGTAACCGGCAAAATTGTCGGCCGTGACCTGCTCCGGACTCCCGGCCTGCATCGAACAATGCTCGGCGATGGACTGTCGACCATGATTTCCGGACTTTGCGGCTCCGTACCGACGACAACTTATGGCGAAAACATCGGGGTTATGGCAATGACCGGCGTGTACAGCGTCTGGGTGATCGGCGGGGCAGCGGTTCTGTCCATTGCCATCTCTTTTTTAGGCAAGGTCTCCGCAGTAATTCAATCCATTCCGGGCCCGGTCATGGGCGGCGTCAGCTTCCTGCTTTACGGCATGATCGCTTCCTCCGGCGTGCGGCTGCTGGTTGATCAGAAAGTGGATTACAGCCGTTCCCGCAACCTTGCCATGACGAGCGTGGTTTTGGTAACGGGACTTTCCGGAGCATTTGTTCAGTTGGGGCAGGTAAAGCTGACCGGCATGTCTCTCGGGGCCGTTGTCGCCATGCTGCTCGGCCTGATTTTCTGGATCATCGACAAACTTCACGCGGCGAACGACTATGATGATTCCGCCGAAGCGGCCGAATAACTGCCGAACTTTTACGACGGTATTGAATAATGCTGCGGTTCATACTATAATGAAAGTGAATTGCAGCGGATTCAATTTAGGAGGTTAGCAATGGACACAAAACTGAAAAAGCAGTTGGAAATTGCCGCGTGCAAAATCCGGCTGGGCGCCGTCGAAGGCGTTTATCATGCAAAATCCGGGCATCCGGGCGGCTCTCTGTCCGCGGCGGATATTTTCTCTTATCTTTATTTTCAGGAGCTTCGGGTCAATCCGAAAAATCCGAAAGAGCCCGACCGCGACCGTTTCGTTTTATCAAAGGGGCACACCTGTCCCGGACTGTACGCGGCTCTGGCGCTCAAAGGCTATTTTGCAGAGGATGAACTGAAAAAGCTGAGACAGATCGGCGCGATGCTTCAGGGGCATCCGGATATGAAGGGAACGCCCGGAATCGATATGAGCACCGGCTCGCTCGGGCAGGGGATTTCGGCTGCCTGCGGCATGGCGCTTGCCGGCAAAATGGATCGGAAGGATTACCGGGTCTATGCTCTTCTGGGCGACGGGGAGCTGGAAGAGGGCCAGGTATGGGAGGCCTCCATGTTTGCCGGGCACCACAGTCTGGACAACCTGTGCCTGATTGTCGATATCAACGGCCTGCAGATCGACGGCCCGACCGCCGAAGTTGCGGGGCCCGAACCGATCGATGAAAAATTCCGCGCGTTCGGGTTTGACGTTCAGGGCATCGACGGGCACGACCTTGACGCGATTGAAAAGGCGTTTGAACACGCTAAAACCGTAAAGGGAAAACCGTCCGTGATTCTCGCAAAAACCGTCAAGGGCAAAGGCGTTTCCTACATGGAAAACAAGGCGGGCTGGCACGGCAAGGCGCCGAACGACGAGGAATACGCGGTTGCCGTGCGCGAACTGAAACAGGCCCTGGCCGGATTGGAGGCGGAATAAATGGCGGAAATGGTGAAAAAAGCGACAAGGGAAAGCTACGGAATGGCGCTTTCTCAGCTTGGGGATGAGTTCCCGCAGATCGTCGTATTGGACGCCGACCTTGCGGAGGCGACCAAGACGGGGATTTTCAAAAAAAGTATCCGGAGCGTTTTGTGGACTGCGGCATCGCGGAGTCGAATATGATCGGCGTAGCGGCGGGTCTTGCAACCTGCGGAAAAATTCCGTTTGCGACCTCTTTTGCCATGTTTGCAACCGGTCGTGCCTTTGAGCAGGTCCGCAATTCCGTGTGCTATCCACATCTGAACGTGAAGGTCGTCGGAACGCATGCCGGGATTTCCGTCGGAGAGGACGGCGCGACGCACCAGTGCTTGGAGGACATCGCTCTGATGCGCTCCCTGCCGGGCATGACGGTCATCAGTCCGTCGGACCACTACGAGACACTGGCGGCGGTTCGCGCGGCAGCGGAGCATAACGGCCCCGTTTATCTTCGCCTGAGCCGCCTTGCGGTGGAAAGCTTTAATAATTCCGACGATTACCGGTTTGAACTGGGCAAAGGCGTTACGCTGCGTAACGGCGGGGACGTGACAATCGTCGCGACGGGCCTGATGGTCTCCCGTGCGCTGGAAGCAGCGAAGCTGCTGGAGCAGAAGGGAATCGATGCGCGCGTGATCAACATTCACACGATCAAACCGATCGACCGCGAACTGATTTTAAAGGCGGCCAAGGAAACCGGAAAGATCGTTACCGTCGAGGAACACAATGTGATCGGCGGTCTTGGGGATGCGGTTGCGGCCGTCCTGAGCGAAGAATACCCGATTCCGCTGCGTAAAATCGGCGTAAACGACCAGTTTGGACATTCCGGTCCTGCGGCGGATCTTTTGGAGCAGTTCGGTCTTTGTGTTTCTCATATTGCGGAAGAGACGGAAAAGTTTTTGAAATAAACAGGTTCCGCTTGCACAACGCCGGTACGGCCGTGGGAAAAGCTTTTCCCGCGGCCGTTTTTTATCAGGAAAATTTCATACGACAGGGGTGAATCGCTTGCGGCAAAATGAGACCGGCAGAATCCGGATTTTGGCGTTACTCGAGCTTCTGGATGAACTGACGGATGAAGAGCATCCTCTCTCTTCCCAGGAATTGATCGGGCTGCTGCAGGAGCAGGGGATTTCAACAGGCAGGAAAACCGTATACAGGGACGTTTCCGCTCTGCGCGCGCACGGGTTTGAAATTCTTTTCTCGCGGAAGCCAAAAGCGGGATTTTTTCTCGCCGAACGGCGGTTTGAGCTGCCGGAGGTCCGCCTGCTGATGGATGCGGTGCAGGCCGCGCCGTTTCTTACGGAAAAAAAGACCGCGGAACTGATGCGGAAGCTGAGCGGGCTGATGAGCCGGACCCAGGCCGGGGAAACGGCGGGAAAAACACACATGAATCTGCGGCCCAAATATGATAATGAGGAGATTTATTATACGATTGACGCCATCAGCCGGGCCGTTGCCCAAAAGAAAAAAATTTCCTTCCTCTATCGCCGCCATGTCATCCGGGGAAACCGGATTGTGCGGGAGGAAGGAAGAAGATTTGTAATCAGTCCGTATGCGCTGATTTGGGACAGCGACAAATATTATCTGGCGGGAAATTACGAGAAATACAACGATGTCAGCGTTTATCGTCTGGACAGGATCAAACACGCGGAGATTACCGCGCGGGCCGCGAGGCCGTTCCAAGAAGTGAGCGGTTACCGGGACCGCTTCGACGCGGAGGACTACGCGGCCAAAACGTTTCATTTGTACCACGGTGAGCTGCAGACGGTCGTTCTGCGCTGCGCCGACGAGGCTTTGGAGCCTTTGCTGGACAAATTCGGAGGCAATCTGAAAATTTCTGAAAGAGAGAACGGATTTTTCTGTGTGCGGGTCAAAGTATTTGCGGGCGAGGGTCTGGTGGAATGGCTGCTGCAGTACGGCGACCGAATCTGCGTGCTGGCGCCGCAAAAGTTACGGGATCAGGTGGCGGAGCGGGTGCGATGCATTGGGAAAGCCTATGGGTTTTAAAGAAACACGTGATCGATAAAGATTTTTATTCCGATTCCAATTAGAACGGCGCCGCCAAAATATTCCGCCTGGCAGGAGAAAAGCGCTCCGGATCTCTTGCCGATATAAACGCCGGCCAGGCACATAAAAAAAGTAATCAGGCCGATGACAGCGACCGATACGCCCATTAAAAAAACGGTGGAAGCACCGACCGCCGAGGGAAGAATAATTCCGGTTGCGAGCGCGTCGATGCTGGTTGCCACCGCGAGCGCGACCAGAGTTTTTGGCTTGATGTCGTTCTGCCTGCGGTCATGGATTCCGCAGTATGTTTTTTTATGCGCTTCGCGGATCATGCCGATTCCCAGGTAGCTCAAAAGAATCAGAGCGACCCAGTGGTCCACCGCGCTGATGAGGCTTTCTCCCGCTTTGCCGATCAACCAACCGAGCAGCGGCATTACGGACTGAAACAGCCCGAAGCAAATCGCCAGTTTCATGGCAAACCACGGCGTTACCTTTTTTGTGATAGCCCCATTCGTGATGCAGACGGCAAACGCATCCATCGCAAGGCCAATTCCAATCCCGCACAGAGAAACGTAATCCATTCTTTCCCTCCGAATTCAAGCGTTAAAAATTATCATACCTTGTTTCAGATTTTCTGTCAATTCATTCGGCAAAAACCGAATTTTCAGGAGTTGTTGTTGCGTTTTTTTCACTTTCATGATAGAATGAATTACTATACGAAAGCGGGGAAACATCATGATAGCAGTCATCGATTACGGGGCCGGAAATCTGCAGAGCGTTGTGAAGGCATTCCGGCATATCGGCTGTGAATGTTGCATTACAGACGACCCGGAACGCCTGGCGGAAGCGGATGCGGCAGTGTTGCCCGGGCAGGGCGCGTTCGGGGACGCGATGCGCTGCCTGGAACGCTCCAAAATGGTGGGGCCGGCGCTGGATTTTATTCGTTCCGGAAAGCCTTTTCTCGGAATCTGCGTGGGGCTGCAGCTTCTGTTCGAAAGCAGCGAGGAATCGCCCGGGGTGCGCGGACTTTCTGTTTTCCCAGGCAAAATTCTTCGCATCCCCGACGCCTCCGGGCTAAAAATTCCGCATATCGGCTGGAACAGTTTAAATCTGTTCCGCAAAGATGCTTTCTTTGAAGGTTTGAAGGAAAATCCGTTTGTTTATTTTGACCATTCCTATTATTTAAAAACCGACGACCGCGGTCTTGTTGCCGCCACGGCGGATTACGGAGCGGAACTGGATGTGGCAATCCACAGCGGCAATGTCTTTGCCGCGCAGTTTCACCCGGAAAAAAGCGGGGCGGCGGGGCTGAGAATGCTCCGGAATTTTGCCCTGCCGCTGAAATCGGAGGGCTGATAATGTACGCGAAACGAATTATTCCATGCCTTGATGTAAATAACGGTCGTGTGGTCAAGGGAATGGAGTTTGTGAATCTGCGCGACGCGGGCGACCCGGTGAGAGCTGCGGTGGAGTATGACCGACAGGGCGCGGACGAACTGGTTTTTTTGGATATCACCGCCTCCTCGGACGCGAGAAACATTATCATCGATCTTGTCGGGCAGGTGGCGAACAGCATTTTTATTCCGTTTACCGTCGGCGGGGGAATCCGCACGGTGGAAGATTTTACGGCTCTGCTCCGTGCCGGGGCGGACAAGGTTTCCGTGAATTCCGCCGCGATTCGAAATCCGGGCCTGATTTCCGCGGCAGCCGAAAAATTCGGCAGCCAGTGCGTTGTCTGCGCAATCGACGCGAAACGCCGGGCGGAGGGCGGCTGGGCGGTTTACCGCAACGGAGGCAGGGTCGACACGGGGATGGACGCCGTAGAGTGGGCGCGGGAAGCGGCGCGGCGCGGCGCGGGGGAAATCCTTCTGACCAGTATGGACTGCGACGGCGTGAAAAACGGGTATGACCTGGAACTGACCGCGGCCGTATCCGAAAAGGTTTCCATTCCGGTAATCGCGTCCGGGGGAGCCGGGAAACCGGAGCATTTCTACGACGCTTTTACCCGCGGGAAAGCGGACGCCGTGCTGGCGGCGTCTTTGTTTCACTTTGGCGAAATCCGGATTCCGGATCTGAAAAATTACCTTTCGCAGCGCGGAATTCCGGTTCGAAAATAAAATTGCAGAAAAAAGGATGGGAGCTGCTTTAAGGCTCTCATTTTTTATGGATAGAACGTCCCCGTACGGCATAAGAATTAGTATGAAATTGGAGGTGCTGGAAATGAAGTTGAAAAAAATGTCGGCCTGCCTGCTCGCGGCCATGGCCGTAATTTTCAGCCTGCCGCTGGGGGCTTCGGCGATGTCGGAAGAGGAAGTCAAGGCGCCTTCCGCCGTGCTGATGGAGGCACAGACCGGCAAAGTCCTGTACGAGAAAAACGATCATGAGCAGCGCGCGTGCGCTTCCATTACCAAGGTTATGACGCTGCTGCTTGTGATGGAAGCGATCGACAGCGGAAAAATCGGCCTGAACGACACCGTAACGGCAAGTGAACACGCGGCTTCGATGGGCGGCTCCGATATCTGGCTGGAGCCCGGCGAAAGCATGACGGTGGACGACATGCTCAAAGCGACGGTAATTGCCAGCGCCAACGATGCTGCAGTGGCTCTGGCGGAATATGTCGCGGGGAGCGAGGACGAGTTTGTCGCGCAGATGAATCAGCGTGCCAAAGAGCTTGGAATGAAAGACACCGTCTTTAAAAACGTCAACGGACTTGACGAAGACGGGCATGTAACATCCGCTTATGATATCGCGCTGATGTCAAAAGAATTAATCAAGCATAAAAAAATCTACGACTACACGAAAACGTGGATGGATAATGTAAGAGGCGGAAAAACCCAGCTGGTTAACACCAACAAGCTTTTGAAAAGCTACAAAGGGATTACAGGACTGAAAACCGGCACGACCGGCAAGGCGGGCAGCTGCATCTCCGCCACGGCAGAGAGGGACGGGGTCAGCCTCGTTGCGGTGGTTCTCGGAAGCTCCAGCACATCCGACCGCTTTAACGCGGCATCAACTCTGCTGGATTACGGCTTCGCCAACTGGTCGGTCGTCAAACCGCAGATACCGCCGGAAGCAAACGTGCCGATCGTTGTGGAAAACGGCATGAACGCAGTTGTGGAGCCCAATGTCAACAGCAACGAGAGCATTCTGGTTCCAAAGGGAAAGGCCGGGGATGTGAAATCCAAGGTTTCTCTCAACAGCGAAATCCGCGCGCCGGTGGAGCAAGGGCAGGTCCTTGGAAAAATCACTTATTCGTTGAATAATGAGGTCTTGAAGGAATCGGAGATTCGCGCAAAGAAAGCGGTGGAGGCCATTACGTTTGCTTCGGCGTTCTTCCTGCTGTTCCGTCTGACCATGATGGACCCGTAAAAATTCTTAATTTTTCCTGAATAATGTGAATCCGCCTTGCAAACTCAGCCCGCCTATTGTAAAATATAGTTGCAAGAACTGCAATAGGTAGGGGGAAAAGAAATGTCTGTTAAAATTGATTTGCACCATCTTACAGGTTTTATCGACGATAGTGAATTTACGGCAATCGCTCCTCAGGTACGTCTTGCGCAAGAAACGCTTTCTAACGGGACCGGCGCCGGCAGCGATTTTCTGGGCTGGCTGGATCTGCCGGTAAAATATGACCGGGAAGAATTTTCCCGCATTCGCGCTGCGGCGGATAAAATCCGCTCCGATTCGGAAGTCTTCGTCGTCATCGGCATCGGCGGCTCCTATCTTGGGGCACGTGCCGCGATTGAGTATCTGCAGTCCCAGAATTACAACAGTCTGAAAAAAGCCGGACCTCAGATTTATTTTGCCGGCAACAGTTTAAGTCCTTCCGCCCTTTCTGAAATCATGGAGCTTTGTGGGGAGAAGGACTTTTCTATTAATGTGATTTCCAAATCCGGCACCACCACGGAGCCGGCGGTGGCGTTCCGCGTTTTCCGCGGCCTGCTGGAAAAGAAATACGGCAAAAAGGGCGCTGCGGAACGGATTTACTGCACAACCGACCGTGCCCGGGGAACGCTGAAACAGCTTGCGGACCGGGAAGGGTTTGAAACCTTCGTTGTCCCGGACGACGTCGGAGGCAGATATTCGGTTCTGACCGCCGTTGGTCTTTTGCCGATCGCGGTGGCAGGCGCCGATATCGGCGAACTGATGGCAGGTGCCGCCGAAGAGCGGTCCGAACTGAGCGGAGATCCCGTGTCCGACGCCTCCTGCCTGTATGCCGCGGCCAGGAATATCCTGTACCGAAAGGGTAAGGAGACCGAAATCCTTGTCAGCTATGAACCGCGTTTTCAGATGATGTGCGAATGGTGGAAGCAGCTCTGCGGCGAAAGCGAGGGAAAGAACGGCAAGGGGCTTTTCCCGGCTTCCGTCGTATTCTCCACCGACCTGCATTCCATGGGGCAGTATATTCAGCAGGGAAAGAGAAACCTGTTTGAAACCGTGGTCCTGGTCGACGAACCGGCCGCCGACTTCACAATCGGAGAGGACGCCGACAATGCGGACGGGCTGAATTTCCTTTCGGGAAAGAAAATGTCCTTTGTCAACCAAAAGGCATTTGAAGGTACGGTGCTTGCCCATACGGACGGCGGCGTTCCCAATCTTGTCATCCGGGTTCCTGATTTTTCAGAAAAATCCCTGGGCGGACTGATCTATTTCTTTGAACGTTCGGTTGCGGTTTCCGGCTATCTGTTGGGGATTAATCCTTTCGACCAGCCCGGTGTGGAAAGCTACAAGAAAAACATGTTTGCTCTTTTGGGCAAGCCGGGTTATGAAAACGAAAAAGCCGTGTTGGAAGCCCGACTGAAATAAACCCGGTTGTTTTACCGGGGACGCAAAAATTATATAGGAGGAGCATCATCATGATTAATGTTATCGTAGGAAAAAAGGGGTCCGGAAAAACCAAAAAGCTGATTGAGCGCGCCAACGAATCGGTTTCGAAATCCAGCGGCAATGTCGTTGTGATTGAAAAGGGCAATAAGCTGACCTATGATATTTCCCACGACGCACGGCTGATCGATATTGATGAATACGGGATTCAGGGAGCGGATGCGCTTGGCGGGTTTATCTGCGGCATTTGCGCCGGCAACTATGACGTTACGGATATTTATGTGGACTCCACGCTGAAAATCATCGGCCAGGATATGGGCGGCCTCACCTCTTTCGCGGAGAAAATGGATGCGTTATCCTCTCTGTCCAATATTAAAATTACACTGTTGATTTCTGCGGACGAGGGTATTCTGCCGCAGGAAATCAAGGCTGTTTCTGCTGTGGTCTGAGGGTCAAGCAACAAAAATGTGCCGGAGACCAGTACTCCGGCACATTTTCTTGGGGAAAAACCCGAACCTATAAATTTTTATTGACAAAAGAGGGAAAAATCTCTATAATTAAGAACTGTAGCGCCGAGGTGGAGTATGCTGCTGGATTTAAAAAAAATATTCTCTCAGGAAAGTGAAAGCTGCTCATTCGATTACAGCATGGACCTGTCTTCTACCGGATTAAACGGGGTTTTTCCGTTTGTTTCCCCGGTGGCTGTGAAAGGTATCGTTGAGAGCCGTGACGGTTCCGCAAGGCTGAAGGCGAACGTTTCGTTCGATTTTTCAATTCCATGCGACCGCTGTGCGGAACGGATCGACAGGCACTATGATTTTGCTTTTTCCCATGTTCTTGTCCGTTCTCTTGAAAATAACGAGGACGACGACCGGTTTATCGAGGTTCGGGATGAAAAACTGGATCTGGACAAACTAATGCGGGAAGATATTCTGCTTGAACTTCCGACCAAATTTTTATGCATCGACGACTGCAGGGGACTGTGCCCGATCTGCGGGAAAAACCTGAATGAGGGGCCCTGCGATTGCGGCGGGCATCCCACGGATCCCCGGCTGGAAGTTTTGGAAAAACTGCTTCATTAATGGAATAGATCTTGTAAGGAGGTGCTGAGGATGGCGGTACCAAAAAGAAAACAGTCGAGCGCCAGACAGAACAAAAGGCGTTCCAATGTTTGGAAAATTAGCGCGCCCGCTCTGGTAAAATGCCCGAAATGCGGAGAACTGACAGTCCCGCATAAAGTTTGCGGCAACTGCGGTTACTACAATGGCAGGGAAGTAATTAAAAAGGAAGCGTAATTCGTTTCCGTTTTAGAAAGTCGGAGAAGGAGCAATCCTTCTCTTCTTTTTTGTCTGCGGGACTGCCCAAAATACCGGACCAAGGAAAAATGTCCCCGATTCATAGTTTTTCGGGGGCTGGAAAAGATGATAAGCAGGGAGGGGTAATCAATTATGGCTTTACCGGTAGTTGCGATTGTCGGCCGGCCGAACGTCGGCAAATCGACTCTTTTTAATAAACTTGCGGGGCAGCGCCTTTCCATTGTAGATGATACGCCCGGCGTGACTCGTGACCGTGTGTATGCGGAAAGCGAATGGGAATCCCGTCGGTTTTCTATTGTGGACACGGGCGGCATCGAACCGGGCGAGGATGTGATTCTTGCTCAGACAAGGGCGCAGGCGCGCCTTGCAATGGAAGCGGCCGACGTAATCGTTTTTGTGACGGATGTTCGCACCGGGCCGGTTGCCGCCGACCACGAGATCGCCGCCATGCTGATGAAAAGCGGAAAGCCCGTCGTGCTGTGCGTCAATAAATGTGACAGCATCGGCGATCCGCCGGCCGAATTCTACGAGTTTTACAATCTGGGATTGGGCGACCCCGTTGGGGTGTCCTCCGTTCACGGTCATGGCACCGGCGACCTTTTGGACCGCGTGGTTTCATTATTTCCGGATCAAAACGGCGACGCGGGGCCCGATGAGATGATCCGGGTCGCTGTGATCGGCAAGCCGAATGCCGGAAAATCGTCGCTGGTCAATAAAATTGCCGGTGAAGAGCGCTGCATTGTTTCCGATGTGGCCGGAACAACGCGTGACGCGGTGGACATCGCCGTGGAAAATGAGTTCGGCCGTTTTCTTCTGATTGATACCGCGGGCCTTCGCCGCAAAAGCAGGGTGGACGACAATATTGAACGGTACAGCATGCTGCGCGCGCAGATGGCGGTGGAGCGCTCGGACGTGTGCGTCATTATGATCGACGGCACCGTCGGATTTACGGAGCAGGACTCCAAGGTTGCCGGCATGGCTCATGAGGCGGGCAAGGCCTGCGTCATTGCCGTGAACAAATGGGACGCGGTGGAAAAAGACGGTTATACTATGAACGCGTACGAGAAAAAGCTGCGGGAAGATTTTTCCTTTATGCCGTACGCCGGAATTCTTTTTATTTCCGCGAAGACAGGCCAGAGGCTGGATCGGCTGTTCCAGGCCATTCGGGAGGCGGCGGCGTCCAATACCCGCCGCGTTGCAACCGGGATGCTGAACGAAGTGCTGGCACAGGCGGTCGCTCGAGTCCAGCCGCCGACGGACAAGGGACGCAGGCTGAAGATTTATTATATGACCCAGGTTTCCGTTCAGCCGCCTACCTTCGTGTTTTTTGTCAATTCCAAGAAACTGTTCCATTTTTCCTATCAGCGTTTTCTTGAAAATATGATCCGGGACACCTTTGGCTTCGAGGGAACCCCGATCCGTTTCCTGATCCGCGAGCGCGGCGAAAAATAGAACGGCGCCATGCCCCTTGCCGCGACACGGACGGTATTGATCTGTTTAGAAAGGCCGCGTCGGCAGGTGTTTCTGCCGACACAGCCTTCTATTAAAAAATGGATGAGAACCCGGGGTTCATCGGCTATGAAATTATTCGCACTCCCGAAGGAACTTCCAAGGGGCAACGGGTATGGAAAAAAGGAACCGCAATCACGGTTCCTTTTACTTTTCTATTATTTATTTAGAAAAACGAGGTCAGGCATCAGACGGCGCGGGTCACTTTGCCGGAACGAAGGCAACGGGTGCAGGCGTAAATACGTTTGGGAGAACCGTTCACGATCGCCTTGACACGCATTACATTGGGCTTCCAGGTACGGTTGGAACGTCTGTGAGAATGGGATACCTTAATGCCGAAAGCAATGTCCTTGCCGCAGATTTCACATTTTGCCATAGGTCTGCACCTCCTTTAAAGGGCTTTTCATCGCAACAGTATTATGTTATCAGATTTATCCTGCAAATGCAAGCTTTTTTTCCTGTTTTACGCTGAAAAAAGTGTTTTTGCCGGTTTTGCCCGAAAATCCATGCGCCGCTTGCCTTTTTATCCTCTCCGTATTATAATCATAAGCAAAGTAAGGAGAATGTTTATGCTGATTGATCTGTTAAGAAGTCTTTTTTCCGGCGGATCCGTGGACTTGATGTCTGTCATTTCCCAGATTCTTGCAACGCTGTTTATTATTTTCTGCATCCTTCCCCTGCATGAATTCGCGCATGGCTGGGCTGCCGGAAAACTGGGCGACCACACCGCGAAATACAGCGGACGCCTGACGATGAATCCTCTTGCGAGCTTTGACCCGATCGGCTCGCTTTTCCTTCTTCTGTTCGGCTTCGGATGGGCCAAGCCTGTTCCGGTCGATTCCCGCTATTTTAAAAATCCGAAACGAGATATGGCTTTGACCGCCGTGGCCGGGCCGCTCGCCAATTTTCTGGCGGCATGGGCCGGCGGACTGATTTATTTCGGCCTGATCTTTGTGGGCAAAGTCGCCATGCCGAATTTCCTGTATATTTTCTTTTCGGCATACATCAATATCAATGTTGCGCTGGCGGTTTTCAACCTTTTGCCCATTCCTCCGCTTGACGGATCGAAAATCCTCGGCGCATTTCTTTCCAGCCGCGCCCTTTATAATTATTACCGTTACCAGAATATCATCGTTATGGTTGCGTTTGTCGTCCTGTTCAGCGGAATGCTCGACGGGCCCATCTGGGCGCTGGTAAACTTGGGAATGGGCGGCGTTGAGTGGCTTTCGCTTCTTCCGTACCGGTTATTCGGACTTGTATAAATATATTGCGCAATGATGGATAAAATATGTTATAAACTGGAAACGTTCGAGGGCCCTCTTGATCTGCTGTTAACGTTGATTGCAAAAAACAAGCTCGACATTTTCGACATACAAATTACAGAGTTGGTGAATCAGTATCTGGAGCAGGTTCAGGCGATGCAGGAACAGGAAATGGACGTGTCCAGCGAATTTCTGGAAATGGCCGCAAGACTGATTTATATCAAGACCGTTTCGCTTTTGCCGAAGCATGAGGAGGCTGAACAGCTCAAACGAGAGCTGAGCGGTCAGCTGATTGAGTACAGGGACTGCAAACGCGTGGCCGCCATGCTGGGGGAGCGGTTCAGTTTTGACTCTTATCCCCGTGAGCCGGAAAAAATTGAACCGGACCGCAGATACCGGGGCCACCATACTCCGCAGGAGCTTTATGCGGCGTATCTGAGCGCGGCGGGCCGGGGAAAACGCTTCCTTCCTCCGCCCCAGGAGGCTTTTACCGCGATTGTTTCCCACAGGATTGTTTCCGTATCTTCCCGCATCATTTTTGTGCTGCGCAGGCTCCGGCAGAGGAGCGTTCAAAGCTATACGGCTTTATTTGACGGCATCCTGGATCACTCGGAGCGTGTGGCGACCTTTCTTGCCATTCTGGAACTGATCAAAGGGAAGCGGGTTCACCTGAACGGGGAACAAAATCCGGAAATAAAACTGATAAACGGCGGTGTAAGGCATGGAGATTAAAAAGCTTCAGGGAGCCATTGAGGCGATTCTGTTCGCCAGCGGGGAAGCGGTTTCTCTTGACCGCATCGCGGAAGCGTTGGAAATAGACCGGTCGACGGCGGGCAAGATGCTGGAGAACCTTGCGGACCGGTACCGCACCGAACACGGAGGAATCCGTATCGTACGGCTGGAAGGCGGGTATCAGATGTGCACGAACCCGGAACATGCCGCTGCGGTGCGCGCCGCGCTTGAAATCCGCCGCAATATGCCGCTGACTCAGGCCGCGCTGGAGGTGCTGGCTGTCGTTGCTTATAACCAGCCGGTGTCCAAGGCGTTTGTGGAACAGGTGCGCGGGGGTGGACTGCTCCGCGGTTATCAGCGGCCTTGTTTCAAAGGGCCTGGTCGAAGAACGGGGCAGGCTGGAACTGCCGGGCCGTCCGCTTCTTTACGGCACCACCACGGATTTTTTGCGGTGTCTCGGAATTTCTTCCCTTGCCGAGCTGCCGCAGCCGCAGAAGGAGCAGCATCAGGAGGAAACGGACGCTGAGGGCAGCCGGGAAGAAGTTCTTCAGCAGGGAGAAGGAACAGCCGAATGACCGGACTGATCATAACAGGAGTCGTTTTTTCTCTGCTTGCGGTGCTGCTCTTTTGCTCCGTTTTTGTTGAGGCAAGTTTCGAAGAAGAATTTTCCGCGCGGATTGGATTCCTTTTTCTGCACTACCGCCTCCTGCCCCGTCCGGAGGAGAAGCCGACCGGACCAAAGATACAAAAAAAGGAGAAACCAGCGCCGGAAAAAAAGCCCTCTAAAATAAAAGAGCTCTTTCACCAGAAGGGCCTTGGCGGTTTTCTGGAACTTCTGAAGGCGTTTACCCGTGTGGCGTACACAGGCGCGAAGAAACTGCTTTCCCACACGGTGGTCCGAAAACTCTCCCTTGATCTTACCGTCGGCGGAGACGACGCTGCGCAAACGGCTTTGAATTACGGAAGAGCATGCGGCGCCGTATCGACCGCGCTGACGGCTCTGCTTTCCGTCGCAAACTGCAAAGAGCGGAATGTTACCGTTGCTCCGGATTTTCAAAAGGGAGAAAACAGAGTAAGGTTTCGCGTCCGGGCCACGGTCAGGCTGTTTTTTCTCTTTTCCGCCGCGCTGTCGGCTCTGACTGGCTTTATCAAAGTATATTTAAAATATGGAAAAAAATCCGGACATCCGGATCAGAAAGAAAAGGCGGTGCTTTAAATGGCTGACCATCCGATCGAAGGCATGATGGACACAACGCTGGAAAAAATTAAACAAATGGTAGACGTAAATTCGGTGATCGGCGACCCGATTACGACGCCGGACGGGACGGTGATCGTCCCTATCTCAAAAATCAGTTACGGTTTTGCGTCCGGCGGGTCCGATTTTCCGGGGAAAGCCCCAGAAAAACAGCTGTTTGGCGGTGCGTCCGGTGCCGGCGTCACCATTAACCCGGTGGCGTTTTTAACAATTTCGAACGGGGGCGTCAAGCTGCTGCGCGTCGACCCCGGCAACACGTCGGTAGACCGCATGATCGATTTGGCCCCCGAGCTGATCGACAAGGTATCCTCCGTGTTTCATAAGGACGGCAAAAAGGAGAAGACGGAAAAGCATTCCGTTCCGGCTGAAGAAATGGCCGGGGATCCCCAAATCTAAAATTGAATGGTAGCGCATCAACCGCCTGCATATAAATAAACCGGCAGGTGGTTGATTTGTTAAAAAAAGCGATTTCCATTTTTCTTGCCGCCCTGACGGCGGCTTCTTTTTCCTGTCCGGCCGGCGCCGAGGCTTCCCCCCTCCGTGTCGGCAAAATCGGCTGTGGTAATCAGCGCTGCCGACGGGCGGGTCCTGTATGAAAAAAACAGTCGTGAAAAGCTTCCGATTGCAAGCACGACAAAAATCATGACGGCTCTTCTTACCCTGGAAGCCGCGTCACGAAATGACAGGACGGTGCTGATCACACCGGAAATGATTCGGGTGGAAGGATCATCCATGGGGCTGAAAGCCGGTGATAAGCTCACTCTGACCGCGCTTGCGGAAGGGATGCTTTCCGTGTCGGGAAACGACGCGGCAAATTCCGCCGCGATCGCCGTGGGCGGCTCCACTGAAAGATTTGCTGCGCTCATGAATCAAAAGGCGGCTCAGCTCGGCCTGTCCGAAACACATTATGTCACCCCGTCCGGGCTGGATAATGCGGAGCATTATTCCTCGGCGGGTGATCTGGCGAAGCTGACCGCGGCCGCGCTGAAGAATCCGGAATTCGCAAGGATCGTATCGCAGAAAAAAATACAGGTCCGGTTTTCCGATCCAGACCGAACCGTGACCTATACCAATCATAATAAGCTTTTAAGCATGTATGCCGGCTGTAACGGGGTCAAAACGGGTTTTACGAAAAAGTCTGGACGCTGCCTTGTTTCGGCGGCGCAGCGCGACGGCGTTCAGCTGGTTGCCGTTACCCTCAGCGATCCGAACGACTGGGAGGATCACGAAAAACTGCTGGATTATGGTTTTTCCAGACTGACCTGTTTTCAGGCGGATGATTCCGAATTCCGTCTGAATCTCCCCGTGGTCGGCGGGACCGCGGGCAGCGTTTCGGTTTTGGGAACGGCGGGCGCAGCCGCGCTCCTGCCGCCCGACGAGGTGCAGAACCTTCGCCGCACGGTTGAACTGCCGCAATTTTTATATGCTCCGGTCAAGCGGGGGCAGGTTCTCGGGCTTGTCCGGTATCAAAACGAAACCGGCACGGTTTCGACCACAAAGCTGTTAGCCGGCGGGAACGTTTCCCGCCAAGCGGTGAAAAAGAATATCTTTGAAAAACTATGGGACCGGATCCGCGTTTTGTTTTCGGTCTGAAGGATGTGCAAATCGATTGGGCGAAAAAATCAGACTGCAGAAACTGCTTTCGGAAGCCGGAGTCGCTTCCCGCAGGAAAGCGGAAGAATTGATTCTTGCGGGCAAAGTCCGTGTGAACGGTATTGTCGCTGAAATAGGCGGCCGGGCGGACCCCGGCAGAGACCGGATTACCGTGGATGGAAAACCGCTTGAAACCAAAGTGGAGAAGGTGTATCTGATGCTCCACAAGCCTCGGGGATACATCACCACGATGAGTGACGAAATGGACCGCAAATGCGTGGCCGAACTGGTGCGGGACGTGCCGGAACGCGTATTCCCGGTCGGCAGGCTCGACCGGGAATCGGAGGGACTTCTTCTGATGACGAACGACGGTGAGTTTGCCAACTCGATGATGCATCCGTCGCATCATGTTCCGAAGGTATACCGTGTAACCGTGCGTCCTTCAGTGACGGAAGAACAGCTGGTTCAGATGTCAACCGGCATGGTGATCGACGGAAGAAAAACGGCGCCCGCCGTGGTGCATGTTCTTTCTCAGGAACCCGGACGAGCCGTGCTGGAAATTATCCTCAGAGAAGGACGGAACCGCCAGATCCGGAAAATGTGCGAGCAGCTTGGACTGGAGGTCGCACGTCTGCGCCGTACCGCGGTCGGTTTTTTAAAGCTGGGCATGCTTCCGCCTGGAAAGTGGCGTCTGCTGACCGGTGAAGAGGTTCGGCGCCTGACAGGGCCGGCTGCTCCGATCCGGAAAGCGGCCTCCGCTTTAAAAACTTCGCGCGGAACGCGCGAGAAAAGAAATCAAGATTCAAGAGGCGGGAAAGGCCGTTAAATCCGTTCCCGGGGCAAGAATGACTTGCCAATTAAATGGGAATCGTTTATAATGAATACAATTATTTTTTTCTTGAACAGGTGGGAAATCTCGAAAACGGAGGAATGGAAATGAAGAATGTCGGTCATGCCGAAACAGCGCAGTCGGGGCAGGATGTGAAGCACACCAAGGGCTATCTGCGCATTGTTTCGCTGCTTGACGATGGAAGCTTTCATGAGGTAGACGGCCTTGCGAAATCCCAGGGCGGGTATGCGGAAGCGGTGGCTGGTTACGGCACTGTGGAGGGAAGCCCGGTTTGCGTCTTTTCTCAGAACAGCGATGTAGATGGGGGAACCATGTCGAAAGCACAGGCCTCCAAAATAAAAAAGATTTATCATCTGGCTGTTAAAACAGGAACTCCGATCGTCGGAATTTTTGATTCCGCCGGAGGGCGCCTGAACGAGAATGGAGACATCCTCGAGGCGTACGGTGAAATTCTGCTGCACGCAAACAATCTTTCCGGCGTGGTGCCGCAGATCTCTGTGATCCTGGGTCCCTGCACGGGCACGTCGGCGATGATCGCTGCCGGAGCGGACTTTGTCGTGATGTCGGACAAGGGGGAACTCACCATCGCGACGAACGGCGAGGGCGGTACGGCAAAAGAAGCGGAAAAGCTCGGCCTGTGCCAGATTGCCGCGGCGGATGAAACGGAAGCAATCAAGGCCGCGCACAGACTTCTTTCCATGCTTCCATCCAACAATCTGTCCTCCGCGCTGCTGTCCGAGGGCGCAGGAGCTCCTGCGGGGACTCCCTCCGCGGGCGAAACGGATGCCGGTAAATTGATCGGCTCCATCTGCGACGGCGGGGAATTTTTGGAGCTTAGCCCCCAATTCGGCTGTTCCGCAGTAACGGGGCTGGCCTATATGGGCGGTTCCGTCGCGGGCTTTACGGCCCTTTCGGGCGTGATAGATCCAGATTCCTGCTCCAAGGCCGCGCGTTTTCTGCGGTTTTGCGATTCATTTTCCATTCCGGCTATTACGATTGTGAACGCGGAAAAATTTGAATCGCTTCGGGAAGCTTCCAAGCTTTCCAGCGCTTATTCGGAAGCCACGACCGCAAAGATCACGGTTGTGACCGGCTCGGCGTACGGCCCCGTTTATATCGCCATTGCGGGAAGAGGGGCCGGCTCGGACTTTACACTGGCATGGCCGGACGCCGTCGTCTCGGCAATTTCTCCGGAAACGGGAGCGGTTTTCCTTTGGAACGACCGTCTTGCCGGGTCGGAAAATCCGGTGGAAGACCGGAAAAAACTGATTGAAGAGTACAGAAAAACAGAAGCATCCGCGCAAAAAGCCGCAGCGGATGGGATCATTGAAGCGGTTATTGCTCCGGAAGAAACACGCGCGGAAATTCTGGCGGGTTTGGACATGCTCAGCGGAAAACGGGTATCCACCCTGCCGAAAAAGCATGCCGATATTCAGCTTTAATTGAGAAGGACAGGGGGATCTATCAGTATGAAAAATCTTAGAATTACGGTAAATGGTACGGCGTACGACGTTCAGGTGGAAGAGCTTGGCGCAACTGCGGCGCCCGCACCGGCTGCACCTGCTCCCGCGGCGGTCCCTGCCGCCGCTCCCGCATCCAAAGCGGCCGCTCCCGCTCCGGCAAAGTCCGCGCCTGCTCCGAAGCCAGCGGCGCCTGCCGGCGGAGAGACGATTTCCAGCCCGATGCCCGGGACCATTGTCTCGGCAAACGTAAAACCGGGGCAAAGCGTCAAAAAGGGCGACGTCCTTGTTGTTCTGGAAGCCATGAAGATGGAAAACGAGATTATGGCGCCGCATGACGCGCAGGTCGCATCCGTTCTGGTGAATAAAGGGGACAGCGTTGAGAGCGGGACCCCCCTTGTTACCCTCCAGTAAGGGGGCTGAGCAATGAATAAGAAAATTGGAATTACAGAAGTTGTTCTGCGCGACGCGCACCAGTCTTTGCTGGCAACCCGCATGCCGCTTTCCGACATGCTGCCGATCCTTGGCAAAATGGATCAGGTGGGTTTCTATTCTCTGGAGTGCTGGGGCGGCGCTACCTTCGACGCCTGCCTTCGCTTTCTGAATGAAGACCCGTGGGAGCGTTTGAGAATCATCCGCAAAAACTGCCCCAACACCAAGCTGCAGATGCTGTTCCGAGGACAGAATATGCTTGGTTACCGTCATTATGCGGATGATGTTCTGGAGTATTTTGTACAGCGTTCGGTTGCCAACGGCATCGATATTATCCGTATTTTTGACGCGCTCAACGACATCAAAAACCTCAACGTAGCTATCAAGGCCGCAAAAAAGGAAGGCGCCCATGCCCAGGTGGCAATCTCCTATACGACGGGCCCGGTATTTACCGAAGAGTATTATGTCGATTACGCGAAAAGAATCGAGGACGCCGGCGCGGACTCCATCTGCATTAAAGACATGGCCGCCCTTCTGACGCCGTATAAGACCTATGACTTGGTCAAGGCAATCAAATCGGCGGTAAAGATTCCAGTTCAGCTGCATACGCACTATACGTCCGGTCTTGCTTCCATGTGTGAACTCAAAGCCGTGGAGGCCGGAGTGGATCTGCTGGATACCGCCATGTCGCCGCTCGCGCTGGGTACGTCCCATGCGCCGACAGAATCCATGGTCGCCGCTCTCAAAGACACGCCGTACGACACGGGGCTTGATTTGATTCTTCTCAATGAAATCCGTGAGTATTTCATGATTCTGCGCGATAAATATATCAAAAGCGGTCTCATTGACCCCAAAATGCTTGCGACCAATACGAAGGCTCTGGTTTATCAGGTGCCGGGCGGGATGCTGTCCAACCTGCTGTCGCAGTTAAAACAGGCGGGCAAGGAGGACAGGTTCGAAGCGGTTCTGGAAGAGGTTCCGCGCGTTCGCAAAGATGCCGGGTATCCGCCGCTGGTCACGCCGACCTCCCAGATTGTAGGCACACAGGCGGTGTTTAACGTAATTACCGGAGAACGGTATAAGATGTGCACCAACGAATTCAAAGATCTGGTTGCCGGGAAATACGGGACGACCCCTGTCCCTGTCGACGACGAATTCGTCAAGAAAATTATCGGGGACGCTCCGCGGATCACCTGTCGTCCGGCGGATCTTCTCAAGCCGGAACTCGAAAGCCTGAGAAAGGAATGCGCCGAGTGGACCGAGCAGGAAGAAGACGTGCTGTCCTACGCGCAGTTCCCAAAGGTTGCGACGGACTTCTTTAAAAAACGTGCCGAAAAAAAGTACGGGATTGACGGAAAACATGCCGATCGGAAGGAAATGATCCACCCCGTCTGATTTTTTGATTTTTCAGCTCCGTGTTTCTTTTTCACGGGGCTGTTTTTTTATATTCCGGCTTTTTGGAACCGCAGTTGACAATATGGTCGGAAAGCTGATAAAATAAATAGGATTATGATTTGTTTCTGAATAAGTTTTTTTATTATCACTATGATTTATTAGGAAGAATAAAGAGATGAGATGATAAGTTTGATTAAGAGCATGACCGGCTTTGGCAGAAGTGAGAAAATCGTCGGAGGGCGGGATATCGCGGTTGAAATCCGATCCGTCAATCACCGGTATTTCGATTATTCTTCCCGCATCAGCCGCGGGTACGGTTTTTTGGACGCCAAGCTGAAGTCTTTTCTCCAGGACAGGGTCGCGCGGGGAAAACTCGATCTTTATGTTTCGGTTGAAACGCTGGAAAGCGCCGATGCCGAAGTGCTGGTCAATCATTCCCTGGCGTCGGGTTATATTGCCGCTCTGCGCGACCTGCAAAAGCGCTACGGTCTGCGCGACGACCTGTCGGTGATGACGGTGGCCCGCTATGCCGACCTTTTTACAGTGCATCAGGCTCCAGAAGATGAAGAGGAAATTTGGACGGCCGTCCGGGGGTTGCCGAAGAAGCGTTCCAGTCCTTTTCCGCAATGCGGCAGACGGAGGGGAGCCATCTGAAAGACGATTTCCTCAAGCGCACAAAAACGATTCTGGAGCTTGTCGGTCAGGTGGAGGAAAGGTCGCCGAAAACGGTGACGGAATACCGGGAAAAACTTCTCCAGCGGCTGCATGAGATGCTGACGGACGTGAACATTGACGAGCAGAGGATTCTGACGGAGGCCGCGGTTTTCGCCGACAAGGTTTCCGTGGCGGAGGAAACGGTTCGTCTGCGCAGCCACATCAGCCAGTTTCATTCCATGCTGGAAACCGGTGAGGCAATCGGCCGCAAGCTTGATTTTTTGGTCCAGGAGATGAACCGGGAGGCGAACACCATAGGTTCCAAATGTGTGGACGCCGAAATTGCACATCTGGTTGTGGACATGAAGGCCGAAATAGAAAAAATCCGAGAACAGGTTCAGAACGTCGAATAGAAAAAGCAAAAGGGGATTATTATGAAGTTGATCAACATCGGTTTTGGCAATATGGTTTCCGCCAATCGCCTGGTTGCTATTGTCAGCCCGGAATCGGCTCCGATCAAGCGTATTATTCAGGACGCCAAGGAGCGCGGGGCGCTGATTGACGCTACCTACGGCCGCAGAACCAGAGCGGTTATCATCACGGACAGCGACCATGTGATTTTGTCTGCCGTTCAGCCGGAAACGGTGGCCAACCGACTGAATGACCGCGACGAACTTTCGGAAGAGGAGCTCGACGAGGATGACGAATGAAGGGCTCCTGCTGATTCTTTCGGGCCCCTCGGGCACGGGGAAGGGAACGGTGGTGAAAAACCTTATGGCGGGGGATCCGAGTATCCGCTTTTCCGTTTCCGCCACAACGCGCGCGCCGCGGCCGGGTGAAACGGACGGGAAGGAATATTTTTTTCTGACGCGGGAACGCTTTCATGAAATAACCGCCGATGGAAAAATGCTGGAGAACGCCGAGTATTGCGGGAATTGCTACGGTACGCCGCTCACACCCATTTTAGAGTGGACTGCTCAGGGCCTGGACGTCGTTTTGGATATTGAAGTTCAGGGTGGCGCGCAGGTAAAGCAAAAAAGGCCGGATGCGGTTGGGATTTTTATTCTTCCCCCTTCCCTGCAGGAACTGGAGCACCGCCTGCGTCAGCGCGGAACGGAAACGGAAGAAGGAATCCGGGGCCGTCTGCAGGCTGCGCGCCGGGAAATTCAGGCAGCCGTTCACTACGATTATATTGTCATCAACGATACGGTTGAATCCGCGGTGGCACAGATTCAAGCAATCATCCACGCGGAAAAAAACAAAACCAGCAGAAATCAAGAACTGATTGAAAGGATCCTGAAGAAATGATTAAGCCGATTGCCGATTTAATTCTGACGCCGGACCAGAGCCGTTACTCCCTTGTGGTCGCCATTGCGAAAAGAGCGCGTGAAATTGCGGAGACTGCGGAAAAAAACCGGGAAGTTCTGGAGAAAAAACCGGTGGAGATAGCGGTTCAGGAATACGTGAACCATGAGTTTACCATGATTGAAAAAACAACGGAGAACGACGACACGGATGACTGAAAAATGCCTGAAAGGTGAGGATGTCCGTGGCCGTCGCAAAAGTCGCGGTGGAGAACACGGTTTATCATTTTGATAAATTGTTTGATTACCGCATTCCGACTTCTCTTCTGTCCGAGGCAAAAGAAGGCTGCCGTGTCCTTGTTCCGTTCGGCACTGCAAATTCCAAACGGCAGGGAATGATTCTGGAAAGGACGGAACAGGAGGGGGAGCCGGACCAGAAGCTGAAACCCATTGAATCCGTACTGGATAAGGAACCACTCCTGACGCCGGAGGCGCTTCAGATGATTCCCTGGATCGGAGAGCATACCTTTTGCACGCTCTTTGACGCGGCAAGGCTCTTTTTTCCGGCGGGCATCCTTTTTCAGGTCACCACGGAATACCTTCTTGCCGGGCCCGCCGGCGAAATTGCCGCCAGAGCGGAGGAGGGAGAGGAAGCGAGAATCGTCGCTTATCTGTCCCGAAAGAGGGCGGTCCGGCGCGATAAGCTTCTGCGTGACGTTGGACTTGCGGCGGACAGCAGCCTTCCGGAGCGAATGCTTCGAAAGGGCCTGCTTCAAAAAAACAGCGTGACGTTCCGAAAGGTTGGGGACGCCACCCGGAAGATGGTTCGCTTTACGGATCCGCAGGAGCTGCCGAAACTGACCCCAAGGCAAAAATGCGCTCTTGAAGTACTGCGAGGCGCCGGATGCGCCTCGTTAAAGGAAATCTGTTATTTTTCCGGCGTTACTCCCGTGGTGGTGGACGCTCTGGTCAAGAAGGGAGCCGCCCAGTATTTTGACGCGGAGGTATACCGGAATCCGTACGGCGACGTTCCGGAGGGGTCGGCTTCACCGCCGGCAAAGCTGACCGCAGAACAGGACGAGGCGTATCGAAGCCTGTACAGGCAGTACCGCGCCGGTCAGGGAGGGGTTTCGCTTCTGTACGGAGTCACGGGCAGCGGGAAAACACAGGTTTTTATGCGGCTGATCGACCGTGTTCTGGAAGACGGACGGGGCGTCATCGTCATGGTTCCGGAGATTTCCCTGACTCCGCAGACGATCTCCCTGTTCCATGCCCGGTACGGTGCGGGGGTCGCGGTGTTCCACAGCGGGCTGTCCCTCGGCGAAAGGCTGGACGAGTGGAAGCGCGTCCGGAACGGGGACGCTTCCATCGCCGTAGGGACCCGGTCCGCGGTGTTCGCGCCGTTTCAGAATCTCGGGCTCATTATCATGGACGAGGAGCAGGAGGGCACTTACAAATCCGAATCATCTCCCCGCTATCATGCCCGCGAGGCCGCCAAATACCGCTGTGCCTATCACAAGTGCCTGCTGGTTTTGGCCTCCGCCACGCCGTCCGTTGAAAGCTACTATCACGCGCAGGCGGGCAGATATACCCTGAATGTCCTTCCCGAGCGCTACGGTTCCGCGCACCTGCCCGAGGTCGACGTGGTCGACATGAACGGAGAGGCGGAACAGGGCAACGCCGGAATCCTCAGCGGCCTTCTGGCGGAGTCGCTGCGGGAAAACCTTCGAAACGGGATGCAGTCCATTTTATTGCTGAACCGAAGGGGGTATAATACCTTTGTCTCCTGCCGGGCGTGCGGGCATGTCGCGACCTGTCCGAACTGCAGCATCTCTCTTACATACCATGCGGCGAACAACCGCCTGATGTGTCACTACTGCGGATATTCGGTTCCGTTCACGCGGGAGTGCCCGAACTGCCGTGAAGAGCAGATGCGCTATTCGGGGTTCGGGACTCAGCGCGCGGAGCAGCAGCTGGCGGAGCTGCTGCCGGAAGCCCGGATTTTAAGGCTGGACGCGGATTCGACGATGACCCGGTTTGCCTATGACAAAAAGCTGAAACAGTTTTCCGAAGGAGCATATGATATCATTGTCGGAACCCAGATGGTTGCGAAAGGGCTCGACTTTGAAAATGTAACGTTAGTAGGGGTTTTATCGGCGGACCAATCGCTGTACGGCGACGATTTCCGAAGCTACGAGCGGGCGTTCGACCTGCTGACGCAGGTGGTCGGCCGGTCGGGACGGGGGAAATTTACCGGGAGAGCCGTCATCCAGACCTTTACTCCGGAAAACGATATTATCCGCCTCGCGGCGGACCAGAATTACGCAGAGTTTTACAGAAGGGAAATCGCTCTGAGAAAATCGCTGCTGTACCCTCCCTTTTCCGACATCTGCGTGATCGGCTTTGTCGGAAGGAAAGAAGAAAAGGTCCGCGCGGCGAGCGAGACTTTTTTCACGCTGTTATGCCGGACGGCCAAGGAGGATTACGCGGACCAGCCGCTGCGGGTGCTGAGCCCGTCTCCCGCTCTGGTCGGGCGCGTCAGCAACCGGTACCGTTACAAGCTGATCTTAAAGTGCCGCGACAATAAGCGGATCCGCAGAATGATTTCCGATTTGCTGATTCGCTTTTCATCCGACAGGAGCTATTCGGATGTGACGGTATTTCCGGATATGAACCCGGAAACAATTTTATAAGATGGGGGAATAACATTGGCAATACGGAACATTATAACGGATGAGGATCCGTTTCTTCATAAAAAATGCCGCCCGGTTGTAAAGTTCGACAAACGTCTCTGGACTTTGCTGGACGATATGGCGGATACGCTTCGCGAAGAAAACGGCGTGGGGCTGGCGGCGATTCAGGTTGGTGTTCTTCGCCGGGCCGTGATTATCGATGTCGGCGACGGCAATGGGGTGCGCGAGCTGATCAACCCCGTGATTCTTGAAAAATCGGGGGAGCAGGAGCCCATGGAGGGCTGCCTTTCCATCCCCGGGAAATGGGGGATCACAAAGCGCCCCAAGCACGTTAAAGTTCGCGCGCAGGACCGCAACGGAAAGTTTTTCGAATATGAGGGGGAGGACCTTCTGGCGACGGCTTCCTGCCATGAAATCGACCATCTGGACGGAATTTTATTCCTGACCCATGTGATCAGGATGCTGACGAAGGAAGAACTGGAACATATGAATTCTTCGGAGGGCTGAAATTGAGGATTGTTTTTATGGGAACCCCGGAATTTGCCGTTCCCTCTCTCTCGGCGCTGATCGGAGCAGGACATGAAATCGCGGCGGTCTTTACCCGGAAAGACAAACCGGTCGGCAGAAAACAGATTCTGCAGGCGCCGCCAGTTAAGGTTCTGGCGGTTGAAAACGGAATAGAGGTGTTCCAGCCGGATACTCTCCGGGGAGAGGAAACGCAGACTGCGATTGCCCGTCTCAGGCCGGATGTTATCGTCGTTGCGGCATACGGAAAACTTCTGCCGAAAAACATTTTGGAGCTTCCGCGCCTGGGCTGCGTAAATGTCCACGCTTCCCTGCTGCCGAAGTACCGCGGGGCGGCGCCGATTCAGCAGGCGGTTCTGGACGGCGAAACGGTGACCGGCGTTACAACGATGCAAATGGCGGAAGGGCTGGACACCGGCGATATTCTGATGAAGGACCGCACGGAAATCGGCCCGGATGAGACATCCGGCGAACTGACCGCGCGGCTTGCCGAAATTGGGGCCCGGCTGATCGTCCGCACGCTGGACGCTCTGGAAAAGGGCGGCATTGCTCCGGTCGCGCAGAACGATCGGGAATCCAGCTATGCCGGGATGCTGAGTAAAGAGCTGTCTCCGGTTGACTGGAGCCGGCCGGCGGACCGGATTCACAACCAGGTGCGGGGATTGTCTCCGTGGCCGGGTGCCAGTACGCTTTTTGAAGGGAAAAAGCTGAAGCTACACAAAACCCGTGCGGCGGGGAAAAGCAGCGGCGTTCCCGGGCAGATTCTTCCGGGAGCGGAGCTGAAGGCCGTTTGCGGCGGCGGTACTGTGCTTGAGCTTTTGGAGGTTCAGCCGGAGGGCGGCAAAAGAATGAAGGGTTCGGATTTTCTGCGGGGACATCCCGCTGAAGGCGTGATTTTAGGAAACGGATAAAGGAGGATGCCGGAATGTATGGTTTTTATTTTTTCAATTTTACATACTTCTGGATCATGGTGCCCGCGCTCATCGTCACCATGATCGCACAATCGCGGGTGAATTCGACCTTCGCGAAGTATTCCCGCGTGCGCACGATGAATCAGATCACCGGCGAAGAGGCCGCGGAGCGCGTCGCGCGTTTCGGCGGAGTCAATCGGATTTTCATCAAACGGGTCGCGGGAAATCTTACCGACAATTTCGATCCGCGGAACGATACCATCAGTTTGTCGGAATCCGTCTATTCCTCCGTATCCATTTCGGCGGTCGGGGTTGCGGCGCACGAAGCGGGCCACGCGATTCAAAACGCGGAAGGCTATTTCCCGAATAAAATCCGGGCGGCGCTGGTGCCTGTGACCAATTTCGGCTCTCATCTTTCCATGCCGCTGATCATTATCGGGCTGATTCTGCCCGTTCAGTACGATTTTATCGTTTATGCCGGAATCATTTTGTACAGCCTTGTCGTTTTGTTTCAGCTTGTCACCCTGCCGGTCGAATTCAACGCGAGCTCGCGCGCGATTCGCGCGCTGAACGATGCCGGAATTCTTTACCCGGATGAGTTGGAGGGAGCAAAAAAGGTTTTGCGCGCAGCCGCAATGACTTATCTGGCGGCAAGTTTTACGGCGTTGCTTACGCTTCTCCGTTTTGTCTTGATCGCCGGCAACAGGAGGGGCCGCCGCTGATGACAAGCGCGCGTGAAGCGGCGCTGAAAGCTCTTCTCCGCGTCGACTCGGAAGGGGCTTACTCCAATCTGGCGTTGGATCATATTCTTACCGGCCTGCGCCTGGAGCCGCGGGAAAGGTCCCTTGCAACAACGATTTTCTACGGAGTACTGGAAAAAAGAATCACGCTGGACTATGTGATCAGCCGTTTTTCCAGCACTCCGCTGAAAAAAATCATGCCGGTCGCGCTCGAACTTCTCCGGATCGGCGTATATCAAATTTTATATCTGTCAAAGATTCCACCGTCGGCGGCGGTCAACGAGTCCGTCAATCTGGCGAAAACCTGCGGGGCGCGGCGGGCGTCCGGCTTTGTCAACGCCGTCCTTCGGAACTTTCTCAGAAGCGGCGCGAAAATCCCCCCGCTTGCGCCGGAAACGGACTCTGTTCGGAGGCTCAGCGTGGAATACTCGTGTCCGGAATGGATGATTTCGCTGTGGAGCCGGTCGTACGGAGATGAAACGGCGCTGGGACTATTGAAAGGTATGGCGCAGAAGCCTGAACTTTTCGCCCGGGTGAATAATACCCGCGTCGGGGAGGAACAATTAATCGAAAGGCTTCGGGAAGAGGGAACGGGCGCGGAAAGCGTCTTGTGGCCCGATCATGCGCTGCGGTTTCTAAAGGGTATCGACGTTGCGGAAAGCGGCTGCTACCGGGACGGGCTGTTCCATATTCAGGACCTTTCCTCCCAGATTTTGTGTGCCCTGCTTGATCCTCAGCCGGGGGAAACGTTGGCGGACGTTTGCTCCGCGCCGGGCGGCAAGACCTTTACCCTTGCGGAACGGATGGAGAACCGCGGAAAAATTTTCGCCTATGATAAATATCCGCAAAAGGTCAAGTTAGTCCGCGAGGGGGCGCATCGGCTGTACCTTTCCTGCGTCAGGGCTTCGGTTCGGGACGCCGCGCATCCCGAGGAAAACCCGGAAAAGGCGGATCGGGTTCTGTGCGATGTTCCGTGCTCCGGTCTCGGCGTGATCAGGCGTAAACCGGAGATACGTTTTAAATTACCGGGCCCTATTGACAGTTTGCCTGATTTGCAGTACCTTATTCTGTGTAAGTCTTCCGAACTCGTACAAAACGGCGGAACCCTTTTCTACAGTACCTGTACGCTGAATCCGGCGGAAAACGGGCGGGTTGCCGACCGCTTTCTCTCCGAGCATCCGGGGTTTCTGCCAAAGGCGATTTCATTGCCGGAGAGTTTTCCGCGTGCTGTGGCGGAGCCGGAAAATCAGATGACGTTTTTGCCGCATGTTCACGGCACGGACGGATTTTTTGTTGCGGCGTTTCGCAAAAAATAGGAGGATACTTTGAATCGTACGGACCTGAAATCGATGACGCTGGATGAAATGAAAACGGCTTTTGCCGGCCAGCCCTCTTTTCGCGCGTTACAGATTTACCGCTGGCTTCACAGGGGCGTTTCCGATTTCGAGGAAATGACGAATCTGCCTAAAAAATTCCGCGACCTACTGGCGGCCGAGTATTACATAGCCGCCGCCCGAATCGAGCGAAAATACTGCTCCGAACTGGACGATACGGTGAAGTACCTGTTTCGCTTGAACGATGGGGAAATGGTGGAAGGCGTACTCATGAGCTACCACCACGGCCGTACCGTCTGTATTTCCACTCAGGTCGGCTGTAAAATGAACTGCGCGTTCTGCGCCACCGGAAAGAGCGGTTTTTCCCGCAACCTGACGGCCTCAGAAATCCTTTCGCAGGTCCAGACCGCACAGATGGACGCGGGGGAGAGAATTTCCAATATTGTTTTAATGGGCATGGGAGAGCCTCTGGATAATTACGAAGCGGTGCTCCGCTTTTTGGATCTTGTTTCCTCAAAAGAGGGAATGAATATAGGGATGCGTCATATCTCTCTGTCCACCTGCGGAATCGTGGACAAAATTTATGATTTAGCAGAAAAGAAATACCAGCTGACGCTTTCGGTTTCTCTGCACGCGCCGAACGATCAGATCCGTTCCCGCATCATGCCGGTCAACAGCCGGTGGAATCTGAACGAGCTTCTCCGCGCATGCCGGACCTATATCGAATTGACAGGGCGCCGTATTTCTTTTGAATATGCCATGATAGAAGGAGTCAACGACAGTACGGAGAATGCCGAAGAGCTTGCACGCAGGCTGCGCGGAATTCTTTGCCATGTCAATCTGATTCCGGTGAACCATGTGGGAGGCTCTGCGTTTCATAAAAGTTCGTTGGAACGGCTGCGTGCTTTCGAATCGACTTTGCTGAATCATGGAATTACCGCGACGGTGCGCAGAACGCTGGGGGCGGACATTCAGGCCTCCTGCGGGCAGTTGAAGCGCAGATTCAAAGAGGAGGTGGCCAATGTTGAGGATTTTTAGTAAAAGTGATATTGGCCTTGTCAGAAAATCAAACGAGGATGCCTGCAAAAGCGGGATTCTTCCCGATGGGGCGGCCTGGGCTGTCGTCTGCGACGGGATGGGCGGAGCGAACGGCGGCGACGTTGCCAGCGGGATTGCCGTCGACCGCATTTCCGAACAGATTTTGACCGGCTATTCCGCCGAAATCAGTGAAGAGGAGATTCAAAACCTGATTTCGGAAGCGGTCCTGAACGCAAACGACGAGGTTCACGCCCGTGCCGGCACCGATGAAGCTCTGAGCGGAATGGGAACCACGGTTGTGGTCGCGGTGGTGTCCCGTGGCGTGGCGCGTATCGCGCATGCCGGCGACAGCCGAGCCTATCTGATTACCCGGGACGGAATTCGGCAGCTGACCACCGACCATTCCATGGTTCAGGAGCTGGTGGATAAAGGAGATTTGACCGTTCAGGAAGCGAAAAAGCACCCGCAGAAGAACGTTATCACCCGGGCGCTCGGAGTCGATTCCTTTCTTCAAGCTGATTACTGTGAGGTTCCGTTCCCGGAAGGCAGCCGGCTTTTAATTTGTACGGACGGCCTTACAAACTATGTTGATGAGGAGCAGATTTTTCGACTTGCTCAGGAATTGGACGCGGATGATTTGACCGGACGGCTTGTTGCCTTGGCTAAGAAGGCTGGGGGAAGCGACAATATCACTGTAACCGTCGTAGAAAACTGAGCCGCTAAGGAGTTGATTGCATGGATAAATACACCGGCAAACGGCTTGACGGCCGCTATGAGATACATGAATTGGTCGGAGTCGGAGGTATGGCGGTCGTTTACCGCGCTTACGATACGATTGACGACCGCGCCGTGGCCGTCAAAATTCTGAAAGACGAGTTTTTGGGCAACGAAGAGTTTATCCGGCGCTTTAAAAATGAGTCGAAGGCGATTGCTGTTCTTTCCCACCCCAACATCGTAAAAGTATTCGATGTCAGCTTTGGGGACAGAATTCAATACATTGTCGAGGAGTATATCGACGGAATCACACTCAAGGAATATCTGGATCAGCAGAAACGGATCAAATGGAAAGAAGCGATCCATTTCTCCGTCCAGATTCTGCGCGCGCTCCAGCACGCTCACGAAAAAGGAATCGTTCACCGGGACATCAAGCCGCAGAATATCATGCTGCTTCAGGACGGAACCATTAAGGTGACGGATTTTGGAATCGCCCGCTTTTCCAGAAGCGAGACCCGCACCATGACGGACAAGGCGATCGGTTCGGTTCACTATATCGCGCCCGAACAGGCGCGGGGCGACAGGACGGACGAAAAAACAGATATTTACTCCGTCGGCGTCATGTTGTATGAAATGCTGACGGGTCAGCTTCCGTTTGAAGCGGACAGCGCCGTTTCCGTAGCCATCATGCAGCTGCAGACCGACCCGAAGCCGCTGCGCGAGCTGAATCCCTCCATTCCGGAAGGCTTGGAGGAGATCACGCTGAAGGCGATGCAGAAGAATCCGGAGCGCCGGTATCAGTCAGCCGCCGAAATGCTGCGTGATATTGAAATATTTAAAAGAAATCCGAGTACGAAATTCCAGTATAAATATTTTATTGATGAAAAACCGACGAAATATATCGATGCGATCAACTCGGTCAGAAACAACGATCAGCCCAATTACAACGACAACTATGATTATGAGGAAGAACCCGACGAAGAGCCGGCAAGAAAGAAAAAGCCGGTTGCCATTCTGATCGTTGCCGGAATCGCGGCGGCGTTCCTGATTGTGACCATCAGTTTCGGGGTCGCGGCATTGGTTCACAGCCTCAACTCCGGGCCGAAGGATGTTACGATGCCCAACTATGTCAGCAAAAACATCGACGAAGTGAAGAACGAGATCAACAGCGACCCCACTTACAGCTTTACGATCAAGGAAGAGCCAAAGAGCGACCCAACGGCGGAAAAGGGTACGATTTTAGACCAGACCCCGAAAGCCGGCACGATGGTGAAGGAAAACACCACCATTACCCTGACGGTGAGCAGCGGGGGCGCGACGATTACTCTCGACGATTATTCCGGCAGTTCTCAGGCGGATGTGGAAGCCGCGCTGAAAAAGCTGAATCTGGATTATAAAATTCTGCCGATTGCCAGCGATACGGTAGACAAGGGAATCGTCGTCAGAACGGAGCCCCCGGCGAAAACCGAGGTTACAGCCGGTACGGATGTGATTAATGTTTACGTCAGCTCCGGAAAGGATATCCAGAAAATCCCCGTGCCGAACGTAGCCGGGCAAACGGTTGACGACGCGAGAAAAATGATAACGGACGCAGGGCTTACGGTCGGAACCACGAAAGAGCAGGCAAGTGATCAGGCGAAAGGGACCGTGATTGAAACCGACCCTCTCAACGGCGTAAAGGTTGACCAGGGCACCACGGTCAATCTGATTGTCAGCTCCGGGCCTGCGCAGAAAAAAGTTACCATCTATGTCCAGCTTCCAAAGAATGTGTCGCACGATATCGTGCTGAGGGCTTATCTCGGCAGTGACCTGAATGTTACCAAAACGGTCAATCCGTCTTATAATGACGTGTGTCAGCTTGAGTTTACCGGAACCGACGGGATTCAGACTCTTACCATTACGCTGGACGGAAGCAAGTACAACATTTATTCCCTGAATTTTGACACGGGCGAAGGCAAGCTCCAGTGGTCTACCGCTTATGTGGAGCCGACCGGCAGTTCCTCCTCTTCCAGCGAGATCCCGTCCGGCGGGTCCGTCTCGCCGAGCGATTGAAAATGATGGTTCAGGGATTGATTTTACAGGGAATCGGGGGCTTCTATTCGGTGGAGACCGCCGACCGGATTTACGAGTGCAGGGCAAGGGGAATTTTCCGTAAAAACGGCATTACGCCGCTTGCCGGCGATTATGTGACCATTTCCGCAGAACCGGACGGAACCGGCGCCGTTGAAGAAATTCAGCCGCGCCGGAATTTTCTGCTTCGTCCTCCGGTTGCGAATCTGGACCAACTGGTGATTGTCGTATCGGCCTGCGACCCCTCGCCGAACCTTTTGAATACGGACCGTGAGATTGCCGCGGCTGTGGACAAGGGAATTGAACCCGTGCTTGTCTTTTCCAAAACGGACCTGATGCCGGTGGAACCGCTTGAGAAAATCTATTCCGCCGCCGGCTTCCGCTCTTTCAGCGTTTCCTGTGAAACGGGAGAGGGCGTGGAGAGAGTGGAGCGGATTCTGCCTGGGAAAACAACGGCTTTTACCGGGAATTCCGGCGTTGGAAAATCCACTCTTTTAAACAGTATGTTTCATGACCTGAACCTTCAAACGGGCGAAATCAGCCGCAAGCTGGGCCGAGGCCGTCATACAACCCGCAAGGTTCAGCTTCTGAAGCTAGAGGACGGCGGCTATGTTGCGGATACGCCGGGGTTTTCTTCCATAACGTTGGAAAAGAGCGACCGCATCTCAAAGGAAAATCTGCCGTTCTGTTTCCCGGAATTCGCCCCGTACCTGAATCAGTGCCGGTTTTCCTCCTGTTCGCATACCTGCGAAAAGGGCTGTGCCGTGCTGCAGGCGACCAGGGATGGAAAAATCAGCAAAACAAGACATGAAAGCTATGTGGCAATGTATCAGGAAATGGATGGGATCAGGGAATGGGACAAAAAGTAATCTGTATGGTGATCGGATCGGTTCCGATTGACAGCGCGGAAAATTTCGGGGAATATAAACCGGAGGACTGCTTCGTCATCTGTGCCGACGGCGGCCTTGAAAACGCCAACCGGTTTCAGGTCCGCCCCGATCTTCTGATCGGCGACTTCGACTCCTATCGGGGCGAATTGCCGGGTCAGGTGGAAACTATCCGGCTGGCCGTTGAAAAGGATGAGACGGACACGCTTGCGGCGGTAAAGGAAGGCATACGGCGGGGCTTCCGTCAATTTGCGCTGTTCGGCGTCCTGGGCGGCGAACGTTTCGACCACTCCTATGCGAATCTCTGCGTTCTTCAGTATTTGAGCCGCCAGGGATGCAAATCGGTTCTTGTCGGTAAATCCTGCAGAGTATTTTTAATCTGCGGCGGGCGGTTGACTTTGAACGGAATGAGGGGAGCAACCGTTTCCGTGTTCCCGTTCGGGTGCCCGGCATGCCGCGTCAGCTATATCGGAATGAAATATCCGCTGACCAAAGCGGTTCTTCATTCCGACGATCCTCTCGGAGTCAGCAACCGCATTGAGGCGGAGGAGGCCCGCGTCAGCGTCCACGACGGTGACGCTTTGATCCTGGTCCAATCTTAAATTCTGTTTTGCACACATTTTACCCTCCCGGTATATACTGTTAATAGAATTTAAAACTGCGGCAGGGCGGTGATCGTATGGGAGGCAGGCATAAATGTGACGTGAAATGCTGGGCGCATTATATTGTGGCGTTTGGCTTTGGGTTGCTGCTGTCCTGTTTTTGCCCCATTGGGCTGATCATGTTTTTTGCGTCTGTTATCATCATTGCGCTGGGCATCGCACTGTTTAAGGGGTGCTGAACATAATTCCGGGAGGGATACAACCATGAAGGTAGTCGTTGTACACAGTTCGAAATTCTGGAGTTTTTTGCTTCGCAGGATGTTTAACATTAAAAAGGAACAATAAATTCAGCCCCCGGAAAACCGGGGGCGTTTTTTATGCTCTTTCTTCCATTCAGGCATCCTTGCCCGTCGATTTTTTCCATTCACATGGTATAAATAAGACAAGACCGGAATAACAATTACGTAGAATTAAAAAAAGGAGAGGGCCTCTATGGATTATATGCTTGACCGCGAGGCGATGGCAGTCGGAGAAGTTATTTTCGACGGCTGCCAGGAGCAGCCAGTCGACCTGAACATCAGCCTTCCGGATTACTGCCCGGATATACAGCGCATTTTAAAATGCCAGATTTACCCGAAAATCGGGTCACGGTCGATCTCCGGCGACCGCCTGATGCTGGAGGGAGGCTTTACCGTAAAGGTCTTTTATCTCGACCCTGGCGGAATGCGGATCCGGTTCTGCGACAGCACCGACACTTTTTCATCGGAGATCTCTTTAAAACAGGCGGCTGAAAACGCGCAGATTTATGCGTTCCCGCGAGTGGAATATATTAACTGCCGCGCGACGAGTCCACGGCGCCTGGATATTCACGGCGCCTTTTCGGTGTGTGCGAAAGTGGTTGTCCAGGGACACAGCGATGTTGTCAGCAACATCGTCGGTTCCGATGTTGAGCAGCAGAAAAAAACAATGAAGATCAACAATCTGGTCGGATTCTGCCAGCAACAGTTCAGCGTGGATGAAATCCTTGAGCTTGGCAGCGGCAAGCCTCCGGCCGACAGCATCATGCGTACGGACGCCTTTGCCGTTCTCCAGGACTTTAAGGTTACGGCCGGGAAGCTGATGGTCAAGGGCGAGGCCTGCGTCAAATTCCTGTATGACGGTACGGAAGAAAACAGTATGCCGGAGGCCATGGAGTTTACCATTCCGTTCAGTCAGATGCTTGACTGCGCCGGCGTAACGGACGACTGCCTCTGCGATGTCAAGCTGAGCGTCATCGGGGTGGAAGCTCAGATTAAAAACGATTACTCCGGCGACAAGACGTTTTTTGATACCCAGATTCGATTGTTTGCCAGCGCGGCGGCTTATCAGGGATCGGAAGTTACGGTAGTCAACGACGCTTATTCAAAGGATTTCGACATGAATATTGAGTCAAAACAGAAAACGGTGGATAACCTGGCGGAATTGGTCGGGGATACCACGGTGCACAAAAGCACTCTGTCCGTCGAAGACAACACCGTTTCCCGGGTGATTGACGTCTGGAATGAAATGAGCACCGTCTCCGCGGAAATTCAGGGCGGCCAGATTACTTTTAAAGGGAAATACAGCCTGTGCGTACTGGCGCTGGATGAGGAAAGCAAACCGTTTTATTTCGAGCGCCTGCTCGATTTTGAATATACCCGTGCCTGCAGCAGCTCCGGCGACAATACGAAATGCGAAGCACAGATTGCAGTCGGAGGGATCAGCTTCCGGATTATGGGCAGCGGGATAGAGGCGAAGACCGAGCTGCGTTTAACCGCGGAAATTTTCAGCCGGTACTCGTTTAAAGCGATTACAGATGTCACGGCGGACGAAGAGAAGCCGGTCGCCCGCGACAATTCCGCGGCATTATGCATTTACTATGCCGAAGCAGGGGAAAACCTTTGGAACATTGCCCGCGATTACCGAACGTCAATGACTACCATCAAACAGGAAAACGGCATAGCCGGCGACGTTATGGAAAACAGAGGAATGCTGTTGATTCCCATGTAAAAAGCGAAATCCCGGTACCGGCATAAAATGATCTCAGCCTTGAGGGGGAGGTAAAATGGAAGAACACAGCAGCAATATCTACAAGGATATTTCGGAACGCACCAACGGGGATATATACATAGGAGTAGTCGGCCCGGTCAGAACCGGCAAATCCACATTCATTAAACGCTTCATGGATACGATCGTGATTCCAAATATGGATTCCGATTATAAACGGGACCGAGCGGTCGACGAAATGCCTCAGTCGGCCGCTGGGCGCACAATCATGACAACGGAGCCGAAATTTGTTCCGGAGCAGGCCGTTACCGTTAAAATCGACCAGACGGCAACGTTTTCCGTCAGAATGATCGACTGTGTCGGCTACATTGTTCCCAGCTCGCTGGGGTACATCGAAAACGATAATCCCCGCATGGTCATGACCCCGTGGTACAACGATCCGATCCCGTTTAACATGGCGGCGGAAATCGGCACCAAAAAGGTCATTACGGAGCATTCGACCATCGGCCTGGTGATTACAACGGACGGCAGTATCAGCGACATTCCGCGTGAAGAGTACGAGGAAGCGGAAGAGCGCGTGATCGACGAGCTGAAAAAGATCGATAAACCGTTTATTGTTCTGTTGAACTGCATTGATCCGGACACGGCGGAAGCAGCCGCGCTTGCGGAAAAACTGCAAAAAAAATACGGGGTTCCGGTTTTGCCCGTCAACTGTCTGCGGATGGAAGAAAAAGAAATCCGAATGATTCTGGCAAAGATCCTGTTTGAATTTCCGGTGAAGGAAATCCGCGTCGACATGCCAAAATGGCTTTCCGGTCTGGAAAAGGATCATTGGCTGAGAAGCAGCGTATATTCCACGATACAGGCGGCGGCTTCAAAGGTCGGCCGAATCCGCGAAGTGGAGAATATTATCGGGGAAGTCGGGCAGTGCGAATATGTCAATGCGGCGAAAACCGAATCCGTGGAGCTTGGCAACGGGCACGCAAGAATCGGCCTGTCGCTTCAGCCGAATCTGTTTTATAAGGTGCTGGGGGAAAAGACAGGACTGGAAATCGGCGACGAAGGCAGCCTGATGGATCAGGTGCTGAAGATGGCCGATGTTAAAAAACAGTACGACCGCATCAAGGACGCTTACCGGGATGTGGAAGAAAACGGATATGGAATCGTTATGCCCACGGTGGAAGAGCTCAGTCTGGAAGAACCGGAAATCATCCGGCAGGGCGGAAAGTACGGGATCCGGCTGAAGGCGGCGGCTCCGTCCATCCATATGATGAAGACGCGAATCACGACGGAGATTACCCCGATTGTCGGCTCCGAGCAGCAGTCGCAGGAGCTGGTGGAATACATCCTCAAGGAGTTCGAATCCAATCCGTCGCAGATTTGGGAATCCAACATTTTTGGGAAAAGTCTGCACGAACTGGTCAATGAAGGGCTTCACAACAAGCTGACGCGAATGCCGAACGACGCGCGCGATAAAGTCCGCGAAACCATTGAAAGAATTATCAACGAGGGCTGCAACGGGCTGATCTGCATTATTTTGTAGCATTATTAATCATGGTCAGGGTGTCTGCTGAAAAGCAGGCACTCTTTTTATGTCATTCGGCATTTTTGCTGAAAAATTTTGATTGATCCGATTAGGATGGCCGTGACAGTTTAGGGTAAACTTTCTATTGCAAAAACCGATGTGATATGTCATAATGTTTGTATAAATATTATCAATCTAACAGGAGTGAAATTATGTTTTCTATTATAGAAAAAAGGAAACTCAACGACTCCATGACGTTAATGGTGGTTGACGCTCCCTATATTGCGAAAAAGGCAAAAGCGGGTCAGTTTATTATCCTGCGCGTTAATGAATACGGAGAGCGAATTCCGCTGACCATCGCGGATTACGACCGCGAAAAGGGAACGGTCACCATTATTTATCAGATTGTCGGCAAAACGACGATTCTGCTCGATCAGCTGAAGGTCGGCGACGCGATTCTTGATTTCATCGGGCCTCTCGGCAAGGCTTCCGAGCTGGAGGGTTATCATAAGGCGGCGGTGGTCGGCGGCGGCGCGGGCTGCGCGATTGCGTACCCGCAGGCCAAGGCCCTGCATCAGCTGGGGGCAAAGGTGGACATGATCGCCGGCTTCCGGAACAAGGATATTATTATCCTTGAAGACGAGATGCGCGCGGCAAGCGACAGCCTTACCGTGATGACGGACGACGGCTCCAACGGGAACCAGGGGTTTGTAACCGACGCGCTGAAAAAGAAAATCGAAGAGGGAGCGGGTTACGATTTGGTCGTGGCGATCGGGCCGCTGGTTATGATGCGCGCCGTCTGCAACCTGACAAGGGAATACGGTATGAAGACGATTGTCAGCATGAACCCGATCATGATCGACGGAACCGGGATGTGCGGCGGCTGCCGCCTGACCGTCGGCGGAAAGACAAAGTTCGCCTGTGTGGACGGCCCGGATTTCGACGGGCATGAAGTGGATTTCGACGAAACGATCAAACGTTCCAGAACCTATGCGGAAATGGAAAAGAAAGCGGCCCATGACTATAAATGCCATCTGATGGAGAGTGTGGAAAATGCCTAATATGAATCCGAAAAAGACGCCGATTCCGGAGCAGGAACCGAACGTCCGCAACAAAAATTTCGAAGAAGTTTCTCTGGGCTATACGGAGGCGATGGCGAAGGAAGAAGCGGAGCGCTGCCTTCACTGCAAAAACCAGCCGTGTGTTTCCGGCTGCCCGGTCGGGGTGCATATTCCGGACTTTATCCGCAGCATCGCGGCAGGGGATATGGAAGGCGCCTATCAAACCATTAAACTGACGAATTCCATGCCCGCTGTCTGCGGGCGTGTCTGCCCGCAGGAAAATCAGTGCGAACACAACTGTGTGCGCGGAATCAAGGGCGAGCCGGTCGGAATCGGACGTTTGGAGCGTTTTGCCGCGGATTGGCACATAAAGAACGGAAAGGACGAAGAATTCCATGCGGAGCACAACGGCCACAAGGTCGCGGTGATCGGGGCCGGACCGGCGGGATTGACCTGTGCGGGCGATCTTGCCGCCAAGGGCTACTCCGTTACGGTCTTTGAGGCGCTGCACGCGGCCGGCGGCGTACTGATGTACGGAATTCCGCAGTTTCGTCTGCCGAAGGAAATCGTACAGAAGGAAATCGACGCGCTCAAGCAAAAGGGCGTGGAGATCAAGACCGACATGGTGATTGGAAAGGTTTTCTCCGTCGACGAATTGTTTGATATGGGGTATGAGGCCGTCTTTGTCGGAACCGGCGCGGGTCTGCCCAGCTTTATGAATATTCCGGGCGAAAGTCTGGTCGGCGTTTATTCCGCCAATGAATTTCTCACCCGTGTGAACCTGATGAAGGCGTATAAGCCGGAATACGATACGCCGATGATCGAGCCGAAGAGGGTTGCCGTGGTCGGCGGCGGCAACGTCGCGATGGACGCGGCCAGAACATCCCTGCGCCTTGGTGCGGAGCAGGTTCATATTGTTTACCGCCGTGCGGAAGAGCAGATGCCGGCCCGGCGTGAAGAGGTCCATCACGCAAAAGAAGAGGGCGTCGAATTTAATCTGCTTTGCAATCCGGTGGCAATCCATGGCGATAAGGACGGAAAAGTGGAGTCGATCGAGTGTATCAGGATGGAACTGGGAGAAGCGGACGCTTCCGGACGCCGCAAGCCGGTTCCGGTGGAAGGCTCCAACTTTAAAATTCCGGTCGACTGTGTTGTTATGGCAATCGGAAATTCGCCGAACCCGCTGATTCGTACAACGACCGAGGGCCTTGAGGCAAATCAGCGCGGCTGTATTATTGTAAACGAGGAAACCATGCGGACATCCCGCGAGGGCGTATATGCCGCGGGCGACGCTGTCAGCGGCGCGGCTACGGTCATTCTTGCAATGGGCGGCGGGAAAGACGCCGCCCGGTCGATCGACCGGTACATTCAGTCCAAACAGTAATTTTTAGAAGATAAGACGGCCTTCGCGGATTGCGGAGGCCGTCTTTCTGTTTGTGGCATGAAACCCTCTGCGCAGCTCCGCCCGCAGGCGCGGCAGCGGATGCGGGCAGGGGCAGTGAGCAAATCAGTATCCCAGCGTTTCGGGAAGAAGAAAAACCTTGACCCTTCCAGGTTCGCGCTGAAAACTGCTGATCAAAGTGTTGCAGCACATGCGTTCCGGACTTTTGCAGTCGGTGCATTTTCCGGTCAGAGAACAGCCGGTTGTGTGAACGTTCAGACGGAAGCAGTTTGCCGCCACAGACCAGTTTTTCACACGGCTTTCGGCTTCCGTAAGGTCCTGGACCAGTTTGTTGGCGCCCGCGATCACAACGACGTTTCTGGGGCCGTAGGCAATCGCCGCGATCCGGTTTGAGTTCCCGTCAATGTTAAAAAGCTGTCCGTCCATTGTAATTGCGTTGGCGCTGGTGAAATACCAGTCGGAATTCAGAGAGCGGAGAAAGATTTCACGCTTTTCTTCCGCGGTCATCCCTGTGCGGTAACGGTCCAGAAACTGAAATCTGCCGCTGCGGATAAAGTCCATGACCCCGGTTTCCTCCAGCGTAACGGAACCGCCGTTTGCAACGGCGGCGTTTTCAGGAACCATTTCATCGAGGAGTTTTAAAAGTTCTTTCCGGTTTGCAACATAACGCGCGTCAAAGCGATTCGCGTTCAGTGCCTTTACCGCCGACTCGATTTTCTTTTGCGCCATTTGTGCTAAAGCTTGATTCATATGAAATCCCTCTTTTCTTATCGATATCTTAACAAAAAATCGGTCATTTTACAAGAATGACTCGAGGAGATCAACGGATACTCTGTCCGCTTTTGATCCGGTTCGGTTCTGTTTGTGCGATCATTTTCATATGATTACTCGAACATGATTTGCAGGAGGATTTCAAATGAAGCGAAATACAAGAACGGAAACGGAACGGAAAGGCCAAAATTTAGTGGTGACGGGCTCCAGGACGCGCAAAACATGGGAGGAGCCGGAAAATACGGACCCGGATGCGGAACTGTATTCTGCCGAGGCCGATGATTTTGAACCGCAGTCGGACCCGGTTAACCGCAGGGCAAGCGCCAAACTGCTGACCGTGGTGCAGATCAGCGCCTGCACGGCCGTCTTAATCGCCGCAGTAGCGTTGCGCCTGAACGGCGGAACGGTTTATCAAAAAGTGAGAAGCTGGTATTTTGAATCGCTGAACGATTCGATTGTAGCTGATTCACAGATGGAAAATATGAAGCATGTGGTAATCGATCTATGGTCAGACATGACCAGCTCCAGACCGGAAAATACCCAGGAAGCGTCTTCTGCGCCGGATCAGACAAGCAACCCGGCTTTTCAGGCATCCTCGGCAGGCTCAGCGAACGGAGCGGGCTTTACCCCTTCACAGCCAGAGAATGCTTCGGCTCCGGCGTCATCCGGTACGCAGACACAACCGGACGGATCATCCGCGCAGGGTTCCGCTCCGCAATCGGAAAATAACGCTTCCGCTTCGCCTTCCTCTCAGGGGAAGGCGCCCTCTTCCTCCGCATCGCCATGAATTTTACGGTCGGCGGCTGCCGGGTTACGTTCAGTTATTTCTTTTTTGCTCTGATTGCGCTGCTGCTTCTGTTTGACAGAAGCGGTGTGGCTGCGGCCGGTCTGGCGGCGGCGGCTCTTCACGAATCCAGCCATCTTGGCGTAATGTACGCTTTTGGCTGCCTGCCCGAAACAGTCAGGTTCACCGTTTTTGGCATTGACATCATCCGGACCTCACGGCCGGATCGCGGATACCTGAGAGATGCCGTCGTCTCTTTGTCGGGACCGGCGGCCAATCTTCTGGCCGCAATTTTGTTTTCCGCCTTCCAAAACTCGACGGCAAAGAATCTGATGCTGGCAGATTTCACGTTATTCGCGTTCAATTCCTTGCCGATCGAGCCTTTGGACGGAGGACAGGCCTTGTATTCGCTGCTGTGTACTCGTTGGGAGCCGGACAGAGCGGCGGCAACGGTGCAGGTGATTTCCTTTCTGTTTTTGGCTCCGCTTTCCGCGATCGGCTTTTTCGTGCTGTTCCGTTCACCGGGCAACTTTACGCTTCTTCTGGTCTGCGTCTATCTGATGGTTTTACTGGTTTTTAAAAAAGGAAAATATTTTTAAAATGCCCGCTTCCGAAGTTAGAACGGAAGCGGGCATTTTAAGGTCTGGTTTATTCTTGTGCAGACGATGACAAAGCCTGATACAGGTAATAACCGACCAATGCGCCTTGGTCGGGACGTCCCAGGGCCTTTTCGCCGAAATAGACCGCTCTGCCAAACGCGGGCAGCATGGATTTGGTATCCTCAACCCCCTTGGCGGCGCCTTCCATCGCGCGCTTACAGCATTCCGCGACGGAAAGTCCTTCTTTCGCCGCCTTTTGAAGCGCGTCGGCTGCCGGAGCAAGGGAATCCACAATCGTTCTGTTTCCACGTTGGGCTTTTCCGCGTTCCATAATGCCGCAAACAAAATCTTGAGCAAAGCACGCAAGGCCGTCGACTGTAAGCTCTGTTTTCCCGAGAGCCCCCTTGCCGGCTTTTAAGAAAGCGGAGGCGATCAGTGTTCCCATCGTCGATGGAACGGTGCGGGCGAACACCATTCCGGCCTGCATCAAAAGCTTTCCAAGATCGGTCTCTTCGCTAGACAGAACAAATTCGCTGGCTTTTCCGAACCCCGCCGACATCGTCAGCCCAAGGTCGCCGTCACCCATCGCGGCGTCGAGTTCAATCAGATACTCTTTCTTTTCCTCCATCAGACGGGACGCTTCACAGACAAAATCAACAAGCTGCTTTCTGGTAACAACATTCATTGCAGTGGTTCTCCTTATATTTGATTCTGAAGAAAAAACGGCGTAGAGCAGGGCATGGAAAGGTAGTTCTTCAGTTCACTGTCAAGTTTTAGCAAAGAGATGGACATACCCGCCATATCCATGGAGGTTGCGAATTCCCCCACATAACTGTTGTAGAGGGAAATGCCTTTTTCAGCCAGTACGTTCGCAACACGGCGGAAAACAATATACAGCTCTTCCTTAGGCGTTGCGCCCAGTCCGTTGACGAGCACGGAAACCTCGTCTCCCTTCGAATAGGGCAGATCCGGAAGAATGTGGGACAGAATCTCGTCCACGATTTCATCCGCGGTTTTCAGCTTGTCTACTTTGATTCCAGGCTCCCCGTGAATTCCCATCCCAAGGTCCATTTCACCGTCCGAAATACTGAAATTCGCTTTTCCCAGCTCCGGGATCGTACAGGGGGTCAAGGCGACCCCCATACTCCGAACGTGATCGGAGGCCTTCTGTGCAAGGCGTTCCACTTCGGCAAGCGGAAGCATGGATTCCGCCGCGGCTCCGGCAATTTTGAAAGCATAAAAGATTCCCGCTACGCCACGGCGTTTGTTTTCCGAACCCTTGGGGGAAGAAGCCACATCGTCTCCGGCTACGACCTGACGAACTTCGATGCTCTCCATCTCCGCCATATCTTTTGCCATATCAAAATTCATGATGTCTCCGCCGTAGTTTCCGTATAGATAGAGGACTCCGGCGCCGCGGTTCACTTCTTTTGTCACGTCGAGAATCTGCATGGAGCTCGGTGACTGAAATACACCGCCGATGCAGCATCCATCCAGCAGTCCTTCGCCGACATAACCTAAAAAGAGAGGAAGGTGCCCGGAGCCCCCGCCGGTGATGATTCCGACTTTACCTTCTTTTGTTTTCGAAGAGACCAGACATCTTTTGTCTTCGTTAATGAATTTAACCTGTGTGGGATGAGCAAGATAAATACCATCGAGCATTTCATCAACATAATCCTGTGGACGGTTCAGAAGTCTCTGCATTTTTAGTCCTCCTTAAGAATTCAGCTAAATGTTTAATAAAAATTATTAAGATATCAAGTAACGGATACATCATAGCATTTCAGAGAATCGTTGTCAATATGACACATAAATATAAAAATATTATAAAAAAATATTGACATTGATGTTGAATAATGCTACATTAATGTTGCTGCAATTCGTAAAATTTATTAAAATGTCAATTATGGTTAGAAGAATTAAAACTACTGCCATAAAAAACAAGCAGAACAAAAACAGATTGTTTAATAAACAAACAACGAGTTTTAAATTACTTTTAGAACGGAGGAAAAAGGGTTGAAAAAATTGTACGGCGTGATCACCGCGATGACGACACCTTTTGATGGCAATGATCAGGTTGACGTCAACGCTCTGGAAAAGCAGACCGAATTTCTGATTCAGAAAGGGATCAACTGTCTTTATCCGACGGGTACGACGGGCGAGATGTACCTGATGTCCCCGGAGGAAAGGGAGCTTGTTGCCCAGACTGTCGTGAAGAAAGCGGACGGTAGGGTGCCTGTTTACATACATGCAGGCGCCATGACGTTAAAAGAAACCGTTCGGCTGGCGGAACATGCCTGTAAAATCGGCGCCGATGGAGTCGGCATTGTGACTCCCAGCTATTTTGGCGTTAACGATAAGGCAATGGTGCTGTACTACGAGGAAATTGCGAAAGGCCTTCCGACAGATTTTCCAATTTATCTGTATTCTATTCCTCAATGCGCGGCCAATGATTTGAAACCGCATGTAGTGCAGGAAATAGCCGACAGGTGTAAAAATGTTGTAGGGATCAAATACAGCTATCCCGATATGCTTCGCGTGAAGGACTATTTATTGATTAACGACGGAAAATTTTCCGTGTTGTTTGGCACGGACCGGCTTTTTCTCGCAGCGCTTGCCATGGGTGTGGAGGGGACCGTGTCCGGCTGCTCCGGACCGATGCCGGAACACTTCGTCAGCGTTTATAAGGCCTTTTGCAAAGGTGACTATGAAACAGCACTGAAAGAGCAGAAAATCGCAAACGAAATCTGCGAAATCATACGTTCCGGTGCGGATATGGCTTACTTTAAAACTGTTTTGGACTACAGGGGACTGAACGGCGGGCACATGCGAAAACCGCTGATCGATCTGAACGAGGAACAGAAGGCAGAACTGGTCAAACAGATCCAAAAATATCTGTGAACAACCGCCCGTTATGATTTAGGTATTGTCGGCATTTATGGGAAATGCTGTCGATATAAAGATGATTAGGAGGAGCTCGTATGAAAAACTTAAAAAAAATACTCAGCGCAACCCTGGCCCTGACCATGACCGCCGCCTTATTTACAGGCTGCAGCGGTACGGGATCTGCTTCCGGCTCGGCATCGTCTGCCGCAGCCTCGAAAGCAACCGACTTTCCGACCAAACAAATTTCTCTGATTGTACCTTATTCCGCAGGCGGGGCGTCCGATACGGTGGCCCGCATCTATGCCTCCCAGCTTCAGCAGGTGCTTGGCAAACCGGTTATTGTCACCAATAAGACAGGTGCTTCCGGAGCCGTGGGTCTGGAGTATGTAAAAAACAGCAAGGCGGACGGATATACGATTGCCTACATGCCGGTTGAGTCCACGATGTTGAAGGCGCTTGGCTTCACAACGCTTTCCACCGACGATTTCAAATTTATCGCAAGGGCGATGACGATTCCGGCGGCCATTACGGTTCGGAGCGATTCCAAATGGAAAACACTTCAGGATTTTGTCGATTATGCGAAGGCTCATCCCGGCGAAGTAAAGGTTGGAAATTCCGGAACCGGTTCGATCTGGCAGATTGCCGCGGCCAGCATTGAACAGAAAACCGGCTGCAAGTTCACCCATGTTCCGTTTGACGGAGCGGCTCCTGCCGTGGCTGCACTCCTTGGCAAAAACATCGATGCTACGGCAGTCAGCCCGTCGGAGGTTCAGTCAAGCGTTGATTCCGGCGAATTGAAGATTCTTGCCGTCATCGGCGACGAACGTTCCTCGATTTATCCGGATATCAAAACGGCAAAAGAGCAGGGCATTGACGTCAGTGTTCAGGGCTGGGGCGGATTTGCGGTTCCAAAGGATACGCCGCAGGAAATTGTAGACGTTCTGGAAAAAGCGTCCAAGACGGCAATCAATTCCGACGATGTGAAAAAGCTTCTGTCACAGAAGGGTTATAACTTCGCGTACATGAGCGGTTCCGACATGGATACCGAGGCGAAGAAAGAATTGACCGATTATTCAGCCCTGATCCCGCAGCTGGGAATTGTAAAGCAGTAACGCCATTCTGTCGGGTGGAAGGGGGCTTCCACCCGGCAAAAGATTTTTGCACTGCCTTTGAAACGGAGGTTTCTTATGTATAAAGGTGATACGATACCGGGCTTGCTTGTTTGCGGGGGTGGGCGTCTGGTTTCTTATTCCGGGAATCGGTCTTGGCATGTCGTCTTCTACAATCAGCGGCGTGCCGGGAGCGGGATTTTTTCCGGTTATTGTTTCGTCAGCCGTAATTTTGTTCGGACTGGCTCTTTTTGTGAAAGGATTAAAAGATAACGGCAAATTCGCTTATTTTGAGATGGACGAGGAGCAAAGACCGAACATTCGTCCTTTACTGCTGACTGTTTGCGCAATTCTGGCATTCTTTATCCTGTGGAAACTGATCCATTTTGTAGTTGCCGCGCTGGCCTTTTGTATGTTTGTCAACTGGATCTACCACAGAAGCTGGAAGTATAATCTGTTGTTTTCCATCATTTTCGTGGCCTTGATTTACGGTATTTTTAATTTGGGGCTGAAAGTTCAATTTGCCATTTAAGGGGTGCTCTTTATGACGGAATGGGTTCAAGGCTTTTTACAATTAATGCAGCCGATGGTGCTGCTTTCTCTGCTGATTGGCGTAATAGCCGGTGCCGTCATCGGCGCCCTTCCAGGTCTTTCGGCTACCATGGGAATCGCTATTCTGACGCCGATCACTTTCTGGATGCCTGCCGATCAGGGCTTTGCAATGCTGATCGGACTTTGGAATTCCGCGATCTTTGCGGGCGGGATCTCTGCAATTCTGATTAATACGCCGGGAACGCCGGCTTCCATCGCGAGCACGTTCGACGGCTATGCGCTGTACAAGCAGGGCAAGGGCGGGCTTGCGCTTGGAATCAATGTGATTTATTCCGCTATTGCGGGAATTATCAGTACGGTAGCATTGATTTTTTTCTCGTTTCCCCTTGCAAAGTTTGCCGTGGGATTCGGTCCGACCGAGTATTTCGCCCTCGCTTTGTTCGGCATCTCCATGATGATTACAGTTTCCGGAACTTCTGTTTTGAAAGGGGTCACGGTCGGATTCCTCGGCCTTCTGCTTTCCACAGTCGGTCTGGACCCGATCCTGTCCGTCAAGCGCTACACAATGGGCTCTACCGATTTGCTCGCCGGCATCTCCTTCTTGCCTGTCATGATCGGGATGTTTGGAATCGGAGAGGTCCTGTCTCAGATTTTTGAATACAAACAGTCTCAGCAGGACAGGGAAGCCAGGGAAAAAGCGGCCAATCTGGAGCTAGGACGTGTGCTGCCAAATAAATCGGAGGCAAAGGCGCTTGCCGCGCCGACCTTTTTCGCATCTCTCGTCGCAACGGTCGTTGGGGCAATCCCGGCGGCGGGCGGAGACATCGCCTCCATTATCTGCTGGGGACAGGCCAGAAAAATGTCCAAGCATCCGGAAGAATACGGAAACGGTTCGATGGAGGGGCTGGCCGTCAGCTGTGCCGCGAACAACGGGGTAATCGGCGGCGCCCTGACAACCATGCTTACGCTGGGGATTCCCGGCGACTCCGTCAGCGCGATTCTGATCGGTTCGCTTACCATGTACGGAATGCAGCCGGGACCCAAGATGTTTACGGACAATAAGCCGTTTGTCATCAATATCATGCTGCTGATGATCCTGGCCAACGTCCTGATGATGATATTTGGACTTTTAACCGCGAAAGCATCTGCGAAGGTTCTGAATGTAAAGCCTCAGACGGTTTGGGTTGCGGTCTGTGTTCTGTGTATTGTCGGTTCCTTTGCGCTGAACAACAGCATTTTTGACGTGATCGTCATGTCCCTTGCCGGCCTTCTCGGATTTGCTTTTAAACGCGGCGGATTTCCGGTCGGACCGTTTATTCTCGGACTTTTGCTGGGCGGTATGCTGGAATCCAATTTGAGAAGAGCTCTGGTTTTGTCCAATGGGAGCTATGCGATATTTGTTACCAGACCCGTTACGCTGGTTCTGCTTCTGTTGATTGCCACGGTGTTTTTGTACCCGATCGTCAAGTCAATGGTGCAGCGGAAGAGAGAAACAACTTAATCTTAAAGATTTCCGGGAGCGGAAAGTCGAAAAAATTTATCGATGCGGCTCCACGATATGGAAATGTTTCTTTTGTTGCTTTATAATGAAGAACAGTGAATAGAAACGAATACCGAAGGGGCTGCTCATGATGACAATTCGAGAAATAGCGGAACTGGCGGGCGTATCTCCCGCCACGGTTTCCCTGGTGCTGAATGACAAAGACGGCGTCAGTGTTGAAACGAGACAGAGAGTAAGGACGTTTCTGGAGGAATCCGGATACCATCAGAAAAGGTCGTACAACCGCACGGACCGGAAAAGTATTCGGTTTATCAAATACAAGGACAAAGGTCTTCTGGTTGAACATAACGGCGAATTTATCACCCGCGTGATTGACGGCATTGAGGACGGAGCGCGTTCCGCTGGGATTAATTTAAAAATAACCAATGTGACTTCCGACAATCTGGAACGGATGATTGAAGAAATCAACGCGGAACAGGATGACGGGATTATCTTTCTTGGCACGGAATACCGCGCGGAGGATTCCGATTTTCTTAAAAAATTGACGGCCCCTGTTGTGGTGGTTGACAATGAAATGAGAAACCAGAGCTTTGACGCGGTTGTCATGAATAATGAAAACGCGGTGTTTTCGGCGGTTTCCTACTTGAAATCTCTCGGGCACACCCGGATTGGGCATATCCGGAGCGAATACGTTACGGACAATTTTCATGCCCGCGAAGTGGGTTTCCTGCGCGCCATGCAGGAAGAAAATCTTCCGGTCAATTCCGCGGATACGTATTATGTTCAGCCGGATCTGGATACTTCCTATGAGATGCTGCTGAAATACGCGGAAGACAGAAGGGATTTTCCAACAGCTTTTTTCGCAGACAACGACATTCTGGCGGTCGGCGCCCTCAGGGCGTTCCGGCAGGCGGGCAAACGGGTACCGGACGATATTTCCGTCATTGGAATGGATGACCTGATGCTTGCCAGCATTTCGGAACCGCTCCTGACAACGCTGAAAATTCATAAGAAGACCATGGGCAAAATGGCGGTGTCGCGCCTGATGGACAAAATATTTGAAGGAGATCAGACCGTATTGAAGGTTTTGGTGGATGCGGAACTGGTGGTTCGAGATTCCACCGGCCCTCATGCGGGAAAATCGACAGAACAGTCGGATGTGAAGTTATGAAAATTCTGGATTTTGGTTCATTAAATCTTGACTATGTATTTCAAGTGGATTCTATTGTATTGCCGGGGCAGACCATTCTCTCCAATCGGATGACGCTTTCTACCGGCGGAAAAGGGTTTAATCAGGCTGTCGCTGCGGCAAGAGCCGGAGCGGCTGTTTTTTTCGCCGGTGCGCTGGCTGAAAAAGACCTTCCTGTTTTTCAGAAGATATTGGATGAATGCGGCGCGGATTGGTCGCTGCTCGACACTGGCCATGAGTTTACGGGCAGTGCGATGATTCAGGTTGACCGCGGCGGCCAGAACTGCATTGTCCTTTACGGCGGAGCCAACCAGGAAATAACGCGTGATTTTATCTGTAAGGTTCTTTCCGGGTTTGGAAACGGAGATGTTCTTCTCCTTCAAAATGAAATTTCAGAGCTTCCGTTTTTAATGAAACAGGCGTCGGAACGGGGGATGAGAATTTTTCTGAATCCTTCCCCCGTCAACCGGCAGCTTTTCGAGTGCCCCATAGAGGCGGCCGATACGCTCTTATTAAATGAAATCGAAGGACTGCAAATCAGCGGGGCAAAACAGCTGGATGAGATTCCGGACCTGCTGCTGAAAAAATATCCTGAGGTGAAAATAGTACTTACGCTTGGAAAACAGGGCGTTGTCTATGCCGACAAAAACAGAAGGCTAAGTCATGGCATATACGATGTGCCGATCGAAGACACCACGGCGGCGGGTGATACCTTTACCGGTTTTTACCTTGCCGGCATACTGAAAAACAACGACGCGGCTCTTGCGCTTCGCATTGCTTCCGCCGCGTCATCCCTGGCGGTCAGCCGGCGCGGCGCGGCCGGTTCCATTCCCACGATGAAAGAGGTCGAAGCTTTTTTAAGAGAATCGGAGAAGACGAAGTCTTAATCAAAAAAAGAAGGGGTTGTGTTTTTATGAGGTCGGTATTGAATTTGATAGAAAGCTACGGGATGATCCCTGTCCTGAATATCAAAAGGGAGGAAGACGCGCTGCCGCTTGCGAAAGCGCTTCGGAAAGGCGGCCTTCCGCTGATGGAGGTAATGTTCCGCACGGAAGCCGCCGCCGCGTGTATTCAAAAAATCGCGGCGGAGATGCCGGATTTCTGTATCGGGGCCGGTACGGTGCTGACGGTGGAACAGGCTGAAAAAGCGAAGGAGTGCGGAGCAAAATTCATTGTATCCCCGGATTTCAGCGAAGAAGTGATCCGGTATTGCCAAAAGGAGAATCTGCCGGTGGTGCCGGGCTGCATTACGCCGTCGGAGGTTCATCGGGCCGTTTCCATGGGACTGACGGTTCTTAAGTTCTTCCCCGCCATTCAAATGGGCGGACTCAAGACCATGCAGCTTTTCTCGGGCCCGTATCCGCAGGTCAAATTTGTCCCGACCGGAGATCTGACCAGAAAAGAAATGAACGAGTACCTTTCTTGTTCGAAGGTTGCGGCTGCCGGCGGGGATTTTATGCTCAGCTACGACGATATAGAAAACCGCAGATTTGACCGGATTGAACAGAGCGTCCGCGAGACGATTCTGGAACATCTTGACTTTCATATCGCGCATGTGGGAATCAACTGCGCTTCCTCCGGCGAGGCGAAGGCGCTCGGTGAAGCCCTGTCCTCCGTGCTGTTTCAGAATGTGACGGAATATGAAAAAAGTTATTTTTCCGGCAGCCTGTTTGAATTGATGAAAGCCCCGTTTTACAACAAAGGCGGGCACGTTGCAATCGGCACCCGCGACGCGGAACGCGCGTACTCTTTTTTAAAGACTTCCGGTATCCGGTTTCACGAAGAAACGCTGGCCCGTGACGAAAACGGAAGGGTAAAAGCGGTATATCTCGAGCCCGATTTCGGCGGTTTTGCGCTCCACCTTCTGCAGCACGAAAAATAGAGGCATGCCTGTCAGAAAAATGTTGCGCGGTTCGCAGGAATGTGATATGATAGAGAAGCATTTGAGATCCGTCGGAGAAATCCGATGGGATTCAATGCCTGAAAAAATTTTATGGCATTGAAACGGACAGTCCTCTGCCGACGGCATGAATGTCTGAAATTTAGGAGGATTCATCATGGACGCTTTAAAGACAATCTCACAAAATTCGATGAAAGCGGAGCTGCCCGCTTTTGAAATCGGCGATACCGTTCGGATCGACGTTAACATCCGTGAAGGCGAACGCGAAAGAATTCAGGCTTTTGAGGGAACCGTTATTGCCCGCAAAGGCTCCGGTGTCGGCGAGACCTTTACGGTCCGCCGCGTTTCCTACGGCGTTGGCGTGGAAAGGGTTTTTCCGCTGCATTCCCCGAATGTAAAGGGAGTCAAAGTCATCCGCAGAGGTAATGTCCGCAGGGCAAAGCTGTATTATCTGCGCGGCAGGGTCGGCAAGGCCGCAAAGGTCAAGAGCAAAATCCAGTAAGAGAATTCATACAGCGCATGGGAAGGGACATTTCGGTGTCCCTTTTTTGTTCTTTTGATCGGAGGAAATAGAATGAAGGATGTGTCGGATGCCGATTCCCTGCAGGAAAACGGTGCTGTTGAGAACCGGATTGCGGAGAATTGCTATGAGTGGATCGAAGCCCTGATTATCTCGCTTTCCGTCATCATGATTTTGTTTGTGTCTCTGTTCCGCGTCAATATCGTTGTTGACGGGGATTCCATGAAACCCAATTTTTATAATGGCAACCGGGTCCTGGTATCCTGCCTGAGCAGGAATCTTTCTCAGGGGGACGTTGTGGTAATCGATGCGAACGGAACCGGACTGAAGGAACGCATCATCAAGCGCGTGATCGCGACCGGAGGACAGACGGTGAATATCGATTTTACGACCGGCATCGTATCTGTCGACGGAAAAGAAATTGACGAGTCCGCGTATATTAAAAACGGAATTACAAAAGACCAGTATGACGTTAAATTTCCACAGAAAGTTCCGGCAGGCCATATTTTTGTTCTGGGGGACAACCGCACCATTTCCGAAGACAGCCGGTTTCAGGAAGTGGGAATGATCGACTGCCGGTATGTGATCGGCAAGGTGGTTTTCCTTTTGAACCCGTTCCATTCTATTGTAAAATAAAACGTTATGTAATTGGGTAAGGAGTTGAATTCCCGTTGGAAAAAGCGGAGCCGGAAGCGGAAAAGGGGAAAAAGCCGTCCAAAACGAACGGCTTCGCCGTTAACTGTTACGAATGGATCGAGGCGCTGATCACCTCCCTGATTATTGTTGTGCTTCTGTTCTCCTTTTCGGTTAGGATCGTAAGTGTCAGCGGGCCTTCCATGCTGCCCAATCTGCGCTCCGGCGACAGAATCCTTCTCTTCAGCGGGTTTTACAAACCCCGGCAGGACGACGTAGTCGTCATTACCCATACGCAGGGGCTTTCGGAACCGATTATCAAGCGGGTGATTGCGCTTGAAAACCAAACGGTTAATATTGATTTTCAGTCCGGCACCGTCATTGTCGACGGAAAACGCCTGGACGAATCCCGGTATATTCAAAACGGTATTACCAAACAGCCTTCGGATTATCAATTTCCGCTGACCGTACCGAAAGGGTGTGTCTTTGTGCTTGGCGACAATCGCCTGGTTTCCAACGACAGCCGCAGCCGCGACGTGGGAATGGTGGACCAGCGATTTATACTGGGCAAGGCGGAATGGGTCCTTTATCCGTTTGACCGCTTTGGAAAAGTAAATTCTTAAGGGGGTAAATTCATGCAGGAAGGCCGGCCGATTCAGTGGTTTCCCGGCCATATGGCCAAAACCCGTCGGCTCATGGAAAAAAATATCAAGCTGGTTGACGCTGTGGCGGAAGTAATCGACGCCCGGATTCCCTACAGCAGCCGGAATCCGGAGCTGAATCAGCTGGCGGGCGGAAAACCCCGTATCATGCTTCTGAACAAATCCGATCTTGCGGACCCCGTCTTTACCAGAGAATGGATTGCGTTTTTTCAGGAGCACGGCATGGGGGCGATTGCTGTGGACTGCCGTTCGGGAAACGGCCTGAACGGGTTTTTGCCGCTGGCCAAACGCATCCTTGCGGAAAAGCTGGAGGCCTGGCGGGAAAAAGGGATGGCGGGGCGCAGAATCAGAATTCTTGTCGCCGGAATCCCGAACGCTGGGAAAAGCTCGCTGATTAACCGTCTTTCCGGCAACAGCCGTGCATCGGTGGAAGACAGGCCCGGCGTCACCCGCAGCAGCCAGTGGTTTCCGGTGGGAAAAGAGATGGAGGTCCTTGACACTCCCGGCATTCTGTGGCCGAAATTTGAAGACCCCGCCGTAGGGGAACGTCTGGCGTTTACCGGTGCGATCAAGGATGACGTCATCGATCTTGAAACTCTGGCATGCCGGCTGCTGGAGGTTCTGGCCGCCGGCTATGCGGGGCTTCTGGCGAAGCGGTACCGTCTGGAAAACGACATTTCGGGCCTTGGCGGTTATGAATTGCTGGAGATGATCGGCAGAAAACGCGGAATGCGCGCGGGCGGCGGAGCAATCGATACGGAACGTGCCGCCATCATGCTTCTGGATGAATTTCGGGCGGGTAAAATCGGAAGGATCACATTGGAAAAGGCCGGTGAAGGGCATGACTGACTGGCATTTTTACGAAGAAGAAGCACGGCGCGACGGCTATCCGCTTGTGTGCGGGATCGACGAGGCGGGGCGTGGACCGCTTGCCGGGCCCGTGTTTGCCGCAGCGGTTATCCTCCCGCCGCAGGTTCAAATTGAAGGCCTCAACGATTCTAAAAAGTTAAGTCCCAACAAGCGGGAAGAGCTCTATGATGTCATTTGCGGTACGGCGCAGGCATACGGCGTCGGATTTGCAACCGAAGGCGAGATCGATGAAATCAATATCCTTCAGGCGACTTTCCTCGCCATGCGGCGGGCGTTCGATCAGCTGAATCTTTGCCCGGACTGCGCTCTGGTCGACGGCAACCGAATGCCTGACCTCGGCGTAGAGACGAGACTAATTGTAAAGGGCGATTCTCTTTCCGCCAGTATTGCGGCGGCTTCCATTCTTGCCAAGGTTAGCCGTGACCGGGTGATGTGCCGGATTGACGAAATTTATCCGGACTATGGATTCGCAAAGCACAAGGGTTACGGGACCGCGCTGCATATGGACAGACTCCGGGAAAAGGGCCCTTGCCCGGTGCACCGCAGAACCTTTTTAAAAAAGATATTGGCCGGGTCCGGCAATGAATAATTCGTCAGGGCCCTTTGGGGAAAAGGCTGCGTCCGATTATCTGACCGAAAACGGGTATCGGATTTTGGAACGGAATTATCATAGCCGGTTCGGTGAGATCGACATAATCGCGGAAAACGGTCAGTATATTATATTTGCCGAAGTCAAAACAAGAGAGGCATTTTCCTTGGTTGGCCCCGAATATGCCGTCACGCCGGGCAAACAGAGAAAAATCGCAAAGACGGCCCTTTTGTATCTGCAAAAAAACAAAACCCTGCTGCAGCCTCGTTTTGACGTAATTGGGATTGTGACTTCGGGCAGCGGCCGCTCCGTGGTCTCCCTGAATCATATCAAAGACGCATTCTGCTTTTCGTCCTTTTATTGAAACTGCAAAACCGGAACCTATATTTTGGCAAGGGGGAACAGAAATTGAATTATCAGTCAACCAGAAGCCGTACAGGCAAAGCGACCTCTGCGCAGGCGATTTCTCAGGGACTCTGCGGGGACGGCGGCCTTTTTGTCCCGGAACAGTTTCCGGCTGTCGGCGAAGAGGAACTGGCTTTGATGGAAAATGAAAGCTATCGGCAGCGCGCCGCGCGCATTCTATCCCGCTATCTGACTGATTTTACCGTCGAAGAAGTGAGAGAATGCGTGGAGCTTGCATACCGTCCGGACCGCTTTCCGGAAGGACCGGCGCCCGTCTTTCAGCTGGACCAAAATGTTTCGTATCTGGAATTGTGGCACGGCCCAACCTGTGCGTTTAAGGATATGGCGCTTCAAATTCTTCCTCTTCTGCTGACCCATTCTTTAAAAAAAATCAGGTCGGACCGGGAGGCGCTGATTCTTGTCGCAACCTCCGGCGATACCGGTAAGGCGGCGCTGGAAGGATTCCAGGATGTGGAAGGAACGCGCATCCTTGTTTTTTATCCGAAGGACGGCGTCAGCCCGATGCAGGAAAGGCAGATGCGCACGCAGAGCGGCGGAAATGTTTTCGTCTGTGCGGTGGAGGGAAACTTTGACGATACGCAGACCGGGGTCAAACGGATTTTCGGCGATGCGGAGATGAGGGAGCTCCTCGCGAAAAAGGGCATGATGTTTTCGAGCGCGAATTCCATCAACTGGGGCCGGCTTCTGCCGCAGATCGTGTACTATTTTTCCGCTTACTGCGACCTGTGTGCCGGGCACTCGGTTCAGCGGGGGGCGCCGGTCAACTTTATTGTTCCCACGGGAAATTTCGGCGATATTCTCGCCGCTTATTACGCCAAAAAGATGGGTTTGCCGGTTCATAAACTGATATGCGCTTCCAACGCCAATAACGTGCTTACGGAATTCCTGACCATGGGCAAATACAACAGAAACCGCGAATTCTACACGACGATTTCTCCGTCGATGGATATTCTTGTTTCCAGCAATCTGGAACGTCTGTTATACGATCTGACGGACCAAAACGACGAAAAGGTTGCCGACTGGATGCGCCGGCTGAACGAAACCGGTGAATATCAGGTGGACGAAGCGGTTCTGTCAAAAATCAGAGAGCTGTTTTACGCCGGATTCTGCAGCGACGACGAAACCAGAGAAGAAATAAAATCACTGTTTGCAAACCAAAATTATCTTTGCGACCCTCACACGGGTGTTGCAGCCCGCGTCTATGAAAAGTATCTGCGGGATACGGGCGACAGCAAAACCCCTGCCGTGATTGTTTCCACCGCAAGCCCGTACAAATTCGCGCCGGAGGTTTTGCGGGCGCTGGAAGACCATGCCCCGGCCGGCGATGAATTTCAGGCGGTGAGCCGCCTTTCACAACTGACCGCCACCCGGGTTCCCGCGCCGATCGCCGCGCTGGAATCGAAGACGGTGCGCTTTTCTTCCTCCTGCAAAAAGGAGGAGATGGGCGCGGCGGTGCTGAAAATATTGGATTCTGAATCCGTCTGAGAGCGTGCCGTTATGTCATTGTATGCGATAGCCGATCTTCACCTCTCCCTTGGTGCCGACAAGCCGATGGATGTGTTTGAGGGCTGGAAAAATTATACCGAGCGTCTTCAAAAGAACTGGCGCAGCGTCGTCGGCGGGGAAGACACCGTCGTTATTGCCGGGGATATTTCCTGGGCCATGAAGCTGGAGGATTCGCAGCGGGATTTCCGCTTTATCCATGAGCTGCCGGGAAAAAAACTGATCCTGAAAGGGAACCATGATTACTGGTGGTCCACCAGACAAAAAATCGAGCATTTTTTTGCTGAAAACGGGTTTACGGATATCGGGCTGATACACAACTGCGCCGCGCCGGCGGGAGACAGGGCTGTCTGCGGCACCCGCGGCTGGCTTTACAATGCCGAAAGTCAGCAGGACAAAAAAATAGTCAGCCGTGAAGTCGGCCGGCTGAATGCATCACTGGACGATGCGGAAAGGCTGGGCCTGAAACCGGTTGTGTTTTTGCACTATCCGCCCGTTTACGACGGAATGGAGTGCACGGAGATTTTGGACGTTTTGACAAGTCATAAAATCAGCGACTGCTATTTCGGCCATATTCACGGCAGCCTTGCGGCAAAACGGGCGCCGGACGGGGAGTACAGGGGTATCCGCATGCATCTTATTTCCTGTGATTACCTTGGATTTTCGCCAATTTTAGTAAAATGAATAAATTAAAAACATTTCAGGGAAAGGTAGAAACTTTACATTCCATGTGATATAATAGCTTAGACAATCGCAGATTTGCAGGAGGAAATGAAAAATGAGTTTAAAATCGACCACTCAGGTGGAAAAGAACCGCTACCAGCTGGAGGTTCTTGTGGATGCTGAAGAATTTGAAAAAGCCGTAGCTGCGGCTTATCATAAAGAAAGCAAAAAAATCACGATTCCTGGGTTCCGCAAGGGAAAGGCGCCCCGTAAGTTTATCGAAAAGTACTACGGAGAAAATGTTTTTTACGATGAAGCAATCAACTCCGTATATCCGGGCGCGCTTGAACAGGCGATTGAAGAAGCTAAGCTTGAAATGATTGAGGATAAAATTGATTTCGATCTGGTTTCCGCCGATAAGGAAGGGCTTGTGTTCAAGGCGACCATCACTACGAAGCCGGAAGTGGAGATCGAGGGATATAAAGGCATTCCCGCAACAAAAAAGATTTCAGAAGTGGCCGATGCGGATGTGGACGCGGAAATTGAAAAGGTGCGCGACCGCAATTCAAGAATGGTAACCGTGGAAGACAGGGAAGCCCAGAACGGAGACACCGCGGTAATCGATTTTGACGGATATGTCGACGGCGAAGCATTTTCCGGCGGAAAAGCGGAAAATTACAGTCTGCAGTTGGGCTCCGGTCAGTTTATTCCCGGCTTTGAGGATCAGGTGATCGGGCACAAATCCGGCGACGAGTTTGAAGTCAACGTAAAATTCCCGGAAGACTACGGCGCGGAGGAGCTCGCCGGAAAAGAAGCGGTTTTCAAAATAAAGCTTCATGAAATCAAGATGAAGGAGCTCCCGCAGGTCGACGACGATTTTGTCAAGGATGTCAGCGAGTTTGATACGCTGGATGCCTACCGCGCGGATATCCGCGAAAAACTGACTAAGGCAAGGGAAGAAAAAGCCAAAGACGATCTTGACAATAAACTGATCGACGAGGTCGTTTCCAGGCTGAAAGCTGAAATTCCGGAAGCAATGTATGAAAACAGGATTAACGACGATCTGCGCGATTTCAGCTATCGTCTTCAGTCGCAGGGTCTCAATGTCGATACCTACATGAAGTATACAGGTCAGGATAAGGACGCGATCCGCGGTCAGTTCCGCCCGCAGGCTGAGCGTCAGGTCAAGCTGCGCCTTGCGCTCGAAAAAATCGCGGAGCTCGAAGGAATCGTTCCGGCCGATGAAGATGTTGAGCAGGAGTATGCCAAACTGGCGGAAAGTTACAAGATGGATTCCGATAAGGTAAAGTCCTTAATCCGTAAAGAAGATTTAGTTCAGGATATCGCGGTGGAAAAAGCTTTTGATTTGGTTCGCGGCAGCGCCGTGGTGGCCGAAGAAAAGGAATAATTGCAATATCAAGGCCTGCATATATAAAAAGATGCCGGATGACGGAATAATTAATAAGATTTCGCCAATGCTCTAATATTGCTGGCAACTGGAGGGATTTTAGAAATGAGCAGTTTAGTGCCCTATGTAATTGAGCAAACTAATCGGGGCGAGCGTTCCTACGATATTTTTTCTCGTCTTTTAAACGACAGAATCGTAATGCTGACGGACGAAGTGAATGATGTGACCTCCAGTCTTGTGGTCGCTCAGCTATTGTATCTGGAGGGCCAGGATCCGACGAAAGATATCAGCCTTTATATCAACAGCCCCGGGGGCTCCGTTACGGCGGGCCTCGCGATTTTCGATACCATGCAGTACATTAAGTGCGATGTTTCCACCATCTGCATGGGCATGGCTGCCAGCATGGGGGCGTTCCTTCTGGCGGCGGGCGCGAAAGGAAAGCGGTACGCGCTGCCCAACAGTGATATTATGATTCATCAGCCGAGCGGCGGCGCGCAGGGCCAGGCCACGGATATTAAAATTCAGGCCGATCATATGCTGCACATCAAGAAAAAGCTGAATGAAATTCTTTCCGAGCGCACCGGGCAGCCTCTTGAGGTGATTATGAGGGACACCGAACGCGACAACTTTATGACTGCGGAGGACGCGGTCCGTTACGGATTGATTGACAAAGTGATACAAGGCCACGAAGATTCGACGAAATAGGGTGATTGAATGCCGAATAACGATGATAATAAAGGAAGAGAAATCTGCTGCTCCTTCTGCGGAAAACCGCAGAGCGAGGCGCGCCGCCTGATCGCGGGACCCGGCGTTTTCATCTGTGACGAATGCATCGAGCTTTGCACATCTATCCTGAACGATGAAAAAAACCTTTCCACAAGGAAGGAAAGTTACAGCGAATCAGCCGCGGAGCTGCCGAAGCCGCAGGAGATTAAAAAACAGCTCGACGAATATGTCATCGGGCAGGAAGAAGCCAAAATTGCCCTATCGGTCGCGGTGTATAACCATTATAAACGAATTTATTACGGCCGCGACAAAGACGATATTGAGTTGACGAAGAGCAATGTCCTTCTTTTGGGGCCGACGGGCGTTGGAAAAACACTGCTTGCCCAGACACTTGCCAAAATACTGGATGTGCCGTTCGCCATTGCCGACGCAACGACTTTGACGGAAGCCGGTTATGTGGGCGAAGATGTTGAAAATATTCTTTTGCGTCTGATTCAGGCGGCTGACTTTGATATTGAAAAAGCGGAACGCGGAATTATCTATATTGATGAAATCGACAAAATTGCCAGAAAATCAGAAAATCCATCCATTACGAGGGATGTCAGCGGTGAGGGTGTGCAACAGGCTCTGCTGAAAATATTGGAGGGTACGGTCTCCAATGTTCCTCCACAGGGTGGAAGAAAACATCCGCAGCAGGAGTTTCTGCAGATTGATACGACGAACATTCTCTTTATCTGCGGCGGCGCGTTCGACGGCTTAAACAAGATTATCGAGCGTCGTTCGGCCTCATCCTCCATCGGATTCGGCGCGCAGGTGCGCAGCAAAGCCGAACTGGACTCCACCTCCTGGATGAAGGACGTGATTCCGCACGATCTTGTCAGATTCGGATTGATTCCGGAACTTGTCGGAAGGCTCCCTGTTATTGCGGCGCTTGACGGCCTGGACGAGAACGCGCTGGTCCGGATCCTGACCGAACCGAAAAACAGTCTTGTCAACCAGTATAAAAAGCTTTTCCAGTTGGATAAGGTAGAACTTGAGTTTCAACCGGAAGCGCTCAGCGCGATCGCACAGAAAACGCTTGAACGGCGCACGGGTGCAAGGGGCCTGCGTTCCATTCTTGAAAATATGTTGACGGATTTGATGTATCATGTTCCGTCCGATTATACGGTTGAGAAAGTAATCATTACAAAGGATGCAGTGGAAGACGGAGCAAAGCCGGAAATCACTTATAACCCGGAGCGAAAGCCGGTCGCGCTCAAGATCACGGCCCCAAGTAAAAGGGGAAGAAAGGACACCGCTTCCTGACCAATCAATTTGCCTGTTGCAGCGCGGTAAACGATTCGCCTGCAACAGCTTTTTTTTCAAGGAGCTTTTTATGAGTATGAATGAAACTGACATACAGCACGGGGCCGGCCAGATTCCGGCTCTTGCACTGAGAGGGCTCGTTATTTTTCCGGGCATGCTGCTGCAGTTTGACGTCGGCCGCCGCAAGTCCATTTTGGCCCTCGAAAAGGCAATGGAGGAAAATCAACTGATTTTCCTTGTCACACAAAAAGATCTTGCGGACAATGACCCCGCAGAGGGAAATATCTATTCCATGGGGGTCGTGGCAAAAATCAAGCAGGTCATCCGGCGCAGCGACGACGGGGTTCGGCTGTTTGCCGAAGGACTTTACCGGGCTTCCGTTTTGTCCTATGAATCGGTGAGCCCTTTCCTGCTGGTCAATTTAAATAAAGTTGAAACGCTGCCGTTCCGTTCTACCCGCAGGGCGGAGGCGCTGATTCGCTATACGCAGAACCTGTTTGAACAGTTCATCCAGAACTATACCCACATTCCGCCGGATATTGTCATCGGCGTGGTTCAAAAAAAGGATTGCGGGGAACTGGCGGATTATATTGCATCCAATATCATGTTTGACTTTGAAGAAAAGCAGACGATTCTGGAGGAACTGCACCCTGTTCGCAGGTTGGAGAAGCTTGCCGCAATTCTGAAGAAGGAAACACAGGTCCTTTCCATAGAAACGCAGATCAGTGAAAAGGCGAAAGAACAAATCGACCGCAATCAGAGGGAATATTTTCTGCGCGAGCAGATGAAAGCCATTTCCTATGAACTTGGCGAAGACGACAATCCTCAGCAGGAAGCGGACGATCTGCGCGACCGCATTGAAAAACTCGGCCTTCCGAAAGCACAGCACGACAAGCTGATGAAAGAATGCGACCGTCTCTCTAAAATGCCGGAGGGCTCTCACGAGGGAAGCGTGATCGTCAGCTACCTGGAAACCTGTCTGGAATTGCCGTGGAACGTTTCGAGCAAGGAACACATCGACCTGAAAAAGGCCGGAAGAATTCTTGACCGTGAGCATTACGGTCTGGAAAAGGTGAAAGAGCGTATTCTTGAAATTCTGGCCGTCAAAAAGCTGTCTCCGGAGATCAAGGGACAAATTATCTGCCTTGTAGGCCCTCCGGGCGTCGGCAAGACGTCGATTGCCCATTCCATCGCGGAAGCGATCGGGCGCAAATACGTTCGCGTATCGCTCGGCGGCGTCCGGGACGAATCCGATATTGTGGGGCACCGCCGCACTTATATCGGCTCCATGCCCGGCCGGATTATCAACGCGCTGAAACAGGCCGGAACCAACAATCCGCTGATTCTGCTCGACGAAATCGATAAAATGGGCAATAATTTCCGCGGCGACCCGTCCTCCGCGCTGCTGGAGGTTCTGGACTCTGAACAGAACAACGCTTTTTACGATCACTATATCGATATGCCCTTTGATTTGAGCAACGTGCTGTTTATCACGACTGCGAATGACGCGAGCACAATTCCGGAACCTCTTTTCGACCGCATGGACGTCATTACTCTGGGGAGTTATACGCATCTGGAAAAATATAATATTGCAGTGAAGCACCTGATTCCAAAGCAGCTGAAGAAGCACGGAATCAGCCCTTCGCAGATGAAGATTGCCCCCGCGGCCGTTCATAAACTGATTGACGGCTACACAAGGGAAGCCGGAGTCAGAACTCTGGAACGCCGCATTGCGTCCCTGTGCAGAAAATGCGCCAAATATTTTGTTGAGGACGCGAAAAAGAAAATCACGATCAGCCCGAAAAAGCTCGAGGAGCTTCTCGGACCCGAAAAGTTTAAGCCGGAAAACGCAAGTAAGCAGGATATGGTCGGCCTGGTCAACGGCCTGGCATGGACCAGCGTCGGCGGAACCCTTTTGCCGATTGAAGTCGCCGTTATGGACGGGACCGGTAAACTGGAACTGACCGGTTCGCTCGGCGACGTTATGAAGGAATCCGCGCGTACTGCGATCAGCTGCATCAGAACCAGAGCCGGCAATCTTGGAATCAGCCATGATTTCTACACAAAATACGATATTCACATTCATGCGCCCGAAGGCGCAATTCCGAAGGACGGTCCGTCCGCCGGTACGGCAATGGCAACGGCGATTACCTCCGCACTCTGCAATATTCCCATTCGGCACGACGTCGCCATGACCGGCGAAATTACGCTGCTGGGCCGCGTTCTGCCGATCGGCGGCCTGAAGGAAAAAACAATGGCGGCTTATCGGTCCGGCATCAAAACCGTCATTATTCCGGCGGAGAATGTATCCGACCTGGAAGAGATCGATACGGTGGTAAAAAACTCCATCCAGTTTGAGCCTGTTGATAAAATTGATCAGGTTTTGAAGATTGCGCTGACGAAGATGCCGATCCCGCAGAAGGCTTCGGAAACGCCGGAAACGATGCAGCTTTCGGCGCCGAAAAACATGGACCGCCCATCCACCGGCGCAGCCTCGATTCCTCAGTAATGGTAATTAAAATATGAGTATTGAAACAGCATTTTTTGAATTATCCGCCGGACGCGCGGATCAGCTCCCAGCTTCAACCCTGCCGGAAATTGTTTTTTCCGGCAGGTCGAATGCGGGAAAATCTTCTTTGATTAACCGCTTGCTTTCCCGAAAGTCGCTGGCGAGGACCAGCTCGGCTCCGGGCAAGACAGCCACCATTAATTTTTACAATCTGGGATTTTGCCGGTTTGTCGATCTTCCGGGGTACGGTTACGCAAAGGTTTCGAAATCCGAAAAGCTTCGGTGGGCGGAACTGGCGGAAGGCTATTTTCATCAGACGAGGGATATCCGCCTGGTTGTGCAGCTGATGGATCTTCGGCACGCACCGACGCAGGATGATCTTCAAATGGTCCGTTTTCTGACTGACAGCGGCATTCCCTGTCTGATAGCCGCTACAAAGTGTGACAAACTCAACAAAACCGGACGCAGGTCCCAGGAAGAGATGTATCGCAGCGAGTTTGCCGCCTGTCCTGAAATTGTGGTGGTACCCTGTTCCGCCGTGAACGGGGAGGGCGCCGATGCGATCCTTGAAAGGATTTTGTCGGCTTGTGATATTGCGGAAAAGCAATGATATGGATCGATCCTGTTTGACTTTTATGCGCTGAAATGATATTCTGATAAAGTTGGGAGAGTGGTTGAATTGAACTCAAAGTTGAAGGACGACAGCGTCGATTTTTTATTCAGCGCAATTCTTACATTGAAGACGCCGGAAGAATGCTATGCGTTTTTTGAAGACCTTTGCACGGTTCCGGAAATCAAGGCCATGTCGCAGCGGCTGTGGGTTGCGCACATGCTGAACAATAAAAAAGTTTACAGCGATATTGTTGCGACTACGGGAGCCTCAACGGCCACGATCAGCCGTGTAAACCGTTCCCTTCATTACGGCTGCGATGGTTACAATATGGTTTTTCAGAAGCTGGAAGACAGCGAGAAAGCCAAATAAAATGGAATATGCGACATTTGCGCGTTATTATGACTCGTTGATTGCGGGAGTTTCCTACGGGGAACGCGCCGATTATCTTTTCAGTATTTTCAGCCGCCTTGGGCACCAGCCGGGCCTTACGCTGGACCTTGCCTGCGGCACGGGCAGCCTGATTTTGGAGCTCGCCCGGCGCGGCGTCGAAGTCATCGGTCTGGATGCTTCCGCCGATATGCTGACGCTTGCGCAGCAAAAGCTTTCCGCTGCGGGTTATTCCGTGCTGCTGTTAAATCAAAGAATGGAAGAGCTGGAGCTTTGCGGCCCGGTGGACACGGTTGTCAGCTCTCTCGATTCCGTCAATCATTTGGAAACGCAGCAGCAGGTATTTGAAACGTTTCGTCGGGTCTCGGCCTGCCTGAACCCGGGCGGATGCTTTGTTTTTGACGCGAATACCGTTTATAAACACCGGGAAATTCTCGGCAGCCACACGTTTGTGTATGATTTAGGCAGCCTGTTCTGCGTGTGGCAGAACGCGTTTGAGGCAAAGACAAACCGGGTTGCCGTTTCACTGGATTTTTTCGAGCGGTCCGGAAGCGCCTATGAGCGCTCTTCCGAACGGTTTTATGAGCGGGCTTATGATTCCAAGACGCTGTGTTCTCTTCTAAAACGCGCGGGGCTCCGTGTTGCGGGCGTCTGGGCGGATCAAAGCTTTTTGCCTCCGGCGGATAAGACGGACCGAATGGTTATCGCTGCAGTAAAATAGGCCGGCGCAGAGTACTGGAGCGAATGAATTTTTCTTAGAGGCATAATGAATAAAATGGTAAAAAACTTGAAAAAAAGTAGTTTTTCCTGTTGACAACTGCGGATAAATATTGTATTATATAACACGTCGCTGATGAAACGGTGCGAACAGCCGGGAGCATAGCTCAGCTGGTTAGAGCACCTGCCTTACAAGCAGGGGGTCATAGGTTCGAGTCCTATTGTTCCCACCATTTCAGATGGCTCGGTAGTTCAGCTGGTTAGAACGCTAGCCTGTCACGCTAGAGGTCGTCGGTTCGATCCCGATCCGAGTCGCCATATTTGCCTCTGTAGCTCAGTCGGTAGAGCAGGGGACTGAAAATCCCCGTGTCGGTGGTTCGATTCCGCCCGGAGGCACCAAAATGCGAACGTAGCTCATCTGGTAGAGCGCCACCTTGCCAAGGTGGAGGTAGCGAGTTCGAGCCTCGTCGTTCGCTCCATTTTTGGCGTCATAGCCAAGTGGTAAGGCAAGGGTCTGCAAAACCCTCATCCCCGGTCCGAATCCGGGTGACGCCTCCAAAATGATTTGAAAGCCTCAAAACCCAAGTGGTTTTGAGGCTTTTTGTCAATGGTTCTGATGCTTTTTGTTTCCCGGATTCAGAATAAAGAAATCGGTGATGGTAACATGGTGCTGGATTTAAACGGATCATGGATGATGCGCAGGGTGGGGCAGCCCGAATGGAGGCACGCCCGGGTTCCCGGCTCGGTTTGTTCCGATTTGCTGGACGCGGGTCTCATAAAAGATCCGTTTTATGGAACCAACGAATCTGACACGCTGAACATTTTCGACGGCGATTTTGAATATCGGCGCTCGTTTCTTGTCGACGAAGAATTGCTTCGGCATGACAGGGTACAGCTTCGCTGCGAGGGGCTGGATACCCTTTGCACGCTTTCTGTCAACGATTGCCTTCTGGCGAACACCGACAATATGCACAGAACCTATGAGTTTGACTGTAAGAAGATGCTCCGGCCAGGAGAGAATATAATCGACGTTATTTTCCATTCCCCGACCCAGTTCGTTGCGGAAAAGCAGCGAGAGCAGCCGCTTCGCAATTCGGAAGAGGCTTACAGCGGCGGAATTTCGCATCTGCGCAAAGCGCATTATATGTTCGGGTGGGACTGGGGCCCGATGATTCCGGACATGGGAATTTGGCGGAACATTATGCTGATCGGCCGCGATCGTGCGTATATCGGGGATTATTCCGTTTCTCAGGTTCATCAAAGTTCAAGCGTGGTGCTGAACATCTCCGTATCCCTTGAAAAATGGGCCGGGGATGATTTTCAAGTCAAAGCCGTGCTGACATCCCCCGAGGGGAGTATTCTGACAAAACGGACGGTCAGCTTGGACGAAAGCAATTCCATTCCCCTTTCGGTGAAGGAACCGCGCCTGTGGTGGCCCAACGGCTATGGCGAACAGCCGCTTTACAGTGTTTCTCTTTTTCTGTATGAGGGGGAACGCAAGCTGGACGAAAAAGAGTTTCGACTCGGGCTGAGGATGCTGAAACTGGTCAGGGAGCGGGATCGGTGGGGAACGTCATTCGCGTTTGAAATCAATGGCGTAAGGATTTTTGCTATGGGAGCGGACTATATTCCGGAGGATAACCTTCTTTCCCGCAGAAACAGAGCCCGAACCGAGAAATTGATCCGAAGCTGCGTTCGCGCCAATTTCAATATGATCCGCGTCTGGGGCGGCGGAATCTATCCTGACGACTATTTTTACGAGCTGTGCGACCGTTACGGGCTTCTGGTCTGGCAGGATTTTATGTTTGCGTGCGGGGTATATGACTTTGACGAACAATTTCGGGACAGTGTCAGACATGAGCTGGAGGACAATATCAAACGGATTCGCGGACATGCGTCGCTTGCGCTTTGGTGCGGCAACAACGAAATGGAATGGATGTGGGTTCAGAACTGGAAAAACGAGACATCGCTGAAACGGTATCGGATGGAGTATCAGGAGCAGTTTGAAAAGAGTCTGCCGGAATTTGTCTCCCGGCTGGATCCCGATACTCCGTATTGGCCATCTTCGCCGTCATCGGGCGGTGATTTTCATGCTCCTAATGATGAGAACAGGGGAGATATGCATGACTGGGACGTCTGGCATGGAAAAAAGCCGTTTACGGATTACCGGTCGGTCGTTCCGCGCTTCATGTCGGAATTCGGCCTCCAATCCTTCCCAAGCCTGAAAACCGTAAGGACGTTTGCTCCTCCGGAGGAGTGGAACATTTTTTCGCGCGTTATGGAATCGCACCAGAAGAGCGGGACGGGCAATGAAAAAATATTGTATTATATTTCTCAGTATTTCAGGTATCCCGGCAACTTTGATTCGCTGCTTTACCTTTCCCAGCTGATTCAGGCGGAGGGAATTCGGTATGGGGTGGAACACTGGCGACGCTGCCGCGGAAGGTGCATGGGCGTGATTTACTGGCAGCTGAATGACTGCTGGCCTGTCGCTTCTTGGTCCGGCATCGACGGATGCGGCCGGTGGAAGGCACTGCATTACACAGTGAAACGGTGTTTTGCTCCGGTTCTTGCCAGCGCCTGTGAGGAAGGGACGCGGGTTTCTCTTCATGTTTCCAATGAATCGAAAACTTCCGTAACAGGCTGTTTGGAATGGAAGCTGATGACGCCGGATTCAAAGATGCTTGAGAGCGGTGAAATGCCTGTATGTGCGGAACCCCTTTCCTCAAAGCAATGCGCAAGCCTGGACTTTTCACGGCAATTTACGACGGAGGAGAAAAAGTATGACGTTTATCTGGAGTATTTGTTTAGTGTTGGCGATAAGCGGGTGAGCGGGGGAACCGTTCTGTTCTGCAAAGCAAAACACTTTCATTTCCATAATCCCGGAATTAAAATGGACATCACGGAGAAGGAAGACCGATTTTTCATTCGCCTCCGGGCTGATGCGTTCGCTAAATTTGTGGAACTCGATTTGAAGCACTGCGACGCGGTTTTCAGCGACAATTATTTTGATCTCTCCGCCCATACCGACCGGATCATCGCTTTGAAGAAAACGGAACTCGACGTTCCGCTGAATCCGGCGCGGCTTGCCGAAGATCTGTCGGTCAGGAGCGTCTATGACACTTATGAGAAGTTTTAATATTTCCCGCGTGTGAAACAAAGCCCCGGCGGAATCCTTTCGGACTCCACCGGGGCTTTGTCAGCCGACGCCGGACTTACAGCCAGCGAAGCAGTTTTTCATGGTCCTTCTTTTTCACTTTCGGTGTTTCGCCGTCGGGATAGCCCAGAGCAATCAGGGCGATCAGCTCTTCCTCAGGCGGAACGTTCAGAATGGCAGAGGCTTTGTCGATGTCGAATACGCCCAGAATGACGGTTCCGATCCCGTGATCCTTTGCGGCCAGACAAAAAGTCTGGCAGGAAACTCCGCAGTCGAAAAAGGTGTAGCCGTCTCCGTATTTTGTGGAAGGAGAACCGTCGCGCTCAAACCCGCTTCTCTTTTTCACGGCGGTCACAGCAACTGCCGCATGCGCGCCGCGCAGAACTCTGGAATTGAAATCAGGCGTCGCTTCTTCGGCGAGCCTGTCCAGAATTTCTCTGCTGTCAATGGCAGCATATCTTGTAGGCTGCGCGTTTTTCCACGACGGAATCTGCCCGGCCAAGTCTACCAGTTTCGTAATCAGGTCCCTGTCAATCGGTTTTGAAAGGAATTTTCTTACGCTTTGTCGTTCTTCTATACAGGAAATCGCATCCATGAGCTTTCCTCCTTTAGTATGGTCCTATTGTACCACTCCCGGCGAGCCTTGAAAAGCGATTTCCTGTTTAGCCTGAACTGTATGGAAAAGATAGCTCAGAGGTTCAATAGATTTCAGCCTGCATCGCTGCGGAACACCGCCGCGTAAAATCAAATACGGGAAGGCCGGAGGAATCCGTGAACTGCTCAGGAGCGGTATGCATGACCGCCATACCGAGGAACATTTCCTTGATCCATTCGGCTTTCTTTAGCAGCTCCTCTTCGCTTTCCTGCATTCCGTTGCCAATCCACCGAATGATGAAGCTGACAAACGCGTTCGTGAAAAAATCGAGCAGAAACTGCTTTTCTTCCGGGTTTACGGAGAGACCGTAGCACGCATCTTCATAGATCATGCCGATCCAGCGATAAAGGATGGGGTACAGAAATTTTTCCACCGTCTCTTTTCGCAGCGAACGGTTAATATTTCGCAGAAAGGCCTTGTTCTGCCTGGAGTAGCGCAGCACGTCGATCAGGGCGTTTTTCCAGCTGTAGCGATTGACTCCGTTCACCTGCTTGAAAATTTCATTCTGATAAATCCATTCCAGCAGCTGATAGATGTCTTTAAAGTGGTAATAGAAGGTCTGACGATTCAATCCGCAGTGGTCGGTAACATTTTGAACGGTTATTTTTCGAAACGGTGTGGTTTTCATTAAGTCTTTCAGGGAGCTTGCAAGCAGTTGCTTGGTGTGAGTCATACGTTCCATTAGATTCCTCCTGATGCCGACTGCTTTTTGGGATATAACAGGACTGCCGTCCCGTCAGCCGTGTACAGCGGACGGAACGGATATGAATGATTAGGTTAAAACTGTACAAAGGCGGGAGTTTCCGCCGGTGCGCCGAGGAGTTGTTTCAGCTCGTCATCCAGCTTTAGGACGGAAATGGAACATCCGCCCATTTCAAGGGAAGTCATGCCGTTTCCGACGTAAGTTTTTACAATTTTGATTCCTTTCCCGGCGAAGACTTCGGCAACCCCTCCGGTTCATAATAAACAGCTCCATCAGCGGTGTCGCGCCGAGGCCGTTGATCAATACCGCCGTTTCATCCCCTGGGGAAAGCCGCAGGTCATCGAATATTTTTTCAAGAAGGCGGTCGGCAATCCGGTCGGCTGTTTGAATGGGTTCCCTCTGAATGCCCGGTTCCCCGTGGATTCCCATGCCGATTTCCATTTCGTTTTCTTTCAGCACGAAACTTGGTTTGCCCGCTTCCGGTACCGTGCAGGGAGAAATCGCCATTCCCATGGAACGCACATTCGCAATTACCTTTTCAGCGACGGCTTTTACCTCGTCCAGCGTACCCCCGGATTCTGCTTTTGCGCCGGCAATCTTATGGACGAAAAGCGTTCCGGCGATCCCTCTGCGTCCGCTGGTGAACGTGCTGTTTTCCACCGCCACGTCGTCATTGACCACGACCTTTTCCACACGGATGCCTTCGGCGTCGGCCATTTCAGCCGCCATCTCGAAGTTCAGAACGTCTCCCGTGTAGTTTTTGATAATCAGAAGAACACCCCTGCCGCCGTTTACCGCTTTGACGGCTTCGTAAATCTGGTCCGGCGTAGGGGAGGTAAAAACGGCTCCGGCCACGGCGGCGTCCAGCATGCCGCGCCCGACGTAACCGCCGTGCGCGGGTTCGTGGCCGCTTCCGCCTCCGCTGACGAGGGCAACCTTCTCAGTCGGAGCTTTTGTCCGCGTGAGCACGTTAAGGCCTTCCAGCCGGCGAACGTACTGCGGATAGGCGTACACCATGCCGTCCAGCATTTCATCCACAACATCCGCGGGATGATTGATAATCTTCTTCATAAAGTTCAACCTCGCTTTCTTTTATTCCGCGGCGTAGAGCCGCAAATCCTTTTAACATGCTGGTTGCTCGCACCTGCGCGGCCTTTGCCGCGTTTGCTTTATTACATAAGACTATAAATTTTTTACAGGACAGTCGCTTCGTAACTACTCATAGCTTGTTGGCATTGCAGGCTTCTTTCGCGGCCGAGACGACTTCCTTTAAAGAAGCGCCGGTTGAGGCGCATATGGCCGCGGTCATGGTTCCTTCCACCAGAGGTGCGTCTGCAATCAAAACGCGGCCGCGCCGCGCGTCGTCCAGAAATTCCAGCGCGGTTTCCGTACTGAGAACGGCGCTGCCAAGGTCGAGGAGGACAACGGCTCCGTCTCCCGTGTCCGCCAGCCGGATGGCATGCTCAATCCGCAAAGCGTCCGTGCCGATTTTATGATCCGCGACGCCGCCGGCGGCTTCGATCCTGACAGCCTCTCCGGCGATCTGCTTTGCAAGGTCCCGTACGCCTTCCGCGATCTTTTCGCTGTGTGACACAATCACAAGTCCAACCATATTTATTGCTCCTTATGAATCTTTTGAGCGTATTGTAGCAGGGCGTTCAGGATAATCCACACCGATGTGGCTCCGGGGTCCTGGTGACCGATGCTTCTTTCTCCCAGGTAGCTGGCGCGTCCTTTTTTGGCCGGGATGGTTTTGGTGTATTCAACGCCTTTTTTCGCGGCGTCGCGCGCGGCTTCCAGGCATTCCGGAAAATCTCCGCCGCTTTTCAGGGTATCCTCAAAGGCGCGATAAGCGGGTTCCAGAGCGTCCACCATGGTTTTATCGCCTTCCTCTGCTTTGCCGCGTTCTTCCACTCCGTCAACCGCCGCGCGGAACATGGAGAGCGCAAGCTTGGGATTCAGCATATCGCCTTGACGCACCGTCTTACCGGCGCGCAGAAATGCCGTCCCGTAAAGCGGGCCGGAGGCGCCGCCTACCGTTGAAATCAACGTTAAAGCCACCTGCCTGAGCCCGGAGGACAAATCGGCCGGTTCAGCGGAATTCAGCTTGGCCATCACGGCGTCAAAGCCTCTCGCCATGTTGATTCCGTGGTCGGCGTCGCCGATTTCGCGGTCAAGATCCGTCAGATAATCTTTATTGGCCTTGATGGCACTTGCGATTTCTTCCATCGCGCTTTTTAATGAGCCTTTCATCATAAACAGTCCCTTCTGTAAAACATACGAAATAAATTGATTTTTAAGCCCTGTATATTTTATTACGAAGTAGTCTTTTTCATTACTTAACAAGGAGTTTTCTGTCGGCGTTATAAATAATTTTCATGCTTGTTTCCACCTCACAATCATATAATACTCTAGATTGGCAGAGAAGTAATTAGACAAATTCCTTTATTCGTATAGACAAACGCCAAATATTGTGTATTTACAGAAGAACAAATCAATGCTAGGATGATGTCAAGATATTTTATGCAATTTGCATAAAATTGAATTCTTCTATGCGGATAGAAAGGGAGGAATTGTAAATGGGTCGGTATATCATGGCATTGGATGCCGGAACGACCAGCTCTCGCTGCATTCTGTTTAACGAAAAAGGCGAGATGATCAGCGTGGCTCAGAAGGAGTTTACGCAGTACTTTCCAAAGCCCGGATGGGTGGAACATGATGCAATGGAAATCTGGTCCACGCAGATCGGGGTAGCCCAGGAGGCAATGTACAAAATCAACGCAAGCGCGAAGGACATTGCGGCCATCGGAATTACAAACCAGCGTGAAACGACTATCGTCTGGGACAAAAAGACCGGCGAGCCGGTCTATCATGCCATTGTTTGGCAGTGCAGGCGCACGTCCGAATACTGCGACAGTCTGAAAGAAAAGGGCCTGACGGACATCTTCCGTCAAAAGACCGGACTTGTCATCGACGCTTATTTTTCGGCGACCAAGTTAAGGTGGATTCTGGAAAACGTGCCCGGTGTCCGCGAAAGGGCGGAAGCGGGGGAACTGCTGTTCGGAACGGTGGACAGCTGGCTGATTTGGAATCTGACCAAAGGGAAAGTACATGTAACGGATTATTCAAACGCGTCGCGTACCATGCTGTTTAATATACAGGAATTGAAGTGGGACGAGGAAATTTTAAAGGAACTGAATATCCCGGCCTGCATGCTTCCGGCGGCCATGCCGTCGAGTTGTGTCTACGGGGAAACGGATCCCACGATTTTCGGCGGCCCGATTCCAATCGCGGGCGCGGCGGGCGACCAGCAGGCGGCTCTTTTCGGTCAGACCTGTTTCTCGGCCGGCGAAGCCAAAAATACATATGGAACAGGCTGCTTCCTGCTCATGAACACGGGGGAAAAGCCGGTTTATTCCAAGAACGGGCTGGTCACTACCATCGCATGGGGACTCGATGGAAAAGTCAATTACGCGCTGGAAGGCTCCATCTTTGTCGCGGGCGCGTCCATCCAGTGGCTTCGCGACCAGCTGCGGCTGATTGACAGCTCGCCGGATTCGGAATACATGGCGAAAAAGGTTAAGGATACAAACGGCGTCTATGTGGTTCCTGCGTTTACAGGCCTTGGGGCGCCCTACTGGGATCAGTATGCCAGAGGCGTGATTGTCGGGCTGACAAGAGGCGCCAGCAAATACCACCTGATCCGCGCGACGCTGGAATCGCTTGCCTACCAGACGCTGGACGTACTGAAAGCGATGGAACAGGATTCCGGAATCAAACTGAATTCGCTCAAGGTGGACGGCGGAGCCTGCGCAAACGACTTCCTCATGCAATTTCAGTCCGATATGATCGGCGCGCCGGTACGCCGTCCGGTTTGCGTGGAAACAACGGCGATGGGAGCCTCCTACCTGGCGGGACTCGCGGTAAAATACTGGTCTGGAAAAGAAGAAGTGATTCAGAACTGGCGCATCTCGAAAGTCTTTGAACCCGCTATGGAAGACAGTGAGCGCGACGAATTGGTTAAAGGCTGGCATAAGGCGGTCAAATGTTCTCTCGGCTGGGCAAAAGATTAAAATGATTCATTCGAAAATATAATAGATTGAAATTGAGGTGTATGATAATGTTACCGTATATTGGGGAATTTGTCGGCACAGCAATTCTTATCATTCTGGGCGACGGCGTCGTTGCCAATGTTACCCTGAACAAATCAGGCATGAAGGGCGGCGGTTCCGTACAGATCACCATTGCATGGGGCCTTGCCGTCATGCTTCCGGCGTTTGTGTTCGGCGCGGCGTCCGGCGCGCATTTCAATCCCGCGCTGACCATTGCCCTGGCCGCGGCGGGCAGCTTTGCCTGGAGCATGGTGCCGGGGTATATCGTGTCCCAGATTTTGGGCGGTTTCTGCGGCGGACTGATTGTCTACGCGCTGTTTAAGGACCAGTTTGACGAGACCGAGAATCAAGCCACCATTCTGGGATGCTTCTCGACCGGTCCGGCCATCCGCAACCTTCCCCGCAACTTCCTTTCGGAACTCGTCGGAACCTTCCTTCTTGTTTTTACCATCATGGGGATCGGCAACGTAAAGGGAGCGGGCGGCGTCGGCCTGAATTATCTGCTGGTTTTCGGAATCATCGTTTCCATCGGCATGTCCCTCGGCGGCCTGACCGGATACGCGATCAACCCCTGCACGTGACCTTGGTCCGCGTCTGGCGCATGCGGTGCTGCCCATTAAGAATAAGGGCGGCTCCAACTGGAGCTACGGCTTGATCGTCCCGATTTTCGGGCCGATTGTGGGCGGACTGCTGGCGTGCCTGCTGTTTAAAGTGATTCCCTGGTAATTCGTATTACTTCCATCCGGTAACAGTGAAAGAAGCAGGGGCAAACAATTCGTCCTGTCTACCCCTGTATTCTTTTGCGGTTTTTTAGAAAATGAAACAGTATTTCGCGTCAGAGCGAAACAAAAAAAGGTTGGTGTTCATGGTCATGCTGGATGTACTGATTATCGGCGGCGGGGTTGTGGGATGCACAACGGCGAGAATGCTGGCCGGGTATCAACTGAAAACAGCTTTGCTGGAAAAGGCTTCCGATATCTGCGAGGGACAGAGCAAGGCCAATACGGCGATCGTTCACGGCGGATATGATGCGAAGCCCGGCACAATGAAAGCAAAATATAATGTTATGGGAAACGGCATGTTTCAAAAGATGTGCTCCGAACTGGACGTGCCGCTGAAGTGGAACACGTCCCTGGTCGTCGCTTTTTCAGAAGATGGAATCCCCAAACTGGAAGAGCTGAAGCATCAGGGGGAAAGGAACGGCGTGCCGAACCTCAGCGTAATCGGCAGAGAGGAACTCAGAAAACGGGAACCCAATATCAGCCCCGCGGCCTGCGCCGCGCTTCTGGTAGAAACGGGAGGCATTGTATGCCCCTATGAACTGACGGTGGCAAATGCGGAAAACGCGGCGGAAAACGGAGTCCGGTTTTATCGCAACGCGCCGGTTACGGGAATCCAAAAAGGGGAAGACTGCTGGATTGTGCAAAGCGGTGCGGGAACCTTTTCCGCAAAAGCGGTTGTAAACTGCGCTGGGCTTTACTCTGATGAGATCAATAATATGGTTTCTGAGGACAAGATTCGCATCCTGCCGCGCAGAGGAGAATATTATATCCTCGATAAAAAATATGCCGATGTTTTTCACGCCTCTGTTTTTCAGCTGCCGACGAAAATGGGAAAGGGTATTCTGGTCACGCCGACTGTGGACGGAACGATTTTAATCGGTCCCACGGCGGAGGACCTCGACGTGCGGGACGACACCCGCACAACATCGGAAGGACTGGCAAAAGCGATTCGGTTCGGTAGTCTTACGTGGGAGCATATTCCGATGCGGGACGTCATTACGACGTTCTCCGGCATTCGCGCGCACTGCGACCGGGATGATTTTGTCCTGGGGGAGGCCCCCGATGCTCCGATGTTCTTTAACGCTGCGGGAGTGGAATCTCCCGGATTAACCTCTTCGCCCGCGATCGGCCGTTATCTGGCGGAGTTAATCGCGGAAAAGCTCCATGCGAAGGGAAATCCGAATTATAATCCGATTCGGAAAGGAATCCCCAAATTCAGGGAAATGACCAATGAGGAACGGGCAAGGGCGATCGCCTCCAACCCGGACTATGCGAAAGTCGTTTGCCGGTGTGAAACCGTTACGGAGGCGGAAATCAGGGAAGCGATTCGCAGACCTGTGGGCGCCAGAACCGTTGACGGGATCAAGCGCCGGACCAGAGCCGGGATGGGAAGATGCCAGGCCGGATTCTGTACGCCGCGGACGGTTGAAATTCTAAGCGAAGAGCTGCATATTTCTCCGCTGGAAGTGACAAAGTTCGGCGGAAACTCAAAGCTGCTTTCCGGCAATCTGTTTGAAAAGGGGGATGGGGCGGAATGAGAACGGTCGATATCCTGATTGTGGGCGGCGGCCCGGCCGGTCTTGCCGCGGCGGTATCCGCCTATGAGAGCGGATGCAGGAGCATCCTGATTCTCGAAAGGGAGGAGGCTCTGGGCGGAATCCTGAAACAATGCATTCATAACGGCTTCGGACTGCATACGTTTCACGAAGAGCTGACCGGTCCGGAATATGCCCAGAAATACATTGACAAAGTGGTCGAGTACCAGATTCCCTATCAGTGCTGCACCATGGTTCTGGATATTACGGAAGAACGGGTGGTCACTGCGGTCAGCAATGTGAACGGGCTGCAGCAATTCCAGGCAAAATCCGTGATTTTGGCAATGGGGTGCAGGGAGCGTCCCCGCGGCGCGCTCGCCATACCGGGCTGGAGGTGTTCCGGTATCTATACCGCCGGGACGGCGCAGAAATTTGTAAACCTTGAGGGAATCATGCCGGGCAAAAAGGTGATGATTCTCGGCTCCGGCGACATCGGTCTCATCATGGCCCGCAGAATGACCTTTATGGGGGCAAAAGTGCTTGCCTGCGTGGAACTGCTGCCGTATTCCTCCGGACTCAAGCGAAATATTGTACAGTGTCTGGATGATTACGGGATTCCGCTGCTTTTGAATCACACGGTCGTCGATATTTCCGGACGCGAGCGTCTGGAGGGCGTGACGGTTGCGGAGGTTGACCCCGAGACGAAACAGCCGATCCCGGGAACGGAAACATATTATGAATGCGACACGCTGCTTCTTTCCGTCGGACTGATTCCGGAAAACGAACTCAGCAAGCTGGCGGGCGTGAAAATTTCCTCAGCAACGGGTGGAGCGGAGGTCGACGAAAATCTGGAAACATCCGTTCCGGGGATCTTTTCCTGCGGAAATGTGCTTCATGTGCACGACTTGGTGGATTTTGTGTCTCAGGAGGCGGAAAAGGCGGGCAAAAAAAGCCTTTCAGTTTGTACAGGGTCAGCTGGCGGAAAACGGAGCCAGGATTCCCGTCACGGGGGGCTTCGGCGTGGCCGGAGCGGTGCCGCAGGTTCTTCATGCCGGATCCGGCGGCAGCCCGGTTACACTGATGTTTCGCCCGAAAGGGGTTTACCGGAACGCTAAGATCAGCGTAAGCGCGGAAGGCACGGAACTGTATTCCAGAAAATACCGTATCCTGACTCCCGGCGAGATGGTCAGTCTGGAACTTGGGCCGGATCTTCTCAGCAGGGCTGCCGGAGCAAAAGAACTTACGGTGAAAGTGGAGGCCTGACAGATGCGGAAGGAAATTACTTGTATCGGCTGCCCGATGGGCTGCCGGATGACGGCCGAGGTGGAAGACGGCAAAATCCTGTCGGTGGAAGGATATTCCTGCAACGTCGGAAAAAAATATGCGCAGGAAGAGCTGACCGTTCCGAAAAGAATGGTTACTTCTTTGGTCCATGTTCGCGGCAGCAGCCGGCCTTTGCCGGTCAGAACATCCGCTCCGATTGAAAAGAGCAAAATCTTCGACTGCCTCAGGGAAATCAGAGCCTGTGAAATCACGCCGCCCGTTAAGATCGGCGACGTCATTATTTCCCGCGTCTGTGGGACACAGGCCGATATTGTGGCGACCAGAGAGGTTTTCTGACCGGCTGTGAGAATCCCCCGCGGAAAGAATTTTTTCTTTCCGCGGGGGATTCTCTCACTATGAGTGTTTTATGGAAAATCTTTTCTCCGTACCGTTTTTCAGCCGCTCCAGATTTGCCCGGTGCTTATACACCAAAAGGCCGGCAAACAGCATGGAAAAAGCGGTTGTAATCCATACGTAGGAAAGCGGAGCGGCACCCGGTCTGCAGTCGCGAAAATAAGAGAATAGGAAATTGATCAGCGGAAAAGACAGAGCGCCGCAGACGGAAGAGATGGAAACAATTCTTGTAAAGGTAAAGACAACGGCGAAAATCGAAACCGCGATCAGAAAATACCGCCAGTCCAGAAAAGCAATGATGGCGGCGGAAGCAAGCACGCCCTTGCCGCCCCGAAAATGAAAATAAAGCGGGTAGATATGCCCCACGACGCACGCAATGCCTGCCAGATAGGCTCCGTACTGAATAAAATACTCCGGCAAACGGTATTGCAGGCAGAGCTGCTGAAACACGGCCCTGCCGACCAGCACCGAAGCGGCGCCCTTTGAAAAGTCGAAGACAAACGTGAGAATTCCCGCTTTGACGCCGACACAGCGAAGCACGTTTGTCAAACCGGCGTTCCCGCTGCCAAGGGTTCGAATGTCCTTACGGCTGTAAAACAGTTTTGTAAAGAGAATGGAAAAACTGATGCTTCCCAAAAGATACGAAACAGCGGCAACCAGCATCGACGGCAAGGCGAAGATGACAAATTCCTGCATTCGGATTCCTCCCTAGTACTAAACAGATTCATTGTTTGACCGCTTTGCATGGCAAAAATCAGAAAATACCGGCGCGGTCTTTTCTATATCTATGTAACATTCCAAGATATTATAATATCACATAATTTCAATATTTCAATAAATATTGTTGTATATATTTAATAAATTTAGGAACCGCCCGGCTTCTCTAACGACGCCGGGCGGTTCCCAGGTTATCGGCTATGCTTGCGTTCCTTTTGATAGAATAGATAGCACATGGAAATCAGAAGGATCAGGCCGGCGGCCGTGAAAAAACCGATTCTGTAATCCTCTACTCCAAGACTGAAAAAGATAAGAATTGCGATGACCGCAAGAGACATATAAGATCCGCCTTTGCCCAGAATCATCGGGGAGATGAACTTTTCTTGCGGATGCCGGCGTTTCAGCCACATAAGGAAGATAATCAGATTAATCGTCCAGCTGAAAAAGGAAAAGTAGGAACAGGCGGAAATCAGATAATTGAACAGCTTCGAACTCAGCAAAAAAGAAAGACCGACCACGGAAAGCGACAGCAGTCCGGTCAAAAGCCAGGCGTTCCGGAAAAATCCCTTTCGGTTTGCTTTTCCAAAGGCTTTCGGGGCTTCTCCGGCGTCGGAAAGCGAAAGCAGAATCTGTACGCTCCCGAAATAGGTTCCAAGCATGACGGAAACAGCCGCGATAAAAATGGCGGCGTTGATGATTGCCGACGCCCATCCCAGACCGATTGCGGAAAGAGCCTGGACAAGCGGGGAGATGCCGGTGTTGACAGCCCTCCAGTTCACAGTACAGATGATCAGGAACATTGCAGCCGCATAAAAAAGGATGATACTCGCCATCATCAGAATGGTGGCGGCCGGGATTTCTTTTTCCGGTTTTTTTCACCTTTGCGGTCGCCATAGCGACCGTGCTGATTCCCGCGTAAGAAAATACGGCGATCAGCATGGATTGAAAGAAGCCGGAGATTCCGTTGGGCAAGAATGCTTGCAAGGAAGAAAAAGGATTGGATTTTACGGCAATTCCGTTCGCTGCGATAAATCGAATGGCGGCGATTATGAAAAACAGAAGCGCCGAGATTTTCAGCACTGCCATTCCGGATTCCACCAGACTGAATTGATTCGTATTCAGCCTGTTGATTAATATTACAAGAACCGTAATGGAAAACGCGGATACGGCAACGCTTACTTTCGGGACCCAAAACCGTATGAAGATACCCGCGGCTACAGCTTCCGACCCAATAGCCAGCAGGTTGGAGATATAAAGCACCCAGCCCATTGTAAATCCGGCGTATTTCCCCAGAAACTGTTCCGCATACACTTTAAAAGAGCCGGTCACAGGGCGGTTGATGCTGATGCTTGTGATGGCGCCCAGAACCTGAGAAACCACAAGCCCGCTCAGCAAAAAAGAAAGAATTACGGACGGGCCGGCCTGACGGATGGAAATTGCGGAGCCCAAAAAGAATCCGGAGCCGATAATTCCGCCGACGCCAAGACCCGCAAGACTGTAGGTGTTTAATTTTTTTTCCTGAGGACCGGTGTTCCGGTTGCTGTTTTTAACGCTTTGCATACAATACTTCTCATTTTATCACTTTAACTTTAGTATAAACGATTTCAGTTTGATTATGAAAAATCCTGTGGCAAAGTACAGTGCAGTCACATCGGCCTTGACAAAAAAGACTAAAAAGGTATATAATCAAATCACAGACTTAAAATGTAAATATATCTGAATGATATGTTATTATAATTCAGGAGTGTCCCAATGAAGAAGAGTGAAGAAATTGAGACCGGTATTTTTAAAAAATACCGCAGGAAAATATGGATTCCGTTTTTGACCGCGGTGAAAGAGTACCGGTTAATTCAGCCGGAAGATCGGGTTGCGGTTTGCATTTCAGGAGGAAAAGACTCGATGCTGACCGCCAAATGCATGCAGCATTTACAAAAGTACAGCGAATTTCCGTTTGAGGCGGAATATCTGGTGATGGATCCGGGTTATAACGAAGAAAACAGGCGGCGGATCGAAGAAAATGCCGCGCTCCTGAATCTTCCAATCAAAATTTTTGAAACGAAAATTTACGACATCGTTTCACGGATGGAAGGCTCGCCGTGTTATATTTGCGCAAGAATGCGCAGGGGGCATCTTTACAAAAACGCGCAGGAGCTTGGATGCAACAAAATTGCACTTGGGCATCATTTTGACGATGTGGTTGAAACGACCCTGATGAGTATGCTGTACGGGGCCGAAATCAAGACGATGATGCCGAAGCTTCACAGCAGGAATTACCCGGGAATGGAATTGATCCGGCCGATGTATCTGGTACATGAAGCGGACATTATCAGCTGGCGTGATTCCAATCAGCTCAGCTTCATCCGGTGCGCCTGCCGCTTTACGGAAAACTGCGAGTTGAACGGCGGCGGCTCCAAACGAAGGGAAACAAAGGAGCTGGTCGAACGGCTCAGAAAGATAAATCCGGGAATTGACCGAAACATTTTTCACAGTGTTCACAATGTCAATCTGGATACGGTACTAGGATACCGGAGCGGCGGAAAAACACACAGTTTTCTGGATGATTACGACCGGAAGGAAAATAAAAACGGCGGAGCGGGGAATCCTGTTCGGTAGCAAATCATTCGGTGGTTTTGTCTAGGGAGCAAATTGTTATGATGCTTTGGAATAAAATAAAAAAATCAATCAATCGGTCTTTGGAAAAGATGGCAAAGGAAAATAAAAAGGAATTCGGCGACGGCATTCCCGATTGCTGCAAGATGAACCGGCAGGGCGGAAATAAACCGGGGAATCGGTAATTCCTATGCAGAAGGGAAGATACTTATGGTCAGAAAGGAAACAATAAAGATTTCAGGCATGTCCTGCGCGGCTTGCGCGACAAGAATCGAAAAAGGGCTGCGCAGGGTGGACGGGGTAAAGTCCGCAAACGTCAATCTTGCAATGGAACGAGCTACCGTGGAATACGACGACGGCGAGGTCGACCCGGAAAGGCTGGACGGAACGGTCGAAAAGCTGGGATATTCCGTCATCCGCGATCCGGAGCGGCAGTCGGGTAAAACCGTCCTCAATATTACCGGAATGTCCTGCGCGGCATGCTCCGCCAGAATTGAAAAAAAGCTGAGCAGAATGGAAGGCGTTAAAAATGCCGGCGTGAACCTGACGACGGAAAAAGCGACGGTGGAATTTGATCCGGACGCCGTGAAAATATCGGACCTGGTCGGCGCGGTCGAATCCCTTGGGTACGGCGCGGAGCAGGCGGAAGAGGTTTCTAAGGACCACGAGAGAGAAGCCAGGGAAAAAGAAGTAAACAGTTTGAAATATTCCCTGATTGCATCCGTTATTCTGAGCTCGCCTCTGCTGTTGGCCATGATTTTTTCCATGACCGGACTGCATGCGCCGCTGTTACAAAATCAGTACTTTCAATTAATTGTTGCCACGCCGGTTCAGTTTGTGATCGGATTCCGGTATTACCGCAACGCCTATTACGCGCTTCGTTCCGGAAGTGCCAACATGGATGTGCTGATCGCCATGGGTACTTCCGCCGCGTATTTCTTCAGCCTTTATAACGTTTTCTTTGAGGCCCCGGCTGCAAACGGCCATAAAGACCTCTATTTTGAGGCAGCGGCCGTCGTGATCACCCTGATCCTTTTGGGCAAATATTTTGAAGCCGTTGCAAAAGGGAAAACGTCGGAAGCAATTAAAAAGCTGATGGGGCTGCAGGCAAAAACCGCCCGGGTAATCCGGGACGGAAAAGAGGCGGATATTCCGGTCGAAGAAGTCAGAATCGGGGAACGCATCATTGTCAGGCCCGGCGAACGGATTCCCGTCGACGGGAAAATCGTGGAGGGTTCTTCCTCCATTGACGAGTCCATGCTTACGGGCGAGAGCATTCCGGTGGAAAAGAAGCCGGGCGATCTCTGCATCGGCGCGACCGTCAACAAATACGGAACCTTTACGTTTGAAGCGTCCCGCATCGGCAGGGATACGGTTCTTGCCCAAATCGTCAAGATGGTGGAGGATGCGCAGGGTTCCAAGGCGCCTATTCAGAAAATTGCCGATCGTGTTTCCGGCGTTTTTGTTCCAACCGTCATCGGGATTGCCGTCGTGACGTTCCTCGCATGGTTTTTATCGACCGGCGACCTGAACCAGTCTATTGTCAGCGCGGTTTCGGTTCTGGTCATCGCCTGTCCGTGTTCGCTGGGGCTTGCGACTCCCACGGCGATCATGGTCGGCACCGGCCTTGGGGCGGAAAACGGGATTCTCATCAAGGGCGGAGAGCATCTGGAAACGGCGTACCGCCTGAACGCCGTTGTCATGGACAAGACCGGGACTATCACCAAAGGCAAGCCTGAGGTCACCGATCTGGTTGTACTCGGAGATTTAGATAAAACGGAGCTTTTAAAGCTTGCGGCTTCAGCGGAAAAGCGTTCGGAACATCCGCTTGGCGTATCTATTTATGAGTACGGCAGAGATCATTCGGAATCCGTGGCGGATCCCTCTCAGTTTGAAACGATTCCGGGCCGCGGCGTCCGGGCCGTTGTGGAAGGGAAGAGTGTCCTTCTGGGCACGCGAAAATTATTGGATGAAAACGGAATTGATGCTTCCGGTGTCGCGTCCGTTCTGGAAAAGCTGGAGAATGAGGGGAAGACAGCCATGCTGATGACGGTTGACCGTCAGGCGGAAGCTGTATTTGCGGTTGCGGATACGCTGAAAGAGCATTCCGCGGAGGCAATTCGAGAACTTCAGGAGATGGGCGTCGACGTTTACATGATCACGGGAGACAACCGCAGAACTGCCGGTGCCATCGCAAAACAGGTCGGTATCGGGCACGTCCTTGCGGAAGTCCTGCCGGAACACAAGGCGGAAGAGGTGGAAAAGCTCAAAAAATCCGGAAAAGTGGTTGCCATGGTCGGGGACGGCATCAACGACGCTCCCGCGCTTGCCACGGCGGATATCGGCATGGCGGTTGGCACCGGAACCGATGTCGCGATGGAGGCCGCGGATATTACCCTGATGCGCGGTGATCTGCGCACCATTTCTGCTGCGATCCGTCTTTCCAGACGGACGATGCGCAAAATCCGGCAAAATCTGTTCTGGGCATTTTTCTATAATGCCATCGGAATTCCGTTTGCCGCTTTCGGATTTTTAAATCCGATGATCGCCGGCGCGGCGATGGCTTTCAGCTCCGTGTCGGTCGTCACCAACTCGCTGAGTCTGAAACGGTTTCGGCCGATGGAACGGTCCGTCAAAAATTAAAGGAGGAATTCAAAATGTCAAAAGCTGAATTGGTTCTTAATGTCAATGGAATGTCCTGCAGTCACTGTGAGCACGCCGTCAAAACGGCGGTAGGTGCTCTGGACGGCGTGGAAAGCGTCGCCGTGGATTTACAGGGGAAGAAAGTTACGACTCAATACGACCCCGCAAAGGTCAATCCGGATCAGATTCGCAATGCGATCGAGGATCAGGGATACGACGTAGTCTGAAAAGGGACATCATCTATTCTTGTCAGCCCCGAAAGAGGTACTTGAAAAGTCGGCCGGCGAACCGGCTTTTCAGACTGACCTCAGGGGCTGTTTTTATGCGATGATCTCTTTGCGGCTGAATCCGATCGACGGCAGCTTTGGCGGGCGTCGAGCCAAAAATGAAAGGCGCGGGATGAAAATTCACCCCGCGCCTTTCTTATGCCTATCGGATTTCGATCAGAATTTTGCCCGCAAGCTTGCACTTTTTCAGGTTTTGCCCCGATGTGCAGCGGATTCTTCCGCTTTCACACAGCTGATCGAATTGGCTTCTGGAAACTCCGAGTTTTTCCCGGATGGCTGTTGCCGCTTTAGATTCGGCGGGCCATTCGGCAGTCAGCTCGATGTCAACCGGCTCGGTGAAATCAACCGTATCGCCAAGAATTTCAATTTCCGGAATTCCCGGCTCGGCACCGTTCCTTTTGAGCAGCGCCGTGTCTGTCGCCCAGCGCATTGCCAGGTCTTCGTCATTTGAGTGAAACCCCTGAAGTAAATCCGGCGCCGGCGCGTGAGGATTAACGCGGGACATGATCGTACAGTTCCATGTTGTGTCGCAGTTTTGGCACTTGAAAATCAGCCAGACGTCCAGCGCTTTCTGTTGAGCATTCACCCGAAAAAGGCCGCTGGAGACAAAGACGGTCTTGGCGCCGCAATGCTTGCAGTACCTAACCGCTGCCGGCGTGCTGAGATAACGCGCCGTCCATTTTATTTTTTTCAAATTTAATTTTCCTTCCTGTAATGAGCGTTTTCATCAGGAAGGAGCAAAAAGGCGGACTGTAAACATAGAGATTTCTCATGAGTTTTCCTCCTGCAAACAAGAAAAAACCGCGTCAAGGCACAGATACCCTGACGCGGTTTTCGGTTTTTCAAAATTACAGCCAGTAACGGCTTTGAATCCAAACCAAGAATCCGGCAATATCCATTAACCCTTAAAATTGCCTAACACAAACAAGCCGCGCAACACGCAGCAAGTTTTACAAGGCATATTTCTTTGATTAACGGATTGTAGACATCGGTAAGCTCCCATCGGTTTGGATTCCGAATACCAGTATAGAGCCGGAAAGATTGAACGTCAACTGTTTTCTGGATAATTTCCCGGTTCTCTTGCTGAAAATGTACTCCGGCGGCGGTCGCCGTGTTTCCTTATATTTTCCAGATTCCGCTTTTCAAACGGTCCAGCCTGTCCGCCAGCGGCCGGAATAAAAATAACGCGGTGATAAAGTTTGACGCGCCGTGAGCCAGGTCGAACGGGATTCCGCTGATCAGATAGGTCAGCGCATAGACCGGCCCGAACAAAACCAGTTTGATCCCGCCGGAGGGCAGGTCGAACAGCAGGCCGAACAGGCCGAGCAGGACGGCGGCGCGCAGTTCCCCGGAACCCTTTTTAAGAAAAACGCGCGTCAGGACCGTCAGCAGCGGCCAGTTGATGTAGTAGAGGACGATCCAGTCGCCCGCCCCGTAATATGCGCTTTCCAGGACGGTAATGCTGGTGAAAACCAACGCGGCGGCAATGCCTCTGCCGAACCCCGCTACCACGGTGAAAACGGCAAGGAGAAGCGAAACAAGTTCGACGCCAATGACGGGGGCAAGCACCAGCTTGACCCCAAAAGTCAGCGCGGCCCATACACCGATCAGCGCAATGTCCCGAATCGCGGGCGTACCCTGCTTCATAAGGACGTTAAGGTGAAAGTGTAAATTTTTCCGTTTTCCAGCGGCAGCTGGGAAACTCCCACCGTCGCGTCGGTTCCGTCCACTTTAAGATGAAAGTATTCTTTTGCGGGGTCGGCTTTGACTCCAAGCATTCCGGAGATAAATTTGCCGTATTGACTGTCCTCCATTTCGGCCTGCAAATCACTCTTTTTATCGTCCAGAAGTTCTGAAACGTAGGATCTGTCCGTCTTGTACTGAAAGGTGCGGTCAATATTTTTTGACGGGATCACTACTTCGATTTTTACCGACTTTTGTCCGCCCTGCGCTTTCGGCGCGAGAAAAGTCAGATAGCCCACAAAAATCAGGGCGCATACGGCAAGTACCGCGGCTGAAATTCCAATTTTCTTTTTCATACCAACTCTCCTTGATGGATCAAGCAGTTTTTCCGTAGAAGGCAATTCTTTGCGCTCTGTCAATTATAAACGGACGAAAGCGCAAAAGCAAGAAAAGAACTTTTCACAGGGAAGCATTGACTTGAAACACCGGGTCGGTTATAATAAAGAAAATTCAATCGTACAAAACGCGATGACAAAGAAAGTAAATCACCCGGAACGTCATACAGAGAGCATTCCACGGCAATAGCCGGGCTGTAAGGAAGCTGGCGCGGGTAAGATTGAACATCACTTTTGAGCGGCGCACCGAGACGGATTCCGTTTAGGCTGCGACGGGGGTTCCCGTTAACGAAACAGGGTATGCGGGCAAGTGCTGCGCGGTTGTACCCGATAAGGCCCGGTGCTTAAGGCGCGGGTGAACGGAAGTGGTACCACGGGATTACAGTCTCGTCTTCTTTTAGGAGAAGACGGGATTTTTGTTTATTTGACGAAAAGCAAATTGGAAGGGAAGGGCGTTTTGTGGGGAAGGAAGAAAAAGAAGCGCTTCGCTACCTTGGCTACCGGGGAAGTCCCGCAGGGGAAGAAGTTCGCCGCAAAATTTGGTACTGCCTTGACGAGTTGACGAAAACATGTCCCGGCAGAAGCATTTGCCGCCGCTTTCCCGTTGCTTTTTCGGACGGTTCCGTTACGGTCGGGCGGCTGGAAATCAAAAGCCGTGATTTGAGCAGGCATCTGGCCGGATGCACGGAAGCGTATTTGTTTGCCGCGACGCTTGGGCCGCAGGCCGACCTCCTGCTGGAGCGATATTCGAAAACGGATATGAGCCTTGCGGCAGTGTTTCAGGCCGCGGCCGCCGCAAGAATGGAGAGCTACTGCGACCGGCAGCAGGAAATTCTGGCGGAGGCGGCGGCGGGACAGGACCTGCATCTTCGGCCGCGGTACAGTCCGGGCTACGGGGACTTTTCCATCCGCCACCAGCGGGGCATTCTGCAGATCCTTGATTCTACGAAACGGATCGGGTTGTCCATGACGGAAAGCTTTCTGCTGGTACCAACCAAGTCGGTGACGGCGGTCATTGGGATAACGGCGGACAAAACAAGCTGCCATATCGGCAAGTGCATGGAATGCGGCGCACAAAACTGCCCGTTCAGAACGGAGGGAACAAATGAATCTGAAACATGATCTGGGACGGCGCATGATTTTTTTCGACGGAGGCATGGGCACGCTTCTTCAGGCAAACGGTTTGGGGGCCGGGGAACTGCCGGAACTATGGAATCTTAAAAAGCCGGATTTGATCGAAGGCATTTACCGACAGTATATTGAGGCCGGAGCGGATATTTTAAAAACAAACACCTTCGGCGCGAACCGAATCAAGCTGCGCGGCAGTGGGCATGGGGTGGAAGAAATCGTCTCCGCAGCGGTAAGGCAGGCAAAAGCGGCGGCAGAAAAAACAGGCGCGTTGGTCGCTATGGATATCGGGCCTACGGGGAAGCTGATGAAACCGATCGGAGACCTTGCGTTTGAAGAGGCCGTATCGGTTTTTGCGCAGGCCGCCGCCGCCGGAGAAAAAGCGGGCGCCGACCTGATTTTGATCGAAACAATGGGTGATACGCTGGAATGCAAGGCGGCTGTTCTCGCGGCGAAAGAAAGCACGTCTCTGCCTGTTTTCGCTACCATGATCGTCGACGAAACCGGACGACTGCTGACCGGTGGGGATATTCCGGCGTTTGTCGCTTTGCTGGAGGGCCTCGGCGTTGACGCGCTGGGTTTGAACTGCGGATTCGGGCCGGACCAGATGAAGAGGTTTCTTCCTCGGCTTTTGGAATGCTGCTCGGTTCCTGTCGTTATGAACCCGAACGCCGGACTGCCCCGTGTCGTGGAGGGAGAAAATGTGTATGACGTCACCCCGGAGGAATTTGCTGCCGATATGAAAGAAATTGCGGAAAGCGGCGCCTGGGTCGTCGGCGGGTGCTGCGGCACGACTCCGGAATATATCCGCGCGGTGACAAAACAGTGCGCGCGGGTCGTACCGAAGCCGATTACGAAAAAGGAGATTACGGTTGTATCCTCTTATTCCCGCACGGTGATGTTCGGGGAGCGGCCCGTGCTGATCGGAGAAAGAATCAACCCGACCGGCAAAAAACGGCTGAAACAGGCGCTTCGGGAAAACGATATGGATTATTTGCTTCGGGAAGCCGTTACCCAGCAGGAGAACGGAGCCCAGGTGTTGGACGTGAACGTCGGCCTGCCGGAGCTGGATGAAACGGCGGTGCTCAGCCGTGCGGTTCGGGAAATTCAGGGCGTCACCGGCCTGCCGCTTCAAATCGATACCTCCAGTCCACAGGCAATGGAAGCAGCCATGCGGGTTTATAACGGAAAACCGTTGGTGAATTCGGTCAACGGCAAGGAGGAATCCATGAGGGCGATTTTTCCGCTGGTCAGGAAATACGGCGGCGTGGTCATCGCCCTGACGCTGGATGAGAGCGGAATCCCTGAAACGGCGGAGGGCAGATTCCGGATTGCCGAAAAAATCCTTTCCACCGCCCGGAAATACGGGTTGGAGAAAAAAGACCTGGTGTTTGACCCGCTTGCCATGACCATCAGCGCCGGGCAGCAGAACGCCGCGGTTACGCTTGAGGCTCTTCGTCTGATTCGGGACCGCCTTGGGGCGCATACTTCGCTCGGCGTCTCCAACATTTCCTTCGGGCTGCCCGGGCGGGAACGAATCAACGCGGCGTTTTTTGTCATGGCAATGCAGAACGGCCTTGGCGCCGCGATCCTCAATCCGGGTTCTGCGGCAATGATGGACGCGTATCGTTCATTTTGCGCACTCAGCGGGGCGGACGACCGCTGTATGGAGTATATCGGACGGTATTCTCAGCAGGAGGAGATAAAACCCGCAGCCCCGGCCGGCGGAGAGGTTGCGCTGAGCGACGCGATTCTTCGCGGCTTGAAAGAAAGCGCGGTTTCCGCGGCGTCCCGGCTTTTAGCGTCGAGGGAGCCGCTTGAAATCATCAATACCGAAATGATTCCGGCCCTCGACCGGGTCGGAAAGGATTTCGAAAAAGGAACCCTGTTTCTTCCGCAGCTGTTAATGAGCGCGGAAGCCGCCAAATCCGCGTTCGAGGTTCTGAGGGCAAAAATGAGTGAGAGTGGTCAGACGGAGAAAAAGGGGAAAATCATTCTGGCCACGGTAAAGGGCGATATTCACGACATCGGCAAAAATATTGTGAAGGTGCTGCTCGAAAATTACGGATTCGACGTACTTGACCTTGGACGAGACGTCGCTCCCGAAACAATTGTGGAAACAGCGGTCGCTCAGAAGGTGCGCCTGGTTGGCTTAAGCGCACTGATGACCACCACGGTTGTCAATATGGAGGAAACGATCCGTCAGCTGCGAACAGCCGTTCCCGATTGCAGGGTAATGGTCGGCGGCGCCGTTCTGACGCAGGAATACGCGGAACACATTCACGCGGATTTTTATTCGCCGGACGCGATGGGTTCCGTCCGATATGCACAGAGAGTATTTTCATAACGTGTATTTTCAGGCAGGCGGCGAGAAATCGCCGTCCCATACATAATTAACTGCGAGGTGTTATCAATGAACAGTGAAGCATTAACAAAAAGCATGCCAAAACGCGCCCTGCTCCACGCACTTGGGCTGACCAATGAAGAAATCGACCGTCCGCTGATCGGCGTTGTCAGCTCCTACAACGAAATCGTACCGGGGCATATGAATCTGGACAAAGTTGTGGAAGCGGTTAAGCTGGGCGTTTCCATGGCCGGCGGAACCCCGCTTGTTTTCCCCGCGATCGCCGTCTGCGACGGGCTCGCCATGGGGCATCAGGGGATGAAGTATTCGCTTGTTTCCCGCGAGCTGATCGCGGATTCCACAGAATCCATGGCGCTTGCCCACGCGTTCGACGCGCTCGTCATGGTCCCGAACTGTGACAAAAATGTTCCGGGCCTTCTGATGGCGGCGGCGCGCCTGAATCTTCCGACCGTGTTCGTCAGCGGCGGTCCGATGCTGGCGGGGAAGGTAAACGGAAAAAAAGTCAGCTTTTCCAGTGTGTCGGAGGCCGTAGCGGAATACGATACCGGCAAAATCTCCAAAGAAACGCTCTGTGAATTTGAAAACAAGGGGTGCCCGACCTGCGGTTCCTGCTCCGGTATGTATACGGCGAACAGCATGAACTGCCTGACGGAAGCTCTCGGCATGGGGCTCCCCGGCAACGGCACGATCCCGGCGGTCTATTCGGAACGGATTCAGCTGGCGAAACATGCCGGAATGCAGGTGATGGAGCTTCTGCGGAGAAACATCCGTCCGCGCGATATTATGACGGAGGGCGCGTTCCGCAACGCGGTGACCATTGATATGGCGCTCGGCTGCAGCACCAACAGTATGCTTCACCTTCCCGCGATCGCGCACGAATGCAGCATCGAGCTGAACCTTGATTTTGCGAACGATGTCAGCAACCACACGCCCTGTCTGTGCCATTTGGCGCCTGTCGGGCATGCGTATATTGAAGAACTCAACGAGGCGGGCGGTGTTTACGCCGTAATGCACGAGATTAATAAGCTGGGGCTGTTGAAAACGGATTTGATGACCTGCACGGGAAAAACTGTCGGGGAGAATATCGCAAACGCCGTCAACCGGAATCCGGAGGTGATTCGTCCGGCCGAAAATCCGTTCAGCAAAACCGGCGGAATCGCTGTTCTTCGTGGCAATCTGGCGCCGGATTCCTGTGTGGTCAAGCGTTCCGCCGTGTCGCCCGAAATGATGACCCACGAGGGGCCGGCGAAAGTCTTCGACTGCGAAGAGGACGCGATTGAGGCAATCAATTCCGGCAAAATCGTCGAGGGAGACGTCGTAGTGATCCGGTACGAAGGCCCGAAAGGCGGACCGGGGATGCGAGAAATGCTCAATCCGACCAGTGCGATCATGGGACGCGGCCTTGGCGGCAGCGTTGCTCTTATTACCGACGGGCGGTTCAGCGGTGCGACCAGAGGCGCGGCGATTGGACATGTATCGCCGGAAGCCGCGGTCGGCGGACCGATTGCGCTGGTAAAGGACGGGGACAGAATCTGCGTTGATATTTCGAATAACCGGGTTGATGTTCTTGTGGATGACGCGGAATTGGAAGCACGCAGAAAGGAATGGAGGCCGAGAAAGCCGAAAATCACAAGCGGATATCTGGCCAGATATGCGGCGCTTGTTACTTCGGGCAACCGCGGAGCGGTCCTGGAGCTTCCCCGCTGATAAAATCGAAAAAACGATTCCTGGTCCGCACCGGATCAGGAATCGTTTTCTTTCTTCGAAACTGAAATAACATTTACGGGACATTCGTCCCTCGCGACCAAAACGGTGCGCTCGGCTTCTCTGGGCACCCTTTCCCGTATGATTTTCGCGTAACCGTCGTCAGCCATACGGAATACTTCGGGACAGGTATATGCGCATAAACCGCAGCCGATACAGTTTTTTCGGTCCAGCAGTGCAGTCATAAACGGTTTCCTCCGTCTCCGCTCGCTGAACTGCGGGCAGCTCAGCTGGTGAGAAAACTGGAAAATTCCTGATTAAACTTTTCCAACTCATCGTAAAATACGGCATGCCCGCTTTGTTCAAACGGGAACAATTTGGAATTTCGAATCTTCCGGTTCAGGGTAAGCGGAAGTTCTTTCGGACATATTTTGTCCAAAACACCGTAAAAAATGCCTGTTGGCACCGTGATTTGTTCAAGGTCCGCGCGCAGATCCGCATCCCGCAGCGTTTCCGCGGTTTTCAGGGTGCTGTATCCCGGGCCGGAAAGGGTAACGGAACGGAACCATTCCGCGAACGGCGGCGTAACCGGCTGCGCAAAAAAATTCTGCCCGAAATCATAGATCGCCTGCGGCCGGTTGCGGCTGATCTGCGCTACTAATGAATTAACCTGCTCAAGAGGCAGCCCTCCCGGACATCCTTCGCGGCTGACAAAACAGGGGGCAGCCGCTGAAAGCAGCGCCAGCTTTGAAATCTTATATTCTTTATACCGCGACATATAACGAATCACAATCGCTCCGCCCATGGAAAAACCGACCAGTGTCATTTCCGAAACGCCGATCATTCGGATCACTTCGTAAAGATCATCCGCAAGGCGGCCGTAGTCATAGCCGTTCCATGGGGCATCCGAGTTTCCAAATCCACGAAGATCAATCGAGATGCAACGGAAACCTAGCTTTGGAAGAAGGTCAAACTGATACTCGAACATCATGTGATTTAAGGGCCAGCCGTGAACCAAAAAAACAGTTTTTTTACCCGCGGGATTCAAATCATAAACCGCAAGTTTCACTCCGCGTTCCACATTGACATAATACATATTTTCACCTCCGAAATACATCTATGTGTCAGCGGGGCAAAATAGTAATTCTGAGAAGAACAGAAATTAAAAAAGCCTCTTTCCCAGAGGAAAAGAGGGGAAAAAGGTCTTTATTTCTTCAGCCTTTTTTGCATTTTTGTCCGCTGAAGACAATTCCGCGCCCTGCGTCAACCGTAACGGCGGTGCCGCTTTTCAGCAGCTGGGTGGCATTCTGCGCGGCTACAATGACGGGCTTTCCAAGCGTCAGTCCTACGATAGCCGCGTGGGAATTCATTCCGCCTCGTTCTGTGATAATCGCGGAGGCCGATTTCAGAATGGAAAGAATATCGTTGGACGTTTCCGGGATAACGAGGATGTCTCCGTCTTTAAAACGCTCATGAGCTTCCTTTTCATCCCTGCAGACGCAGAGGTTGCCGCACACGCTGCCTTTGGATACGCCTCTGCCGGAGACCAGAACATCCCCGACCAGCTGAACTTTGAGTAGGTTCGTTGTTCCGGAGACGCCGAGAGGGACTCCGGCGGTAATGACGACAAGGTCGCCGTCCCGAACAAGGCCGCGCTTTCTCGCGGTTTCCACCACGTGATCAAACAGTTCGTCCGTAGTGTCTTTCTCTTCCACAAGCACCGGGACCACTCCCCAGGAAAGGTTCATCTGGCGAAGAACCGTCGGGTCCGTCGTGCCGCTGATAATGGGGTGGGACGGGCGGTATTTGGAGATCATTCTGGCCGTGCGGCCGGTTTTCGTCACCGTAATAATCGCAACGGCGCCCAGGTCGTATGCCGTCGTGCAGGTTGCGTGCGAAATGGCGGAGGTAACATTCGGCTGTTCGTAAAAATCACGCTTTTTGAACCGCTCAATATAATTGATGTCGTTTTCGGTGCGCTCCGCAATCTTCGCCATGGTTTTCACGGCGAGGACGGGGTACAGTCCCGCGGCGGTTTCTCCGGAAAGCATGATCGCGCTGGTGCCGTCGTAAATCGCGTTTGCGACATCAGTCGCTTCCGCACGGGTCGGGCGTGGATTCTTCATCATGGAATCCAGCATTTGTGTCGCGGTAATTACCTGTAGGCCCGCGTTGGAGGCCTTTTTAATCAGCTTTTTCTGAATAATCGGGATCTCTTCCAGAGGAATTTCAACGCCCAGATCGCCCCTTGCGATCATAATGCCGTCGGAAACCCGAATGATGTCCTCAATATTCTGGACGCCGTCTGTGTTTTCAATTTTTGCGATTATGCGGATGTTATGGCACCCGAGTTTCTGCAATTCAGAGCGAAGTTCGATGATATCCTGCGCGCTGCGGGTAAAGGACGCGGCGATAAAATCAAAATTTTCCTCCACGCCGAAAGCAAGGTCCTGCCGGTCCTTCTCGCTGATGAACGGGAGGGAAAGATGCGCTCCGGGCACGTTGATTCCCTTGTGAGAGGAGATGGTTCCGCCGTTTTCAACGGTGCAGAGCACGTCCGTCTCCGTGCAGGACTCAACTTTCAGCGCGATCAGCCCGTCGTCGATCAGGATCGTTGTGCCGGGGTGAACCTCCTTGGGCAGCCGTTCAAAGGTAACGGAAACGCACTTATCGTCACCGGCAACGTCGCGTGTTGTAAGCGTGAAACGGTCTCCGGTATTCAGGGTGACGGACGGTTTCTCAAATTTTCCGATCCGAATTTCAGGCCCTTTGGTGTCGAGGAGAAGAGCAACCGGAAGATCCAACTCCTGCCTCAGCTTTTTGACCAGATCGACATAGGGCTTCTGATCCGCTCCTGTCCCGTGCGAGAAGTTCAGTCTCGCGACGTTCATACCGGACAGCATCAGCTGACGGATGACCTCTTCCTCTTTTGTTGCGGGTCCCAGTGTACAGACAATTTTTGTTTTTCTCATTTTCTTGCAGCCTCATTCCATTACTGCTTATTTTGTATTAATTACCTATTTTATCTATTACATCATACTAGAATCACGAAAAAAAATCAATTAAGTGCCGATAAATTGGCAGAGATCCCGAAAATGCTCCAACAGTTGCATTCATTTCAGATAAGTTATACAATGAAAAAGAAGAATTGGCGGAATTGGACGGAATGGATGGAGCAAATGCTGAAACGAAGGGAAAAAATTATTAAATCGCGCGCCCAGTGGCGCAGCCAGAATCAGATAAAAAAAATCAAGATTGTGATGACGGTAATCCTGACTGCGCTCTTGCTGTCTGTGGCGGCGGGAGGACTTTTGGCGTGGTCCCAGATGCGGGACTTTTTTGAACAGAAGGCGCAAAATACTTCTCTGCAGGCATCCGGCTCCGCATCATCCGACGTTGACAGTCTGCCCGTCTACGACGATTCTCTGAATCTGATGCTGGTGAATTTATCGCATCCCCTGGAATCCGGATACAAGGCGGAATTGACGGATTATGACGGGTATCGGGTGGATCAAAGAATTTTGCCCGCTCTGAAAAAAATGATGGCTCAGGCGGAATCGGACGGCTGCCCTCTGACATTATCGGGGGGATATGTGGATTCGGATGAGCAAAACCGCCTTTATGAAGCTGAAACTCAGCGCCTGATGCAGAAAGAACATCTTTCCCGCGTTCGCGCGGAAAGTCAGGCGCAGAATACCGTGGGCAAGGGAGGATGCAATGAAAATCAGACCGGTCTGGCCGCGACGTTTTCCGCGGAAGGGAAAAAAGGGTCCGATTTTGCGGCGACCAAACAATATCATTGGCTTTCCGAAAACAGTGTATACTTCGGTTTCATTCTGCGCTATCCCGGCGACAAGGAATCGCTGACGGGAATGGGATCCCAGCCGGATCATTACCGATATGTCGGCACGGAAAATGCGGTTAAAATGAGGGAGTATTCCATGTGTCTGGAAGAATATGTCGCCTATTTGGCTCAACAGCCGCAATATTGAAATGCGGTGGAAATAGTCCTTGCAATTAGCCGTCGTGTATGTTATAATCTTCGCAGTATGGAGTAAGGTTGATAAAGAGGTGACAGGAATGAAGGAAAAGATCCATCCGCAGTATCAGGATACAACGATCACCTGCGCATGCGGAAATGTAATTCATACAAGATCAACGAAGGAAAACATCCGTGTTGAAATTTGCTCCAAATGCCACCCGTTTTTCACGGGAAAACAGAAGCTGATTGATACAAGCGGCCGTGTCGATATGTTTAAAAAGCGTTACGGCATCGGCAAGTAAAAGCGATTTTGTACGGATAGACGGCGAGAAAAGCGCCGTCTATCTTTTTTTTCGGGGGGAGACAGGGGATGGAAGAAGAATATCGAACACTGAAGGCGGCCGTCCGGGTGGAATTTACAGACCGCCGCTCCCGGTTTATCGGTGCCGCCGCGCCTGTTGCCGACGAGGAGGAAGCAATTTCTTTTCTGCGGAGAGAGAAGGCCCTCTACCGCGAGGCAAACCATCATGTTTACGCTTACAGCCTGAGAAAGGGAGGAATAGCCCGGCACTCCGACGACGGAGAGCCACAGGGCACCGCGGGGTTGCCGGTGCTGGATGTTCTCCTGAAATCGGAAATAACGGACGCGGTAGTTGTTGTAACCCGCTATTTCGGCGGAACGCTGCTTGGCACCGGAGGACTGGTCAGGGCATATTCCCATACGGCCGCGATTGCTTTGGAACAATCGGGCGTTGCGGTGATGAAGCCCTGTTCCGTGCTGGATATCAGCTGCGGTTACGCGCGCTACTCCGCGGTTGCAGCGCTGATACCCCAGTATGGCGGCGTGATCGATCATACCGGTTATACCGATACGGTCGAAATCCGGTTCCATATGGAAAGCAAAAATTTAAAAGCTTTTAGCGATGCTTTATCGGATGTAACCTGCGGGGAGTGCGGCACGGAGCTTGTTTCAGAAAAATATTTTGACTTAAATTAACTTTTTTTGTTACGGGAAAGGAAAAGGGAGAGGAATTCGCGTATAATGCAGTGAAATGCACGGAAAGGGGTTTCTTTATGACTGTTTGTGAAAGGATACAAAATCTGGAAGAACAGACGCTTTCACCTTATGCCATGCTTTCAAGAAATTCGGCGGGGCGTGAAACGCAGGAAATGGAATGTGACTTGAGAACGCCCTACCAAAGGGACCGTGACAGAATTATACACTGCAAGGCGTTTCGCCGCCTGAAGCATAAAACGCAGGTGTTCCTTTCTCCGGAAGGCGACCATTACCGCACACGGCTGACTCACACGCTTGAAGTCGCGCAGATCGCGCGGACAATCGCCCGGGCGCTGCAGCTGAACGAGGATCTGACGGAAGCGATTTCCCTGGGTCATGACTTGGGACATACCCCCTTCGGGCATGCGGGAGAACGCGCGCTGGATCAGATTTTTCCGGGCGGATTCCGGCACTATGAACAGAGTGTGCGGGTTGTGGAACGCCTTGAAAAAAACGGAAAAGGATTGAATCTGACCAAAGAAGTTCGGGATGGAATCCTGTGTCATACGACCGGGACGGAAGCGCTGACGATGGAAGGCCGCATCGTACGGACCGCGGACCGGATTGCTTATTTGAATCATGATATCGACGACGCGGAACGCGCGGGAGTGCTGACAGAGGGTGAAATTCCAGAAAGAATTACATCGGTGCTGGGTCACAGGAAATCGAAACGGATTGATACTCTGGTTCGGTCCGTGATTGAGGGCAGCCAAAATGGAACCGTCGGCATGAGGCCGGAAGTTCAGGCAGCATTTGATTTGTTAAGGGACTTCATGTTTCAGAGCGTTTATGAGAATCCCTATGCAAAGGGAGAGGAGCGCAAAGTCCCTCATCTGATCGGCGCTTTGTTTGATTATCTGCAAAAGCCGGAGAATCTGCCGGAGGATATGCGTCTGATCGCGGAGCAGGACGGCTGCGCCCGTGCCGCCTGCGATTATATTGCCGGCATGACGGATCATTATGCGGTCGAATTGTTTAAATCCATTTATGTACCGGCATCGTGGAAAATATAAGGCGCCGGCAACTGAATCTGAAAGGGAGGCGGACGTATGCCCTTGCCGGAATCGTTCCTTCAGGAACTGAAGGCGCGCTGTGATCTTGCTGAAATCGCCGCGAACTATGTCAGCCTGAAACGCAGCGGCAGGAATCTGGTCGGGCTTTGTCCATTTCACAGTGAAAAGTCGCCGTCGTTTAATATCTATCCGGAAAACGGTTCGTTTTACTGCTTCGGATGCGGAACGGGAGGCGATGTGATTACGTTTATCCGGCGGATTGAGAATCTCGATTACATGGAAGCGGTTCGTTTCCTTGCTCAGCGCGCCGGATTGCAGGTTCCGGAAGCACAGGTCGATGACGGCATGGCGAAACTGCGCGCCCGGATTCTTGAAATCAACCGGGAAACAGCCCGATTCTTCTATTCCGTGCTGAATTCGGATGCCGGGCGCGAGGGAAGAGAATATTTTAACCGGCGTGAGTTAAAGCAGGAAACTGTCCGGCACTTCGGACTGGGGTATTCTCCTGCTTCCCGCTTCGCTTTGGTCGACATGCTTGAGAAGAAAGGCTACACACAGAATGAAATGATTCTTGCGAACGTGGCTTTTAAAAGCAGAAGCGGAAGGGCGGTCGACCGTTTTTTCGGGCGGGTCATGTTCCCGATTATCGACCTGCGGGGCAATGTGGTGGCATTCGGCGGAAGAACCCTCGGAGATGATAAGCCGAAGTATCTGAACACTTCGGAAACGCCCGTTTTCAATAAGGGCAATCTGCTTTTTGCTCTTAATTTTGCAAAAAACTGCAATTCGGAAAGATTGATTTTATGCGAAGGATATATGGATGTGATCGCTCTGCATCAGGCGGGTTTTCAAGAGGCGGTCGCCACGCTCGGCACTTCGCTGACCGCGCCGCAGGCACGGCTGATGGCCCGGTATGCAAAAGAAATAGTCGTTTGCTATGATTCCGACGAACCGGGGCAGAAAGCGGCCTCTCGGGCAATCCCGATTCTTCGGGACGCCGGACTGGTCGTTCGGGTTCTGACCGTTACCGGCGGAAAGGATCCGGATGAATACATAAAAACGAACGGGCCGATTAAGTTTAAGCAGCTGTTGGACGCCTGCGGCAACGATGTGGAATATCGTCTGCAAAAGGCGAAGCAGGGCCGCAATCTTCAAATCCCCGAACAGCGGGTCGAGTACCTGAATGCGGCAGCGTCCGTTCTTGCCACCCTGGAAAACCGCATTGAACAGGAGGTTTATGCGGGGCGGCTGGCACAGGAGGCCGGAATCGCGACGGCCACGGTCATGAATCAAATTTCAGCGTACAGTAAAAGGAATCGGAAAAAGCAGATGAAAAAGCAATTTCAGGCGGTTCAGCAACAAGCCGCGGGCCTGAGGGATCGTGTAAATCCCGAAAAAGCAGGCAATCTTCGCGCGGCGGTCGCGGAGGAAGCCCTGATTGCTCATTTGCTGAAATTTCCGGAATCCTCCGAAAAAATCGCGGCGATTTTACCGCCTGAAAAATTTATTACGTCATTTAACCGCCGTGTATATGCGGTAATTGTGGGCAGAATTACAAAAGGAAATGCAGTCGGCCTTGCCGATCTTTCGGAAGAATTTACCATGGATGAAATTTCATCCGTCTCACGAATCCTTGCCGCTCAGGACGGAATTACACTGACATGGCCGGACGTGCTGGAATATATCAATATTATTTCCCAGGAAAATGATAAATTAACGATAAGCCGGGCCGAATCGGTACGAGCTGAGGAAATAGAAGATTACCTGAAAAAATTAAGGCAGCAAAAGAAATAGGGGGACGCATTATGGCAATGCCTGACAAGAAAACGGTGATCAGGGAACTGATAGAACAGGGAAAAGCAAAAGGGCAGCTGTCCACAAAGGAAATCCTTGACGCGCTTGGCGAATTGGACTTTGACCCGGAACAGATCGAAAAATTTTACGATACGCTTGAGTCGCAGGGAGTTGAAATCGTCGAGGATTTCGGTGACGAACCGCTGGAAGACCTTGAAATTGACCCGAAAATTGTTGAAAGCGAAGACCTTGAAACCACTCTGAGTACAGAAGGAATCGCAATCGATGATCCGGTTAAGGTTTATTTAAAGGAAATCGGTCGGGTGCCCCTATTGAGTCCGGAAGAGGAAATTGACCTTGCCATCCGCATTTCCAGCGGGGACGAGGCGGCGAAAAAAAGGCTGTCGGAAGCAAATCTTCGTCTGGTTGTCAGTATTGCAAAGAGGTATCTCGGCAGAGGAATGCAATTCCTGGACCTGATTCAGGAGGGCAATCTGGGCCTCATCAAAGCGGTGGAAAAATTTGACTATACCAAGGGCTTCAAATTTTCCACTTATGCCACCTGGTGGATTCGTCAGGCGATTACACGCGCGATTGCGGATCAGGCGAGAACAATTCGAATTCCCGTGCATATGGTCGAAACAATCAATAAGGTAAAAAAGGTTTCGAGCCAGCTGCTGCATACCAACGGCCATGAACCCACGGCGGAGGAAATTTCTTACGAACTGGATATGCCGGTTGAAAAAGTGCGAGAAATTATGCGTGTTGCTCAGGAACCCGTTTCGCTGGAAACGCCGATCGGCGAAGAGGAAGACAGCCACCTTGGCGACTTTATTCCGGACGATGACGCTCCGGCCCCGGCGGATGCCGCTTCCCACACGCTTTTGAAAGAACAGCTTGCGGATGTGCTCGACACACTGACGCCAAGAGAAGAAAAGGTTCTTCGGCTGCGGTTCGGCCTGGAGGACGGACGTTCCCGCACACTGGAAGAAGTGGGCAAGGAATTTAATGTAACAAGAGAACGAATCCGTCAAATTGAAGCGAAGGCGCTTCGAAAACTGCGTCATCCAAGCCGAAGCAAAAAGCTGAAAGATTTTTTGGATTAAGGAGCGTTCATCATTATGGTATTGACACTCGAGGCCGACTACGCGGTCCGGATCGTCGACGACCTCGCGCAGTCGGACCGAAAAGTAGACGCCCGCACCCTTTCGGAACATACGCGGGTTCCCCTGAGGTTTGCATTGAAAATTCTGAGAAAGCTGGTTGCCTCCGGGCTGATTGTATCTTATAAAGGCGCGCATGGAGGCTATATGCTTGCCGGCCCGGCGGATTCCATCACGCTTCGTCAGGTCATTGAGTCCGTGGAAGGGCCTTATATGCTGAGCCGATGCCAGCAGGATGCTTACAGCTGCACGCATGATCACTGCTGCAGATTCCACGAGATTTACGACGAAATTTCTACAATCGTAAGGGAAAAACTCGACTCCTATACATTTGACACCCTGAACAATAAGAAAAAGCAGGGTTAGAAATAAAGAACAAAAGCCGGAGCTTTCACTCCGGCTTTTGTATTGAACATATAAATAATTCAGCTATTTTAAAAAATTACTTGACAACCACCATATATTGTAATAAAATAATATACTGCATCATCATGGCAACTTATACGCAAAATGATTTGTAACTATCATATCACAAGTCCTTTCAAAAGGCAATAGTTTATCTGGAGTATGATAAAATCGTGAGATATATGAAAACTTTTTGTGCTTAATTTATGCCGCGGAATGTCAAATCTATGAATGGAGTGATTGAGCCAATGGTGAATGTCAAACCGGTTAAGGTTGGCAAAAATACTCGAATGAGTTTTGCGCGTATTGATGAAGTCCTTGATATGCCGAATCTTATCGAAGTACAGAAAAAGTCCTATCAGTGGTTCCTCGATGAAGGACTCAAGGAAGTATTCAAGGAAGTCTCCGGCATCACGGATTACACGGGCAATCTCGTACTTGATTTTGTCGATTACAAACTGGATGTCGACAAGCCGAATTACAGCGTGGAAGAATGCAAGGAACGCGATGCTACTTATTCCGCGGCATTACGGGTCACGGCACGGCTGCTTAACAAGGAAAGCGGCGAAATTAAAGAATCCGAAGTATTCATGGGGGATTTTCCCCTGATGACCGACAGCGGAACCTTTGTAATCAACGGCGCTGAGCGCGTCATTGTTTCCCAGCTGGTTCGTTCGCCCGGCGTTTATTATAAAATGGAATACGATAAAACGGGCAAGGAACTTTACAGCTCCACCGTTATCCCGAACCGCGGCGCATGGCTGGAATATGAAAACGACGCGAACGACGTTTTCTATGTTCGTATTGATAAAAACCGCAAAATTCCCGTTACCGTATTTATCCGCTCCCTCGGTCTTGGTTCGGACGAGGAAATCCGCGATTATTTTGGCGTCGACGAGCGGATAGAAGCAACGATTGCCAAAGATCCGTGCAAAAACACGGAGGAAGCCCTGTTTGAAATTTACAGAAAGCTTCGTCCGAGCGAACCGCCGACCATAGAAAGCGCGCAGGCTCACATCAACAGCCTGTTTTTTGATGCGCGCCGTTATGACCTTTCGCGGGTCGGCCGTTACAAATACAACAAAAAGCTGAATCTTGCCGGCCGTATCTCCGGTCAGGTGCTTTCCAAGCCGATCGCGGATCCCCGCACGGGGGAACTGCTTGCGGAGGCGGGTGTGGCCGTGTCCCATGAGCTTGCGGAACAGATTGACGATGCCGGTGTCTCCATCGCGTATGTGCAGGATGGGGACCGCGAAATCAAAGTGATTTCCAACGGCATGGTTAATATTCAGAAATTCGTAAACTTTGACGCCAAAACAGAATGCGATATCAACGAGAGGGTCCGTTTCACCATTCTCAATGAAATTCTTGAGTCCAGTTCCACGGATGAAGAAATCAAGGAAAAAGTCATCGCCAGAATCGACGAGCTGATTCCAAAGCACATTATTATCGATGACATTTTTGCCTCTATCAATTATATGAATTGCCTGGCGGTTGGCCTGGGTACGATTGACGATATCGACCATTTGGGCAACAGGCGAATCCGGTCTGTCGGCGAGCTGCTCCAGAACCAGTTTCGCATCGGCTTTTCCCGCCTGGAACGAGTGATTCGTGAACGCATGACGCTTCAGGCCCAGGATCTGGAGGTTCTTACACCGCATTCTTTAATCAATATCCGCCCTGTGGTTGCGGCAATCCGTGAATTTTTCGGATCTTCTCCGCTGTCTCAGTTTATGGATCAGACCAATCCGCTTGCGGAGCTTACCCATAAGAGACGTCTTTCCGCGCTGGGGCCCGGCGGTCTTTCAAGAGATCGCGCGGGATTTGAGGTACGCGACGTTCATTACACACACTATGGACGCATGTGCCCGATTGAAACGCCGGAAGGGCCGAATATCGGTTTGATCTCCTATTTGGCCACATTCGCGAAAATCAATGATTACGGATTTATCGAAGCGCCGTTTCGCCGCGTTGACAAAAAAACCGGTGTTGTAACAAAAGAAGTCGTCTATATGACGGCGGATGTTGAAGACAATTATATTGTGGCACAGGCGAATGAACCTCTCGATGAAGAAGGCCGCTTCGTAAACCCGAAGGTAAACGGCCGCTATCGCGACGAATTTGTTGAAATAGAGCGCGAACGCGCTGATTTCATGGATGTTTCGCCGCGGATGGTTGTTTCCGTCGCGACCGCGATGATTCCCTTTCTGGAAAACGACGATGCGAACCGCGCGCTGATGGGTTCCAACATGCAGCGGCAGGCGGTACCGCTTTTGAAGACGGAATCTCCGATTGTCGGTACCGGCATGGAGTATAAAGCGGGCGTGGATTCCGGTGTCTGTGTGCTTGCAAAGCGCAGCGGCGTCGTCAGCAGCGTTTCCGCCGACGAAATTAAGATTACTACGGACAACGGGGAAACCGACGTCTATCATGTTATTAAATTTATGCGTTCCAATCAGGGAACATGCATTAATCAGGTCCCGATAGTAGACATTAACCAGCGCGTGGCGGAGGGAGACGTCATCGCAGACGGCCCGGCCACAAAGGACGGGGAAATCAGCCTTGGCAAAAACGCCCTGATCGGCTTCATGACCTGGGAGGGCTACAACTACGAGGACGCCGTCCTGATCAATGAAAAAGTTGTGCGCGACGATGTTTTTACCTCTATCCACATTGAGGAATATGAGACGGAAGCCCGCGACACCAAACTTGGTCCGGAAGAAATTACACGGGATATTCCGAATGTCAACGAAGACCTGCTCCGTGATTTGGACGACGGCGGAATCATCCGCATCGGCGCGGAAGTCCGTGCGGGAGATATTCTTGTCGGTAAGGTAACGCCAAAGGGCGAAACCGAGCTGACCGCGGAAGAGCGTCTGCTTCGTGCCATTTTTGGAGAAAAAGCACGCGAGGTTCGCGATACCTCCCTTCGCGTTCCGCACGGTGAAAGCGGCATTGTTGTCGACGTTAAGGTCTTCACCCGTGAAAACAGCCATGACGAGCTGAGCCCGGGCGTCAATAAAGTGGTTCGCTGCTATCTGGCGCAGAAGAGAAAAATATCAGTCGGCGATAAAATGGCGGGCCGCCACGGAAACAAGGGCGTTGTCTCGCGCATTCTGCCGGTGGAAGATATGCCGTTCCTTCCGGACGGGACTCCGCTTGACATTGTGCTGAATCCTCTGGGCGTACCCTCCCGAATGAATATCGGGCAGGTGCTGGAAGTTCACCTGGGTCTTGCCGCAAAAGCACTTGGCTGGAAAATTATGACTCCTGTCTTCGACGGTGCTCACGAAGACAATATTGTGGAGTGCCTGACGCAGGCGGGACTGAGCCCCGACGGAAAGATCCTTTTGAAAGACGGCCGCACCGGGGAGTATTTTGACAACCCCGTTACCGTCGGTTATATGTATTATCTGAAACTCCACCACCTGGTAGACGATAAAATCCATGCCCGTTCCACCGGCCCGTATTCCCTTGTTACGCAGCAGCCTCTGGGCGGCAAAGCACAGTTCGGCGGACAGCGCTTTGGCGAAATGGAGGTGTGGGCGCTTGAGGCTTACGGCGCCGCCTATACGCTTCAGGAAATTCTCACCGTCAAGTCCGACGACGTGGTCGGACGCGTGAAGACGTATGAAGCAATTGTCAAAGGTCAGAATATTCCGACGCCCGGAATTCCGGAATCGTTTAAGGTTTTGATCAAAGAACTCCAGTCCCTCGCGCTCGACGTCAAGGTACTGGATGTAAATAATGATGAAATAGACCTGAAGCAGAATTTTGACGACGACGACGATATTGGATTCAATCCTTCGGAAGAAAACTTTGATGAACCGACGGTCGCTGAGGGCGACTTTGAAGGCTTCTCCATGGAAGAAGCGGAGGATGACGGAAGTCTGTTTGATGATTCCGATGGTTTTACTGACGAAGGTTCCGGCGATTCCGAAGATCTTGGGAAAGACGATCTGTTCGATATGAGTTCCGATGAAGATAAAATTTGACAGGAAGGGGTCGAAATATGGAATTTAACACCTTTGAATCCATAAAGATTGGACTTGCTTCACCTGAAAAAATTCGTGAGTGGTCGCACGGTGAGGTAAAAAAGCCGGAAACGATCAATTACCGCACGTTAAAGCCGGAGCGTGACGGTTTATTCTGCGAACGCATTTTCGGGCCTACGAAGGACTGGGAATGCCATTGCGGTAAGTATAAGAGAATTCGTTACAAGGGGAAAATCTGCGAACGCTGCGGTGTTGAAGTGACGCGCGCGAAGGTTCGCCGTGAGCGGATGGGCCACATTGAACTGGCGGCCCCCGTTTCCCACATCTGGTATTTCAAAGGGATCCCTTCCCGCATGGGACTGATGCTTGACATTTCGCCCAGAATGCTGGAAAAGGTGCTTTATTTTGCCCTTTATATCGTAACGGATCCGGGCGATGTCAGGGAGCTCCAAAAAAAACAGCTCCTGAATGAAAAAGAATACCGCGACATGCGTGAAAAGTACGAGGACGATTTTGAAGCGGGCATGGGAGCGGAATCTGTTCAAAAGCTCCTTTCCGAAATCGATCTGGACGAGGTTTCGACGGAACTGAAAACTGAGCTTGTCAATGCGACTGGCCAGAAGAAGGTCCGCATTCTGAAACGCCTTGAAGTAGTAGAGGCTTTCCGACTTTCGGGCAACCGCCCCGAATGGATGATTATGGACGCTATTCCGGTTATTCCGCCGGATCTGAGGCCGATGGTGCAGCTGGACGGCGGCCGGTTTGCAACGTCCGACCTGAACGACCTGTACCGCCGTGTCATCAACCGCAACAATCGCTTAAAAAGACTTTTGGAGCTTGGCGCCCCGGATATTATCGTCCGCAACGAAAAGCGGATGCTGCAGGAGGCTGTGGACGCGCTGATCGATAACGGCCGCCGCGGACGCCCGGTTACCGGGCCGAACAATCGCCCGCTAAAGTCTCTTTCCGACATGCTGAAGGGCAAACAGGGCCGTTTCCGCCAAAACCTGCTTGGCAAACGCGTCGACTATTCGGGCCGTTCGGTTATTGTTGTCGGTCCTGATCTGAAAATGTACCAGTGCGGACTTCCCAAAGAAATGGCGCTGGAACTTTTTAAGCCTTTTGTCATGAAACGCTTGGTCGAGACACAGGCTGCCGGCAATATCAAGGCGGCCAGAAAAGCGGTTGAACGAGCCAAGCCGGAAGTTTGGGATGCGCTTGAAATCGTCATAAAAAACCATCCGGTGCTGTTGAACCGCGCGCCGACTCTGCACCGTCTGGGCATTCAGGCGTTTGAGCCGGTCCTGGTTGAAGGAAGAGCGCTTAAGCTGCATCCGCTGGCCTGCACCGCGTATAACGCGGATTTCGACGGAGACCAGATGGCCGTACACGTTCCGCTTTCCTCAGAAGCGCAGGCGGAAGCCCGCTTCCTGATGCTTGCGGCAGGCAACCTGTTAAAGCCTTCCGACGGGCGCCCTGTTACCGTGCCGACGCAGGACATGGTTCTGGGTTCGTATTATCTGACGCTGGATAAGGCCGGAGAGACGGGTGAGGGCAAATGCTTCCGCGACTTTGACGAGGCAATCATGGCTTACAACGAGCATGTAATCGGCCTTCATGCAAAGATCAAAGTCCGCAGGACTTTGGTATTCGACGGCAAGCCCGAAACCCAGATGATTGAAACAACCGTCGGACGCATGATTTTCAATCGCCCGGTCCCACAGGATCTTGGTTATGTGGACCGTTCCAAGCCGGAAAATCGTTTTAAGCTGGAAATTGAATTTCTGGTTGGGAAAAAGCAGCTGGGCCAGATCATTGACCGCTGCATAGAGGTTCATGGCGTGCCGAAAACATCGGAGGTTCTCGACGCAATCAAGGCGCAGGGATACCGGTATTCCACCCGCAGCGGAATCACCGTTTCCGTCAGCGACGCCACGATTCCGCCGCAGAAGAAGGATATCATTGCGGAAGCGGAGAAGAAGATTGACGAAGTTTCCGAGCAATATAAAATGGGCTTGCTGTCCAACGGTGAGCGCTACAACGCGGTTCTGAAAACCTGGACGAAAGCAACGGAAGACGTGTCCACCGCGCTGCAAAAGAACCTGAACCGCTACAACCCGATTTTCATGATGGCTGACTCCGGCGCCCGCGGTTCCATGAGTCAGATTCGTCAGCTGGCCGGCATGCGCGGCCTGATTGCAAATACGTCCGGTAAAACAATCGAAATTCCGATCCGTGCGAATTACCGCGAAGGCCTGAATATTCTGGAATACTTTATTTCTTCGCGCGGCGCCCGGAAAGGCCTTGCCGACACGGCTCTGCGTACGGCGGACTCCGGTTACCTGACCCGCCGTCTGGTCGATGTTTCGCAGGATGTCATTATCCGTGAAGACGACTGCGGAGCAACCGAGGGCCTTGAGATCTTTGATATCAAGGAAGGCAAGGAAATTATCGAGACCATGCACGAACGTCTGATCGGACGTTATCTGCTGGAAGACTTCGTGGACGAAGAAAGCGGAGAAGTGCTGGTTTCCAAGGATAAACTGATGGATGAGAATGACGCCGACATCATCGTTTCAAAGGGCGTTAAGAGAATCAAAATCCGTTCGATCCTGGAATGCCGCGCGAAACACGGCGTCTGCAAAAAATGTTACGGCGCAAACCTTGCGACAAGGATGCCCGTTATGGTCGGCGAAGCGGTCGGTATTATCGCCGCGCAGTCGATCGGCGAGCCCGGCACGCAACTGACCATGAGAACCTTCCACACCGGCGGTGTTGCCAGTGCGGAAGATATCACACAGGGCCTGCCCCGCGTTGAAGAGCTGTTCGAAGGCAGAAAACCGAAGCATCTTGCCATTATCAGCGAGATTGCCGGTACGGTTTCCTTTGACGAAATCAAAAAGAGCCGCCACGTCGTTGTGACGAACTCCGAAACCGGAGACAGCAAATCGTATTTAATTCCGTTTGGTTCCCGTATTATTGTCAGTGAAGGCGACGAGATCAAGGCCGGTACCCGTCTGACGGAAGGTTCGGTCAATCCGCACGATGTTTTGGCAATCACCGGAACTCAGGCCGTCCAGGATTATCTGATTGAAGAGGTTCAGAAGGTTTACCGGATGCAGGGCGTTGATATCAACGACAAGCATATTGAGGTTATTGTACGCCAGATGCTGAAGAAAGTTCGCGTCGATGAGGCGGGCGACACAACCCTGCTGCCCAGCGCTCTGGTTGAAAAGAGCGAACTGGAGGCCGAAAATCAAATTGTACGCGATCGCATCGCCGCAGGGGAAACCGATCTGCAGGAGGCAACCGCGACCCCGGTTCTTTTGGGTATTACAAAAGCGTCTCTCGCGACGGATTCATTCCTTTCCGCGGCGTCCTTCCAGGAAACGACCCGCGTGCTGACCGATGCCGCGATCAAGGGCAAGGTCGATCCTTTACTGGGCCTTAAGGAAAACGTTATTATCGGGAAGCTCATCCCGGCAGGAACCGGCATGAAATGCTATAGTGACGTGGAAATCGAGCCGACCGGAGAAAACTTGACAAATGATGCGGTTTAGGCTTATAATGTAAAATCGTGATGGTTGCAATTTTTAGCACCAGCTAAAAATAGAGCCGATTGAAAATTTGTTGTTCACGCCGCCCCAAAAAGGGCGGCTTGACATAAATATTTTTGTTAGGAGGTGTCATATGCCAACCTTTAACCAATTGGTCAATACCGGCAGGGAAGTATCCGCAAAGAAAGCGAAGGCCCCCGCACTTTTAAAGGGCTGGAACTCGAAGAAACGTATTTCCATCGATCAGGATTCTCCGCAAAAGCGTGGTGTCTGTACGGTTGTAAAAACCGCGACCCCGAAAAAGCCGAATTCTGCTTTGAGAAAAATCGCAAGAGTCAGGCTTTCCAACGGAATCGAAGTCAGCGCCTATATTCCCGGCGTTGGTCACAACCTGCAGGAACACAGCGTCGTGATGATTCGCGGCGGACGTGTCAAGGACCTTCCTGGCGTGCGTTACCATATCATTCGCGGAACTCTGGACGCGCAGGGCGTTGCTCAGCGTATGCAGGCCCGTTCCAAGTATGGTGCGAAACGGCCGAAGGCCGGTGCTGCCAAAAAATAAGCAGCACGCCAATTTAACGATGACAGAAACCTGACGGCTGCATGTTGAAAAAACTGAAATGCAGCGGCGTTTGACCATATAGAGCGCCTCTGTACTGGCCACGGGAGTTATGTCGCTTTCGAGTACCGATGAATTCATTTCTGTGAAGGAGGGAAGTAAAGTGCCAAGAAGAGGTTCAACCGCGAAACGCGATGTTTTGCCGGATCCACTTTATAATTCCAAAATTGTAACACGATTGATTAATAATATCATGTACGACGGGAAAAAGGGCGTTGCCCAGAAAATCGTTTACGGTGCATTTGATATTATCAGGGACAAAACGGGAAAAGAACCGTTGGATGTTTTTGAGCAGGCCATGGAAAATGTAATGCCTTCTCTGGAAGTCAAGGCCCGCCGTGTCGGCGGCGCCACCTACCAGGTCCCGATGGAGGTCCGTCCGGAAAGACGGCAGACTCTGGGCCTGCGCTGGGTCACCAATTATTCCAGACTGCGCAGCGAAAAGACCATGAGGGAAAGACTTGCCGGCGAAATCCTTGATGCTTTGAACGGTGCTGGCGGCGCTGCCAAGAAGCGTGACGAAACGCATAAGATGGCAGAGGCAAACAGGGCATTTGCACATTACCGCTGGTAATGGCCGGCCTGCACATTTTCAGTATATTTAGGAGGAAATTATGCCAAGGCAGGTATCACTTGAATTAACCCGCAATATCGGCATTATGGCTCACATCGATGCCGGTAAGACTACCACTACCGAACGCATCCTGTATTACACTGGAATCAATCATAAAATCGGTGAAGTTCACGATGGAGCCGCAACAATGGACTGGATGGTGCAGGAGCAGGAGCGGGGCATTACCATCACTTCCGCCGCCACGACCTGCTTTTGGAAGGGCCACCGGATCAATATTATCGACACACCGGGCCACGTTGACTTTACGGTAGAAGTTGAGCGTGCTCTGCGCGTGCTCGACGGCGCCGTAGCGGTTTATGATGCAAAGGGCGGCGTTGAGCCGCAGTCTGAAACCGTTTGGCGTCAGGCGGAACAGTTCAGTGTTCCGCGCATGGCTTACGTCAACAAAATGGACATTATGGGCGCGGATTTTTTCCGCACCGTCCAGATGATGAAAGACCGCCTGAAGTGCAACGCCGTTCCCATTCAGCTGCCGATTGGCAGCGAAGATACCTTTAAAGGAATTATCGACCTGATCGACATGAAGGCCGACGTCTATTATGACGAAATGGGCAAAGACATGAAGGTCGAAGACATTCCTGAGGACATGAAGGAGCTTGCCGAGAAATATCATGCCGAGCTCCTGGAGGCGGTTGCCGAACAGGACGATGATCTGATGGAGAAGTACCTGAACGGCGAAGAAATGACCAAGGCGGAAATTGAAAAGGTGATTCGCAAGGCGACGATCGCAAATAAATTTGTGCCTGTTACCTGCGGAACCTCGTATAAAAACAAAGGCGTGCAGAAGCTGCTCGACGCGATCATCGCGTATATGCCGGCTCCTACCGACATTCCCGCAATTCGCGGCACCAATCCGGACACCGGGGAGGAAGAGGACTGCCATGCGAGCGATGACGAGCCTTTCGCGGCGCTTGCGTTTAAGATTGCCACGGATCCGTTTGTCGGAAAGCTGGCATTTTTCCGCGTATATTCCGGTAAGGTTGATGCCGGTTCCACGGTTTACAACTCCGTCAAGGACAATAATGAAAGACTGGGCCGCATTCTTCAGATGCACGCGAACCACCGTCAGGACCTTGAAACGGTTTACTCCGGCGACATCGCGGCGGCGGTCGGTCTGAAAAACACAACGACCGGCGATACCCTGTGCGATCCGAAGCGCAAAATCGTGCTCGAATCCATGGAATTCCCGGACCCGGTTATCCGTGTTGCAATCGAGCCTAAAACCAAGGCCGGCCAGGAAAAAATGGGCATTGCTCTCGCCAAGCTGGCGGAAGAAGACCCGACATTCAAGGCCTACACGGATGAGGAGACCGGTCAGACTATTATTGCCGGCATGGGCGAACTGCACCTGGAAATTATCGTCGACCGTTTGCTGCGGGAATTCCATGTGGAAGCAAACGTCGGTAAGCCTCAGGTTGCTTATAAAGAAACGGTGCGCCGTCTTGCCGACGTCGAAACCAAATACGCAAGGCAGTCGGGCGGCCATGGCCAGTACGGTCATGTTAAGATTAAACTGGAACCGAATCCGGGCAAGGGTTATGAATTTGTCAACGCCGTTACGGGCGGTGCGATTCCGAAGGAATTTATTCCTGCCGTAGACCAGGGAATTCAGGGCGCGATGCTGTCCGGCGTTATGGCGGGCTATCCGGTTGTGGATGCCAAGGTCACGCTTTACGATGGATCGTTCCACGAAGTCGACTCTTCGGAGCTCGCGTTTAAGATTGCCGGTTCAATGGCGTTTAAGGAAGCTATGACGAAAGCCGATCCGGTTATTTTGGAACCGATTATGAAGGTTAGTGTTACCGTTCCGGAAGATTACATGGGCGACGTGATGGGCGACCTGAACTCCCGTCGCGGAATGATCGAAGGAATGGACGCAATCCCGGGCGCGCAGCAGATTCGCGCTATGGTTCCGCTTTCGGAAATGTTCGGCTATTCCACCGATCTGCGGTCTAAAACGCAGGGCCGGGGCCAGTATGTTATGGAGCCCGGCAGCTATACGGAAGTACCGAAGAATATTTCGGAAAAGATTATTACGTCCCGCAGTAAAAAATCGGAATAACCTCGTAAAATATGCTTGCTTTTTAACCTTTTTATTGTTAGAATGTTAAGCATAATGTAAAATCTATCATTCCAGTTCGGATAAATAAAAAGGAGGATCTCCAATGGCAAAAGCAAAATTTGACAGGTCGAAACCTCATGTAAACATTGGCACCATCGGTCACGTTGACCATGGTAAGACCACTTTGACTGCGGCTATCACGAAGGTTCTTAACTTCAAAGGTGAAGCTGATTTTGTCGATTACGCAAACATCGACAAGGCACCGGAAGAAAGAGCACGTGGTATTACAATTAATACGGCTCACGTTGAGTATCAAACGGAAGCCCGCCACTATGCTCACGTTGACTGCCCGGGCCATGCCGACTATGTTAAAAATATGATTACCGGTGCTGCACAGATGGACGGCGCGATCCTTGTCGTCTCTGCTGCGGACGGTCCGATGCCCCAGACCCGTGAGCACATTCTGCTTGCCCGTCAGGTAGGCGTGCCTTATATCGTTGTTTATATGAACAAGGTTGACCAGGTTGACGATGAAGAGCTTCTTGACCTTGTTGAAATGGAAATTCGTGATCTGCTGAACGAATATGAATTCCCCGGTGACGATACCCCGATTATTCGCGGTTCCGCTCTGAAAGCGCTGGAATGCACCTCCAAGGATCCCGATGCGCCGGAATACAAATCCATCTGGGAACTGATGGATGCTGTTGACAGCTTCATCCCGACTCCGGAACGCAAGTCTGATCTTCCGTTCCTGATGCCTGTCGAGGATGTTATGACTATCAGCGGCCGCGGCACAGTCGCTACGGGCAGAGTTGAGCGCGGTATGGCCAAAATCGGCGATGAAGTTGAAATTGTCGGTCTTTCTCCGGAGAAGAAGAAGTCTGTTATCACGGGCCTCGAAATGTTCCGTAAGTCCCTCGACTTCGCAGAAGCCGGCGATAACATCGGTATGCTTCTCCGCGGTATTCAGAGAGAAGAAATTGAGCGCGGTCAGGTTATTGCAAAGCCGGGCAGTGTGCATCCGCATACCAAGTTTGTCGGTCAGGTTTATGTTCTGACGAAGGATGAAGGCGGCCGTCATACTCCGTTCTTCAACAATTATCGTCCGCAGTTCTATTTCCGTACAACAGACGTTACAGGTACCATCGATCTTCCGGAAGGAACCGAGATGTGCATGCCTGGCGATAACGTTCAGATGACGGTTGAATTAATTACGCCGATTGCTATGGAAGAGGGACTTCGTTTCGCGATCCGTGAGGGCGGCCACACGGTCGGTTCCGGCGTCGTTTCCAAAATTATTGAGTAATTAGCGGTTGTTAGACTGTTTATCAGCATGGCCCGGTGAGGTAAATTCCTCGCCGGGCCATGTTTTTTTAATAACCCTCGACGACTCAGAAGATTTGTCTGAAAGGCAGCTTTAAAGAGGCGCCCGGGTAGCATTCATTCTTTTGCTTATTAATCAATTTCCAAAGCTGATACCGGTATCCTGAGCAGTCAGGATTATTTCACTGTCGAGCGGTACAGTCTTTAATTTTCCGGCGACCTCCTGCAGTGGTACGGCAACAATACGGTCGTTTTGAAGCGACACCATGTTTCCATAATTTTCTTCAACGACCAGTTTTGCTGCTGCAGCACCGAACCGTGTGGCAAGGACACGGTCATACGGGCATGGGCTTCCACCGCGCTGAAAATGGCCAGGAACGGTTACTCTTGTTTCCTGTTCCGTCATTTTTTCAATTTCATCTGCAAGGCGGTAAGAAATGGATGGATAAGGCATTTTTACCCGCTCCGCCTTAAACTGTTTTTTGCTGAGTCCGGACTCATCTATGGAGATTGCACCTTCGGCAACAGCAAGTATGGAAAAGCGTTTTCCCTGCTGATTCCTTTTGCGTAGAGATTCCGCAACACTTTCAATATTGTAAGGCATTTCCGGCATCAGAATGACATCGGCTCCGCCCGCGATGCCTGCATACAGAGTCAGCCAGCCTACTTTATGGCCCATGATTTCCACGATAAAGACCCTGCTGTGCGAGGTCGCGGTGGTGTGAATGCAGTCGATGACGTGAGCCGCGTTTTCGACAGCGCTCTGGAATCCAAAGCTCATGTCCGTTCCCCACAAATCGTTATCGATTGTCTTGGGAAGAGTGATAATGTTCAACCCCTCTTCCCAAAGGAGGTTGGCTGTCTTATGCGTACCGTTGCCGCCCAGAATGATAAGACAGTCTAATCCCCATTTTTTGTAATTTGATTTCATTTTTTTGACCTTATCATCGTTTTCCGTCCGCATTTGTTTGAACGGCTGCCTGGATGTTCCGAGAACGGTTCCTCCCAAAGTCAGAATTCCGGAAAAATCATCCGCGTCCATGCGGCGGCAGATTCCCTCCATCAGGCCCCGGTAACCATCCTGAATGCCATATAATTCTATGTTTCGGCCCATTCGGTTGTAAAGAGATTTCGCAATTCCGCGAAGGGCTGCATTCAGTCCCTGGCAGTCGCCTCCACTTGTCAGCAGTCCTATCTTTTTCATGGTTCCGTGATTCCTTTCCGTTTTATTGAGTAAGCAGTTTCAGGTGCTGAAACTTCTCTGTCTAACTGGAAGTGTGCATATTGCTGAGCGATTTTTGCGAACTCATCCTGGCAGCTGAGAGGTGTTTTTCCTCTTCTGTCTACTCTGGAGTAAGTGCCGTCGGCTTCCATGGTGCGCGCGTTCTCGTTGTCGTTTAACAGCAAGTCGACTATCTTCATGATTCTGCCGCGAAGATGTTCGTCTTCCACGGGGAAGACAAGTTCCACACGGCGGTCCAAATTTCGCTGCATCCAGTCGGCGCTTCCGAGAAACACTTTTGTATTTCCGGCGTTTCCAAATACAAAAATGCGGCTGTGTTCCAGCAATCTTCCTACAATGCTTCTTACCGTAATGTTTTCACTGAATCCTGTTTTTCCGGGAATCAGGCAGCAAATGCCGCGTACAATCAGGTGAACCGGAACTCCCGCTTTCGACGCCTGATACAGAAGATCAATGATCTCAGGGTCCACTAGAGAGTTGACCTTGGCGGTAATTCCGCAGGGCAGAGATTTTTTTGCATTCTCTGTCTCGTTTCGAATCATGCGGAGAAAAAAAGGGCGAAGGGCTGACGGGGCAACGATAAAGCGATTATATTCAGGGGGGCGGGAATAGCCGGTCAAGACATTAAAAAGGGAAGAAGCGTCAACCCCCGTATGGTTCCCGACAGGTGAAAATGCCGATATCCGTATAGACTTTCGCCGTTGAATCGTTATAGTTTCCCGTAGCCATGTGTACATACCTTCGGATTCCGTCTTCGTCGCGGCGAACGACAAGCAAAATTTTGCAGTGCGTTTTTAACCCGACAAGCCCGTAAATTACATGGCATCCGGCTTCTTCCAGTTTTTTCGCCCACATAATGTTGTTTTCTTCATCAAAACGGGCTTTTAGTTCAACCAAAACGGTTACCTGTTTTCCGTTCTCAGCCGCGCGGATCAGCGCCGCAACAATGGGGGAATGTCCGCTGACCCGGTATAGCGTCTGCTTAATCGCGAGGACATTTTCATCCTCCGCGGCTGTTCGAACGAAATCGATGACCGTTTCAAAGCTTTCATACGGATGATGAACCATGCGGTCCCGCTCTCGGATCGCTTTGAAAATATCGTCACAGTCGGCAAAATCACTCGGCGGATAAACCGGCTGCAGCGGACGGTAGCAGAATTGCTCGTATTTTGGCATAGAGGCAAAGGAGGAGCAGAAAGTCAAATCCAGCGGGCCCGGTATCTCATAAATTTGATGATCTTCAATCTCCAGCATTTCTTTCAGGAACAATTCCGTTTCATAGTCATGTCCCCGGGAAAGTTCAAGGCGAACGGGTTTGCCGCGTTTACGCTTTTTCAGGAATTTCTGTACTTCAATCAGCAGGTCGTCCGAGTCTTCATCAATATCAAGATCAGAGCTTCTTGTAATGCGGAAGGTACAGGCCGAACGGATTTCATTCAGTTCAAACAGTTCCCCCAACTTATAAATAATGACATTTTCAAGAAGAATGTAGTCGTTTCCGCCCTCCGACGGAATATTTAGAAAACGCGTTAAAATGCCGGGGACCTGAACCACCGCAAAATAAGATTCATCTTCGCCTTTCAGGCGGACGGCAATATTCAGGCTGCGATTTGCGAGCAGTGGAAACGGCCGGCTTCTGTCTACGGCCAAAGGCGTAAGAACGGGGAACAGAATCTTATCAAAATATTCGGAGATGTATTTTTTCTGACTTTCATTCAACTCGTCAGCTTTCAGAAAACGTATTCCGCTTTTTTTCAGAGCAGGTAAAACGGAGCGGGTAAAACAGGAATACTGCTTTTCAATAAAGCTGTGAATTTTTTGAGATAGAGTCAAAAGCAGTTCGGCGGGCGTATATCCGGAAAGATCGCGCATGAAATAATGGGAATCTACCTGATCTTCCACACCTGCGACGCGCACCATGAAAAATTCATCCAGGTTCGAGGCCGTAATGCCGAGAAAACGCATTCGTTCCATAATCGGATTTTCTTTTCGGAAGGATTCTTCCAGCACGCGATAATTAAAATCGACCCAGCTTAATTCCCGATTGATGTACGGGATCACATGTTTTTCTTCTTTCTCACTCAATGGTCACACAACCTTTTCACAGCAGGTTAGATTTTATGGTAAGTTCGGGATTGCAACCGAAAACCTCTTTAAAATACGGCGCACACTGATCAAACGCCCATTGCTCCAAAAAAAGATTCGCGTCGCTCTGGGCCGAAATCGTCAACCGGTCCTTTTCCAGCCGGACCTTGATATCGGAGAGCTTTTGTTTCTGCGATTTGTCAAGTGCGTTGGATAACCGGAAGATTGCCACCAGCTTTGAAACGATCAGCCTGTTATTTTCACTCAGCAGCGCAAAGGTGTGGTTCCGGTGGCTGGGAACGTCGTATTCATTATAGCGTGCAACAAAAGCCGTCAGCAGCATTTCCTCGTCTGTGAGCCCGTAAATATCCGTGTCCTTGATAATATCGAATGAGCTCTGAAGGTGCTGCTTTACCGTAACATAATGCCCGCAGTCATGCAGGATGGAAGCCAGTTCCAAAAGCAGGCGCTCTCTTCTGCCCAAACCGTGCAGGCCCTTCATTTTATCAAAAATTTTACAGGAAAACCCTCTGACACATTCCGTATGCGCTCTGCTGCAATGATAGGAGTCGGAAATTTTCTTTGCGCAGGAGATTGCGCTGACGCGCACATGGTCCTGATATTGCCCCGAGCTTTTCGCAATCAGCATTTGCCGGATTAAAGCGTCCCAAAGCTCCACTTCCGGCGACAGAATTGTTGCGGAATTCGTGTAATGAAGAAGTTTCATTGCGATTGAAAGAGAAGAATACAGCAGTTCCGCCGTTTCTTCGGAAAGATTATATTTGCGACCGATCCGTTCCTGCGGCATCTTTCGTATTTGTTGGAATAAATCCTTGATTCTCAGGGAATCCAGTTCATATCTCCCGTCCGCCTGCTCAATTCCGCAGATCTTCGCAATCAGTCGGATCCCGCTGCCGGTCAAAATCAGATTATTAGCCTTGCCGTTTTCCAGTGGGATGTTGATATGCCCTAGGATGGAATCCAAATATTCTTCGACGACGGTATAAAAATCCTCCGTCATATTTTGAATATTCCCCAGCATATCGTGCAGCTTTAAAGACCCCATCGGGATGTTCTGAGAAAAAATCATTTGCTTTCCGTCATACACCGAAAAGCCGATGGTGCCGGCCCCGATATAACAAATCAGAGCGCTTTCGCCCCGTTTGTTTTCAATTTTATTCAAATAATTTAAAATTTCCCAATAAATTAGGGTCTTTTCCTGATCATCCTCAAGAACTTCAATTTGCAATCCGTTTTGAATTTTGAGCTGGTCGATAATGAACGATCGGTTTTCCGCTTCTCTCAGAGCCGTCGTTGCAACCGCCCTGTAGTCCGTTACGCCATACCCGTTCAAAACGTCTTCATAACCGTGCAGCAGGGAGGACAGTTCGCGCAGGCTTTCAAAGCTGATCTTTCCGTCCGTAAAAACTTCATGGCCAAGGTGCAGCGGATATTCGAGAGTCTCGAGATCATCAATTTTTCCTTTTTTCAGCTGAGAAATTCGCATCTTCAGAGCATTGGAGTCTATATCGAGGACAGCGGCAAGTTTGGGGCTTTTTTTGCGGTTCAATCAATCACCTTCCTTCGGATTTGCCAATAAAATACTATATTATAAGAATAACAAGTTTGATCGAGTTTTTCTACCTTTTTCTCGATGTTTTCAAGATATAAGTCTGCCGGCGGCAGAAATTGCATGACTTTTGCCAACGCAGTATGTTATACTGTTATCATTCCCAATCATAGTGATACAAAGAAGGTATATTGATTTATGCGTAGAAAAAATCATTCCGCGTCCCGGCGGACGGCGGTCATATCCGTTGCCGTAATATTGTGCGCCGTGTTTGCCGCAGCAGCCGCGGTTTATTCCGGACAAATTCCGGGCTTCAACCGTGCCCAGTCGTCGTCCTTCGCAGTGCCATCATCATCCGTATCCTCCTCAGCGGCATCAGAAGCTGCTTCCTCCAAACCGGTTCAAAAGCCGGTTTCCATTACGATTCTGGGTGCCGGGGACGATTTGATTCACAGTTCCGTGTACAACCATGCCCAAAAGCTGGCGGGAGGAAAAGGCTACGATTTTGACCCGATGTATCAACGCGTTGCCGGCACCATACGCGGCGCCGACGTCGCGGTGATTAATCAGGAATCTGTTTTGGCCTCAAAGGCTGCGCCGATTTCAGGCTATCCTCTTTTTAATTCACCGACCGAAGTTGGGGACGAGCTGGTCCATTTAGGGTTCGACGTCATTAATCAGGCGAACAACCATCTGCTGGATATGGGCGAGAAAGGAATCAAGGCAACGCTTGATTACTGGGATACCCAGCCGGTCAAGGTCGTCGGGGCCTATCGAAATGATGAGGACCTTCAGAATATACGGATTGTGGAAGCAAAAGGGATTAAAACGGCCCATATCGGAATCACGGAAATGACCAACGGTTTGTACCTGCCGAAAGGATCAAATTACAGGATCATCTACGCGAGCGATACGGAATTAATCAAAAGCCTGATTCAAAAGGCGAAAAGCATGGCCGACGTCGTCGTAATATCCGTCCATTGGGGAACGGAAGACACTTATACCCTGACGGACAAGCAGAAAAATTTGGCGCAGAATATGGTTGACTGGGGCGCTGATATTATATTCGGAAACCACCCGCATGTGGTGCAAAAGCTCACTTTGCTCATGAGAGCGTCAGATGGGGCAAAATGTCCTGTGATTTTCGCAATGGGAAATTTCATTTCCGGGCAGCTCTATGGCAGAAACATGGTCAGCGGTCTCCTGACCGTGACAATGACAAAAAACTTTGAAACAGGAAAAACAACATACTCCAGTATGAAATTTGAGCCGATTGTCACGCACTATGAAACCGGATTTGAGAATCTTGCGATTTACCCGCTAAGCGAATATACGGACGCGCTGGCAAAGAAACACAGCGTACGGAAACGGACTCCGGAATTCAGCAAGCAGTTCATACAGGATATTATCGACCGGAATATCCCAAAGGAATATCAGGCGGAATCTTGACAGAACCTGATTCCCGTGATATACTGTAAACAAATAAATCAGTCTTCGGGGCGAGGTGAAATTCCTCACCGGCGGTAAAGCGGCATTAAGCCGACAAGCCCGCGAGCGGAAACGCAGATTTTGGTTGAATTCCAAAGCCGACGGTAAAGTCCGGATGGAAGAAGAAAAGCGTTTTATAACGTTTATTCCGTCCCGCATTTTTGCGGGACTTTTTTTATTTCATCCGTTGACCCTGCCGAGCATCCGGGATGATTTTTTAAGAAAAAGGTTCAGGGCGGGGCGAACTTCCCCACCGGCGGTAAAACGGCAACAGCCGATCAGCCCGCGAGCGGCAGTCAGCCGCAGATTTCGGTTCGATTCCGAAGCCGACGGTAAAGTCCGGATGAAAGAAGAGGAGAAAATTAGATGAATTCAATGGATTATGAAAAAGCAGGCAAGAGACAGGGATTAAAGCTGGATGCCAGGAGTATCGCACAGATCGGCGTTCTTTCAGGAATCGCTTTCGTACTGATGATGTTTGAGTTTCCGCTTTGGTTTGCTCCGGCATTTTACCAACTTGACTTCAGTGAAATACCGGTCCTGATCGGAGCCTTTGCAATGGGCCCTGCGGCCGGGGTGCTGATTGAACTGATCAAAGTATTGCTTTATATGCTGATTCACGGCAGTTCTACCGCAGGCGTGGGCGACCTTGCCAATTTTTTATTCGGAAGTTCCATGGTGATTCCCAGCGCGGTCATTTATCAGCATCATAAATCAAGGCGGTATGCGATTGTCGGCTTAATTACCGGAACGCTGGCATTGATTGTAGTCAGCAGCCTGATAAACGCCTATGTGCTCCTTCCTGTTTATGCGGCTGCTTTTCACATGCCGATGAATGCATTAATCAGTATGGGCTCCGCTGTTAACCCATCGATTCAGGGACTTACGACCTTTATTATGCTGGCTGTAGCACCGTTTAACCTGTTTAAAGGAGTTACCGTTTCGTGCCTGACCATGCTGCTGTATAAAAAAGTCAGTCCCATTTTACACAACAGGATAGGCAAATGACATAGAATATGATTAACCGGGTATTTTATGGTTAACGCTTTACAACTTCTGCGGCCTGTGCTATAATTTGCTTATTAAAAATGAATAGGTCCTTATCAAGAGCGACGGAGGGAACAGGCCCTGTGATGTCCGACAACCTGCTTTTAAGAAAGTAAGGTGCCAAATCCTGCGGGAAAGCCGAAAGATGAGGTGGATCAATACCGTCCGGTTTTCCGGACGGTGTTTTTTTATTTTTCAGGGATGGCCTAAGGCCAACTGAGGAAAGTCAGGAGGAAACAAATATATGTCAAAGCATTTTTTTACGTCGGAATCCGTAACGGAAGGGCACCCCGATAAAATGTGTGACCAGATTGCGGACGCCGTTTTGGACGCGATCATAGCCCAGGACCCGGCGGCGCACGTTGCGTGTGAGGTTACGGCGACGACAGGAATCATTCATGTAATGGGAGAAATCTCGACAAACTGTTACGTGGATATTGCCTCCATTGCAAGGGACGTCGTAAAGGATATCGGATACAATAACCCGGATTGCGGTTTTGACGGAAACACCTGCGGGGTATTAACTTCGATTGATGTGCAGTCGCCGGACATCGCCATGGGTGTGGACCGCTCCTACGAAGCAAAAAACGGCGCAACGGATGAAAGCGACCTGATTGGAGCCGGAGACCAGGGGCTTATGTTCGGTTATGCCTGCGATGAAACCCCCGAACTGATGCCGCTTCCTATTTCACTTGCCCATAAACTGGCCAGGCGGCTGAGCGAAGTGAGAAAAACCGGACTGATTCCTTACCTGAGGCCGGATGGCAAAACTCAGGTTACTGTGGAATACGAGGAAGACAGACCTGTCCGTGTGGACACGGTTGTGGTTTCGGCCCAGCATAGCCCGGATGTCACCTTGGAACAGATTCGCGTCGATGTAATGAAACATGTGATTCAGGCGGTGGTTCCACAGCGGTGGCTGGATGAAAAAACAAAGTATTATGTCAATCCAACCGGAAGGTTTGTAATCGGCGGTCCGGTCGGAGACAGCGGGCTGACCGGAAGAAAAATCATCGTTGACACCTACGGCGGATATGCCCGTCACGGCGGCGGCGCATTTTCAGGGAAAGACCCGACGAAGGTCGATCGCTCCGCGTCCTATGCCGCCCGCTACATCGCCAAAAACCTTGTCGCGGCGGGAATAGCCAGAAAATGCGAGGTGCAGCTCGCCTATGCGATCGGCGTTGCCAGGCCTGTCTCCGTCCGTGTCGACACGTTCGGAACTTCACCTTACACGGGAGAAGAACTCTCCGATGCGGTTGAAAAGACATTTGATTTAAGACCCGGCGCGATCATCCGGGATTTGGACCTTCGGCGCCCCATTTTCCGCTCTGTCTCCAATTACGGCCATATGGGCCGGGAGGACCTCGGCGTTTCCTGGGAAAAATGCGATCGTGTGGATGCACTGAAAGCCGTATTGAAAAAATAATCAAAATTCCGCCCCGGCACATAGAATGTGTTGGGGTGGTTTTTATGTTTGAAATTATTTTCAAAAGTGTTTTTGTGCTGTTTGCCATTCTTGGAATTGTGGAAGCATTCCGGATGTTTTTATTCTGGCTGCTGAAAACAAAAAATCCGGGTGGATTTTTTCTGATCGTTTCCATGACCGGGCATGACGAAGAAGCGGAATTGGTTTTAAGAAGTGCCTGCGAGCGGATTAAATGGTTTCCGGACAGTGCAGCGCAGCTTCTGGTCGTCGATTGTGGTATGGACGAAGAGACCAGACGAATCTGTGAAATCGCTTGCTACGAACTGCCGGAAATCCGGCTCTGCCGGCCGGATGAAGTACAAAAGATCCTTTGCCGTTAATATTTGCAAATACATATCGGATCGTTTATACTAGAGATATTACAACGCGAACAAGAGGGAACTGGATGGCGGAAACAGGACTTCTGGAAATGACCGGAACGGTGGAACAGATTATTTTTCGAAACGAAAAAAACGGATATGCCGTTATTGAAATCAATAACGGCGAAGAACTGGTTACGGCGGTGGGGAATTTGCCGTTTGTCGGTGCCGGCGAGGAATTGCATGTCGTTGGAAACTGGATCACCAGCCAGAATTATGGGGAGCAGTTCCATGTGGAGGCGTTTGAGCGTTCCAAACCGGCCAATGAAGCGGCCATGCTGAAATATCTCTCCTCCGGCGCCGTAAAGGGGGTCGGACCGTCTACGGCGAAAAAAATAGTGGAGCTTTTTGGCGGCACTGCGCTGGAGGTCATGGAAAACGAGCCGGAACGCCTTTGCTCCGTTCGGGGCATTACGAAGCCAAAGGCGGAAAAAATCTGCGAAGAGGTAAAAAGGCTCGGCGGAATCAGGCAGATGATGGTACAGCTTGGCGGATATGGGATTTCTCCCGAGGAGGCCGTGCGCGTCTGGAAATATTACGGCGCGCAGTCAGTAGACCGCGTCAGAGAAAATCCATACTGTCTCTGCGAGGACGGCGTGAGCATCGGATTCGACCGGGCCGACCGGATTGCCGCGTCGCTGGAACGCCCGCAGGACGACATCTGCCGCGTTCGCGCGGGAATCCTTCACGTGATCAAGCACAATATGGGAAACGGACATACCTGTTTGCCTGCGGACAAGCTGACCTCGGCCGCGGCCCGCCTGCTGGGAGTGGAACAGAGCCTGACCCGTGACGTCCTTGAGGATTTAAAAGCGGATACATCCGTTGTCGCCTGTACTTTTCGAGACAGGGAATTTGTTTTTCTTCCCGGTCTTTATCGCTCTGAGGTTTATTCCGCGGAACGGATCAAAATGCTGCTCCGCTTTCCGGCTCCGTCGGTTACGGGAGTTGACGACAGGCTTGCGGAGGTTGAAAGGGAATTCGGAATTCAGTACGCCGAAGGGCAGAAGCAGGCTGTGCGGGAGGCTTTGTCCAAAGGAATTTTGATTCTGACCGGCGGCCCGGGTACCGGAAAAACAACGACGCTGAACGCGATCATCCGCCTGCTGGAGCGCAGCGGTGAAAAGGTTTTGCTTGCGGCGCCGACCGGCAGGGCGGCGAAACGGATGTCGGAGCTGACAGGCAGGGAGGCAAAAACCATTCATCGGCTTTTACAGGTGGAGTGGGACGAAGAGGACAGGCCCGTATTTGCCCGGAATGAAAAAAATCTGCTTGAGTGCGATGCGCTCGTAATTGACGAATTATCCATGGTTGACACCGCCCTTTTTGAAGCTCTTTTAAGGGCGCTTCCGCTTGGACGCAGGCTGATCCTTGTTGGCGACAGCGACCAGCTTCCTTCCGTCGGGCCGGGGAATGTGATCGGAGATCTGATCGCTTCCGGGCTTCTGCCCGTTGTGCAGCTTCGGCAGGTTTTCCGGCAATCCATGCAGAGCCTGATTGTAAGAAACGCTCACCGGATTGTTTCCGGGGAAATGCCGGAACTTGACATCAGAAATGAAGACTTTTTCTTTTTAAAATGCACTGTTCCGGCAAATATCGGCGCAACCATTGTTGATTTATGCAACCGCCGGCTTCCGGAAAGCTACGGTTTTTCTTCCCTGACAGAGATACAGGTTCTTTCGCCGTCACGAAAAGGAGAGCTTGGAACAACGGAATTGAATAAAAAACTTCAACAGGCAATCAATCCACCGGACGGCCGAAAGACGGAAATCCGGGTAAACGGCTCGCTTTTCCGCGAGGGCGACAAAGTCATGCAGGTTCGCAACGATTACAATCTGCCGTGGAACCGCTTGGACGGTTCGGTAGGAGAGGGCGTATTTAACGGCGACCTTGGTATCATTCAGTCGATAGATCGCCGAGCTTCTGTGATCACGGTTCGCATGGACGATCGAATTGTCTCTTACGAGACCGAGACTGCGGCGGAACTGGAACTTGCCTATGCGATGACGGTACATAAAAGCCAGGGCAATGAATTTCCCGCGGTAGTCATGCCGATGTACCGGGGTGCGCCTCAGCTTGCTTACAGAAATCTGCTCTATACTGCGGTGACCCGGGCTAAGTCCCTGCTGATCCTTGTCGGCACTCCTGAAACGGTTCGTTCTATGGTTGAAAACAATCGCAAGACCAGACGGTACACGGGACTGGCCTATCTTTTAACCGGGGGCGGGGAGGATGAAGTTTAAAAAAATAATTTTATTCTGTCTGGAATTGATCTTTCCGCCGCATTGCATTTTCTGCGACAAGATCGTTGCGCCGGGAACAAAAATTTGTCAGGGCTGCGTCTGCGCAATCAAGCCTGTCAGCGCAGTGCGCTGCATGAATCTTCCCGACAGCGGACAGAATATTCCATGTGCCGTCCTCTACTCCTACGAGGATCAGGTTCGTGATTCGATCATAAGATTTAAGTTTTACGCAGAAAAAAGCAATGCGGAATTTTATGCGGATCAGCTTTCTGAATTGATCGGGAACCGAATGAACGCGTCTTCCTTTGATGTAGTAACGGCGGTACCGATTTCCCACGAAAGAAAAAAAGGCCGCGGATATAATCAGTCGGAGTTGATTGCAAGAAAAATCGCTGAAAAGCTGAATCTTCCCTATCGGGAATGCCTTGAGAAAATTCGCGATAATCCGGAGCAGCATCTGCTTCCGCGCACGGAGCGAATGAAAAATGTCAAGGGAATTTACCGAGCCGACAAAGATTTGGCCGCCGGGGAAAGCGTATTGTTGATAGACGATATTGTAACAACAGGCTTTACCCTTTGCGAATGTGCCAGGGTCCTTCTCGAAAACGGAGCCAAAGCCGTTTCGTGTGCCGCAATCGCGCAGGTTGAAAGGACGCCTTGTTGAAATTGAACGTATTTTATTTTATAATAAGCGGGTGAATTTAGTCCGCATTTGCTTCCGAATGTGTTTTTATAAGAAATGGATGTGATTTTGTGCTGGGAACCGACCTTGCGATAGACCTTGGTACGTCTACGACAAAAATCTATCTTGATGGTAAAGGAATTATTCTGAACGAGCCTTCCGCTGCGGCGGTTAATGTTGAAACGGGTGAGGTTGTCGCGACCGGAAAAGAAGCCTACACGATGATTGGGCGGACTTCCGATAAAATTAATGTCTGCCTGCCGCTGGAGGGGGGGTGATTTCCAATTTTGACCTGGCCCAATACCTGATCGGGACATACTTAAAGAAGATTAATCAGAGCCGCGTTGTAATGCCGCGCGTCGTGGTCAGCGTCCCCTGTAAAATAACGGAAGTGGAAAAGCGAGCGGTTGTCGATGCAATCAGTTCTTCCGGCGTGAGAAAAATCTGTCTGATCGAAGAGCCAGTGGCCGCGGCGCTGGGGGCGGGAGTGGACATTTCAGAGCCTCACGGAACCCTTGTTGTTGACATCGGCGGCGGAACAACGGATATGGCGGTGCTTTCACTCAGCGGTATTGCGATATCCCGCTCTGTCAAAGTGGCCGGCAATGCTTTCAATGAAGCGATTATCAAATACATCAGGAGAAAATACAACCTGATTATCGGGCGGCGCATGGCTGAAAACGCCAAGCTGGCGATCGGGTGCGTTTATCCCAGAAAAGATGTTTCAACATTTCGGGTGAAGGGCCGCAACGCGATGACCGGACTGCCGCAGTGGGCGGACATTACGAGTGACGAAATTCTGGAGGCTTTGATCGACAGTGTCATGCAGGTGATCCGCGTCATTCAGGAAATGCTGGAAAAGACCCCTCCGGAATTGGTCGGGGATGTCTATTCCGACGGGATGATTTTAACGGGCGGTTCCGCTCAGCTGTTTGGTTTCGACAGTCTGATTTCCAAAAAGACAAAAATGCCGGTGCATATTGCCGTCGATCCTCAGAATTGCGTGGCGGTGGGCGCCGGAAAGGCAATTCGCTTTATTGACGATATTGAAAATAAATCTTATGGAATTCTGAATCCGCTGAGCGCGGCTTACTAAGTTGAAGGGATAAAAAAACGCCGCTGCAATCATACAGCGGCGTTCAAAATTCATTTTATTTACTCATCATATAGTTTATAAACATCAACTCGTCTTCTGGGTTTTCTACACTTAATTCCGCCGATACAGTCGAGTTTTTCGTTTTTTCAAGCAAAGCACGCACGCCGTACAGTTGACATAGCTTGCTTTTCAGATTCAGTTTGTTTCCATCATCCGTTACCAGATAAACATTTCCTTTTGACTGGTCCAGCAATTCAATTAATTTAATCACGTCGATATCATATAATTTCATATTTTATACCTCCTGTCCTTATTACTTTATTTCATTATACGATGCCATTTAAAAAAAAACAATGCTTTTTCCGGTAATATCATTCTGGACCGCGGGACAAAGGGATATTCCGATGCATCCCAATAAAATTTACACATTGTTAATTAAATGTCGGTGCGGGGTAGAGTAAAATAAGATTGAACTTGTGGCGATCTCAATAGGAATAAGGATGATCTTTTTGTTTGGCTATGTGAAACCTCAGAAATCGGAACTTCTTGTACGGGAACTTGAAGCGTATAACGGAATTTACTGCTCGCTTTGCAAGATTCTCGGTAAAAAATACGGGATTGCTGCAAGGCTTGCATTGAATTATGACTGTACTTTTTACGCGCTCGTTCTGATTTCGGCTTCTTCAGAACCGATTCCCAAACTAGAAAAGGGAAGATGTGTGGTTAACCCGCTCAAGCAATGCGCATTCTGCGAAAAAGCGGGGCTGGAATTTGAACAGGCTTCCGCTCTTACGATGATATTATTGTATCATAAGCTGAAAGACGATATTTTTGATTCGAAAGGTTTCAAAAAGTATCTGCGCGTTTTTGTTCTGCCGATTGTCAGACATGCCTATCGCAAGGCGGCAGCCGATTATCCGGGACTAGGTGAAATTATATCGGAGGCGATGGACCGGCAGCGTGAGATTGAACATAGGGATTCGCCCGGACTGGATTCCTGTGCGGAACCGACGGCACGGATGATGGAGCGCATTATGGAGTTCTCTTCGGGGGAAGATCCGTCCACGCCAAAATCGCGCGTTTTGAATCGGTTTGGCTATTATATTGGCCGCTGGATTTATTTTATTGACGCGGCGGACGACCTGAGCGACGATCTAAAAGAAGGCGCGTTTAATCCACTTGCGATCCGGTTCCATCTGAACGGCGAAAGCGATCCCGAGGATATCCGAAAAGCGAGGGCTTATGCAAACGAGGTTTTAAACCAAACGCTTTCGCAGCTTGGCGCGGCTTATAATTTGATGGAAATGAATTCAATGGGTTCTATTGTCCGGAATGTCGTTTTTCTGGGCCTGCCGCAGATGCAGAAGGAACTGTTGTTTAAAAAGGAGAAAACGAATGTCTGATCCTTACAGAGTTCTTGGAGTATCGCCGAACGCAACGGATGACGAAATAAAAAGCGCTTACCGGGAACTTGCGAAGAAATATCATCCGGATAATTACGCGGACAGTCCGCTGGCCGATCTTGCCGGAGAAAAAATGAAAGAAGTCAACGAGGCGTACGACCAGATTATCAAAGAACGCAGGCAGCGGAAAAACGGCGGTCAAAGCGGGTATGCGGGGTATTCCGGAACCGAAGGCTATTCAGGCCGGAGCACGGGGTTTTATGATGTACGCAACCTGATTAATTCCGAAAGGATTGCGGATGCCGAACAGATTCTGGACGGCGTTCCGCTGGAAAACCGGAACGCCGAATGGTTCTTTTTGAAGGGCACTGTTCTTTACAGACGCGGATGGCTGGATGAAGCCTATAACGATTTTGCAAACGCCTGCCGGATGGATCCTTCCAATGCGGAGTACCGTGCCGCTTTTAACCAGGTAACGAATCAGCGAAACGGCATGTTCGGCGGATACAATCCCAATGTTCCGCAGTACGGAGGGGTTGGCGGCTGCGATCTGTGCACGTCGCTGTGCCTTGCAAACCTCTGCTGTAACTGCTTTGGCGGAAGCGTTTACCCTTGCTGCTGATCCGTTCGTTTTTTTGGAGGAAGATTGAGTTGAATCACAGCCTTCGATTGGCTTTTTGTTCTGTGGTAACTGCGCTCGGCACCGCGGTGATGTTTCTGACCGGCATGATTCCGGTTGGAACCTATGCGCTTCCTGCTTTTGCGGGGATTCTGATGATTTCCGTTGTGGCTGAAGCCGGAACCGGCTGGGCTTTCAGCGTCTATGCGGCGCAGTCCATTCTTTCCGTGCTTCTTGCCGCGGACAAGGAGGCCGTCTTATTTTTTGTCTTGTTTTTCGGGTATTATCCGATTCTCAAGTCTTTATTGGAAAATCATTTACGCAGGATAGAGCTCCAGACGGCCGTGAAATTGATTGTATTCAATGCTGCGGCCGTACTGGATTTTTGTCTGTCGGTTGCTTTTCTGAGCGTACCCAAAGAGAGTTTTTCGATTTTCGGCTATTATCTCCCCTGGCTGTTCCTTTTGGCCGGAAATGTTGTTTTTCTGATTTATGATTACGCCGTTTCGCTCCTGGTAATCACATACTTTAGCAGGATACATCCAATGATAAAAAAACTGTTCCGGTCAAAATAGGCTGCCTTGTCCTATCAGCGGAAGTTTTACTTGATTTTTAACGGCTGCGGAATTAAAATAAGGATTGGACCGGAAATCAATATCCGGCCACTCTTTTTGATGAAAAAGGAGTCCCCGGCTCAAAATACTCTGGGCGGACGGTCCGGGACAAATGCAGAGAAAAGGCGGAGTTGAAATGGATAATCTACTTGCGGTAAGGATTCAGAACAAGGTTGACAGTTTTTCAAAAGGTCAAAAGCGTATCGCAGCATATATAGAAGAGCATTATGATAAAGTCGCATTTATGACGGCCTCCAAGCTGGGAGCCACTGTTGGGGTCAGCGAGTCGACGGTCGTACGTTTTGCCACCCAGATCGGTTATGCGGGATATCCGCAGCTTCAGCAGGCGATACAGGAGATGATCCGGAATAAGCTGACCTCCTTTCAGCGTATGGAGGTTACGTCGGAACGGATCGGAAATTCGGATGTTCTTGATTTTGTATTTAATCAGGATATCGACGTAATACGCCGTACGATGGAGGAAACAAATCACGACAGTTTTTACAAGGCCGTAGATTCCATTGTGGCGTCCAGAAAGATCTATATCCTGGCGGCGCGGAGCGCGCTGGCGCTTGGGACTTTTCTTTCTTATTACCTGAACCTGTTATTCGAAAATGTTCTGTTGGTTCAGGCAACGAGCGAAGGCGAAATTTTTGAGCAGATGATTCGGGTTGATCAAAGCGACACGGTCATTGGGATCAGCTTTCCGCGGTATTCCAGAAAAATCGCGAAAGCGATGAATTTTGCGCATGACAGAGGTGCCAAGGTGATAGGGATTACAGACAGTTCCCTTTCTCCGGTTGCTCAGGCATCCGGCTGCGTGCTGCTTGCCAGAAGCGAAATTGCTTCCATTGTGGATTCGCTTTGCGCGCCGCTCAGCCTGATCAATGCGCTGATTGTCGCGACTTCCCTGAAAAAGTCTGAAGAGTCTAAAAAAATCTTTCAGAATCTCGAAGATATCTGGGACGCTTACGGCGTTTATGAAAAGGTGGATGACAGCTCGAATTGAAGTTTGATGTTTTAGTAATCGGCGCGGGAGCAGCCGGGATGATGGCGGCCGGGACAGCCGCCCGGAGGGGCCTAAGGGTCTGTCTGCTGGAAAAAAATCAGAAACCGGGCAGGAAGGTCGGCATTACCGGCAAGGGAAGATGCAATCTCACGAATCATTGCAGCGTGCCGGAGTTCATCGCTTCCGTGCCGACAAACGGCCGTTTTTTATTCGGCGCGGCTTCTCGGTTTTCTCCGCAAGATACCATGAGCTTTTTTGAAAATTTGGGCGTGCCGCTCAAAACTGAGCGCGGAAACCGGGTTTTTCCCCAGTCCGACAAAGCTGCTGATGTCGTCGGGGCGCTGGAGCGGTTTGTCAAAGCGTCCGGCGCTCAAATGCTGAACGAAGAAGCAAAACAGCTTTTGATTTCCGATGGCAGTATTCAGGGAGTTAAGCTGAAGGACGGCGGCCAAATTTCTGCGCAGAGCGTAATAGTTTGCTGTGGCGGAAAATCATATCCCGCAACCGGTTCCACCGGGGACGGGTATCTTTTTGCGAAGCAAGCGGGACATACCGTGACGCGGCTGCGACCTTCTCTGGTTCCGCTTGTTGTTCAGGGTACGGATTGCAAAGAGATGATGGGGCTGTCTCTAAAAAATATTTCGATCAGCGTAAAAGATCAGCAATCAGGCAAAACCATCTATGATGATTTCGGCGAACTGCTGTTTACCCATTTTGGGCTTTCCGGCCCTGTGATACTCAGCGCCAGTGCTCATCTTCGCGACATGTCGCCGGGGCGTTACCGTATTGCGATCGATTTAAAGCCCGCTCTCAGTCCGGAGAAGCTGGACGCCCGCCTGGTTCGGGAGTTCCGAGAAAATCAGAACCGGGATTTTGAAAATTCACTTTCCTCTTTATTGCCAAGAGCGTTGATCCCCGTGGCGGTTCGCAGGTCCGGAATTGAACCTCACATCAAATGCAATCTGATTACCAGGGAAATACGCCATGGCTTTGCTTCACTGCTGAAATCTTTTTCATTTTCGATCGAAGCTTTTCGTCCGATTGAAGAGGCTGTGGTCACATCGGGAGGGGTTTCTGTTCGGGAGGTTGACCCGAAGACGATGCAGTCCAAGCTGATAAAGGGCTTGTATTTTGCAGGCGAAGTTTTGGATGTGGACGCCTATACCGGCGGATACAATCTTCAGATTGCGTTTTCCACCGGCCGGCTGGCCGGAAATTCCGTACCAGGTTAGGGGGGATCATAGATGATTGCTGTTGCGATTGACGGACCGGCCGGGGCGGGGAAAAGTACGGTAGCCAGGCGGGCTGCTAAAATTCTTGGATTTGTTTACGTTGATACGGGGGCTTTGTACCGCGCGATCGGTCTGTACATGCTCAAACATGGGATAGCGCCGGACAATCGGGAAGCCGTGTGCGCCGCCCTTTCAAACGTGACTGTTTCCCTTGAGTTTCAGAATGGGAAGCAGAAAGTGCTTCTCTGCGGCAGCGACGTAACGCCGGAAATCCGTGCTGAGGAGGTTTCTAACGCCGCGTCTGAGGTTTCAGCAATCCCGGAGGTACGGCAATTTTTGTTTTCCATGCAAAGAACCCTTGCCGCCGAGCGGAACGTCGTAATGGACGGCCGCGATATCGGCACGGTGGTCCTTCCGAACGCTCAGGTCAAAATATTTCTTACCGCTTCGCCGGAAGAACGGGCGCAAAGAAGATACAGGGAGTTGCTGCAAAAAGGCAAAAAGGCGGAATACTCCGAGGTTTTAAAGGATATGATTCAGCGTGACTATCATGATTCACACCGCGAGGTTGCTCCGCTGATTCCCGCGAAAGATTCTGTGCAGATTGACACAACCGGAAATACGTTGGAGCAGTCTGTAAATCGGGTCGTCAATGTGATACGCTCGGGCTTAAAAATCTGAATGAAAATTGGTGAAACAATGAAACGGACTCCTCTTTATTCTTTTTTAAGAATATTTATGCCTTGGTTTTTTCGCAGCTTGATGCCGATTCGGGTTCGAAATGCGGAAAAGTTGCCGAAAGACGGGAAGGCGATTCTTTGCTGCAACCATATGAGCATGACGGACCCGCTTCGGCTCGCCTACAGTCAAAAACGCCAGATCTATTTTATGGCAAAGGAAGAATTGTTTCATATTAAATTCCTTGCACCAATCATCAAATCCCTGGGAGCTTTTCCCGTTTCAAGGGGAAAGGGAGATAAAACAGCAATTTATACAGCCAAGGATATTCTGGACACCGGCCGGATTCTGGGGATTTTTATCGAGGGAACCCGTACGAGGGACGGAAATTTTCTGCACCCGAAATCCGGTGCGGTCATGCTGGCGCACAACTGCCATGCTCCAATTGTTCCGTGCTGCATTACGCCTAAAAAAGGCAGAATGCCAAGGCTGTTTCATCCATGCTATGTCTCATTTGGGGTCCCTATTTCAGAGGAAGAGCTTGGAATCAAAAACGGTACTCCGTCGGAATTCCGGAATGCAAGCAAGCTTGTTATGGCCAGAATTGCGGAACTGAGGGAGGCGGATCTCGGGAATTCCCGAGGATGAAAATAAGTCGGTTTTCCGGGGTGACATCATGAAAATTAAAGTGGCAGAATCCGCCGGGTTTTGTTTCGGCGTGGACCGTGCGGTACAAACGGTGTGCAGACTGCTCGATGAGGGGAAGCAGGTTTGCACTCTGGGCCCGATTATCCATAATCCACAGACACTGAGCCGATTTGAGCAGCGCGGAGTAAAAATCGTGAATTCGCCTGCGGAAGTCCCGGAAGGCGCAACTCTGGTAGTTCGTTCCCATGGAGTTTCCGAGGACACTCTGGATGAAATTGCAGAACGTGGAATAGAGTGCTGCAACGCCACTTGCCTCTTCGTGCAAAAAATTCAAAATATTGTGGCTCATGCGTCGAAGGATGGGAAAACTGTTCTTGTTGCCGGAGATGCGGAACACCCGGAGATCAAAGGGATCATAGGCCATTGCAGCGGCCGCTGCCTGGTTTTTAAAAATGCCGACGAGCTGAGAGGAATCATTGACCGGGAAACAGTCAGGCCCGAAGAGCCCGTTTGTGTAGTATCGCAGACAACTTTCAGTGTAAATGAATGGGAAAATTGTTTGGAAATCATCAAAAGGGTATATACAAATGCCGCAGTTTTTGATACAATATGTAATGCAACTGCGATACGCCAGTCTGAAGCGGCTGAACTGTCGCGGCAGTGCGACGCAATGATTATCATCGGCGGAAAGCAGAGTTCCAATACCGCCAAACTTTTTGAATTGTGCAAAAAGAACTGCGCCGCCTATCTTGTCGAATCTGCGGACGAGCTTCCGCTGTCGGCCCTGAGTCGGGCTGGATGCATTGGCATTACTGCGGGCGCGTCGACGCCGGCAAGCATTATAAAGGAGGTACTTGATACCATGTCAGAAATCAACCAGGGTGCCGGTCCCAAAGAAAATACTACCGAGGGAAGCTTTGAGGAAATGCTTGAAGAGTCTCTCAAAAGTTTAAATACAGATGAGAAGGTTCACGGTGTCGTTGTCGGAGTAACGCCAAGCGAAGTTCTGGTAGACGTAGGCAGAAAACAGGCTGGATATATTCCCGCTTCCGAACTTTCGGCTGATCCGAATGTAAAACCTGAAGATTTGGTGAAAATCGGAGACGAGCTGGATCTTCTCATTATGCGTACAAACGACCAGGAAGGAACGATCATGCTTTCCAAAAAGCGCCTGGACGCCACAAAGGGTTGGGAGAAAATCGATGCGGCGGAAGAGGACCAGTCCGTTTTGGACGGCGTCGTCACTGAGATTATCAAGGGCGGTTTAATTGCCGTTACAAACGGAGTGCGCGTTTTCATTCCCGCGTCTCAGGCAACGGCGTCCCGCACGGATCCGATTGAGGCTCTTCTGAAAAAAGAAGTTAAATTCCGCATTATCGAAGTAAACCGCAGCCGTAAGCGCGCCGTTGGGTCCATTCGTTCTGTTCTGAAAGATGAACGCAAGGCTCAGGCCGATAAATTCTGGGAAACCGCTGAAGTGGGAAAAGTATATACCGGTGTTGTCAAATCCCTGACTTCTTATGGCGCCTTTGTCGATCTGGGCGGCATCGACGGAATGATTCACATTTCCGAACTTTCCTGGTCAAGAATTAAACATCCTTCCGAAGTAGTAAATGTTGGCGACAAGGTAACGGTTTATATTAAGGGTTTGGACCAGGAGAAGGGTAAAATCTCTCTCGGCTATAAAAGGCCGGAGGATAATCCGTGGGAAATCCTGAAAAAAGAATATCCGGTCGGAAGTGTGGCTGAGGTAAAAGTAGTCGGTATGACGACATTCGGCGCATTTGCTCAGGTGATTCCCGGAATCGACGGGTTGATTCATATCTCTCAGATCGCCGATCACCGGATCGAAAAGCCGCAGGATGTTCTGAAGATCAATGATATGGTAAAGGTTAAGATTACGGATATTGATTTTGACAAGCATCGCGTCAGTCTTTCCATCCGCGCTTTATTGGAGCCGGAAGAGGAGCCTGAAAAGCCCGCGGAACCCGCCGGAGATGAAACGGCTGAATAATAAATGATTCAACAATAAAAACGGGCACAAAGATTCGCAAGTTTCTTTGTGCCCGTTTTATTCACATAATAATTCCTCCTTGTATATTATGCAGTAATATACTTTGGGAGGTGCGTCCCATGAGGCGGAGAAGACGGAGCCCGATGCCCGCCAGAGGAAGACTCATTCTTTTTCTGTTTGTATTTTTTGCGTTCATACTGATTTTCAACAGCCAGATCAGGCCGGTCATAGAGTCTATTACGGCTAACGAAGCGAAAATCAAGTCCGTGAACACGATAAACAATGCGGTAATGGAAGAGCTGAATCGGGACAACATATCTTATGACGACTTAATTACGGTTCAGCGCGGCAGCGACGGTCAGGTTTTGGCCATTACGACCAATATGATGAAAATGAATGAGCTCAAGGCAAAAATTATTGAAAATATTCAGGATAAGCTAAACAATGATACATATTCTACCGTATGGGTCCCTCTGGGTACTTTAATCGGCGGAGACTTTTTTCACGGAAAAGGTCCCAAAATCGCGCTGAAGGCGTCTCTTTCCGGTAACGTAACAGCCGAATTCAACAGCGAACTGACTTCGGCGGGAATCAATCAGACAAAGCATCAGATTTATCTTGACATCAATACGAGCATCTATTCCTTCTTGCCCGGATTTGATGCGACAACAGATGTCAAAACAAATATTCTGGTTGCGGAAACGGTCGTCGTCGGCTCTGTGCCGCAGGTGGTTGCAAATTGGGACTGAAATTCGCAGGAGGCGGAAAGCTTTGGAATTAGAAGAAGCGAGACAATTATGGCATCGGCTTTCGGAGCAGATCAGTTACCATAACCAAAAATATTATGTCGAGGATTCACCTGAAATCGACGATTTCGAATATGATGAACTTTACAGACGATTGGAACAGATCGAGGGACAGTTTCCGGAACTTGTCACACCGGAATCTCCAACCCAGAAGGTAGGGGGAGAAGCTCTGAATAAATTCTCCCCCGTGATTCATGCGGTTCCGATGGAAAGCCTTCACGATTCCTTTTCCGGTCAAGAGATGAAAGATTTTGACCGCCGGGTACGCGCGGCGGTGGGAAATCCAACCTATATTGTGGAACCGAAATTCGATGGACTTTCTGTTTCCGCTGAGTACCGGGACGGCGTCTTTGTCAGGGGTTCCACCCGGGGAGACGGCGCGGTGGGCGAAGATATTACCGAAAATCTCCGGATGATTCGAAGTCTTCCTAAAAAGCTAACGCAGCCGATTCCGTTTTTGGAAGTGCGGGGCGAGGTCTACATGTCTCATCGCAGTTTCTTTAAACTTGCGGCGCTTCAGGAGCTTGAAGGAGAAAAACCGTTTAAAAATCCGCGTAATGCTGCGGCCGGTTCACTAAGACAGAAAAATGCCAGGATTACTGCTGCCCGCGAACTCGATATTTTTGTATTCAATGTGCAGCAGGTCGCGGGGACCGAATTGCACAGCCATAAAGAATCGCTGGACTTCTTAAAAAAATTAGGATTCGCGGTTCCTCCCTTTTACCGCACCTGCAATACCATCGAGGAAGTCCTTGAAGAGGTAGGACGGATTGGAGAATTACGCGGAACTCTTGATTATTCCATTGACGGCGCGGTTGTAAAGGTTGATTCCTTTTCACAAAGACAAATGCTTGGCAGCACTGCTAAATTTCCCAGATGGGCGGAAGCGTTTAAATATCCTCCGGAAGAAAAACAGACAAAACTTTTAAGAATAGAGGTAAATGTCGGCCGAACCGGCGCCCTGACGCCGATCGGGATCTTTGAGCCCGTTGAACTTGCGGGTACAACAGTCAGCCGTGCGACCCTCCATAATCAGGACTTCATTGAAGAAAAAGGAATTCGGGTCGGCGACATGGTTGTGATGAGAAAGGCGGGGGAGATCATTCCGGAAGTGGTCGGCGTGGTCTGCCATACGGAAGATTCTCAGCCCTTTACGATGCCGGAGGTTTGCCCGTCCTGCGGTGCGCCGGTGGTTCGGGAAGAGGGGGAGGCCGCCGTTCGCTGTACGAATCCGGAATGCCCCGCCCAACTGCTCAGGCATCTGATTCACTTTTGCAGCCGTGACGCAATGGATATTGACGGGATGGGACCGGCTGTCATCGAGCAGCTTGTTGAAAAGCATCTTCTGTCGTCCCCGGCCGATCTGTATTTTTTAAAGAAGGAACAAATCCTTGAATTGGACCGCAAGGGCGAAAAATCTGCCGATAATCTGATTGCCGCAATTGACCGTTCTAAAGCGAACGATCTTTACCGCTTGATTTTTGCTCTGGGAATTCCTCACGTCGGACAAAAAGCGGCAAAACTTCTGTCCGCCCGCTTCCGGACCATCGACGGAATTTTTCAGGCGGAAGAGGACGCTCTTGCCTCGGTGGAAGGCATAGGCGGCATTATCGCTCAGAGCGTGCTTCAATTTTTCGCTTTGTCCAATACGGCGCATCTGATTGGCCGCTTAAAAGACGCCGGAGTTAATATGTCTTGTTTGACCGCTGTTTCGGACAGCCGCTTTCAGGGGAAGACTTTTGTGTTGACCGGAACGCTGCCGAACCTGTCCAGAGCACAGGCAACGGAGCTGATCGAAAAGCACGGGGGAAAGGTCAGCGGCAGTGTATCTAAGAAAACGGATTATGTTGTGGCCGGCGAAGACTCTGGCAGCAAACTGACAAAAGCCAACCAGCTTGGTGTAGCCGTAATTTCGGAGCACGAGCTCGAAGAAATGCTTGGCGAAAACTCCTGACTTCGAAAATAACGGAACGTCTAATTTGAAACGGGGGATTTGTCATGAAAGATACAATTTCGAATCAAAATATAACTGCGGATTTTAATACATTCGGTGGGGAACTGATTTCACTTCGCTGTTCGGACTTGGAATATTTGTGGCAGGGAGACAAAACTTACTGGGGCGGGCAAGCGCCGGTTCTTTTTCCGATTGTGGGCTGTCTTCGAAATAAACAGGCTGTAACGGCCTCCCGTCGGATCTGCCGGATGGAGCGGCATGGCGTTGCGCGCAAAAGGGAGTTTGTGCTGAAGGACAAAAGCGAGGATTCTATTACGTTTGCTTTGCGCTCCGATTTGGAAACAAAAGAACGGTTTCCTTACGATTTTGAATTGGAGATTCAGTATTTTCTGCTTGGTAAAAGCCTGACGACCCGGTACACCGTTTGCAATCCGGGCAATTCCGATTTGCCGTTTCAGATCGGCGGACATCCGGGCTTTCGCTGTCCGCTGACCGCCGGGGAGCTTTTCGAGGATTATATCGTGGAATTCGAATATCCGGAGACTGCGGACTGCCCGTCCCCCGATTCACAAACCGGGCTTGTCGATTTATGCCGGCGCCGAGCGATCTTAAAAAATGAATCGGTTCTGAAGTTAAATCATCATTTGTTTGAAAACGACGCGCTGATTTTCGATTCCCTGCGCTCTGACGCGGTAAAGCTGTTTTGCCCGAAGACCGGCCGCGGGATTCAAATGGAATTTCACGATTTCAAATATTTTCTGATTTGGTCCAGTTCGAACGGCGGTCCTTTTGTAGCGCTGGAACCGTGGAGCGGGCTGCCTACCTGCGCGGATGAGGGAGACTCGTTTGAAAAGAAAAGAGGAATGACTCTTCTTCCGCCGGGACAAAGTAAGTCGTTTCACTACACAATAGAAATAATTGGCTCCTAAAATAAATCTCCGGTTCCCAGCAGGGGCCGGAGATTTTTTCGGCCTTTGCCGGCGTTTGGCCCGGAGGCCTATTTTTTTGTTCTAACCTTCCCTTTTTGCCCATATCTATTGGATGAAGGGAGAGGACAAGGTAATGATCGAAGAAAGGGACGAGCGGTTTGACACCGCTTCCAAATGTATCTGTGAAAGAATTAGTACGGCTCTTTTCAATTTGCCAGCCGATGTAAAGAAGCACACACAGGAAATTCGGCTGCGCGTGAACCGTCCGGTTTGCATCTGCTGCGCGGAGGGCACCTATTTTCTTGGCCCCGGCGGGCGCCTTGCGTGCCGTGTGATTCCGGGCTTGTTAGTCGCGGAGCGCAGGGATTTGGAAGAGAGCTTTCGAAATCTGTGCAGCTATTCCATCTACAGCCATGAAAACGAGATTAAAAACGGTTATATCACTCTGAGCGGGGGACATAGGGCGGGCATCTGCGGGACGGCGGTTTTACAGTCTGCGGTCATCGGTTCCGTGCGCGAAATCTCTTCCATCAACTTAAGAATTTCACGCGAAATCCGGGGCGCCGCCGATTTACTGCTGGATCAGCTTGGGAATCGCTTACAGGAAGGACTTTTGCTTGCGGGAGCTCCCTCCAGCGGAAAAACAACAATCCTCCGCGACCTTGCAAGGCAGTTGTCCGGCGGTTCCCGCGGAAACCTGAAGAAGGTTGCCGTCGTTGACGAACGCGGAGAAATAGCCGGGACCTATATGGGGGTTCCGCAGAATGATCTGGGGTGCTGCTGCGATGTGCTGGACGGTTATCCCAAAGCCGATGGAATTTTGCTTGCCGTGCGAACCTTATCGCCGGAAATTATCATCTGCGATGAAATCGGATCTGAAAGTGAAGTAACTGCGGTGGAACAGGGGCTAAATACCGGCGCCACAATGATTGCAAGCATTCATGCCGGGTCCGTTCAGGAACTGATGCGGCGTGTGCAGACGCAAAAGCTGCTGCGCACGGGGGCGTTTGCTTCTGTCGCTCTTTTGGATGCGAAGCACGGGCCAGGAAAAATTGCAGGAATTTATAAAGCGGGTGATTTGCTTGCTGAAGCTGTTGGGGGCGCTTCTGCTGATTATGGCGGGAACTCTCTGGGGCTTTATGGAATCGCGTAAGCTTTCCGTAAGGGTAGAAAGCCTGGAATCGTTTCTGCGGTTCCTTTCCGCAGCAAAAACGGAGGTCCGTTATTCCGCCGTTCCTGTCGTTCAGGTCTTAAAAAGGCATGGAACGGATTTTCGTTTTATGCGGGAGTGTGCGAAACAATCTGACGGCGGGAAGGGGTTTGCCGCGGCATGGAAATCCGCCGTGGTTTGCTTTGCAAAATACGACGGATTTACCGCGCGGGACCGGGAAATGCTGCTCTCTTTCGGAGAGGATTTCGGAGCCAGCGATACGGATGGCCAGATTTCGCACCTGGAACTGTTTTCCGGGTTGTTCGGTGCGAATCTGAAATCGGCTCGGGAAGACCGGAACAGGAAATCAAAATTATATCTGATGCTCGGCATATTCGCCGGCTTATCCTCGGCGCTGCTGCTGTGCTGAAAACGGAGGAAGAAAAATGGATGTGGATTTGATTTTTAAAATCGCTGCAATCGGAATCATTGTTGCGGTTTTAAATCAGCTGCTGGAGCGTTCCGGCCGTCAGGAGCAGGCCATGATGACCACTCTGGCGGGATTGATCGTTGTTTTAATGATGATCATCCAGCAGATCAGCACATTGTTTAAGACGATTAAATCCATATTCAGCTTGTAACATGAATATCGTTGGAATTGCGGGAGTAGCCGTTTGCGCGGCGGTAATTGCCGCCATGCTGCGCCGGTATCATCAGGAGTACGCCGTTTTACTGAGCATTGCGGCGGGAGTTGTGATTCTGCTCGAAATTTTTGCAAGCGTCGCTCCCGCCATGCATCAGATTCAAACATTGTTTTCCGCAACGGGATTGACTACGGACTATATCCTGATCTTGCTCAAAACGCTCGGAATCAGCTTTCTGGCGCAGTTTGCGGCAGACTCCTGCCGGGATGCGGGGGAAAACGCGCTGGCCTCTAAAATGGAACTTGCCGGAAAAATTTCTATCGTGATTCTGTCTCTGCCTCTGTTTGAAAAAATAGCGGAGACAGCGGTGAATCTGATCGGTGGGTGAAGAATGAAAAAAGCAGTCTGCCTGATCATTGCGGTTGCCGCCGCGATTGTATTTTCACATCCGGTGTTCGCGGCGGCGACGGAATCCGGGCTGCCTCAGCTGACGGAGGAGTTTTATGAGGACCAGCTGAAGCAGAGCGGAGCGGATGAGTTACCGGACAGCTTGTCTCCGGAAACAAAAAAATTATTGGGCGATCTTGGGGTGGAAGGAACGGACTGGAATACCATCACCTCTATTTCACCTCAGAATTACTTTCAGAAAATCTTAAGCGTATTTACAGGACAGGCTAAAAATCCATTAAAAATTCTATGCGGCGTACTTGCGGTGATTCTGCTCTGCGCGCTTTTGAACGGGATGAAGCTGTCCTTCGGCGAAAAGCCGATGGGCGGGGTAATCGGAATGGTCGGGACGCTCTGCATCTGCACGATCGTGGTTACTCCGATTGTATCCTGTATCCACGACGCCGCGGATGTGCTGAACGCCGCCTCCGGGTTTCTGCTGGCCTGCATTCCGGTCCTTACCGGAATCATGATCGCGGCGGGGCAGCCGGTTTCCGCCGGGTCGTACCATATCCTGATGCTTGCCGCCGGAAATGCGATTTCCATTCTGTCAACGACCTTTTTTATTCCGATGCTGAATATATTTTTGGCACTGTCGATTGTATCGGCGGTTTCTCCCGGCATTAATCTGAGCGGGCTGTGCGCTGCACTCAATAAGATGGTCAAATGGATCATGGGGCTGTGCATGACGCTGTTCACCAGCCTGATCACCATGCATTCCATTGTTGCGTCGTCGCTGGACAACACGGGCTCGAAAGCCGCTAAGTTTGTCGTCAGCAGTTTTGTCCCGGTGGTCGGCAATGCGCTTGGCGAGGCCCTGCAGACCGTAACAGGCTGTGTCAAATTACTGAAATCCGGTGTCAGCGCATTTGGGCTTCTTGCCGGGATCTTTATCTTTCTGCCGATTATCGCGGAATGTATGATCTGGATCCTCACGCTGAATCTGTGCGCGGGCATCGGACAGATTTTTGACCTGAATGAGATCTCCTCGCTGCTGAAAGCCTCATCGGACGTAGTGTCAACAATGTTGGCGGTCCTGCTTTGCAGCATGATGATCCTGATTATCTCAACAGTCATCATGCTTGTTGTCGGGGGCGTGAAATGAACGGGGTCAGGGAATGGGCGACGGTAATTTGCCTTGCCGCTCTGTCCGCCGCCATGCTTCAGAGCCTTGTCCCGAACGGTTCCATGGAACGAATGGCGAAGTTTGTCATCGGCGCTTTTATCATTTGTGCTCTTGCTGCTCCAATCTCCAAGGCTGTTCCGCAGATTCGGGCCGGTCTGGCAACGGAAAGTCATCCGGCAAAAGAAAATGAACGGCTGAAGTCCACGGTGGACCGGCAGTATGAGGACGCCGCGCAGCAGAGTATTACCGGATTGGTCCACTCGGAATTAAAGAGAATGGGGATAAACTGTAAAAATGTTCAGGTGATTATGGATACGGATGAAAACGGCAGCATATCAATTAATAAAGTAATTGTAACCGTTGACGGGGAAGCAGCATCCGGACGCGCCGGTGTTTCGTCCGCGCTGGAAAAGACGCTGGGAATCAAAACGGAGGTCGTTTCCAATGAAGGGTGACGAAAAAGAGGGAAAAGCCCGGGGAACCGGTCTGTTGGACCTTTTGGCAGAGAATGAAAATTACCGTAAAATTATTCTTGGCGCCGGTCTGGTTGGAATCGCGCTCATTTTTCTTTCCGGATTTCTGACAAACAGCGGGAAGACGCAGCAAACAGCGGTCTCGCCATTAAAAACTTATACGGCGGAGGAATACGAGACACATCTTGAAACTGAACTGACGGAGCTGATTACAAAAATTCAGGGGGTCGGCAGCGCGAACGTCATGGTGACCCTGGAACAGACAAAGCAGTCGGTTTACGCAAAAGAAGAAAAGGCCAGCGGCCAGACGACGAAGGACCAGTCGGACGGCACGACCAGAAATGAAACGGATCAAAGCAACGAGACCAATTACATTCTGGTGAAAGGCGCCGACGGTTCCGAACAGGCGCTTGCGGTAACCGAGATCCAGCCGGTTGTCAAGGGCGTCGTTGTGGTCTGCGACGGCGGCGGAAACCCGGTGGTACAGCAGAGCGTCATCGACGCCGTCACGACGGCTCTCGATATCTCTTCCGTACGGGTATGCGTCATAAAAGCAAAATAAAGAAAACAGGGGGAATTCGATTATGACAATGGGCAAACGGCAGCTCGTTCTTGCGTCTTTGGTTGTTGCGCTGGGGGCGGCCGTCTATCTGAACTGGGCGCTGTCGGGGAATACGCAGCTTTCCGCGACGAATGCCGTCACGTCCGGACGGGAGCTGGGTGAAACTCTGCTGGTCAACGCGTCCGGAAACGAAAGCGGCGCAAGTTCCGGCGAAAATTCTTCGGCGGTCGATACCAGCGCGAGCGTCGCGGGAGACGACTATTTCGCATCCGCGAGACTTACGCGGGAAAAAGCCCGGGACGAATCCGTTGAAATGCTGCAAAAGGTTGTAAGCGGCGCCGGAGAAACAGACGCGGCAAAGCAAACGGCTGTGTCGCAGGCGAACACGATTGCCCAGAACATCGTGAAGGAAGCTGAGATCGAAAATCTGATTAAGGCGAAAGGTTTTGACGACTGCGTCGTATTCCTGCAGAATGAAGAATGCAGCGTCGTCGTAAAGACCAAGACCAATACGCAGAACGACGCGATCGTGGTCCGGGATATTGTTGCCGATCAGGCCGGTATTTCCTATGATAAAATCAAGATTGTTGAATGCGAATAGTTGTGTTCGCAGGCAAATGTGGTATAATAATTCCCGTGGATGATCGGTAAACGGGTTGAACCCTCCACAGTGTGGAGGGTTTTTCTTCGAAACTATAAACTCACGGGGGAAATCAATGAAAAGACGCGAAGCGCGCGAGCAGGCTTTTGCTCTGATTTTTGCAAGGAGCATCAACCATGAAAACATAGACGACGTCGTAACCGCCGCAAACGAGGCCGGTGACTTTCCTATCGACGATTTTGCGGAAACGGTCGCGGCGAACGTGCAGACAAACGAATCGACGCTGGATGAAACAATCGAAAGTTTTACCCGCGGGTGGAAAGTCAGCCGCCTTTCAAAGGTGTCCCTCTCCATTCTGCGCCTAGCAGTATATGAGATGTTATATGAAAAAGATATTCCAATCAGTGTATCCATCAACGAGGCGGTCGAGCTCGCCAAGAAATATGGAACCGCCGAAGACGCACCGTTTGTAAACGGAGTCCTGGGTTCGCTGGCAAAGACACAGGAAGCGGAACATGCCTAGCGTATTGGGAATCGACACCAGTAACTATACGACCTCCGCGGCTCTCTGGAATGACGGAGTAGTCAGCCAGAATAAAATGCCGCTGCCGGTGAAGAAAGGAGAACTGGGCCTCCGCCAGAGCGACGCCGTTTTTCATCATGTGGTCCAACTGCCGCAGGTGCTCTCCGCGCTTTCTCTTGCTGATTCGGAAATCGAGGCGGTTGGAGCGTCCGACCGGCCGAGAAGCATGGAGAGTTCCTATATGCCCTGCTTCCTTGCCGGCCTTGGGTCTGCGAAAGCAATTTCCCAGGTCTGCCGGTTGCCGCTACATTTGTTTTCCCATCAGCAGGGGCATATTGCCGCGGCACTGTATTCTGCGGGTAAAGTCGATCTTCTTAAGACGCGGTTTCTTGCGTTTCACGTTTCCGGAGGAACGACGGAAGCCGTGCTGGCAACGCCGGAAAAAAAACAGGTTTTTCAGACTGAAATCGTAGCCAGATCGCTGGACCTGAAAGGCGGACAGGCAGTTGACCGGGTCGGCGCCATGCTTGGACTCCCTTTTCCTGCAGGAAAGGAACTGGAGGCGCTCGCCGGCAGAGTAAAACGCCCTTCAGCCGTTCGGGCAACTTTAAAGGGGGCGGACTGTTCGCTCTCCGGGATTGAAAACCGCTGCAGGGCCATGCTTGACAGGGGCACGCCGAAAGAAGAGATTGCCGCGTTCTGCCTCGCTTCCATTCTGGCGGCATTGGACGGAATGGCGGAAGTCCTTTTAAAGCAGTACGGGGAACTTCCTCTTGTATTTGCGGGCGGCGTCATGAGCGACGGCATTCTTCGAATCGCACTGGAAAAAAAGTACGGAGCATTTTTTGCTGAGCCCGAATATTCCTGTGACAATGCCGCCGGGATCGCCGTGCTTGCCGCGTGGAAAGAAGGTTATTTGCAGTGAACCGGATTACGCCGATGGTTTTGAGCGTTACGCAGCTGAATACGTACATTCGTTCCGTTTTTGAACAGGATCCGCATCTGACGCAGGTTTTTGTCTCGGGAGAAATTTCAAATTTCAAAAATTATTATCGCTCAGGCCATTTATATCTGTCGTTAAAGGATGAAAAGAGCGTCATAAAAGCGGTGATGTTTGCGCGTTATACGGAGCGCTTGCGGTTTGTGCCGGAGGACGGCATGAAAGTAATTGCCCGGGGCCGTGTAAGCGTTTATGAGGCGACCGGTCAATATCAGCTTTACATTGAAGATCTGCAGCCCGACGGAGTCGGCGCTTTGAGCATTGCGTTTGAACAGTTAAAAAGAAAACTGGAGGCCGAGGGTTTATTCGGAAAGAAAAAGCAGATCCCGAAATATCCGGAAAGAATCGGAGTCATCACTTCGCCCTCCGGCGCTGCGGTACATGATATTCTTACGGTGCTGGGCCGAAGATACCCGGCGGCTGAAATTGTTTTTTGTCCTGTGGCGGTTCAGGGGACGGAGGCCGCGCCCCAGATCGCCGATGCGGTTGAACGGTTCAATCGCTTGAACTGCGCCGATGTGTTGATCGTCGGGCGGGGCGGAGGTTCACTGGAAGATTTGTGGCCGTTTAATGAGGAATCGGTCGCCCGTGCGGTTGCGGCCTCCCATATTCCGGTGATTTCCGCGGTCGGGCACGAAACGGATTTCACGATTTGTGATTTTGCCGCCGACCTGCGGGCACCGACGCCTTCCGCGGCGGCGGAATTGGCGGTCCCCGACAGAATGGAGCTGGCAGCGGAGCTTCGCGGTATGAGACAGCGTCTTAATCAGGCGATTGAGTCCGTCCTCTCCGACGCGGGCCGGCGGATCGACCGGCTTTCCGACAGCGGTGTTTTTCGCAACCCGGCAGAGCGGCTGGAACAGAGAAAGCAGGTAATCACACAGTTTTCTTCCGCGTTGAACGGTCATATGTCCCGGAAAATACAGAGCTGCCATACTATTTTGTCATCTGAAAGCGGGCGATTGAACGCACTCAGTCCTCTTGCCGTGCTGTCGCGTGGATACGCGGTGGCCTGTGATGAGAACGGGAGCCCGATCGGCAGTGCTTCCAAAGTAAGGAAGGGCGAATTTCTTTCCATGAAAATGAACGACGGCAATATTGACTGTGTGGTGGAAAATGTCTGCATGAGAAAAAAGAAACGATCGGAGGCTGGAGTGCTGTGAAACAGAAGCTGAGTTTTGAAGAAGCCGCAGCAAGGTTGGAAGAAATCGTCGGGACGATGGAATCGGGGGAAACCTCTCTGGAAGAATCCCTGAAACTCTTTGAAGAAGGTTCCGCCCTGTCCTCGCTCTGTTACCGGAAGCTGACCGAGGCCGAGCAAAAGGTGCGGGAGATCACGGAGATGGATCAAAAGGAAGGAAAAACGGATGAGCAGGATTGAACCGCGGAATTACGCCGAAGCGATTCAGGCGGGACTTGAGAAGTATGTTCCGGAGGAAAAGCTGTTGCAGGGCGGGCTGTTTCAGGCAATGCGATACAGCCTTCTGTTGGGCGGCAAACGGATCCGGCCGATTCTGCTTCTGGAATTCTGCGGCGCTTGCGGGGGCGACCAGGAATCCGCGATTCCGTTTGCCTGTGCTCTCGAAATGATCCATACCTATTCGCTGATCCACGACGACCTTCCCTGTATGGACGACGACTCCATGCGCCGGGGGAAACCGTCAAATCATGTTGTGTTTGGAGAGGCCCGGGCTTTGCTGGCGGGGGACGCGCTTTTGACAATGGCCTTTGAAACCATGCTCTCGCAAGACAGCATTGCTTCAGTCGGCCCGCAGCGTGCTGCGCGGGCGGCCGGTATTCTGGCAAGGGCCTCCGGCGCCTACGGAATGGCGGGCGGGCAGATGATCGACCTGCAAAGCGAGGACCAGAAAATACCGGCCGATACTCTGATTTACATGGATGAGTGCAAAACGGGCGCACTCATCGTGGCGGCCGCAAAAATGGGCTGCGTTCTTGCTGATGCAGAGGAGGAAAAACTGCATGCGGCTGAAAAATACGCCAAGTCGATCGGTCTTGCGTTTCAGATTCAGGACGATATCCTCGACGTGGAAGGCGAGCAGGACTCGCTTGGCAAACCGATCGGGAGCGATCTGGAAAATGGGAAAAGCACTTATGTCTCCATCCTCGGCATGGAGAAGGCCCGCGCCCTTGTACAGAGTCTGACCGATGAGGCGACGGCAGCGCTTTCCTGCTTCGGCGCACGGGGAGATTATTTGCGCGAACTGGCCATTGCACTTTCCTCCAGGAAAAATTGATGCAGGTTTCATTGACAAATTTGACGCAGCATGCTATCATAGATAAGCCGCTTATTCCGGGCTTTAAGAGGGAAACCCGCCCGTAAATAGCGAGACTAAGAAAAGGCAGGAACTACATTTCATGTTTGCAGTGATTGAGACCGGCGGCAAGCAGTACAAAGTCCAGAAGGACGATGTCATTTTTGTGGAAAAGCTTGCGCTGGAAAAAGATTCCACGGTTCAGTTCCCGGTACTTGCCATTGTCGGCGAGGATGGCGCAAAGGTTGGAGCACCGTATCTTGACGGAGCCGCCGTAACGGGTAAAGTACTGAAAGAAGGCAAAGGGAAGAAGATAACGGTCTTTACCTATAAGGCAAAAAAGAATGAAAAGCGCAAAATGGGTCACAGGCAGCCGTACACTCAGGTTCAGATTGCGGAAATCAACGCCTGAAACCTATGATTTGTGCTGAGTTTTTTACGTTTCGCGACGGGAAGAACGCCGGTTTTTGTATCAGCGGCCATTCCGGAGCCGACGAAGCGGGTTACGATATTGTATGTGCGGCGGTATCTTCCGCGGCTTATCTTACGGCAAACACGATTACGGATGTCGTAGGAGTGAACGCTTCGCTGTGCGTAAAAGACGGTTACTTGGACTGTAAAATTGCTTCGGAGGATGCCGAAGCCTGCAAAGTCCCACTGAGGGGGCTGCGGCTTCATTTGACGGCGCTCCGTCAGCAGTATCCTCAAAATATTCAGATCATCGATACGGAGGTGTAAAGCATGCTGCAGATTAACATTCAGCTTTTTGCTCATAAAAAAGGAATGGGTTCCACCAAGAACGGCCGTGATTCCGAGTCTAAACGCCTCGGCGTGAAGCGCAGTGACGGGCAGTTTGTTCTGGCCGGTAATATTCTGGTAAAACAGCGCGGTACCCATATTCATCCGGGCAACAATGTCGGCATTGGTTCCGACGATTCTCTGTTTGCCCTGATTGACGGCAAGGTGAAATTCGAGCGTTACGACCGCGACCGTAAAAAGGTCAGCGTTTATGCCGAGGAGCAGTAATTCCGCCTTACGGTACAGAAAAAGATCCCGGGTGGTAAACCCGGGATTTTTTTGCTATTATGGAGCAAAATATGGTATACTGGTACTGGAAAGTTATGGTTGATCCGGCAGAAGCGGGAGTAAAGGAGCTTCACTTATGTTTATAGACCACGCAAAAATTAATATAAAAGCGGGAGACGGCGGCGACGGGGCCGTCGCGTTCCACAGAGAAAAATATGTCGCGTCGGGCGGTCCGGACGGCGGAGACGGCGGCCGGGGAGGAGACATTGTTTTTCAGGTGGACGATAATCAATCAACGCTGTCCGATTTTCGTTACCGCAGAAAGTTCGCGGCGGAAAACGGACAGAACGGGTCAGGAAAGCGCTGCAGCGGGCGGGGCGGCAAAGATCTGGTCATCCGCGTTCCGCGGGGTACGCTTGTGAAAGACGCCGAAACAGGGCGGCTGATTGCCGACCTTTCGGCGGATGAGCCTCAGGTTATTGCAAAGGGCGGCCGGGGCGGCTGGGGAAATTCCCACTTTGCGACGGCAACCAGGCAAACTCCCCGATTTTCAAAGCCCGGCGTACCGGGTGAAGCGTTCGAAGTTCAGCTGGAGCTGAAACTGCTTGCGGATGTTGGACTTATCGGATTTCCGAACGTTGGGAAATCAACTTTGGTTTCCGTTGTCAGCGAGGCGAAGCCTCAAATTGCAGATTACCATTTTACCACTCTTACGCCGGTTCTTGGCGTTGTTCGCATGGGGCCGGAGCGCTCGTTTGTCATCGCCGACATCCCGGGGCTGATTGAAGGGGCGAACGAGGGAGCCGGATTGGGACATCAGTTTCTGCGGCATGTGGAACGGTGCAGGCTGCTGATCCATATTGTCGACGTCTCCGGAAGCGAAGGACGCGACCCGAAAGAGGATTTTCGGGTCATCAATTCCGAACTGAAAAAGTTCAATCCGGAACTTGCGAAACGGCCGATGCTGGTTGCCGGCAATAAATGCGACCTGACGGATGATACCAAGATACAGGATTTTAAAGCGTTTGTCGAGAACCAGGGATTTGAATTTTTCCCGATGATGGCGGCAATCCGCTATCAGGTGGATCCGCTTATGAAGCGGATCGATGAGCTGCTGCAGAAGCTTCCGCCGGTGCTGCGTTATGATCCGGAGCCTGAGCCGCAGCGTCCGGTTGAAGAGATCGGCCGGCACGAAGTGAAGGTTGAAAACAACAACGGCGTTTATGTTGTGGAAGGCGAATGGCTGATTCCGATCCTGCGCTCTGTCAACTTTGACGACGTGGATTCTCTTCGTTATTTCGAAAGAGTGCTGCTTCATACCGGTGTGGATGATGCGCTGCGGAAAGAGGGAGTTCATGAGGGTGACACGGTCAGTATTTACGGGGTTGAATTTGATTATATGGAGTAGGAGTGCGCCGGTTGGAACGATTTTACAATGTTGCGTGTGACCCAAAACGTATGGGGGCTTTGTCCCTGGCATTTATCGGCGACGCGGTATTTGAAGTGTTTGTTCGTGAAAGACTGGTCTGTCAGGCAGAGCGCCCGGTTTCAAAATTACACCGGGCTGCCGTTGAACAGGTCTGCGCACATGCACAGGCCGCATTTGTACAAAAGCTTCTGCCTGTTCTGACCCAGGAAGAGCAGGATATTTTGCGGAGAGGCAGAAATGCCCACAGCAATCATGTCCCCAAAAATTCGGACCCCGCTGAATATCATGCCGCTACCGCCTTCGAGTCCCTTTTCGGATATCTATATCTGAGCGGGAGGCTGGACCGTCTGCGCGAACTGTTTGAAACTGTTTGCGGGGAGGATTAAAAGTTTATGCTGCTGCACCTGAAAAACGGAGCGAAAGAGCTGCTGCTGGATTTTCTTTACTACGCCGCTGCGAGTATTTTATGCGCTGTCAGCGTCAGAATGTTTACCGCCCCGAATCATATTGCGCCCGGCGGTGTGACCGGACTCAGCACGGTGATCAACTATCTGTCCGGTCTGCCGATCGGAATGATGAGTCTGCTTCTCAACATTCCGATTTTTATCTGGGCTGTTCTGCAAATCGGCTACAAGCTGGTTGGAAAGACCATGATTGCTACCGTTTTTGTTGCCAGCGCGATCGATATCCTTTCCGTTTTGATACCGCCCTATAGCGGCAATCCGATGCTTGCTGCAATTTTTGGGGGCCTGTTGGATGGCACAGGCCTATCCCTTGTCTTTATGCGCGGCGCTACGACCGGCGGAACTGATTTGATTGCGCGCCTGCTGAACCGCAGAGTACGGTTTGTTTCGATGGGAAAGCTGATGCTTTGCGTTGACTTTGTCATTGTTGTGATCTCAGCGATCGCCTATCGCAGCATTGAAAGTGCGCTGTATGCTTTGATTGCGATCTTTGTTTCATCCAGAATGATCGACACAATCTTATACGGCACGGATGTTGGGACCGGCAAAGTGATTTTTATCATTTCGGAAAAGAGCGAGCGGATCGCGCAGGAAATTCTGACCGACGTGGAGCGCGGCGTGACGTATCTGGATTCCAAAGGCGCTTATACCGGCAGAAAGGGTGAAGTCCTTCTTTGCGCCGCACGACGTTATGAGGTCGTAAAAATCAAGGATATTGTTCGGACTATTGACAGAAACGCTTTTTTGATCGTTGGAGACGCAGGCGAAATTACGGGCGAGGGTTTCCGGGAAGTAAGACCCGAAGACAAAACGCTTCGCGAACTGATTGAAAGATTAAAATCCGAAAAAAAATAACCGGGCGAATTCAGCAGAATCGTCCGGTACAAGTGTCTTTCAGCCTTTGCTGTTTTGATTGTTCCTGTTGCAAGCCTGGGTGTTTTCTTGGCTTTCCGTACTTTCGCAGGATTTGTTGTTTTTGTTCTGTTTCATATTACTGTCATATTTTGTATTTCGGGAGCATTGTTGATTGTCCTGCCTTGAAGATTGTTTTTCCAAGACTCTTCACCTCCTTTTCAGAGTCTATTATGATTCTTTTTCCTGCAAATATACCATTCTTTTCAAGTAGTGAATTTGAGCGGATCTTTGCCAAAGGAGAATCCTGCTTTGGAGATTGGAATGGAAGAATTGTGTGAATGGTGGAGATTAAAATACGAATCATTGAATTTACGGTACCATCCGGATATCAGGGTGTAAAACTGAAAAGCTTTCTTCAAGGCTATTGTGCGATATCGACTCGACTGCTGGCAAAATTGAAAAGAACGCCCATGGGGATTGCCGTAAACGGAAGACACGCGATTGTAACCGAATGCTTAGGAGAAGGAGACCACATCAGCCTTTGCCTGCCTCAGGATCATAAAATACCCCAAACTGCGGATATTCCGATCTTGGTTGTCTATGAGGACCTGGACTTGATTGTGGTTGACAAACCGGCTGGGATGCCGATGTATCCGTCGCCGGGGCATGACCGCGACAGCCTTTCAAACGCGGTTGCGCATTATTTTTCAGGCCGAGGGGAACAGCACTCGTTTCGGCCGGTCTACCGGCTTGACCGGGATACGACAGGCCTTGTTTTATTGGCAAAGCATTCCTATGCGGCTTCTGTGCTTGCCGGAAATGTAAAAAAGACATATCTGGCCATTTGCGAAGGCGTTTTGACCGGAAGCGGGGAAATTGAGAAACCGATAGGGATTAAAGAAGGCCACAAGCTGCAGCGGGCTGTGCGTTCGGACGGAGAATATGCACTGACCCGATGGCGCAGCCTTTTTTCCGGGCACGGCCACAGCCTGCTGGCTCTAAAATTAAAAACGGGAAGGACCCATCAAATTCGAGTTCATTTATCCAGCGCCGGCCATCCGCTTGCGGGGGATGATTTCTATGGCGGGAATCTTTCAAAAGTAAGCAGACAGGCCCTCGACTGTACTGAAATCAGGTTCCATCATCCGGTTAACCGGCGAACAATGAGATTTGTTCATAGTTTACCAGATGACATGGAAAAGCTTCTGAAATTTATGCGAAATTCCGCATATACCGATTCTGCTGAATAATTTTTCAATATATTTCGTAAAATGACTTGAATTATGAATAATTATGCGGTATAATCCTTTCAGACAATGATTTTCGAATTTAATAAAGGGGTTGTTCGTTATGAAAAAAGCCAAGAGGTTTGCGGCGCTTGTCCTTGCGATTGCTATGTCTGCTTCTTTAGCAGCTTGCTCGCAAAGCAGCAGTTCTTCCAGCGAGGCTGCATCAGGCGCTTCTGCGGGAACGTCTTCTTCCGCGAAGACGGCGTCTTCGGCATCTTCTTCCGGAGCTGTAAAGACGATTACGGACGGTACGCTGACCATGTCCACCAATGCGGTATTTGAACCGTTCGAGTATAGAGACAACGGCAAAATTGTTGGGATTGATGTGGATATTGCGAATAAAGTAGCGGAAAAACTGGGATTAGCATTAAAAATCAACGATGTGGATTTCGATTCCTTAACAATGGAATTGCAGACGAACAAATGTGATTTTGTAGCGGCTGGTTGGTCGATTAAACCGGATCGTTTAAAAAATGTTGATTTTTCCGATGTGTACTATAACGCGTCACAGGCTATTATTGTTTCCAAGGGCAGCTCCGTTAAAGCACCTGCCGACTTAAATGGAAAGACGGTAGGGGTGCAGCAGGGCACAACCGGAGATACCTATTGCACCAATGAGGATGGAAAAAGCGCCGTTAAAGTTGGTTCAGTGAAACGTTACAATAAGGGATCGGACGCTATTCTGGATCTGATCAACGGTAGAATTGATGCGGTTGTCATCGATGATTTTCCCGCCACAAAATACGTAGAGAAAAATTCTGATAAAATTGTAAAGCTGAATGACGCTCTTACAAATGAACAGTATGCAATCGGTGTGAAAAAGGGAAATAAGGCACTGCTGGATGAGATCAACAGTGTTTTGAAAGACATGAAGTCCAGCGGTGAACTTGACAAAATTGTCGAAAAGTATAAGAAGGACTAAATACTGGCATAATTCCAGACAGAGGCTAGAATAAATCTGATGCAGGGAGCGAAGCCCGCGCCCTGCATATTGCTGTTTCCAGCGGGAGGATGTGCATGAATCTGCAATTGATTTTACTGTCATTGCCTTTAACCTCAGAAAGTGGCGGCGGGTTTACGCAGTTTTTTATAAATTTGTACTTACAATTATCCGATCAGTTCCAACAGTGTTTTGTTGAACAGAATCGATACCTTTATATTGTAGAAGGATTAAAAAACACTCTGCTAATTACGGTTTTTGCCGTGTTATTGGGTGTGGTTCTTGGAACACTTGTTGCCTTAGTAAAGGTAGGACACGGCAACAATCCGAAAAAGCTTAGATTTGCCAATACTGTTTGCAGCTTATACCTTACGCTGATCCGTGGAACACCCGTGGTAGTTCAGCTGATGATTATGTATTATGTTATTTTAAGCCAAACAAAAGTTAACGATATTACTGCTGCAATTCTGGCGTTTGGGATTAATTCGGGAGCTTATGTGGCGGAGGTCATCCGCAGCGGAATTCAATCGGTTGATAAAGGACAGATTGAAGCGGGACGTTCTCTGGGATTAAGCCAGCGTACCACCATGGTTAAAATTGTTTTTCCGCAGGCTCTGAAAAATGTCCTTCCCGCAATCGGCAATGAATTTATCGCCCTGCTGAAAGAAACCTCCGTGGCCGGCTATATCGGGATTCAGGATTTGACAAAGGGCGGAGATGTTATCCGCAGTATTACATATCTTGCTTTTACTCCTTTGCTGACGACGGCTGCTGTTTATCTGGTTGTCGTCATCGGTTTGACTGCGGTATTAACCAAACTGGAAAGGAGGCTGCACAGAAGTGATAACCGTTAAAAATCTTTCCAAAAGCTTCCATACGCTTGACGGTGACATTGAGGTTCTCAAAGGGATTAATCAGGAGATAGAAAAAGGGGAAAAGGTTGTTGTAGTCGGACCGTCCGGTTCCGGAAAAAGCACGTTTCTGCGCTGCCTGAATCTTCTTGAACAGCCGACGAAAGGCGAAATTTGGTTTGAGGGCCAGCAGATTAATACCCCCAAGTGTGACATTGACCGCCACCGCCGCAAAATGGGAATGGTTTTTCAGCACTTTAATCTGTTTCCTCACCTGACGGTAAGACAGAACATTATCCTCGCTCCCGTCACCTTGAAGCTGAAAGCCCCTAAGGACGCCGAAACGCAGGCGGAACGGCTCTTAGAACGTGTTGGGTTGGCAGACAAGGCTGACGCATACCCGGGGCAGCTGTCCGGCGGTCAGAAGCAGCGTATCGCAATCGTTCGGGCGCTTGCGATGGAGCCGGATGTCATGCTGTTTGATGAACCTACCAGCGCGCTTGACCCGGAAATGGTTGGAGAGGTCCTTCAGGTGATGAAGGAACTGGCCGATGAAGGCATGACCATGGTCGTCGTAACCCACGAAATGGGATTTGCGAGAGAAGTGGCGACCCGGGTTTTGTTTATGTCGGATGGTCAGATTCTGGAGGAAGCCAGGCCCGACGAGTTTTTTACGCGGCCGAAAAATCCGCGGTTGAAAGACTTTTTATCAAAGGTCCTTTAAAATTCTTTGGTCCTGTGCTAAAATGAGGAATGCGGCAGACTGCTGCATTCCTTTCTATTTGCAAAGGAATAAATTTTTCTAGTTGGGACGATGATTGAATTGCCCGCCGCCATTACACATTACTACCATGCGCTACGGGTTCAGAAAAACAATACCCCGAAATCCATGGACGCTTTTCTTTGGGGTGCACAGGGGCCTGATTTTCTTTATTACCACAGGCTTTTTCAGCCGTTTCGGGAAAATCTGCGCACCATGGGCAGCCGGCTGCACCATGACGCGCCGTCCCGGCTGTTATCCGTAATGCGCGATTATCAGCAAACAAGAGGAGATGAAAGGTCGGAGTCTTATCTTTCCGGATTTTTGTGTCATTACAGTCTGGACAGGACCGCCCATCCGTTTGTTTACTGGAATGTCAGAATTTTGCGCAAGAAGTATCCCGGCAGGGGGGACGGATTTCTTCACAATCACGTGGAATCAGTATTGGACGGCATTATCCTGCGCTCCATAACCGGAACTCTTGCGAACGACTTCGATTTAAGAATCACAGTGCCTGAAAATAAGGAAGCACAGGAATCGGTCATGCGGCTGTACTCTTATGTTCTTGAACGGCTCTATGGGGTTCATAACCAGGAAAACGAGCTGCTTCATGCGATGGCGGACTGCAGAAAGATCTGCGGATTTCTCAACGATAAATGGATGATTAAAAAACCGGTTGCGGAAGCGCTGGAAAAGCTGACGAAAAAATATCTTGTTTCCAGCGTGATTCGCGGAATCAGCGAACAGGATGAATTTGATTACGCGAATATCCTGCATTCCGAATGGAAAAGTCCGGAAAAAGATTCGACCGTAAGAAAAGAAAGCTTTTTTGATCTGTTTGATTTGTCCGTTCAGGAAAGTCGGTATTTTTTGCATGAGTTTGAAACAGCCGACCTGACCGAGCTGACACATGATATTCCATTTTGTTAAGGAGGCTTATGATGGAACGCATTGCGAGCTTTTGCGTTGACCACAACAAACTTTTACCCGGTATTTACACCTCACGCGTTGACGGAGATATTGTCACCTACGATATTAGGATGAGAAGACCGAATATTCCGCCGTTTCTTCCAAATCCGGTTCTTCATACCATAGAGCATTTGTTTGCCACGTTTGCAAGGAACTCGGAGCTGAAAGATCGTGTGATCTATTTTGGGCCGATGGGATGCAGAACCGGCTTTTATCTTTTGCTTCGGAATACGAAACCGTCCGAAGCGATTCGCCTGATTGTCGATACTTTTCAAAAAATTTCGGAATATGAAGGGCCTATTCCGGGTGCTGCGGCTTCGGAATGCGGCAATTACCTGGAGCATGACCTGTCCGGTACGGTACAGGAAGTGAAAGCCTTTCTGCCGGTTATTGAAAACTGGACGGTTGAAAAATTGAATTACAATTTCTAAGAACAGGAATTCCTTTTAAAGGGTTGCAAACTTGTAACTTTTGTTATATGATAAAGAGCGAGAGTTACAAAGTTGTAATTATTTAAACCTTGAAAGGATTTGTTTGCATGCGGGTTCAAAAGCTGGCCAAGCTGCCGGACCCTGGCTGGGGGGCGGCCCGGCTGAAGTTACAGGATACAGGTACCTGCTTTTGCCGCTTCTTATATATTGTTGGAATACAATCGATCCGGATTCTAAAGCATCAGCGGCGTAAGTTATCAATATTCTTTCGACCGTTTACGAATGTCTGTAAGCGCTTGTACTTTCTTCTGCTAGGCAGAAGATTTCTTTGGTTGAAAACGGAGCTACATTCGATTCGAGAAGGCTTTTCGATCGCGAAAAAGCGATTATCGGATGCCCGGCGTGAGGGCGCGCTGGCTGTTTTAAAAGAATGTTTTCACATTACCGGTATCAGCTTCCGGCTTCACAAAAAATTTGTTTTTTCCATCCTCAACATTGCCGTACCGACCGTGTCTGTTTTAGCTCTGTTTTTCACCGTTCAATACTGGAATCATTTAAGTTATGGACTGGTCCTTGAGAACAACGGGAAACAAATCGCCGTGATACAGAACGAAAACACTTATGAACAAGCCACGGAAATGGTGAACCAGCGAATGGTCCATGATACTGTGGACAGTGAATCGCAACTGAGCTTTAAACCGAATTTTAAGCTTTCCGTAGGGAACAGTGCTTTCGCAACCGCTTCTTTTGTTTGTAACAAGTTGATCGAGCAGTCCAACGGCATTATTGAAGAAGCCAGCGGATTATATGTTGACGGCGAACTGATCGGCGCTGTGAAAAGCAGTGCGGACTTAAGATATTTGATTCAGAATCTGCTGGATGCCGCAAAGGGCAATGATCAAAACGCAACGGCTCAGTTTACACAGAATGTTGAAATTGAAAACGGACTGTACCCAACGATTTCAATCATTTCAACGGATGATATGAAAAAAATCCTGAACAGTACCTCGAAAGCGGGGGTGACTTACACCGTCAAGGATGGGGATACCGTTACATCCATTGCCAAAGCAAATAACATGACGATTTCCGATCTCAACAAAATCAACGACAATCAACTTGGCGATTCCATCCATCCGGGCGATCTGATTAATCTTGAAATTGCCGAACCAAAGCTGAAGGTTGAGCTCGTTAAGACCGAAACTTATCGGGTCTCGATTCCATTTAAAACGATTACCCAAAATGATGATACCAAATATACGGACTACACGAAAGTCCTGACACAGGGCGCAGATGGATTACAGCAGCGTGTCGATAAGGTATACACCGTAAACGGAGTAGAAACAAAGCGGGAATCCATTAGCAGTACCGTACTGTCTCAGCCTGTTGATAAAGTTGTTTTGACGGGTACCAAAAAGAGACCGAAAACGGGAAGCGGTGTCAGCAGCGGAAGTCTGATGTGGCCTGTGCCGTCTTTGCATACGATTACAACTTATTTTACCTGGCGCTGGGGGAGCTTTCATACCGGGATTGACATATCCGGCTCAAGCGCATATGGAAAGACGATTGTCGCCGCGGACGGCGGCGTTGTAACGGCGGCAGGATGGGACGGAGGTTACGGAAACCGGGTTGTCATCCGCCACAACGGCACCATAAGCACTTTGTACGGACATTGCAGCAAAATCCTTGTTACGGTGGGACAAAAGGTCTCAAAAGGCCAGGCAATCGCAAAAGTGGGCAGCACAGGGAATTCCACCGGGCCACATTGTCACTTTGAGGTTATAAAAAATGGAACAAAGGTAAATCCTATGTTATATGTCCACAATTAGATAGGGATTCGCCGTTTCTTCAAACGGCGAATCATTTTTGTGTTGATATTGACTTTTAAAGTTTCCTGTATTATTATCAATAAGGTGTAATATGGCTGAATTCCCTTTTAATTGGATGTAGGCTTATACCATTTTTTATGTTTAAATTTACGTGGTTTTATTCAAATATTTACAAGTGCGGTAAAATGACGAATACTCTAAATATTTGATAAAAACTTGTTATAATAGTATTGTCAATTAAGAGATTGGAGCGACCGCATTGGATAAATTCGTTATTAAAGGTGAATGTCGTCTTTCCGGAGAGGTCAATATCAGCGGCGCGAAGAACGCAGCTGTTGCAATCATACCGGCGGCGATTCTTTCAGACGGTGTTTGCCGAATTGAAAATGTCCCGGATATTACGGACGTATCATCCATTACAGGCATTTTATATGATATGGGCGCTAAAATCCGCACAATCAATAAATCGACATTTGAAATTGATTCCAGGTCCATTCATACACATATCGTGTCTGACGAACTTGCACGGCATATCCGCGGTTCCTATTATTTGATGGGGGCTTTGCTGGGGCGTTTTCATCATGCGGTGGTTACAATGCCGGGCGGCTGTGATTTTGGAGTCCGTCCGATCGATCAGCACCTGAAGGGCTTTTTAGCCCTTGGCGCGAAATACAAGCTGGAAAACGGAATGGTGGACGTATCTGCCGACCAGCTTACCGGATGCAGCATTTATCTTGATGTTGTCTCTGTTGGCGCAACGGTAAATATTATGCTGGCCGCCGTCAGGGCGAAGGGTACGACGGTCATTGAAAATGCTGCCAAAGAGCCGCATATTGTCGATCTGGCCAACTTTTTAAATTCCATGGGGGCCGATGTCAGGGGAGCCGGTACGGATGTCATTAAAATCTACGGCGTTGAGCATTTAAACGGTACCACCTATTCGATTATTCCGGACCAGATTGAAGCGGGGACTTACATGGTGGCCGCGGCGGCAACCCGCGGTGATATACTGGTAAAAAATGTAATTCCGAAACATCTTGAATCAATCTCCGCCAAGTTGGAAGAAATGGGCGTTGAAATCGAAGAATTTGACGATTCTATTCGTGTGGCCCGAAACGGATTACTGAATAAGTGCAATATCAAAACGATGCCGCATCCCGGTTTTCCTACGGATATGCACCCTCAGATCGCAGTGCTTCTCTCTATTGCAAACGGGACGAGCATGATTAACGAGAGCGTGTGGGATAACCGTTTCCGCTATGTTGAGGAGCTGAAACGGATGGGAGCCCAGATATCTGTTGACGGAAAAATTGCCGTCATAGAAGGGATAGACCACCTGAATGCCGCCCCGGTACGAGCTACGGATCTTCGCGCGGGAGCGGCGATGATCATAGCGGCTCTCTGCGCGCACGGAGTAACGCAGATTGAAGATATCCGCCATATTGAACGCGGCTATGAGGATTTGGAAAACAAGTTGCGTTTGCTTGGTGCGGATATTCGTCGGATTCATATTCCCGACAGCGAATCGGCTAAAGTCGTTTAACGATTTTTAGGGAGAAGGGACGGACAAAGGTCGTCCCTTTTTTCTTAGGATATGGCAAGAAAAGACGATGGAGGAAATAAATTGGCACGTTTTTGTACCCTTTTCAGCGGAAGCAGCGGGAACAGTTATTACATAGGGTCCGAAGAATCAGGGATTCTGATCGATGCGGGCAGAACCGCAAAACAACTGGATGCAATGCTTGAACACTGCGGAATCAAGTGCGAGGCAGTTAAGGCAATTTTTGTAACGCATGAGCACTCCGATCATATCAAAGGACTCCGGGTTTTTGCCTCGCGCCATCGACTGCCTGTTTTTGCTTCTGCGGGAACCTTATCCGAACTGGAGCTTCTTGACTGTCTCAGCGAAAAATATGAAGCGCAAATGATCGACGGGAACGGCGTGGAATATGCGGGTATGTACATAAAGCCGTTTCATACGTCTCACGACTGTGCGGAGGGCATAGGGTATAGAATTGATACTCGTGACGGCAGAACGGTCGCGGTGTCGACTGACCTTGGCTTTTTGTCGGATGAGGTTCGCCACGAGCTTACAGGCGCTGACATGGTGGTTTTAGAGTCTAACCACGATGTTGGAATGCTGCAAAACGGACCGTACCCATACCCGCTTAAAAGAAGGATCTTATCAAAAACAGGGCACTTGTCCAATACGGATTGCGCTAAAGAATTAAATGGGCTGGCGGCAAGTGGAACAACCCGGTTTGTGTTGGCGCATCTCAGCTCAGAAAACAATACGCCGGAGCTGGCTTATCAAACCTCTCTGTGCTCACTGACCATGTCAGGATTAAAGCAGGGGGGTTGACTTTGAGCTTTCTATCGCGCCGAAAGAAAACGCGGAAGGGAAAATAATTCTTTTTTAATGTTAAGATGCAATTTGATTTGTATTGGAAAACTAAAAGAAGACTACTGGAGAAGAGCCTGCGAGGAGTATGAAAAACGGCTATGCTCCTTTTGCCGGTTTACGATCACGGAGCTCCCGGAAAGCCGTTTGCCGGATAATCCCGGAAAATCACAGATACTAGCGGCTTTGGAGACGGAAGCCGACCGGGTTTTGAAGCTGACGGGAGATTCCTTCGTCGCGGCTTTGTGCATCGAAGGGGAATCCGTTTCCTCAGAGCGGATGGCGGATTTGATTCGCACTTTAAGCTTGCACGGTACCAGCGAAATCAGTTTTATCATTGGCAGCTCGTTTGGCCTTTCGGACCGAGTCAAAAAACATGCTTCTATTCGCCTTTCTATGTCTGCAATGACCTTTCCGCACCAGCTTGCCAGAGTAATGCTCTGCGAGCAGATTTACCGTGCGTTTCAAATCATCAATCACGGTAAATATCATAAATAAAGGAATCCCCGGTTACAGATTTTCTGCAACCGGGGATTCCTTTATCATGCTGTTAATCGTGAAACCTTTTTGTCAGCGCGTTCAGGGTTTCCTGAAAATCTGCCGCAGTAACCAGAAGCGATATGTCAACTTCAGAAGTGGTAATCAAACGAATATCCGCATGAACAGTAGAAGCAACATCGAAAACCTCTGCTGCAACACCCGGAGAATCGATCATTCCGGCATCGTAAACTGATATTTTGCAGTTGCCGCTGCTGGCAACCGCGCTGACTTGACGTTGGTTGCGAAGCTCTGATGTAAAGCTTAATATCTTGTCAAGATTGTTATCCGAAATTGTAAAGGAAACAGAGGTATAAGCTCCCTGCGTAGGGGCCAGAGAAATCATGTCTACATCAACGCCAAGTTTCGCAATTCTTTGGAAGATGTTTGCAATGAATTTTAGTTCCGACGGGCATTTCTGAAGAGTGATCAGAGTAATGTCGGAGACGGTGGTGATTTTAGGCGACAAATTCATTTTCAGTCCTCCTCTTGAATGAGATCAGCCATACTGTAAAGTCCTTTTTCTTTACGCGCAAGGAATACGGCCGCATTGATCGCACCGTGCGCGAAAATTTCTTTGGACTGCGCGGAGTGAGAGATCGTAAGAACCTCATGCGGACCCGCAAATAGTACCCGGTGCTCCCCAACAATGGTACCGCCCCGAATGGAATGAATTCCGATTTCCCGAACGGAACGTTTTTTTCGCTGTGAATGGCGGTCATACAGATAGTGCATTTGTTTACCGGAGGCCTCGGCAATGGAATCTGCTATCATCAGCGCGGTTCCGCTGGGAGCGTCGATTTTTTGATTATGATGTGCTTCGACGATTTCCACATCAAAGCCGCTGCTGCCAAGGACACGCTCCGCTTTTTTGGCAAGCTCGATTAATAAGTTGATTCCCATGGACATATTGCGGGAATAAAATATCGGGATTTCCCCGGAGGCTTCTTGCAGAGCTTTGACCTGACTTTTATCGTACCCTGTTGTGCAGAGCACAAGAGGCAGTTTTGTCTTTTTGCCAAATTCCAAAAGCGGATTTAAAAGTGCCGGATTCGAAAAATCGACCAGAACGTCGGCGCTGCAGCTGATTTGTTCCGGCGAAGGATAAACCGGAAACGAATGATCGGACCCGGTGTGCAGGTCGATCCCTGCGACAATTTCAATATCATTGCGCTCAGCCGTGCAATGATCAATCACTTTTCCCATTGTGCCGCTGCATCCGCTTAGGATCATTTTTAACATTTTATTTGATTCGTCCTTTTCAATGATTTGCTGTGTTTCTATTCGACTAACTGATATTTTTTCAGTACCTCGAGCAGTTTATGGCTTAGATCATCACTTAAATTAGTCAGGGGAAGACGGCATTCTCCGCAGTCAAATCCCATATCGTTCATTGCGGCCTTGACCGGAATAGGGTTCACATCCCAGAAAAGTGCGTCCATCAGTTCCAGATATTTTAAAAACGATTGACGTGAAGCTTCTGTGTCTCCATTAAGATAATCCATGCAGATCTGCTTCATCACTTTAGGAAGAATATTGGAGAAAACAGAGATTACCCCTTTGCCGCCTAAGGAAAGAATCGGCAGAGTCTGGTTGTCTTCCCCGGAATAAACGGCAAGGTCGTCACCGCACAGAGAGATTGTTTTTGCACAGGCGGCCAGGTCGCCGTTGGCTTCCTTTGTGCCGACGATATTGGGATGCTTTGCCAGTTCCACATAAGTTTCCGGTTTAATATTACAGCCGGTCCGGGATGGAATATTATATAAAATCATTGGAAGATTTACCCGGTCGGCAATGTAATGGAAATGTCTGATAAATCCGGTCTGCGACGTTTTGTTGTAATAAGGCGTAATCAGCAGAAGCGCATCCGCGCCGGCATCCTGAAGCGACTGTGACAATTCCACGGCATATCTGGTATCATTGCTTCCGGAACTTGCGATCACCGGAATCCTCTTATCAACTTTCTTTACGATGAATTCGACGATCCTGCAGTGTTCTTCGTGACTGAGGACGGGGGATTCTCCGGTTGTGGCACAGGCTATAATCGCGTCGGTACCGCTTTTGATGTGAAAATCGACCAGACGCTCCAGTACTTCATAATTAACGGAGCCGTCCTGTTTCATAGGAGTTACCAAAGCAACGCCGGAACCCGTGAAGACAAGCCTTTTCATCATTATTCTACCTCCCGGTTATCAATATATTAATCCATGAATCCCTTTGCACAGAGATATTCAGCCATCAAAACACCGCCCCCGGCGGCACCTCTCAGCGTATTGTGCGACAGGCAGACAAATTTAACGTCGTATTGACTGTCCGGGCGCAAACGTCCGATCGAAACCGCCATACCGTTTTCGAGATTCCGATCCAGGCGTGACTGCGGACGATCCTCTTCCTGAAAATAATACAGAAATTTTTTCGGGGCGCTGGGGAGTCCCAACTTCTGTGGTTCCCCGCTGAAGTTTTCCCAACGCTGAATCATTTCATCAATCGGAATTTTCTTTTCATAGGACAGAAATACGGCAGCCGTATGACCGTCGCTCACAGGAACACGCAGACATTGCGTCGTGATGTTGGGGGCGGGGGCGTTTACAATGGCGCCGTTTTTAACATGGCCCCAGATTTTCATCGGCTCGTTTTCCGACTTACCCTCTTCACCGCCGATAAACGGAATCACATTATCGACCATCTCCGGCCATGTTTCAAAGGTTTTGCCGGCTCCTGAAATTGCCTGATAGGTACATGCGAGTATTTTAGTAACGTTTAAATCCAGAAGGGGAGTGACTGCCGGAACATAAGTCTGAATGGAGCAGTTTGGCTTTACCGCGATAAAGCCGCGTTTTGTCCCGAGCCGTTTCCGCTGTGCCGGAATGACGTCTGTGTGGCCGGGGTTGATTTCCGGAATCAGCATCGGAACATCCGGAACCAGACGATTGGCGCTGTTGTTGGAAACAACGGGGCATTCCGCTTTTGCATACATCTCTTCAAGATCACGGGTTTTCTGTTTATCCATATTAACCGCACAGAAGACGAAATCGACCGCTTCGACAATTTTGTCTTTGTCTTTTTCGGCATCCATGATAATCATGTTTTCCAAATTTTTCGGCATGGGAGAGGTCATCAGCCAACGTTTGCCCACGGCTTCACGATAGGTCTTACCGGCGGACCGTTCACTTGCGGCCAACGCGGTTACGGTAAACCACGGATGATTTTCCAAAAGCACGGCGAAACGCTGCCCCACCATGCCTGTCGCGCCGATAATTCCAACCCGATAATTTTTCATGACAACAGGCCTCCTAAATAATATATGAAAGGATAAGAAAAAATATCTGTGTAATAAAAAAGCCGGTAGAATACCGGTCATCAGAATACTTTTGGTACTGTCGATTTATAAGACGGCAAACGCCGCGTTCATAAAGCCGATAGCTCTCCATCAAAGACTGATGACAGTTAACATGCTGTTCGCAGGTTAACCAGGCGGATCCCCTGCCACGGTGGTATCCCCTTCGGCGATTTTCCCTTTCACGGGTGGTCTTCGGCTCTGGCTGCCTCGCACCCGCTAATTTTGAAATTCGCGCCTCTATCTGTAGTTTGGATAAATCATAAAATATAATAGCATGGGTTGCTATTGCTTGTCAATTTATTTATAATAGACTGTTGGTAGACGAATGCAACTGAATGGGAGAATTAAAAATGGAACTTGATTTAAAAAATCTGAAAACAAAAGATTTTTACTACGATCTTCCAGAGAAATTGATTGCTCAGACGCCGGCGGAGCCGAGGGATTCCTCCCGCCTGCTTACGCTGAACCGCAAAACGGGAGAAATAGAGCATCGGCACTTTTATGATATCATCGATTACCTGAATCCGGGGGACTGTCTGGTGCTCAACGATTCCCGTGTTCTTCCGGCGAGGTTGTTCGGAATAAAAGACGAAACGGGTGCCAAGGTCGAATTCCTGTTGCTGAATCACCGTGAAGGCGATATATGGGAGGTCTTGACCGGACCCGGAAGACGGGCTAAAATCGGATCGAAATTTACGTTTGGAAACGGACTTTTGCGCGCGGAGATCCTGGACATTATAGAAGACGGGAATCGCCTTGCCCGTTTCACCTGTGAAGGAAATTTTTATGAAATACTGGACAAAATAGGACAGATGCCTCTGCCTCATTATATTAAGGAAGAACTGAGAGATAACGAACGGTATCAGACTGTTTATTCAAAAGAAGTGGGGTCGGCCGCCGCGCCGACGGCGGGACTTCATTTTACCCCGGAACTGCTCCGGAAAATCAGGGACAAGGGGATCGAACTCGCCTTTGTTACGCTTCACGTCGGCCTTGGTACTTTTCGCCCTGTCACAGCCGAAAAAATTACGGAGCATAAGATGCATTCGGAGCATTACTATCTTTCCGCGCAGACGGCCGACATGATCAACAGGACGAAAAAGAACGGAGGGCGGGTGATCGCTGTTGGGACCACAAGCTGCAGAACGCTGGAGGCAGTAGGAACCAAAGAAGGCTGTATTCGGGAGTGTGCCGGATGGACGGATATTTTCATTTATCCTGGTTATCGGTTTAAGGTGCTGGATGGGCTGATTACAAATTTTCATCTTCCCGAAAGCACGCTGATCATGCTGGTCTCCGCCCTTGCCGGTTATGAGCATATTATGAACGCTTACCGGACGGCGGTACAAGAGAAATACCGCTTTTTCAGTTTCGGGGACGCGATGTTTATTTATTAATGTATTATTAAAGGATGGCTGCTATGTATCGTCTCATAAAAAACTGCGGCCCGGCCCGGCGCGGCGAATTTGAAACGCCGCACGGAACGATTCAGATGCCAGCGTTTATGAACGTCGCAACCGCCGGGGCGATTAAAGGCGCGGTATCCGCGCTGGATTTAAAAAATCTGAAATGTCAGGTGCAGCTTTGCAATACCTATCATCTGCATCTCCGCCCCGGTGATGAAACTGTCAGAACTTTGGGAGGGCTTCACGAGTTTACCCGCTGGGACGGTCCGATTTTAACGGACAGCGGCGGATTTCAGGTTTTCTCTCTTGCAAAACTGAGAAATATAACGGAAGACGGCGTTACCTTTGCGTCCCATATTGACGGCCGGAAAATTTTCATGGGGCCGGAGGAAAGTATGAAAATCCAGTCGAACCTTGCATCCACGATTGCAATGGCCTTTGACGAGTGCGTGCAGAATCCCGCACCATACGAATATGCGCGGGAATCCTGCGAACGTACCATCCGCTGGCTGAAACGTTCCAAAGCGGCGCTGGACCGTCTGAATCGGGAACCCGGAGCCATTAACCCGCGGCAGATGCTGTTCGGAATTAATCAGGGAAGCACCTATGAAGATCTTCGGATCGACTGTATGAAAAGGATCCGGGAGCTTGATTTGGACGGCTATGCAATCGGCGGTCTGGCTGTCGGGGAACGCAGCGAGGAAATGTATCGCATTATTGATGCGGTTATTCCGGAAATGCCGCAGGATAAGCCGAGATACCTGATGGGCGTTGGGACGCCGGAGAACATCTTGGAAGCGGTCAAAAGAGGCGTGGACCTGTTCGACTGCGTCATGCCCACCCGCAACGCCAGGCATGGGCATGTTTTTACCTGGCAGGGACGGCGGAATCTGTTCAATGCAAAGTACGAGCTGGACGAATCCCCGCTGGACTCGGACTGCGACTGTCCGGTCTGTAGAAATTTTTCCCGTGCTTATCTCCATCATTTATTCAAAAGCGGGGAAATGCTGGCCATGCGGCTTTGCGTTATGCATAATATTTATTTTTACAACAGCCTGTTTGAAAAAATCAGGGCTTCTTTGGACAATGGAACCTTTGAACGTTATTATCAGGATAATCTGAAAGTTTTGAACCGCAGAATTTGAGAAAACCTTGCATGGAAACATTTTTACTGATATAATCTAAACATTAAGAGAGAGGTGTTGGTTACTAATGAACTTTTTACTGACCGGCGGAACTGCCGGAGCGGGCGACAGCCTTTGGATAACTATCCTTTATATGGCTGTAATCGTCGGCATTTTTTACTTCCTTTTGATGAGACCCCAGCAAAAGAAGAAGAAACAGGAAGAAAAAATGCGCAGCAGTGTTCAGATCGGCGATGATATCACGACAATCGGCGGAATTGTAGGCCGTGTTGTAGGAATGAAAGACGATGCGAACACACTGATTATTGAAACCGGTACCGACCGCGCAAAAATGAAAATAAAAAAATGGGCGGTAGGCAGTGTGGATACGGTCCATGATACTGCGGAATAGTCATTTTCAGCAGTAATATCCGCCGCTTTCTCTGAATATCTATTAGTCAGGATATTGGAGGGGGCGGTTACGATAAAAAGTTCTAAGTCAATGAATAAAAAACCTGTTTTGGACGCTGTTCGCGCGATTGTGATCGGCTCCGTTGCAGGGGCTTTCCTATGTGCTGTTTTTCTGGGCGTTTTAGCATTGGCTTTTGTTTCGGCAGAAAGCATCCCGCAGGGGCTTTTATCGCCCCTGGTCATAGCAGTGTCTGTTCTCAGCGCGTTTGCCGCCGGATATATTGCGGCTAAAATTTCGAAAAAACGAGGGCTGTTATTCGGTGCGGCGGCCGGAATGCTTCTTTTTGCGCTGTTTTTGTTCTCGGGACTTGCAATTTCGAATAAGGCGACGGAGCCGGCCCAATCCGGTGTTCGTCTGCTGGTTATGGTTTTGTCCGGTTCTGTCGGTGGTGTTCTGTCGGTCAGCAAGAAAACGAAGCCGAAGCATAAATAATTTTTTGACTATTTCCTGTATCGTTGCTATAATAGTTTCGACCTTATCTAACACAGTGAAACGGAGGCTTTTAAATTGAAGCAGATCAGAACGCTGAATCAAGCGAATCTTAAGGAAAGCGCTGCAAAAGGCGGCTGCGGCGAATGCCAGGCATCCTGCCAGTCGGCATGCAAGACATCCTGCACGGTTGCCAACCAGAAATGCGAAAATAAGAACAGATAATAACAGAATTAAACGGTTTTGAAATAACCGCAAAAGGGACAGGATTCTGTCCCTTAAATTTTGTTCGGATGGAGAAATGTAAATGATTCACAAGTATTCCTTAAACGGCTATCATATCGTTTTGGACGCCAACAGCGGCGCCGTGCATTTGTTTGACGAAGCTCCGTTTGACATGCTGGATTATTTGGAGGAAGGCGAGATCCCCGAGCATCCGCCTGAAGCGATGACGGACGCTTTAAAGGACCGTTATGATGAAGATACCGTGCGGGAAGCATATGAGGAAATACGGGAGCTTAACAGGAAAGGCCAGCTGTATTCTCCGGATGAGTATGAAAAATTTGCGGCTATGCTGAAAAGCGCGCCAATTAAGTCCATGTGTCTGAATATTGCGCACGACTGCAATCTTAGGTGCGAATATTGTTTTGCTGCTCAGGGCGATTTTGGCGGAGAAAGAATGCTGATGCCGTTTGAGGTTGCAAAAAGCGCAATCGATTTTTTAGTTGAGAAATCAAAAGGGCGTCATAATCTTGAGGTCGATTTTTTTGGCGGCGAACCGCTGATGAATTTTGACGTAGTGAAAAAAACTGTGGAATACGCGCGCAGTATTGAAAAAAAATATGACAAGAACTTTCGATTTACCATTACGACGAACGGTCTGCTGTTAAGTGACGATAAGATTGATTTTATTAATCGCGAAATGTCAAACTGTATTTTATCCTTTGACGGCAGAAAGAGTGTCCATGACAGGCTTCGAGTCAGAGTGGACGGATCTGGGTGCTATGACAGCGTCTTGCCAAAATTTCAAAAGCTGGTAAAGGAGCGCAGCAAAGATAAGGATTATTACGTCAGGGGAACTTTTACGAAATATAATCTGGATTTTACAAAGGACATTCAGCATTTGCTGGATCTGGGCTTCAATGAAATTTCCATGGAACCGGTTGTTTCTGAAGAAAAACTGGATTATTCCGTCAAGGAAGAGGACTTGCCCAGAATTTTCGAGGAATATGAAACACTATCCAATTTGATTATTCAGCGCAGTAAAGAGGGAAAAGAGTTTGACTTTTACCACTTTATGATAGATTTGGACCAGGGCCCCTGTGCCATCAGAAGGCTGCGCGGCTGCAGCTGCGGGAACGAATATGTAGCGATAACCCCCACGGGGGATATTTATCCATGTCATCAGTTCGTGGGTCAGGAAGAATGGAAAATGGGCAGTGTCTTGGACGGCAGTCTGAATACCGATATGAAGGACAGCTTTGCGTTAGCCAATGTTTACTCCAAGCCGGAGTGCAAAAACTGCTGGGCGAAATTTTACTGCAGCGGCGGCTGTAACGCAAACAACCTTCAGTACGCGGGAGATATTCATAAGCCGCACGCCATTTCCTGTTCGCTGGAAAAGAAGAGGCTTGAATGTGCTATTATGATTCAGGCGGCTCTGGCAGATCAAAAATAAGTTTCAGATCTGGTCTCATTTTTATGGGTTTACATAAATTTGCGGGTCGAATTTTTACATAATTTATAAAAATGAAAATCCTGTAATTTTTTGTATTGATTCGAGTTGCGAATTGGTTTAGTATAAAGATATAAAATCGTCCGGAGGAAGATAATGGAATTTCAGAAAGTTGGATTTATCGGAGGCGGAAACATGACGTCCGCCATTGTTTGTGGTGTCGTCCAAGCAAACACTTTTCCTGCGGATCACATCTACGTATTTGATATTCATCAGGAAAAAAGGGAGAACCTGCACCGTAAGGCGGGCGTTTTGACCGTGAATTCGGCCCTCGATCTGGTCAGAACATGCGATATTATTTTTCTCGCCGTAAAACCCCAAAGTTTTCCTGAGATGCTTTCGGAAATCCGTCCGGCGGTCAATGAAACAAAGACTTTGGTCTCTATTGCGGCCGGCATCTCTTCGGAGTCCATTACAGGCGCTCTTGCCTGCAGTTGTCCTGTGATACGCGCAATGCCGAACACTCCGCTTTTATTGGGCAAGGGTGCTACTGCTGTCTGCAGAACCAGAAATGTAACGGACCTTGCCTATCAGTTGGTTTTGAATCTTTTTTCTTCCTGCGGTATCGTTTCACAGATTGTCGAAAGCCAAATGGACGCTGTCATCAGCGTAAACGGCAGCAGCCCGGCTTATATCTATCTGTTTGCCAAAGCGGTAATCGAAAGCGCGCAGAAGCAGGGAATAGAGCCGGGCATATCGCTTCCTCTTTTCTGCCAGACGCTGGAGGGCAGTGCTAAAATGCTTTTGGATTCGGGAAATACGCCGGATGAGCTGATTCGGAAGGTTTCTTCCAAGGGAGGCACAACGATTGCGGCACTGGATGTTTTGAAGAAGAGTCAATTCGAAAAGGTTATCGATGCAGCAATGAAAGCTTGTACTGAGCGAGCGATTGAACTGGGAAAGTAAACATAGAATCCGTTTGTCCCTCATACATTTTGATAGGTGCTCCGTTGGGAGGAATGTATGAGTATGAGCAGGGTAATTGTTGTTGCCCGCGGAATTCGTAAAAATTCAACATTCTGCGGGCGTGAGATGTTGAAAGCGGCACGTCTGAACTGGGAACTGGTACTTCTGGCGCTTGTGTTTTTGGCGGGAATGGCCGTGGGGGCCGTTTACGCTAGAAATGCGGATACGCAGGCGTTGGAGCGGATGGATTTTCTTTTTGCCGGAAATTTTAAAGCGCGCCTGACCGCTTCTTTCCTTTCCATTTTTACAGCGTCTTTTGCTTCGGCTTTCCTTTTCGTTTTCGCATGTTTTTTATGCGGTCTTTCCATGTGGGGAGTGCTGCTGATCCCGTTTATTCCTTTTTTCAGAGGATTTGGACTGGGGCTTACTTCCGGGTACCTTTACGCGGCTTACGGCGGGCTTGGGATTTTATTTAATCTGGTCGTGATATTGCCCGGAGCTTTAGCCTGCTGCATATCGGTTTTACTTGCTGCCAGGGAGGGAATTGGTTTTTCCCGTCTGCTGGCATCCTGCGGATCCAAAACGATAAACCAAGCAAAGCTGAAAATTTACGTTTTGCAATTCGGCGCCATTTTGGGAGTCGCTTTTTTATCGGCACTGATTGATTTGCTTTTATCCGCCTGTTTCGGCGGCCTGTTTTCTTTTTAACAAAATTGAGGAGATAGAACAAAATGAAGGATTTTTGTTCAAGTTTCAGTGATTATTTAGTGAACCAGAAATCGGTTTCAGCGAATACACTGGAGTCGTATGTAAGAGATGTGGAACATTTTATTTCTTATTTGACCCAAAATGGGAGGGATGATCCGGCGTCGGTTGATGCGGATCAAATCAACTCTTACATTAAGGACATGAAACAGAACAAAAAGTCCGACGCAACTATCACGCGAAATATTGCATCCATTCGATGCTTTTATCAGTATATGGTTCTTTTCGGCTATACTACGGTTAATCCGGCAAAAGCAATTCACCTGGAGAAAATCGAAAAAAAATTTCCACAGATATTAAGCGGAAAAGAAATTGAACTGCTGTTATCGCAGCCGGATACCAGAGAGCCGAAAGGATGCCGCGATAAGGCGATGCTGGAACTTCTTTATGCGACGGGGATCCGGGCAACCGAGTTGGTGGATTTGGATATCGGCAGCATAAATCTGCGAACCGGAATGCTGCGGTGCAGCACGGCCCGGAGCGAGCGTGTTATTCCGGTATATCCCACCGCGATCAGCGCAATATCCGATTACATTGTCAGGGTGCGTTCCCATATGATCACTCCCGCGGGGGGACAGGCCTTGTTTGTCAACCTGAACGGGCGGCGGTTAACCCGCCAAGGCTTTTGGAAGATCGTAAAGGGGTATGCGGAACAGGCCAAAATTGTGAAAGAAATTACACCGCACACCTTGCGCCATTCTTTTGCGCTTCATCTTCTGGAGAACGGGGCTGAACTGAAGGATATTCAGGCAATGATGGGTCATGCCGACATATCGTCCACACAGGTTTATGTCCATCTATTAAATGATCATTGCAAGGAAGTGTATAATCAATGCCATCCCAGGGCTAAATTAGGGTAGGGGAGAGATACTTTTTGGGACTTTTTCACATTGACTATAATAAACCTGGCCCCGGCGTAAGGAAAGACGAGCCGAAAAAGAATGCGTTTCTCCGTTTCTTTGCGATTTTTTTTCGAAAGTTTACTCAGCTGATAGAACTGAATCTTCTATTCTCTGTTTTTGTTGTCATAGCGCTGGCAATCACGTATTTGCTTCGAAATCTGATTCCTGATTTTTTGCTGGTCATCATACCCATCCTGCTGATATCACCGTTTTTAGCGGGTCTGACTTTTGTAACAAGAAATTATGCCCGTGAAGAACACGCGTTTTTAATGGGAGATTTTTTCGATGCGATAAAACAAAATTGGAAGATGTTTCTGGCAAACGGAGTTGTTTGTATTCTTCTGTATTTGGTGCTCAGCGTTTCGATTCGATTTTATTATCATAAACTTATGGATGGAACTTTATATGCGGTTGCTTTATGCCTGTGCATCGCAATAGCATTTTTACTGATATTTGCTCAATATTATGTTCCGCTCATGGCTGTCACATTTGACTTAAATCTTCTGCAAATTTACAAGAACGCATTAATCTTTTCAATTATCGGATTATGGCGTAATATTTTGATTACCGTATTATTGGCAGCTTTGACGCTGATTCTTTATTTGTCTCAGATTATGGCGCTCAGTTTAATGATTGGGATCGTATTTGTATTAACGTTGTTTTTTTCTTTCGGAATGTTTCTGATTAATTTTACAATCTATCCGTTGGTTGACAAAACAATGATTCAGCCATACCAGAACAGTCTCCGGGGTGAATCCGATAAAAAGGAATAGCTTCTTGAGAAATAAAGCATAAAGGGGGGTGAAAACCGCCCCTTTATTTTTTATTCTCCTTGTTAATAAGAGGGCCTCTTTGCTTCACATGAGAAAGAGGATTGGCCTGCGCGGCTGTTTCCATCTGTTCACTTGAAAGATGCGTGTAAATTTCGGTCGTGCTTAGATTCTCATGCCCCAGAATGTCCTTTAAGACTCGAATATCAACGTGCCCGTGTTGGTACATTAATGTGGCAGCCGTATGGCGGAGCTTATGTACGGAATAGCCGGGTCCGCCTAAATCAATTTCAGACAGATATTTTTTAACCAGATACTGAACGGTTTTGGGGCTGATCCTTTTTCTCTGTCCGCTGATAAACAGAGCGTTCTTATCAATTAAGCCTTCCCGTGGGCGCACAGCCAAATAACGTTTTATTGCATCGTGGCATGCTTCGTTCAAATAAACAATACGTTCCTTGTTGCCTTTGCCGGTTATTTTTACAGTGGAATTTCCTTCGTGAAGATCCGTTAAATTCAGACCTACAAGCTCTGAAAGGCGCATCCCGCAATTTAAGAAAAGGACTAAAATGCAATAATCTCTTTCCCTTGTTTTTCCTTCAACTTTTGACAGAAGTTCCAAACTTTGCTCAAGCGACAAATACTTTGGAAGCGATTTTTTTGTTTTGGGGGTTTCCAGCTCTTTGACAGGGTTATTTTCAAGTTTTCCTGCTTTGTTGGTCAGGTATTTAAAAAAACTGCGGAGGCTTGACACTTTTCGCGATCTGGTGGCCGAACTGTTGCTGCGTTCGGAACTCAGATAATTCATATATTCGAATACCTGCGTCAAATCGATTGTTTTGATCAGATCAATCGTAACATCGGAAATTTTTATCTCCTCAAATTTCGTGCCCGGCGGAACCAATCCGCGCTGCAGTTTTATGTAACGAAAAAACGTACGAAGATCGAGATAGTATTCTTCAACAGTTTTCGGTGATTTTCCGCGAATTGTACCAATGTAGCCCAGAAATTCACGGACTACCGGCGGTGCCTCTGCAAGCATTTCAGGTTTCATTTAGTTACGAATCCTTTCACAAATCGAATAAAATCCTATTTTTAGGCTTTTGAGTCCCCTGAATTATACAAAATAAATATTTTGTATAATTATATTCCGCTTTTTTAGTTCTGTCAAGGTTCTTTATTTCCTACCGTTCCATCAGAGGGATAATTCCTCCGACGTCTAAAAGAGGTCCGTCGTAGAGAGAAATGATTTCAATTTTTCTACAGTCAAGAAATTCTTTGATTTTTTGGTAATCCGGATGATAAACTGGATTGCCGGCAAATGCTATTTTTCTTTTTCCGATCAGACCGCAGGCTCCGCCCAAAAAGCCATAAGGAAATCCCGCGAGTTTAATGAATCCAGGCTGAATTTTCAGTACGCTGAAACCGGCCTTCAATGCTGCCGCCTGGATTCCGCAATCCGCTGTAATAATGGATTTTTCGTCTGCTATCGCTACCGAGCATTTTGCGTATCCCTGTCTGACGTCAACAAATTTTATATTTTCTTTATTTAAATAATACAAAAGATTCGGATCGATAATTTTTTTATTTGCAATTAGAAATTTTCCGATGCGGGCCGCATTTAAAGCGCAGTCCTTCGGATAAGGACTTTCGATCATGAAAGCTGATTCCGCAATGCGAAATCCGTAATTTTCTAATGCCAATTTCAGGGATTCTTCCCCTTTTGCCGCAATGATTCGGTTAGCTCCCAAAGGCTGGCACAACAGGTCCGCGTGGCTCTGTACCGGGGGCTCAAGAAACTTTGCCGGTTGCACGGGAATTACTTTGACACCAAGACCGGTTAGCCCCGACAGAATACCGGGATATGTATGGGAGACGGCTGCCAAAACGACGTCCGACTCCGGAAGATTCGGGATTTTCAGAAAACGCATGATTACTCCTGCCTCAATGCGTCTACCGGTTTCAAACATGCTGCCTTATAAGCCGGATAAACGCCGAAAATAATACCGGTAAGAACAGAAAAACCTGTTGCCAGTAAAATAATGTCCGTTCGGATGCTGAGTATTACATGAAGGTAGGATGCCCCGGCGAAAGAGACTAAATACCCAACCCCTATTCCAAGAATGCAACCGATTACGGAAATCAGCGCGGCTTCAAACAAGAATTCCAGCATAATAGCTCCACGGGTAGCGCCCAGCGCCTTTTTAATGCCTATCTCCCTGGTCCTTTCGTTTACCGACACAAGCATTACCGTCATAATGCTCAGGCTTGCGACCAGTAATGATATGGAACCCACCGCGGACAGAATTAATGTTACAAGATCGAGAATCTGTATTAACCCGTCTTTTTGCTTTGCAAGGTTATTGGAAACGAACGCGTCTTCAGTACCATTGCTGGCGTCTAAATTACTGACAATCATCTTCCCCACATTTTCAGCGCTATCCCCCGCTTTGATTTTAACCGCTATCTCGTCGAAATCGCTGCGGCCGGCTGAAGCCTGGACGGTCGTATAAGGAACATATACAAATGTAGGAATATAATCGCCGATCAGATTCTGCAAAAGGCCGGTTCCGGTCTTGACCACACCAACGACGGTAAATGCCTGCTCAATACCGCCGCATTGAAAAGAAATACTTTTGCCTATGATGTTGCTTCTTTGGTAAGCGCTTCTGGAAAATTCTTCGTCCACCAAACAAACGTTTGCACAGGTATTGACATCTCTCTTATTGAATAGACGGCCATAAAGAACCTTTACGGAAATGATATCGCTTGCCTTGGTGTCAATGCCCCAAAGCAATGCGGTTGTGGTGCCTTTCCGAAGGGTAATATTGGTGTTTTCCACAAGAATTGGGGAAGCCTGCTGAACCTGACTGATTTTTCGAATCGAATTTAAATCTCCTGAGGTAAGCGAGACGTTCTTTCCCTTTTTTGTGGTAATCGACAAGCCGCTGAGTCCGAGACTGTCCAGCTCGGAGTTTAAGGAATTTGTTCCGCACTGACTGATACTGGCAACGATAATTACGGAAGAAACTCCGATCACGATGCCCAATATGGTCAAAAAGGTTCTGGCGCTTTTTCGTCCCAGATTCCGGAAAGCAGATTTCAGGTAATCAATCACGGCGCATTCACCGCCTTGCTCATGACAGGTACGACATGTTCGCCTTCCGTAAGATTTTCCGCATCCGTTACAATACAATCCCCTTTGGAAACGCCGGATATGATTTCGAAGCCGCTGTCAAATTCTCGTCCGGTTTTCACGGGAGTTTTTACCGTTCTGCCGCCGGAAACACACAGCACATATTCGTTTCCGTTATCATCAGCCTGAACGGCGCTGTATGGCGCGACCAGAACGGAGGAATCATTGGAAGTTATGATTTTTGCCTTTGCTGTAAATCCGGGTTTAATGTCTTCTTTCGGATTGTCTACGCTGACCAGAACCTCAACAACGGTATTCTGCCCGGAGGCAGTCTGCATCTGCTTGGCTTCACTCGATATTTCCTTTACTGTTCCGGAATAACAGGAATTCTTAAACCCAACGCCGCTTATTTCCGCTTTCTGACCCGTTTTAATGTCGGCAATCTGTGACTCGTTCACACTCAAACGGACCTGCAGCGCAGACGAGTCTTGAATCGTAACCGCAGGCTTTGTGGAATCAATATAATAGCCGGTATCCGGTACAGAGATGCAAGCCACCGTACCGCTGACGGGAGCTAATAATGTTTGCGTTTTTAGTTGAGTCATCTGTTCGTCGGAGACGTAGGGAGAATACGTTTCATACGCTGAATCCGCTGCTGAGGTTGCCGTTACCACCATTAAGGCCTGCCCTTTTTCAACCTGCTGGCCCGTTTTCACATAGATTTTTTTTGAAATGGAATTGGCCGGCGCATATACGTTTCCGTCGGAGATCTCTTCCACTTTTCCTGTACAGGTAATAGACTCGACTTGTGATTCCGGTTCCAGTTTGATTACGTCAATCTTCAAAATGGAATTTTTGATGACATTGCCGGCTGTAAAAATAGCAGCTGCAGCAATGAGCGTAAAAGCGAAAAGCATTACAAAACGTTTCATTTTCATTCCCCCATCTCAGGTTATTTTGTGAGGAGAGATGAAAATTATAACGTCCTGCAGAAAAGTTGCCTTGAATAAATTTTTTTTAAACTCAACACAATACTGTTGAGGTGATTTTTCATGAGCATCATTCAATGTGATGTAGACTGCATCTATCAGCGTGACGGTTACTGTACCCTGGAAACGCCATCAGCCATCACAAACTACACCGGCGACGGGTGCGTGCACTGTATCAAAGTGACTCCCCGCTCTCCGGACGATATCATTCAATCGCGGCCTCAAACGCCTCCCTCACATTTTTGACGCCAATCAGCTGGATTCCGCTCCATTTGTTACGGATTCTGTTCAGACTGTGATATGGAAGAATGCAGGATTCAAATCCCAGGCGTTTTGCTTCACTGATGCGGGCGTCGCTATGCGTAACGGAACGTAATTCGCCCGCAAGTCCAATTTCGCCGAATACGATTGCGGAATCGTTGAGCGGCTTATTTTTCAGGCTTGAAACAAGAGCAAGCGCGACTGCAAGATCGCAGGCCGGTTCATCCAATCTTAATCCTCCCACGACGTTTACATAAGCGTCAAGATTCGAAAAATAGTATCCGGCCCGTTTTTCAAGGACTGCAAGCAGGAGAGACATTCGGTTATAGTCAAAGCCGGTAGCCATACGGCGGGGGGTTCCATAACCGGAAGTTGTCGCTAATCCCTGAATTTCAGCTAAGATCGGCCGCGACCCTTCCATCACGCAGGTGACACAGGTGCCGGAAACATGACTAGGCCGGCCTGACAGCATTGCTTTTGACGGGTTGTCCACCGGGTGGAGCCCGTCTTCCTCCATCTCGAAGACACCGATTTCATTTGTGGAGCCGTAACGGTTTTTAATCGCCCGAAGCATTCTGTATGACATTTGCCGATCACCCTCAAAGTAAAGAACCGCGTCGACAATATGCTCCAGAACCTTAGGCCCCGCGATGGCTCCGTCTTTGTTGACGTGACCGACAATGATAACCGGAATTTCCAGTGTTTTGGCCGCACGCATAATTGCATTCGTACATTCTCTTACCTGTGTTACGCTTCCCGGGGAAGAATTTAAATCCGTAAAATTCATTGTTTGAATCGAATCGATCATGACAAGGTCCGGTTTTTGTTCACGGACCTGTTCTATAATCGCCTGAATGTCCGTTTCGGTCAATATGTAAAGATTTTCACAGGTAACCCCAAGCCGTTCCGCGCGGAGTTTGATCTGACGCCCTGATTCTTCTCCTGAAACATAAAGAATTTTCAGGGATTGCCCCAAATACTGACAAATTTGAAGAAGAATGGTTGATTTCCCGATACCCGGTTCCCCGCCGACTAGAATCAGCGAACCCTTTACGATTCCGCCCCCCAGCACACGGTCCAGTTCACTCATTCCCGTATGATACCTTTCTTCTTCGGATGCGGAAAGCGCGCAAAGAGCGACTGCCTGAGGAAGGGATCTCCTTAATCCGCTCTGACCGACCGCTTTTTTCGTAACGGGCTGCACTACCTCTTCGGTCATTGTATTCCATTGGCCGCAGCCGGGACATTTTCCGTACCATTTGGGAGATTCCAAACCACATTCCGAGCAAACATAAACACTCTTGATTTTTCCGCCCATCTTCCCCATCCTGTCGTTTTAATATTATTGTATTCATTATATTCGACTGTTTCTGATAATTCAAGAAGGTTGCCGAATCCCGGAACAATAGTCTAAAAAGCCGCTGTAAATTGCAAAAGCGATTTTTTTCTGGTAAACAGGATCCTTCAGCTTGGTTTCTTCCTCCGCGTTTGATAAAAAACCGCACTCGACCAGAACAGCGGGAACTTTCGCCTCCCATAACAAAAAAATGGAACTTGTTGCCGGTTTTGCCTGTCTTTTGTTATCTTTCTGCAATAATTCCATTACTTTGGCACGAAGATCTTCCGCAAGGGGCTTGCTTTCCGCATTATTCTTTGAATAGAAAATTTGGGTGCCGTTATATTGGCTTTGAGTAAAATAGTTTTGGTGAATGCTGATAAAAATACAGTTTCCCTGCTTTTGCAGAATTTTTAACCTTTCATGCATATCGCTTACTTTTCTCTCACGGATGGTTCCGAGAGTATTGTCACCGATCGAGGTATCGCTTGTTCGAGTCATAACAACATGATAACCTGAAACGGTTAGAAGCTGCTCCAGATCCTTTGAAATTGACAGGTTAATCTCTTTTTCAGGGATTCCGGAACTGCCGGAGGCTCCTCCGTCTTCCCCGCCGTGGCCCGCGTCAATTACCACGGTCTTCGGCGCCTGGCTGCTTTCAAGCGTAGAGGCGATTTGGTCGATTCGGCGATAGGAGAGAAACGATAGCATTAAAAATGCAATGCAGCAAATAATTAATACAAACACAGGGATGGTATTACTCCAGAAATTATTCTTTAATTTGCTCAAAATGATCACCCCGTGTCATATTTATATGCGGAGCTTGATTTATGTTATGCTTTCTTGTTTGTCGCCCAAAGGTCTGAATGCTTGAAAAGAAAACAGAAAAATGGCCGGCTTATTTATTGTAAATAATACTAAAATTAGGGCAATATGTTTCAAAACGATTGACAAATCCAAAATGATGAGGTAGGATGAATTTGTGTTCGAGGTAGGATAAATTTTAGTTAACAAAATGTAAAAATGTAACCTGAATAAATCAGGCTTTTTTTTCGGGCTTTTTATTTACCGATTTCGTATAACGGTTAACTGGTAAAATAACTATATTTTTATTGATGCTTTTGGTGCGTCATTACAAGATTCTTACCCATCGCTTGCATGTTTATCTCAAACCAATAATGTTACCAACATGCTTTTCGGTGCCATTTCAGGTTCCGGTGTTGCCGCCGCAGCGGCTATGGGCGGCATATTAGGACCACTCGAGGAAAAGAAGTGTTTATTCCAAGGAGTTTTCGGCAGACGTGAATATCGCTTCCGGCCCGACCGGCATGATGATTCCCCCCAGCAACCGGATGATTGTTTATTCAGTTGTCGCCGGTTCCATGTCAATTGTCGCCGTGTTCATGGCGGGATCTATTCCCGGTATTTCATGTGGCATTGGTTGCATAATCCCGGTTGCCTTTATGGCAAAGAGACGCCCTATGTTAATTATGAACGTCATTAGGCAGAATTCCGCGCTGTCATTCCAATTGACGGCGGTTACCTTGCAAAATAAAGCTTGAAAGGAGGCTGAAAAATGGATAGAACTGATGGGAAGGATTTTGGCTTCGAAGTTGCTCACATTGGCATTAACCAGGACAACGAAGAGGAAGCAAAGAAAACCGCACAGTTGCTCTGCAATCTGTTCGGATTTGAGAGTCGGAATACCCCGGGTTCCATTTTTGCTAATGAGCAATTTGAAATCATGAAAACGAAATTCCTGGGTCGATATGGGCACATTGCAATCCGTACAACCGATATTAACCGTGCGAAGGAGTATCTGGAATCCAAGGGAATCGCATTCAATGAAGAGTCTGCAAGTCGCAATGAGAAAGGCAATCTGGGCGCTATTTACTTCCAGAATGAGATCGCGGGATTTGCCTTTCATCTGTTGCAGAAAAAATAAACAGGTTCGAATTTTCGAATCGGAAAAGGAGTTACTATGGATATTCGGTATTCTGCCAATCAGCGTGATTTCAAACGCTATACCACCGAGGAGATCCGTCAGGAATTCCTGATAGAAAACCTTTATCGTGAGGATGAAGTGGTTGCTGTTTACTCACATGTGGACAGAATGGTTACATTGGGCTGCATGCCTGTAAACGAAACGGTTTCTATTGACAAAGGCATTGATTGCTGGAAAAATTTTGGAACGCACTATTTTCTTGAACGCCGTGAGATCGGTGTTTTCAACATCGGCGGCCCTGGTGAAATCACTGCGGATGAAACCAGCTACCCTATGGGATTTGAGGATTGCCTCTATGTGACCATGAAAACCCAAAAAGTAACCTTTAAAAGCAACAACCCCTCAGAAACCCGCAAAGTTCTATATGGTATCCGCACCGGCTCACAAGCCCTGTAAAACTACTTTTATCTCTATTGCGGATGCAAATAAGCGTCCGGTTGGTTCTTCTGAAACCAGCAATAAACGGGTCATCAACCAGTTTATTCATCCTGATGTCCTTGAGACCTGTCAGCTTTCCATGGGACTTACTTGCTTAAACTCGGGGAGTGTTTGGAATACCATGCCGGCGCATACCCACGAACGCCGCATGGAGGTTTACACTTACTTCAATATTCCGAAAGGCAACGTCGTATTTCACATGATGGGAGAAGGCAAAGAAACAAGGCACATCGTGATGCAGAATGAACAGGCTGTTATCAGCCCTTCCTGGAGCATCCACGCAGGCTGCGGAACGACTAATTATCATTTTATCTGGGCCATGGGTGGAGAAAACAAGGCTTTTGACGACATGGATGAAATCCCGATTCAGGAAATGCGCTGAAGTTGCAATTTAATTGAAAAGAAAGAAGGTATAACCATGGTTGATAACAACAGTTTTCGTTTGGATGGAAAAGTTGCCCTTATCACCGGTGCCTCTTATGGGATTGGCTTCGCCATTGCTTGCGCATATGCCAACATGGGAGCCACAATTGTTTTTAACGATATTAAGCAGGAACTGGTAGAGAAAGGCCTTGATTCCTATCAGAAGCTGGGAATCAAGGCTCATGGTTATGTGTGCGATGTTACAAATGAAGCTCAGGTCCAGGAACTGATAAAGAGAATCACGGAAGAGGTTGGCGTGATTGACATCTTAGTGAATAACGCCGGGATTATTAAACGAATCCCGATGCTTGACATGACTGCCGATGAGTTCCGACAGGTTGTGGATGTCGATCTGAACGCACCCTTCATCGTTTCCAAAGCGGTAATCCCGGGAATGATCAAAAAAGGTCATGGAAAGATTATTAATATTTGCTCCATGATGAGTGAATTGGGCCGTGAGACGGTTTCCGCATATGCGGCTGCCAAAGGCGGCCTGAAAATGCTGACAAGAAACATCTGCTCGGAATACGGCGAGCACAATATCCAGTGCAACGGCATTGGACCCGGTTATATTGCAACGCCGCAGACCGCTCCCCTGCGTGAGCGCCAGCCCGACGGTTCCCGCCATCCTTTCGATCAGTTTATCGTTGCCAAAACTCCTGCTGCAAGATGGGGCACAACCGATGACCTGATGGGACCGGCTGTATTTCTTGCCAGCGAAGCTTCCAATTTCGTCAACGGCCATGTGCTTTACGTTGACGGTGGCATACTGGCTTATATTGGAAAACAGCCATAATCTAATATATGAAGGAGAATTCTTCCATGAAGAATAAAATCATGCTGGTCGGGGAGCCGATGGCTCTGTTCATCGCTGAAGAAGAGGCCCTTCTTGAAGATGTTCGCCACTACTCCACCTCCGTGGCCGGCGCCGAATTTAATGTAGCCGTCGGATTGGCCCGCCTGGGGCATCCGGTTGGCTACCTGACCAAGCTTGGCAGCGATCCGTTTGGCCGCCGGATCGTTAAAGTGATGAATCGCAATTCCATTAACACTTCCATGGTGATGAAAAGCAAGGATCATGCCACCGGATTTATGCTGAAAAGCAAAACAAGCCACGGCGATCCGGATATTTATTATTATCGGAAAAATTCCGCTGCTTCAACGATTTGTCCGGAGGACCTGAATGGACTTGACCTTTCGGAATATTGTGCATTGCATATGACCGGCATCCTTCCCGCGCTTTCATCTTCCGCGCGGGAAAGTGCCTTTGAATTGATCCGGAAGGCGAGGAACGAGGGCCTAATGGTTTTCTTTGACCCCAATTTACGGTCTCAACTCTGGCCAAGCCGAGAGGTTATGATTCAAACGATCAATAAGCTTGCATCGATGGCGGATTATGTATTGCCGGGTGAAAACGAGGGCGAAGTCCTTTGCGGAACCAGAGACCCGAAGAAAATTGCAGAATTTTACTTATCGCGCGGTGCCAAGGCCGTGATTGTAAAGATCGGTCCCAAGGGCGCTTATGCTGCAACTGAAAAGATCAGCTTCTACTCCCCCGCTTATCCTGCTGAAAAAATCGTAGATACGGTTGGTGCCGGAGACGGGTTTGCGGCGGGTGTTATCAGTGCGTTGACGGAGGGGCTGTCCCTCGAAGAGGCTGTGCGGCGCGCGAACGCGATTGGAACCATTCAGATTATGAATCTCAGCGATAATGAAGGCCTTCCCACTCGCGATGAGCTGGATCGGTTCATGACGAAATATCAGCAGCAAGCTTAGTAAGGAGGAAATTCCTAATGATGGATATGACGCGGATGTTATATAAAATCGGAATCATTCCGGTTATCAAGATGGATTGTATGGAGCATGCTGTTCCGTTGGCAAAAGCCCTGAAGAACGGCGGCCTGCCTGCCGCGGAGATCACGTTTCGAAGTGATGCTGCCGCGGATTCTATCCGTGCAATCACAAAGGAAGTCCCGGAGCTTTTTGTATGCGCCGGAACAGTTTTGACGGTAAAAAATGCAGAACTGGCGGTTGAAGCCGGCGCCAAGGCAATTATAAGCCCCGGTACCAATCTCAGCGTTGTGCGCTGGTGTATTGAAAACAAGATTCCTGTTTTCCCAGGCTGTGCCACACCTACGGAAGTGGAAGCATGTATGCGGGAAGGGCTTTCGGTGGTTAAACTGTTTCCGGCGGAAGTTGTCGGCGGCACTGCCATGTTGAAGGCCCTTTCAGGGCCTTATTCCGGGATGAAATTCATGCCGACCGGCGGAGTAAAGCCGGGGAATGTAAAAGAATACTTATCGCAGAAAAACGTACTTGCATGCGGCGGAACATGGATGGTACCGGAAGATCTTCTAACGGACGGGAAATTCGATGAGATCGAAGCTCTTACAAAAGAGGCTGCCAAACTCCGCGATGAAATTCGCTGAAACGAGGCATTGATTAAAAAAGCGAGGCACATAATCGGAGAAATACCGGTTATGCGCCTCGCTTTATGTACTAAAACTCCCAGTCAGGTAAAAGGAGAGGTTTGCCGGATTACTCCCCCATCACTTCCACAAATACTTTGCGCGCTTGAGGACCATCATATTCTACCAGATAGATTTCCTGTGCACCGCCGCATACAATTTTTCCGTCAATGACCGGGAACAAACAATGATTCCCGGTTAGCGCGCTTTTCAGATGGCCTTGGGAATTATTGCTGGTTGCTCCGTAAGTAGGTAAGAAGTGGGCATGAAGATAAGGCTCGTCCAGAGGCACCAGCTTTTCCATCAGTTCGCTCAGATCCTGCTCCACACACGGCAATGATTCATTCACCATAATTCCCGTGGTGGTATGGGAGGTAATCACGGCCACAAAGCCGTTTTTAATTCCGCTCTTTTCCACAATGCCATGTACCTGCTCGGTAATATTATAGAATTCGGAAACGGCTTTACTCAGATGCCGGATCGTTTTGACCACGACCATTGCGGTTACACCCCTTTCCGGATAAAAAGCGCAGAGCATTTTTGCAGTACAGGTTTTCTCGGGCAAAATCCCGCATGGGCACCTTGTCCAGGGCACGTTTGAGCTTAAAAGCCCGAAACCGCGGTCCGTTGGAGGCGAACATCACCTGTTCCGGAAAACAGCGTTCAAACCACATAGGTCCCATATCTTTTGTGAACAGTTCCATCATCTGTTCCTCGGGCGAATCCACATACAGCAGGGACGTGTCAGTATAGACATTCGGATATTTGATCATCAGCATGGCCATTTCCCGCACCCATGGCCATGCGAAATGAGCAAGACACACCCGCAGATTCGGATGTTTGATCAAGACTTCCTCAAACGCCATGGGGTGACAGTACTTTGTAGGGGTGTTTGGCTCCCAGCTGAGTCCGGAATGGAAAATAACAGGTTTGTTTTCCTGTTCGCAAAGCCTGTAAATCGGTTCCGCCACAGGGTCGTTCGGATAAAATTTTTGTTTTGCGGGGTTCAGCTTCAATCCCTGCAGGCCCTGCTCCTCAAACGCCTTTCGCACGACGTCCACAGCGTCCGAACGATGTGGATCCACACTGGCAAAGCCGATGAATTTATCCGGATTCATACCGCATAGAGCCTCTACCTGATCGTTGTCCACCACCCAGAATCCGGCGGTGGTGGTCAGGTCAAGCGGCAGCAAGGCGGCCTGCGTTATACCGCAAATATCCCATTCGGCAAAAAGCTCTTCAAAGTCCATGGGTCCCTGCTTCCAGACCCCAAAAGCATTTTTACGATTCTCCAGTTCCGCGTCGTCGTTGCAGATCGGTCCATAAAAGATGGGATGAACGTGCATATCTATCAGCATTGAAACTCTTCCTCCCTTCTGCTTTACCTTTCATGTTCAGTACGGCTCGAACTTGGAAACAACCGCGGAGGAAATCTCCGCCCCTTTTTTCATACACTCCGGAATTTCCCAGCCATTGAGAATTCCATAAGTAAAGCCGGCAATGTAGCTGTCCCCCGCCCCGACGGTATTCACAACCTTTGCGGGTACGATCCCATACTCATACAGGTTGGTTCCATCATAACTGATAGACCCAAGCTCCCCCATGGTTGCCGTTACAATCTTTGGCCCATAGGAATGAATTTGTTTTACCCAATTTTTGATATGTTCGTCTTTTTTTCCGTCGTATGAAAGAAATACATAATCCACATAGGGAAAGATTTTTTCGCACTGAAACTCCGGGTCTTCGCTGAAGACGGAAAAGTCCATTACGATCCGGACTCCGTGAGCCTTCCAGTCAGGAAGGCGGTCAAGCACTTTCCCGAAAAGATCGGTGTGCAGCATGGTATGCCGGCTCACAAACTCGAATTCGTCCTCCGTGATCGCATAATCGGCCATAACTCCTTCAATCTCTTTCAGATGTACCCGGTCCGTACCGTTCTTCAGGTCCATCATCATTTTGCAAGTGTCGCCCTGCTCCATACGAAGATGGCTGATATCTATTTTTTCGGCGGCCAGAGCCTGCTTCATCTTTTCCCCGTAGCTGTCGGTTCCTACGACGCTTACTACGCTCACAGGAACTCCCATGCGCGCCAAATGCACGCCCCAGTCTACGCCGTTGCCCGTGGGATAGAATTGATTCAGCTTTTCATAAACGTCCGCGCAGCAGAATCCTACCGCCGCAACTGTCTGATTCATGGTTTCATCTCCCAATGATTCATTCGTAAGTCTTTCCATGTCCCCAACTCCCTGCAAGTCCGCAGGTTTCGGATGCAAATCCCGCGGCAAAGGACAGGCAGTCTTGTATGACCGAGGGCCCGGACCCGCCGGCCTTTTGGGCGGCGAGATAGGTCACCAAAAAAGCGGCGATCAGGCTGTCTCCGGCCGCCATGGTATCTACCAGATGTTCCACCGGTTTGATGCCCTGAGTATAGAACTGACTGTCGTCGAGGGCGACGCAGCCTTCGTCTCCACGCGAAGCGCATACGAATTTCGGCCCCAAAGCCTTGACTTTTTCCAGCTTTTTATAGGTTTCTTCGGGCGTCAAATCCCCGCAGGACATAAAGGCGTAGTCCACCAGCGGGGCGATTTCCTCGAAGTATTCGTCGGTTGAGTCATCGGAAAAGTCAAAGCTGATCGGAACGCCGCTTGCCTTGATTTTGGGAAGCTCCCGCTCAGTAAAGCAGTAATTCCCGGTATGGACCAGATCGAAACCCTTGACATATTCGAGGGCGAACCGATCGATCACATAGCGCATGTCTCCCCGGATGCCGCCCGCGTTGGACCCGAGAAAGATTCTGTCTCCGTTGTCCGGATTCACCGTAACCCGCGCCGCGCCGTTTTCTCCGACGACCTGCTGGCAGCGGATCATCTCCACTTCTTCCTGCCGTAAAGAAGCGATGACGTGTTCGGCGGCTTCGTCCGACCCGAAAATGCCCATGTAGGCGCTGCGTTCAGCCCCAAGCTTTTTGGCGAACACGGCAAAGTTTACCGCGTTTCCGCCCGGATACATGATTTTCATATGCTCATATTTGTCCACGACATTGTCTCCAAAGCCAAGGACACGAACAGGATAATTCGGCATGATGGACGTCTCCTTCTTTAAAATAGATTAATAATTTTCAATGCCCATATAACGGCGGATTTCAGGCGAGTGGTTGAATCGTTTGCCGCGGGCGGCCCGCAGTTCCACATTCATCGCGTAAAACAGCGCGGGTTCCAGGTAGGCGCGGACGCCTGCATCAATATCCCCCATGCCATATTCCATGGCATCCAACACCATCAGCCGGTCCGTATGGGTTTTCAAGAAGGACAGGGCGCGTTCATCCATTACGCGGCTCTGGCTTGACGACATCTGCAGGAAATAGAAAACGCCTTTTTCAGTGCACTCAAAGGGACCGTGAAAATATTCGGCGGAGTGTAAATAGCAGCAATTCTGACGCTGCATTTCCATCAGGCTGCAGATGGCAAAACCATAAGTCTGACTGAAGGCGGCTCCGGAACCTAAAATATAAAAGAATTCATTTTCCTGACACCGGTCCGCGAATTTTTCACCCAGCTCTTTGTTCACCTTGCTTTTGGCTTTTTCAATGATCCCGTCAATTTTTTTAAGGCCGTCCATCAAAGCGTCGTATTTTGGAAAACTTTCCTGCGCTTTGATCAGCTCCGCAGCCAGCGCGGGGCAAATCCCGAGCGGGACCTCTGCGGTGGGCACATGATCTCCCCAAGGATACACCCAGGTGATGAACCGGGGGTCATCCACCTTGGAACCGGTTTTGTCCGTAAGGGTTACCACGGCGGCACCCTTTTCATACGCGAGAACGGCGGCATCCATGGCCTCCTGCGTATTGCCGGAGTGACTGCACACGATCACCATGCTGTGTTTTTCAAGCTTTTTGGGCGGGGTTACCGTAAACTCTTTCGCGGTGTACCAGCCGGAGAAGGTTTTCTCACTTTCGGCATTCACCAAATAATGGGAAGGATACAGGTCGATCAGGCTCCCACCGCATGCTGCCCAATAGATTTCGGTGATTTCTCCGTGTTCGGCCAATACTTTCCTGATTACTTCATTCGTTTTCATGCTATGATATCTCCTTTAGAATGATATTTAACTTAGTCTTCCATATAGCGTTCAAAGTTTTGCATATTTCTTCTGTCTGCGGCCGCGGGGTCCAGAAAATACCGGCCGTCGGTGATTTCCTGCCCAAGATACCCCTGGTAGCCGCGCCGGTTCAGGGCCTCGATAAACTTGCCGAGATGGTGGTTGCCGTCTCCCCAGACCAGGTGGCCATAGGGAGTCCCGTCGATAAAATGCATGTGGCGCACGTCGTTTCCCAGGGCGTCAAACCACTGATCCAACGTTTCGTTGGCAACTCCCATGGCGCAGGTGTCCACCATCGCCTTCAGATTGGGATGGCCGACCTGATCCAGCATCTTTTTCGCGCTTTCCAAATTAATAACCAGCTGGCTTTCTTCCGGCCGGACCGCCTCCATTACAAGCGTGATTCCCTCCCCGGCAGCCACTTCAGCCAACCGGTGGAGCATATCGGCACTGCGTTGCCAAGCCTCCGTTTTGTCTTCATTCCAGTATCCCCAGCCGGAGTTTACCTCCATATAGTCGCATCCTAATTCATTGGCGAGCCGTATGCCGTTTGAAAAATACTGGAACGACCGTTCCCGATGTTCCTTTTCTTTCGCTGCAAACTGATAAGGATAAGTGCAGTTTTCCGGAGTTAGCACATGAACGGAAAGATCTCTTCGGCTGATTTTGCGTGCGATTTCTTTGGCGTCATAGTACCGCATGTGATCCAGCCATACATGCGGCGCCGCGCACCAGAGCTCGATGCTTTTAAAGCCGCAGCGCTGCTGTGAATCAAGAAAATAATCCAGCGAATAATTGACATAATGAATGTTCATGCCGGCGACTTGCTCGCGGCGAATCTTTGGAGCTGCCATGGTCGTTTCCTCCCTTCAATCTGTGAAATAAGGCTCAAACGCTTTGAAATTACGGAGATCCGCTTCAGCGGGATCATCGAAATATCGGCCGTCCGTAATTTCCTGGCCCAGCAGTCCTTCATACCCGAATTCATTCAGCACATCCAGGTAACTTTCAAGCGGATACAGACCGTCTCCCCAAACCAGATGCCCATAAGGCCGGCCGTCAATGAAATGGCAGTGAACAATTTCGCCGCCAAGACTTTGAAACCACTGTCGAGGTGTTTCGCCGGCCACACCCATGGCAACGGTATCAAGTCCGGCTTTCACTTGGGGGCTGCTAACATCTTTCAGTATTCTCACGAGTTCCGGCATCGTTGTACACAGGCGGCTCTCTTCAGGGCGTACGGTCTCAACGGCAATCGTAACGTCATAATCGGCCGCGGTTTTAGAAAGAAGAGACAGGCTGCGGACAGCCCGGTCGTAGGAACGGCCGTATTCCTCATCGAAAGGAGCGCCGATGCAGTTTGTAAGAAGCTTCTCGGCTCCCATTTTTGAGGCCGCCTCGATTCCCCGTTTAAAATACTCCATACTCCTGTCGTGGAATCCCCCCTCCGGCGCGCACATGGTGTAATAATACACAGCGCATTCCGGTGTAAAACAGCCGATTTTCATACCGCGCCCTTCCACTTTTCGGCGAATCTCGGCGGGATCCTGATATCCGGCTTCATCCATCAGGTAATGGGGTGCCATGCCCAGCAGTTCAATGGTTTTGTACCCTGCTTTCGCCTGATGGTCCAGCATGTAATCCAGCGGAAAATATACGTAGTGAATTCCTATTGCCGCGAGTTGTTCTCGTTTTACATGAGCCATAAAGTAGGAACCTCCTTTTTCGGTAAATATTCGGAATCGTTTGATCAAGGGTTTGTGAATCACAGTGCCTCATACACGATGCGACCGTCCGAAATGGTAAGGTCGACCTTGAAATTACGGATTTCCTCTTCGGAGCGGCGAAATACGTTGCCGCTCAAAACCGCAATATCCGCCAGCTTGCCGGGCTCCAGGGTCCCAAGCCGGTCTTCATTGTAACAGTTATACTGGCCGTTGCGAGTCCATGCGATAAGCATCTCTGCTATTGACAGCATGTTCTGACGGTTGTAGGCGCCTCCGTCGGCAAAGCGGCCGCCGCAGCCGCACCAGATGGACTCCGGCACACTGGGCAGAAGCAGAGGCAGATCGGTACCGCAGGAGACAACCACGCCGCTGTCCCACATTTTGCGCCGGTTCCAATAGTTTACTCCGCGGTCACCGCCTAATTGTCTGTCGATCATGTCCAGCACATCGTTCCGATTGTCCAGTGACTGAATCTGGGCGTATACCTCCGCAATGCCGCCCATGCGTCCGAATTTTTCCAGGTCCGTCGGATTGGAATACTCCAGATCCGTGATCGCATGGCGGTTTTTAAGCCGGCCCCGTTCATCCTTCTGGCAGGTATCAAATAAATTGACCGTGTGGCGGATTGCTCCATCGCCCTGACAATGCAGAGAGTAGCGGAACCCGTTTTCATCGGCAAGATGGGTTTCCTGTTCAATCAGTTCCCATTCCACAGGCACCGTGTTGATGCAGCCCGGATGCGATTTGTATGGTTCGATCAATTCGGCCATGGAGGACGGAACAGAGCGGTCCGTCATTCGGTTGAAACCTGAAAAAGAGACGAAAGGCCCCTGAAAACGCTTTTTCATTGTTTTACCATATTCAATATTTATACCTTCGCCTACCGGCTGGCTCATCATGGAGACTCTCAGCGTCAAAGCGTCTTCTTTTTCCAGCTGATCCATTACATTCGTAAATCCATAGTAATTATCAAAAGACATTTCCTTGATCGTGGTGACTCCCCGCGCGTTCAGCATTGCCATATATTCCTTGTATTTATCTTTCATGCAGGGAAGCTGCAAGTATTCCCGTATCATCTTCCAAGTCATTTCGGCATAGCACTTTTCGGGACCGAAGCCGTAGCATCGGCGAGCCGCGGCATTTATCCAACAATTCCCCCGGTCGGACGTAAAAACAACGACCGGCTTATCGGGCCAAACCCTGTCGAGCAGGTACGGATCGGTCACTTTAAAATGATCCGGCTTCCAGCCATGGCCGAACAAAGCGCTTTCTTTCGGCGCCTCACGCTCAAATTTTTTTAAGGCTGTCACACCCTCGGCATCCGAATAAACTTCGGAAAAATCGGCGCCAAGACTCAACAGGGCCCAGCCTGAAAAAAAAGTATGAACATCCGTAAACCCCGGACAGACCAGCCGATCTCCCAAATCCAACAACTGACTCGCTTTATTTTTCCAAGGACCGCACTCGCTTTTTGGCCCCACCGCGGCGATACGATTTCCTTCAATCGCAACAAAGCCTTTGATCGGCTTTAGATTGGTAGAAGGAAATACGCAGTCCGACAAAAGGAGCAGACAACCTTGACGCTCTTTCACGGAGATCATCACCTTTCTATTTCTTGATGTCATTATAACATGTTATAACGTTATAATACAATATAAAACTTACTAAATATATCTTATATTTTTTATCAATAATAAATAATGACGGCCTGAAAAGGGCCGTCATTCTCAAAAATAAAAGAGGTAAAGTTTGATTTAAAAGTTGAATACAAAACGGCTTCCTACAATATACTGCCGTCCGATCAACAGGGGCTCTTTGTTCTGGTCTAAAAAATACGCATTCATATAGAAGAGAGGATCGCCCGTAATGATATCCAAATAAGTTGCCAGTTCAGTCGAAGCCCGAACAATTTCCAATGTAGTCTGGCTGGTAGACGTCGGCGTTCTGCCGAAGGTGTTTTTCAAATACTTAAACAATGAAGCATCGTTCAACTCATTTGGGTTAAGTGATTTGAACGCGTTATATGGGAAAAAACTGTTTTCAATCATGATGGGCTCACCGTCAGCGGTTCGCACTCGTTGAAGATAGAGAACATTTTCTTCAGAGTCCAAAGAAAAAAAGCGCTTTTCATCTGCTCTCACGGGACAGCGCTGAACAGTAAGCACTTTGGCACCGGGTACCATGCCGCAGGCGCGGCAGGCTTCCGAAAATCCCATGACATCGCCCATCTGTTCAATTTTACGACTCATTTTCCGCGGATTTACAAAGGTACCCTTGCCCTGCTGTTTGACCAGATAGCCTTCCGTGCACAATTCCTCTATCGCTCGGCGCACGGTTATTCTGCTGACGTGATACAGTTCTGAAAGTTCCATCTCGGACAGAATCTTTTCGCCGGGAACATATTCATTATTTAATATTCCAACTTTGATTTCTTCCATTAATTGCTGGTATAAAGGAGTTAAGGAGCCGTCATTCAGATGCGTGCTCATACCAACAACACCTACTTTCTATATGTATAGTTTTACTTATTCTATCGCATTTATAGAAATTGTGCAAGATAAGGAATAATATGCCTAAAATAATTTAATTTTGAGCCGATTTATTAGAAATAAATCATAATAATGTAATAGATGAATATATAACGATATAAAATGTTATATCATGCAGACAGAGATAATTTCTAAGCACGGCCGTTGTAAATTCGGTATATAAACGAAAGGAAGAGTTTTTATGCAGACATGTATTTTATGTAATCAAAAAGCCGTTCGGGAAATTGAACTTTATATCAGAGGAGATAAGCGCTCCTACGCGGTTTGTACGGATTGTATCACAGCGGCTTTGAAAAAAGGACAAATCAGCCTGCTCTTTTTCGCCGCCATGCAGATATGCTGGCTGATGCCTCTTCAAAATGGTTTTCTGTCTCTTTCCGGCCTGTTTGGCACAATGGCCGGTGTATATGGATTCGTGAGACTGATCTTGCTGATGTCTGCACGCGTTTACCTGCGCTTCAGCAAAGAAATGCCGGATTGGATATGGAAGGGAGCAATGGGCAAACTTTATGCACAGGAAGCCGTAGCGAATCAATTAAAGCTTGAACTACAGGAGCAGTGCGTTCAAACGCCGAGGGAGTTTGCACGCAACCCATTCCGTTCTCCTGCAAATTGACGAATTTTCAGAAATAAATTTGTAATGATAGACAAAATATATTTTGAATATTGACAAATGTTTGAGTAGGTTTTAATATAACGTTATAATATGTATACAGACGTTATATTACTGTATGCTCTGAAGACATCATTAGAGGAGGATTTACATGTTGACATTGAGAAAGAAAATTGGACTACCCCATGTTTACACGATTGCATTTATGCTGATCATTTTAGCTGCAATCATGACGTGGGTGATACCCAGCGGACAGTTTGATCACAAAATGGTTTCTACAGCCGCAGGAGAGCGTGAAGTCGCCATCGCCGGCACGTATCATCAAATTGATAAGGTAGACGCTGATGGTAACGACATGCGTCAGAGTTTTGCTGACATACTGATGGCTCCTACCCGCGGAATTCAGGATGCCAGCGACGTAGTGGCATTTGTGCTGCTGATTGGAGGCGCGTTTGCCCTTGTAAACAAGACGAATGCCATCAACGCCGGGATGAGCCGCGTCATTAAAAAAATGAAAGGGAAAGATATTCTCATTATTCCCGTCGCCATGATCTTATTCAGTGTCGGTGGTACTACATTCGGCATGTCGGAAGAAGCATTGCCGTTTTACACGATTTTCATACCTATCATCATGGGGCTTGGATATGACTCTATGACTGCCTTTATGGTGGTTTTTCTCGGTCCGCAAATGGGGTATATCGGTTCAACCGTAAACCCCTTCAACGTGCTAATTTCTCAGGGAATCGCAAACATTTCGGGCAATCCGCAGCTATGGTTCCGTTTTATTCAATACGTGATTTTCACCGCGATAGGTATTATCTGGGTTATGAGATATGCCAGAAAAGTGAAAAAAAACCCCGCATCTTCCATTACTTATCAAGACGATATTATAAAGCGCAAAGATTTTTCCGTCATGGAAAGCGATGCTGCAGAGATTCCCTTCACATTGCGGCAAAAGCTTGTTCTCATTGTATTTGCCTGCGGGATGGGCATTATAGTCTGGGGATTGATCACCAAAGGCTGGTATATGGATGAAATCAGCATGGTGTTTTTGGGGATTGGCTTGCTTTCCGGAATTGTAGGCGGCTTGACCGAAAAAGAGATGGCCGAAGAATTTGTAAAGGGCATGAGCGAGTTTGTTTATGCAGCAGTCATCATCGGTGTTGCCCGCGGAATTCTCGTAGTAGCCGACGGCGGTATGATTGTCGATACCATTCTGAATTCTCTGGCGAATTTGCTGGCCGGCGTTCCTGTGGCGGTGTTTACAACCCTGATGTATTTAGCTCAAGGACTGTTAAGTCTGCTGGTCCCCTCCTCCTCGGGCCTTTCCGCTTTGACGATTCCCGTTATGGCGCCTCTTACCGATTTAATGGGCGTTAATCCGGAAGCGGCCGTAACCGCTTTGTGCATTTCGAATCAGACGATCAATACCATTTCTCCCACCGCCGGAATGACGGTCGCCGGCCTTGCGGTCGCCAGGATCAGTTTCCCGCAATGGTGGAAAACCTGCTGGAAATTTATGATAGTCGTGATTCTGCTCGGCATCGGTTTCACAGCGATTTCCGGAATGCTGCCAATGGCATAACCGTTTCTCATTGGTTTCCGAAAACCTTATGCTCCGCCATGGTTGCAAGCCGTTGACTGTGCTCTTAACCAGAAAGTAGACCAGGCGCTGACATAACGCGGTTATGCCTTTCCATCTTCAGTTTGGCCTTAGTCAGCGGTAAACAGCCAGTACGGAATATTTTGATTTAGGCAGCCAGAAATCTGGCTGCCTAATGAATTATAGCGGGCTATTCAATATCCGGGTATCCGGGCGGGCCATTGTGATTCGAACAGAGCACAGCATTCCCTGAAAGAACTCTTCTTTATTCAGCAATGAAACAAGCTGAAGAATTTTATACTAGCTTACCGTGAGAGCGGTCGGCTTATTCCCACTCGCTCACTTTAGGCGAAGCTTAAACAACTCTGTTTAGCATATATAGCTTTGCGTATTCTGATTCCATAAGATATTCATATTGGAAGGGCTTACTGATTTTTGGTTGCCAAAAAGTTGCCAAATTAAATACCCATTATAAGGATATAATAAGATAAACTACATCAAAGTCCAGAATCCTTTTCGTTCTCTCCAGCACGGTATTAATCCTTATCAGAAATCATTCCACTCAACTCTGTCAACGCCGGAACTTTTTTGACCCAAAACGCCGGTCGGAAATGACCCATATCGCCGGTTACATGAGCGCCAGTCACAGTACCGCCGGAATGTCCACCGGCGGTACTGTCTGAACGCCAGCTTTGAGCCGATCTTTCAGCCGGTAGGTCTGCCCGCGGATATTGATCACGTGAGCATGATGCAACAGTCTGTCGAGCAGGGCCGTGGCAATGACGGTGTCGCTAAGCAGCTCACCCCAGTCGCTGAAATACTTGTTGCTGGTCAGGATGATGCTGCCATGCTCGTACCGTTCGGATACCAGCCGAAAGAAAAGCTCAGCCTCCTGGCGGTTTAGCTGCATGTACCCAACCTCGTCAATCACGAGGATAGCCGGACGCAGATAGACCCGCCAGCGCCTCTCGAGTCGGTTCTGCTCCAATGCGCGCTTGAGATCCTCAATGAGGCGCGCCAGACTGGTGTAGTAAACCGTAAGACCGGCTTTCAGAGCTTTCATGGAGATGCCGACCGCCAAATGGGTTTTGCCGACGCCAGGCGGCCCCAGTAGGATAATATTCTCGGCGCGGGCAGCGAAAGCCAAAGTGGCCAGTTCGTCGATCTGCCGTTTGTCGATGGAAGGCTGAAAACTGAAGTCGAATTCCTCCAGACTTTTTCGGTGCGGGAGACGTGCCAGCTTTATCCGCATTTTCTCTCCCTTCCGGTCGCGCTCCTGCTGCTCGGAGGTCAAAAGCTCGTCCAAAAACTGAGCATAGGTGTGTTCTGCATGCAGCGACCGTTCCATCTGTGAATCCAACAGCGTCGCAGCGGTTTCAAGTCCCATGTTGCTGAGCAATTCCCGGGCGTGCTCCAGTTCAACCATGAGAAACACCTCCCAGCAGCTGATCATAAATGCTTAGCTTGCGTACTTCCACGGTGCCATTCTGCTTGATGGCGCACGGAAAAGACGTGGGAATGCCGTTTCTCTCCGCGAGACCATTGTACTGCCCCTGCAGGAAAACAACGTTGCCAGAACGGTACTGCGCTTTGTGCTTTGCCAGCAGCACCTCCCCGCAGTAGATTTCCAGATAACCGGCGCACAACCGGACACGAACTTCCTTGCCACTGTACTGCCATGGCACGCCGTAACGGACACCGTCGAAACTGACCATCCCGTCGCGGGTCACGATCCGTGTCTCCCAACGGTATTTGTCCAAGGTCTCCTGCGGCGGAAGCTCCCGTAAGTCCTCCTTTTCCAACTCCTGCATCGGGATTTTACCGGTTGTGTGATGGACTTTTTCGTCGGCCTGCCGGCACCAGCAAAGCGCCTGACGGTTCAGGTCTTCCAGATTCTCAAACTGTCTGCCGGGCAAAAAGTTGTCTTTCACATACCGCACGAGACGTTCCACTTTGCCTTTGGTCTGCGGAGAACGGATGCGGCACACCTTCGGCACGAACCCCAACTCAGTGGCGAAATCCGCGAAACGCGTGTTCCAAATGGGCTTCCCGGCTTCCCGCCCCGTCACGACGGTTTTCATGTTGTCGGTAAGCACATTCTCCGGCATGCCGCCGAAGTATGAGAATGCGTTGACGATGCACCTCTCCAGACTGCTCAGGTCGCACCGGGGTGAATTCCGCGTATTTCACGCGGGATTTCCCCAGAATCATCACGAACACCGGCACCTTGTGAAGTATTCCGCTGCTGTCCGTGTAATGACAAATACCCCAATCCATCTGTGCCTGCTTTCCCGCCGGCGTTTCATAGCGCCGTACGGCAGGCAGTGCTTTTGCTGGACGGTACGGATGCACATACTCTTTGAGAATGGTAATCCCGCCATCGTAACCGGCTGCCTGCAACCGTTCCAGCAGAACCACGCAGTTAAAGATGCCCTGATCCATGAACTCGTGAAGCTGCGGTTTGTACGCATCCAACTTGGAAAAACGGTTTGTCTCCGGCGGTGAGCTTTCCTTACGCTCTATGTACTTGCGGGCGGTGTTCTTGGATATCCCGAGCTCCTTACCGATGGCGTAGGCGCTTTTCCCGCCCTGTGCTTTTTCCCGTATCATGTGTATCATTCCACTCCTTAACATCCGGCCTACCTCCATGGCGTTTCTTTATGCCATGGTAGCCGTTATTCTTGAGTGGGTCAATTCCGCCGGCGATCTCGGTCAATTATACTCCGGCGATAACAACTCTTAGGGGTTTGGAATAGATCTGTTCCTATCCATATCCTGTTGCTGCTCTGAATTCTGGCAAAAGTAAAATTTTGCTTTCAGAACAAGTCGAGTTTAAAAAGATACTAATTTTTTGCTACTATTCTTTGACTTGTAATAAATCAAGTGGCTTGCGTCGAATAAGCGAAACAGTGCTGAATAAAACTCCACTCAAGCATCCCCCGAAATAAGCTCCTGTGCAACCGATCACAGACCAAATCATCTGTTCGATATTTGGGCATAGAACAATAAATGCTGCCAATCCGAACAATATTCCTAACGAGCACAGAAATAACTGCTCCACACATAAACCAACACACATACGCGTCTTTGTTGCACCTAGGGCCCGCATGATAGCAGCTTCCTTCGCACATTGTAATAAAAGCAGGATAGTCAATGCCATCGAAATCAATGCCGATATGGTAATCGTAACTGGGAACAGCACATTGAGCAACGAAAGATTTTTCTCAAGCGGTTGCAGCACCTGACGCAGTTGTTCATCCCAAAGTACGAAATTCAGCGGCTCAAAGCCAGAACTTGGCATTGCCATCAAGTTTTTCATATCCATGCGAAATTTTGACATCTCTCGGTTATGATTCGGCTTTAACGTAAATCTTGCAACCGCATAGCAAAATCCTCCATCCGTGAAAGCTTCTAGCGACGAAGAAGGCAACAAAATAGGCATATTGTCCCACGCGGTCAAAAGCGAACCCTGATATTGCCCGGCAACAATACAATTCATTTGAACTGCTTTCATTTGATTGTTACTTATAATTATCATATGATCACCGGGTTTCAATTTCAGTTGAAGCATGTCATTCACGGAGATCAAAATAGGGACTTCCTGATTAATTGGCCAGTTCTTGGTGAAGAGTGATTCGTTCCATCCGTGTGCGTAATTTACTTTGAGATTTTTCCCGGTATCGGAAAAAAAAATCTTTGGCTGGTTAAAAGCATGCAGCGCAGGGTTGTATAAGAAAGCTTCATGGTCTGAAGCATTACTATGTTGTTTTGCAAAGGCTTTTGCTGCCCGTGCAGTTTCTTCCAGATAGGAGCTTTTGACAAAGCCGCTATTTAAAACCGTTCCCACAGTATCCGGTTTTATTACGCCGCCTCCCCCACCAGAATAGTAAACAGACATATCGCTTGAAACAATTTCGGCATCTACCGATATGCTTTTATACATCCGATCTATTTCAGACTTGTCATTTACAATTGTCCAATTCATCCAACCCATTGCCAAAATGAAACACGTCGCAACTATAATCGTCAATATGGATTTAAAACCGGAACGGCGAATATGTCGGAACGCAAAACGTGCCAACGCAGCAGCTGGAAATTTTCTGGTTGCGTTCGGCACTTTCTTCATGTGAGTTGCGACGTATACATTTTTTCCCATTCTTTCGTCCTCCGCAAAAGGTATTTTTCGATCTTTAGGCATGAAAATAATTAAGAATTTTTTCATATACCTTTAAAACATCATTTTCCTCCAAGGGGACTGAAACGACACTCCAATTAGAATCATTTACTTCATTGTAACTGTTTCCACAAAGCACGAAGTATGTATCTTCAGCTTTTCCAAGGTTTAGACAAACAGTTTGCAAGCAACAGACAATAATATCTGGATTATATTCCAAAGAGATATTTTTCAACATCTGAAGCGAAAAGTTTACATTGGAAATATAGCACATCCCATACAAATATGAATATCGATGATTGGATAAACAGATACATTGATATCCGGCGTGCATAAAGCACTTTTTTAGTTGACAAGCACACTCTACTGCATCTAAATTGCATCCATAAACAAAAACGATTGGGCAAATTTCTTTCTTTAATTCCTGTTGACTATTTTTCCAATCCATATTTTGAGAAAAAAAGTCACTAAATTGTTCATTCCAAATAAGTCTATCTCCAATTTTCACATTAGGGCATGGCAACTTAACGCTGCCATATAAAAGACTTGCAGAAATGTCCGCATTTAATAAAAATAGTTGCAGACCCAAAGTATCAAGGTGTTGCACTGGAGGCAAATAAATCAAATCATGCTTTTGAGAAATGATATCTTCCCAGTTCTTAAATTCATCAAATTCATTTACGCAATGAAAGAAAAAGTGTTGTGTTAGTAATGGATATTTTGCTGGGTTTATCAAAATAGCATCTTCGATGAAATCCGGTCTTGTAAATTTTGGAAGTTTTTGGCTATGAGTCATTGCCAAGTAAAGCCTTCCTAATGATACTGGAAAGGTACGATTCTGAGTGAGTATATTATGTATAACTGCTGTTATTGTGGGAGCTGCATAGCTATTACAAACAGGAGTCATCCATGTGTTTCCTGACGGAAGATTTAATAGATGACGTGATGAAGCGCTAAAGGAAAACCCATCAAAAGCACGATTGTTACAGTAAGAGCAATCAGATAAAGCTGCATCTGCTACTACACTGAATACTCCATTAAGACAAGCAGGTAAAGAATAAGATCTTCTATTACTGTGGGCTGCAATAACAATCTGCCCTTGATGTAGTAATTTAGCAGTCACAGTTCTGATCTTCGAAAAATCATTTAGCATACTGGAGCCGACGCTCAAATGTATAATCGGTACTTTTCTAACTAGGCACCAAGTAAGCGCTGAAACAAGTTGATCGCACGAAGCTTGAAGACTTGCATCGTGAAAGATTCGTAAACTGCAATATTCAGCTTTTGGAGCATATTTAGTGATGATTTGAGCGCAAGTTGTCCCATGATTTGTGAGAATTCTGTCTGTTGAGGCCCTCACATGGATGTTTCCATCTCTCTCTACTGAGTAGTCATATCGAACCACATTAAGAGGAAGCATAGATGACTCGATTCCATCGTCAATTAAAGCAATCAACATTGAAATGCCTTTCCTATTTTTGCTTAATCTGATATTTTTCTCGTTGATACTGGAAAAGCTCAGCATATCGACATTTATTCTTTAACAATTGTTCTTGTGTACCATCTTCTATGACTTTACCATTTTCGAGTACGATAATCCTGTCAGCAAGAGAAATGTTAGAAAGGCGGTGCGAAGTAAAAATTGTCATTTTTCCATCAGTTAACGCTTGAAGAGATTCAAAAATGTCATGCTCCGCTTTTGGATCAAGATTAGAAGACGGCTCATCCAAAATCAAGGCTGTACAACGACGGAACAGGGTCCTTGCAAGGGCCAACTTCTGATGCTGGCCTCCAGATAATTCAATCCCGTCCGGATCAAAGACGCGAGTTATGCTGGTAGACATGCCTTTGGACGCTTTTTGTATAATGTCATCGCAACAACTACTTTGCAAAGCACTAAGAATGTGAATTTCATCCAGTTGTTGGCTACTATCCGCAATGGTTATATTTTCTTGCAACGTGAAACAATAATTGTTCATATCTTGAAAATATACGCTGAAATTTGTGCGTAAACTACTTAAACTATATTCACGTATATCAATGCCATTAATTTTTATTACCCCACACGACGGTTCATACATTCTTAAGAGAAGTTTTATCAATGTTGATTTTCCTGATCCGTTTAACCCTACGAGAGCAACTTTTTCATTATGACTTAAAAGAAAGCTTAGATCATCCAATACTTTTGTCTGGGTTCCGGGGTAAGTGAAACTAACATGTTCAAATTCAATAGAATTCACCGTATCAAGGGCTTTGGTACCGGTATTATTAATATGACTTTCAAATTTTTCCAAAGTCCTAAGATTCGCAATACGCAACCGACCATCATAAATTTGCATGACAGATAAGGAAAGAGTTGATATAGCAGCTAAAAGCTGGCTGATCAGACCTGTGTACAAAGAATAATCGCCTACAGTAGCAAAACCTTTTACAATTTTAAAAGCAATATCCATTCCAATGGCAACTGAGAGTATTTCCGGTACACAATCTAATAGTGCAGTAAAAACAGTTCGTTTTCGGTTAACTCTTTTTTGCTTTGTAAAAAGTTCCTGCCATATTCTTTGATATTTATTTTTTAACAGTGGCCCTGCATTAAACAACCGTAAATCCTGCGCATAGTGTTTATCAACAGCAATGCTCTGAAAATAACTTTTTTTCCGTTCACCATTCAATTGTTCTATGCTTAACTGATAAAGTGATTTTGTATATTTAGCTGCTGCAATAGCTGATGGGATTGATGCGAAAGACAATATAATTCCGTAATAAAAATCAGCTCCGCACAATATTACAAACGTGCTCACGAAAGAAACGAAAGCGCTGACACAAGAGATTGCATTCCATAACAGGTGAACAATAGTAGAAGAATCTCTAGTAGCAGCTAAAAGCTTATCATGATAGTCAGGATTATCGAAATATTCCAAGTCGGCAGTCAGCGACCGATCCATAATCATGAGAGCAATTCTTTCATTGAGAATATTGTCATGCATAGACTGGGCATATTGCGTGATTTTTGTACTAAGTACTTGAATCAGAGAAACCGCTAAAATACAGGTAAATAAAAAAAACAGGGCTCGGTACTGTACCTTAGCAGACCGCATTTGAGCGCCTGTTAAAAAATCGATCAGATATTTTCCGAGAAAAGACGTCAGTATCAATAGAAACGGCGAAAGTATTTGCAAACCGATTCTTATAATCGTATAATATTTTGACGCATCCCACGATAATCTGATGCAATACAGAATCGTCTGCAAAAACTCTGAAAAATTCTTTAGCTTTTTCGATTTCATGGAAACGTTCACACTGTCTTTTCCTGAAATACTCCGTCGCTCATCCGCCACACCTGGTCGGAGGCTTCTGCGATAGAAAGATCGTGAGTGACCACAATTACACAGTATGCGTTTTCATGTGCCAGACGGCGCAGAATATCCATAACTCGTTTCCCATTATCTACATCCAAATTTCCGGTAGGTTCGTCTGCCAGTATAATCTGCGCACCGGAAGCCAAGGCTCTGGCAATCGCCACACGTTGCTGCTCCCCTCCTGAAAGATTCGAAGGAAAGCGTTTCTGCTTTTCATCCGCAATTTCCACTGAAGTCAGAAGTTCCTTGGCACGTTTTTTTGCCTGTGCAACTGGCACATTGTTCATTTCCATCGGGTAACAAACGTTTTCAAGAACTGTGAGCAAAGGAAATAATTGAAAAGCTTGAAAAATCATTGACGTCCTTTCTCGACGGTAGCGATCCTGATCGAGCATTTTCAGATCTTCACCATCAACAAGTACTTTTCCTGACGAGGGCTGATCCAGCCCGGCCATAATGGAAAGAAGAGTCGTTTTTCCGCTGCCGGAAGGACCTACAACGGCATACAGTTTCCCACCTTCAAACGTGCAGGAAACATCGTTCAGCGCAAGGCGCTCCCCATTCTTATAGCGGTAGCTCACATGCTCAAGCGTCAATTCAGACATACGGCTTTCCTCCTGTATTTTGGATTAATGCCTCAATTTGCGGCTTTTTCTGTTTCCCGTGCCGCCCCGTGAAGTGCCCTGTAGCAATTCAAGTACTGGGCGCCTGCTTACCGAAAATGTCCCGATCCAAGTGAAGAAGACAAGCAGCACCAGAATACAACTGCACAACAGAAACATCCAGCCAATGGGTAAGCTGGCGGGAGCTACCGCCGCGCTAGCTGTTGTTTGCAGACCTGCTAAGGACTTTGACGCCGCCTTGAACGCATAATTCCACCCAATTGCTCCACCAAGGAATATTCCAACAATCCCCAGCAAGATGAATGGCCATGCCATTTGGAAAGCCGCTGAACGGCAGGGCTTTCCAAGTGCACGCTGAATGGCAAACTCTTTGCGCCGCGGGCGCAAGTACAGAAAAACCGACAGTCCGAAAGCCAGCAGCAGCACCACGCAGAAAACCACGGCGCTGAGCAGCGTGGAAAACTTCAGTGAATCGGCGGAAGACCAGAAGTTTGCTGAACCGTTATCCATAAAGGTAACGGTCATGCCCATCGCGGCAAGTTTATTGCGATCTTCCGCGAGAAAAGCGTCTTTATCGCGGTAAGACTTCAACACAAAACTGTAATTAGAAAAGTAAAGTTCGTTTTTCGTTTCACCGTATCCGGCCGGCAAACAGGAATCCGGGATATAAAGCGCATTAGTATATATCGTAAGTGGATAATTCTCGCTCAAAAATCCATATAATCCAACAATTTTGAAAGTTTCTAAATAAGTTTTTTCAGTTTTCCACGACTTCCAATCATCTCCAGCAATAATATACCCCCATGCATTTTGTTTGAGATCTCTCATTTTTAGTGTTATCGAGCTTCCTACAGAGAGGCCGCGCAATTTTGCAAAACTGCTGTTAACTACGCACACGCGGTTAGCTTTCAAATCGTCTTCCCGGTCCAGCCAGCGTCCCTGCACCAGATAAAGCTGTTTGGCAGATTCCTGTGTATCCGGCATAGTGCTCATATCTTTTGTTCCCCGAACATCCATGGCATGCTGATTTTCCCGCAATACATCCAAGTCATTCTTGAACTCTTTCAGCTCCGGTATATTGAAATCAACTGTTTTTCCCGGTTCTACCGGCAGGACCCAAAGTCCGCTGTCAGTCAACGGTTTCCATGTCAGCCAGTCGCCTGCATTCTTATTCCAGGAAGCAACTATGGGATTGCGCCATGGATCAAAATATGCTCTAATCAAATATTCTTTTCCCTCTTTGAGAGAATCGAAAGTTGTATTCACTTCGCCTGCTTTTTTCGGCACGTAGGAAAGCTTAATCGTTTTGTCCTCTTCCACATATTCCGGATATCCCGCCACGACTTTATTTACCCGGAAGGTAAGATAGTATTCCTCTGCAGAATTTTTATTTCCAGTCTCAGGGGACACATGAACCTTAAAAAGCAATTTAGCATATGCAATCACGTCGCTAACATGAATACCGAGTTGTACCTCTTTCACTGGGCCCTTATTGTCGTCCACTTCATTCTTATCGCTCATAGCTCCATCTGCATCCGCATTATAAAGCCCTCCTTGAAGTACACCGGAACAATACCTACGCCGGTCTTCCAAAACTACATAAGGACTTTTTGAAACCAATCCCGCACCCTTAAAAACGTTGCCGTCTTTATTGCCTGTCTGTAACGAGCCAATTGTATGGTAATAGGTGCCAAGCGCATTCGTCTTTTCCCGGATCAATAAGTACTCCGTCACCTGGGAAACGGCCGCGAAGGAAATCAGCCCGGTCAGCAGAAACAAAAGCAGCGCGCGAAACGGCTGGCGCGTCAGTGATTTTAAGAAAACGTTCGGTTTCATATTTTCTGCCTCCTGGAAACTGATCCTTATTTCTGTATTTTTATAAAACGCGGTGACGTCTTAAAGTATTAAGGCGTCGCCGTGTTGCAAGTTACCTACCCCTGGAATTCTGAACGAACAGAACCATGCTACAACTGCTTTTTATGATGCATGCAGGTTAGCTACTGAACCAGTGTGTAAAGATGAAGATGAATATCTTGAAGTATAGGTACTATTCTTTGTGTCGTTTGCTGTACTTTGGAACAGTGAAGCATTACTGCATCCACAACCACAATAACAGTCACAACTACACAAAGAATTCATGCACGCACAAACGGCATACGCTTCAACGGAATTTGATTGGGACGACTGTTTCTTTAAAATAGCCATCTTTTGAACCTCCTTTAAAATATGGGGTAGGAAGTTGTAGTCGTGTAATAAGACTAGCGAGATTTGCAATGGATTATCTAACTAACATATCGCTGAACAATTTCTGATATTTTATTAATTGAAGAAAACGCATAGTCCTCTAAATCGCTACTATTGATATGGATATGATAAACCTTCTCGACTTCAAAGAACAAATACGTCAAATCAACACCGGAAAAATGAAAAACATTTCCCGTCAACGGCTGACTCCAATATTCCAGGTTCAAGTATGAATTGGGGATATCGAATTTTTCATATAAAATATTTATAACCATTTTCCGAATTTCAGTACTTTCACCGTTCACTTTCAACTCCTCTTTTCATTTTTTTCAAATAGTCATAATCTCACATAAATATTGATATAATGCCTCTCCCTGATCATCCACAACATTGAACAATGGGATGGAAGACCCTTTGCTCTGATTCATAATCTGTTGCCGAACAGTTTTTAAATCGGCATGGATATAGGAAATTTGATGCGTTTGTATGAGATTCAGTGAATCGATAATCAAATTGCTGACATGAGCAGCATGAATTGGACAACCTAACCGATATGTAAAATCTGCGCTGAGTGCATCCAAAAAATTTCCAACCGCCAATTCACAAGGCACACAACAAATAAAATAATCTGGATCAATGGCCTGACAAAGCATGTAGGAATGTATGCCAAAACCATTTAGCGCAAAATCATTGTACCGTATCACCGCGTCCGGAGCTTCCATCAAAATTACATCGGGCCTTTCGTCGTCCTGAATCCCGTGAAGAATAAAATTAAGTTCCGAGATTTTTTGAGATTCTGTTAAATCATGCTTTTGAAAGATAGGGGTTATATTATGAAATCCAAATATATCTGCGAGAGGGCTGTTTGTAATGACACTGGGAAATGTTCCGCTTTTCCGGAACTCAGATGCCAGATGGAGTAAAACTTCAAGGGTATCCGCTTCCTCCACCAACCCACCCACAAGGATGACTGGAACATTGAAATGATAATAGGTACTGCGATCCGCATTGTCGCATGAAACCGGTTTCTGTAAATTACCCATATGAGTCTCTATCTTATCAGGATAAATATTCTGCAAAATACGGATATATTCCGGAATTGAGCTACACTCATTATCAAACATGGCGACACTTTTATTGGATTGAATAGCTTTTTTTATGACATTTTCCAGCAATTCATCGCTGATACTCTCGCTGCCAACCGTTTTAATAACAAAAAGGACTTCCCATTCAGGAGTAGAAAAATCACAATCCGAATCGACATTCATCCCAACAGTAATTTGATTCGACGCATAACCGGCATCCTTGCCAATTAATCCAAAACCAGGAGGTGAAATCAATCTCTTCAATGCATATTTTGACTGTAATTCTTCAAATGTTTTGACAATCGGCAACAGCTGAGAACAATAAGGATACAACGCAACCGGTATTCTCATGCTACAGTTCCTTCTTTCCTTACCAAACGAGTCTGATCAGCATAGAAAAAAGGCAGTTCTCTGAAAAGAAGATATTGTCTCAACTTGCTGTAAGCCATATCCTTTGATTCCTGACAAAATGATAGTTTTGCATCGCCCGATAATTCCGAAGCTCCTACGTCACACTTCTTTGCGCAAATTGTGCAATAACGAAAGCACCAGCAATTTTTACAAGTCTTTTCTGTTAGCTTGGCAATATTTAACAAGTGGTCGGTTTGCTCAAAATCAAAGCCCTTATCCAATCTTCCGATACACATTGCAGGCGATTTTTCACTCACGCGCTCACATGGGAAAAATCGTCCTGATGTATCAATAAATAAACGCATTTGTCCAGGTACACAAGGTCCGGAAGGCGCATCAATTTTTCGTAACCCGCGAACAGCATCAAATTTTACATTATCGGCAATTGTCGAAGCAATTGTATGATACACAATTGGCGAAACTTTGCTTTTAGGGAACCGATTCAATGCAGAAAGGATTGATAAAAAGCGCTGGTATTCAAATTTGTATGTATAAGCCTCGGAAAACTCTGTTTCTTTCCCATCATATTCTTGATCGACAATTGACGCCATGATGTTCAGCTGATTAATATCATGACCTTCTAAACAAATAGCATTAATACAATCAAAGTCATCCAACGGATCCATCACCATGCTGATTTGCAATTTTTCCGCATATTTTGGTGCTATCTCTCTCACCCGCGCGATATGATCCATTACTGTCTCGAAAGTGCCGCGGCCATCTGCAAAGACACGATTTTTATCATTGATTTCTTTTGGGCCATCCAAACTAATCATTAATGATACATCATGTTTCTCAAAATAACGTATGATCTCGTCAGTAAGTAAAGAGCCGTTCGTCGTAATATTAAACGTAAGTTTTTTACCGGAAAAAACACGTTCGGAATATTCCACAATTTGCTGAATAAAAGGAAACTCAAGTAATGGTTCCCCACCATAAAATCCTATATTTACGTCAGGGCTGTCTGCAGAATGAGCCAGCAGAAAATCGACAGCCTTTTTTGCTGTTTCCCAGCTCATTCGTTTATTAGAATGAGTACGCTGTTTCATATTATGCTCTTCTGAATAAACGCAATATTTACAGCGGAAATTGCAATTCTGGGTTAATTGAAGCGTTATTTTAGGCAATTTGCGATCCAAAAACGTCGAAATAAATTTTGAATATGGGTGACGTATTTCCTCCACTGAACTCTTGGTGGCAAGATAGCCACAGCCTTGCAATTTAGCTAATTCCTCTGGGATAGGTTCCGTCGATTTTTCACCGTTAAGCAAACGCTCCAAATATTGAAAAGAAGACTTTTGGACATTAACGAACTCATTTTTATTAACGTCAAAAAAATAATATCCATTTGGAGTACGGAATAATATTACAAACGGAATGCTCATTTTACTTTCCTCACTTCATAAAGCAAATATTAATCAGCAGTTACCTGAAAAATAAGCATAAGAAAACAGTAATGTGAAGGTCACGAAAATTTTCATATATACATTTGTGATAAGTAGAAAATAAAGTAGAACAATTATTCTGTATATTAATTTATAGTTTAGCACAATTTTCATTTATGTCAAGTTATATTATGTAATTTATGGCAGATTTATCTTTTGTCTGTTTTGCTTACATTTCATCATCTTAACCGATTTACAGCACTTTACTGACTACCTTGCTGGATCAAGGTGCTGTTTTTCATTTTCCATACAACCATTTGATTGACTTTTCAGCCTGATATAAAATTTTCATTGCCTCAGCCTCGAACTCGTGCACTACAGGCATGGATACTTCCCCGTATGTATTTGCCACTTTTGCTATCTGATTCAGGTTGTTACCGATTCTGCTTAAAGCGTCGATGAACTTCTGTAACTCCGTAAAATCTATGCGAATAATATACCCATCTAGCGCCATCTTCCGAAGGTAAGCGCTTTTATTTCTGATTCCCGCCTCCTGCATTTTCTTTTCTATGAATTCTGCCTCTTTCGGTGAAAGGAAAAACTTAATTTGAACATTTCTTTCCCGCATCTTTGCTCCGCCTCTTTTGTTTTCATAAACTGGGTCTTAGGGCACGGTCCCTAAAATTGGCAAATGTGTACACACTTGCAGTGCTCGCCAGTAGGGTTAGAATAGAATCAGCCTACGGCCTTGCTCCATTTTTGAGAGAAAATCCACCGGATCTTTCTCCCCGATTCTTCTGATTCACCCGCAATTGAATCTTTGAGAATTCCGACTTTCTCCGACTCCGGCAAATGGCACAAGTTTTGATCATCTCACCATTCACGACAACCCAGCCGCTCTTTCTAACCTCTCTCAAACCTCCCGTGACGATTGTGACGATGGTGTCGATGTTTGGAATATCGAACCTCCTATCTGAAACACCGTCACGACCGTCACCATCGTCACACTTTATTGCTTTTCCAATGTCAGGCAAATATTTCTGCCCGAATGATTTCGGCTACTTTCATAACGAACTCCATACTCTTGGAGTAATCTCTCGGCTTTTACATTCAACCGCAAGGTCAATGCGTTCGGCTTCATATCCAGCCTCAACTGGTTTACAAGTTCAGTTGGGGTTCCGTTCCAAACCTGATGTACTTCCGTCACAACCGAAGCGACCGCCTCCAATATGGGATCGGGTGGTTCACGCCATAATTCCGTTTCAGCTTTTTCCAGTATCCACGCTAATGTCTCCGGATCGCGCTTGAGATACAGGCGCTGATCCTGCTGGTCACGTCCGGATATATCCAGCGTAGCGTTGTTGCTCGTGCGCTTTTCCTTTTGCAATAGAAAAGCACCATCCGCCGCGCCCAGCAAACCGTTGGTGCCAGAAATCATATCGAATTGATCATTCGCTTGCTGCTTTCGGGTATGATGCACCAACAACAGACAAACACCGGAATCGTTTGCAAACTGTTTAAGTCTCGTGATAATTTCATAGTCGTTCGCGTAGCTATAAGAATCTCCGCCGATCTCTCGGATTTTCTGCAACGTATCAATAATAATCAGATTCGTCCCGGCATGCTCTTGCGTGAATCTCTGGAGCTGTTCTTCCAAGCCGTTTCCAAGTTGCCTTGCGGAAATAGAGAAGTAGAGATTTTCTGCGCTGGCTGTGCCAAACATCCGAAACAAACGCTCCTGCAGCCGTTTATAATCATCTTCAAGCGCCAGATATAACACTGTACCTTGTTTTACGGGAAATTTCCAGAGCGCTAGTCCCGTGCTGATGTGGTAAGCAAGCTGTGCCATGAAGAAACTCTTGCCGAGTTTCGGAGCACCCACAAACAGGTATGTACCTGGATAGAGCAACCCCGTCAATTAGCGGCGGTCGGCTCGAATATATTGTTTCATAAAGTTCGTTCATGGAAACCGTGTGAAGGTAAGCTGGATCCATCATGCGGAGTACATCGCGCTGATACGCTTCCAAATACTTTTCGGTCTCCTTGCTTTCCGAATCCTCATCTGCTATAATTTTGTCAGTGATATTTTGAAGCGACTGCCCATCGTCTGCGCCAACAGACGAATCAAGGGTAGTCGTTTTTTCTTGGGAAAAACCCATTTTATCGGTCCTCCTTCATTCCGTTCATGGCGACAGCAATCAGCTGAATCGTGTCCAGTAGTTTACTGCTGATTGGTTCGGCGCTAATCCGCTGCAACTCAGTAAGCACTGCCGCGAGCTGATTCCGAAGTGCCTTATAGACTCTTGGGTTACCAATTACCACAATATTGCGGTATTGAAGCCGCCGGATAATATAGTCCTGCTTAGTTAGACCGGAAAGCCGAACAGCTGTTTCAATCTGCTCGTCTTCCTCCGGTGAAACCCGAAACGCGACAGTCTTATTTCTCCGGCGGTTCTTTTCATCACGATTTTTCAGGGACATCTTTAGCACTCCTTCCAGTACGCTCAATATCCAGCTTATCCGCCATTTCTTTTTGCTCTGACGGAAACAGATGGGCGTAGTTATATGTAATTTCAATGCTCTCGTGGCCTAGCCGATCGGCGATAGCCACGGCAGAAAAGCCCATTTCAATCAGCAGCGATACGTGTGAATGCCTCAAATCATGGATGCGGATACGTTTTACCCCTGTAGTTGCCGCGCCCCGTTTCATTTCATGGTGAAGATAATATTTCGTGATAGTAAAAATGCGGTCTGTTGGCTGAATCCCATATAAAGTCTTAATAAAATCCTGCATTTCATCACTCAAGAACTGGGGCATCTTAATCACTCGGTTGCTTTTTGGTGTCTTCGGCGTCGTAATCAAGTCCTTGCCTTTCAGTCGTTGATAGGATTTTGTGATGGAAAGCATATTCTTCTTGAAATCGAAGTCGGTGGGCGTTAAAGCCAGCAACTCACCTTCCCGGATGCCACACCAGTACAGCATTTCAAACGCATAGTAAGACATCGGCTTGTCCATCATGGCATCGGCGAATTTCAAGTACTCGTCTTTTGTCCAGAACTGCATTTCTCGGTTTTTCGCCTTTCCCATGTTACCAACTTTAGCTGCTGGATTTTGGGAAAGCCCATAATATTTCACTGCATGATTGAAAAGGCAACTAAGTTGGTTGTGGAGTGTTTTCAGATAAACCGGCGAATAAGGCTTGTCATGCTCGTTTCGATACCGAATCATGGTATTTTGCCAAGTGATAATGTCTTTCGGCTGAATTTCACTCATTTTTCGCTTTCCAAAGAACGGAACCAGTTTGGTACGGATAATATGTTCCTTGGTGGCCCAAGTATTTTCCTTCATGCGGTTTTGCATATCCTCTGTGTAAACCGACACGAAACTTTCAAATGTCATGTCCAAATCGGCTTTTACCTTCTGTAGTTGTTCATGTTCCCATGCAAGGGCCTCTCTTTTGGTTTGGAACCCACGTTTCTGGGTCTGTTTCCTTTCTCCTTTCCAGTTGGTATAGCGGTAAACTACGCGCCATGTGTTTTTTTGGGGCTCTTTATAAGCAGCCACCTGTATCACTCCTTTTCGCTTTTGGATTCACCGTAACACAACTTTTCCAAAAAATACTTTCGGCTACTTTACCGGAAACGGTCAAATAGCCCTTCTTTTTCAGTTCGGTATTAAGTTCGCGCATGACTTTATAGGCAAAGGACTTGGAGACTTCCAATTCTTTGGCAACCTCATCCACTCCCATAAAGAAATCACTCATAAAACTCACTTCCTTTCCCATATGTTGCTATCGTTCTTCCACTTTTCCTTGGTTGGAAGGCTCGTTTTTAATAATGGCCTTATTGTTTTCTTGGGAATTAACTGTTTGACATCCGAAAGGCAATAATTAAACTATTATGTTTAATGTTCTCATTATACTAAGCATATTTGATTATGTCAATAGGAATGTGCCTAGAATATTTAACTCTTTGTTTAATATATCTTGACGATTCCTAAACAAATACGTTATAATCATTTCATGGATTTCATCTCACATGGACAGGGAGGATAGATGGTTATGGCGATTGGCGAACGAATTCGATATATTCGAAAACTTCGAGGCATGACACAGAAATTACTAGGTATGATGATTGGATTTAATAAAAGAACTGCTGATATTCGCATTGCTCAATACGAATCCGGTACAAGAACGCCCAAAGGGGATATGGTTAATCTGATTGCCGATGCTTTAGATGTTCGTTCTGATGCATTGAATGTGCCGAACATTGACACAGATGTAGGATTGATGCATACTTTTTTTGCATTAGAAGATATATACGGATTTAAGCCTGATTTAATTGATTATCATTATTGCATTATTCCTAATGGAAATGATGGGTCAATATCTAAAGGCCTTAGATTATGGTATGAGGAAGCCCAAAAACTACAAAAAGGCGAAATTACCAAAGAGGAATATGATGCTTGGCGCTATACCTTTCCCGAAATTGAAGCAAGACAAAACAAAGAGGCTATTTTAGCTTTAATGGATAAGGAAAAAACAAATTCGTCTAAATGAAGCAATCAAATAAAAAAGGGCTCTATAATAAATGTTGGGGTGTAACGAATAGAGCCTGAGAAGAAACAAAAAACAGAGCATATTCGATGAAAAACCTTTAAAATGGAAATTACCACATCACCATTTTTGGAGGCTATCGATATGCTCTGTAATCATTCTACCGAAAAACTGCTTGGATTAAAAGAGGTAATCGTAAAAAAAGTGAGGCAATTGCCTGATCAAACGGAAATTGTTATTGAATTGCCACGAAAGCCACATTCCTGTCCCTGTTGCGGTCATCAGACCAATCATATCCATGATTACCGTTGGCAGCCAGTCAAAGACATTCCCGCCTTTGGTAAACATACCGTTCTGATTCTCCGAAAGCGCCGGTATCTCTGCCCTTTCTGTGGAAAGCGTTTCTTTGAAGATAACTCATTTCTGCCGCGATATTACCGCATAACAAGCCGTTTAGCCGCGTATATCATTTCAAACCTCTCCGACGTACGTTCCTTTACCAGTGTGGCCCACGAAGTAAGCCTTTCTGTTTCAACCATCATCCGTGTGTTTGATTGTATCAATTACGGAAAACCACAGCAATTACCCGAAGTTGTATCAATTGATGAGTTCAAAGGCAATACAGACACAGAAAAATACCAATGCATACTGACGGACCCGGTTCATCATCGAATTCTTGATATCCTGCCTACCCGTTACAGCCATCAGCTTACAGAGTATTTCAGTCAGCTTGACCGTTCCCAAACAAAACATTTTGTCAGCGACATGTGGAGTACCTATGCAGATATCGCACAGACATATTTCAAAAATGCCGTGTATGTCATCGACAAATATCACTTTATACGCCAGGTGTTTTGGGCTTTTGAAGCCGTTCGGAAAGACGAACAAAAAAAATTCAGCAAGACCCGCAGAATTTACTTTAAACACTCTCGGGCCTTGCTGAACAAGCGATACAAATTTCTTACTCCGGAGCAAAAGCAGCAGGTTGACCTTATGCTTTATACCAGCAGCAGTCTGCTGGCAGCCTATTCCCTAAAAGAACAGTTCTTCCTTCTTCCTTGACTCTGCCGACAGTGAATTCGCCCGAGCATCCCTCTCTCGTTGGATTATGGCTGCTCAAAATAGTGGCCTTCCAAAATTCGTTGACTGCGGCAATACAATGGTACGATGGTCAAAAGGCATTCTTAACTCATTCGATTGTCCTTACACCAACGGCTTTACCGAAGGGGCTAACAACAAGATTAAAGTTCTGAAACGCAACGCTTATGGCTACCGCAATTTCCGTCGTTTTCGCAATCGAATTCTGCACATGTTTAGTAATTCAACGCAAAAAGGAGCGGCTTAGTGCCGCTCCATCCATTGCTTCCATTTTAGGTTACCCCCAACTGACCTGCCCCCAAAAGCCGTCCAGATAGAAAGTTAGTAATCACCTGAGATTTTCATGGCGTATTCTGCCGGCGTCAAATTATCCAGAGAACTGTGTGGGCGAAGGTGGTTATATTCATTTCGCCAGTCTTCAATGATTTCTTTGGCCTCATAGAGATTTTTAAACAAGTTTTGGTTTAAACATTCATCCCGAAGCTTTCCATTAAAACTTTCGATATATCCGTTTTGGGTCGGGTGACCGGGATCAGTAAAAACATGTTCTACATGGTGGTCGTAACTCCATACGTTTAGTGCGTTCCCTGTGAATTCAGAACCATTGTCCGTTAGAATCTCTTTGGGAAGGCCGCGAAACAGGGCAATGCGGTTGAGTACGGCTGCAACTCTTTTCCCTGTGATGGAGCTGTCCACTTCCAACGCTAGGCATTCCCGTGTGGCTTCATCAATTACAGTTAAGACTCGAATGTGGTTTCCGGATCGGGTACGATCAGAAACAAAATCCATTGACCATCTGGAATTTGCTAACAGGGATGTTCTGTCCGGCATTCCACGCTTTTCGTATTTCTTCTTTTTACTCCGCTTTTTCAAGGTCAATCCGGCTTCTTTGTACAGTCGGTATGTTCTTTTATGGTTGATATAGACGTTTTCCCGTTGGAGCATAACATGCAAACGCCGGTAGCCGAAGCGTTTCCATCGACTTGCCAACTGTGTTAACCGGTCTGTTATTTCTTTATCTTCTGTTTTATCCACCGGAACATATCGTTTGCTGCTTCGGCCAAAATCCAACAGCCTGCACGCTCTGCGCTCACTTAGCTGGTACGTTTGCTGTATCTCTTCCGCAATGTGACGCTTCTCGGCAGGCTTTATCCGTTTTTTGCGAGGACGTTCTTTAGAATGTGATTATCCAGAGTAAGGTTTGCCACTAGTTCTTTTAATTGGCGGTTTTCTTCTTCCAGTTGCTTTAAATGCTTTGCTTCGCTGACATCCATCCCGCCGTATTTGCTTTTCCAACGGTAAAATGTCTGTTCAGAAATATTATATTCTCGAACAATATCCGTCGCTTTTTTACCTGCTTCATGTTCTTTTAGAATCCTGATGATCTGTTCCTCACTGAACCGTTTCTTCATGTTAATCACTCCATCTGCATTTTATCATATTGTGACTAACTTTTCTATTGGCTCAGTTTTCGGGGCTCAGGTCACAACTATTGACATAGAGCCTAAAAAAGAGCTAACTGATCGGTTAAAATCAGTTAGCTCTTTTTATGAATCTTGGAATCAGTGTTGCCAAAACGTTGCCGTTGGGAACTATGATAGCCAGCAAACCCGCATTACTACTGGCTTTGTCGATTTTCTCAAATCATTCCCACTCAATCGTTGCCGGTGGCTTTGAAGTAATATCATAAACAATTCTGTTCACGTTTTTAACTTCATTAATGATGCGGCTGGAGGCCTGTTCAAGCACATCATAGGGAATTCTGGCCCAGTCCGCAGTCATAAAATCTGAAGTGGTAACGCCTCTGAGCGCAATCGTATTGTCATAGGTGCGCCCGTCCCCCATGACGCCGACACTTTTGATTCCGGTTAGCACCGCAAAGTACTGATTGATTTTCCGGTCAAGCCCTGCCTTTGCAATTTCATCGCGAAAAACGGCATCCGCGTCTTTCAGAATAGAAAGTTTGTCTGCGGTCACTTCGCCCATGATCCGGATGGCAAGCCCGGGGCCCGGGAACGGCTGGCGCCACACGAGCGTATCAGGCAGTCCCAGTTCGGCGCCGACCCTTCTTACCTCGTCTTTAAAAAGATAACGCAGCGGCTCCACAAGGCCCGTGAAGCCAATATCTTTCGGAAGACCGCCGACATTGTGGTGGCTTTTGATGACCGCCGAGTTCCCGGTTCCGCTTTCGACAACGTCAGGATAGATTGTTCCCTGGCAAAGGAAATCGACCTGACCGATTTTTTTGGCCTCTTCTTCAAATACCCGAATGAATTCCTCCCCAATGATTTTACGCTTTTGCTCCGGCTCCGTAACACCGGAAAGACGAGCTAAAAAGCGGGCCTGCGCATCGACACGAACCAGATTCATATCAAACTGGCTGCGGAATACTCGCTCAACTTCTTCTGCTTCCCCTTTGCGCAAAAGGCCATGGTCGACGAAAATACAGGTAAGCTGTTTGCCAACCGCACGATGCACCAGTGCGGCAGCCACGGAGGAATCTACGCCGCCGGAAAGTGCGCAAATCACCCTTTTCTCCCCGATTGTTTTCTTCATCTGTTCCACCGAAGTCTGGATAAAAGAATCCATTTTCCAATCGCCGGTGCATCTACAGATTTCATAAAGAAAATTATGGAGAATTTCCTGACCGTGAAGCGTATGTTCTACTTCAGGATGGAATTGTGTGGCGTAGAGCTTTTTCTCCGTATTCTGCATAGAGACAACCGGGCAGGTAGAACTGACCGCCGTAATCTGGAAGCCGGCCGGCGGAGTTTTAATATATACGGTGTGGCTCATCCAGCATACCGAGCGCCGGTCGATTCCCTGAAAAAGAGGAGATTCCGCAGTGATTTGAAATTCTGTTTTGCCGTATTCCCGGATAGCTGCGCTGTCAACTTCCCCTCCGAGTGAAAACGCCATCAGTTGAGCGCCGTAGCAAATGCCGAGAATCGGAATTTCAAGGTCAAAAATCTTTTTATCACATTTGGGCGCTTGGTCATCATAAACAGTATCCGGTCCGCCGGAAAATATAATTCCATGATAGCCGGAAGAAGCGATTTCATCCGCGGAAGTCTGATAGGACTTAATCTCACAGTATACATTCAGATCGCGTATCCTGCGCGCGATCAACTGACTGTACTGCCCACCGAAATCCAGAATTAGGACTGCCTCGTTTTGTTTCATACGGTTTTTCTCCTTATATAACGGTGACTGATTTGGACAAATTACGCGGTCTGCCAATCCCGCAGACCTTTTAGGAAGCAACAGCATAAACTAATAACTGCAGTGGAAGGAACACAAGACGGCGGCAAGATTTCAGGATACCTCGCGTTCTGGATAAAACAACCGATAGATCCGAAGATACCGCACATTGAGTTTCCCCTCTTTCAGACGCTGAAATCAGGTAAATCCAAAACGCCGGCAGGCACGCTGCTTTACAGCAGGAAGCCAAACCGACCGTTTCAGATTTCTGTTTGGGTTGTACTTTGGAACTTTACCGATAAAGGATATCCTCTCTGGAAGGACCGTTTGAGACCATGTGAATCGGAACCCCGATTTCCTTTTCCGCAAATTCAACATAGTTGCGTGCGCTTTCGGGAAGATCCTCGTACTTTTTAATTCCGCGGATATCGCATTTCCAGCCGGGAAGTTTTTTCAAAACCGGTTTGCAGCGTTTCAACTCCGCTGTTGTGGGAAAACAATCTATTGTTTTTCCGTCAAGTTCATAAGCGACGCAAACAGGAATTTCATCCAGATATCCCAATGCGTCCAAAACGGTGAACGCGACGGAAGTGGCACCTTGTACGCGGCATCCGTAGCGGGATGCGACCAGATCCAGCCAACCCATTCTGCGGGGGCGCCCTGTGGTCGCACCGAATTCTCCGCCGTCTCCCCCTCTGCGGCGCAGCTCGTCGGCTTCGTCGCCGAATATCTCACTGACGAATTCTCCCGCGCCAACCGCGCTGGAATACGCCTTGACGACCGTGACAATATTTTTAATCTCGTAGGGAGGAAGCCCCGCGCCGACCGCGCCGTAGGCGGCAAGCGTATGAGAGGATGTAACCATCGGGTAAATTCCAAAATCCGGGTCCTTCAATGCCCCCAGCTGACCTTCCAGAAGAATATTCTTCCCCTCTCTGACCGCGTTGTAAAGAAAATCAAAAGTATCGGCCACATAGGGGGCCAGCATCTCTTTATATTTCAGAAGCTGCTGCAGAATCGCGTCCACAGTTAGTTTGGGCTGATGATATAAATATTCGTAATAGATGTTTTTCAAGGTCGCAATCCGCTCTGCTTTTTCTTCCAAATACGCCCGATCGCCGAACAGCTCACTGATCTGAAAGCCGATTTTAGCGAATTTGTCGGAATAGAACGGTGCGATTCCGGATCTTGTGGAACCAAATGAACGGGAGGAGAGCCTCGCCTCCTCAAAAGAATCCAATTGAATGTGATAAGGCATGACAAGCTGCGCACGGTTTGAAACCATAATTTTTGGTTTGGGTACCCCGCGTTCCTCTAAGGATTGCAGTTCGGCAATAAACTTCTCTGCGCTCAGAGCTACGCCGTTCCCGATGATGTTTGTCGTATGGTTATAGAAAACGCCGGACGGAAGCTGATGGAGGGCAAATTTGCCATAGTGGTTAATAATGGTGTGGCCGGCATTGCTGCCTCCCTGAAAACGGATCACAATATCGGATTTGGCGGCTTCCACATCCGTAATTTTTCCTTTTCCCTCGTCGCCCCAGTTGGCACCAACAATAGCTGTAATCATTTTAAATCACTCCGCCGCGCCGCTACGGAAAGTACATACTGCCCTGCGGCAGGATTTAGGCAGCATTGCAACAACCTATTAATCATATCATAAAATGATGGGAAAAACAATTTAAACGTTAATATCCGGCTTCGTTTCTTTCACCTGAAGATATTGTTCCAGAATCGGCTGTACAATATCACAGATAAAGTCTTCCGTCTGTTCGGGAGCTCTGCCGACAAAACGCTCCGGACTGACGACTCGGTCCAGTTCCTCTCTGGTAACGCCGAAAGCCGGGTCGTTTGCGATCCGGTCCAGCAGATCGTTTTCTCCGCCCTCTTCTTTTATAAGCCGTGAAGCGGCCATGGAATGCACACGGATTCTTTCGTGAAGCTGCTGACGGTCCGCTCCGCGTTTCACCGCGTCCATCATAATATTCTCCGTGGCCATAAACGGAAGTTCTCTGCTCAAATGCTGGAGAATCACCTTGGGATAAACAACCAGACCGTCCGCAACATTCTCATAGAGGTTCAGAATTCCGTCAACCGCCAGAAATGCCTCAGGAACACTGATCCTTTTGTTCGCGGAATCGTCCAGCGTGCGTTCAAACCACTGCGTCGCTTCGGTAATGCAGGGATTCAGGCTGTCGACAATCACATAGCGGGCCAGCGACGCGATTCTCTCGCTTCGCATCGGATTGCGCTTATAGGCCATGGCGGAGGAACCAATCTGATTTTTCTCAAACGGTTCTTCAACTTCCTTCAGGTGCTGCAACAGACGAATGTCGTTGGAAAACTTCGCGGCACTCTGAGCAATTCCGCTTAGCACGGAAAGGGTGCGGCTGTCAAGTTTTCTGGTGTAGGTCTGTCCGGAAACGGCAAAACACGACGGATAACCCATTTTTTCGGCAATCAGGTCATCGAGGCGTTTTACTTTTTCATGGTCGCCGTCGAACAGCTCCAGAAAGCTGGCCTGTGTTCCGGTCGTTCCTTTGGAACCAAGCAGTTTTGCCTGCGAAAGCAGATATTCCACATCGTCCAGGTCCATGAGCAGATCCTGAATCCAGAGGGTCGCGCGTTTCCCGACCGTTGTGGGCTGGGCCGGCTGAAAATGGGTAAACGCCAGAGTCGGCAGATCTTTATATTCCATAGCGAATTTGGATAGAATACGGACCGTGCCGACCAACTTGTCCCTGATTAAACGGAGCGCCTCCGTCATGACGATAAGATCCGTGTTATCGCCTACATAGCAGGAAGTGGCGCCCAGATGGATAATCGGTTTTGCTTTCGGGCACTGTTCCCCGTAAGCATAGACGTGGGACATAACGTCGTGACGAACGATTTTTTCACGTTCCCGTGCCACTTCGTAATTAATATCGTCCTGATGGGCGATCATTTCGTCGATTTGTTCCTGAGTAATATTCAGACCGAGTTCACGTTCCGCCTGAGCAAGGGCGATCCAGAGCTTTCGCCAGGTGCGGAATTTTTTATCCGGAGAAAACAGATAGCTCATTTCGCTGCTTGCATACCGGGCAGACAGCGGCGTTTCATAGGTGTTTTTCAATCTTTGGGCCTCCATGCGGATTACAGCCGTTTGATCGGCGTGCAGTAATCATAATTTTTCTGGGCAACCAGGTAATTCGGGATTTCAGCCGGATATTTTCCGGAAAAGCAGGCGTCGCAGATACCGCTGCAGCCGATCCCTGAGACATCCAGCATTTTTGGCAAATTTTCAAGCTTCAGAAAATCGATTGAGTCGGCAAAACTCATTTTGCCGATTTCTTCAATGCTGTGCTGACAGGCAATTAAATCATCTTTTGAAGGAATATCGGTTCCATAGTAGCAGGGCCATAAAAACGGAGGAGAACTGATTCTGAGATGGACCTCCTTCGCCCCGGCTTCTTTCAGCATGGATACGATTCGCGCGCTTGTCGTGCCGCGTACAATCGAATCATCAAGCATGACGACGCGCTTTCCCTTTACTGCGGTATGAAGAGAATTCAGCTTGATTCTCACGCTGGTTTCGCGTTCCGATTGACTTGGTTTGATAAAAGTACGCCCGATATAACTGTTTTTCACAATTCCCTTCTGATAGGGAATTCCTGATTCTTCGCTGTAACCGATTGCGGCGTCGATTCCGGACTCCGGGACGCCGATGACAATATCCGCGTCAACCGGATTTTGACGGGCCAACAGTCGCCCTGCCTTTTTCCGCGCTTCATAAACGCTGATGCCGTCTATGACGCTGTCCGTTCTTGCAAAATAAATATATTCAAAAACGCAGAGCGATTTCTTTTCCGTTACTTCATCGCGGATGGAACGCAGGCCGTTTTCATCCGCCACAACAATCTCGCCGGGCAGCACGTCACGGACAAATTCCGCACCGCAGGCGTCAAGCGCGCAGGTCTCGGACGCAAAGACATAGGAGTTGTTGATTTTGCCGATGCAAAGCGGCCGGAACCCGTGAACATCCCGCACGCCAATCAGCTTCTGCGGACTCATCATCACCATGGAATAGGAGCCGTGTACCTTTTTTACGGCGCGATGAACAGCTTCCTCAATGGAAGGAGCCTCGACCCGTTCGCGTGCGATCATGTAAGCGAATACTTCCGTATCGATGGTAGTCTGAAAGATACTGCCCTGTTTTGCGAGCAGCTGGTGCAGCTCGAATGCGTTCGTCAAATTCCCGTTGTGTGCAATCGCAAGGGTTCCCTTGATATAACGCATCACAAGCGGCTGAGCGTTTTCCCTTACGCTTGCGCCCGCGGTGGAATACCGGACGTGTCCCACGGACATCTGCCCCCTGAGCCTGTCCAGAATTTCGTGGCTAAACACTTCCGTGACCAGCCCCATATCCTTATAATAAGAAATAACACCCTTGTCGTTCACCGCGATGCCGCAGCTTTCCTGCCCCCTGTGCTGCAGAGCGAGAAGCCCGTTATATGCAGCATAGGATGGGTCCAGCGTGCCGTCGGAATAAACGCCGAACACACCGCACTCCTCATGCGGATGTCCGTAATCAGGTTCCGAAACGGAACAATTCAAAAGATCACCATCCATTCTTTTATAAACCGATTCTTCCCATGACCTCTTGGTATGCTTCTTCTACTCCGCCCATGTCGCGGCGAAAACGGTCTTTATCCAGCTTTTCATGCGTGTTTACGTCCCAGAAGCGGCAGGTGTCCGGAGAGATCTCATCGGCCAGCAGAATTTCTCCGTGATAGCGTCCAAATTCAAGTTTGAAATCAATCAGCTCAATATTAACAGAGCGGAAAAATTCGCAGAGAATCTCATTGACTTTCAGCGCCATGGAAGAAATTTTATCAATCTCCTCCTTTGTCGCGTACCCTACGGCCAGAGCATGGCTTTCGTTAATCATAGGATCGTCGAGTTCGTCACATTTGTAGCTGAATTCCAGGACGGGGCAAAGAAGCTCGGTCCCTTCTTTTAAGCCAAGGCGTTTTGCCATGCTTCCGGCAGCCTTGTTGCGAACAATCACTTCCAGAGGAACAATCTCCACTTTTTTGACCAGCGTTTCGCGATCGCTGAGCTGTTCCACGAGATGTGTCGGAATTCCCTTTGACTCCAGAAGTTTGAATAGGTAGTTTGACATTTTATTGTTTACAACGCCCTTGCCGATAATGGTTCCCTTTTTCTGACCATTGAACGCGGTCGCATCATCCTTGTAATCGACAATGCAAAGATCCGCATCGTCGGTTGCGAAAACCTTCTTGGCTTTTCCTTCGTAGAGCTGTTCCATTTTTTTCATTTTTATTCTCCTCCAGACGTTATATGAAATTTAAAAAAGTTGAAACTTTTGTGATATCGATGACCGAAAGATTCATACTGTCCGCATGAAGAGCACAGTTTAAAAACGCATTGGCCGTATCAAGGGAGGTCAAGCACGGGATACCGGCTTCCACGGCGTTCCGGCGGATAATATATCCGTCGCGTTTATGCTCATCCACTTTTGACGGAGTGTTGATGACCAGGTCGATTTCCCCGGAAATGATATGGTCCAGAATGTCCGGCTTTCCCGCTCCGATTTTCTTGGTTCGAATCGTGGGGATTCCATGGTCGTTCAAAAAGTCGGACGTTCCCTTTGTAGAGTATATTTTCCAGCCAAGATCGTACAGCCCGCTGGCGATTGGAAGCATTTCTTCCTTGTCGCCGTCCTTGACGGTGAGGATGACATGTCCCTTTTGAATCATATGCACTCCGGCACCGTAGAAAGCCTTAATCAGCGCTTCATCATAGGTGCGCGCAATCCCGAGCACTTCACCGGTCGACTTCATTTCTGGTCCGAGGTTTACATCCTGCCCATACAGCTTTTCAAAGGAGAACACCGGCATTTTAATGGCCACCAGATCCCGTTCGTGCTGAAGTCCGTAATGATACCCCATATCGGGAAGCTTTTTTCCAAAGAAAGTTCCGACTGCCAGCGGTACGATCGGTATTCCGGTAACCTTGCTGATATAAGGAACCGTCCGGGAGGAACGGGGATTGGCCTCGATCACATAAACCTCATGATCCTTCACAATATACTGAACATTCAAAAGACCGATCACGTTCAGCGACTTTGCCAGGCGGCGGGTATATTCCACAATTTTATTCTGCATCTCTTTTTCAACGCCAATGGCTGGATAAACCGAGATGCTGTCGCCGGAATGGATACCGGCGCGTTCAATATGCTGCATGATGCCTGGAATGACGGAATCGGTGCCGTCGCAAACAGCGTCAACCTCAACTTCAATTCCCATAATGTATTTGTCGACCAGAATCGGATGCTCCTGCGCCACACGGTTAATGATGCCGATCTGCTGAATCACATCCTCGTCGGAGTAAGCAATCTGCATTCCCTGTCCGCCCAGAACATAAGAGGGCCGAACCAATACCGGGTAACCCAGTTCCCGCGCGGCTGCGATCGCTTCGTCACAGGTGAATACCGTTCGGCCTTCCGCGCGCGGAATGCCGCACCGATTCAAAATGGCGTCGAACCGTTCGCGGTCTTCCGCGGCGTCGATGCTGTCATAATTGGTTCCAAGCAGAGGAACGCCCATATTTTCAATCGTCTGCGCCAGTTTAATCGCGGTCTGGCCTCCGAATTGAACGACCGCGCCGTCCGGCTTTTCCAGCATGACGATATGAAGAACGTCTTCCTCCGTCAGCGGTTCAAAATAAAGTTTGTCGGCAACATCAAAGTCCGTGCTGACGGTTTCCGGATTGTTGTTTACGATAATCGTCTCATAGCCCAGTTCCTTCAGTGCCCAAACGCTGTGTACGGAGCAGAAATCGAATTCGATCCCCTGCCCGATTCGAATCGGACCGGACCCGATTACCAGTATCTTTTTCCGTTCCTTCTGCGGAACGGATTCGTTCCCGGTTCCATAGCTGGAATAATAATAGGGCGTTTCCGCGTCAAACTCCGCGGCGCAGGTATCGACCATTTTATAAACCGGGCGGATCTTCCATTCTTTTTCAAACGAGCGAATTTCTTCAACGCTTTTGCCGCACAGTTCGGAAATGGTTTTATCCATAAACTCGTATTTTTTGGCTTTTAGAAGCAGGCTGTAATCCAGTTCCCTCTGAGCGAGTTCTTTTTCTACCTGAATGATGTTATAAAATTTCTGTAAAAACCAACGGTCAATTTTTGTAATTTCAAAGATATGGTCAAAGGAAACACCGCGCCGCAGCGCTTCCGCGACCGCCCACATACGGCGATCATCGATGACGTGCAGCCTCTTTTCCAGCTCCGGGTCAGAGAGCGCGGCGAAGGAAGAATCTATCAGGCTGTAAACATTTTGTTCCAAGCAGCGGATTGCTTTCATCAGCGCGGCTTCAAAGTCCGGCGCAATGCCCATAACCTCTCCGGTGGCTTTCATCTGTGTCCCAAGAATCCTCTTGGCAAAAACGAACTTGTCAAAAGGCCAGCGTGGAATTTTTACAACACAGTAATCCAGTGTCGGTTCAAAACAGGCAAATGTTTTTTTCGTAATCGCGTTCGGAATTTCATCCAACGTATAGCCGAGCGCGATTTTTGAAGCCACCTTCGCGATGGGATAGCCGGTCGCCTTGGATGCCAGAGCGGAAGAGCGGCTGACGCGGGGGTTTACCTCAATGACCACATATTCAAAGCTGTCCGGATTTAGTGCGAACTGGACGTTGCAGCCGCCTTCCACTTTCAGCTCCCGGATAATGGAGAGCGCTGCGCTGCGCAGCATCTGAAGTTCCTTATCCGCAAGCGTCTGGCAGGGTGCGACAACGATGGAATCACCGGTATGCACGCCGACCGGGTCGACGTTTTCCATGTTGCAGACCGTGATGCAGTTGTCGTTTTTATCCCGCATTACTTCATATTCGATTTCTTTCCAGCCTGCGATGCAGCGTTCAATCAGAACCTGATGGACGCGGCTTCTGTGCAGACCGACCGTAGCGATATTGATCAGCTCTTCCTCGTTCGCCGCAATGCCGCCGCCGGTTCCTCCCAGAGTGTATGCGGGGCGCACGACAACCGGGTACCCGATCTTCTGAGCGGCATTCAGGCATTCTTCCATATTTTCCGCGATAGAGCTTTCCGCCATCGGCTGGCGAATGCGTTCCATGGCCTCTTTAAACAATTCGCGGTCTTCCGCCATACGAATCGTATTGGCATCCGTTCCGATCATTTCCACGTGATTCTGTTTCAGAAAACCGGATTCTTCCAGCTCAACCGCCAGATTCAGCGCATTTTGTCCGCCCAGAGTCGGAAGAATGCTGTCGGGATTCTCTTTCAGAATCACTTTTTTGATGGTTTCAATCGTCAGAGGTTCAATATAAACCTTGTCCGCGATCTGCCTGTCCGTCATAATCGTCGCGGGGTTCGAGTTAATCAGGACAACTTCTATCCCCTCTTCGCGAAGCGCGCGGCAGGCCTGCGTGCCTGCATAGTCAAATTCCGCGGCCTGACCGATAATGATTGGCCCGGAACCGATAATCACGACTTTTTTAATATCTTGTCTCTTGCTCAAAGACGGCTCCCTCCCATCAGGGTGATAAACTTATCAAAAAGAAAACCGGTGTCGAGAGGACCCGGTGAGGCCTCCGGATGAAACTGCACGGAAAATACTTTACCGCTTTTATAAGTTAATCCCTCAATGCTGCCATCGTTCATACTGATAAAACGAATGTCCGCAACTGAAGGATCAATTGTTTCGCCATTCACCACATAGCCGTGGTTCTGGGAAGTGATAAAGACCCTGTTCTCCGAAAGATCCTTGACAGGGTGATTAATTCCTCTATGGCCGTATTTTAATTTATAAGTATCGAATCCCATGGCAAGCGCCATCAGCTGATGTCCGAGACAGATCGCGAAAGTGGGAATCCCGTATGAGTATACTTTTTTGAGTTCGGAAATAGATTTTTTGCAGTCCTTCGGATCTCCCGGACCGTTCGTCAGCATAATTCCATCCGGCTTAAATTCCATCATCTCTTCAAAAGAAGTATCGTATGAAAAACGCTTTACCGTACATCCGCGTTTTACAAGGGAACGAATAATGTTATTCTTCACTCCATAATCGGGCAACGCAACACGAATCGGCCCGTCACCGTAAACAGAGCTTTCTTGACAGCTGACAATCGGAACGGTCGGGTTCAGGGTAAAGGACCGGATTTTATTTTTCATCGTGTCCGCGTCAATATGATCCCCGTAAGCAATCATCCCTCGCATTGTTCCGCTTTCACGCAGCACCTTTGTCAGAGTTCTTGTGTCAACGTCCTGCAAGCCGGGAATATGGTTGTTCTTTAGAAATGTATTCAGGTCAACGTCACAGCGAAAGTTGCTCGGTACTTCGGAAAGAGTGTGAACAATATAAGCGGAGACCCACGGCCTGACGGATTCCATGTCGTCGTAGCAGACCCCGTAATTTCCAATCAGGGGATATGCCATCACAACGCCCTGCCCGGCATAGGACGGATCTGTCAGGAGTTCTGGATAACCGCACATTGCACTGTTGAAAACGACTTCACAGAGGGTGTCGTGTTCGTCGCCAAAACCCAATCCCTCAAAAGTCATGCCGTTTTCAAGCATCAGCAGTGCTTTCATTCTATCACCAACCATTTCTTAATATCTGTTTTCAATGTCCTAATTAAGCGGCGGAAAAGGACTTAATAATTCGCTCAACGGCTTCCTTCGTGTTTTCCGTCGTGTTAAAGCTGGTCAGACGGAAATATCCCTCGCCTGCCTGTCCAAAGCCGGAGCCGGGTGTTCCTACAACATTTGCTTTTTCCAGAAGAAGATCGAAGAACTCCCAGGAAGAAAGGCGTTCCGGTGTTTTCAGCCAGATATAAGGCGAATTAACTCCGCCGTATACTTCAAATCCAGCATGAGCCAGACCGTTCAGGATGATTTTTGCGTTATTTTGATAGTAGGCGATATTTTCACGGACTTCGCGCTTTCCCTTTTCGGAATAGACCGCTTCCGCTCCGCGCTGTACTATATAGGAAACACCGTTCATTTTCGTTGATTGACGGCGTCCCCAGAGTCGATTTAAAGAAATTCCGTTAAAGGTGAGCTCTTTCGGTATCACCGTGAACGCGCAGCGAACCCCGGTAAATCCGGCCGTTTTGGAAAAGCTGCGGAATTCGATCGCACATTTTTTGGCGCCTTCGATTTCATAAATACTGTGGGGCATTTCCGGGTCCGTGATGAATGCTTCGTAAGCGGCGTCATACAGGATGACGGAATGACGCTCCAAAGCATAATCGACCCATTTTTTTAGCTCATCCTTGTGAATTCCCATTCCGGTTGGGTTATTTGGAAAACAAAGGTAAATCATATCAGCGTTCTCTTCCGGCAGCTCCGGCAGAAATCCGTTTTCTTTTTTACAAGGCATATAAATGATTTTGCTCCAACCGGCATCGGCCGAATAATCCCCCGCTCGTCCCGCCATGACATTCGTATCAACATAAACGGGATAAACCGGATCACAGACCGCTACGGTATTCTCACGGTCGAAGATATCGCCGATATTTCCCGTATCAGATTTTGCACCGTCACTGACAAAAATTTCGTCGGGGTCTATCTCGATCCCTTTGCCTTGGTAATCATTCTTGCAGATTGCATCTCTTAAGAATAAATATCCAGCCTCGGGGCCATATCCGCGAAAGGTGGCCGAGCTCCCCATTTCCTCCGCGGCGTCTTTCATTGCCTGGATCACGGATTTCGGCAAAGGCCTGGTCACGTCGCCGATCCCTAAACGAAGAACTTCCTTTTCAGGATGCTGCTGCGAAAAAAGTTGCACTTTTTTCGCAATATCCACAAAGAGGTAGCTTGCGGGCAGCTTCACAAAATTCTCATTAATTTTTAGCAAAATCAGCCATTCCTTTCACAAGCGATTCAGAATATACATTCCGAATGAATATGATATCATATTTCTACCGTTCCGTCAAAGACAAATTTCGCTGGTCCCTTCATGAAAATTTCATCGGAATTGCCGTCCCAGCGGATGGATAAATCCCCGCCCTTCAAATGAATTTTTATCTGGCGCTCAGCAAACTGATTCCATGCGGCGGCACATGCGGCCGCGCAGGCGCCGGTTCCGCAGGCGAGGGTTTCGCCGGAACCGCGTTCCCAGACCCGCATTTTCAATTCATTCTTTCCCAAAACCTGTACAAACTCCGTATTGACCAGGTCGGGAAACATTGGGTAATGCTCGAATAAAGGCCCGATTTTTTCTAATTTTATGGAATCAACATCGTCGACAAAAACAATACAGTGGGGATTTCCCATAGAAACGCATGTGATCCGGTACTCTTTTCCGTCAACGATAACAGGTTCGTTCAAAACACGGTCTTTTGAAAAAAGCACGGGAACTTCGGAAGCTTTCCGGACCGGTTTTCCCATGTTGACCTCAACCGCTGACACCTGACCGCCGTCGAGATCCAAATGTAATGTCTTAACGCCGCTAAGCGTCTCCACTGTGAGTATATCCTTTTTTGCAATGCCGCGTTCATAAACATATTTTCCGACACAGCGAATGCCGTTTCCGCACATTTTCCCACGGGAACCGTCGGCGTTGTACATATCCATCTTGCAGTCGGCAGCCAAAGACGGCTGAATTAAAATAATGCCGTCGGAACCAACGCCGAAATGGCGGTCGCTCAATTTGACGGCAATTTCAGAAGGGTTCCCAATTTTCTCTTGAAAACAGTTTATATAGATATAATCGTTGCCGATCCCCTGCATCTTTGTAAAATTCATCTGCAGTCCTCCTTATGAATTTAAAATAATCAAGGCTGTCTCGACCATCTTTTTTCCGGTATCCATACTTTTCTTCTGCATAAAACGATGCGCCTGCGGTTCGGTAAAATTATTACGTTCGATCAATAGATCCTTTGCGTTTTTAATGAGTTGCTTTTCGTCTAAATTTCCCGCCGCCAGTTTCTTTTTGATATTGAGAGAAGTATAGTCCGACAGATTTAAAAACATATTTACAGTGGAAATCAGATTCATCCTGTTGATTGGAAGCATCAAAGTAGCTTGTTCCAAGGATTCACTCATAGAAGCGAGCTGTGAACTGACCAGAAAAAAGAAAATCATACGAGGCACCCGCCACGCGAGGAAGATTTACGGCAGGCATATCCCTCAGTTTTACACTGCATACCACAACGCCGCCATGATAATGCTTACTGGTAAATTCCATCACCTGAGCACCGGTTGTACAGACGCCGCCCACATATAAGCCGCTTGATCGAAGGACAGACGCTATTTTTTTCGCATAATCCGGATTCGAATTCGCTACGACAATGCTGCTCATAGTTAACAACTCCGTAGGGGTAGGATGTGGTGCTTGAATCTAGAGCCGGTTTAAGTAACGGCGCAGTTCCCATTCTGTTACCGAAGTAGAATATTGCCGCCATTCTTCTTCTTTTGCTTCCACATATTTATGAAACACAAGATCGCCAAGAACCTCTTTCACAAAAGGATCGCTTTTCATAAACTGAACCGCTTCTCCAAGATCCGCCGGCAAAACATCCGTGTTTTTCTGAATTTCCTCAAAAGATTCCCCCGAAGCGATGGAAGGAGGCGGAAGCAGATCGCGGTTTATTCCATCCATACCGGCGGAAAGAAGCAATGCAAAAGACAGATATGGATTGCATGTTGGGTCGGGATTTCTCAAATCGATCCGGGTACTCTTTCCCCGTGAAGCGGGAAGCCGAATCAAGGTGCCCCTGCGATTTGCGGACCAGCCGACTAAACTGGGGGCTTCCTCCCCGCCCGGAATTATTCTTTTGTAAGAATTAACCAATGGGTTTGTAACCGCGCAGATGCTTTTTATATGCAGCAGAAGGCCGGCGATAAAATTCAAGGCGATATGACTGAGTCCGTTCTGTGAGGACTCGTCATAAAAGGCATTTTGACCGTCCCGAAACAGCGAAAGATTAATATGCATTCCGGAACCCGCGCGTCCGTAAACAGGTTTGGGCATAAAAGTGGCGTAAAGTCCATTTTCATTTGCACAGGATTTAACCACCATTTTAAATGTGACAAAGCGGTCCGCAGCAGTCAGGGCCTCCGCATATTTGAAGTCGATCTCGTGCTGCCCGAACGCGGCCTCGTGATGAGACGCTTCAATTTCATATCCCATTTGCTCAAGGTTCAGGCAGATATCGCGCCTTGCGTTTTCACCCTGATCCAAAGGGCCAAGATCGAAATATCCGGCGGTATCATTTGTTTCGGTTGTCGGGTGACCTAATTCGTCCGTCTGGAACAGATAGAATTCACACTCCGTTCCGACAAAAAAAGTAAAACCCTGATCGGCGGCCTTTTTCAACGCGCGTTTCAGCACGTGCCTGGGATCCCCCGCATATGGAGTCCCGTCAGGCAGGGCAATTTCACAAATCAGCCGTGCGGCTTGACCGCTTTGCGTGTTCCATGGGTAAATCAGAAAAGTGTCCGGGTCGGGATGCAAATACATGTCCGATTCCTGAATTCGAACAAAACCCTCCATGGAAGAACCGTCGAACATGCATTTATTATTGAAAGCCTTTTCGATCTGATCGGCGGAAATGGTCACATTTTTAAAAGATCCTGGAATATCGGTAAACTGAAGGCTTAAAAAGTCGGTATGATTTTCGTTCAAAACGCGGATCATGTCATTTTTTTCCATGTGTGCCGTCATCACCCCCCCCAAAACAACCACAAAGTATGGGACTTGTTTTTGTCAGGTATCTCTTTTCAGACTTATATCTATAATTTTATGCTTTTTCAAAAGCCGTGTCAATCTTTTTCGAATTGAAAGAGCGATTTCATTTTAATGCACAAAATCTGACACGTTTCCAGAGGTTTTCCCTGTTTTTGCAGCTTTTTTTCGAATCAAATGCAAAAGAGTGCTTTCATGTGAAGATGAAAAAGCCTGTTTGGAAGCATTCCAAACAGGCTCGGCTTAGTGTGTCAAAACAATTTTATGGTAGACTTTTTTGCCTTTTTTAAGAATCAGACAAGATTTTTCATTTTCCTGAAAGTCGTCTTTTGAATAAACGGACGCTGGGTCCGACACCTTTTCGCCATCAACGGAGATACCTCCCTGAACGACCAGCCTTCTTGCTTCGCCGCGTGACGAAGCAAGTTTTGCCTTGATCAGCAGATCCAGAACTCCGATGGTTCCGTTCGAAAGGTCGGAAGATGAGATTTCCGTGGTCGGCATATGCTCCGTATCGGAACTGCTTCCAAACAGAGCCTGTGCCCCGTCTCTTGCTTTAATCGCTTCCTCCTCGCCATGAATCTGTTTTGTTACCTCAAAAGCCAGAAGCTCCTTTGCGGGATTTAGCTTTTCCCCTGAAAGCGAGGCGAATTCATTGATCTGCTCCATCGGGACAAAGGTCAGTATTTTCAGGCATTTCAGCACATCGGCGTCCCCGACGTTTCTCCAGTACTGATAGAATTCAAACGGAGAAGTTTTCTGAGGATCCAGCCACACGGCGCCTCTTTCCGTTTTACCCATCTTTTTGCCTTCGCTGTTTGTCAGCAGGGTAACGGTAATGCCATAAGCTTCCCGGTTTTCCTTCCGGCGGATTAGCTCTACGCCGCCGATAATATTGCTCCACTGGTCGTCCCCGCCCAACTGAAGCCTGCAGCCGTAACGGCGGTTCAGCTCCAGAAAATCATAACTCTGCATAATCATATAGTTCATTTCAAAAAAGGACAGTCCGCGTTCCAGTCTTTGCTTATAGCATTCTGCGCTCAGCATGCGGTTTACGGAGAAGCAGACGCCGATATCCCGAAGGAAATTGATATAATTCAGGTTTGTGAGCCAGTCGGCATTGTTTGCCATAATTGCCTTGTCATCGGAAAAATCAATCAGCCTTGACATCTGCTTCTGAAAGCATGAGATGTTGTGCGCGATCTCTTCTTCCGTCAGCATTTTACGCATATCCGTTTTTCCGGACGGGTCGCCAACCATGCCGGTTCCCCCGCCAAACAACGCGATTGGAGTGTGCCCGGCGCGCTGCAAATGCGCCATGACCATGATCGGAATAAAATGGCCTACGTGCAGGCTGTCCGCAGTCGGATCGAACCCGACATAGAACGCGGTTTTTTCTTCATTGAGCAAATGGCGGACTTTTTCCCTGTCCGTTGTCTGCGCAATCAGACCTCGTTCTTCCAAAATTTCAAAAACACCCATTTTGAGTTCCTCCATTTTATCAGGGGACAATCAAAAAGCCCCCTGCAATTTTTTGCAGAGGGCGGAAAATTCCGCGGTACCACCTCAGTTTACCGTCTTCCTCACGGAAGCGGCCTTACGGGTACAGTCCATACCCACGCGCTGTAACGTGCGTTTTCACGGCCGAACCTACTAGCATTTCAATTCGGCGGCTCCGGGATGTATTTCATCCGGCGATCGTACCTGCTCGCACCCAACGCAGGCTCTCTGAACTCTTGCTTCGGATTACTTCTTCCCTTCTCAGCTGTTCAAAGGAAATTATAAGATGTTTTCAGGTGCCTGTCAAGACCCCGAAGAATCGTTTTGCGCCATGCGCAGCATTTCCTCGGCATTCTGCAGCATCAACGGGGTGATTTGTTCTCCGCCCATAATACGCGCAAGTTCCTGCCGTCTGCCTTCCCGGTCCAAACGGTCAACCTGGGTGAAGGTACGCTGATTGCGAACCTGTTTCCGGATCAAGAAATGGGTATCCGCAAGCGCGGCGATTTGGGCCAGGTGCGTCACGCAAATAACCTGGCGGTTTCCCGATACCTCCCGGAGCTTTAACCCGACCTTTTGTGCCGCGCTGCCGCTGACGCCTGTGTCCACTTCATCAAAGATCAAGGTGCCGATATCGTCCCTGCCGGCAAGGACCGTTTTGATGGCAAGCATGATTCGCGAAAGTTCGCCGCCCGACGCCACCTTTGCAATCGGTTTCGCCGGTTCTCCCGCATTCGTTGAGAGATAGAATTCAATCCGATCGCAGCCCGTTTCATTCATCGGGACTTGTTCCCGCCGGATTTCAAACAATACGTTCGGCATGTTCAGAAAACGAAGTTCCTCTTTCACCTTTTGGGTAAAAAGGTCCGCCGCGCCGGCGCGCCATTCGGACAGTTCCGTTGCCAGGGATTCCGCCTGTAACCGGTACTTCTGATATTCTTTTCTAAATTTCTCCGCGTTTTCATCCGAAAGCTGGATTGCGTTCAGCTCCTGCCTGCATTTTTCGAGGTATTCCAGCATTTCATCGACGGAACCGCCGTATTTTAAGCTCAAACGGTAAATTAAATCCAACCGGGCCTCAATTTCGTCCAGCTCCGAGGGATCATACTCCAACAGAGATGAAAAATTCCGCATTTCATCGCTGCAGTCTTCCAGATCATAAGAAATCGCCTGCAGCCGTTCCGCCAGACCGTGCAGTTCGGGAAGATAGTTTTCCGCGGTGTTCAGCGCATCGGCAGCATCCGATACGGCCGAAACCGCCCCGGCGGTCTCCTCATCCCCGCTCAATGCGGTCTTTGCCTGTGAAATTGCCTGCGCAACGCGCTCTGAATTCCGATACAGATTCTTTTGACGGTTCAGGTCTTCCTGCTCGCCCGGATGAAGGTTCGCCGATTCTAGCTCATTGATCTGATAAGTCAGAAGGTCGATTTGCCGCGCTTTTTGTGACTGGTCCATTTTACTGGAATCCAGGCTTGCCTTCATATTCTGCATGGAATGGAAAGCCTCCCGGTAGCGTTTCAAAAGCGCTTCAGGCAGCCCCATGCTGTCCAGATAAGCGATATGTAATTCAGGCGACAGCAAGCCGTAGCTTTCGTGCTGACCATGGATGTTAATCAGCATACTGCCGATCCCCTTAAGGGCGGAAACCGTGGCGGGACGCGCGTTAATTCGGCAGGAAGACTTGCCGTCAGATGAGATTTCACGCTGGAGTATCAAAGTTCCGTCTTCTTCCACAGAATAGCCCGATTCCTCCAGCTTTTGCACCGCGGATCCGTCTTTCAGTTCGAATACGGCAGAAACCAGGGCGTGGTCTGCGCCCGTGCGGATCAATTCCCGGGAAGTCCTTTCTCCCAGGACCGCATTGATGGAATCAATGACAATGGATTTACCCGCTCCGGTTTCACCGGTCAGAACATTAAAGCCGGCGCCGAATTCGATTCGCGCCTTTTCAATCACGGCAATGTTTTCAATATAAAGCTGTGTCAGCATGGCAATCACCTGATAAATTTTTTCAGATCCGCAGACAGCCCTTCCGCAGCGTTCTCATCGCTCATCAGAATAAAAATGGTATCGTCCCCTGAGAGGGTGCCAACAATATTCTCCCAGTGAAGGGTGTCCATTGCGGCACAGACAGCGTTGGCCATTCCGGTCAGGCACTTTATGGCAATCATATTCTGTGCAAATCTCACCGACAAAGCAGCGTCGGAAAAAAGCGAATAGAATTTTGTGGTGTAATCTTTCGCTTCCTCCTGCCCAACCGTATATCTGTATTTGCCGCCTGCCGTCAGCGTTTTGATCAGACGAAGCTCCTTAATGTCGCGGGAAACTGTAGCTTGTGTCACCTCATAGCCTTCATCGCGTAAACGGCGAAGTAATTCCTCCTGCGTATCAATGGAATATTTCCCGATTAATTCCAGTATTTTCGCATGCCGTCGTTCTTTCATGCTCATTTCTCCTCTCTCCAAGTTTATCGGTTACGATCTCGTAAAAATTACTGTCTTTCAATTTTATTATTTTAACGGTGCCGGGCGCTTTGGAAAATTCGATTTTGGTGCCGTCCGGAATTTTGATAAATATCTCACCGTCGATCGTAAGGATTATTTCACTCTCGTAGTCGGAATGAGCCTGAACGCACAGTTTTGCACCCGGACCAAAAACCACCGGTCTGCTCAGCAAAGAGTGCGGGCAGATAGGAGAAAGAAGAATGCAGCTCAGTTCCGGGTCGATAATCGGTCCCCCTGCGGATAATGAGTACGCCGTGGAACCGGTCGGCGTCGCGATAATCAAACCGTCGGAGCGGTAATCGCATACTCTGGCATCGTCCAGTCTGACCTTTAAATCAAGAATCCGCGAAAGTGCTCCCCGTGCGACAACGGCATCGTTTAATGCTGTAAAAACCTTGGGCGTACCATTGTCATTCACCCGGATTTCCAGCATCATTCGTTCCTCAACGCAGTAATTCCCATTTTTGAGTTTCATCAGGCTGTCCAGCTCATCAGTCTCTAAACCGGCGATAAACCCAAGCCTTCCGGTATTCATTCCGAGAATCGGTTTTCCGGCGACTGCGGCGTTTCTGGCACAGTGAATGATGGTGCCGTCCCCGCCGACGGCAATGATGAGATCACAGGACCGAACCATCTCAGCCATGTTATTGAAAAAAACGGCTTCCGCATTCTGAAAGGTTGGTTGGAGTTCCGCTTTCATCAGCACATTCATGTCAAGTTCCCGCAGTTTTTGAATGAGTTTCTGCGTATGGCGTCCGGCATGATCTTTGCTCAGGTTTGGAATCACCGCGACATTCATTTTGATTCACCGCCATTCAGCTCCCGGTGGGATTCTTCGACCAATAAAGCGATATCCGGCGCAAAGTCCGAGGGCAGATCGGATTTTTGAAGGGATAACAGGTATTCTATATTTCCTTCCGGCCCCTTAACAGGCGAAAAAGTCAGGCCAAGAACAGAAAATCCGATTTCCTTCACAAAGCTGATCACTCGCTCAATTACCTGAACATGTACCCTTTTATCCCGGACGACTCCTTTTTTTCCTACCTTCTCCCGGCCGGCCTCAAACTGAGGCTTAATCAGGCAAACGGCCTGGCCGTTTGCCGCCAGAAACCGGTGAGCTACCGGCAAAACCAAACGCAGAGAAATAAAAGATACGTCCACGCTGAAAAAATCGATTGGTTCCGGAATCTGTTCTTCGGTCAGATAACGCACATTGGTTCTCTCAAGATTGACCACGCGGGAATCGGTACGCAGCTTCCACGCCAACTGACCGTACCCGACATCTATGGAATATACCTTTTTTGCTCCGTTCTGAAGCATGCAGTCTGTGAAACCGCCGGTTGAAGCGCCGATATCCATTACCACTTTATTTTTCAGATCAATCGGAAAAGATGCAAGAGCTTTTTCCAGCTTCAAACCGCCACGGCTTACGTAGGGCAGCCGGTCGCCGCGAACCTCAATTTGAACGTCCTGCGGCAACATCGTCCCGGCCTTATCCTGTTTCTGTCCGTTTACATACACTTTTCCGGCCATAATGACCGCTTTGGCCTTTTCCCTGCTTTCCGTATAGCCCTGGTCAAAAATCAGGCAGTCAAGCCTTTTTTTCTCAATCAATCCGAGCACTCCGATACAATCAATTCTGCCATTTCTCCGGCGCTGAGCCCAAGCTGTTCCAAAGCCTGCATCATCGTTTCATGCGGCACAAAACCGTTGATCGCACGGAGATAAAACTTGCCTTGATAAGCGGCCTGGTTCAAAAGAAAAGAAAAATGTTCACCGATGCCGCCCTGTGCAATTCCTTCTTCAAAGAAAAAAACAGCCTTTGCTTTCAGTGCCTCCCGGATGGCTTCCCGGTCGATTGGGAAGATCCGGTTCAGCTTTATAATTCTGGCCTCAATCCCTCTTTCTTTCAAAAGGGACAGCGCCTGACATGCGTTTGAAAAGAGCCTGCCATAAGTAATGAGTGCAATGTCAGCGGATTCATTGCCGTAAAGGCAATAGGCTTTACGACTCCCATGAAAATCAAACGGTCGAAAAAGCTGTTCTCCACGGGGATAACGAACCGCAGCCAGTCCATCGCAATCGTAAAGGGCTTGTCTCATGCTGCTTTGAAGCTCATCATAATAGGAAGGAGAGTAAATAGTGATACCAGGAATCGTTTTCAGAAAAGCAGCGTCAAAAATTCCCTGATGTGTTTCACCGTCTTCCCCGACAATTCCGGCACGGTCAACCGCAAGAACGATTTTTGTCCTTTGCAGGGAAACATCATGAATCAGCTGATCGTATCCCCTTTGCAGGAACGAGGAGTAAACCGCAAACACAGGAAGCATTCCTCCGCAGGCGAGCCCGCCCGCGAACGTAACGGCGTGTTCTTCCGCGATACCGGTATCGAAAAAACGCTCCGGGTACTTTTGCGAAAAGACTGATAAACCCGTGCCTTCCTGCATTGCGGCCGTTATGGCACAGATTCTTTCATCCTCAGAGGCAAGAGAACAGAGTTTGCTGCCAAAAACCGAGGAAAAACTGCCCGCAGCCGTTACCGCTTTCCCGGTCTCGACATTAAAGCAGGAAACCCCGTGAAAGGCTTTGGGATTTTCCTCCGCATAGGAATATCCCTTTCCCTTCCGTGTTAGAACGTGAATCAAAACGGGGTGCGGAATACTTTTGACATTTTGAAAGACTTCCATCAGCTTTTCCGTGTCGTGTCCGTCAAACGGACCGTAATAGTAAAAACCCATATCCTCAAAGATCGTGCTGTTATACAGAAGTTGTTTCAGAATGGATTTTGATTTCGTCAAGGCATGCCGAAATGGTCTTCCTACTCCCGGAATATGATCAAGAGTATTTTCAATATTACCTTTGATTCTAAAATAGGACGGCTTTGTACGAATTCGCGCGAGATAGCGCGCCATGGATCCGACATTGCGGGATATTGACATTTTATTGTCGTTTAAAATAACAATAAAATTTTTGTGAAGCCGGCCCGCGTTATTCATCCCTTCATAAGCAAGACCGCCGGTCAGCGCGCCGTCCCCGATTACAGCGACGACGTGGCCCGCGTCACCCTTTAGTTCCTTTGCTTTGAAGATGCCCAGTGCCGCCGATATGGAAGTGCTGCTGTGCCCGGAAGTCAATGGATCATGAGGGCTTTCCTGACGATTGGGAAACCCGGAAAGTCCTCCGCGTGTCCGTATCGTCCCGATCCGGTCCAGTCTTCCGGTCAGCATTTTATGTGTGTAAGCCTGATGTCCGACATCCCAGACAATTTTGTCCTCCGGTGAATGAAAAACCCGGTGCAGCGCAACCGTGAGTTCCACAACCCCGAGATTTGATGCCAGATGTCCTCCGTTAGTGGAGACGGTCTGAATTATTTTTTCACGGATCTCTGCGCATAATTGAGGCAACTGCTCCGGCGTCAGCTGCTGCAGATCCTTTGGAGAACGGACTGAGTTTAAGAGGCTGCCCATACAGTCAGCAGACTTTCTGGCGGTCCGGAATCGCGTTTTGGATTTTTGCGGCCGTAACCGTATTCCGAAGAAGCATCGCGATTGTCATGGGACCGACTCCGCCTGGAACCGGCGTGATGTAGGAAGCTAGTCTGCTGACCGGCTCAAAATCAACGTCTCCGCAAAGCTTGCCGTTTTCATCACGATCCATTCCCACATCGACCACACATGCGCCCGGCTTTACCATATCGGCGGTAATAAATTTCGGCTTGCCGACGGCGGCAACCAGAACATCGGCGCAGCGGCAGATTTCCTCGAGATCTTTTGTTTTGCTGTGGCAAATGGTAACGGTTCCGTTGTCGTGCAGCAAAAGCATTGCCATTGGCTTGCCGACAATATTGCTCCGTCCCACAACCACACATTTTTTACCGGCAACAGAAATTTTCTCACGATGCAGCATTTCCATGATTCCCGCAGGTGTGCACGGTAGAAAACGATAATTACCAATCATAATTCTTCCGACGTTGGAAGGATGAAATGCGTCGACATCTTTCCAGGGATCAATCGTCTCAATGACGGATTCTTCATCCAAACCATCGGGAAGAGGCAGCTGTACCAAAATGCCGTGAATCTCTTTTTTGTGATTCAGCCGGTTTACCAAATCAAAAAGATCGTCCTGGTGGGTATTTGCGGGCAATGCGTATTTCTCTGAATAAATTCCAGCCGCAGCGCAGGCCTTTTCTTTCAGATTTACATAAGTCTGGGAGGCCGGATCATTGCCAACCAGAACCACCGCCAGACCGGGAATAATGCCCTTGTCCTTCAATTCCTGAACTTCCAAAGCTGTTTCCGCTTTGATTTGCGCAGAAATTGCCTTGCCGTCAATCAGCTTCGCCATCTTTTGTTTCCTCCCCTCCGGCTTTTTCGTCCTGTAAAGAAGCGTCCGCCGCCGGCGCATCCTGCGGCTTATCTTCAGAGTCGCTTTCGGTTTGGTCGGCTGTTTCAGATTCTTCGTTCATATAAGTTCTGGCTTGCTCCGCGGAATCAAAAATCGTACTTGTCCCGTCGTCTGTGTATGTTTCTTCGATTTCTTCCGGTTTTACTTCATCGACAATAGAATTCAGTTCCATAATTTTGCGTGAACCGCAGCCGGTCAAAACCGTTCTGTTTCTGAATACAATCAGAAGTACGATGGCTGCAATTACGGCGGCAGCCGCAACAACCTGAGACACTCTCAGCGGGATGACCGGAGTAATCAAGCTGTCGGTTCGCAGACCTTCGATAAAGAACCGCCCAACGCCGTACCAGAGAGTGTAAAGTAAAAAAACTTGCCCGTCGTATCTTCTGTATTTTCTGCTGAAAATATGTAGCAGAATAAAGCCAAGCAGACACCAGAGCGATTCATAAAGGAAGCAAGGATGCACTCCGGCTGCTGAAACGAGATCCGTGTTCTCACTAATCATCCTCCAAGGCAGGTTGGTTCCTGTTCCAAAAGCTTCCTGATTGACAAAATTGCCCCAGCGCCCGATGCATTGTCCGATTAAAAAACCTAGTGAAGCCAGATCAAGAACAGCAGGGATACTGAGCTTGCGGAGCTTTGCCATCAAGGAGCCGAACAGCAAACCACCGATGATTCCGCCATAGATTCCAAGTCCGCCGTTCCAGATATAAAAAACGCTGATAGGATTTTCAATATACTGGCTGCTTGAATCAAACAAGACATAATAAAGCCTGGCTCCTATTACGCCGAAAATAATTCCGACCATGACAACATCGACAAAACGGTCCGGGTCAACCCGGAATTTTTTACAGCTTTGCAATGCATAAAGAAAAGCCAGGAGGAATCCGGTTGCGATAATGATTCCGTACCAGGCAATCGGATGATTGCCAATTTTAAAAGCGATGGGATCCAGGGTAACATTAATACCAAGTCCCGGGAATTGAACATGATACATCTTATACCACCATTTCTCCACGCAGCACAGGTTTTTAATAGATGATACCCGCCGGGCTTCAGCGTGGAAAGCTCCGGAGGTTTTAGTTTATTATTGATTGGGGAAAATGACAGAAAGCGATGAAAATTCCGAATGCAGCTGATTCTCAAGCCTAGCCATCACGGAATTCAGATCCGTCTGCGCGACGGCGTCAATATACTGGAATAACTCACGGCCGGAAAAGGCAAGAGAGACGAGTGAATTTGCTATGCTGCCCACATGATTGAGCGAAGCGATATTTCTGCCGTACACCGCCTTTTTCGCACATTCAAAGATTCTTCGGTCAAAACCGTTTTTCCGAACGTTTTCAATTTCCCGCTTAATTTCCTGAGCAACCTGTTCCGGGTCTTTTGATTCACCTGAAAAAATCACGGATGCGTAACCGGGACCTTCAAAATACTCATTGCCGAACGAAGCTTCATTAATCAGGCCCGCGTCCAGCAGGCGGCGGAATAAGGGACTTGCGTTGGAAGAAATGGCCTCAAGCAGTATTTCGGTTTCCGCTATCTCTTTTACGGAAGGACGTTTCGATGAGACTTTTTCTTTAAAACCAAGTTCAAAAAGCGGCACCGCAACAGAGAGCTTTTGTTCCACTCTAGCTTTAACGATATGGTCGGGCTCCTGTTCAAAAATCCGATCAATCTGAACGGGCTGCGCGGGCTTTAGCATTTCGTCGCACATTTCCGCAACCCGATCCGGCTGAACATTGCCGGCGATGCAAAGCACCATATTGTTGAGGTTATAAAAAGTATGATAGCATTGATACAATAAATCCGGCGTAATTTTAGCGATCGTTTCTACTGTCCCGGCGATATCTGTTCTGACCGGATGCTTTTGGTAGAGAGCGTCAAGGAGATTGAAAAGGACCCTCCACTGCGGGTCATCGTCGTACATTTTAATTTCCTGACCAATGATACCCTGCTCTTTTTGCACGGTTTGCTCCGTAAAATACGGAGACTGAACAAAATCAAGAAGAATCTTCAGGGATTCATAGACGTTTTCCGTGCAGGAAAATAAATAACAGGTCATGTCAAACGACGTGTAGGCATTTGCCGACGCGCCGGTTTTCGCGAAGCGTTCAAAAGCGTCCCCGTCTTCGCTTTCAAACATTTTATGCTCCAGATAATGAGCAATTCCGGCCGGGACCCGATGAGGCTCGCTTTCCTGAGCGGTTTTAAAGCAGTTGTCAATCGACCCGTATTTTGTACCGAAAATCGCGTAGGTCGAATTGTTTTTTTCCTTTGGATAAACAGTAACCGTAAGTCCGGAGGAATGCTTTCCGGTATAATAGAAATCTCCGGTACGTTCGCTTGTGATTTTTTTCAGCCAATCCATCAGGCTTCCACCCCGCTTCCTTCCAGACGATATACCGTGTCAAGGGTTAACTTCCGCGCGGCTTCAATCACCTGTTCTCTTGTGACGGCGTTTACCAGCTCCGCCTCTTCCTCAGTCCTTTTAACCTTTGGACGGAACGTCTGGGATAAATACCAGGCTTCCAGTCCGTCAAGGGAATCCGACAAGGTGCGGTAGCTGTTGCAAAGGCTCAATTTGGCTGCCGCCAGCTCATTTTCATCAAAGCTGCCCTTTTGAACCTCTTCCAGCTGATTGAGAATTTCCTGCTTTGCCCGGTCGATGTTCTTTGTTTCCACTCCGCTTTGAACCAGCAGAATGCCTTTCATGGGGTTAAACTGGGAACTGCAGTAATAGCATAGGCTCAGTTTTTCCCGAACATTCAAGAACAGCTTTGAGCTTGGAGTACCGCCGAAGAGCGCGTTAAAAAGTTTCATGGCAGGAACGCCGGCATCAGGTTCCGCGCACGCGGTGCGGAATCCCATGACCAGCTTCGACTGCACAACATCCATTTTTTCAGTGGTTTCGGCGGCGCTTGCTGCCGACGGCACTGACTGATTCGGGCAATCAACAGAATCAGTTCTGGCAAGATTTTGAAACGCGGCGTAAAAATCCTGATAAACGGGTTCCGGGTCGCAATCACCCAAAACCATAATCTCAGCTTTTGCACGGTGAATCAGGTTTTCCCATACCTGAGTCAGGTCCTCGCGTTTCAGCTCCTGAATTTGCTGCCTTGTTCCGCAGCGGCCGATCCCGTAAGGTTCTTTTGCACACATTAACTCTTCGCACTTCAGCTTGGCATACATGCGTTTGTCGTTAAATTCAGAGTCCACCATTTCGATCAGCTGGCGTTTTTCCTGTTCAAAGCCCTGAACGGGGAAAAGGCCGTTTTCCAACGGCGGGTCAAATATAATGCTGCACAGAAGCTTGGCCAATTCTGCGGAAACACTCTCCCCGTTCAAGGAATAACGGTCCGCAATTCCGGATGCTGAAACGGATAGAACCTGAATGTCCCCAAGCTTTTGTACATTTGCATCCAGTACCGCTCCGTAAAGTTCGGCCAGATGTGCGTTTAATTTTGAGAAATCAGGATATTTTCTGCTTGCACGACTGAGCAGAAAAGGAAGAATGGAATTTTCAGAAACGGTCTCTTTTGCAAGAGGCCATAAAAAATGAACGGACATGCGGATTGTTTTAAAACGATCATCCCGTATGCTGCGGAAATTCACGCCGCTGCAAACAGCCCGCTGTTCAATTCCTGTCATTATTGATTTCATCTCCAAAACAGATTCGGTGAAACAAAAATAATTATACCACAGTTCCACAAGTTAGAAAAGAATGATTCGATAGGATTCCATTAAAATTTACAAATTAGAAACGTATTTTTCCGTATTGCCGATTGTTGAAAGGAATGCTATAATATTTCATTGTCGTATTTTAGGATTGAGGTGCTAAGTTGAGAATTTTACGAAATCGATCAGTTGCTGCGGAGCTGGGCATTGTTCTTGTCACAATGATTTGGGGCAGCAGCTTTGTTGTTGTAAAAAACGCAACGGACACGGTGCCGGCCGCAACCATGATTGTGCTGCGATTCAGTATCGCGGCTGTGTTTCTCTGTCTTTTCTTTTTTAAAAAATTGAAACAGATCAACCTCTTTTATATCAAATGGGGTTTTGTAATCGGCCTTCAAAATTTTGCCGGATATGAACTGCAGACAGTCGGGGTTGAATATACCACGGCCGGAAAAAATGCATTTCTCACCGCGGTCTACTGTGTCATTGTTCCATTTTTGTATTGGGCGGTGCGAAAACAGCAGCCTCGACTTTTTCATCTTGTTTCAGCCTGTATGTGTATTACGGGAGTCGGTCTGCTTTCCATTCAGAATGGTTTTTCCATGAATCCGGGCGACCTGCTTTCTCTCGCCTGCGGGCTGTTTTTTGCAATGCAGATCGTAACCATCAGTATTCTTACCGAAAAACACGACCCTATTCTGATCTGCATTACGCAAGCGTTTGCCACAGTAATTTTTGCGTTACCGTTTGCTGTATGGACGGAAAAGATTCCGACTTCCCTGCCGGCTCAATCCGTTTTCTCTCTTCTGTATCTTGGCATCATCGGTACCATGCTGACGACCGTTCTTCAGACGATTTGTCAAAAGTATACGCCGCCGGCAAAAGCTTCACTGATCATGTCTCTGGAATCTGTTTTCGGAACTATCTGCGGCATCGTTTTTCTGCATGAGTCCCTCACCATACGAACCTTTGGCGGATTTCTGCTGATTTTTATCGCAATGATGCTTTCGGAGCACGGAGACCGCATATTCCTGTCCGGAAAAAAGCTGAAAACAGTGAAATAAAAATTGCCTTCCGGTTCTCTTTTTCCGGGAGGCAATTTTGATACAAGATTCTATTCAGAGCTTAGCAAGGGCCTGTTTGATATCGCCGAGGATATCTTCGATGTTTTCAATCCCGACGGACAAACGGATCATATTGGGGCTGATGCCGGCATCTTTCAGCTGCTCATCATTCAACTGCCGATGCGTGGTGCTTGCAGGGTGCAGGACACAGGTGCGCAGGTCGGCAACATGGATGACAATGGAAGCAAGTTCGAGGTTTTCCATGAACTTTGCCGCCGCGTCCCTGCCGCCCTTTACTCCAAAGGAAATAACGCCGCAGGTTCCGTGCGGCATATACTTTTTGGCAAGCTCATAGTATTTGCTGCTTTTCAGGCCGGGGTAATTGACCCATTCGATTTTGTCGTTGCTTTCCAGAAATTCCGCAACCGCCGTCGCGTTGGAACAATGCCGCTGCATGCGTAGCGCAAGCGTTTCAAGACCAAGATTGAGAAGAAATGCATTCATCGGGGACGATTGTGCCCCAAGGTCCCGCATCAGGTGAACGCGCGCCTTGACAATATAGGCGCTTTTCCCGAAGTCCTTCGTATAAACCGTTCCGTGATAGGAATCGTCCGGTTCGGTCAGCATAGGAAACTTTCCGTTGTCCCAGTTGAAATTGCCGCTGTCCACTATCGCGCCGCCGACCTGAACCGCGTGCCCGTCCATGTATTTTGTAGTGGAATGCACGACAACATCGGCTCCGAATTCAAACGGACGGCAGTTGACGGGGGTTGGAAAAGTATTATCGACAATCAGCGGGACACCGTGCTCGTGAGCCGCTTTTGCGAACAATTCAAGATCGGTTACGATAAGGGACGGGTTGGAAAGTGTTTCCGTAAACACACAGCGCGTATTTTCCTGAAAAGCCGCGTCCAGTTCATCTTTTGTGCTGTCGGCGGAGACAAAGGTGCATTCAATCCCCATTTCACGTATGGTTTTATAAAAAAGATTGAAGGTTCCGCCATAAATTGCGCTGCAGGCAATCATATGGTCGCCGGAGTGACAAATATTTAAAATTGAGATCAGAGAAGCGGCCTGCCCGGCGGATGTTAAAAGCGCGCCGACTCCTCCTTCCAGCACGGCGATTTTTTTCTCCACGGCATCAATCGTCGGGTTTCCGATTCTGGTATAAAAAAATCCGTCGGCTTTCAAATCAAAAAGCTCGCCAAGCGTCTGCGCGCTGTCGTATTTAAATGTTGTGCTCTGAACAATCGGAAGAACCCTGGATTCTCCGTTTTTCGGTTCGTATCCCGCATGAATGCAGTCTGTATCTATATGGTATCCCATGAAAAAACTCCTTTTATTAAATATACTTTAAGTAAGTGCGGATTTTATAAAATCAATGAATTCATCCGCAATCGATACAACGCCCCAGACAAGAGCCAGAAACATGACAGCCGATAGGATACGTACCAAAATACGCTCTCCGCGGCTCATCGCTGCCGATGGGTCTTCATCTGAATTCTGAGGGCCGTTTCTTTCGAATTTGTTTTCGCCCAGTGCCCCGATTCCGTGCAAAATCTCTTCGCAGCGTTCCACTTCCCCATACGGAACGAAAATATGATAAAGCGAATTCGGCATTTTTCCGTACAAAATAGAAGGCGGCGCACCAGGCCCGCACATTCGTTCTTCATGAGGAATGCCGTTGCTGTCAAACGCAGCGCGGATCATGCCGCACTGCATTTCATCTGCCGTAAAAAGCATAACGGGGTCGTTTGCCCGAACCTCCCGAAGCTTTTTGCTTCCGCAGGATGGGCATACGGCCTCCGATTTGGCAAGAACCTGGCATTTTGCGCAGTAGAGCATCCGTTTCACTTCCAATCTGTTTCCAATCATAGCAATTTTTACTTTGAATTTCAAGCTGTGTTTTGATTTTTTCTATCGCCACACCGGCTGAAGCTGATTTCCCTGCAAAGCCGCGAGAGCGGCTGGAAGAATCAGGCTGAAGTCCGCCACGGCGGAATTCGGTTTCTTTTCGGGATTGTCCTGGCGCATGGGTACGAAATAAATATGTTTTACATTCATCAGCCTGCCCAAATTCTGCGCGGAGGCAGCCAGAGCATCGTTTGTGGCCGGAGCCAGCACGACCGGAATTCCGATTCTCAGACAGGATTTGACGGCCATTGTAACAGCTGTGTCCGTAATACCGTTTGCAAGTTTTGCAAGCGTGTTGCCGGTACACGGCGCGACGATCATCAGATCGACAAGCTTTTTGGGGCCGATCGGTTCGGAACCGACAATACTTGTAATGACATCTTTGCCGCAAATGTCGCTGACCTGCCAGAGAAAATCTTTCGCCCTGCCGAAACGTGTATCGGTGGAAGAAGCGGTTTCCGACATGATCGGCAAAAGCCTGTAACCCTGCCCGGCAATTTTTCTCATTTCGTCCAGTACGCTGTCAAACGTACAAAACGATCCGCACATTGCGAATCCGAACGTAATCTCATTCAAAACGCCGACACTCCTTCAGAATATGATAAATCGTTTCTTTGATGATTTCTCCAGCTGCCTTCGGCGCGACTTTTCCCGGAAGCGCGAGCGCATGAATCACATGAAGATCCAGCTCTTCCGCAGCCTGCAGATCCACTCCGCCCGGAAGAGACGCAAGATCGATAATGAGAGGATCACATTGCATTTTTGTCAAAACGGAACGATCAAAAACAGGATACGGAATTGTGTTAAAAATCATGTCGTAGTTTCCCGTTCCAACCTGCTCCGTCAAAATGCCCGAGTATCCGCAGGAACGAATCCATGCGAGATCCGCTTGTTTTCTTGCGCTGACAGTGACACGGGCTCCGATTCCGTAAAGCATCCGGGAAAGCACTTTGCCAATCCGACCGTACCCGGCGACAAGGCACCGGCTTCCGTTCAATGTGCCGGGGTATTCCCTCATCGCGATTTCAATGGCGCCTTCCGCCGTGGGAACCGCATTGCGAACGGCAAACTCCTCCCGCAAACTGTAATCGTGCGTATTGATGCGGTCCCACTGCCTGCTCGTTTGAAAAAGCCGCCCCATTTTACCGCCGAAAACTTGTTTGTCTCGCAGAAGCTCTGCAAAATTATCGTCCAATACAATCTGCTTCTTACTGTAATCCGCTTTCAGGTGAATTCCGTCGGAGGTTACCGGCAAAGGAAGAATGATAGATTCACAGTGTCTAATCACTTCCTCTAATTCCGACTTGCGAATCATTTCGTGAAACTCCACATCCTCAAAACCAAAGGCGTATACGGAAAAGCCGTCCGCGGCGATGGATTCCGCCATTGCGATCTGCCGCCCGTCCCCGCCCAAAACTCCGAAACTGCAGTTTTCTTTCATAAAGAGAAGCCCCCTGCTATTTTCTTCTAACATAGTATGGAGGTGGTTCCTGCAATGTGATTCTATGGAAGAAATGCAAAAATATATTTTCTGTTGCATATATTCCAAAATGTGATTATTATAAATATGTTTGGCAATATATTTATTTGAGCGCTTTCTGCACAAAAACAATGGTAAGGAGAAAACTTATGGAATTATACGACACCCTGTCAAAGGTTAAAAAAATACATTTTGTTGGAATCGGAGGATCGGGGATGTGCCCGATTGCCGAAATTCTGTTCCATCAGGGCTATCAACTGACCGGGTCGGATATCAGCGAATCGGATACTCTGGAGCGGGTCCGTTCTTACGGGATCCCGGTTTTCATGGGGCAAAAAGCGGAGAACATCGACGGAGCCGAACTGGTGGTTTACACCGCCGCCGTAAAGCCGGATAACCCGGAGCTGGTGGCCGCGCGGGAGAAAAATATACCGACGGTCGAGCGGTCCGTTATGCTCGGGATGGTGGCTCGCCGGTATGAAAACGCAGTGGCTGTTTCCGGAACGCACGGCAAAACGACGACGACGGCCATGATCACTCAGATTCTGATCGGCGCCGGAAAAGACCCCTCCGCTGTAATTGGAGGGAAACTGCCGCTCATCGGCGGAAACGGACGCGTGGGGCATTCCGACACCATCGTCTGCGAAGCCTGTGAGTATGTCGATACTTTTCTGCAACTACACCCCGCAATTTCCGTAATTCTGAATATTGATAACGATCACCTTGATTATTTCGGCACGGTGGAAAACACCATTCGCTCTTTTCATCAGTTTGCCGAACAGACATCCCGCCTTCTTGTCGTAAACGGGGACAATAAAAACGCAATGAAAGCGGTTGAGGGCCTCGAGGGGAAGGAGATTCTCACCTATGGGTTTGACAAGGAAAACGATTATTACGCGGACGAAATTTGCAATACACTACGGGCCCGTGAAAAATTCGTCGTTTATCGAAAGGGCGAAAAACTGGCCGAAGTCACCCTGAGTGTTCCGGGCAAGCACAACATTTATAACGCCCTGGCCGCTTTTGCGGTCGCGGACCATCTGGGCATAGAGCCCAAAGTGATTGCGGAAAATCTGCATCAGTTTACGGGAGTCCACCGCAGATTTGAACTGCTGGGCGAATATGGCGGGGTTACGGTGGCCGATGATTTTGCGCACCACCCAACCGAAATCGCGGCGACGCTGACCGCCGCAAAGCAGATGGGCTTTTCACGGGTCTGGGCTGTTTTTCAGCCGCATACGTATTCCAGAACCTATATGCTGCTGGACGACTTTGCAAAGGTTTTACAAATCGCGGACCGGGTCGTGCTTTCTGAAATTCTTGCCGTTCGCGAAACGAATACGTATCATATCTATGCCAAAGACCTGGCCGACAAAATTCCGGGGTGTGTCTGGTTTAAAACATTTGATGAGATTTCGGACTATATGCTGGAACATGCGAAAGACGGCGATCTGATTTTGACCCTCGGCGGCGGCGACGTCTATAAATGCGCCAATCTGATTGTCAAAAAATATCAGCAAAAAAATTAGCAGCGGCGGGGATTCCCCACTGCTGCAAAAAAAATCGGAGCCTGCTATGAAATGTCAAAAGCCAGGCAAAATCCTGACTGGCTTTTGAGGATACGGTTCATAGCGGCTCTTTTTATGCCCATTTCAGGCTTGTCTTTTCCATATTGCGGTTCGTTTTAAGCTACTCGGCAGAATCCTTTCCCTCCAGCATTTTTTTCAGATATTGTCCTGTATAGGATTCGGGAACCATTGCAATTTCTTCCGGGGTACCGGTGGCGACAATCTGACCTCCGGCGTTTCCTCCCTCCGGCCCCAGGTCAACAATATAATCCGCCGTCTTAATCAAGTCCAGATTATGCTCAATGACAAGAACCGTGTTTCCGCCGTCGACCAGTTTCTGAAGAACTTCGATCAGTTTATGAACGTCCGCGATATGAAGGCCCGTGGTTGGCTCGTCCAAAATGTAGATGGTTCTTCCAGTCGGGCGTTTGCTCAGCTCAGACGCCAGCTTGACCCGCTGTGCTTCTCCGCCCGACAGCGTGGTCGCGGGCTGGCCGATTTTTACATAGCCGAGTCCCACGTCGTAAATCGTCTGCAGTTTCCGCGCGATGCGTGGAATGCCGGAAAAGAACTGAAGCCCTTCTTCCACGGTCATTTCCAGTACGTCATAAATGCTTTTTCCCTTATATTTGATTTCGAGTGTTTCACGGTTATAGCGCTTTCCCTTGCAGACGTCGCAGGGAACGTAAACGTCCGGAAGAAAGTTCATCTCAATCTTGATGATTCCGTCTCCCTCGCAGGCTTCACAGCGCCCTCCCTTCATGTTAAAGGAAAACCGGCCGGAAGTATAGCCGCGAAGTTTGGCGTCCTGCGTGGACGCAAACAAATCCCGAATATCGGTAAAGACGCCGGTGTAGGTCGCCGGGTTGGAACGGGGCGTGCGCCCGATCGGCGACTGGTCGATCTGGATGACCTTATCCAGCGCGTCCAGCCCGGTAATTTTTTGAAACGAACCCGGGCGGGTTTTGGCTCCGTTCAGTTCCGCGGCAAGGTATTTATAAAGAATTTCATTGATCAGCGAAGACTTTCCGGAACCTGAAACACCGGTGACGCAGATAAACTCGCCGAGAGGAAAATTCACGCTGACATTTTTCAGATTGTTCTGCGACGCGCCGACGATGGAGAGCTTTTTCCCGTTTCCTTCCCGCCTTTTCTCGGGAATATCAACCTTCCTGCGCCCGCTCAGATAATCTCCGGTAACGGAACCTTTGCATTTCAGAATATCCCGGACCTTGCCGTTGAAAACGACCTCTCCGCCATGGACGCCAGCGCCGGGGCCGATGTCGACGATATGGTCGGCGGCCAGCATAGTTTCTTCGTCGTGTTCGACAACAATGACGGTATTGCCGATGTCCCGCAGGTGCTTCAGCGTATCAAGCAGCTTCGTGTTATCCCTTTGGTGAAGGCCGATGCTGGGTTCGTCCAGAATGTACAAAACGCCGGTCAGGGAGGAACCGATCTGTGTTGCAAGGCGGATTCGCTGGCTTTCTCCGCCGGAAAGAGTTCCCGCCGACCTGGAAAGCGTCAGATATTCCAGGCCGACGTTCTTTAAAAAGCCGAGACGGCTGCGAATTTCCCTCAGGATGAGCCGGGCAATCATATTTTCCCGTTCCGAGAGCTTCAGACGGTCAAAAAACTCAAGAGCTTCGGAGATGGACTTGTCGCACAGGTCGGCGATATTGATGCCGCCCACCGTCACGGCAAGGCTGACGGGAGACAGCCGTTTTCCATGGCAGGCATCGCAGGGGATCGCGCTCATATAGGACTGTATTTCTTCTTTGATCCAGTTGCTTTGCGTGTCCCGGTAGCGGCGTTCAAGATTGTTGACGACGCCTTCAAATTCAGTTTGGTAGACGCTGTGCGCGAAATCGGTGCTTCGCTCCACCCGTATTTTTTCACCTTTGGTGCCGTACAGAAGTATGTCGATAATCTGTTTCGGGAGCTTTCCGACCGGAGTGTCAAGGGAAAAATGATAGTGCTTCGCAAGCGCTTGAAAATACATCGCAGCGATGGTGTTGCCTTCCATCGCCCATCCCCCGGCTTTGATGCCTCCCTGATTGATCGAGAGATTCTTATCGGGAAGAATCAGATTCGGGTCGATCTTCATAAAGAGTCCAAGACCGGAACATTTAGGGCATGCGCCGAAGGGATTGTTAAAGGAAAACATCCGGGGCGTCAGCTCTTCCACACTGACGCCGTGCTCCGGACAGGCATAGTTTTGTGAAAACATATGATCTTCTCCGTCAACGACGCTGATGACGGTTAAACCGCCCGACAACCCGGAAGCCGTTTCAATGGAATCAGCCAGGCGTGACCGCACGGATGGTTGTATCACGAGTCTGTCCACAACAATCTCGATCGTATGTTTTTTGTTTTTTTCCAGTTTGATGGTTTCTGAAAGATCGTAAATAAGGCCGTCGGCACGGACGCGGACATATCCGCTTTTCCTCGCGGCCTCGAATTCTTTCTGATGCTCCCCTTTCCTTTCACGAACAACGGGAGCCAGCACAAGAATTTTTGAGCCTTCCGGAAGGCTCATGACCTGGTCGACAATCTGGTCGATCGTCTGCTGACGGATTTCCCTGCCGCAGACCGGGCAATGCGGAATCCCAATTCTGGCGTACAGCAGACGCAGATAATCGTAAATTTCCGTGACGGTTCCGACGGTTGAACGCGGGTTCTTTGAGGTTGTTTTCTGATCGATGGAGATGGCCGGAGAAAGGCCGTCGATGGAATCGACATCCGGCTTGTCCACCTGCCCAAGAAACTGCCGCGCATACGAGGATAAGGACTCCACGTACCTGCGCTGCCCTTCCGCGTAGATCGTATCAAACGCAAGCGAGGACTTCCCGGAACCGGAAAGCCCTGTAAAGACGATCAGCTTGTCACGCGGTATCTCCAAATCGATATTTTTCAGATTGTGTTCTCTGGCGCCTTTGACTAGAATGGTTTTTGCTGACATACTTCCTCCGTAATCCTGCTACTTTCCGCTGCTGAGCTCCTTTATCCGGTCGCGCAGCCATGCGGCGTGCTCAAATTCCAGCAGCTTGGCGGCCGCTTTCATCTCCTTGGTTAGCTCTTCTATCATTCGTTTCCGTTCGGAAGACGTAAGACGTTTGCGTTTCTTGCCGGCATCCGAATCTTCTCTTTTGGAACTGATTTCAAGAATGTCGGAAACATTCTTGACGATCGTTTTCGGCGTTATGCCGTGTTCCTGATTGTACCGCATCTGAATATCGCGCCTGCGCTGGGTTTCCCGAATTGCCGCCTCCATGGAGGGCGTAACGGAATCCGCGTACATGATCACCTGTCCGTTCGCGTTGCGGGCCGCGCGGCCGATGGTCTGAATCAGAGAACGCTCGCTGCGCAGGAAGCCCTCCTTGTCCGCGTCGAGAATGGCGACCAGAGAAACCTCCGGAATATCCAGTCCCTCGCGCAAAAGGTTAATCCCGACCAGTACATCGAATTCGCCCAACCGCAAGTCGCGAATGATTTCCATTCGTTCAATCGTATCGATATCATGGTGCATATAGCGTACGCGAATTCCCATGGAATCCAGATATGACGTAAGATCCTCCGACATTTTTTTGGTCAGCGTTGTAACCAGCACGCGCTCTTTCTTCGCGGCTCTCAGGTTGATTTCCGAAATCAGATCGTCGATCTGTCCCTCGGTCGGCTTTACAATGATTTCCGGATCCACCAGTCCGGTCGGACGAATGACCTGCTCGACAATCTGCGCTGATTTTTCTTTTTCCAGGTCGCCCGGCGTCGCGCTGACAAAGACCGCCTGATTGATATGCCGGTAAAATTCATCGAAATTCAGCGGGCGGTTATCATAAGCGGAAGGAAGGCGGAAGCCGAAGTTGATCAGCGTTTCCTTTCTGGCTCTGTCCCCCGCATACATAGAGCGAACCTGAGGCAGAGTGACATGGGACTCATCCACAAAAAGAATAAAATCCTTTGGAAAATAGTCGAGCAGCGTAAACGGCGAGCTTCCGGGTTCCCGCCCGGAAAGAACGCGGGAGTAGTTCTCAATCCCTTTACAAAACCCGATCTCTCCCAGCATTTCCATGTCGTAACGCGTCCGCTCCTGTATGCGCTGTGCTTCGATCAGCTTGTTCTGACTTTGAAACAGCGCTACGCGTTCCTCCATCTCCCGGTTAATCTCGGAAATTGCGCGCATCATTTTTTCTTTCGGAACAATATAATGAGAGGCGGGATATATCGCGATATGCTTTAAATCCGATTTAATATCCCCTGTAAGAGGATTGATTTCGCGGATTCTGTCGATCTCATCCCCAAAAAACTCCACGCGTACCGCCGTGTCGTTGGACTGAACAGGAAAAATCTCGACCACGTCGCCATGGACGCGGAATTTATTTCGGATAAAATTGACGTCGTTTCGTTCATATTGGATTTCGACCAGCCTTTTTAACAGCTCGTCACGGTTTTTCTTCATCCCGGGGCGCAGAGAAATGACCATGGTCCGGTAATCGATTGGGTCGCCCAGACTGTAAATGCAGGAAACACTGGCGACAATAATCACGTCCCGGCGTTCAGAAAGCGCGGAAGTAGCGGAGTGCCTAAGTTTATCGATTTCGTCGTTAATTGCGGAGTCCTTCTCAATATAGGTATCCGTCGTGGGAATATATGCTTCCGGCTGATAATAATCATAATAACTGACAAAATACTCCACGGCGTTTTCCGGAAAAAACTCACGAAATTCTGAACAAAGCTGTGCCGCAAGCGTTTTGTTATGGGCCAGCACCAAGGTCGGCCGGTTCATTTGGGCAATGACGTTTGCCATGGTAAACGTCTTTCCGGAGCCGGTTACTCCAAGCAGGGTTTGCTCCCGCGCTCCCTTGCCAAGCCCGTCCACCAGTTGCCGAATCGCTTTCGGCTGGTCCCCGGTCGGTTGATAGTTTGAAACCAGTTTAAAATCCATTTTTTACTCCAGTTCAGGGTTAAACAAATCCGGCATCAGTTCGCTTTTTGCAATCGAAAGATAATCGTTGCCGCTGACGATGATGTGGTCGATCAGCCTGACCTCCACCGTGTCCAGCGCCTCATAGATCCACCGCGTTGTGCTCAGATCCTGCTTGGACGGCAGACAATTTCCGCTAGGGTGATTATGGGATAAAATAGCGTAAACGGCGTCATACTGCACGGAGAGCCGGACAATCTTTTTAATGTAAATACTGGCGGAATTCACGGCTCCCTCATCCACAACATCGCAGTACAGAACACGGGTCTTGCTGTCCAGAAGCATCAAAACCACGACTTCGTTCTGGCGGCCGATAAATTTGTTCACCAGGCGCTTGCCGGCTTCGTCGTAGCTGTAAATATAAGTTTTATCGCGGTCGAGGTCCTCTTGATACCTTCGGCAAAGCTGAGGAATCAATTTAATCAATGTTGCCGCCGACATTCCGATCCCGTTAACTTTCAGGAGTTCTTCAAACGGGGCGTCGAAAGTCCCGGACAGAGAACCGAATTTCTGCAGAAGCTGGTGGGCAATCGGATTTGTATCCTTAAGCGGAATTGCATAAAAAAGGAGAAGTTCCAAAACTGAATGTGCCTGAAAAGAATCCAGCCCGCCGGCTAAAAATTGATTTTTTACCCGTTCCCTGTGCCCTACGTGCAGAGATTCCGTTTCAGGCTGCTTCCGATTTTGTGCAGTGGTGTTTTTCTCCAAAAGCAGCCGCTCCCTTTTATTAAGAATCAGCTCTTTCTGCTGCCCGGTTTGATCGGAGCGGGGGCTCCCGCTTTACAAAGAGGGCAGTCCTGAGGTTCCCATGACTCTACTTTTAGCGAAACAACCGCCTGATACGGAACGCCGAAATCGATTCCTCCCCCCGTGCGGTCCACAATAGAACCGACCCCGGCAACGATGCCTCCGCTTTTCCGAATAAGCTCTATTACTTCGCGCACAGAGCCTCCGGTCGTTACAACATCTTCTACAACAAGTATTCTTTGCCCAGGGGTCACTGCGAAGCCGCGGCGCAGAGTCATTTTGCCGTCGTCCCCGCGTTCGGTAAAGAAGTTTTCACATCCCAGCGCCCTGCTGACTTCATAAGCCATCTGCACAGCGCCCATTGCCGGCCCGATTACAATTTCAACACCTTCGCTCTTATATTTTTCGGCAAGAGCAGCGCAAAGCTCTTCACTGTATCTGGTGTTTTGAAAAATTTTGGCACACTGAAGGTAGCGGTTGCTGTGCCGGCCGGAGGTCAGCTTAAAATGTCCTTCCAGCAAAACGCCCGCTTCGTTGAATATTTCCAGAGCGCGTTCCTGAGTCATGCATGAATCCCCTTTGTTTTTTCTTCTATTTTTTCTATTATATACTAAAATATATTATTTGAAAAGCCTTTTCGGGCTTTCGTTCCATTCAAATCATGATATAATCAATTATATATCCATTTTTATTCAGGAGATTATATAAATTATGAAAACAGTTGTAATCGGTGCGAATGACGCCGGGCAAAGGCTGGACAAATTCCTTACCAAATCGTTCCCAAATCTTCCTCAGTCCATGTTGTACAAGAGCATTCGCAAAAAAGATATTAAACTGAACGGCAAACGGTGCGGCATATCCGATCGGTTAGCAGAAAACGATGTGCTGTCGATGTATTTAAAGGATGAATTTTTCCAGACTCAGCCGAAACAATATGATTTTTTGAAGGCACCGGCCCGGTTGAATGTTGCATATGAAGACGATAATCTGCTTGTTTTGGACAAACAGCCCGGCCTGATTGTCCATCCTGATGAGAGTTATCATTTTGATTCTTTGATCGCGCGGGTTCAGCATTATCTTTTTGACAAGGGAGAATACAGACCCGATGAGGAAAATTCATTTGCTCCCGCACTAATCAACCGAATTGACCGAAACACGGGCGGACTCGTAATGGCGGCAAAAAACGCGGAAACTCTTCGCATCATGAATGAAAAAGTGAAACAGCGCGAACTGCAGAAGCTTTATCTTTGCGTTGTATGCGGCGTTCCGCAAAAAAAGAAGCCACGCTGGAAGGATACCTGCAAAAAAACGAAACGCAAAACCGTGTTTATATTTCAGAAAGACCGACAGCGGATACCAGAACGATCAGAACCCGGTATCGGGTTTTATCGGAGCGGAAAGAATTCAGCCTGCTGGAGGTGGAATTGCTGACCGGACGCACGCACCAGATCAGAGCTCATCTTGCTTCCATCGGTCATCCGCTGGCCGGAGACGGGAAATACGGAACCAACGCCCGCAACAAAGCGTCGGGATTTCCTTATCAGGCCCTTTATTCCTATAAGCTGAAATTTCGGTTTGAGTCTGATTCGGGGATTCTGGAATACTTGAACGGCAGGGAGATTGAGGCAAAGAACATCTGGTTTTTAAAGGAATTTTACCGTTTTTCCTGACGGGATGAGCTTTCACAAATGATTGAAAAGGAGCGAAAATTTGATGCTTACGCAGGAAGGTTTCGACCGTTGGGTGCCGGATTATGACAAAACAGTTTCACGGAACGAGAAAGAAAATGCTTACCCTTTCGCTGGCTATCAAAATGTTTTAACGGAGATTTATCATCGAATACAGTCAGGCGGCGGGTCGGCCGTGTTGGACCTTGGGTTTGGAACGGCTTCTCTTACCTCTCGCCTTTATTCGGATGGTTATGAGATTTTCGGTATGGATTTTTCAAAAGACATGCTTTGCCTGGCAAGGAAAAAAATGCCGAAGGCGGTACTGGCACAGGGCGACTTTACGGAAGGACTTCCGCAGGAGCTTGATCAAAGGAAATACGACTTTATCCTTGGTACCTATTCATTCCATCACGTTCCGGTGAACCGCAGAGTCAGCTTTTTTACCGGTCTTGCGGACCGTTTGACAGAGAAAGGGCAGATTATTATCGGGGATGTAGCTTTCCGGACCGCTGAGAAATATGAAACCTGCCACAGAAAATTCGCCGATATTTGGGACGAGGACGAATATTATTTTACGGCGCAGGAATTCACACGACAAATGAGTGATTTGCGTCTTACCTGCGCGTTTCAACCGGTTTCCTTCTGTGCCGGGGTGTTGACGCTTTGCCGCGAATCAGCCAAATAAAACAGCGCCGGTGCAGTTTGCATCGGCGTCTTTGTCGCTTATGTGTTTTTATTAACCTGATGGAATTTTTTCAAATTCCCGGTTTTTTCGCTCCGCTTCTCTAATTCCGCTTCCACATCGTCCAGAGAAATTCCTTCCTGAGCCATTAAAACGGTTAAATGATAAAGCAGGTCGGATATTTCAGCTACCGTATCGCTTTTTTTGCCGTTTTTTGCAGCGATGATGACTTCGCTGCACTCTTCCCCGCATTTTTTCAGGATCTTATCAAGTCCCTGCTCAAATAAGTAGCAGGTGTAAGATCCCTCCTGGTGTTCGTCCTTTCGGCTGATCACGGTATCATATAAATTCTGCAAAGCGTTACTCATCGGTATTCCTCCAGATTTCATTGAAAAAACAGCTGTGTGAACCGGTATGACAAGCCGCGCCGGTCTGGCGGACAACAACCAGCAGGGTATCGTTGTCGCAGTCCCCAAGAATGCGTGTCACTTTCTGCACATGGCCGGAAGTGGCTCCTTTGTTCCAGAGTTCCCTGCGGGAACGGCTGTAAAACCATGTATAGCCCGTTTCCAATGTTTTGCGCATGGATTCACGGTTCATATAGGCCAGCATCAAAACATCGCCTGTTCCCTCTTCCTGTACGACAGCGGGGAGCAGATCCGCTTTCTGAAAGAAGGGTTCGATCGTATCCTCCCGGATTTCCGCTCGGTACAGATTCATACAGTCGAGCCCTCCCTTTCCATTTGCCCGCAGAGCGTGACGGCGTCTTTCAAATCAAGTGTTCCTGCATAAATCGATTTTCCGCAGATTGCGCCATACAGGTTCAAACCTGCGAGGTCGGAGATGTCTTTCAGGCTGCTGATGCCGCCGCTTGCGATAATACGGCAGGAAACGCCGTTTTGAAGCTGTTTTAGCATGGAAAGATTTGGCCCGGAAAGGGTTCCGTCACGGGATATGTCTGTAAAGATCAAATACTTTACACCAACCCGCTCCATCCGACGAGCGAGATTGAGAGGGTCGATCGAGGAGGTTTCCGTCCAGCCATTTTGAGCGACCATGCCGTCTCGCGCGTCAATCCCTACCGCAATCCGTTCCCCATACCGTTTTACCGCGGAAACAACGAGCTCCGGATGACTGACCGCTGCCGTGCCGAGAATCACCCGGGAAATGCCGTTCTCAAGGTAGGCCCGGATCGTTTCCATGTCACGGATTCCGCCGCCCACTTCAAGCCAAAGCCCGGTTTCTTTCAGAATCCGCATCATTAATTTGGCGTTCACGGGTTTGGCTGCTTTGGCTCCGTTTAAATCCACTACGTGGAGCCATTGAGCCCCGGCCTCGCGAAACGAGCGCGCGGTTTCAACCGCGTCCTCCGCCACGCGTCGCGCGGTGTTGTAATCGCCCTGGATCAGGCGGACGCATTCTCCGTCAATCAAGTCTATTGCCGGCAAAAGTATCACAGCAGTTCCTCCGATTCTTCCCTATAAGAGTCCCTTAGTGGACAAAGGGCCGTTCCCCGCCGGGGCAACGGCAATCCGCATGGCGTGTCCCACCGCCTTATACAATGCTTCCGTCTGATGATGCGCGTTATTTCCGTATTTTACCGAACCATGAAGGGTGATTCCCGCATGAACGGCAAAGGCTCTGAAAAATTCCTCGGTCAGGCAGGAATCGTAATCACCGATCCGTTCCTGACAGAACTCCGCGTGAAATACGACAAACGGTCGCCCGCTGATATCGACAGCCGCGAATGCAAGGGCTTCGTCCATCGGCACATAAAAACTCCCAAATCGCGCAATTCCGGAACGGTCGCCAAGGGCCTCGGCAAACGCTTTCCCCAAAACGATGCCGGTGTCTTCCACCGTATGATGACCGTCGACGTTCAAATCACCGGAAGTTTTAATCTTTAACCCAAATCCACCGTGAACGGCGAATGAATTCAGCATATGGTCGAAAAATCCGACACCCGTTGAAATTTCTGTTTTCCCTCCGTCCAGATCTAACCGAACGGAGCAGTTTGTTTCCTTTGTTACGCGATTCTGTTCGGAAAATCTCATGCCGCGCACCCTCCCCGCTTTATAAAATTGTTTTCAAGCATCGGATTAATTTCATGTTTTCTTCCGCGGTGCCGGCGGTGATCCGGATGTAATCCCCCATATGCCGGACGACAATACCCGCTTTCTTAAGCCCCTCAAAAACACGCCTGCTTTCCAAGACACGAACCAGTATGAAATTTGTGACGCTGTCGTATACATGAATCTGATTGCAGTAAATTTGTTCCAGAAACTTCAACATGGAAGAAAGTTCTTTTCGGGATGCTTTTATTTCGGAAAGTCCGGAATCGAGCCAGCTTTTTTCTTTTAAAACGATGGATCCTATTTTTTGGGAGCACGCGTTTACGTTATAAGGGGACTTTACCGCTCGTATTGCGTTTGTAATGGAAGGATTGGCTACCGCGAATCCCAATCGAAGCGCGGCCATTCCGATCATCTTGGAACAGGTGCGCAAAACAATTAAATTATCGTAGTTTCCCGCTTCCCGAATGAACGACTGATCCCAGAAATCCATGTATGCTTCATCCAAAACGACAAGGACGTTGACGGAAGCGACCAGTTTCCGAACTTCTTCCCTCTTAAGGCCTCTGCCGGTCGGATTGCAGGGATTCGAAAAGACCAACGCTTTTATGTCATACTCCTTGGTAAGAGAAATCAGCTCATCAAGATCGATGGAAAAATCAGCTTTCTTTTGGTATTCAAAGCACTTCACTTCATTTAAATGTCCATAAAACCGGTACATGGAAAAATCGGGCGAGAGCGTCATAATCGCTTCGTCCTTCATGACAAAAGCACCCAGTATGACCGAAATCAACTCGTCGGAGCCGTTCCCTGCCGTGACGGACGCTTCATCCACGCCATAGAAGTCGGCAAAACTTTGGCAGAGCTCCTTGGCAAACGGATCCGGATAACGGTTAAAAACAACGCTTGCAGCAGCGTCCCTGATTTTAGTAAGTATTTCATCAGTCGGCTGAAGGAAAGATTCATTCGCATCCAGACGAATCGGAAAATCCCCCAGGATCGGGTCGTATGGTTTCAGGTCCCTGATTTTTGAGTTTAGATTATAAGCCATTTGAATACCTCACTCGGATCGAATTGGCGTGCGCGGTCAATCCTTCCGTCTGAGCAAGCGTCATAATATCTTCTTTCACCGGCTCCAGCGCCTGCTTCGTATAATAGAGAAAGCTTGATTTTTTGACGAAACTGTCGACAGACAACGGCGAGAAAAAGCGGGCGGTTCCACTTGTGGGAAGGACATGGTTTGGTCCGGCGAAATAATCGCCGAGCGGTTCGGGGGAATATTCACCAAGAAAGACCGAGCCGGCGTTGTCAATTCTGCCCAGATATTCCATCGGCTTTGAAACGCAAAGCTCCAGATGCTCCGGAGCAAGCTCATTTGCAAAAGCAACGGCGTCATTCAGATTCCCGCAGACGATCACAGCCCCGTAATTTTCGAGCGACTTTTCAATCATTTCCCGGCGGGACAGGCTTTGAACCTGACGCGATATTTCTTTCACCGTTTCTTCCGCGACAGCACGCGAGGTTGTCAGAAGAATGGCGGAGGCAAGAACGTCGTGCTCCGCCTGAGACATCAGGTCGGCTGCCAAAAAGGCGGGATTTGCCGTCTCATCCGCAAGAATCAGGATTTCGCTGGGTCCTGCAACCATATCGATGCCAACCGTACCGTAAAGCTGCTTTTTTGCCGTTGCGACGAATATGTTTCCGGGTCCGACTATTTTGTCGACCATCGGGATGGTTTCGGTTCCGAACGCCAGCGCGGCAATCGCCTGCGCTCCGCCGACCTGAAAAATTCTGTCAACGCCCGCAACGGAAGCGGCGGCAAGAATATTCGGGTTTGGCCTGCCGCCTTTCCCCGGCGGCGTCGTCATCACAATTTCACCGACGCCGGCAATTTTAGCCGGAATCGTGTTCATCAGCACGGAGGATGGATAAGCCGCAGTGCCGCCGGGAACATAAATACCCACACGCGACAACGCGTGAATACGCTGTCCCATCATCACGCCGTCCTGACGCGTCGCAAACCAGCTTTGTTGCTTTTGCCGCTCGTGAAAGTCCCTGATATTCCGGGATGCTCGATCCAGCGCCGTTAGAAACGCAGGATCGCAGGATTGTACCGCCCGATGAATTTCCGCCTTGTCCAGTTCCATCTGTTCGGGAAGAGCGCCGTCAAATTTCAAAGTATAATCCCGAACCGCCGTGTCTCCGTGTGCTTGAACATCCTCGATAATTTTTGCAACCGTCCGTTCAATTTCCGGGCTTGATTTACTGCCTCGCCGTTTTAACTGAAAAATCAAATTTTTGCCTGTAGCGCCGTCTCCCTCGAGAATTTTCAGCACACTCTCTCCTCCTTAACGCTAGACAGTTTTACAGACCGCTCCATTCGGTCTGTCAGAGCTTCTATTTCCGTTTTCCTGAGCTTCATGCTTGCCGCGTTGACAATCAGCCTCGCTGAAACGTCACAGATGGTTTCAATCACCGCTAAACCGTTTTCTTTCAGGGTTGTGCCCGTTTCAACAATATCTACAATCGCGTCGGAAAGCCCCAGAAGAGGGGCCAGCTCCACGGACCCTTCAATTTTAATCACCCGAATGTCCATTGCCTTGCTTTCAAAATAGCTGTGGGCAACGTGCGGATATTTTGACGCGATGGTTCTGGCGGAGTAGCCGCTGAAAAAGTCCGACCCGACAGGACCGGCCAGGGCAAATCTGCATTTGCCGAACCCAAGGTCGAGGATCTCGTAAAAGCTCCCGCCTTTTTCCATAATGGTATCTTTCCCAACGACTCCCAAATCGCAGACACCATGCTCCACATAAGTGATTACGTCCGCCGCCTTCGCGAGAACGACTTCCAGCCCATCCCCAACCGGAAGAATCAGTTTTCGGCCTTTGTTTCGTACCGCGGAGCAATCGATACCGATCTGTTCGAACAGGTTTACCGTGCTTTCTTCCAGCCTGCCCTTTGTCAGGGCGATTCTGAGTGGTTTCATTTTTACCAGCCTTATATCAGATTGATCGTTTTGATTGTTTCGCCTACAGAATCGATTCGTTTGATTCCGCTTACTTGGGCATAGGTGATCGCGTCGTCCTGCGTTTCAAAGACGCTGTTTTCACATCGCAGCCCCTTTGAGATCAGATCGGAAGTGTATTCAAGCGCCTTGACCTCATATCCGGCATCTCCGTGAACCAAAATATCCATCGGAAGCACCGGACATACGTTTCCGCGGTCAAGAAGGGTTTTCGCAATCGCATCCACATTGACCGCGAAACCGATTGCGGGCATCGGCTGACCAAAATGGCCGAGCAGGTTGTCGTAGCGTCCTCCGAGCAAAACCGCGTCGCCGAATTCTTCCACATATGCGCTGAACACGATCCCCGTATAATAATCATTTCGCTGGACAAGGCCAAGGTCGATCATGATCCGCCCGCTCTGTTCCAATTCGGAAAGGGAACGGTAAATTTTACGCAGATAGTCCAACGTTTGAACCAATCCCGAATCTTTGCAAAACGCCGAAGCCCGGTCAAAGACCTCTTCTCCGCCGAATAAGCGGGGAAGCTCTCTGAGCGCCTGCACATATTCCCCCTGCGGGAGAGCATCCAGAATTCCGTTCAGCCGCGCATAGTTCTTCGTTTCGATCGCGGAGCGCACATCTTCCAAAAGGTTTTCTCCGACAGAAATCTGCTGCGCAAGGGTGCGGAAGAAACCGGCGTGCCCGATTTCCAGGCGATACCCCGGAACGCATTTGCCCAGTGCTTCAACCGCCGCGGACAATACATCCAGATCGGCCCGAATTCCTCCGGCGCCCAAAAGCTCGATTCCGGTCTGTACGGATTCATCGCTTCGTCCGGTTAATCCCGGATGGTTCCGGTAAATCGGCTGGGTATAATACAGCCGAATCGGCTTTGGCAAATTTTGGAGCCGCGTCGCGGTCAGCCGGGCGATTGGAAGCGTTGAATCCGGACGCATTACGATCAAACGTCCATGCTGATCCGTCATTTTATACATGACATCCTGCGAGATGCCCGAAAAATCCGGATCGAACACATCGTAAAATTCCAATCCCGGCGTTACTACCTCATGAAAACCGCGGGAAGAAAACACATCGCTGATGGTTCTTTCAATATATCGTCTGGTAAGACATTCCTCGAACAAAAAATCCTTGGTGCCCTCCGGCGTAATTTTGTTGTTTTTCTTCATGAATGCCGCTCCTTGTTTTCATGCGCGGTTCACTTTACCGTGCTAATAGAATACCATACTAAAATCGCGCTGTCAACCGAATAATGACATTTGGCTGCTTTTCGGCAGATCTTTCAGAACCCCCGCGGCCTCAAATGTTTCAATCACGGATTTGGAAACTTTAGATCGGGTCTGAAGATCGTCCACGGAAATATAGGGGCCTTTCTTTCCCGCTTCCGCCAGACTGTTTGCCGCCGCTTCTCCTACCCCGGAAAGCGACAGAAACGGAAGCCGGATTTTTCCGTCTTCGACCAGATATTTTTTGGCTTCCGATTTGAACAGGTCAACCGGAAGGACCTCAATTCCCCTTGCCAGCATTTCGTTGACAATCTGAAAGGTGGAGTAGGCCGACTCTTCTTTGGCAGACGCTTCTTTTCCCTTCATGGCGATTTCGTTCATTTTGCGCCGAACCGCTTCGCGTCCCTGCATTACAAGCGCGCCGTCAAAGTCTTCTCCGCGCACGGTAAAGTATGCGGCGTAATATTCCACCGGGCGGTGGACTTTGTACCAGCCAAGGCGCAAAGTTGAAATCATATATGCCGCGGCATGGGCTTTCGGGAACATATATTTGATTTTCATACAGGAATCAATATACCACTGCGGAACGCCGTGGTCCTTCATCGCCTGGATGTAATCTTCAGTCAACAGCTTCGGTGCTTTTCCCTTTCGGGTGATTTCCATAATTTTAAACGCCATTTTCGGTTCCAGGCCTTTGTGCAGCAGATAAGTCATAATGCTGTCGCGTGTTCCGATGACTTCTGAAATGGTGCAGGTCCCGTTTTTAATCAATTCCTGCGCGTTGCCCAGCCAAACGTCGGTACCGTGCGACAGCCCGGAAATCTGAAGCAGATCCGAAAAAGTTTTTGGGTTGGAGTCCATCAGCATCTGCCGTACGAAGCTGGTGCCTACTTCCGGCAATGAAAAAGTGCCGGTCTGTGAATCGATATCCTCCGGCTTGACCCCAAGCGCTTCCGTGGAGGTAAACAGCGACATGACCTGCGGGTCGCTCATGGAAACGTCCATGACGGGAATTCCGGTGTAATCCTCCAGATAGCGGTAAATCGTCGGAACATCATGGCCCAGCTCGTCCAGCTTGCAAATCGTGTCATGAATGGAGTGAAAATCGAAATGAGTCGTGATGTTGTCGGAATTCTGGTCGTTGGCCGGATGTTGAACCGGGCAAAAATCAAAAACTTCTTTTCCCTTCGGCACGACCACCATTCCTCCGGGATGCTGCCCTGTCGTTCGCTTGACCCCCGTGCAGCCGGTGGCCAGGCGGAGTTCTTCCGCCCTGTGGAGGACAAGCCCTTTTTCTTCTTCATATTTCTTCACAAAGCCCAGCGCCGTCTTATCCGCAACCGTAGCGATTGTCCCGGCCTTGAACACGTGATCTTTGCCGAACAGTGTTTCCGTGTAGCGGTGGGCGCTCGACTGATACTCGCCGGAAAAGTTCAGGTCGATATCAGGGGTCTTGTCCCCGTCAAAGCCAAGAAAGGTTTCAAACGGAATCGTATGTCCGTCCCTGTTATATTCCGCACCGCAGACCGGGCATTTTTTCGGCGGAAGATCAAATCCGCTGCCGATGCTGCCGTCGGTTACAAATTCGCTGTGCTTGCAGTTTGGACAAACATAATGCGGCTCCAGCGGGTTAACCTCTGAGATGCCCGCCAAATTGGCGACGAAAGACGAACCGACCGACCCACGGGAGCCAACCAGATAGCCGTGCGCCACGGAATCCGCGACCAGCTTTTGAGCGATCATGTAAAGGATCGAGAAACCGTGTTTTGTAATAGAACCAAGCTCGCGTTCCAGTCTTTTCTGAACCAGCTCCGGCAGAGGATCGCCGTACAGTTCCTTCGCGCGCGTCCATGTGATGCTCGTAAGCTGTTCCTCCGCTCCTTCGATGAACGGCGGAAACGTCCCCTCGGGAATCGGCCGGATCTCCTCAACCATATTTGCAATTTTATTGGTGTTCGTCACGACGACTTCATAGGCTTTTTCTTTTCCCAAATAGGCAAATTCCCGGAGCATTTCCTTCGTTGTCCGAAAATATAGCGGTGCCTGTTCGTCCGTATCTTTAAAGCCGAGGCCCTGCATCAGGATTTTTCTGTAATCCCCGTCCTTCGGATCCATAAAGTGAACATCGCAGGTTGCAACAACCGGCAGATTCAGCTTTTCACCTAATTTTACGACGGTACGGTTAAACTCTTTGATTTTTTCCTCGTCGGGAACAAGCCCCTCTCGCACCATAAAACGATTGTTCCCGACCGGCTGAATTTCCAAGTAGTCGTAAAACGACGCAATTTCGCACAGAGCGGACCAAGGCTGCGCCCCGATTATCGCCCTGTAAAGTTCTCCGGCTTCACAGGCGCTTCCGATCAAAAGGCCTTCCCGATATTTGATTAGCTCCGATTTCGGGATTCTCGGATTCCGGTAGAAATACTCCAGATGAGATTTTGATATCAGTTTGTACAGGTTTTTCAGGCCGGTTTGGTTTTTCGCCAGCAGGATCATATGGTATGATTTCATCTTTTTAATATCGCCGCCGGCAAGGCAGCTATTGATATCCTGCACCGTTTTTGCGCTGGTATCCTCCTGCAAACGCTGAATCAGCCTTAAAAAGATCTGACCGAGAACCATAGCATCGTCGCAGGCCCTGTGGTGGTTGAAAGGATCGAGTTTTAGATATTTTGCGACCGTATCCAGCTTTGCGTTTTTAATTCCTTTTAGAAGCGAGCGGCACATCGGAACGGTGTCTATGTAAGTATTTGTGAATTCAAAGCCGCTTCGCCCGGCGGCTACCCGGATAAAAGAGGTATCGAAGTCGGCGTTATGGGCGATCAGCACCGCATCTTTTCCGCAAAATTGAAAGAACTGTTCCAGCGCCTGACGTTCCGAAGGAGCATCCTTTACCATTTCGTCCGTGATTCCGGTCAACCCGGTTATTTTAGCCGGAATCCCTCGTTCCGGGTTGACGAATGTGTCAAAAGAATCGGTTATATCACCGTTCACAATGCGAACCGCGCCGATTTCAGTAATCCGGTCCGCAGATGGGCTCAGTCCCGTTGTTTCAATATCAAACGAGATAAATTCGCCGGTAAGCTCTCTGACGGAATCCCCTTTGACAGCGGGCACCAGATCATTGACGAAATAGGCTTCGGAACCATAAAGAATTTTGATCGGCTGACCTTTCTTTTTCAGTTCCTCCGCAGCGTTCATTGCGTCCGGATAGGCCTGCGCAACTCCATGGTCCGTGATTGCCACAGCCGTATGCCCCCATTTGGCCGCTCTGTGAATCAGGTCCGATGCGGAGTTGACTCCGTCCATGGCGGACATTGTGGTATGCATGTGCAGTTCCACACGCTTGTCCTGGGCATCGTCCGTAACCTCCACCTGCTTTACAGTTGCGATGCTTTTGGGACGCAAGACGATTTCATGGTCATACTTGTCGTATTCCACATCTCCGCGCACCAGAACAGACATTCCTTTCGCGAGCGTGTCCAGCATCTTGCATTGGGTTGCCATCTCTATGATCTTGAGTGTAATGGAACTGGTGTAATCCGTGATATTGACGGAATAAATCTTTCGCTGCCTGTCGCGCGTCGCCTTCTGGTCCACAGAAAAAATTTCTCCCCATATGGTTGCGCTGCCGATATCCGGCGTGATTTTTGAAATTGGGATCGGCTTGGCCCGCGGCAGATGTCCGTAAATTTCCCTTGCGCTGTCAAGAATAACCGTGGGGTACAGCGTATCCCCTTCGCGTATGCTGATGGTTTTGGCGGTGTTTTTCTGCCTCAGGGAAGCTTCCTCCGATTCGATCTGTTCAGAAACTTCCTGTCTGCGGCGAGCCTCTTCTTTCACAAGCTTTCTGTTAATAAACGCCGCCGCACCCTCCTGCGCAGCCAGAACGCCGCCGAATTCTACAACCAGACTAATTCCGAATTCCTCACGGATCAGTTCGGCAAGCATTCTATCCACATGGCGGGCCAGCAGCATGTCTCCGCCGCCATGTTTGAGCTCGATCAGCAGCTTTCCGTTTTCCAGCTTTGCCTCGGAATCCGTCAGAGTTCCGTTCAGGCTCGCTTCACGGCGTTTCAGTTCCATAATCAGGCTCGGAAAATACTCCGTTGAAAAAGAAGCCTGCGGAAATGTTGGTTTCACGCAGGCTTTTGAGAGACGAAGCGGCTTGCAGGAGACAATGCTGCGTTCCACATGATCCAGAATGTTCCGTTCCACAAGGTCTGGAAAAAGGACGTTTGCCGTGAGCGCTCGAATGGCCGAATCGATCTGAATAGAAGCGATCGTTCCTTCCCGAACCGGCTCCGGAAACCGGGATATATCTATGTATTCGTGAAAAAAATCTCCAAACTTCTTCAAACGCATTCATCCTTTACATTTGTTCGATTTCCCGCAAAAGAGTTTCGACCAGTTGCTCTTCCGGAACTCTTTTCATAATTTTCCCTTTTTTAAAAAGCAGTCCCGCTCCGTCTCCCCCGGCAATTCCGATATCCGCCTCTCTGGCTTCCCCCGGTCCGTTGACGGCACAGCCCATCAGGGCAATCGTCAAATCCTTCGTACAGCCGGCAAGGCGCTTTTCGACTTCGTTTACAATCGAAATCAGATCGATCCGGGTCCTGCCGCAGGTAGGGCACGAAACAATCCGAATTCCTCCCCTTAAAGAAAGAGCTTTCAGAAGATCGATGCCGGCTTCTATTTCGCGCACAGGATCTGCGGTTAGAGACACGCGAATCGTATCGCCGATTCCCCTTTGCAGCAGAGAACCGATCCCGATCGAGGATTTAATCAGTCCCATTCGTTCGCTGCCCGCTTCCGTTACACCGAGATGAAGCGGATAATCACATTGTTCCGCAATCAGTTCATTCGCCTGAATCATATGATTGACATCGGATGATTTAATCGATATGACAATATCATCAAATTGAAATTTTTCCAACAGGGAAGCATGGCGCAAAGCGCTTTCCGCAAGCGCCTGCGGGGTCGGTCCGCCATACTTTTCCAGCAATTCCTTTTCAATAGAACCGGAGTTCACGCCGATTCTGATCGGTACTTTTCTGTCGGCGCAGGCGGCAGCCACTTCCCTGACCCGTTCGTCGGAACCGATATTGCCGGGATTGATTCTGATTGCGTCGGCTCCCGCCTCCGCACTGGCAAGTGCAAGACGGTAATCGAAATGAATATCCGCGACCAGCGGAATATTTACCGACTGCTTGATTGCAGGGATCAGAGCAACCGATTCGGCGTCCGGCACCGCGACACGCAGGATCTCACAACCCGCCTTCTCCAGAGCCTTGGCCTGAGAGACATTTCCGCTCAGATTAGCGGAGGGCCGGCTCAACATCGACTGCACCGTAATCTTTGCTCCGCCCCCCACCGCGACAGATCCAACATGGACTGTTTTCGAAATTCTCATGCTCCGCCCAGTCCTTTTCCTGTAATTAAACGAAGAATGTCGCTGTAGGTAACGACCACCATAAAACCCATCAGCAGGCAGAATCCAGCCGTTTCAACAATTCCGACGTATTTCTGCTGCAGAGGCTTGCGGCGAACGGCTTCCACGAGAAGGAACAGTACTTTCCCTCCGTCAAGCGCGGGAAAAGGCATCAGATTGACTACGCCAAGGTTGACGGTCAGAACCATAATCATATAAAGAATATTGTTGAGTCCCGCCATAAAATTCTGCGCAAGCCCGGCGGAAGCAGCCTGGTTGATCGCGCTGACCGCTCCGACGGGCCCCGCGACGTCGTTAAACCCGAATTTTCCGGTTGCGAATCCCACGAGGCTGTACCAAACCATGCGGACCGTGGAAACCGTATCCTGAAAAGATTTCGTAATCAGCGTGCCGAAGTTTTTATCCACCGGCAGCACATAAAAGTCCAGGGTAAGAACGCTCTTGCCGTTTACTTTCCGGCTGTTGAACTTGACATTGTCGAAAGTGAATGTTTTCCCATCCCGCAGCACTTCAATATCAACGGAATTAGGGTTTGCCGTCGCAAGGGCGAAGCTCAGGTCACGGTCCCCGTAAATCCGGTAATGGTCGACGGAGATAAATTCATCCCCTCTTTTCAATCCGGCCTGCTGCAGCGCCGAATTCTGATCAAACTGCGAAATGGTGGTGGAAGAGAACGCGCTTTCCTGCCCCAGAATCGTCATCATTAAAACAAGCCCGAGCAAAATGTTCATGACGGCTCCCATGACAACGACAAGGAATCGTTTCCAAACAGGTTTTTTGCCAAAGGAACCGGTATCTGCGCTTTCTTCGTCCTCACCCTCCATGGCACAGAAGCCGCCGATCGGCAGAAGGCGAAGGGAATAACGAGTTTCCTTTCCCTGTTTATGAAAAAGGGTAGGCCCCATTCCAATCGCAAATTCATTGACTCGAATCCCGCATAATTTCGCGGTAAAGAAATGGCCGAATTCATGGATAAAAATCATAAATCCGAATAGCAGAACAGCAATGATAATCAAAATTGCTTTTATGATGATAATCACCTCTCAGGTAGTAACTGTGCTCAAAACGAAACTGCGAGCGCGCGCATCGGCCCGCAGAACATCTTCGACGCTCCGCACCTCATCCACGTCAGGCTGATGCTCCATCGCTTCCCAAACCAATTCTCCAATCTCCAGAAAGGAAATTCTGTGGTCCAAAAACAGCTTTACCGCAACTTCGTTTGCTCCGTTCGCCGCTGCAGGCGCAAGGCCGCCGCGCCTTAATGCGCGTCTGCACGCCGCTAGACAGCGAAACGTCTTTTCGTCCGCATTTGAAAATGTCAGAGTACCGTATTTTGCCAAATCAAGAATATCCGTATCGGAGGCAAGGCGTTCCGGGTAGGTGAGGGCATACTGGATCGGAAGATGCATATCGGGTACACCGAGCTGCGCGATTACGGACCGGTCTTCAAATTCCACCATGGAATGGACGACGCTTTCCCTTTGCACCAGTACGTCAATTCTATCATCCGGGAGTCCGAAAAGCCAGGAAGCCTCAATAATTTCCAGCCCCTTGTTCATCATGGTCGAGGAATCAATCGTAACCTTCGGCCCCATATGCCAGTTCGGATGTTTTAATGCCTGTTCCGGAGTTACGCTTTTCAAATCTTCCAATGCTTTTCCGAAAAAAGGTCCGCCGGAAGCGGTCAGAAGAATCCTGCGTATTGCTTTTTTCCCGGGACTGCCCTGCAGACATTGGAATACCGCGGAATGCTCGCTGTCAACGGGAAGAATCCGGACATGTCTCTCTTCCGCTTCCCGCATGACCAACGCTCCGCCGGCCACCAGCGCTTCCTTGTTGGAAAGCGCTACATCCTTTCCGGCTCGAATTGCCGCAAGCGTCGGGCGAAGTCCGACCATTCCGACAACAGAATTGCAAACAAGGCCTGCCGTTGGCAGGCAGGCCGCTTCGCATAAGCCGTCCATTCCCTGCACTACCCTGACAGGCAGGTCGCTGACCGCCGTTTTCAGTTTTAGAGCAGCGGCCGGATCGTAGACCGCGGCAACCTGGGGGCGAAATTCCCTGATCTGTTCTTCCAGCAGGCCGACGTTTTTTGCTGCCGCCAGAGCGCAGATTTTCATTCCCAGCCTTCGTGCGACATCCAAAGTTTGGGTGCCGATGGACCCCGTGGATCCCAAAACGGATAAACATTGTTTCATTATTATTCACCAATTGTTTTGATTATTGCAGTCTATGAGAAATTAGTTTAAAACGATGGGAAGCAGCTGAACCAGAATATAAACAAACGGAGCTTCAAAGATGACGCTGTCGAAACGATCGAGAATCCCGCCGTGCCCCGGGATAATTTCACTGAAATCTTTAATATGGCAGCTGCGCTTGATCAGTGAAAAGCTCAGATCGCCAAGAATCGAGATGCCTGTTCCGAAAACTCCGATCAGAACAAGCGGCAGGTATGACACATTCACGCTGTAAGCATAATAGATCGCGTGAAATAAATAACCGAAAACCAGCATGGCGGCAACATTCAGAAGGAGGCCGCCGACCGCTCCCTCTACGGTTTTATGCGGACTGATATTTGGGCAGAGTTTGTGTTTCCCGAAAAAGGTCCCCGCGAAAAAAGCGCCGACGTCCGCCGTCCACGCGGAAAAGATTCCTATGATCACATAAAACATTCCATGGCTGCCGCCGATTTCTCTTAGGCTGATAATTGTTCCCAAAGCGGACGGAATCAGCAAAGACATGCTGTAAATTACGCCGACTTCGCGAAAAGTAATCTCCGTATGATATAAAATCAGAGCGGAAAAAATGATTACGGTGTAGAGAAAATAAGCGGCGTCATGCCAAAAGGAAGTCCCAAGGAATGGAAACACCGCAGAAAAAAGCAGACTGGGAATCAGAAGGATCAGATTTTTGGCAAGCCCCAGCGCGGTGATAATTTCATTCACCGCAAGGACGGAGATCAGGCCGATCGCAAAATTCAAAGCAAGCGGAAGCGTGCTGTTGCAGATGACGATCGCGGCCAGAAACACAATCAGAGTCAGTGCCGATGTAACTCTTGTTCTCAATCAAATCCCTCCGAAGCGCCTGTTGCGGGCGGCATAGAGATCCAGTGCTCGATCCAGATCATTCGGCTTGAAATCCGGCCAAAGAATGTCCATGAAAATATATTCGGTATATGCGGACTGCCACAAAAGAAAATTGGAAATTCTCTGTTCTCCGCTAGGGCGGATGATCAAATCAGGGTCAGGCTGCCCGGCGGTATACAGCCTGCGGGCAAAGTCCTCTTCTCCAATTTCGTCCGGCGGCAAAGTTCCATTCTGAACGTCCCGAACCAAAGCCTTTGCCGCCTGAACAATCTCTGCACGACCGCCGTAATTTAAAGCAATATTCAAAACCATGCCGGTCTTGTCCTTGGATACCCGGACAGTCTCGTCGATTAACTCCCTCAGTCTGGGGTCAAAGGCTGTTTCATCCCCAAGAAAGCGAACCTGAATATTTTCATCAAGAAAATTCGTCAAGGCATCGCTGAGATACTGCTTGAAAAGTTTTATCAGCGTCAAAACCTCATTTTGCGGGCGTTTCCAGTTTTCGGTCGAAAACGCGTAAATCGTCAGATAACGGATTCCTATTTGATTGCAATAGCGGACGATGGTTTTAAAAACCGCCGCTCCGGCCGCATGGCCCGCGGAACGGGGCAAGCCGCGTTTTTGCGCCCAGCGGCCGTTGCCGTCCATAATAATTCCCACATGTACGGGCAATATTTTTGCCGTCATGAATTTTATATCTCCAAAATTTCCTTTTTCTTGTTGTCGAAGACCTTATCCGTCTCCTTACAATACTTGTCCGTCAGTTCCTGCGTGTGTTTTTCAGCCGTTTTTAAATCGTCTTCCGTCAGCTCAGAGTTTTTCTTCTTCACTTTCAGCTTATCCATCGCGTCACGACGGATCGAGCGGATCGCGACCTTGCATTCCTCCGCCATTTTGCTGATTTCTTTCACGAGGTCGCGGCGTCTTTCTTCAGAAAGCTGCGGAAAAGTAAGCCGGATGATTTTTCCATCGCTCTGCGGATTAATTCCCAGTTCGGAAGTTTCTATCGCGCGTTCAATCGATTTGCATACGGTTGTATCCCACGGCTGAATGGTAAGGACGCGCGCTTCACTGACGGAAATGGCGGCAAGCTGATTGATCGCCGTCGGCGAGCCATAGTAATCCACCCGAATTTTGTCCAGGACAGCAGGATTGGCCCTGCCCGCGCGAATCGCGGCATAATCGCCCGAAAGAACGGAAATGCTTTTTTTCATACGGCTCTCGGCATCAGATAATATTTCTTTCATGACTAATCCTCCTTTACAACTTTTACAATTGTTCCAATCGGCTCGCCGCAGACCGCTTTTACAATGTTCTCCGGCCGGTCGATACTGAACACCAGAATCGGAATATGGTTATCCATGCAAAGCGAAGCGGCCGTACTGTCCATTACCTGCAGGCCACGGTTCAGCACGTCAAGGAAAGACAGCGAATCAAATTTTACCGCATTCGGGTTTGTCTTTGGATCGCTGTCATAAACGCCGTCAACCATGGTCGCTTTCAGCACGATATCCGCGTCGATTTCGGCGGCGCGCAGGGCTGCAGCCGTGTCTGTGGAGAAGAACGGGTTGCCTGTGCCGCAGCCGAAAACCACCACTCTCCCCTTTTCCATATGACGAACAGCCCGATTGCGGATATATGGTTCAGCGATCTGTCTCATTTCAATCGCAGTCTGAACACGGACCTGAACGCCAAGCTGTTCCAGTGCATCCGCCACGCCAAGCGCGTTGATTGTGGTGGCGAGCATTCCCATATGATCGGCACGCGTGCGGTCCATTTTGCCGCTGCTGCGCCCGCGCCAGAAATTTCCGCCGCCCACAACGATGCCGATCTGTACTCCCATATCGGCGCATTGTTTTATTGGCCTGCAAATTTCCAGAACCTTGTCGAAATCAATCCCGTGGGATTTCGAGCCGGCCAGACTTTCGCCGCTTAACTTTAATAAGATTCGTTTATATTTTGGCTGCAATTCCAACACTCCTATTCAGTTTCTCTTATTTTACATGATGGATTGTGCAAAGTAAAGCATTTCATCGCTAAATATAGTTATTCTTGCCAGATTACACGTGCCAAAGACAGGATGACGATTTCTTTTTTCACACAATACCCAACGACGGATCGGCAGGGCGCTTAAGCGAAAGCTTTTTTGCTCTCACCGGCACCGCCGGTGGTTTCGGTACACAAAAACAGCCGCCCAACTTTTTCACAATTGGCGGCTGAACTTCCGTTTTCAAGCGGCAGAATTACTATTTCGATTTATTTTTAATGATCCGGTTTAGCTCGTCCATAAACGTGTTGACATCTTTGAACTGGCGATAGACGGAAGCAAAGCGGACATACGCAACTTCATCGACAGATTTCAATTTTTCCATGGCATATTTACCAATCAGGCTGGACGGTACTTCGCGGTCCAAAGAATTTTGGAGCATATTTTCAATTTCGTCAACGATTTTTTCCAGCGTTTCAATAGAAACGGGACGCTTTTCACAAGCCCGCAGCAATCCGTTCAGCAGCTTGTTGCGGTCAAAGGCCTCCCGTGATTTGTCTTTTTTGATCACAACAATGGGTACCGTTTCAATCACCTCATAGGTGGTGAAACGCCTGGAACACTTCAGGCATTCCCTGCGTCTGCGGATTCGTTCCCCCTCGTCCGTCGGGCGTGAATCGATTACTTTGCTTTCTGCGTAACCGCAATATGGACACTTCATCGCTCGAATCACCTCTGCTTAATTATACCAATTTACGGTATGAATATCAAGCAAAACTATGAAATCTTTTATAATAATTCTTCAACAACATGTTTAGCCGAAACAAGTTCTTCCATCCGGGTGAAATTCTTCCGGTACACCTCGATAATCAGGTCCCCGTCAAATCCAAATTTTTCCAGAATGCGGATCAATGCCGGATAATTCATTGTTCCACAGCCGGGAAGCACGCAGTCCGATCCGGGCTTATTGTCATTCATATGGACGTGAACGATTTTGTCGCCCATCGCGGCACAAATTCGGTACGGATCCTGCCCGCCGCGGACCGCCTGCTTAATGTCAAGGACAAAAGCGCAGTTCTCGCCGCAGTGCTCCTTCATTTTTAAGATAAAAGACGGGTCGTCGCTTAAAAAATTATTTACATTTTCCTGTGCAACGGTTACACCAAATTTTTTTCCAAGTTGAAACAGCCGGACGTACCGTTCATAATATTGCAAATCGGCGGCAGGCGAGCGCTTATCGCTTCGTTTGCCGTGGAGAACAAATATTTCTGCGCCAAGTAAATTACATACCTCAAAATATCTTTTATAGATTTCAAGTCCGTCGAGAAACCGCCGTTCATAATCGGAAAACAGCATGAAACTTTCAAATCCGGAAGTAAACGGGTGCAGCGATTTAATGCGGCTGCCTGTATCCTCCGCCCTGAGACGAAGCTCCCTGACATAATCCGGCTTCAGTTCGCTGAATGTATTGATGAAAATTTCAAATTCGTGAAATTGCAGCTTCAGCAACGCGGAATAAGCGTCTTCAAGCAGCATCGGGTATAAACAAGCCGTGGAAATGCCGGCCCTCATAAAATCACCTCCTGGTTATTATATTCCAGCCGGGAGCAAAAGTCCAGATTAAACAGGATCGGTCACGGGTATCCTAATACAGTGAAGATGATTGAAGGAAGGAAGAGAACTCTATGCGGCGGGACAAAAAGAGAAATCTGATCGTTAACGAACTGTTTCGCGTTTCCCGTTTAAGCATGGAGGCGGCCGAGCTGGTCCTCCCTCTCGTGAAAGATGAAAGCTTAAAATATCAGGTTCAGCGGCAGCAAGAGCTTTACCACTCCACCGCGGCAAAGTCGGCGGAAATTCTGCGCCGAAACGGACTTCATCCGGAAGAGGAGCCGGGGCTGATGGAACGGGTTCTTCGTGATTCCATTAAAATGGATACCTCATGGAATAAAAGCTCCCCCCATATCGCACAGATTGCCATTCATTGTACGGACGCCGCGATGAAAGATCTGGTGAAATCCATGAACCGATCCGCCGACGACGACACGGAAAGCCGAAAGCTTGCAGAAGAATATCTGACCGAAAGTCAGAAAAACATTGAGCTTTTAAAAATGTACCTATAAAGGGGAAACTGCCCGGGAACCGCGCGCGTCCTTGATTTCAGCCGGCAATTCCGTTATAATGATTTGAACGGCAATCAAAGCCGTGAATCCTGCTTGACAAGCAGTGTACATAGGAAGGAATAGAGCATGGGTTACCTCAGCATCGGAAATCTGGAAAAATCGTTCGGTACGCAGGTGGTGCTGAGCGATATTTCCTTTGAAATACAGGAAAACGACCATGTCGGACTGATAGGAAGCAACGGTTCCGGAAAAACAACCTTGTTTAGACTGATTACCGGAGAGTTGTCCCCGGACGCAGGAACCATCTCGGCCGCAGGAAAAACGACGCTTGGCTATATGGAACAGCATGTTTGCCGCGACCTTGACAGGAGCGCTCTGGATGAAGTTCTCACGGTGTTTTCAGCGCTTCTTGCTCAGGAGCACGAGCTGCAAAAAATCGAACGGATACTTCTCAACGGCAGCGCGGAAAACGTTGATTCTCTTATAGATCGGCAAACCGTACTGAACGAAAGATTCATTGCGGACGGAGGGCTGACCTTTCGAAGCCGTGCGCGTTCCGCGCTTCTTGGGCTTGGCTTTGACGAGGAACAGACGGCTACCCCGATCGGCAGGCTGAGCGGCGGACAGCGCGCGAAACTGCAGCTGGCAAAGCTGCTACTCAGCAGTGCAAACCTGATGTTGCTGGATGAACCGACCAACCATCTTGATCTTGCGTCCGTCGAATGGCTGGAGGATTTTCTGCGCTCTTCCAAAGCGGCCTTTCTGGTAATTTCCCACGACCGTTATTTTCTGGATCGGGTAACAAACCGGACGTTTGAACTGAAGAATCACAAGCTGAGGCTCTATAAAGGAAGTTACACCTCCTATCTGGAGCAAAAGGAAAACAACGATCTCTCCGTAAGCCGACAGTACGAAAACACTAGAAAAGAAATCAGCCGTCTGGAAGGAATCGTCGCGCAGCAGCGCCGGTGGAACCGGGAAAAGAATATTAAGACTGCGGAAAGCAAGCAGAAAATGATCAACCGGCTGGAACAGACCCTTGTGAAACCGGACGCGCAGGAAAACACGCTTTGCTTCCGGTTTGGAATCAATGTTCGCAGCGGCAACGACGTTTTGACCGCCAAAGACCTTTCTCTCTCTTTCGGGGACAACCTTCTGTTTCAGAACGTGTCGTTTGAGATTTACCGGGGGAACCGGGTTTTCCTGATCGGCCCTAACGGCTGCGGCAAAACATCCCTGATCAAAGTTCTTCTGGGGCAGCTTTCTCCGGATTCCGGTTCCTTTCGCTTGGGGACAGGCGTAAAAATCGGATATTACGATCAGTTGCAGACAGGGCTGAGACCCGAAAAAAGAGTGATTGACGAAATCTGGGACTACTATCCTCAAATGACGGAAACACAGGTTCGCAGTGCGCTTGCGGTTTTTTTGTATCAGGGGGAAGATGTTTTCAAACAGGTTTCGGCTCTGAGCGGTGGAGAGCGCGCAAGAATTCTGCTGCTGCGCCTGATGCTGTCCCGGGACAATTTTCTTTTACTGGACGAGCCAACCAACCACCTGGATCTTCCGTCCTGCGAGGCGCTTGAGTCTGCTCTGGAAGATTATGAAGGAACTTTGCTCATCATTTCTCACGACCGTTATTTTATCAATAAAACCGCAAATCGCATTTTCGCTTTAAAAACGGATGGATTGGAGGACTGCGGCGCAAATTATCAGGAATACCTGGACAAAATAAAAAACGAACAGACCGCAGCGCCTGCCCGTGAAAGCGAAATGGAAAACGACTATAAAAGGAAAAAGAAACAGGGGGCCGCGCTTCGAAAACAAAAAGCAGCGATCCTCCGGCTTGAGAAAGAAATTGACCAAAACGAAAAAATCATTGCGGATCTGGAAGAAAAACTTGCCGAACCCGAGACTGCGAGCGACTATCAGGCTGCGATGGAACTAGCAAACCAAATTAACTCCCTGAAATCAGAGAATGAAAACCTCTTTGAAGAATGGAGCGGCCTGTCCCAGCAGGAAGAGGCATAAAAAAACAGCGCCGGTCTGAACGGCCGCGCTGCAACTTCAAATTTAAGATTTTATAGGGACGGGATCGCATTGGAACTGTTGTAACTGCCTGATAAAATCATCCGCATTATTGCTGTCGACTTCAATTTTCAGTGGCTTGGACAAATCAAGACTGAAAATACCCATGATCGATTTGGCATCGATTTTATATTTGTCGGTGGCAAGGTTGATCGGAAAATTATAACTGTTTGTCAATGTGACAAATTTTTTCACTGCTTCAATGCTGGAAAGAAGAATCGAAGTCGTGTACATACAGTTACCCCCCTGATTTATTTATCTCTACAAAATATAGCTCAAATCTGACGCAAGGTCAATGTTAAACTTGCCTATAGATTTTTTCTTTCGACAAAACAAAATATCTATTTTTATAAAAGGTGTACAAATGAAAGTATCTGTTCATACGCTAGGATGTAAAGTAAACCAATATGAATCCCAGGTTCTGCTGAACCGTCTTCAGTCGGCCGGCTTTACCGTTTGTGATTCCTTGCAGGAAAGCGACGTCGTCGTTCTAAACACCTGTACGGTAACTTCAATGAGCGACCGGAAAGCACGCCAGATGCTGCACCGCGCCCGCAGAGATAATCCGGGTGCAGTTTTGGTTGTAACCGGATGCCTGCCGCAGGCGTTTCCTCAGGCCGTTGAAAATGAGCTTGCGGAAGCCGATATTGTGCTGGGCAATTCCAACCGGTCCTCCCTTTTGCCCGATTTGCAAAAATATCTGATGGATAGACAAAGAATCATCGATATCGTCCCGCATAAGCGGGGCGAAAAATTCGAGCCGATGAATACGAACCGTTTTTTTGAGCGGACACGCGCTTTCTTGAAAATCGAGGACGGCTGCAACCGCTACTGTTCTTATTGCATTATTCCCTATGCACGCGGAGCGGTACGGTCAAAACCGATGGAAGAGCTGAAAAACGAACTGGAGCAAATTGCCGCGGGCGGCTATCGGGAGGTCGTTTTAACGGGAATCAACCTGTCCGCATACGGTCAGGAACTTGGCCTAACGCTTTGTGACGCGGTTGAAGCCGCCTGCGCGGTCGAGGGAATCCGACGGGTCCGTCTTGGTTCCCTCGAGCCGGAACGACTGGACGAATCCGTGATAGCACGTTTGAAGCGCCAGGAAAAGTTATGTCCGCAGTTTCATCTTTCGCTTCAAAGCGGTTGCGACGAAACTCTGAAAAGAATGAACCGGCATTACGATACGGAGGAATATCGAAGGATTGTCCGAAATCTGCGTAAAGAATTTGCCAATTCCGCGATCACAACGGATATTATGGTTGGCTTCCCGGGCGAAACGGAGGAAGAATTTGAAAGCTCCAAAATGTTTCTGAAAGAAATCGGTTTTGCAAAGGCGCATGTTTTCGCTTATTCCCGCAGACCCGGAACGGTTGCAGACCGCGCGCCGGACCAGGTGGACCCGAAGGTGAAAGAGGACCGCAGCAAACGAATGATTGAAGCGGCCCGGGAAACAAGGTCGGCGTTTCTTCAAAGCCAGTGCGGCTTGACGGAATCCGTCCTCTTTGAACGGAAATGCTCGGCCGGTGTCTATGAGGGCTATACGTCCAATTATACGCCGGTCAGAATGCACTGCGCCGAAGACCTCTGCGGAAAAATTCTGACGGTGCGCATCACGGAAACCACGCAGGATTTCTGCCTTGCCGAGGCGGCCGAGCCGGTTCAGGGCGAGCGGCCCAAAGCCTCCACAACATTCTGAACCTCCTGCTTTGTCTGACCCCCTACCAGATAATCGCAGGAATAAAACATGAATCCGTCACAGGTGGTTTCGCGCCCGTACTCAACCTGGCTTGCCAGAATCCCGCTGGAAGTTTTCCAGGTGCCGCTGTCCGCGTCGGACCCGGCCTTATAGACCGCCAGACCATAATAGAGTTTTACCTTTTTGTTTGTAACCAGCTGCCGCCATGCTTTTGCCGCAGTGTCAAACGGCAGGACCGGATTTTCAAAATTGACGTACAGCTGCGGACAGATATAATCCACATAGCCTGTTGCGGAGCACCATTCCGTGACGTTTGCGCCCATTGCAAGATCGTTCTGAACGTTGCCCTGCGGGGCGATTCCGAACGGCAGGGATGGCTTCACGGATTTTATTTCCTGATAAACCAGCGAGACCATTGCGCTGACGTTTGCCTGCCGCCAGTCCGAAAGGTTCATCGGAGTCCCGGTCTTTTTGGCGGATTCACAGTAAGCGGAATAAGCAGTCCGATCAAACGCCGCGTCTTGTGTCGGATAAAAATAATCGTCGAATTGGATGCCGTCCACATCGTAATTCTGCGCAATCTCCTTTACTCCGTCCGCTACAAAACGGCGGACTCCGCCGTAAGCGGGATTAAAATACTTGCCGTCCCCAAAATCGACCACCCAGTCGGCTTTTGCATTGTCTTTCTTCCATGTGTTGTAAACGTTTCCTACCGCTAAAATGGAAGGCGTGTTTGAAACCTGAATTCTCAGTGGATTCACCCAGGCTTGAATCTTCAATCCGGCCTGGTGGCTTGCCTTTACCATATCGGCAAGAGGGTCGTACCCCGGATTTACGCCCTGAGTGCCCCCCACAACATGGCTCCAAGGAAAATAAGAGGATTTGTACAGCGCGTCCGCAAACGGTCTTACCTGAACGATCAGCGTATTCATTCCGCACTTTTTTGCGTTGTTGATAATTGTGTTAAACTTATTTAAAAAGGCTTGTTCGCTTTTATCGTCGTCTCTGCTCATATTCAGGCTGAGATACGGAACCCAGACCGCGCGCATTTCCGATTCGTTCCCCGTGACCTGAGCGACGCTTTCCGCCGCGGAGGAAGTCGCACAGGCTTCGTTTGGCCTCGGGCTTTCCGCTACAGATGTTTTCAGATTGGGGCTGCGGTTAAAATTGACTGCCATCGTCACGGCAACAACGATCGCGAGAAGAAAAACACATACTATCATACTGTGCCGGTTAAACAGTCTGATTACCATTTTTTTCATCCTTTCCATAAAAAACATCATTTGACAGAAATAACGATATCGTGTAAAATAATCCCTTCGGGGGGTGGGGGGGGAAAAATGTTCTTTATTATTGGAATCACGAGCGGTATTGCGGAACTGGGTTTTCGCAGCTGCGGGTATTTTCCCTGCTGCTCTCTCAGGGGAAAGACGGCATTGGTAACATGCGTTTACAAGCAGTTTACTTTTTTCTTTATTCCCCTGTTTCGTTTCGGGAAAAGATATTTTATTTCGTGCCCAAACTGCGGAGCCGTTTATGAAATCCATCGCGAGGAAGGAAAACGAATTGAACGCAGCCCCGGTTCAGAGATAAATCCGGACCAGATTTTCCGTGTAGCGGGGCGCGCCGCCAGATTTTGTCCGAATTGCGGCGCACAGGTGAACCCGGACAGCCGTTTTTGTCCGAATTGCGGTGCCAGACTGTAATGGAGGCTGGGAGGAAAAACATTGCCTGGTTATATATATTTGATTTGTTACGCGATTATTATTAATCTTATGGCGGCAATTTCCACCGTTGTGGATAAACACCGCGCAGCGCGGCACAGATGGCGAATTCCTGAGAGCAGGCTTTTGTTTTTTGCCGCCGTAGGCGGTTCGCCCGCCATGCTGTTTACCATGCTGCTGATTCGGCATAAAACAAGGCACGCAAAATTCATGATCGGTATTCCTGTGATTTTACTGGCTCAGTGTGTTGTTCTGTACTTTGGGCTGCAACTGTTTCAGTAACATAAAAAAATCACGCTTCTTTTCATTGGAAGCGTGATTTTTTTGACTGAATATTTACAGCATTATTTCTGGTCAGGCATTCACAATACCGATTTGTAAACCGCGCATCACATCCAATGCTTTTTGGTTCATTGCTTCATCCGCGCAGGCCGTGCATTGTGCGTCCACAATAATTTCAGCTTCGGGTAAGGCCGCTTTTGCCAGAACAGCGTTGGAAATAACACAGATGTTGGAAACCAGGCCGACCAGTTCCACACGGTCGTAAGCGTTTTGGGAAAGATATTCCGCGAGCTCTAAAGATCCGAAAGTACGTTTTTCGAAGCATTTGTCGGATGAACCGCGGGCTTCCGCCACTTTTCCGTACAGCTTCCAGCCTTCCGAGTTTTTCAGGCAATGCGGTACGGGCAGATTCCTTCCTTCCTGAGTCTTTAAATAATCTTCTCCATGAGTATCAAACGTGAATACGACTTCCCCACCGGCGGCTCGATATTTTTGGATCTTTTCAAGAATTTTATTTTCCAGCGAAACCGCGTTCGGAAAACCAAGACTTCCAATTACAAAATCCTTTTGAAAATCCACGACGACCAAAATTTTTTTCATAGAAACCTCCTTCACTCTGAAGAAAAAGCCGCTCTGAAAAGAGCGGCTAATACCGAACTATCTGACCACGAGATTTACCAGCTTGGAAGGAACATAGATTTCTTTGACCAGCTTCTTCCCATCGATCTCGGCGGAAACTTTCCCGTTCGCTTTTGCCTGGGAAAGAGCGTCCTCTTTCGAAATCTCCGCCGGAACCGACAAATGGGCCCGTACCTTGCCGTTTACCTGAACGGCGATCTCGACCGTTTCCTCCGTGCACTTGGCTTCATCGTATTTCGGCCACTCCTGCTGGCAGACCATCCCATCGAATTTCTGATTGGCCCAGACTTCTTCGCAGACATGGGGTGCAAACAGATTGAGCAGCATGGTAAAGACGCGAAGTTCCCCCTTTGTAATGGAGCCTACGGCGGTAATGTCATTAATCAGCGACATCAGCGCGGCAATCGCCGTATTAAACTTCAGGTTCTCGACATCTTCCCCTACTTTTTTAATGGCCTTGTTAAACGGAACCTCCAACTCTGGGCGGATGCCCTCTCCATCGCAGACAATTTCCTGAAGATTCCAGAACCGCTCAATAAAGCGGCGGCAGCCTTTAATTCCGTTGGTGCTCCACGGCGCGGCTTTTTCGAAATCGCCGATAAACATTTCGTAAAGGCGCATGGTATCCGCGCCGTAAGCAGTCACAATATCATCCGGATTGACGACATTGCCGCGCGACTTGCTCATTTTTTCGCCGTTTTCGCCGAGGATCATTCCGTGGCTGGTACGTTTGGCATACGGTTCCGGAGTCGGCACCACACCAATATCATAAAGGAATTTATGCCAGAAGCGGCTGTACAGCACATGAAGCGTTGTATGCTCCATTCCGCCGTTATACCAGTCGACGGGCGTCCAGTATTTCAGGGCGTCGTCTCCCGCCAAAGCGTCGTGGCTATGCGCGTCGGTATAGCGCAGAAAATACCAGGAAGAACCTGCCCACTGGGGCATCGTGTCGGTTTCCCTCTTGGCCGGACCGCCGCAGCGCGGGCAGGTGGTATTGACCCAGTCGGTCATATGCGCCAGCGGCGATTCCCCGTTGTCCGTCGGCTCATAGGATTTCACGTTCGGCAGGCGAACCGGCAGCTCACTCTCGGGAACGGCGACATATCCGCACTTCTCGCAGTGAACGATTGGAATCGGTTCCCCCCAGTAACGCTGGCGCGAAAACACCCAGTCGCGCAGTTTAAAGTTGACTTTGGAACGTCCGATGCCCTTCTCCGTCAGAAATTCTATGATCTTTTTCTTCGCCTCTTCGACGGATAATCCGTCAAGGATTCCCGAGTTGACCAGAATTCCGGTTCCGCAGTCCGTAAAGGCTTCTTTCTGTACATTTCCGCCCTGGACGACTTCAATGATGGGAAGATTGAACTTCTTGGCAAATTCCCAGTCGCGGGTATCATGAGCCGGCACGGCCATGATTGCTCCGGTTCCGTAAGAAACCAGGACATAATCGGAAATAAAAATCGGAATTTCCGTTCCGTTGACCGGGTTGATCGCGCGGATCCCGTCAAGACGGACTCCGGTTTTATCTTTTGCAACCTCCGTACGTTCAAAATCCGATTTTTTGGAAGCGGCCTCCTGATAGGCGGCCACTTCATCCGCATTCCGAATCAGCCCTTTCCATTTTTCCAGAAGGGGATGTTCGGGTGAAACCACCATATAGGTTACGCCGTAGAGTGTGTCGGGGCGCGTGGTATATACCGTAAGACAGTCGCCGGCAGTCGTTTTGAAGTCCACCTCGGCTCCCGTGGAACGGCCGATCCAGTTGATCTGCTGTGACTTCACGCGGTCGGGATAGTCCACCAGAGCAAGGTCGTCAATCAGCCGCTGTGCGTATTCCGTGATTTTCAGCATCCACTGTGATTTTACCTTGCGAACCACTTCGCTGCCGCAGCGTTCACATACGCCGTTGACCACCTCTTCGTTCGCAAGAACGCATTTGCAGGAGGTGCACCAGTTGACGGCCATTTCTTTCTTATAGGCCAGACCGTGCTTAAACAGCTGCAAAAAAATCCACTGTGTCCATTTATAATACTCCGGGTCGGTTGTATTGATCTCGCGCGTCCAGTCGAACGACAGGCCCAGCGATTGAAGCTGTTGTTTGAATCTCGCGACATTCTTCTTGGTAACTTCCGCAGGATGAACATGGTTTTTAATCGCGTAGTTTTCGCTGGGCAGTCCAAACGCGTCCCAGCCGATCGGATACAGAACATTGTAACCCTGCATACGGCGCTTGCGCGCGATAATATCCATCGCGGTATACGATCTTGGATGCCCCACATGAAGTCCCTGACCCGAAGGATACGGAAATTCGATCAGCGTATAGTATTTCGGCCTATCGTGGCTGTCGGAGGCGTGAAATACCCCGGCTTTCTCCCAACGGTCCTGCCATTTTTTTTCGATTTGCCTGTGATCATATTTCATTGATTATTCGCCCCTACATTGTATCATTTTCACGGCCGGGTAACAGGCCGAACAGCAAGTCATTCTATCATTTTTGAAAGGTCCACGATTTCTCCGTCCTGCCAGAGCCTGTCCAGATCGTAAAAATTCCTGGATTCCTCCGTAAACACATGGACCACTACATTCCCATAGTCAAGCAGGACCCATGAATTTGACCGGTAACCTTCTTTGTGCCCGGGGTTCAGCCCGGATTCCCCAAGCTGAAACTCCGTTTCATCCGCAAGCGATTTCACATGCGTGCTGCTCGTACCGGTCGCAAGAACAAAATAATCCGCAAGAATCGAAACGTCTCGGATTCCAATAACTTTGAGATTCTTTGCCTTTTTACTGTCCAGTATTTTCGCAGCCTGCACGGCCAGTTCCAGTGACGTCATTCTCAACAACCTTTCTGATTTGTGTCGATGGATAAATTCTGCAATATTGTTTGATTATAGACCGCAATCGTATCCGGGTGAATCGGTCGTCTGGCATCCGCCAGATCCTTTACCGTAAAAACGATTCCCTCGATCATAGCCTGTTCCAAACTGTTTTTCGCAGCTTGCCGCAACTTATCCACACCGGGGTAATCTCTGTCATCCGAAATAAAATCCGCAATAAACAGGATCTTATCCAGAAGAGTCATGTTTTTACGTCCGGTTGTATGGTAACGCACGGCCTGCAGGATTTCAGGGTCGGTTACCCCGAGTTCACGGCGGATATATTCCGACGCCAAAATCGCATGCCACAGCTTCGGCGCGTTTTTTTCAACATCCGTAAGCCGGATCCCGTACTGCCTCATTCGTTCTTTTTGCTCTTCCTGCGGAAGGTCTTTCATGATATCGTGAAGAATCCCCGCGGTTTCCGCTTTTTTTTCATCCGCGCCGTATTTTTGAGCCAGGGATACCGCAGCGCGGGCAACGCACACGGAATGCTCGTAGCGCTTGTCTCCAAGAAGACCGCGAATAGCCGATTTATATGATTCCAGATTCATTTTGCTCCTCCAAATACAGATGATGGTGATAGATATAATCGGCGACGGCAGTCGGGACGTAATCCAGCAAATCTTCGCCTCTTCTAACGGCGTCGCGAACTATTGTGGAGGAAATCGGCAAATATTGAATATTGCAGATCATTGTTTTCGCTCCATTCTTAACGGCCCTCTCCGCATACGACCGCAGCGCGGAACAACCGCGGCTGCTTCTCGGCGCGGAACACACCGTTGCCAGCGAGTAAATGACCTCCGGCTCGTGCCAGTCGTGCAGGGTCAGAAACATGTCCTCGCCCGTGATAAAAAAAAGCTCCGCGTCCGGATTTTCCCTTTTTACTGCCCGCAGTGTGTCGGAAGTATAGCTGGGGCCGGTTCTTCTGATCTCCATATCGCTGACCTCAAATCCGTCCGGCAGTACTGCCAGTCTGCACATTTCAAGCCGATCCCGCGCAGGTGCAAGATTCGGCGCGATTTTATGCGGCGGAGTCCCCGTGGGAATCAGCAGCACGCGGTCGGCGCCAATGATCTGTTGAAATCGGCGCACCAAATGCAGGTGGCCGTTATGGATCGGATTAAAGGTTCCGCCCATGACCGCTATTTTCCGCATTGTTTCACCCGGCATTCCCTTGTTTTTTTATCATATTACTTTTTTCCCTGTTTGGGAAGTACTATTTTAGGATCCTTTTCATTTCTTCTGTATAAAACAAATCTGGAACCGATTACCTGAACGGATTCGGCCCGAACCAAACCGGCGATTTGATCCGCCGCCTCTCTTGCGGAAACGGGGGATGTTTCCAGGACTCTGCCCTTGATCAGTTCCCTGGCGGTCAGCGCATCATCCGCCTGCTTGATTAAATCGTCGCCAATGCCGGATTTTCCCACAATTAAAATCGTGTCGATCGGATTGGCCAGCGAGCGCAGATAAGCGCGCTGTTTTCCAGTCAGCATTTTCATTGCTCCTCATATTTTTTCAATTTTTCGGCAAATTCACGCAATGCTCGTCCCCTGTGGCTGATTTTATCCTTTTCGTCCCCGGACAGCTCCCCGAATGACCGGCCGCCAACCAAAAACAGAGGGTCATATCCAAAGCCGCCGGAACCTCTTGGGGAAAAGGCAATGGAACCCTCACATTCGCCGCGCGCCGTAATGATGTCTCCGTTTGGAAAGACACAGCAAATCGCACAGACGAACCGTGCGCTTCTTTTCTCCGCCGGAAGATCGCGGAGCGCATGGAGAAGTTTTCGGTTGCAGTCTTCACTGCTTGCCCCTTCTCCGGCATATCGGGCGGAGTAAACGCCCGGCTCTCCGTTTAAAATGTCCACCGCAAGCCCGGAGTCATCCGCAACGGCCGGCAGGCCGGTGGCCCTGCACGCCGCATCCGCCTTTAAAAATGCGTTTTCTTCAAATGTGCTCCCGGTTTCTTCCACCTCGTCCAGCTTTGCGGTTGTTACCGTCACGGACAGAGGAGATAAAATCCGTTCGAATTCCTTGATCTTATCCGGATTATGCGTCGCTATGATCAGTTTCATTCGTTTCTTCCTGCCTTTCGAACAGCGCCCTTGCAAATTGGTCCGCGTCGAACGTCTGCAAATCGTCCACCTGTTCCCCGACTCCGATAAACTTAACAGGCAGGCCTAATTCTTCGCGGATGGAGAGGACAACGCCGCCCTTGGGCGTCCCATCCAGCTTGGTCAGAACGATTCCGGTAATCTCGGCGGCTGACTGAAATTCCCGCGCCTGGCTGACGGCGTTCTGTCCGGTGGCCGCGTCGAGGACCAGAAGAACCTCCCGGTCCGCGTCCGGCGCCTCTCTCTGGATGACACGGCTGATTTTTGAAAGCTCTTCCATCAGGTTCTTTTTATTGTGAAGCCGCCCGGCCGTGTCGCAGATCACCACATCAGCTTCGCGCGCCTTTGCGGCCGCGATGGAATCAAACACCACGGACGCCGGGTCGCTGCCCTGCGTCTGCTTGACCAGTTCCGCCCCGGAGCGCTGCGCCCAAACTTCAAGCTGCTCGATCGCGGCCGCGCGGAAGGTGTCTGCCGCCCCCAGAATCACTTTTTTTCCCTGACTTCCGAGCAGTGCCGCAAGCTTGCCGATCGTTGTTGTTTTCCCTACGCCGTTGACTCCGATCACCAGAATCACGGACGGCTTTGTCCCGATTTTCAGCTCTTCTCCGCCCCGGAGCATATCCGCTACAATCGTGCGCAGCAGATCATAAACGTCGTTTGGGTCTTTGACGCCCTGTTCTTTGACCTTCCGGCGCAGCTCTTCGCAGACACGGCCGGCGGTTTCGACCCCGACGTCGCCCATAATTAAAAGTTCTTCCAATTCCTCAAACAGAGATTCGTCTATTTTTGTGAAGGAGTTCAGCATGGCCGAAACGGATGCGCTCATGCTTTCCCTGGTCTTTTTCAGACCGTCCCTGATTTTCGAAAATAATCCCATGGCTCCCCCTTTCCGCCCCTTAAGGCCTGATTCCCATTTTTGTTTCTATTTCTGAAGCGGGCATCTCCAGCATTTTGGAAACGCCCTCGTCCTGCATGGTCACGCCGTACAGGACGTCGGCTTCCTCCATGCTGCCGCGCCGGTGCGTGATGACGATGAACTGCGTGTTCGCGGTCATCCTCCGAAGATAGGCGGCAAAACGGTCGACGTTCACATCGTCAAGCGCCGCCTCGATTTCATCCAGCACGCAGAACGGCGGCGGATTTACTTTCATAATCGCAAAATAAAGCGCGATTGCGACCAGCGCCTTTTCGCCGCCGGACAGAGCCTCCAGATGAGAAACGATCTTACCCGGCGGTTGTACGGAAATTTCAATACCGGAGTTCAGCACGTCGTCGGGCTCACTGAGGGAAAGCCCTGCCTTACCTCCGGCGAACAGGTCACGGAAGGTTTCCGAAAAATAACGGTTGATCTGTTCAAACCGGCCCGCAAACAGGTCCTTCATCCGTTCGGTCAGCCCTCCGATGAGCTTTTTCAGCTCATCCCTGGACTGTTCCACGTCCGTGATCTGCGCTTTCATAAACTCATAACGCTCGGATACTTCCCGATACTCCTCGACTGCGGAAAGGTTCACCGTGCCAAGCAATTTGATCCGGCCCTTCAATTCGTTCAGCCTTCGCTGAGCTTCTTTCGGGTCCGACGCGGGCTCCGCTTCCTGTTCCGCTTCCCTGCGGGTCAGTTCGTATTCCTCCCAGAGGTGTGAAATGATTTCATCGTATTCCTTCTGCAGGCTGGTCCGGCGCTCTTCCAGGCGGGCAAGCTCGTGACCGATTTTTTCTTTTTCCTCCGATTTTTCACGTTCGGCCGCACGCAGCTCCACCGATTTCTTTTCCAGCTCCATGCGTTCCTGACTGAGTTCTTCTGCTTTTTGGGATGCCTGAGCCGATTGAAGCTTTAATTCTTCCGCTTCTTTGCCAAGACTTTCTATTCTGGCGGTCAGTTCGGCCGTGGAAGCTTCGATTGATTTTATTTCGTCCGCCAATGCGCCGAGCTTTTCTTTCTGGCCCAGTCTGCGTTCTTCCAACTCTCTTGCGGTTTCTTTTAAAGACTCTGCATCCTTTTGAGCGGAAAGCCTGTCCAGCTCGATTTGTTTCAGGGAAGAGGTCAGTTCGTCCAACTGAGCCGTGAGTTCCCTTCGGTTGCCGCCCGCTTTTTCCAGTTCGGCTTTTAGTGCCTCGACGCGGCCGTTCAATTCTTCGGATTTCTGCCGAGCGCCGCGGACGGTTTCTTCCTGTTCTTTCAGGCGCGTCTCGGCCGTCGCATCTTCCCGGCGAAGGTTTTCAGCGCCTTTTTCAGCGGACTGCAGATCCGCAAGAATTCTGCGGTGTTCCGCATCGGCATGGATTTTTTCCTCCTGCGCGGTCGCAAGTTCCCCTTTTGCCGTCGAGAGGGCCGCTTCCTCCGCAGACACCTCCTGTGCCGCCGATTTCAGCGCTTCCGAGGATTGTTCCGCCTTACCGCGAAGCTCCCCGGCCTTTTTTTTCAGAGTTTCGATCTCTGCGGCCCTGCTCAAAAGTCCCGAGTTTTTTGCGAGCGAGCCGCCTGTCAGCGAGCCGCCCGCGTTTACCACCTGGCCGTCCAGCGTAACCACGCGGAAACGGTATCCGAATTTTCCGGCGATGGCAACGGCGAAATCCAGATTTTCCGCTACCGCGATTCTACCCAGAAGAGAATTCAAAATCTCCTGATATTGGGGATCACAGGAGCATAATTCGGAAGCAACTCCGACAAATCCCGGGCAGGAAGACAAACCCGACTCCGAAAGGACTCTGCCCCGTATCACGGAAAGCGGAAGGAATGTGGCACGTCCCGAATTTCGTTCTTTCAGCAGGCCGATCGCGCGTTTCGCGTCCTGTTCCGTGCCGACGACGACATTCTGCATGGAAGCGCCGAGCGCCGTTTCAATGGCGACGGAATAATCTTTCGGAACGCGGATCAGTCGGGAAACCGGCCCGTGGATTCCGGTCAGCGCACCGCGAGCGGTTTCTTTCATCACAACCTTCACGCTCTGGGAAAAGCCCTCAAGATTGCGTTCCAGATCTTCCAGCAGACGGGCTCTGCGCAGATGCTCTTCCAGATCCAGGCGAAGGCTGTCGCTTTGCCTGCGGGAGGCTTCCAACCGGTCTTTTCGGGATTTCAGGCGCATCTCATGGCCCTGAACGGTGTTGCCGAGCGTTTTGATCCGCTGATTCAGGTTTTCCAGTTTTTGTAGATATTCTTCCTCTTTTTTCCTCAGCGATTCATTTCTGGAGTCTGTTTCCTCCATGTTTTTATGTATCTCGTTCAAACGAAGCCGGATTTCCGCAATAGAGGCGGCCGCAGTCATTTCATTCATCTTTACGTCCGTGGCCTTTGCGGAAAGATTTGTCATCTCGCGGGTAAAGCCGTCCATCCTGCCCGCCGTTTCGTTCAGGCTGTTCTTCAGTTGCTCCAGCCGCTCGGAACAGTCGGCAAAATCTGCGTCTCTCGACCTGATGGATTCTGTCTTCTCTGCAATTTGTCTTTTCTTATCCTCTATCATCCGAAGCAGTTCTTCTCCGGAAAGACGGTACTGCTCGATTTCGGACCCGATCCGTTCCTTATTCTCATTGTTATGCAAAATATCGTTTTTTAAAACGGAAGCCTCCGCGTCCTTCTGTACGGCGCTTTCATCCAGCGAAGTGCTTTCTCTTCTGGTCTCGTCTATTTTTGCAGAGCACTGATTCGAACGGCTGAAGATCTTTTCCAATTCCTCATCCAAAGCCAGAATTGCCTGTTCCGCTGCTTCGTGCTGCGTCTTCGCCGCAAGAATTTTATCCTCCTGCTCCCGCAGAGTGAGCGAAGACTGGGTTAATGTCCTCAGCCACAGGCTGATTTCCAGCTTTCGTTTTTCCTCCGCAAGCTTGAGGTATTCCTTCGCTTTTTCCGCCTGTTCGCCCAGCGGCCCGACGCGGCTTTCGAGTTCGGCAAGGATGTCGTTGAGGCGTACCAGATTGTCTTCCGCCTGGGATAAGCGGCGTTCCGACTCTTCTCTGCGGTAGCGAAATCGGGAAATTCCGGCGGCTTCTTCAAAAATTTCCCTGCGGTCCTCGCTGCGCGCCGCCACAATCGCGTCGATTTTTCCCTGGCCGATCATGGAATACCCGTCCCTGCCCAGGCCGGTGTCCATAAACAGCTCGTTGATATCCTTCAGCCTGACATTTGTCTTGTTGATCAGGTATTCGCTTTCTCCGGAGCGGTAATATCTCCGCGTTACGGAAACACTGTCGGAATCGAAAGGAAGCTGACGCCCGGTGTTGTCGATATTCAGGGTAACCTCGGCAAAGCCGAGCGCCTTGCGCGCCGGCGTTCCGCCGAATATGACGTCCTCCATTTTTGTACAGCGCAGAGAACGGACGGATTGTTCCCCAAGGACCCATCGAACCGCGTCGCTGATATTGCTTTTTCCGCTTCCGTTTGGGCCGACAACCGCTGTGATGCCGTTGTGGAAGGTAAGCGTTGTCCGGTCCGGAAACGTCTTAAATCCCTGTAGTTCCAGCGATTTCAGCAGCAAATCCTTTTCCCTCCATCCAAATCAATTTGAAATTCCCTTTGCTTTAACGATAAATTCCGTTCCACTTTCGCGGAATATCCAAGCGCCGAGAGCGCCTGAAGATTCCTCTTTTTTTGCCCGACCGCAACGGAGACGCCCGTAGGGTTGACCCGAATGGTGATATTGCCCTCCGGCACCTGATTCTCACGAAGGGCGCGTATGATCCGGTCAAGCATTCGTCTGCTTTCGCAAAGCTCGCGGAAAGCGGGATGCCACGGCCCCGCAAGCATATCGCGCTCCAGTTCGGGAGACGCATGCAGGCCAAGGCGAATCACAGGGATGTGTTTTCCCTCAAAAAGGTCCAGCAGATTGGCGCACAAGCCGACCGTTTCTTCCAGACCGGGAGGGCAGTATTTCCCCTCCCGGTACAGTTCGCCCAGTTTTGTCCCTTTCAGGACAATCGTCGGATAAATCCTCACACAGTCGGGATTCAGAGCTGCAATCTGTTTCGCGGTCGCGACAGCGCCGGACAGGGTGTCGCCGTACAGGCCCGTCATCATCTGGAGCCCAAGGAAAAAGCCCTGTGAGCGAATCAGGGCGGCCGCAGTCCTTACCTGTTCCGCGGTATGCCCTCTTTCATTCAGTTCAAGGACTCGGTCGTCCATGCTCTGCGCGCCAAGCTCGATGGTCGTTACTCCGTATTCCCGCAGAACGGACAGAACCTCACGGTCGATCGCGTCCGGGCGCGTGGAAATCCGGATTCCCGCGAAAGAACCGCTTTTCACATAAGGGTACGCCGCTTCCAGAAGAGAGATCATGTAATTGCGTTCCACAGCGGTAAAGCTGCCGCCAAAGAAGGCGATTTCGGCAAATTTCGATTTCTGCCCCAAATCGGACAGCGCCGTTTCCACGGCGGAAACAACATCCGCCGCTTCCGGCTGAAAGGCTTTTCCCGTAATCGTTTTCTGACTGCAAAAACTGCACGCGTGCGGACAGCCGTTGTTTGGTACAAAAAGAGCTACGTTTGCGTGACGCATCAGTACCCCATCAGTTCCAGCGCCTCACGCGCCGCCTGCTGTTCCGCCTCTTTTTTGCTTCGGCCCCCGCCTTTGCCGATCACATTATGGTCCAGACGTACCTCGACTGTGAAATGCTTGTCATGATCCGGTCCGCTTTCCCCGGTCAGGACGTATTCCAGCGTTTCGTCAGGATTTTTCTGCACGATTTCCTGCAGCGACGTTTTATAATCTTTAAAGATTCTCGGCTTAGTCTCCTTTAAGAGAGGCAGAACAAAACGCAGCACAAATTCGCGGCTTTCTTCCATCCCGCCGTCCAGATAAATCGCGGCGGTAATCGATTCAAAAGCATCCGCAAGAATGGAAGAACGGGTTCTTCCGCCTGAGTTCTGTTCTCCCCGGCTTAACAAAAGATATTTGCCCACGCCGAGCTGACGTGAAAACCCGCAGCACGCCTTTTCACAGACCAGCGCCGCTCTCTTTTTGGTCAGGTCCCCCTCCGGCAGACGGGGAAAACTCTTATACAGATAATCCGCCACAACCAGCCCGAGAATGGAATCTCCTAAAAACTCCAGTCTCTCATTGCTCCCGCCGGGGACTTTATTTTCATTCGCAAAAGAGGAGTGGGTCAACGCAGTTTTCAGGTAATCTTTGTTTTTAAAATGGTATCCGAGCTTTTCTTCCAGTTCGGTCAATCAGTCCGCCCCCAGTCCTAATTTTTTATTTTTCGTCCGCTCCGTATCTTGCTATGCTGGAAGCGATTTCGTCAACCACATTGCCTTCCACATAGGCTTTCGTCAGCCGCAGAGCATTGTATACTGTTTTTGCCTTCGCACTGCCATGGGTTTTGAATACGGGCTTTGAGCATCCCATCAGCGGCGCTCCGCCGTATTCGTTGTAATCGAAATTTTGTTTGAGTGCCTTTATATCGCCGAGCACGACGGCGGCAGCCAGCTTGTTTTTCACGCTGTGTGTGAAAATGTCCTTCAGCTTCCCCATCAGCATCAGCGCGACGCCCTCGTACAGCTTTAAGATGACATTGCCCGTAAACCCGTCCGCCACAATGACGTCTCCGGCGTCGTCCGGGATATCGCGGGCTTCGATGTTGCCGACAAAATTGAGGCCGGAATTTTTGAGCAAAGCAAACGAACTGTGCTGGAGCTCGCCGCCTTTGTGGTCCTCCACACCGATATTTGCAAGCGCGACGCGGGGTCGTTTTATCCCCATAACCTTTTCCATATAAATGGAGCCCATGATGCCGAACTGCTGCAGCATTTCAGGTTTGCAGTCCACGTTTGCGCCGCTGTCGATAAGCATAAAGCATCCTTTGTTTTTCGGCATAATAGGGGCAAATGCAATCCGGCGCACTCCCTTGATTCGCTTAACAATCAGTGTGGCCCCGACAACCAGAGCGCCGCTGTTCCCTCCGGAAACAAAGGCGTCTCCTTTCCCCTGCGCAAGCAAACGAAGTCCCAGGGCCATGGAACAATCCGATTTTGCTTTCATGATATCCCCGGCGGAATCCTCCATGGTAATGACGTCGGGAGCGTCGCAGATTTCCATCCGTTCGAGCGATATGCCGTTCTCCTGCGCGACCCTGCGGATCTCCTGTTCGCGGCCGGTCAGAACGATATCGACGCCCAGGCCTTTCACGGCGTCCGCGCATCCCCTGATGATTTCAAGCGGAGCGTTATCGCCGCCAAATGCGTCAACGATGATTTTCATATCCAGCACCTCGATTCAAATGAGCATATTTTATTTTTCGGTCAGAGCCCGGTCCAGGTCTTCCAGCGCCCGGGCAGCCAAAGCAGCGTAGCGTTCCCGCTTGTCCCGGATTTTTTCCGGCAGCGGAGGAATCACGCCGAAATTAGCTCCCATCGGCTGAAAATTACCGGCTCCACCGGATTCGACATAACGGCTCAGAGCACCGATCATGGTTGTCTGCGGCAGTACAAGGGAAGACTTGCCGCGCTGTCGCCGAACCGCGTTCATTCCGGCCATAATCCCGGAAGCGGCGGATTCCATGTAACCCTCCACACCCGTGATCTGTCCCGCGAAAAACAAGTCCGGATTCTTTCTGAACGCAAAGCCGGACGACAGCACCGTCGGAGAATTCAGAAACGTATTGCGGTGCATCACTCCGAACCGCGCGTATTCTGCATGCTCCAGTCCGGGAATCATTCCAAACACGCGTTTTTGTTCTGAAAATTTCAGATTAGTCTGAAACCCTACCAGATTATACATGGTCCCAGACTCGTTTTCCTGCCGGAGCTGAAGCACGGCCCAGGGGCGGTGCCCGGTCATGGGGTCCCGCAGGCCAACCGGCTTCATCGGTCCGAACCGAATGGTATCCGGCCCGCGGCGTGCCATAATTTCCACCGGCATACAGCCCTCATAGACCTTCGGGTCGGCTGCGTCGAATTCGTGGAGCGGGGCGCGTTGAGCATGGATCAGTTCCTCATAAAACCGTTCGTACTCCTCACGGTTCATCGGGCAGTTCAGGTATGCGGCATCGTCTCCCCTTTCATAGCGGGAGGCAGCGAAAATCCGCTCCATATTCAGGCTTTCCGCCGTTACAATCGGCGCGGCCGCGTCAAAAAAGCTCAGACTCCCACCGCATAAAGCGGATATTTTTCCGGCCAGCGCATCGGAGGTTAAAGGTCCTGTTGCGATGACCGCGATTCCCTCCGCCGGGATTTCGTTCACTTCTTCCCGGAGAATCTGAATCATCGGATGGGATGCGATTTTCTCCGTCACCGTCCGTGCAAAAAGGTCGCGGTCAACCGCAAGCGCGCCGCCGGCGGGAACACGGCAGGAATCCACGCAGGACAAAAGCAAAGAGCCGAGCCTTTTCATTTCAGCCTTTAATAGGCCCGCGGCGCTTTCCGTCCTCTCGGCTTTCAGGGAATTGGAACAGACCAATTCCGCGAAGTTTTCGCTGTGGTGCGCGGGCGAAAAGCGAAGCGGCTTCATTTCATAAAGCTCAACGGGAATTCCGGCCTCGGCAATTTTCCACGCCGCCTCGCAGCCGGCAAGGCCGGCGCCGACTACCCGGATCCTCATTCTTCCTCCGTCTTTTCAAAACCGCAGTCAGGCGTGACACAGTACAGCTTTGGATTCTTCCCTTTTTTCTTCAGGAGGGTCTTGCCGCACCTTGGGCACTTTTCCTTGGAGGGTTCGTCCCACGAAACGAAATCGCAGTTCGGGTAATTGGAGCAGCCGTAAAAAACGCGGCCTTTTTTTGTCTTTTTCACAATGACTTTACCGCCGCACTTCGGGCATTCCGCGCCGGTTTCCTGCACGTATTTTTTTACATTTTTGCATTCCGGATATCCGGGGCAAGCAAGGAATTTACCGTAACGGCCGTTTTTAATGACCATATGCCGCCCGCATTTTTCACAGATGACGTCGGTCACATCCTCCTTGAGCTGGATTTTGACCCCCTGCATCTCTTCTTTCGCGGTCTTCAGCGTTTGGTCGAAGTCCCCGTAGAAATCTTCAAGGGTTTCCACCCAATTTGTTTTGCCGCTCTGAACCTCGTCAAGATTGCTTTCCACCTGCGCGGTGAATTTAATGTTTACGATTTTGGGGAATCGCTCTTTCATCAAATTGGTTACGGTTTCGCCCAGCTCGGTCGGCTTCAGGGCTTTTCCGTCCCTTACCACATATTCCCTTCCCGTTATGGTTGAAATCGTCGCAGCATAAGTGGACGGGCGTCCGATCCCGTTTTCTTCCAGCGCCTTAATCAGCGATGCTTCCGTAAAACGCGGGGGCGGCTGTGTAAAGTGCTGACTGCCCGCAATTTCCTTTAATTTCAACGGCATTCCGTTCTCCAAGGGCGGCAGCGAAACTCCGGCTTCGTCCTTTTCGTCCTTCGCCTCTTCGTAAAGCACGGTAAAGCCGTCGAACGTTACGGTAAACCCGGACGCTTTAAAGATGTAATTCTTCGCCTGAATCTCGGCCTGCGTGGTACTCTGCAGGCAGTTTGACATCTGGCTTGCCAGAAAGCGTTCCCAAATCAGTTTGTAAAGCTTATACTGGTCGGAGGACAGGCTTTCCTTGACTTTTTCCGGTGGAAGGGACGGCATGGAAGGGCGAATCGCCTCGTGACCGTCCTGCGCGTTGGCTCTGGATTTAAAGTGGCGGGGGGCATCCGGAAGATATTTGTCGCCCCATCGTTCGCGGATATAATCACTTGCCTCGTGAACCGCGTCTTCCGAGATGCGAAGGGAGTCCGTCCTCATGTAAGTGATCAGACCGACCGCTCCGAGCCCAGGGACTTCCACGCCTTCGTACAGCTCCTGCGCCGCCTTCATCGTTCTTCTAGCCTGAAAGCCAAGCCTGCGCGAGGCTTCCTGCTGGAGAGTTGAAGTGATAAACGGAGGAGCCGGAGATTTGCGTCTTGTTCCCTTTTTCACTTTAACAATGTTGAAATCGGCATCCTTCAGATCTTCCAGAATCCGGTTGGATTCCTCTTCGCTGGAAATTTTCATTTTACCGTTTGTATCGCCGTAGAAACTGGCGGCAAAGGTTTTGCGGGAGCCCTTGGGGACAAACTTCGCGTCGATCGTCCAGTATTCTTCCGGAACAAAACTACGGATTTCATTTTCCCTGTCCACAATGATTCGAACCGCAACCGACTGCACACGTCCGGCAGAGAGACCGCGCCTGATTTTCTGTGACAGGAACGGGCTGAGCTTGTAACCGACCAACCGGTCCAAAATTCGGCGAGCCTGCTGCGCGTTCACCAAGTCAATGTCAATGTTTCTCGGATTCTGCATTCCGTTTGTAACGCCGGTTTTTGTAATTTCATTAAAAGTAACCCGGTTTTTCTGGTCCATATCAAGGCCGAGAATATATGCCAAATGCCACGAAATTGCCTCCCCCTCCCGATCAGGGTCGGTCGCGAGCAGGATTGAATCGCTTTTTTCGGCAAGGTCCTTCAGGTCCTGAACCAGTTTTTCCTTACCCTTAATAATCTCGTATTTTGGCTTAAATTTATTTTTTATATCAACGCTCAACCGATTTTGGGGCAAATCGCGCACATGCCCCATGGAAGCAACGACATCAAAACCGGTTCCCAGATATTTTTTAATTGTTTTTGCTTTTGCCGGGGATTCAACGATCACCAGCTTGGACATAAAACCACCTCTTATTATTAAGCATTTTCTTTCTCATTCCAAAGAATGCAGAGGAAAACTATGAGCGCCGCAGACTGTATCTGCGGCCTGAATGGGATTCAATTGCGCCTTCCAATTCCAATTCGGTCACGGCGGAAAGAAGCCGCGCAACCGGTATTTGTGTACTTTCGGACAATTCGGCAATCTGGCGCGGCCTGTTGGTTAAGCTGGACAATAGTATTTGCGCGTCCGGTGAAAATTTATCCGCACAGATTTCCTTCTGCTTTTTATCTTCTTTGAAAGAACCGCATTTCGCGCCATTCTCTTCTATAATAACATTTGTTTTTGTATCGTCAAGGAAAAATTTACTTTTTATCCATTCAGGATATTCTTCAAGGATCTCTTTTGCCCCGCTGACAGGCTTTGCTCCGGACTTAATCAGGCTGTTGACTCCCGCCGAAACAGGGCTGAAAATACCTGCCGGGACGGCAAAAACATCGCGCCCCTGTTCCAGAGCGTAATCCGCCGTAATCAAAGATCCGCTCCTTGCCGCGGCCTCCACGACAAGAGTGCCGAGAGAAAGCCCCGAGATAATTCGGTTGCGGATGGGAAAATTCGATCCGGACGCCTGTGTCTGCGGTGGAAATTCGGAAATCAGCACGCCTTTGACCGCAATGGTATCCCGCAGGGCGGCATTTGCCGCCAGATATGCCGTATCGATGCCGCAGCCAAGAATGCAAGCGGTTTTTCCGCCCGCCTGAAGCGCCCCCTGATGCGCCGCCGTATCAATGCCAAGCGCGCCGCCGCTGACGATGATCACATCATTTTTCGCAAGCTCATAGGCGAAGCTTCGGGCAATCGTTTTTCCGGTTTGCGTAGCCTTTCTGGTTCCGACAATCGAGATTGCAGGTTCTCTGCTGAAATCGGGAAGAGCTCCCTTATAATAAAGCGCGCACGGCGGATTGTGAATCTGCCGCAGCGGAGCCGGATATTCATCGCAGTCCGGGGTGACGACCTTCTGCCCTATTTGATCGCAGTACCGTAAAAGCGCCTGCGCGTCGGAAACGGAGTATGACTCCATGCCGCGGAGTTCTTTCGCCGTGAAGTAGCCTTCCAACAGCCATGCTTCCCGGCCTCCGCAATAAAATTCCTCCAGATTATTCCAGCCCTCCAGAACGCGGTTTGGCTTGGAGCTGCCCGCTCCAAGGGCATGCTGCAACCACAGCCAATATGCTCTCGGGTCAAAATCACTCATAAACCAGCGCCTCCCGCCCGGTTCCTCATCATTTCCCAAATCAAAACGGCCGCAGCAGCGGACGCGTTCAGGGATTCCGCTCTTCCCAGCATAGGAATGGTAACCTGAACGGAACACGCCTTTCGGGTTTCCTCCGTCAGCCCGTTGCCCTCGTTTCCGACCGTAAGCACGCACGGAACGGAAAAATTCATTTTTGTCACGGGCAGAGCGTCCGAATCCGGAACCGCCGCGGCGGTGAGAAAGCCCCGGCGGTTCAGCCCCAAAAACGCCGAGGGCAAATTTTCTTCCACAAAAACAGGCATACGAAATACAGCCCCCATCGATGCGCGAAGCACCTTTGGAGAATATATATCGCAACAGCTTCCACCCAATATGACCCCGTAAACCCCAAGAGCTTCCGCCGTACGGAGAATCGTTCCCATATTAGCGGGATCCTGCAAATTTTCGAGTGCGAGATACGGACCGCTCCTGTTTAGATCGGCAATATGCTGAATTTTCCGCGGCATTTCACAAACGCAGAAAATACCCTGAGGCGACTTTGTACAGGACAGCGCCTGCGCTGCCTGCGGGCCGACAAGATAAACCTCCCGCGCGGTTTTCAGAACGGAGGACAGATACTTCGCGTATTTCTCCCCGGCGCGTTCCGTATAAAGCAGTTTTTGCACCGCAACGCCGCTGCATGCCGCGTCCGAACAAAGCCGCGCGCCTTCCAGAAAATACAGTCCGCGTTCTCTGCGGTAATCCGCGGAACCGGAAAGCCGTATTGCCGATTGAATGATTTCATTTCTGCGGCTCAAAATTATTTCGGGCATTCGCAAGAACTCCCAACGGATAAAATGAGCGCCCGGAACCAACCGGGCGCAGTAAGTGATTATTTAAACAGCGGATTTTGCTTTTTCAACCAGACTCTTAAACGCAGCCTCATCCGCAACGGCGATTTCAGCAAGCATTTTGCGGTTCAGCGCAACGCCGGCTTTTTTCAGTCCGTTCATGAACATGGAGTAGCTGACGCCGTTTGCCCGGCAGGCAGCCGAGATTCTGGTAATCCACAGACGGCGAAAGTCCCTTTTTCTGGCCTTGCGTCCGATAAACGCATAGTTGCCGGACTTCATGACGGCCTGTTTCGCCATTTTAAAATGACGGCTCTTGGAACCGAAATAACCCTTTGCGAGTTTTAACGTCTTTTTTCTTCTTTTGCGCGTCATCAATGCGCCCTTAACACGTGCCATTCTATTACCTCCAATAAATGGTCAATTTCCATTTTCCAAGCAGTCTTTACTTATAGGGAATCAGCTTTTTAATGCTTGCCACATTCGTCTTGTCGGCGGAAACCGTCTTGCGCAGACCGCGTTTGCGCTTTGTGGACTTTTTATTGAGAATGTGCGATTTATTGGCATGAGCGCGGATAACTTTACCGTTTTTGGACAGCTTAAAGCGCTTTTTTGCGCCGGTATGTGTTTTGATTTTAGGCATGACTGCCCCTCCTTAAAACTTTACTTAACGGGTTTGGAAGCAAGGAACATCAACATGTTGCGTCCTTCCAGCTTAGGCGGTTTTTCAACGTTTGCAATTTCACTCAGAGCCTCGGCAAAGCGTTTCATAATTTCATAGCCCTGTTCCGGATGGCCCATCTCGCGTCCGCGAAAACGAATAGAAGCCTTTACCTTGTCTCCGCTTTTCAGAAATTTCTCCGCATGGCCGAGCTTCGTATGGAAGTCGTGAACATCAATATTCAGCGAAAGACGAATTTCCTTAATATCAACGATATGCTGATTTTTTCTGGCTTCCTTTTCACGTTTGGCCTGCTCAAATCTGAATTTGCCGTAATCAATGATCTTACAGACCGGCGGACTGGCCTGAGGAGCAATCTTCACCAGGTCCAGATTCATTTCCATGGCTTTCTGCAGGGCCTGCGCGGATGACATCAGGCCGAGCTGGCTGCCGTCCGAACCGATTAACCGCACCTGCCTGTCGCGGATTTGTTCGTTAACCTGAAGTTCCTTGTTGCTAATAGTTAAGCACCTCCATAACACGTCAATCAATAAATAATAATAAAAGCGCGGGCACAACCATCCGCCCGCGCATCAATACCAAGTTTTGCTCCGAAAGGAACAATCAAACGTATTGACCCGTGACGGACAATACCCCACAGGTGGAAATACAACTGTTCAGAGTGTATCCCGCTTTGTTTTACAGTTATTTATTATAAAGACACCCGCCGCTTTTGTCAAGAATTATTTCCCGTACCCGTAATTTCCGCTCCGATGGCAAACGAGTAAAGCATGCATTGCTTTACCCTTTTCCCCGTACAAAGCTCCAATGCGCGCCGGTACCAATCCAGCTGTTCCTCGTATCGCCGCCAAAGCTCCTCCGGGTCTCCCGTGCAGTCCGTCTTATAATCAACGATCACAAGGCCGTCCGGTTCCTCGAACACGCAGTCCGCCGCGCCCTGCAGAATCACAGATTCTTTTGACAATTTCGCGTCCAGTTCCTGGCGCACCTCTCCCGCCGGTATCTCCACAGTGAAGCGAAACTCGCGTTCCATGCGGGCAGAGGCAAGCATCCTCTTTGCGACCCTGCTTTGCAAAAATGTTTGAACAGCCTTCAGGTCAACCGCCTGAGCCTGCGAGGAGGTCAGGTAACCTTCCCGCACCAGTCTGGAAAGCTCCCCGTCGGGAGCGGCCGCCGCCTTCTTGTAATCCGCAAACTGAAGATAGGCGTGCAGCGCCGTGCCGCGCTCCGCGGGAGTCAGGCCGGTTTCGCCCAGAAACGCGGGACGGGCGGACGCCGAGTACCGGGCGGAGAATTTCCCGGCGGCCAGCTCGGACGCGGCAACCTTCGCACGCATGCCGTTCAGTCCGGAATACGGATAGGAATAATTCAGATCTGCCTCCAGTCTGTCAAGCAAAGCGGAATCTGCCGCAGCTTCGGACTTCTCTGTAATTTTCGGCTCCGCGGATTCCTCCGCCCGCGGATGGGTTACATGAATCGCCCAATGCTCCCCGTCCCCCACTGTGATTTCGTCGGACGCACCGGCAATCTCACGAAGAGAGCCGCCGTCCGGATGGCGAAGAGCGCAAAGCAGCAGCCAGTCTGAAATGCAGGACGCGCCGCGCACAACGTAGGGCTGAATCCGAGCCCCGCCCGTTACCCGGGAAGCAAGGGAAGCAAGAGTTCCGCCGGCGTCCGCGAGCGTTGTGACCAGAATCAGTTTCTCTTTCGCGCGCGTCATCGCGACATAAAGCACGCGCAGCTCCTCACTCATTTCATCCCGCTCCTGCTCCAGCCCAACGGCTTCCCTAACCATTGTGGAACAACGGGCGCCGGTGGCCGGATCCTTTAGCCGAATGCCGGGGCCGAGTTCCGGATGCAGCAGAACGTCCGAGCGCTCCCGATGAAAGCTGCGCGAACAGCCGGCCAGAATGCAAATCGGAAATTCCAGCCCTTTCGAGTGGTGCACGCTCATAATTCGCACCACATTGGCCGATTCGCTGATGGTAGAAGCCGCGGAAAGGTCCGCGCGGCTTTTCTGCATACGCTCAATAAAACGGAGGAAGCCGGATAACCCGTTGTAACCGGATGATTCGTATTTTCGGGCGTAGGTCAGCAGCAGGCGAAGATTCGCCAGCCGCAGTTCTCCGTTCGGCATGGCCTGAACCAGATCCGAAAGGCCCGTTGAGTTGTAAACGGATCGGATCAGCCGGTCTGAGGGCATGGTTGCGGACAAAGTCCGAAAACGCTTGATCTCTTCAAGAAATTCGGCGGCTTTCCGGTTTCCGGCCCGCGCAGACGAAGCAACCGCGGGATAAAGCCGGCCCGCGCGGTCATGCAGCCTGATTTCAGAGACATCGTCCGGCGAAAAGCCGTAAATCGGGCTCATCATAACCGCGAGCAGCGGAATATCCTGCATCGGATTGTCGATCACCTGAAGCAGCGACAGGGCGGTGCGGATTTCGCTGGCGGTGAAGAATCCGCCCACCGTATCGGCCCACGCCGGAATTCCAAGTGCCGAAAGCTCCCTTGCGTATTCGTGCGCATATCGGTTGGCGCTGCGGAGCAGAATGCAGAAATCCCGGTAAACCGCCGGCCTTTGCCTGCCGCGGTCCGTTACGGTATGCGAACCGTCCGTCATGGAATAGATCAGTTCCGCGATGCGCAGGCATTCCGCACGGATCATGTCGGAGTCTTTCCGGAATTCCGTTCCGGAAAGATCGATGATTTCCAGATCGGCCGCCGGCTCCTTCTGGGGAGGATAATCGGCGCCGGGAACCAGCTCCTCCGACTTTGTGTAATCCAGCTCGCCCGCCTTTTTGCTCATCAGCTGCCGGAAAACGAAATTAACCGCCCCCGTTACCCCGCTTCTGCTTCTGAAATTGCGGTCGAGAATCACGCAGGCGGGAAACGTTTCATTCTCCGGGTCGTAATCCGGCAAAGCCGCGCGCCGCTTTAAAAAGATCTGAGGCATCGCCTGCCGGAACCGGTAAATGCTTTGCTTGACGTCCCCGACCAGGAACAAATTGGTTTCGTTGCGGGAAATCGCGCGGAAAATCATGTCCTGTGCTTCGTTGGTGTCCTGATATTCGTCCACCATAATCTCTTCATACTGCTCGGAAATCTCCAGCGCGTCCGGAGTCCGCTCGAATCCGTCTTCTGCGGCGCGAACCAGGAGCTTCAGCGCCCAATGCTCCAAATCGCTGAAATCCGCCGCGCGGCGCTCCGCTTTTCTCTGCGCCAGCAGAGAGCCGAACCGCTCCGTAACACGAAACAGCATGCGCACGGCCGGGGCAAGCCGTGACATTTCCTTCGTCCACTCCTCCCCGGAGCCGGAAAACAGAACCGTAAGGCGGCCGACCAAGGACTTGATTTCTTTTCGCGCATTAGAAATTGAATTTTTGAGAGGATCCTCCGAGCGGCCCCGGACCGGCTTGAATTTAGGAAAGGAAAACCCGGCGCAGCGGAGAGAGCAAAGGTCCCAGTCGCCGGACAAAACGCATTCTTTTAAACTCAGCAGGTTTGCAAGATCCGACCGGCAGGCGTCGGAATATGCGGCGTCGAGCTCCTCGTCGCCGCTCATGCGGGCAAGGGAATTTCCGGTAACCGAAATTCCGTACTCCACCGCTTCTTCCGCATAGGAAAGAATCGCACGTCCCCAGACGGATTCTCCCGGGGGGACCGAATCGTCGTACAAGGCCGACTTTTCCGAAAGCCAGCGGTCCGGAAACGGATGGGAACGTACAAAATCGTACAAACGGTTCACCGTTTCGGCGATGCGGCCGTCATCCCGCCCGGATGAAAACTCCTCGACAAAATCAAAAAATTCGGGTTTCGCCGCTTCGTAGAATTCGTCCAGCGTGTCCGAAATGATTTGAGCGCGCAGAACGGTCATTTCCCCGTCGTCCAAAATCCGAAAATCCGGCGAAATTCCCAGTTTAAAGAAATTCTCGCGCACCAGATCGCTGCAAAAGGAGTCGATTGTTCCGATTTTCGCGCGGGAAAGCAGAATCTGCTGGCGCTGAAGCCGGACGTTTCCGGGATCCTTTTCCAACATCCGGGCGATTTCCGCGGCGATGCGGCCGCTCATTTCCGCGGCGGCGGCTTTTGTAAACGTGACGATCAGCAGCCTGTCCGCGTCGATCGGGCTGACCGGGTCGACTATTCGCTCAATAACGCGCTGGACCAGGACGGCTGTTTTGCCGGAGCCGGCGGCGGCGGAAACCAGAAGGGTTCCGCCGCGCGCGTAAATCGCGTTCTTCTGGCCTTGCGTCCAGTTTCTGCTCATGTCGTCTTCCCCCTTTTCGAAAGTTCCGCCAGCACGGCGTCGCGGTCCCATTTCTGCATTTCACGCTCCGGGTCGTCTCTCTCATGGCCGCAGACCGCCCCGTAAGGGCACCAGGCGCAGGCATCATATCCGCCGGACAGCGGAACAGCGGACACATTCCCCCGCTTTAGCTCGGCCGCCATTGTTTCAATCAGGCCGCGGATATATCGAAGAATCTGTTTCAGTTCCCGATCCGTGACCAAATGACCGCTGCCCGACGGAACTCCGTCCTTTAAGGTCACCGGAATAAAAGCGCCCTTTCCGTCCGGCTCCATTGCGGCAACGATGTCCGCGTCGTTCAAAATCAGACCGTCCATCCGAAGCTGCCTGTCCGATTCCTTTTTCAATTTATCGCTTGCGGTCCCCCGCTCCGCAGACGGCGACGGACGGTTTGCGGGCATATACAGAACGCCGGCGGGAAGAATTTCACCGTACCGCCCCTTTCCGTTCTCACACAGTGCGGCAAGGTAAATCAGCATCTGCAGATTCATTCCGTAAATAACGTCTGAAAGGCGGAATTCCTTCTGTCCGGTTTTGTAATCCACAACTCTCAGGTAGGAAGTCCCGCCGCGGGTCATCACGTCGACGCGGTCAATTTTTCCGTCGATGCTTACTTTTCCTCCATCGGGAAGAGGAATTTCCAAAGCCGGCACCGTTTCGCCGATCGGGAGTTCAAAGTCAACGGGTTCAAACCCGCTCTGCGACAGCTCCTGCGCGATACGGCGGGCAATGATCCCCGCGGAATCGGCAATCCGGGTGATCAGATATGTAAATCGCGGGGTTTTGTTGGAAAGGCCGCCGAACCTGGTTTTTACATAATCGTCCATAAAATTCAGAATGGCGGCTCGAAGCCCGTCGTCGTCAAGATTGAAAATAGCTTCGCTTCCGATTTCCTGAAACAGTCTTTGAAGCAGGTAATGCATGAAACTGCCGTATTCCAGCGCGTTGAGTTCGGCGGTTTTCCGTTCGCGGGCGTCGATTCCGTAGCGGCAAAAGTACTGAAAGCGGCACAAATGGTATTTTTCAATCTGTGTCGCCGAAACGCGGAGATCCGAGCCGAAAAGGTCGCGGGCCTTGTCCGCATCCCCGAACAGGAAAGGCCGTTTTTCCGCCGCGTTGGCGACCGAGGCCAGCCGCCGGTCCTTCCCGTAACGATTCATAAGCTCTTTCAAGGTGGCGGACAGCCTGTCGTTCGTACTCCATCTCTGTGCCGCTAGTTCCAGCAAAGGCCCCCGTGCCGAGGCAAAATACGTCTGTTCGAGCAAAAGCTCGTTCCACCGTTCCGCTTTCGGCAGAACAGCCAGCGCCTCCGTTATAACTGTGGAGGGAGAATTCGCCTTTCCTTCCGCATCGGAAACCGGATAGCTGAGATAAAGCTTCCGGGAAGCGGCGCACATGGAAGAATAGGCAAGAAATCGTTCCTGGATCGCGGCGCCCTCCGCCGTGTCGTTCAGCTCCAATCCCAGGTTGATGAGCTCATGGCGTTCCCTGTCGCTGATGAGCCCCCCCTCGCCGGGCGACAGGGGAAATTCGCCCTGCGCGCATCCGACCAGAAAAACGATTTTCGGTTCTTCTGGGCGCGAACGGTCCGCGGCGCCGACGGTTACCTCGTCCAGCCCCTGCGGAATGCTTGCAATGCGGCTGGACAGGATAACCAGCCGCAGCAGTTCGGCGTAACGCGCCGCGGAAATTTCATTTTTTCCGATTACCAGAGCCGTCTGATCCAAAATTTCCATCAGCAGGTCCCAAATGCGCAGTTCCCGGTCCGCCAGCGCCGGATCCCCGCCATCCGAGAGCTGACCGGCAAACTGTTTCAGATTTTCAGCCGCGCCCAGCTCCTCAAGCAAGCGGAACACAGCCGCGGCAATCGATGTTCCGTCCGCGTCCTCCGTCCTTTCAAAAAAATGCTTCAGGGGTCCGACGACCATGCTCCGAAGTCGGTTGATCTCGGAAAGCATTGCTGGATCACCCGGCTTTCGCTCAGCGAAACCCTCCGGGCTGTCCGTCCATTCCTCCAGCCATTTACGGCCGGAGATGTTCCATAAAAACGTATAGTTTTCCAGCAGAGAAATCTGATCCGGTGAAAGGCCGCACAGCCCGGTTTTTAGGTAGAGCAGAATATCGTCGGAGCGAAATCCGTTCTGCGTAATCTGAAACGCGGATAGAACCAACCGCATCAGCGGTTCCGCGTCGATTTCCTCCGGCCTGTCCATAAAATATGGAATTTCCCATTTTTCAAGCGCTTCGTCCAGAATTCCCCGGTAAGATTCGGGATTTCTTGCAATCACCGCAAAATCCCGGTAACGGTATCCTTCGTCAATCACAAGGCGCCGGACGGTAGCGGCGACAAACGCCGATTCATCATAGCTGTTCTTCGCCTCGTAAACGGCGACCGCTTTACTTTCCCCTAAAAACGGTTCCTGATGGGCCGGACGATAGATTCCGCCTTCCAGCGCTTTCAGGTCTTCGCTCTGAAACCGCGCGCCGCCCTCCAAAACATTTGGGGCCGCAACCGGAACTCCGTTTTGCCTTGCGATTCTGACTAAAATTTTCGCGGTTCTGCGAATCAGGGAAAACAGGCCCGCCCCGCATTCCGGATCGTCGAGACGATCCGTGCAAAGGGCAACGCAAACCTCTTTTGCCTGGCGCAAAATCAGGGATAATACGTCGTACTCCTGCACGGTAAAGCTCTGAAACGAATCCACCATGACGGTATAGTCCGAAAAATAGCTGTGTTCGCTCAGGGCGTTTTTCAGCCTTGTCAGATCATCGAGCGGATCGACGAAGCTTTGCGACACCAGCGCGTCGTAAGCGGAAAAGATCAGGGACAGTTCCGATATTTTCCGTTTCAGCGTACCGTCCCGCATCCGCTCCGCGGCGGCGGACAAGTCGCGCGGCGTAACCGCGCACATCTTGAATTCGGCGCATGCGCTGAGAAGAAGTCCGATCAGTTCGGTGCTTTCCGAATTCTTCCGATAGACATCCAGCTGATCTTTGACCTGCTCCAGCGCGAGACTCATAAAAATACTCCGTCCGCCGTCGTCGAGCCGCCGCCCGGCGAAGCCTCCGCAGCCCCGAAGGACCTCGTCCGTGAGCCGTGAAAAGCTGGTTACGGTCACGCGGCGGGCGAGAACCGGCCCCAAAAGCCGGAGCATTGCGCGCTCGTTTTCAAACGAAGCCTGTTCCGGCACAAGCAGCATCAGCCGTTCTTCCCCCGTTTGCGCCAGATTTTTCAGTTTATTCCGGACGGCCTGTGTTTTCCCGCTGCCGGCGCGGCCCAAAACAAAACGCAGCATTTTACGCCCCACTCCCTTTTGAGAAAGTATAGCATAAAACGCCGCGTGAAAAAAGGCCGGCTGAATTTTCGGAATTCGGTTATCGCTGCTCCAGCCACTGCTTGAGCTGTTCGTAATATTCGACGGTTTTAAATTTGATCTGATATCCGCCGCCGTCCCTGACGATTTTCAGCTCCGTCGGATTCAGAACATCCTCCAGCTGCTTTTTGTCCTGCGCCGCGGGCAGACAGAGCTGCGGGAAAATAACGCACCACCAGTTGTGGCCCTTTCCGGAGCCGATGGTGATTTCCAGCGCGTCATATTCACCCGCCGGCAGGGTTACGTCCCCATAGGTTCGGGTTGTAAAATATGTTTTCGCAAGTTTCGCCTCCACAGGGTAATCATATCCCAGCTTTTTGATTTCGTTCTGCGCGGCTTTTTTTAAAAGCGGAAGTCTTTGCCTTACGGCCTTTTCCGCCTCATTGCGGTTGTGAACATCATCCAGCATTCCGGCGCTCTCCTGAAGAATCCGGTCGCGAACCTTCAATTTCAGGCTTTGGTCTTCCTGTGTATCGGAATTTGCAAGAACATGCAGCCGAAGAACCTGAGAAGGAATTTGTTCGCATCCGGCTGTAAATCCTGTGAAATTAAGTAATACGGCAATCACGAATGCCAGGCACAGCGCTTTTCCAAATATTTTCATAAAACAGCTCCTTTTTGATTTGCAAAAGGAGCATTGTCCAAAATTTCCCATTTTATTCTTTTTTCTTTAAAATATTTTTGCTATGATCATAATAAAAAAGGAAGTGTAAAAATGCAGGAATCCTTAATTAATCTGGCGATCGGAGCAAAAGAGCTTTTGTTTCCGGCACAGATCGGCATCGCGACCGCCCTGTTTTGGGGAATCGTCCTTTCTTGTGTCTGTATGCCCCTATTCTTCCGAAAGAAAGAACTTGCACAAAAGCTGAGCATTGCCCTTCTGTTCCTTTACGTCGCCGCGCTGCTGCAAACCGGTCAGTGCCTGACGTTTCGGAGCTTTCTGGTTCCGGACGCAGCTGCGGCGGCAAAAGCTCTTAAAGCTGCGGAATGGAATCCTTTTCTGATTTCCTCCTTCGGCGTCAGCGACCTATTGGCAACTCTGCTCCGCGACCTGCTGCTTTTCATCCCGATTGGGATTCTGATTCCCGCCGCAGACTTCGGAATGCGTCTGGGAAAAATGCTGATTGTCTCACTCCTCGGCGGCATCTGTTTGGAATCCTTTCAGCTGATTGCAAACATTCTGTCACGCTCTGCCGTCAGAAACGTAAGCATAGCAGAAGCAATTTTAAGCGCCGCCGGCTGTCTGACCGGATATCTGATTTTTGCAGGCCTGAAAAAAATTCCGGTTCCGAAACACAAAGCGCGTCATTACGCGCACCCCGGAAAAGCTTTTTAAATGAAAACTGAGAAGAGGAACCCCGGTCAATCCGGAGTTCCTCTTCTTCATCAATCGGGAAAAAACGGCTTGCAGACAAACACATTCGGATAGATTTGCCGCAAATCGTCTGCACAGCTCTTCTCCCGGTCTTCCCGATCAAACAGTCCGAATACCGCCGAACCGGTGCCCGACATGCACGCAGCGGCCGCGCCCGCCTCTAGCATTCGCCGTTTGATTTTTTTAATTTCCGGCAAAGGGACGGTCTTTTCAAAAGCGTTTCCCGTTTGCGCCGCAATTTCTGACAAATCTCCGCGCCGAAGCGCTTCCAGCATCCGGTCCGTATCGCAGCCGAAAAAGGTTCCGCTCCGATCTAATGCTTCATAGGCCTGCTTTGTCCCGATACCGGCTTCCGGCTTGCATACGACGATACGGCAGGGCGGAAGCGGCGGGAGCCTTGTCAATTTCTCGCCGATTCCTTCCGCAAGCGCCGTTCCGTTCAGCAGACAAAACGGCACGTCCGCGCCGACGGTCAACCCGATTTCAGAGAGTTCCGCTTCGCTCAGCGCGGTATGACAGGATCGGTTCAGAAGCCGGAGCGCCGCCGCGGCGTCCGCGCTTCCGCCGCCCAGCCCCGCCTGCCGGGGAATCCGTTTTTCAAGGGAAAAAGAAACGCCGGGATTTTTGAAGCCGGTCGCCTGAAAAAATGCTTCAGCAGCGCGATAAACCGTATTCTCTTTTCCGCAGGGCAATTCTTTCACGCTGCCGGACAGATGAATTTCCCCGTCCGAAGTCTCCGTTAACGAAACACGGTCGGAAAGGGTGATACTCTGGAAAACCGACCGGATCGTATGATACCCATCGGGCAGCTTCCCCGTAATGTCCAGTGTCAGATTGATCTTCGCGTAAGCATTTTCCGTAAAATCAGGCATTGCGGTCACCGGGCATTGTACGGAGAAAATGTTCAATTCTCGACAGGGCCTCTGTGATATGGCGTATGGAATAGGAATAGGAAACCCGGATATATCCTTCCCCACAATCGCCGAACGCATTGCCCGGTACAACCGCTACTTTTTCCGAATAAAGCAGTTTTTCACAGAATTCTTCCGAAGACAGGCCCGTGCTTTTGATGCAGGGAAAAACATAAAACGCTCCCTCCGGCTCAAAACAGCTCAGACCCATTTCGTTAAATCCGTCGACAATCAGTCTTCTGCGCAGGTCGTACTGATCGCGCATCGATATGATATCCCCGTCGCCGTTTTTCAGTGCCTCAATGGCCGCGTACTGCGCGGTGGTAGGCGCGCTCATAATGCCGAACTGATGGAGCTTCGTCATTTGCCGAATAATTTCTTTCGGTCCCGCGGCATACCCCAGCCGCCAGCCCGTCATGGCAAACGCTTTCGAAAAACCGTTGACCAGAACCGTCCGTTCTTTCATCCCGCCGATCTCCGCAAAAGATACATGCCGGTAATCGCCGTAAGTAAGCTCCCCGTAAATTTCATCCGAAAGGACAAAAAGATTATGTTCCTCCACAACCTCTGCGACCGCCTCAAGATTTTCCCGGCGCATAACGGCCCCCGTAGGATTATTGGGGTACGGCAGAATCAGCAGTTTCGTCTTCGGCGTTATTTTGCTTTTCAGTTCCTCCGCCGTCAGCCGAAATTGATCCTCCTGTTTCGTTTCAAGCACGACCGGCACGCCGCGCGACGCGATGGTCAGCGGCTTATAGCAGACAAAACTCGGCTCCGGGATCAAAACCTCTTCCCCGGGTTCGATCAGACTCCGGATCGTCAGGTCGATCGCTTCACTGCCGCCGACCGTTACCACGATGTCCGTTTTCGGTTCGTAATCCAAATGGCAGTGTCGCTTCAGGAACCGGCAGATTTCCTCTCTGAGCTCCAGAAAACCGCGGTTGGGGGAGTACCATGTTTTACCGTCCTCCAGCGATCGGATCCCTTCCTCGCGAACGTGCCAGGGCGTCGTAAAATCCGGCTCGCCGATCGAAAGGGAGATCACATGGTCCATCTCGCTTGCAATATCGAAAAAACGGCGTATGCCCGAAGGCTTCATGTTTTTTACATCGCTGTTGAGCATGCGCTCGTAATCAATCACAGAGCACACTCCTTCTTTCGTCCTTCTCGTCCTCCGTATTAAGAATGACGTTCCCGTCCTTATACCGGGTCAGGATGAAATGGGTTGCGGTGGAAAGCACGGAATCCAGCGTGGAAAGGCGGCGCATGACGAACATGGCGATGTCCTGCATGCTTTTGCCGTGCACCTTGACCGCAAGGTCATATCCGCCCGACATCAGGTAGACGCTTTCCACCTCTTCGAACTGCATGATTTTGTTTGCAATTTCATCGAATCCCCGTTCCCGCTTGGGCGATACCCGCAGCTCAATCAATGCGCTGGCCTTGTTTTTATCGACTTTCTCCCAGTTGATCAGAGCCTTGTAGCCGCGGATGATTCCCGCCTTTTCATAAGCCGCGATTTCGTCTTCTATTTCATTTTCTGTTTTTCCCAGCATTGCGGCGAGCTGTTTTACCGACAGCCGGGCGTTTTCATCCAGAAGAGTCAGCAAACGATCCATTTTTAATACACTCCTTAAACGTACTGTCTTACTTACTCAACCGGAAGATAATGGGGTTTTCTTCCGGTAAAAACCACATAGTGATGAAAACCGGCGCTTCGGATAAGTTTCAGTCCCAGCTCGATTCCGCCGCCGACATCCGCCCAGCGATGAGCATCGGAGCCAAGGGTTATCATCCTGCCGCCCAATTCGCGGTAACGGCGAATCACCGGAGCATCGGGCATGGACGTCCCAAGTCTCTGCCTGAATCCGGAGGTGTTTACTTCCAGAGCGATATTTTTTGCAATCAGCGTTTTTATAACCTCGTCAATTCTGCCCATAAATCTGTCAGTGTGAATATGCAGTCCGAATTCTCCTGCGAGATAACGCCAAGGGTAAGTCAAATGCGCAAGGGAATCAAACTTTCCCCATTCGATCATTTCCAGAATCTCATCAAAGTATCTGTTTAATAGATCGTCAATGTTCTCCGCGGAGTAATCCAAATCAAAAAAATCTTTTTTCCCCGTTATGTTATGCAAAGAAGCGAGAACAAAATCATAATTAAAGCACCCAAGAGCATCTTCCGCGGCGTCCGTGTTCTGCATGGGCTGGCCCAGTTCAACGCCGGAAAAAACATGAAGCCGCCCCTGAAAAGCAGCGGCGGCCTTTCTCGATTCAAAGCAGGACTGACGAATGGATTTATCATACCCATCCGTCCTATAATGATTGCACTCACAATGATCGGTGATGGTAACGGCATAGAACCCGAGGCGAGCCGCGCTTTCACACATCATCATGGCGGAATCGGTCCCGTCCGGAGAACAATCGGTATGGATATGACAGTCTGATATGTATTGAATATTCATGACTTCCTCCAATCCGCTTTTTTTCATATTATTTATAGTATCACAATTCTTTCGGAAATCCTAGATCAATCATCTCCATGTTGGAAGTATGGTCCTTTTCTTTTTTTAAGCAGTTTGACATTCCTCGGGTCAACCGTCGCTTGACAAAAAGGGGGTTTCCGCACATAATAAAATCCTGAATATTATTACACGTTTGGGGGTAACAAAATGCGGGCCGTAATTACAGTAATCGGCAAAGACATGGTTGGAATTCTGGCACGGGTTTCATCCGTATGCGCGGAAAACAACGTGAATGTTGTCGAAGTAACCCAGTCGATTCTTCAGGACCTTTTTGCCATGATCATGCTGGTTGAGATTTCAAAATGCAAAATTCCTTTACCGGAATTATCCGAAGAGCTGACAAAGACCGGTAAGGAGCTGAATCTTTCCGTCCATGTCATGCACGAAGACATTTTTAATTCCATGCACCGCATCTAAGCGGACTCTGGAGGAAGGCTGGAGAAACAATCATGATAAATTCCCGAGATATTCTTGAAACCATTCAAATGATCGACAACGAAAATCTTGACGTAAGAACCATAACCATGGGGATTTCCCTGTTGGACTGCATTGATCCCGACGCGAACCGGGCATGCGAGAAAATTTATGATAAGATCTGCCGGTATGCCGGAAACCTCGTCAGGACCGGCGAAGACATCAGCAGAGAGTATGGAATTCCGATTATCCATAAGAGAATTTCGGTGACGCCGATCGCTATGATTGCGGCGGCCTGCCCCGATAAAAATCCCGTTCGTTTCGCAAAAGCGCTGGACCGCGCCGCCAAAACAACCGGCGTCAATTTTATCGGGGGTTACTCCGCCCTGGTTCACAAGGGCTTCGGACCCGGCGACTACGCTTTGATCGAAAGCATTCCGCAGGCGCTGAGTGAAACGGAGTATGTATGCTCTTCCGTAAATATCGGTTCCACCAAGGCCGGGATCAATATGGACGCCGTTGAAAAAATGGGGCGCGTCGTTCTGGAAACCGCCAAGGCAACCGCTGAAAGGGACTGCGTCGGCGCGGCAAAGCTTGTGGTTTTCTGCAATGCGCCGGAAGACAACCCGTTTATGGCAGGAGCGTTTCACGGCCCCGGAGAGCCCGACTGCGTGATTAACGTCGGGGTCTCCGGCCCCGGCGTCGTTCGAGCTGCTTTGGCTAAAGCGGGAGACTGCAAAATGGATGAAGTTGCCAATATAATTAAAAAAACGGCGTTTAAAGTGACCCGTATGGGCCAGCTAGTCGCACAGGAAGCCTCGCGGAGACTATGCGTTCCGTTTGGAATCATTGATCTATCCCTTGCTCCGACCCCTGCAATCGGAGATTCCGTTGCTCATATTCTGGAAGAAATGGGGCTGGAAAGCTGCGGCGCGCACGGCACCACAGCAGCGCTCGCCCTGCTGAACGACGCCGTGAAAAAAGGCGGTGTCATGGCTTCTTCCCACGTTGGCGGCCTTTCCGGTGCTTTTATTCCCGTCACGGAAGACTCCGGCATGATTGACGCGGCCCGCTGCGGCTCGCTCAGTATTACAAAGCTGGAAGCCATGACCGCGGTCTGTTCGGTCGGACTCGATATGATTGCAGTACCGGGCGATACCCCCTCTGAAATTATTTCCGCCATCATAGCGGATGAGGCGGCCATCGGAATGGTAAATTCGAAAACAACCGCCGTTCGTTTGATTCCGGCAATCGGGAAAAAGGCCGGCGAGGAGCTGAATTTCGGCGGCTTGTTGGGCGGGGGTCCCGTCATGGAGGTCAACCGCTATTCCCCGCTGAAAATGATTCTGCGCGGCGGTAGGATTCCGGCACCGATTCAAAGTCTGAAAAATTGATCAGTTCACAAAATATTCACAAAATTTCACTAATTTTCTTATTGATAAACTCTATAAAAACGGCTTTTTTCGGAATCGGTTTTTTCATTTCTTCAATAATAATTTCTTGTTTATGGTATAATAATGTAAATCACTCAAATAGTACAAGTGATTTTGCATACTCACAGATAATCACCTGTTCATAATAATATACGGGAGGGATTGCCATATGCAGGATCTGATGAAACAGATCATTGACATGGACCGGAAAGCCCGGCAGATTACTGAAACTGCCCAGCAGGAGAAGGTGGATTCCGAAAAAGAAATTCAGCAGAAGCGGGAGGAAATCCGCCAAAAATATCTGGAGGAAGCAAGAAGAAGAATCTCGAAAAACGAGCCGAAGGAACGCGCAGCCGCCGAGGCGGCATGGGTGGAAAAGAAAAAGCAAAGCAAGCGGCTTTCCGATCGGATGGACGAGTTATATCGCGATAAGGGAGATCAGTGGGTTGAACAAATCGTGGCGAAAGTAATAGGAGAGTGAGGAGAGATGCTTTCCGAATTGTCATCAAACGTCGTCCTTTCTAAAGCGCGGGCCATGTACGGAAAAAGGCTGACCATACAGAACTACAACGATCTTCTTGCCTGCCAGTCGGTCAGTGAAGTTGCGAGTTACTTAAAAAGCAACACTGTATATGGTAAGATCCTTTCCGGCATAGAAGAATCGGAAATTCACCGCGGACAGTTGGAAGCGAAACTAAGGCAAAAACTGCTGGAAGATTACGCGTCCCTTTGCCATTACGAAATTACGGTCGGAGAACATTTCTCACAGTATTTTATAGAAAAAAATGAAATTGAACAGATCCTTCACGTCATTCTTCTGCTGGATGCGGGTATGCCTGAGGAGTATTTATTCAACATGCCCTCCTATCTTACGCGCCACACAAAGGTTGACCTGAAGTCTCTCAGCAAAATCAGGAGTTTTGACGACCTTCTCCGCACATTGAGCCATACAGAGTACCGCCGTATTCTGGAGCCGTATCACCCGGAGGAAAACGGCTGGATCAATTATACGGGAATTGAAAGCTCGCTTTACACATATCTGTATTCCAACATGTTTCGTATTATAGAAAGATACACACGGGGCGAGACAACCAAACAGCTGAACGATATTCTAAAATCATATATCGACCTAACAAATTTTACTCGGATTGTCAGACTAAAAATATCTTATCATTCGGATCCGGAATTCATAAAAAATGCTCTTCTCCCCTATGGCACATTCGGCGAACATTTTCTGGATAAAATGATTGAAGCCGATGACGAAGAGAAAATTGTATCCATTTTGGAAACTTCCGAAATAGGCAAAAGGGCGCTGAGATTCGAGCACGATTACGTCGGAGAAATTCCACGTCGCATGAACTTCCGCAACTGCCACCATTATATTGACTTTTCAACACATCCTTCCGTAGTACTGATTTCCTACATCTTTACGAGCGAAGCGGAAATCAGTGATATTATCACGATTGTCGAGGGTATCCGCTATCGGCTGGCAACGGATGAAATCAGGAAACTTCTTATTGTCGTGAATAACTAACCAAGGAAAGAGGGGACATAAGCATGGCCGTTGTGAAAATAAAAATCCTCAATGTGATCGGGAGGATGTCCGAACTGGACGAAGTGACCACAATGCTTGGCAAATCCGGCATATTCCATCCGGATAATGCTCTGGCCTTTTACTCCGACACATCGGAATTCATACCTCTGAACGACGAAAACCCCTATACGGACGCTTTGCATACGCTTGAAGATACCCTGAAGACCATCGACAGGCATGTTGATTTACTGAGCGTGCGTATGGTGGATAAAATTGCGCCAAGCGTCAAAAACTGGCGTTCCTATGTTAAATCTTTTTCTTCCTCCGTTGATGATCTGATAAAAAAGAGGAATGAAATTGACCGGCAGATTTCGGAAGACATCAGAGAAATTGAAAAGGTCAGGCATTTTTCAGGTCTGGATCTTAATCTGGATGACCTTCGTGATTGCAAATTCATCAGAATCCGTTTCGGTTCCCTTCCGGTTGAAAGCTATGAAAAGCTGTCAAGCTACGAAAATAATCCTTACGTTGTCTTTTTCCCGGGAAGCCGTGACGAAGAGCGTTATTGGGGAATGTACTGCGCGCCGATTGATCGGATTGCCGAAGTGGACCGCATTTTTTCCGGTCTGTATTTTGAACGCACCCGTCTGCATGAGCTGACCGGAACCATGAAAACCGCGCTGAGTCAGCTGACAGCCAAGCGCGACGACGAGGCAAACCAAAAAGCTGAGATTAATCGCCAGATTGACGCGCTGTGGAACAAAGAAAAACAGATGGTTCAAAATGTTTATTCCTGGCTCTCGGAAGAATATGTTTATTACAATATCCGCCGCTATGCGGCAAGGTACGGAGACAACTTTATTTTAACCGGTTGGATCCCCGCCGATAGAGAAAACCAAATTCAGGCGCAGATGAACGAATTGGAGACGGTTAAATGTACCTTTGACCGAGCGGAGGAGCCGGAAGTGCTGATGCATTCCCCTCCTGTTGAATTGAACAACAAAAAGCTTTTCAGACCGTTTGAATATTTTGTGGAAATCTACGGCCTGCCATCTTACGACGAAATTGACCCGACAATCCTGGTTGCCATTACCTATTTTTTTCTGTTCGGAATTATGTTTGCCGATCTCGGCCAGGGAATATGCGTGGCGGCAGCAGGCTATATTATGTGGAAAAAAATGAAAATGAAGCTGGGAAGAATCCTGATCCCCTGCGGCATCAGCTCTTCTTTCTTTGGTGTTCTGTTCGGTTCTTTCTTCGGTTTCGAACACTTTTTGGATCCTTTATATCATTCTTTGTTTGGTCTGAGCGAGAAACCGATTTCCGTTATGGAACCGGAAACAACCAATATGATCATTTTGTTTTCCGTCGCACTTGGTATTTCGCTTGTATTGATAGCTATCTTGATCAACATCTATTCCTCTCTGCGAAGAAAGAATTACACAAACGCGCTCTTCGGGCCGAACGGAGTTGCCGGCTTGATTTTTTATGCGTCAATTGTGTTCGGCTTTGGAGGACAAATTCTACTCGGAATTAAAATTGTTACTCTTCCCTATGTTTTATGCCTGATCGTGCTGCCGCTTATTTCGATGTTTTTCCGTGAGATTCTCGGCGGCCTTGCTGAAGCCAGGCCGAACTGGAAACCCGAAAAATGGAGCGACTTTCTCATGCAGAATTTCTTTGAAGTGTTTGAATTTCTGCTGAGCTTTCTGACAAATACCATGAGCTTTATTCGTGTGGGTGCATTTGTTCTGGTTCACGCCGGGATGATGATGGTTGTGTTCATGCTTGCGGAGATGTTTTCAGGCATGGGTTTTGCTGTGGTTGTTCTGGTCGGCAATATTTTCGTTATTGCCCTGGAAGGGCTGTTGGTAGGCATACAAGCGTTAAGGCTTGAATTTTATGAGATGTTCAGCAGGTTCTTTGACGGCGAAGGCCGGCCTTTCCTGCCGGTTGTCGTTCGCCAGGAAACCTGACCTTTTTAGCTACATATTTTCATTAGGAGGAATTATTTATGAATTATCTTATCGTTTCTTTGCCGGTGATTTTTTTAATGGTATCCACGTTTCTTGCCGTACGTGCAGTTAAGCGCGGCCGTAAAAAGCGCAGCGCGCTTGCCGCACAGCTTCTTGCGTTTGCCGCCGTCTGCCTGATTACCTTCGCGGCGCCCGCCGTCGCTCATGCGGCGTCTAATGACGCAACTCCCGCGCAAACCACTCAGACTACCGAAGCGGCCGCTTCTTCCACAGGATTCACGATGCTTGCCGCGGCCCTTTCTACCGGCCTTGCAGCGATCGGCGGCGGAATCGCCGTCGCGGCTTCTGCTCCAGCTGCAATCGGCGCAACCAGCGAGGATCCGAAGGCCTTTGGTAAAGCGCTGATTTTTGTTGCTCTTGGTGAAGGAATTGCGATCTACGGACTGTTAATGTCTATTCTGATTCTGAATAAGGTCTGACCAGCTTAGGAAACGGAGGCCGGCTTATGCGCTTTTATGTAATCAGCGACAACGTGGACACACAGGTTGGAATGCGCCTTGCTGGCATTGAAGGCGTTGTTGTTCATGAAGCTAACGAGGTCAGGCAGGCTCTTCAGACAGCGATGGATCAGGAAGACATTGCGGTTGTTCTGATTACCGAGACCCTGCTTTCCCTCTGTTCTGAAATGATTTATAATCTGAAGCTGAACCGCAAACGGCCGCTGATTGTCGAAATCCCCGACCGCCATGGAAACGGGCGGACCAAGGATTCCATCACCCGTTATGTCCGTGAAGCGATTGGCGTTAAGATTTAGTCGAATTTTTTAGGTCGAACGGGGGTTCATAAATGGCTAATATCGACGAGAAAAAAGACAAATTTTATATTGCCATTAATCACTACGCAGAAGAGCAACGTAAAAAGATAGAGGATGAAATCGCTTCGTTTAAACAGAAGGAACTCGGCGAGGCGGAAATAGAAGTCCTGACGGAATGCTACCGCATGATTCAAAAAGAAATGAGTCAGATGCGGATCAGCATCGTGAAGGAAATGGCTGTTCGGGATATGGCCTTGAAACGTCAGCTGCTGGAAAAAAGGCAAAAGATTACAGATGAAGTTTTTCAGCGTTCCGCAGACAAACTGGTGGAATTTACAAAAACAGAACGCTACACAGACTTTTTGAAAAAGTCAGCCGAACAATTCTCCAAAGTGCTGCAGAATGAGGGAACGGTGATTTTCTTAAAATCCGGTGATGAAAAATACGAGGATTTGATCCGGGACTCTTTTAGCAGCGCCTGTTCCTTTCAAGTCCTTGAAAGCATAAGGATCGGCGGAATCAGAGCCCGAAACGACAACATGGGGCTGTCGGCGGATGGAACTCTCGACACCCTTCTGGAAAATCAGCGCGAATGGTTCGAAGAACAGTCTGGTATGGCCGTTGTCTGAACAATTGCTAAAAAATCCGTCCGTCATGAATGCATTGCGGTATTTCAGCAGTTTTGTAACGGATTAGTGTTATCGGAGATGAATTTATGGATAATCAGGATACGATATACGGAATCAACGGGCCTGTAGTAACCGTCAGGGACTCCCGCAGTTTTTCCATGATGGAAATGGTGTATGTTGGAAATGAGCATCTGGTCGGCGAAGTGATCGGTGTTTCCGACCATTTGACCACAATCCAGGTCTATGAGGAAACAACCGGCCTGCGCCCCGGAGAGCCGGTTTACGGTACAGGAAGCCCGATGAATGTCACCCTTGGACCCGGGATCCTCGATAATATTTTTGACGGGATCGAGCGCCCCTTAAAGGAAATCGCCAAAGAATCCGGTTCGTTCATCGCCCGCGGCAGCAATATTGCCGCGCTTGACGAAAGCCGCGAATGGGATGTTACGGTTACCGTAAAAGAAGGGGACCTTTTAAAGGGCGGCGAAGTCTATGCCGAATTGCCGGAAACACCGATCATCCGCCACAAATGCATGGTGCCGCCGGGACTTTCCGGTACGGTTGCATCCGTCAAACCGAACGGGAAATACCATGTAAACGATACGGTTGTGGAATTAAAGGATGAGTTCGGCAAAATGCATGAACTTTCCCTATGCCAGAAGTGGTCGATCCGGACCCCGCGTCCGGTTTTGGGACATCTACCGCCCAACATTCCTTTAATCACCGGACAGCGCGTCATCGACACACTGTTTCCGGTTTCCAAAGGCGGTACGGCGGCGATTCCTGGCGGCTTCGGCACCGGTAAAACCATGACGCAGCATCAGCTTGCCAAATGGTGCGACGCGGATATTATCATTTATGTCGGATGCGGCGAACGCGGCAATGAAATGAGTCAGGTTCTGGAGGAATTTTCAGACTTGACCGACCCAAAATCCGGCCGTCCGATGACGGACCGGACCGTGTTGATTGCCAATACAAGCAATATGCCGGTGGCAGCCCGTGAAGCATCCATCTATACCGGCATTACCCTTGGCGAATATTATCGCGATATGGGTTATCATGTCGCGCTGATGGCGGATTCTACCTCCCGCTGGGCGGAAGCCCTGCGGGAAATTTCCGGCCGTTTGGAGGAAATGCCCGCGGAAGAAGGCTTCCCCGCCTATTTGCCCAGCCGTCTTGCCGAATTTTACGAACGCGCAGGCATGGTAAAAAATTTGAACGAATCGGAAGGGTCGGTAACCATTATCGGGGCTGTATCTCCGCAAGGCTCCGATTTCTCCGAGCCCGTCACCCAAAATACAAAGCGTTTCACCCGCTGCTTCTGGGCGCTGGATAAAGCGCTTGCCTATGCGCGTCACTACCCCGCGATAAACTGGATGCAAAGCTACAGCGAATATTTCTCCGACCTTGACCCTTGGTACACGGAACATGTCGGGAATGATTTCATCCAGTACCGCAAGAGGATCAATAATCTTCTTCAGCAGGAGAACAAACTGATGGAAATTGTAAAGCTGATCGGTTCGGATGTTCTTCCAGACGACCAAAAACTGATTATTGAAATCGCCCGGGTCATTCGCGTCGGCTTTTTACAGCAGAACGCTTTTCATGCGGAGGATACCTATGTGCCTCTCGAAAAGCAAAAGCTGATGATGAAGGTCATCCTTTATCTTTATCAAAAGGCAAAACATTTAATTTCCGCCAGCATACCGATTTCCGGCATTCTGCAAACCGGTCTTTTTGACAAGCTGGTCAAGATGAAATATGATATTCCGAACAACAAACCGGAAATGTTTGAAGACTATATCAAAGAGATTGACAGTACTCTCTCCAAGATCGTTTCTGCTTAACGGGCATGTTTCCCCGCTGGCATCGTACTGTTAAAATGATTGATTGGAAGGCGGTTTCACATGATTCTTGATTATATCGGCGTAAAAGATATTAACGGCCCCCTGATCGTTCTTGACGACGTTCAGGACGCATTTTTCGAAGAGGTTGTGGGCATCCGTCTGGATGACGGCAGCATTCGACAGGGCCGAATTGTGCAAATGGAAGGAAACCGTGCCGTCATTCAGGTTTTTGAGGGAACCCGCGGAATTTCCCTGACCAACACGCGAACCAGACTGACCGGCCGTCCAATGGAAATGCCGCTCTCTCCCGAACTGCTGGGACGCGTTTTCGACGGTTCCGGACGGCCGATTGACGGCTTGGGGAATATCTTCCCCGTAAAAAGAGCCAACGTTAACGGAACTCCGATCAACCCGGTCTCAAGAATCTATCCGAAAAACTATATCAATACAGGCGTTTCCACGATAGACACGCTCATGACGCTGATCCGCGGGCAGAAACTTCCGATTTTTTCCGGTTCCGGTATGAAGCACAATGAACTCGCCGTCCAGATTGCCCGCCAGTCAAGAATCAGCGACGAAAACGGCGAATTCGCGATTGTTTTTGCAGCAATGGGCGTAAAAAACGACGTTGCGGATTATTTCCGCCGGTCGTTCAGTGAATCCGGTATCCTGCAGCGGGTCGTCATGTTTCAGAACCTGGCCAACGATCCGATCATCGAAAGGATTCTGACTCCGCGCTGTGCGCTGACCGTCGCAGAATATCTGGCTTTTGAGTTGGGCATGCATATTCTCGTCATTATGACGGATATGACCGCTTACGCGGAAGCTCTGCGCGAATTCAGTTCTTCTAAGGGTGAAATTCCCGGAAGAAAGGGATACCCTGGTTATCTTTATTCCGACCTTGCATCCCTCTACGAACGCGCCGGCATGGTGAAGGGTAAAACCGGCTCTGTCACACAGCTCCCGATTCTGACCATGCCGAATGACGATGTAACGCACCCGGTTCCGGACTTGACGGGATATATTACGGAAGGACAGATTGTACTGGACCGTTCTCTGGACGGACAGGGGATTTATCCTCCGGTTGCCGTTCTCCCCTCCCTTTCGCGTTTAATGAAGGATGGTATCGGAAAAGGATATACGCGTGAGGACCATTCGGCGCTTTCCAACCAGCTCTTCGCATCCTACGCAAAAGTAATGGATGTCCGTTCGCTTGCTTCCGTCATCGGTGAGGAAGAGCTGTCTCCCGATGACAAGAAATATCTGGAATTCGGCAAACTGTTTGAATCACATTTTGTAAATCAGGGGCCTTCCGAAAACCGCTCCATCGAGCAAAGCCTCGACCTTGGCTGGGAACTGCTCGCGACCCTTCCACGCGGAGCGTTGGACCGCGTTGACGATCAGATGCTGGATCAGTATTACGAACCTGCAAAGAAACGTTTGTCAACCGACAACGCTAAGGACAGGGCGTCTCAGGTTCTCTGGGATCATGTAAACAAGATTGGTGAAGACTCTGAAGAAGAAAGCGGCAACGGAGGCGGCGAAAATGAGTGAACAGATCGTACCCACCAAAGGGAATCTTCTGTCTACTAAAAAGTCACTGGAGCTCTCCCGATCCGGATTTGAACTGCTAGACCGGAAACGCAACATTTTAATCCGCGAAATGATGGCGCTGATCGACAGGGCGAATCAGCTTCAGGGTAAGATCGACAAGGCTTACGAAGAAGCATACGCCGCTCTTCAGCGAGCCAACATCACGCTCGGTATTGTCAAGGAGCTCTCCCAGACCGTTCCTGTGGAAAACGGGCTGAATGTCGCTTACCGCAGCGTAATGGGCGTTGAAATCCCCATGGTATCCCTTCATGCGGAAAAGGCTCAGGTTCCGTTCGGCTTAATGTCCACAAACATCCTGCTCGACCGGGCTTATCTGAAATTCGATGAAGTGAAAAAACTGACCGCCGAACTGGCTGAAGTCGAAAACAGCGTTTACAGACTGGCTAACGCGGTAAAGAAAACGCAGAAACGCGCAAACGCGCTGAAAAATATCATGATACCCCGCTTCGAGCAGACGGTGAAAACCATCACCGAGGCGCTGGAGGAAAAGGATCGTGAAGATTTCTCGCGTATGAAAATCATCAAACGGCAAAAAGCCAGCAAAACCGCATAAAAGAGGCTTCCCGCCCGGGAAGCCTCTTTTCTATGAAATGGAAAATGTTCCACTATAAAGAAAAAACAACTCAACGCTGCTTCTATTAAGGCTGTTTGTGAAAGTTTACAAGTCAGACGTCTTCCGGGTCGACGTTGGTCTTATCCGGTGCCGACGCGTATTCGAGCCTGCTGACAATATTCTTTGTATCGCGGGCGATGACGAGTTCTTCATTTGTGTTAATGACGTAAACGGAAACGGTGGAATCAAAAGCGGAAATCTTGCCTTCCTTGCCAAGAACGAGCTCATCGTTTTTGATCGGATCAATCTTAACCCCAAGATATTTCAAGCTTTTGCAGATGGAATAGCGCATGGGAGGCTGATTTTCACCGAGACCCGCGGTAAAAACGATGCAGTCCACGCCGTTCAAAGCCGCCGCATAAGCTCCGATCTGTTTGGCAATCTGATAGTTCAGCATTTCGTGAGCAAGAATCGCTTTCGGGTCGCCGCCGATTTCCGCTTTCGTTACATCGCGGTCATCGCTGTAGCCACAGATGCCATACATGCCGGATTTGCGGTTCAGGATCTCATCCATCTGCTTCGGAGTAAGACCTTCCTTTTCCATAATAAAAGTCACAATGGAAGGATCCAGAGAACCGGAACGAGTACCCATCATAAAACCGTCCAGCGGAGTCAGGCCCATACTGGTGTCGATCACTTTGCCGTTTTGAATGGCTGCGATGGAAGAGCCGTTGCCAATATGGCAGGTAATCATTTTAATATCTTCAAGAGGCTGGTGCATCAGATGTGCGCAATGGTTGCTTACATACCGATGCGACGTACCATGAAACCCATAGCGGCGAACATTATACTTTTCATAATACTCATAGGGAATTGCATACATATAAGCTTTTTGGGGCATGGTTGCATGGAACGAAGTATCGAAAACAACGCACTGCGGCTCGTCCTTTCCAAACACTTTCTGGCAGGCAAGAATAGCGTTTACTTCAGGACCGTTGTGAAGCGGAGCCAATGGAATCAGATTTTGAATCTGGCGGATGACTTCGTCTGTTACCAGAACGGATTTATCAAAAATCGCGCCGCCCTGAACCACACGGTGGCCGATTGCAGAAATTTCATTCAGGCTGGAAATAACACCGACTTCTTTGTCGACAAGAGCTTCTGTAACAAGCTGAAACGCCGCCTCATGATCTTTAATTTCTGTTTTGGTTTTCTTGCTGCGGCCGTCGGATGTTTTGTGCTGGAACGCACCGTCCACTCCGATTCTGTCACAGAGACCTTTTGCAAGCATTTTCTCCGTCTCCATATCAATCAGCTGATATTTCAGGGAAGAGCTGCCTGCGTTGATGACCAATACCTTCATTATTTACCTCCAAGATTTCACGCATTCATGAGCAGAACTATTGTAAGAGCTTTTAGAATCGTGTAATATAGTATATCATAATACAGGAAAGGTATAATTTCAAGGTTATCTTATAAAATGTTAACAGCGGGTATTATCTGTGAATACAATCCTTTTCACTATGGGCACGAATATTTAATGAAGCAGTTAAAAGCATACGGCGCGACGCATATCGTCGTCGTCATGAGCGGCAATTTCGTGCAGCGCGGCGACGCGGCAATTCTCTCAAAGAGGGCCAGGGCACGGCAGGCGCTGCTCTGCGGAGCAGATCTGGTTGTGGAACTTCCCCTGCCTTGGTCTGTTGCGGGGGCCGAGCGTTTTGCTTTAGGCGGCGTCGCGCTTCTTGACGCTATCGGTGCAGACCTGATCGGGTTCGGCAGTGAATGCGGAAATGTCGATCGGCTGAAAACCGCGGCGAAAGCGCTGTCTTCCCCATTGCTGCGGGAGGAAATGCGAAAAGCACTTCAGAACGGATCCACCTTCGCGGCGGCGAGGCAAAACGCGGTGGAACAGCTGTTCGGCGCGGAAACAGCAGCTCTGCTCCGCGACCCCAACAATATTCTCGGCATCGAATATATAAAAGCCGCCGAAAGGACCGGCTCCGGCATCACGCCGGTTACCGTCAGCCGTTTCGGTTCGGCACACGACGCAGACCGTGAGGCAGGCTCTTATGCTTCCTCCGGTCAGATTCGGAGACTGCTACGGTGCGGGCGGGACTGCTCCCGCCTAATGCCTTCTGCCGCCTACTCGGTTTTGAGTGAAGAGATGAAAGCCGGAAAAGCCCCCGCGGATCTTTTCCTTGCGGAACGAGCGATTCTTGCACAGCTTCGAATGATGACGAGGGATGATTTTGCAGCTCTGCCCGACATCAGCGAAGGCTTGGAGAACAGAATTTTCAATGCATCCGCTCAGGCGACCGGGCTGGAAGAACTGTATTTTCTTGCTAAAACCAAACGGTATCCGCTTGCACGGATCCGAAGGATTGTTCTCGCGGCATTTTTAGGATTGAAAGCATTCCATTCTTCCGGCCTCCCCCCTTATATCCGAATTTTGGGACTTGGAAGACGAGGACCGGAAATCCTTCAAAAGGCTGGAGCCGTTTCCAAATTGCCGATTATTTCCCGCTCATCCGACCTTTGCGGTCTGGAGGACAGAGGAAAGGGAATTGCGGATCTGGAGAGCAGAGCGGCCGATCTGTATGCTCTGTGCCTTCCAAAAATCGCTCCCTGCGGCATAGACCGCACCGAAAAAGTGATCACGCTTTAATGCTAGAAAGGGTGTCCCTTCTCATGGAAATACAAGAACTGGAATATGAAGACTTCGGACGCTGCATCAGGATCACCAACGAAATCCTCGACTGCGTCGTGTCAATAGAGACGGGGCCAAGAATTTTGCGGTTTGGCTTTATTCATGAGCAAAATATCTTTTATAACGACCTTGATCATAAATACACCTCGCTTGACGAAAAAAGTACCATGCCCGCCAAAAATTCGGTTTATCAGCTTTACGGAGGACACCGTCTGCAAATATGCCAAACACCGCAGGTTGACTTTCCGGACAACGCTCCGGTTGTTTACAGCACCCAATCCGAAGGCGTTACCTTTACCCCGCCAAAGCTGAAGCCGGAAGAAATTCAGCTTTCTTTCGAAATTATTATGGGAGAAAAAGCCACTGACATTATGATTGTCCACTCGGCTAAAAATTGTTCCCGGGAAACCATGGTCTTTGCCCTCTTCCCTTCAACGATGTTGGCCGGAGGCGGAATGGCCGTCATTCCGCAGAATTTGCAGGCGCAGGAGGGCAGGCCGAACAGGACAATCAACCTGTGGCCAGGTACCGATTTGAAAGATCAACGTATCTCCTGTGGGAGCCGGTTTCTAGTCATCCGGCATGAATCCGAAAATCAGGCCCCGCTCAGAATTGGAACCAACAATCTGCCGGGCTGGATCGCATATGCCTTAAACGGCATTGTTCTTGTTAAAAGGTTTGTGTCAAATCCTCAGGCAGCCTATCCGGATTCGGGAAGCACCTGCGAAATTCACCTGACCGAAGATTTTGCGGAGCTCTCCTCATTAAGCCCCCTGTATCAGGTTAAACCTGGAGAAACCATCAAACACGTTGAAAACCTGTCTCTTTACCGAATGGACCGCCTGCCAGCTTTTCAAAATGAAGACGAAATAGAAAAATGGATGAAGGAACTGCTTGGTTAACGGCATACGAATAGAGACACGAAGGGAACGGCCAAAAAAAAGAAGCATCCATACAGATGCTTCTTTTTTCAATTCAGCAGTCTTTCCACACTTCCTGCGCAACTTCTCTGACAAGAGCGATTTTGGCCCACTGATCCGCTTCCGTCAGAAGATTTCCCTCTTCTGTGGAGGCAAATCCGCATTGTGGGCTCAGGCAAAGGCGCTCCAGTGGCACATATCGCTCTGCCTCGCGAATTCGCGCGATCAGGGTCTCTTTATCTTCCAGTTGAGGCGTTTTAGAGGAAACCAACCCAAGAACAACCAGCTTGTCGGCGGGGACATTGCGCAACGGAGAGAAATCTCCGCAGCGGTCAGAATCAAATTCCAAATAATAAGCCGATACGTTTTCGCCGCCAAACAATACTTCCGCAATCGGCTCGTATCCGCCGGACGCCGCCCATGTGGAATGATAATTTCCGCGGCAGACATGCGTGTTGACCGTCAGATCCGCCGGGCAGCTTTCCAACGCCATATTATTCGCTTTTAAATACAAATCGGCCAGGCTTTTCAGATCAACCTTGTTGTCTTGACGCGCCTGCCAATACTTCTGATCGCAGAACATTCCCCACGTGCAGTCATCTATTTGAACATTCCTGCAGCCCGCCTGATAAAGGTCGGACAAAACCGTTTGATAAGCAGAGGAAATATCCTTTATAAGCATCTCTATGTCCGGATAAATCCGATCCGTTGCATCTTTATTTTCCGCGCGGTATAACTCCGCCAAAAATTGAGCCGGTGCGGGAATTGTCTGACGCGCAAGCACATCGTTGCCCGCCGCCTCTCTTAAGAAACGATAATGTTCTAGAAACGGGTGGTTTTCACCGCTGATCTTTCCGGACAGCGAGGCGGTTTCCCCACGGGTTACTTCATCATGGAACAAATAGCCCTTTTTCAGGTTTTTTCGCTCAACGCCCTGCAATCCCCACATAAAATCCAAGTGCCACCAGCTGCGGCGGAATTCACCATCGGTGACGGATTGAAGCCCCGCATCTTTCTCTTTTTGAACAAGCTTTAAGATCTCTCTGTCCTCAACCTCTTTCAATTTCTCTTTTGAAATCATTCCACCCCGATAATCTTTTCTGGCCTTCTTTAATGCCTCCGGGCGAAGAAAGCTTCCTACGACGTCGTATCGAAACGGTGCGTTTTTTCGTTTCGCGCTCAGATTTTCACACTGATTCATAGTAATTACCCCCCTGCGGTTTTCTATCGTTATCAGTATAGCACAGAGCGCCGAAATCCAGTAACATATAAAAATTATATTTGTTTATAGTTTTCAACGATATCAAATCCGTATTGCCGAATGACAAGTTTTAGCTGAGCAATGTATTTCTTCGCCTGTCCGCTGAGTTTTACCTTTTGATTTTCGATCCAGCCGATCAACATGGAATCGTCGATCCGAAGAGGAACCGAAACGATATTTGTCCCATTCAAAGCAGTGCTCAGCACACCGGAGGAAATCGTATATCCGTTCAGGCCAATCAGCAAATTAAACAGTGTCGCCCGGTCGCTGACGTGAATTCTTTTCCGATGGTAGGTTATGCTTTGAAGTTCCTCTGCAAAATAAAAGGAATTATACTCTCCCTGCTCAAATGAAAGATACGGAAATTCCCCAAGATCTGAGGGAAACACTTCCTTCCGGCCAGCCAACGGATTCTCCTTACTGATAAAAATATGCGGACCGGCTTGAAACAAAGGGTGGAACAACAAGTGATTTTCCTGAAAAAAGCGTTCCAAAACCTTCCTGTTAAAAGGACTTAGATAAAGGATCCCTATTTCACTGCGTAAATCGCGTACATCAGAAAGAATCTCATGCGTCCTCGTCTCACGCAAGGTAAACTCATATTCTCCCGAATCGCTCCTTTGGATCAGATTGACAAAAGCATCGACCGCAAACGCATAATGCTGCGTGGAAATTGAGCACATCTGTCTGGACGGTTTCAAGTTTTTATACCTCTGCTCCAGCAATTCCGTTTGTTCTATTACCTGACGGGCATAGCACAAAAATTCCGACCCTTCCGCAGTCAGGGATATTCCCTTTGCAGACCGGTTGAAAATTTCGATTCCAAATTCCGTTTCCAGGTCTCGGATTGATTTTGACAAGCTTGGCTGAGATATGAAAAGGGAATTCGCCGCCTCATTGATAGAACCCCGGGCAACAACCTCAATGATGTAATTTAATTGCTTCAGTGTCATAATATTTCTCCAAAACAAAAGCACCTGGCCGGTACCGCCCAAGTGCTCTAACTGCCGTCAGCGGACGCCGCCGCCTCCGCCGCCGCCGAACCCGCCGCCTCCGCCGGAGAATCCTCCCCCGCCGAAGCCTCCGCCTCCAAAACCGCCTCCAAATTTTCCTCCGCCGTTCATGGGCGAATTGGATAATCTGGTTGCTGCCGAACCGACTTGCCGGAATGTACTGCCCAGCGCGGCCCCAAAGTCAAAAGTGCCCCGCGACGGAGCAAGCCCACCCCAATAAATTCTCGGCCCGAACATGAAGTATAAATAGCTGCCGGCAAAATTGCCGTTAACATACGTTTCATCCCTAAGCTGAGGATATGCCATCTTGAGCTGCTTGCATACTTCACCGGAAACCCCCATCATGGTTGCATAAACCAGATATTCTTCCCAAAGCTCAAGCTGGGGAACACCATACTCTTTCATGCGTGAAAATTCGACCATGTATTTTTTCAGTCCATGCCAAACGCCGTATTCGTATTCGCCTTTTTGGCTCAATTTCATTTTCACCGAGCCGCCGACCATCAACAATATGCCGGACAATAAAATGGAAACAGGAAGATAAATCAGCAAAACTCCCAGAATATCCGTTCCCGCAAAGAGTACAAATGCAAACAGAATCAACAACACGCCGACCCATTTGGATGCGGAGAAGAAAACAGGCCGTGCCTCGTAATATCCCCGCTGAGAAAGCTCTCTTTTTGTGGCAACGGAAAAGTCCTCCAGCTTACGACCGACATATTCCCCATGAGACTCCGCATATTTTTGAAATTCTCTCATGGTAAATCGATTTCCCGATGTCTCTCCGACGGTGGTAATCAGTTCAAGAAAAACTTTCTCACTTTCCGTCAGCTCTTCTCCCTTTGTATCCCCGGTCAGAATAACGGTTAATCGGTCTCCGGTACTTTCAAATTGTACGAATCCTTTTCTGGCCATGCTCAGAAGCGTGGCGCTGAGCATCCTGTTTTTTTCTTTTTCATGAAGTCCGGAATAGAAATAATAAAGGTTGGCAATCCCTCCCGGGCTGTTTCCCTGCGGGATCTCTCTCGTATATTCCGGTACCTCAACCGCATGCCTCTTGTTCTTTTTGCGGAGCCGGAAAAAGAAAAACAGAGTAATTCCCAGAAGGAGAACCGCGCCGGCGGCATCAAGAACGCCAAGCAGGAATTCCATTCGAAGCTTCCGCTCGTATTCGTCAGCCCATTTTTGTTCTTCCTGTTCAATCCCCGGCAAAACCGCCTGGGAAACGACATTTTTAGAAGACGGAAACAACTGCGGCGGCATGCAAAGGCGGACTTCAACCGAATGACCCGCCGGAATAGAAGAGGCCGTAAAACTGATTTGATCGTTGGAGTCAATCGACAGGTTGCTTTTCACATCCGTATGCAGCCACGTGCGTACATTCTTTTTGTTGCCGCCGGACGGAAAGCGGATCGTGCCGTCCATCACAGTGACGGGAAGGCTGAAATTGCTCGGAAGAAAATAATGATATAAAACCGCCGTGTCCTGATAAACAGTGACAAGATTTTTAATTCTGTAAGTAAAGGTAAACGTCCGGACGCCTTTTTCAATCGAAGGCATAAACCAGCCGATTTCAACCTGATTTCCGGTTTGATAAAGGTAACATTGGTCCTGCATTTCATCGCCGGAAACACTTTCCGGGTCAACATCGCCCGCAAAGGAATAGGGAATCCCCCGGTCCTCGTCATAAACGGTTAAATCTGTAATTTCTGCGGACTCGCCTGCTTTTAAAGAAAAGGACTTATAGATGTTCCGATAGGGTTTGTTGCGGTCTTTTAAATTGATTTTCCATGTTTCAGAGACCGTCATGTCTCCGTTTTCCATCAAAGCCGCGGAAACGTTCAGCTTCTGCAACACTTGCCTTGAGTTTTTATCAGAATCATCCGAGCAGGCGGTCAAAGGAAGAAAGCAGAACAAGACCGCCGTTAATAGGAAAAAGGCCCGCAGCTGTAATCTAGGGATAATTTTTCCGGCTTCCCTATGATTCATTATTGATTTCAAAATTTCACCTGCGGGACAGCCCGGTCCGCTTCCTCGATTTCAAAGTATTTTTTCCGGTTGAAATGAAACACCGACGCTATCAGATTTGACGGAAAACGCATGACGTATTCGTTGTATTTCATAGCCGTATCATTATAAAACTGGCGGGAAACGGCAATTTTGCTTTCTATTTCGCGAAGCTGATCCTGCAGATTCAGGAAATTCTGATTTGCTTTCAGATCCGGATACTGTTCCGCGGTCGCGAAAAGATTGACGATTGCCCTTGAAAGCTTGGCGTTATTCTCCATCGCTTCCTCCGGCGTTCTTGCGTTCATCGCCGCGCCGCGCCATTTCGTCACTTCCGACAGGGTAGACTTTTCGTGCGCTGCGTAACCCTTTACCGTTTCAACCAGATTTGGAATCAGATCAAATCTTTTTTTCAGTTGTACGTCCACCTGAGACCAGCTGTTGTCAACACGGACAGAAAATGAAATCAGTCTGTTGTAAGCCGAAACACACCAGACAACCAGGATCAGCAGTATTCCCAAGAGAATTGCGAACGGAATCCAGCCCATAGAATTACCTCCTTCTGTTTCACCTGCTTCTTATGATCTGATAAAGCTCAAAAAATATGCGGCTGCTTTCTGCCGTTTATTTGGCAGACTGATCGGAAATACGGTAGCATAAAGTCATAAGGCTGTCATTCAGATGAACATTTTCAACAATGGCGTCGGGGTACCGCATGGAAAGATCATAATGGCTGAAATTCCAGAAATTGCGAATTCCAAGATTATAGAGCTGTTCGGCAAGTTCGCCGGCCGCAGTTCTGGGCACACAGAAAATCGCCATGACCGGCTTTTCCTTTTTGCAGAATTCTTCCAGCCCCGCAACATCCCTCACTTTCAGGTTTGCAAGCTCCATCCCAATTCGCTCCGGTGAATTGTCGAATATCCCAATCAGTCGGAACCCCTCCGACTCAAACGACATATGGGTGCCGATTGCTCGGCCAAGGTTCCCGGCGCCGAACAGAATGGTGGGATATTTACCGGAAAGACCGAGTATATTGCCGATTTCGTCACAGAGCTGACTAACGATATATCCATAGCCCTGCTGGCCGAAGCCGCCAAAGCAATTCAGATCCTGACGAATCTGAGAAGCGGTAAGGCCCAGCTTAGTTGAAAGCTCCGTCGAAGAAATCCTCGTGACGCCTTTCTCTTTTAAATGAATCAAAAAGCGGTAATAACGCGGCAGACGCCTGATTACCGACATAGAAACCTTTTCACGTCTTGACATGACGCATTCCTCCAATTCAAGTGAAACATGAAACTGATTAAAGCTGATCCATAGTTCTGCGAACGGCATCCAAAAAAGTTTCCGTATCCACTGTTTTTTTCTTTTGCAAAGTTGATATTCCCGATAGATCACCCGTCATTGTTCCGCTTTCCACCGTCCGAATCGATGCAAGCTCCAGTTTTTCGGCAAAATCGGAAAGTTCCGAAATTCCGTCAAGCTCGCCGCGCTTTTTCAGTGCGCCCGTCCAGGCGAACAAAGTAGCAAGCGGATTGGTAGAAGTTTTTTCTCCCTTTAAGTGCCGGTAATAATGCCGCTGAACCGTACCATGGGCGGCTTCATATTCATAGACTCCCTTTGGCGAAACCAGTACGCTGGTCATCATGGCCAGACTTCCGAACGCCGTTGCAACCAGGTCGCTCATGACATCGCCGTCATAGTTTTTGCAGGCCCAGATGAACCCGCCCTCTGAGCGGATCACGCGCGCAACAGCATCGTCGATCAGCGTATAAAAATAAGTGATTCCAGCCTTTTTGAATTTTTCCTCATAATCTTTTTGAAAAATCTCCTGAAAAATATCTTTAAACCTGTGATCGTATGTTTTGGAAATCGTGTCTTTTGTGGAAAACCAAATATCTTTTTTTTCACCAAGAGCGAACCGAAAACAGGAGTGAGCAAAATTGGAAATACTCTCATCAAGATTGTGGATTCCCTGAACAATGCCGGACGACTGAAACTCATGGATCGTCATTCGTTCTTCGTTTCCGGCGGCATCCGTAATTACCAGTTCCGCTTTTGAGCCCGCGGCGGCAGCCATTTCCACATTTCTGTATACGTCGCCGTAAGCATGGCGGGCCACCGTAATCGGCTTTTTCCAAGCCGGAACCAGCGGCGTGATTCCCTTGACCAGAATCGGAGTGCGAAAAACCGTGCCGTCCAGAATCGCACGGATCGTCCCATTCGGAGATTTCCACATTTGGTTCAATTCATACTCTTTCACCCGGTCCGCGTTCGGGGTAATGGTGGCGCATTTTACACCGACGCCGAATTTTTCGATCGCCTGCGCCGCTTCAACGGTCACACGATCCTCCGTCTCGTCGCGGTGTTTTAGTCCAAGGTCATAATACTCCGTTTTCAGGTCAATATAGGGCTCCAGCAAAATATCTTTGATCTGCTTCCAGATCACTCTGGTCATTTCGTCCCCGTCCATTTCGACAAGAGGGGTCCGCATCCTTATTTTTTCTGCCATAGCAACATCCTCCGATCCTAAATAAAAAGCTTAGTCAATCCAAGCACCAGTAAATGCGCGGGATAAAAAATATAAAACGTCCATTTGGAGTAACGTCCGCCGCCGCGTTCTCCGCTGTAACGCGAAAGAATCGGCAGGCACAGGAAAACACCCGCCTGAAACAGCTCGCTGTAAAGCGGACGCCCCATCGTAACTGAGGAAAATGTACTGAGCAAGACCATTGTAATTGACATGATGGAAAACGATTGAATCTGAAGGCGGAAATTCCCCCGATTTTGCCAGAAGGCAAGGGTAAAAAGAATATCAAAGAACATCCAGTCCCCCGGGAGCGAGAGAACACAAAGAGCAATAACCGCCAGTGTTCGGAGAAATGGATTCTCTATTTTATCGCTGGCACGAATTGCCAGAAGGCTCAGAAACAGGGTGTAGATTACGCTGAAAGGGAAAAAACTCAGTGGCTTCCCCGTTTCGAACAGAACGAAAGGAATATGGGAAATCAGCGCGAACAGGCCGAGCCTGAAAGCATATTTCTGAAAATTGTGCGTATGTGCATATCCTTCCGCCAGAAAAAAGCACATGGTCGGCGCCGTGATTCTGCCGATGATATGCATCAACTGTCCGGCTGCGGAATAGGTCGGTACAAAGCCCCACGCGACGTGGTCAATCAGCATTGCGGCAATCGCAATCCATTTGATTGTATTTGCCGAAAGTTTTTTCACCGACGTGTCCAACTCTCTTACGCCCTTCCGTTTTGTTCCCTTGTGTCGTTCAGCAAACCACCCGCCAGAACAATTCTGCGCTGGCGCTCGCTCAACACAGGCTTCGCCTGAAAGAAAGTCCCTTTCGTCCTGTTGCAGATTGTGATTGTCCGCCCGTCTTGAACCGCGCCGCGGACATCGTTCAGTTCCAGTTCATCCATCTGGTCGATCGTATCATAATCCTTTTCCTTTTCAAAAACCAAGGGAAGAATTCCGGCGTTTACAAGGTTTGCACAGTGAATCCTTGCAAAGCTCTTAACGATTACGGCCTTGACGCCGAGGTACAGCGGAACCAGAGCAGCGTGTTCCCTGGACGACCCCTGCCCGTAGTTCGAGCCTCCGACAATGATGCCGCTTCCGTTTTCCCTGCAGCGCTGCGCAAAGGACTTGTCGCATACGGCAAAGCAAAACTGCGAAAGATAAGGAATATTCGACCGGTACGGAAGAATTTTAGAGCCGGCAGGCATGATATGGTCGGTCGTTATGTTGTCCCCAACCTTTAAAAGGGTTTTGGCTTTGATGGTTTCCGAAAGGGGACCGGCAACCGGAAGTTCTTTGATGTTCGGCCCGCGGAGGATCGGAATATCCTTCGCTTCCTCCTCGGAAGCAGGCGGGATAATCATATTGTCGTTGATCTCAAAACAGTCCGGAAAGTTGATTGCGGGCTCCTCTCCCAGGGTTCTGGGGTCTGTCAGCACACCGGAAAGCGCGGAGGCTGCCGCGGTTTCCGGTCCGACAAGGTAGATCTGGGCGTCGGCTGTGCCGGAACGCCCGAGGAAATTTCGGTTGAACGTCCGCAGTGAAATTCCGGCCGATTTCGGGGATTGCCCCATTCCGATGCATGGACCGCAGGCACATTCCAGAATTCTTGCCCCCGCGCCGATCAAGTCGGCAAGCGCGCCGTTTTCGGCGAGCATGCCGTACACCTGCCGCGAACCCGGTGCAATCGACAGACTGACATTGGGATTGATCGTTTTGCCTTTCAGAATAGACGCCACACGCATCATGTCGCGCAGGGAAGAATTCGTGCAGGAGCCGATGCAGACCTGATCGACCGTAATCGGTCCGATTTCCCGAACCGGTTTGACGGAGTCCGGACTGTGCGGGCAAGCCGCCAAAGGTTCAATGGACGAAAGATCGATTTCAATGGTTTCGTCATAGACGGCGTCCGCGTCCGGGTGCAGCTCCGTCCAATCCTGTTCCCTCCCCTGTGCCTTCAAGAAGTCCAATGTGGCTTCATCCGAAGGGAAGACAGAAGTCGTAGCGCCAAGCTCCGCGCCCATATTCGTAATGGTGGCCCGTTCCGGGACCGTCAGCGTTTTTACTCCATTCCCGGCATATTCCAGAATTTTGCCCACTCCGCCTTTGACCGACAGGCGGCGGAGTACCTCCAGAATCACGTCTTTCGCGCTGACCCAGGGGGAAAGCGAGCCGGAAAGGACAACCCGCAGAATTTTCGGCATCGTAATGTAGTATGGGCCCCCGCCCATCGCGACGGCAACATCCAGCCCGCCCGCCCCGATGGCCAGCATGCCGATGCCTCCGCCCGTAGGAGTGTGGCTGTCGGAACCGATCAGGGTTTTCCCCGGGATGCCGAAGCGTTCCAGATGAACCTGGTGGCAAATGCCGTTGCCCGGCCTTGAATAATAAATTCCGTGTTTTTTTGCGGCCGACTGAATGAAACGGTGATCGTCCGCGTTTTCAAATCCGGTTTGCAGCGTATTGTGATCGACATACGCAACCGAGCGTTCCGTGCGAACCCTTGGAACACCCATTGCCTCAAATTCGATATATGCCATCGTACCCGTGGCATCCTGCGTTAACGTCTGGTCTATTTTGAGGCCGATTTCGCTGCCAACCGCCATAGTGCCGCTGACAAGATGACTTTTTATAATTTTCTGTGCCAGTGTCAGACCCATATCGGAATCCTCTCCTCATCTTGAATAATCCATACGGTAAAAGTTGCAAATTTGAATAGACAAAACTATTATGAATTAAAATTCAATTATTGTCAATCAATTAACATTTCGAACGGAATTATTTTTCTGTTTGATTTTTAATTTGTTGATGAATATGGGAACAAATGTTATAATAACAATGAATTAGCGGGCGGGCTGACCTCCCGCGTGTATGTTATGCCCTTCCAAAGGCAAACTAAGCCTTATGGGAGGTGCCTATTATGAGTGAAGAAGAAAACAAGGATGAACGAACAAGTCGGTCAATGGACCACATTGTGGATTCGGGTTCCATCATTACCGGCGATGGAAAACACCTGATTCAATGCATGACCATCATCGGCCAGATTGAAGGCCACACCGTTCTGCCTTCTCAAAACAAGACAACGAAATACGAACATGTGATTCCTCAGCTGGTTGCGATTGACGAAGACCGGGAAATCGACGGCCTGCTGATTATGCTCAACACCGTCGGCGGCGACGTGGAAGCCGGACTGGCTCTTGCGGAGCTGATTGCGGGCATGAAGAAGCCGACTGTATCGATCGTTCTGGGCGGCGGGCATTCCATTGGGGTTCCGCTTGCCGTCGCGGCCAAGCATTCGTTTATCGTCCCCAGCGCGACGATGACGCTGCACCCTGTGCGGATGAACGGCTTGACGCTCGGCGTTCCTCAAACTCTGGACTATTTTGAAAGAATGCAGAAAAGAATCACAAAATTCGTGACCGGGCATTCCAAAATTTCCGCCGATCGCCTGACGGAGCTTTCCATGAACACACAGGAACTTGTTCTTGACATCGGCTCGGTTCTGGAAGGGATGGACGCGGTTCGAGAGGGCCTGATCGATTCTCTCGGCAGCCTTTCCGACGCGGTCGATTGCCTTTACGAAATGATTGACGAAAGAAAGAAAAAAAAAAAGAAAAAAGGAAATCATCAGAACCGCAAAAAGCACTCAGAGGGAAACAGTCCAAATAAATACGGGACGGCCCCGTGCCGCCCTTACATAACGGAGGAACTTGCATGACGGTTCTTCAGGCGATTCTTGAGGGAATCATTCAGGGTGCGACGGAATTCCTGCCCGTTTCCAGCAGCGGCCATCTGTCGCTGAGCCAGCATTTTCTGGGAATACAGCAGCCGAGTCTCTTCTTTGACGTAATGCTTCATCTGGGTACTCTGGCTGCGGTGCTTGCCGTTTATTACAAACTGGTTTGGCGGCTTTTGCTTGAGTTTTTTTCTATGATTCGCGATCTTGCCACGAAAAACTTTACTGCGAAACGAATGAGTCCGGACCGGCGGATGCTTCTGATGCTTTTCCTCAGCCTTGTTCCTTTGTTTCTGCTTTTTCTGCCTGTTCCCGGTTCCGGCCGAAGGCTGAAAGATTTCGCGGATCAATGGGCCACCGACGGAGACATTCTGGTGGAGGGCTTTTCTTTGATTGCGACAGGGCTTCTGCTGTCGGCCGGTATTTTTTTCTCGCGGCAGGACGCAAAAATACATAATAAGGGAAAGAGACCCGGTTCAAGGCCTTACTCCGGAAGAAAGGAATATAACGCGGGCGACGCGCTGTCAGTCGGGCTCATGCAGTGTGCGGCCGCCCTGTTTCCGGGCTTATCCCGCTCCGGCTCCACGCTTTCCACCGGATTGATTCGCGGAATCAGCCGGAAAACAGCGCTGGATTACTCCTTCGTTCTTGGAATTCCCTCCATTCTGGCCGCGGCCGCTCTGGAAACGAAGGAGGCCCTTTCCGCACCCCCATCCGTACCGGCCTGGGTGATTCTGTCAGGAATTGTATCCGCCGCGCTGGTCGGATTTCTTGCGATTCTGCTCCTGCGATGGATGGTGAATTCCGGTCATCTTGCGGTTTTCGCGATTTACACGCTTGTGCTGGGTGTCATTGTCGCAGTGGCTGGATTTTTGGAGCACCGCACGGGAATCAACATTGTAAGCGGGGCCATACTGAACTTTAACGGATAGAAGGTGTGCCGTTTGGCAAATCAAAAAAACAGAAAAAAACGCGCCGCAAAGCCGGCGGTTAAAAAAACGGCTTCCGCAAAAAACGGCGCTTCCGCAGCCATGCGAAGCGCACAGGCAAACAAACAAAAAAGCCAGATCTATGCCGTTGTTCTGTTTGCCTGCTCCATTTTGATGTTTTTTCTCGTTCTGATCAGCGGTGACCACATATGGCACTGGTTTCACAACGTGCTTCTCGGCCTGTTTGGCAGCTGGGCGATCCTGTGGCCTATCCTGCTCTTGTACATATCCATCATAACCGCTCTGGAACGGCAGGGAACCCATACCGGCGGAAAATTGGTTCTGATGATCGTAATCATTGCCCTCTTCTGTGCTTCGGCTTATATTTTTTCCGTCAGCAAAAGCGTAACCCTCCATTCGTTCTGGACAAGCCTTGTAACTCTCTACACGGAAGGAACGGAACACGCGGGTTCCGGTTTTTTCAGCGGTCTTCTTGGAATCCCGATTGTCGCCGCCCTCGGGCCGCTAGGATCTAAAATTGTTATTTTACTGCTGCTCTTCGTCGCCATTATGGTCTTGACCGGGACAAGCCTGATTCAATTATTCCGCACCGTCGCCAAACCGGCCGGAATAGTAAAAAACGGCTTTGATACGGCGCGCGAAAAGAGGATTGAACGCAATCGCGAAAATCTGAGCATCGACATCGCGCTCGACGACGACGGGCTTCCGCTTCACCCGGTCCGCTCACAAAATAAAAAGCCCCTCAAGAAAAATGAAAAGCTGGAACAGCTGGAAAAGGTTTTCTCAATCGGAGTTCCCTCCGTGCAGCCGGAACAAGAGCAAAAGCCGCAAGAACCGTGTAAATCCGCCTCCGATGGAGAACAGGCGGAACCGCCGGTCAAACCGGATTCCTCTCCTGAACTGGAAAAAAGCACTCCGGAAAAATCCTCCGTCAAGGCAGCTCCTCCCGCAGCCGATCCTCCGCAGGACGGGGAATATCACACTCCGCCCATTTCGATGCTGGAGACAACGCGCGAATTGAGCGAACAGGAAGCAATCAGTGAAATTCAAACCAACGGTCGGCAGTTAGTCGACACGCTGAATAGCTTCGGGGTTCAGACCTCCTTTGTTGGGTACAGCCGCGGCCCGGCGGTCACACGCTATGAGCTGCAGCCCGCAAGCGGGGTAAAAATCAGCAAGATCACCAATCTATCCGACGACCTCTCCATGAACCTTGCCACCGCGGGGCTTCGAATCGAAGCGCCGATTCCGGGCAAAGCTGCGGTCGGAATTGAAGTTCCGAACAAGAAAAACACGGTTGTCCGGATGCGCGAGCTGATTGAAAGCAACAGTTTCACCGTTGCAAGAAGTCATTTGACCGTCGCTCTGGGGCGGGACATCGCGGGCGGAGTCGCTGTCTCGGATCTTGCTAAAATGCCCCATCTGCTGATTGCCGGCGCCACCGGCTCCGGTAAATCGGTTTGTATCAACTCCATGATTATCAGCCTGCTGTATAAATCCTCTCCGGAAGACGTTCGATTTTTGATGATCGATCCAAAGGTCGTGGAGCTTGGGATTTACAACGGAATTCCCCACCTGCTGGTCCCCGTCGTGACCGATCCGAGGAAAGCCGCGGGCGCGCTGGGCTGGGCTGTCAACGAAATGCTGAAGCGGTACAAGATCTTTGCCGCGCGGAACGTGCGGGATCTGTCCGCCTATAACTCGCTGGCCGCACAGAGCAACTATCAGGACGACGAAGGTCAGCCGATGGAGCATATGCCTCAAATTGTCATCATTATCGACGAGCTTGCAGACCTGATGATGGCAGCTCCGAACGAGGTTGAGGATTCGATCTGCCGTCTTGCTCAAATGGCCCGCGCGGCGGGGATGCATCTGGTCATTGCCACGCAGCGTCCGTCGGTCGACGTCATCACGGGAATTATTAAGGCAAATATACCAAGCCGTATCGCTTTCGCCGTATCTTCCCAGGTGGACTCCAGAACGATCCTGGACATGGGCGGTGCCGAAAAGCTTCTGGGGCGGGGCGATATGCTGTTTTCCCCCGTCGGTTCTCAGAAACCGATCCGCATTCAGGGATGCTTTGTCAGCGACAGTGAGATCGAATCCATCGTCGGATTCGTCAAAAAGTCCCAGGAAGCGGACTATAACGAAAACATTGCCGAGGAAATTGAGCGAAACGCCGCCGCAGAAAAAGGCGATTCCTCTTCCTCCGGCTCGGAGGAAAGCGGTGACCCAATGATGCCTGACGCCATCAAATGCATCGTCGAAGCCGGTCAGGCCTCCACTTCTCTGCTCCAGCGCCGTCTGAGGCTCGGTTACGCACGGGCGGGAAGACTGATCGACGAAATGGAACAGATGGGCGTTGTCGGCCCCAGGGACGGCTCCAAGCCGCGTCAGGTGCTGATCACGCACCAGCAATATCTTGAAATGAACATGCAGAAATCCGACTCGGAGCCGGAAACGGGAACCTGAGATGAAAATTTCTTCCTTTTTTGTCAGCCGTAAACGCTGCGCCGCCTTGGCTTGTCTCCTTCTGGGGGTTCTTGCCGCGTCGGCGGTTCCGTTCGGCGCCTCTTCCCTGTGGCCCGGAGTCCTCTCTTTTTTCGGCCTCAGCGATTTTTCCTCCTGCGCCGACGGCTGGCCCGCTTCCGTCCATGTCCTGGACGTTGGAAAGGCGGACAGCATTTTGATTGAATGCGGAGGAAAAAGCATGCTGGTGGACGGCGGCACGCCGGAACGGGGAGAAGATGTTGTCCGGTATTTAAAACAAAGAGGAACCTCAAGTCTGGAATATGTTGTCAATACGCATCCGGATGAAGATCACATCGGCGGATTAAAATATATTCTGAAGAGTTTTCCCGTCAAGCATTTTTTTGATTCCAAAGTCAAACCGGATTTAATTCCACAGGATTCAGCCTACCGTGACACAATGGATGCGCTGAAGCGGAAAGGGATGGCTCAAGAAAATCTGAACGCCGGAGACAAGTTTTCTTTGGGCGAAATGGACATCCGTGTGTTAGGGCCTGTTACCCCCGGCGAGAGTACCAACAACTCCTCCGTAGTCCTGTTGCTACGTTATCAGAACATACGGTTCCTGCTTACGGGGGACATGGAAAAGGAAGAGGAAGAAAGCCTTTTAAACGCGGGAGAAGCTCTGTCCGCAAACGTTTTAAAAGTGGGTCATCACGGCAGCAGCACATCCACCACTCCCGAATTTTTGCAGGCGGTTCATCCGTCCTATGCTGCAATATCGGTTGGGTATGACCGCAACAAGCTGCCAAAGAACGATGTTCTGGAACGGCTGTACCGATCCGGAATAAAAACTTACCGAACGGATGTCAACGGAACCATCCTCTTTCTTACGGATGGTAAAACAATTTCCGTAAAGACTGAGAAATAAAAAGAATCTATCACAATCAGGGAGAGTGGCTTTTATGAAATCAATCACAATCAGCCGCATGGAAGGGATCTATGCAATCTGTGAGGACGAAAACCAGAAGTATTATGCGATTGAAATCTCAGAGCTGCCGCAAGGCGCCTCTGCGGGTGACGTTTTGATCGTCGACGATACGGAGGGAACGCTGACCATTGATCGGGAAGCCACCCTCGCAAAGAAAAAAAAGAAGAAATAAAAAAGAGAGCTGCTTTTCGGATTTATATTCCGGAAAGCAGCTCATTTCATTGTCATGCAGGGTCAAATTCTTCGTTTTAAGACGACCTTATCCGTGTTGACGCGATGCATATAAACATTTAAAACCAACCCAAAACCAAAGTAAAGGCAAATGGCCGAAGATCCGCCATAGCTGAAAAACGGAAGCGTCACACCCATGACCGGCAAAAGGTCGAGGCACATCCCCAGATTAAAAACGGCCTGCGCCGCGATCATGCCGAAAAAGCCCATGCAAATGCAGCTGCCGAGCAGATCCGTTGATTTGCGGGCAACACGAAGCGTATGCAAGAGGTAAAGCAGAAGCAGAAGCATGATTGCCGTGCAGCCGATAAAGCCAAGCTGTTCGCCGGCTACTGAAAAAACAAAGTCGCTCTGCTGAACCGGCACGATCGAACGATTGACCCGGGGACTTTGAAACAAGCCGCGTCCCCACAGTCCGCCGCTCCCGATGGAAAGCCGCCCCTGAATTTGCTGATATGCATATTGCAAAGCCGCATTTGGATCGGAATCAAGCCGATAAGTAACCAGAAGGCGCTCCTTCTGATAATCCTTGAGAACATACTTCCACGCAAGCGGAAAAGCCACACCGACGGATACCATCAACGCAGCGAAATACCTCAGCTGAATTCCCGCTCCGAACGACATGGCAAGGAACATGCAGAAAAAAATCACAGCCGTACCGTCGTCCCCCTGAAAATGCACCAGGACGACGGGAACCATCGCGTGTAAAGCAAGTAAAACAATATGGACAGGAGACTTTAAAAGGCTCCGCTCTTCCAGCGCTGAAAGATGTTTTGAAAATGTCAGGATAAATCCTATTTTCACCAGCTCGCTCGGCTGAAACGTCAGGCCGCCGGGCAAATAAATCCACGCCTTGGCATTAACGCCTCCGCTGTTGACGACGGCAGAACCAAAAAGCTGCGTATAGATAATCAGGAACAAACAAAATCCCGCAACAACATACCAGAAATTTGTTATTTCCCTGTAATCGATGAATGAAAAAAGGAATGCTCCGACAAATCCGCCGATCACCGCCACAAGCATCGTGGTAAAATAGCCCATTGTTCTCCCTTCCGGACTGGGAACGGTTTTCATCAACAAAAGGCTGTAAGAAGAAATCAGAATCATGAGAAGCCAGTAAAGCTTGTCCGTTCGTTTTATATAATTCGCAATCGATTTTAATGCGCGCATCGTTTCACCTCATAAAATGCCCGGGTCCTACGTTATTATATGACACCGCACACAAACTTGCAAGACGTTCGGAATATTAAGCGCGCAGTATTTCCTATCCGCTCGAATTGTGTTATAATTTTAATTAATATACGTTGTTAGGAGAATGCCAATGCTCACGGACATCGAAATCGCACAACGGGTAAAGCCGAAGCGGATCGGACAGATCGCTGCGGAACTTGAGATCCAGGATGAAGAACTGGAACCTTACGGAAGATTCAAGGCCAAGCTGAACGATTCACTTTACCGCAGGATTTCAGACAGAAAAGACGGAAAACTGATTCTGGTCACCGCGATAAACCCCACGCCTGCCGGAGAGGGAAAAACCACCACGGCGATCGGCCTTGGCGACGCTCTGGCAAAAATCGGCAAAAAAGTTGTGATCGCGCTGCGGGAACCTTCGCTAGGACCTGTTTTCGGGATCAAGGGTGGCGCTACGGGAGGCGGCTATTCCCAGGTAATCCCGATGGAGGAAATCAACCTGCATTTTACCGGCGATTTTCACGCGATCACCTCCGCCAACAATCTTCTCTGCGCCATGCTGGACAATCACATTCAACAGGGAAACTCCCTGCAAATAGACCCGCGAAGGATTCTGCTTCAGCGCTGCGTGGATATGAACGACCGCCAACTTCGCCAGATTGTCTGCGGACTTGGCGGCAAAGCGAACGGTGTTCCCCGTGAAGACGGCTTCTGCATTACTGTCGCCACGGAAGTTATGGCGATTTTTTGCCTTGCCAAAAACCTGAGCGATCTGAAGAAAAGACTTGGCAATATTTTGGTTGCTTATACAAAAAACGGCGAACCTGTCTATGCGCGCAACCTGAAAGCCGAGGGTGCTATGGCGGTCCTTTTAAAGGATGCGATCAACCCGAATCTGGTCCAGACGCTGGAAGGAACCCCGGCACTGGTTCACGGCGGCCCGTTTGCGAATATCGCGCATGGCTGCAACACGGTTCGCGCTACGCGTTACGCATTGAAACTGGGCGACTACTGCGTGACGGAAGCGGGCTTCGGTTCCGATTTAGGCGCTGAAAAATTCATGGACATCAACTGTCGTCTTTCCGGTCTGAAACCGGACGCGGCCGTTCTTGTCGCGACTGCGCGCGCCCTGAAATACAACGGCGGCGTGCCAAAAACGGAAACCGCGAAAGAAAACATCGCCGCGCTGAAAGCCGGGATGGAAAATCTGGGCGCGCATATCGCAGGCCTAAAAAAATACGGCGTTCCGGTTGTCGTCGCAATTAACCGGTTTGAAAGCGATTCTGAGGACGAGCTTGCTCTGATTGAACGGTACTGTCATGAAAACGGCGCGGACTTTGCCCTTTCAGAAGTTTTTGCGAAAGGCGGCGAAGGCGGCGTGGAACTTGCCAAAAAGGTCTGCGGCGCCGCGGAACGCGAATCCGATGTTCATCTTCTTTATGAGAACGACGCTCCCATTACAGACAAAATTGAAACTGTCGCGAAAGAGATTTACGGCGCGGACGGGGTAACCTATACGCAGCAGGCACTTCGCTCTCTGGGGGAAATTGAATCTCTCGGGGGGAATCAACTGCCCGTCTGCATTGCAAAGACGCAGTATTCCCTCTCGGACGATCCAAAGCTTCTGGGCAGGCCCTCCGGCTTTACCATTACCATCCGGGACGCCAAGCTGAGCAGCGGAGCCGGATTCGTCGTGGCATACGCGGGGAATATTCTGACGATGCCCGGACTGCCCTCTCACCCTGCGGCGGAACGGATCGATGTGGATGAAAACGGAAAAATATCCGGCTTGTTTTAAGAATGCCGGCATTCACGGAAGGTGATTCGATGCGGGAATACAAGACCTCGTCTCCTGAGGAGACCGAACGCCTCGGCGAACAAATCGCTTCCGGCTTAAAGGGCGGAGAAGTTCTCGCCCTGTTCGGCGGAATGGGAATGGGCAAAACCGCCCTGACCCGCGGGATTGCGCGCGGTCTGGGAATTCCGGAAGGCGTTTCCAGCCCGACATTCGCTCTGGTTCACGAATACAAAGGCCGTGTGACCTTATACCATTTTGATATGTACCGCGTCACAAGCTGGGACGATCTGGCTTCCACCGGATTTTTCGATGACCTGGATTCCGGAGCGGTTCTGGTTGTGGAATGGAGCGAAAACATTGAAAATGCGCTTCCTCCGGAAGCCGTCCGGATTCATCTTCACCGCGGGGAAACGGACGGCGAACGGGTGATTGCCATTGAGGAGAGAACCGATGAAAATACTGGCGATTGATTCCTCTGCGATAACCGCCTCCGCCGCTGTCACGGATGACGGAAAAATACTCGGGGAATATTTTCTGAATACAGGATTGACGCACAGCGAAACCCTGATGCCGATGATTGAAAGCGTTCTGCAATGCGCCAAAATCAATCCTTCCGAACTTGACCTGTTCGCGGTTTCGTCCGGTCCGGGTTCCTTTACCGGCATCCGGATCGGCATCGCAAGCATCAAAGGGCTTGCAATGCCCTTTGGAACATCCTGCGCGGGCGTTTCCACATTGGAAGCGATTGCGCAGAATCTGAGCCACTTGGACTGCGTTGTCTGCGCCGTCATGGACGCCCGGTGCGGTCAGGTTTACAACGCCCTTTTCAGGGCAGAAAAAGGTTCGCTGAAAAGGCTGACGCAGGACCGGGCTATCGCCGCGAAAGAACTGGCGGCGGAATGTGAAAAACTGAGCGAACCAATTTATCTTGCCGGCGACGGAGCCAAACTTTGCGCGAAATCCGAGTCTTTTCAGAGACTCGGCGCTATACTGCCGCCGGAACCGCTGATTTATCAGCGGGCCTGGGGAGTTGCAAAGGCTGCCGAAGCCGCGGTGCGGGAAAACCGCACGGTCTCCCCTGCCGAATTGATGCCGTTCTATCTTCGCCCGGCTCAGGCCGAGCGTTCCTTAAAAAAACAGCTTGGAGGAAAAGAAATATGATTGCATTGGGAGCCGACCACGGCGGATACGCGCTGAAAGAAGCCATTAAGCACTATCTTGACGCCGAAAAGACAGCGTATAAGGATTTCGGAACATTCGACGAAAATTCGGTTGATTACGCTCCGATCGCGGCCCAGGTCGCCCATTTTGTCGCGGACGGCGGCGCCGAACTCGGTATTCTTTGCTGCGGAACCGGGATCGGCATGAGCATGGCGGCCAATAAGGTAAAAGGAATTCGCGCGGCAGTCTGCGCGAACGCTTACTGCGCCGAAATTACAAGGCACCATAACAATGCCAATATTCTGTGTCTGGGCGGCAGAGTCATCAGTGAGGAGCAGGCGGTAGAATTCGCAAAGCTGTTCTTAAACGCCCCGTTCGACGGCGGCCGCCATCAGCGGCGCGTTGATGAAATCACCAAAATTGAACAGGGCGAGCTTTAAAATTGATTGGAGGATGTAAAAATGGAAAAACAGGTATTTATTATGGACCATCCGCTGATTCAGCATAAACTGACCTATCTCAGAGACAAAACAACGGGCTCCAAGGACTTTCGTCAGCTCGTGAGTGAAATTGCCATGCTTCTGTGCTATGAAGCTACTCGAGACCTTCCCTTGGAGGAAACGACGGTGGAAACTCCGGTTGCCTTGGCCAAGACGAAGATTATTTCAGGCAGAAAGCTGGCATTTGTCCCCATTCTCCGCGCCGGCCTCGGCATGGTGGACGGCGTGCTGCAAATGGTACCCGCGGCAAAGGTCGGCCATATCGGACTGTACCGCGACCCCAAAACGTTGAAGCCCGTCGAATATTACAGTAAACTCCCCTGCGACATCGAGCAGCGCGACGTGATCGTTTTAGACCCAATGCTTGCAACCGGAGGCTCCTCCGTCGATGCGATCACCATTATTAAGCGAAGCAATCCGAAGAGCATCAAATTCATGTGCATCATTGCTGCGCCGGAGGGTATTAAAGCAGTGACCGAGGCGCATCCGGACATTCAGCTTTACTGCGCCGCGGTTGACGATCATCTGAATGAACACGGTTATATCGTTCCGGGCCTTGGAGACGCGGGAGACCGGATCTTCGGGACCCTGTAACCGTTACATTTCCTATTTTCTTAGAGGATGGCAAGGCAGCCATCTTCTTTTTTTTACAAAATTATAGGAATAATTATCATATAAAACTTGACAACATCTATCCAGAATGATATAGTATGAATGTTACCGAATAATGGGAGGAAGTTAAGTGCTGATTACACGGGAAACGGACTATGCCCTGCGGATTCTGCGGGCCCTGTCGGGCGGAGAGCATGTTACGACCGCGGATATTTGCAAAAAGGAATTGCTACCGCAGCAGTTTGTTTATAAAATACTCAAAAAGATGGAACGCGCCGGGCTTGTTCTCATCACCCGCGGAAAAGACGGCGGCTGCCGGTTAATCAAGGACCTTCAAACGGTAAGCCTTTTCGATTTAATGGAAATTATGGAAACCGATAAGTCGATCAGCGCCTGCACTCAGCCGGGTTACCCCTGCGCATGGCGGCAAAAATACGGCAAGCCCTGCATGGTGCATCAACATCTTCAACAGATTCAGCGAAAGCTGGACGACGAGTTGAAGGCTTTCCGGCTGTCAAAAATCCTGTCGGAAGACTGATCTTCTCCCCTTTTTTGCGCACGTGCAAAGGGAATTCAGTGCCGCATTAATCTGGACTAATTGCATCTAGTTTAAAACATGGAACTTCCGGGAACAAAGCTTGAAAACCTGTAAGAAATTTGCTGAAAATCATCATATAAGGAGGAATTCCAATGTTATTGAAAACCACGGAAGAGCAGGAAGCGTTTCGAGCAAAAGTCCGTGAATTTGCGGAAACGGAAATCAAACCTCTGGCGTTCACTCTGGACCAGGAAAACCGATTCCCCGATGAAGTGGTCCGAAAGATGGGCAAAATGGGGTGGCTGGGAGTCCCCTATCCCAAAAAATACGGCGGTATGGGACTTGACATGATCAGCTACGCAATCGCCGTGGAGGAGCTTTCCCGTGTGGACGGGGGCGTCGGTGTCGTCTTATCCGCTCATGTTTCCCTTGGCTCGTGGCCCATTTTCGCTTACGGTACAGAAGAGCAGAAGCAAAAATATCTGGCTCCTCTGGCAAGAGGTGAAAAGCTCGGCGCGTTTGGCCTGACCGAAGTAAACGCCGGCAGCGACGCGGGCGGCACGGAAACGACCGCAGTTCTTGACGGAGATCACTACATACTCAACGGCGAGAAAATTTTTATCACAAACGCCGGAAAAGCCGACACTTACATTGTGTTCGCCGTGACGACTCCGGATATCGGCACACACGGAATCAGCGCCTTTATTGTGGAAAAAGGATGGGCCGGATTTGAGTTTGGCGACCACTATGACAAAATGGGCATCCGTTCCTCCGCAACGGCGGAGCTGATGTTCAACGACGTCAAGGTTCCAAAAGAAAACCTGCTGGGAAAAGAGGGCGACGGCTTTAAAATTGCCATGTCAACTCTGGACGGCGGCCGCATCGGCATTGCCGCGCAGGCTCTCGGCATCGCGCAGGGCGCCTTTGAAAGTGCGCTGGTATATTCCAAAGAACGCGAGCAGTTCGGAAAACTGATCTGTCAGCAGCAAAACATCGCGTTCAAGCTTGCCGATATGGCGACAAAGCTGCGCGCTTCCCGTTTCCTTGTATACAGTGCGGCAGAGCTTAAGCAAAACCACGAGCCATATGGGATGGAAGCCGCTATGGCCAAACAATACGCCTCCGACTGCGGGCTGGAGATTGTAAACGACGCCCTCCAGATTTACGGCGGCAGCGGTTATATTAAGGGAATGGACGTGGAGCGTTTCTACCGCGATGCGAAAATCTGCACGATTTACGAAGGAACCAATGAAATCCAGAAAGTTGTGATTGCGTCTCATATCATCGGCCGCATGGCAAGAGAGGTTCCCGCAGCCAAAGCGCATCACGGCGGGCCGATTACCGGCGCGCGCAAAAAAATGATCTTCCGTGACGGAACTCTTCAGGATCAGGTCGGAGAACTGGTGAACGCACTGAAGAAGGACGGTTACGACTTTAGCGTAGGAATCGATCTTGACACACCGATTACCAAATCCGAGCGCGTCGTCAGTGCCGGGAAAGGAATCGGCGACGGCAAAAACATGGAACTGGTCCGCGCGCTTGCGGCTCAGGCCGGAGCATCGGTCGGCTCATCCCGCCCGGTTGCGGAAACACTGCACTATGTGCCCTTAAACCGTTACGTCGGCATGTCCGGTCAGAAGTTTAACGGAAATCTGTACATCGCCTGCGGAATTTCCGGAGCCGGTCAACATTTGAAGGGCATTAAAAACGCCGCGACCATCGTCGCCATTAACAATAACCCCAATGCTCCGATTTTTAAGAATTGCGATTACGGCATTGTGGGCGACGTTACGGAGGTCCTTCCGCTTCTGACCCAAGCGCTCGACAACGGCCGGCCGAAGCAGCCCGCGCCGCCGATGAAGAAGATGAAACGAGTTACCGTGAAGAAAGTAAAGCAGCAATGGAGGCATTACGTCTGCATCGGCTGCGGCTATGAGTACGATCCCGCTTTGGGCGACGAGGAAAGCGATGTTCGCCCGGGTACCACGTTTGAAGAGCTTCCGGAGGAATGGATCTGCCCGGATTGCGGCGAAGAAAAAGCGAATTTCATCGAAGCGTAATGGTCCAAAAAAAACAAGGGAGGATTTTACTATGTATAATGTCAGGGAGATTACGGACGATCTGTACTGGGTCGGCGCAAACGACCACAGACTGGCTCTTTTTGAAAATATTTTTCCGATTCCGGACGGCGTCTCTTATAATTCCTACCTTTTGCTTGACAAGCAGACGGTTTTGTTTGACACAGTAGACTGGTCGGCCTGCCGTCAGCTTCTGCAAAACATAGAGCATGTGCTTAACGGTAGGTCGCTCGACTATCTTGTCATCAATCATATGGAGCCGGACCACGGCGCTTCGATTGAAGAGGTTCTGCTGCGTTACCCGAAAGCTAAGATTATCACAACCGAAAAAGCCGTTATGCTCATGCACCAGTTCGGGTTCCAGGTGGACGGCAGGACGGAAGAGGTTAAGGAAGGCGACACACGGTGCTTTGGAAAACACACGGTCGCTTTCGTCGCCGCGCCGATGGTTCACTGGCCGGAAGCCATGGTAACATTTGATACGACAAACGGCGCACTCTTCTCGGCTGACGCTTTCGGTTCCTTTCGGGCATTGGACGGTAAAATGTTTAACGACGAAGTAAATTTCGACCGCGACTGGATCGATGAGGCCCGCCGCTATTTTACCAATATTGTCGGAAAATACGGTCCCTTTGTCCAGGCGCTGCTAAAGAAGGCCGGTACCATCGATATCAAAATCATTTGCCCGCTTCACGGCCCTGTGTGGCGTTCCAATCTTGGCTATTTTCTTGACAAATACGACAAATGGAGCCGTTATGAACCGGAGGAACAGGGCGTCATGATTGTTTATTCCTCCATGTACGGCAATACGGAAAGCGCCGTCGGTGCGCTCGCCACAAAAATAGTTGAAAAAGGCATGCCGAACGTGGTGATGTATGATGTATCAAAAACAGACGTTTCCTATCTGATTTCAGAAGCGTTCCGCCTGAGCCATATCGTTTTGGCTTCCGTCACTTACAATTTGGGAATTTACCCGCCGATGAAAAATTTCCTGATGGACATGAAAGCCCTGAACGTGCAAAAACGCACCGTCGCCCTTGTGGAAAACGGCTCTTGGGCCTGTAAATCCGGAACGTTGATGAGAGAATTTTTAGAGAACGAAATGAAAGACATGGAGGTCCTGGACGACCAGCTGACGATCAATTCCTCCATGAATGAAAACAATTTTGAGGACCTTGACGCCCTTGCGGAAGGTATTGTACAATCGATAAAACCGTCCCTTTAAGACCGTGCCTTGAACGAATAAAAGCCGTCCCCTCAAGCGGGACGGCTTTTTAATATTAAAAATTATATCTTGGATCTGAGCTCGGAAATCAGCTTGGTGATTTCCGCCATGCGCTCCGGAATTCGAATGGATTGCGGGCAGTGCTGCATACATTCGCCGCAGGCGACGCAGTTTTCAGCCCGTTTTTCTTCCGGAAGCATCTCGTATGCCTTCACAAATGCTTTCGCTTCCCGATTACCGACCGCCTGTGAGCCAAGCGCGATCGGTATTCTCATGGAGGTCACACATTCGTTGTAAACGGAGAAAACCCCCGGGATATCGACACCGTGCGGGCAATCCATACAGTACCGGCACCCGGTGCATGGAATTGTCCCGTTTTTCAGGTATTCATCCAATGACCGCTCCAGCGCATTGCGTTCCTCCCCGCTCAGCGGCTCAAAGCGATTCATGGTGTCAACATTGTCACGAACCTGGTCCATGCTGCTCATGCCGCTCAAAACCGTCAGAACGCCCGGCAGGGAGGCCGCAAAACGAATCGCCCAAGAAGCGACGCTTTTGTCCGGCCGTGCCTCCTGCAAAATGCGAACCGATTCCTCACAGAGCGTGCAGAGGTTTCCTCCCCGGACCGGTTCCATCACGATACAGGGAATTCCCCGCTCTTCCAGAATACGGTATTTTGTCTTCGCGTCCTGAATATCCCAATCCAGATAGTTCAGCTGTATCTGAACGAAATCCCAATCTCCGCGGTCAAGAATGCGCGGCAGATCTTCCGTTGTTCCGTGAAAAGAAAACCCGAGGCGGCGGATAGCGCCGTCCTGCATCTGCCGGCGCAGGAATTCAATCGTATCAATTTTTTCGTATTGACTGATATAATTGTCCGGGTTCATCAGGGAATGACAGAGATAAAAATCGAAATAATCGACCTGGCACTTTTTGAGCTGTTCCTGAAAGATGCGTTCCCCATCGCCCGACCGCTTCAAAAGCCATCCCGGCATTTTATCCGCAAGAAAAAAACTTTCCCGCGGATACTTTTTTAAAGCGCGGCCGATAAAGGTTTCCGACATTCCCTCGTGGTAAGGGTAAGCCGTATCAAAGTAGTTGACGCCGCTGCGGTACGCCTCATCAATCATCGCTTCGGCGGGGTTGGTTATCAATGTCCTCTTTCCCATCATACCGCTTTGGAAGTCTCATGGTTCCGAAGCCCAAAAGGGATACCGCTGCGCCGGTTCTGGGGTCAGTTCGTTTTTCCATTTTTTCCTCCCTTTTTCTCTCAGTGTTTTATTCCTTGTATAAAATCGCACGATTCATCCTATCCGTCATTCACCCGGAATACGGAAAACCGCCCCCTAAAGGCAGGGGCGGCGAGAAGCGCTATTCTGAAATGGTCATCTGCTCATTGTTCTCCTGATGGTACTTTTTAGCCGCGCCGATCAGGCCCTGGAATAAAGGATGCGGGCGATTCGGGCGGGACCTGAATTCCGGATGGAACTGGGAGCCCATGAACCACGGATGCTCCGGAACCTCCATCATTTCAACAATATGGTCGTCCGGCGACCTGCCGCAGAATACAACACCGGCCGCTTCAAACTGCTCCCTGTAATCGTTATTGACTTCAAAGCGGTGGCGGTGGCGTTCATAAATCAGCGGTGCTTCCCCATACAGTTGATACGCCTTCGAACCCTGCTTCAGCTTGCACGGGTATTTGCCCAGACGCATGGTTCCGCCAAGCTGAACGACATCCTTCTGCTCCGGCATCAAGTCGATGACGTGATTGGTGCTCTGCGGATCAAACTCCGCGGAATTCGCATCCGTCAGGCCGAGCACGTAGCGGGCGTACTCCACCAACGCGAGCTGCATGCCAAGGCAAATGCCCAAAAACGGAACGCCGTTGACCCGGGCATAATGTATCGCGGAGATTTTCCCTTCGATCCCCCTTTGGCCGAATCCGCCCGGAACCAAAACGCCGTCCACATCGGAGAGAATCTCCGACACATTTTCCGCATTGATGGTTTCGGAATCAACCCATTTGATGTTTACCTTCACTTTATTGCCGAATCCGCCGTGTGTCAGCGCTTCCGCAACGCTGAGATAAGCGTCGTGAAGCTCAATATATTTGCCCACAAGCGCGATGGTGACGCTCTCTGTCGAAGACATGGCCGTGTTGACCATGGAAATCCACTCCGTCAGGTCCGGGCCCGGCGTATCCAGGGCAAAGTGTTTGCACACAATATCGTCGAGCCGCTCCTCACGCAGCGCAAGAGGAATGGAATACAGAAGCGGAAGATCAAGATTTTCAATCACACAGTTTTCCGCAACATTGCAAAACAGGGCGATTTTCTTTTTAATGTCTTCGCCGATTTCCTTTTCCGAGCGAAGCACGATAATATCGGGCTGAATCCCGATGGAAAGGAGCTCTTTGACGCTGTGCTGGGTCGGTTTGGATTTATGCTCATGGGAGCAGGCAAGATACGGAACAAGTGTCACATGTATAAACAGACAGTTGGAGCGGCCGACTTCGGTGGCAAACTGGCGGATCGCCTCCAAAAAAGGCTGGCTTTCAATGTCCCCCACCGTTCCCCCGACTTCGATGATTGCAACGTCCACATTTTCCTTGCCTGCGTAAATGCGGGATTTGATTTCATTCGTAATATGAGGAATCACCTGTACGGTGCCACCTCCGTAGTCGCCGTTGCGCTCCTTTTGAATCACGCTCCAATAGACCCGTCCGGACGTCACATTGCTGTTCTGCGTCAGATTTTCGTCGATAAAACGCTCGTAATGGCCCAAATCAAGGTCGGTTTCCGCTCCGTCGTCGGTGACAAAAACTTCACCGTGCTGAAACGGATTCATCGTACCTGGGTCAACATTTAGATAAGGATCAAATTTCTGCATTGTGATCCTGAGTCCTCTGGATTTCAGAAGACGCCCCAAAGACGCCGCCGTGATTCCTTTCCCAAGTCCTGAAACCACACCGCCTGTTACAAATACATACTTTGCTGCCATATTGCCCTCCATCATCTATCTATATTATTTCACTATATTAGCCGCATTTATCAATAAAAAAATGATATCGCCCATATTTTATCATTCAACGGGCGATAAGCTTATAAAATTAATGTACAACGGTAAAAAGGCTTCCGATCAGCGGCAAAGGCTCATTCTTTCCCTGCGCCGCGCGAACCACACCGATGATAATGTATGAAACCACAAGACACCATGCCGTAAACGACAGCAGCCCGCTGACAGCGGTACCCGTCCAGGACAAAATTCCGATTCCTGAAAAGGCGAGGCCGAATCCCGACTGGATGATCGCTTTTATGATCGACAGGGAAAAAGTCAGCGCAAATTCAAAAATGCTGAGGATGATCCCTTGATTGACATGAAACATGACGTTTTTGTTCTCCCGGTCGGCAAGTAATCCCACAAGCCAGAGAATTCCGATGTAGGCCAGAATGGAAAACGCCTTTTCGTCATTGGAAGGCGACGGCCCGGTCACAGGATTTCTGCGCTGCCAATTCTGCGGGGCCCCGGAATAAGGATCCCGATAGGCATTCCCCCAATCAGCGCCGGTAAAAGGCCTGCCATAACCGGACGGCGGCGCGGGGCGCTGTCCCTGTCCGGAATATGGGCAATTCTGTTCGTTTTTATCCTTTTCATCCATGTCGGAACCTCCTACCCCTCATATTTAACGATTTCCGCTTTTTGAATGGTAACGGCTTCCGTAGGCTTGCCCTCGCTGTCCGTGGAAACCGCGGCAATTTTATCGACCGTATCCATACCGTCAAAGACCTGCCCAAACACTGTATGACCCTTTTTTACGATATTATAATATCCATCCAGATAAGGATTGCCGCCGTATTTCTCGTATGCGGCTTTATACTCCTGCGTCACTTTACTCATATCGATCCAATTCGATTTGTATTTCAAAATGAACGCTTCCGGATTCTGCTGATAAAGTTCATAGGCCTTCTGATAATTGTCCCATCCGGAAAACAATGACGCGGGCGCCTGATCAATAAAAAACTGGCTGCCATTTGTGTCTTCGCCAGAGTTTGCCATCGCCAGCGCCCCGCGAAGATTCAACAGGTTCCCGTTAAATTCATCCGCAAATTCCTTGCCCCAAAGACTCTCTCCTCCGGTGCCATCCCCCTTCGGATCTCCGGTCTGTATCATAAAGTCCTTTATGACACGGTGAAACGTAAGATTGTTGTAATACCCCTTCTGAATCAGTCCTTTGAAATTCTCGACCGCCTTTGGCGCGGCGTCCGGAAACAGCCTGATTTTGACTGTTCCCTTGCTGGTTGTAAGAACTGCGATTTCTTCTCCCTTTTGCGGGAGTTCCATCTGATACCCGATTTTTTTCCCATCGTCGGGCCGGATTCTTCCGTCGGAACCCGCGGAAGCCCCGGAGCATGCGGTCAAAAAAAGCAGGACGGCGCTCAGGCCAAAACATAAAATTCCGTTCTTATTTCTCATTATTATGAAATCCTTCCGAAAATCACTATCTTGTCTATTTTATAATAGAACCGGCGCAGAATCAAGCGCAGAATGAACTTTTTACATTTTAATAATTTTTTCATTACGTATTACCCATAAAAATATCGCATATAGATAAACGAAGATCAAAAGGAGGGAAGAAAATGTTTGAGTACTATCCGGAAGGTTGGTTGATTGACACACCCGAAAACCGCGCGGCAACCCAAAGTATTTCCGCGGTTAACGACGCCTGCCGGGATGGACAGATTTTGGAAGGACGCGCGCTGGTCTGCGACAGCTCGCACAATCTGCTGGTGGATTTGGGATGTATGAAGGGAATGATTCCGCGCGAAGAGGGAGCCCTCGGAATCCGCGAGGGCACAACGCGAGATATTGCTATTATTTCCAGGGTAAACCGCCCTGTCTGCTTTCTTGTGACGGGTTTTGAAAAAAAAACCGACGGCACCATTACTGCGATTCTCTCACGCCGTGCCGCACAGGAAAAATGCATGAAGGAACATATATCAAATCTGATTCCCGGAGACGTCATCGACGCCCGCATCACCCACCTTGAAAACTTCGGCGCCTTTGCCGATATCGGCTGCGGAATCGTCGCGCTGCTTCCGATTGATGCTATCTCCGTTTCGCGCATCGACCATCCTAGAGAACGCTTTACGGTGGGCATGGATATCCGTACCGTGATCAAATCCGCAGAAAGCAACCGTATCACCTTAAGCCACAAGGAGCTGTTGGGAACCTGGGAGGAAAACGTGGCGATGTTCTCAGCCGGCGAGACGGTCGCCGGAATCGTCCGTTCTGTGGAGCCCTACGGGATTTTCGTTGAGCTGTCACCCAACCTTGCCGGTCTTGCGGAGACAAAAGAGGATGTTTTTTCAGGGCAGCAGGCGAGTGTGTACATAAAGAGCATTCTTCCCGCACGGATGAAAGTAAAATTGGTGATTATCGATACGTTCGATTTTTCTTACCGACCGACCGCGCCAAAATATTTTTTCAGCGGAAATCATTTGGATCGTTTTGTCTATTCACCACCTGACAGTGAAAAGGAAATCGCAACGGATTTTAACACGCACAGCCCTTGAGGCTGACACAGCCAAGCAGGCTGCCCGATAACCGGGCAGCCTGCTTCTTATATTCCGGCACTTTTTCCCCGCATTTTAATAATCTGGGATTCAATCAGTTCCTGAAAGACTTTGTTTCTGTGAACATTGCCCGCAGAGTCTTTGTATTTAACCGGTTCATAATAAAGGCTGCTTCGTTGCTGAAGCAGAAAATTCAAAGCCTCTTTCCGTCCTCTGCTGATTGACAGCACCTCTGCAGCCTTTACGGCGATCATCGCGTTGTATGGGGCCAGATCATACGCATCCAAATATTTTGAATACGCCTCTTCCAACCGGCCTGTTTCCTCCAAAGCCTTGGCCAGGTCAATCAGCACACCGGCTCTTCTTGACTCCCCGTAATCCACCTGGATTCCTTCCACTATTTCAGCTCTTCCGGAAAGGGCGTCCCATCCTTCGCTGTCCAGATACCGAGTTGCAAATTGAATTGTCTGCCTGCAATAGCTTCCGCCAAGCCAGCTGTATGCCTTCTCGCACAGATACAGCTCACGCGGCTCAACCGGCTCTCCGCACAACTCAATAATTTTAAGAAGAAGCTGCTGCCTGTCGTTCAAGGAATCCCAGATGCTGCCGGCCTCCTTTTCAAGTTTCGGATCATGGGGAACAGACTCACCCAACAAATAAAACAATGCGGCCGCGAGTTCCGGATTTACAGTATCACCAAACCCCATTAGGAATCCTCCATTCCTTGTTTCAGCGCATCGCGCACTTTACATGCGCGATGCTTTTGACGTTCTTCCTCGGTCATTGCCCCGCCGCTTTCAAAAGTCAAAGTCGCCGGTTGGACTCTATAAATCAATGTATCCATATCGCAGACGGAAATACCTCCGACCAGTCCGGATGTAATCCCAAACCGAACCGCGCTGGCCCGCTCCAGAAATTCGTCAAATGACAAAAGTCTAGCGTTTTGAAGGACGCCCAGATTTCGCAGCACCGTGTCCTGTACGGAAACCTGATGAATCAGGTCCTCCCTCATTTTTCGTTCGCGGGAGATGATTTGATTCGCCATGCTGGAAAGATTTGTAAGGGCCTCCTGCTCCGAAAGGCCCATTGTAACCTGATTGGAAAGGCGAAAAAAAGCCCCGCGGGGATTTGATTCCGAACCGTAAACGCTGCGAAGGGTCAGCCCCAGTTTCGCAAGATTTTGGGCGATTCTTCCCACTGATCCGGATTCCAGCAAAGCGGGAAGATGAAGCCGCAGGGATGCGATCATTCCGGTTCCAAGGTGAAACGGATTCTGCGTTAAATACCCAAGCTGGCGGTCAAAGGCAAAGGACAAATTCCTGTCGAGAAACGTGTCCAGCCCATCCGCTTTAGAGTAGGCTTCCTGAAGCTGTAAACCTGCTGCTTTCGACAGAATCGTCAGATGGTCGTCCCCGTTGACAGCGGCGGAAAGAGATTCATCCTGCGCTGTAATTAAACCGCAGCCAACCCGGTCCGTTACTGTCTCCGCATTGATTAAGCCGGCTTCCGCCAAAGAAACCGCGTGCACACTGGGAACAGTCTCAAGAGAAATTTTTGTAAAGCGTCCGTATTCCGTACCATCCGCTTTCAGCAGCGTCTCCCGAACTTTATCCCAGACAAAACGGCGGTCGGACATGCTCATTCTAGACGGAAACGGCACACCCTCCAGATTACGCGCAAGACTGATAAAAGTCCCCGATGAAACGTCGGCGTCCTGCGCTGCCGCTTCATACCACTTTTTCATTTTTCGCCTTCCTCCATTTCGTGAATCCGGTCGCGCAGAACCGCCGCCTGTTCAAAATCCTCGCTTTGAATTGCTTCGCGAAGACGTTGGTGCATCACGCTAAGCTGCGCTTTGGGCGCTACCTGCGGCAAATCTCCCCCTCCCGCCGTCTTACCCCGATGGGAAACGCTGCCGTGAATTCTTCGGATAAAAGGCGCAAGCCGGGCGGCGAACGTTCTGTAACATTGAGCACAGCCGACTTTTCCGCTGCGTAATATATCTTGAAAAGACGCGCCGCAGCAGCGGCATCGCAGCGCTTCGCTTTCGTTTGGCTCGCCGGGGAAAAAATCGTTTAAAACGCCGTCATTTTCAAAGCCCAAGACAAACAGCAGGTTGGCATAGCCCAATTCGCGGGCACATTCCGCGCAGAGCGCGCATTCCACCGGTTCCCCGTCGACAATCGCTTTGACTCGAATCACGGACGGATTTCGCCCGCAGGACTCACACAACATGATTAATCACCCCCACTGCCTTATTCCGGCCCCAATTTTTTAAATGTCCATCGCAAGAAAACTTGTAACACGATTTGTTCGGTTGCAATATTATATACTGTAAACCGAAAGGAGGAAATTAATAATGTGTAACAATGGTTTCTTTGGCTGCGGTAACAATAGTTGCACCTGGGTTATCATCCTGCTCATCATCTGGGTCTGCTGTGCCGGCGGTGGAAGCTGCGGCGGATGCGGCTGTGGCGACAATTGCGGCGGCTGCGGTTGCTAAGTACAAAAAAGGGCTGCGATCATTGATCCGCAGCCCTCAGCTTATGTTTCCGGATTTTTCTCTCTGGCCAGCGTGAGGGCTTTTGCCAGCTGATCGGGGCAGGAAGTCGGTTTCAGACCGCAGCGGATTCCCTGAAGGAGTCGAATAACGTCCTCGGCCTTTTGGCCCTGAACCAAAGCACAGATTCCCTGCAGGTTTCCGCTGCAGCCTCCGGTTATTTTAACGGAACGGATCGTATCTCCGTCCAGATCAATCATCATTTCGGTGGAACAGGTTCCTCTTGTTTTATATCTGTATTGCAACGTTTTCTCTCCTTACATGGTTAACTTACAAGCTTGCCCCGATTTTCATCAGCTTTTCAAGCTGGTCGTCCGGAGTCACGCAGGTGCCGAGCGGCTGTGCTTCTTTTTTGTACATCCCGTGAAAATCGGTTCCGCCGGTCATAATCAAATCGTATTTGCGCGCGATTTCCATGAACAGCTGTTCGTCGCCCTTCCTGTTTCCGGGGTGCCAGACTTCCACCCCATCAATTTCGTGATCCCGGGCAAGCTGTTCCAAAAGCTCGTAGCTGTCGTACTCGCCAGGATGGGCCAGAACAGCGATTCCCTCCGCCTCGTGAATCCTTTTGATGACATCGTGCACTTCCGGGTAACGAACCGGTACATAGGCAAGACCATTTTGCGGACTGAACAAACGGCTGTAAACCGCACCGTAAATTTCACCCGCAAAACCGGCATCCATCAGCGCATGCATAATATGCTGCTTGTAAACCGCCGTGCTCCCTTTTGCGCGGCGCATCACCATCTCCTGTGAAATGGGGTAAATTTCTGTGACCCGGCGCAGCATGGCCGCGGCCGCGCGGCCGCGCTCCTCCCTCATCTGCTTGCACAGGCATTCCAGGCGGTCCGGACGCTTGCAAAAGTAACAAAGAATATGCGCCCTGCGGCCTGTGGAAGGATCCGTCGAAGAAAATTCCGCTCCCGGAATCACCGTAACCCCATGACGCTTTCCGATCACGCCGGCCCGAACCGAACCGGAAAAGGTGTCGTGATCCGTTACGGAAATCACCGGAATCCCGCTTCTTTCCGCCATTAATACAATCTCGTCGATTCCCGCCGAACCATCGGACATTTTTGTGTGACAGTGCAAATCCGCAGCCAACCTTCTTTACTCCCTTTCGAATTTCCTAAAGATACCTTTATTATAATCCGAAATTTTGATTCAGGCAACTAACGCAGCAGTTTTTCAGGAGTAAACAGGCGGGCCGTAAGGAACCAGATCAAAAAATCAACCGCAAGCAGGACGCAGGATATCAAAAGCAGCAGCTCCGCGCCGACCTGATACAAACCGGTAAACTGCCCCGTAAACAGCAGCACGATGGGAAGAACAAGATAGGCGGAGGTCTGAACCGATTCCGTATAACTTTTACTTTTCGCAGATGTCAGGACCATAAACACAACGCCGAAAATCATAACCGCCGGAGAAAGCAGAAAAACAAGGACGAGCCAGTTCCAGTTGAAATAGAACGGCATGGATAGCATAAGGTCTCCAACGGCAATGACAATGGAAAAAAGGACAAACGAGGCGCAGGTTCCAACGGCGGAAAGAAGAACGCACCCAAGCACTTTCGCTTTCAATATTTTCCGGATGCCCAGCGGGGTAAGCAGAAGAGTTTCCAAAGTGCCGTGCTCCTTTTCACCAACAAAGCTGTACGCCGCGGACACGCTGGACGATATCAGAGGAATCATCAAAAAAAACATCGGGCAGATCATATTCGTCATCAAATAAAACATGCCCTGGCGTTCGTCCATTCCGGATGCCTGTGCGTGCAGAAGCAGAAGCATTTGTTCTACCCCGTTCATTCTGGTCATCGGGACATTCAGAAAGAAGATCAGAAAGACGACTGGCAACAGTAAAACCATAACCAGCGGAACAAGGATGAGGATGCTCCGCGACGTTTTATTATCCCAGATATCCTCAAAATCTTTAAAGGCCAGCGCTTTTTCGGCAGGAGACAAAATTTTCACTTTCCGTTCCCCCTCAGCTCCACGAATCTGGAATAGATGTCCTCCAGGGACGGACGAACCAGCTTCGCTTCAAAGATCTCATTGCCGGAAGAAACCAGGCCGCTTATTAGCTTCGGCATTTCTTCCTCATCGGCAATGTCCCTGCCCCACGATTCATCGTCCAGCCGTTGCAGCTCGTCCGGGATCTTGCCCTCGCGCAGCCGAAATCGTGCCTGAAGAGAAAGCCCGACTTCGCGGCTGAGGGACTCCAGATCGCCGCATGCAAGCATTTTACCCCGGCTGACAATTCCAAAGCTGTCGCACAGCTCCTGCGCATCGCGAAGCTGATGCGTACAAAGAAAAACCGTTACGCCCTCCCGACGGGCAAGGTCCAGTATCATCGAGTTAACATGAAGCACCGATTCGCGGTCGAGTCCGTTTGTCGGTTCATCCAGAAGGAGCAGTTTCGGTTTGGCAATCATGGCTCGGGCCAGCGACAGGCGCTGAACCATTCCCGTGGAATCATCCGCAAGTTTTTTGTCGCGCGAATCCCACAAATCCAGACTTTTCAATAATATTTCCGCCCGCTGCCTGCTTTCTCTTCGTTCCAACCCCTGAGCCTGTCCGAAAAACATCATGTTTTCCATACCGGTCAGCCGGCCGTACATTCTGGCGGTCTCGGTTACGATTCCGCAGACGCGGTGCAGCTCCGAAGGTTTCTTTTCCGGCTGAATTCCAAGCACGGTACAAGACCCTTCCGTTGGCTTCAAAAGTCCCGACAGAAGTTTTATCGTTGTGGTTTTACCCGCCCCGTTTGGGCCGAGAAAGCCAAAGACGGCACCGGTTGGAATCTCCAGTGAAAGATCATGGAGTGCATAAACGGCGCCGTCGTAGGATTTACCCAGTTTTTGCGTATGAATCGCAATCTCACTCATCCGGAATCACCTCAGTATGAGGATATCACATTTACAGCAATTATTCCATTTTAATCCGTGAGAAATCATGTTTTACCTTAATATTTTCCGAAATCGAGCGGCTGTCCGCCTTCGCCAGGATCGCCGTCCGGTTTTTCCGGATCTTCATTGGGGCTTCAATCCCGGCGGGACCCGCAATACAACCTCCTTCACAGGCCATTCCCTCCACGAAATTTTCCGGAAGGCGGCCCGCGTTCAAAATTGCGAGAGTTTTTTTGCATTCCTGAATGCCGTTGCATGTTACGCAGGAAAACGGTAAATCGATTCCTTCTTCCTGAAAGACCTGGCCGACGGCGCCGGACACTCCGCCGCTTTGTGCGAACCCTTTTCCCGCGCGGCTGCCGTCCTGCTCCGATTCCTGCTCCGATTCCACATCGATGTCGCGGGCCGTAAACATAGCTGCCAATTCTTCAAACGTGAGGACATAGTCCGCCGTATCTGGAACCTTTTGTATTTCATTTTTCTTTGCGACGCACGGCCCGACAAACACAACTTTCGTCTGCGGATCCTGAAGCCGCAGATAGCGGGCGGCAGCCGTCATGGGCGATATGGTATGAGAAACGACTCCCTTCAGCTTGGGATAATGCTTCTCAATCAGCTCGACAAACGCGGGGCAGCAAGACGTGGTCATTTTTCTTCCCGCTTCCAAAGCCTCTTTCAATTCCCGGGCTTCGTGTTCCGCGACGGCGTCAGCGCCAAGGGAAACCTCCAGCGCGTCCGCAAAGCCCAGTTTTCTCAGGGCGCTTTTCAGCATACCCGCGGTTGCCGTGCCGAAATGGCCTTCCGCGGCCGGCGCGAAACAGGCTACGACCTTCACGCCGCTTTTTATTGCCTCGATGATCTGAACAATCTGGGACCTGTCGGTAATGGCGCCGAAAGGGCAGTTCTTCATGCAAGCCCCGCAGCTGATGCAGCGGGAGTAATCAATGACGGACCTTTTATACTGATCCTTGCCGATCGCGCTGACCGGGCAGGAGCGAACGCAGGGGCGCATGGTGTCCGAAATGGCGTTATAGGGGCATGCCGCGGCACAACGCCCGCATTCCCTGCATTTTTGAGGATCAATATACGCTCCTTTCGGGGTGATGGAAATTGCGCCGAAGGGACAGGCTTCGCGGCATTTCTGAGCCAGGCAGTGCTGGCAGTTATCCGTAACGCGGAACCTGCTGATCGGGCATCCTTCACAAGCAGCCGGCAGAATGCCGATAATGTTCAGTTCCCCCTGGCCCGGCAGATTGCCGCCCCGGGCTGAAACCATGCGTTCCCTGATAATTTCCCTTTCCCGGTAAACACAGCAGCGGAATGTCGGAAGAGGTCCCGGAATAATATCGTACGGCATCTCCTCCAGATGATCTTCCAGAGTACCTTCATAGGTGTATCGGGCAACTCTTGTCAAGACCTCGAATTTCAGCTGTTTGGCTTCATTATCGTACTCGAATTTCATAGATTCCCTCATTCAAATTTGTAATCGGCATACAGTGTTAAAATTTTAACATTTATTTTTTTTATTATAACATCCCACCGCTTTTTTTACAAGTGTTCACTTTGTGAAATCGAAGTCCGAATGATCAGGTTTTTTATGGATTATTCCGGAAGTATCCGGATGTGGAACATTTTGATTTTATATGCCGGAAAGCACTTCGCATCGTCGGATCTTTTCCTTTCAAATCACGTTAAAAATGGCCCGGCCTAAGCCGGACCATCCGTTCGCAGCTATTAACGTTAATTTCGGTGATGCGGCACTTGTTACTCCAGATTCAGCTTTCTGGTCAGCATCCAGTTTGTAAAGAAATAAAAGGCTACGCCGAAAACCGCCGTATACAGAATCATGACCAATAAGGCAACCTCAGCGGGTTCCGCCGGAAACAGGTTATTTGAATAATGGAACGACTGAAAGTATTCTTCAATCTGACGGTTAAACCCGCTGAAAAGCAAAGATGTGACGATCTGCTCAACAATGCCAAATCCAAGGTATGCGCCGATGCCGGCCAGCAATTTATGGCGCCCCGCAAGGTTTCCCACGACGATCGCCGCGTAAATCTCGACGATGTTTGACAGAAAGCCGAGAATGATCAGTATAATTATTTCAATTGCGATCAGATGCGCGGACAGACCGTATTGCCGATAGACTTCCGCAAGGTCGGCGCACATGCGGCTGAACTGGGTCAGCACCTCCGGGTTTACCACCATAATAAAAACGGAGACAGCGGAAACGATAATGCTCAGAGCAGACCAGATTAATGTGACAATCATTTTCGAGTCGATATGGTAATGGGCCTTCACAGGCAAAGTGAACGACAGGTACCCTTCGTCCCCGAGAAGATTTTTATTGAAACGCTGGATCGTGACAACCAGCGTAATGACAAAAGCCGCCACAATCAGCATAATATAAACGGACATTGAAATCATGCGGGGAATTTCAAAATTGTCAATGCTCTGATTCCAGAACAACTTGTTAATAATGGCCAGAACAAGAATCAATCCATAAATCGGGAGAAATGTTCGTGCGGTCGCTTTAAATTCATATTTCAGAAGTTTGCCTAACATTTGAACACCTCCCTGAAAAGCGAATCGACACTCTTTCCCTCTTTCTCCCTGATATCGTCAACGGTGGAAGTCAGAACAATGTTGCCCATATTGATGAAGATAACATCATCCAGAACCTTCTCCACATCGGTAATCAGGTGGGTCGAAATGAGGACCGTGGCGTTTTCACTGTAATTGCCGATTATCGTGTCAAGAATATAATCACGCGCGGCGGGGTCGACGCCGCCGATCGGTTCATCGAGAATATAAAGCTGGGCTTCCCGGCTCATCACAAGAATCAGCTGAACCTTCTCTTTGGTTCCCTTCGACATCGTCTTCAAACGGTCACCCGGATTGATGTGAAGCCTTTGCAGCATATCGTAAGCTTTTGACTTGTTAAAATTTTCATAAAAATCGCCGAAATAATCGATCATGGTCTGAACGCTCATCCAGTCATTGAGATAAGTGCGCTCCGGCAAGTAAGATACAATTTTTTTCGTCTCAACGCCGGGGGCCATACCCCCAACCAAAATCTGCCCGGCATTTGGGGTTAACAGTCCGTTGGCAAGTTTAATCAACGTGCTCTTTCCGCTTCCGTTCGGGCCAAGCAGGCCGACGATTCTCCCCTTCGGAACCGTCAGGTTAACGGAATTGAGCGCAAGGCACCCCGGAAAATATTTTACCAGGCTGCGACACTCGAGTATGCTATCCATTCTGCCCTTCCTCCTTAATCATTCGGTTCAACAGGCTTACGGTCTGTTCTCTGTCGAACCCAAGACGATTCATCTTCTGTATAAAGTCATTGATCAGATCCGCCGCAAGATCATTTTTCGTCTGCATAATTCTTTGAACATCCTCCGTTACAAAACGTCCGCTTGTGCGCTGCGAATATAGAAGCCCGTCGCTTTCCAGCTTTGAGAGCGCTCTCTGCATCGTATTCGGATTTACCGAAGCTTCGGCAGCCATGTCGCGAACGGACGGTAGTTTGCATCCGGCCGCATAGATTCCTGAAACCACCATTAATTGAATTTGTTCAACCAGTTGGGAATAAATCGGTCTGTCGGATTTTAAATCCCATGCCATTTTCTCACCTCCGAATGAACCATTGTACTAATACATTAATACAGTTATACAATACTTTTCCGCTTCTGTCAAGAGCAAATCGCGGGTTTTAGCAAATATCTTTTTTTCTGAAAAACACCGCGCCCAAAATGATAAAGAAAATTGCTGTAATAATAAAAACCAGGGAAGAATCCAGCATTTGCCGATTGGTTCCCGCCGCAAGCATACTGAACTGCGGCATCAGCAAATATTTGCTCAGGTTGGAAAGGTGAACAAGCTTCAAAAGAAGCTGTGGCAGAAAGATAACCGCGTAAAAGGCAAATACAAACAGCGAATTTTTTTGAAGTATCATCGCAAAAAACGCAGCGATTGGAATCGCAGCCGCGTACCCGATGCAGCTAACGCCTACCCTGCTGAAAAAATCAGCCGTGAACGCCGTTGTGAAAGAAGGATCGATTTTTAAAAAAATCAGGGAGCTTCCGCAATATGTGCCGAGAGCGACGATTCCGACCAAAACGCCAAGAATCGTCGACACGGCAATTTGGGAGCAATACAGTTTGGTGCGGTTCATTCCATAGGAAATAGTATTTTTAAGCGTATGCTCTTTATAGTCCTCTGCACTGACCAGATCGATCAGGATCGGCATCAAAAGGACAGGCCAGGATAAAAAATACAATAAAACGATCATCCATGAATCATAAACTGAATTCGTGGAAGAAACCTTTGACAGCGAAAAATTTACAAAAAAAGCGAGGACAGCCATGCCGGCCAGTAAAAGGTAAAAGAACGGACGGTGAAACACTTTGTAAAGATCCGCGCGCATCTGTTTAAGCAATTTGTTTTCCTCCAATCAAATCAATAAAATAGTTTTCCAGATTGGCTCCGGTGCGATAAGCCTGTGACACCAAAATTCCGGATTCCACCAAAGCTTTTACCACAAACTCCGGCCGATCCAGGCCTTCAGAAAGCAGGAGAGTGGTCTCATCCAAAATCTCGATTTGCTTCATGGAGAAACGATCCGTCAGAACAGCCGCCGCTTTTGCGGAATTATCCACTTCCAGCTTCAGAGTAACGCGGCATTTCATTTCAAGCTCTTCTGCGGTCAGGCATTCCACCAAACGTCCGCCGCTGATAAACCCGTACCGTGTCGCGATCTGAGACAGTTCTCCCAAAATATGACTGGAAACCAGGATGGTCGTTTCTTTTTCATGATTCAGCTTCAATAAAATTTCACGGAATTCGCGGATTCCCACCGGATCCAAGCCGTTGATCGGTTCATCCAATACTAAAAAGTCAGGGTCGTTTAAAATTGCGAGTGCAAGACCTAAACGCTGTTTCATTCCAAGGGAAAAGCTCTTGAATTTCTTATTGCCGACCGTGTCCAGTCCTACGAAATGCAAAGCCTCTTCCACGCAGTTTTTTTTGCCGATACCCCGCTGAATTCTGTAATACTCCAGGTTTTGACATGCCGAAAGATAGGGGTAAAATCCGGGTGTTTCAATAATGCTGCCGATGCGCCTGCGCGCGCGTCCCAGCTCTTTCGTACCGGAGTATCCGAACAGCTCCATCGAGCCTGAGGTCGGCGGGGTAAGGCCGCAGATCATTTTGAGCAGCGTTGTCTTACCCGCTCCGTTCTGTCCTACCAGTGCAAAGATATCGCCTTTTTTTAATTCAACGTTCATGTCGTCGACAGCTGTAAAAGCGCCAAACCGCCGTACAAGCGACCGTGACTGAAATACAATTTCTTTCATGCTTTCTTCTCCTTGTATTATTGTATTAAGTGTATAGTACAATAATACAGCATATTTTCGATTTGTCAATACATTTTTTATCTTTTCATGTTATAATAGTACCGTTAATCAGCATAGAAAAGATAAAAAAGCCGCCGAAAAATCGGCGGCTGAAAAATACGGACGAAGCAGTCATTTGCGGTGAATTGCGGAAGTACCCTTCTCCCGCAGATATGTACTCTCAAGATCGGACAAGTGAAGCTTGACGGCAATCGGATATTTTTCATAGGCCTGACTGATTGCAAAGCTTCCGCCTTTCGCCGAATCGTCAAATCCGCCCATATGCCAGCGAATCGCGATGGCCTCGGAGGTTTTCAGCCGTAAAAAACGTTCGATTAAGAAGACTGATTTTTCCCCGTGCCCATAGGGGTAGCTGTCTTCTATTGAGTAATAGGGACGTTTTTCCCATGCCCCGGTTTCCTCGTTTTTCACGTTTCTGGTACCTTTTTTATAAAACTGGGCCTTGCATACGTCATGAAGCAGAGCGCAGATCGCAAAGCTTTCTTCGTTGTCCGCCGCGGGGTCAAAATGCTTTTCCATCATCACGCGGTAAACGCTTACGCTGTGCTGCACAAGGCCGCCCAGACAGGCGCAATGGAACTTCGTGCTGGCAGGTGCCGTGAAAAAATCCGTGGAATTCAGCCAGGAAAGAAGCTCCGCCGCACCGTCCCTCTTAATTTTTTCTAAATAAATCGCTTCGAATTCTTCTTTATATCCCAAATCATTAGCGCCTCCCGGTTTGTATTATCTCAAGTATAGCATACTTTCCTTTGTTTTCACAGTGCAAAACAGTGCCCGTAATGTTTCTTTTCCAGTACGGAATAAAGAAGCCGAGAAAAATGAATGGGAGAGAATCAGATGACTGATGAACATTATTTAAAGCTGCTTGCCAAAAAATACCCGGACGCCGAAGCGGCCGCTTCTGAAATTATCAATCTTCGCGCGATCATGAGCCTTCCGAAAGGAACCGAATATTTTTTCAGCGACCTGCACGGTGAACACGCGGCATTCCTGTTTCAATTAAAAAGCGCTTCCGGCGTCGTCAGAAAAAAAATTGACGAATTATTTGAGCAGTCAATTTCCGAGGAGGAACGCACGGCGCTTGCCAAGCTGATTTATTATCCGGAACCGGAACTTGCCCGCGCCGCGAGACGCGAATCAGGATTTGACGACTGGTGCCGCATCACGATCTACCGGCTGGTGGAAGTCTGCAAAGAAGCGGCGTCAAAATACACGCGTTCCAAGGTTCGAAAAAAGCTTCCGGAACACTTTGCCTATATTATTGACGAGCTTCTGCACGCGGACGGCGGCAAAAACAAGCCGCATTATTACAGTGAAATCATCAAGTCGATTGTGCAGACGGGCATGAGTGTGGAGTTTATTACCGCTTTATGCAATCTCATCCAGCAGCTTTTGATCGACAGGCTGCATATCATCGGCGATATTTATGACCGCGGTCCCCGCCCTGATTCCATTCTGGACGCGCTCGGAGATTTTCGCGACATTGACATTCAGTGGGGCAATCACGATATCTCGTGGATGGGAGCCGCCTCCGGCAACCGAGCGCTGATGGCGAACGTTGTCCGGCTGGGAATCAGCTACAATACGTTTGACCTTCTGGAGGATGGATACGGGATTAATCTGAGACCTCTCTCCGCTTTCGCAGAACGTGTTTACCGAGACGACCCGTGCGAATATTTTACCCCGCATATTCTGGACGAAAATCTCTACGATCCCGTCGATCTTCCTCTTGCGGCCAAAATGCACAAGGCAATCGCCGTCATCCAGTTTAAACTGGAGGGGCAGCTGATTGAAAAGCATCCGGAATATAAAATGAGCAGCCGTCTTCTTTTAAAGCAGATTGATTTTGAAAACGGCATAATCCATCTCGACGGAACCGTTTACCCGCTTCGGGATAAATCGTTCCCCACGGTCGACCCCAAAAACCCATTGGAATTGACCAAAGAGGAAAAAGAACTGATGAAGGCGATCACCTATTCGTTTCGTCACAGCGAGCGCCTTCAAAAGCACATTCGCTTTCTTTATTCGCACGGCAGCATGTATCTGCGCATGAATTCAAACCTCCTCTATCACGGTTGCATCCCCATGACTCAAGACGGCGAATTTGACACGGTAGGACTTGGCGGCCGAAAAAGAAAAGGCAGGGAGCTTCTGGAATATCTCGACTCCGTGGTCAGAGAGGCCTATTTTGCCCCGGATGGCACCCCGGAACGAGAAAACGCGCAGGATATGATGTGGTACCTGTGGTGTGGAGTCAAATCCCCGTTGTTTGGAAAGAGTAAAATGTCCACTTTTGAAAGATACTTTATTGAGGCCCCGGCAACCCATGAGGAAAAAATGAATCCGTATTATCATTTTATCGAGCAGCGCGAACCATGTGAAAAAATACTGCGGGAATTTGGTCTCGATCCTGCCGACTCGCATATTATAAACGGCCATGTACCGGTAAAACTGAAGCAGGGCGAAAATCCGGTCAAGGGCGGAGGGCGATTGTTTATGATCGACGGCGGCATTTCGAAGTCCTACCAGAAGCAGACGGGGATCGGCGGTTATACTTTTATTGCGAATTCCCGTTATTTGGCTCTTGCCGAGCATCAGCCCTTAAAACCGGGTACTCTTTACGGGGAGGATTCGCCGAAGGTGATGGTTGTGGAAGCTATTAAACAGCGCGTCACGGTCGCGGATACCGACACGGGAGTCGAATTGAATTCTCAGATTCAGGAGCTTTCCGCGCTTCTTCAATCGTATCGCAACGGTGTCATCAAAGAAAATACATAGAAAAGGGAGGGAACAGCGGCCGGCCGCTGTTCCCTCCCTTTTTTAGATTTCAGTCTCATATCGTCTTTAAAGCGCTTTTCTCCGACCCATCCTGCGCAAGAGGAAGTCTGACGGTAAAGGTGCTTCCTTTTCCCGCCTGACTTTCCACGCCCACTTCTCCGCCATACAAAACGGCCAGGTGCTTCACAATGGAAAGGCCGAGGCCTGTTCCGCCAATTTCCCGGGATCTGCTGGCATCCACACGGTAAAAGCGTTCAAACAGCCTTCCAAAATGCTCCGGCGCAATTCCGATTCCGGTGTCTTTCACGCGAATGACCGCTGTTTTTCTCTGCCGCACACCAATAATATCGACCCGTCCGTCCGGGCGATTATATTTAATGGCGTTTTCGATCAAATTGCCGATGAGCTGCTCCAGTCTGGTCGGTGAACAGGATACAATCAGAGAAGGATCCACCTGAATCTGAACTGCAATTCCGGATTTCTCCGCGACCGGCCTTAAACGTGAAACACATTTTTCAACTGCGTTCGCCACCACGCACGGGCGGGCCGACGGATCTTCCTTCGCGTTTTCAATCTGTGATAAAACCAGCATATCGTCAATCAGGTGCTGCAGCCGTTCCGCTTCAATATCCAGAACGTCATAAAAGTAAAGACGCGTTTTTTCATCCCGGTTTGTACTTTTCAAGAGCTCGATGCTGCCGCGGATCGAAGTCAGCGGAGTTTTCAGTTCGTGCGTGACATTTGCGACGAATTCGCTCCTCAGGCGCTCCAGCTTACGGATTCTGGTTTCATCCGTAATTACCGCCAGCGCGGCGGCATCTCTCTGCCCCGGAATCACCGCCGTATAAACGGAATACTGCTTTCCGTCCTCGGTCTCAATATTCTGCTTGTCGAAGGAGTCGCCTTGAAGGGCCGCTTTCATTCTTTCGGCGATCCGGTTAATCAGCAGGCTGCCCTCCAGCTTTCTTCCCGCGGATATGGAGGGGTTTTTAAGCAACCGGCCCGCGCTCTGGTTCATGAACAGAATCATACCATCCTTCGAGGCGGCGATCACCCCGTCGTTCATTCCCTGAAGCACGCCTTCCAGCTGTTTTTGCTGGCTTTTCAGCTGTGCAACCGCGTTCTCCGTACTCTCCGCCATCCGGTTAAAGGAGAGGGCAAGTTCCCCCACCTCATCCCGGAAACTGCCGTCCACCCGGCAGGAGTAGTCCCCGCCGGAAATCTGTTTTGCAGCCGCCGAAAGCTTTTGAAGCGGTTCCGTCACCCGGTATACCAAATATCCCGTCAGAGCGCAAACCACCGCGATTCCCAGCAGCATGCTGAGCAGCGCCGTCATCCACAGGCGTTTCAGTGCGGCATCCAGCTCGGCCGTCGGCAGCGCCGCCCGCAGATAAAAGTCGCCCGGAAGATAAATTGCCTCATAATAATACCGCTGCTGAACACTTGCGCTCATTCTGGTATCGTATCCCCTGCCACTGTGCAGAGCCGCTTGGATTTCCGGCCTTGTTAAGTGGTTCTGGTCAATTTCTTCCTTTGCACTGTCTCCTACTACTTTCCCCGACGGATCGATAATGCTGATCCGAATCTGCTGTCCGGACTGAGAAAGCTCTTTGCCGACATTCTCCGCAACAGTTTTTGGGTTTTGCAAAATATCTTCTTTCCGCGTCTGAAGAATTGCAAGGGCGGTGTCCAGACGGTTTGTAAATTCCATACGGTACTGCGCTTGTATCTTCATACCCGCAATGGCAAATGCTACCGTGAATCCGATAATCACGATGACCGCGTTAATTGCAATCAGCCTTTTTTTCAATTTGCGGCCCCCTTCCGGTCAATCCTCGGAAAATCGGTACCCGACTCCCCGGACTGTCTGAATACAAACGGGAGAGTCCGGGTCTTCCTCTATTTTCTGGCGCAGATAGCGCACATGAACATCGACCGTTCGGGTATCCCCGAAATATTCCACGCCCCAGACCTTGTCCAGAAGGGAATCGCGCGTCATCACTCTGCCCCGATTTTTCATCAGCATGACCAAAAGGTCAAATTCCTTCGCGGTCAGGTCGATCGGCCTGCCGTCGCGTGAAACCTGATGACGCAGTACGTCCACAACAAGAGAACCGTGGCGAAAGACTTCATCCCGCGGTTCTTCCCTGCGGCCGGTTCGGCGCAAAACCGCCTTGACGCGAGCGCAGAGTTCTTTTATACTGAACGGTTTCACGATATAATCATCCGCACCGATTTCAAGCCCGAGCACCCGGTCGATTTCCTCTCCTCTTGCCGTCAGCATTAAAATCGGAACGGAATGAGTTTCCTCGTTTTCCCGCAAAATGCGGCAAACCGTCAATCCGTCCGGCTGCGGCATCATCCAATCCAGAACAATCGCATCCGGACGTTTTCTCCTTACCTCGTTCAGTAGGGAGGTCCCGTCCGCAAACTCTTCCGTTTCAAATCCGCTGTCCTTCAGGCCGATTGAAACAATGTTTCTGATATTTGGTTCATCGTCGGCAACATAAATCAGCGACATAGTACCCTCCCGCTTATAATTCGCCCTCATTCAGATCGGGATGGACTCCGGTTTCCATAAAAATAACCCATTCGGCAATGTTGGTTGCGTGGTCGCCCATACGCTCCGCGTATTTTGAGATGAAAAGAAGATCGACTTCCCGCATGACATTCTGCGGATTCTCCGTGATGATTGTACAGACCTCAAGAATAATCTTTGAAAACATCGAATCAACTTCATCATCAGCCCTGCAGACAGCTCTCGCTTCTTCAACTTCCCGGCTGAGAAACACATCCATCGACCGGCGGAACATTTTTCTGGCCGTCTCCAGCATCTGAACCACATGCGCAGTTGCAAGGCTGTTCGTGTTCAGTTCCCCGACTGTAAGAATCTCGCAAATATCCGCGCACTGATCGGCTTCGCGCTCAATATCCGTTAAGATTTTGAGACAGGCGGCAATAATGCGAAGGTCGCCGGCGATCGGCTGCTGCAACGCAATCAATTCCATGCAGTTTTTTTCAATGCTGTGCTCCATTCGGTCAATTTCATTGTCGGAACCAGCAACTTCAGCGGCAAGCTCAAGGTCCATCGTCTTTAACGCGGAAATTGTCTGTTCTATTTTCCGGTCTACCGCATTGCCCATTTCCGTCATTCTGGAGATCAGATCTTCCAATTCCCTGTCAAATATTTTTCTCGGCATGGTTCATCCTCCTTATAGTATCACTGAAAGCCGCAAAAAAGCAAGTCAGCCGAAGCGGCCGGTAATATACCGTTCCGTCCGCTCATCCTTCGGCCGGTTAAACATTTCGACCGTGTCGGTGTATTCCACAATCTCTCCAAGCAGGAAAAACGCGGTTCTGTCCGCGATTCTGGCGGCCTGCTGCATATTGTGAGTCACGATAATGACCGTATATTTTTTTCTCAGATCATCCATCAGGTCCTCAATTTTCAGCGTTGAAATCGGGTCGAGCGCGCTGGTCGGTTCATCCATCAAAATCACTTCCGGCTCAACCGCAAGGGCCCTTGCAATGCAAAGCCGCTGCTGCTGCCCGCCAGACAGGCCCAGCGCGGACTTTTTCAGCCGGTCCTTCACCTCATCCCACAACGCGGCGCTGCGAAGGGACTGTTCCACGATTTCATCCAGCTGCCTTTTCGATCGTATTCCATGAATTTTCGGGCCGTAGGCAATATTGTCATACAGCGTCATTGGAAACGGGTTCGGGGTTTGAAATACCATTCCAACCCTCTTTCTAAGTAAAGTGACATCCATTTGCGGACTGTAAATATCTTCGCCGTCGATCGCGGCTAATCCTTCAATCCGACAGTTCTCCACCAGATCGTTCATGCGATTGATCGTTTTAAGGCAGGTGGATTTTCCGCAGCCGGAGGGGCCGATAAAAGCGGTGACCTGATTTTTGGGAATTTCCAGCGAAATATTTTTTAGCGCTTGAAAATCTCCGTAGTACAGATTAAGATCCTTTAAAACCAATTTTATTTCCATACTGATTTATGTACCCTTTCTTCGGATGATTTATTCCGAATTGTTCGATTCCAAATGAGAACCGGGCATAAAAGTGCATTATTATTTTATTTGAATCATGTTAAATTTACGTTAAATTAGGATTACAGAGGGTTTAAATCAAATGATTCAAAAAAGTGTTGATCTTCTCTGCAAAAAGATTTATACTGTTAGTGTAAAGTATACCAGTAGAAAGGAGAGGCCCAGATGTCAACCGTTAATATTATGCTTCTCGGCATTCTGATCAAAGAGCCGATGAACGCTTATGAGATGAAGAAGAAAATGGAATCCATGAATATTCGTCGCTGGACTAAAATCAGCACACCCGCCATCTATAAAAATCTCATCAATCTGCATCGGCGGGGATATCTTGACGCCGAAGTCGTACGGGACGGCGAAATGCCTGAAAAAACCATTTATACGGTCAATGAAAAAGGCCGCAAATACTTTTTTAACTTAATGGAACGTCTGGCTCAAAACCCCGGTACTGTCTACATTGATTTCACCACCCTTGTAGCTCACCTGAATAAGCTGAACCGCTCCGACGCAGCACGCCTGATGGAAGAATTGATTGAAAACCTGAACAATTCGCTGACGAATCTGAATGATTCTCTCCGGCATAATGAAGATCTCCCGGAAGCGGCTGCTATTATCGGGCTATATCAGGATATGTATCGGCTGTTCTGCCGTTGGACCGAAGCCTATCTTCAAAAAATCAAGGAGTCTAATTCCTGATTTTTTATGCCCATATAGTATACTCTACACTAATATCTTATATAGGAGTGAAATTATTGAGTCAAACAAGGATCAAACGTCTGAGTCCGATTTTTGCCGGCTTAATGGCGAGCCTGCTGATCTATGCCATGGATTCCACCATTTTTAGTACCGCCATGAAAAATATTGTGAGTGATCTCGGCGGAAAAGCGTATTACGCCTGGCCTTTCACGTCTTATCTTCTGTGTTCAACCATTGCAATTCCAATTTCAGGCACTATTTCAGATCTACGCGGACATAAACCGGTTTTTCTATGCGGCATCGCTCTGTTTCTGGCAGGCTCTTCTCTGTGCGGATTGTCCGGAAACATGCCGGAACTGATTTTATTCCGTGCTTTGCAGGGAACAGGCGGCGGCGTCATCGTAGCGGGAGTCTTTACGATCATCGCGGACCTGTTTCCGCCGGCAGAGCGCGGAAAATATACGGGAATCGTGTCCTCCATGTACGGTCTCGCTAATCTGATCGGCCCGGTGACCGGCGGCTTCCTTTCGGATCGTTTCGGCTGGAGATGGATTTTTTATCTGAATCTTCCGATTGGTGTCTTTGCTTTTATCGCTTTGTTTTTCACACTGCCGGACGATCGGCAGATTATCAAACAAAAGACCGATCTTTCCGGCATGATTGTCCTTGCTCTGATTTTATTCCCGGTTCTGACTTCCCTCAGCCTTGCCGGAACCGTGCTGCCCTGGAACTCTCCGTGGATCGTTGGAATGGCGGTTTTTGCCTTCCTGATGCTTCTAATCTTCATTCTTTTGCAGCACCGGGTAAAAAGCCCAATTTTTCCCTCAGAATATTTTACCGACCGCAGAATCAACATGGCTCTGGCTTTATCGTTCTTCAACCAGATGAGTTTAATCGGCGCAGTCGTTTATTTGCCTTATTTTGAACAGAATATTCTTAAGATGAGCGCAACCGGTTCTGGTCTGGTGCTGGCGCCGATGATGGTCAGCCTGGTCCTTGCCGCAAACATCGTTGGGCGTTTGATTTCCCGGACCAACCAGTATCGCATCTGGTCATTGATCGGTTTTTGCTTAATCGGTTTCAGCATGTGGCGATTTTCCGTCATGGACAAATCAACCGGTTACTCCGTTTTGATCTTGAATGCCGTTCTCATGGGTTGGGGCGTTGGAATGAATATGCCTGTAGGAAATGTCAACGCGCAGAATTCAGTCTCCAAATGTCGGATCGGCTCAGTGACATCCGCCGTAACCCTTTTTCGAAATATCGGGACGGCAACCGGGAGCGCATTTTTTGGAACAGTCCTGACAGCACGAAATGTGATCGGATGGGAAATTTCCGGAGTCAGCCGTGTATTTCAAGTGGGAATCGCAGTGGCGCTGTTGGGGATACTCTCTTCTTCTTTCCTGCGCGACGCGAAGCTTCCGGAATCCTAATAAGTTTTATTGCAGCTGCGCCCAAAATCAAAAACCTTTATTTCTCACCAATTATATAAAATAAGAACAGCGTCCGAACTAAGCGGACGCTGTTCTTATTTATTGTTGCCCCGATGTGTTTTGCTCGTCGTACAGATGGCATGCCGTATAATGTCCCGGCATAATCTCTTTCAGCTCTGGTGTTACTTGATGGCAAATATCCATTACCCGACTGCACCGGGTACAAAAACGACACCCGGACGGAGGATTGATCGGGCTTGGGACCTCTCCCTGCAAAATGATGCGCTCTTTCTTCTTTGTAGGATCAATGAGTGGAATTGCCGAAAGAAGCGCTTTGGTATAAGGATGAAGCGCGTTGGAATACAGCTCCTTTTTGGGGGCGATTTCCATCATTCTTCCCAAGTACATGACACCGACCCGGTCGCTGATATGTTTGACCACGTTTAGCCCGTGTGCAATGAACAGGTAAGTCAGCCCAAACTCATCTTTCAGATCGTCCAGCAGGTTCAGCACCTGTGCCTGAATGGATACATCCAGCGCCGAAACAGGTTCGTCGCATACAATCAGCTTTGGATTTGCGGCAAGCGCTCTCGCAATTCCGACGCGCTGGCGCTGACCGCCGGAAAACTCATAGGGAAAGCGGTTGCGCTGATGCTGTGCAAGACCGACGCAGTTAAGCAGTTCAATCACACGGCCTTCCACTTTGCCCTCCGGCAGCAGATGATTAATCCGGATCGGTTCCGCAATAATGTCACCGACCGTCATTCTTGGATTCAGGGAAGCATAGGGATCCTGAAAAATCAGCTGGATATCCTTGCAGTATTTCCTGCGTTCTTTCTCGTTCAGCGCAGTCAGGTCCGTTCCGTCATACAAAATCTTCCCGGAACTCGGCCGGTAAAGGTTTACCAGCATTTTTCCAAGCGTGGTTTTTCCGCACCCCGATTCCCCGACAAGGCCAAACGCCTCGCCCTTTTGAATTGTGAAGGAAACATCCTCCACCGCCTTCAGTACGGAGGTCGGCTTTCCAAAGAAATTGGTTTCCACAGTAAAATGCTTTGACAGATTCTGAATCTCCACTAGAGTATCGCTCACCGGTCATCCGCCTCCTTTCCGGCTTCCTGATTGTAGAGGAAACAGCGCACCTTATGCCCGCCCACTTCTTTCAGTTCTGGCATTTCAAGGGTACACCGTTCCATGCAGCGGTCACAGCGATCGGAAAACGGACAGCCCTGAGGCATATGCAGCGGGTTTGGAACCATGCCTTTGATCATATAAAGCCGTTCCCCGCTTTCGTCCTCAATTCGCGGAATCGAGTTAAGAAGCCCAAGCGTATACGGATGCATCGGATTCGCGAACAGACTTTTTACATCCGCTTCTTCCATAATCTGGCCGCAGTACATGACAATAACGCGATCCGCAGCCTCTGCAACAACACCGAGATCGTGTGTAATCAGCAGAACGGCCATATTAAATTTTTCACGCAATGAATATAACAGCTCAAGAATCTGAGCCTGAATCGTAACGTCCAGGGCGGTTGTCGGCTCGTCGGCAATCAGCAACTCCGGATTGCAGGCCAGCGCCATTGCAATCATAACACGCTGGCGCATGCCTCCGCTCATCTGGTGCGGGTAGTCATTGGCGCGCTGCCCCGGGGAAGGAATGCCGACCGTTTTCAGCATTTCAACCGTACGGGCAAGCGCTTCTTTCCGGGACAGCTTCATATGGGTCATAATACTTTCAATAATCTGGTCCTTGATTCGATAGACCGGATTCAACGAGGTCATCGGCTCCTGAAAGATCATCGAAATCTGATCCCCGCGGATCTTTTGAAGTTCCTTTTCGCTCTTTTTCAAAAGATCTTCGCCTTTATACAAAATCTCGCCGTCCACGACTTTGCCGGGCTCCTGCAAAAGTCCCATGACGGAAAGCGAGGTTACGCTTTTTCCGGAACCGGATTCTCCTACAATCGCAAGGATTTCTCCTTTTTCAATGCCGAAACTGACGTCGTTCACAGCGTGCACAATTCCCTTTTTCAGTTTAAAATCCGTTTTTAAATGGTTCACTTCAAGCAACATGATTCCGTACCGCCTTATCTTAATCTGGACTTTGGGTCAAGCGCATCGCGAAGTCCGTCGCCGAACAGGTTAAACGCCAGAACCGTAATCGTAATTGCCACACCGGGAAAGACCAGTGTGTAAGGAGCGGAAAAAATAAATCCACGCGCCCTGCCCAGCATATCGCCCCATTCGGCGTAGGGCGGCTGAACGCCCAGCCCCAGAAAACCAAGGGCGGCCGTATCCAGAATGGCGGAGGAAACCCCAAGCGTCGCGCGAACCACGATGGAAGACACAACATTGGGCAGAATATGTTTAAATATAATGCTGTAATCGTTGTTGCCGATGACCCGAGCCGCCTGAACATAATCGTTTTCTTTCGCGGAAAGAATACTGCCGCGGATGATACGGGCATACTCCGGAATTGAAACCAGGCCGATCGCGATAATCGCCTTGTCGATTCCCTTTCCCAACGCCGCCATAAAGGCAATGGCAAGCAGAATGGAAGGAATCGCAAGCATCATATCCATAAAGCGCATAATAATCGTGTCCGTCTTCCCGCCGCGGTATCCCGCTATGGAACCAAAAACGACGCCTATGGTCATGGAAATCGCAACCGCCGCAATTCCGACGAATAGCGAGATTTTGGTTCCGTCAAGTACACGGCTGAAAATGTCGCGGCCCAACTGGTCTGTTCCGAACCAGTGTTGGCTGTTGGGCGCGACAAAGCTCTGGGATAAATCGGAATCATTCGGGTCGAACGGCAGAATCCGCATTCCCATCAGTTCGCTGGCCCAGACAACAACCGCGACGACGGTTAGAATCAGGATAAGAACCAACCCCGCAATCGCAGCCTTGTTCGTTTTTAAAGCTTCCCACATGGCTTTGACCTGTGACTCGGGCTTATCCGCGTTCCGTTCCGCCTGTAACGGCTTTTTTGCTTCTTTCACCTGGTTCATACAGGCTACCCCTCCCTCTTAGCGTATTTAATACGGGGATCAAGGAACGCATAAATAATATCCACCGCAAGATTTACCAGAACATAAACAACCGCAACCAGCAAAACTACGCCCTGCACAACTGGAAAATCGGATTTCAGAATGCAGTTGACCGTATACGCCCCGATCCCCGGCCAGGAAAAGACGGTTTCAGTCAGAACCGCTCCGCCAAGAAGACTGCCGAACTGAAGGCCGATGACCGTTACAATCGGGATCAGCGCGTTGCGAAGAGCATGTTTACGAATCACCCGCCGATTGGTTATCCCCTTTGCCCTGGCGGTTCGGATATAATCCTGGCTCATGCTTTCCAACATGCTGGAACGCGTCATTCTCGTAATAATTGCCATGGAATACATGCCGAGCGCGAGCGCGGGAAGAACCAAATGTCTCAGCGCGTCGACCAAAGCATTCATATTTCCTGTCAGGAGGGAGTCGATCAGATAGAATCCCGTAATCTGCGTTGGCTGGTACAGCGGGTTTAATCGGCCTGTTGACGGCAGCCAATGCAGTGTTCCCGAAAACAGAATGATCAGCAGGATGCCGAGCCAGAAAATCGGCATGGAAACACCGATCAGCGCAAGGATCCTTCCGCCGTTGTCAAAAATAGAATTCTTTTTAACAGCAGATACAACTCCAAGAAAAATACCTAATAGTGAAGCAAAAATGATCGCCGCGATTGCCAGTTCTATTGTAGCAGGAAAACGTGAAAAAATCTCCTGGGTAACCGGCGCTTTTGTATAATAAGAGGTTCCCAGATTTCCGGTCATCGCATCCTTTATGTAATTGACATACTGAAGCCAGATCGGATCATTCAGGCCGTTTGCCAGTCTCCATTCCTGCATGGATTGCTGCGTCGCATGTTCGCCCAGAACAATCGGCGCCGGGTCTGGAGAAAACACGCGCATAATCAGGAACACAATGATGGAGACGCCGATTAATACAGGGATCAGCATCAAGATTCTTTTGATCATATATTTTATCATTTGCATCAGCCTTTCCGCCTTAGGCACTCGATTTTGAACAGTAAACCGCTGTTTAAAATCGAACGCCCTGCGGCAACTCAGGTAAGGTGTACTCTCTGCAAACAGCTTGTGCCGGGCACCACATCAATGCAAATGCCCGGCGCTGCCGTGTCATTTAGGCTTTCTTTCAGTCTTTCGAAACACCTGCAAGCGGAACATCGCCGGTTACATGATAATAGAAATCATGGATATCCGGGCGATAGGCGCAGAGGTTCTGAGCGTGGGAAATCGTCAGCCATACATTCTCCTCGGCGGCAATTTTCTCCAGCTGTGTGTAAATCGCATTGCGCGCGTCGCCTTCAGGAGTGGAAAGGCCCTGCGCAATCAATTTGTTGAATTCAGGGTTTTTATAACGGGCAACGTTCTGACTGGGGTCATCCACGGACATCAGACTCATGAAATTGTCCGGGTCGCCGTTGTCGCCGTTCCAGCCGTAGAAGCAAATATCGTAGTCGCCCTCGGTTACCTTTGATTTATATGTCGTCCAGTCATAAGAATCAATTTTGCAGCTTACGCCCACCTTGGACAGATAGCCCTGAATCGCTTCTGCAAGAGCCTGCCCGTTTACGGTGTTATACGGTCTGGGGTTCGTATACGTAATCATATGAACCTGGGTCAGCCCGGCGGCCTTTAATACTGCCGCAGCGGCGTCAGCATCATAGGCAGTCTGGGTAATGCTCTTGTCGTAGCCGCCAATAAATGTCGGAAGGACGGAGGTTGCCGGCTCGGAATAGCCCTGATACAGACTCGTGACGAGTTCCGGAACATTAACGGCCTGTGAAATTGCTTTGCGGAGTTTTGCATCGTTAAACGGAGCCTTGCTGGCGTTATACGCCATATAGTTGGTATTCATGCCCTTTGCCTGATACAGCTTGTTGCCTGCGCTCTGGATCTGGCTGACGACCGTCGCGTCGATTCCGTCGATCATATCCGCTTCGCCGTTATTCAAAGCAACAACACGCGCGGAGTTATCTGTAATGAATTTGAAAACGACATTTTTACATTTGGCTTTGTCGCCCCAGTAATTATCATTCCGGATCAGAACGATGTCTTCGCCCTTATCCCAGCGAACGAATTTATAAGGACCCGTGCCGCAGGGAGCCTGGTTAACATTATTATTATTGTCCTTCAAGGCTTTCGGGCTCACGACCGGTGCGCCGAAAACCATGGCCAGATTTTTCAGCAGCGGAGTGCAGGGCGAATTCAATGTGATTTTTACCGTATTTTCGTCTACCGCCTCGGCACTTTTCACTGAGCTGTAAACAAAAGAAGCATAGGACATGTCTTTTGTCACTTTAGGCGGAAGCTGTCGGTCAATGTTATAGACAACCGCGTCCGCGTTGAAATCAGTGCCGTCCTGGAATTTTACGCCTTCCTGAAGATGAAACGTGTATGTAAGCCCATCGTCGCTGATATCCCAGGTTTTTGCTAGACAGGGTTCGACTTTTGTGGAATCCTTGTCGTATTTCAGAAGACCTTCATAAATGTTGCATGTAACTTTGGCGGATTCGCCATCGTCGACAAGCGCGGGATCCAATCCTCTCGGTTCGGCGCCCTGCGCATAGGTCAGGGTATCGCTCGCTTCGGATTTCCGGCTTGACGCCGCCCCGGACGCTGAGCCGGAAGCTGTGGCGGAGCTCGCTCCGTTTCCTGCACATCCTGCAAGTGACGCGAACGAGATTGCACCTGCAAGCACAAACGCAATCAATTTGTTCATTTTCTTCAATTCATAACACTCCCAACATTTTTCATAATAGATTATGAGTAGAAGGCGCCTGACGGATCTTTGTCAAACGCCTTCTGCATCCTTGGAAATCATTTTATCATGTTCCACCTTTTCAATCAATAGTCAGCTAGAGCAAAATTAAAAAAATTAAGAAATTCATACATTATTTCTTTCATCATCTGCAATATTAAAACAGATTTATTCATTTTCGCGGGCTATAATTTCAATGTAGCATAAAAATTCTCTGCAATGTAACACAACTGAAATAATTTATTAAAAATATAAGAAAATAAATGATTATTACAAAAAAAGAAGGAAATTATTATTGAATCTTACAATTTAACATAAAATTAAAAAAGATTTTTTGTTTTATATTGACAATTTTATGGAAAGCCTGTAAAATGTTGTTTTGGAAGTTGAATTAATGATCCATCATTTTCACTTAAAATTGATTACAAGAGTAGCATTTGGACACATACTTCTTTTCACAAAACGGAAAACGCCTTCAGAATCTGAAGGCGTTTTCCGTTTTTTTAGTTTAATACAATTATAATTTTGAGGAATGATTTATTACTTTGGATTAATACTAATTAAGGATGTAAACGTCTGAATCAAAAGCCTGCATTACCGGCCGCCGCTTTCATCGGCTTTTCAATTACGGTCGGCTTACTTTTTATTTCTCTCAAGAGAGCATGAAAGAGGCACATCATGAGACATTTTGAAACAAGGCTGAAAAGCAACGATAACACCTATAAAGAATTGTTTCTCCGTTACCCGAACAATCCGATTCTGACCGCAAAAGACTGGCCGTACGCGGTCAACAGCGTATTTAATCCGGCAGCAACTGTTTTTAACGATAAAATACTTCTTCTTGCGAGGGTCGAAGACCGGCGGGGCTTTTCTCATTTTACAAAAGCCGTAAGCGATGACGGCGTAACCAACTGGCAGATAGATAAATGTCCCACGCTGGAAGCGAATCCGGATTACCCGGAAGAAGCATGGGGTATTGAAGATCCGCGGATTTCGCGGATTGATGAACTGAATCGCTGGGCTGTGGTTTATACTTCGTTTTCGCGCTCCGGCCCGACAGTCTCGCTGGCGCTGACAAAGGATTTTGTCAATTTTGAAAAAATGGGTTCCATTATGCCGCCTGAAGATAAGGACGCCGCGCTCTTCCCCAAAAAATTTAAAAACAAATGGATTCTAATCCACCGGCCCATCGGAACTCACATTGGGAACGTCGCTCGCCTCGGGCCGGGCGCCCACATCTGGGTTTCCTGTTCCAGCGATTTGAAATACTGGGGCGACCACAGCATTTTGATCAATGCGAGAAGCGGCGGCTGGTGGGATGCCAATAAAGTCGGACTATGCTCTCAGCCGCTGGAGACGCCGGAAGGCTGGCTGATTCTGTACCATGGGGTGAAGCGAACCGCATCCGGTTCCATCTACCGGCTGGGGCTTGCTCTTCTTGACCTTGAAAACCCGTGGAAAGTACTGCATCGCGGCGATGAATGGATTTTCGGGCCTGAGGAAAGCTATGAACGCGAGGGCGATGTACGGGATGTTGTTTTCCCGTGCGGGTGGGTACTGGATAAACCGTCCGGAAAAGTGAAAATGTACTATGGCGGAGCCGATACCTGCATCGCGCTGGCAACCGCATCCGTCAGCGATCTACTGGAATATATAAAGAGCTGCCCGGCGCCGAAGGATCAATGAAAGCGAAGCAGCTCAATCATTCTGATTATAAAACAAGGGGGAAATCGTATGAAAGCACTTTTTCTCGCAGGGGGAAAAGGGACTCGTCTCAGGCCTTTGACGGACCATCTTCCGAAACCGATGGTCCCCGTTATGGGCCGGCCGCTTCTGGAGCGCAGTATTGAAGCGCTGAAAGAATGCGGCGTAAATAAAGTTGTATTCAGCACCGGCTACCGGGCCGATGATATTGAAAAATATTTTTCCAGCAGTGAATTTGGCGTAAACATTCATTATGTCTGTGAAGATATTCCCTTGGGGACCGGCGGCGCGATCAAAAACTGCGCCGACTATTTTAACGACACATTTATCATTTTCAACTCCGATATTGTCAGCAATATAGATTTGAACGACATGGTCGCGTTTCACAAAAAGAAACGTGCGGATGTCACCATTGCGGCCACACGGGTTCAAAACCCTTCCAGTTACGGCGTGATTGAATATGACGAATTCGGCTTTGCAACCACATTTACCGAAAAGCCGAAACCGGGGGAAGAAAAATCCGATTTTATCAATGCCGGTGTTTACGTTTTCAATCCGAAGGTACTGGACCTGATTCCCTCTAACCGGGTTGTTTCCGTTGAAAAGGAAACGTTCCCGGCTCTTTTACAGAATGGGTATAAAATCGCGGTCTACCGCGGCGGCACCTACTGGATCGACATCGGAACGCCTGAAAAATACATGCGTGTCCACGCCGATATTTTCAGCGGGCTGTGTAAAATACCGGAGAACAATTTTCTGACGAATCGCATCTACGGTCTGGAGAGAATTCAGATTCACGACACCGCGAGGGTCATCGGACCCGTATGGTTTGGTGACGATGTCCGGATAGGAGCCAATGTTACTGTCGGGCCGAATGTCGTTGTCGGCAGCGGGTTTGAAAGCGGAAGGGGGTGCGTCATCAGCGACAGTATTCTTTGGAACAACGTTTCGGTCGGCAGCGGGGTAAGCATCACCAAATCCGTTGTTACCGCGGGGGTGCAGAATCGGAAGCGGTATTCAGTGCGCAAATACCATCTACTCCCAGGAAAGCAAACGGCATCTGGTCATATAATCAGCACTTATGGAAGAAAGGATTGTCACAAATTGAGTCAAGATAAAAAAATCAAAATCCTGTTTTTAAGCACCTATCCTCCGCGCGCCTGCGGAATTGCAACCTTCACACAGGATTTGATCTGCGAACTTGAAAAGACCGGGCAGGTAGACACATCGGTCGCCGCGGTCAGCGATTCGGAGTATTCCTATCCTCCCAGAGTCAAATTTACAATTGAACAGCAAAATGAAGAAGCATATGCCGAAGCCGCGGAAAAAATCAACAGCTCCGGCTTTGATCTTTTAATGGTTGAGCATGAGTACGGGATTTTCGGGGGAAAATGGGGAAAATTTCTTTTGAATTTGACCAGCAGGCTGAAAATCCCCTACTTTGTCACACTCCATACGGTCCTGCCGAATCCGGCAGAATCGCAGAAAGAAATCATGAGTACTCTGGCTGCCAAAAGCCGAAAGATCATAACCATGGCAAGCAACACCGTGGATATTCTGCAAAACACTTATGGAATCGAGAGAACAAAAATAGAAGTGGTTCACCACGGGGTTCCCGAATATCCCTCAACCGAACGGGATACTTTGAAAAAAGAGCTGGGTCTGACCGGTCGCTTTATTGTCAGCACCTTTGGACTCATCAGTCCGGGAAAAGGATTGGAGTACGGGATAGAAGCAATCGCGAGAGTGGCCAAAAAGCATCCGGATATTCTATATTTTATTCTAGGCCAGACACATCCCGTCGTAAAACGAAAAGACGGTGAAAAATACCGCGAGAAGCTGGAACGCACCGTAAAGAATTTCGGTCTTGAAGAAAAAGTCCGTTTTGTAAACCGCTATTTAAAAATAGAAGAAATCATCCGGTATCTTCAATTATCCGATGTGTATATGACGCCGTACCTTGGCAAGGATCAGGCTGTCAGCGGAACTCTCGCCTATGCGGCGGGATACGGCAGAGTAATCATTTCCACTCCTTACCTGTACGCCGAAGAAATGCTGAAAGACGGAAGGGGCCTTCTGGCTGACTTCCGCAGCCCCGCGACACTTGCAGAACGGATTGAAGAAGTTATGACACACCCGGAACAGCAGGAAGAAATGGAAAGACGAACACAGGAACTTGGTAAAACCATGTATTGGGGAGAGGTATCTCTTCATTATTTGCATCTCTTTCAAGCGGAACTTCAGAGAGGAAAGGAACCACCGGCATGAATGAACTGATCGACGACACGTATGTTTTTCGCATCACCGACGATACCGGCATGCTTCAGCATGCCGTTTCTGGTGTGCCGGACCCAACGGAAGGCTACACGCTGGACGACAACGCACGGGCTTTGATTATGGCGGACCTGCTGTACGAGCTGTCCCCTGAAAAGAAATATGAAGACCTTCTTTACCGCTATACTTCCTTTTTATTGTTTGCGCAAAAAAGAGGCTGGTTCCGAAACTTTATGGGCTATGACCGAAGGTTTCTGGAAAAACGCGGTTCAGAAGATTCCTTTGGGCGCTGTATCTGTTCGTTGGGGTTCACCGCCGGCCGCAAGGACCTCCCGTCTTCCATTTTACAGGCCTCACAAAAGCTGCTCTTAAAAACGTATCGAAGCTGTTCCAGCCTTTCGTATTTGAAAGGAAAAGCCTATGCGCTGACGGGCCTGCTGCTGTGGGGTGAGCCAGCCGGACTTCCCGGAGCAGAAGCGCTGTGCGAATCCATCGTCGATACATATGCGCAGAGCCGCAGAGAGGATTGGCGATGGTTTGAAGATCAGATGACGTATTGCAGCGGGATACTCCCGCTTTCGCTGTTATGCGCCAACGAAAAGGCTCATCTGAAAAAAGCCGCAAGCGTTGCGCTCGAAAGTCTCGACTTTCTGCTTTCAGCGACCATAAAAGATGGAATCTTTCATCCGATCGGGTGCAAAGGATGGTATCAAAGAGGCGGCTCTCCCGCCGAATTTGATGAGCAGCCCGTGGAGGCCTGCTGCACCATGCTCGCCTGCCTTGCCGCGTACCGCCTAACCGGTGAACCCGGGTACCGTGAGTCCGCACTACGATGCTATCGCTGGTATTTAGGCGACAATTCACTGAAAAAATCGCTAATTGACCGGGAAACCGGCGGCTGCCGCGACGGACTGACCAAAATCGGAATAAACCGGAACGAAGGAGCGGAGAGCATTGTCTGCTGGATGATCTCCGCGCTTACGGCAAAAAGAGAAAAGCTGACCGATGAAAATCTTACGGCGATTCCGTCCTGAGGATTCTTCAAAAAACAACGGGAAAAGTCTTTTGAAAGGCCTTTCCCGTTGCATGTTCTTTTTTTAAGACTTTGAACCGCGCCGTCCCTTTTCGCGGACAAAAATCAGACGAACATGCCCGTCCTTGCTGCGGCTGCAGCGTATCTCAAACACTTTCAGGGAATTGATAAACGGAGTCAGTTTTTTAAATCCGTAGTTTCGTACATCAAAGTCCGGGTAACGCTTATTCAGAATGTTCCCCACATCCCCGAGGGCCGCCCATCCATCGTCATCCGATGTTTCATCCACGATCGTCCGTATGGTATTGCGGACTTCGTTCAACGACGTGTGATCCAGACCGCTGACCTGTTCGACCGCAGCCTCCGACGGCTGATCATCCGTAAGAATCGGAGTCTGTGCCAGAATTTCCAGATATTTAAACTTGTTGCATGCGGCAATAAAAGCGTTTGGCGTCTTCTTTTCACCCATGCCGACCACATACATCCCGGACTCTCTTAACCTGGATGCAAGACGGGTGAAATCGCTGTCGCTGGAAACGATGGAAAAGCCTTCAATGTTACCCGCGTATAATATATCCATCGCGTCGATAATCATTGCGGAATCCGTCGCGTTTTTGCCCGTCGTATACCCATACTGCTGAATTGGAGTAATGGAATTATCCAGCAAAACGTTTTTCCAGGAGCTCATGGTAGGCTTGGTCCAGTCCCCGTAAATCCGCTTAATTGTCGCGATTCCATCGTTTGATATTTCATCCAGTATAAATTTAACATATTTCTCAGAAACATTATCAGCGTCGATCAGAACGGCAAACCGTTTTTCATCAGCCATATACGCACCTCAATATATAATTCTTCCCCAATGGAGAAAGGCTATTCCTTCCAGTTCCATTGTACCAGAATTTAAGACAACCGTCCAGTCCGCTAAAAAAATGTCTTTCTCTACTTTGCAAGAAGGTCCGTTTTCTCAGCATGTCCCGAGTAAGTTGGAACCAGCTCATGTACCAGCTCAAGCATTTTGGGGTTATTGACGCCGGCAACCTTTCGAAGGTTTTCCAACTGTGACAGAAAAGTATTTTCGTCAAACGGGATCGGTGACCCAATGTAAATCAATTCGTGAGATGTTTTCTGACATCCGCCTTCGCAGTCAAGCAAAAGCTCTTCGTACAGCTTTTCACCCGGCCGCAGCCCCGTATACTGTATTTTGATGTCTTCATCCGGTCTTAATCCGGAAAGGCGGATCAGATTCCTCGCCAGATCCGCGATTTTGACCGGCTGCCCCATGTCCAGAACAAAGATTTCACCGCCCTTGGCCATACCGCCCGCTTGAATCACAAGGCGCGCGGCTTCGGGGATTGTCATAAAGAATCGGACAATCTCAGGATCCGTCACCGTAACGGGCCCGCCTTCCTCAATCTGGCGCATAAAAAGAGGAATCACGCTGCCGCTGCTGCCCAAAACGTTGCCGAACCGCACTGCTACAAAACCGGTTTTGCTGTGACGGCTGAAATACTGAACGATCAGTTCACAGATTCTTTTGGTCGCGCCCATGATATTCGTCGGGTTGACCGCCTTATCCGTTGAAATCAAAACCATGCGCTTCACCTGAAACTCATCACAGGTCTGCGCAACATTCAGCGTTCCGAACACATTGTTTTTTACCGCTTCGCCCGGGCTCAGTTCCATCAGCGGAACATGCTTGTGGGCCGCCGCGTGAAAAACGACATCGGGCCGGAACGCGTCGAATACGCCGCGGAGGCGGTTTTTGTCACGCACCGAACCGATCACCACATCCATATCGAGCTTTGGATACCGGCGGTGCAGCTCGTTTTGCAGCTCATAAGCGTTATTTTCATAAATATCGAAAACAATCAGTCTCTTTGGATGGAAAATCGCGATCTGACGGCATAGCTCGCTTCCGATGGAGCCGCCTCCGCCTGTAACGAGAATCGTTTTGTTTTTCAGATAGCCGCTGATTTTTTCCACATCCAGGTTAATTTCATCCCTGCCCAGAAGATCGACGATATTCACGTCCCGGACCTTATGCGGATCCGCGTTGCCTTCCAAAATTTCATAAAGCGCGGGCACCGTCTTCAGCTTGCAGCCCGTTGCCGCGCAGATTCTCAAAATTTCATGCTTGTCCCTGTTGGAAGCGGTCGCGATTGCCAAAATAATCTGATCGACCCGGTAGCGGTCAACCAGCTTTTGAATGCTCTCTCTTCCACCGGCGACTTTGACGCCGTTAATGCGGGTACCGCGCTTCTTTTTATCGTCGTCAACCGCGATGACGGGCGTTCCCTGGGACTGGGGCGAAGATTTCAGATCCTTGATGATCATGGAGCCCATTTCCCCCGCGCCGATCACCATGACCCTGCTGAACAGGCCGGAATCGCCGCGAAGGACTTTCTTTTTCCTTCTGTGCGCCAACCGGAATCCAAAGCGGGACGCACCGATAAAAAACAGGGTCAATACCCATCCCATCACATACACGGTTATCGGAAAGCGCTGAATGGAATAGCCGTAGGAATCCTTGATAAGATGAGGAAACAAGACATAGCCCAGAATCGTAATGAGCAGACAGGCCGCCGTGGTTCCGAAGAAAATCTGCAGCAGCTCGTCCAAGCTGGCAAATTGCCACATTGTACTGTAAAAGCGAAAAAGCGCGAAAACCGCAAGACAGATTAGCGTCATCCACGGAATGCAGAGGCGGAAGGAATCGACATAGAAGAACGGAATTCCACCCTCGTCGACAAAACGAAGGACAAAAGCAATCCAATAGCTGAAAAAAATACATACCGCGTCAATCATGATCTGTGGAATCAGTTTCTTGAACCCATCCCTTTTATTTATCATCAAATTACTCCAATACTTAAGTTTTTAACCGGAATAGTATAGCACAAACTCCCGACAAAATAAACAAGCAATTTCTTAATTTTGGAGTGAATCATTCATTACTCAGGTATAATGTTGTCTTTCACTGTTTATATTATCCAATATTTTAATCATTTTCCCGTCAAAATGATAAATAATATCAGAGAGATGGTCCGCTGCTTTCTTGTCATGTGTGACAAGTATTTTCAGTTTTCCCTCTGTTTTTTTTTTCGATTAGCTCCATCATCCTGTCTTTGCTGCCCGCGTCCAAACGCTGAAACGGTTCATCCAGAAGAAGCAGATCGCCTCCATAGGCAAGAGCCCTTGCGATTGCGACGCGCCTTCTCATGCCGCCGCTGAGCTGGCATGGATATTTGTCCGCGGCCGCTTCCAGTCCCACAAGGCGCAGCCATTCCGCCGCGAGAGCCCTACTGTTTTTCCGCGGGAGCACCGCCTCTATATTTTTCAGCGCGGTATTCCAGGGAAGAAGCCGATCCTCCTGAAACAAATAAGATATTTTTAGATTTTCGGTTCCGATGATCCGGCCGGAGTCAAGGGATTCCAAGCCGGCAATGCAGTTCAGAATCGTCGTTTTGCCGCAGCCGGAAGGGCCAAACAGGCACACTGTTCCCGTTGAAGGAAGGGACAGGGAAAAGTTGTTTAAGACGGCAGCGCCATGATACGATTTGGACGCACTGCGGATTTCAATGCTCATCGTATCCCTCCCCGGAATAAAATCCGAACCTTACCCCCGCGGCTTTTACGGCACACAGCATCGCACGCTCCAGCAATACGCTGAGCAGAATTACGACGGCGGTCCAGGCAAACAGATCCGTAGTTTCCAGATATATTTTTGAGCGGTAGATTTCTCCGCCCAGAGAAAGCGGTAAAGAAGACAGGACCTCAGCGGCAACTCCGCCCTTCCATGCCATCCCCATTCCCGTTGTACAGGCGGCGGTAAAATACGGAAGGACGGAAGGCAGATATACCTTTTTAACCGTTCCAACTCTGCCAAACCGATACATTTCCGCCATTTGCAGCAGGCTGCGGTCCGTTTTTCTGATTCCCTCCGATACATTCGCCCACAGAATCGGCAGAACGATCAAAACGGAGGCAAACACCGGAACCTGGGACGATTTCATCCATACAAGGGCAAGGATAATAAAGGAAGCAACCGGCGTAGCCTTCATGATTCCAATGACCGGGCGCAGTAAAGCACTTCCGACACGGGAGACCTCCGTCAGAATCGCGAAGCCGGTCCCCAGAAAAATCCCCAGAAGAAATCCTTCCAAAATTCTGAACATGGAAAGAATCACAGTCATCCAAAAGCTCCAATGGCGGAGCAAAACACCAAGCCGATTCAGGACTTCCAGGGGAGAAACGACAAGAATCTCCTCCCCCACCGCCCAATAAACCCATTGCCAGACGCAAATCCAGAAGGTGATGGAAATACAGCCGACGAAAAAGCGGCGGAGAATCTTCTTACTTTTGATAATAGAAATCATCTGCCGGCAGTTTTCCTCCAACCGATTTCGGGTTTGCCTGATACAAGACATTTAAAAATTCAGGGATTTTTTCCTTCATTTCCGTTCCGTCCATATAAACAATCGCACAGTTCGGTATCGCCTTTTCCGCAACGGCGCTGTCCATCATTCCAAACTGCTGGGAAAGTACGGCCGCTTTGCCGGGATTGGAATTGACATAATCCGCTGACGACTTATAATCAGCTAAAAAAGAGTCCAGCGCGGATTTGTTTTCCTGTGCAAATTTCTTTCTTACAATCAGACAGCCCATGGTCAGTACGCTCTGCTTTTTTGCCGCCTTATTCCACTCGTCCGTCAGATTCAGCGCGATTTTTGCCGTACTGTTTTTTGACAAAACCTGTGTTACAAACGGCTCGGGCAGCACGGCGATTTTCACCTTTCCCGCGATCATCATGGAGGCAAGCTCCGCGTGTTCCGCCTCATACTCCACAGTGACGTCCTTTCCCGGCTCAAGTCCATTCTGTCGAAGGATAAAATTTAACGCGTATTCCGGGGGTTGCGCCCTGCCCGGAAGAGTAGACCGTTTTCCCTTTCAGGTCCGAAAGGCTTTTGATGGTTTCGCCGTTGGCGGTCAGAACATATAAAACGCCCAAAGTCGTAACCGCCGCCAGCTGGACCCCGCCGTTCGTCTTATTGTAAAGGGCAGCTGCGAGATTGGTCGGAGCAGCTGCAACGTCAACTTCTCCGCTGCTGATCTTCGCCACGATTTCATCCGGAGATGATACCACCGTAAACTGATCGTCTTCCGACGCGTCCCCGTTCCTGCTGTCACTCATCAGCTTGACCATACTCAGGCCCGTGGGCCCCTTCAGTCCGGCAACGCGAACCACCGTCTTAGCCGAATCACTGCTGCTATTGGAAGAAGAAATTGTGGAAGCTGCTTGTAAACCCTTTGAACTCTCCTGACCGGATGAAGAACACGCAGTGATGGTAAAAAGCAGTGCTGCCGCCAGAGTCAGCGCTCCGATTCGTTTCGATCGTTTCATTCCAAGAAATACCTCTTTCGTTTCAATTTATCTTTCAGAACCTTGCGTTCTTTAAGCCTTCCGGATCCAAAATTTCCACCCATCTGCCGCTGCGCTTGATCAGCCCGCTGCCGACCAGCGTACCCAGCGCCCGATACAGGGAAGCGCGTCCGATTCCGAGCGTGTCCGAAAGCTGAGTCAGCGAGCAAGGCAGCTCAAAGGGACCGTGCTTGCCCTCTCCCAGCGCCACCAGGAAATGAGCGATCCTCGCTTCCGCAGAACCGCCTGTAAAATGATCAATGCAGATGTTTAAAAAGCGAATTCTGCCGGAGAGAAACGTGATATAATTTTCCGCAACACGCGGTTCGCGGTAAATCAGGTCTTTGAGTAAAGCCTGCGGCAAAAACAGAACTCGGCTGCGGCGCGTCGCAACGATTTCGGATACATAATGGCAGGAGCTGTTGAACAGCCCCGCAACCCCGAATATGCCGCCGCTTTCAAATGTATTCAAAACAATGCCCTGACCGCCGCCCTTGATTGCCTTCAGCCCGCCGGACAACACAATGCCGATACTTCTTTGAAAATCCGTTCTGGTATAAATATCTTCTCCCTGTTCAAACTCCGCGCAGGTGCACTGAGAAGATTCATATGCCGATTCAGACAATTCCGGACCGACACCATGGAATAAAAATATTTTGGATAATACCTGACCATACTTTTTTGTTTTTCTGATTTCTTTCATAACTCCTCCGAAACGTATCATATGATACAGGTTTGTGATAATTATAATTGATCGCCATCCATCTGTCAACTAATGGAAAGCGCCGATACGATCTCACAACGAAAAAAGGCACCGCTAAAAGCGGTGCCGGAAAATTGCAGGAAAAAGGTGTTTCTACTCGTCCCTTTTGCAGGATTCGCAAGTGCAGGGCGCATCCTCAGCGTCGTCCAAATCAAATTCCAGCGTTTCCCCACAGTTTGGGCAGTCAATCTGACCGTCCTTGACAAGATCTTCCGAGAGGCAGACCGTTTCATGACAGTTCGGGCAGGTGACCTCATAATAGCATTCAGCTTCATCAATTCCGTCGTCGTCGTCATCGTCTACGACATCTTCTTCGTCGCCAAAACCGTCCTCTTCGTCCCCGTCGTCATAAAAGTCGTCTTCAAGGGAACCAAGATCCTCGTCCACAGCATCCAGCTGGTCAGCCATGTCGTTCATATTGTCTTCCATTTCCTTCATGGTCAAAGCCATGTCGTCCAGAAGATCAATGATCGCATTCAGAACTTTAACTTCCTTTTTGTTTTCATCAAGCTCCAAGCCTTCCGCCAGACCCCTGATATAGGATACTCGTTCTGTGTTTTTCATTACAGTGCCCCCTTTTTATTTCAATCCGATCTCCAAAGAATAGTATCAGTTAAGCGCGTTCCATATATTCACCGGTTCGGGTGTCAATACGGATTTTTTCACCTTCATTGATAAACAGCGGGACCCTAATTTCAGCGCCGGTTTCCACCGTTGCAGGTTTTGTTGCGTTCGTTGCGGTGTCTCCCTTAAAGCCGGGATCTGTCTTGATAATCTCAAGCTCTACAAAATTAGGCGGCTCAACGCCGAAGACGTTTCCCTTGTAAGAAAGGATTTTGCACTCCATATTCTCTTTTACAAATTTAAAACTGTCGCCCAGCACGCCTGCGCTGATCGGAATCTGTTCAAACGACTCCGGATCCATAAAGTAATACAGATCACCGTCGTTATAAAGATACTGCATATCCTTGCGCTCAATAAATGCGGTTGGAAATTTATCATTAGGGTTGAAGGTTCTTTCGGTGACCGCCCCGGAAATGACGTTGCGGATTTTCGTGCGGACAAACGCCGCGCCCTTACCCGGTTTTACATGCTGAAATTCAATAATAGAATAGACGTTTCCGTCCATCTCAAATGTTGCGCCATTCCTGAAATCGCCTGCTGATATCATTGGTTTAATCCTCCGTTTACTTTTTCCTGTAAAGATAGTGTATAATATTTAAGACGCTTTTTCAAGCGAATTTTAACAAATCTGCACGGTAAACAACGAAAAGAATCTTTTAAATCAGATCATGAAGAGCCTGAAGCGCCAAAAAGTAACTGTTCTTCCCAAAGCCGGCGATTTGTCCCGCGCAAACGCAGGAAATAACGCTTTTATGGCGGAATTCCTCTCTAGCGTAAATGTTGCTCATGTGCACCTCGATAAAAGGAATCCTTACGGACGCGATTGCGTCGCGAAGCGCATAACTATAATGCGTCAGCGCCCCCGCGTTTATTACAACGCCGTCATAAACGTTTCTTGCGGCGTGAATCCGGTCAATCAGTTCCCCCTCATGATTGGATTGAAAAATCTCACATTCGTATCCCAGACTCTTCGCATGCTCCTCAATCTGACGGTTGATGCTTTCCGCAGTTTCATCGCCGTAAACTCCCTTTTCGCGGACCCCGACCATATTCAGATTAGGTCCGAGAAGGATCAGAATTTTTTTATGGCCCAAAATCCATCATCCTTTATTTTGTAAATTGGCTTCCGCAGCCTTTTTCCTTGATTTTTCTTCTGATTGGCTTTTCCAAAGCGCGCCGCAGTCTGAAAGAAAGGGATTGCTCCATACCCGCGGGGACCAGCAGAATGGATTTGATGCCGGCCCAATTCGCACCGAAAACGTCCGTGAAAATCTGGTCGCCGACCACCACGGCCTCCCCCGGTTCAACGCCAAGGCGCCTGACGGCGCGATGATACGCCGCCGGAAAAGGTTTCAGCGAAAGCGAAAGAAATGGAAGGCCATATTTTGCAGCGAACGGCTCAACACGCTTTTTGAAATTATTTGAGACCAATACAAGGCGGATTCCTGCCTTGCGCATATGCTTTGCCCATTCGACCGTACCCGGAAAAGGCGTTTGCGAACCATGAAGAGCAAGCGTATTGTCAACATCAAGCAGAATTGCATTCGCGTCCATGGCACGGATCAATTCCGGAGTGATATCCGTCGCTTTCCCAACGGAAACTGTCGGCAGAAACAAAGACAAAAAAGCACCCCCTGTACACGATCGTGAAATTCGTTTAAAAAAGCGGGCATAATGCCCGCTTTTTTACTATCGTTTGGCAGCAAGCAGCAACTTACTTAAACTTGCGTTTGCGTGCCGCTTCAGATTTTTTCTTCCGCCTAACAGAGGGCTTTTCATAAGCTTCTCTTTTGCGAACTTCCGCGATCACTCCAGATCTGGCGCACTGCTTTTTAAACCGTCTAAGAGCACTGTCCAGAGATTCATTCTCTTTTACTCGGATTTCAGCCATTTATCTTCCCTCCCATCCGCCGAAAGGCAGGGGTTTTGTAAGTCATATTACATAGAATAATTATATAGGTATTACCTGAATCTGTCAAGTCAAATGTGGCAGTTAAAAGAAACCATAAATTAAGCCGGTCAACTTTAGAATACTAAATCGATTTCTTTCTTTATCCTTTATCTATTATATAATATTTTTTGTAATATATTTTATCATAAAATCATTTACTGAAACGTGAAAATGCAATGGGACTGAATTGGTGGAGTAAACGTTCATCACCTTTGACAGGGGCCTGACACCCGGCCGATTGCTTTTCTCGCGATCCTACAGGTTCCTCCTTCGTACAAATTAACTTTGGACATGCAATAAATGTTTGAATACATAGGGAAACGGCAAAAAAAATAATTCTTGATAGGAATCAATCTAATTCTGGCCGACAATAAAATGGCCGAAAATCCGCATAAGCCCAGGATTTCCGGCCATTTCTAATGATTTCTTTGGCAGGGGCAGAAGGATTTGAACCCTCGGCACGTGGTTTTGGAGACCACTGCTCTACCAACTGAGCTATACCCCTATCTAAAGCGTTTCTCTGTGACGCAGGCATTATTTTATCATCTTTCAGGGTGTATGTCAAGAGCAGAGAATGATTTAAGTCAATTAAAAAAATATAAATTTCCATCAATTTTCTTATTTTATCAGAAAAGCGATCATTTTAAAGATGAGAAAAGAAAGGTAAGTACTCATAGGAGGAATGGGATATGAATATGCGGGAAATGGCACAGGAGGTACGGTTGGCAAACTGGGCGGGGATTGTTCGAGCCCGACGAGATAGTGGACTGAGCGTGCGGTGCTACTGCCAAGAGCAAGGCATCAACGAAAAAACATATTACTACTGGCAGAGGCGATTGGGGCAAGCGGCTTGCGAATGGTTGGCATCGGAAGATATGCCTTCACAAAAGGAATCTCCGGTATTTGCCGCATTGACTATGCCGAGCAGCAGAGACAGCGGCAGTATCGTCATCCGTTTGAACGGCGCTGAAATCGAAATCGGAGGCGAAGCGAATCTGTCCGCCGTGGAGACCGTTCTGAAGGTGTTACGGGGATGTTAAGGGACATATCCCACGCCGAACAAATCTATGTGGCGTGCGGTTACACCGACCTGCGCAAATCAATCGACGGCCTGTCGGCGATGGTACAACAAAGCTTTCAGCTGGATCCCTTCTCCAACGCGCTGTTTCTGTTCTGCGGGCGGCGGTGTGACCGCCTTAAAGCGCTGTACTGGGAAGGCAACGGGTTCGTACTGCTTTACAAAAGGCTGGAGTGGGGGGCGCTTTCAGTGGCCGCGGTCGGAAAATGAAGCGCGATGCATCACACCGCAGCAGTTTCGGTGGCTGACCGAAGACCTGTCCATTGACCAGCCTCGCGCCGTACATCAGTTGGAAGGGCTGAGCGTTGTTTGAGCCGTTCAAGTTTTCCACATTTATTCCACCGTGATTTTCGTCGGGTTGCCAATATCTTAATTTGCTGAAATGTCGTAAACTATCGGTATCAAAAAGATGATGAAAACAAGCCGCGATGGTTACTTGCCCGACGGCAAAAATATACCGCGAAGCTGCTTTTGTCCGATACCAAAAGCAGAGGGCTACGCATGGGAGATGACTAATTGAAATTAGGGAAGCACGGACAATTCCTTGTGAATTTTATATCCGCCTACGTCAACGGCGAAATGGAGCGCTGGGAGTTCGATCTCGATTACTCAGGTTATGTCATCGACCATTTTCCGTCCTTTGAGACCGAAACGCGACGTCTTGCCGTAGCGTCCCAAATCATCGTTAAGCGTCCGCCGGACTATTCCGACTTTCACTGGCAGCCGCTAAAGCGGCTGCCTATTTTTATGCCTTTGTTTCCTTGCTACCTGTAAACGGGTCTATGTATTCTTTGAGTGTTATTTGGTCGGATGCTATATCTTCTTGTAATTGATTTTTGATATATTCTTCAATTACTTTCGCATTTCTTCCCACTGTGTCTACATAGTCCCTCTGCACCAAAAATGTCTGTTCCCATATTTGTATTTCAAATTTGCGTGTCTGTCAAATATCATCAATGAGCCTTTTCCCTTTAAATATCCCACAAACTGCGCTACACTTAGGTTTGGTGGTATACTCACCATCATGTGTATGTGGTCTGGGCACGCTTGTGCCTCTATTATTTCCACTCCATTTTGTTCGCATAGCTTTCGTAATATCTGCCCTATGTCCGCTTTTATTTGACCGTATATTTCTTGCCGCCTGTACTTTGGAGCGAAAACTATATGATATTTGCATCTCCATTTTGAATGTGATAGACTGTTTATGTCATTCATGACATGTCCTCCTTTGTTTTTTGATGCGGTTGGCGAACCTTCATCAATTCTAACATTGGAGGCCTTTTTTCGCTATAAGCTTTTAATTGAGGCTGTTGCAAAATGAATTTGCGATAGCAAATTGCACAAAGGAATAGCTCCAAAAGCAAGAAAGTGCGTCTTGAAGCGGCTGCCGAAGCCCAATCAAGGCGCATTTTTTGTGCAATATTTTTCGTCGAGGCTATTTTGCAACAGTCCCTTGTTTGCGCTCAAGCTACAACATAAAAATGCCGCGGCGGTTTTTCCGTCGCGGAATTTTTTGCAAGAACCCAACTTCTACTCATCTTCCGACAAATGCTTTTTCAGTGCGAGCCTGACGGCACCCACTCCGGAAACGAGCTCCTCGAAATCTTTTTCCACAACATCGCCCAGGCCGGCCTCATACAAATTGACTCCAAAAATTTTATCGTTGGAAAAGATCGGCCCCAGTTCGGTGTGGAAAGGACCTTTTTGCCCCAGCCTGATATGGGAAAGACAGGCGCTTACACTTTCATACATCGGGTCCGGACTGACCTCAAAAGGCTTTCCTGAGTCGTCGATTCCCATCAGGTACCGGCACCATCCGGCCAGAACCAGCGGAATCAGCTTCAGATCCTGAGCCTTGAGGGTTTCGCTGCGCAGATACGCTTTGATCGTCTCACCGAATCGGATGGGAAGCTTCTGGGAAGTATCCGTCGCGATCCTTTGGGGGGTGTCCGGCATGAATGGGTTTGGAATCCGGATGTTCAGGACCTCGTCGATAAACATGCGGGGATCGATGATTCCCGGGTTTACTACAACGGGCAACCCTTCGCGGTATCCGATGATCTCGACCAGTTTTCGAAGGTCCGGGTCCTTCATCTCGCTGCTGATCTTGGTAAAAGACAGCAGGCAGCCGAAAATTGCCAGAGCGGTGTGAAGCGGATTCAAGCAGGTGCACACTTTCATTTTCTCCACCTTGTCCACTGTCTCACGCGTCGTAAAGATAACCCCGCCGCGCTCGAGCATGGGACGGCCATTCGGGAACCAGTCTTCCGCCACCAGATACTGAACCTCTTCCGAATTGACAAACGGCGCGCTGTAGGTATGTTTCCGAGTAATAATGTCGGCGGTGTCCTCAAACCCGCATTCACTCAGCATTTCCCTCACGCCCTCGTCCGGCCTGGGGGTTATTTTGTCGATCATGGTCCATGGAAAAGAAATCAGCTTTGGATTGTTGAGGTAAGCGGAGAATCCTTCGTCCGCAAAGCCGTTTTTCACCCACTCCCGCGCAAAACGGTTGACCGCTTCATACAGTTTGCTTCCATTGTGAGAGCAGTTGTCCATACTGACCAGCGCTAGCGGGAGTTTTCCGGCAAGGTAGCGCTCATGCAGATGGGATACCAGCTTTCCAATATAGCTTTTAGGGCTGACCATTCCGTTTGCAAAGTCCTCTTCCACGTCGGGAAGCAGTTCTCCAGTCGGGCGGGTCAGGCAGTAGCCTTTTTCCGTGATCGTAAAGCTGACCATCTGAAGGGAAGGAGCGGTAAAGATTTCCTTCAGGCGGGAAGCGTCCTCCCGGTATTTGCCGTCGACAACCAGGGATTCCGTGATGCTGCCGACAACGGTTTTTTCTATTTTGCCGTCCGCCTTTAAAGTCACGAGCAGGCTCAGGTTATCATGAGGGCGGTAAGTTTTTTCAATAATTTCGTAATCATACCCTTCGGCCACGATAATCCCCGTTTTCTCAAGCCCGCTGTTCAGCAGATTCTGCTGAACAGCCGCCAGAAAGGCGCGAAAAATATTTCCGGCTCCGAAATGAATCCAGACTGGCCGTTTATGCGTTTCAAGACGGACCTTCTCCAGGTCGAAGCACGGCAGCTTGATTTCAGCTTTCTGCCAGACCTTTTGATTCCTTAATTCCCGTAAATTCAATTTCATATTCTGTTCCTCCATGATCTCCGGGACGAACGGAAGAAAGTTTCCGCTCAGATCGCTGAGTTCATTTTCTATTCAAGCCTTCGAAGAAAATCAGTTTGCAAAAAATCGGAAGGCTGCCGGTGAATTCCCTGTTCCCGTTCAAAAAGATCGGGATAACGCTCCTGAAGCTCGAGCTCTTCGCAATTAATTTTTTCCAGATGATACTGCAATAGCTTTTGCAGCTGCTCTTCTTTTTTGCTGATGATACACTCCAGAATTTCTTCATGCTGAATGATGATATTATCGAGAATCGTTCTCTGCAGAACGGTAAGAAGACGCACTCTTCTGTAATGGCCGGAAAAATTCTGAAGCGTTTCCCAGCAAAGCTCCTTATTCGTAGCGGTGAAAAAGACCTTATGAAAATTGTCGTCGTACCACAAAAGTTTGCGGCAATCATGGCTCAGTACGCTTTCCTTCAAATCATTCAGGCATTTTTTCAGGTTTTCGATATCTTCATCCGTATGCTTCTGCAGAAAGATGGAGACCGTTTTTTCCTCCAGGCAGGCGCGGAGGAACCGTTCCTCTTCAACGCGGTGCAGGTCGATTCGTGAAATCATAGTTCCGCGCTGCGGGAGGGAGGTGATTAGGCCTTCCTTTTCCAGCCGGATCAGCGCGTCGCGCACCGGAGAGCGCCCCACTCCCCATTCCTCCGCAATGTCTTTTATGCTGACAATTTCACCCGGCCGGATTTTCAGTTCAATGATATAACTTCGAAGATTAGTGTAGATATCGTCGCCCATGGTTTTCGTCCGCTTTTGAAATTCTTCTCTGCTTCCTACCGCTTTTTCATGGTCCATCGTTTCCATTTCCCTTCCGCAGACCTATCTGTAATCTTGTCAAACACCATATTGATACTATTTTTAATAGTATATCATAAACTTCATATAGAAAAAAGATGGATCATACGCGATCAAAACAGTTTCAGTTTTCAGCGTCCGCAAGCGGATTTTTCAATACTCTCCCAGAGTCCGTTCAGATAAGCCACTCCCAGCGCACGGTCATAAAGGCCGTAGCCCGGCATGGAGACTTCTCCCCAAATGGCCCTTCCGTGGTCAGGGCGGATCACGCCGTTAAATCCGGTTTCGTACAGCGCCTTCATGACATCATACATATCAATGGAACCGCAGGAAGATAAATGAGCGGTTTCTTCAAAGCGTCCGGGTCCGTTATGTTTCAGATTGCGGACATGTGCAAAATAGATACGGCTCTTTAACGCGTAGATCATATCCGGAATATCGTTTTTGGGATTCGAACCCAGGGAGCCGGTGCAAAGCGTTATCCCGTTGCAGGGATGGTCCACCATGTGAACCAACCGCAAAAGATTTTTCTTATTGGTCATAATTCGGGCGAGACCGAATACCGGCCACGCGGGATCATCCGGATGAATCGCCATCTTGATGTCATATTTCTCGCACACGGGCATGATTGCTTCCAGAAAATATTTCAAGTTTGCAAAAAGGGTTTCTTCATCAACGTTCCGGTACAGTTCAAACAGCTTTTTCATCTCAGCCATCCGTTCCGGTTCCCAACCCGGCATTACAAATCCGTTGGACTTCTTGTTAATGGATTCAAACGCTTCATCCGGATTTATCTTGTCGATCATTTCCTGGTCGTAGCTCATCGTAGTGGATCCGTCAGGATTCCGCTTCGCAAGGTCCGACCTGGTCCAGTCAAAAACAGGCATAAAATTGTAACAAACAAGACGAATCCCTTCCTGACCAAGATGCTCCAACGTTGTAATGTAATTTTGAATATACTTGTCCCTTTCCGGCGTCCCCGCTTTGATCGCATCGTGAATATTAACACTTTCGATTCCGCTGACACGCAGGCCGCAGTCTTCCACTTGCTTTTTCATTGACCGGATCGCCTCAACCGGCCAAATTTCTCCGGGCTTGGTCCCATACAGAGTCGTAACGACGCCCTGAACCCCCGGGACTTGCCGAATTTGCTCCAACGTGACGGAATCGTAACCGGTTCCAAACCATCTCATTGTCATTTCCATAAGTTGCTAGTACTCCAATCTGATAGATTCTATGAACAGAAGATCCGGCAAAAGGGAATGTCGGAACAGCTGGTGGCAGTATAAACCATTTTTAGGACGGCGCTCCGTTGAAATCAGCCGTTCAGAAAATTCAAAAACAGAAGGCCGCTTCCATCCCAAATGCTAACCCGCAGGGAAAAGCAATGGAATGATCCACATGTAAAGCTGAGGCACATAAGTGATCAGCATCAGAACACCTAAGCTGACCGCCAGGAAAGGCATGACCTGCCTGGTGATTTTCGCAAGCGATACCTTCCCAATGGAGGAAGATATGAACAAGCAGATACCAACCGGCGGCGTTGTCAGTCCAATGACCAGGTTCAGGACCACAATCAGGGTAAACTGAATCGGGTCCACCCCTACGGATGTCGCGACAGGCAGCAGAATCGGCATCAGGATGATGATCGCAACGGTCGTATCCATAAAAGTCCCCACGAACAGCAGCAGGACGTTAATGAGCAGCAAAACGATGAATTTGTTTGAAGTCAGACTCAGGATACTGCTTGCAACCATCTGCGGAACCTGTTCGCGGGTCAAAATCCATGCAAACAAATTTGCAATTCCCACCAGAAGTTCAATAGATGCTGTCGCAATCATGCTTTCGATGAAAATTCTAGGCAAAACCTTCAGATGCAGATCACGGTAAATGAACAGCCCAACCACCAGCGCGTAAATCACTGCGATAATAGACGCCTCTGTGGGCGTGCATACGCCGCTCAGAATCAGGAAGAGGATTAACACAACCAGAAGAATCGCCCAGATCGCGGCACGCAGCGTATGAAGAATGTATTTCAAAGAGGTTTTTTCGCCTTTTGGATAATTCCTCTTTTTACAAATAACATAGGAAAGAGCGCAAAGCGCAATGGCAAGAATCAAGCCTGGAAAGATGCCGACCGCGAACAATTTACTGACAGACAGGCTTGCAACCGTACCCGCCACAATCATCGGGACGCTGGGCGGAATGATCGGACCAAGCGTCGAAGCGCTTGCAGTCAATGCTGAGGCAAAATCCGCATCATAGCCGTCATCAACCAGAGCGGGAATCAAAATTCCTCCGATGCTTGCACAGTCAGCCGCGGCCGTTCCTGAAATTCCCGCAAAAATCATGGAAGCTCCCACGTCGGCCATCGCCAGCCCGCCCGTCAAACGGCCAAACAGGGCATTGCTGAACGTCACGATCCTTTTTGTGATTCCGCCTGTATTCATCAGATTACCGGCGAGAATAAATCCTGGGATGCAAATCAAAACAAAATTATCGATTCCGGAATACAATTTCTGCGGAACGATCGAGAGCGGAATCCCAGCAGTCAGCAGATACAAAATGGAAGATAGGCCAAGGCAGAACGCAATCGGTACTCCGATCATGACGAAAATCAGGAATACTACAAAAAGCATAACCACCATCATTTGGCATCACCCGCCTTTTCTTTTTTATCGGTCAAAATGAAGACGATGTCAAACAACGTATACACCGCAATCAGAAGTCCGGAGGCTATCGTTCCAAAATAAATATAGTTCATGGTAATGGGAATCGTATCTGCGATGAATCCCGCCCCCGACTGGGTAAACGCGAGAGATTCGCAGAAGAATGTCACGGCAAATACCAGAACCAGCAAATCGATGAAAACGGAATAGACTTTTTTTGCACCCGGCTGCAGATTTTGCTCCAGAATATCAACATTTACATAGGCATTCGCTCCTTTAGCGATACCGGTTGTGTATAACACACCGCTCACAAAAAAGAAGCGGGATACTTCTTCTGTCCAGGACGGGGATTGCGGAAGGAATGTTCTGCTGATAATCTGAATCAATACGGTAAAAATCAGCCCCAAAAGGCAAAGAATGGAAACGACTCCAAAGACCCGATCTAAAATTTTTTTAATTTTTTCCATAAGCCAATCCTTTGCAGTCATACTTTAAATACAAAGCCGGTCCGCCGTAAACCACGGACCGGCCTCCTCCGTCAACTGTCTCTTATTTAAAGGTCGCCTTGATTTCGTCGTATACTTTCTTCTGTTCGTTGCTCAGCGTGGCAAGGACCCCCGGCGTCATTGCTTTTTCAAAAGCAGCCTGATCCACATCGACGAACTTCATGCCTTTCTGTTCCAGCCAGGCGCGGTCATCCTTTTCACTCTGTTCAAACAGTTGGTTTTCATAGGTTTGCATTTCGGCGGCGGCATCCGTGACAACCTTCTGAAGATCCGCAGGCATGGAGTCAAATTTCTTCTGACCGATTACAACATAAATCCAGCTTCTGACATGGTCCGTCAGCATGCAGTATTTCTGAACTTCCTGGAAGTTATTTGACTTGATCATAGCGAACGGATTTTCCTGGGCATCAATCGTATTCTGCTGCAGCCCCGTAAATACTTCGGTCAGCGCCATCGGAGTAGGCTTTGCTCCGGCGGCTTCCCAAGGTTTAATGTAAAGAGGCGCATTCGGAATTCTCAACCGGATCCCCTTTACGTCATCCGGAGTTTTGATCTCTTTATTCGCGGTCAGTTCACGGGGTCCGCGGACAAAATAGGTCAGACATTTTAAACCTGCTTTTTGAGAAATCTGATCTTCGATTTCTTTTCCGATCGAACCGCTCGCCAGTTTTTTCAGGCTTGCTTCATCGTGAACCAGGTATGGAACGGCAACCATCGCCGCAAGCGGCGCCCATTTCTGGAGGGACTCGCCTGTGACAAGCATATCCGCCGTTCCGTTCTGAACCGCCTGAATGACGTCGGTTTCAGAACCGAGCTGATTGTTCGGATACACCTTAACATCAATCAGCCCGTTGGACTTCTCTTTCACTGTATCTGCAAATTTTACCGCGGCTTTGGACCAGGGGTCGTCCTCGTTCGTTGTTGTGCCAAACAGCAGCGTATACTTTGTGGAGCCGGATCCGCCGGAGGCCGACGAACCATCCGTACTCCCCGTGCCACCGGAAGCGGCTCCGCTGTTCGAGCAGCCTGTTCCGATTGACGCTACCATCAAAGCGGAAAGAATCACACCTGTCAGTTTTGCTAATTTCCTTTTCAAATTCCTCTTCCTTTCTTTCTGTTAAGAAATATAAACACAAACGCCTTCAGAACTTCAAAATAATTTTAGAAATATTCTGGGGTTCCGAGTCGTTCAGTTTCAACGCGTCCAGGATATTTTCGAAAAAGAACTCATGCGAGATCATTTTGCCGGGTTGAATCAGCCCTTTTTCAAACCACTCGATTACCTGCGGGAATTTATGGCTGTTCAGGCGGGAACCGCAAATTTCCAGCTCTTTTTTCGTGATATCCAGTTCCGCGACAGCGGACAGCTTCGGGGTAAATCCAAGTGTGATGATTGCACCCGCATTCGAAGCAATCCGAACAGCCTGTTCCAGAACAGCGGGTACACCGACAGCGTCGACGATTTTATTGACTCCGCGCCCCTGTGTTACCTCCATCGCATATTCTTCGAGGTTCCGGCGGGAAGGATTCACAATATAATCCGCATGGAAACTTTTCGCCTTCTCTAACCGGGAATCGAGAAGATCGCTGACCATGCACCGGGCTCCGATCACCTTACAGGCCTGCAGAACAATCAGTCCGATCGGGCCGCATCCATTGATCAGCACCAGGTCGTCAGAAGTAATCTTCCCACGCCAGATCACCTGCGCCGCGATGGAAAACGGTTCGACCAGGGCTGCTTCCTCAAAGCTGATCCGGTCGGAAATCTTATAGACATTTTCCTTGCGTGAAATCATGTACTCGGCAAATCCCCCGTCGGCATGGACACCCCTGACCTTCAGGTTTTCACAAACGTTTGGCTGACCTTTTCGGCACGCATAGCAATGACCGCAGGCGACGACCGGATCAATCACGACATGGTCGCCCTTTTTGAAGGAACCGGAGACGGATCCGGTTTTCACGACCTCTCCCGCAATTTCATGTCCAATAACGCGCGGATAGGTCGCAAGAGAATTGGTTCCCTTGAAAATTCCCACGTCCGAACCGCAGATGCCGGCTGCCCTGACTCGGATCAAGACCTCGTTTTCACCGATTTCATCCGGCAAATGCTCCGTTGAGATAACAAGATCACCCGGTTTATTAATTTTGACTGCTTTGTAATCCAAGCTCAACATCTCCTAACAACGACAGACACAATATTCCATCAATGCCACGGCAGCAGTTTCAGGCATGCTGCTTTGGCAAATCGGTCTTGAAAAAGATCAGGGTGAACAGTATGACCGCCAGCATAACAAGTACCAGCCCTGTTACATTTTTCCCAAGAATCGTTCCAATCACGATTGCGCTCAGGGTTAAAAGCGCTTCGGTTTTTACTGCCAGCACAGAAAAAGTACTGAAACGGTAAAGTGCTTTTCTGGCTTTCTCCTCTTTCAGGACCGGCAACAGCTTTGAAGAGTACATTCTCCATTCAGGATGAATTTGAAACAGAGTTAAAAGCAGATAGGAAACCACCTGCAAAGCGAACAGATACAGCAAATAGTTTTTGGACACCGTATTCGATCCTGACCAAAATAAATCCGGAATCTGTTCCGGAAGAAACCTGTACCTCAGGAGCAGCGATATGAACGAAGCGCTTACGGCAAGAAGGGCCGGAACTTCAAGTAACAGATTCGGCAAATTTCCTGTGATCCGCTTATCCGAACGATTTCTCATGTCTGATTTTCCCTTCTTTCAATACACTCATCGATTAATATGTTAATACTAATATATCAGTTTGTCTATTAACATATTTCATGATATAGTTTAATTTATTTTATTAATATTGTATAACAATCATCCAATAAAGGCTCTATTCCCTCACTTTTCAGTGTAAAATCAAGTCTCAAAATCACAATCTGAGATTTATTAATTAACCACTTATATATAATAATGAATATTAATCATATATATTTCCAGCATATAATTATCTAGTTTTTATAAACATAGTACCTATATTGCTATAAACTATAATAAATTGGTATTACAATTATTTAAATTAAATAAAATCAATGCTTATATCTTTACATTACTGCATTTATATGCTATAACAGTCCTGTAAAACATTGGACCACTATTATTGAGGTGAAAAAATTATGCAGCAGCAATTCGATGTACTTATCATTGGAGGCGGCGTTGTTGGCTCGGCCGTCGCCCGGGAATTGACGAGATACAAACTGCAAATCGGTGTTCTGGAAAAAAATCTGGACGTCTGCAACGAAACCAGCGGCCGGAATTCCGGAGTGATACACGGAGGTTTCGCTTATGATACCGGCAGCCTGAAGGCACGGCTGTGTGTGGAGGGTAACCAGGAATTCGATCATATCGCCGAAGAATTGGACGTACCGTTCCGGCGCACCGGCAAATTGCTGGTTGGAAACACGGACGAAGACATGAAAAATCTAGAAAAAACGATGCTTCAGGGAAAACGGAACGGGGTTCGCGGGCTGACCCTGATCGGTCGGAAGCGCCTGCACGAACTGGTACCCGCCGTTCAGGGCGAATTTGCGTTGTTTTCCTCAGGCAGCGGCATCGTCGACCCGTTTCGGTACACCATCGCGCTTGCAGAAAACGCGGCTTTGAACGGGGCTTCTTTTTTCTTTGGGCATGAGGTGACAGCGATCCGCAGAAATCCGGATCAGAGCTATACGGTCACCACAACGGACGGATTTTTTCGCACGCGCTGGATTGTCAACTGTGCAGGACTGGGATGCGGCAGTATCTCCAATATGCTTGGAATCACAGGCTACCGGATTATCGGGTCGAAGGGCGACTATATCATCTTGGACAAAAAAACCGGTTCCTTGCTTCCGATGCCCGTTTACCCCGTTCCCAGCAATACCTATATGGGGGTTCATGTTACGCCGACGGTAGACGGAAACGTCATCATCGGCCCGAATGCGGAAAACGTGACGAACTTCACTTATTACGGGGTCTCGCAGAAAAGCATCGATTTTCTGGCTCAAAACGCCTCCGAGCTCTGGCCCTGCATTCACAGAGCTGACTATATTAGAAACTACTCAGGTATTCTTCCGAAATGGGTGGATAAAAACGGCGTCATTCAGGACTTCAAAATCGAGGTGCGGGACGAAGTCGCCCCACAGGCGGTAAACCTGATTGGCATTGAATCCCCCGGCCTGACGGCTGCTTTGCCAATTGCACGGAGGGTGGTCTCTCTGATAGCGGAGCGAACCGATCTGAAACCGAATTCGGACTTCCAACCGCGCCGGAAAGGCCCCGAGCGCTTCGCCCTGCAGAGCGAGGAAAGAAAGCGGGAACTGGTCGCTCTGGATCCGGACTACGGCGACGTGATTTGCCGCTGTGAAGAAGTCACGAAGGCGGACATCATTCAGGCGATCCATAATCCGCTCGGCGTCCATACGCTGACCGGAATCAAATACCGGACACGCTCCATGATGGGCCGCTGCCAGGGCGGGTACTGCCAGATGCGCGTCGCAGAGCTGATCGAGCAGGAACTGGGAATTCCCCCTGAAAAGCTTCTCTATGAACGGAAAAACTCAAGAATTTTTACCGGAAAGGTCCGGGGTTAATCGGACTCCGGACGAGAAAATATGTGAAAAGAAGGTGCTATTCTTGAAAAAGAAAGACGTAGTTATCATCGGAGGCGGCCCCGCCGGGCTCGCCGCGGCGGTTGAACTCTGCCGAAGAGGCATCAGGGACATCCTGATTCTCGAGCGCGAGGATACTGCCGGCGGCATCCTGAAACAGTGTATCCACGACGGATTCGGCCTCACCAGGTTCCATAAAACACTCAGCGGCCCGGAATATGCGCAGAGGTTTCTGGACGAAGCGGAAAAAGAGAATATCCAGATTCTAACCGGGACTTCCGTTTTGTCCCTCACTCCGGGCAGGGTCGTCACGGCGGTAAACCGAGAAGGATTCACACATTTTGAGGCGAAAGCAGTGGTTCTCGCAATGGGCTGCAGGGAGCGCACGCGCGGAGCACTGGCGATCCCGGGCGAGCGGCCCGCCGGGGTATTCACCGCCGGAGTCGCGCAGTCCTACATCAACCTGCACAACCGGATGATCGGAAAGAAAGTCGTTATTCTGGGCTCCGGAGATATCGGCATGATCATGGCAAGGCGCCTAAAGCTGGAAGGCGCAGAAGTTTCCGCCGTTTTTGAAATTCAACCCTATCCGAGCGGCCTGCCGAGAAACATCCACCAATGCCTGGACGACTACGGCATCCCGCTTTACCTGAGCAAAACAGTTACGGATATCCACGGGAAAACGCGCCTAACCGGTGTCACAGTGTCGCAGGTGGATGAAAAACTGAAGCCGATTCCCGGCACGGAACAGGATTTTGCCTGCGATACCCTGATTCTTTCCGTTGGTCTGATTCCGGAAAACGAGCTTTCGCTGCAGGCCGGTGTAAAACTGGATCCCCGGACGAAAGGGGCTGTGGTGGATGAATTCTGCCGGACCAGCGTAGAAGGAATTTTTGCGGCCGGTAACGTTCTGCATGTCCACGACCTGGTGGATTTCGTATCACTGGAGGCGGAACATCTCGCGGATTCCGTCGCAGAATACATCAAAACCGGCGGTCTGCCGGAAAACCGGCTGAGAATTTTGACGGACGGAAACATCAACCATACCGTTCCGCAAAAAATCAGCGGTAAAGAAAGCTTCACCCTGTCTCTGCGGGTCAACCGGCCGCTTATCGGGTGTGAAATTCAGATTCTTCAGAACGGTAAGGTCATACAGCGCAAAAAAATGAAAAAGGCCATTCCCGCAGAAATGATTCAGATTCCCGTCAGGCAGGAATCCCTCTCTGGGAACGGAGACCTGGAGGTGCGAGCATTATGCTAAAAAAATTTGTGTGCATCATCTGTCCCAACGGATGTGAAATCTCCGCGGAATTGGAAGAAGGGAGAATTATCTCCGTCCAGGGAGCGGGTTGTTCACGCGGTCAGGAGTATGTGCGTCAAGAACTAATCAACCCGGTTCGAAACATTGCCTCTTCCGTTTTGCTGGAAGGCGGCGCCCTTCCTCTAGCAAGCGTCCGCCTGTCCAATCCCGTACCAAAGAGCCGGATTTTCGATGTAATGGACGAAATCAAAAAGGCAAAGCTGACGGCTCCTGTCTCAATCGGCCAGACGGTGATCCACAATGTTCTTGGGCTTGGCAGCGACGTCATTGTTACAAAAAACATCTCCGCCCACTAATTTTAACGGCTTTGGTATTTCATCATAAAATCTTTTGTGTTAAACTTATTTGGAAAATAATCATGCCGGCGCTCCGCCGCCGGACAGCGGAAGGTTGTGCCGATGCAGGAAAAAACATCTGGTCCATCCATGGATCATAAAACTTTGATCGAGCGGACTACGAATGAAATCATAAAAATCATACAGGACAAAAATTACCAGCCGGGCGACAAGCTTCCCAATGAATACGAGCTCGGCGGCATGCTCGGCGTAAGCAGGAATACGGCGCGCGAAGCTTTGCGTGCGCTTGCGTCGAACAATGTCATCGAAATCCGTCAGGGCGCCGGCACGTTCATCTCGAAAAAGATGGGCGTACCGGACGACCCCCTGGGGTTTTCCATGATCAAGGATAAAAATAAACTGACAAGGGACCTGCTCCAGCTGCGCTGCGTCATTGAACCCCCGATCGCCGCGCTGGCGGCGCAGAATTCAACCCCGCAGGAGATTGCGAATCTGGAAGTCTCCCTGCTGGAGGTAGAAGGGCAGATTGCCCAGCACACACGGTTTGCGGAAAAAGACCGGAATTTCCACGCTCAAATCGCGCGCTGTTCCGGAAACCTTGTCGTCTCCAACTTGATCCCAATCATTAGCGAGGGCGTCACCGTATTTTCCACCGTCGTCAGCCGTCAGGAATTCGAGCAGACGCTGAAATCCCACCGATGTATTTTCGAAGCAATCCGGGACAGACGTCCTGTGGAAGCGGAACAGGCGATGCTCTTTCATCTGCTGTATAACATGAATCGCTTCCATCTCGGTAATTGATTTAAGAACTTTTGGGCTCTCCTTTGCCCGCCTTCCCTGTGTACGCTGTCCAGCTTAGTTTTTCGGGACTCAGGGTTTTACTTAAATAATAATGTAAAAGCAGTACGGCGGCATTCTCTTCATACCGCCGCCAGCCGGTCGAAGAACCCATTCAACGCGTTAAGCGAAGGATGGGCTCTTTTGGGGTGCCCTCCGCTTTCTACGGCGATGAAGTCCTATTCAAGCGTTGAGATCTGTCTGCCGTATTTTCCCGATGTTCGAAAGAAAAATCCACCGGCAGAAACCGGAATCATTAAAATACCGTAACTTAACAATAAGAATTTCTTCTAAGTCCAGGCGGCGCAAAAGCTGCCTGGACTTTGTTGTTTAGCAAAACCACCGGCGGTGCCGGTGAGATCATAAGAGCTTTCGCGATCAAAAGTGAAAAAAGGACCTCCTTTTGCTATAATGGCTGTGGTTTCGCCATCAACAGTCAGGAAAAGGAGGTAGTTTACATGGTCACAAATAAAAGTAACCCGCAGGACAGCTACAGTTTAGCACATACGAAATGGAACTGAAAATATCACATAGTCTTTACTCCAAAGTACCGTAGAAAAGAAATCTATGGAAAGCAACGAGCAGCAATAGGAAAGATGTTGAGAGACATATGCACATGGAAGGGCGTTGAAATTATAAAAGCGAATGCGTGCCCGGACCATATACACATGCTTGTATCGATTCCACCAAAAATGATCGTTTCCGGATTTGTAGAATTTCTCAAAGGAAAGAGTTGAGCTGTTTTTGAGAAATTCGGAAAGCGCTTTTGGTGAGGGGTATTACGTTGATACAGTTGGCAGAAACAGAAAAATCATTCAGGAATATATTCAGAATCAGCTCAAAGAAGATTTGACGGAAGATCAAATGTCATTCAGTGACACAATGGATAGTTACAAGAAAAAGTAACAACAGAGCGACAGCAGACGGCGGAACTATCAGCCCCTTCAGGGGGCCACAGGGAACAGGTTGCGCCTTTGGCGCCGCGGAAGTAGGGGGTGTTGCAAAACGGCACGAAAAAAAGTCGGAGCAACCATACGAAAAGGTATTGGCAGCTCCGGCTTTTTGCTTTAAAATTTAGTTGTGAAAGAAAATAAAAAGCTCTTAGAGCATAACAGATTTGAGCGAAAAAATCAACAGTTGACGCTCCCAATGGATATGGAAATAACAATACCGCAGGATGATCCGGTACGGCTTGCCAGCGCGCAGCTTGAGGAACTGGATTACAGGGAACTGTATCGCGCCTATTCTTCACAGGGAAGGAAATCGGCGGCTGAACCCCGGATCATCTTTGAGGTATTGGTGTACGGTTACATGTGCGGCATCTACTCGACGCGAAAGCTGGAGGAGGCCTGCCGGAAACGCGTGGACTTCATGTGGCTGCTCAATGGAGAACCGGTGCCGGACTACAGCACGTTTGCGAGGTTTCGCACCGGACGCACCAAAGAAGCGGTGGAAGATTTGTTTTACCAATTTGTCCGGCGCCTGGAACAGATGGGCGAGACGGAGCACGACGAGGTATTCATCGACGGCACCAAGCTGGAGAGCCGGGCGAACCGCTACACGTTTGTCTGGCGCAAGACGACGGAGAAATATTTGGCCAAAGTGAAGGATGCCGTGCGTGAGGAATTTGAAAGCCGTGGAATTTCCGGCAATGTGACCCTGAAAAAGTTCCGTGAATTGGTAAAATCGGAAAAGGCGGCCTGTGAGAAAAACGGAATTCATTTTGTACATGGAGCCGGTCGCCGCAAGCCGCCCCGGCAGCGGGCGTATGAGAAGATTTTTACATTGCTGGAAAAGTGGGAGGGCTATGAGAAGAAGCTGTTTTTAATGGGAAACAGTCGTAACAGTTATGCCAAAACAGATCCGGATGCCACCTTTATGCATATGAAGGAAGACCATATGCGCAACGGGCAGCTCAAACCGGGCTACAATGTGCAGATTGCCGTGAACAGCGAGTACATCACAGGCGCCGCGGCTTTTTCGAACCGGACGGACAGCGGGACGCTGCGACCCTTTTTGCGCAGACTCGAACAGCAGCATGGGGAACGCTACCGGGATATTGTGGCGGACGCGGGCTATGAAAGTCTGGACAACTACCTGTATCTGGAGGGAAACGGGCAGACCAGCTTCATCAAACCCATCAACTACGAAGCACAAAAAAACAAAAAGTTCAGGCAGCAGATCGGCCGCCGGGAGAATATGCAATATGACAAACAGCAAGACTGCTATGTCTGCGCGGCCGGCAGAAAGCTTCTTTTCCATCACGAAAGTACGCAGCGGAATCGGCAGGGATATTTCCCAACGACGGCGTATTACCGGTGCGATAGCTGCGTCGGCTGCCCGTGCCGTGAAGCTTGCTGCAAGGCAAAAAGCGGCACGCCGAAAGAACTGAGAGTGAAAACGGATTTGGTTCGCCTGAGTGACGATTCCCGGAAAAACATTAAAACCGAACGTGGAATTACGCTTCGGATGAACCGCTCTATCCAGGTGGAAGGGGCCTTCGGCGTTCTGAAAAGCAACCGCAAATTCAAGCGCTTTCTTACCCGGGGCCGGGCAAACATTTCAACGGAGCTTTACCTTTTGTGCATGGGCTACAACTTGAACAAGCTCTGTGCGAAATGCAACACAGGAAGGTTAAAAACACATTTGTTTTGCCTTCAAAAAGAGTAGATTCCAGAAAAACAGAAAATGATTGATTTTTCAGCTTCGCTTTACGGCGGAGCTTAGCATTGCTATTCCTATTTCGACGATTTGTCTCGCAAAGTTTTCAACAAAAGCTTCGTATTTAGATCACTTTTCAACATGAACGGGGGTGTTGCAAAATTTTCATTTTGCAACACCCCCGTAACTATTCTTTTACGGCTCTTATGTGAAATTTTTCCATGTTGGAAATCTTCGCAACCCTTTAGCATTTATTGGGAGTTGTCTAGCAACAGTCAACCTTTGAAGCCAATTTACTAAAATTAAACAAAAATTTATATGCTAAATCAATTTTTTTCACGAATTCAATATATATTTCTTGACTTTACAATAAATGTTATATATACTGATTACATAGCGAACAAGTGATCAAGCGAATAAACGAAAAGGGAGAAGAGTTGTATGAAAATTAAAAAGGTGGAAGTCTTTCGCCTTCCCACTGCCAAGAGCAAAATGAACAGCCCAATCGGCTGCCGAATCCACACCGACACGGGAATTCGCGGCGACGGTGAAGCCGGCATGGCCTACGGCGTGGGTGGTTCCGCGGCGTTTGGCATGGTATGCGACCTGGCTGAACTTATCATCGGTATGGATCCGCTGCAAACTGAGCTAATCTGGGAAAGCATGTATAAAAAGACTTTTTGGGGCCAGAACGGCGGCCCGGTGGTATTTTCCGGTATTGCAGCGATTGATGTCGCGCTTTGGGATATTAAAGGAAAATATTTTAATGTTCCTGTCTATCAGTTGCTGGGTGGTAAAACGCGCGACAAGCTTCGCACCTACGCCAGCCAATTACAGTTTGGCTGGGGGCAGGTCGGAGTGAGCGAGCACCTCTGGGCTGTCAATCCGGAGGATTACGCCCACAATGTGAAGTTAGCTGTGGCCGAGGGATTCGACGCGGTGAAGATCGACTTCTTCGACCGGGACGAGGAGGGCAAGCCCCTGAGCTTTCTGGATACTACCGGTTTTCTCACGCCTTCTCAGCTCAAGATGGTGGAAGCCCGGATGAAGGCGTCGCGGGAAGCCGCCGGCGACGATGTTGACATCATCATGGAAAACCACTCCTATCCGGACGCCCTGGGTGCGGTGCAGCTTGGCAAGCTGGCCGAAAAATATCACATTCTGGCATTTGAAGAGCCGAATACTCCCACCACCCAGACGGTAGAATACATCGCCAAATACATCAGTGTTCCCATTGCCAACGGCGAACGTCTTTTCTCTCGCTGGCAATACGCCGACTACTTTAAGCGCAACCTTCTGCAGTTGGCCCAGCCTGACATTGGAAACTGCGGCGGCATCAGTGAAGTAAAGAAAATCTGCGACATGGCTCATGCTTTTGACGCAGGGATCCAGATTCATGTCGCCGGCAGTCCTCTGACCACCAACGCAGCATTGCATCTGGAATGTGTCATCCCCAATTTTGTAATTCACGAGCATCACACCTGCAACCGGATGGACACCTGCCTGAACCTCACGAAGTACAACCTTCAGCCTGAAAACGGGTACTTTACCGTTCCAGACCTGCCCGGTATCGGCAACGAGTTCCTTCAAGAAGCTATCGACAAGGCGATTCTCTACAAAATGGTAGAGTAATTTCAATCGTCGGTCATGACTTCGGAGGAAAAAGGTACAAATATCCCACCTGTCAAAATCCTGTTATGACATCTCTGGCAAAGCACTTAATCAAGATTGCGAGGTTACTGTTAAATTAAGAGAGAAAACGAGGAGATTACTATGGCAATTAAAGTGATTAAAGAGCCAGCACCAAAACCCGGAACTCTCGGAAGAACCGAACTTTTTGCGCTAGCCGTTGGACAGGTTATTGGCGCCGGCGTCATCACCCTTATTGTCCCTGCAATCAAAATGACTGGTTATTCCGCCTGGCTTGCCTACTTTGCGGCTATTATCATGGGTTTCATTATGATTCTGCCTTACATCTTTGTCGCATCAACTCTGCGGCTGGGCGGCGGCAACTATTCCATGCTGTGTGAACTGGCAGGACCAGTTACTTCCGGAATTTTTGCATTCTCCTATTTGACACAATGCCTGTCACTGTCCCTTTTCGGCACCGCCGCGGCTGCCTATCTTGGCGATATTATTCCTGCTCTGGGCGGCGCAATTCCCCGCACGATGATAGGAATTTCCTTATTGACCTTCTTCTTTGTTGTCAATCTATTAGGCGTGGACGTAATGGCAAAGGCCCAAAAGCTGATGACCTGGCTGCTCATAGCCGCGCTGGTACTCTTTGCCATTGTGGGTATTTTTAAAATCAAGCTGCCGATCTTTAATTTTTCAGACCCGAATTTTCTGATCAACGGCTGGGGTATTATCTTTAACAAGGGTCAGATTTCCGGTGGTTTCACCGGCGCCGTCCTGCTGTTCGTATACTCCTGCCAGGGTTATTACATGACTATTGCCTATGGCCGGGATGCCAAAAACGCCAAGCGGGATATTCCTGCGGCCCTGCTGATGACCGTTCCCACACTCATCATTCTTTATGTGGGCGTAGCCATGGCCGGCGTGGGCGTGATAAGCGTGAAAGAATACGGGTCTTCCACTACTTTGGTTTTTGCCGCACAACGCATCTTCCCTTCCTGGCTGTTTTACTTTTTTATCATAGGCGGCCCCATTATGGCTCTGCTGTCTACCCTGAACTCCAGCTTTGCCTATAACGCCATCACCATAGGCCAGTCTTGCGACGATGGTTGGCTCCCTTCCACTTTTGGAAAGAAGAACGCCAAGGGCTCCCGCGTCTTTATTCTGACCTTCATGTACATCTTGGGTATCCTCCCTGTCATTTTCGGTCTGTCCATTACCGTCATTACGAATATGGTACAGATCTTTACCTCCTTTTTCGCTTTTCTGAACTTCGTGGCGCTGATCCGGCTGCCCGGAAAATATCCTGAGGCCTGGAGTAAATCCCGCTTTCATGTTTCCAATGGCCTTTATTACGTCATCTGTGTCTTGTCCCTGGCTGGGGCAATCGTGGTTTTCTGGAAGTCCTGCCTGTCCATGACCCCGGCTCTGGCAATTGCGAATGTGGCGGCACTGCTGATCATGGCGGCCATCGGAGTCTGGCGCGCAAAGCGCGGCAATATTGAGATTCACACCTCTGTTTGGGCCGATGATGAGGAAAAGGTCCCCGCAGAATAAACAGTTTTCTCTTGAAGTTTTCAATTAATTTTATTGTACAAGAAAGGAGCAACTTCATTATGAAAATCACAAATGTTGAATGTTATCTTGGCGACGGTGCCCTTGGCGGTTTTATCACCATCAAGGTCAACACAGACGAAGGCATCAGCGGATTCGGCGAGGCTGGTCTTGCCTACGGCAACTGCTCTGAGGCAGCCTTTGGGCAGTGCCAGGACTTTGCCAAACTTGTTCTTGGCATGGATCCCTTTAATACCGAGAAAATTTGGGAGCACCTGCATCGCCACACCTTCTGGGGCATGGGTGGCGGCGTGGTCGTCACCTCCGCCATGGCGGCCATAGACACCGCCTGCTGGGATATCAAGGGGAAGGCTCTGAATCTGCCCGTCTACAAACTCCTAGGCGGCAAGACCAACGACAAGCTCCGTGCCTACGCATCCCAGCTTCAGTTCGGCTGGCGAAAGATCATCGAAAAGAACGACTCCCTTACTCTTCTGTACGACCCCAAGGACTACTACGATGTTGTTAAGGACGCTATGGCAGACGGCTACGACGCCGTTAAAATCGACCCTGTTTTCGCTCCGTACCAGGAAAAAGACTTTGGCGAGGTGTTTGCAACTCAGGGCAACCAAATCCGTGGCTGCTACCGGGAACATGACTTAAAGCGTTCCGTTGAGCGCATCGCGGCGGCGCGCGAGGCCGGCGGCGACGATATGGACATCATCATCGAAATTCACTCCCTGCTTGACGCCAACACCTCCGCTATTTTAGGCAAGGCACTCGAGCCCTATCGGATCATGTATTTCGAAGAGCCCACGATGCCCTGCAATCCCACTCTCTTTAAACATATCAAAGAGCGCAGCGGATTGCCTCTCGCTACCGGCGAACGCAGCTACACCCGCTGGGGGTTCCGCCAGTTCTTTGAAGACCGTACTCTGGACGTGATCCAGCCCGACCTTGCTAACACAGGCGGAATTACAGAAACCAAAAAAATAAGCGATATGGCTCAGGTCTATGACATAGGCGTGCAAATTCACGTCTGCGGCGGCCCTATTGCTACCGCCGCCGCTCTCCAGGTGGAAGCTGCTATCCCCAATTTCGTCATTCACGAGGAACACAACGCCAATCTGCTGACGAAGTTTAAGAACGCCGGCAAGTACTATTACGCGCCGAAGAACGGCTTCTACGAGATTCCCGAGCTCCCCGGCATCGGTCAGGAGATGAGCGAGGAATACATGGCGAAAGCTAAAAAAGTCGTTATTAAATAACTACCGATTATAATTTCTTCTTCTCTTGCAAGCAGGCGCCTTCCAACCGAAAGGCGCCTGCTTTTTTACTGCTCTATTTGCTTTTGGTTCCAGTCCCCTCCCTGCTTTTCATTCCGATGAGCTTTGAAGAGGTTCCGTTTCCCCGTATATATTTAAAAAGAATGACATTATATCAAATAAGAGTTATAATTAGAAAAAATACGATTATAGGTGAGCAGTATGGAAAAAGAGTCCCTCGGCAAGTCTTCCCACCGAAAAATGAGAATAAGCCGAATATCTATTGTGGACCAGGTTTGCGCGTCCATCAAGCAGGATATCGTGGACGGTATCTGGAAAGTGGGAGACAAGCTTCCCTCAGAGTCTGAGTTTGCTGACGCTTTCGGCGTGAACCGCCTAAGCGTGCGCATGGCCCTGCAGAAGCTCAGCACCCTGGGCATTATTGAAACCCGGGTTGGCGAGGGGTCATTCGTCCGTAACTTTTCCCTCAAACCCATGCTGAGTGAGATATCCATCTTTTATGAGGGCAAAGATTGCTACCAAGATGTGCAGCAGTTGCGCAGCCTGCTGGAATATGATTGTATGCGCTTGGCAATCCTCTCTGGCACCGATGCGGAGAAAGAGGAACTGCATAAGGCTCTGATGCATTACAACACCCTTTCGATGGATTATAACATAGATGTGGACAACGAAGACTTACTGGAGCGTATGGTGGACGCAGATTTCAACTTTCACTATAAAGTGGTGAAGATGAGTCATAACAGACTGTATAAGGACGTTTATTTCATGGTACAGCAGCTAATCCGTAGGCATATTACCCAGTTGGTAAGAGCCCGTGCCCATCGTCGGGCCGAGGCCGGTCTCCCTCCGCTGGGAGAAAATGATACTCACAACAAAATTTATAACTGTATTATCAGCTCCGATACCACCGCGCTTCGACAGATTACGGACGAGCTTCTCGGCATTACCCCCGTCGAAGGAATGGACGTTTTCAACGGACAAAGCTTCAATGAGTGGAAAGAGCACACTAAAACATGCCAGGATCCTAAAACTCCCGATGACAGCGTGAATGAAAACAGTTAATCAATTTTCCGCCCGCGCCAATGGCATGTTTCCCCGAAACCTCCGACGTGCAAGTTTAGCGTTGAAATTCCCGGCGACTCGATTTGGACAGAGTGTATAAATTTTGCGGTTCTCAATTTTTTGCGTTTCAAAATCCTACATTGACTGGTTCTACTCTCTCCATTTTCCCGTGCTCCATGCACTATGAAATTCCACCTAATTATTAAGATGTGTGCCTATGTGAGTAAAATGCTTAAGCTCAACATCGGCAGCGCAGGGGTGAGGGCAAAAATCTGTCTTGGGGTGCCCTCCGCTTTCTACGGCGATGAAGTCCTATTCAAGCGTTGAGATCTGTCTGCCGTATTTTCCCGATGTTCGAAAGAAAAATCCACCGGCAGAAACCGGAATCATTAAAATACCGTAACTTAACAATAAGAATTTCTTCTAAGTCCAGGCGGCGCAAAAGCTGCCTGGACTTTGTTTTGTCCGTCGTTTTTTGCTAACAGGTACTTTCCTGCACTGACATATTTGCCTTAATCAACTGGCAGATTCAGCGGTTTCCTTCCGTTCAAATTCCACGGTTGATGTCCTCCCGCAATCAATGACACGTGGACATCCGCTTGCACAATTATAGACAAAATTATGTCAATCAGTTAAGAATTTTAATATAAGATAGAAGAATTTTATATAGATTTTTCCTTATCGGAACCGTATACTTATATTTAATTAATAAGAAAGGCCGGCTTGCGAGCGTCAAATTGGTCAACACGCACAAATGGTTTGCTTTCCGGTCCGAATTAATTCTAAGGAGGAAGTTATATGAAAAAGACCTTGGCAATGGTTATGGCTGCTCTGATGATGGGCGCCGTAACAGTTGGGTGTTCCAGTTCGACACCGGCTTCATCGGCCGGAGGGGCATCGTCGGCAGCCAGCACGGAGCCCACATCCAGCGAAACCGCCGCAGTTGACCCGTCCGATGTGACGATCGGCGTCTGCATCTACAAATTTGACGATACCTTTATGACGGGCGTTCGCGATCAGATGACGAAAGAGGCCCAGAAGTTCGGCGTCACTCTGAATATCGTTGATTCGCAGAACAAACAGGCCACTCAGAACGAACAGGTGGATACATTTATTACAAAGGGCGTTTCGGCACTGTGCGTCAACCCCGTCGACCGCACCGCCGCCGAGTCCCTTGTGAAAAAGGCAAAGGACAAGAACATACCGATTATCTTCCTGAACCGCGAACCGGAGGCCGACATTCTGAAAAGCTATGATAAAACATGGTACGTCGGAGCAAAAGCGGAGCAATCCGGTACGCTTTCCGGCCAGCTGATCGTAGACTACTTCAAGAAAAACAAAGATGCAGATAAAAACGGTGACGGAAAGATCCAGTATGTAATGCTTCAGGGCGAGCCGGGCCATCAGGATGCCACTCTGCGCACAAAGTATTCGATTCAGGCGATCAACGACGGCGGCTTTGAAACAGAAAAACTGGCCGCCGATACCGCTTACTGGGATAAGGCAAAAGCAACCGACCTGATGAACACTTTCATCACTTCCCAGGGAATCGACAAGATCGAGGCCGTTCTGTGCAACAATGACGACATGGCTCTCGGCGCCATTGAGGCGCTTAAGGCTCACGGCTACAACAAGGGCGACAAGTCCAAGTACATTCCTGTGGTCGGCGTGGATGCGACTGCTCCGGCTCTGGAAGCCATGAAAGGGGGTTCCATGTACGGCACGGTTCTGAATGACGCCGTCAACCAGGGAAACGCTTCCGTGAATATTGCTGTCGCCACCGCGGAAGGCAAAGACATTACCAAAGACAATATTGGTTACGAATTAACCGACGAAAAGTATGTGTGGATCCCTTATGTTCAGGTGACACAGGATAATTATACAGATTACATGACCAAATAAGATACTGACAGCATGTGGGGAACGTGAAGACGGTTCTTTTCGTTCCCCATCGCTGATCACCTCTACGAAAAAGGAGGGCTGACAGTTGAGTGAATACATCCTGGAAATGAATCACATATCAAAATCATTTCCGGGCGTAAAAGCCTTGGAAGACGTAAGCCTGAAAGTAAGGCCAGGCAGTGTGCATGCATTGGTTGGCGAAAACGGAGCCGGAAAATCAACCCTGATGAAATGCCTGTTCGGTATCTACATCAAAGATGAGGGTGATGTGATTTTTAACGGACAAAAGGTTGAGATTGCCAACACCAGGCAGGCGCTTGACATGGGGATTTCTATGATCCATCAGGAACAGCACCCGATTCGTTACCGCCCGGTCATGGAGAATATCTGGCTCGGGCGCTTCCCGAAAAGCGGGCCTATTGTAAGCACAAAAGCCATGGTCCGCAAAACAAAAGAGCTGTTTCAGGAGATTAACCTCGATGTGAATCCGGAGGCCTTGGCGGTTACGTTATCCCCTTCCAACCTGCAGCTTGTTGAAATTGCAAAGGCGGTCAGTTACAATTCAAAGCTGATCATCATGGATGAGCCGACCTCCTCCCTGACGGACAATGAAACCGAGCATTTATTCAGCATTATGCGGCATCTTCAGGAAAAAGGCTGCGCGATCATTTATATCTCCCATAAGATGGAAGAAATCCTGAAAATCTCAGATGAAGTCACTGTTATGCGAGACGGAAAATACATCGGTTCCTGGCCTTCTTCCCAAATGACCACAGACAAGATGATTCAGATGATGGTCGGGCGTGAACTGACCAACAGATTCCCTCCTAAAAACAGCGTTCCCGGCAACAAAGTTGTTTTTCGGGTCAACGATCTGTGTTCTGCCGAAGCAAGATCTTTCCAGCATGTCAGCTTCGAACTTCATAAGGGAGAAATTCTGGGACTTGGAGGACTGGTAGGAGCCCAACGGACGGAATTGGTCGAATCCATATTCGGCCTGCGGGGGATCGCCTCCGGAGAAATCTATAAAAATGGTCACAAAATTGAAATCAAGTCGGTTCAGGACGCAAAAAGGAACGGTCTGGCCCTGCTGACGGAGGAACGCCGGGCTTCCGGCGTCTATGCGCATCTGTCCGTTTTGGACAACACGGTCATCGCGAGCCAGAAAAAGTTTGCCAAAAGCGGCCTGCTCAACGATTCAAAACGCTACAAAGCCGCGGAATCAATAAGTAAAACCTTGAATGTGAAAACCCCGAATCTTGATACGGAAATGGAGAATCTCTCCGGAGGCAATCAACAAAAGGTTCTGATTGCCCGCTGGCTTTTAACCGATCCGGACATACTGATTCTGGATGAACCCACCCGCGGAATCGACGTTGGCGCCAAATATGAAATTTATACCATCATGCTCGATCTGATCAAATCAGGCAAATCAATTATTATGATCTCTTCCGAAATGCCGGAGCTGCTTGGAATGGCGGACAGAGTCATGGTAATGTGCGAGGGCCGGGTCACGGGTATTCTGAACCGTGAGGATGCCGACCAGGTTTCGGTCATGCGTCTCGCAACACAATACAGAAATTAGATTAGGAAGTGAAAGTACATATGGATCAGGAAGGAAAAACTGTGCCCCGCAAGAAATTTGCGGCGGTATTTATGGCGGCAGGCATTTGCTTTGCGGTTTTCGGCGCCATTCTGGGATTGCTGTTTCATATCAAGAAGATTTACGACCTGCCCGGGTTCCTCGTCATCATCGGCGCGTGCCTGCTGGGGTACGGTGCTCTTCAGACAATCAGCACCGGCAGAAAAGGAGAAGAGGTTCTGTTCTCCCGCAAAAATGCGAAATCCTTTTTTCTGAATTACGCGTTAATTTTCGCGCTGCTTGTATTAATTATCGTCATCATTTTTATCGAACCCCGTTTCATGAAATTCGACGTGCTGTTCGATATTCTCGCGCAGTCTTCCATTCGTTTAATTATCGCCCTGGGAATCTGCATTACGCTGCTGATTGCAGGCACCGATCTTTCCGCCGGGCGCATGGTCGGACTGGCTGCTGTTATTTCCACTTCCATGCTGCAGAACCCCGATTATGCTCACAGGTTTTTCCCGAATCTCCCTCAGGTTCCGATTATCCTGCCGATTCTTCTCGCGATTTTTGCGTGCGGTATCTTCGGAGCAATCAACGGATTCCTTGTGGCAAAATATAACATGCATCCGTTTATTGCAACATTGGCAAGTTCGGTCAGCATTTACGGCATCTGCTCCCTGTATTTTGATATGCCGCCAAACAATTCACAGCCGATCGGCGGTGTCCGCGACGATTTTACCAGACTGGCTCAAACCAAACTCTTTGACAAAGTATCGATCCTTGTACCCATCGCGATTGCCGTCACAATTTTAATGTGGATTATTCTAAATAAAACTGTTTTCGGCAAAAACATCTATGCGATCGGCGGAAATATGGAAGCCGCGCGCGTCTCCGGGGTCAATGTTTTTAAGACGCTGATGGGAATCTTTATTCTTGCAGGCGTTCTGTATGGGTTCGGCGGCGTTCTGGAAGCTGCCAGAACAGCAGGAGCCTCCAACCAATATGGCTACGGATATGAACTCGACGCCATCGCCGCCTGCTGCGTCGGCGGTGTATCTCTCGCCGGCGGCATCGGCAAAATCAGCGGCATCGTAACCGGCGTCCTGATTTTCACCGTCATCCAGTACGGCCTGCAGTTTATCAATGTCAGCCCCATGTGGCAGCAGGTCATCAAAGGTATTATCATTGTGGTCGCGGTCGCAATAGACCTTTCAAAATACCACAAGGTTTTATGGCACTGATATGGCTGCAAATGCACCCTTCTATATTCAGCTCATGACAGGTCTGTTGTCATGAGCTGAAAGCTGTTTTTGAAACGCCTTTATGTTATAATAATGTTTTCTGCCGATGATATCAATTATTTTTTGTGCTTAATCATTGCAATTATTGAAACGAAGGAATCCTATGAGATTGTATCGAATTTTATTAGCCGACGATGAAAGAGAAATCTGCGAAGGAATCGCCAGAAGAATCGACTGGGCTCAACTGGGCTATACCTTTGTCGGCTCCGCAGAAAACGGAGTCGACGCCCTGGAGAAGGCGGAAAGGCTGCATCCGGATGTCATTATGACGGATATTAAAATGCCGTTCCTGAGCGGACTTGATCTTTGCGAAAGAATCTGCGCCATGATGCCCTCCACAAAAATGATTGTCTTTTCAGGCTTCGACGACTTTAAGTTTGCGCAGCAGGCAATCAAACTTCACGTTGCCGAATATATCCTGAAACCGATTGATTCCGTGGAGCTGACCAAGACACTAAAGAAAATGAAAGCCCAGCTGGACCGGGAATTCAATGAAAAAACAAATGTCGAAATGCTCAGGAAAGCGTACGAGGACAGCCTCCCGATTATGCGCCAGCAGTTTTTTTCAGGCTTGATCGAAGGACATTTGACGCCGGAGCAACTCAGCGCCCAGGCACACACCTTCCATCTGAATCTGGATGTGGAGGGATGGGCCGCCGCGCTTCTGCGTGCAGACCCGAATATCGATGAGAAATGCAATCTGAAAGGAAAAGAAGAGCTGATTCCTATTTCGGTCAAAAGCATTCTGGATGATATGTTGGGGAATTTCTGCAGTTTTATTGATTTCCTGTACTATGACTGTGTCATTGTAATCGCATATTTTCATGACAACAACTTAATTCCCATGATCAACGGCATAAACGAAGTCTGTAAGTCGGCTCAGCGAGTTCTGAATTTAAAAGTAATGGCCGGGATCGGCACCATAAAGCCCGACCTGCATCAGTTGAGGGAATCTTATCGTGAAGCGTTCACCGCGCTGGAATACAGTGCCGGTATGGGCGGAGATAAAGCGATTTACATCAACGACGTTGAACCTGACGAAACAGCCAGAATCGAATTTTTTCAGGAGGATGAAGAAGCGATTTCCAATCTGATCAAAATGGGAGACGAGCGAAAAATCAAAGAAAAGATCGACAGCTTTTTCTCCCATCCAAAATCAGCTCTGCTTCCATTCGATCAATATCGGATTTATCTGCTGGAAATCATCACGTCGTTTCTGAAGGTTCTTCATGCTTACGGCCTGGACGGCAGTGAGATTTTCGACGAAAATTTCAGCTACACGGACGCTCTTACCAAATTGCAGACCCCGGATGAAATCAAACAGTGGTGCGCACAGGTTTGCATCAGAATCAGTTCAAAGATCAAACGCCAGCGGGTCAACAATACAAAAATCCTCGCGCAGCACGCGATTGAGTACATAGAGGAAAATTATCAGAAAACCAGCATCTCCGTCGAAGACCTGTGTTCCTTTCTTCACGTAAGCCCGACTTATTTCTCGACTGTTTTCAAGCGGGAAACGGGAAAAAGTTTCGTATCCTACCTGACCGAAGTGCGCCTTCGGCAGGCGGTTGACCTGTTGAACACAACCGAAGATAAAACTTATGTGATCGCTCAGAAGGTAGGCTATGCAGAGCCCAATTATTTCAGTTATGTCTTTAAGAAAAAATTTGGAGTATCTCCATCCAGATACAGAGATTCCTGAGGGATTACAATGTGGGACAAGATTAAAGTTTTCAAAGATCGTATCCGGCACTCTTTGCATAAAAGGAGCATTCAGTTTTCCATTTCCATTTCATTTACGATCGTAATGGTAATCGGAATGGCGCTGATCGCCGTCTCCCTGTCCGTAAGATATGTAAATTCCACAATGGAAGTCATTTCGAACAGCAATAAGCGCATTGTGGATCAGATCAGCCTGAATTTGGATTCTTACCTTCGAAGCATGATGAGAATCTCCGACTCCATGTATTACCGGGTCATTAAAAATTCCGACCTGAAGGATGACAATATCAACTATCAGATGAGTTTGCTTTATGAAACAAACAGAGACCAGCTTGTCAGTATCGCCGTCTTTTCAGATGACGGAAAAATCATAGCGTCGGAACCGCTTTCTCAGTTAAAACCCTCTGTCGACGTAAAAAAGCAAAGCTGGTTTCAAATCGCGATGGCCAGAATCGAAAATCTTCATTTTTCGACTCCGCATGTGGAAGATCTTTTTTTAGACCCGGACGACAATTCTCATTGGGTGATTTCTCTCAGCCGTTCGGTAGAGCTGACCTCGGCCGGCTCCATTCTCCACGGCGTCCTGCTGGTCGACATGAATTACAGCGGAATTGAACAGGTCTGCAAAAACAACTATCTGGGCGGGTCCGGCTATGTTTACATCACGGATGAAAACGGTCAAATCATTTATCACCCCAAGCAAAGGCTGATTTATTCCAACCTGACGAATGAAAACAACCTGGAGAATGCAACGCATGAGGACGGTACCTATTCGGAAACGTTTGACGGCAGGCAGCGTCTGGTCACCGTCAAGACCGTCGGATACACGGGATGGAAAATTATAGCGGTCAACCCGATTCAGGATATCACGGCGAATTACTCCAACTTTACGTCTTATACCCTTTTGTTTGCCCTGTTCATTTCCTATCTGCTCATCATCGTCAATATGTTTTTATCCTCCCGCATTGCAAAACCGATCATGAAGCTGGAAAATTCCGTAAAAAATCTGGAAAGCGGCGACCTTGACGAACAGAAGATCGCAATCAGCGGTTCCTATGAAGTCGAACACCTCGGAAAAGCGATCCGTTCCATGGTTCGTCAGACCAGAAAGCTGATGGACGATATTGTATCGGAGCAGAAAGCCAAGCGGCGAAGCGAGCTCGATGCTCTGCAGGCACAGATCAATCCCCATTTTCTGTATAACACTCTGGACTCGATTGTCTGGATGAACGAAAACGGAAAATACCAGGACGCAAACACAATGGTCACTTCTCTGGCAAAGCTGTTTCGTATCAGCATCAGCAAGGGAAAAAACATGATTTCCGTTGCCGATGAGCTGGAGCATGTCAAGAATTATCTGATTATTCAGAATCACAGGTTTGCCGACAAATTTCAATATTCGATTCATGCAGAGCCGCAGATTCTGCAGTGCGCAACGATCAAATTGATCATTCAGCCGCTGGTCGAAAATTCCATTTATCACGGAATGGAATTCATGGATGACGGAGAAATCAAAATCGAGGCCTATTGCAAAGATCATGAATTATGGATCGACGTCATCGACAACGGGCCCGGAATGCCGCAGGAACAGGCCGATCGTCTGCTGAGTGAAAACACTGCGCCCGTTCAGGGAAGCGGCTCCGGCATCGGACTGAAGAACATCAATGAAAGAATACAGCTTTACTTCGGCATGCAGTACGGTCTTTCCCTGTTCAGCGAACCGGATGTCGGAACCACGGCAAGAATTCACCTGCCTAAAAAAAGTCTGGAAGAATTTGAAGAGAAGGAGTGAAAGCCGGATGTCACGAAACAAACTCGTCATCTTTTTCATCCTGCTGCTGATCCTGTCGGGCTATTATCTTTATCTAAATAATAAAAGTACAAAATCCGCCGGCGAGCCCTATGCAATTTCCGTCATTTGTCCGGGAAAAAGCACGGAAAATCTGTCCGTTATGAAGTCGGGAATTGAAAAAGCCGCGGATGAGATGAACGCGGACATCAGCTTTTACACATTGACCAGCGACAATGACGCAAATCAGCAGATTAAGCTTTTAAAACGGGAAATCAACAACGGCGCAAACGCGGTGCTGATCATGCCGGTTAATTCCCCCGACCTGATGAAACCAATGAAGGATGGGGACAAAATAGTTCCCGTGATTGTCCTGCAGTCCTCTCTCTCGGATTTGTCCGGCCTCGTTAACATCTCCTGTAACAACGACCAGCTGGGGCAAAATTTGGCGAAAGAAATCTTACAGAAAGAAAGTTCCTCTCAACGTTTTGTGATTTTGAATCGCAAAAGCAGTCCGGAGCTTTGCGGCGGCGTGGAAAAGGTTTTGAAAGACGCAGGCGTCAAGCCCTCTTATCTGGATTTTTCAGATCTTTCACAGGATGCTCCCGTCCATGCCGAAAGAATTTTGCTTCAACACAAAGGAGAAGTTTTCATTGCTGCGGACAGTGCGACTCTGGAGCTCTTTGGAAAGGCTGAAAAAGTTCTGAAATCCAAGGCCGCGACGAATTCTCAAATCTATGGAGTCGGTCGAAGCAGCACGATCGTCTCCCTCCTGGAAGAGGGTATCATAAAAGCAATCGGTGTGGAAAATGAATATGGGATCGGGTATCTGGGTGTCAAAATGGCAGTTGACCGCATCAATCACATATCGTGCAAGAATATGAGCGTGAATTTCGTTGTCTCCGACCGTTCAAATATGTATCACCCCGAAAACGAATACATGCTGTTTCCGTTTGTAAGTTGACAGGGAGATGAAAAGATGAGGAGTTGGAAGCGGGCGGTTGTTTGCATTTTGACCGTTTTATCCGGAATGCTTGGTTCCTGTGCATCAGGAAGCGTCCCGATCAAGACCATTAAAATCGGGGTTACCATTTACCGAAAGGACGACACGTTTATACAGTCCGTCGATACCTACCTGGAATCAGAAGTAAAAAAGAAGGAGGCTGAAAGCGGCAAAAAAATTGTTTTGAATATTGCCGACAGTCAGTCAAGCCAGGCTGTTCAGGATGATCAGGTGGACCGTTTTCTTTCTAAAAACTACTCGGTTATCTGTGTGAACATGGTGGACCGCACCGTAGCGTCCACGATCATCAATAAAGCAAAAAAAGCCAATATCCCCGTTGTGTTCTTCAACAGGGAACCTGTGGAAGAGGACGTGCGTATGTGGAATAAGGTTTATTATGTTGGAGCGGATGCAGCGCAGTCCGGCACCATACAGGGCAAGATCATTGATAACGTTTTTCATGAGAACCCCGACCTTATTGACAGAAACAAAGACGGAAAAATCCAGTATGTCATGCTGGAAGGGGAACAGGGACACCAGGACGCTTTGCTTCGTACGGAATATTCCATTAAATATCTGATTGAATCAGGCATTCAGGTTGAAAAACTTGCGAACGACACGGCAAACTGGCAGCGCGCACAGGCTACCGCTAAAATGACACAGTGGATCAAACAGTACGGTGATAGAATCGAAGTCGTATTTTCCAATAACGACGACATGGCGCTCGGCGCCATCGACGCGATTCAAGGGAGTTCCCTGAAAAGAGCACCGGTCGTAGTCGGAGTCGACGGCACACAGCCCGGCCTGGAGGCAGTGAAAGACGGTTCCATGCTTGGCACGGTGTATAACGATGCAAAAAAGCAGGCGGACGCCATTATGGATTTATCCTATGCTCTGGCCTGCGGACAAAAGATTCCCGAAACAGTCGAACTAAAAAACCAGCATTACGTCTACATTCCTTATCAAATGATTACAAAACAAAATCTGAAAGATTACGAGTAAATTCAGGGAGCATTAAGGATCATTTACAAAAGGAGTGAGTCGTATGAAAAAAAAATGGAAAAATCTGAGTTCTGCATTATCCGTGTTTTTTGCTGTGCTGCTGGCAGTCATTCTAACCGTTGTCATATTCATCATGACCGTCTTTACAAACCGCGCGTTTGAAAAGTCTTACCGGCAGGACTGCGCCGTTGCGCTGAACGGGCTGTCTGAAACTATAAAGGATTTCGACAGCGACGTACAGAGTGCCGGAAATGATCTTTCCGAAAATTCTGACCTGATCCGTGCGGTGAAGGAAAAAAACAATTACGGAATGGCGTCGGCTCTGAAAAGCGATGTGCTATCCTATGGTCTGAGCTATGCCTTTCTTACGGACAAAAACGGTAAAATCATTGCCTCGTCAGACAATGAGCTGGAGCTGAACGATCTCTCCGGCCTGCAGCATATCAAGCAGGCATTAAAAAATCAAAAAGCGCTGGTCAATGAGGTTTTAACCGGGAAAATGCTGTGTGTTTGCTACGGCGCCCCGATTGAAGAGAACGGAACCGTAATTGGATGCGTTTCAGCGGTGTGTTCCCTGCAAAGCGTATCCGATTCCACGGTGGAGACAAATTTTCTCGACCGGCTGAAAAGTACCACCGGCTGTGAATTTTCAGTTTTTCTGGGCAACGAGCAAATTAATACAACGGCATCAAAGGATAAAACTCGGCAAAACGGTTTAATCATGGAGCAAGATGTTCAGGAGAAAGTGATTCAGCAAAAGCAAAACTATCTTTCCAAGGAAAATCTCTCAGGATGCAGTTATATCTCCGGTTACATGCCGATCATTGGCTATAACGGAAGTGCCGTTGGGGCTTTGTTCACAGGCAAAAACATTTCGGGCATCGAGCAAACGCAGAACACGATGATTTTATTCGCGATTCTTGTTGGCGTTGCTTTCATGCTGACCGCAATATTGATTTTAAGACGCTTCATCAAAAAGAGGGTGAAGACTCCGCTGGAACAGGTCGTATCCCTTGCAAACCATATGGAACATGGGGAAATTGGCTTAACTGATCAAAGCGTCGTTGCTCTTACCGTTCATTCCAGGGATGAGGTCGGACAGGTTGTTTCGGCACTGGAAAACACCGTATCCGGTTTGCAGGCTTATATCGGTGAAATTTCCGACATACTCAGCGCGGTTTCCGGCGGTGACCTGACCGTAAGAACCGAGAAAGAATATTTAGGCGATTTTATCGAAATCAAACGGGCTTTGAATACGATTTGTCAATCGTTGAACCATGTGTTCCATGACATCAACGCCGCCGCGGAATCCATTGAAAGTCGTTCCAGACAGATCGCCGACAGCGCTTCTTCCCTATCTCAGGGAGCGGCGGAACAGGCAGGCACAACGGAGCTGTTGTCCGATACGATCGAAAAAATCTCCACACAAATTAAAAAGACGGCGGACAACGCCGCCCTTGCGAGTTCCATTTCCAAAAAATCTTTCGAAGAAGTGGAAGCGGGCAACCGGGACGTCAACGGTCTGCTTGCCGCAATGAACGATATTAACGGATCCTCCGAACAAATCAGGAAGATCATTAAAACCATCGACGAAATTGCATTCCAGACAAATATTCTGGCCCTAAACGCAGCCGTGGAATCCGCCAGGGCCGGCGAAGCCGGAAAAGGCTTCGCCGTTGTAGCGGATGAAGTGAGAAATCTCGCTGTAAAAAGCTCTCAGGCGGCAAAACAGTCTTCCCTGCTGATTGAAAATTCGATTTCTCTTGTGAATAAGGGCATGCAAGCCGTTGATTCAACAGCAACTGCTTTCCGTAAGTTTCAGAAAAGCACGGATGAATCGACGCGGCTGATCGATGAAATCTCCAAATCCACCGGCGAGGAGTCAAACGCCGTATCCGAAGTAACGTCCGGAATCGCCCAAATTGCAGAAGTAGTGCAAAAAAATTCCGCGGCTTCCGAAGAAAACGCCGCGGCCAGTCATGATCTGTCACTGCAATCCCAAAAGCTCCACGAGCTCACAAAAAAATTCAAGCTGCAGGAAGGAAAGAACAATCCGGGCACAAATTTACCGGCATGGGAAGCCGTACCGGAACCGAAACCATCTTTGGAAACACATTCCTTTACTCCGGTGAAAGCAGCTGAGTGATTCGAAACGGGCTCCGGCGGACAAGCCGGAGCCCGTTTGTATCGGCATCATAAACCGATTTTATTTTGACTTTCTTTGAGCAGTTGAATCCGTCTTCGGTAATCCGGAAGATATTTTTCTATTTCCCGGTAAAATCCGGGGCCATGATTTTTCTCCCGGATGTGTGCAAGCTCATGTACGACAACATAATCTACGGCATCCGGCTCCAGCAAAATCAGGCGATAAGAAAAGCAAAGAGCATTTTTCGCGCTGCAGGACCCCCAGCGCGTTCTGGCGGAGGTGATTTTCAGCCCGACCGGATGAACCCCCATGATTTTACTGTAATAATTGACCCTTTCGCTCAAAACAGCCCGTGCCCGTTCCTTCAGCGCCGCTATTTTTTCCGGGGTCATCGCCAGTGCCAGCGCCCGCTCCCTTGCGGCCCGTTCATTCCAAAAATAAAGCTGCTTTGTCAACCACATTTCATGTTTCCCGATAAACTCCTCTATGACCTCGTTTTTCAGAAATAAGGGAGCTTTCACAATGATCTCGCCGTTTCTGTTTACGGAAAGCGACATCGTTTTTCGTTTGGATCTTTGAACTTTTATTGTACGGTCCATATGATCTGCCCCCAAAACAATAGCCACCCCCGGCACAGCCGGGGGTTCTTCCTATGTGGGCAAAGCCCTGTTTTACCGGCTGCGCCTCAAGGCGCTCGGAGTATCTTACACTTGCAGCGTCGCTGCTCACCCCCTGCCCCCTTCCGCACAGAAAATTGAAAGCAATTCTGTGCGGAAGAGAACCGATGTGGGAGGGGCTGCACCCTCTCCCCGCCAAAGCCCTTCGCGTTTCATAAAATGTCTATTCCGTTTTCCGCAATCAGCAGGATTGCAGGCAAGGTACAACTTGCATTTTAGCTCACCGCTAGAGCTTTTCTAAGCGTCCAGTCATAACCGGGAGTTTTTGAATGATAACAAAAAGCAGCGCAGATGCAATCTGCGCTGCCAAAAAACGAATTGAATGAATTATTTAACCATGCCCGCGACTTCATCCGCAAAATTATCCTGACGTTTCTCAAGGCCTTCGCCCTTTTCAAAACGTGCAAAATCGACGATTTTGATGGTGCCGCCGAGCTTCTTCGCAGTCTGGTCCGTAAAATCCTTAATGGTCAGCTTGTCATCCTTTACATAAAGCTGGTCGACAAGGCAAACTTCCTTAAAGAATTTCTGCAATCTGCCGGTCACAATTTTATCCGCGATTTCGGCAGGTTTGCCGGAATCGATAATCTGCTGTTTCAGAATGCTCTTCTCATGTTCGACAACATCTGCCGGAACGCTTTCCTCATCCAGAAACTGCGGTACAATCGCGGCAATCTGCATGCAGACATCCTTCGCGTATTCCTGGAACTCCGGTTTTGCGGCGATTTCAGCGGTTGTGTCGAATTTGGTAAGGACACCGATTTTTCCGTCCGCGTGGATATAGGCGCCCAGCGCGCCTTCCATCCGACGGAAACGGCGCACTTTTATATTTTCGCCGATCTTAAGAATCTTCTCTTTCAAAATCGCGTCGATTGTTTCATTGGAACCGGAAGCCTTGCACTGAAGCAAAGCTTCCACATCCGCGGGATTCTGCTCAATCACGGTGTTTGCGCAGGTCTTGACAAATTCCTGGAATTCCGCGTTCTTTGCCACAAAGTCAGTTTCCGCGTTCACTTCAATCACCACGCCGATGTTGCCGGCGTCATTCAGCGCAACGTATGCGACGCCTTCCGCCGCAATACGGTCCGCTTTTTTCGTTGCGGCGGCAAGACCTTTTTCACGCAGAAAATCAATCGCCTTGTCCATATCCCCGCCGGAAGCGTCCAGCGCTTTTTTGCAATCCATCATTCCGCAGCCTGTCTTAGCGCGAAGGGCCGCGACGTCTTTAGCTGTAAAAGTCATGTTATATTCCTCCGCTTCATTCATTTTGTTTTCAGTTGGAAAAGGATTATTCCTTGACGCTTTCGTCAGACTCGTCTTCCTTTTCCGCTGCGGCAGCTGCGCCCATACGGCCTTCTCTGCCTTCAATAATTGCGTTCGCCATTGTCTCAGAAATCAGTTTCACGGCACGGATTGCGTCGTCGTTTCCCGGAATTACATAATCGATTTCGTCCGGGTCGCAGTTCGTGTCAACAATCGCAACAATCGGAATATTCAGTTTTCTTGCCTCTGCGACCGCAATTCTTTCCTTCCTCGGGTCCACGATAAACAACGCGCCGGGAAGGCTCTTCATATCTTTAATACCGCCGAGGAACTTTTCGAGTTTCTCGATCTCAAGTTTCAGTTTGCCGACTTCTTTCTTGGGAAGCAGTTCGAAAGTACCGTCCTCTTCCATGGTCTTAAGCTGATTCAGACGGTCAATTCTGCGGCGGATTGTACGGAAATTCGTGAGCATGCCGCCCAGCCAGCGCGCATTTACATAGAAAGCGCCCGCACGTTCCGCTTCATTTTTAATGGATTCCTGAGCCTGCTTTTTCGTTCCGACAAACAGCACGGACTTTCCGTCCGTTGACAGATCGCGCACAAAATTATACGCATCCTCCAGTTTGCGAACGGTTTTCTGCAGGTCGATAATATAAATACCGTTGCGTTCCGTGAAGATGTACTCCGCCATTTTCGGGTTCCATCTTCTTGTCTGGTGTCCGAAATGGACGCCTGCTTCCAAAAGCTGTTTCATGGATACTACTGCCATTGCTAAATCCTCCTTAGTTTTTCCTCCGCCGAGCATAAAATTAACCCTCCACCCTTTCGGGCACCCCGGGCCGGCATCGGCGTGTGTTTTAGCGGGAATATTATAGCATGAGACGCGACGAAATACAAGCCTTTTTCATTTGACTCGTTATTTGAAACCCAGAAAATTCGCCAGGCTGTGCGAGGAATTTTTCGCTTTCAGGTAGTTGTTGTACGAAACCAGAATCGTATCGTCACCGATTACCTGAATGTCCTGCCAGCGAATTACGATGTCGTCTTCCCTGCCCAGCAGCCCGAACAGGCGAAGGCGCCCGTAAATGACGACCGCCACGACTCTGGCATTTGTCGTATCGAATTCTATATCGCTTACGCTGCCGAGACGCATTCCGTCTTTGATATTGATAACCTCTTTCCGGCGCATGTCAAACATTCTGCAAGTCATTTTCCATACCCCCCATACCCATTTTTATGCCGGGAATGGGATTTATTTGATTGCGAAGAAAAGAAATGTTACAATAGATAAAATTTTTAGTTCGGTTTCGGGGTATTCCTGCATGAACTGAAAGCAGGAGAAAGGCCCCCGAATAGAAAGGAACCTTTCCCCCTGCATTTTATATGTCCTTTTTGATTTTATCAAGCGCGGCTTTTTCCAGGCGCGAAACTTGGGCCTGGCTGATGCCGATCTCCGAAGCGACCTCCATCTGGGTTTTTCCCTGAAAATAGCGCATGGATAAAATGTTCTTTTCCCGGTTGTTTAAATTTTTGATTGCTTCCTTCAGCGCGATCTCGTCAAGCCAGTTATTGTCGTCGTTGTTGTCGCCGACCTGATCCATCACATAGATGGTATCCCCGCCGTCTGAGAAAACCGGTTCATACAGAGAAACAGGCTCCACAACGGATTCCAGCGCCACGACGACCTCTTCCCGCGGCATATCCAACTCTTTCGCAATTTCCTCCACCGTCGGCTCCCTGCTGTTCTTCGCCATCATTTTTTCTTTGACCTGCATCGCCTTATAAGCGGTGTCCCTCAGGGAACGACTGACGCGAATGCTGTTGTTGTCGCGAAGATACCGCCTGATTTCTCCGATGATCATCGGCACGCCGTAAGTGGAAAAACGAACGCCCTGATTGATGTCGAAGTGATCGATTGCCTTGATCAGACCGATGCAGCCCACTTGAAACAGATCGTCCAAATTTTCTCCCCGGTTGGTGAACCGCTGGATCACACTGAGCACAAGCCGGAGATTTCCGCTGATTAATTCGTCCCGAGCCCTCATGTCTCCGTCCTTTACGCGGCGAAGAAGCTCCATTTTTTCCTTTTCGGTGAGAACTTTCAGTTTCGAAGTGTTAACCCCGCAGATTTCCACTTTATTATATTGCACTTCACACACGCCCCCATCCGCCGCATTTCAATGTCATTATTACCATGAATGCGCAGGATCATGCAGGGCATAACACAAATAATCTTTCTTGTGATTCGACAGAATTTGATTGAAAAGCGAGGAACCATCATGATTGTCAAAATACCCTCTCAGGTCGATTCCGTACTGCAAATTCTGACCCGCAACGGGTTCGACGCCTGCGTTGTCGGAGGGTGCGTCCGTGACAGCCTGCTTGGCAAAGCACCGACGGACTGGGATGTTGCAACGTCCGCTCTGCCGGAGGAAACAATGCGCGTTTTGAACGGATTTTTAATCATCAAGACCGGGCTGAAACACGGAACGGTCACGGTGCTCAGCGATGGAATGCCGATAGAAGTGACCACCTACCGCGTTGACGGGGCCTATTCCGACGGCAGAAGACCGGATGAAGTTACGTTTACCGGCCTGTTGACGGAGGATCTGTCCCGAAGGGACTTCACTGTCAATGCCATGGCATACCGCAGAACCGGCGGGCTTGTGGACCGATTCGGCGGACGGGACGATCTGAAGCAGAAAACGATTCGCTGCGTCGGAAACCCGGACATCCGGTTCCGTGAGGACGGCCTCAGGATCCTGCGGGCTCTGCGTTTTGCCTCCGTACTGGATTTTACAATCGACTCTGAAACAGCCGAAAGCCTGAATCGAAACCGAACCATGCTGGATGGAATCGCACGGGAACGGATTTGCTCTGAATTCACAAAGCTCCTATGCGGCCCCGGAGCAGAGCGTATTTTAAGGGAATACCGGAGCGTCATTGAAGAATTTATTCCGGAAATCGGGGCCTCCTTCGATTTTCCTCAGAATAACCCGCATCATATTTTCGATGTGTGGGAGCACACCATCAGGAGTGTTGCCGCCGCGCCTGCCGATCCCACGCTTCGGCTTACCATGCTTCTGCACGACCTCGGAAAACCGTACTGCTACTCGGAGGATCGTAGCGGAATCGGCCATTTCTACGGTCATCCGGAGATAAGCGGTAAAATGGCGGATGTTATTTTGAAGCGCCTGAGGTACAGCCGAAAAATGATCGGCACGGTTGCACTGCTGGTTCGGCAGCACGACCTGTCGCTGTCCGGAGGTGAAAAAATACTGCGCCGGCGCCTCAACCGCCTGGGTGAAGACGACCTGCGAATGCTGATCGAAGTCCGCAGGGCGGATACGCTGGCAAAAAGTTTGAAAGACCAGGAAAAGCTTCCGCTGTTGGAAAATATACGGGAAATGTTTGAAACCATTATCAGGGAAAAGCAATGCTTTTCCCTGTGTGATCTTGCCGTGAACGGCGCCGACCTGATTGATGCCGGAGTTCCGGAGGGCGCTGAGGTCGGTCGCCTGCTCACCCTGTTGCTCGATGCGGTCATCGAAGGCAAATGTGCGAATCAGCGGGAAGCTTTGCTGGATTATGTAAAAACGGAAAGAGGGAAACTGGATGACGGAGCGCATTGTACATCCACTGGAACCGGTCTATGACGAAAACTCGCGCGTTTTGGTCTTGGGAACCATGCCCTCTCCAAAATCCAGAGAGTGCGGATTTTATTATTCGCATCCCCAGAACCGCTTCTGGCGCATTCTTGCCGACCTGTACGAACTGCCTCTTCCCAAAACGAACGGTGAAAAGAGGGCGATTCTGCTCAGTCACAGAATCGCCCTCTGGGATGTCCTGAAAAGCTGCGTCATTGAAGGCGCGGACGACGGCAGCATTCGGGAACCGGTACCGAATGACATCGCGGCGCTTCTTGCCCGCACCGGGATCCATACCGTCTTCACGACCGGAACAAAAGCCGCCGTTCTCTACCGCAGGCTCTGCCTGAAAGGCACCGGACTCGCCGCCGTGGCGCTGCCCTCCACAAGCCCCGCCAACTGCCGGTTTTACAGTTATGAAAAGCTGCTGGACGCTTACCGGATTCTGCGCGCCGCGGCGGAATCATCACGTACTCTCAGCTGACCCGTTCCAGGTCTTTTTTGAGGCGCTCTATAATTCTCTTTTCAAGGCGTGATATGTAAGACTGGGAGATACCGAGCGTATCGGCGACTTCCTTTTGGGTATGTTCCCTGCTGTTGTTGAGCCCGAACCGAAGCTGCATAATTTCCTTTTCGCGCGGAGCCAGCCGGGAAACCGCGCTGCGCAGCAAATCGCGCTCCACTTCTTCCTCTATATTTACGTTAACCGCGTTCTGGTCGCTGCCCAGGATATCGGAAAGAAGCAGTTCGTTGCCGTCCCAGTCAACATTGAGGGGGTCGTCTATGGATATCTCGTTTTTCAGCTGAGATGTTTTGCGCAGATACATCAGTATTTCATTTTCGATGCAGCGCGATGCATAGGTAGCCAGTTTGATATTCCGTTCGGGGCAGAATGTGTTCACCGCCTTGATCAGCCCGATGGTTCCGATAGAAATCAGATCCTCCACGCTCGCGCTGGAGGATTCAAATTTCTTCGCGATGTAGACGACCAGCCGAAGATTGTGCGTAATCAGCGGCTCGCGGGCATTGGGAACATGGTTCATGATATTGTTCATGACTTTCTCTTCCTCCGGCTTGGTAAGCGGCGGAGGAAGCGTTTCCGGCCCGTTGATGTAATGAACCTGCCCGCTCAGCCGCAGCCGATAAAACAGCAGCAGCAACCTGTTGTACCATTCCCTTATTCGCCGATTCATGTTCATTTCCACTCATTCCCTTTTGCCGCTGCCGCCTGCGGCTTTATAAACGCGTCCGTCCACGGCCAGATTTAGTCGGACGTTTTTTGCAGTAAATCCGGATTCAGCAGGGCGTCGAATTCTCCGAATCTGGTTTTTGATACAGCGATATAGACGTTATTTGTCACAATTTTTTCTCTGCCAACGCAAATCGTCATCCGATCCGGGCGGAAAGACTCCAGCAGCCCGCCGCCGGAAATCGCGTCAAATGGGATCAGCCGGAAATTCAGGCCGTCCTTTGGCGGTATCATTCCCGCAACCACCGGTTCGTAGATCACTGTCACCGGATCGCCGGAAAACGGTTCTCTTAAAGAGTTTCCCGTGTCCACCCGTGCAGTGCAGTCACAGGTCTTACCCCCGCAGTCAACTACAATCCGACAGTTCAGATTTTTCGGCATTTGCCGCCCTGTGATTCGCTGGAACAGGCGAATGCAACCGTAACATAAAACAGTTAATACAATTAACGCAAGCGGCGAAATATTAAAATAAACGACTGAATTTCGAATCATCAAGCCCTGAGGGGCAAAAAAATACCACAAAACCAGCATGAAGCCGGCAAAAGCAAAACTGATTAAATAAAAAGCAACCGTCTGGCGAATCAATTCCCGAAGGCCTCGGAACCCGAAAGCCGCGGCAACGATGCTCAGGGACATCATCAGCTTGAAAAGCAGAGACAAAATCGGATTGATTTCCGGCAACAAGATCGTCAGGGAATAAGCCGCACCAAGAAAAGCCGCTGCCATAAGGCGTTTCCGTTTTGCAGGAAGCGCCAGAAATTTAGAAACACAAAGCAGCAACAGATAATTGATGAACAAATTCACACCGACTAGAATATCTATGTATATGGTTTGCTTCAAGAAGTTCTCCCCCTGTCGGATTAAATTCAATTATAGACTCCCCTGTCCGCTGTTTCTGTCAAATCTTGTTTCACTGTAGGCAATCCGTCATATTTTATCTCTCTCCGAGCATATAAAAAGATAAAATAATTTTTTATTTCTGTTCCTGTAATATACATCAATATATTGTTACATAATATCTATTATTTATTGTTTTTATACTACATATTGCGTTTATTAATTAAAAAAATTGAAGTTGACAATTTTTGTACGTTTCAGTATAATAACATACGTTGTCGTTGCTCAAATACGCAGTATGGCTCGGTAGTTCAGCTGGTTAGAACGCTAGCCTGTCACGCTAGAGGTCGTCGGTTCGATCCCGATCCGAGTCGCCAATGCTGCTATGGCTCAGTTGGCAGAGCACGTCCTTGGTAAGGACGAGGTCACGCGTTCGAATCGCGTTAGCAGCTCCAAAGCAAAAGTCCCGCCACTCCTGAAAAACTCAGGTTTGGCGGGACTTTTTCATGTGTTTTGTTCTAAAGTCGCATCGTGCTTACGAGGATTACTGTGTCAAATAATATCGCATAATAAAAAGAACATAGCCTTGTTGCTAACAATTTGCTTACAAAATTAAAAAGGCCTTTCGGCCGTCAAAAGACAGCCGGAAGGTTTTTAAGATTTCGTCCATTCGCATCCGCCGGAAATCATCTCTGCAATTTCTTCCAGCGCACGCGCGTCTTCATCGCTGAACCGCTTTAAAACCGGGCTGTCAATATCGAGCACACCGACCACTCCATCCTTGATGCGGAGAGGGATCACCAGTTCGGACGCCGAATCGGAATCGCAAGCGATGTGCCCCTCAAAACGATGCACATCCGCAACCACCTGTGTTTTATTCTTCGCGGCTGCCGTACCGCACACTCCCTTTCCAAAAGGGATGTGGATGCAGGCCGTCTTTCCCTGAAACGGCCCGAGCAGAAGCTCTCCGTTCACAAGCCGATAGAAACCTACCCAGTTGATGTTCGGCAGAGCACCGTTCAGCAAAGCTGCCGCATTCGCAAGATTAGCGACCCAATCCGTTTCCCCATCCAAAAGGACTTCCATCTGCTGTTTCAGCAGCTTGTACCGGCCGGCGGGGTTTTCCGGGTAAATTGATTTCACAAGTTCCATCCAAAATTTCCTCCGAATATCAGAATGTTTACAGTATAGCAGAAAACCGGCAAAACGCAAAGTTCCCGGAGCTGTCCCCGGGAGTTCACGGATATAACCATTTTTCAGGATTATGTTCAAGCACTGCTTCTTCCGCATATTATATGGAAAAGGAGTTGAATGATCATGCCAATGGGATTTTTTCCATTTGTTTGGAATACACCTTGTAACAGGCAGCCACGCCAAAAAATGAAGCCTTCTGCGACGATGTCCGCACAGTCACCGATGCCGCAGCGTCCTCCTGCTCCGAAGTCACCGGTACAGAAACAGAAATACGGGGCTTGTCCTCCAGTCCGCAATTTGCCGCATAAACAGGAAGGGATCCGCTCTGCGGCCCCGTCGCCGGTTTTTAAAAGACCAGCCGTACAAACGGCCAATCCCTATGCAAAGAAACATCCCAATCAGCAAATATCCGGAAAAAAGCACTGATCCCTTTCTGCCGCATCGTTTAAATCAATGAAAGAACGGCCATACTAAAAGGTGCGAGGTGAGGAGCAGTTGTTCCGGACCCTCCCGGGGAGCGTACAATGGGGTGCGCTCCTTATTTTTATAAAAAGCCCGTCTTTCTGGCTGCTATTTTAGCTTCCGCCTATTCCCGTGAGCCATATTGACAAGCTGAGTCTACTTGTCATAGTATATAAAGCTCAATGAAAAGGAGGTGCAATTCATGTCATGCTATCGCCGTTTCAGGGAAGATGGCGCCAACGATTCCAATTTTGAAAACGCAATTGAAAGCCTTGCTTCCAATGAAAATCTTACTGAAGCCGTTTCCGATCTGAAAAATCTGGCAAATGCCGACCTGAGCGCGCTGAACGATCAAGAATTATGCAGACTTTTCCGCTTCCTTAGCTGCTATTTCTGCAGAAGATAACTCTCTGCTTTTAATATTCAGGCAGTTCCCGGCAGCTTTGCCGGGAACTGTTCTTTATGAAATGAATTGGACGTGCTATACTTTAATCGAGGTGATTCAAGATGGTATTAAAACATGAACCGGAACGAATATTTTTTCTGGATCAAGCCGGGAAAACGGTTGCGGAAGTAACCTTTCCTCAGATTCGGAAAGGAGTTGTAGACATAAACCACACCTTTGTTGACGATTCCCTACGCGGTCAGGGAATCGCTTCCCGCTTAATGGAAGCAGTTGCCAAGTCGCTTCGTAAAGATGGGAAACAAGCTGTCTTAACCTGTTCATACGCAAAGAAGTGGTTTTCCAGCCACAAAGACTATTCGGATATTCAACTGAACCAGCCCTAATGGTTTTTCAGAGACCAGGGGGGCGCCTTGCCCGTTCTTTTTTGAAAAAGGTATTATCTTTCACGATTCGTTCTTAACCAAATATTAAGTCTTTCATATTATGTACTAAACAATTTATAGAAACGAATTACTGTACAGATGGGAGATTGTAATATGTATAACGGGACAAATCCAAATGAATATTACACATATTTTCAAAACCAGTTAAACGGTCAAGGAAATTTTTGTGGTTTTAACCCGGATCCAAATTTTGCCGGAGCAAATCAGGAAGCCTTCAGAGGCAACAGATGCTGCTGCTGTATTGGACCGACGGGGCCGACAGGCCCAACCGGTTCCATCATAGGCATTCTCGGCCCGACAGGGCCTACCGGCCCAACGGGGCCTACCGGCGCAACCGGACCAACCGGCCTTCTCGGCCCAACGGGACCGACCGGACCGACGGGAGACACCGGCCCAACGGGACCGGCTGGAGTTCTGGCCGGGATTCAGGCACAGCTGGTGGGAAGCTCCGGCGCAACTTTGGCAAGCGGCGCGAACGTGCTCTTCGATTCTCTTCTCAACACGTCCAGCCCATCCATCACCTATGCGGCCGCAACAGGTATTTTCACCGTTTCGGCTCCGGGCACTTTTCTGGTCAACTGGTGGGTCTCCGTCGACGGAACCGCTGGTCCGGCGTCCGTTGCCTTTGCGTTGAGACTAAACGGATTGACCGATATCCCGAGCACCATGCCTGCCACCACCGGACAGATTTCCGGAAGCGCACTTGTCACAATCGGAACGACGCCGTCTACTTTGGCACTGGTAAACACGACGGGGGCGGCTGTTCTCTACGGAGCCGTCACGCCGCAGGCAAACATCGTCATTTCCCAGGTGATTTAATATTCAGAGCATATCAATGGGGCTGTTGCAAAATGGATTTGCATAGCTAACTGTACAAATAAACAGCCCTGAAAGCAAGAAAATGCGCCTTGAGACGGCTTTAGAAGCCTAGTCAAAGCGCATTTTCTGTGCATTTTTTACGACGAGGCTATTTTGCAGCAGCCCCTTTTTTAAGTTTGCCGTCTGTTCTAGAAAAACATTATTCTTCTTACGTCAAGGTTGATACCCATTTTACCCGAAGAATTAAAACCACCGAAATCACCGCGGCCATGTAATTGGAAAAAAGATTTCCCCAAAAGACCGAATAATACTGCAGCGACTGTTCCGTAGCCAGAATAAACAGATATCTCAAAAGCCAGATGCGAAGAATGCCGAGAAAAAGCGGAACCGTTGTTTTGCCAAGACCGATGAACGCCCCCTGTACCGCCATGCAGACGCCGAACCCGACGACGGAGTACGTGTAGATGTGCAGAGCACGGTTCGCAATGTTAAGGACATCGGCCCTTTGGGTAAACAGGATGGTCAGATGGGATGAGAGCGGTACAATCACCGCGATAATCGCAAGGGCGGTCACGGCGCTTGCCACACATCCCACCCGGCAGGAGCGTTTCGCATTCTCGGGCTGCGCCGCCCCGATATTGATGCTGACCATCGTCGTCACGGCGGAACCGAACGCCGCCGGAAGATTAAAACACACCGCCGTTATATTGTTGGCAATGCCCTGGCCGTTTAAAACAACAGCGCCGTATTTCTGCGTTTCGTTGTTAATCAGGAAAAATCCCAGATTCATCATCAGGCTTGCGAGCATGGCCGGAATCCCGATTCTGACGAGCTGGATGATCAAATCCCGGTCGAAACGGAACCCGCGAAGCGACAGCTTGTCCTCTCCGTTCTTGATAAACAGCTCATAAAACATCCAGACGCAAATCAGGATGTTGGAAAAAAGCGAAGAAAGAATACAGCCCACAATTCCCAGACGAAGCATAACGATAAAGACAATGTTAAATAGAATTTTCAGGACCAGTAAAAGCACCATACGGATAAACGTGGCTTCCGGCTTACCCGTCGCGTTTTTAATCGCGTTGTAAATACTCTCCAGAAAAGAAAACGGCAAAACAAACGCATAAAGACTGATGTAAAGAAATACATTATGAGAAATTTCCGGGTCGACGTTCGCGGAGACCGGAAATGCCGCCAAGGCCGATAACGGCGCGGCGCAGATTCCTATAATGGAAGCAAATGCTACCACCTGCACGGAGATATGCCGGACCTTGCTAAAGTCACCCTGGCCGTTTGCCTGGCCGATCACCGCCATTGCCGCCACGCTGATCCCCTGCGCCAGCGCCACCATCATATTGATGACCGGCTCGCTGTATGTAACGGCGCTTGCCACCAGCGTACCCGCCGCGTTATTGATAAAAAGTCCGTCCGACAAAGGAAGCATCGCCTGGATGACGCTCATCATCAGCGTGGGCATAGACAGCATCAAGAGGGTTTGTAAAATGTTTCCGTGAAGAATTCGTTCCCTTCGCTGCTCGGTACCCTGATGTAAAAAATCGAGATTCAAAATTTTCCTCTTTCTATTTCTATATTAAAATTTTAGCAGATCCGATGCTTGATCAATCAACCGGGCGGCCCGCAAGCCGCCCGGTCCGTTTTTTAAAACTGAGGTACTCTTCCCAAACAGGACAGCACAATACCAAGGGAATCATACGGAATCATAAAGGTTACAATTCCGGATGCATAAGGGGCAATTTCATACTGCTGGTAATAGATTGTCACCCCGTCGGGAGTCAGATAGTAATTTTCAGGATTAAAATATTTCAGGATCAGATGTTTGTAATCATCAAAATAAATGCCGGGGTTTTGCCGCATGTTTTCTTCCGCCTGCCTGAGTATTTTGGAGGCAACTACACGGCGGTAATTTTGACCCGGTGCGAAAAAATGGGACAGCGAAAATCTTCTTCCGCTTTTCAGGCTGAAGGTATCGGAAGCCCTGATTGTATTGCCATGAGCACCGCCTGTAAACTCATACCGGTCTCGGTATGAGCTGAGATAACAGTCCTGGTTCAGCGTAATTTCATATTTCATCACCGCGTCGTATGTTCTGAACGGATAATCATGCTCCTGCGCACTGTGATAATCCCTGACTGCCTGCCGGTACAGGGTCGCCGCCGCATACCGGGAGAACTCCGCCCCCTGCTGCCGGAACCGGGAATTGATTCTGGCCTGGGCGTTTGGATTTTCCCTGAGTCGAATTTCCGGATACTGGGCAGCCAGAGTAAGAACTACGGTACCGCGGTAAGAAAACTCCCGATTGTTTTCCTGAAAGGTTACCTCGGCGCTGCTGTTGGGTAAATTCATGTTGATCCCTCCCGCTTCATTCTATGATCCAATTTGACATTTCAGAAAAGGGTTTTACGGGAGAGAGTAAATTTATGTAGAAATAATTTAAGCGTTATATTCCGTTAACAATATTATTCGGTCTTTTTCCCTGTGCCGCCAGAAACAGATTATTCCAGATATTCCGGTGCAGCCTGTAGAAAACACCGTCCGTCGTGCCGCCGATATGCGGGGAAAACAAAACCCGGTACCGACAGCTGTCGCTCAGATTCAGCAGCGGATTTTCGAGAGTTGCGGGTTCCGGATCAAGCGTGTCGAGTCCGGCTCCGGCAATACTTCCGTCTTCCAACGCCTGCGCCAATGCGTTCTGATCAACAATTTCTCCTCTGGCCGTGTTAATCAGAAACGCGGAGGGCTTCATCTTCTTCAAAAAATCGCCGTCTACAAATCCAATCGTATCCGGCGTTACCGGCAAATGGAGGCTGATAATGTCGCAGGAAGCTGCCAGCTCGTCCAGCGGAAGATACTCAGCGCCAAAATCATTTTCCTCTTGCTCGCTCAGACGGCGCCTGCTGAAATAGCTTACTTTCGAACCAAAAGCCGCAAGACGTTTGGCGGTCGCTCTGCCGATACTGCCAAAACCGACAATTCCAACATGGCAGGATGCGAGTTCCGGTATTCCGTTAAGAATAAAGGAAATTTTCGCCTGCCCCTGTTTACCCTGCCTTACCAGGCTGTCCCCCTCCCGAAGCCGGCGAAGAAGAGCAAGCATCAGTAAAATGGCCTGTTCCGCTACCGCTCCGCTGTTCAGAGAAGCATTATTGCAGACGTAAACACCGGCTTCCCTTGCAGCCTGCGTGTCGATCCCGTTAAAGCCGACTCCCTCCGAGTGAATCACCCGCAGATTCGGCATATTCTCAATCAGATTGCGGGAAACGGGGCTGACGGCATCAACGATGATAAAATCCGCGGTCTTTCCAATCCGAAGAGCCTCTTCCTCCCGATAGACGCTGTCAAGATATAGCAGCTCCCAGTTGTTTGGAATTTTTGAAAAATCCGTGTATTTTTCAATCCGCTTTTGGGAGGTGAGCACCAACACTTTCATTTTTGTCCCTTTCCAAACAGTCTTCTTAATTTAAAATACGCGCCGGCACTTCTGCCCGCGCGGTAAAAATGGACTAAAAAGCGCCGGAAAAATCCGGCTGCTCATACTATACTAGAATCTGTCCCATTTGACAATACCGGCAATGCTCATACTGGAAAATTATCTTAAAAATTTTTTTTGAATAAGGTATTGACATTACCGCCGCGTAAAGCTGTAAGATTTCTTTGAAAGGAGAAGAGCTGAATGGAATACAGCATACAAAAATTTGCAGGCCTATCCGGCATCAGCACACGCACTTTAAGATATTACGATGAAATCGGCCTGTTGAAACCGGAAAGACTGAGCTCTTCCGGTTACCGAATCTACGGTGATTCACAGGTAAGGCGCCTGCAGCAGATTCTGTTTTACCGGGAACTCGGCGTCAGTCTTGACGAAATCGGAAGGATCCTCGATTCGCCCGGATTCAACGCCGCCGAGGCGCTTCGCCGGCACCACGAACTTCTCCTTCAACAGCGGGCCCGTCTAAATCTTTTAATTCACAACGTCGAAAAAACGCTTGCCTTTGAGAAAGGAGAAATATTCATGGCAGACAAAGAGAAATTTGAAGGCTTTAAAACGGAGCTGGTCAAGCAGAACGAGCAGCGTTACGGCAAGGAGATCCGGGAAAAATACGGAGATGAGGCCGTTGACCAAAGCAACCGCAAAATGCTGGGTATGACGCAGGAACAATACGTTCGGTTTCAGGCGCTGGAGCAGGAGCTGAACCGTGCTTTGCTGAAAGCCTTTCAGTCCGGCGACCCGGCGGGAGAAACCGCTCAGCATGCGGCCGATCTGCATCGGAGGTGGCTTTCCTACACCTGGAATCATTATACCCCCGAAGCCCACGCCGGCCTGGTTCAAATGTATGTGGAGGATCCGCGGTTTACCGCATATTATGACCGGCTGCAGCCGGGCCTTACAAAATTTCTGAAGGACGCGGTAACAATCTATACTGAGCATCTGAAAAAAGCATAACAAACAGAGCCGTCCGTAATGAATTGCCCCAAGAAACCGGGGCATTCATTTTCGGACGGCTCCACTTTTTCAGAGTAAGGATTATACGCGACGAAAAATCGTGCGAAGTTCCCGAGCAGCCGAGGTGATATCCGGCTCAGCAAGAATAGCCGAAACCACCGCGAGGCCGTCGACTCCCGTGCCGCAAAACCGCGCGGCGTTCTGAGGGCCGATTCCCCCGATTGCCACGATCGGAATGATCACGGCGCGCCGGATTTCCGCGAGCGTTTCCATAGACCTTCCTCTATTTTATTTTTCGGAACAAAATTCCACTTTCTGCCCATCAAGAATTAGATTAGTGGTCCGTACGGCGCACATTTTTCCGCACATGGAGCAGGTATGACGATCAGCGGGCGGTGTGCTTTCAAAATACCGCTTCGCTTTCTCGCCGTCGATTGCAATACGGAAAATCTCATCCCAGTCCATATTCTTACGCGCCATCGCCATTTGACTGTCGCGCTCCCGTGCGTTGGGGATTCCCTTTGCAACGTCCGCGGCGTGCGCCGCGATCAGGCTTGCGACGATTCCCTCTTTCACATCGTCCAGATCCGGCAGGCGCAGGTGTTCCGCCGGAGTTACATAACAGAGAAAATCAGCACCCGCGCAGGCGGCGATCGCCCCCCCGATCGCCGCCGTAATGTGGTCGTAGCCGGGCGCGATATCCGTTACCAACGGCCCCAGGACATAAAACGGCGCACCGTGGCACAGGCGTTTTTCCAGCGCCATGTTGGCGGCGATCTCGTTCATTGCCATGTGGCCCGGACCTTCCACCAACACCTGCACGTCCTTTTTCCAGGCGCGCTCGGTCAAATGGCCGATTTCAATCAGCTCAGCGATCTGCCCGGCGTCGGTGCTGTCATCCAGGCAGCCCGGCCTTAACGCGTCGCCGAGTGAGATCGTCACATCGTATTCGCGCAGGATGTCAAGGACCTCGTCGTAATATTCAAAAAACGGATTTTCATTTCCCGTCATTTCCATCCACGCGAAAAGCAGCGAACCGCCCCGGGAAACAATATTCATTTTTCGCCCCTGCCTGCGGAACGATTCAACCGCCCGCCTGTTGATGCCGGCATGGATCGTCATGAAATCCACACCCTCCTTTGCGTGAGCCTCAACCACTTTCAAAAAATCCTGAGCGGTGATTTCCAGCAGGTCCTTTTCAAGATATCCGACCGCGTCGTAAACGGGAACCGTGCCGATCATCGCCGGGGACTCTGCAATCAGCTTCCGGCGGAATTCCCGGGTCTTTCCGTAATTGCTCAAGTCCATGATCGCCTGAGCGCCGAACCGGGCCGCAAGCTCCGCTTTTTGCAATTCAACTGCGTAATTTTTGCAGTCGCCCGATACCCCGAGGTTCACGTTGATTTTTGTGGAAAGCCCCTCCCCGACTCCTTCCGGGGAAAGCGCCATATGGCCGATATTCGCCGGAATCACGGCGCGTCCCGAAGCGACCTTTGTCAGAAGCTTTTCCGGTTCCATCCTCTCTTTTTCGGCGACCCTTTTTAATTCTTCCGTTATAATTCCTTTTTTAGCTGCTTCCATCTGTGTTTTGTAATTTTTCATCCTCTGATCCCTTTCATGAAGTAAAAATGATTGGTCGGTCCGTGGCCTTTTCCGATCGGCAGCGCATGCTCGATCGCCCCGGTCACATATTCCTTCGCCTCGCGGACCGCTTCCGGTACGCTTAGGCCCAGCGCCAGATTAGCCGCAATGGCGGAGGACAGCGTGCATCCCGTGCCGTGCGTGTTTTTTGTTTCGATCCTTTTGTGTGTAAAGGTGTAAAACCGGCCGCCGTCAAACAGCAGGTCCTCCGCTTCACCGGAAAGATGCCCCCCCTTCAGCAGGATATTTTCCGCGCCCATTTGGAACATCAGCTTTGCGGCAGCACGGCGATCCTCCGGCGTAATGATATTCCTTCCGGTAATGGCCTCCGCTTCCGGTATGTTCGGCGTCAAAACGCAGGCCAGAGGAAGGATCTCCTCTTTCAGGGTCCGGAGCGCCTCCGGCTGCATCAGGGCACAGCCTCCTTTTGCCAGCATCACGGGGTCGACGACCACCCCCGCGAGGCCGGTATTGCTTCAGCTTCCGCGCAACAATACGCATCAGCTCCGTGCCGGAAAGCATCCCGATTTTTACGCCGTCAACCGCAATATCCTCAAATACTGCGTCAATCTGGTCTGCAACCGTGGACGGTGCCATGTCGCAGATCGAAATCACACGCTCCGTATTTTCCGCGACGATGGACACAATCACGCTCATGCCAAACGTGCCGTGCGCGGCAAAGGTTTTCAGATCCGCCTGAATTCCGGCTCCGCCGCTGCAATCGGAGCCCGCTATCGTCAGAAGATTTTTCATTTGGTTTCCTCCTTTTCTTAATCGTATCTTAAATTTGGGGTTTTGGATTCAAAAACGGGTTTCCGTCAAACAAAAATAGCCCACCGAAACCGGCGGGTTATTTTCTCTTTGCTCCCTACAACAGCGTTAACTGACAGGTTCAAAGGGTCAGGTTTTACCTTCTCAACTCTATATGAGTCCCCCCGCGATATTCAATTAAAAAGGCGCCCGCCAAAAGAGGCGAACGCCGATCAAACAATTTCACGTTCCCTACTCCGGTGTTAACCGACAGGTTCAAAGGGTCAGGTTTTACCTTCTCAACTCAGAGTGAGTTCCCCCCGTTTTCAATTTATTATATCTTTTTCCAAGTTTTCTGTCAATTTAATTTTTATTAAAGTTTATGCATTGCAAATTCAATAAATACTTATTGTTATATTCAGATTTTTTGGCATATTTTGTCATATGCAGCTTTTTCTGAAGTTAAGCGCAAATAAGCGTCCATTTATTTGCAAAGGCACAGCCTTTACTATTTACAGAAAAAAAGAATTTTAGCGGTTTCAAAAATAACTGTTTAAATCTTCCATCGGTTAGTGAATATTATTTCATTCTTGCTGGAATTATTCAGAATGGGACAAAATGAAGACGGTTTTTGGCTTAAATTCGTCCTTGACAATCAAAGGATGTTAAACTATACTTTTATTTAAATTCATAAATACTTTTAGCATTAGGCATTTTTAATCTTTCATGATGCAAATCCGGTAAGCTTCAAAGAAACAAATTACTTAATGAAACATGGGGAGTGGTCAAGAGACCGGGAGAAGGATACCCTCTCAAAAAAGAGGACAACAGTATGGGTTTTCAGCAGCCAAGCAATTCCATACATTAAGTATTGAAGTTAAAATTTGATGCCTTGCCTATTGCGACTCGATAGGCCAGTTCTCATACATTTGGAACGGTTTGCCGTTACATAATGCACATCATGCATTCGAAATGCTCGGAAAATTCACGCATTGGGCATTTTCGGTGCGTTTTTATAAAAATTCTAGCAATGAATATTTATTAATTACCGTAATATTCTAGCCATGAAGATTTATTAAAGCGGCGGGCACATTCAGCGAAGAATGTACCTGCCGTTTCTAATAAATAAAAGGAAAAAAGGGGGATATATTTTGGGAGCATATGCCATTAAACGAATCGGTTATGCCTTACTGACAATTTTTTTCATATCTATTATCACATTTACTTTAATGAATTTGATACCTGGCGGGCCATTTCTGAGTGAAAAGAACATTCCGCCGGAAACCGTAAAGGCGCTGAATGTAAAATACGGACTTGACAAGCCTCTTCCCCAGCAGTATCTGAATTACATGGGAAAACTGATTACGGGCGATTTAGGCGACTCGTTAAAACAAAAGGGCCGTTCCGCAGATGATATTATCTTTACAGCTTTTCCAATTTCCGCCAAGCTCGGCGGCATTTCCATTTTGGTCGCGGTCATCTTGGGGGTCTTTATGGGCTCTGTTTCGGCGCTTAACAGAGGCAGGTTCTGGGATCGGCTGCTTATGGTAGTCTCAACGCTTGGAATCGCGGTTCCAAGTTTTGTCATGGCTGCTTTTCTAATGCTGGTTTTCGGGGTAAAGCTTCGCTGGCTGCCGACCATGGGCCTGCATTCTGTCACGGCCTTTATCATGCCGTGTGCCACCCTTGCGTTTTATCCGATGTCATATATTACAAGGCTGATGCGTTCCGGCATGCTGGACGCTCTGGATCAGGACTATATCCGTACGGCAAAATCAAAGGGCGTCGGAAAGTCCCTTCTGCTGTTCAAGCATGCCCTGCGCAACGCAGTGCTTCCGGTTATTACCTACCTCGGCCCAATGATCGCTTATACAGTAACAGGCAGTTTCGTCGTGGAAACCGTATTTAATATTCCCGGACTTGGGCGTGAATTTATTCAGTGCATCACTGCCCGCGATTATCCGTTGGTAATGAGCACGACCATTTTCCTTGCCGTCCTCATTGTCCTGATGAACTTAGTGGTCGATCTTAGTTACAAGCTGATTGATCCGCGCATTACACTTCAGTAAAGGGAGGACATGGAAATGGAAGCTTTTAAAAACCCGTTTTCCCTTCATTTGAACGCGGAGGATTTTCTTCCTGCGGCGGATGAGGAAAAACAGCAACTGATTATTATGAGAGAGAGCACGACATTTTGGAAGGATGCTTGGCGCAGGCTGACACATAATAAGGTGGCAATGGCTGCTTTCGTTGTGATTATTATCGCGATTCTTTTCGCTTTTGTCGCTCCCTCGTTTTATCCTTACGCTTACGACCAGCAAATTCGCGGAAGTGAATTTTTGCACCCCATGCAGTATTCCGCGAAAGAGCTGAAAGCCATTTCGGCGGGGCAAAGCGTTTTCCCGCATTTTCTGGGTACGGATATGCACGGCCGCGATATGGTGATCCGGCTGATGATGGGCACTAAGATTTCGCTGCTGGTCGGAATCATCGCCAGCATGCTGGTTTTACTGATCGGGACTGTCTATGGCGCAATTTCCGGCTTTTTCGGCGGCGTGGTCGATCTGGTGATGATGAGAATCGTCGACGTGATCTATTCGATTCCGGATATGCTGACGATTATCCTTCTTCAGGTTACGCTGAAAGCACCGCTGACCAATTTGTTCGACGCTCATCCGTCGCTTGGCTGGCTTCAGGCAATGGGTGTGCCGATGGTCAGTATCTTTTTGACATTCAGTCTGTTGTACTGGACCAACATGGCAAGAATCATCCGCGGGCAAATCATGGCTCTGAAAGAGCAGGAGTTCGTAACAGCCGCTCACGCGCTTGGCGCCTCTAACAGCCGAATCATTATTAAGCATTTGATTCCAAACTGTATCAGCGTTCTGATTGTTACCGCGACACTGGAAATTCCAAGGGCGATTTTTACGGAGGCATTCCTAAGCTTCCTTGGACTCGGCGTTATGAACCCCATGGCAAGCCTTGGTTCCCTCGCTTCCGATGCCATCGGCGGCATGGAATCGTACACGTACCTGCTTGTGGCGCCGGCGGTTGCCATCAGTTTGGTTATCCTCTCCTTCAATCTGTTCGGCGACGGCCTGAGGGATGCGTTTGATCCAAAACTGAAGGAGAATAAATGATGAAACAAGAACATTTGCTTGATATTAATGATCTAAAAGTATCTTTTTTCACCCCTGCCGGTGAAGTCAAAGCGGTAAACGGGGTAACCTATACGATGGATTACGGCGAGGTTTTGGGCATTGTCGGTGAATCCGGAAGCGGTAAAAGCGTTTCCGCCTACACTCTGACGGGTCTGGTCGACCGCCCGGGCAGAATTGTCGGCGGCAGCGTAAACTTTAACGGTCATCAGATTGAAAAGCTCCCCGAAAAGGAATTTCGCAAAATCCGCGGAAAAGAAGTCAGCCTGATCTTTCAGGACCCGATGACTTCTCTGAATCCCGTTTTTACCATCGGGAATCAGCTGGAAGAAATGCTTCGGCTGCACACCAGTAAAAACCGGGCGCAACGCCGCCAACGGGCGATTGAACTGCTGAATCTGGTCGGCGTCAACGAGCCTGAAAAACGGCTGAAGCAATATCCTCATGAATTTTCCGGCGGCATGCGTCAGCGCGTCATGATTGCCATGGCGCTGGCCTGCGAGCCAAAGCTGCTGATCGCCGATGAACCAACCACAGCGTTGGACGTAACCATTCAGGCTCAGATTATGGAATTGATGGTCGACCTGAAAAAGAAAATCGGAATGTCCGTTATGCTGATTACGCACGACCTCGGCGTCGTTTCCGATGTATGCGACCGAATTGCGGTCATGTACGCCGGGAAAATCGTAGAAATTGGAACCACAGACGAAATTTTTTATGAGCCGAAGCACTGCTATACCAACGGCCTGCTCCGCTCTATTCCAAAGATTAACGAGACGACTCACGAACGGTTGATTCCCATCGAGGGAACGCCGGTTGATTTGCTCAATCCTCCAGCGGGATGTCCGTTCGCCCCACGCTGCGAATCCTGCATGAAGATCTGTCTCAGACAAATGCCGGAATTCATACAGCATTCTGAAACCCATAAAAGCGCCTGCTGGCTGAATCAGAAAGCGCTGCTGGAAAAACAGGAAGGAGCAAACGGCGATGAGTGATAAATTGCTGGAAATCCAAAATTTGAAACAATACTTTCCTGTTAAAACAGGCACTTTCAGCAAAGGCTATGTACAGGCGGTCGACGACGTCAGCTTTTTTATCAACCGCGGCGAAACATTAGGCCTGGTTGGTGAAAGCGGATGCGGCAAAACAACGACAGGACGTACGATTTTAAGGCTTTATGAGCCTACCGACGGAAAAATCATTTACGACGGTGTCGATGTAACGCACGTTGATTTCAAGCCGTACCGCAGAAAGATGCAGATTGTGTTTCAGGATCCCTATGCTTCTCTGGATGCCCGCATGACGGTCGGCGATATTGTCGGCGAGGCAATCGACATTCACAATCTTGCTTCTTCAAAAGCGGAGCGCAAGGAAAAAATTCTGGCTCTGCTCAACCGAGTCGGGCTGAACAGCGAGCACGCAAACCGCTATCCTCATGAATTTTCCGGCGGTCAGCGCCAGAGGATCGGCATTGCGCGAGCGCTTGCGGTGAACCCTGAATTTATCGTCTGCGATGAGCCGATCTCCGCGTTGGATGTTTCGATTCAGGCGCAGGTGATTAATATGTTTGAAGATCTTCAGCAAGAGTTGGGTCTGACTTACCTTTTCATCGCGCATGATCTTGCCGTTGTCAAACACATCAGCAACCGCATCGGCGTGATGTACCTGGGCAAATTGGTGGAGCTGACAGACAGTGAGACTCTCTATTCAAACCCGCTTCACCCGTATACAAAAAGTCTTCTTTCGGCAATTCCGGTTCCGGATCCGAAATCGAGCCGCGAAAAACAGAGGATTGTGCTGGAAGGCGACATTCCAAGTCCGCTTCATCCGCCGACCGGCTGCCGTTTCCGCACCCGTTGCCCCTATGCGGTTCCGGAATGTGCCGAAGCGGTTCCCGAAATGAAGGAGTATGAACCCGGCCACTTTGCCGCGTGCCATAGAATTCAGGAGATTTAATTGGGCATTCAGTCTTGTTTGAGACGATCAGACAATCCGCCATGGGCAAAGGATTGATTCCGCAGTGCCAAAAGCAATTTTCTCTTTTTTAATTTTCTCTTACTTTGCCTTTCGGCATGATACTGTTTTATTCTTAGGGCGGACTGTTTTCTCACAACAGGACTTGGCATAAATGCGTATTTCAAATTGTAAAACGGAGGGAAAGTTTATGACAAGAAAGTTATTGTGTTCGGTGCTTGCCGCGGCGATGATTGCGACGGCTTTCACCGGATGCGGCGGCGGTGCGTCGGCTTCGTCCGGTGCGGCCTCGCAGACGGCGTCCGGCACGGCATCCACTTCCACATCAAAATCCAAATCATTGACGGTGCACGTAGGTACGGAACCGGATTCCATCGACCCGGATCTGAATACCGCGGTCGATGGCGGCATTTACATCCAGCACTGCTTTGAAGGTCTGACCAAGCTGGATAAAGACGGCAAGATCGTCAACGGACAGGCGAAGGATATCAAGGTGAGCGACGACGGACTGACCTATAACGTCACGCTGCGCGACGACATTAAATGGCAGGACGACAAAACCGTCACCGCGCAGGACTTTGTCTATGCATGGCAGCGCTGCGTCGACCCGAAAACCGCTTCCGAGTACAGCTACATGTTTGACCCGGTAAAGAACGGAACGGATATTTACACCGGCAAGAACAAGGACGTAACCAGTCTTGGAATCAAGGCGACTGACGACACTCATCTGGTCATCACACTGAACGCACCCTGCGCTTATTTCGAGCAGCTCCTCTCCCGCCCGATGTTCTACCCTTTGCGCAAAGACATCGTGGACGGCAACGACAAGTGGACTCAGGACCCGAAAACTTATATCGGCAACGGTGCCTATAAGATGACGGCCTGGAACCACAAGGAAAGCATTGTCGACGAAAAAAGCGACACCTATTACAATAAGGACGCCGTCACAATCGACAATATCAAGTTCATGCTGATGGACGACGACTCCGCGATTCAGGCGGCTTACCAGAGCGGCGCGCTGCAGTTTGCCGACACGTATCCGGTTTCCGAGCAGACCAAATGGGCTCAGACCAAGGATTACCACGCAATGGCCCAGCTTGGCACTTACTATGTAGCGTTTAACTGCCAGAAAGCACCGTTTAACAATCAGAAAGTCCGCGAAGCGCTGTCGCTCGCAATTGACCGTAATTATATTATCAACACCATCACGAAGCAGGGCCAGACTCCTGCCGACGCGTTTGTCTCCCTTGGAATCGGCGACGCCGACACCTCCAAAGACTTCCGCACAGTCGGCGGCGGGTTCTACTCCGTCAAGGACGACGACTACGATTCAAACGTAGCCAAGGCAAAGCAGCTCCTCTCCGAAGCCGGGTATCCGGACGGCAAGGGTTTCCCGTCCTTTGAATACTCCTTCAACACTAACTCCACCCATAAGGCAGTCGCCGAAGCTCTTCAGAACATGTGGAAGGAAGAACTCGGCATCAACTGCACCCTTGCGGCGCAGGAATGGGCCGTATTTATCGACAGCCGCCAAAAAGGCAACTACGACATCGCGCGTGACGGCTGGCTGGCCGACTATATCGACCCGATTTCGTATCTGGATACGTTCATCAGCGGTTCCGGCAATAATGACCCCCACTGGTCAAACAAGGACTATGATGCTTTGATTGCAAAGGCAAAGTCCACCGGAGACCAAACGGTCCGTATGCAGGCGATGCACGACGCTGAAAAGCTTTTGATGCAGGATTCAGCGGTTGCGCCGATCTACTTCTACACCGATGTGTACCTGCAAAACACAAATATTTCCGGTATTGTAACAACTTCTCTTGGCGATAAACTTTTCACTTATGCAACAGTAAGCTGATTTAGCTCTAACTTTTGGTACTGAACTGAAATCTCCCCAAAAGGCGTTTGCCTTTTGGGGAGATTTTTTCACGGCCATAAAGTAAGCAGGCTGCATTAACACCGAACCGGCATATTTTTCTAAGGCAGATCAGGTTAAAGCGGCGAGTCCCCCCCTTGCAGAGGGCCCGCCGTTTTATTGAAAGTCACTGCCGATTCTCCGGAATTTTTCATACCTTTGACTTACAAGCTCTTCTTCCGTAAGAGCACGGCTCCGCTTCAGCGTTCGGATCAGCTGTATCTTTAAAAAGGCGCAGGTCTTGGTAAACCCGATTCCTTCCGGAATGATCCTGTCGATGACATTCATGGACAAAAGGTCCTGTGCCGTAATTTTCAGGTATTCCGCCGCATCGCCAACTCTTTTGGGATTCTTCCACAGAATGCTGGCGCAGCCCTCCGGTGAAATCACGGAATAAACGGCGTTTTCCAGCATCCAGACTTCGTCGGCAACCGCCAGCGCCAGCGCTCCCCCGCTGCCGCCTTCCCCGATCAGAATGGAAACAACGGGCACCCTCAGCCCCATGAGCTCCATCAGATTTTCGGCAATCGCCTGACCCTGCCCGCGCTCTTCCGCTCCAATGCCGCAATACGCGCCGGACGTATCCACCAGACAGATGACGGGGCGTCTGAATTTCTCCGCAAGCTTCATTTGGCGCAGCGCCTTACGGTATCCCTCCGGATGAGCGGAGCCAAAATTCCGCGCGACCTTTTCCTTGGTGCCATGTCCTTTTTCAATCCCGATTACAGTGACCGGAATTCTGCCGAGGGTCCCGATCCCCGTAATTACGGCGCTGTCGTCCCCATATCTGCGATCGCCGTGAAGCTCGATGAAATTCTGAAACAGTCTTTCGATATAATTCTTTGCGGTCGGGCGGCCGTCGGCACGGGCGGCCAGCAATTTTTCATAGGCGTTCATTCGTCCGCACCTCCCGCGTGAAACTCCAGAAGTCTTGTGAGCAATCTTTTTTGCGTTTTTCTGTTGGAAATCTGGTCTACAAAACCCTTTTCCAGCAAAAACTCCGCCCGCTGAAAGCCCGGCGGCAATTTCTGGCGGATCGTCTGTTCGATGACCCGCGGTCCCGCAAAGCCGATCAGCGCGCCGGGCTCTGCCAAAATAATATCCGCCTCCATCGCAAAGCTGGCGGTCACGCCGCCCGTGGTGGGGTTGGTCAGAACCGCAACATAAAGAAGCCCGGCTTCACTGTGCCGCCGAACCGCGCCGCTTGTTTTTGCCATCTGCATTAAAGAAAGGATACCCTCCTGCATACGCGCGCCTCCTGAGACCGTAAAGCCAACAACGGGCAAACGATGTTCCGCGGCATATTCGAACAGCCGGGTGATTTTCTCCCCGACCGCGGTTCCCATGCTTCCCATCATGAAAGAAGGCTCCATTGCAAAAACGCAGCTGGTAAATCCGCCGATCCGGCAGGTTCCGCAAACCACTTCATCCTTTCCGGACTCCGAACGTCTTGCCTGTTCCAGCTTTTCGTCGTATCCAGGAAAGCTCAGAATATTCCGTGATACGATTTTCGTGTTCAATTCCCGGAACGTACCTTCATCCGCCGTTATTTCAATCCTGCGCCTGGCGCTGATCCGAAAATGCCAGCCGCAGTGCGGGCAAACATAGCTGCTCTCTGCAAGCGCGTCTCGAAACAGCATTTTGCGGCAGGTCGGGCAAGTCACACAAAGCTCTTCCGGAACAGAAGGGCCCGGAGTCCGGTCCCTTCTGATTTCTCCCTCCAGATCATTCTTCGGATGTTTGAAAATTCCTCTGCGTATCATAGGCTCCCCCGCTCGGCAAGATAGGAAGTGGTGTAGCGGCCGGACTGGAAAGCATCTTCCTGCAGCAGTTCCAGCAGGAATTCTCCGTTATGGTCAACGCCTTCTATGACCAATTCGCAAAGGGCTGCCTGCATTTTGCGAATGGCCTCTTCCCGTGTTTTTGCGTGAACAATCAGTTTCCCGATCATAGAATCATAAAAAGGAGGTACGGAGTAATCAGGATACAAAGCCGTGTCAAACCGAACCGAAGGTCCTCCCGGAATATGCAGCAGCGTAACTTTGCCGCAGCCCGGCCGGAAATTTTCTTTTGGATTTTCCGCGTTGATTCTGCATTCGATCGCATGCCCCCGCAAAGAAGCCTCTTCGGCGGTAAAATCCAGAGGCAAGCCGGCGGCAACGCGGATCTGCCATTTGACCAGATCAATTCCGGTTACCATCTCTGTCACAGGATGCTCCACCTGAAGGCGCGTGTTCATTTCCATAAAATAAAAACGGCCGTCCCGGTCCATCAGGAACTCAACCGTTCCCGCACCGGTGTAGCCGACCGCGCGCATTGCCCGCTCGCACAGCTGAGAAAGCTTTTCCCTCTGGCTTCCTGAGACGGCCGGCGAAGGACTTTCCTCCAGTATTTTCTGGTTTTTCCTCTGCATGGAGCAGTCCCGCTCGCCCAGGCAGATTATATTCCCGAATGTATCGCACAGCACCTGCATTTCAACATGTTTGACTCCGGTCATGTATTTTTCCAGGTACATTCCCCCGTCGCCGAATGCGCTCGCGGCTTCCTCGGACGCTTGGGAAAACGCGCGGTCAAACTCTTCTTCCTTTTGAATCAGTCTGATGCCGCGCCCTCCGCCGCCGGCGCGGGCTTTTATCAGCAGAGGGTACCCGATTTCAGCCGCGGTCCGTTTCGCCTCTTCCGGATTTTCCACAAGACCGGAACCCGGAATCACAGGAACGGACGCGGCTTTCATCGTTCGTTTTGCTTCGTCCTTATCCCCCATTCTGAATAGGACTTCGGGGGAAGGGCCGATAAATGTAATCCCGCATTGTTCGCAAAGACGGGCAAATTCCGCATTTTCCGACAAGAGCCCGTACCCGGGATGGATGGCCTGGGCGCCGCTTGCGGCCGCGGCCGACAAGACGGCACTCATGTTCAGATAGCTGTCCTTCGCTCTTGCCGGACCGATGCAGTAGCATTCATCCGCCAGACTGACGTGCAAAGCGTCCCGGTCCGCCTCCGAATAAACCGCAACCGTCGAGATTCCCATTTCCCGGCAGGCTCGTATCACCCGTACGGCAATTTCCCCGCGGTTGGCAATTAATATTTTTGAAAACAAGCCTATTCGCCCCCCGTCTGAACCAGAGCAAACGAAAATTCTCCGCTGACACAGAGCTTTCCGTTCACAGTTCCGGACCCCTTTGCAAAATAGAACGGGCCTTTGGTTTTCAATATTTCACAAACAATTTCAATTCGGTCGCCGGGTAGAATATTCCCACGGAAACGAACCTTATCAATTCCCACAAACATCGGAGTTTTGCCCTTTTGCCCGTCACCTATCAAAACACAGCAGGTCTGCGCCAGCATTTCGCATTGAATCACTCCGGGGACGATCGGCATCCCCGGAAAATGTCCCCGCAAAAACCACTCGTCGCCCCGCACCGTATAAACTCCGTGCGCTTTTCCATCCGCACCCCTTTCCGCTTCGTCAATCAGAAGCATCGGCGGCCTGTGGGGCATTATTTTCATCAGCTCTTCACGATTCATAGGCTCCTCCGTTCCGCCTTTGCGGCTCTATTTTATCAGCGGGAACGATCTGTTTCCGCCGGTTTACACGATTTTAAAAAGAGTCTGCCCATACTCGACGACCTGACCGTTTTCCACGCAGACTTCCTGAATTGTTCCTTCCTGCTCGGCGTTGACCTCGTTCATCAGCTTCATTGCTTCGATCACACAAAGAACATCGCCTTTTTTTACACGGCTGCCCGCTTTTACAAAGGGTTCAGAGTCCGGAGACGGCGCGGCGTAAAACACGCCGACCATCGGCGACTTGATTTCGCGGTAATTCTGCGCCGCGCCGGTCGCCGCCGATTCCGCCGCGGGCGGAATCTGTGCCGCGGAATTTGCTGGCGCGGCAGGAATTGCGGGCACGGCGGACTGCCGTTCCAATTTGACTTTGTCCTCTCCGCAACTGAGCTCCAGAACGCTCAGATCATTTTCTCGCAGTATCTGAGCCAGTGCGCGAACCTGTTCCAAATCCATCATGACGGATTCAACTCCATTCCTTTTCGAAATGCAAGGCAGGCGTTATGACCGCCGAATCCAAGAGACACGGAAAGTGCGGAAGTCGGCCGCGCCTTTACCGCCTGATTGGGCACGCAGTTCAAATCGCAGTCCGGGTCGGGCTCACGATACCCAATGGTCGGCGGAATCGTTCCGGTGGAAAGGGCCAGTACGGACGCTACAGCCTCGACCGCACCGGCCGCTCCCAGCATATGTCCTGTCATCGATTTTGTGGAACTGACATAAGCCTTTTCCGCAAGCTCCGGAAGCGCCTTTTTAATGGCAAGCGTTTCGATCTTGTCATTGAGGGGCGTCCCGGTTCCGTGTGCGTTAATATAGAGAACATCTTTTTCACCGATCCCGGATTCTTCCGCGGCAAGATGGATCGCTTCCGTGCCGCCCCGCGCCTCCGGATGCGGCGCGGTCGGATGGTATGCGTCGCAGGTGTTGCCATAGCCGGTAATTTCCGCATATATTTTCGCACCGCGCGACACCGCGTGTTCATACTCTTCCAGAACCAGGATTCCCGCCCCTTCGCCGATGACAAAACCGTCCCTTCTTTTGTCGAATGGGATAGAGCTGTTGAGCGGATCATTTTTCGTGGAAAGGGCCATGCAGTTGATGAATCCGGCAACCGCAAGCGGGACGACCGAAGCTTCGGCTCCGCCGGCGAGAATCGCATCCGCGTAACCGTATTGAATCGCACGGAAAGCCTCTCCAACCGTATGGGATGAAGTCGCGCACGCCGTAACAACAGGGAGGCACGGTCCCTGCGCGTTGTAGCGGATGGCAATATTTCCCGCCGCCATATTGCCGATCATCTTTGGAATGAAATACGGGGAAATGCGTGAAGGCCCCCTGTTTAAAAGCTTTTCCGTCTCTTCCACAATCGTGTGGATGCCGCCGATTCCGGAGCCTACATAAACGCCGAGGCGGCGAGGATCAACCCCGGTCAAACCGCTGTCTTGCATAGCCTGATCCGCCGCGGAAAGAGCAAACTGCGAAAACAGGTCCGTCTTTCGGATATCGCTTTTTTCCATACAGCACAGGGGGTCAAAGTTCTTTACCTCCGCGGCAATTTTCACTTTATAATCGGACGCGTCAAATTTCGTGATAAACCCGACGCCGCAAGTTCCGGCCGTCAGGCTGTTCCAGAAATCCTCCACACGGTTTCCGACCGGGGAAACCACGCCGAGTCCCGTTACGGCTACTCTTCTCATCTTCAGACTCCTTTTTTCGGCAAACAGTGTATTTTTCTCGATTCAGGTGACCTGATTGTGAACAACCGTTTCCCGGTATTGACAGGCCAGCTCTTCCATCAGCTTGTGCACCGTTGTAATTTCGCGGACTCTGCCCCCATTTGCCCCGATAAACACAAATCCGTTTTCAAGGTTTCCCCTGCACGCGTTGACCAAAGCGGCGGTAATGCAATAAGCCCCCTTTTCCTGACGGCAGGAGGTAATGCAGTGGTAAGGACAGTTTTTCGGTTTTTTTCCGCCTTCCGCGGCACTTTTCAAAAAGTCATTGCGAATTGCCCTTCCGGGCATTCCAACCGGACTTTTAATAATTTCAATGTCCTCGTCCCGGCAATCGACAAAAGCCTGCTTGAAACGGATGTCCGCGTCGCATTCCTCGGTCACGACAAACCTGGTCGCCATCTGCACCGCGGACGCGCCAAGCTGCAGAAAGCGGTAAATATCCTCGCCGGTAAAAATCCCGCCGGCGGCAATGACCGGAATGTTTCGGCCCGCCGTCTGTTCATAAGGCCGCACGGCCGCGACAACCTTGGGAATGATCTTTTCCAGGCGATAGTCCGAATCATCGATCTGCTCCGGATGAAAGCCTAAATGACCGCCCGCTTTCGGGCCTTCCACCACAAAAGCGTCCGGAATATACCGGTAGCGTTTTAGCCACCATCTGGCAATCTGGTCCGCCGCCCGGGCGGAAGAAACGATCGGCACCAGCTTGGTTTTGCATCCCTCCGGGCGAAAAGCCGGAAGGCGCAAAGGCAAGCCGGCCCCTGCAAAAATCACATCGATTTTTTCTTCCATTGCCGTGCGCGCCATCTCTTCGAAATTGGTCAGCGCAACCATGATATTGACGCCCAGAACGCCCTTTGTCAGGGAACGCGCCTTCGCAATTTCCGCCCGGAGCCCCGCTCGGTCCTCGCAGAGTTTCCCGCTGCCTCCGCCCAGAACACCGACACCGGCCGCCGAAAGCACTCCGATGCCGCCCTCGTTCGCAACCGCGGAAGCGAGTCCGCTCATGGAAATTCCGATCCCCATGCCGCCCTGGACCACAGGCGCTTGTATTTTCAGTTCACCGATATGAAAGTCGGCTCCCGTCCATTTCGCCATGAATGCTCCTTTCCCGGCCTGCCTTACATACAAAGGCCGCCGTCCACCCGAATCACTTCACCGGTAATATAACCGGAAAGGTCGGAAGCAAGAAAAAGCGCAAGATTGGCAACATCTCCCGCCTGACCCATTCGTTTCATCGGGATGGATTCCAGAATCTTCTCTCTTGCCTCCTGATTCATCTCCCGCGTCATCGCGGTATCAATCAGGCCGGGCGCTATTGCGTTGCAGGTCACGTTCCGCCCCGCAAGTTCTCTTGCGACCGATTTGGTCAGACCGATCAGGCCGGCCTTGGCGGAGGAGTAATTTGCCTGTCCCACGGCTCCGGTTAATCCGGAAACCGACGCGATATTGATGATTTTCCCTCCGCGCTTTCTGGCGAAAATCATATACGTCTGCCGAATCATGTGAAAAGCGCCTTTTAAATTCACATTCAGCACCCGTTCAAATTCTTCTTCCTTCATTTGAGGAAGCAGCCGGTCGATCGTGATTCCGGCGTTATTGACCAGAATGTCAAATCCGTTAAAATCAGTTTTGATCTGCTTGACCGTCTCTTTCACATCTTCGGAATTGGAAACGTCACAGCGATAGGAAGACGCTTTTCTGCCAAGCGCCCGAATCTGTGCGCAGAGCTCTTCCGCGGCGTTACGGTTTCCGGAATAGATCGCGGCAATGTCCGCGCCCTCGCCCGCGAATTTCAGAGCGATTTCTTTCCCGATTCCACGGGAAGCACCGGTAATCACCGCCGTTTTGTCCTTAAGCATGTTTCCCCTCCGATATCATCCGCACCGCCTCTTCAAGGCTATCAGGATTTTCCACGCCGAACGCAGCAACCTTCGTCGAAATTCTGTGAATCAGCCCGCAAAGCGTGGTGCCCGGTCCGGCCTCAATAAAAAGATCAAAGCCGTCTGAGATCATGTTTTCTATGGTTTTCTGCCAAAGCACCGGACTTTTTGCCTGACGGGCAATCAATTCCGCCGCACCGGCTCCGTAAGGCTGCGCCGTAACATTGGAATAGAGCGGCATCGCGGGCGTTCGCAGAGTATATTGTGCGAGCTCCTTTGCAAGCCCTTCCGACGCATCGGACATCAGCGGGGAATGGAACGCCCCCGAAACGGCAAGGCGAACCGCCTTGCCGCCCGCTTCGGCAGAAAATCCCGGAAGTGCCGAAATTGCATCCGTTCCCCCTGCGGCTACCAACTGGCCGGGACAGTTGTAGTTCACCGGCCAGACGCCGGCTTTCTTGCAGACATCTTCCGCCTTCTCATTTTCCAACCCCAAAACAGCAGCCATGGAACCGGGCCTGTTCCGGGAGCATTGCTCCATAAGCTCCGCCCTTCGGCAGACGAGGCGGAACGCGTCCTCTTCGGACAGAATGCCGGTAAAGGCAAGGCCGGCAATTTCTCCCAAAGAGAAGCCTGCCGCTCCGTTTGCTTTAACACCGGCTTCGCGCAGAGCAGCGGCACAGGCAAGGTCAACTGCAAAAACGCATGGCTGTGTGTTTACGGTTTCGGAAAGCTCCCTCTTGGTGCCGTCAAAACACTGGCGCAGGGTACCGGGCCGAATGCGCTCCGCCATTTTAAACACCGACCTGGCCGCCGGAGAAGCATCGTAAAGCTCTTTTCCCATTCCGGTGTGCTGTGCTCCCTGACCGGCAAAGACAACTGCTATCCAACCCATTTTGTCCCTCCGCTCAGGATTTGCTCCGCCTGAGTAAACATTTCCGTAATGATCTCATCCGACGGCTGTTCCTTTGTCACCAGAGCCGCGACCTGACCCGCCATAAAGCAGCCCTTTTTCTCGTCCCCCTCGCGGGCGGCAAGACGCAAAGCGCCGACACCCAATGCTTCCAGTTCTTCGTTGTCAACCGACGGATCGTATTCCTTCGCGAGAAAATCGCGGGAAAATGCGTTTTTCAAACACCGGACCGGATGGCCGAGCCGTTTTCCGGTGGTAACGGTGCTGATATCCTTTGCTTTCAGAATTCTGTTTTTATAATTTTGATGAACGGTGCATTCACGGGCGGTCAGGAAACGGGTTCCAACCTGCACACCGACCGCGCCGAGCATAAACGAAGCCGCGATTCCCCGGCCGTCGGCGATTCCGCCCGCGGCAATCACCGGGATCCCGACCGAATCGCAAATTTGAGGCACCAGAACCATCGTGGTCAGGTCCCCGACGTGTCCCCCGGACTCCCCGCCTTCCGCGATAACCGCCGCGGCTCCGGCACGTTCCACATGCCGCGCGACAGCAACGGAGGCGACAACCGGCAAAACGCGGATCCCGGCTTTTCCCCACTGCTCCATATAACGGGTCGGGTCCCCCGCGCCCGTTGTCACAACGGGAATTCGCTCTTCCGCCACAACACGGGCGACTTTTTCCACAAACGGGCTTCTCAGCATAATGTTGACCCCGAACGGACGGTCTGTCATTCCCCTTGCTTTTCGGATTTCTGTTCTTAACCATTCATCATCCGCGTTCATGGCGGAAATGATTCCAAGCCCGCCGGCATTCGAAACCGCCGAAGCCAGTGATGCGTCGGCAATCCACGCCATGCCTCCCTGAAGAATGGGATATCGGATTCCTAAAAGGTCGCAAAGCGGTGTGTGTATCATGGCGTTACTCCATATTGTCTTCAATCAATTTCACAATATCGCCGACTGTTTTGATCTTTTCGTCCATTTCAAGAGAGACATTAAACTCGTCCTCAAACTGCATAATCAGATCGACCGTATCCAGCGAGTCGAGCCCAAGTTCTTCCAGCGTGCTTTCCGGATGAATTTCCGAAACCTCGATTTCCTTGTGTTCGGCCAGAATCTTTGCAACTTTCTCAAATACCATGATAAATTTCCTCCAATCAATTTACGGTCAGTCTTTGTTCCAGCGGATGACGCAGGAGCCCCAGGTCAGTCCGGCTCCGAACGCACAAAAAAGCAGAGTGTCTCCCCTTTTGAGGCGCCGGTTTCGGTTCAGTTCGTCCAGTAAAACAGGGATACTTGCCGAGGAGGTGTTCCCACATTCCGCGTAATTAACCGGAAATTTCTCCTCCGGCTGATGCAGCCGTGTCCTCGCGGACTCAATAATCCGGCCGTTCGCCTGGTGCAGCAGGAAATAGTCCACATCGTCCACAGCGATTCCAGCCTTCCGGGCAACCGTTTCAATTTCATTCTGAACGGTTGTAACGGCAAATTTAAATATTTCACGCCCGTTCATATGGATAAAACTCCCCCTGGCGTCCGCTTCATCCCAGAACGGCCCCGAGGCACACACGCCCGGAATATTCAGATTTTCCCGCTGCCCCCGGGCTCCGGTCTGAACCGCCAGAAGCGAATCGCCTTTTGAAAGGACCACCGCCCCGGCCCCGTCGCCGAACAGAACGCATGTGCTTCTGTCTTTCCAGTCCAGAAAACGGGAGAGCTGTTCCGCGCAGACAATCAGAATGTGCTCCGCCATCCCGGCCCGAAAATAAGCCGCGGCGGTATCCAGAGCATAAAGGAACCCCGTGCAGCCCGCATTCATGTCAAACGCCGGACATTCGGCCCCAAGATCCTCCTGAAGCAAGCAGGCAAGGGACGGCGATACGTCCTCTCCCTGAACCGTGGCGCAGAGAATCAGGTCGAGCTTGGCGGCATCCGTGCCCGAATCTTCCAAAGCCCTGCGCGCCGCCCCCGCAGCAATTTGGCGAAGACTCTCTTCTTTTAAAAAACGGCGCCTTCTGATTCCCGTCCGGGTAGATATCCATTCATCGCTCGTTTCCACAATGCCGACGAAGTCGTTGTTATGAACGGACAAAACTGGAAGGCAGCTTCCGGTTCCTGTGATTGTAAAACTCATTCATTTCTCCATTTCCGCGCTTTTCATTTTAAAGAATTTATCGAGCTTGGCAATCCCACGCGCAAGGATCTGCTTTTCTTCTTCAGAAAATTCCGAACTGACCTTTCGAACCATCTGCCTGTGAAAATAGCGGTGTGCGTTGTCGACTTTCCGTCCCGGTTTTGTCAGAACAACAAAAACCATTCTGGCGTCGTCCCCGCTTTTTACCTTTTTCACATATCCCTTTTTTAAAAGTTTATTGATCGCGATGGTAACGGACGGCAACGTGATGTCAAGCTCCTGCGCAAGCTCGCTGATGGTTCTTCCCTGATCCGGATTTTTCCCGGCAGCTTCCAAAAGATGCAGTTCGCTGATGGACAGATCAATCCGTGTGCTTTTGAGCGTGTCTTCCTCAACTTTGAGGATGGAACGGAACGTATCCACCAGAAGTTCGTTGAGTTCTCTTTCAAACGAATCCAGCATAAACGTTCTCCCCTCAATCTAATTAGTTTGTTTATCTAAGGAACCTCTGATTTAATCCGCCCCTCTACCGAAGAGAGGAGAACTCTGGTAAAATAGAACTATCAATTCACAGGCGGTGCAGAGAAATGAAAAAGCAACAAACTTTTACGGATATCGAATATAGCTGCAGAAAGAAGAAAACACGGCGGGAAGAGTTTCTGGAAACCATGGACGAGATTATCCCGTGGGAAGAGTGGGTCGGTATCATTGCGCCGTATTATCCCCACGGCAAACGGGGACGTCCACCCATGGGCATAGAACGGATGCTGCGGATGTATCTGCTGCAGATCTGGTTCAACCTTTCCGACCCGGCTACCGAGGACGCAATCTATGACAGCTATGCCATGCGTAAGTTTACCGGCATCGATTTCATGACGGAGAATGTCCCGGATGAGACGACGCTTTGCAAGTTTCGGCACCTGCTGGAAAAAGACGGGCTAAACAAGCTGTTTTTTGACGCCATTAACCGCGTCATGGTAGCTACCGGCCACATGATGAAAGGCGGCACAATTGTAGACGCTACCATCATCAACGCACCCAGCTCTACAAAAAATGCGGAGAAAGCACGCGACCCGGAGATGCATCAAACAAAAAAGGGGAATGAATGGCGTTTCGGCATGAAGTGTCACGCCGGCGTTGACGCCGGCAGCGGGCTGGTTCACACGATAGAGGTAACTGCCGCCAACGAACATGATGTGACCGCAGCGGCGAAACTCATCCGTAAGGATGACGAGGTGGTCTATGGTGATTCCGGTTATCTTGGTATTCAAAAGCGCCCGGAGGTTCGGAATGACGCGCATTTATCCAAGATCGACTACCGTATCAACCGCCGTCCGCACAGCTTGCCTAGGGTTTCCGACAATTCCATTGATTGGGAGCGTCTCATCGAACATCGCAAATCCTCTGTGCGATGCAAAGTGGAGCACGTTTTTCGCATCATCAAATGCCAATTTGGCTACACGAAAACCCGGTACAGAGGCTTAATGAAAAACGAGAACCGGCTGTATGCCATGTTCGCGTGCGCAAATCTCTATATGCTGGCAATGGCAGGTCGAAGTTTCAGTGAGACCTGACAAGGGAGAAGTGCGCCCATTTCCGCAAAAGTGGAAATAAATTCAGGAGTATAGCGTCGAAATTCGACGTAATCATTCAGTTGGAACGCCTCTTGAATCCCTTTTCGCTGAATTCCTCTTCCTGCGCCATTTGTTCAGAGGTTCCCTAACTTTATATCACAGCTGGATTGATTTGTCAAGCCGTATTTCCTTTCATGATGCAAACCGACAAAAGCAAACGGTATCTTTTCGTCCGTCAGGAAAGCGTTTCAACGTGATTCATCGGATCAGCGGATCCGTTCTGCGGCGGAATTTTCGACGGCGGACATTCTTCGGTTCGCTTCTCCTTTCTGTCCAGTGCAAACATACCTGCCGCGCCCAAAAAGACAAATGCCGCCTGAAACATCCAGGTAAAGCGATAGCCCGCCGGCGCCAGGATGCACCCCCGCCAGCAGCGGCCCCATCGCATTTCCGGTCCCCTGAACGAACATCGCAAACGAATTGATTCTTCCGAGATACTGTGGCGGAGTATGATTCGCCAGGTACGGCCTTAGATGAATGCTTTCCAAAATTTCTCCAAACGTAAAAATTGCTCCGGCCACCAGAAAGAGCGGCATAGAACGCACCAGCGCAAACATGAGAAAGGACACGCTGAAAACCACACCGCTGAGCGCAATCACACGAAGCGGGCGGCGACGCTTTGTCAATCCGGTCAAAACGGACGTAAATAATACGACCGTGAGGGAATTGAGCGCCGTCATCATGCTGTAATTGACCGCCCCATTCTTCCCGTAAAAGTCGCCGAACTGCAGCGGCAGAAGAAAGCTCCACTGGGAATAGGTAAACGTATAGGCAAAAGTGAGAAGTATGACAAAAAGCAGTCCCGGAAACAGCCGCAGAAGTTGAAAAGCAGAAATATTCCCCCGGCGCTGTTCCTGTCCGGAACTTTTGGAGCGTTCTTTCCAGTCGGGTTCCCGAATCGCGAAAATGATAATCAGCGTTGAAACAAGCGTGGTCGCTCCGTCGAGAAAAAACATCAAACGCAAATAGTTTTGAAAAAGCAGCCCCGCGAACAGCGGGCTGACCGCCAAGCCGATATTAATGCCAAGATAGATCAGCGAATAAGACGCCTGCCGGTTTTCCGGGGTAGAAAGATCGGCCGTCATCGCTTCATAGGCAGGCGCCGCCGCCGTATACAGATCCGCCGCCAGCATAATGCATGGAACGATTAGAAATTTGTAAGGGAACAAGGCGCAGACGAGATAGAAAAACGACCCCGCAATCTGGCAGGATACCAGAATTGTTTTTCGTCCGACCCAATCCGTGAGCTTTCCTCCCAGAATCACGGCGGGAGCCTGCGTTAAAATCAGCAAAGCGGAAAAGCTGCCCGTTTCGGCAGCCGAAAAGCCCAGTTTTTGCGTCAGAATCAGCGTGAGCAGGGGTTGGATAAATCCCCCCAGACAAGTGACGATCCTCGCCGCGAACAAGATGTAAATCTCACGCGAAAGATTCGCATAGGGAGAAAAAATCCCCTTTCTGATCAAAGCAAAGCGCATTCGGCTGTTTCCCTTCCGCCCGAGGCCTTAATAGATAATGATTTATTATACACCGGATTGGAACTTTCCACCATATAAATTTGCGCAAAACAGCGGCCAAACTGTCTCTTAACAGAACAGTCCGGCCGCTCTCCGCGCATATTCAGTTGTTATCCTGAATTTCGGTCCTGCAAATCAGGAACCGGTTCCTGTGAAACTTCAAGACGCCTTCCCGCTGAAGCTTGCCAAGCTCGGCGGAAAGCGCGCTGCGGTCAACACAAAGATAATCGGCAAGCTCCTGACGGCTGAATGGAATCGAAAACTCTTCTCCGCGGGCTCCCCCTGCCTGATCTGCCAGAAAAGCCAGCAGTTTTTCCCGGGTCGTCCGTTTGGACAGGTACTCGATCTTACGGCTCAGCAAAATATTTTTAAAGGCGAGGATCCGGAGCATATTCTGAATCAGTCTGGAATGAAAGCGGCAGGCGGAAGAGCAGACGGAAACCGCGCGGCGGTAATCGATCCACAGGACCGTGCTGTCCTCCGCGCTGACCACCGTAACCGGAAGGCGGTCAATCTCCGCGCAGGAAAAAGCTTCCGCAAACAGCTGCCCCGCGGTCGCTTCCGCAATGATCATCCGGTTTCCGCGGTAATCCTCTTTTAGAATCAATACGCTTCCGGACAGAACGATTCCCACAAAAGAAGCGGGCTGCCCCTCCAGCAGAATCATTTCCTGTTTTGCATACGATTTGCGCTTCGCGTGCAGGCAGGAAAGCATCTGCCTGAGCTCTTCCGGTTGAATTCCCTCAAACAAAGGAATCTTTTTGAAAGCATCATAGTCAAGATTCATCTTTCACTTCGCTTTTTCCGTTCAACCTTTTAATCTTCCACAATTCTGCCGTCCGGCGAAAGAACCGTCACCTGCCAGGGAATCATCTTCCCGCAGTCCCGCAAAGCCCGTTTCACGGCATTTTCTATTCCTCCGCAACACGGTACCTGCATGCGGAGAACGTGAATCTTGCGGATTTTGTTGCTTTTTAGAATCTCAGTCAGCTTTTCCGCGTAATCGCCTTCATCCAGCTTGGGGCAGCCGATCATCACGATATGATCTTTCAAAAAGCGGCGGTGAAAATTGCCATAAGCATAAGCGGTGCAGTCGGCCGCGATTAAAAGATTTGCGTTATCCAGCCAGGGAGCGCGGGTCGGTACCAGCTTAATCTGCACGGGCCACTGGGTCAGCTCGCTTTCCACCGGGTCCAAAGGACCCGCCTGTGAAGACTGCGGATTTTCCTGTACGGCAGGCCGGCGAAGAGTTCTGGCCATGCTGCCCGGACAGCCGCCGATAGCCGCGGGCAAACCCGATTTTGCCTCTATCACCGCGGCTTCGTTAAACGAGGGCGCTTCCCGCTCTTCAAACGTAATTGCACCTGCCGGGCAGGCCGGAAGGCAGTTGCCCAGACCGTCGCAGTAATCTTCCCTGACTAGCCGTGCTTTGCCGCCAACCATGGCGATGGCTCCCTCCTGGCAGGCCTGGGCGCAAAGCCCGCAGCCGTTGCACAGTTCTTCCTTAATTTTAATTATTTTCCGAATCATGGTCCTATCCTCCGGTATCATTTGATTTGATAGCCCCATTATACCGGATTCTCAGAGTCAAGTCCGTTGTATTTCCAACGAGCTAGAACAATTCAGGCTCTTTCCTAGCCGTCAGGCCGACTTCCATTTCTGTTTTATGTCTCAGAAAATCGGGGTCGTCGAAATATTTTGCACCAACCGGGCATTTTTTAATACACGCGCCGCATTTAATGCAGATTCCCGTCAGGACGGACGGATCGTCCGCGCTGATGGAACCCATTGGGCACACGTTCACGCAGGTCATGCAGTGCGTACAGTTTTCTTTTGTTTTTGGTTTCACCTTCCGAATATCCACCGGATTCTTCTGCTCATCTTTCGGCTTGTAATAGCTGCGATACGGTGTGTTCCCTTTCACCTCAACCGAAGCCGTCATGCCGAATTCTATTTTTTGAGAAATCAGATCCGCGAATTTGTCCGCCAGCGCCAAATCCTTTTCATCCGGCCGGCCCTTTGCCAGGACGCGGGAAAAGGAGTGCTCGCCGATGAATGCCCCGCCCGCAATCACGTGAAAGCCGTCCTCCGACAACAGGTCGCGCAGTTCAATCAGCGCGTCCTCATAGTCCCTGTTCCCGTAAAGCACGACCGCCGCGGCCAGCGCGCCGTTTCCGCGGATCGATTTTATGTATTTGAGCAGTACGTTCGGAACCCTTCCCGCATAGACCGGAACGCCCGCGATCACCAGGTCGTTTTCCCCAAAAGAACAGCTTTTTTCCCTTTCCGGCGGAAGCGTGAAATCCACACGGTTTACTGTGGAATCCCCGATTTCTCCGTTCAGTTTTTCGGCAACCCTGTGAACGATTTTCTCCGTTGTCCCAGTTGCGCTGAAATAAAGCATATGAATATGATATCCCATTTAACTTCCTCCTGCAAATCAGATTCCGGGTCGTTACCGCGTTTTCCCTAAGCGGCAAATTTTCGACCGATTTTTAGATTCAAAGATTCTTTTATCCTACAGGATTTTTCCGGAAAAAGCAATCACATTCCGGGCATTTAACCAAAATAACCGATAGAAAAACCGCACGCCTGCAAACTGCAGGCACGCGGCTTCTCTACCGGGCTGTCTTATTTAATGGTGATGACACATATTTTCTTCGCATCCTGATTGAGAGCCGAGGCGTAGATACCGGTTTGCTGACCGGAAGCCCCGGTCCCGACAACCTTAAAGAAAAAGTCGTTTCCAACGCGTTTCACAAAATATGTCTGAATGACCCCGGACGAGCCGGACCCAAAATTGACGGACGACGCTCCCGGCGCCGTAATCTTAAACTGATATCCGGCCCCCGCGGCAAGGCTGAAATCATTGTTGGTATCTGATTTCAGTTGAATCCGGCCAACCGTCACAACGCAGATTTTTTTCGCATCCTGTCCCTTTACAGAAGCGTAAATGCCGGTCTGCTCACCCGGTTTTCCGACCGCGGTAATTTTGTAATAAAAATCATTGCCGACACGCCTTACAAAAACAGGCGCAACCACCTTGGAAGACCCCGCGTTAAACTGAATGGACTTAACGCCGGGCGCGGTGATTTTAAACTGGTAGCCGGCTCCCGCCGCAAGCTCGAAATCATCGTTTGTGTCTGAGGTAATCTTCACGGGAGCGACCGTAACGGCACAGACTTTCAGCGGCACGCGGCCCGGAGCAGACATGTAAAATCCGGCGCCCTGCCCGGCGTCGCCGGTCGCGGTAATTTTATATAGCGTTTCGTTGCCGGAGGTACTGAGTTTTGTCACAGAGAACACGCCGGAAGAAGCGGCATAAAACCCGGTCGCCCCGGTAATGCAGAATACATAGCTGGAACCTTTCGCAAGAGAGAAATCATTGTTGGTATCGGATTTCAAAACGATGCCGACCGGTTCCGTCACTGTGACTTTGCCCGCGTTAACGGTATCGTCATCCTCTCCGGTATCCGGAAAAGAAACCAGAAAATTCGCACTTGCGCCGACAGCGCCGGTCGCGGCGACCGTACAATAATAGTCGATACCGTCCTTGCGCACGGACTGCACGGAAATCGCCCCGTCCTGATCCGGCGCAAACGACGGCGTCCCGCCGCCCATGATGGAAAATTTATAGGTGTATGTTTTTCCGCGCTCAACGGAAATTTCCTTCGGCGCATCAAAAGAAACGGAGGGCTTACTGTCGTAATTCACGGTAACCGCAAAGCCGGCGGTTTCTCCGTTCAGAGTCGCCTGTATTAAAGAAGTGCCTTCATGATCGGCATCCATGACATATTCATATCCGCCTTCCACCTTGCCCACCGGGGTAATCGACACGTTGTCGTTGCCTGCCGTCACTTCCGGAGCGGCAGCGGAGGTTGTGCGGACGACAAAATGATAGGTGTCAAAAAGGCTGCAGACATAAGTGGATTTCGTATCCATACTGAGGTTGCTGTTTTCCGCAATCGTAACATCGCACAGCTTTTTAGGAATAACATAATCGGAACTGCCAAGGGAAAGCGTACCCGTCGCTCCGTCGTTTCCCGTTGCGTCGACCCGATAGAAAAAGTCGTCGCCGTCGGAGCCTTCCAGCGTAACATTAAAGTCATCCGGCTGATCGGTCACAAGGGTCGGATAAGTAAAGGTATCCGCATCCAGATTTTCATAATGAATCTTTATGTAGCGGCTGCTTCCGGAGGGAAGAGTAAAATCTTCTGTCTGGTCCGCTTCGGCAGTGTAATTCCATTCATAACCGGTGTCCTCAACCGTAATGGTTTTGGCAACCGTCGTTCCGTCGGAAGCGGTCAGGGTCACGGTCGCTTCCCCCTCTTCCCATCCTTCCAGAACCAGCGTGTAGTAGCCGGAGTTTCCCGATTCTGCTTGCAGAGAGGCCTTCAAAACGGATTCGTCGCTGGACGCAGCCTCCAGTTGAACTTCCGGCTGGTCAATTTCAATTTCATAAGAAGTTCTGCTGTATTTTTCGACTGTTGTCACCGAATCAAAACCATTGAGTGAAATAACCGATGACGCGGTTTCTTCCGCAAACGCCAAATTTCCTGTAAATACGGAAAAAATCAGCGTCAGAGCCAAAACCATGCTTAGAATACGATACTGCTTTTTCAATTTTCATTCCCTTTCTGCTGTTAAGTTCGGACCCGATTTTTGGGAATTCAGGTCAGTGCTACTATTTTATAAGCCAAAAAGAGGCAGGAAATAGCAGAAAGGAATATTGCTTAAATTTAATTATTTTGGAGAATTATAGTAATTTTTCTTCCTGAATGCAAGAAAAATTTTTGGCAGACATCCGCTTTTCTGGTAATCCCAATCAATGTTTTCCAGATCTTTTCAATTTCTTGTGAAAAGCACGGAAGAAGCTCCGTCATTCAGTCCAGCCAAATTTCATCCATCATCTTTTGAATCTTCTCACGTCTTGCGACGGTTCGTTCACGATTGATTTTAAACCTCAGGTCCAGCACATCCCCCTCCTGCGCCTCCTCGGGCAGAAGATTTTTGGGAAATGAAATCAGCCGTCCGTCCTCAAATTCAAGGATGCACTGATCTTTTTCAAACCGTTCAATCACCGCTTCCATCTTGCTCCCCTTTCTCAAGCTGCGGGCCGCATGGACGCATCCGCTTCTTCCATGCCGGGCACATGCTCCTCAACCGTTATATTGTTCCCGTCGGACTGAATTTTTATGGTTCCGTCCTCGTCGGTACGGTAAATTTCAGCGCCGATTCGCCGTAGCTTTTTCAGTGTCGATTCCGCCGGATGACCATATGAATTATCTTTTCCGACCTCGATCACCGCATATCGCGGTGAGACCCGTTTTAAAAAGGCCTCTGTTGAAGCCGTATCGCTGCCATGGTGCCCTACCTTCAGCACGTCCGCACGGACATCGGCCGTTATCTCTTTTTCCGACTGCGCGCCGGCGTCGCCCATAAAAAGGAAAGACGTGTTATCATAAGACAGCTTAATCACGGCGGAATACTGATTCAGATCGTTGTACCCGCTTCCGACCGGCGCGACGAGTACGGCTTTCAGATCTCCGCGGTCCAACAGGGTAACACCAGCCCGGGCTGTTTGGATTTGCAGCCCTTTTTTTTGAATGGACGACAGCAAATTCTCAAAAGTTCTGCTTGTCGCTGACACCTTTGGCATATAAACGGAACCAATATCAATGGACTGAACCACCTGCGGCATTCCGCCGATATGATCCGCGTGAGGATGCGTCGCCACCAGATAATCGATTTTTTTAATCGACTGCGTGTCTAAAAAGCGGGCAATCTGGCCTCCGTTTTCCGGGTTACCGGCATCAATGAGCATACTGCGCCCGTCCGGCAACTCAATGAATTCGGAATCCCCCTGCCCGACGTCAAGGTAGTACACCGTCAGCTGGTTACGCCGTTCCGGCGAGTTTGACGGAGTAAGGCTAGCCGTCCCACGCTTCTGCGGCTGCATGGAAACTACCGCCGCAACAGCAAGGATAATCAAAATCATTAAAGGCCAGAATGGTCGCTGTTTCATTCTTCTCATGGAATCCTCTCTTTATGGTTCAGATTTACGCATACTTATTTATCATACCTTCGGTCCCAATCTTTGGCAAGATCAATTTTAAAGTAACAGCTTCGAAAAAAAAGCATTTCCACAAAAAGATCGCGTCGAACGGCAACAACTCCGCCAAATAGAAAGAGCGGACTTCTTTCCATATTAATATCAAGAGTTAAATTAAACGGATAAAATGAAATATTTCAATTGTTTTTAGCGATTTAAATTGATATACTTAAAAAAGTTTAAACCCGTCGATAATTTTACTTTTGCAGGGAACAAACGGGTTCTTAGGGAGGAAACGGTTTATGGAAAGTACTTTAAAAAAAAAGTACGGCTTGTTGACAGCCATTGCAATGGTCGTTGGAATTGTGATTGGAAGCGGTGTATTTTTTAAAGCGGAGGCGGTTCTGAAGGCAACGGGAGGCAATATGCCGATGGGAATCGCCGCATGGCTGATTGTGGGTTTCATTATGATCGTCTGCTCCTATACATTTGCAACCATGGCCACAAAGTACGAAAAGGTAAACGGCATTGTCGACTACGCGGAAATGACGGTCGGAAGAAGATACGGCTATTACGTCGGATGGTTCATAGCTGTGATTTATAATCCGACCCTGACTTCCGTGCTGGCATGGGTTTCCGCCCGGTTTACCTGCGTATTGCTGGGCTGGGATATTACAGGGGGACCCTGCATGACGATCACCTGCTTCTATCTGGTTAGCAGTTATGCCCTGAACGCACTGTCCCCTGTTCTCGCAGGTAAATTTCAGGTTACAACCACGGTCATCAAGCTCATTCCGCTGCTCTTAATGTCGGTTGCCGGCACTTTGATCGGTCTTTCTAACGGCATGACGGTGCGGAATTTCACACAGGCTGCGGAAAGCGGCTCCAGCACCGGCGGGGGCTTGTTCGCATCCGTTGTTGCGGTTGCATTCGCATATGAAGGCTGGATTATTGCGACATCGATTAACTCGGAACTGAAAGATTCCAAAAAAAATCTGCCGAGAGCTCTGATCTGGGGTTCGCTGATTGTCGTCGCCGTCTATGTTTTTTATTACATCGGCCTCGCGGGAGTTGTACCGACGGAAATATTGATGAAAAACGGTCAGGCCGGAGCAGAGCTTGCTTTCCGGAAAATCTTCGGGCCGGTCGGCGGATCCCTGATTTTTGTTTTTGTCATCATATCCTGTCTCGGAACCCTGAACGGCCTGATGCTCGGATGCACCAGAGGCATGTATTCTCTGGCGGTCCGCGGTTCCGGTCCCATGCCGAAAGTATTCAGTCAAGTGGATCCTGTGACTAACATGCCCGGCAACTCCTCGGTCTTGGGTCTTTTGCTGTGCGGTGTCTGGCTGCTTTATTTCTTTGGTGCCGTTCTTCAGACAAGGCCTTGGTTCGGGCCATTCTGCTTTGATACCTCGGAACTACCAATCATCACTCTGTATGCCGGCTATATCCCCATTTTTCTGCTTCTTCTCATGAAAGGAAAAGAGCTGAATGTATTTAATCGGTTTGTCATGCCGACGTTTGCTATTTTGGGCTGCGTGTTCATGATGATCGCGGCATGTATCGCACATGGAGTGTCGGTCGTTTACTATTTAATGATATTCGGAGTAATCATGTGTATTGGAATCCCGTTTGACCCTTATAGAAAAAAGCTCAGATAAGGCAAGTCAAACGGGAGATAATATTTTTACAGGTTCAGCTTCTCTGGCCGTATCCTCTTTGCGGAAGGTCAAAAGAAATCAATGAACAAGCGATTTAGTTAAAGATAAATGCTAAAATTCATGATACGAAAATTGCCGTGCGTCCCAGACTCTAACGATATCCCCATTTGAAGTTTTTACATCGTAAGCGGTCAATTGAATTTCAACGTTTCCAGCCGGACACACGTATGTCCTCTTCATATCTTCATCCTGTTGTAATTTAAAATCCTCTAATTTATATTTTTTCTCAGAAAGATAGGTCAAAAATACATTTTGTGGATCCAAATCTCCTGTATGATGCCCTTGGGATAATTCGATAATATATTGACTATTAAATTTTTCCGGTAAATTCATATTGTGGTTATTATTTTGAAAAGAAGCTGCAAAAACTGTTGTTACCCCAATCACTAAACAAATAGCACCAACTATACAAAAAGATGAAGTTCTTTTAAATTTCATAATTGACACAATCCTTTCTTCAATTGCATTTTTACCAAAATTGTTTACTAGAGGGGTAAGATGGCTTTTCTTTTCTTCTAACCCAATTAATGTTAGTGCATAAGCAGATTTTGTTGTTTCTCCAAATGTCCGCACAACTGTTTCGTCACAAGAAAGCTCAATATCCCGATTTGCCAGTACATACATCAACCACACAAAGGGGTTGAACCAATGAATGCATAACGAGATTGCAAATAGGAGTTTTATCAATATATCCAAGCACCGGATATGAACAAACTCATGCATAAGGATATAGCGCAGCGGGGTTTCATCTGTCCAATCGGTTCGCTTTGGGAAGAGTATAACCGGGCGAAATATTCCATAGGTCAATGGAGACACAATCTTGTCTGACTGCCGGATTTGAACGTTTCTTCTCGTTGGGTGATCCCGCTTCCAACACTTCACGAACGCATTATCAACCGGAAGCGCGGTCTGATATTCTTTCCTGCAGCGAAGATGTGTTATAAGAAAAAACAAGGCGCAGACAATCAGGCCGATCAGCCAGATTACCAATATGGGGGATATATTCTTATACACCGTTTCCGGCAATGCGGAAGTATTTCCTGTGAAGACCGCATGATTGGCGATAACAGTTATCCCGGTCAGTGGGCCCCCTTTCTCAAAAGAGTCGATTCTTAGCATGTCTGCAACGGTAAAAACGCTGAACCTTGGCGGAAGGGAAAATGGGATTAACAGGCGGCACAGGGCCATTCCCCACAGCGCAAGGAAGGTCTTTTTCGGCAGACTGTGCAGCAGCAGCGCACGAATGACCACAATAACCAGAATAAGAATGGAAGCTGGAAGGCTCATTTCCAACAGGTTCATAAACGGCCCCCTGATTCCAGGCTGTTGACAAGCTGCTTCAGCTTTTCAATTTCTTCCGGGGACAGGTTTTTGCGCCCTAAAATGGAAGCCACTAACTGATCGGCGGCGCCATCATACATTTTGTTAATTAGTTCCGTTGTTTCAAGCTCTCGCGCCTGTCCGATGCTCACAAGGGGATGGCATAAGAAATTTGGTTCCATACGCTCAACGGTCCCCTTATGGATACATCTATTGATGAGGGTATAGGTTGTGGTCTTGCTCCATCCGACTTGCTCTTTCAGGATTTCAGCCATCCGTTTTGCGGTGGTATCTCCATTTTTCCAAAGAACATCCATTATTTTCAGTTCTGAATCAAATAATTTTTGCATTAACTAGCCTCTTTTTATAGATATTCTACTATAGTAGAATGAATACGCTATTATGCTACTACAGTAGAACGCCTTTGTCAACGGCTAACAGGCTCCATGAGATAAAAATTGCTTGAAGACATTTCCTTTGCATTTCCATCGACATCACGGTTATAAACGGGTTCTCAGATTCACCTAAGAATTCTGAGAAAAATCAGCATCAGGATGTTCGTCGATTTTCTTCCAAAGGCATTCAAGCTGTTTCAGTCAGGTGATATTACAGATTAATAAAGCTGATTATTTGCCGCCTTAATTGGAGCTGCTGTGGAAGTGCCCTACAAAGCTCTAAAAAATGATTTAAAAAGGTTGACAAGTGCAGAATCGTATGATAAGATATACAAGCTGAGTCGCGAGAGTGGCGAAATTGGCAGACGCGCAAGATTCAGGTTCTTGTGAACCATTCAACGTTCATGCGGGTTCAAGTCCCGCCTCTCGCACCAAGATAATGAAGGGCAAAGCTAAATGCTTTTGCCCTTGTTATCATAAAATCAAGTGTTCACATCATGAGCATTTGATTTTATGATAACCTCCCACCTTGAAACCGGCAGGAGATTACCACAAACTTATATATTACAAAATTGCATTAGGAACATCGTGTTCCCAGCTTTTCATTCGTCGAGGCCTGCCCAATGCGGTGAGGCGTTCAAGGCAGAAGTATCATTATCACTTACCGGGATCGTCGCGCGACATGCAGTTGGTCGCAACAGCGCCTGTGTCCGCTTCGCGGTTTCTGATGTTTCCGCCCCCAGCTAAGAAACGTTTTTGTAATTTCCCCAATCGGTCAGAACGATTGGCAGAAATATTTTCAAAGTGCGCCAACCTCGCGCATCGATTGCGGAGCAGTCGAAACAAGAGGTACACAGTGCTTCTCACTGTGGATTGGGTTTGTGGAAAAAAGAAAGCCTGCACCCTCAGTAGCCAATAAGGGTACAGACTTGAATCTATCCGAAAAACGCGGTATAATAAACCACGCATAATCGGCATTCACAAGTCATATGGGTCTTAGGTACCCTTATGGCGCATGGGGACTAATCATTTGGACGATGGTTAATCCTCTGTGGATGCTGTTTTTTTGTCCACATATAGGAATTATATACCCGCTTTCGGAAAAAATCAAGTATAAATTTCCCAGCAAAAAGAGGAATTAAATCTAAAGCGGAACCGGTTCCTCCTTTTTACTCTTTCTTTTAAGCTCTTTTATGTGTCTAGTTTATTTCTATGTACCATAAGGGAAATGAGAAAAACGAATCCAAATATTCCCCAAAACCATATCCAATCTCCATGTGATAATTCTCTTGCAAGTTCGCCGGCCAAAGCTGCCCACATATTCATCTCTTTTCCTTGGATCGCTCAATGTCTCATAAGCCTCTTGAATCAATCTAAAAAAAGCCGCAGCATTTGGAGCATCATTAACATCTGGATGATATTTTTTTGCTAATGCTCTAATAAGATGCCTTTATCTGCTCTTGTGTAGCATTTTCATCAATTCCTAAGATTTCGTAGTAATCCATAATTGGCTCTCCCTTGCTAATATGTATATTACGACAATTTTAGCACTATATTTAGTAATTAGCAATATGATAAAAGCGGAACCGGTTCCGCTTTTCGTCATGCAGACCGCATGGCTTTTTTTATTTCCCCCTAAAATTCCCATTGATATTTCAGAACACTTGTTCTATACTAATACAAGAACATGTGTTTGGAAGTGGGAATTTGGAACGGGTCATTCTTCACAGCGACTGCAACAGCTTTTATGCCTCCGTGGAATGCCTGCACCGACCGGAGATTAGGGAAAAGCCGGTCGCGGTCGGCGGCGACGTTGAGCAGCGGCACGGTATTATCCTGACGAAAAACCAGATCGCGAAACGGTATCATGTCAAGACCGGAGAAGCTCTCTGGCAGGCGAAACAGAAATGCCCGGATCTTGTCATCGTTCCGCCGAACTACGAGCTGTATATACGCTTTTCACAAATGGCCCGCCGGATTTATCGGGATTATACCGATTTAGTCGAACCGTTCGGTTTGGATGAGGCTTGGCTGGATGTGACCGCTGATTCCCGGGGCCGCGACGGGATGACGATTGCGGAAGAAATCCGCGGCCGGATGAAATATGAGCTGGGGATCACCGTGAGCATCGGGGTATCGTATAACAAAATCTTTGCGAAGCTCGGCAGCGACTACAAAAAGCCTGACGCGATTACTCCAATCGAGAAGAAGAATTACCGTGAGATCGCGTGGCCCCTCCCTTGCTCCGACCTTTTGTACGTCGGCAGAGCGACGAAACAAAAGCTGGAGCGTTACGGAATCCACACGATCGGAGACTTGGCCAACACGCCGGAGCGAACGCTGCGCGGCTGGTTCGGCAAATGGGGTGAGGTTCTTTCTTGCTTTGCAAACGGGTTGGACTGCTCCCCTGTGGCGCGGTACGACAATCAGCCGACGGTCAAATCCGTCGGCAACAGCACGACCACGCCCCGTGATCTCAAAAATGACGAGGACGTCAAGATCATCCTCTATGTGCTGGCCGACAGCGTCGCTCGCCGCCTGCGGGAACAGGGCTTCAAGGGGAGGACGGTCTGCGTCACCGTGAGGGATAATCAGCTGTTCAGCTTTACCCGTCAGCATACGTTGGGTTCCTACACCAATATCACCTCTGAGATTTCTGACGCGGGCCTTGCCTTATTTCGAAGGCATTACCGATGGGAACGGCCGATCCGGAGCATCGGAATCAGCATGACGGATTTCGTTCCGGATACGGTTCCGTCCCAGGCAGACCTGTACCGGGATGAGGCGGGCCGGGAACGGCTGGAACATCTGGACAGTGCGGTGGACTGGCTGAAGAACAGATTCGGGAGTTTTGCGGTGCAGCCCGCGGTTCTGCTGACGGACCGGCAGCTCTCCGGATTCGATCCCAAAAGGGATCATACGATTCATCCGGTCGGATACTTTTAAGGGGGAAATCTGAATGTCCTGTAAACGATATGTCGATGTGATCACGCTTTTATGAGGACGGACGGCTGCTCCCCCTCGCGATCTGGTGGGCGGATGGAGTGATGTATGAAATCGACCGGGTGCTGGATGTGCGCCCCGCCGCGTCGCTCAAGGCCGGCGGCGCGGGGATCCGCTACACCTGCCGAATTCAGGGCCGGGAAAAGTATCTCTGGCGGGAGCAGGACCGGTGGTTTGTCGAATCAAAACAAAACGCGGGGTGAAAAAACATGTGCGGCAGATACGTTCTGTTCAGCGACCCGGATCTGAAAGAGATCCGCGAGATTCTGGAAGAAGTGCAGAGAAAGAACGAGACGTTTCAAACAGGAGAGATTTTCCCGACGGACAAAGCGCCGGTTTTAATCCGGGAACGGGGCGCCGTTACGCCCGAAGCCATTGTGTGGGGCTTTCCGCACCGATATAACAAGGGCGTTATCATCAACGCAAGAGTGGAAACCGTGCGGGAACGGTCCATGTTCCGGAGGTGTCTCCCCTCCCGCAGATGCGTGATACCCTCCACTGGCTTTTTTGAATGGTCGCATGACGCGAACAAAGTGAAATATCAGTTTAATCTGCCTGGAACCGATGCTCTCTATATGGCCGGATTGTACGATGAATTTCAGGGCGAAAGAAGATTTGTGATTCTCACGACCGCCGCTAATTTCTCCATGCAGGATGTTCACGACCGGATGCCGGTTGTTCTTGATGGGAATGGAAGGAACCGATGGCTGGATGATGCGCAGAGCGCCATGGAGCTGCTGAACCGGGTACCGCCGGAGCTGGCGAGAATCCCAGTGTAAAGACGAATAGAAAAGATTTACGGACGCTTCCGGGGTAAAAGCCTGAAGCGTCCGTTTTTATGAAAAGCGGAACTGGTTCCGCTTTTTTATGTTTTTCTTAGCATATTTCGTTGAATTTACTGTTTTGTGAGAATATAATGGTGGAAGAAAGTATTTGCTGGACAAGGTTAGGGCTGCTGCCCAGGAGCACGGCAATGACGTATTATAGCAATTATAGGAAGCTCGGCCAATGGCGGGGCATAAAAAGATTTTACGCATTAACTTCACTAATGTTTATTAATTGGAGGTATATTAAGTTTGAAACAAGGTAATTTGAGCACTAACCTTGAACGGGCACAGCAAAGCAGACCGCCCGGAGGCAGTCAAAAAATCGGATAATTTTCTACGGTGTACTCGCAGGCTTAGAGACCAGATAACCCTGTCGTTGCAAGATAAAAATTGCCTCGTCCGCAGAAACCTCACGGTGTACCGGAGGTTTGTCAGATTGATGGTATAAATCCGGGTTGTACGGTTCGTTCTTTTTAAGAATGTTGTAAATTGCGGTCAGCAGCATTCTGGCAATGGCAATAATCGCTTTCTTGTGGCCGCGGCGCTTTTTCAAAGAAAGGTAACGGTTTCGGATTTCTGGATTTTGCTTGGCACGGATGGCACACAGGGCGCATTGTACAAGCAGAGGCTTGATGTAAGCTCCGGCACGGCTGATTCTGGTGGTTTTCTTTTTCCCGGCGCTCTCGTTGTTCTGCGGCGTGAGCCCAGCCCAAGAGCACAGATGCTTCGAGGTGGGAAACACGGACATATCCACTCCGATTTCCGAAAGGATTCCGATTGCGGAAAAGGATTGGATACCCGGCACCGTTAGAACAAGGTTGATTTGCGGCAGATACTTTTCCGCCGTGAAAAGAATTAAGGATTCCAGATTCAGCTTGCAGAGTTCTAGGCCGTCCATGTGGGAACGGATGATGCGGAGCTTTTCAGCCTGTTCGGCACACATTTCACCGTCCACAGCGGCAAGGACTTCTTCATTGGACGCCTTCATTCCTTTGGTTCTGAAAGCAGAAACATCTTTGATCTTTTTGCTTGGGTCTTGCAAGATGTGCTCGATGATCGCGGACGAGGCTTTTCCGAATACATCCGAGAAAACATCATCGAGCTTAATGTTGGAAACAGTCAGGCAATTTTGAGCGCGGTTTTTCTCACCTGTGGTGAAATTGGTAAGCTTCCAGTGATAGCGTACCAAATCCCGAAGCTGGCGGATGTCGGCGGGTGGAATAAAGCTGCCGGACACAAGATCGTGCTTAAATATGTCGGCAATCCATTTTGCATCCTTTTTATCGGTTTTCTTCCCGTGTATAGCCTTGACATACTTCGGGTGAGCGAGAACGTTCTTGCATGTCGGCTCCAGAATGTTGTAGATTGGAATCCAATACTTTCCCGTTGATTCCATACACACATCCCGGCAATCATTTTCTGCAAGCCATACGGCGAGTCTCCGCAAATCCCCGGTGAAAGTGGAAAACCGCTTGCTTTTGTAGGTGGTGACACCTTGCGGATTGGTCGAAGCAATACAGGCTATGACGAAGGATTTATGAACATCCATCCCACAACAGGTGGGATACACAATTCTGAGCATAACACATCCCCTCAAAAAAATATTTGAGGGCGCAGGCAGGGACTGAACGCTCACTGAAAAACGAGTAGTTTGTCTCTCCAAAGATAAGTTTACGGGGTACAATGCCCCATTCATTTGTGCTTGAAAGAGCATCCGGCACACATAATAATGCGGTCAGCCGACAAGGCTGTGCCCACTCACCTCCACGTGCTCTGTAGTGTGCCTGTTTCCTCAAGTACATTTTAACAAATATTTGAATGCTGCGTTAGGAAATATAGGTTTCATTATCCTTTTATGCCTTGCAGCGCAGCGGAAAGGAATGGTCATAATAATGCTTACAGATAGTAATTTCAGTAAAGTATACTGGGCACATTTTATTTCCTTGGAAAAAGAATTTATTAATACGTTAACATATGTTTCTTTAGATACTGACAACTATTTGACTTACTCCGAAACATACGCAAAGTTAATATTAGAAATTGGAAGCGAAGTAGATATTATATTAAAAGTATACTGTAAACTGCTGAAACCGACTTTTACTGGAACTCGTATTGGGGATTATCGAAGCCTAATTAAGATGAAAAAACCGAATTTTTGTAAACAGATAGTTTCCGTGAAAAGCACAGATATTATATTGCAACCATGGGAAAATTGGAACAAGGAGCGCCCATATTGGTGGACTGCCTATAACAAAATAAAGCATGATCGAACAGGTTCTGGGTCTATTGAATCTGTAACAAAGGAATATTTTAAATTTGCAAATCTTAAATACACCATATTGGCTCTGGCTGGTTTGTATCAAGTTTTAATATATATTTATTATACGATTGCAACTACTGAAGGAAAACGAGTTTTAGTCCCATTGCCTGGTTCTCGCTTGTTACAACTGGTGGGAGACATATGGGATAACATAGATTTCTTTGGTGATTATGCTTTTTATATTGATAATAATGGTGGTCTCATAATGGAAAGTGGCAGCATTCATTATTAATCCGTTTGGTAAGTATATGAATATCTCTTTTACTTAATGAGCACAATGGGAGACCAGTCACTTTTGCAGAACTTCTTATTTGCGGAATAGCTGAGAATAAGTATGGCTAAAAAAATATGTCATGGGGAAATACGATGAATAGTGATGTTATGCCAATCATAAAAGACCCTGAATTATATAAAGCAATTCTAAAAGGTGGACTTGGAAAAATTCCAATAGTCGGTGGTGTGGTAGTTGAAATTTGGAATTATTTTGACACTCACCTGATTGACCGGCGTTTAAAGGCCCTTGAGAAAACAATATATCAGCAACATATTAATATTAAAGATTTTCAAGACAGATTATTAGGACTTGCCACTGATGAACATAAATATTATGCTGTTCGTAATAATTTAAAACATATGTTTCTTTCGGCATTACCCGAAACAATAGATGCGTTTAAAAAGGCACTAATTGAATTAGTTATGACAGACAATTACAGTATGCCTGAACATGCTTGCGAAATCATTCAACAATTAAATGCGGATGACATTTACTTTATGGAGCTTATTTCATTTCAAAAAAATGGGAAAAAAAGTCACCAGCTAACGGTGACGCAGGAAGCACAGCAGACCACCAAAAAACAACAGGACTCTTTAAAAGCAGCGGAAACAAATACCGGCTATAAGAAAAAAATCTGGGTTGATAGAAATGTATAATTTGCACAAAATACAATATTTTGGGTTGACTTTGCACAATATTTTGGACTATCAAAAAATGTTACAGATCCAAGTATATTGCTCAATTTATATTGTTCTGATAAGAACGGAAATACTATAGTAGACTGGGCATATATAATTCGATCTTTAACTAAATTACAAAATTTAGGTGTAATGGTTTGCGAGATTAAAGTAACCATAGGAACATCTTCTTTGTCAAACATTGATAGGTTCCATCTTACCTTTTTTGGGCTGAAAATTTTAACTTATCTTGCTTGAGTTCGGATAATCAATCATTACTTAAGTTACAAATACAGAACATACCAATTCAAAGTTTTATTATGAAATATTACAGTATATTACTCAGGAGGAAGTATGGATCTAGGCTAACTATGTATAGATATGAAAGTGCCGCATTATCCATACTAGATTAAGCTGTCTCCATTTCGAACTTCACATTATGAGTAGTGAGTTATCCGAGATTTAGCGGCAAAAAAAGCTCGTGCCTCAGATGAGAAGCACGAGAGTAAAGTAAGAAGTAAGCTGCCGCTAAATGTTGGATAATTGCCATTGAACTTAACTGCGGATGGCGAGGCAGGAGCTATGGGGATTGAATTCTTTGGCTTTCCTAAAACATACAATAAAAATCAGCTTTTCATATATAGCAGAGAAGAAGGTCTGCGATAGTACGAGAAATATGGTAAAATAAGCATAGCTTCCCCCTCCCCAAACGGGCGTTGAATTGAGGTATACAGTTCAAGCAATGGCTGGTGGTGACAGACCCATGTAGTGATGAAGTCTGTCGCAGCCACAAACAGGGCATTTAGAGATGTCCTTGCCCAGAATTTTTCGAATCAGGTCGAGGGTGGAAGCTTTTTCTTTAAGGATAATCGGTGTATGGGTAAGCTGTTTGCAGACTTTCAGCTTGGCATTTTTGTTGCGGTTACCGAGCAGCCCGTAATGCCGAATCTTCATAAATCCAGGCGGCAAAATATGCATGAGAAACCGCCGTATGAACTCTTCCGCTGAAATTGTCATTACTTTCCACATGCTGTCACTTTTGTAATCCCGCCACTTGAAAGAGACTTGTCCGTTTTCGAGTTTAAGAATACGGTTGTTGGAAATGGCAACGCGGTGTGTGTACCGTCCAAGGTACTCCACCACACAGGAAGCATTCTTAAACGGAGGCTTGCAGTAAACAATCCAATCCTTACTGTAACAGGAATCCAGCAAGTGCTGAAAATTGCAGGCATCCTCTAAATACTTCTGCGAGCCATGAAATTCCAACTTTGTGAATTTGAGATATGCGAGGAACTTTCCACTAAATTTTCTCGACAAGGCTTTTACTGGCAGAAAGAACTTCTTACGTGAATTTACCCACTGGCCGAGAATATTTAATCCGCCTGCCGGAACAATGCAGTGAATGTGGGGATGGAACATGAGATTCTGCCCCCATGTATGGAGCACAGAAGTAAAGCCAAGCGTTGCGCCGAGATACTTTCTGTCGGCAGCCAGCTCCTGTAAGGTCTCGGCTACAACTTGAAATAGGAGCGTATACATTGTTTTCTGATTCTGGTATATGACTGGGTTCAACTCATCCGACACTGTAAATACCACATGAAAATAGCCGACATTAAGAAGGCTGCTTTTCTGCCCGTCAATCCATCGTTCTTTGGCAAGAGTCTGGCATTTTGGACAGTGCCGGTTGCGGGAATTGTAGGAAATCTGTGTATGGCCGCAATTCTCGCAGACATCAATGTGTCCTCCCAACTTGGCCGTGCGGCAGTTCTGGATTGCGGACATGACCTTGCTTTGCACATAGGAAATCCGGTGCTTTTGGCGATATTCCTGCCCGTATTCATTTAAAATATCCTGCACTTCAATCATCGGCAACTACTTTGCGTGGACGTCCGCGCTTTTTCTTCTCAGTCATGGTATCCAACGGACTTTTGGTTTTCATGATATCAGTATTGGCAACGTGAAGGTATCGAGTAGTCGTCCAAATGGTGGCATGTCCGAGCAACTGCCGAATGTAAAATATGCTGACTCCCGATTCTAACAGGTGTGTGGCATAGGAATGGCGTAGGGTGTGTACAGTGGCTTGACACGTTAACTGGGCACGATCGCGATATTTTTTAAAAGCGTCTTGAATAGCGCGGTTAGAATACATTCCGTACCGGCGCGATTGAGAAAGAGATACCCTTCCGGGTGGTTTGGCCTGTATGCTTTCCAATATTCCCGCAAGACTGTAAGACTGGTTTGAGAGAGTACGGCAAACCGATCTTTTTTACCCTTGCTCTGGTAAATGAACAATCGCATTTGCTCACTGTCTACATCAGAAATTCTGAGATGGCGGACTTCCCTGAGCCGTAAACCTGAACCATACACGGTGAGAAAGATTGCCTTGTAGCGCAGGTCGTCTATGACGCCGAAAAACTTCTCAATCTCCTTGACGGTCATGATATTGGGTAGGAGAATCGGTTCCTTGACTCTTGGAATGCGTTTGTAGTTGAGGTTTTGTTCCAGCGTTATCTCGTAGAGAAACCGCAGCCCACTGTTGTAGGTATTGATGCTGGCAGGAGACAGCTTGCGTTCATCCTGTAAATATTGAAGAAATTCTCTGAATTCAGCCTCACCCATCTGGTCAGCGGGTTTGTCGAAATGCTCCATGAACACGCGTGCTTTGGTCTGATATTCCGCTACGGTGTCCTCACTTAAACCTCGTAGCCGAATATCCTGAACCAGTTTGTGTAAGATTTCTTCTTTTGTCATTGTACTAACTCCTTTAAAAGCAAATTTGTACCGCAGTACCGTTACTATTTTAAAGGATTTACATACAAAAAAGGAAATGCTACAATATTCGTAACAGTTCCTTTTTATGGCAGCATTTTTAAATTTCGGGGGCCACTGCGTTAGCAGTTTAGTTCAATGTTTATTTAATTCATATATGTCAATATTACGGACTGCATGTAAGCGGAATAATGAGCACTTGGCGATCACAACACACTTCCTGTCGCTATTTTCTTGTAATTATGATAAAGATACAACCGATTCCCTTTTTGCAATAATTTTTCTTCGGGGACATCATCTAAGACAAAATGAATTTTGCAGGCACAATGAAAGTTATCAGACCAGGAAAGTTTATGAAGGACAAGACAAAATGCCGTACTAATTGGGGTTCCATCCGCATCCATAAAACAGGCCGGGAAAATTTCTCCGTCTAATATCTGAAATCGTGGCAGCAGCAGTCCTTCCTTCTTGTGATTTTCCCAGGATAGGTTGACATTAGCGTTGCGTTTGGAGGTGATATATTGTCTTTCTTTTTTCTTGATGTCCCGGGCATATGGTACCCGGAAAAGTTCAATATATAAAAGGGCAATTATGATAAGTCCCGCTATTCCTAAAAACCAGTTCAGAATTACGGTATTATTACTAAGGAACCTCTGAACAAATGGCGCAGGAAGAGGAATTCAGCGAAAAGGGATTCAAGAGGCGTTCCAACTGAATGATTACGTCGAATTTCGACGCTATACTCCTGAATTTATTTCCACTTTTGCGGAAATGGGCGCACTTCTCCCTTGTCAGGTCTCACTGAAACTTCGACCTGCCATTGCCAGCATATAGAGATTTGCGCACGCGAACATGGCATACAGCCGGTTCTCGTTTTTCATTAAGCCTCTGTACCGGGTTTTCGTGTAGCCAAATTGGCATTTGATGATGCGAAAAACGTGCTCCACTTTGCATCGCACAGAGGATTTGCGATGTTCGATGAGACGCTCCCAATCAATGGAATTGTCGGAAACCCTGGGCAGACTGTGCGGACGGCGGTTGATACGGTAGTCGATCTTGGATAAATGCGCGTCATTCCGAACCTCCGGGCGCTTTTGAATACCAAGATAACCGGAATCACCATAGACCACCTCGTCATCCTTACGGATGAGTTTCGCCGCTGCGGTCACATCATGTTCGTTGGCGGCAGTTACCTCTATCGTGTGAACCAGCCCGTTGCCGGCGTCAACGCCGGCGTGACACTTCATGCCGAAACGCCATTCATTCCCCTTTTTTGTTTGATGCATCTCCGGGTCGCGTGCTTTCTCCGCATTTTTTGTAGAGCTGGGTGCGTTGATGATGGTAGCGTCTACAATTGTGCCGCCTTTCATCATGTGGCCGGTAGCTACCATGACGCGGTTAATGGCGTCAAAAAACAGCTTGTTTAGCCCGTCTTTTTCCAGCAGGTGCCGAAACTTGCAAAGCGTCGTCTCATCCGGGACATTCTCCGTCATGAAATCGATGCCGGTAAACTTACGCATGGCATAGCTGTCATAGATTGCGTCCTCGGTAGCCGGGTCGGAAAGGTTGAACCAGATCTGCAGCAGATACATCCGCAGCATCCGTTCTATGCCCATGGGTGGACGTCCCCGTTTGCCGTGGGGATAATACGGCGCAATGATACCGACCCACTCTTCCCACGGGATAATCTCGTCCATGGTTTCCAGAAACTCTTCCCGCCGTGTTTTCTTCTTTCTGCAGCTATATTCGATATCCGTAAAAGTTTGTTGCTTTTTCATTTCTCTGCACCGCCTGTGAATTGATAGTTCTATTTTACCAGAGTTCTCCTCTCTTCGGTAGAGGGGCGGATTAAATCAGAGGTTCCTTAAGTTTTGCTGCAGATGTTGCGGTTAGCTTTGTAGCTGTATCTGCCCCTCTCGTTCCGGATGAAAGTTTACTCACTGTTCCTGATAATGTAGCCATAATAAAATCCTCCTTATAAATTTTTGACTTGCAAGTCTATTTATTAAGGAGAGGCTGGCAAAGAAAAAGTAAACCCTCAAAATGAAGGTTTACTTTTTTTCATCATTATTCTTACTGAGCTGCTGTAAAACGTCTTTTAGCTTATCGGGGATCGGGATGCTCATCTCACTTGCATTTTCTATGATACTGATTCCTTCATTGGATAAATAAAACATAATCAGCATTGTGCGGAGAGCACTGCCTGTACCAATGACATACTGATCGATTACGTGTCCCAGCGCGATGAGTGTAAAAATCATTATTTTTTTGCATATGCCATGAAATCCGATTTCGCTCGAAAGTTTCTTATCATGGATAGCCAGCAGAACACCTGTTGCGTAATCCAATCCAACAAACGCAACCAAAGCGTAAATTAAAGAATCAAAGCCCCCTAACAGCCATCCCAGAAGACCTCCCATACAAACAAGAAGTATTTTGCAGTCTTCTAAAATTTTTTCCATTGTCACCACCCCCGCTCAAGGCTTGTCCACGAATTGCATTTTCAACTTCTTGAGCGCACGGTTTTTCATTTGGTTGGCAGCTTGTCTGGAAATTCCAAGCCGCTGTGCGGCTTCACAAACTGAATCACCATTGATATAGATCATTCGTATTACTGAAGCCTCCGGTTTTGTCAAAACGGATTCGATACCGGGCAATTCTTGTTCAAAATAGCTATCCCTTTGGGACAATAAAGATTCAATATGGTAAATTTGATCATCCTCTAGTTCCGAGGCTAAAACGATCTCTTGCAATGACTTTTTTTGCTTGGACTTCTTAATAAAGGCACATTTCATTGCTCTGCCAATATACGACACCAGGCACCCATCGCACCGATTATGTATTTTGTCAAGGTCAATGTCATGAATGAGTTGAACAAAATCGACCAGGAGATCATTGTAAGCGTCATCCTCATGCAGCTGATAAGCAAATTCCTTTATCAACGGGGTTGAATTGATTGATCAGCGCAATGGTAGCGTCAGCGTTACCGCTATGGGATTGAGTAATCAAATCCGCAGTCATTGGATATCCCACCTTTCAACTGATAAAGAGGTGAGATTCCAATATTTGTAAACGCTTCTAATTAATTTTTCGTCATTCTGGGGCACCCGCTTAAAAAAGACGGAAAACGCATCCATAGACCACGTCTTCCGCACATCTCTGTTGGCAAAGTGAGGAATTAAATTTCTTTGGTTTGAAACTCAGACACCGTTGGATGCTGGATTAGTGCCATGATAAATCGATATTTGCTTCCATATAGAAAGACAGCGAAAAAGCCATTTCTGCAACAGTCGAATCATGTCGGCTAATATCACCTTTTGCCTCCGTGAGCAGGAACGCGTGAAACTAATGGTGCTACTCAGTATAAAAAAATTCCCGTCATCTGCATAATGCATGATGATGGGGATGGTAAATCGCCATAGATAATAGGCTTTTCTTCTCGATTTTTGACAGTTGCAAATTGTGTTCTTACACTTCCTTATGCCGTTCCGCCTTTTGGCGGGTGACACCACGCTCCAATACGCCGAGTTTAAAGCCCTTAACCGTTTCCGATCCAAGGGTCAGGGAAAAGAAGCGCATGTTCCCATTGGCATGCCTGTGAAAAAGGGGCAGATCGACCGGGCAGCCCTGAATATATAGATAAAGATATTCCGGTAATTATGTGGGCTACGATGTATATGAATCCACCATATATCAGTTCTACGTGGACTTTTAATGGAAAATCAATTCAGTTACCGGAGCATTTGATGATTCCGTGGATTTGTCTTCTTCTTCAGCCATTCCATTTTTTCACCTTCCTGCGATCATCATACAGCATAAAAGAATTTTAATCTTCGCTTCTGATGTCCTCTTTTGTAAACTTACTTTACCCGAATATAAAACAGAAAGCAAGTTGGCCTCGTTTTATGGTATTTCACTGACCTAACAAGCGGTGAGGAACTGTTTAAAAAATCAGACAACATGGTCCGACGAATGATTGACACGATTCGGGTGATAAAAGGATGAGGTGCATATTTTATCAGGCACACAATTTGTGCTATAATTGTCTGGGGTGATATGGCATGCCAAAAATTCTGGTTATTGAAGATGATAAGGAAATCAGCCGTTTGCTTTGCAATATATTGACTGAAAATAACTATTGCTGTGTACCTCGATTCTCAGGGAAAGCCGCATCCGAAACTATGAAGAACAGCAAATTTGATATGATACTCCTGGATTTAATGCTTCCCGAGATTTCAGGCGAAGAATTACTTAAAAGCTATCGACGGTTTTCCAATACTCCTGTTATTATCATTTCCGCCAAGGATGAAACGGCAGTGAAGGTGGATATGCTTCGCACAGGCGCGGATGACTATATCACCAAACCTTTTGACAACGAGGAAGTGTTGGCAAGAGTGGAAAGTAACTTACGGAGAAGTCGAGGTTATTCGTCCTCTCCGCTTGTCGCTGGACCTTTGGAATTTGATACGGAAACCAATTGTTGCAAAGTGGCAGGGAGATTTGTCTCATTAACGGGAACTGAAATAAAAATACTTCGATTGCTTATGGAAAATCCGCAAAAATTATTTACGAAGGCCAATCTTTTTACAAGTGTCTGGGATGAAGAATACAATTACGATGACAATGCTGTCAATACTCACATCAGCAATCTAAGACGAAAATTAAGAACTGTTTGCCCCGATCGGGAATTTATCGAAACAGTGTGGGGCATCGGATATAAACTTGCTGTCAATTCCTAATCAAATTTGTCGCCTGTTCTTGTTTTACATGAGAACGGGCGATTTCTTTAGAATCTTTTTAGAATCTCTTTAGAAACTCTTGAAAATTGCCATTCATAATAAATGGCAAAGGGAGATGAACGGAATGGAAGAAACCGTTTTTGAAGCGAGAAATTTAACGAAGAAATACCGGCACACATTAGCGCTCGATCATATTAATCTTTCATTGCAGCGCGGCGAGATATATGGTTTTATCGGCGAAAACGGCGCGGGAAAAACCACTACGATACGTCTTGTCACAGGCTTATCGTTTCCGACAGAGGGAAGCATATCGTTGTTTGGAAAACTTGGGGAAAAAGAACTGCAAATGCAGCGCGCCCGCATAGGGTGCATGGTGGAAACGCCTGCGCTTTATAAAAACATGACCGCTGAACAGAATCTGGAGGCTCAACGAATTCAGCGAGGCATTCCGGATCGAGAATGTATCGGCAAAACATTGAAACTGGTTGGCTTGTCAGATACAGGTAAAAAAAGCGTGCGTCATTTTTCGCTTGGCATGCGCCAGCGATTGGGCATTGCAATGGCTCTGCTGAATGACCCTGAATTTTTAATTCTTGACGAACCGATCAACGGCCTTGATCCGTCAGGAATTGTGGAAATCCGGGAACTTATGAAACGGCTCAATCGTGAAAGAGGAATTACACTTCTTGTTTCCAGCCATATCCTCAGCGAGTTGTATCAGACAGCCACACGTTATATCCTGCTGCATAAAGGCCGCGTATTGGAAGAATTAACTCAAAATGAGCTGGATGAAAAATGCAAGCGGCATATCGCCATTAAAACAAACGATGCCTCTAAAACGGCGGCCGCGCTGGAAAACGCTCTTCACACGACAAATTTTCATGTCATGCCTGATAATACAGTGCGGCTTTATGATCATTTGAACAACATGGAAGATGTGGCGCGGATTCTTGCACAGGCAGGTTTGCTCGTAACTGGCCTCAGCCTTGCCGGTGACAGTCTGGAAAACTATTTTCTGCATAAAATCGGAGGCCGGTGATATGGGAAAATTGTTACACGCAGAAAGGTATAAACTCTTTCACGACAAAACATTCTGGATAACCCTCATTGTAATCATAGCATTTAATATGATTGTAATCTCCGGCAGTGCAATCTTCAGCATGTCAGGGAATCAAGCACTTTCGGAAATGATGAGAAAAGAGATCCTTACAATTTTGATATCGTGCATCTACGGGGGCCTCTTTATTGGCAGTGATTTCGCGGACCGAACGCTGTATCATGCATTGATGGCAGGAAAAAGCCGTGTAGCCGTACTTTTGGCGAAGACCAGCGCTTTTTTAATCGCGATTGATGTTATATTGTTTATTTTCCCCCTATTCCTTACCATTACCTGTACCGTAAGGAACGGGTGGGGTACTGCGCTTTCCCGGGGTGCAATTTTACAGTTGGCAGGTTTGATTGCGGCACTTCTCATTCTCGGGTTTGCAATCGGAACTTTTTCACTGTTGGCGGCAGTCTGCTTCCGCGATGTCGGTCGCACCATCGGTATTCCGATCATCCTGTACTTTGTTATGATCCTGCTGCTGAATGGCCCACATGCCAATATGCTTGCACATGTTTTCCCGGCTGGGATCTTGCTCCTTATGGTAAACGGCACAGTTTCTCCGGCTTATGGCATACTGGTGGGGAGCCTATGGTCGGTATCCCTGTTTGCCATTTCTTCTTTGATTTTTCGGAACGAAGAGCTTTGCTGAGAGGTGTAAAATGAGTAATTTGCTAAAACACAGATGGTTTGAAATAAGGCATAATCCGATTTTGGGGATCACACTTGTGGTATGCTGTGCATTCACTCTTCTAATTACAAATTCCACCGGATTGCAATACCTGACAGATCCCCCTATGGTTGCAGGCGTTTCTTATAACATCAAAGGCTTTTTTGCAGCCCTAACGGCGGACACAATTTACCCATTGCTGATTATCAGCGACACGTTTACCGCAATGATGCTTGGTCAGCTATTCTCTGATCGGACAGTCGATCAGGAGGTTGCAGCGGGCCACAGTCGGAAATCCATATTCTTCAGTCAATGCATAACAGGATTTTCTGTTCCAAACATCGCCGTTTTCCTGGCAGTATTCGTTGGCTGTCTACGGTGGGTGGGAAGCATTCCATCACCTTCCGCAGAAGAAATGATCCCTTATCTATTTCGTGCTATTGTACTATTGCTGTTACTGAATTTTTCACTTTTCTCGGCCTGTATCCTTATTGTGGCATTTCTCAGAGACACAGCCAAAACGATAACCACTTCCGCATTGTTCCTTTTGGTCGCCTGCTGGACAATGCCGGCTTTGGAACAAGCTGTTCCAAAGGTTCATGGGACAATTTATCCAATAAATCCGTCGCTTTCGTTGTACCTGCATCCCGCATTCTTAATGCGATATGCCTTATATTCAACGCTTACTCCTTTACAGATGTTTTGGACTGCCGGTGTAGCCGTAGGCTGGACAATTTTCTTTTTAAGCATCGCTTATTGTGTATTCCGCAGATGTGAATTAAAATAGCAAAGGAAGAAGGCGGTGAAAAATGATCTGGATCCTATTGGGCGTCTGTATTGCAGCATTCATTTTAGGAACCCGCCTTTTTCGCCTAAAGCGACAATTTCGTAATATAACCGTTCAACTGAACGAACGCACAAGTGAGAAGACAGAAAAAATGGTAACGGTTGCATTGATTGACGACGATCTCAACAAACTTGCCGCTGCGATTAACCGAAACTTAGAATTGCAAAAAAAACTGCGTATTGAAGTACGCCGTAGTGATCTTCAACTAAAAGATTCGATTGCAAATCTTAGCCATGATCTGCGGACACCACTGACTTCGATTTTAGGATATCTGCAATTGTCTCAGAATCCCGAGTGCCCGGATGAAAAGCGCAAGGAATATCTGAAAACCGTCGATAATAAGGCACATGCCCTGAAATCCATGATCAACAATCTGTATGAACTGTCTGTACTGGATGTCAGGGAAACACCGCTTAAAACAGAGAAGCTGGACTTAAACCGATTGCTTGGTGATGTTTTAGCAGGCCAATATGAACTGTTTCATAGACTTGGAATTACTCTTAACGTTCATCTCCCTAGTCATCCCGTCTGGATCACCGGTGATTGTGTTGCCTGCACACGCATCATCCAAAATTTACTGAACAATGCGTCACGTTATGCAAAAGGAAATGTCGGAATCAGTTTGGAAGCGTCCGGATCCTATGCTTTTTTGTCCATTCGTAATCCCGCGCCAAATCTAAAGGCGAATGATATCAAACATCTGTTTGAGCGCTTTTATACAGCGGACAAATCCCGAAACAGCAGCGGATCGGGACTTGGCCTTTACATTGTAAAGACGCTAATAGAAAAAATGAATGGGAAAATCGCTGATGTTACTTTGGAAGGATGCATCCTTCACATGAAAATAGAGTTTCCTTTGGCCCTGAACTGATTTGCCAAAATTCAATTCACGCGTCAAACACATGGTTTGCAAAGCGTTTCTCACCCCTGTCCCTCCCTGCTAAAGCACTTCGCACTTTTATGGAAGCTGCTTATGTTCTAAAACCGCAATCAGCGGGATTACAGGTCAGGCTCCGCTTACATTTTTCCTCACGCCCCGGAAAACAGATTTTCGTTACAACAAAAGCCGGAGCAGCCAATCCTTTTGGGTATGGTTGCTCCGACTTCTTTTTCGAGCTGTCTTGCAATAACCCCCGCAGGGAACATGCTTGTCCGGCACCGCGGAAGTCCCACCGGCTTGTCTGTGGATTTCACTAAAAGCAAAGGTCCCAATGGGTTCGGGTGACATACTCTATATTATCTTCAGGATTTTTTAATCAGATGTCGGCCCGTCCCGCATTCCTCCGGCAGACAGAAGATGACGCGCAAACCGCCTTCCCTCCGGTTTTCCGCATGAATGCTGCCTCCGTGCGCCTCGACGATTTCCCTGCAGATCGATAGGCCGAGGCCCGCAAAGGCACGGGCCTTGTCCGAGGTATAGAACGGTTCAAAAATCTTTCTGAGTTCCTCTTCGTTTTTTACGCCGGTGCCGTTGTCTTCCACTGAGAAAATCACGCTGCCGTTCTCTCTCTTGCAGACAGCGGAGATTTCCAGCGGTGTTTTGCTTCTGTGATTGAGGCTGTTGTCAATCAGATTTCCGAAGACGCGCCGAATCTTCGAAAGGTCCACGGCGAGCTTAACCTGGGGGCAGCCGATTTTCAGGGAAAACGGAACGCCCCTCTCCCGGAGTTCTTCGCCGTATTCTAGTTGCAGCACCTGCCCAAGTTGTTCTACCGTGATCAGCTGCTTTCGGAGCGAGGACGGGGCATGGTAGCTGAGGTACTCGTCAAAATCGTCGATCAGGGACTTAATGACGACTGATTTACGGTAGATGGTATCGACATACTGCTCCCGTTTTTCTTCGGTCAGGGATTTCTTTTTCAGGCGTTCCGCATAACCCATTACAGAGGTAAGCGGTGTCTTGATGTCATGGGAAATGGAAACGATGATTCGGTCCTGTTTTTGCTTTTCCTCCTCAAGCGCGTCTGTCAGATCGGCAAACCGGTTCTGAAGCTGACCGATTTCATCGCGGCGTTTGACTCGCTCGGGCCGGATCCCGGACTGATAGCGTTCCATTTTTTTCTGCAGGGAAACGACCTGCTTTGCATACCGCACATAAATATAGACGCCGCTCAGCACCAAAACGATAAAAATGATGCCAAGCTCCGTTGTAAGCAAATCATGAGCGTTTTGAAACGCGGAAAGATTTGTGATGGAAACCCCTTTTGTAATCTGAAGAATACAGATTTTCCCTTGAAAGGGAAAAAGGGCGGAAGCACGGTGCTCAAATTTGACGCCCATCTTGTTTCCGCTTTGAAACAGAATATTCCCCGTTTCGTCCTGAACCAGGATCAGGAGATGTTCCGTTTCAGAGATTTTTTCAAGTCGGGCGACGGCGTCGCCGCGGTTCTTCAGTTCGGCGGAAATGCGGTCCGTCTCTTTCTGCAGTTCCTCCTGAACCTCGTTGCTCGTTTCGGAGATCTGAGTGGAAAGATAAAAGTGGTAATATCCGACGATGAGCAGGAAGTTGCACAGCATGGCGAGCAGGATAAAGAAGGGGAGCTTGATTTTAATGCTCACTGCCGTTCCCCTCATTCTTTACGAATTTATACCCAACGCCCCAGACGGTCTTAATGCGGCGGCCGTCCCGGTCGATTTTATCCCGCAGGTTTTTGATGTTGACGGCCACCGTACCGATATCGCCGTAATCCATTCCCCACACCGACTGGAAAATCTGCTCCCGCGAAAGCACCTTTCCCGCGTTCTCGCAGAGAAAGCGCAGAAGCTGGAATTCCCGCAGGGAGAGGTTAACCGGTTCCCCACGGACGGTAACATCGTAGCTTTCAACGTTCAGACAAACGTCTCCCGCTTCCAGAAGCGCCGGCTTTGCCTGCCGGCTCCGCCGCTCCCTGCGCAGATGCGCTTTGACCCGGGCGACAAGTTCTTCCACGACAAACGGCTTTGTGATATAGTCGTCCGCACCCATCTCAAAGCCGAGCATGGCGTCAAACGTGCGGCTTTTCGCAGTGACAAACAGAATCGGGCAGGAAACAGTTTCCCGAATTCGGCGGCAAATCTCCAGTCCGTCGACGTCAGGCATCATGATATCGAGAATAATCAGCGCAATTTCCGAATCATTTTTGATGCTTGTCAGAGCGCTTTCCCCGTCAAAGGCAAGAAGGCATTCGTATCCCTCGTCGCTTAGAGAATCGGAAATCAGCTCAGCAATCTCGCGGTCGTCGTCTGCAATCAGAATTTTCCCCATTCTTACCCCTCCCGGCTCTTATACTTTTCTCATCTTACCATATTTTCTGTCGGTTTCAAATATATTTAGCCGCCGGAAGAAGATAGATCCAAAACTCCGAGCAGGCCCCAACGGTACTGTTCCTGGGAAGAAAACAGGCCGTACTGCGCCTGGCTGAGAGAAGCTTTCGCGCTGTCACAGTCCATCTGCGCGTTTTTTACGTCAAGCTCGGAGGCGATTCCGAGAGAATTTTTCTGCTTGACGGCCTCCAGCGCCTTCTCCTTTGCGTCGTAAGCGGACTGCGCCGTGGTTACAAGGGACTGTTTCAGCGCCACGTCGTCATACGCCTGCCGAAAAGCCGCGTCGAACTGATTTTTAGCCAAATCGCGGTTCAGCAGAGCCGCTTTGCGGGTTTCGACCGTGGAATCCAGGTCTCTGTCGTAATCCTCGTCGGCGATGTCAATTTCCTTCCGTTTTTCCCGAAGAGTCCAGTTGCTGTCCAGTGCCGTCCGGTAGTCGGCGTCATAGTTCATCTTGGCGATTTTGTCGGAATCAGCCTGCGGCATTAAGGAAATCTTGAGACTGTAATCATCAGAATAGCCCAGCAAAATTCTCAGGTTATCCCTGACGGCTTTCATCTGGCTGACCAGCTTGGCCAGTTGGTCGGCCGCCGTGTTTTGCTGCTGCTGCGCGTTCAGAAGGTCGGTCTGCGACATCAGCCCGACCTGCGCCCGAAGCTGGTCGGCCTGATAAGCGGCGGCCAGCACCTGCTGCTGTTCTGTCAGCACGGAGCGCTGTGAATCCAGGATGTGGTAGGTTACAAACAGCTTCTGCGCGGCGACGACAATCTGGTCGGCCGCGTCTTTCATTTGAAGCTCCGTTTTGTCAATCTGGTCATCGTCTGTTTCCAGTTGGTCCGCCTCGCTGTCAAGGATGGAACAAATCGCGCTGATGGATGCGATGCTTCCCTGCAGCGACTTGTCGATCGACTGCGTTTGTGTCGAAGCGGGAAGCGCGTTTACGGCGGCATCCGCCTGCTGAAGCATTTTGCTCACGCCGGAGAGCGAAGCGGCGCTGGAATGAAGATCGCCGATTTTCTGTTCGGCGAGGTCATTGTCCTGCAGGGCTTCCAGCGTCTGTTTGTTAGCACGGATGGTCTGGTTGCTGGAACGGACGTAATTTTCAAGATCCGAGTAACTTACAGTCAGCACCTGCGGTTCGGTGCCGTCCGACGTATCCGCGGCGAAAGCCGGGACCGCGCCGCAGAGCAGCAGCGCTGAGAGCAAAATCGCCGTCGCTTTTTGAAATTTCATCATAGACTCCTCCTTATTTCACCGGAAAATACACGTCCGCCGTGTACCCGGGTTTGAGCAGGTTTTTGGGGTCCTTGGGCTTTACCAGTACACGGACGACGCGTTTGCCGTCCTTTTCAACCGCGAGATTCGGGATCTGCGTGACGGTGCCGGAAAGCGAAGCGTCCGGCGCGGAGGTCGGTACGATTTGAACGGTTTCGCCTACCTGCACCCTGCCGATAAATTCCTCATCCACCTCGGCGCTCACCGTGAGTGAATCCGCGTCGATGAGCTGCAGCACTTTGGTCGGCTGATTCTGCGTTCCAAGATGGTCGGCGTCGCTAACGGCAATGTTCTGCACGATCCCGTTTTTCAGGTCGGAAACGATCTGGTTTCCTTTGAGGTAGTCCTTCTGCGTTTTCGCCGTCATGACATCCAGGTCCGCCTGCGCCGAAGAGATTCCGCTTTTCTGCTTTTCCTGATTCGCCGTATTGCTGTCGTTCAGTGCGGCAAGCTGCGCCTGTTTGGATTTCAGCGACACACTGAGCTGGTTGATCTCATCCTTCAGAGCGTTCTTAGTTTTCGTCAGGTTGTCCTGAACATCCGTCAATGCCTTCTGTTTCTGGTCCAGCGCGTCCGTGTACTGGTCGAGCACGGATTTTGCCACGGCGCCCGAATTGTACAGGGCCTGGTAGCTTTGAACGTCCTGTTTGGCGTTCGTGACCTCTTTCTGAGTAAGCGCCAGCGAATTCTGCAGAAGCTGCAGGTCCGGGCTGGTTCCCTTATGGTACTCACTTGTCTTTCGGCTCAGGACGCTCTGCGTTTCGGCGATGTCCGCCTCAAGCGCCGCAGTGTCCTGCGTGGCTGCGGAGAGCCCCGCCTGGTTGGCTGAAAGCGCGCCCTGAAGCTTCGTGAGCGCCGCCTGGTACTCCGAAAGGTCCAGTGTAACGAGGGGCTGGCCCAAAGTCACCCGGTCCCCTTCCTTCACATCGACTTTTGTCACGATGGAGGGAAAATCGACGATTACATCCACGGACCGGCTGTACTTTACTTCGCCCCAGGCGTCGATTTCGCCGCTATGTGCCGCCGTGCCGGATGGCGTGCCGTCCTCCGTCTCGGAGGATATGCCCGCCCGTGCATGGAAAACGCCAAAAACCACCAGAAGAGCGGCCAGCGCTCCGGCCGCGAGCAAAACCGTTTTTCGATGGGTTACGGCCCACTCTTTTCCCTTTGTGATCCAGTTTTTCATCTGTAAACCCCCTGAAGGTTGATTCTATTCGACGCTCTTCAGTGCCGAGAGCATATCGAGATTTTTCATTTTTTTTGCGACCGCGCGGTTGATGATCCACGCGAAAAGCAGAGTCAGGATTCCGGCGATCAGCACGTTCTGCGGCGTGATCGTTCCGAAAAGGTCCAGTCTGTTGTCCAGATTTTTTGCAACAATCCAGGAAATCGACCTTCCGACCGGAATGCCGAAAATCATCCCGAGCAAAACGGAAAAATAATTTTCGATCAACACCAGATTTCGGATTTCGCCGTGGTAGAACCCGAGTACCCGCAGTGTGGCGAGGTCCCGGATCCGCTCGGTGAAATTGAGGATGCTGGTGTTGTACAGAACGACGAATGCCAGCGCCGCGCCCATCACGATCATCATTGCCACCGCGATGTTTACCACCTGCGTGCTGCTGGAAAGGCCGGAGCGCTGACTTTCGCGGGTCACCGATTCCTTGACCGCGTCGCTGGAAAGGAATTTCTCATTCGGAACGCCGTTCCATTTAACCAGCAGCGCGGTCGGCTTGAAGGTTTCCCCAAGGGATTCCCAATAGGTATCCGACAGAAAGATCCCCTGTCCGGAGGCGAGGTAGAAAACCTGAGTGACCGGGACCGTAACATATTTTTGATCCGTGCGCTTGATCTGAATGCTGTCACCCGGCTTTACGCCGAGCGTTTCGGTAAGCTTGCGGCTCACGGCGACGCCGCTTTCAGGAATAGAGACCGGGTTGCCGGAGACATCCTGCAGATGAATCAGCGGACTGTTTTTCGAGGTGATGGTCAGCGGCTCCATTTTTCTCTGGCCGTCCGGGCAAATCAGTTCAAGATTGCTTTCCTCCGTCTGCTGCACAATCCCATTTAGTTCCTGGTTAGCAAGATAGCGGGTGTCCGTTTTGGTTTGGTCCACAAGAATTTTCTGGTCATAGTTGAACGTCGTTCCATACATCTGCACCGTAATCCCCGAAATCATGCTCCGGATCGTCAGCGCCGCAAGGATTGCGCCGGTGCAGCCCATGACTCCGACGGTACTCATCATCAGGCGGCCCTTATTTTTCATGGTGTTCCTGGCAATCAGTTTGCTGCTGAACTTCAATTTTCTCCAGAGAGACGGGAGGGATTCAAGAAAAATGTGGTTCCCCTTTTTGGGCGGCCTGTCCCGGAGCAGCACTGCGGGAGTGTCCCCCTGAAGCTTGCGGCAGGCGTAAAAGGAAACCCCGCCCGTGCAAATCAGAATCAGCGCCATGGCGAGAAAGAAATGCAAGAAATTAACACTGATCCGGTAATCGCTGAACGTCAGCTTAACCCTCGGGACCAGAATCCTGCCGAATACATTGGGCCCAATCGCCAGCCCCAGCAGAGAGCCGCATAAGCCGATGACCACGCCATAGGAGGTATAGTGCCACAGAATACTCCGTCTGGAATACCCCAGCGCCTTCAGGATTCCGATCTGGCTGCGCTGATTTTCCACCAGGCGCACCATTGTGCTCTGCGTGATCAGCGCCGTCACGATGAAAAACAGGAGAGGGAACACGATGCCAAGCGTCCTGAACTGCTGAATTCTGGAATCGACGCTGTTAACGCTGCCGCTGTCTTTCTGCGAGACAATCCCGATCAGTTCCTTTCCGATCACCGCGTCGGCCTGCCGCTCCACCTGCGGGACATCCGTTCCGGACGCGAGCCGGACGCTGATCTGATTGTAGACCTTCCTGCCGTAGACGCTCTCCAGCGTTCCGACGTGAACAACCAGAAAACCAAAGCTCTTCGAGTCAGGCATCAGCGACGCGGAGTTTTTCACCGCAAAGATCTGTTCGCTACTCAGTCCCAGCCCGGTGATAGGAACCCGGACCCAGGCGCCGTTCAGCTTGATGGAAACGACGTCCCCAATTTTAAGCCCGTTGCTTTCGGCAAAATTTTCATCCAGGACCGCTCCGCCTCCATATTTTTCAAAGGAGCCTTCCTGCACGTCCGGCTGGTCGAGCGTGCTGCGGTCGTCCAGCGCGTAAACCCGCAGCGTGGGGTTTCCCGGAAGGTCCGTGTCCGCGTCAGCGCAATAGCGCTGCTCCACCCGCGTGACCCCGTCGATCTGCTTGATTCCCCACAGCTGCTGCTCCGACGGGGTTGGCGACGGTCACCCAAAGGTCGGACAAACTGGTCGACCGGTACATGGCGTCCGCGTGGTTCTGAATGGTGAACCAGATGCTGTCGAGGCCCGTCACGATGCTGACCGCCAGAGTCGCCATGATAAGGATGGAGACGAACTGGGACTTCGACTGTTTCATGTCCCGGATTGTCTTTTTCCACAGAGCCCCCCTCACCATACGATTTCCTCCACATCATTCGGATGCTCGTGAGTCTCTGTTTCCGCGATTTTTCCGTCCCGCATATGAATGACCGTCTGCGCCATCTCGGCTATCGGCGCGTTGTGCGTCACGATAACAACGGTTTTGCCAAGGTCGATGGCAACGTCGCGGATCAGCTTCAGCACCTTTCGGCCCGTGACGGAATCCAGCGCGCCGGTCGGCTCGTCGCACAGAACGATCTGCGGGTTTTTCGCAAGGGCCCTGGCGATGGAGACTCTTTGCTGCTCGCCGCCGGACATCTGGCTCGGAAAGTTGTCCATGCGCTTCGAAAGACCAACCCGGTCAAGCATCTCCTGAGCATCGAGAGGGTCTCGGCAGACCTCCTCAGCAAGCTGGACGTTTTCCAGCGCAGTGAGGTTCGGCACCAAATTGTAAAACTGAAACACAAAGCCGATCTTTGTTCTGCGGTAATTTGTGAGCTCCCGCTCCTCCATGCCGGAAACTTCTTCACCGCCCACAGAAATGGTTCCGGAGGTCGGAGAATCCATCCCTCCCAGAAGGTTGAGGATGGTGGTCTTCCCCCGCTCCGCTCTGGCCGAGTATGACGTTGAAAGTCCCCTGTGCCAATGCGAAGCTGACGCCGTCCACCGCTTTGATAATGTTATCCCCGACGCGGTACTCCCGTTCCACGTCTTCCAATGTGATAAAATCCATGAAAAATCTCCTTGAAAGCCAGATTAGTAAACCGTTAAAACTATCTTTCTTTTTTCACCCGTTTGCATTATAATGATTTCACAAGAATTAGCAACCGCTAATTCAGTGAAAAATGCCGTTTAACCAACAGCTGCGGCATTTCTGTTGGAAAACTTTGAAAGGAAGGGGCACGGCACCATGCAGGAACCGGATCTCCGCGTTCAAAAAACGCAGGAAGCGATAGAAAGCGCCTTGCTGAGCCTGATCGGCGAAAAAGGGTTCGACGGCGTCACCGTCAGAAGCCTGTGCCTTTATGCGAGAATCAACCGTTCCACCTTTTACGCTCACTATCAGGACAAATATGACCTGCTGGACCGGATTACGCAGAAAGCCATCCAAAAAATCGTCCGCATCGTCAACCCGGAAGAAATCGTCGACGGCAACGGAAAAATCAATCTTTCCTTCTATCACACCATGGTGCTTTCGCTGTTCCGCGCCGTTGAGGAGGACCGCGCGCTCTATCAAACCCTTCTCGGTGTCAACGGAAATTACAATTTTCTCAAGGAACTCAAGAAAATCGTAAAGGAAAAGATCCTTGCGGAATGGGACGCGATCCGCCCACGCATCAAGACGCTTCCGATCGATGAAACGCTTTATTTGGAGATCGTCGTGTCGATTTTTGTCGGAGCCGTTCTTTGGTGGATCGATGAAAACTTTTCCCTTTCCGCTGAGGTGATAGCGGAGCAACTCGTCCGGTATGTAACTTCCAGCATATCTCTCTGGGGGCCGACTTTTTAACGCCGGAGGGAACCAATCTTCCATTTCTTAATGATATCGAAAACAAATTATCCGGTAAGAGGGAAAATCTTAAGAATTATTAAGGACAAGCGGCTTCAGAAACTTAACAAAGAGGCATGCGAAAAACTGCGCAGGATAATGGCGCTCATCGGGATCGCAAGACTCATCCCCTGCCCTCTCCCACACAATACGAGCAAAAGCGAACGAAATTTAATACGGAAGGGGCGGTCTCACCGGCAGCACCGACGGTTTCGGTACAATACGCAGAAAGGCCTGAGGTCTGCAAAAAAGCAAACCTCAGGCTTTCAGCTTCTCATCGGCGGAGCTTAGAAGGTTAAGCCTTTAAAATTGGGAAAGGCTTCCCCTCCATTGCGGGCAGATCAACCCGTGCCAGTTTTGCAAAAGTCGGACAAACATCGATCATATTCCCGCTGTCAAGCCGAACTCCCGGCAGAATATCGGGTCCAAACGCCAAAAACGGCGGCTTATCCCCTTTATCTGGGTGATGGCCATGCATCGCTCTGTGGAACTGAAACAAAGGTGAGTCGGCCGAAATGACGGCGGGAACAGATACCTCGTTGCCGAAAAGCGTCCCTTCCGTTCCTTCCAAAACAAAGGAAAAGCCGCCCCGCAGCTGTTCTTCCGCCTCCGCCTCTTCCGCGGTATAAATCCGTTCCAGATACCGCGGATACTTTCTCCTGATTTCCTCAAGGACGCGGTATACTTTTTGAACCCATTGAGGGTCTCCCGGTTCGTTCAGAAAAACCTGTGCGGAGAAACCGGCGGAAAAGCTGTAAGCGTCATAATCCACCGCCTTTCCTTTTTCATCGGTTCGGATCAGTCCCATGTCTTTGAACACGGAATTGATGTTGAAGACGGTTTCAATATCAATCTGACCGTGGTCCCCAAGAATCACAAAATTCGTGCTGTCCCATTCTCCCGCCTCCCGGACGGCCTCGACAAAGCGTCCCGCTATGATGTCAAGCTCGCGGAGGCAGTCGTTTACTTCATTTCCCTGGTCGCCGTACAAATGGCGCGTGTGGTCCAGCATCACAACATGGCACAGGAGGAGATCCGGCCTTTGGGTTTTCAGCAGGTCGAGAGCGACCTCAACGCCGTAATAACACATATCCTCATTATCGGACCAGTTGTAATGCCCGACAAAACGGCCGTAGTAATCGCTCATAACGTTATCGGAAGCAGCCTTCTCATACACCGATTTCGGGTCCTCTCCCCCGCCCCTCACGGGCCAGATTTCAGGAAGATTGTAGCCCCTCTTCTCCCCCGCCGTTACGGGCCAAAGCACCGTGGCGACACTGCCGCCTTGTTCCCAGACGGCGTCCGTCAGCGTCTTCACCTTAATATTTTCCTTTTCCCAGTACCAGTCCGAGCCCATGATGCTGAAATCGGGGTCATCGGGATTGATCCGGGCTTTCTGGTTGTGTGTAATGCCATGGCGGTCGGGATGCACTCCGGTAATCATAGTGGTGTGAATCGGGTAGGTAAGCGTGGGATAGATTTCCCGGACATTTTTCACGACCGCGGCTTTTTTTAGAATCCGCGAAAACCAGGGCAAACCTGAAAGCAATTCCAAGTCGCCCGTCTGCAGGGCGTCGAAAGACAATACAACTAATTTTTTTGGCATGACCGGCTCCACTTCTGCCGTTTTACCGGCGTTTAAGGTAATAATTATAACTCTTCAACCGCTCCCTCTGTTTCGGGTCATCCGACTCACAAAGCGCGCAGAAATCACCCTATTTCAGGCATTGATTGATCTTTGTTTCCTCTTTTGCCACTGTGGAATCGATGTCCGCCCCGTTGACCCAGACCGCGTCCATCACGTTGACCAATTCCTTGCTGGCCTCCGTATATCCGGGATTCATCGGGCGTCCCACGCTGCAATCGTTTAACTGATCCAGAGCGACCTTAAACTGCGGAGTCGTCTTGTAAAGATCTTGAATGGTGGAAGTTTTGGTCGCGCTTTTGCGGCTTGTAACATATCCGGTGTATTTACTTGCATAGGCAGACTGCTCCGTGTCCGTCATCCATTTGATAAATTCCCAGGCAGCTTTCTTTTCTTTTTCAGAGATTTTCGTCGTCATGACCAGATTGCATCCGCCCGTGGGGACGCCGTACTGAACATTTTTGGGAATATAGCAGGTGTTCACCTCAAAATGATTCTGCTTCGCGACACTGAGAGCTTTACTGAGATTTGCCGTGGAAGCGAACCACATCGCGCACTTCTGATTCATGTAATCCGCATCCACCTTGCTGGAATCCGCGCCCGCCACGCAGCGGACATCTCCTTTATCAATCAGGTCTCTGAAATACTTCAGCACGTATTTTCCCTGATCCGTATTAAGATTTGTCGCCGACTCGTCCTTGTTTAAAACAGAGGTGCCGTTTTCCAGAAAAAACGCTTCCAGCGTCCAGATATAGGAATACATCGACAGGCCGTAAGCCCCGGTCTTTTCCTTGATCGTTTTGCAGTAATCGGCCAATTCCTCCCAGGTTTTCGGACCGCTGGGATCAAGCCCCGCTTTTTCCAGCAGAGTGGTATTCATATAAAGGATCGGAGTGCTTCTCAGATAGGGCAAACCGTACCAAGCGTCACCCACCTTGCAGTTTTGCAAAAGTCCCTGATAAAAATCATTCATATCGACCCCGTCCTGCTGTATGTAGGGACTTAACGGTTCAATCACGCCGTTCTGAGCAAATCTTTTGATGGAGGAAATTTCCATCACGGAAACGGCCGGTGTGGAACCTGACACATACGCTGCCTGAAGCTTTTGGTGAACGTCGTCATAACTTCCCTGATATTGTGCGTCCACTTCGATTCCTTTTTCCTTACCAACCGTCTCGTTAAACTGCTTGGCCAAATTCACATTGTTTTCCTGGATTTTGTCGGTCCAGGCATACCAGAAAGTGATTTTAGTCGGGCTTGCACCCGACGGATCCTCTGAACCCTGACCGGAGCTGCCAACGGTATCCGCGGTGCCGGAAGAGCAGGCTGCTGCGGACACCATCATGGCCGCGCAAAGTAAAGCCGAGATAATTTTCCTCATTGTTTTCCTCCTGAATTTTAAGTACATTTTCTATAAAAACGCCGTCAAAACGCCGATCGGCGGCAGCGGCTATTTACTTATCGCCGATATAGGTAAACGCCTTAATGATTTGTTTCTGGGCAAAAAAGAAAGCGATCATCACCGGAATTACAAGCAGAACGTTTCCCGCCATCAAAACATTGTAGTCGATGCCTCCCTCATCCAGATGAAGAGCGGTAATTCCAACCGGAAGGGTCCTCACCGTGTCTTTGGTCGTGAGCACCAGCGGCCAGAAATAATCGTTCCAGGTGGCGATAAAAGTAATCAGCGCCAAAGTTACCACCGTAGGTCTGGCAATGGGCAGCATGACTCTGCACATGATTTTAAACTCGCCCGCGTGGTCCAGCCGCGCCGCCTCCACAATTTCATCCGGAACCTGCTTGAAGGTCTGTCGCATCATAAAAATGGCAAATGCGCTGCTGGCCGAAGGAAGGATTAAGCTGGCATAGGTGTTGATCATCTGCATTTTGCTGAACATCAGGAAAAGCGGCAGAAAAATCATCTGAGCCGGAATCATCATGGTTGTCAAAGTCAGCCCGAACAGAAAAGAGCTTCCTCTGAACTGAAACCGGGCGAAAGCATACGCTGCTGGGATTACCGTGAGGCACTGGCAAACCAAAATTCCGATTGTTACGATGATGCTGTTTTTCAGCATGGAAAAAAAGGGGATTCTTCTCATCACCTCCGAAAAATTCCGCCACTGCGGGTCGGACACCCAAAAATCCGGCGGCATTTTCAAGGTCTGGCCGAGCGTTTTCAGGGAAGTTAACACCATCCAGTAAAACGGCGCGAAAAAGATCAAAACGAGAATCAGACCGGCAAGGCCCCGGCCTGCACGGCGTAAAACGTTTCTTTTCATCTCTGCCTCCTCATTTATTATCGATAATGAATGCGCCGGCTGAGCGCGCGAAAATAAAGCACGGTGCAGATTCCGATGATTCCCATCAGCACAACGCCCATTGCGGAAGCGTAACCGATTTTATAAAACTGAAACCCGTATTGATAAATGTCGTAGACCAACGTATTTGTCGAATTCATAGGGCCGCCCTGCGTCATCAGATTCACGGTCTCAAACACTTTGAACGCGGAAATAATATTCATCAGGGTAAGAAAGAAAATCGTCGGTGAAATCATCGGAAGCGTGATCCTGAAAAAGACCGTGTGTTTCTTCGCGTGGTCAAGGTTTGCGGCTTCATAAAGATACTGAGGAATTGTTTCCATTGAGGAAATAAATATGATCGTGTTGTAGCCGATTCCTTTCCACACCGAAACAAAGATCAGAGACGGCAAGGCGACGCTTGGGTCGCTCAGCCAGCCCACCGGGGACATTCCAAACAAATGCAGAAGATAGTTGATCAGGCCGTAATCCGAATCCATCATCCACATCCACACATAAGAAATAGAGACGAGAGATACGATGTAAGGGGTAAAGAGCACACCCTGCAGAAATTTGTTCAGCCTTGTGTCCTGCTTGAGAGTAAATGCCAGCAGAAGAGGAATCATCAGCGAGAAAGAGACCATCAAAAACATATAGAGAAAGGAATTCCCCATCACCTGCCAGAAATCCGCGTCGTGTAACAGGTCAAGATAATTTTCAAGACCGATAAACGTTTTAGGCCCGATCAGGTTCCAGTGAAAAAAGCTGAGGTAAATCATATAGCCGATCGGATACAGAATAAATACGCAAAATACCGCTATGGACGGGGCAACCATCGCATAGGGAAGCAATTTCGCCCCGGCCTTTCCGGCGCCGGACTTCTTCGACACCGCCGCACTTGTTCTCACTCTTCCGTTCAGCGCATAATTTGTCTCCATGAATGTTCGCCATCCTTCCGCTTAACAGACCATTCTGTTCTCTTCTTCATCAAAATAAAACAGATCGCTGTTTTTAATCAAAACCGAATTTGTTCCATATTCCAGCATTTGCAGGTCAAAACTCTTAACATGGAACACGCCGAACGGCGACTGCACTTTGTAAAGGATTTGATCCCCTAGCATTTCCCGTGCAAGGATTGTCCCCTGCAAAGCAACCTCGTTTTCACGGGGTGCTTTTTCCCGCCCGCCGATGGAAGCTTTTTCCGGGCGAAAGCCTACATATTTGGCTTTCGGAGGAACCGGGAGATCCGCTCTTTTCAGTTCCTCGGCGCTCAGAATATTCATTGATGGCGAGCCGATAAATCTTGCCGTGAAGACGTTTTCCGGTTTTCCGTAAATTTCCGGCGGACTGCCGATCTGCCGAATCTCCCCCTTTTCCAGAAGGACAATATCCGTTCCCATCGACATGGCCTCCACCTGGTCGTGCGTCACATACACAAAGGTAGCGTTCAGTTTCCGGTAAAGCTCAATCAAATCCGTACGAATCTGATTCCGCAATTTGGCGTCGAGGTTGGAAAGCGGTTCATCCATCAGAAACACGGCGGGCTTTTTTACGATCGCCCTTGCAAGCGCCACCCGCTGGCGCTGCCCGCCGGACAGCTGCTGAGGTTTTCTGGACAGGTATTCCCCCAGCCCGACCATCTTTGCAATTTCCTGAATGCGTTTTTCCCGCTCCGCCTTTGGTATTCTCAAATTTTTTAAACCAAACTCAATGTTCTCCTTCACGTTCATGGTCGGGTACAGAGCATAGTTTTGAAATACCATGGCAACATGCCTGTCTCCGGGTTCAACGCCGCTGACATTTTTTCCGTCAATCAGCAGCTCGCCGGCCGTTTCCTTTTCCAGTCCGGCAATCATTCTCAGAATTGTGGATTTTCCGCAGCCGGAAGGCCCCAGAAGGACCGTGAAGCTGCCCTCGGAAATTTTCAGGTTCAAGTTTTCTATTACAGGGGGATTTTTCGCATACGCCTTGGTAATATTGCGAAGTTCAATTTTATCCATTGAGAGCCTCCTTGATTTCATCAGCACGAACACTGATACAATACCAGTTCTTTGTAAAAAGCCGGTCCTTATTTATTTATCTTTTGATTAAATTACCAAATCCGCTTTAAGCGAGGGCCACCGAAAATCGGTGGTGCAGGCCGAGGATCAAGAGCCGCGCAGCCACAGAATTGAAATGCAAATGAGGAAGCATACTCTTTGGGAATTGTCTGCACTTACTTTAAAACAGAACTGGTCTCACCGGCACCGCCGGTGGTTTCGGCAACAAAAAAGCAGCACCTTGCAAGCAAAGTGCTGTCAGCCTGTCGACTTCGCCCAATCTTCTGCGGGCGAATTACAGCAATAGATTCAAGCTTTATCAACCGGCTTACCGGTCTTCACTCTCAGGACGGCGCTGTACGCTCCGTTTGACGAAAGCGCGACAAGAATTGCGTTAAGCGGAATCGCCGCGGCCGCAGACAGCGTCAGCGCGCCTGTAAAGTATGTAGCCGCATAAAGAATAACGACGGCAATAAAATAGCTTAACCATTGCGTAGGCAGTTTCTGAAATGAATTTTTCAGGAACTGCGTGATGATCCCCGTAGCCGCGGAACAGCCGGTAAAAGTAACCAGAGTTGACCATGCAAAAAATTCGTTCATACCGATTTCCCCCTCCGTTTTTCGTTCAAAAGTCTGAACCCAGCCTTTATTTCCATTATATGCCCGCATTTAATGATCATGCTTTTTTGTCGATTTGTAATTCCATCTCTTTCCTTTTAAAAACCGTTGTACTATAATAGAACTATCGGAATCCGATTCGTCCGAAATCAAATAAAGGAGCTAATATCATGAAATTCTCCGATATGAAGTATGAGCGTCCCGAACTTGACGCGATCAAGCGGCAATACATCGAAATTACCAGGCAATTCCCCGACTGTTCCACTGCATCCGAACAATACGATCTGATCCTGCAACACGAAAAACTGATGAGCAATTTTCAGTCGATGGGAACGATTGCCTATATTCGCAACAGCATTAACACGGTGGATCCTTTCTATGAAAAAGAAATAGCGTTTTTCGATTCCAACAATCCTGTGTTCGAAGAATCCGTTCAGAATTTTTACAAAGTGATCGTCGCCTCTAAATTCCGCCCGGAATTGGAGCAAAAAACAGGAAAGCTGTTTTTTAAAAACCTGGAAATATCCATGCGGTCTTTTTCGCCTGCGGTTATCGATCTGAAGAAAAAAGAAAACGCTCTGGTTACGGAGTATGAAAAGCTGCTTGCCTCAGCAAAGATCGAGTTTAGCGGAGAAACGCTGAACCTTTCAGAAATTCAAAAGTATCAGATATCTTCCGACAGACCGACCAGAAAAGCGGCATGGGAAAAAACCGCCGGCTTTTTTATCGAGAATTCGAAACGGCTGGATGAAATCTATGATGAACTCGTTCAGAACCGGACCAGCCAGGCAAAAATTCTGGGCTACAACAACTACGTCCAACTGGGATACGACCGTCTGGGCCGTAACTGCTACGGCCCGGATGAGGTAAAGCAATTCCGGGATCAGGTTGCAAAAGACCTTGTTCCTGTGATTACTGAAATCAAAAAGAGCCAGGCGAAACGCCTTGGATTGCCCGACCTGAAATTCTATGACGATAAATCCCTGTTTCCGGACGGCAACCCCAACCCGAAAGGCGATCGTCAGGCCCTGGTAAATCAAGCGCAGAAAATGTATCGGCAAATGAATCCGCTGACCGGAGAATTTTTCGATTTCATGGTAAAAAATGAGCTGTTCGATCTGGACAGCAAAAAAGGGAAAGCCGGCGGAGGCTACTGCACGGAAATTCCGGATTACCGGTCACCGTTCATTTTCTCCAATTTCAACGGAACGGCAGGAGACGTTGAAGTTCTGACTCACGAAGCAGGTCACGCTTTTGCAAGCTATTTATCTCAAAGCATGCCCATCCTGGAACTTCGGACGCCGACCATGGATGCCGCCGAAACGCATTCCATGTCGATGGAGCTATTCTCGCGCAAATGGGATCCGCTGTTTTTCGAAGAGCAAACCGACAAGTTTTATCTGTATCAGTTGGAAGAGGCAATCAACTTTATTCCATACGGGTGCCTTGTGGACGAGTTTCAAACCACGATGTATGAAAAGCCAAACCTTTCGCCGGACGAGCGGAAACATGTATGGAAAGAGCTGGAAGCAAAATACCGTCCCTGGATAAATTTCGATCATCTTCCTTTCTTTGAAGACGGCGGCGGATATCAGCGCCAGCACCACATTTACTCTTTCCCCCTGTACTATATTGATTATTGTCTGGCACAGACGGCGGCTCTGGAATTCTGGATCGCTTCTGAAAAAGACTGGGATGAGTCGTTTTCACGCTACCTTACATTCGTCAAAGCAGGCGGAAGCAAAACCTATGAGGAGCTTGTCAAAGCCGCGGGGCTGGAGTACCCGATGGATCAAGGCTGCGTCAAGCACATGAGCGAGCCGATCATGGACTGGTTCCGCAGGCACGCATAAGCTCAGCCACATAAACATGAAAAGGGCGGGAACGTTTTCAGCGTTCCCGCCCTTTTCACAGAAGAACGGACGCGATATCGCGTCCGTTCCTGTTCTTAAACTGATTTAGGATTAATACATGCCGCCCATGCCCGCATCGGGAGACGGAGCAGCGGGAGGCGTCGGTTCTTTCTTATCCGCAACAAGCGATTCGGTTGTCAGAACCATCGCCGCGACGGATGCAGCGTTCTGCAAAGCGGAACGTGTCACCTTGGTCGGATCCACAACGCCGAACGTAATCATATCGCCGTACTGATCGTTTTCAAAGTTGTAACCGTAACCGGATTTTCCGGAACTCTGGATTTTATTGATGATGACGGAGCCTTCCAGACCTGCGTTTTCGGCAATTTGGCGCAACGGCTCTTCCAGAGCGCGGAGAACAATCTTGGCGCCTGTCTTTTCATCGCCATCGGACTTGTCGACAAAGGTCTGGACCTCGGAGATCGTATTCAGAAGAGCAATGCCGCCGCCCGCGACAATTCCCTCTTCCACCGCAGCCTTGGTTGCGGCAAGGGCGTCTTCCACGCGCATCTTCTTCTCTTTCATTTCGATTTCGGTCGCGGCGCCGACTTTAATGACCGCTACACCGCCGGACAGCTTCGCAAGACGCTCCTGCAGTTTTTCACGGTCATAATCGGAGGTCGTCTTTTCGATCTGAGCACGGATCTGGCCGACGCGGTCGGAAATCTGTTTCTTTTCGCCCGCACCGTCGACAATAATCGTGTTTTCCTTGTCCACTTTCACCTGGCGTGCGCGGCCGAGCTGTTCCATTGTGGCGTCCTTGAGTTCAAGACCCAGTTCGGAGGAGATCACCTGGCCGCCCGTCAGAATGGCAATATCCTGCAGCATTTCTTTTCTTCTGTCGCCGAAGCCCGGAGCCTTGACGCCGACGCAGGTAAAGGTGCCGCGCAGTTTGTTGAGGATCAGGGTGGAAAGTGCCTCGCCTTCGATATCTTCCGCGATGATCACCAGCTTCTTGCCGGACTGGACAATCTTTTCGAGGAGCGGAAGAATTTCCTGAATATTGGAAACTTTCTTGTCTGTAATCAGAATGTAAGCGTCGTCAATGATCGCTTCCATTTTTTCGGTGTCGGTTACCATATAAGGAGTGACATAACCGCGGTCGAACATCATGCCTTCCACAACTTCCGAATAGGTTTCGGCCGTTTTAGACTCCTCAACGGTAATCACTCCGTCGGATGTAACTTTCGCCATCGCTTCGGAAATCAGTTTGCCGATAAACTCACTCGATGCGGAAATTGCAGCAACACGTGCAATGTCGTCGGGGCCGGAGACCTTTTTGGAATTCTTTTTCAGCGCCTCAACGGCAACATCGACGGCATCCTGAATGCCGTTGCGAACCGCCATCGGATTTGCGCCCGCGGTAACATTCTTCATACCCTCGCGGATCAGTGCCTGCGCCAGCAGAGTTGCGGTCGTGGTGCCGTCGCCTGCGACATCGTTCGTCTTGGTGGAAACTTCCTTAACGAGCTGAGCACCCATATTCTCAAACGCGTCGTCCAGCTCAATTTCCTTCGCGATTGTTACGCCGTCGTTTGTGATCAGCGGAGCGCCGAATTTTTTATCAAGAACAACATTGCGGCCCTTGGGCCCAAGAGTGATCTTAACCGTATCGGCAAGCTGATTTACGCCGTTTAACAGTGCTTTTCTGGCTTCCTCGCCGTAAATAATCTGTTTTGCCATAGATCTGATTCCTCCAATATTTTAATATTATGAAAGCTGTCCTTATTCCACAACTGCAAGAATATCGCTCTGGCGAACCAGAGTGTAATCCACGCCGTCAAGCTTCACTTCCGTGCCGGAATATTTGCTTGTGATGACACGGTCGCCCTTTTTCACATACATGGTGACTTCTTTTCCGTCAACAAGTCCGCCCGGGCCAACTTCAACAACATCGGCGATCTGCGGCTTCTCTTTTGCGGAACCGGCAAGAATGATACCGCTCTTGGTGGTTTCCTCCGCCTCTTCCATTTTGATCAGCACTCTGTCCAGTAAAGGTTTTACAGTCATAATATATCCTCCTTAATGTTTATTTTCTGTTAGCACTCATTCATCTTGAGTGCTAAGATTATTTTATCTGCTTCCCTGATAAAAATCAAGAGGTTTTTTAAGAAAAAGCAGGATTTAATAATTTATTTACAAATTCCTTCCATCATATCTTTTTGGGGAATAATAAAGCGCACTGCATGGGGAAGGACCCGGTAGCTTGCGGCTTCAACCAGCGCGACTTCCCCATCACGATTGGAGGCAGCCGGCTTTTTGGAAAAAACTTCCATCTTCATCCCGCGGCGAAACAGCAGGAATTCTTCAAATTCTTTCGCGCCGATATGGCGTCCAGCTTTATACATGCCGACCAGCATGGGTATCTTGTAAAAGGGAGGCTTTCGGATCATGACAAAATCGAGCAGACCGTCGTCGGGGATCGCCTGCGGAGCCCCGCAGTAGCCGCCGCCGTAATATCTGCCGCTGGCGGCGAGCGCGAACAAAAAGCACCCCTGAAACTCTTCGGAATCGTCAATCCGAATGCGGAGGTTGCTCCCGATCTGCCCAAAGAGCGCCTGAATCAGCCCCAAATCATACGCCGCGGAGCCGCTGACGAGCGGAACCCGCTTCAGGCGCTCCGTATTCAGCGCAACCATCGCGTCCAGCCCCACGGAGCAAACATTGATTGAAATTCCAAGTTCCGTACGGATCAGATCAACGGGGCGCGAATCACCCGCGAGCTGCTGTTCCGGTGAAAGAAAATCCCGCATAGAGCCGAAAAGTTTGATATAATCATTGCCGGATCCGCAGGGAAAAATTCCTATCTCCGCATTATTTTTTCCCGCGGCGCCCTCGGCAACTTCCCCAAGGGTCCCGTCTCCGCCGAAAGCAAAAATTCTGACCGGACCGCCCTTTTCCGCCTCCCTTGCCGCCAGTTCGGCCGCCTCTCCGGGCCGCCGGGTCAGGTAACAGGCGGGATTCAAGCCGCGTTCGATGAAAACCTTCCGGATTCCCGGCAGAATTGTTTCGGCGGCATTCCGCCTGCCTGCCGCAGGATTGACAATCATAACATACCGCATCAGTTCTCCTCCCCGTGCATGGACTGAAATAAATCAGCCAAAGGGATTCCAAACCGGCTCGCGATATCCTTCAGGCCGTCTTCAATTTCCGACCGCGAAAAATCACTGTCGCGCAGCGTTTCGCCGTCCAGCTTGTTCAGCCTGGCATAAAAATCCACGGCAAGTTCCAGATATCGCCGATCGCCCGTGTCGAGCCTTTCGAACAAAAGATCTTCCGCCTCATTGATCCGCTTCCCGCGGATCAGGTTCAGCAGCCGTTCATGCAGCCGATCCGTATCATTCCTTTCGGTTTCCGATATTTCAAAATCCGGTGTTTTCTTGTCCAGTACGGCTTCCGTAAGAAAATTAACGATACTCTCAATCTGCCGCATGACCCAGTCTTCCTGAAACAACTGACTCCCTCATTTCCGTGCTTTTTGGTGACATCATGCCTTAAAATACATGTAATACTGGCAGCGAATCATTCCGTTATAAAGCTTCCTCCGCTTATCCGCCTTTCTACCAAAGCAATCCTCGAACGTGTCGTCCGGGCTGATGATGGAATAACTCCAGAAGCGCCTCCGTTCAAAGACCCGTCCCATCGCGCGGTAAATTTCCTGCGCCTGCTTCAAATCAAGCAGACGCTCCCCGTAAGGAGGATTGCAGATCACGCAGCCGGACTCGCCCTCCGCGCGAAACTGCGAAATATCCCGCTTTTCCGTACGGATACGGTCGCCGACCCCCGCTTTTTTCGCGTTTTCCAGCGTGAGCGAGAGCGCTGCCGGGTCCACGTCGCACCCAAGCGCCTCAAACGAAACGTCATGCCGCTCCAGCTCGCGCGCACGCTCTCGTTCCGTTTGCCACACTTTCCCGTCAATGCCGGCAAATTCCTCTCCCGCAAAGCGGCGGCGGAGCCCCGGGGCAATGTTCAGCGAATACATTGCTCCTTCAATCAGAATGGTTCCGGAACCGCAGAAAGGATCGATCAGATGGGCGTCCCTGCGGACGCGGGAAAGGGAAACCATGGCTGCGGCAAGCGTTTCCTTGATCGGAGCCGCCGCGGAATTCGCGCGGTAACCCCTTTTATGCAGGCCTTCCCCGGACGTATCGATCATCAGGCTGACCCTGTCCTTCAGAATGAGAAAACGGATCTGGTATTTTGTTCCGGTTTCTTCAAACCACGAAACAGCGTACTTTTGCTTGAGACGTTCCACAACCGCCTTTTTGACGATCGACTGGCAGTCCGGCACGCTTGCCAGCTGAGAGGACAAGCTGGAGCCCTTCACGGGAAACGCGTCCTTTCTTCCGATCCAGCGCTCCCATGGCAGGGCCTTAACTCCCTGAAACAGTTCTTCAAAACTCCGCGCGGTAAACTCGCCCATCAGAATCAGAATCCGCTCTCCGCAGCGGGCCCAAAGGTTGGCCCGCGCAAGCATTTCCTCCGAACCGGCAAAAACCACCCGGCCGTTCTGCGCTTCCACATTTTCCGCTCCCATCCGCCTGATTTCATCGGCGGCAAGGCCCTCCACGCCGAGAAGGCAGGGGCATACCAGTTTAAAATCCTCCATGATATTATCTCTCCTCAGAAAGAAAGGGCCGCGCCCGGCAGCCCTTTTTTCATAGTATTCTTTTTTTCCCCGGCGCTATTCCGCGTCCGGCGTAAGCAGTCCGTAATTGCCGTCTCTGCGTTTGTAAACAACATTGATCTGATTGTCTTCCTGGTTGCGGAACATAAAGAACTGATGCTCCAGCAGATTCATCTGCAGGATGGCTTCTTCCACGCTCATGGGTTTTACACCAAAATGCTTGGTGCGGACAATTTTATATTCTTCAGATTCCTCACGGTCATCCGGAACCTGAAAATCTTCATCAAGGGCTGAAAAATGGATTCTCTTTTCAAGACGGGTTTTATTTCTGCGAATTTGGCTGGAAAGCGCGCCGATTACATCATCCAGAGCATCGTTCATTTCTTCGGCAGTCGCTTCCGCACGGTAAATCATTCCCTTGGAATGCACTGTAATCTCCACCGTCTGGCGATTTTTCAGCACCGTTACGACGACCTTCGCCTCAGCATCCTCATCGAAAATGCGGTCGAAGCGAGAGAGCTTCTTCACAGCCAGCTCTTTGAAATGATCCCGCAGGTTTACTTTTCTGCCGGTAATCGTGATCTTCATGACAACATCTCCTTTAGCGTACTTTGGAGGATTCATCCACCATTCATACTATAACATACGCCGTTGAAAAAAGGAATAGGAGACGCTTAAATCGTCACGCTGCCGTGCCGCGTGACATGGCAGCCGACGTTGACGGCCACAGGCAGACCCGCAATATGAGTCGGATACCATTCAATCGCTACCGCAAGCGCAGTCGTTTTTCCGCCGAAGCCCTGCGGCCCGATTCCAAGCCCGTTGACCCTTTCCAGCATTTTCTGCTCCAGGCCGGCGTAAAACGGGTCCGGGTTAGGCTGAGAAACCGGACGGCAGAGCGCTTTTTTCGCCAACAGCGCGCATTGTTCAAAATCGCCGCCGATGCCAACCCCTAGCACCATCGGCGGGCAGGGGTTGCTCCCCGCGGTCTTTGCGGTTTCGGCAACATAATTCACAAGATCGTCCTCTGATGCGGACGGAGTAAACATCCGGATCCGGCTCATATTTTCGCTTCCGAAGCCCTTCGGCGCCACCAAAAGCCTTATTTTGTCACCCGGAACAATCCGCGTATGCAGAATGGCCGGCGTATTATCTCCTGTATTGACGCGCCGCAGCGGATCGGCAACCATGGAGCAGCGCAGCAAGCCGTCCAGATAACCGCGTCGAACGCCCTCGTTGACCGCGTCTTCAAACGCGCCGCCGGTCAGGTGAACCTCCTGGCCGATTTCCGCAAAGACAACGGCGGCTCCAGTATCCTGGCAGATCGGCAGGTTCAATTTACGCGCAGCCTGCAGGTTGGCGCAAAGATCCTCCAGAATCGGCTTTCCTGTCCCGGAGGTTTCCTCCTTTGCGGCGCAGGCGATGCAGTTTTCCAGGTCCTCCGGCAAAACACGGTTAGCTTGTAAACAAAGCCGGGCAATTTCTTCCGAAATTCTTTGAACCCCTATTTCGCGCACAGAGCATCGCCCCCAAAAACGACTTGACCACCGGCAATCACGCAAAGCGGTTTAGATTCGAGGCGGAGCGGGTCCGTATCAAACACCGTCAGGTCGGCGTCCTTGCCCTCTTCAATCGTTCCGACCCGGCTGTCGATGCCGCAGATTCTCGCGGGATTCACGGTGATAGCCGAAAGCGCCTCCGATGGGTCCATTCCCTCCCTGACGGCCAGCGCGGCGCAGAGCGGAAGGTACTGGATCGGCGTAACCGGATGATCCGTGATAATCGCGGTTAGAATCCCTTTCTTTGCCAGCATGCCCGGAGACGCCGGGGTAAGATTTTTCAGCTCCGGTTTGCTGCGATCGCAGAGAATCGGGCCGGACAAAACCCGCACATGATCCTGGCGAAGACCGTCAGCGATCAAATACCCTTCCGTTCCGTGAACAACCACATAATTGAGGTTGAACTCTTTTCCGATTCGAATTGCCGTATAGATATCGTCGGCGCGGTGCGCATGGAAATGAACCTCAATCTCCCGACGGAGGGCGGGCAGAAGCGCTTCGCATTTCATGTCGAAATCCGGCGGATCGGTTTCCTCGTCCGTTTCAGACCGTTCCAGGTCTTCCAGATACCGCCTGGTCTTGAACAGCTCCGAGCGAATCAGCGACGCCGTCGCCATGCGTGTGGACGGGGTTTCGTTTTTCCCATGATAAACGGTTTTCGGGTTTTCACCCAGCGCCATTTTGATTGCAAGCGGCGCCTTTACAATCATATCGTCGATTCTCGTGCCGAATGTTTTGACTGCCGCCAGCTGACCGCCGATCGGGTCTGCGCTGCCGGGGCCGGTCACCACCGTCGTAACTCCCGCGGCCAGTGCTTCTGAAAAGCAGCGGTCCATCGGATTAATCGCATCAACGGCCCGCAGCTGCGGAGAAACCGGATCGGTCTCCTCGTTTCCGTCGTCGCCCTCGAAGGTAAGGCCGTCTTCCCACATGCCAAGGTGCGTATGGGCGTCGATGAAGCCGGGATACAGCCCCGCCCCATGCAGGTCGAGGACTGTTTCATCAGGCAGCTGCGGCAGCTTTCCGGAAGATACCGTTTTGATTTTACCCTCCCGCACTCTCACAGAGCCTTCTGGAATTGCCGCCCCCGCCATGGTATGGATTTTCGCATTGTAAATAAGCATAACAGCCTCCAATAAAAAAGCGGAGTGCGAACACTCCGCAGAATTCCGTATTCTTATTTTGCCTGATTGGACCCGCCGTGCCTGGAAAATCCGCCACGTTTGGATTCCATGCACCGTTTCAAATCCAGCATTTTTTCGTCGCTGGTCTGTTTGAATTTAGACAGCATGTCTTCAAAACTGGAGGGCTCATTTTTTCTGCTTGGCTGCCATTCGTAGCTGCCTGGTCTGGATGGCCTCGCCGCGCCGCCGCCGGGACGGACTTGCTCCACGGCTTTTTTCATGGAAAGGCTGATTTTCCCTTCAGGAGTAATATTCAGGATTTTAACTTTGACCATCTGATTTTCCGACACAAAGTCGCGGATCTCCTTAACAAAGGTGGGTGCGACCTCCGAAATATGAACCATCCCGGTTTTGCCCCCCGGAAGTTCCACAAACGCGCCGAATTTCGTGATGCCCGTAACTTTCCCTTCCAGAACCGTTCCTACCTCAAGCTGCATATGTAAGTGTTTTCCTCCTTAAACAGAGCTGTTTAATGTCCGGCTATATTAACAAAAACACGCTCGCCCGGCTTGGCGTAATTAAGCTCTTCTCTCGCTTTGCGCTCCATATAATCGCGCTCATCGTCCGCCCCGGTACTGAAAGCCTGTTTCAGATCATCATTTTTAATTTCCTGAATCTGAATCTGTTGTTTTGCCGCCGTAAGTTCCTGCCGCTTCCCTTGTATTTCGATCTGCTGATTCACCAGGGCAACAAGCATATATGCCCCGAAAATAAAGACAGCCAGCCTAAGCAGAAAACTTTTTTTTTGTTTTTGATTTTCGAGTACCTTCATTTCTCTGCACGACCTTACGTTTTTGCCTGCTGCGACGCAACCCGTTACGACGATTATACACTATTCCCGCCCTCTGTTTCAAGCGTTTTTTCCAATCCCGTCCCTTTTTTTTCAAGAGATTTACTGCAATCTTTACTTTTTTGCCAAACCACCCGGAAACACGTTTCAGCAGTCTGCCCACCGGATCAAAAAAACAGCGGTACAAAAATCCGGAAATCGCGCGGAAGAGATATGCCGTAACCTGTCCGACGGTAAAATAATAAACAAACCAGCCGACGGCTTCCCCCGCCAGAAGATAGATTCGTACCGCGCCGCCGCCAAGAGGAAGTGCCAGCAAAAATGAGAAGAACGCGCAAAATACCATGTAGAAAAAATCCTGAAAAAAGACCGCGCGCTTTTGGGAATGAAAAAAGTCCCGCCAGATTCTCAGCACGTCATAAATCGCGCCAAGGAGAAAGCCGGCGGCAACGGACGCTGAAAAGCCGAACATCTGAAAGGAAAGAGGTGTTACCAACGCGACTCACGCCCCTATTTGAACAAACGGGTGAAAAAGCCGCCCGTCGTCGCCCGGTTGTCCGTATAAGACATGGATGTGATTTCTCCGTCAAGCGTCAGCTCTCCGGAATCAATATTCAGTTTATCAATATGAAGGTTCACCCCGTGGATGACCAGTTCTCCCAAATCGGTGTAGGCCACCACCGTCTGTTCGTCAAAGCTGTCGACATTGGACACGCCCGTCGCGGTCAGTGTCCGACGATTTTCCAGGATCAGGCTGTGCGGCGTTTTCACCGTTTTCTGTTCGGCCAAAGTTATCCCTCCCGCTTCGTACTGTTTCATTTGTATGCGAAAGCGGTTGGACATATACTAATGCTCCGCGGGGCCCTCCGAAAGAATTTGGTACAGGTCGGATGCCTGTCCCTTTCCGACGGTCTCGCTGATACTGAGGACCTTTGCCCTGATGCTGCGGGATCCCAACCCGATTTCGATCAGATCGCCGACCTTGACTTCATAAGAAGCGCGCGCCGGTTTCGAATTAACAAGGACGCGGCCAGCGTCACACGCTTCGTTCGCAATGGTCCGGCGTTTAATTAGTCTTGACACTTTTAAATATTTGTCGAGTCTCATTGTTCCCCTTCCGATAAATCAACGGGGCTGTAACAGAAACCTTCTGCTACAGTCCCGAATGAAATACTAATTTATTTTAGATGGAGGTTGAATCCTTAAATGCCTTGCCCGCCTTAAACGCCGGGACTCTTGACGCGGGAATCGTGATGGGAGAATTTGTTCTGGGGTCGCGGCCCTGGCGCTCGCTGCGGCTGCGAAGCTCAAATGTTCCAAAGCCCACGATCTGGACCTTTTCGTCTTTGGCTACCGTATCAACAATGGTGCTGAGCATTACATTTACGGCATTGTCGGCATCCTTTTTCGAAAGCCCGGCCTTTTCAGCAACAGCAGAGATTAATTCAGTTTTATTCATATTATTGACCTCCGTTTTTTATTATTCAACAGCAATCGCTGAGAATTTCAATCAATTCCTGTCGGCGGATTGTTTTCCCGTTCTTCAAACTTCTCGATAAACCGGTCGCAGGCTTCTGATAAAGCCTGTTCGGCTTCCAACTCCAGAATACCCGAAAGCTCTGCTATGGAGAGCAGAAGCCGGCCCAGTTTTTCCATTTGCTCCTCTTTTTGTCCGGTTTCAGCGGAAAGAGCCGCCTGCTTCGCGTTATCCCGCAGGGTCTCCAACGCATTTGCAAGGCTTTGCGGTTTGCCTTCCGCTTTCGCAGCCTTTCTGCAAACCTTCTGAGCGCGCATCAGTGCGGGAAGGGCCTTGGAAACGCCCCTGAGCACCTGCGTCTCGGTACTGCGGCCTTTTTCTTCTTTCTTGATTGCCTCCCAGTTTAACAGAACCTCTTCACTGTTTTGAGCGGTTCCGTTCCCGAAAACGTGGGGATGACGGAGAATAAGTTTCTTGACAATTCCGTCGACAACATCCGAAAAGGAGAAGCCGCCGTTTTCCTCTTCCATTCTGGAATGAAAAACAACCTGAAGAAGCACGTCCCCCAATTCTTCCTGAAGAAGTACCTTATCATCCGTGTCGATCGCTTCCGCAGCTTCGTAGGCTTCTTCCAGAAGATTGTTCCGGATGCTTTGATGGGTCTGTTCACGATCCCACGGACATCCCCCCGGGGACCGAAGAATTTCCATAATATCCAACAGGTCGCCTATAGTATATGTTTCTTTAAGTTGAAAATACAATTCTTTCTATCTCCTGCTCTGTCATACTCTGGAAACCCGCTTTTATTCTACCTTATCCAATGACGTTTTTCAAGTATTTTCACAATTTTTTGTCCCTTTGGCAGCATTATAATATCCTGCCGGTTCAGCGCGCGGAACCAAAGGATCAGGAAAAGATAAAGAAACGCGGCGGTCAGGATTGCAAGGATGGTTGCGAAGTCCGCGGAAATGATCTTCGCCGCGAATTTCTGAAGTGCCCAGGCGGCCCCGACGCTGATGGCGGACGCCAGCAGCGGCTTGACAAAAATCGCAAACAGATTCGGCATTACCTTTGTTTCCCGAATCAGAAAATACAGGGCAAGGAAGGTGATCAGAAAATAGCAGACCAGGGTGCCGGTACCGGCGCCCATGACATTGATTTCGGGAATTCCGACCAGAGTATAGTTCAGGACGATTTTAATCACCAGCCCGACAACCAGCAGTTTTACCGGAAGATCAACCCGGCCGATTGCCTGCAGCATACTGTTGATCGGGGTGCTGATGGAAGCAAAAATCGCGGCGAGTCCAAGGACAATCAGAATTTTACCCGTAATCTCCGGCGCGTTCTGTGCCCGGAACATCAGTCGGGCAATCGGCGTGGAGAGCATCGAGAGCCCGATGCCGGCCGGAAACGCAATCAGCGTCACCATGCGCAGAACGGATTCAACGCTGTGTTTGATCCGTTTCGGGTCTCCCTGCGTCCAAGCAGCCGTTACGTTGGGCAGCGCGCTGACTCCAAGCGCCTGTGTAATTCCGGGCACCAGCATGAACAGAAGCGTCGCATTGCTGAAACAGCCGAACAAAAAAGACGGAACCAGATTCAGCTGGATATCCGACTGGGGAATAATTCCCCGGTACATGTTGAGCAGAACATCCGGGCTGCTGTCCATAATATCCTTGATTCTCATCTGCAGGAACGTGCTGTCCACCAAGGTGGAGAGGTTCACCGCGAGAGAGCCGAGAGCAACCGGAATCGCCGTGCGGATCAGCTGAGAGGAAGTCACCCGCATCGGCCTTGGCCTTGGGGAGCGCATCAGCATCTCGCGGGAAATGCCGTCTCCGTTGATGCGGTGATAGGACCAGAGAAACAGAAAACCGATCATTCCGCCGAGCGTAACGCCGAAAATCGCGCCCGCGGCGGCATACGGCAGCGTGGCGAGCTTCGCGTATTCTTCCGATTTGACCGCGGCGCCGAACACCGTTCCGGCCGCGGCGTACTCCCGCATCCCTTTCCAGACGATGAAGGCTGCGGCGGAAAGCCCGAAAATCAGCTTGCACAGCGCCTCGATGACCTCAGAAATGGCGGTCGGGTACATGTTGCGAAGACCCTCGTAGTACCCGCGGTAAATCGACATCATGCTGGTAAAGAAAACCGCGGGCGCCAGCACATAGATCGCCGGCAGTGCGTTGTCCGGATTTCCGCTGAGCACAAAGTTGGCGTAGGGTCTCGCACCGAAGAACATGATGGAAAACGACAAAAGTCCGAGAACCAGAAAAATGCGAATGGACGCCCGATGAATCTGCCGCACGTCGCGGAACCGCCCGCGCACCGTGTTTTCCGAAACAAGCCGTGAAATCGCGATCGGGAAGCCCGCCGTTGCCAGGCTGTATAGCGGAGCGTAAAGAGAATAGGCGTTGGAAAAATAGCCGTTTCCGGTCGGGGTGAGAATCCAGGTCAAAGGGAGCTTAAACAACGCGCCGATGATCCGCTCGATGGCCATCGCCACCATCAGGATCAGGGCTCCGTGAAGAAAACTCTGCCGCTTAACAGCGGAGGCTCTCCTATGTTCCATTGCAACACATCCGTTTCCAAGATCGGTCACTTACTTAACAAACAAATAAACTATAAGATATTATACTGCGGGTTTCAAGAGCCTATGAAAATAAAAAAAGAGGGTTTAGCACCCTCCGGCCCGAACTGGTCGGCCAACCGCCGCAAAAGGCAGCCGAACCCGGGTCCTTTAAAGCATCGCAGGGAAAGGAGCTGCCGTTTTCATTCAGCGGCAGCTCAAATATTTCCCTCTTCTGTTGCTAAGTTTAGTCGTTTGACAGCTTATGGCCGCATTTGCTGCAATAAACCGAGCCCTGAGTGTTTTCCTGCCCGCAGTTTTTACAGACCAGTTTCGCACGCGCCGCAGACAGTTGGTCATTGACTGCGTCCAGCTGCTCGTAAAGATCGTCGATCGCCGTGACGCTCTCGGCAATTAAATCGGACGTATCATTGCCGGTTTTCTTTGCTTCGTAAACCGTGCGGCCGATTGCCTCAAACCTTTTGGAAATCTCATTATTTAAATCTGCCGCGCTGATTCTCAGCTTGGAAACATCGACAATCTGACTCGCCTTTTTCCCAACGACGTTTACTGCCGTTCTGGCATTGACTACGACATCTTCAAACAGTCCCATAACAGCACACCTCTTTTTCATTTGTTATATTATACCACCGGATGGATTGCAAATGCAACCATGCACACTAATAAATACCGCCGCCGATAAATTCCCGCAGGATCGAATCTTTGGGCACAAGACAGCTGTCGACCGGTTCAAACCGCTCCAGCGCGTTCAGCAGCGTTTGCGCGGTCTGACAGCCGGGGTCCTCCCCCGGTACGGTATGTAGGAGGGCGACGGCCTGGTCTTTCAGCACGCACGGTTCGTGCGCATGGTAGGAATTAATTGTGTAATCGGCGGAAGCACGGAACGGTTTGATGTATTTGCGCTCCCCGTTCATTACGTTGTCCCACATGCCGAGTGTCATCCATGGCGGTGCATTGCGGAAGTTGCGGTCCCGAACGATCCTGCGCACAAGGCGCATTTCATTCGGCCCGAGCAGCTCGCCTCCGTCGTCGCGGATACCCTGTTTCACACTGATATAAATTCTCCTGATATGTTCGGACGGCAGACCGCCGAGCAGGACGGGATTCAGCGCGTGTATTCCCTCCACGATTGCGATTTCGCGGTTTTCCAGCACGACCTGACGACGATGCGGGTACGGCAGATGAATGGAAAAATCAAAGACCGGCATATTGCAGCGCCCGTTTGTAATCAGTTCCCCAAGACATTGCATAATTTCCGGAACATTCAGCGCTTCCACGCTTTCGTAGTCATGGCTTCCGTCCGGCAGCACCGGCGCCTGATGCTCCCCTCGGTAAAAGTCGTCCAGGGAGATGATTTCCGCGCCCGTGCCCTTTTCCCGGAGTATTTCCGCCAGCCGGTGCGCGGTTGTCGTTTTGCCGCTCGCGGACGGCCCAGCCAGCATGACCAGCCGGCACGGCGGATCTTCGTTCACAAGACTGTCGGCGATTTTAATCAGGCTGTCCTGATACGCCTTTTCAGCCGCGGCTACAAACGCCGAAGGATCATGCCTAACCGCCTGATTAATCTGCAGGACGCTGTTCTGATACTCGATAAAATCAGTCCGCAAGGCCGTCATAAAATTCCTTCACCCTATCTTTCCTTGTCAGCATTTCCGAAAAACGGCTGATATATTCATAAGGATATTTGAAGTTAAAGATTCTCTCCAGGCGATCCGACAACGGGTCAAACAGTTTGGAAACCGCGCCCGCTCCACAGGCCAGAATCGTTTCTTTCTCTTCCATGATGAAAACGTTGTAGTATCCTTCAAACCCCGTCTTTGACCAGCCGGTGTTTTCAAGATTGCCCACCATGCGGCTCTGCCGATAAAGATAATACGGCAGATAGCCGCTTTTCAGCAGGGCCGAATCCGCATAAGTCAGCATGTTCTGGGCAGTCTTTGCATCACCGCTGTAAGGCCCGGACGGATCCAGCGACAGCTTTGCCGCGCGTTTCAGGGCAAGCGTGTGCACGGTAATATTCTCCGGGCCCAATTTCACGACGCCGTCCAGAGTTTTTCGAAAGCTTTCCGTGCTGTCCTTCGGCAGCCCCGCGATCAAATCCATATTGATATTGCCGAACCCGCATTTTCTGGCGAGCGCGTAAGCATCATACGTTTGCTCCGTCGTGTGCGCCCGGCCGATTGCCCGAAGCACCTCGTCGTTCAACGTCTGAGGGTTGATGCTGATCCGGGTCGTTCCGCTTTCCAGAAGCGCACGGAGCTTTTCTTCCGTCACAGTGTCCGGCCGGCCGGCTTCCACCGTGAATTCCCTGCAACGGGAAAGGTCAAAACTGTCTCCGACCGTATCCAGCACCAGCCGAAGCTGTTCGGCGGACAGGGTTGTCGGCGTCCCCCCGCCCACATAGACGGAATGGCAAATCAGTCCCAGTTCAGCTGCCAATTCCGCCGTGCGTCGCAGCTCCTCGCATAAAAGCTTCACATAATCCGGGACAAGACGGAACGCCTTTTCCACCGTAGTTGATACAAAAGAACAGTACGCGCATCGTGTGGGGCAAAACGGAACCGAAATATACAGGCTGAAAGAACGGGGGCTCGGGATGGAAAGGATTTCCTTCTGGTTTTGGCTCGTCATACGGCACAATTCCGCTTTTTCGGGCGAAACCAGCAGTTTTTTTCAAAATACCCGACGGCATTCTCTTCTCCCACGCTTTCGGCAAGGCGGGCAAAAAGCTTGACCGGCCTGACTCCGGTCAGGATTCCCCACCGGGGGCGAAAACCGCAGGCGGACGACAGCAACCGGTACAGCAGCACTCCCAAGCACCGTTCCACTTCTCGAGGATCGGACGCTTCTTTTGCGGAAAGCAGTTCTTCGGCTTCCCGTTCGGACCCGTTCAGCTTCGTCCGTACCCTGATCCGCAGCCCTTCGGCGCAAGGCTCGGCGCCGGTATACACATCCGTTCCGTCACCCGGTTTTACTGCGGAGATAATCTTCTGATCCGGGAAAAAAACGCGGCACAGGTTTTCCATCTCATATTGAAATTCGTGTCCGTCAATACAAAGGGTCATGCGCGTCCATCCCCAGAAAAGAATTGTTTTTCCGTTCATATTCCAGCGTGCTTTCCGGACCGTGGCCGGGGTAAACATGAAAATCCCCCGGCAATTTGGCAAGCTTGCGGAGAGAATCCATCATCTGATGGTAGCTGCCGGTCGGAAAATCCGTCCTGCCGCAGCTCAGCTTCATCAGTGTATCGCCGGTAAAAAGAGCGTCTTCCACAAGGAAGCAGCACCCGCCCGTGGTGTGGCCGGGCGTGTGAATCACTCGGATTTTCAGTTCCCCAAGTTCAATCTCGTCCCCATCGCCCATCGGATAATCGACTCGGAACTGCTGAACCTGCGCACCGTAAAAAATTCCCGATGCGTTCAGCGAAGGATCGGAAACAAACATGAGTTCATCCGAATGCAGATACACCTTCGCTCCGGTTAATTCCTTTACCTTTGCAACACCGGTGATGTGGTCAAAGTGTGCATGCGTCAGCAAAATGGCCTGAACTTTGTCCTGTCCTGCCGCAAGAACGCTTTCGGTCAGGTCCTCGCTTTCAAATCCGGGGTCGATCACGGCGGTCAGTCCCGTTCGGTTGTCCGTGAGCAAATAGCAGTTTGTCGGAAGAGGCCCACCGGTAATTCTGGTTACTTTCATTGTATTCCTCCTTGTGGGAAAACGGTCCGGCTACGGACGGCGTACGGTTAAGACTCCTTTTATTTTGGAAAGGCGGTCGATGATATTCCTCAGCTGATCCAGCCCGTTGATGGTAATGGTCGCGGAAATGACGGCCTTGCTGTCTTTTAATTCACGGGAATTCAGCGAATGGATGAAAAGGTGCATATTGAACAGCTGCTGCGTAATATCAACCAGCAGCCCGGAGCGGTCCTCCGCCGTTATTTCAAGGGTGGATTTGAATTCTTCCTTTACCTCGCCCGCCCAGTGGACATGAACCCACCGTTCCGGCTCAGCCGCCTCGGTCAGGTCCCTCGGCACATTGGAGCAGCTCCGCTTATGAACGGAAACCCCGAACCCCCGGGTGATAAAACCGATGATTTCGTCCCCGGGCAGGGGATTGCAGCAGCGGGAAATCTTAATCAGGCAGTTGTCCATTCCCTCTACAATAATGCCCGCGTTCGCATGGCTGACGGGCCTTTGGGGCTTTTCGGCAGCAGGAGCGGCCGGCACAGAAGCCTGCCGTTCTTTCTGGGAGGTCTCCCGCAGCTTTGGAAGGATCTTCCAGATCTGCACTCCCCCGTAACCGATGGCGGCATAAACATCCTCCACTGAATGACAGTTGTGCCGGGGACCGATCTTTTCCAGAACATTTGCAAGCTCTTCCTCGGACAGAACAATATTGTTCCGTCTCAGTTCCCGGTCCAGCTCTGATTTACCTTCCGCAATATTTTCATCCCGTCTTTCATGCTTGAACCATGTGCGGATTTTATTGCGCGCCTCGCTGGTCTGAACAATCTTCAGCCAGTCTCGGCTCGGCCCGTGCGCTTCCTTGCTGGTCAGGACCTCGATGATTTCACCCGTTTTTACCCGGTAATCAATCGGAACGATCCTCTTGTCGACTTTGGCGCCCGTCATGCGGTTTCCGACGGCGCTGTGAATCGCATAGGCAAAATCAATGACGGTTGCGCCGGCCGGAAGGCTGATCACGTCGCCGCGCGGCGTGAAGACAAACACCTCCTCCGGAACCAGGTCGGATTTGATCATCCGCACCAGATCGGTCGCGTCTTCGCTGTCCTTTTCGTTATCCAGCATCTGGCGAATCCACGAAAGGCGCTTTTCAAACTGATCCTGCCCTTTGGCGGAAAGCCCCAGCTTATACTTCCAGTGCGCCGCAATCCCGTATTCCGCAGTATGGTGCATTTCCCAGGTGCGGATCTGCACTTCAAACGGAATTCCTTCCGAGCCGATGACGGTCGTGTGCAGGGACTGGTACATATTTGGTTTCGGCGTCGAAATGTAATCCTTAAACCGGTTCGGAATCGGGCGGAACATATCGTGAATAACGCCAAGCACGTTATAGCAGTCGTTAACCGTGTCGACAATGACCCGAACCGCGTAAATGTCATAAATTTCATCCATGGTTTTCCCCTGGACAAACATTTTGCGGTAAATGCCGTTGATGCTTTTTACACGGCCTTCCAGATACACATTCGGAATGATGGTGGATACGCGCTCGAAAATCTTTTTCTTTGTCGATTCAATAAACTTAGTCCGTTCGCCGGAGCGCAGTTCCAATCCGCTTTCAATTTCCTGATAAGCCATCGGATCCAGAATCCGCAGCGAAAGGTCTTCCAGTTCTTCCTTCATTGCCCGGATTCCAAGACGGTGCGCGATCGGGGCGTAGACCTCCATATTTTCGAGAGCCTTGTCCCGCTGTTTCTGCGGCGGCATAAACTCAATGGTTCTCATATTGTGCAGCCGGTCCGCAAGCTTGACGATGATGACGCGGATATCCTCGCTCATCGCAATCAGCATCTTGCGCAGATTTTCGGCCTGCTGCACCTCGCGGGAGGAATATGGAATGCGCCCCAGCTTTGTCACGCCGTCCGTCAGCCCGGCAATTTCAGCTCCGAAATCCTTTTTGATCTGGTCCAGGCTGATGGGAGTGTCTTCCACAACATCGTGAAGCAGTCCCGCCGCGACGGATTCCGAATCCATGCCAAGTTCAACCAGGATGCAGGCCACCGCGACCGGGTGGGAAATATACGGTGATCCGGAGAGACGCTTCTGGTCCCTGTGTGAGCTTTCCGCCAGCCAATACGCGCGGGTAATGACATCCAGATTATACTCGCGCTCGCTCGCACGAATCAGAGACAACAAATCGTCAAAGGTCTTCAGCGGCCATGCCATCCTGCTCACCTGCCTTTTCAAATAACTCCAGAGAACGAATGATTTCAGAATCCTTCAGATTGATTTTTCCGTTCTGCGGGATCAGCTTAACCCGGTATGTATCGGCGTCTCTTTCCAGACGAATTAATCCCCGTTCCGCAAAAACATCCAGCGCCGTCAACAGCTTTTCCATGCCCGGCGCCGACCCGGGAATGCGGGGAAGCAAAAGCTCCGGCGTACCGGAATACCCGTTTTCTCCCCTCAGCGCCCGGTAAATGCTCGCAAACTCCTCGCGTTTCGGTTTCATCCGGGCGGCTTCCTCCGAGGAAAGCGGCTCGCCCCGGCGGAACTGATCGTAAAGGCTCTGGCCCAAAATCACTCCGTCCATGTCCATGCCCGAAAGCTTCATGTCGCGGATGACAATCGACAAGAGAGTTCTGCCCGCGTATTCCCGTTCCTGAAGGGTAACAGCCAGATCGACCCTGTCGCCGCAGCGATAACTGAATTCCTCCAGAGTCGTTCGGAATCTCATACAGCGAACCGTGCGGGAATCCCCGCTGACACTGACTCGCAGATGCTTGCCTCCGCCGACCGGTGTAATATCGGTGATTGTCACACCTTTCAGTCCGAATACCGGTTCCGGGTTCCCGGTTCCGAACGGTTCCAGATACCGCATGGCCTGCGTGATTTCCAGCGACAGCTCCCTCGGCGTCAGCAGGCAGTCGATGGAGAGTACCGGCGCCGGCATCGGCTGCCCGAGTCCTGCCGCGAATGCGTTGATACGGGCGCGGAATTCGCCGATTTGACCCGGCGGCAGGGAAAGCCCCGCAGCCATCGGATGGCCGCCGAACCGTGTCAGAAGATCGCGGCAGGAATACACGGCGTCAAACAGGGAAAAGCCTTCCACGCTTCTGCCGGAGCCGCGCGCCTCGTTTTTCGAACGCGAAATAACAATGCACGGTTTCCCGAAACGGTCCACAATCCTTGCCGCTACGATTCCGATCACGCCATGGTGCCAGTCTTCCCCGTCCACCACGAGAACGCGGTCGTAAAGCAGAGCCGGTTCCCGGCGGAAGCATTCCTCTACTTTTTCCAGAATTTCGTTTTCAACGTCGCGCCGATAATTGTTGTCTTCACTGATTTTGCCGGCAAGGAACGCCGCCTCCTCCTGAGATTCCGAAATCAGAAGACGGACGGCCTGATCCGGAGACTCCATCCGCCCCGCCGCGTTAATGCGCGGAACCAGAATAAAAGCAACCTGTCCGGCGGAAAGCTCCCTGTTTTCCAAGCCGGTCTGCTCCAGCAAAGCCCTGAGGCCGGGGCGATCCGTTCTGGGCAGGTAACTCAGCCCCGTTGAGACAAGCGCCCTGTTTTCCCCTGTCAGCGGAACAATGTCCCCGATGGTTCCGATCGCGATAAGATCGCCGTAATTTTCAAGCAGCGATTCCAGATCGCCATCCGGACCCTCCAAGGCCTGAATCAGTTTAAACGCGACGCCGACTCCCGCAAAATCGTGGTAAGGCGCGCCGCTGTCCGCGCGGCAGGCATCCACCACCGCGCAGGCGGGAGGTAAAACCTCCCGCGGGTGATGGTGGTCCGTAACAACCGTATCGATTCCAAGACTGTTCGCATAGGCGATTTCATCCACACTGGAAATTCCGTTGTCCACGGTGACAATCAGATCGACTCCCTGCTCGTGCAGCGTGTCGACCGCCCCCATATTCAGTCCGTAGCCCTCTCCTTCCCGCTCCGGAATGTAATAGATCACATTCCCCCCGCAGGATTCCAGGTAAGAGTACAGCATCGCAGTGGCGGTAACGCCGTCCGCGTCGTAATCGCCGTAAACGGCGATCTTCTCAAAGCCGTCCAAAGCGCTGGTGATCCGTTCCGCCGCCTTCTCCATATCCGGCAGCAAAAAGGGGTCGGAAAAGGATACGCCGGAAGGCTTCCGGAATTCATCCGTCATGCCCCGCGCCGCCAGAAGTGCGGCAACGGAACGCGGTATTTTCATCTCTTCTGCAATTTGGGAAGCGGCGGACTCGTCGCAGCGACGAATCCGCCATTTTTTCACACTCAATCGCCACACCTGCCCCATATCTGATTATTTTAGCATTCCGAAAGCATTTATTCAACTTTTTCTTTCCGGCAAGTTTGGAAACGCCGGTCACGGCAGTCAGAAGATAAAAAAGAAGAGGGCGGACATATTTGTCCGTCCCCCCCGATTCAACCAGGTCAGCCCTGAGAACTCTGACTCTGGAATTTCTGTTTTGCCTGTTGAATTTTCTGCTGCTGGGCGTCGGGAACATTGTACCAGCCGCGCTTTTTCATGGTGTCAAAAACCTCGGACTGAATCTGATGTTCTTCGGAAAGAATATTCATAAATTCGTCCCTGACATTTTGCGTAACACATTCATTCGTGTAAGTGTTGTAGGTGTCCGTCATATATTTCTGAGAAGCCAGCGCATCATCCATGAGTTCTCTTTCCCCCATGGGGCTGCTGACCTGAGTACCGCTGACCTGGCCCGGATTCTGATTGAAATTCATCCTGAATGTTCCTCCCTTTTTAAGAATTTAAAAATCCCATTAGCTTGTCGAAATGGCACTGGTGCTTCTGCGCAATCGAACTGCATTTCTGCTTTAGCTCCTGGTCGGAGCACATCTGTGAGTACGCGTTGTACTTTGTAATCAAGACATGCTCGTGAGCGAGCTGATCTTCAATTGCCGAAAGCTCTTTTTCAGAGATCATCTAAAAACACACTCCTTTTTAAAAATTGTGTTTTTAGTATCCGGCAGAATCAATATTTTATACGTTGCCGGACGTTGTCTTTCGTAAATCAGGCGGTCTATGTAGCCTGCCGCACCGGTTCCTGTTCGTTGAGGCCGAAGCTGATAGACAAGGCCTGATCCACCATTAACATCGCCTTGTTGTCAAGACGTCCCATACGTTCTTTCAGTCTGTGCTTATCGATTGTCCGCACCTGCTCGAGCAGCACGATTGAATCCTTTGCAAGTCCGGTCGTACTGGCATTGAGCATGATGTGCGTAGGCAGATTCGCTTTTGAGCGCTGACTGGTGATTGCGGCGGCAATCACGGTCGGGCTGAACCTGTTCCCGATATTATTCTGTATGATCAGTACCGGCCGCACTCCGCCCTGCTCGGACCCTACCACCGGACTGAGATCGGCATAATAGATATCGCCTCTTCGAATATTCATTTTTTCACACTCCGAAAATAAATGATATAGCAGATTTTGGATTTCCGCGAATAGTATTGACATTCTTTGAAAGATTTATTCGTTCTGCGGAGCCTGTTATATAATATTAACGGAGTACCTTTGTTGACAGTAGCGGTCGCCGTACTCATCAGGTCAAACCCCAAAAAATAAAACCGTCGAAAATTTCAACGGTTTTTTGTGATTTAATTTTATCAATCAGGTTCAGGGGCAAGATTCAAGTCCACTTCAATCGTTTTTTCCGCGTAATCGTAAAAATCCACCGTAACATTGCAGTCCGGCACGCTGAGCGTCTTTATTTTTCCGGTCTCAGGGTCAGCCGTCAGCGTGTAATCATACCCCGCGTTTCCGGAAAACTCATTGTCATGGGTCGGAATCAGGGAGCCCGGCTTTTCCGCCTGATCAAGCGTATGTACCATCACGGCCGCGAAAGAATCCTGCGGAAGCACGCAATCCTTGCCGCCCGCGGCAAGCCCCTGAAACGTTGCTGTGAATCCGTCGCCGTTCCAGTTCCAGCAAAGTCCCTCCGGCCCGCCCGAAAGAATCTCCAGCGCTGCGTTTTCCGGACCCAAGCGCTGAAAAGAGCATGTGACGCTGCCCCCCGAATAATGCACGTTCGCTTTACAATCAAGTTGAAAGTCCAGATCCTCGACACCGATTCTGGACTTTGCGCAGCCGCCCAGCAGCAGGCACAGCGCGGCGGCTGCTGCGATCATATTCCGGCGCAAAGGCACCCCCCAAAAAGCGGGCGGAACGCAGCTACCGCCCTAATTCCAAAAACAACTCCGGCAGCTTTCCGATCAGGTCGGTCGGCAGCATGGCGCATTGGGACAAAGTCCCCGCGCAGCGGTCCCCGGCAAGGCCGTGCAGATACACCGCGCCGGCAGCCGCGGAAAACAGGTCGACCCCTTGCGCCGCAAAGGACGCGATCATACCCGCCAGCACATCGCCGCTTCCGCCCTTGGCCATCCCGGGATTTCCTGTCGTATTCCGATACAGCTTTCCCTGAGGGGAAACGACCAGGGTTTCAAAGCCTTTCAAGACCAGAATAACCCCCAAATCCCGTGCAAACGAACGGGCGAACAGTTCCCGGTTTTTCTGAACCTCTTCCGGGGTAGTCCTCAGAAGACGCGCCATTTCGCCGGGGTGCGGTGTCAGCACGAGCGGAGCGCGGACTGTTTTCAGTTCATCTATATGCTCCGACACAATATTTATTCCGTCTGCGTCAAGGACAAGCGGAACATCCGCCGTTTGAAGAACTCTCGAAACCGTTCTTCTTGCAAAAGGGCTTTTCCCCAGGCCGCAGCCGACAAGGCACGCGCTCGCCCGGGACAACGCCGAATCCAGTGATTCCAGGTCCCGGTCCGCCAAATCTCCGCCCGGCGAGGCGTCAAGCAGCGTAAACACCGCTTCCGGAGCAAGGGAAGCGACAATCGGATAGATGGAACGCGGCAGGGCCGTCTCCACAATTCCGGTGCCGCACCGGAGCGCGGACAGTGTGCTCATCGCCGCCGCGCCCGCCATTCCTTCGCTGCCGCAGACGCATAAAAGGCGCCCGTAGCAGCCCTTATTGCTCTCCGGCCCGCGCGGCTTCAGCATATTCAGAAGTATTCTTCTTCCCTCCGGTACGTCCCGCTCCTCCGAAATCTGCATCTCTGATTTTTCATTCCAGCCGACCACCGTGGCGGCGGCTGTTTCAGCGGTATGTGTCACGCTGACGGAGAAGCGCATATTTTCAGCCAGATGAGCCGCCTTCCCCGTCAGTTGAAGCCTCGGCTTGCCGTTCGGTTCGCGAAGAAGCTCCGCCTCCCGCAGGCAAAATCCGCTCAGGCCCGTTCCGACCGCTTTTGAAAACGCTTCTTTCGCGCAGAAGCTGGCGGCGACACTTTGAGCCGGAAAACCCCGCCGGGCGAGCTGCTCATACTCCGATTTCCCAAGAATTCTCGCGCAGAACAAAGGATTCCGCATGGATTTTCTGATTCTGGCGATTTCAACCAGATCAGTACCGATCAAAAGCATCTCTCGCCACCTGCCTCGGCAAGAAAGGCCGAATTGCCGTCAGCGTTTTTTCATCCGGGCTGAAAACGACCAGAACATTCCCCAACTTGGAATCCCGGGCACAGAAATACCATGCGCCGGAACCGTCTTCCCGTTCTGATGCGACAATACGGGAAGCAAAACTCTTTTCACGCAGCTTCTGCGCATCATATTTTCCCATTTCCTCCACCGTATGGGCATCCACGGAAATGACCCGTTTCCGTTTCCGTTGATAAATAATTTTATCGACCGTGATATCACCGTTCGTCACGCTGTATTCAAATTCTAAGCTCCGCGATGTGATCAGATAATAGGCGCCGTAGCAAACCCCGGCCAGAACCAAGATAGCGATCGGCGGCAGAATGATCACGGATAAAAGCACAAGGATGATTCCAAGCACAATAATTCCGAAAATAAACAAATAGTCTTTTATCCCGAATTTCTTTTTAATCAGCTGCTCCACAAAAATGTCCATTCTTCTCCCCCTGACAATTCTTTTCCCTTATTTTAGCACAGGGATGAATTCTTTACAATGAATGCCCTCCATTTTCCTCGAATTCCTGCTTAAGCCGGCTTCTGCGGATATTTTTCTTGCATTCGGACAACATTCGTGTTATATTATGTCTTACAGAAATCAAACGCTGTGATAAAGGAAGTAACCTTTCTTTTCTTCCGCGCAGAGAGAACGTGTCACCGGCTGAAAGCACGTTTGCGGATAAGACTGGCGAAGTTCCCTTTGGAGCGGTGCGGCTGAACCATTCGCAGTAGGCCGCAACGGGCGGCACCGTTAGCAGGCTGTCAGAGTACAAATACAGGGTGGTACCACGGAGCTTTGCGCTTTCGTCCCTTGCGGGAGGAAAGCGTTTTTTATTTTTCACCGAAAGAAAGGATGAAGCCGAAATGAAAGAACAGCTGGAGCTTCTGCGCAAAAAGGCGGAAACGGAGCTGAAACAGGCGCAGGACCGCCAAAGCCTTGAAAGCCTGCGAATTAAATATCTTGGAAAAAAGGGTGAATTGACCGCAATTTTAAAACAGATGAAAAATCTTTCGGAACAGGAACGGCCTGTCATCGGGCAGTTCGCGAACGAGCTTCGCACGCTGATTGAAAAGGAGCTTACGGACCGTGCGAAAGAACTTCACGAGGCAGAAACCGCGCTTCGGCTGAAAGCAGAGGAGATCGACATCACCCTGCCGGGCAGGCGCCACAAGCTCGGCCACCCTCACCCGCTGAATCTGGAGCTGAATGAAATCAAGGAAATTTTTATCGGAATGGGATTCGACATTGTCAGCGGTCCGGAAGTGGAATTCGACTATTATAATTTTGAAGCTCTGAATATTCCGAAAGACCACCCCGCGCGCGATACGCAGGACACGTTTTACATCAACGACAACATTGTCCTGCGGACGCAGACTTCACCCGTTCAGGTGCGCACGATGGAAAAGCAGAAGCCGCCCATCCGGATTATCTCCCCCGGCCGCGTCTATCGCTCCGATGCCGTCGACGCGACCCATTCCCCGCTGTTCCATCAAATTGAGGGACTGGTCGTCGATCAAGGGATTACCTTTGCAAACCTGAAGGGCACGCTGGAAACTCTCATCCGTCGGATGTACGGCGAAAATTCCGTCGTGCGGTTCCGTCCGCACCACTTCCCGTTCACGGAGCCTTCCGCAGAAGTCGACGTGCAGTGCTTTCACTGCCACGGCGAGGGCTGCCGCCTGTGCAAGGGAGAGGGCTGGATTGAGATTCTTGGCTGCGGCATGGTTCACCCGAAGGTACTCTCAAACTGCGGCATCGACCCGGAAGAGTACAGCGGCTTTGCGTTCGGCATGGGGCTGGAGCGCCTTGTCATGCGCAAATACAAGGTGGACGACATGCGTCTCTTTTTTGAAAACGACGTTAGATTCCTGAATCAGTTTTAAGGGGGAATTGGAATGGATTTGTCAATGAAATGGCTCAAGGAGTTTGTAGAGCTTCCTGATATGCCGATCCGCTCTTTCACGGAAGCGATGACTATGAGCGGCTCCAAAGTTGAAAGCTGGCGGAAAGAGGGCGACGAAATTCAAAACGTCGTTGTCGGAAAGGTTCTTTCTCTGGAACGTCACCCGGATTCCGACCACATGTGGATTACCATGACCGACGTCGGCAGCGGTGAACCGCTTCAGATTATTACAGGAGCGCAGAACCTGAAGGTCGGCGATCTGGTGCCTGCCGCGCTTCACAATTCGTGTCTGCCGGGCGGCAAGAAGATTAAAAAAGGCAAGCTGCGCGGGCTGGAAAGCAACGGCATGCTCTGCTCCCTTTCAGAACTCGGGTTAACCAAACATGATTTTCCATATGCGATTGAAGACGGAATCTTTGTCATTCGGGAGGACTGCCGTCCGGGTCAGCCGATTCAGGAGGCGATCGGTCTTGACGACACCGTCGTGGAATTCGAAATCACCTCCAACCGGCCGGACTGTTTCTCTGTCATCGGCCTTGCCCGAGAAGCCGCCGCAACGTTTCATAAGCCGCTGAAGCTTCACACCCCCGCCGTCAAAGGCGGACACGGTTCCGGCGCTGAGATGATAAGCGTTTCGGTGGAAGCGCCGGACCTTTGTCCCATGTATTCCGCGCGGGTTGTGAAAAACGTCAGGGTCAAGCCCTCACCGCGCTGGCTGCGCGAACGTCTCCGTGCGATGGGCGTGCGCCCGATCAATAACATCGTCGATATTACAAACTACGTCATGCTGGAATACGGCCAGCCGATGCACTCGTTTGATTACCGGTTTATTCAGGGACATAAAATCACCGTGCGCCGGGCCAAGGAAGGTGAAAAAATCATGACGCTGGACGGCACCCCCCGCACGCTGCGTGAAAAGAATCTTGTGATTGCGGATGAAAACCGGGCCATTGCCGTTGCGGGCGTGATGGGCGGCGAAAACAGCGAAATTGTGGACGGCACCACGACGATCGTCTTCGAATCAGCTTGCTTCAAGGGCCCATCGGTCCGCACAACCGCGCGCGACCTCGGCATGCGCACGGATGCTTCCTCCCTGTATGAAAAAGGGCTGGACCCCAACAACTGCATTCCGGCGCTCGACCGCGCGTGCGAGCTGGTGGAACTGCTGGATGCGGGAGACGTGACCGACGGCATTCTGAAAGACAGCCATTTCTCCCCCGAGCGCCGCAGAATTCGCCTTGAGCCGGACTGGACCAACCGTTTTCTCGACATATCCCTCAGCGCCGAGAAAATGAAAACAATCCTTTCCAAGCTGGACTGCGAATTTGACGGCGACGAAATTCTGGTTCCTTCCTTCCGGCCCGACCTGGTTCATAAAGCCGATATTGCGGAAGAAATCGCGCGTTTCTACGGCTACGATAAAATTGCCTCCACCTCGCTCAGCGGAGGCGCCCAAGGCAAATACACCGCCGGGCAGAAATTTGAAAAGCTGATCGGCGACACCATGTTGGCGCTCGGGGCAAGCGAAATCATGACGTATTCCTTTATCAGCCCGAAATATTACGATAAAATCCGGATGCCCGCGGATTCTCCGCTGCGGAATTCCATCGTGATTTCAAATCCGCTCGGAGAGGACACCGGCATTATGCGCACAACCGCCCTGCCCTCTATGATGGAGATTCTCTCCCGCAATTACAACAACCGGAACGACTCCGCGTGCCTTTACGAACTTGCGACGGAATACCATCCGACCTCGGCGGAGCAGCTGCCTGAGGAAAAACTGGAGCTGATCTGCGGAATGTACGGGAACGGCTCCGATTTCTTCACCGCAAAAGGTATGGTAGAAGACCTTCTGGAAAAGCTTAATGTAACAGAATGGGACATTTCCGCCGCGACGGAGGAATTCGCCTATCATCCCGGCCGCTGCGCCGCTTTATCCATTGGCGGCAATCCGCTGGGCATCATCGGGGAAATCCACCCGAAAGTAATGGAAAACTACGGGATGGATTGCAGAGCAGTCAGCTTTACGCTCGATGTGGATTCTCTGTTCCAAAACGCCGGCATGGATAAAACCTACCGTCCGCTTCCCAAATTTCCGGCCGTGGCAAGAGACCTTGCTTTAATCTGTGAGGATAAAACTCCCGTTATGTCTCTCGAAAAGGCTATCCGTATCGGTGCCGGCTCCCTGCTTGAACGAATCGAACTGTTTGACGTATACCGTGGAGAACAAATTGAAAAGGGCAGAAAGAGCGTCGCGTTCCGGATTGTGCTGCGTTCCCCGGACAGCACGCTGACGGAAGAACAGATTACGGCGGCGATGACCCGGGCCGTAAAGGAGCTTGAAAACATCGGGGCCATCCTGCGCTCCTAGTTCACAATTTATTTCTTGCATTTCATCGCACGTTGTTGTATGATGAACAATACTGGAGGTGTTCCTATGCTCGATAAAACGGTGACTTTTTCACTTGGAAGCGACCGGGAGGAAGGCATTAAGAAAATCCTCACAACCGTATATGACGCTCTGAAGGAAAAAGGATACAACCCCATTAATCAGATTGTGGGTTATATTCTTTCGGAGGACCCCACCTACATTACGACTCACAACAATGCGCGGAGCCTGATTCGCAGAATTGACCGCGACGAGCTTTTGCAGGTATTGGTAAAATCCTATCTGGGCGAATAAAGCCCGAACGAATGAAGAAGAGGAGGTCGACAGCGAATGGCAGACAAGCAAAATGACGGGGAACCGCAGTTTCCAACCTATAAGGGAAAACCGTTGGTACGCTGCGGAGATGTGATTTATTATGGAAGCATGAAGGACCGTTATGTCGTCAGGCTGGAAATAAAAAGCAAGAAGAAAGTCAAGGACTTGGACGTGGCGGATCGGGTCGGCATTCAGCTGATGCTGACGGATCAGACTGTGCGGAACCGGAAACAGATTGTAAAGACCAGCGAAAAAAACGGTCTGTACCTGGCCATGGATCTTGCGGATGTCTGGCTCAGCAGAGCGCTGGCGGAATAAATTTTAAAAGCCCAAACACAGGCCCGCAAAACACTGAGCTGTTTTGCGGGTCTTTCATCCGGAAGAGCCGTGCTGCCTTTCAAATCAGGAAGCAGCGCGGCTCTTTATTCTGCATTTTACTTTCCGATATCATTCCGATAGTGCGCGCCCTCAAAATGAATTCCGGACACGGCCCGATACGCTTTTTCCAGCGCCCGGGGCAAATCCGTGCCAAGAGCCGTTACTCCGAGCACGCGCCCGCCGCAGGTGTAAAACTTCCCGTCCCGATACGACGTTCCGGCATGGTAGACCGTCGCGTCCTCCGCCTGCCCGTTTTTATCGAGGCCGGTGATTTCAAAGCCTTTTTGATATTGAACCGGATACCCTCCGGATGCCATGACTACACATGCACAGGCTTCGTCGCTCCATTCGATCGGCTGCTGTTCCAGCTTTTCATCCACGACGGCCTCCATAATCTCGACAAGGTCGGTTCTCAGCCGCGGCAGCACTACCTGAGCCTCCGGGTCGCCGAACCTGGAATTGTATTCAATCACCTTCGGACCGTCCCGCGTCAGCATCAGGCCAAAATACAGGCAGCCCTTGAACGGGCGGCCTTCTTCGTTCATCGCACGGACCGTCGGCAGGAAAATTTCTTTCATACAGCGTTCGGCAAGCTCCGGCGTGTAGTACGGATTCGGGCTGATTGTCCCCATTCCGCCGGTATTGGGGCCTTTGTCTCCGTCCAATGCGCGCTTGTGATCTTTCGAGGAAACCATCGGGCGAACGCAATTTCCGTCCGTAAAAGCGAGGATGGAGACCTCCGGGCCGGTCAGAAATTCTTCAACAACCACACGGTTTCCGGAGGAACCGAAAACCTTATCTTCCATAATCGTCTTGATTCCCGCCTCCGCCTCTGAAAAATCGGAGGCGATGATTACGCCCTTGCCAAGCGCCAGTCCGTCCGCCTTGATGACGGTGGGAAATTTTCCGCGATTACGAATCGATTCAAGCGCCTTGTCCGGTTGGTCGAACACTTCATAATCCGCCGTTGGAATTCCGTATTTTTTCATCAGGTGTTTGGAAAACACCTTGCTGCTTTCAATCTCCGCCGCATCCGCTTTTGGGCCGAACGCCCGGATTCCCGCGTTTTCCAGCGCGTCCACCATTCCTGCCGCAAGCGGATCATCCGGCGCGACAACAACCAGATCGATCTGATTCCGTTTGGAAAAGGCTACGACGCCCGCAATATCCATCGCGGGAATCGGGACGCATTCGGCGTCGCGGGAGATTCCGCCGTTTCCCGGCGCGCAGTAGATTTTTTCCGCTTTCGGGCTTTCTTTTAGTTTTCTTACTAAAACATGCTCGCGGCCGCCGCCGCCGATCACCAATATTTTCATGATTTTCCCCGCTTTCGTTTTCAGCCGGTCAGTGATGAAACAGGCGAAGGCCGGTGAACGCCATTGCGATTCCGTATTGATCGCAGGTCTCAATCACGTTGTCGTCGCGGATCGAGCCTCCCGGCTGCGCAATATAGGAAACGCCGGACCGGTGCGCGCGCTCAATGTTGTCCCCGAACGGGAAAAACGCGTCGGAGCCAAGGGACACGCCGGTCTGCCGGTTCAGCCAGTCCCGCTTCTCCTCCCGTGTGAGCGGTTCGGGCTTAACCGTAAAGAAATTCCGCCAGACGCCTTCCGCAAGCACGTCCTGAGAATCATCAGAGATATAAACGTCAATGGTATTGTCGCGGTCCGGACGGCGGATATCGGCGACGAACGGAAGCCCCATCACCTTCGGGTGCTGACGCAGCAGCCAGTTGTCCGCTTTATTCCCCGCAAGGCGCGTGCAGTGAATTCTGGACTGCTGTCCGGCGCCGACGCCGATGGTTCTTCCGTCCTGCGCGTAGCACACGGAATTACTCTGCGTATATTTCAGCGCGATGAGTGACAGAATGAGGTCACGCTTCGCCTCATCCGGGATTTCATGATTTTTTGTGACGATATTGGCCAGAAGCTCGGGGCCGATCACCGCTTCGTTACGGCCCTGCTCGAATGTGACTCCGAACACATCCTTATGCTCGATCGGTTCAGGCCTGTAATCCGGGTCGATTTGAATGATATTGTACGTGCCTTTTCGCTTTGACCTGAGAATTTCCAGCGCCTTTTCGGTGTATCCGGGGGCGATCACACCGTCGGATACCTCCCGCTTCAGCACAAGGGCCGTCTGTTCGTCGCAGACGTCCGACAGAGCCGCAAAGTCGCCGTAGGAGGACATCCGGTCCGCGCCGCGCGCCGCGGCATACGCCGACGCCAGCGGAGAGAGCTCCAGGTCGTCCACAAAACAAATCTTTTTGACCGTGTCGGACAGTTCCACCCCCAGCGCCGCTCCCGCGGGGCTGACATGCTTAAAGGAAGCAGCCGCCGGCAGACCGCAGGCCGCTTTCAATTCCCGCACCAGCTGCCAGCTGTTGAACGCGTCCATAAAGTTGATATAGCCGGGACGGCCGTTCAGAATTTTAACGGGCAGCGGTCCGCCGTTTTCCATAAAAATTCTGGCGGGCTTTTGATTCGGATTGCAGCCGTATTTCAGCATCAGTTCGTTTGCCATTCCAGTTCCTCCCTCTCAGCGGTTCTTATTCAGGATTCTTGTTTCGGTCAGTCCTGTTTTCAGGTTGATAAAACGGACAAACAGCGAAATTTTATTGTCTTCGTTTAAAGCGTTCCAGATTCCGTGGGTCAGTTCGTCTATTCCGCCTTCCAGCGCGACCCGGACCGGTTCGCCCTCAAAGGAAGGGAGCGGATCCCCGTCGCCGGAATAAGTATGGATGATTCTTCCTTCCCCGGCGGCGGGTGAATTGTATTCAAAGAACTGGCGGTGCGCGGAGTCCGGCGACCCGTCCCAGCTTTTTAAAATCGAAAGGGTAAACCGGAGCCCGCCCTCCGTTTGAACCAGTCCGGAGATTCTGGGTGTGTAGTTCGGGGCATCCGGCTCAAAAGTACGTGTGCGCAGCGCTTCTACAAATGATTTGCCCGCCTCCAGATACTCGCAGACCGTGTCCGTCTGATCTCCGTTTGTCACAACCGTAAAAGCCCCCGATACCCGAACCGGGGAGTAAATAATCAGGGATGCGTCGCTCAGCTTTGACTCGTCGAACGCCCGTGTCCGAATGCCCTGCCCTTCTTCCTCGAAGACCCGGTTCCGGCTGTTTTCACTGCGTCCCATGATAAAATAGGCAATAACAGCATACTTTCCGTCTTCGCTGTTTCCGAGAAGAATTCCTCTTCCCGGGTAAGGATTGGAACCCAGATATTCCGCTAAATTCATTCGCTGCATGGCAAATCCCCCTTTATCTTCACAACGCCGTTTTCAACTTCCAGAAACCCCGCGCAGAACAGAGCAACCGCCTTCGGCAGCAGCTTCCATTCCGCCTGCTCCATGACGCGCCGCTGCAGGGTCTCAGGAGTGTCCCCCGGCAAAACCTCCACGGCCTTCTGCAAAATGATCGGGCCGCCGTCGCAGACCTCATTGACAAAATGAACCGTAGCGCCCGTCACCCGGACCCCTTTTTTCAGCGCGGCCTGATGCACCCGCAAGCCGTAGCAGCCCTCCCCGCAAAAAGCCGGAATCAGCGACGGATGGATGTTGATCATCCGGTTCCGGTAGCGTTCAATCACGCGCGGGCTGATGATTGTCATGAAACCGGCCAGTACGATGAGTCCGATGTGTTCCCGCTCCAGCAGGCCGATCAGTTCCGTATCATAATCATCCTGTTCGGAGAAGCTGCGCCGCCGCAACACCTCGGTACGGATCCCGGCCTGTTCCGCGCGGGTCAGGGCATAGGCGTCTTCTCTGCTTGACACAACCAGAGTAATCCTTCCGCCCGGTATTTTACCGGCTTTCTGCGCGTCGATCAGCGCCTGCAGGTTGGTTCCTCCTCCGGAGACAAGAACGGCAATGTTCAGCATAGCTCGACGCCTTCCCCGCCTTCGGCAATTTCACCGATGACACGAGCCGGCATTCCGTTCGCGTTCAGGAATTTCACCGCCCGGTCGGCATTCTCCGGGGCTACGGCGGCGCACATTCCGATTCCCATGTTGAAGGTGTTGTACATGTCGCGCTCCGGGATATTTCCCTGCTGCTGCAAAAGAGCAAAGACCGGCATTTGCGGCAGACGGTTTTTTTCGATTCGGGCCGTCACGCCCGCCGGAAGCATACGCGGAACATTTTCATAAAATCCGCCGCCCGTAATATGGGAAACCGCCTTGACAGGGAGCTGCCGCATCAATTCAAGCATCGGTTTGACATAAATCTTCGTCGGCTTGAGCAGTTCCTCGCCCAGGGTGCAGCCAAGATCGCCGATCTGCATGTTCACGTTCCGGTCCCCGATATTGAACACCTTGCGCACCAGGGAAAAGCCATTGGAATGCAGTCCGGAGGACTCCAATCCGACCAGCGCGTCCCCGGGGCGAACAGAAGTACTGTCCAGCATTTTCCCGCGGTCTACAACGCCGACCGTGAATCCGGCAAGGTCATATTCGTCGGCCGGGTAAAAACCGGGCATCTCCGCGGTTTCTCCGCCGATCAGCGCACACCCGGCCTGAACGCAGCCGTCCGCGACGCCGGATACGATTTTCTCAATACTTTCCGGGTGATTTTTGCCCACGGCCAAATAATCGAGAAAGAACAGCGGTTTTGCACCGCAGCAGACCACGTCGTTTACGCACATGGCAACACAGTCGATCCCGATCGTATCATGCTTGTCCATTAAAAACGCGAGCTTCAGCTTGGTTCCCACCCCGTCGGTACCGCTGACAAAAACCGGAGCTTTCATTCCGGAAAGATCAGGCTGGAACAAGCCGCCGAACCCCCCGATGCCGGAAAGGACTCCCGGGATGTTCGTCCTTGCCACATGGCTTTTCATCCGTTCCACTGCCTGGTATCCCGCCGTCACGTCCACACCGGCCGCCTTGTAACTTTCACTGTAACTTTTCATTCTTTCCTCCATCAATCTGCTTGATTAACCCTTTCAGAGCTGTTCTGCCTGCGCACGAATCGCCGCGTCTTTTGCGGCAACCTTTTCGCTCATCTGCCGTTTCATCTGCTCCAGCTTTTCGGCCAGCTCATTATTTCCAAGGGCAAGAATCTGCGCCGCGAGGACAGCCGCGTTCTCCGCGCCGTTGACCGCTACGGTCGCGACCGGAATTCCGCCGGGCATCTGTACGGTCGCGAGCAGCGCGTCCAGCCCTTCAAGAGCGGAAGATTTCATCGGAATTCCAATGACCGGCAGAGTGGTGTAGGCCGCAAGCACACCTGCCAGGTGCGCAGCCATCCCGGCAGCGGCGATCATGACGCCGAAACCGTTCGCTTTGGCATTCTTTGCAAATTCAGCCGCCTCGGCGGGTGTCCTGTGTGCGGAAAGAACATGTACCTCACATGGGATTTCAAGGGACTTGAGCTTTTTGACCGCGGCCGAGACAACCGGAAAATCACTGTCGCTTCCCATTATCACGGCTACCTTTTTCATATTCTGCATTTTTATTCTCCTTTATCTGTCTAAAAACAGAAGGCTGGCGGACACTGCTGACGAGAATGGCGGAAGAAAAACGGCTGCCGGACTCCGAAACGGAAAAAGGCTGCGCCTTTTTCCGGCGCAGCCTGCAGTTCTACTGTAGAATTTTAACACACCCGGCAAGGACAGCACCGACAGAAATCTTTTGGGCCCGATTTTTTCCCAACCCTGTCATTGCATCCACCTCCGAAATCCTCGCCCTATTATTGTAGGGGATTCCAACAACAAATTCAACTGTTCCCTTCCTAAGGAATGTTTTTTCGACTCTTTAGCAAGGAATACAAATCAAGTGAGAATTAACTTTGTGCAGACTTACCCGTCTGCCCGCCCATTGGAGCGTCAACAACCAACTCCTTCAGCGAAGTGGCAAGCCCTGCCAGGGATTGAATCTGGGACGGAATGATAATCTTGGTCGCCTTTCCGTCCGCGGCCTTCTGGAACGCTTCCAGACTCTTGAGCGCAATCACGTTCTCGGCCGGATTGGCGGTATTCAGTAAAACAATACTGTCGGCCAAGGCTTTCTGCACGAGCATAATCGCTTCCGCCTGACCCTGTGCTTCCAGGATTTTGGTCTGCTTCGCGGCGTCGGCGCGCAAAATAGCGGACTCTTTGTCGCCTTCCGCGATCAGGATCGCACTGCGCTTTCCGCCCTCTGCGGTAAGAATCTGGGCGCGGCGCTCACGTTCGGCCTTCATCTGCTTTTCCATGGAATCCTGAATTTCTTTCGGCGGAATTATATTCTTCAGTTCCACTCGGTTGACCTTGATGCCCCATGCGTCGGTCGCCTCGTCCAAAATCGTACGGATTTGCGTGTTGATGGTGTCGCGAGACGTCAGGGTTTTATCTAATTCAAGATCGCCGATAATATTCCGCAGCGTTGTGGCGGACAGATTTTCTATTGCGGAAAGCGGACGTTCCACGCCGTACGCGTACAGTTTGGGATCCGTAATCTGAAAATAGACCACCGTATCGATCTGCATCGTCACGTTGTCCTGCGTAATCACCGGCTGAGGGGGAAAATCAATGACCTGCTCCTTCAGCGAAACCCTTTTTGCAATTTTATCAACGAACGGAACCTTGATATGCAAACCGGTATTCCAGGTAACATGATAGGCCCCGAGACGCTCCAGCACATAAGCGTGAGCCTGCGGCACCACCTTGATGTTTGAAATCAGCAGGATGATTACCAAAAGAATAATAACAATGCCGACAATAAATCCACCCATGAATAATCCCTCCATAAAAAATTAATCGGTCTTCAAACGGACGATCAGTTTCACACCGTCTATGGATTCAACAGATACGCGCGATCCGACAGGGATGACGGAGCCGTCGGACGAACGCGCCGTCCAGATGCTCCCCAGAACATTGACCTGACCCACGCCAAGCGTATTGTTAATTTCAACAGTCACGACGGCAATCTTTCCAAGATAACGATCCGCGTTTGTTCCGGTCGTTTTAAAATCCAGAACTTTTTTGACAAACGGTCTTGTGGCAATCAGCGTAACCGCAGATACAAGCGCAAAAATAAGCACCTGCACGGAAACCGAGGCTCCGACAAGACTGGCGATCAGTCCCCCGATTCCGCCCACAACAAACCAGATGGAAACCAGCTGCGCCGTGGAAGCTTCCAGAACAGCGGCAAGCACCATGACGGCAATCCAGATAAACGGCATATATAGAATATAAATCAATAAGACCCCCCTTAAAAGGACCCGGATGGATGAAATCCCCATCTATAGCATATGGTACCATAAAACTATGAAAAACGCAATATAAACAGAGCAGAATCAGGCTTTGCCGCGCATCTCCTTGATTGGGTGCCCGTTTCAAAATTCTTTTTAAGTTGTGATAGAGTCCCGTATCTGATCAAAAATTTTATCGCCGATTCCCGATACATTCTTAATTTCTTCAATCGAGCGGAACGGCCCGTTTTTTTCGCGGTAGTCAACAATGCGCTGAGACAGTGTTTTTCCGATTCCGACTAACCCGTCGCTCAGCTCCTGCGGGGTCGCCGTATTGATATTCACTTTGCCGCTGATTCGGACCGCCGAAGACAAGCCCGATGAAGCGGCACTCCGCACGCCGGCAGAAACCGCAGAATCGGAGGACGCCGGTTCCGATCCGCTTGAGAAAAAAGCCGGTGTTTCCGACCGCGAAGAAGATTCCTGTCTCCAGGCGACGGTCGCGTCCGGCACATAAAAGGCGTTGTAGCCGATCATAACCGAACAGATCACCGCCGCCAGCAAAATCAAAAGCTTTTTTTGCCGGGATTCCTCATCCATTTTGGTCCCATCCCTTTAGAAAGCTAAAGCAAAGTAAGCCGATTCAGAAAATCCGTAAAATAAGCCGGCAGCTCGCTGGAAAACTCCAGATACCTTCCGTCGCGGGGATGCACAAAGCCGATGAGCCTGGCATGCAGGCATTGACCGTCCAGGCCCGGAGCCGGCTTTTTCGGTCCGTAGACGGGGTCGCCCGCCACCGGGTGGCCCAAATAGGCCATATGCACCCGAATTTGATGGGTGCGCCCGGTCTCAAGCTTCAGCATGATATGGGTAAACCCGCAGTACCGGGCAATGACCTGATAATGAGTCACGGCGTTTCTGGAATTCTGTTTGGTAACGGTCATCTTTTTCCGATCAACCGGATGGCGCCCGATGGGCGCATCCACCGTACCGCTGTCTTCCTTCAGATTGCCGTGTACAACCGCCTCGTAAATCCGCGTGAAACTGTGGTCTTTAATCTGAACCGCCAATTTTTGATGGGCGAAATCGTTTTTTGCGACAATCAGCAGTCCGCTGGTATCCTTGTCGATCCGATGCAGAATTCCAGGCCTCAACACTCCGTTGATTCCGGAAAGAGACGCGCCGCAATGCGCAAGCAGCGCGTTGACCAGCGTTCGGTCCGGATGGCCGGGCGCTGGGTGGACCACCATGCCCTTCGGTTTGTTCACCACGAGCAGGTCGTCGTCCTCATAGGCGATTTCGAGCGGAATTTTTTCCGGCCGGACTTCAAGAGGGACAGGGTCCGGAATCCGGATTTCAAGAAAATCCCCCTCTGCGCAGCGATAACTTTTGCTCAAAGGCCGCCCGTCCTTTGTAACAAGCCCGTCGTCAATCCATCTTTCCGCCGCGGACCGGGTCACATTCTCCATGCTCAGGCTGAGAAACTTGTCCAGCCGCAAACCGGCCTGCTCCGCTTCTACCATTTTATGCTGCAATTCCATCATTATTTGGTCCGAAGAACTTTTTCCGCGCCGTGACTGTCATCCGCGAAGAACAGGACATGTATCATTAAAAACACGGTTCCCACCGTCACGCAGCAATCGCCGAAATTGAAGATCGCGGGAAAAAAGGAAACATGAATGTAGTCCACAACAAAGCCCTTTAAAATGCGGTCGATCAAATTTCCGATTCCGCCGCCCACAATCAGTGCGGAGGCTGCGTAAGAAAAGAACTCATGATTTCCGTAGCGGAACAGCGCGTAAATAATCAGGATGCAGATCACCAGTGTGATCCCAATAAACAGCCATCTTTGATTTTGAAGAATACTGAACGCCGCTCCCCGGTTTTCCACATAGACAAAAGACAGCAGGCCGTCAAAAATCGTTTTTACCCCGTCCGGCTTTAAATATTGAATCACCAGCAGCTTTAAAACCTGGTCTGCTGCAATGACCAGAACCGACAGAAGCAGTATGATCAAAGGCAAAAAAACATCTCCTTATCAGAAAATTCATTCGTTACGGTTCACTCTATTTATTATAGAGGCGCGTTCATAGTTTGTCCACAAAAAGATAGGAAAAAGAACCATAAACCCCAACAAAGCCGTCCCATAACAAAAAAGCCGTACCGAGCAGCCTTTGCCGGCTGCCGGCACGGTTATACAGTTTCGTGTTACTCGAGCGCTTTCGCGCACCGGGCACAGATATCCGGATGCTCCGGATCGGTGCCGACCGAATCGCTGTAGCACCAGCAACGGGCACATTTTTCCCCGTGAGCATGCGCAACCGAAACAGAAAGCTCCGGAAGCTCCTCGCCCTGGAACGTGCCGGACCCATCGCTGAAAACTTCCACGCCGGAGACAATCAAAACGGTCTTCAGCTCATCTTCCGCCGACTTTACGAAATCATAAAGTTCGCCGGTGCAGTAAAGCTGAACTTCCGCGTCAAGCGGCGCGCCGATCGTCTTGTCCTTACGGGCAATTTCGAGCGCCTTTTTCACTTCGTCGCGAATCTGGTGAATCCGGTCCCACTTTGCGACGAATTCCTCGTCCGCATTCACGTCCACGGGCTTCGGGAGGTCGTTCAGCATGACAAATTCCTGGTTCTCCCGGCTCAGATGCGGCATGCTGTGCCAAATCTCATCCGAGGTAAAGGCAAGAATCGGGGCAACCAGACGGGTAAGACCGGAAAGAATCAGGAACATCGCGGTCTGCGCCGCGCGGCGCTCCTCACTCTCCGCCTTTTCCACATAAAGTCTGTCTTTCAGCACGTCGAGATAAAAATTCGACATATCCACCACGCAGAAATTATGAATCGCGTGATAGGCGGCGTGGAATTCAAAGTTCCGATACGCCTTGTCAACCCCTTGAAGCAGGCCGTTAAAGCGGTTAAGCGCCCAGCGGTCGATCGGAAGAAGACGGTCGGGGGAAACCATATCCCTGTCCGGTGTAAAGTCGGAAAGATTTCCAAGAATGAAGCGGGCGGTGTTGCGGATTTTCCGGTACGCATCGGAAAGCTGCTTCAAAATTTCATTGGAAATACGAACGTCCGCCTGATAATCGCTGGAAGCAACCCAAAGACGGAGAATATCGGCGCCGTACTTCTGGACGACTTCTCCTGGTGCGATGCCGTTGCCAAGGGACTTTGACATCTTGCGCCCTTCCAGATCGATGACCATTCCGTGCGTCAGCACCGCCTTATAGGGGGCCTGTCCCCTCCAGGCAACACTGGTTAAAAGCGAGGATTGAAACCACCCGCGGTGCTGATCGTTCCCTTCCAGATAAAGCTCTGCCGGCCAGTGCAGGTCGTCGCGGGTGGTCAGAACCGCAGCATGGCTGCAGCCGGAGTCAAACCAAACGTCCATGACGTCGGTCTCCTTCGTGAATTCCGTACAGCCGCAATCGCAGTGTGTTCCCTTCGGCAGCAGTTCTTCCGCCGAATGGCTGAACCATGCGTTGGAGCCTTCTTTCCGGAAAGCGGCCGCAACCGCCTCGATCGTTTCGCGGGTGACAAGCTCTTTCCCGCAGTTCTTGCAGTAAAAAATCGGAATCGGTACTCCCCAAAGGCGCTGGCGCGAAATGCACCAGTCCTTGCGGTCGCGGACCATGGAAGTGATGCGGTCGCGTCCCCATTCGGGAATCCACTGTACCTTGTTGATCTCTTCCACCGTTTTGTCCTTGATCGCTTCCACGGAGCAGAACCATTGCTCCGTGGCGCGGAACAGCACCGGATGCTTGCAGCGCCAGCAGTGCGGATACTGGTGGATGATGTGCTTTACGGCAAGCAGGGCGCCGATTTCCTTCAGATAATCGCGGATGGCGCCGTTCGCTTCTTCCGTGGTCAGACCTTCAAAGCGTTTGCCTGCTTCGGCGGTCATCCTGCCGCGGCTGTCGACCGGCACAATGACGGGAATTTCCGGGTAAAAATTATGGCAGACGTCATAGTCTTCAATTCCGTGTCCAGGGGCGGTGTGAACGCAGCCGGTTCCGCTTTCCAGCGTGACATGGTCGCCGAGGATGATCGGAGACGGGCGGTCGATAAACGGATGCACCGTGCGGATATGCTCCAGCTCGCTGCCCTTAAATTCGGCAATCTTTTCATATTCCGAAATGCCGGCTTCCCGCATGGTTGCTTCCGTCAAAGCGGACGCAAGAACATAATACTCGTCCCCCGCTTTTACCAGGGAATAATCGAAATCCGGGCCAAGGCAGATCGCCGTGTTCGCCGGAATCGTCCAAGTCGTCGTCGTCCAGATCACGAAATACGTCTTTGAGAGATCCGCACCCTTGGCCGTCAGCAGACCTTTATCGTCCGTCACGCGAAATTTTACATAAATGGAATCACAGGGATCCTCGCTGTATTCGATTTCCGCCTCGGCCAAAGCCGTTTCATCATGCGCGCACCAGTAAACCGGTTTCAGGCCCTTATAAATATAACCTCTTAACGCCATCTCGCCGAATACTTCGATCTGCTTCGCTTCAAAATCCGGACTGAGCGTTTCATAGGGATGCTCCCAGTCGCCGATCACGCCGAGCCGCTGAAACTGTTCGGTCATGCTGCTGATGTGCGTCAAGGCAAAGTCCCTGCACTGGTTCCGGAAGTAAACGGGATCGTCGTTCCTGCTGTCCAGCCCGACACTGTCGATCGCCTTCCGTTCGATCGGAAGGCCATGGGTATCCCACCCGGGAACATAAGGAGCCTTGTAACCGGCCATATTGCGGTACCGGACAATGATATCTTTCAGAATCTTATTGAGAGCGGTTCCCAGATGGATGTTTCCGTTTGCGTACGGAGGGCCGTCGTGCAGCACATAAAGAGGACGGCCTTCGTTCTTTTTCAAAACTTTCTGATAAAGTTTTTCCTCCTGCCACTTTCCCATCAGATCCGGCTCCCTTTTCGGTAAGCCCGCCTGCATCGGGAAATCAGTCTTTGGAAGGTTCAGGGTGCTTTTATAATCCATTGGTTGACTCTCTCCTTAAGATTTAGAATTCGTGCGGTTTTTAATCCTGCGCCGGCTCGGCTTCAAAGCAGGAGATATCGGCCTGGAACATCTCGGGCGCTTCCTCGCCGGCTTGAGCGGCAGAAGCACTTTGAGGTTCCGGCTCCGGCAGCGGAACAGACGCGGGCACAGCCGCTTCCTGCTTTGACTCCGGCTTGTTGGAGGGCAAGGCGTCGATCAGGGTAAGGTGTTCTTTATATGCGGCAAGCAAATGGGAGCGAAAATCCGAAACAGCCCGCTGCAGACGTTCCATTTCCTTTCTTTGTTCCTCGGTTTTCTCGCGCGCTTCCTGTTCGATATGCTCGGCTTTCAGATTGGCGTCTTTCAGGATGATCTCCGCCCTGTGGCGCGCTTCGCGCACGGAGGCATCCCCAACCTTCTGGGCGCTGATCAGGGCATTTTTGATTTCATCCTCCTGAGAGCGGAACTCCTCTACCTTATTGGCAAGAATTTTCACTTTTTCGGTCATCTGCTGATTTTCAGCCCTCAGCTTATCAATCAGCTCTTCCTGTTCAACCTCTTTTTTCTGCATTTGGTCGACAGTATCCCTGACCTGATCGATAAAGACGTCGACATCGTCGGTTTTGTATCCGGAAAAACCTGATTTACGAAAACTGGCGTTAATAATGTCGTTCATCGAAAGCATAGAAAACACACCCCTACTACAAATATTTTCGGCCCCTTATGATAAGTCTGCCCTTTTTGGTGACAGGTCCCACCCGGTCAAGGACAAACCGGCCTTTTCCCCTGACGGAAAGCTTATCGCCCTCCCGGATTTCTTCCGAAGGAGAAACGACGGTTTCATGATTCAGCTGCACCAAGCCGGAACGAATCAGCTCCGAAGCTTTCTCCCGGCTTGTGGAGACCGCCGCCGCGGCCGCGCAGTCCAGTCGCGCGGAAGCGATTACGGCGGTCCATTCCTCAAAATGATGCGCCTGCGGCAGAGGTTCGCCGTATCCTTCTGACAAGCGGACGCCGATGCCGCCGATTTTCGAAATCTGAGAAATCAGGAATCCGGAAATTTCATCCCGGCAGAAAAAAACGCATCGGCCCTCCTCAACAAGGATATCCCCGAGGGCGCTTCGTTCAATTCCGGCATGAAGAAGCGCCCCCAGAAAATCCCTGTGGGAAAGCCTGTCGCATTTTCGGAAAGCCGCAGTCACTGCCGCAATGGGAAAAGCGTCCCCATCCGGCTGCATAAAGTCGGGGAACGCGCCGAACATCACGCGTTCCGCATCGGGATAGCCGCCCCAAAGCATCGTGCACCGCTCTTTTTCCCGCTGTGCGAAACCATGAACTGCAAAAGCCTCCCGCTCATCGAGAAAGCCCATGAACCTGGCTCTGCCGCCGGATGAGGAAAGGCGCGTGAGGTCGCGGAATCTGGATTCAAGCGCCGCCGAACCCGGTTTCTGTTCCATTAAAAGTAAACGCCGTTACTTTCCAGCTCATCCAGAACATCGTCCCCGGTCAGGTCGACGTTGTACGGCGTTATAATGAACGTACTGGTTGCAACGCGCTTGATTTTTCCGCCGTTGGCGTAGGCAACTCCGCTGAGAAAATCAATGATCCTGCGCGAAACATCCTTGTTGGTGTTTTCAAGATTCAGAACAACGGTGTGCATTTTCAACAGCTCGTCCGCAGTAGCGCAGGTTTCTTCCCCAAAGCGCTCCGGCTTAAAAAGAACCACCTGAAGCTGAGCCGTGGCATGGATATTGACAACCTTATTCCCCGAATTGATCGCCTGCATGCGTCTTGCGGATTCACGCTGCTGCATTTCAGCTTCGCTTTCTCTTTTGTCACCAGCCATTGAATCTACCTCTTCCGGCTCTTCCGCATAGTCGTATTCGTATTCGTCCTCGGGCGGATTCCACATGTCCTTGATTTTTTCTACAAATCCGGGCATAAAATGAGCACCTCCAAAAGCCTATCTATTATAATTTCTCGGTCCGAACAAAGCCGTGCCTACCCGGACCAGATTGGCGCCTGCAAGAATTGCCTGGGGATAGTCGGCAGACATTCCCATTGATAAAAAGTCCATAGCTACATTATCTATTTTTTTGCTCTTTATGTCAACAAAATATTGATTCATCTGCAAAAAATAATTCATCGTCTCTTTTTCCGATGCTCCGGCCGGAGGAATTGCCATCAGTCCGCGGATGCGTACTCCCGGAAGAAGCGAGACCGTTTCCACCAGTTCATACAGATTCTGGGGCAAAACGCCTGATTTATTCGGCTCATGCCCGATATTCACTTCAATCAGTATATCGGTCGTAAGATTCTGTTTTTCACTCAATCTAGAAATTTCTTTTGCCAGTTTTTCCTGATCGACAGACTGAATCATGGAAACGCGCCCGATCAGATATTTCACTTTATTGGTCTGCAAATGGCCGATAAACTGAAGCTCGCAGTGCGAAAGGTCGTAGGAGTCAAACTTATCCTCCAGCTCCTGAACCCTGTTCTCCCCGATATGATCGATTCCAAGCTCAATTCCGTGGTTGATGACCTGCGCGGAAACGGTTTTGGTCGCGGCCAGCAGAGTGATGTCCCGCGGCGTTCTCCCGCTCTTGACCGCGGCCTCCGCAATCCGTTCACGAACTGTTTTTAAATTCTCTTCAACATCCAAAAAACGCTGTTCCAGATCACTGGACAACTTTTCCGTCATATAAATCAGTCCCTTCCTCAACAACTTCATCATGCAGTTTGATGGTTTCGTCCGTCATCAGAGTCTTCATATCCGGGTTCGGATCGCAGATCACATAATTATCCGTACTGTAAAGCGGCACGACCTGACGAAAGCTGAGTTGGCTGCCATGAAGAACATATACCCCGCTAACTTCCTTTTTAGTCGTTTTAACGTTCCCTTTTTCATCTTTTGTTTTTTTTGTTACGGTTTCAAAATGAAGCGCCCTCTGGCTGACACGGATTCCGGTATATTCCCGTTCGACTACCTGGGCCGTCTCCTTGCGGATGGACGCCAGTTCGGAATTCATGTTGCTGCACTGAAGAATTACGGCCGCGTTAGAGTCGGAGCCGGCCTGGTTGACGGCCGCGACGGAAGCGGGAACGGTTACGTTTGAAACAAACGGAAACCGAAGGGATACGGTACCTCCGTCCGCCAGTTGCCTGAACCCCGCGGCCTGCCCGGATGAAACCGTGAACACGAAATACCATTCATAGCTTCTGCTGATCTTCCCGATGGAGGAATCGGAGGCCGTCTTTGCGTCCAGGGCCGCCTGTATCTGGTCGCAGGTAAGGGTCTTAACCTTTGAAAAATCAACCGCGGATTCAAAACCGTCGGTAGAAGAGATAAAATAGCCCGAATCCGACGATACAATCTCACTCAGGGCGGAACCCGCCTGCTGATTCAGCTTTGTGCGCTCCGCCTGCAGCTCCTTCAGCCTGGCGGTGAAATCAGTGACCTTTCCCGTAATGATCTGTCGTTCGTTCAGAAGATACAACAAGTCCTCCCGCGTCTCGCTCAGCGATGACAGGGAGCCGGACACCGTCTGTACAAGAAGATTGGACAACTTGCGGTGAATCTGCTCGTTCAGGGAATCCGGACTTGCCGCATAGGTATCACCCGGCGACTGCAATTCCTCCAGCTGTTTGATTTCGTCATCCACGCTTTCCATTTTATGGAGGGCGGTCACCTGCTGCGCGCTCGAATAAACCTTGGCCACAATGCCCCCCCTTCGCGACTTTATCGCCGGAAGAGAGAACATAATCGATCACGCCGCCGCTGCTTTTCAGCGGAACTTCGTCCCGGACTGCGATTCCGTTCACCTGCACGGAATCGGAAGCGGTAAAATAAGAAGCGGTTTCGGTCTGAATCCCCGTGTAATGAGATTTGTAAACCTGATACCCGACGTACAGAAGCAGCAGCAGCGCAATGGCCGACGCCGCAAGCCGTCTGAGCAAGGGGCTGTTCATTGCAGGACCCACCCCTTTTTCAGAAGAATTTCATCCGCTCTGCGGCACACGGAGCCAAAATCGGGTTCCTCATCAAGGTAAATCCATTCGACCTGCTCCTGCCTCCGGAACCAGGTAAGCTGGCGTTTCGCGTAACGGCGGCTCTCCCGTTTGACCTGTTCCGCCGCTTCCTCAAGGCTGCATTCGCCGTTGAAATACGGGAGAAACTCCTTATAGCCGATCGCCTGCCGGGCGGTCGTTCCGGCCGGCAGGCCGAGCACCCGTTCCGCTTCCCTCACCAGTCCTGCCTCCACCATGCTGTCGACGCGCCGGTTGATCGCTTCATAAAGCCTATTTCTGTCGCGGTAATCCAGACCGATCAGGCACGCGTCGTAAGGCGACGGTTCCCGCCGGGACCGCTCGACCTGCTCGGTCATGGTCGTCCCCGTCGTGCGGTAAATCTCGATGGCGCGCACAAGACGCGCGATATTGTTCGGATGAATCCGCTCCGCCGACCTGGGGTCAAAGCCTTTCAGTTCTTCCCACAAAGCGAGCGGTCCCTGTGCTTCGGCCCTGTGAAACAAACTTTCCCTCAGCACGTCGTCCCGGCCCTCCGGAGTGAAGCTCCGGTGACGAAGCAGGGAAGCGACATACAGGCCCGTCCCTCCCGCCAGGAAAGGCATACAGCCGCGTTCTGAGATTTGCCGGATGCGTTCCGATGCCAGTGCAACATAATCGGCAACGCTGAACGGCCGCTCCGGGTCCTGAAACCCGATCAGATGATGGGGAACGCCCCTCATCTCCTCCCGTGCCGGCTGTGCCGTACCGATGGCCAGGCCTCGGTAAATCTGCATGGAGTCGGCGGAAACGACCTCGCCCCGATGCCGCAGGGCCAGTTCCACCGCAAGCCGGCTCTTCCCTGTGGCGGTCGGGCCGACGACCGCGGCGACCGGAATCCGGTCCATCACTGTATCCTCCCAAACTGACGCTCAAGATCTTTTTTTCTAAGCAGGAAAGAAACCGGTCTGCCGTGCGGACAGTACCGGACATCCTCCCGCTCCACCCGCCGGGCAAGCAAGGCCAGCTCCATCGGGGAAGTATTGTCGCCCGCCTTGACCGCCGCGCGGCAGGCAACATTATGGTACAGCCAGTCGACCTTCCGTGTTGTCAGATCGTTCTTATTCTCGGCGAGATAACCGGCGATTTCCATCACAGCCCCGGAAATGTCCCCGTCATTCAGAATCATCGGGGCGCTGCGCACCAGCACAGTCCCGCCGCCGAAATCCTCCAGCTCGAAACCGGCCTGTCTGCAAAGATCGAGCGACTCAAGCACCGCAGAGTACTCGTTTTTTTCGAGTGTGACCGTCACCGGCTCCAGAAGCATCTGGCAGAACGCATCTCCGCCCTCGTTCTTCAGCTTCTCATACAGCATCCGCTCGTGCGCCGCGTGCTTGTCGACAAACACAAGGCACTCGCCGCGCTCCAGCACGATGTAAGTGCCGAACGCTTCCCCGATCAGCCGTTCCGGCTCTTCCTGCGTTTCCTCACGCGTTTCCGCAGCCGGCGCGACCGGTTCTGGATTTTTTTCCACGCGCGACAGGGCTGCTGCCGGGGGACTGCCGGCTTCCTCCTCCGGCCTCCTCGGAACTGTCATCGCCCCAAAACCGGAAGCCGGTACCGCGCGCGGCACCGGCGCTGAAACTTCCGGAAGATCATCCGCCTCGATGTCGCACGCCGAATCGTTCACGGCGTAGCTTTTTTCCCGTGCCGGCGGTGGAACCTGCGGAAAGCGGGCATCCACCGGTTTTTGCTCCGGCTCTGCGGGGAAACGAATCTGAACCGCGTTTGGAACGGAGGCAAGCGGCGTCCTGCTTTCCCCGTGAAGTGAAAGCACCGTTGGGGTATCCCCGCGGTTGAGAGCGGTTTTCACGCCGTGATAAACGGCGTCGAAAACAGGCTTTTCATTAATAAACCGCACTTCGAGCTTCGTCGGGTGGACGTTGACGTCCACCGTGCCGAGCGGAATCCGAAGATGAAGTACGCACGACGGAATCTTTCCCACCATCAGAGACCCCTTAAACGCCTCTTCCAGCGCGACGGAAGCGGTCCGCGTGCGGACAAAGCGGCCGTTGATAAAAAAGTTCTGCATGCTCCGGTTCGGTCTTGCCGCGGAGGGTTTGCAGACAAAGCCGCTCAGCCTGATTCCGTTCAGCTCGTATTCAACGGGGATCATTCCGGAGGTAAACTCCTTCCCATAAACCGCGTAAACGGCGGATTTCACCCGGCCGTCCCCCGGCGTGTGGAGCGTTTCCCTCCCATCCCTCAAAAAGCGGAACGAAACCTCCGGATGGGACAGCGCCGCTTTGTCCACGACGGCGGCGACCGCGTTGCCCTCGGTTACGTCCTTTTTAAGAAATTTCATTCTGGCCGGCGTATTGTAAAACAGATCGCGCACCACAAAGGTCGTGCCCTTGGGGCAGCCTGCGTCTTCGCAGATATGTTCCCCTTCTCCGTCGATCACGTAATGAGTCCCCGCAAGCTCTTCCGCCGTGCGGGTCAGAAGCTCCACACGCGCCACGGCGGCGACGGAAGCCAGAGCCTCGCCCCGAAAGCCGAGCGTGGCAATCGAGTCCAGATCCTCGCGGCCGGAAATTTTACTGGTTGCGTGAGACAGGAAAGCCAGCGGTACGTCTTCCCGTGCAATGCCGCAGCCGTCATCGGCGACACGCAGAAAAGTAGTCCCCCCGTTTCGGATTTCGACCGTAACGCCTGTCGCACCCGCGTCGACCGCGTTTTCCACCAGTTCTTTGGCGACGGAGGCCGGGCGCTCCACAACTTCGCCCGCGGCGATCAGCTCCGCGACGTGTTTGTCCAGCACATTGATTTTTCCCACAGCGCGCCCTTCTTCCCATTTTTCTTTTATAGATACAAATCCATGATCAGGTCATCGTAATATCTGTCGCCGACCCGAAAATAATCTCTGATTCGCCCGACTGCCTGAAACCCGAATTTTTCATACAGGCGGATCGCATTCGCATTATTTGCGTAGACGTCGAGGTGAATCGTTTTCAGCGTTCCGTTTTCCTTTGCAAAACGGATGAGTTCGGTCAATAGGGCGCTCGCCGCGCCCTGCCGCCAGTATTTCTTTCGTACGGTAATGCCCAGTTCGCAGTTGTGGGCGATTCTTTTCTTGCTTTCCGCCGCAAGGTTCGCGGAACAGGCCAGCTCGCCGCCGACAAAACCCACCAGAAAAAGATTGGCCGGATTTTCACTCTGATCCCGGAGAAACCGCTTTTCTCCTTCGACCGTAAACCGGCATTCGTTTTCCCCGTAGGTGAGGAAATTGCTTTCCCCTCCGACAAGGTTCATGTATTCCACCAGCCGCTCCGCGTCGTTCTCCTCCGCCGGCCGAATCAAAAGCTCTCGCCCGTCTTTTAGAAGACCCTTAGCCAATCCATACCCTCCTCTAAAAACCCGTTTACTTTGCAAGCTTCGTCAGTTCAAACAGCGTGTTCATGCACTCGATCGGAGTCAGGGTATTGACGTCCAGCCCGCCGAGCTTGTCGAGAATCTCCGTCTGGTTCGGCGGGATCAGCGCAAGCTGCATATCGTCTTCGGGGTCCTCTGACTTTTTCACGTTCCCCTTCTGCTGCGGCACCGCGTTTCCGCTGTCCAGCTCCGCCAGAATCTGTTTCGCGCGCGTGATGATCCGGTTTGGAACACCTGCCAGCTTGGCTACTTCAATCCCGTAGCTGTCGTCCGCTCCGCCGCGGATGATACGGCGCAGAAAGGTGATGTCGTCCCCGCGCTTCTTAACCGCGATGTTGTAATTCTTGACCCCCGGAATCAGTTCCTCCAGTTCGGTCAGCTCATGGTAGTGGGTCGCGAACAGGGTCTTTGCGCCAAGCTGCCTGCGGTCCGCCACATATTCCAGCACCGCCCGCGCAATGCTCATGCCGTCGAACGTCGAGGTGCCGCGGCCGATTTCATCCAGAATCAAAAGGCTGTCGCTTGTCGCTTCCTTCACGATTTCCGCCACCTCCGCCATTTCCACCATAAAGGTGGACTGGCCCGAGGCCAGGTCGTCCGACGCGCCGACCCGGGTGAAAATCGCATCCACGATGCCGATTTCCGCGCTCGCCGCCGGAACGAAGCAGCCGATCTGCGCCATGATGACGATCAGGGCGATCTGCCTCATGAAAGTGGATTTTCCCGCCATATTCGGCCCGGTGATAATCGCGACCCGGTTTTCCTCGCGGTCCAGGTCCGCGTCGTTCGGAACAAACGGTTCCTCTGAAAGCGCCTCGACAACGGGATGCCTGCTTTCCTTCAAAATGATTTTTCCATTCAGATTTACGGTGGGCCGGATATATTTCCGGTCGGCCGAAACCTGAGCGAACGAGAGCAGAACATCCAGACGCGCGACGGCGGCGGCCGTTTTCTGCACGCGGCTCATCTGCGCCGCCACCCGCTTCCTGACGGAATCAAAAAGCTGATACTCGAGCTGAACGGATTTGTCGTGCGCGCCAAGGATGCGGCCCTCCAGCTCTTTCAGCTCCGGGGTGATAAACCGCTCGCAGTTTGTCAGGGTCTGCTTGCGGATATATTCGGTCGGCGCCTGGTCCTTGTAGGCGTTGCTGATTTCTATGTAATAGCCGAACACGCGGTTGTACCCGACTTTCAGCTTCGGGATTCCCGTGCGTTCGCGCTCCTGCGCCTCAATCCGGGCAATCACTCCGCGCCCGTCGCTCATGTCGCCTTTGAGATGGTCCAGCTCTTCGCTGAATCCGGGGCGGATCACGCCGCCTTCCCGCACGGAAAACGGGGGCTCGTCCACAATCGCGCATTCAATCAGCCCGCGGAGATCCTGAAGCTCGTCAATCTCCCCCCAGATGCCGCGGAGCATTTCGGAGCGGGAATCCTTGAGCAGCGACTTAAGCATGGGAAGCGATTCGCACGCGAAGGAAAGGCTCCGAAGCTCCCTGCCGTTCGAATTCCCGTAAACGATGCGGGACATCAGCCGTTCCAGATCGTGAATTCCCGAAAGGCGGTTCGACAGGCCGTCGCGAAGGATGCTGTCGTCAAGAAGCTCTTCCACCGCGTTCAGGCGGCGGCCGATCTGCGCCGGGCTTAAAAGTGGATTTTCGATCCAGCTGCGGATCAGCCGTTTCCCCATCGCGGTCCTCGTCCGGTCCAGAACCCATAAAAGCGAACCGCGCTTTTCCTTGCTCCGCATGGTTTCCAGCAGCTCCAGATTCCGCCGCGTATTCAGGTTCAGCCGCATGTACTGGGTTCCGCTGTACAGGTCCAGGTCCTCCATACGCTCCAGCCCGGCGCGTTCGGTCCGTTTCAGGTATTTCAGCAGCGCACCGACCGCGCGTGTGATTTCCGGCTTTTCGGAAAGCTCCAACTCATCCAGATCGTCCTTATGGAACTGCTCCAGCACCAGCGGGGCGCAGGTTTCTGCGGCAAAGTCGTCTCCGGAAAGCAGTTCCAGACTGACGCTCATACGTTTTTTGATAAAATCGGGAAGCGTGCTTAAGTCAAGCGCTTCCTGACCGATCAGAATTTCACGCGGGGAGAACCGGCTCAGCTCGTTGATCAGCCTTTGGGTCAGCTCCTCCGCGTTCTTTCCGTACAGCGTGGTCGCGTGCAGCTCCCCGGTGGAAACATCCGCAAAACAAACGCCGGCCTGCGTGCCGGAAATGCACAGAGAACAGATATAGTTGTTCTTTGACTCGTCCAGCATGCTGTTTTCCAGTACGGTTCCCGGTGTCACGACACGGATGATGTCCCTCTTCACCAGCCCTTTCGCCAGCGCCGGGTCCTCCATCTGCTCGCAGATGGCGACTTTATAGCCCTTTGAAATCAGCCGCGCGACATAGGTTTCATAGCTGTGGAACGGGACGCCGCACATCGGGGCCCGCTCCGCCTGCCCGCAGTCGCGCCCCGTCAGCGTCAGCTCCAGTTCGCGCGAAGCGAGCTTCGCGTCGTCGTAAAACATCTCGTAAAAATCGCCGAGGCGGAAAAAAAGGATCGTATCCGGGTACTGTTTCTTGATTTCAAAATACTGCTTCATCATGGGAGATAATTCCGCCATATTAGTTGACCGCCTCCGTTAATCATTCAATCCGGCATTCGCTTGAATCGGGGAAGAAACCACTCAGTGGCAGCCGCTGCAGGAACCGCATTCTCCGCCGCAGGAGTGTTCGACATAGTCGGCCGTTTCCGGGTCGGCGCCGGAGGCGCTCTGTTCAATGATCGCGTTAACCCGGCGCAGCAGGGTGTCAATCTCCGCCTTCGCTTCGTTATAGGCGATCATGTTCGGAATTTTCATGATCGTTTCATAAAGGCCCCCCAGCTCCTGGTTGTAAGCCTGTATTTTCTCCTGATCTCGGTCCTGCTTCTGCGCCTCCGATTCCAGCGCCATCCGTTTCAGATTGTACTGGCCGATCAGATCCTGAAGCTGCCCGTCATTGTCGGTATTCTGCACCGCAAGCTGCATTTTCAGGTACCGCTCGTCCTTCTGAATCTCTTTGCCCAGTTCTCTTGTCATTTGAATAATATCCATGATCAGTTCTCCTTCTAATTTCTAATAAATAATTAAGCCAGCTCCCCGCCCAAGATCCAGTTGCGCGCGCTGGTGATGCGAACCTCGGCAAAACTGCCGATGAAAGCCGGATCCCCGGCGAAATCAACAATAATATTTCCATCCGTGCGCCCGGTTAACAGACCGGTTTTGGGGTTCTTTTCCTCAACAAGGACCCGCTGCACCGTCCCGACGGAGGAAGCGCACCGAACGGCGGCGATTTTTTCCTGCTCGGCGCACAGCTCCCGCAGCCATTTTGACTTTTCTTCTGCGGGAATCGGGTCCGGCAGCCCCGCCGCTCTTGTTCCCGTCCGGGGAGAATAGATAAACGTAAACAGCGAAGTAAATTCCACCCTGCGGATCAGGTCAACCGTGTCGAGGAACTCTTCATAGCTTTCCCCGGGAAATCCCACAATCACATCGGAAGTCAGCGAAAGGTCTGTAATTTTTTCTTTCGCGTATTGAATCAGGTCCAGATATTGCTCCCGGGTATAGCCGCGGTTCATCTCTTTCAAAACGCGGTTGTTCCCGGATTGGAACGGCAGGTGCAAATGATGGCTGATATGTCTGCCCGCCGCGATGGTATCGATCAGCTCTTTGGTCAGGTCTTTGGGATGAGAGGTCATAAAACGGATCCGGTAATCCCCGTCGATTTCATCCAGCATGCGCAGAAGCCGCGCAAAACTGACCGGAGTCTTGATCGTTTTTCCGTAGGAATTTACATTCTGGCCCAGCAGGGTAATGTCCTTGTATCCGTCGTGAACCAGGCCGCGAAACTCCTCCAGAATCGCCTGGGGCTCGCGGCTGCGTTCCCGGCCGCGCACATACGGCACGATGCAGTAGGAGCAGAAATTGTTGCAGCCGTACATCACGGTCAGCCACGCCTTGACGGCGCCGTCCCGCCGAACCGGAAGCCCTTCCGCAATTTCACGGTCCTCGCTGTCGTCGCCGCGTTCGAACACGCGCTTTTCTTCCGTCAGCACGCGCAGCAACAGCTGAGGAAAACGATGAATCACATGTGTGCCGAACACAAGGCCGACAAACGGGAACACGGAGCGAATCCGCTCCGCCGCCTTTTCCTCTTCCATCATACAGCCGCATACGGCGATCAAAGTGGACGGATGGCGGCGCTTGACGTTCTTCAGAGCTCCTACATTGCCGAAGACCCGGTCTTCCGCGTGTTCCCGAACCGCGCAGGTATTAAATAAGACAAAATCCGCGTCTTCCTCATCCTCCGTAAATGAAAAGCCCATCTGAGCGAGGAAGCCTTTGATTTTTTCGCTGTCGGAAACATTCTGCTGGCACCCGTAGGTGCGAACCAGCGCCATCGGAGCGCTTCCGCGCGCCCGCAGCGCCATGATTTCACGGACTTCCCTGACGGCTTCGTCGTTCTCAAGAGTCTGGGCCTGAGAAAAAAGCGGGGTTTCTGCTGCCAAATTAAATTTCCTCCCATGCTTTGGATTACAGATCATTATAGCATAGCGCCGGAAATGCTTCAAGAAAAAACAGGAAAAAGCATTCCGTCCGCGAGGTCTCAATCGGTACGGTCACAGAACTTGACAGTTTTAATCCATCCCCATACAATTAAGCTGGGGGATGGTAATTAAAGTGAAAAATCTTCTTCATCGTTTATGTACCGTGTACGCGGAGATTTTTACCGAGCTGAAAATAAAATCAAAGAAAAGTTTTCAGAGCTCAAAAAGAAACGTTCTGAAGCGCAACAGCATTTGGAATGATGCAACGCTTTTTGCAGTCTTGTTTTTACTGGTTTTCATTCATAGCAATTTCAATCCGGGTAATTTCTTTGAGCCTGCCGAAAAGACTGCTCCTCTTTCCATTTATGCGGCTACGCTGCTCTGTGGCGCGGCCGGCGTGGCAATCAGGTTCCCGGGCCTGATTAATCGTCTGCATGGAGACAACCGGTTCGACCGGCTTCGTTTTTTTATTCTGGCTGTGCCCGGCTTTCTGGTTTTATTGCAGCCACTTGCCGCCGTGGGTCTTTCGTTCCCCTTTGTTCTGAAAGTTAACGTGTTGGGGCCTCTGGGCTTTTGGACCTGCATTGTTTTTCTGGACTGTATGAAAGGAAAGCCAAATCATAAAGAGGAGGGAATCCGTTGAAAAGCACGAACTGATTGATTGTGTCCTGGAGTTGCTGTGTGTTTTCGGCTTCTTGTACCTGATCACAAAAGGAGAGCAGTATTTAAAGCTTCAAGGTGAACGATACTATACTATGACTTGGGTTGTCGTTTACCGAACCGTAACGCCGATGGTTTTCGGCGGATTGACCCGAATTCCGAGCCTGATTTCGCGATGGCATGATGGCGGGCGGTTCAACCTGGCCCGCTTTCTCGTGCTGGTTGTCCCCGGCATTTTAATCCTCTTGCAGCCAATTTGGTCATTATTTTTTGGGTCTTGTATCCTGTTTCCCCTGTCCATGCAAACCCTCTTTGCCTACGGGATTGCCGTCTGGACTGGGGCCACATTTGTGGATTGTATCAAGGGGAAAAATATTCGGTAGCTTCGTATCAAAAGCGCGGCCCCGCTGTTTCGTACCGCAGCGGGGCCGTGCTTTTATTCGTCGAAATCAATGTGAATCAATCCGTTCGACGTATGAACCGACAGCTTCTTTTCCCCGCCGGAACGGCTTTGCAGATTGCTGACCGCGTTGGTGGTGTCCGCGTCAATCGTATAATCGTTTTCCCGACCCTGAATCGTCCCGCGGATCATTCCGTTGGTGGTTTCCAGCTTGATATCCGGCGACGCGATCCTTTCCAGAGAAATCGCGGCATTGTCCGTTCGCGCCGAAAGCTGCCCGGCGGTTGAGATGTTTTCCATCGAAATGAGCGCGTTTGAAGATTCCAGTTTGACATCCCGCGCGGAAATTCCGGACAAGCAGATGGCGGAATTGCTGGTCTCACAGCGGAAGCCGCCCAGCTTAGAAAAGTCCGAAGCGGCGATGGCGCTGTTCGATGTTTCCACCGTGATATCGCCCGCGAAATCTTTCGGAATCTTCACCGTAATCAGATCCGCCGGATCGATCACGGACCCGTTAATCCATGAATCCGGAAATCTGCTGCCGTAGCTTAAGTCCTTGTTGGCTACGGAAAAAACGCCGTTTTGATTTGACAGCTTGTAAACCTGGTCCTGTGCCGTACAGTATTGAGCCGTGATCTGGTCGCCGTCGGTTGAAACAAGTTCAATCTTTTTGTTTTCCGCGTTCACCTGAACCGTCAAAACACCGTCGGCTGCCGCGGCATAAGTTCTTGATTCCTTCTCACCGCCGTCCCGGGTGCTTGACGAGGAGGCCGTTGCGCTCGTTTTCACCTGTGTGTATGCAGCGAAGCCCAGAGCGGCGGCAGTCAGCGCGGCGACCAGGACGACACCAAAAAATGACACGAGGACGATCGCAACGATTTTTCCCGGTGACATTTGTCTCCTCACCGGATTTTCCGCCAGTATTTTCTGTGCGAGTACATGAACATCGCCCAGCTCGTTTACCGCATTTTCTTCCGGAATCCCGTTTTCTATTTTATCCTCCAGAATTTCACGGTAAAACTGAAGAATTTTTTCCCTCTCGCCGCGCGGAAGAGACCTTAAGAGAAATTTCAGCCGACGAAAATACTGTTTCTTATTCATCGGTTTCTGCCTCCTGACAAATAAAATCATGAATCCGAACCAGATCCTGCCACTCTTCAAAAAAATCTTTGATTTTCCGCCGCCCCGTATCCGTAATCCGATAGTATTTTCGCAGCCTTCCATTGTGCGCCACCGAATATACCGCTAAAAATCCGCCGGATTCCAGGCGCCGCAGAATCGGATACAGCGTTGACTCGGAAATCGTTACGCAGGACGAAACGTCGCGAATAATCTGGTAGCCGTAAGAATCCTTTCGGCTGACCGCCGCCAGCACGCAGATATCCAAAACTCCTTTTTTCAGCTGTGTGTCCAAGGCAATACCTCCGATTAGGATATATTATACATAGCATAGTATTCCCTGTCAAGAGGATTCGCACCTTATTTCAGCGTTATGACAACCGGTTCGTTGGGAACGGCGGGCGGCGTCCAGTCGCGCGTCAGATAAATGATTCCGCCCTTCCAATGATTGACAGAAACGATTTCTTCCATTCGATTTTCGCTGCTGCGATCGCTGAACGACTTCACATCCCAGTTCCCTGCGGAATCGGAATAAACACTGCTGAAAATTTGCGAAAGGTTCTTTCCGTCAATGGGTTTTTCAAACGTCAGATTCAGTCGGCTGCCGTTCTGTTCCAACTGCGTCATCCGGATGGAATCCGAAAGCGGCGAAGCCGTTTTATTTTTTACATCAACTTCAACGGTTCTCATCGATTTCGGCAGCCAGCCGACACTTTCCAGTTTAAGGTACAAATGCTTGGAATGAGAGAAAAAATTGCTTTCCAGATAAACATCGCGGACATTGTCGCCGAAGGGGTCAAAGGTCGCGGTTATCCCGTTTTTTCTGCCGCTCCACATATTTCCCTGTTCATCCGACAGACTGAACGCGATATTCCGAAGCAACGCGGTATTGGTTTTCGGCGTATCCAACGTGATTTTCGTCATAGTCGGAGCAATTTCCACCGATTGAACGATGAGCCTCTGCCCTGAAACGGAATACTCTTTTTGAATTCCGAATTTTTCCGGCTCCTGAAACAGGGAATGGTCGATCGAAACATCCATGGTAAAATTCGCCGCCGCTGGCGCGTCCGGCACAACCGCGGACCTGTCCGCCGCAATCAGCTCAAGGTGAATCTTTTCAGGCGTTTCGGAGCCATTTGTAAACTGGTAATGGATTTTTTGCAGCGCCTCCGCGCCGTTTTCCGGTCCCTCGCAGTAAGAAGTATATTCGACTTTTTTTCCAAATTCATCGGTCAGCCCGCCAAGGCCCGCGCCCCGCAGTTCAAGACTCCGTCCGTCGGCGGAATGGAGCGAATAAAACAGAACCAGCTGACTTTTGTCGGCAATCAAATACGGAATGGACAGGGTCACTCCATCCTTTGTCTGCGACAGTCCGACGGGCTGCACATACTCATTGTCAATCGCAGCTTTCAGCCCCGGCTCATACGTAACCGCTTTTGCAAGATCGCTGAGCAGAGGGATTCCTCCCACGGAGCGCGCGAACGCGACGGAGGTGTTTGCCAATATGACAAAGCAGGCCAAAGCCGCCGCGACTGCGGAAACCGGTATCTTCCAAAAGCGCGCTCTTTTTCTGGCCCTGCCGACCCTTTCCAGACAGCGCAGCGTCGTGCTTTGAAGCGCCGCAGGTTCATTTTCCAATTCTCTTTGCAGTGTCATAAATTCTTCCATACGGTTCATTCCAAATCCTCCTTCAGCTCCAGTCTCAACAGTTCCAACGCCCTGCGCTGTCTGGTTGCCGCCGTCCCCTGCGGAATTCCAAGCCGCTGCGCGGTCTCGGCGACGGTCAGCCCGGCATAATACCGCAGCACAACCACGCTGCGCAATTCCTCCGGCAAGCGGCGGACCGCCTCTTTGAGCGGCAGTGCGTCATACTGTTCCCGCGCCTGTTCCGGAATCGTCTCCACCGAAGTTTCCCGTTTGCCGCGCTTTAACTCCTTTTTACAGACATTGATCAGAATGCGGGTCATCCAGGTTTCAAAAAACTCTTTCCTCCTCAATTTTTTCCTCGCACCGTACCCTCGGAAGATTGCTTCGTCCACGGCTTCCAGCGCGCTGTTTTCATTCCCGAGATAGCCGAAAGCAATCCGGTACAATCTTCGTTTCAATTGGTCCGTCCTTTCAAAGAAGGATGTGTCGTCCACTGCCGCACCTCATTTCCTCATTTCGCGCTCATCTGTTAGATTCACGAGCGGGTTGTTTTTATTGAAAACTTCGAGTATTTTTTCGCATCGGCTGCGATTTCCTTGAAAAAAAGGCCGTCCCAAAACGGGACGGCCAGAAAAATTATTTATTTTGGACGGTACAGTCCGGGCGAAAAGCGCCACAGGAGAATGCTTTTTCTCAATCCCGGGTCCATTCTGCGGTCAACCGTCAGTAAGTGATTATAGCCAAAAGCCTGGAGGCACCCCCGTACGGAGCGAATATCGTTCCCTTCGCGAAGCAGGACGTCGACCGCGTTCATGACGGCCTGCGGCGCTCGGACCCGTTCGATCAGCCGAAGCAGTTCCGTATCCCCCGGGCAGTTGGTTCTGACCGCGTCCGCAACGCGAAGGACCGACTCCACGCGCTGAAAAATATCCGTGCCCGCCGGTTTCTGTTTTCCGCGCTTCAGTTCGCTAATTTCGTTTCGTTTCAGCACCACGGGCGCCTGCACGACAGAGTCCGAAAGCAGCAGGCATCGCGCGATAAACTCCTCCGAATAACCGTAACGGCAGGATTCTTCAAATTCAATCTGCCGGTCCAGCAGGAATCCGCGCCGGATTAAAACGGCGGAAATGTCAATGGCGGAGCCGTGGAGAACCCAGTTCTTCAAATACTGACCCCCGCCGCGGTGAAGAATCGCGCTGCTCAGCGAACGGCGCTCGGCTGCGCGGGCTTCCTCCCGGCCCGTACAGCCGAATACGAAATCAGCTTTTGTCCGCTTCGCCGTTTCCAGATAAACAGAAATAAAATTTTCATATAATCTGCGGGCAAATACAAAGGAAACGTAACTGCCGTCCGCCTTTTGGATACCCGTATTCAGCGCTGCGGAAGCCGTTGAATTTCCATTCTGAATCACATAACCGTGAAGTCCCATATCCTTCATCCGGCGAACCGCCTGCAAAACCGTGCGGTCAGTGGAACCCATGTCGACGACAATTAATTCCGAGCTCACGCTCTCGGTCTGCTTCTGAATAAAATCGAGAACACCCACAATTTCTTCTTCAACATTTTTGACCGGCAATATAAGGGAAAGTTCCATAGCCTTCACAGTGACATACACCTCAACTTTTTCAGTCCTGCAATAAAAGTATATCATATTGCCGGCGGGAGGAAAGCCTTATTTTTAACAGATCGCGGATATAAATTACCGATTTCTTGTTTAGTTTCCCTGCCTGTCATATTAATCCGACAAAATTGTAAAAAAATATGACACTTTTATAAAATTGTCTATTTTATGCCTTTCGGCAAAAAGGTATTTTAAAAAAGGGGGGTGATCAGCATGAAATTTGATTCCGTTATGAAAAGAGCCGCAATCGGGGCAACCGTGGACCTTGCTCTTCGGAAAATCGTGGACGACCCCCGCCGAAGCATGAAAAACGCGGTGGATTTGTTCAGCTACATGACCGAGGACCTGTTCGGTGAAAGCACGATGTCAAAGATACGCCGTGAGGCGGAAAATCCAAGAAGCTGTTTCTACCGCATGATAACCTCGATGGTTCAGAATGTGGACCATTTCATTTTAAAAACTGTCGGTACTAATATGTGCTATAACCGTATCGCCATTCTGTCTGAACCGGAGCGGGTTGCCGTGGAAAAGCAGCCGAAAGGGTCCCTCCCGTTTTCACCCGGTCGGCTTTCCGAAAAGGTAAAGTCGGCAAAAGAAGCAGGAATCTATTTCTTCGTCCTCTGCGGTTATCGTCCTCTCCGTTTTCGTGAAAGGATTCTCGACATATGCCGAAAAAACAGGGACTGTGTCTTTTATATTGCCGCTGATGGGAACGATATCAATGAAAATCTCGCCGGGGGAGATCGCGAAGGCCGGAAACATTATTTTATCCGTTAGAATCAACACCCGGATCGAGCCTGAAAAAATGGTCGCTGAATGCAGCCGTTTCTTTCAAATTTTAAAAAAGCAGAAATGCCTGTTCGGCTATATCGCTGAAATAGGATCCTCCTCGGCTAAATCATGCTGCAGCGACGGCTTCATCAACTGTATGGCAAAATATGGCTGTCTGTTCGGCTGGTATTACGCTGCGGAGCAGGGAGGCCAAAACAGCGCCTGCCGTCTGGCTGTAAACAGGCTGATGAAATATTCCTTAACTTCCCGAAGCAAGCCGCTGCTTCTTCTCAGTACGGATAACGACCGAATGATCCTGAACCGGTTTGTAACTGGAGGACGGTGTTATTTGATTTTTTCAGACAAAGCGGTAAAGCGCCACTGCCAAACCCCAAAGACGCGTTGGTGTTAACGCCGGTCCGGCCCTTTGGATTGGTCGGCAATCCCGCCCAAATATCTCGCGGCCGCAACCTTTTTGCTGTCGTCGATGAAATACTTCAACCTGTCCACCAATTCCTGCGGCTGTTCTTTCATTCCGCTGCGAGCCCACTGTATTACGATCCCGACCAGACCGTATGTATAGAACTCGGCGATAAAATTCTTATCCGCTTCCTGAATTTCTTTCCCGTCCTCCACCGCGTTGACAATCTCTACCAGCAGGCTTTTCGTCAGAGTGAAAAAATAATCCTGAAAAGCGTTCTGCCCTGTCACATTCAACGCGTTTCTGTAAAAAAATTTTTCTCGTTTCATGATGCTAAGGATTTCAAGCAGAACATCGCTCCAGTCCTGAAAGGTCTTGCGGGAGGAGACGGCGGAAACAACCTCGTTGTAGTAAATCCAGTTTACAAGATCATACTTATCTTTAAAATGATAATAAAACGTCTGGCGGTTGATTCCGCAGTGCTGCACAATGTCTGCGACCGATATTTTTCTGAGATCCTCTTTTTTCATGAGTTCCTTGACGGATTGTGCAATCGCCTTTTTGGTGATGAGCGACTCGGACATAAACACCCCCTGCTTTCCCGACGAATCATTCGCTGCTTCTCCGGTCCTGTTCCTCATTGATCGGACACGGCAGCAGAAACGTTACCATTGTCGCGTGTCTGGCGGCAGCCTTTAATACCGTGATTTTTATTTTCTGGAATTCAAAATTATCCCCCGCGGCGGGTATTTTTCCAAGCTGTTCCATCACCCAGCCGCTGACCGTCACGGAATCGAATTCATCATCCGATTTCTTCAGGTCGAAAAAATCAAACATATCATCCAGGTTTGCCGCGCAGTTGACTTCATAAGTCAAATCGTCTATCTTCTTAAAATAATCGATCACTTCATCATGTTCGTCCCAAATGTCTCCTACAAGCTCTTCCAGAATATCTTCCATTGTCACGATGCCTTCCGTGCCGCCGAATTCGTCGACAACAACGGCCATATGTGTTTTTACCTGCTGCAAAAGCCGCAGAAGATCCGATATCTTCATGCCCGTGCCGACATAAGAAACCTTTTTTACGATCTGTGAAACACTGGGTTCTCCCCGGTGCAAAGCCCGGAAATAGTCTTTCTCATGAATCATACCCACAATATTGTCAATGGATTCCTCGTAAACCGGCAGGCGCGAATAATTTGTATTTAAAAACAGCTCGGTGATTTTTTCCATAGGCATTTTTTGATCAACCGCTACGATATTTACTCTTGGAGTTAAAATGTCGTTCGCATCAAGGTCGTTAAACTCGATCGCGGAGCGAATCAGCTCCCCGTTGCGCTCATCGATGCCGCCGTCGTTCTGAGCTTCGTCGACGAAAGTCATCAGCTCCTCCTGCGTAACTTTTTTTTCATCCTTGCGCTTAAAAAGATGCCCCAGCAGCTTCTTCCACCATGAGGAAAGATAATTCAGGGGCGTGAAGAGAAAAACGAAAAAAGTCAGCGCCGGAGTAGCCGAAAGCGCAAAACTTTCGGGACTTTCCTTAGCAAGGAACTTTGGGGATATCTCCCCCAAAATCAATACGATCACCGTCATGGCGGCGGTGGAAATTGTAATGCCTGCGCTCCCGTATAAGTTTGTAAAGACAATCGTCGCAATGGAAGCGCCCGCAATATTGACAATATTGTTGCCGATCAGAATCGTGGAAAGCAGGCTGTCGTAATTCTCCGCCAGATGAAAAGCTGCGGCGGCACGCGCGTTCCCGTTATTCGCCAAACTTTTAATTCTCACTTTATTCAGAGTTGTAAACGCTGTTTCGCTGGCAGAAAAAAAAGCCGACATCAGCGTGAACGCTAAAATCAATAAGATTTGGTATGTCATGCAGATCCCCTTTTGAATTTTATTGTTTATTTTTTACTTTTTATTTTATCACGATTTCCATATTTTTTCAATTTCATTCCTATCATCGGATTTTTTTAAAAATTTCCGAATAGCTCTTGCAAAAAAATGACGAATATGATATTATAACAAAGCTGTTTGAAAGGCAAGACATTTGGGGTATTGCTCAGATGGAAGCGCAAGCTACCACCTGTACTCCCCCACAAGAAAAAGACAAACGAAAAATTGGAAGATCCGGAAAACCGCATGAATGCTAGGTTTTCTGACATGAGGGGCATTAGCTCAGCTGGGAGAGCGCCACACTGGCAGTGTGGAGGTCAGCGGTTCGATCCCGCTATGCTCCACCAAAAACAGGAAACCACAAGGCCAAAAGCCCTGTGGTTTATCTTTTATCTGACAGCGACCGGACACTTGATAGAAAAATCGGGGCAGGTGGAAGTGTTTCCATTACGAAAATACTTTACGATAAATTCATAGCATCATGGATGGGAGGCGGTGTCAGTTGCTGCGGCTCAACGGAACCTTAATGTCCCGCGACACACAGGTTGCTCAGGTAAAAGACGGCAATCTGGAAGTGATAAACGAGGCTCTTCTTCCTCTGTATTTAAAACGAACCGGCTATTTGGAAGGCTGGCTTGAAAGCAGGGCAATCGACCGGCACCGCACGAACTCAAGGCTTCTGAAAAAGGCGCTGCGGCTCAGCAATTACGATGATGTTTCCATGGTCCTGAAAGTCAGCGCCGCCACCATCACCGATACCTACTGGTTTAAGGGCGACGAGGAAAGCACACTCACCTATCGTGACATTGTGTTTAAAGAGAATTTGTTCGACAAGCTGGCTTTGTACGGTGACCCAGACAGCTTTAATTTAAAATACAGCCCCACTCCGGAGCTGACCAATATCGGGAGCTACGAAAAATGCTGGAGGCTGATCGACGGGCACTGGTGGCTTTATAAGCAGGGCAACGACATGGAACGGTTCTCAGAAATGTTTATTTATGAGCTGGGGAAAGCTCTGGGCTTCTCCATGGCGGAATATGAACTGGACGGCAAGTACATCCGCAGCCGTGATTTCACGGACGGCGCCAGTGTCAACTATGAGGCGGCGAACGGTCTTGTCGGTGACAACGACGACTATATTTTTAATTTTGATGCCTTTGAAACGTTATTCCCAGATACCGCCAAGCAGTATGTCACCCTGATTTATCTGGACACTTTATGCTTCAATATGGACAGGCATACGGAAAATTACGGGATTCTGCGCGATGTGCAGACCGGGGCGGTGCTGTCCTTGGCACCAAATTTTGATAACAACATTGCTCTTCTGTCAAGGGGTTACCCAAAAAACGAATACCGCAAAAACGATAAGCTGATCGAGCTCTTTCAGGAACTGCTGTTGAAGCGTCCAAAGGCGCTTCAATACTTTACGAAACAAATCATCCATAAGCTCGACCGAAATCTCATCCTTTCCTGCTGTGACAAGATCCCGGTCAAGGTCGACCGCGATTTCCTATGCAACTTCATCCTCAGCGCGGATCGTCAGATATCACAGCTTTTTCAGAGCAACGGTATATCAAATGGATTCGAAGACGAACCCCGGCAATCACTGTAGCGGGAAATAGCTTCAAACAAAATCCGAATCAGTAATATATTGTCCTTATCCAGAAACATTGGGGGATCCTCGATGCTTTTGTTTTATCTATGCAGCATGTTTTGATAACAACAGAGGAGAGCTATGTTTTTCAATAGGAGAACATAGCTCTTTTTTACACCCAAGGCAGTGTCAAAAGAAGTTCGCAATTTAGGGCTTCAGAAAATGAATCAAGCAGGTTTTAAGAGAAGTACTGAACGGATTCGGGGAAGATAAGCTTGGAAACGGACCGGTCTTCCGCGATTTCTCATAACTTTCAAGAATCAGCTTCTAAGGGAATTGCTCCTCATTTCGTGATTAATAATTGAATTGAAGGTCGTCGAAAAGCACGTCGGTCTTGTAGTTCTGAGACTGCTTTAAAATCCTTTCCGTGTTGGAAAAGGAAAGGTAATTGAACACAATCGGCATCTTCCAGTCCTGCGGAATATCCGCCTGCAGATATTTCCAGCCGATCCAGTCCATGCTGTCTGTCAGCAAAAGGATTTTCGGCTTCGCCTTGGTTTCGTTCCGATAGCCGCCCTCGCAGTCCGCATAAAGACTCACACTCAACATGCAGCTTTTGTTGTCGCTGACGCCGTCATGGTTCTCATCCCCGCTGTACACCCACACGCCGAAATTTTTCGGCATGGCTTTCGCAGTGAAGCTGGATTCCATCGCAGCCCGCTCCTTTTCGTTCCATTTGCCATGGCCTGCATAATCCTTGCCGGTATCCCAGAGCGGGACCAAATTTGCAGTCCCGTTCGCCGTCCGCTTCTGATTGCTGTCGTCCCACGCCCACAGCGACGTGTCATAGGTCAGACGGAAACTGCGGCTGCCGTCCCGGACCCGGCTGTTCGGCGTGCTTTTTGTCTCTAGCCCCAGCATGCTGCTTTTTCCGCCGTATTGATTTTGATTTCCATACAGCACGCTGCCGGCATAATATCCTTCAATCGGGAATTGCTCGAAGTTGTCGACGGTCTGCCCTTTCGGACCTACGACCACCGGAATTGAATAGGTCTTTCCGCCGAAATTTGCGGAAACAGTGGCCGTGCCGCTGGCCGCCGTGACGGACAGCAGGCCGTTTTTCATCGACCCTGTTTTTGCGTTCGACAGGGACCATTTTGCAGCGGAGGGATCGATGAGGACCGTCTGATTTTCCGCGTCATACGCCTGAAGAGCAAACTGCTTTTTCGCCCCTTTCTGAACCGCGATCGCACCGGTTTCCCTGAGACCGATCGAGTTCATCCCGCTCAGATCCAAGGCCCGGACATTCGCCGTGCCCGAAACTCCATCTACCGTTGCGGTGACCGTATCCTGACAGGCGCTGCCGGGCGCTGTGTAAGCTCCGCTTTGATCGATCGCGCCTTTTTCCGCTTTCCAAACGATGGAATGTCCCTGCGCGGAGATCGGATTGCCGTATTGGTCCGTCAGCCGGACGGAAAAACTCGTGTGGGAATCTTTGTAAAGGCTGGTGTTTCCGTCCACCAGCACCTGGCCGACCACGCCGGTCGGCTGCGCGTCGCTGACAAACAACAGGGAGTTCGAAACGATTCGGGAGCTGCCGTCGCTCGGATAGCTGACCGTGGTCGGCTTGCCGCTGCCGGCGCGCCGTGCGATCATCTCGGTGGAACCGCCCCCGTCCATATTGATTACGCCCGTGCACTGCAGAGTTTGAAGCATATATTCGGCGACGTCTTTCATGGTCGAGCCTTGGCTTGCGCTGAAATAGGCACCGGCCTTGGCGACGGTGAGCACGTGGATCGTTCCGTCCTTGGTCAGGCCAATCACGGTCCGCGCGTTCTGATCGGTCCCTGTCGCATCCACGACCGCATGGTTCAATTCCCCGTTCTGTGCCAAAAGCTGAAAGCTGTTGACGGCGGTCACGGCGTCGTCCTGCAATATGCCGCGGTTGTTCAGCGTCCCGTCCGGGTTTTCAGTATAGGAGCCCGAATAAAGATGGCAGACGTAGGAAACGTCCATGCCCGCTGCAAGCCCGCGCACCTCCGCGGCCTTCGTCCCGTATCCGGCGTAGACGATGCAGTCGGCGGGGATCGGAAAGCCCGCCGAGGAATACAGGGCGGTCACTTTTCCGGTATATTCCGTTCCCGCATGCAGGAAGCCGGAAAAGCCGCTGATCTGAATCAAGGCATACGCCTGATCGGTCGGCGCTTTACCCGCGCCGTTCCTCATGACGTGGTCCGCTGTGAGGTCACTGGTGAAAATTCGCGTAGAATTTGCAGGGGAAAGATAACCGGCCGGGCCCATGAAATGGTTCCGGTTAATGAAATCGGCCTCGGCCTGATAGCTGCCGCCGATCCGGATCGTGCCGCCTGCCCGGAGAGCGCCGATATGCGCCGATCCGGAGGAATCGACCCAAAAGGCGGGCTGCGTTTCCGTGTACGAATTGTACGGCTGGCTGGTGACGATATCCCCGTTTTGTACCAGAATGCCCCGGTTGCTGCCGTAATCCATATCAAAAGAATCGGCGTTGATCCCTGCGACAACCTGATTTCCTCTTGAAATTTCACGTTGGGCCTGATCGCCGATGGTTTCCACCGCATTGACCGTTTCCTTTGCTTTCCCGGCTGTGATCCGGATGTTCCGCGCGCCGGAGCTTACGGCCAGATGGTTGAAACGCACCCGGTCTCCCGCCTTGCCCGCATAATTTTGTACATCTTCTTCCGTATAGCGGATGCCTTCCGCCAGATTTTCACTTGCAAGAAGGACCGTATTCTCATTGACGGCGGCATCCGCCCCTGGAACGAACGGAATAGAAAAAACTAAAACCAGAACAAGAAACAACGATAAAGGCCGCTTGATCAATTTCCGACCGGTTTTCAATGTGATACTCTCCCTTCCGGATTCAGCGATGGAACACACTGTTTTATGCGCCTTCAATAGTATCATTCCATTTGCCCGCAACTAAATTCCTTGAAAAATCAGGGGAACCAATTTAAAAATGATGGGAGATCCATCCGTCTGAATCTCGCCTCTATTTCCAAATATAAGTATATCCGGCAAGGTAATTTCTGTCAAATATTTAGAGCTAAAAAATTGACGCGCTCGCTGCAAGCTCCCAGAGTCAAACGCGGCGCATATAATCCCGATTCTCAGACGCCCCGAGAACCTATGTGCCGAAGCCCAGCTTAGCCTCTTAATTAGCCTCTTAAATTAAAAACTTTTGAAACGGTTCCGTCACATGGTCGACAACCTCTTCCATACGGTGAGAATTAATGAAATCCCACCCCAGCCATTGCAGCTTTGCTCCTTCGGGCAGGGGATTTTTCACCAGAGGAGTCGTCACCGGAAAACTGTTTGCGGCGGAAATCTTCCCGTACCGCTCTCCGGTGATATAATCGATCAGCACCTGATACTTTTCGGTCATGCCTTTTTTGACCAAAATAAAAGCGGGATCGAAAATTGCGCCGTCCTCCGGCCAGACAAGCTCCGTGCGGTCTGTCTTGCCGCAGGCTTTTCCAAAAAACAGCATCATGACGTAGATGGCGGTACCCGCTTTGGCAGATGTGCCCGCAAGTTTGGCCATTTCCGAGGGGTGCATCGCCTGACGGACATTCGGTTCCAGCATTTTAAGCCCCTCATCCCCAAACATCTTGTACAGGTAAAGCAGAAGCGTTTGGGAAACCATGCCGTGCGCTCCCCCGATGGTGATGTTATTGCGGTAAACGGGGCTGAGCAGATCCTCCCATTTGCGGGGAACCGGCAGATCGCCGAGCTTTTTCCGGTCCACCAGAAATACGGCGGGATACCCGGAATAAATGTAAAACTCGCCGGATGGGTCGTCAATTCCCGCTTCTTCAAAGGCCGGGCTCAAACCGTTCCTTTTGATGGACTCAAAATAACCCTGTTTCAGAAAACGCTCGCGGAACTGTGAGGAAAAGTAATCCCCCAGTCCGAACGAGGCGATCATACCCGGAAGATCGTCGATGGTCAGGTATTTCAGGATGTCTCCGGCCGTCGCTTCGGTCCGGTCTCCCTTGCTCCCGCAGATGGTTGGAACATAGCTGTAAAAAGCACATCCTGTTTCCTTCTTATACTGTTCCGCCACTTCGTCGTAGCCCTGTTTAAAATTGGCTTTCATCGGGCACAGGACCTGACCGATAAAGTCCAGTCGGCTGTCCGCGATGACGCTGGAACAGGCCTCGCCGGTTTTGACCATTTGACTCATACATGTATCCTCCTTCTTGTTTCAGGTTCTTTACGCCGAACCCTGAACTCCGTGAAAAAAAGCTTCCATGTCGAAATCCAGCCGGCCGCCAAGACGGATGGACCGGCGGAGCTCCATCAGCTTCCGGTCTTCCCGTTCGATCACCGCAAGGTTGCTTCTTTCCCGCCGGGACGTTTCCAGCACCCGGTAAACGCCCCCGTTCCGGATTACCACCCTGCGGTCGGCCGAAAGGGCCAAAAGCGGATCGTGCGTTGAAAGAAACACAATTTTTTCTCGCTCGGCAAGAAGCCTGACGGCCTGTTCCCGGTCGATTCCCGCGTTCTCAATCTCGTCGATCAGCACGATCGGGGAATTGCTGAGGATTGCGGCGTCGGCGATCATCAGCGCCCGGGACTGGCCCCCGCTCAACTGTGTGACGCCGGAATCCATTTGGAACGGTTCCCCGGACAGCCGGTTTGCGCAAAGAAAGACCTCCTCGATTCTGTCATCCACCCGTTCAACCATGCGGCTTTGCGCGTGCATGGTTAAAAAGTCGCGGATCGACAGGTCGATGACAAAATTCATGTTCTGTGAAAGCTGGGAAATTAAGCGTCCGCCAAGCGAAAAGCGACAGGCGTCGTCCGGAATTTCACCGTTGATCAGAATGCTCCTTTCCGTCGGCGTGTCGCTCTGGGCAAGGCATTCGATGTCTCCCAGAAGGCGGCTTTTCCCGGAACCGGTCGGCCCGACGACGGCGACGATTTCCCCGCGGCGCACCGTAAAGCCCGACTGCTCCGCATTCCCGGATTTATCAAGTCCGGGAAGGACGGTCAGTTCCCTGACGGCGACCTGCTCCCCGGATTTCTCGTCCCGGTCCTTTTCCATCAGGCGAACGAGGGAGTCCGAAATTTCTCCGCGCGTCAGGCCGAAATCCTCCAGATATTCGTCGGCGATCCCCTGAAGCGCCTCCTCCAGAGTCTCCTCCGTGTCCAGCCGTTCCAGCCGAATTCCGCTGAAAAAGAGCCGGATGGCAGGGCAAAGCTCGAAAAGCCGCCCCAGCTTCTGCGTGTGAATCATTTTTAAAATCTGACTGTGTTCCATATTGATTCCTCAAAACTCCATTTTTCTGGTAAATCCCATCTGGAATTCCTTCCCGATCAGCGTCTGTCCGAGGCAGTAGGAGCATACGGCCGCCGGCATGGTAAAGCGGAGACGCATGTGCTCCAAGCTGTCAATGCCTTTTGCACGCTCAAACCACTTGCTTAGAGCCAGCGCCCCCTGCCCTGTGAGACCGTTGACGGAAACGACGGCGGCCCTCGGGTTTGTTTTTCGGATGTGAAAGGAAAACACCTCCCGCTCCGCCTGCGAAACAATGTCGCCCTTCGTTACGACCACGAGGTCCGCGTTGCGGAGCATCGGGCCGATTTTCTGGGGCGTGTTGATTCCGGAAAGATTGTCGATCACACAGACGGCGAGGACGTCCCGGATATGGGGAGAACAACGGTTACACAGCCCCGCGCTTTCGGAAATCAGATAATCGAAGCGGTTATTCAGCCCCCACTGAACCGCCTCGCTGATATTTGTGATGTAATAGTGATCGGGGCACAGATTTCCGGAGATGCCGACCCGCACCGGAATCCCCGATTTTTGATATATCCCGTCGTCACAGGTGGAAAGGCAGTCGAATTTAACAACGCCGAATCTGACATTCTGCGGGAAAAACCGAACTGCCTGAAGAACGGCGGAAGTTTTCCCGGAGGACGGCGGGCCCGAAACTGTAATCAGCTTCATGACACAGCCTCCATTCTGCGTGGCTTCTGCAGCAAAATCCAGAAGCCCTTCTCCTCATTGTCAATGAACTCAAATTCCGCGCCGAGCCCGCTTAAAATTTTGCCGTAATCCTCTGCGGTAAATCCGTTGGTCTTCCGGTGAACGCACTCCGGCCAGTCGGGGGAAACCGTCTTCATCTTTTTCACGATTTTCCGCTTCAGGTCCAGGTTCCCGAATCCGCCGCCGATATAGGCTTTGCCGCCCGGGCTCAAAACCCGCAGAATTTCAGAAAAGGCGAGGCCCTCATCCGGCCAGAAACCGAAAGAACCGCGGCTCACGGCGAGGTCGACGCTGCCGTCAGGAAGCGGAATCCGTGAAACGTCGGCAACGATCGGCGTTGCGCGCTGTCTGAGGCCCCACTGCGCCGCCCGATGTTCCGCGATCGCCGCCGCGTCCGGGTTCCGATCCAGTAAAACAGCTGAAAGCCCTTTTTCCTGTTTTAATACGGAAAGCCCCAGATGCCCGCCCCCGCAGCCCAGGTCAAGAATCCTTCCGGAGGTGATTTTGGAATAAGCGAGGATGTCCTTTGCAATCACCTCATAGATCGGGAAAAAGATATTTTCCGCGATGCAGTCAAAATCTTCCGCATGATTCATCTTCTTCATCTCCTTGTTCTTCACGCTTTTTCAGTTAATCAGGGGGACGCAGGTCTTGACACCAATGCCGTTTCCGATGGAAACTTCAGCAATTTTCACGGAAACCCCATAAATATCCTGTAGATTTTTTTCCGTAACGATTGTATCCGGCGCGCCGATCTGCAACCCACCCCCGCCGCAGCAGGGCCACGCGGGAAGAACACAGAAACGCATGATCGGGAAAATGGGACGTCATCACGACTCCCAGGCCGCTCTGCGACAGCTTCTTAATCCGCCTCAGAACGCGAATCTGATTCCCGAAATCAAGATTGCTGGTTGGTTCGTCCATTACAAGAATTTTCGGTTTCTGCGCCAGCGCCCGGGCAATGAGAACCATCTGCCGTTCGCCGCCGCTGAGCTCCGTAAACCGGCGGTTCCTCAAACAACCAATCTCCAGCGCCTCGAGCACCCGTTCAACGATTTTACGATCCTGTTCGCCCGGCGTGGAAAACGTGCCGAAATAGGCGGTGCGGCCCATCAGGACCACATCGAAGACCGTGAACGGAAAGGGGGTGTTGTGCGCCTGGGGGACGTAGCCGATGGAACGTGCAAACCGTCTTCGCGACCAGCCGCTCACATTCTCCCCATCGGCCCGGATTTCCCCTCCCCTCAGGTTCAGAAATCCGAGCACCGATTTGAACAGCGTGGTTTTTCCCACGCCGTTCGGTCCCAGAATGCAGAGAATTTCGCCGGAGGAAACGCTGAACGAAATTCCGCTGAGGACGTTCTTTCCGCCGTACCCGCACGCGACGGACGAAAGCTCCAGTTTCATTCCGCCGCCCCCCTTCGTTTCAGCAGCAGATAGAGAAAAAACGGGGCGCCGATGATTGAGGTCAGAATTCCAAGCGGAATTTCCGTCGGAAAAATGCAGCGGGCGGCATTGTCAACCAAAAGAAGGAAGGCGCTCCCGATCAGAACGGACGCCGGCAGAAGCGTTTTGTAATTGGGGCCGACCACAAGTCTCGTCAGATGCGGAATAATCAACCCGACCCAGCCGATCATTCCGGAGACCGCGATGGAAGCCGAGGTCAGCAGAGTGGACGAGAAAATCAGCAAAATGCGGATTTTCCGCGTATCCACGCCGAGCGACTGTGCTTCCTCGTCCCCGAAGGTCAGCGCGTTGATCTGCCAGCGGCTTAAAAAAAGCGGGATCATGCCGGCCGCACAGGGAATCAGAAGCATCCAAACCTCCCGCCAGGTGATGGAGGAAAGTCCTCCCATCAGCCAGAACGTGATCTCCGGGAGCTTGTCATTCGGGTCCGCAACATACTTCGTGATGGAGGTGAATGCGCTAAACAGATTCTGCACCACCATTCCGGTCAGAATCAAAAGCAAAACCGTTTCTCCGTGCCGCCCAACCGCGCGGGTGAAAAGCGAAGTCATTAAAACGGCGGTGATTCCGCCTAAAAAAGAAGAGAGTTCAATCCCCGGGATTCCGAACGAGTTCAGAATCGCCAGCGCCGCGCCGAAACCGGCGCCGGCCGAGGCGCCGAGAATATCCGGCGACACCATCGGGTTCTTGAATATTCCCTGATACGTCGCGCCGGAGGCGGAAAGAGCCGCGCCGACCAGCAAGGCGCTCAGGATCCGGGGAAGGCGCACGCCGAACAGGACCGTCGCCATTGTGGAAAAGTTTCCTTCCAAGGCGATTCCCAGCGCCCGCATCCGGAGCAGCCTGAAAAACTCGGGAAGCGGGATTCCATACCGCCCGACCGTGAGGGAAAACAGAAAAGCGGCAATCGGCAGAATGGGCAATACCGCCGCGATTTTCACTCTTTTTTGGCTCACACTCACGCGTCCGGCCCTTGGCCCGATCTTTACAAGCCTGACCGACGGGGCGTTCATGGACCGACTCCCGAGGCTTTCAGCAGCGCTTCGGCCTGCTCACCGGATACTTCGGCCTGATAAAAAAGCTGATAAAATTTTTGTATTTCACTTTTCAGGTCTATTTTTACCGTATCGGGGTACAAAGCACTCGCAAGCCACTGTACCCCCAGCACGCGCGCCACGGAGGGCGGGCGGTCAAACCAGTTGAACGGGACGGAAACCGGCGTGTAAATTCGTTTGTTCCTCACGGCGGAAACGGCGGCCCATTTAGGGTCGGAGTAAACGGATTTTAAAAATTCATCGCCCCCCATCTTCCTATTCAACAGAATTACCTCCGGATTCCAGGCAAGGACCTGTTCCATCGACACAGCCGTTCCATTCGCCATCGCGGTGGTTTTCATATCCACCACGTTGATTGCCCTGACAAAGTCGATCACCTCCGTATGCATGGAGTCCGTCCCATCCGTTTTTAACCCGTCGGCGCTTTCCGAATAATACAGCTTCATCCGCTGGCCGGCCGGGACCTTTTCGCAGACGGCTTTCGTCCTTGCGAGAGAGTCCCTTACATAATCCGCCAGCTGATCGCCGCGGTCTTTCCGATTGAGGAGATCCCCGAAAAATCGATAGCATTCCTCAGTCCGGTCCAGATCGGAGGGCGCCTCCACAATTGGGATTCCTGTTTGTTCGCTCAGCTTTTTCACCGCTTCGCCGACCTGTCCCTCGTGCGCAAAGTCCAGAATGATATCCGGCTTCAGTTTAATAACGGTTTCCGTATTGATGGAATTCTGTCCCGCCATATTCCCTCCGAGAACCGGCAGATCCTTGTACGGAGAGAGAATATATTTTTTCTCCTCGTCCGACATAGCCCAGCTCCACCCGAGGAGCGTTTCTGGCGCGAGCGTGTAAAGGAAGTCGGTTCCAATGGGACTGGAACAGTACACCCGGCGGATCTCGTCAGGCACAGTGATGCGGTTTCCCATCATGTCCGTGATCGTCCTTGTCCCGTCTGCGGCCTTCCGATGACTGGAAGTCGCCTCGGATGAGATGTCGGAGGAGAGAATGGAGGCGGCCTGTGAATTCGGCGGGCTCGCGCTCCCCTGAGAACATCCCCAAAAAAGACCGACCGCCAGAATCGTCAGGGATAGGCCGACGGCGACCCTGTATAATCGTACATTTTTCCACTTTACCTGACCCATTTCCATCCTCTCTTTCCTCCTGTCTGCCGCAGCCGGGTATTCCGGTACCAGCAAATAAAAAAACAGACGAAGCAAAGCCGTTAAGCTTCTTTGCTTCCGTCCGCATTCTGTTTGTTTTTGTACCGTTTTATTTTAAATCGTTTTGTTTTATATTGCAATACTTCGAAAATAATCCGTTAGATAAAAGGTTTTATTCGATTTTAAACATAATTTATTAATGAGGCGTAGAAAAAATCCCAATTAATTCCATCATAAACCAAAATAAATAAAGTCAGTGCAAAAAGGCACCATCCTTTTCTTGCAAACAAATGACAATTTGGTATAATTAATAACAAAACAAAGCGGAAAGGGACTTGTGAAATGAACCAACCGGCAAAAGAGCTTACTGCACTGACTCCCCAGGAAGTCGCGGATCTGCTGAAAATCAGCAAAAATCTGGTCTACGAGCTGATTAAGCGGAAAGAGCTGAACGGCTACCGCATCGGCAATAAAATCCGCTTTGATTACAGCGACATTCGCGCGTATCTTGAGTCCGCCAAGACCGGCCCGGGCAAAGCGGACAAAAACGCAGGCCGAAATCCTCTTCTTTCAGAGCGGGAGCCTGTCGAAAACGGATTTGTCCTGTGCGGGCAGGACCTTGCGCTCGACCTGCTCTCCCGCAGGCTGGAGGAATCCCGCCCAAGCCAGCGGATTCTTCGTTCGTATATCGGCAGTTACAACGGTCTTTACGGGCTTTACAACAATGAAGTGCAGCTTGCGACGGCTCATCTTTGGGACGGGAAAACCGGAACGTACAACACGACATACCTCCGGAGCCTGCTCCCCGGAACTGCGGTTGTCTCGGTTAATCTGGCCTACCGGATGCAGGGCTTCTACGTGCAAAAAGGGAATCCGAAAAACCTGTGCTCCTGGGAAGACCTGAAACGCTCCGACATCACCATTGCAAACCGCGAAAAAGGAAGCGGAACCAGAATCCTTCTGGATGAGCATCTGCGCCTGCTCGGTCTTGAGGGAACGCAGATCAAGGGCTACAACCGCGCCTGCCTCACACATCTTGCGGCTGCCGGCGCGGTTGCCCGCGGCGGAGCGGACGCCGCGGTCGGCATTGAAAAAACGGCGATGCAGGTTGATTCGATTGAATTCGTTCCTCTGCAGAAGGAACGGTACGACCTTGTTTTCAAGAAGGAAAACCTTTCAAAGCCGTTGTTTCGGCAGACTTTGGAAACGGTTCGCTCCCCGGAGTTCCGCGCCGAGCTTCAGGCGATCGGCGGATACGACGTTTCAGAAACCGGCATGCTGACTTCCGGCTGAATCCGCGCTCGCTGCGGGCGGAACGCGGTCAAAAGACGGTAAAAGCCCCCGCTTCTTTCAGTGGGCCAGGAGCAGGAAAAGAAGACCCAAAACACTCAGCAAGGCCCCCACCGCGCGGGTGATCACAGTCACCCGTTGAATCGGGCAGCTCAAAAATGTCTCAAACGTCGTAATCGGGTACGGAAAGGCCAAAAATCCAATTCCGGCAAGAAGGATGCTGCCGTACATAAAGAGATTCGCGGCCCCCATGGCGCTGATGATAATCCCGGCCGCACAGAGAAGAAGAGTCAGATACAGCCAGACTTTTTTCCGCTTATCCAGCAGGACATAACGCTCGGTTGCCTCTTTGCAGGAGGCACAGCACGTATGGAATCTGCGGCTTTTAACTGTCGCTTCAAACGGTTCGCCGCCCGCTTCGAGGGGCTTCCCGCAGTAGACGCAGCGTTCGCCCCGCACGGATTCGATTTTTTTACTTTGGACTGCCGCCGCCCGCTTTTTCCCTGCCCGTTTTCCACTCATAGTCCAAGCTCCCCGAGAATTCCCGAAAGCTCCTGTTTGGCTTCCGGAATGCTTCCGGAAGCGAGAAGCTTTTCCGTCCTCTCTTCCATTTCCTTTTTGGACACCTGCCCGACGATATATTTGGTCCGCCCGACCAGCGGCGGAGCCACCGAAAGCTCATCCACGCCCAAGGCGCACCAAAGCGGAATCAGGCGGGGCTCCGAAGCCGTCTCTCCGCAGATTCCGACTTGCACGCCGTTCGCGTGCGCGTTCCGGCAGACCATCCGGATCGACCGCAGCACGGACAGGTTGCAGCTGTCATACAGATACTGAACTTTTTCGTTCATCCGGTCCGTCGCCGTGGTATACTGAATCAGATCGTTCGAGCCAATGGAAAAAAACGACACATGCTTCGCAAGAATATCCGAGAGCAGTACCGCGGCCGGCGTTTCCACCATGATGCCGACCGGGATGTCTCTTCGATAGGCAATTTGGCGTCCGTCCAGTTCTCTCTTGGCGGCCTCCAGCTGTGATTTCGCCTGAAGCAGCTCCTCCAGGTTCACAATCATTGGGAACATGATTTTCACGTTTCCATACACGCCGGCCCGCAGAATGGCGCGCAGCTGCGTTTGAAAAAGCTCCGGCCTGGAAAGGCAGATCCGAATGGCGCGGAACCCCAGAAACGGGTTGCTTTCTTTGGGAAGGTCCATATAATCCAGCTGCTTGTCGCCGCCGATATCCAGCGTGCGGATAATCAGTTCCTTTCCGCCCGCCTTTTCCGCCATGCCGCGGTAGACTTCAAACTGGAATTCTTCGGACGGGTAATCCTTTTGCCCCATATAGAGGAACTCCGTGCGGAACAGCCCTACGCCGTCACACTCATCGGCGTTGAACGTCTCTATGCTCTCTTTATCGCCGGAATTAACATCCACGCGCACGGAAAAGCCGTCGCGGGTACGAGCGGGTTTCGCACGGCATTCCGCGTATAAAGATTCCCGAAGCCCCGCCTTTTTTTGTTTTGCGAGAAAACCCTGCCTGCCGGCTGCGTCCGGCGAAAGGACCACCGTGCCGGAGCCGCCGTCGGCCAGCACTTCGTCTCCGTTTTGAACCTCCGAAAGCATGGGGCCCGTTCCCACAATCGCCGGAATTCCAAGCAGCTTGGCCAGAATCACGGTATGGGACGTCACGCCGCCCTTTTCTGTCACCATGCCTTTCAGACGCGCGCGGTCCAGGCGGACGGTATCGGCAGGAGTCAGATCTTCGGCAAACACGATCAAGTCGTCCCCGCCGGCTTCGGCAATCGGGTCCGCGGCGCCGGCGCCCTGCAGCTCCGCCGTAACCTCCCTGCAGACGTTGTTGATGTCGTCCTTTCTGGTTTTCAAATAGGGATCGTCCAAACCGTCCAAAACAGATTCCGTTTCCGAACGCTTCTGTTCGATCGCCCAGGAGGCGTCGACGCGCTCCGTGCGAATTTTTTCCTTGATCTCATCAAAAAACACGTCGTCCGACGCTATTTCCCGGTAAGCCTCAAAAATAGCGGCCTCCTGTTCGCCGTGCTCCCGGCGGGCGCGTTCCGCCAAAAGCCCCAAAGAGCGGACGTAACGCGAACGCGCGGATTCAAGCGCGGTTATTTCCGCTTCGGGATCTTCAATCTTCTTTTTATCGGTCGGAATTACCGTCCGCGAAAAAACCACGGCATGTCCGGCCGCATATCCGGAAGCACCGGCCAGGCCCTTGATGACTTTCATAAAATTATCTCCCTTGTTATCTTTGACGGTATGACTGAAACGCTCCCAAAACATTCTTCATATCCTTGTCGGTCAGGTTGACGCCGCCGCCCGCAACTCTGGTGTTGTAATACAGCTGAGCGACAAATTCCGTCTGCTGCGCAACATCCAGCGCGTAAGTGAGGCTGCTTCCCACGGCGAGAAGGCCGTGGTTGCCGAGCAGGCACGCATAATGATCGTTCCCCATGGCCTGCAGAGCCGCCACGGCCAGCTCGTAGGTTCCGAACTGTACATACGGGATGCACGGGACATCCGGCCCCGCGTAGGCAACCTCATAGTGAATCGGCTCGATTTTCCAGTGCAGGCAGGCCAGCGTGGTCGCGTAAACGGAGTGCGTATGAATCACGGCATTGACGCCCGGCCTCTTCTGGTAGAAAATTCGGTGCATGTCGTATTCGCTCGAAGGCTTCGCTTCGCCGTCTACCTTTTCTCCGTCGGGCGTCAGCACAACCACATCCTCCGGGTCGATCTGAAAATAGTCCATTCCGGACGGGCTGATCGCCATCAGCTTTTCCTTCGGACTATATACGCTGACGTTTCCAAACGTGCCTGCGGTAAGGCCCAGCTCCACCAGCTTCTTTCCAAACTCCACAACCTGCTCGCGTTCCTCTTTTAAAATCATGTCAAAATCCTCCTAATCAGTCCGAAAAAATTTCTTTGTAATTTACAATTCTGTCTTTCAGTCCCTGCGTCAGGATTTTATCGACCGTTCGCATGAGAAGAAATGGGGAATTTGGAATCGCGTCAACGGTAGCGCCGGCAATGTGGGGGGTAATCACCACATTGTCCAATCCGGCAAATCCATCCTCCGGGGTCAGCGGCTCCCGGTCAAACACGTCAAGGGCCGCGCCCGCAATGGCATGGCGGCGCAGAGCGTCGATCAGGTCGGCCTGGTTGACTAGTCCTCCCCGGGCCGTGTTGATCAGATAGGAGCTCGGCTTCATCAGTGAAAAGCAGCTTTGATCAATTATGCCTCGCGTCTCCGGCGTCAGGCGCAGATGCAGGCTCACCAGATCGGCAAGCCGAAACACATCCTCTTTCGTCTCTACGATTGTAACATCTCCCAAACCATTGCGCTTCATGCGGTCCCGGTCCAGATAATCGTCCTGTACGATCAATGGAACTTCCAGCGCTTTTAAACGGATTGCAAGCTCCATCCCCACATTTCCCAGTCCGACCAGACCGACGGTCAGGCTGCCGAGCGTGGAGACAAACCCGGAGTTCGGAAATTCCTTAAGCCACTCTCCCTCCATCAGCCGATGATGGGAAGACGCGATGTTGCGCGTCATTGCAAGCATCAAGCCGAGTGCGAATTCCGCGACGGGCACCGCGTTCCGGATTACGTTGATCACCGGGATTTTCCGCTCGCCGGCCGCCTTTACGTCGATGTGTTCCATCCCGCCCCGGCAGGTCAGTACGGCCCGAAGCTTCGGTGCCCGGTCAATCAGCCCGCGCGGCACAGGGCTGAAATGAGTCATCAGCACGGTGCAGTCCTTCAGCAGGGGAGCAAGGCCCTCCGCCCAGGGTTCCGCTTCCGGTCCGTTTTTCTCAAGATTCATCTGGCGGGCGGCAAAGTCGTCTTTATCCTCATTTCCCCAGAAAACGCGCGATACCTCCGCCGCGTTAACCCGCGAGGCGCGGACAGCGCGCTCCATCGTCTCCGGCCGGACAAAAGCATCGCCGACGACAACTATGTTCTGTGGTTCGCTTTTCAAAAAATCAAGCATTTCCCTCTCCTTAAAAAAGGGCCGCTGTCCTTTCCTGCAACAGCGGCTGCGGATCTGTTTTGGAACTTGCGATTGCTGCAGGGCCTTCTGTTTCAGCAAATCGTGCTCAGGTCTGGGAAACTTCCGGAATGGCTCCGTAATTTTCCAGCCAGTCCACCACACGGTCCTTATTCTTACGGAACAGATAGTAAAGAACAAAGTACAGGATAATCACGCCGCCGATGATCACCGGGTTCCGGGACAGGAACGCGTAAAACAGACCCGCGATCAGGGGATGGCACATGATTCCGAAGCTCATGATGTACACGCCGGCCTGCGGCAGCTCAAAGCCCGCTGCAATCGCAACCTGCGTAAAGGTGGGAGCCAGCTGCGAGGCAACAATCAGGCCGAGGCTGAACCAAATGGCGCCGGAAAGCAGGCTTTTGGCGATGTTGCCGTGAGAAACGCAGACAAACACCTCAACCATGTAAGGCAGCGCGACCAGATCAAGCATCGGCAGGATGGTGTTGCCCGGCAGGACAAACGCCAGCAGCAGCATAATGGGCATCAGCAGAATGCCGGTCACCAGCGTGTTCGGCTCGCCGTAGCCGGCGGCGTCGTTGACGGAAAGATACCAGACGCGTCCCTGCCCGCTCTTCGCAGCCTTGGATTTATAGGCGTCTGTCAGCGAGGTGAACGCGGAAGCGAAAATCCCGCCGACTTTCGGGAAAACCGCCATAACCGCCGCAGTTGAAACCGCGGAGGAGGTGATGACTCCCCATGAGGCCAGCTGATTCAAAGCGCTGAGATTCCCCAATACGCCGATGAGTGCGCCGATCACCAGGCCGATGAACATCGGCTCGCCCAGGAGGCCGAACCGTCTTTGAATGGAAGCCGCGTTGAGCTTGATTTTGTTAAAACCGAGCTTCCCGAGAAACCAGTTCATGAAAAGGGCAAACGGCACCGCTTCCATATGGTGCGGAGCAGTCATACAGCAGTTCGGGTACTGATAGTGATTCGACCAGCGCTTGGCGACCACTTCGCTGAAAAGCAGAATGTACAGCAGCTGCACGACCATGCAGGTCAGCGCAAGCCACATGTTTTTCGTCAGGGCATAAAGCATGGAGCCCCATACCATGAACGAATAGTTGTTCCATAAGTCGGAAGCCATGAATATGTCCGTCCATTTACTGAAAAAGAGCACAAGCTGGATTACAATGGCGATTCCGATGAAGATCAGGCCGACGCTGGTGGAATAAGCAATCACAGAGGTGGACTGCCACCCGGTGTCCAGCGCGGGAAGGTTTACATGCGAGTTTTTTACCATGGAATTGACGACAGGAGTAATGATGTTCCCATAGCTGCTGATGACCAGATTGAACCCGGTCAGTCCAACCGCGCAGAGAAGAGCCGAGTTAAAGGCTTTTTTCCCTTTTACTCCCATGCCGATCGCAATGACAAACAAAATGACAGGAACAAAGACACCCGCCCCGAACGTAGAAAAAACGTCGCTCATGCCTTTAAAGAAATTATCCAATACAAACATCCCCCTTGATTTTGTCACGCCGTCCAACGGCTTTCCGTATTTTTTTAATCCCTTTGGATTTCTTTATAAATTCATACTCTCCGCGCAGAAGGATTGCTTATTCCTTCTCTAAAATTTTCAAGCAGTCCTGCAGCACCTGATCTTCCGAAAGGCCGGTCAGCATGCCGACCGCGTTTACCTTTGGGACCCCGAACTCCTGATAGACGGGGCTGACACAGGCCATCAGGGAAAATCCTCCCGAGGCCAAAGCCGTTTCGGCGGAGTTTGGGCTGCATTCCGTCGCCTCAACAGCATAGCCGTAGTCGGCAAGCTTTTCCTTCAGCTTGTTCGCGACCATCGCGGAGCTGACAGTCCCCGAACCGCAGACGCAAAGAATCTTTACATGTTTTGCCATTGCATTTACCTCCTTGAATTTCATCTCTTCGTTTTACCCGATATGGCGTTTCGCCGCCTGATAAAGGGATTCCCTGTCGCCGGCCGCCTTAAATTCGGCGACGGCCGCTTCGTCGGTAAAAACCTTCATCACCTTTTGCAGGGTTTCCAGCTGGGCATCCGGATTTTGAATCGCCATCATGAACAAAAGCTCCGCCTGAACTTCCGTTTCCGGATCGCCCATGTGCGCGAACTGAACCGGATGTGCCAGCTTGGCCACGCATACCGCTGGCGTGTTGACGTGAACGCCCGCGGTATGCGGCATTGCCACGGCAAGATTTTTCAGCTGCAAGCCCGTCGGAAACTCCTTTTCACGTGCGGCCACCGCGTCAACGTAGGTGTCTTTGACAAATCCCTTCCGGAAAAGAAGACGCCCAACCTGACGGATCGCGTCCTCCGCGTCCGCGGCATCAACGCCGCAGACAACCAGATCTTCGTAAATTGCCCGCATGTCCCGGTCATCTCCTTAATCAGTAAGATTTTCGATCAGCGAAACGATTTGCATACACACGGCCTCTTCGTTTTCCCCCTCCACTTCAACGGTGACCGCGGTCCCCTGTTTGATTCCGGCGGACAGGATGGAAATGATGCTTTTGGGATTCACGCGGTTCGTTCCGCAGACCAGCGCGATATTATCGGAAAACTTTTTGCAGAGCTGCGTCATTTGTGAAGCCGGCCTTGCGTGCAGACCGGTTGGATTTTTTACGGCTGTTTCATACCGATACATGTCTCTCGTCTCCATTCCGAAATGATTTATTGAATAGTCCTTTTGAGATCGTCAAGATTATGGTATACTGCTATCAGAATATCTTTACCGATTTTAACAAAGGAGTGTATTCTTCCCAATGGAAGATAAAACCGACCTTCTGGTGCGTGCCGCCGAACTTTATTATGAACAGAAACTGAATCAAATTGATATTGCGAAAATTTTGAATACTTCCCGGCCAACGGTATCCCGCCTTCTGGAGGAAGCGAAGGATGCCGGAATCGTGGAAATTATTGTTCACAGCCCGGTGCGAAAAAACGCGAAGCTCTCGTTCGACCTGCGGAACACGTTCGGTCTGCGGGAAGCGATTGTGGTTAACGGCTCCTACGAATACCACAAGGCACTGCGCAGGTGCTGCGAGGCGGCCAGCCACTTTTTTAACACCATTATGGAGAACAACAAGGTCATCGGCATTTCCTGGGGCGCCGCGCCGCAGTACCTCTGCGATCTGATCGAACGGAAGGACTACTACAACGTTCACGTGGTCCAAATGGTCGGCTGCCTCGGCACCGGGAATCCCAACATCGACGGGATCGAGCTGGCTCTCCGGATTTCCAAGCGGCTTGGAGGCACTTATTCCAACATTTACGCCCCGATTTACGTCGGCAGCAAAACCGTACACTCCTATTTGATCAAAGAGCCTCAGATCGAGGCAACCCTGAACCAGGCCAACCATGTCGACATCATCCTGACCGGAATCGGATCGTTCGACTCCGGCACCACGCTGCAGCAGTCCGGCTATTTCACCGATCAGGACCGCATGAACATCATCGGGAAAGGGGCCGTGGGGCACCTGCTGGCGCGCCCTTATGACCGGAACGGAAGCCCGATCGATATGGAGCCGGAGGGCCGTTACACCATCGGGGCGCCGCTGGACGCCATGCATGCCGCCGAGTGGTCCGTCGGCATCAGCGCGGCTGCGTTTAAGGCGGAGGCGGTGCTTGGGGCCATCCGGGGAAAATACATCAACGTCCTTGTCGCAGACGAAGCGCTTGCCGTTCGCATGCTGGAGCTTGCCCGCGGAAATTAGCCGTTCCCAAAACAAAACAGAAAATGTTGCGCAGAGGCTTTTGCCTCTGCCTTTTTATTTGTCCTCCAGGTCGGCGTTGCAGGAAATTACGGCCTTCACTCCCTCTCCGCGCATCGACGTCTCGAACCCCTCCCTCCAATTCTCCAGGGTGACGATTTTCGTCACGATTTTTTCCGGGACAACCGTGTGGGCCGCAAGCAGCTGAATGGAAGTTCTCCAGGAACTCGGCTTCTGACTGCGGGAACCGACATAGTTGATCTCCTTGTGCAGAATCAAATCCGTCCAGATCTGCTCCTTTGACTGCGGAAAAACACCCATCTGAATCACTTTGCCCTTTCGGCGCGTAATTTCCAGCGCCTTGTTGGCTGCCGGCACCGCTCCGGAACATTCAAAGGAAATATCCGCCCCTTCGCCTCCGGTCATCTGGCCGATGACCTGCGCCAGGTCCTCCTTCATCTGGTCGACCGCGCGGTCCGCGCCGTTGTCCAGCGCGATCTGGAAGCGCTCCCGGTCCGAGCTCAACCCGGCCACGACAGCCGTCGCTCCCCTTGCCTTGCAAACCTGCGCCACCATCTGGCCGATGGCGCCGACACCGAAAATGCAGACGACGTCGCCCTTTTGCACATCTCCCTTTTCAATGCCGGCATGAACACCGCAGGCCAGCGGCTCGGTCAGCGCCGCCGAAAGCAGGGAGACACCTTCCGGCACGATGTGGATGCTCTCTTCGCGGCTGACCACATACTCCGCCATGCTGCCGTTGATCTGGGTGCCGATGCCCCTGCGGTGAGAACAGAGGTTGTAATCCCCGGAAAGGCAGTAGGAGCAGTGGCCGCAGGTGGAAAACGTCGTCTCGCTTGTCACACGATTCCCGACTTTGATTTTTTTCACCTCCGGCCCCACCGCGGTGACGATTCCTGAAAACTCGTGTCCCAGGACCACCGGCGGCTTTGTGCTGGAGTAAGTTCCTTTGAACGCGTGAAGGTCCGTCCCGCAGATTCCGGAATAGGCAACCTTGATTTTCACCAGATCACCGGTCGCCTCCGGTTCCGGGATTTCCTCATAAATCATGTTATCGTAGCCAGTCGAGCTTTTTACAACTGCTTTCATGCTTGAAATTCCTCCTGTTTTTTCCGCCATTCGTGCTCATGAATTAAATTATGTTCATACCAATGAATCTTTTCACAATTCTACTTTACTCAATTTTTGATAAAATGTCAACTGTTTTTTGATATTCTGCACATTTTAATCGTTTTATTTAAATATATTTTAGGGATTTATCAAATATTATGTATTGACATATGTTCATTTATATGAAATAATTATTATACCGTCTGGGTCATGTCCCGTTACCCGGTCAGGCCAGCACGGCAACAAGCGGCTTGCTTAGAAAGCCCTGCCCAGCTTTTTCCGTCTAAACATTCCTACGGAGTTAGAGTCGAAAGGAGATCTGTATTATGCCGGACAAAAAATTTTCCAACGAGGAGATTGCCCGCGCAGCCACCAACGTGCGCAAGCACATTCTCAGCCTGGCGATCGAGCGCGGGGGCTGCTACCTCACACAGGCCTGCTCTTCCGCAGAAATCGTCACCACTCTCTACATGAACATCCTGAACATCGGGCCCAGCCTCGGGAATCCGGACGCCCAGCCGTTTCCGGGAGTTCCTTCGGCGCAAAACATGGACTACCCGAAGGGTTCTCTTTACAATGGAGAACAAACGCCGGATCGGGACCGCCTGTTCGTTTCCTGCTGCCATTACGCCTCCGTCATCTACTGCGCACTGGCGGAATGCGGACGCATTTCACAAGCCGCCATCGACAAATTCAACGCGGACGGCTGGAATATGGAAATGATCGGAGCGGAACACTCCCCGGGTTTTGAAAACACGGCGGGGTCCCTGGGGCAGACGGTTTCCATTGCAGCGGGCACAGCCCACGCGTACAAGTTGAAGGGAAACGCCGGAAAAATCTACTGCATGCTCTCCGACGGAGAACTGGAAGAAGGACAGGACTGGGAATGCTTCCAGGCCGCCGCCTATTATCATCTGGACAATTTCATCGTTTACGCGGACATCAACCATCAGCAGGTGGAAGGCTGGACCAAGGACGTGATGAACACGGAGCCGCTGACCGACCGCATGAAGGCGTTCGGCTGGGAAGCGGTGCAGATTAACGGCCACGATATTGAAGCTTTGGAACAAGCGGCGCAGACCCCGCATCCGGGAAAGCCGCTGATGGTTCTCTGCGACACCGACCCCGCGCAGGGGATTCCTCCGCTGAAATCCCTTGTCCCGAAGCATTTTGTCAGAATTCCGAAAGACCGCCGGGAAGAGTTCATCTCTTTCTGCGAGCAGATGTAACGAAAGGGTGAGGTGAAAAGCAATGAAAATTGAAGTGAATACGCATTCCAAAAACATGATTCGTCTTGCCAAAGAGCACCCGGAGGTCGTCGTGATGTCTGCGGACCTGGGAACCTCCTGTGAAATCAAGGAATTCCACGAGGTTTTCCCAGACCGCTATTTTTCCATGGGCATCGCGGAGCAGAACATGTGCTCCTGGGCCGCCGGTATGGCGCGCGAAGGTTTCCGTCCGTTCCTGCACACGTTTTCGGTCTTTCTGTACCGCCGCATCCTCGACCAGCTGGAAATGAGCGTGGCCTACCCGAATCTTCCCGTGGTTTTTGTCGGCTTTGTCCCGGGAATCACCACGCCGGGCGGCGTGACGCATCAGTCCACAAATGATGTGGGCGTGCTGCGCACGGTTCCAAACCTCGCCATCTTCGACATTGGGGACGCGACGGAGATCGAGGGGGTTCTCGACCTCGCCTACAGCTACAACGGCCCCGTGTTTATCCGGATGCTCCGCAAGGAAGTCCCCCGTTTCTTCCCGGCGGACGAGCCGATCCGCTTCAACCACGCCCGCATTCTTTCAGAGGGAACAGACATTACACTGCTCTCTTCTTCTGTCTGCACGGAGGAAGCTCTGCGCGCGACCGCCGCGCTCCGGGAAAAAGGAGTTTCCATCCGGCACCTGCATGTCTCCACGCTGAAGCCCTTCACGGACCCGCAAGTAGTGGAAGCGTGCCAAAAGGCAAAATACGGCGTCGTCACCATTGAAAACGGAACCGTGATCGGCGGTCTGGGTTCTGCGGTCGCAGACGTGATGGCCGAGCACGGAATCGGCAAAAAGCTGGTGAAGGTCGGCCTGCAGGACACCTACGCGCACGGCGCTTCAAAAATGTACCTGCTCAAAAAATACAAGATGGATGCCATGACGCTAATCGGCGCGGTCGAAAACCTGATGGGAAAATCCTTCGAAATCAGCGAAAAAGACCTTGAGGAAATTCGCTTCGAGGATTTCTCCGCGGTATAAGGAATGTTCAGGGCCTGTATTTTCGACCTTGACGGAACCCTGCTGGACACTCTCCCGACCCTGTGCCGCTGCTGCAACGCTTCGCTCGCGCACTTCGGCCTGAGTCCGGTTTCCGCCGAACAGTGCCGCGGCCTGTGCCGCCTGCCAATCGCGGAATTTTATCCCCGCCTGCTGCTGCTGGGCGGCTGCCCGTCCGACCGGGCTGCGGAACTGCTGGAGCCGATTCGCCGATATGATTTGCAGACTTACCTGAAAGACCCCTGCGCGCTGACGCGCCCGTTTCCCGGCATTCCGAAGCTGCTCCATGAGCTCCGGCGTCGCGGAACGGCGACGGCCGTGCTCACCAACAAACCGGCGCCGCTGGCCGAACAGGTCATCTCTTCCTTTTTCCCCGGACTTCTGAATTCGGTCGCGGGCCAGACACCCGACACGATTTCAAAGCCGGACCCGCGTTCGCTGCTGCATTTGATTCAATTCCTCGGCCTGAGTCGGGAGGAGTGCCTGTTCGTCGGCGACACCGACGTGGATATGAGGACAGCGCGGGCTGCGGGCGTGCCCTTGGCTGCCGTTGCCTGGGGTTACCAGAACCCGCGCTCCCTTTCCGCGTATGAGCCTGACTGGATTGTGCACTCTCCTGAGGAACTGCCGCCCCTTTTTATAAAAGATTGAGGAGGTTTACTATGTTTGAAACAGAAAAAATGGAAATTATCAAGGCCGGCATGAGTCTGGACCGCTACGGGCTGATTTCTCTCGCGGGAGGTAATTTGAGTCTCCGCCAACCCTCCGGCGAAATCCTGATTACGCCGTCCGGAATGATCTATGAGGACATGAAGGCGGACGACGTGATCGTGATGGATCCAGAGGGAAAAGTCATCGAGGGCGATCGCAAGCCGTCGTCGGACACAGCCGCCATTCTGTACATTTTTAATCACAGACCGGATGTGAACGCGGTCATCCACACGCATCAGCCTTACGCAACCGCAATCGGCCTGATTCAGGACGAATTCCACGCCGACCTTACAACTTTGGGCAACGCCTGCGGCGGCAACGTCCCGGTGGCCCCTTACAGCTCCCCCGGCAGCGAGCAGATGGGCATCGACACCGTCCAATTTTTGGGCGACGGCCACGCGGTTATTTTGGCGCATCACGGAGTCATGACGACCGGAGATTCCATGAAGCAGGCGCTCAACGCCGCGGTTTATCTGGAAGAATGCGCCAAAGGCTATCTTGCCGCCCGCGCAGTCAGCCCGATTCGTCATCTGACCGACGCGCAGATCAAGCAGACCGTGGAAATCTACAAGTTTGTCGGTCAGGCTCACGGTGAAATTCCGAAGGAACTCCTCGGGCGCGTCTGACCAACCGCGGACAGAGCCGCCCTGAAATAAAGCAATAACCCATGCGCAGACAGCACTGTTTGCGCATGGGTTATCTTTTTATAAAAACATATGAGAAATTCCGGTTTTCGTACCTTTGGCGGCAGCATCGCCCTGCTCCTAAAAGCAGAGGCTGCCTCCCGGGTTTTCCAGCTGTCCCTCGGCACAGGCGGCCGGGAAGAGGGGGTTCAGCGTTCTTTTCCGGGCTCCGTGCAACAGGCTCTTTTAATCATTTCCAATTCCTCCAGCCGAACGCAATGAGGAGCTTTGCTGTTTTTCACCAGATCAACACAGGCGTCCCAATTCATCCACACCACTGAATCAACTTCAGATTTCTGTAAAACAAATTCTCCGTCCCCCGGATTTTTCCAGAGCGCATATACATTACTGACCTGATTGTCCCAGAACTCATGACCGTGAAACTGCCCGCGGTACTCGAACCGGCGGCATCCGCAATAAATCAGTTCCTTCTCAACGGCGTTTACTCCAAGCTCTTCCTTTAATTCTCTCAACGCCGACTGCAAGAAACCGTCTCCGGCGGGAACATGCCCTGCGCTCGAAATATCGTAGCACCCGGGATACGAGTCCTTATTAAAACTTCTTTTCTGAAGAAGAACCTGCCCTTTTCCCTCCCGCATCCTCAGAATCCACACATGAGAGGTACGGTGGCGAACACCAAGCCGGTGAGCGGCTTCGCGTGATACCGTCTCGCCCGTTGGGTTCCCGTCCTCATCCACAATGTCCAGAAATTCCATTTTCTCTTCTTCCTCCAAACAGGACTTTGGGAAATTCCCGTCCTTTTCAATCTTAAAGTCGGCGCCAGTTTTCTTTGCGAAACAATTTTTCTCTTCTTACCTCATCAAGCTCGTTCAGCATCATGGGAATATCGCGATTTAAAGTCCCTTTCAGCATCACATAATTCGATGCATGATTTGCCCGAAAAACAGTACCTTCCGAGTTCACATTCCGTAAGAACAATTCCATTTCGGTTACAACCCCTTCGGGAGTTAACAGTTCCAGTTTCCCCTCTTCGATATCCCGCAGAACCGGCGCGCCCTTCTCCAGCATCAACGTCAGGAACCCAACATAGTCGGGGTTCATCCGGCTGATTAAGTCTGCCGATCCTATGGCGTGTTCGCTCAGCCTCTCCTTCCCTCCCAGACCTGAAATCAGCGTGACGGAAGACTGAATTCCCGCGGATTTCAGCCTTTGCCCGGCTTCAATGATTTCCTCTCTGGTTGCGCCCTTTTCCATTTGGCGCAGGACCCGGGCGTCCCCCGACTCCGCCCCAAGATAAACCATCGACAGGCCCTCCTGCCGGAGCAATTTCAGTTCCGCAGGCGAATGCCTCAGAATATCCTTCGGAGTTCCATAGGATGTAACGGACCTCAGTCGGGGAAACAGTCCCCGAATAAAAGCAAGCAATTCCATCAGCCTTTGGCCGGACAGCACCAAAGCGTCCCCGTCGGCCAAAAACACTTTTTCGATTTGATCTCCGTATTGCTCACGGGCTTCGCAAAAGTCCCGCCTGATGTCTTCCATGCTTCGGATTTTGAATTCCTTGTCCCGATACATCGTGCAAAAACGGCAGCGGTTGTGGGAACAGCCGGTCGTAACCTGCACAATCAGGCTTCGCGCCTCGCTTGGCGGCCGGTATATAACTCCCGCGTATGTCATATTTTTCTCTCCTGTATTCTAATGAATCAAACGGCAGGGATTCTGTTTGTCCTTAAAATTTCCCTGCCGGCTTTCGTTCCACTCGGTTCCTTCCGGTATGCGATGCCACTTGAAGAGGCATTTTCGGCAGCAGCAGGCACACGCATGCATCGGACCGAAATTTTGAGGTCTGATGCTTGATCGGCGCCTGTTCCGTCCGCAAATAAACCGCCTCCGCCGAAGCTAGCCGACAGACGTCAGGTGGCGTATTGCTTCAGCACCTTTTGAAAATCCCCTTTTACCAGGACGGCAACCTGCTCGGCTATTTCCTCCGGATCCTCTTTCATTCCCGTACGGACCCAGTCGATTCCCATTGCAACAACGGCAAGGCTGTAAAAATGCGCGATAAACTCCTTATGTCTCTTTTCAACATTCAAGCCTTTCGCCTGTTCCTCGACAACCGGAAAGATCACCTGATACAGAACCTTGTACATAAATGTCTCCAGATATTCGCGGCTGATGGAACGGTAGGTATTCAAAACAAGGTTTTTGTTCTCCTTCATTCTTTGCAGGACCCTGCAATAACCCTGCTGCCAGGTGTCGATATCCCGGTTATTGGCAAGAGCCGCGGAAGCTTCTTCAATAAAAATCCATTCCACAAGGGCGTAAATATCCGAAAAATGATAGTAAAACGCTTGGCGGGTTACGCCGCAGTCCTCCACAATATCCTTCACGGTAATATGGTCGAGCGTCTTTTTTTCAAGCATCTTTTTCAGGGAATCCGCAAAAACTTCCTTCGCATTTTTCAGCATGTTATCATCTGCCTTTGATTGTTGGAGTAGGAACTTATTTACCATATAATACTTTTTTTACATTGATATGAACAAAAAATTTTTCCTTTTACAGACGAAAGGATCTGTAAAAATCTCTTGACACATGAAACCGTCTGTCAATTCCTCTCCGGCGGTCCCAGTGTTATACTTTGATCGTAATGAGGGTTCACCCCTCAGAATTTACACGAAAAGGAGCTGTCATGTATGAACATTTACTCAACCATGTATCGGCCGAAAAAACCGGAAGGCATTGAAAAGCAAAAGGCCTACATCGTCGGCGGAGGCCTGGCCGGACTGGCGGCGGCGGCATTCCTGATTGACGACGCCGGCATGCCCGGAGAAAACATCACGATCTTGGAAAAACGCGACGATGTGGGCGGCAGCATGGACGGCATGCGAAACGAATTCGGTTACCTGTGCCGCGGCGAGCGTGAGATGGAACCGTACATGGAATGCCTCTGGTATCTGTACAGTAAAATCCCCTCTCTGGAAAACAAGGGACGCACGGTGCTGGACGACATTGTGGATTTCAACCGTGACGAGCCGATTCACTCCGAATGCCGTGTGATTCTGAACCGGGGCGAACGGTACAGCAAGGTTCATGATTACCGCTTCTCCCAAAAGGACATGGCCGACATGCAGCGTTTTCTCAGCCTGCCCGAGTCGGCTTTGGAAGACAAGAAGATTGCAGACTTCTTTGACGAATCTTTCTTTCACAGCAGCTGCTGGATCAACTTTCACAGCTGCCTTGCGTTTAAGACCTACCACAGCGCGCTGGAATGCCAGCGGTATTTTCAGCGTTTTGCCCTCGAAGTCCGCCACGAATACCTTGAGGGAATTATTCACACGAAGTACTGCGAATATGACGCCATGATCCGCCCCCTGATGACCTGGCTCTGCGACAAGGGCGTGAAAACGGCTTACGGCTGCTGGGTGTACGACCTTGAGATGGACGACGCCTGCAACACTGCAAAAGCCCTATTGCTCCGCCAAAACGGAGAGGAGTCCGTCATCCGTCTTGACGATCGGGATCTGGTTCTGATCACAAACGGCTCAATGACAACCAACAGCGCCTTTGGCGACAACAAAACAGTCGCTCCAATCAACCGCGATACCGCCGACCTCGGAGCCTTTACGCTCTGGCAGAATCTTGCCAAAAAGAATGAGAAATTCGGGCATCCGGAAAAATTCATCGGCCAGATCGACAAGACAAAATGGGTTTCGTTCATGCCCACCATCAAGGGCTACCCGGAGCTTGTCAGCAGAATCGAGAAAATGACCGGCAGCAAGGCCGGGACCGGCGGCGCAATCACAATTTTGGATTCCAACTGGGATATGTCCTTCGAGCTGCACCACAATCCGTTCTTCCTTGACCAGAAGGATGACGAACAGGTCATGTGGGGATACGGCTGCTACGGTGAAAACGTGGGCAACTATGTGAAAAAGCCCATGTGCGAATGCACCGGCGAGGAAATCATGACAGAGCTTCTCTATCATTTGAATATGCTCGACATCAAGGACGAAGTACTGTCCCATTCCTATATCTCCACCTGCATGATGCCGTATATCACCAGCCAGTTCATGCCGAGAAAGGTTACGGACCGCCCGAAGAATGTTCCGGACGGCTGCACGAACATCGGTTTTCTGGGACAGTATGTCGAAGTACCCGAGGATGTTGTTTTTACGGTTGAAATGTCGGTCCGCACCGGATTGGGAGCTGTCTATCAGCTCACAGGCATCGAAAAGGATATGCTGGAAGTTTACCCGTCGAAATACGACATTCGTTACACCGTCGAGCGCCTGAAAAAGTTCGCCGGAAAAACCGCCGCCGAAAAACTGTCGGAGGACGACGTCCCGGCTTTAAAAAATCTTGACGGTGAACAGCTGCGGCAAATGGCGATTGCCATGCTCAATTCCTATCCGCCGTATTACCGTATGTACCTTGGCCGCGACCAGACGGTTCCGCTGAAAGAGTCCGTCCTGCATCCCGAGGCTCCGCTCAGCAAATAAAGAAATCTTATTCCGCGCCCGCATTCCTGAGCTTTCCTGAATGCGGGCGCTTTTCATTTTCTCCCGCCTTTCCCGTTCCGGTTTTATGAATTTTAATATGTTATCCTCCGGAATTATGCTATAATAATTTTATCAACTCTTCGGCCTGCGGAGCGGACCAGCCTGCTGCGTTAAAAAGGCGGAATTGAAAAAGTATCAAAGGTGGGAAAGCATGAGCAGGGAATTTCTGGTTTTTTCTTATAAACTGCCCGGCAGCCGGTCCAACAGCCGGGTCTATGTATGGAGGGCGATCAAGGAATTCGGAGCGGTATTCCTTCAGCAGGGGGTTGTGCTGCTCCCCTATCGCGATGATTTGCACACCTCCCTTTCAGCCCTTCGAAAAAAGGTGATCTCTTTTGGGGGAATCTCAACTCTGGGAAAGCTTCAGTTTTTGGAAGAGGACGACGAAACAGAGATTGTTTCCGAATTTACCGGGCAAATCGACGAGGAATATCGGGAGTTTATCAAAAATTGTCAGGTGCTGATCGATGAGCTGAAGCATGAAAATTCCTGCGGGGATTACAATTTTTCAGAGGTTACCGAGAACGAAGAAGAATACAAGAAATTTCAGCGCTGGTACGAAAAAATCGGAAGAAAAAACTACTTTCAATCTCAGTTGAAAGCTTCGGCGGCGGACGTCTTAAAGGAGGCAAAAAAGGAGCTTCAAACGTATTCGGAGGAGGTCTTTAAACGGGACGCCACTTGACGCCGCTTAAAGTAATGAGCCGCTTATCCCCGCCGCCGCATCTTCGCGGCGGGGGTTCTTTTTTTTAATAACTTTTCCCTTGACTTTTTTGTAATGATCGTTACAATATTATTATGTAATGATCATTACAAATACCTATTTTACGCGGAACGCGCGCCCCGAGTAAAAGACAAGGAGCAAAATTGAGAAAACAGTTTGAAGCATACCGTATGTATCTGATCTTCTCCTGCTTGTACGCACTGTTCTACTCGTTAAATTCGACGGTTACGATGGTGTATCAGGTAGAAATTCTTCACTTAAGTCCGTTGCAGCTGGTTTTAACCGGCACGGCTTTTGAAGCCTCCTGTTTTCTTTCCCAGGTTCCCACCGGGATTGTGGCGGACCTTTACAGCCGAAAACTCTCCGTGATTCTTGGAGTCGGTCTGACCGGACTCGGATTTCTCATTCAGGGAAGCATCCCAAGTTACCCGGCCGTCATGGCCTCCCAGGTTTTTCTTGGAATCGGTTCCACCTTTATCGATGGAGCTCTTGAGGCCTGGATTGCCGATGAGGACCGCGCAAAAGGACTGAATACGGTCTATCTGAGGGGCGCGCAGTTTGGACAAATCGGCGCGCTGGCGGGGATTCTGCTGAGCACCGTTCTCGGCAATCTATCGCTCGTTCTTCCCATCCTTTTGGGCGGGGGGCTGATGCTGACACTGTGCCTGTTCTTAGCTCTTTCCATGCCGGAGGTCCATTTCCACCCCGCCGCCCCGGAGGAACTGAATTCCTTTCAGAAAATAGGGTTCACCCTGCGGTCGGGAATAAAAATCATAAGGACAAAAACAGTACTGCTGCTTCTCCTGTGCATGGCTCTGTTCACAGGCCTTGCAAGCGAAGGCTACGACCGTCTGAACACCGATCATTTTCTGAATGATACCACTCTCCCCCGCCTGGGGAATTTGAAGCCTGTGACCTGGTTCGGGATCTTCGGAATACTGGTCATGCTTCTCAGTACTCTTGTCATGCAGTTCGCAGTAAAAAGAAAGAAAGCTTCGTCGTCCCTTGGGTCTGTGGAACAGTTGTCGCTGATTAATTTTTTCTATCTTCTGAGTATGCTGCTTTTCGGCATTACAAGAAATTTCAGTCTGATGCTTCTCTCTTATCTCACAATTAATACCTTAAAGGCCTTGAACCGGCCGATTCTCAGTGCGCTGCTCACCAACCAGATTGACAGAAGCGTCCGGGCAACCGTTCTTTCGACAAACGAGCAGGTCAACTCGCTGGGAGAAATTCTGGGGGGACCTTTGATCGGGCTGCTTGCGGAAAAGTTTTCGGTTGGTTTTGGCATTTCCGCAACGGTGATCTTTTTGATTCCGGTGTCTCTTCTTCTGCTGATCATTAGAAACCGGGAGTTAAAAAATCCGGCGGAGCAAACCTGAACGCACCGTTTCAGTAATTTCCCGAATCGTTTCATCTGTTTCAATCCGAGCCTTGCAGGGGTTCGGATTTTTTTATGCGGAATCGTTCCGCCGTACTCAAATATGCTCCAGAAACGAATGGACGCATAAAGCCGCCGGGGATAATTCCATATTTTTGAGCGGAAGTATTTGGATCATATCATAAATCGGAGTTAACTGATACTCATAAATAAATGTTTTAAAGTATTCGGAAAAGCGGACGGAAGAAAACAAAGTCCCGACAATCATGATCTTATGAATGTCGATCAGCGTATGGGCGTTAATGACGGCAATCGCAAAATATCTGGCATTCCGTTTCAGCAATCGGTTGATTGCGATGGAACCGTTGTCAGCCGCTTTCAGAATCAGTTCCAGAGAAATATTTTCTGCGCTGCCTTCACAAAGGCCATACAATTCCGGGCACCATTCGGGCGAGAATTGTTCCGTGATTTCTTTTGTCATCCTGTCGATGGAAATGACGCTTTCCAAACAGCCGCGGCGTCGGCACAACGGACAATAGTCACCCTCCGGGTCGATGATCGTATGGCCGATTTCCATGGAAAAATAGGATTCTCCGCGGTAAATTTCTCCGTCTTTCAAAAAGGTGGCCCCAATACCCGGCTGCATGTATTTAATAAAAATAAAATTATCTTCGTCGGACGTCATCTGTTCCAGCAATGCGCTGCAGCGGATTCCGTTATCCATGACCACGGGAATATGCAGCGCTTCTTCCATAGGCTTTCTGACTGCCACCGGAACGTTCCAGATTCCGTGAATGCTTTTTTCACCGTCCGTCAACCCCCTTGATACTAACGCCGACGCCGATCAGTTGAGAAGGAGAAATTCCGGCCGAAGCAATTAGTTCACTAACGCAATCAATTATCTTTAAGATATGCCGATTCCCGTCGGGGTCAATCGAAAGGCGGCTGGTTTTCATCGGGTTTAACGCCATATCCGTCAATACAATCGCTGTCGTATGATGGTTGATGGTGACGCCGATGCAATACGCGGCATTCTGATTGATCGCTATCTTGATTTCTCTGCGGCCGGCTTTTCCGGTTACAATCGCTTTTGTCTCCTGAATCAGCCGATCCTGCTCCAATTCCCCGCAAAGCTTCGTGATGACCGACGCGGACAAGTGAAGTTCCTGCGCAATACGCTTTTTGGATAAGTCTTTTTTGCGATACAGCAAGGTTAAAATATCCCTTTTATTTTTCTGCTTGATCTCGTAGCTATGCGCCATACATTTTCACCTCAAAGTAATATTAGCAAAAAAGCCAAAAATTTTCAACTTTATTTACTTGACATAGTGAATCAATGAAAGTATTATAATGGTAATATAATTTACTTGGTAAACTATATATTTAAGGAGGCAGTTGTAATGACAGCATGGGCTCTTGGTTCTTTCGTCTTTTTTACCGCTTTGGTAGCAGTGATTTCCTGGTGGATGACACGCAACGACAACTTATCGACCAACACAGGATATTTTCTGGCAGGCCGCAGTTTAACGGGTGTTGTAATCGCAGGTTCCCTTATTTTAACAAACCTGTCCGCAGAACAGCTGGTCGGAACAAACGGCCTCGGTTTTCAATCCGGCCTTTCCAGCATGTCGTGGGAAGCAACGTCCGGCGTTACTTTGGTATTTATGGCGCTGATTTTCCTGCCGCGTTATTTAAAGGGAGGCTTTACCACCGTCCCCGATTTTCTGGAGGAACGTTTTGACGAAGGAACCAGAAATCTGGTGACGGCATTGTTTTTGATGAGCCTTGCGCTCGTCACGCTGCCCATCGTGCTCTATGCCGGCGGAATTGCCCTGAATTCCCTTTTTAACGTGGGGGAATTGTTACATATGGATTCTGCAAGCTCGCTCTGTTTCGTCATCGCGCTGATCGGTATCGTTGGCGGAATTTACGCGATTTTCGGGGGGCTGAAGGCCGTCGCGGTATCGGACACGATCAACGGGATCGGGCTGCTGATCGGCGGTTTGCTCATTCCGATCCTGGGGCTGCTGGCTCTTGGGAACGGCAATTTGATTGCAGGCTTCAGCAGTCTGATTGTCAACAGTCCGGAGCGGATGGATTCCTTGGGTTCGGCAAAACTCCCCGGCACCGCTCCTCTTGGCACTCTATTCACCGGGATGATTCTGGTCAACACGTTCTACTGGTGTACCAATCAGCAGATTGTTCAGCGCACATTTGCCGCCAAAGATTTGGTTGAGGGGCAAAAAGGCGTCCTGCTTGCCGGGTTCATTAAAATATTCACCCCCATTATTCTGGTCATTCCGGGAGTGATCGCCTATCAGCTGTACGGATCCGAAATTAAAAACATCGACTCCGCCTATTCCGTTCTGGTCAACCATGTATTGCCCGTGCCGCTCATCGGCTTCTTCGGCGCCGTCATGTTCGGCGCGGTGCTGAGCAGCTTCAATTCCGCGCTGAACTCAGCCGCCACCATGTTTTGCATTAATGTTTACAAACCGATTTTCAACAAAAACGTGTCCGACAAAAAGCTGGTTTTCATCGGCAAAGTATTTGGTATTATTCTTGCAATCTTCTCGATTCTCGTGGCGCCGCAAATCGCCAAGGCGCCGAACGGTCTGTACACGTTTATGAAGAGCGTGATGGGCTTCTTCAATATTCCGACGCTGGTTGTCGTGTTAATGGGCTTTGCGACAAAGAAGGTTCCGCCCATCGGCGCTAAAATTTCCATCGCGTTCTTTATTGCCGCTTACGCGTTATATAAATTTGTGTTCCCAATCCCGATCCATTTTCTCTATGTCTACGCGATTCTGTTCCTGTGCTGCATCGCGATCATGCTGATTGCCGGTAAGATCGCGCCGATGAAAAAAGAATACCATCAAAAGGATGTCGGCCAGGTAGACCTGACCTCCTGGAAATATGCAAAACCGATTTCGTTCATGGTCCTCACGACAACCCTTTATGTCTATTTCCTGTTTTCTCGCTTTGGAATCGTGTTCCACGGCGAAAATTACGGCGGGCGCTTCACGGTCATAACACTCATTTATCTCGTTCTGTCCGCCGCCGGGTTTGTCTATATTTGGAAACGTCACAACAAAGTCTTTCTGGAAGAAAGGTCTCAAAAAAATGAAGAAGCGGAAGAGGAAGTAAGAATTCAATGAAAAAAAGACAAGTTGTACTGATTATGACGGATACAACGCGAAAAGATATGCTTGGCTGCTACGGAAATCAAAAAATGAAAACCCCAAATCTGGACCGCATGGCAAAACAGGGAATAAAATATGAAAACGCTTACACCTGCCAGCCCGTATGCGGCCCGGCACGCTCCGCGATTTTTACCGGGACATTCCCTCACAGCAACGGCGTCGTCACAAACTGCGTTCCGTTTGGAGCGAATGTGAAAACAATCGGCCACCGCCTGACGGATCATGGAATTCACTGCGGTTATGTTGGAAAATGGCATCTGGACGGGGGGGACTATTTTGGCCTGGGTTCCTGCCCGGAAGGTTGGGATCCGGATTACTGGTACGACATGAAATGCTACCTGAACGAGCTTTCCGATCAGGACAAAAGCCGTTCCCGCCGCATGGAAACGGCTTTTGACCCTGATTGGACCGAAGGAATGACCTATGCCGGCCGCTGTACGAGCAGGGCCCTGGATTTTCTGGAACGGTATTGGGATGAAAACTTTTTTCTGACGGTTTCCTTCGACGAACCCCACGGGCCCTGCATCTGTCCGGCGCCGTGGAACACCATGTACGACGGCTTTCAGTTTGACGATAACCCAAACTTTCAGGATGATTTATCAAAAAAGCCGTTTTTTCAGCAGCTTTGGGCCGGCGATGCGATCCACCAGCCAAAAGAGGAGATCAATCACCCATCCCGCGCGCTTTCTCTGTTTCTGGGCTGCAACAGTTTTGTCGATTACGAAATCGGAAAACTTCTTGACAAAATCGAGGATCTGATTCCGGACGCTCTCGTCATTTTCACTTCTGATCACGGCGACATGCTCGGGGCTCACCGTCTCCAGATGAAGAACGCGGCGCCTTACAAGGAAATCGCCAATATTCCCCTGATCATAAAAGGGGGAGAACGCGGCAAAACCATCCGGTTCCCGGCTTCTCACATTGATCTGGTCCCCACAATCATGGACTATATGGGACTCCCCCTCCCCCATTTATTGGAGGGAAAAAGTATGCTTCCGCAAATAAAAAATTCCGGAAAAAAGATTAACGACAATGTATTTACGGAATTCACCCGCTACGAAGTCGATCACGACGGATTTGGCGGGCTGCAGATGACGCGCGCCATTGTAAATGAAAAATACAAGCTGGTCATCAATCTTCTCGACAGCGACGAGTTCTACGATTTGGAGCAGGACCCCTGGGAGGTGGAAAACCGTATCGACGACCCGGCATATCGGGCGGCCCGCAACAAAATGCACGATTTGCTGCTGGACCACATGAACCGAACCCGGGATCTCTTCCGCGGTTATCAATGGGCGTGCCGCTCCTGGCGCCCCGAAAAGAAGGCCGCCTGGGCTAATTCTGGATTTACCCGTCAGCGGGAAAATGAAGAATACGAGCCACGGCAGCTGGATTACGATACGGGTCTGCCGATGGAGAAAGCCACGCGGATGAAAACCACGAAGGACGAAAAAAACTGACATAAGGCACAAACAGGGGACGCGGCTCACGTCCCCTGTTTTATTGAGCTCTGGCCGGTTACCAAACGGATAAACGCCTGCGCCGATTTGGAAAGGTGCTTATCCTTATGACGAATCACGGTAAAGCTGCGTTGAAACTTGATATGAGGAATGAAAATCCTTACCAGCCGGCGCTCCTCCAGTTCCCTCTTTACCAGCTTGTGCGGAAGAACGGATACTCCCATTCCGCAGGACACCGCGCCGATAATGGCTTCCGTACTGATGCTTTCCCACGCGGGGGCTGCCGTCAGCCCATGCGTCAGAAGCGTGCTGTCGAACAATTCGCGGGTTCCGCTTCCCTTTTCGCGCAGAATCAGGGTTTGCCCGAGCAGTTCCTCCAAAGATATTTCCTGAGCGTCGGCGAGCGGATGATGCGCTCCGCAGACCAGAACGAGCTCGTCCTCCATAAAACTTTTGGAAATAATATTTTCCGAGTGTATCTGTCCTTCAATCAGCGCAAAATCCAGTTGGGCCAGCAGAATTTTATCTTCAATTACGCTTGAATTGTCAATCGTGACACGAACCTTGACATTGGGGTATTGGGAAGAGAACCGCGTGATATATTGGGAAAGCAGGCAGGTGCCGATCGTAACGCTGGAGCCGACCCGAAGCATCCCGAAAGAGTCCCAGTCCTTCACCCCGTTTTCCATTTCATCAAATAACGAGACAATCTGCCTTGCATACTGCAAAAACGCCTTTCCCTTTTCCGTAACAAAAAGCTTTCTGGAGATTCTGTCAAAAAGCTTGATTCCATAATAGGTTTCCAGCTCTTTGATCGCGAGGCTGACCGCCGGCTGCGCAAGCCCAAGGCTCCGGGCGGCAGCCGTGACGCTGCCGCAGTCGCAGACGGCGACAAATATCTTCATGTGCCGTAAAGTCAACGTTCTTCCTCCTGATATGAAAAAAGATATGATTTTGATAATATTATATTATTTTACTTATAAATTATCAAGTTGTATAATAAAATTAATTATTTGATAGATGGAAGGATTTTTGAATGAACAAAGGATGGAAATTTTACTGGAAATTATTTTCTTCAACATTCTATTTAAGCGCCTTTACCTTCGGCGGAGGCTATGTTATTGTCCCGCTGATGCAGAAAAAATTTGTGGATGAATACAAATGGATTGAAGAAAAGGAAATGCTCGACCTGGTCGCCATCGCCCAGTCCACGCCGGGGGCCATTGCGGTAAACGCCTCTATTCTGATCGGCTACCGTCTGGCGGGGCTTCCCGGCACCTTCATCACCATTTTGGGAACCGTCCTGCCGCCGCTGGTCATTCTTTCCGTCATATCGCTTTTTTATGTTTCGTTTCAGAAAAGCACGGTCGTCAAGTATGTTTTGCGCGGCATGAGCGCGGGCGTGGCGGCGGTGATCGCCGACGTGACGGTCAAGATGGGAAAAGATATTTTCCGTGAAAAAAGTGTTTTCACCGCTTCGATTATGATTGTCTCCTTTTTGGCGGTTACAATTTTTGACGTGGATGTCAAGCTGATTATTCTGGTGTGCGGCCTGCTTGGCCTGGCAAACGGCCTTTTCCACAAGCTGAACAAAAGGGAGATGAGCTGATTGATTTATCTGAAATTATTCTGGAGCTTTTTTCAGATCGGACTGTTCAGCATCGGCGGCGGCTACGCGGCCATGCCGATCATTCAGGCTCAGGTGGTCGACTTAAACCATTGGATGTCCATGAAGGAGTTTGTCGACATCATCACGATCTCCCAGATGACGCCGGGCCCCATCGCCATCAACTCCTCAACCTTTGTCGGGATGCGGATTGCGGGAGTCGCCGGTGCCGTCGTTGCTACCATCGGATGCGTCGCCCCCTCCTGTATCATCGTGCTGACCATCGCTTATTTCTACTATAAATATCAGGATCTTTGGGTGATCAAGGGAGCCTTGAAGGGTCTGAGGCCATCCGTGGTATCGCTGATCGCGTCGGCCGGATTATCCATCCTGCTGATGGCATTATTTAACGGAAAAGCCTCCTCCTGGCTGAGCGCAAATCTGTCGCAGTTTGATGTCGTGGCGGGAATCCTTTTCCTCGCGGCATTTGTCGTTCTCCGAAAGTTTAAAGCGAACCCGATTACCGTAATGCTCGGTTCCGGCCTTGTCGGGCTCATCTGTTATCAATTTCTTTAATCTTCCTTCCATCGTATTGCTATAGGGCAAAACATCCGGATGCGGCAGAAGTAACCCGCATCCGGATGTTTTTTTGATATTTGCGCGTGTTTTGAGCGGCCTATCGCATCGAATGTCTGATAGAAAATTCATTTTCTATCAATGCCGGCTCCGTTTTTCAGACCGCCGTTTCTTATGATTCCGACTTTACGCCCTTGACCGCCCCGCAGAGGGACTTTACAAAGTCCGCAGCCGGGATGACGGAATTTTCCCCCTCGCGTTCCACGATTTTGACAACGGCGCTGCCAACGATCACGCCGTCGCAGTAAGAAGCCATCCGTTTCGCCTGCTCCGGGTCGGAAATTCCGAATCCCACGGCGCAGGGAACCTTTGCGGCCCGATGGATCGCTCCGAAAAAGGCGTCGAAATCAGTCGTGAACCGATTCCGGGTCCCGGTCACTCCCGTGGAGGAGACGCAGTAAAGGAATCCTTTTGCGGAAGACGCGATCATCGCAATGCGCTCGTGGGAAGTCGGCGCCACCATGCTGATGGAAATCACGCCGTATTTTTCCGCCGTACCCAAAATTTCGTCCCGCTCTTCAAACGGCATGTCGGGCACAATGACGCCGTCCACGCCGCTTGCCGAACAAAGCCCGAAAAAGCGTTCTTTTCCAAACCGAAAAATACTGTTCAGATACAGCATGAATAAAATCGGCTCGTCGGTTTTTTCACGCAGCTTTTTCACAAGCCCAAAAATTTTCATCAGAGTCGTGCCTGAATTAAGCGCCCTGCTGCTGGCTTTCTGAATCACCGGCCCTTCCGCCACGGGGTCCGAAAACGGCACGCCGATCTCCACCAGATCCGCCCCCGCCGAAAACATGGCAAGAACCAGTTTTTCGGTCGTTTCCAAATTTGGGTCTCCCGCCGTCACAAAAGGGATCAGCGCCTTTTCCCCCTTTTCTTTTAGTTGCGCAAACTTTCGGTCAATCCTGTTCATTAAGCTTCACCCCCCTGTACTTTGCAATTGAGGCAACATCCTTATCCCCGCGGCCGGAAAGATTGACCACCAGAATTTGATCTCTCCCCATTTCCGGCGCGATCCGCATTGCGGCTGCGACGGCATGCGCGGATTCTATCGCCGGGATAATCCCCTCCGTTTTGGAAAGATACTCAAACGCACATACCGCCTCCTCGTCCGTAACCGGAACATACTGCGCGCGCCCGCTTGCGGCGAGCTCGGCGTGCTCCGGGCCGATTCCGGGGTAATCCAGCCCGGCGGAAATAGAGTAGACCGGCATGATCTGCCCCTCGTCGTTTTGAAGGAACAGCGATTTCATCCCGTGGAAGATGCCGGCGGACCCCTTGGTGACCGTCGCCGCGTGAAGCGCCGTGTCGACCCCCTTTCCCGCCGCCTCCGCGCCCAGCAGACGAACACCCCGCTCGGGGATAAACTCATAAAACGCGCCCATTGCGTTGGACCCGCCGCCGACGCACGCAATCACGCAGTCCGGCAACCTGCCCTCACATTCGGAAAGCTGCCCTCTGATTTCCTTTCCGATGACCTTTTGAAAATCCCGCACCATCATTGGGTAAGGATGCGGCCCCATCGTCGAACCGATCAGATAATAGGTATCCTCCACATGGGTCGCCCAGTCTCGCATTGCTTCGTTCACCGCGTCCTTCAGTGTGCCGGTGCCCGACTCCACTCCCGTCACTTTTGCGCCGAGCAGCTCCATGCGGTATACATTCAAAGACTGGCGCTCCATATCTTTCACACCCATAAACACTTCGCATTTCATCCCGAACATCGCCGCCGCCGTCGCGGTCGCCACCCCGTGCTGGCCCGCGCCGGTTTCGGCGATGATTCTTTTTTGCCCATGCGCTGCGCCAGAAGAATCTGCCCGAGCACATTGTTGATCTTATGGGCTCCGGTATGATTCAAATCTTCGCGCTTGAGGTAAATTTTCGCCCCGCCAAGGTCTCCTGTCATCCGCTTCGCGTAGTAAAGCGGAGACGGGCGATTGGCATAATCGCGGTACAGTCTTTCCAGTTCGGAGACAAATTCAGGGTCTTTGCTGTAAGATTCGTAAGCTCTTTCAAGCTCATGAACCGCGCTCATCAGCGTTTCCGGCACATATTGTCCGCCGAATTCGCCATATCTTCCGACCTTTTGCATCTCAGCCTTCCGCCTTTCCGGATTCTTTTCGTAGAATCCTCATGATTTGTTCGATTTTCCGGCGGTCTTTCACGCCGCCAGTTTCAATCCCACTGGAAACATCTACCCCATAGGGAGAGAATTCCCTCACGATCGGCCCAATGTTACCGCTGTTCAGCCCGCCCGCGAGGAAAAAGGGCGACGAAAGATTTGCTTTCCGGATCAGATTCAAATCAGCCGTTTTTCCGGTTCCGCCCTGCTCCGTAACCGAAAAGCTGTCCAGAAGCAGCATATTCGCCCCCAGCCTCTGCGCGTGCGGAATACTGCCGCTGTTTTTGACCCGCACCGCTTTCCAGATCTCTGCCTCCGGCAGCAGGGTTCGTAACCTTTCAATCCCCTGCGCCGTTTCCGATCCGTGAAGCTGAACCACATTCAATCCCGCGAGTTTTACGGCGCGGGCAATGTTTTCCGGCGGCTCGTCGACAAAGACGCCGACCTTCCGGATGCCGGCGTCCAGCAATCTTGCCAAAGCGGCGGCTTTTTCCGGCGTAACGCGGCGTTTTGTCCCGGCAAAGACAAAACCGACGTAATCCGGACGGAATTCATTCATGTAAGCGACGTCTTCCGGCCGCCTGATTCCGCAGAATTTGATTTTCAACCCGAATCACCCCTCCATTCGCGCAGCAGGGCGGCAGGGTTCGCGCTGCGCATCAGCGTCTCCCCGATCAGAACGGCGTCCGCGTGCGCCTGTTTTGCCGCCTCCATGTCCGCACGGGAGGCAATCCCGCTTTCAGAGACCAGGACGCATTCTGCCGGAACCAGCTTTGAAAGGCGCGCGGTCGTGCTTAGATCAACCCGGAAGGTTTTCAGGTCGCGGTTATTAATCCCCACGATTTTCGCCCCCGCGTTCAGGACTTTTTCCAGTTCCTCCTCGTTATGGGCCTCCATCAGACAGGCAAGGCCGACGGAATCCGCCATCGCTTTATATTCGCTGAGCCTTGACGCGTCCAACAAAGCGGCAATCAGCAGTACCGCGTCCGCTCCGATCGCTCTCGCCTCGTAAATCTGATACGGAGAAATCACAAAATCCTTTCGCAGGATCGGAAGGGAAGTTTCCCGTCTCACTTCCCGCAGAACCTGGGAGGAGCCCTGAAAATAGGCCTCCTCCGTCAGGACGGAGAGAGCGTCCGCGCCCGCGGCCTCGTAACGGTTCGCAATCTCCGCCGGATGAAACTCGGCGCAGATCAGCCCTTTTGACGGCGACGCTCTTTTTACTTCCGCAATCACCGAAAGCTTTTTCTTTCTCAGAGCCGCTTTAAAGTACCTTGCCGGTCCGGCCTGCTCCGCGGTTTTTCGAATTTCCTCATAGGGAACGGCGCTTTTTTCCCGTCTCAGTTGTTCTTTTCTCTTTTCCGCGATTTCATCCAGAATCATAAGGCGTCACCCGGAAAGCGGTTGGTCAGTTCCTTTAGTTCCCTCAGCTTCTGCAAGGCCGCGCCGCTGTCGATGGAATGCTCCGCAAGATTCACGCCGCGCTGAATGGTTTCCGCCAGTTTACCGACGTACAGGGCGCATCCCGCGTTCAAAATTACAATGTCCCTTGCCGGGCCTTTTTGACCGCTTAAAACATCCAGTGTGATTCTCGCGTTTTCCTGCGCCGTGCCTCCCACGATCTGTTCTTTCTTCGTGAGGCCGATGCCGTAGTCGCACGGGTTCAGCTCGTAGCGCAGCAGCTTTTCGTCCCGAATCTCGCACACCGCGGTCCGGTCCGAAACGCTGACCTCATCCAGGCCGTCGTTGCCGTGTACCAGCATCGCGCTCTTTACGCCAAGATTTCGCAGCACTTCGGCGAGCGGCTCCAGCAGGGCTTCGTCGTATACGCCAAGAAGCATTCCCTCCGCGTGCGCGGGATTGGAGAGAGGGCCGAGAATGTTGAACACCGTCCGGATTCCCGTTTCCCGGCGCGGCCCCGCAGCAAAACGCATGGAGCCGTGGAACCTCTGCGCAAAGAGAAATGTCATGCCGCATCGCTCCATACATTCGGCGGCCTGCTCCGGCGTGATGGAAATCCTGACGCCAAGCGCTTCCAGCACATCGGCGGCGCCGCTCTTGCTGGAAACACTGCGGTTGCCGTGCTTTGCCACCCTGAGTCCCGCGCCCGCCGCCACGAACGCGGAGGTTGTGGAAATGTTGAAGCTGTTCGAAAGATCGCCGCCCGTCCCGACAATGTCCACCGCGGCGGGGGACATTGGGACGGGCTTTGCCTTTTGGCGCATAATTCTGGCAAACCCGGTGATTTCATCGATGGTTTCGCCCTTCATGCGCAGCGCGGTGATAAACGCCGCAATCTGGGAATCCGTCGCTTGATCGCTCATGATGCAGTCCATGGCGTCGCGGGCTTCCCTTTCCGTCAGGTTTTCTCCGTCAACCACCTTTGCAAGGAACGGCTTGAGCGCGACTCTCTTTTCCGCCGGGATCGACGGCGCGGCTGTTTTCATTTCCAAGTTGCACACCTCTTTCAAAAAATTATACAGAATCCTGTCCCCCGCCGGAGTCATCACGGACTCCGGGTGAAACTGTACTCCAAACGTGGGGTCCGTCTTGTGCCGAACTCCCATAATCTGGCCGTCCGCGTCCGCCGCGGTGATCTGCAGACAATCCGGCAGGGAATCGCGTTCCAAAATCAACGAGTGATACCGCGCGGCCCTGATTTCATCCGGCAGGCCGAAAAACAGCGGGCAGCCGCCGTCAATCGAAATAGCGCTCGCCTTTCCGTGCATCAGCCGCTCTGCGGGAACGGTTTTGCCGCCGAACGCCTCGCCGACGGACTGGTGCCCAAGGCACACGCCGAGAATGGGTATTTTTCCGCTGAACCTGCGGACTGCTTCGACGGAAACTCCGGCGTCCTTCGGGTAGCCCGGCCCGGGGGAAATCAGGATTGCCGCAGGTTGCATTGCATCGATTTCGTCCGGAGTGATCGTATCGCTTCTCACGACACGGACATCCGGGTAAAATACGCCGATACGGTCGCGCAGGTTGTAGGTAAAGCTATCGTAATTGTCGAGAAGAAGGATCATAATTCCGCCGCCCTCCGAATTGCCTCCAGCACCGCCTGAGCCTTGTCCGCGGATTCCTCGTATTCTTTTTCCGAGTCGCTGTCGGCCACAATGCCCATGCCCGCCTGAACATAAGCCTTTCCGTTGTGAAACAGCGCCGTGCGGATGGCAATGCAGGTATCCGCGTTTCCGTCGAAGCCGAGGTACCCGATCGCCCCGCCGTACACGCCGCGCTTGACGGGTTCCAGCTCGTCAATGATCTGCATCGCCCGGATTTTCGGCGCGCCGGAAAGCGTTCCTGCCGGAAGAACGGAAAAAAGCGCATCCACCGCGGTTTTATCCTCTCTCAGCTCTCCATGAACCTCACTGACCAGATGCATGACTCTGGAGGCCCTCTCCACATGCATGAAATCACAAACCTTCACCGTGCCGAATTTGGAAACACGGCCGACGTCGTTTCGCCCAAGGTCGACCAGCATGGCGTGCTCGGCACATTCCTTTTCATCCCGCAGCAGTTCGCGTTCCAGCCGTCTGTCCTCCGTTTCGTCTCTTCCCCGCGGCGATGTCCCCGCAATCGGCTTGTTCATGACGACTCCGTCCTCGACGCGGACGAGCATCTCCGGCGACGCGCCCGCGATCTGATAATCCGGGGCCTGAAAATAGTAAAGGTAAGGCGAGGGATTCGTCGCGCGGAGCATCCGGTAGACCGAAAACGCGTCCGGCGGATTTTCGGCTTCAAACCGCCGGGACGGAACCACCTGAAAAATATCCCCGGCACGGATAAAACGCTTCGCCGTCTCAATACGGCTGATGAAATCCTGTTTTGAAATATTGCATCGAATCAGCGGCTCTTTCGAGGTTTTCCGGGCGCCTAGCCGAAACTCGCCGCCCATCTGCCGGAAAAGCTCCTTCGCCCGTTCTTCACAGGCGCCATACTGCCGCTTTATCTCCGCGTTTCCGTCGATATGAAGAATCACATAGGCTTTTCCGCTCAGATGATCGATCGCGACCACCTCGTCATACCGGTGAAGAACACTGTCCGGCATCTCAAGATCATTCCGCGGGGGCCGGCCAAGCTTCGGCTCCAGATAACGGAGGAGATCATAGCCAAAATATCCCGCAAGGCCGCCCGCAAATCGGGGAAGCCCGGAAAAATGCGGAGACCTGTACTTTTCAAGATACCCGGCCAAAAATTCCGCCGGATCCGTAACCGGCTCCTCATAAGCCTCTTCCGTCGACCGAATTGTTACGGTTCCGTCGCGGAGAACGAGCTCCTCTTTCGGATTCACGCCGATAAAGGAATAACGTCCCCATCGCTCGGACTGCTCCACGCTTTCCAAAAGAAAGCAGTTTTCCGAATTTTCCTTCAGCGCGGCGAAAATCCCGACAGGTGTGCGGCAGTCCATCAGTTCCGCGGAAAAGACGGGTACCGTGCGAAAATTTTGCAGCAGGGTTGTTACGGTTTCAATCGGCGGATACAACATGGCCCATTCTCCTTTTGTTTTTGGGGTTTCAGCAAATAAAAAAAGTCCATCGTCCCTGATATACCAGGGACGATGGACTCGTGGTGCCACCCTTATTCGGGAACAAAAATTGTTCCCCTTAAAACAGGTACACTGCATTGCTGCGCCGCTTACAAACTGGTACGCCGCAAAACGCATGAATACCCTTCCGCTGTAACGCGCGGACGCGGCGGCAGATACTGGGTCAAAGCCTTTCTCTGTGCTCCTCACAAATCCATTCACAGCCATCGTATGTGCCGGCTCTCACCGTTACCGCGCTCTCTGTGACACCGCCGTGTCTGCTACTTACTTTTGCTCGCAGGATTTTTCATATGAAATTGGACTTATTATAAAGGCGTATTGAAATTTTGTCAATATCCTTTTTTAATCATTTTATGCCGCTCCCGCGTTTTTGGCACGGCTCCGGCCGATCTTTCACAGCGGTTCCATTTTTATCCGGGAGAAGGTCATTTCTGTAAGAAAGCGACATATAAATGAAATGAGAAAAATGAAACAAGCCTGTTCGAGGCTGTACTGTTTTTAAAATGCACGGAGGAATTATGGAAATATCAATGGTACAGATGTTGAAGCTTTTCCGAAAAAAATTTCTGCCGATTCTTCTCAGCGCCTTACTCTGCGCGGCCGCCGCCTATGGAATATCAAAATATGTTGTTCCGAAAACATATGTTTCGACCGTTAAGCTGTATGTTTATACTCCGGAAAGCAATCCCGATCCAACCATGAACATCAACGCCCTGGACTACGCCCAGAAAATTGTAAACACCTATATCGAAATGCTGCAGACCAGAAGTTTTTACCAAAAGGTCATGGAAAGGTCCGGCATCAAAGATACTGTAGATCATTTTGAAAAAATGATCGAGTTCTCTCCCATGAACCAAACGGAAGTTTTTCAGGCAAAAGTCTCCGCACACACGCCGGGCGACGCCAAAAAGATCGCCGATTCCATCACCGCGCTTGCCCCGTCCACCATCGGAAGCCTGAAGAAAAACTCCACGCTGGAGGTTGTCGACCCGGCGGTAATTCCAGAAAAGCCGTCTTTTCCAAACAGCGTGCTGCTCAGCGCCCTGGGTTTTGTGCTGGGCGCTGCGGGCTGTGTTTTTTTCCTGTTTCTGCATTCGTTTTTCAATATAAAAATCAGAAGCGACAACCTTGCCGGAAACCTAGATCTCCCGATCCTTGCCGCGATTCCTGCTTTTCATGAAAAACTTTAAAAAGGGAAAAAGGTGGATCCAATATGAAAAACCAACACTTTAAAAAAGGCCCCCCGAAAAGACCTTTCATGGACCCAAGCCTTACGTTTCAGGTTACCGAAGCGTATAAAGTGGCAAGAACAAGCCTTGCTTTTTCTCTGCTGAAAAAGGGATGCAAAAAAGTCATCGTCACCAGTTCGCTCGATGCGGAAGGAAAATCAACAACTTCCGTCAATCTTGCAAAATCACTGGCGCAGCAGGTGGATATAAAAGTTCTTCTGATCGATTCCGACCTGCGCAGACCAAAAATTCACGAATACTTCGGTCTGGACAACACGGTCGGGCTGACAAATTATCTTGGAAACATGTGCGGGGTGAAAGATGTAACCCGGCCTACGGAAGAGCCCAATCTGTCCGTAATCTGCAGCGGCGTGGCCGTACCCAATCCGTCGGAGCTTCTGGCAAGTTCCGCGATGAAAAATCTGCTTGCTTGCCTGGAGCCTTACTATGACTATATCATCATGGACACGTCACCCGTCAATATCGTCGTGGACGCCCTGCCCCTTGCAAAGATATCCGACGGGGGTGATCATCGTTGTCCGGGACGGAATTTCCACCTATCCTGAGCTGACCAAAACCGTTGAAACGCTGAAAATGGCGGAAGCGAAAATCCTTGGAATCATCTTGAACGGAATGAAGCCGGAACCCAGGGATTGCAGATACCGATACGACAGATACGGCAAAACCTGTGAACCCTGCCCATGAAAAAGACGACCATCTTCAAGAGATCTGGAACAAGAAAGGTAACCGGAAAGAAAGCGGCCTTTTCCGCCGCTGCCGTGATTGCCGCAGTTCTTCTCCTCTTTTTCCTTTCCGGAATCTTCCTCATTAATTATTCTCTGAACAGGATTCATTATGACCCGGAAACAAAAAGCCCTGTTCCCTTCATTCGGACCGACTCCGACAGCCGGACGGCGCCGGAGTCTTCCCAGAATCAATCCGGCGCCCCGGGAAGCCTCGTGGAAAAGCAGCTTCTCGAGGACGCTGCCTCTCTTCCGGAGAATCAAAATGTTTTCAACCTTCTTCTGATCGGCAGCGACAGCAGAGTTCCGGGCCAAAGAGGGCGCTCGGACACCATGATACTGGTCTCCATCAACCGCCGGACCAGGCGAGTGGCCTTTACATCTTTTCTGCGCGACATTTACCTGCGGATTCCCGGAATCTGGCAGGAGAACCGCCTGAACGCCGCAAACGCATTCGGCGGGCCTTCCCTTCTTCTTGAGACCATCCGACGCAATTTTCAGGTACAGGTGGATCATTACATCTCCGTGGATTTCTCCTCTTTTATGAAATTCATCGACCGGATCGGGGGCGTTGAAATCGACGTTACCGACGACGAAATCGCGGCGGCCAATGAGTACGTCCGGAATATAAACCTCTGGTACGGAATCGCTGAAAACGACGGAGTTCTGTGTTCCGCAGGAAAACAGCTTCTGAACGGAAAACAGGCGCTGAGCTACGCGCGCATCCGCTCCATCGGGAGCGGAGATTTTGACCGGACCGACCGGCAGCGCGCGATTCTGAGAAAAGCACTGGAAAAGCTGAAAACACAAAGTCTTTTAGAATCAGCAAGCCTGCTGAACACGTTTTTACCGGATATTACCACCAATTTAAGCAAGGGAGAATTGCTCTCGCTGCTCCTGCTTCTGCCTTCTTATCCCAACTACAAGGTGGAATCGTGTCATATTCCAATCAACGGAACCTTTTCCTGCCAGAATGTTCGGGGAATGTCCGTTCTGAAAATCGATTTATCCAAAAACGTCGCAGAAATACAGAAACAAATCTCCGGCTGATCCGGCCGGGAAAACTCGTGTCTGATTTGGGAGGAGTGAAAAATGAACCGAGACGTGACTTTTCAGGCGGCAACCGCAGCCTGCGAGGTTCCCGCACAAGCGTATCCCCTGCTTTCTGAAAATCGGACGCAGGCCTATGAGTTTATCAAACGTCTTTTTGATATCGCTCTTTCCGTAATGGCGATTGTTTTTTTTTCGCCGCTTTTTATCCTGACCGCATGCGCCATCAAGCTGGATTCCAGAGGGCCCGTCATTTATACCCAGATGCGTGCCGGGAAAAACGGAAAACCTTTTAAACTCTATAAATTCCGCAGCATGTGTCCGGACGCCGAAGAACAGCTGAAAAACATCCGGTACCTGAATGAAGCGGACGGACCCGTATTTAAAATTTCGAACGACCCACGGGTGACGCGCGTCGGCCGTTTTATCCGGAAAGGAAGCATCGACGAGCTGCCGCAGCTGATCAACATTCTAAAAGGCGAAATGAGCATCGTCGGTCCGCGGCCTCCGTTATTCAGGGAGGTGGAACAGTACACGCCCTATCAGATGCAGCGTCTGCGGGTGACTCCCGGCTTAACCTGTTACTGGCAGATCAGCGGAAGAAGCAATGTCAGCTTTGAACGCTGGGTCAATTTGGATTTACAGTATATTCGGGAACGGTGCTTATGGATCGATTTTAAAACCATTCTGAAAACAGTGCCTGCGGTTCTGTTCGGAATGGGAGCCTATTAAAGGACGGAAGTACATGAGAAAAGCGGTTTCAAGATTCCTGTCGAAGCTGAAAGGCGAGCCTTACATTCTGCAGGATTGCATTCAGCTGAAAGACCTTTGCGGTGTTTTTTGGGAAAGGTTCCGCCAACTGGCAAGAGGATGGCTTCGAGGGTTTGCGTTTCACCACAGGGATGGGGCTGTTCTGATCGGAAAGCATGTAAAAATCAAATGCGCGGGGAATATTTCCTGCGGTAAAAATCTGCTGATTGAAGACGGCGCATGCATCAACGCTCTCTGCCGGCAGGGGGTTATCTTCGGAAGGAACGTTTCCATCGGGCGAAATACGGTCATTGACTGCACCGGCGTTCTGCGGCAGCTGGGAGAAAGCCTGAGTGTCGGGAATTGCGTGGGCTTTTCCCCCGGCTGTTTTATCGGCGTGAGAGGGTCCGTACGAATCGGGGACAATACCATCTTTGGCCCAATGGTCAGCCTTCACGCGGAAAACCATGTTTATGAAGATCTTGCGGTTCCAATCCGCCTTCAGGGCGTGGTTCGAAAAGGAATAGAGATCGGTTCCGACTGCTGGATCGGCGCAAAGGCAACCATTCTGGACGGGGTTAGAATCGGAGACGGCGCGGTAATCGCCGCAGGCGCTGTGGTAAACCGTGACGTGCCCGGCCGGGCGGTGGCGGGAGGCGTGCCCGCCAAAGTAATGAAATACCGCGGCTCGCGGAAAGAGAAGGAATTATGAAAATACTGCTGGTCAACAAATTCCATTATCCGAAGGGCGGAGCCGAGACCTACTATTTCACTCTTGCCGACGCACTGAAAAACAGCGGACATGAGGTCGTCTATTTTTCCATGCTGAACCCCAAAAACATCCCTTGCCGGCAATCACCTTTCTTTGTTTCGAACGTGGACTACAACGAAAAGAACGTGCGCGCAATTCAAAAAATCAGGTTCGGCTTCCGCCTTGTGTATTCATTGGAAGCAAAAAAGAAGATGGAGCGCCTGATTCAACAGGAAAAGCCCGATTTAGCGGTTTTAAATCTGGTACACAGGCAAATTACGCTTTCCATTCTTGAACCGCTCAAGCGGCACGGAATTCCCGTTGTTTTTGTCGCGCACGATCTGGTTTTTCTCTGCCCGAACTGCACCATGCTCTCTCATGGAGCAGTCTGTGAAAGATGCTCCGGGGGATGCTTCCTGCCGTGTATCCTGAAAAAGTGCGTGAAAAATTCCCGGATCAAAAGCGTTCTTGCCGCCATGGAGGCCTGTTTTCTAAGATGGAAAAAGCTCTACGACCGGGTTGACCTCTATCTGTCTCCATCCTTTTTTTTGCAGGACAAGATGACTGAAGCGGGATTCACCCGGAAACCAATCTGCTTTTTGAGAAACCCTCTGCCGATCGGCACGATTTACCGGATGCCCGAACACTGCGGCGATTCTTTGCTTTACTTCGGCCGGCTGTCGCCGGAAAAAGGAATCCTGACCTTATTAAAAGCGTTGAAAGAAGCCGACCCGCGAGCATCTATGGGATTGACCGTTGCGGGGGACGGGCCGCAGCGCCCGGAGCTTGAGCGCTTCACGGCGGAGAACGGACTGACAGAATCAGTTCGCTTCGTCGGTTTTCAAAGCGGCGAAGCGCTTCAAAAGCTGTTGGAGCAGTGCAAATGCGTGGTTTTGCCGTCCGAATGGTATGAAAACTGTCCCTATTCTATTCTGGAAGCAATGGCGAAGGGCCGCCCCTGCATTGTCAGCAATCTTGGGGGACTTCCGGAATTGGTGGAGGACGGCGTTACCGGCTACATTTTTAAAGCCGGCAGCGCCGGCTCCCTTCGTGAAGCGATTGCAAAGCTGTATCGGCTGGATGATCAGGAATACGCTGAAATGTGTAAAAACGCCCTGGAACGGGCCAAAAAGGAATTCAGCGCCGAACGCTATCTTGAAAAATTTTTTCAGGAATACAAAAGTCTGAGTCAGCACGGAGGTAACCATCATGAATCATCTGCACGGATCGATTATCGTCACTTACCGCTGCAACGCCCACTGCAGCATGTGCGGCTGCTATGCCGACCCGACCAAAAAAAGTGATGAGATCAGTCCTGATCTCATCCGGAAACTTCCCCGGATGAAATTCGCAAACATTACCGGGGGAGAACCGTTTCTCCGCGACGATTTGGACGAAATCGTTTCCGAGCTGGATCGAAAGGCCGACCGGATCGTCATTTCCACCAACGGATATTTCCATCAGAAAATTTTAGCTCTCTGCCGCAAATACCCCCGGCTGGGAATCCGGATCAGCATAGAGGGAATGCCCAAAACAAACGACGCCATTCGCGGCATTCGGGACGGCTTTGACCATGGCCTGCGCTGTCTGCTGGAGCTTATCGCCGCCGGACACAGGGATGTGGGATTCGGAATGACGGTTCAGGACGGCAACGCGGACGATCTGCTCCTGCTTTATGAACTGGCCTGTGATATGAAAATGGAATTCGCAACCGCCGCGCTTCACAACTCTTTCTATTTTCGCAAAACGGACAACGCTATCGCTGACAAATACCACACGGCGCTGCAATTTGAAAAACTGATCAACGAGCTGTTGAAAAGCAATTCGCCAAAAAAGTGGTTTCGCGCCTACTTTAACCACGGGTTGATCAATTACATTTACGGAAACCCCCGGCTTTTGCCCTGCGAAATGGGAAGCAACGGCTTTTTTCTCGACCCGTTCGGCGATGTTCTGCCCTGCAACGGAATGGATTGCAAAATGCCGATGGGCAACCTGAAGAACCAATCGTGGGAAGAGATCTGGAATTCCGCCGAAGCGGAAAAAGTGCGCAGGGCGGTGAGATGCTGCCCCAAAAACTGCTGGATGATCGGCAGCGTTTCCCCCGCCATGAAACAGCATTTTTCCGTACCCGTCGGGTGGGTCGCCCGGCACAAACTGCTGAAGCGCGGGTACAGCCTGAAGGAAAACGGTTTTATTCGGGAAAATCCCGATGATGAAAACGGGATTCAGAGCGACACCGCCGGACTTCTGCGGGAATAAGCTTCGAGAGGGCGCTATGAAAATTGCAATGATCGGGCAGAAAAGGATCCCCAGCCGTGAAGGCGGCGTCGAAATTCATGTAGAGGAACTTTCTTTGCGGCTGGTTGAAATGGGGCATGAGGTAACCGTTTACAACCGAGGCAAAAAGGGCTTTCCGCACAACCGGGAATATCACGGAATCCGGATTGTTACCGTGCCGACCATCAACCGAAAATGCCTTGACGCGCCCGTCTATTCCTTTTTCGCCGCCGTCCACGCGCTGTTCGGGCGATATGACGTGATTCACTTTCACGCGGAAGGCCCCTGCGCCATGCTTTGGCTGCCTCATCTCTTTGGAATCCGTACGGTTGCGAGCATTCACGGCCTGGACTGGCAGCGCTCAAAGTGGGGCAACTTTGCGTCAAATTTCCTGCTGCTGGGAGAAAAATGCGCGGTCAAATATGCGGATGAGCTCATTGTCCTCTCCCGGAATGTCCGGCAGTACTTTAAAGACACCTACGGCAGGGAAACCCTGTTAATCCCGAATGGAGTAAACCGTCCGGAAATTCGAAAAGCCAACCTCATTACCCAAAAGTACGGCTTGCGCCAAGGCTGTTATCTGCTGTTTCTGGCCCGTATCGTTCCCGAAAAGGGGCTGCACTATCTGCTGCGCGCCTTTGCGGAGATCGATACGGAAAAAAGCTGGTCGTGGCCGGGATGAGCAGCCATTCCGACGGCTACACGGACTTTATCCGCAAAATGGCGGCCAAAGATAAACGAGTTGTCATGGCGGGATTTGTCCGGGGGCCGGAATTGGACGAACTCTTCAGCAACGCGTTCCTTTATCTGCTCCCCAGCGAGATAGAAGGCATGCCCATCAGTCTGCTGGAAGCCATGAGCTGCGGCTGCCCCTGCCTTGTGAGCGATATTCCGGAAAACACGGAAGTGCTGGGGCCCTTCGGATATACGTTTCGAAAAGGCGACCCGGAAGATCTCCGGCAGAAAATTTGCTCCATTTTAAAGGAGGGGCCGTCCGCCGATAAGGCGGATCAGGCGCGAAAATATGTCCTGAAGCACTACGACTGGGACCTTGTCGCACGCGAAACAGCGCTGTCCGCGTACCGGAACGTTAAAGCTGAGGGTAAAGACACAGGATGAAAAAAGAAAAACTAAAAATACGGTTTGGGGGCGCTTATGGATTTTTACAGCTCCATGATCTTTTACGGCACCATCAGTTTGCTGACCGCTCTCAATGCCGAATGCTCCGTCCGGTCCAGGGATATCCGGGCACAGGGATTTTTTGCCTGTAACGCGGTTTTGATTCCTTCTTTGACCGCCGGATTTCGGTACGGCATCGGGACGGATTATCTGCTGGTTTATTATCCCGAATTTCTGAATCTTCAGAATCATATTCATTATCGCAGCCGCATGGAACCCGGGTTCGTACTGCTGAACCGATTTGTTATCGCGTTGGGCTGCGGTTTCCCGGTTCTTCTTTTTCTTGTTTCGTTCCTTACAATTCTTTTTGTTTTCCTCGGTTTGAAGCAATACCGAAAAAAGCTCAGCGTGGGGTTGGGCATGCTTGTTTTCATGCTGCTGTATTACCAGCTTTCGTTTGACATCATGCGTCAGGCGGCGGCCATGTCGATCGAGTTTTACGCTTTAAAATATGTTACTTCCAGAAAGCTGTTTCGATTTTCCGCGCTGACCGCTTTTGCCTGTTGTTTTCACCTTTCCGCACTCATTCTGTTCCCCGTTTACTTTGCCCATTTTTTGTACGGAAAGCCGAAATATCAGGCGCCGGCCATGATCTCCTATGCCGCCCTGATTTTTCTGGTCCTGAACTACAATCGGATTCTGTATCCGATTGTCGGCGGAATCGGTTCCCTGCGCTATTACTCCGGTTATCTGCGGGCAACCAAGAGTTTTTCGTTCAGTATCGGCGTTTTTGCACGCACCGTTCCTTTTTTACTTCCCGGTTTTCTGCTCCGACGGGAACTGAAACGGGATTCCCGCATGTTTCTGCTGTTTAACCTTTTGATCATGGGCTGCATCTTCCGGCTGATGGCCTATACAACCATTTATTTTACGGAAAGAATCGCTTACTATTTTCTGATTCCTCAAATTGTTCTCGTTCCCACCTACTGCCGGCGATTAAAAGAGCGAAAAAAAACATGGATTGGCATTGCAGTATTTGCTTTTGTCTTTTTTTTGTGGATTTACGACTATTTTGTAATGGGAAGCTGCCAAACGGTGCCCTACCAGTCCATTTTTCACTGAAATCAGAATCCGAATAAAAATCAAGACGGGAGAATGCACGGATGATACAACTATCTGAAGAATTCCAACAAGGTCTCGTCAGCGTATGCGTTCCTGTTTATAACGCGGAAAAAACACTGCAAGAATGCCTGGAATCCCTGATCGGTCAAACCTATCATCAAATGGAGATTATTCTGATCGACGACGGTTCCACTGACGGCAGTCCGGAAATCTGCCGCCGATATGCGAAAAGGGACCGGAGAATCCGTTTCATCCGGCAGAAAAACGCGGGAGTCGGCGCCGCAAGAAACGCGGGCATAAAAGCGTCGCGGGGGGAATTCCTCGCGTTTGCGGACGCGGACGACTGGGTCTCTAAAGATATGTTCCGCAAATTAACTCAGGACGCCGTTTCCAGCCGGTCGCAGCTTGTTTTCTGTAATTTTGCAATGGTGAAAGAGAACCGCCAAACCCGCCGCGACCAGTTCCGCGGCATGAAAGAGCAGGACCCTCAAATCAAGATGAAGCTTCTGTCCGGAATTCTGTCTCCCTCCGAGCGCAACATCATGGGAAGCAGCTGCACGGTTCTGATTTCAAGGGAGCTTCTCATGAAACACGGGATTCGGTTCAGCGAGACCATCAGAATGTCGGAAGATATGCTCTTTGTTCTTCAGTGTGTGGACGCGGCGGAGCGAATCAGTGTTAACCGTGAATTCCTCTATTTCTACCGGGATAACCCAGGCTCCGTTACCCGCAATTACATACAAAACATGTGGCCGGACATGATGGCCGTTCTAGAGTGGTCACGAAAAAACCTTTCCGCAAAATACGGCCGGACCTGTGTGGACGAGGGAATCAGAGCCAGCGCCGCGAACGCGCTGATTCTTGCGGCCGCGAATACGTGCAAAAAGGGAACTCCCCTGGGGCTGTTCCGGCGCATCCGGTACTGCAGGGAGCTAAAGCGGCTGCCCATTGTTCGGGAAGCGCTTCACAGCGCCTGGAAAAAACGAAGCAGTTTTCGAAGGAATGTCCGGCCGCAGATTTTATGCGTCAAGCTCAACGCCGACTGGCTCCTGATTCTGTACCATTCCATCAAGCACCGCACGCTTTTAAACGGGTCTGTCGAAAAGAAATCGGCCGATAGCTTTGGGAAAACGGCGGCTCTTTATTTTCACGATAGCAGCAAAAATCACGGCTGCGAGGCAATCATCCGCTCAACCGCACAAATGCTGACCGATTTCAGTTTCATTCTTTTCTCCGGTCATCCGGAGGACGACCGGTCTTACGGAATCGACCGCATCCTGCGTGTCCGCGCCGCAGGAAAACCGTTTTGTCAATATGATCCCGCTCGGCTGCCTGCCGGGATTCTGATGAAAATCCTGGGAGATGCGGGGTTGAAATGCGCCAAAGTGTACGGAAACCTGCTTCGAAACCCGGATTTTAAAATCGCGATCTCCATTGGCGGAGACAATTACTGTTATCCCCGCTACCGGTACCCATTGATTCTGAGGGCCCTGAATCACAGGCTGAATCAAAAGGGCGTTCAAACCGTCCTGTGGGGTTGTTCCATTGAGCCAAAGCTGCTGGAGGACCCTGAAATTCTCAGGGACCTGAACCGGTATTCATTGATTACGGCGCGTGAATCCATCACGTACCGCGCGCTGCTGAACGCAAAGATCTGCAAAAACACAAAGCTCTGCCCGGACCCGGCGTTTCTTCTGCAAGGGAGAAAGCATCCCCTTCCCCCCGGATTTGATGAAACACATATGATTGGGATTAACGTTAGTCCTCTGATTCTGGAATATGAAAGCAGCAAGGGAATCACGCTTCGAAATTACCTTTCGCTGATTCGTTTCATTCTTGCCTCAACCGATTTTCAGATTGCCCTTATCCCTCATGTTGTGGAGGCCGACCTTAAGGTCATGGAAAATCTGTACGAGCCCTTTCGGGACACCGGCCGTGTAATTCTGGTGGAGGACCATAACTGTATGGAGCTGAAAGGCTGCATCGCCCGCTGCCGCATGATGCTGTGTGCCCGAACCCACGCGTCCATCGCGGCATATTCTTCCTGCGTGCCGACCCTCGTCGTCGGATATTCCGTCAAATCCGCGGGAATCGCGAAAGATATTTTTGGGACCGACGAGCATTACGTCATCCCGGCGCAGTCGCTGCGCAAGAGCAGCGACCTTGTGCATGCCTTCAAATGGCTGATGAACAAAGAAAACTCCATTCGCGCCCGCCTTCAAAGCGTCATGCCGGATTATTGCGCCAGAGCTCTGGACGCGTCAAAGGAAGTTGAAAAGCTGGCGGGTGAACGGAATTGAACGCGAGGGCCGGCCAGAGAAAAGCGGGAGTCGTTCTTTCCTACGCGACCATGGCGGCGCAGAGCGTCATCGCCATTGCGTACACGCCCGTGATGCTGCGCCTTCTGGGAAAAAGCGAATACGGAGTTTATAATCTGGTCTACTCCATGGTCAGCTATCTCGGGGTATTGAGTTTCGGGTTCGACAGCGCCTATATCCGCTTCTATTCCCGCCTTCAGGCGAAAAAGGACGTTACGGGAATGGCTCGCCTGAACGGGATGTTTCTGACCCTGTTCACCCTGATCTCAATTCTTGCGCTGTCGGCCGGTTGCGTCCTGATAAAAAACGCGGGCTCTCTTCTTTCCGGCGGGCTGACGGACAGAGAGATTAAAATCGCCGCGGTTTTGATGAAGCTAATGGTTTTTAATATTGCCATTACATTTCCGACCAGCGTTTTCGATTCCATCGTGATGATTCACGAGCAGTATATTTTTCAAAAAACGGTAAATTTGCTGCGAACCGTTTTGAACCCGTTTCTGACGCTTCCGCTTCTTCTGATGGGGTACCGGTCCATCAGTCTGGTTGTCGTAACGACCGCTTTGAATGCAGCGGGTCTGCTGATTAACATCTGGTTCTGTCTGAGCAAGCTGAAAACTCAGTTTATTTTCAGCCGGTTTCATCTTGCGCTGCTTCGGGAAATCTGGATTTTTTCCGCTTATATCTTTTTGAACATGGTGACGGAGCAGGCAAACTGGAGCATCGATAAAATCATACTGGGGAAAATGAAGGGCAGCTCCGAGGTGGCAGTTTACTCCATCGGCTCCCAGTTCAACACCATATACCTTTCTTTCTCAACAGCGATTTCGTCCGTGTTTGTTCCAAAGGTAAACCGGATGGTTGCGGAAGACGGCGACGTCAAATCCTTAACAAATCTGTTTACCAAAGTCGGAAGAATCCAGTTTTTTGTTTTGTCTTTCATTTTGACAGGGTTTGCTTTTTTCGGCGGCTATTTTATCAAAGTATGGGCGGGCCGGGAATACGCGGGGACGTACCTGACGGCTTATCACATCGCCCTGCTGCTGATGGTTCCGGTTACAATTCCTTTAATTCAAAATCTTGGAATTGAAATACAGATCGCCAAAAACATGCACAAATTCCGCTCGGTCGTTTACGCGCTCATCGCCGCCGTCAATCTCACCGCCAGCATTCTTCTATGCCCGTCCCTCGGCGGCGTCGGCTGCGCCGCAGCCACCGCGGCCTCTATCACGCTGGGATCCGGCTTCATAATGAACTGGTATTATCAGTCAAGAGTCGGACTGGACATTCTTTTTTTCTGGAAACAGATTCTGAAAACTTTCCCCGCGCTGATTTTACCGGCAGCTTTTGGATTCTGCGTTACACGCTTTTTCCCGGTTGACAGCGCTGCTCGGTTTTTGGGGGTTGGGCTGCTCTACTCCGTGCTGTTCTTTTTTTCTGTTTGGGAATTCGGCCTGAACGCCTATGAAAAGGGACTTATTTTACAGCCGTTTCAAAAATTCGTAAAAAATCCTGCGCGACCGCAAAAAACTCCCCTGCCGGGAAAGGACAAATCATAAAAGGAGGATGCCGTATGCGCCTGGCTCACGAACTGTCGCTTTCTTCCGCGATCCGCTACAATTTTTTCTGCGGACACGTTCGGAAAAGCGGAGGAAAAATCATTCCCTACTCCCGTTCCGTCTTTATCTTCGGGCCAAACGGAAGGCTGATCATTCGGGGGAATTTTAGAACCAACGTCAACTGCATCAAGAGGAACGGACGCTCAACCATCGTTCGCGTGGACCGGGACGCCGTACTGGAAACCGGCGGTGAGTTTACGCTGTATTACGGCGGAGACATCATTGTATTTGAAAATGCAAAACTGTTTTTCGGAAAAGACTGCGGATGCAATTCGGATGTAAAAATCAGATGTACCCGCCTGATTGAAATCGGAGACCGCACTTTTATTTCCCACAACGTCACCATTCTGGACTCCGATTCGCATGAGCTTTGCGGAATCGGGAGTGATATGACAAAACCCATTAGGATCGGAAGCCATGTCCTCATCGGCACTCATGCCACCATTCTGAAGGGAGCGGTGATCGGCGACCACTCCGTCATCGCCGCAAACGCCGTGGTAACCGGAGAGATTCCGGCGCACTGCCTCGCCGCGGGCATTCCTGCCCGTGTGATTCGGGAAAATATAAACTGGAAGTAGGTTTCATGATGACGGTAGATGTAATTGAAAAGGAAAAATGCACCGGCTGCGGCGCGTGCGTTTGCGTCTGCGTCCACCGGGCGATTTCTATGGAACCGGATCAAGAAGGATTTTTGTACCCTGTCATTGACCGGGAAAAATGCACCGACTGCGGCCTTTGCCTGTTAAAATGCCCGCTTTCTAAGGCGAAGCCGGAAAACCGAACCGAGCCGGAAGCCTTCGCCTGCTACAGCAGAGACCGGGAAACGCAGCTCAACAGCACATCCGGCGGAGTGTTTACCGAACTTGCCAAAGAGGTTCTGTCGGACGGCGGAGCGGCGGTCGGCGCCCGGTACACGGAAAACTTCGCGGTGGAGCACGCAGCCATATTTTCGGAGGAGGACATTCCCCTGCTCCGGCAGTCCAAGTACTTGCAGAGCGATACGCAACGTATTTACGCTCAAGTACAGGAATGGCTGAAGAAAGGGCTTCCGGTCCTTTTCTGCGGCACACCCTGCCAAAACGCCGCGCTGCGCTGTTTCCTAAGAAAAGAATATGACAACCTGATTCGCTGTGATTTCATCTGCCGTGGAGTCGCTTCCCCCAAAGTTTTCAGAAAATATCTGGATATGCTCGAATCCGATTACCGCGCGCCCGTCCAATCCGTTCAGTTTAAAAACAAGGACGCGGGCTGGCACCGCTTCGGTACCCGGATCACCTTTCAAAACGGCGGGGTTTATTACGGCGGCCGTTTTCAGGACCCCTTCATGACCGGGTACCTGGAGCGTAACCTTTTCCTCCGTCCCTCTTGCTATCAATGCCCTTTTCACTGTCTTCAGGAAGGAGACATTACTCTGGGGGATTTCTGGGGAATTGAAAAAATCCATCCGGAGCTGGATACCGACAAAGGCACCTCGGCGGTAATTCTTAACACTTCAAAGGGCCGGGCGGCCTTTGAACGAATCAAACCGCGCCTGATCTGGGCAAATTGCGGAACGGATGAAATTCGGGCCGAAAATTTCTGTATGGAACGCGCTGCGAAGGCCGGACGAAACCGCCGTAAGTTTTTTGAGGAAATCGACCGGCGCCCGTTTTACGAGCTTGCGGAACAATACGCCTCTCCCTCAAAATTTCACGGCTTTCATCCGCGAACCTTTTTATCCGGAATCAAAAAAATCCTGCGCGGGGCGCAGGAGTAATCAAAAGCCGATCCGGAGTGAAAAGAGAGGAATTATGCAGACGGAATACAGAAAATATTTGGTCATCGTTCCGCATCCGGACGACGAAATCAATGTGGCAGGACAGCTGATTACCCGCCTGACACACGGTGGAAGCAGCGTTACCGTCCTGTACACCACAAACGGCGATTATCTTCCCGGCCAGGGCCCGGAAAGATTAAAAGAAGCAATCCGCGCTTTGAAAATTCTGGGCGTTGACGAAAAGGACATCCTGTTTATGGGGTACGGGGACGGCTGGAAGGGAAGCAGGCATCTCTATAACGCGGACGGGGGCGTGCCGCTGGAATCAGCCGGCGGGCACCTGAAAACCTACGGATTAGAAAACCACCCTGATTACCGGTTTCAGAAATCCGGATTTCACCATACCTACACACGTGACCACTACAAAAAGGACCTGCGCGATATTCTGCTGGACCTGCGCGCACAGGCGCTGATCGCGGTCGATTTCGACTGGCACCCGGACCACCGCTGTACCTCCCTGATGCTTGAAGAGGTATTGGGTGAAATTTTAAAATCCGGGAACAGCTATCATCCCCTCGTCCTGAAAAAAGTTTGCCTATGCCGGGGTGTGGAACGGACCAAAAGACTATTTTCATTTGCCGGAGCAGCCGACCCTGCCCCCGCGCAGAGCGCTTTTGAACGACAGCCGTTTTGAACTGGACGTCCCTGCCTACTCGTGGAACGAAAGAATCCGACTTTCCGTCCCTTCGAAAACGCGAACGCTGATTCCGTGGCAAAACGTGATTTACCAGGCCTTGCGGGAACACCGTTCGCAAGCGGCAAAATGGAGGTTCGACCGAATCTGCAACTCCGACCTCGTCTATTGGTTCCGCAGTACGAAGAGTCTGTCCTATCGGGCAAAAACAAAAGCGTCTTCCGGAAACCCGGAATGTCTAAACGATTTTAAGCTCATCGACTGCCCGGATCTTGCTGGAGGACGAGACGGGATCGGGATATTCGGGAACTGCGTCTGGTCGCCTGGCCGGAATGACCCCGTAAAATCGGTCGAATTTACCTTTCCTGAGCCGGTAAACATTTCCTGCTTTTGCCTCTATGAAAATTTCGCCCCGGATGACCATGTCAAAAACGGAATCATCCGATTCGACAACGGTTTCTGCCTGGAAACCGGCCCTTTGGACAATTCCGGGAAAAGAACAATCGTGGAATTTGAAACTCAAACCGGAATCCGAGCCTTTTCGTTTCAGATCACGGATTTTTCGGGAGACAATCCCGGATTAACCGAATTTGAGGTATATGAAAAGCGGGAAGATAAAGAGTTTCCGAATTCCATTTTTGAGCGGTATTCCACTGAAAAAGAATCCGGAAACTTCATTCGGGCATGTTTCGCAGGGCTTTTCCGCAGCCTTTTTGAATCAGGACGCTTCGTTCACCGGGCAAAAGAGCGGCTGAGAAGAAATTTTGCACGATTCACTCGATCTGTCTGAGCTCCAGCGCTTCATGCACTGTCTTAAACTCCGCCGACGTGAGGTTTCTGTCCGCATAGGCTGCTTCGCCGTCCTGGTTATCATAGGGGTCGTTCCGGAAATGCCCGGTCGGGACGGCAAACTCGTGCTGAAACTCGGAACTCAGGGGAATCCGGAACGGGTCGAGATGGCCGAAATAGTATTCCCACCGTTCCGCCGCACCGTTGCGTTTGGCCGTGCCGCCGAAAGAACAGTCGGCAAAAAGCCATCCATACGGGGCGATATAAAACTGCGCCCAGTCATGCTCGCCGACTTCATACGGCGTCGCATAGAGTCCCGCCTGCCATCTTGCCGGAATACCTGCGATCCGGCAAAGCGTGATGAATAAAAGCGCCTGAATTCCGCAGTCACCCTTCCGCCCGCAAGCAACATAAGAGGTAAGGTCTGTAATGGTGCTGTAACTCCTGACGAAAGAATACATCACGTGTGCCGTAATATACTCGTAAATTTTCTTTGCTTTCAGCAGCGGATTTTTTTCATCGCCGATTATTTCCGCCGCCAGCATGCGAAGATACGGCGTGAAATGAATCTGCGGAGGAAGCTCTTCCGTGTAAAAAGCAGGCTGCGCGTCCAGAACCCGCGACGGCTCCATGTTCTGATATTCCAGATGGTTTTCAAACTCATATTCGACCGCAAACTTCTGGTTTTCCTCTAACGTGGTTTCAAAACAGACGGTCCGCTGGGGATAGTCGGGCGGCGCAACGCGAATCGGTTCCATGGAAACGGACAGCAGTTTAAAATTGCGGACCTGCGCGTACTCAAGCGGAATCGGCAGATGCACCTGAATGGTCTCGCCGATTCTTCGGGCACTTTCCTGAATTTGCATCGTGCTGCGGATGTGAAAGTAGTAGTTCAGTTCTCCCTTTTGTTTCATCTCCGCAATGGATGCATCTAAAAGCTCGTAATTTACGTTTTGATCCTTCTGATTTACCGGGTGCAGGTTCCGCGCCGCAAGCTGCGGCCTTGTCTTCATCAGATTATCCAGAAACTTTCGGTGAAAACGGACTTTCCCCTCGACGTAAACCCACTCGACCATATTGTCTTCCCAGAAAGCGGTCAGCTCCTCATCCCTGAAATCGGCAATATTTTCTTTCAGGATTGCGCAGGCCTGCTCCCAGGAATAAGGATACTGCTCGGGAATCCTCAAAAGGACTTCCTGTTCCAGTTCCAGACGTTTCCGCAAGGCAGAGGGAAGCTCCGAGCGAAGCCTGCGGCCGATGACTCTCCTCACAGTTTCAAAGTCCCCGTGACATTTCATCTTTTGGATATCTTCCGGAAGCGGTACCTCCAAATATTCCAAATCCGAGTACATACAAAATTCCATCCTCTCACTCAAAGGCCTTTCCCAAATCATTTCCGCCGAAAAGCACATTCCGCTCCGTCAGCCCGCCGGCACCCTACTCCTGCGGCAAGCTGCTTTCATCCAGCAGTCTGGATTTCAGCCGATGAAGAATCGTCCGATCCAATCCGATGCTCATGAGGTAGTCCTCGGTACAGCCATATTCGGCTCGAAACAGTTTCAGGAAATCCTCCAGATACTCTGTTTTGGATCTGCCGGCAAAAGCCGGAAGGCTGGGGTCGTTTTCCCTCAGTTTCCGCAGAATCGGCCGGATATAAGGATAGGACACCTCGTAATCCGCCAGAATATCGCAGTCTTCCACGCCAGCAAGAGAAAGCAGCAGGGCGGACACAACGCCGGTGCGGTCTTTCCCCGCGGAACAGTGGAAGAGGATGCCGTTGTCTGCTTTGGCCATGGTTTGAAAAACCTGTTTCATCGCGGATTGATGATGTACAAAAGTCATATAAGAATGTTTGATTTCTTCTTCTTCGGCGGGGACGAACCCAGAACCGATGCTGAAATTGTAATAGGAAAAGTCCTTTTCCCCGGCAAGGAAACAGGGCTTTCTTTCGGCTTCATCCGGATATCTCAGGTCAATTACGGTCATGATATTCCGCTCTCGCAGCATGGCTGTTTCGTTCTGCGTCAGCAGGACCGGAGCATCACTCCTGATAAACCGTCGCCACGCCGTGATGCCGCCCCTAGCAGAGGGGTAACCGCCAAGGTCCCTCATATTTCTGCAATGCTCGCAACGATATCTTCTCATGCTTTCATTTTCCTTTTACCTCGCATGCTGCAAAACTTCGCGGTATTTCTCCAGTTCCGCCTGATTCGCCAGAATAAAATGGCCTTCTTCCGCTTCTGCCCAGACCGGTGGGTCGGTGGAGTAATCCTGGCAGGCGGGGTCGTAAATCTTTAGTTTTTTCTGCTTTTCCGCTTCGGGATTCGGCAAAGGAATGGCGGAAAGCAGCGCCTGCGTGTAGGGATGCAGCGGATGCTGAAAGAGCTTCTCCGTCTCGGCCATCTCCACAAGCCGCCCTTTATGAATCACGGCAATGCGGTCCGAGATGAAGCGCATGACGGACAGGTCGTGCGCGATAAAAAGATACGTCAGGCCGCGTTCTTTCTGCAAATTGCTCAGCAGATTTAAAACCTGCGCGCGGATGGAAACATCCAGCGCGGAAATCGGTTCGTCCGCAATAATAAACGACGGCTTCATAATCAGCGCCCTTGCAATTCCGATTCTCTGGCGCTGACCGCCGGAAAATTCGTGGGGAAACCGCCCCGCAAACTCCGGCAGCAGGCCCACATCCATCAGAGCTTTCTGAACCCGGTTTTCATATTCCTGCGCGGAGAGCCCTTTTTCCGTATTTAAAAGGCCCTCCTTCACAATATAATCCACTTTGGCACGCTCGTTCAGAGAGGCCATAGGGTCCTGAAAAATCATCTGGATGTTCCGGATCACCTTTTTGTCGAGCGCGCGCGGGATTTTCCCGCTGATGCGCTCCCCGTTAAAGACAATCTCCCCGCCGCTGACGGGAATCAGTCTGATAATCGCCCTTCCGACCGTGGTTTTTCCGGACCCGGATTCACCGACCAGTCCGAAAGTCTCCCCTTTGTAGATATCAAAACTGATCCCCCGGACAGCCTCGAAGCTGTGTTTTTTCGCACCAAACGCAACTTTCAGGTCTTTGACGCTCAAAAGGACTTCTCTATTCTCTATCATCGGATTCTCCTCCCAAAAAACAAATGCTGCGAATGGACTGAATTTGTTCCGGGGGAGCGATTTTGGGCGCCCGGCTGTCTAAAAGCCAGGTTTTTGCCTTATGGGTTTCACTGACCTGAAAATAAGGCGGGCGGTGCAGGTAATCGATTGCAAGCGCGTTCGGGTTTCGGGGCGCAAACGCGTCGCCCCGGATGGGCAGATAGAGATTTGGCGGCGTTCCCTGAATGGAATACAGCTTTTCACCCTTTGTGCCAAGCTGCGGTAGAGACGAAAGCAGCGCCCAGGTGTAGGGGTGCTTCGGGTCGTAGAAAATTTCATCGCAGGTACCGATTTCCACAATATCGCCCGCGTACATGACGGCGATGCGGTCCGCAATATTTGCCACGACGCCCAAGTCGTGGGTAATAAAGACCAGAGTCAGCCCGTAGCGGTCTTTCAGCGATTTCAGCAGGTTCAGAATCTGTGCCTGAATCGTAACGTCCAACGCTGTAGTCGGTTCGTCACAAATAAGCACCTGCGGGTTACAGGCGACGGCGATTGCGATTGCAACCCTTTGTCTCATTCCTCCCGAAAACTCATGCGGATATTGCTTCAGCCTTGTTTCCGGCTCTGTGATTCCGACATCCGTCAGAAGCTCGACCGCTTTTTTCTGAGCCGCCTGCCCGACAATTTTCCGGTGATATTTCAGCGCCTCGCAGATCTGCCACCCGATGCTTTTCAGCGGATTCAGGCTTGTCATCGGGTCCTGCATAATCATGGCGATCTGCCCGCCCCGGATTTGCTCCCACTCTTTCTCCTTCAGGTGTGTAATATCTTTCCCCCCGAACTGGATCGTACCGGATTCCACATAACCGTTTTTGTCCAAAAGGCCGATGAAGTTCTTCGAGAGGACGGATTTTCCCGAACCGGATTCCCCAACGATCGCCAGACTTTCGCCCTGATACAGATCCAGTGAAATACCGCGGATCGCATGCAGGGCTTTTTTGCGCATCCGGAATTTTACGTTCAGATCCCGCACCGACAAGACAACCTCTCGTTCCATGATTTTCTCCTTATGTATGATTCTTGGGGTCCGCCGCGTCCGCAAAAGCATTCCCGCACAAATAAAAGCATACGGTGATCACTGAAACAACAACGGCGGGGAAAATCAGCTGATACCGCAGCGCCGGGGACATCATCAGCACGCGCCCCTGATCGACCAGGTTGCCGAGGGATGGCGTTTCCACCGGCAGGCCCAGTCCGATATAGGTCAGAAACACTTCGGAGCCGATCGCGCCCGGAATGGCCAGCGACATGCGCAGCGTAATGATCGACACCATCTGAGGCAGAAGATTTTTAAGAATCAGCCTCCAAGTGGGAGTTCCCAGGCACCGTGACGCCAGATTAAAATCCCGGTCGCGGATGATGAGCACCTGGTTTCTTATAAACCGCGCCATGCCGAGCCAACCGGTAATGCACATGGCAATAATGATGGTGCTGACGCTCGGTCTCATAATGTAAGACGCAAGAATCAGGATAATGGTCGTCGGGATATTGCTGACCACGTTATAAAGCTCCGTAAAGAAAAAGTCGAGCATTCTGATGTAACCCCACAGGACCCCCATGCCGATGCCGACCACGGTCTGAATCAGCGCGACCGAAAGACCGATAAACAGGGAAGTCCGGGTGCCCGCCCACAGCCTGCTCCAAAGATCCTGCCCGATGGAGTTTGTACCGAACCAGAAGGTAGCATTTGGTTTCTGATTGCTGATCTGCATCCCGGTCGTCGGGTCGTTGTTAATCAGGTTGGGATCCATCTGCCCCGGCATCAGCGGCTGAAGCAGTGTAAACAGAATGACGACCACCAATATGCAGAGCGTAACAATGGCGACCTTGTCTTTCAGGAACATCCGAAGGGTTCCCCTCCAATAGGAATAATCCGAATATCCGACCTTTTCGGCCTCGCCCTGATTATATTCCACCCGGCTGAACAGCCTTGGCTCCAGCTTGGAAATCTCCTCCGGCGTCAGATCGTCTTTCAAATTTTTTGCCTTTTGTTTCAGCTCTTCCAGCAGAGGCTTTTCCAGCTTTTCGGTGTATTGTTCCGTAATTGAAAACTTCGACATTATCTGGATACCGCCTTTTTCGTTAGACTGATGCGCGGATCTACAATCGCCATTAAGATATCGCCCAGCAAAAGCCCAAAGATACTTAACGCGGCAAAAACGATGACCAGCGCCTGTACCATGGTGTTGTCCTGCCGTTTAATCACATCTACCAGCAGTCCCCCCATTCCGGGAATGGAATACAGCGATTCGACATAGATGGAACCGGCGATAGTCAGCAGCAGAGAACCCGGAATCAACTGGACAAGGGGCACCATCGCGTTCCGGAATACATGCCTGAACCAGATGGCGTTGTTCGGCACGCCTTTGGCTTTTGCAAATTTAATGTACTCCATGTTGGATTCGTCGACCATAAAGCGGCGCAGCCACATGGCATACCCGGAAACAGAGGGCAGAGCAAGCGAAAGAACGGGCAAAATAGCGGTGGCAGGCTTGTCGGAATCATACAGGATTCCAAGATGGAACACACCGGTGCCGTACAACTGAAGAAACAGATAGATCAGCATAATAGGGACCGCCTCGATAAATACGATATAGGCCGTGCCGAACTGGTCCCAGAATCCGCCTTTCTTCTTCGCCATCAGCACGCCGAGGGCCAGACCAAGCGGCAGACTGATGGCCATTGCGATCAGTCCAAACTCAATGGAAACGGGCGCTTTCTGCGCGATAATCCTGACAATCGGATAATCGACGCGGTAGATATTCGACACTCCCAAATCCCCATGAAGCAATTCTCCGAAAAAATGAAACAGCTGCTGATACAGCGGAGCGGTCAATCCCATTTTCTGCAATCCGTTTTGAATTTCCTGGGCACTCATTTTATCGTAATTTGGAAAATAGCCTTCAATCGGCATCAGCCTTAAGAGGCAAAAGACAATCACAATTATAATGCAAAGACTGCCCAGGGAGCGCAGCAACCGTTTGACACAATACCACAGCATAAGCGTGACAGCCCCCCTTGATTCAGAATATTTCCTGCCGGAATGTATGGCAAAATTCCATGCCGGGCACCGCTTTCTTCCACAGCAAGGAATTTTGTCAGTCATATTTTAAAGTCGGCTTGTGACTACTTTTGAATCGATTTTTCCTTGGCAGTCTGCCAATCCCTGTAAAGTTCCGACCACTGGTCTTTCGTCAGCGCCTTGCTCAGCACGCGCTGATATTTAAAGCGTACGGACGTGCTATCTTCCGCTTCAAACGGATTCAGGCGCTCTACCATATAATCCTTGTTATCCGTGGAGTATGGGATAACAAGCGCGTGGTTCAGCAGGAACGCTTCCGCTTTTGCGAATTTCTCATAGCGTTCCGTCGATTTTGTGTAGACGGAGTTTGCGTCGTCCACCATCGCATAATACTGATCCGCCAGAGATTTTACCGCGGGGTCCGTCGCCTGGTCAAGGAAGGTCCAGTTGTTCCCCTTCGCGAAAGCCGGCAGCCACGCGGCCGGGTCCGCGATCGTAGCGCCGTTGTTGCACTTCATGAACGCGTAATCGCCGGTGCGGCGAACGGAGGAAAGGAATCCGGTGGAGGGGCCTGCTTCTAGAATCGGCTCAATATAATCGGAGCCAAGCAAACCGGTGAGCTGCTGTTTGACGACCTGAACCTCTTTGGCCCAGTAGGTGGTTGTGGGGTTATAGGGCATCAGCATTTTAATCGGGAAAGTGACCCCCTCCGCCTCAAGTTCTTTCTTGGCCTTTTCCTTATAATCCAATGCTTTCTTAGAATCGAAGCTATAATTTGCCCTTGAGGTAATCGCGGCCATGTCGCCGATTTCCGTGTAATCCTTGCCGTCCACACTGCACCAGTCTTTCGGCGTAACGCTGTTTGACTGAAGCATCTGAGCATTGTACGGGTCCTTTGTCAGCAGCGCTTTGTAACGGTCAAGCCCCCAGTACAGCGACTGACGAAAGTTCTCGTTGCTGATCGCCTTATTCCAGTTGTCCGGCTCGTACTTCTGGTCGAATTTCGGCATATAGTTGAACGCGTAATAGAACATATAGGTGGTGTCCGGCAGGCTTGGGATGACGATATCCTTCGTTTTCGAATCCTTCATCCACTGGTCCAGAATGTCAGTACTGATTGGCGCCTTGTCAACCTCGCCGCGCAGGAACATCTCCGGCGCAAGCGTGGTTGCCTCGGCGTTATAGGTGCTGATGATTTTCTTGATATGTACGTTTTTCGAATCCCAGTAGCTGTCGTTTTTCTCATAGACCCGTTTCGACTGCGGCGCAAATGTCGTCATGCGGTACGCGCCGATGTAATACATGGAGTTGTTATCCGCGCCGTACTTGCTGCCCAGCTTTTCAAACAGGGGGGCATAGGCCGGCATGTAGCTGCCGCAGTAAGAAAGGAAATACGGGAGCGGACCTTCCAAAGTGATCTGCAGGGTATTGTCATCCACGGCTTTAAAACCAACGGTGCTGAAGTCTTTGGTTTTACCGGCGATGAAATCCTTGGCGCCTTTTACGATCCCGCTGAAATACAGGGTGGAGCCGGACGCGTTTGCCGGGTCGCAAATCCAGTTTGCAACGGTTACAAAGTCTTTGGCGGTCAGTTCGCCCATCTGGTTGCCTTCCGTGTCAACCCACTGAAGCCCCTTGCGGATTTTAAACGTATACACGGTTCCGTCGTCGCTGACCGTCCAGCTTTCCGCCAGAGAGGGCACTGTATTCTTGTACTGGTCCACCTCCACCAGTCCGTCGATGCAGTTGGAGAGCGCCTCCCAGTCGTTTGCGGAACCGTCGGCAAACGGGTTCAGTGACGTTGCCTCGCTGCTGTAAACCGTGTGGAGGGTCTGGTCGGCCGCATACTCAATCCCGTGGGGACCCTGCGCAACCTGATCCCCGGACGTATCTTTGGCTTTGTCGGCCCCGCCCGAACATCCCGCCAAGGCGGAAATAACCATAACACAGGCAAGTAAAAATGCAGCGCCCTTTCTTTTTGACTTCATAACACATGCCTCCTTGTAATTTTAATCCAATCAGGATATTTCCTATATCTTTGTTAAACTGCATAGATTTTCGGGGCTTTAGGGTAAAAAATCAAAAAAGATGAACGATTCCAGAACCTCATCGCTCATCTTTAGGTAACATCATAGCAACATTACACAGCATTGTCAATATAGTTTTATTTCAAATTGATTGAAAATTTTGAAATTTTATTTTTTATTTTGTCTTGAATTTTTTGATTTGAGCGATTATGATGAGAAAAAATCAAAGAAGAAGGAAAAAGAATGTTGGACCCTCATTTTAAAAGAGCCGCTGAATTGGTTGAAGCAGCCGTCCGGAACCGTTCTATTCCGTCTGCGGAACTTGCCATTGGAATGAAAGACCGTCTTTTTGTCAGGGAATCCTACGGCGTCACCTCGTTTACTCCGGAGGGGCGGCCCGTCAACGAGCAGACACGTTACGATATGGCGTCCATGACAAAAATCATGTCCACCGGCATGATCGCGCTGAAACTTCTGGAATCCGGAGAACTCGATCTTGCGGATCCGATCGCAAAATATCTTGGCGACCGGGTCCCGGAAGACAAGAAACAGATCACGATTTTTCATCTGCTGACACACACCAGCGGCCTTCCCGCCCATATTCTGCTGGAGGATTCGATTTCCGACCCGGAGGACTGCGTAAGCCTGATTTTAAGCACTCCTCCGGCCGCTGTCTGTGGAAGCACCGTGATTTACAGCTGTACCGGATTTATTCTTCTTGGAAAAATTCTGGAGCGGATTCTATCCGGTCGGCTCGATCGACTGGCGGAAGAAATCGTGTTTCGCCCGCTCAAAATGTCCTCAACCTCTTATCACAGGCTGAAATGTGGAAGACTATCCGACCCTGCCCTGCGGGAAAACACGGCGTTTACGGAAAAAGATCCCAAGACCGGCGAATGGCTGTGCGGAATTGTCCATGATGAAAACGCGAGATTTTTGGAGGGAGTCTCCGGGAACGCCGGAGTTTTCTCCAGCATCAACGACTGCATTCATTTCGCCCGGATGCTCGCGTGCGGAGGCGAAACGCCAACCGGCAGGTACCTGTCGCAGTCCACGCTCAGGGCGGCCATCAGAAATTACACGCCCGGACAGGATGAAAACCGGGGGCTTGCCTTCCATTTAGCAAACGGATTTCAAAGCTATTCCGGCGCTTTTTTCGACCAGACCGCGTTCGGACACACCGGTTTTACCGGTACGCACCTGCTTGTCTCTCCCCAAACCGGGCTTTATGTAATTTTGCTCACCAACCGCGTACACCCCACCCGCGACAACAATGCGCAGCTCAGGCTGCGTAGGGTCCTTCACACGGCTGCATACGCGGCTCTTCCTCTGCAATGATCTCTTTTTTGCGGGGCCGTCAGGCTCCGCTGTTTTGCAGTGCCATCATCGCGGCGCCGTAAGCCGCGTCCCTGGCCGGAATTACGCATTCCAACCCCGGATACTCTTCCGTCAGCTTTTTCAGAAGTCCTTCACGGATGAAAAGATTTTTCTGCAGAATACTTCCTGAAAACGCGAGGGAACCCTTCTGAAATCCCAGCTGCTCTAAAACCGGAACAGCCAGAAGAAACAGTTCCGTCACACACCGGTCCGCAATGGCCAGAGCCGTCCCGTCACCCTGCGCGCAGGCTTCCGGCAGCAATTTGGCAAGCGCGGCAATCTCCCGTTTCCCTGTATTTTTATCATAGACAAACCGCACGATTTCGTCCGATGTTTTCAGTCCGTTCCGGGAAGCGAGCATACCGGACAAAACCGTCGGTTTTTCCCGCCCGTCCCCGGCCCTGACCACGGCGGAAAGGATATCCCGTCCAATTGCGTACCCGCTGCCGCCGTCGTCAATCACATGGCCGCACCCGCCCGTCCGGTGTTCCCGGCCTTCCAGGTTTCTTCCATAGCAGACAGAGCCCGTGCCGGCGATCAGAATCACGCCGCAAAGTTCTCCCATCGCCCCGAACAGCGCGGTCTGCTGATCGCCCGTAATGCAGAGCGGGCCGTGATACCCGCAGCTTTGAATCAGCTTTTCCAGCCTGCCCCCAACCTCCGGATTGCCGATTCCCGCCGCGCCAAGGCAAACCGCGCGGCAATTACTCAGCCCGCGGGACTGCTCAAGCCACAGGAAAATCTCACGCATGCTTTTTTCAACATTCCGCTCGTCGGTCCCGTTGTAATTGATGCCTCCGGAAGAAAAACGCTCCCGCTCTGTGGCGGACAGGTCACAGACGGAAACGGCTGTCTTGGTTCCGCCGCCGTCCATTCCAACTACATATTGCTCCATGCCGTCCTCCGCCCTTTTCAGACAAAAATGCTGCCGCAGCAAAGCAGCTTTTTCGGCAGATCTCCACGGTAATCCGGCGCGCCCGGGTCAAGACTGTTCACCACGACGCCGTGGCAGTTATCTCCCGCTGTTGAATGAATGTAACGCCCGTTCCCCATGTACATTGCCACATGGCCCGGGAAAAACAGAAGGTCACCGGCTTCAACCCGGTCAAGGCTGATTTCCCGCATGGGAAATTCGGGAAGAATATGGGAATCCCGGCAGATCCTGATTCCGTTCAGCAGATAGGCCATGGAGCAGAGTCCGCTGCAGTCGATGCCGAGCGGGGTCTTCCCGCCCCAGCGGTACTGTACGCCCAGATAAAGGCAAGCGGTCTGAACCAGCGCTTCGCGCAGCTCTTTCGGCTCTTTCCTTGTCCAGTCCGACGGCGGATCGGTCAGGAAATTTTCCCAGATCCAGCCCATGCGTCCGTCACAGAGATTTACTTTTCTGTAGCCGTTTTGGGACTCTTCCGTGACGCCAAGCAGCGACCCGCGGTACAGGCCCGCAACAATGCGGCCCTGCACTTTGGGGACGTCCAACACATCGGCGCACGCCTGCCATACGAGCTTTTGAGGCATGCTGCTCCACCGCTGCAAAACCTCGTCGCCCACACAGAGATCATGCCCGCTCACCCAGCCCTCGTAAAGATAATCGGTCCGGACGCGAAGCCACTCTCCGCCGTCCTCAAGAACATCGACCCGCATGCCGCAAAGGGCTTCATCCGCCGTTTCGCTTTTTTCATCCGGCGCCTGCTTCAGCGCGGCTGCGGACGAACGTATTCGTGCAGATTTCATTTTCTTCCCTCCTAGTCGTTATAACAACATATCTCAGCCATTATCCCTCCGTCGGTCAGGAGGAAAATCCTATAAGCGTGGAATAAACTCCCGGCGAGGAGCGTTCGATAGAAGTCGCGCCGACCGTTTTTTCATAAAAAGGCAGCGCGTCGCCGACTCCGCCGATTACCGCGTAAGCATACCCCTGAGCGCGCATTGCACAAAGGCATTTTTTCAGCAGAACCGCTCCGACGCCCTTTCCGCGCTCCGACTTTAAAACGCCGGTCGGACCGAAAAAGTCCTTTGCGGTTGCGTCGTAGCAGGCAAAGCCTACGATTTGCTTTTCCCTCACCGCTACAAAGCAGGTGGGCGGATGATTCGTACAGGCCGCCATGCACTCGTTTGCCCAGCCCTCGCCGAACGAACGTGCAAACTCAACCGCTTTGCCGATATCCGTGGCAAGCAGTCTGAATACCCGGATCCCCTCTTTTTGCAGCCGAAGCTCCTCTTCGAGATTTTCCTCTATCTCATAAAGCCTGACCAAAAGATCAATCACAGAAACGCTTCCTTTCACGGTTGGTTATCCATAAAGCCTGTATTGCTCCGTTTGTTCCCTGAACCGGAGGCTTTCCAGCCGGTATTCTTCCAAAATATCCTCCGGCGAGCGAACCGACGACGCAAGCGCGGAATCCCCGCTCAGCAGGTCGATAAAGCGCCTTCCGCCCACCTTTTCCGGCGGAAGAAACGTAAACTCCTCGTATTCCGCCCGCAGATCACTCAAAAGATGTATTCCGACGTCGACGGGGCGCGCACTCTTCCTGTCCGTCACATGGATCTGAACGCCGCCGCACATGCGGCCGCTGTATTTTGACGCGCACGGGATAAAGTGAACCGGCCGGAACCACACGCCGGGCAGCCCTTTCCGGTTCATCCGCCCGGCAAGCTCTTCCGCGCGGAGAAAGGGAGCGCCGACCGCTTCAAACGGCAGAGCGGTCCCCCGCCCCTCCGACAGGCAGGTACCCTCAAACAGACAGGTCCCCGGGTACAGTAGCGCCGTGTCAAACCGAGGAATATTCGGACTGGGCGGAACCCATACCGTTCCGTAATCGGGAAATTGCATACACCTCTGCCAGCCATGGCAGGGAACAACGTGAAGATCGCAGTCCAGCCGCTCTCTGCGGTTGACCATGGCCGCAAATTCTCCGGCCGTCAGCCCGTAGCGCATGCAAAGCGGATAGCCGCCTACAAACGAGCGGCATTCCTCCCGAAGGCAGTTTCCCTCCACCGTCGTGCCGTCCAGCGGGTTCGGACGGTCAAGTATAATCAGGGATTTTCCTGCCTTTGCGCAATCCTCCAGAGCATACTGAAGAGTATAAAGGAACGTGTAATACCGCGTGCCGACGTCCTGAATGTCATAAACCACCGCGTCAACCTGACGGAGCATCTCCTCCGTCAGGCGTTTTGAATTTTCTCGATAAAGGCTGTAAACCTGCACGCCCGTCTCTTCGTCCCGGTAAGAATCGACCGTTTCGCCCGCCGCAAGATTCCCCCGCACCCCATGCTCCGGTGAAAAAAGCGCGCGCAGGCCGAATCTTTTGTGAATCAGTTCAATGGTCGTTTTTCCCTGGCTGTCAATCCCGGTCGGCGAAGTGATCAGCCCCAGTCTTTTCCCGCGAAACAGTTTATCATATTCTTCCAATCGATCAATTCCGAATAACATACCGGATTCCCTCTTATGTACCCGGGTCTCATGCCATTTTCTTTGAAAACCGGACTTAAATTAAAATCAGTGTAGCCATTCACGTTTTATTTGTCAACATAAACTTTCAAAGCATCAATCATTTTTGAATTTTTATTTCATCGTAAGAAGGCTTTCGCCTGAATAACAGTCCAGTCTTCAGCCTTTGTCCCAGTTCAGATGCTTATGCTTACCCGCCAGTACATTGTGCGTTTTTGTCAGCAGGGCCTTCACGTTCTTATAATTCGCGCTTGCAACGCCGGTAAACAGAATATCGACGATGTTGAGCATCGCAATGCGCGACCCCATGGCCCCGCTGCGAATCGTAATCTCCGGAGTGGAAAAGTTCAGCACAAGATCCGCTTCGTTCGCCAGCTCGCTTTTTACATATCTTGTAATGGCAATAATCGTGGCCTTCGATTCCTTCGCCACCTCAAGCGTGTTTAGAATGTCAAGCGTATCTCCGGAATTTGAAATCAGCACGGCCACATCCCCGGATTTTAAAATACTTGCGGCCGTCAGCTGAGAATGCCCGTCCGTATAGGCAAAGCATGTTTTTCCGATTCTCGTGAATTTCTGCTGGGCATCCATGCAGACCAGTCCGGAAGCTCCGATTCCATAAAAATCGATGCGGCTGGCCTTTCTCAGCAGTTCTACGGCGCGGCCGATCGCATCCCGGTCAATCACGCTCATGGTATCCTCGATGGACTTCCGGTTATTTCGGGAGACATTTGTGATGATCGTCTGCAAGTCATCCCCCGGCTGAATATCCGTATACTCGCTTTCCGTTTTGTCGGCCGAGCCCAGCGCCGCGGACACCGCCACGATGAAGTCCCGGTAGCCGCGATACCCAAGCGTTTTGCAAAATCGCAGTACGGAAGCGTCGCTGGTGTGGCTTTTTTGGGCCAGCCCTTTCACGGAAAGATGCGGAATTTGGTCTTTGTTCGCAAAAACATACTCTTCTATGGTTCTCTCCACCGGCGTCAGGGAATTACGGATGCCCCGCAGCCTTAAAAAAATATTATCGTCCAGTGTAATGAAACTCACTCCCTCTGTCAGGTGTTTCGATGAAGTTTATTGGCAAGAATTATTCATATCTTATATGAAAAGTTATCCTTTTTCAACTATTTTGTACCTTTTCCTGTAATAAATAAAGGATTTGAAATAAAATTTCATTATAAAATATTATTTTGACTTGTATTGACAACCCGAATTCTTCAATTTATAATTAAGTTCAATATAAGGCTGCAACTGGGCAGCTATGATTGGCGGTCTTTGATATTGCGGTATTTGAAAGCCAACTCGCAAAACGGGTTGGTCTTTTCTTTTTGAACGGGCAGGCTTAAATCCCTTTAAAAACTCCAAACTCTCTATGATATCTAAGAAGGTGAATGGTCAATGGATCAATACCTGTCGGGTCTTACAACAGAAGGCAGCAATCCCAGAACCCTTCATATCGACGAATGTGAAACCGAAGAAATTCTGACCCTGATGAACGAAGAAGACCAAACCGTACCGCAGGCGGTCCGAAAAGAGCTGGTTCCCATTGCCCGGGCTGTGGATCTTTGTTTCCAAGCGCTGAAACGCGGCGGAAAGCTGTATTATGTGGGCGCGGGTACGTCCGGTCGTCTGGGCGTACTTGACGCCAGCGAATGCCCCCCTACCTACGGAACCGACCCAAGCCTGATTCAGGGCTTTATCGCGGGCGGAGACCGCGCCCTGCGTGAAGCGGTTGAGGGCTGTGAAGACGACGCGGAGGCGGGCGAGCGCCTTATTATGGACCATGGTATTACCGAAAACGATATTGTCGTCGGCATTACCGCAAGCGGAGGGACGCCTTTTGTTCTTGGGGCCGTAAAAAGGGCCGGGGAACTGGGGGCGACAACCGTCGGCTTGGTCAACAATGCAAACACAAAGCTCGGCGCGATTTGCGACGTTTGCATCGCTCCCATCGTCGGACCGGAAGTAATCACCGGTTCCACCAGAATGAAAAGCGGAACGGCGCAAAAGCTGGTCCTCAATATGCTGACTACCGCTGTCATGATCAAGATGGGAAAAGTCTACAACAATCTGATGGTCGACCTGAAAGCCGGGAATCAGAAGCTGTACGACCGTTCGGTCCGGATCATCCGGACCGCAACCCATGCGGATGCGGAAACAGCCGCAAAATATCTGAAGCTGGCCGACATGCATGGGAAAACCGCCATCCTGATGATTGAAACAGGGTTGGATGCCACTCATGCGCGCCAAGCTCTCGCGGCCTGCGGCGGTAGGCTGAAGGCAGCCATTCTGAACGCCCGGAACCGGAAAGAGGGTCAGCCGTTATGAGAAAAGAGTTAACTCTTCGGCAAAAAGCCGGACAGCGCGTCATGACCGGCCTGGCGGGAACCACGCCGGATCCGGATTTCATTTCCATGGTGCGGGAATACAAGATTTCCAACGTGATCCTGTTCCGCCGCAACATTGAAAATCGGTCTCAGCTCGCCCGTCTGTGCGGGGAAATTCAGGATCTGATTTTATCGGAAACCGGAAGCAGAGCTTTGATTGCAATCGACCAGGAAGGCGGCACGGTAACGCGCCTGCCCTCCGATTCCGTCAACATTCCCGGCGCCATGGCGATCGCCGCGACCGGAGACCCGTTGAATGCTTACAAAGCCGGAAGAATCACCGGCCGGGAGCTGAAGGCTCTTGGAGTCAATTTTAATTTTGCCCCCGTTCTGGATGTGAATTCAAACCCGGAAAATCCCCTTATCGGAGTCAGAAGCTATGGGGATACCCCGGACCCGGTTTCGCGGTTTGGTATTCAGATGATGCGCGGACTTCTCGAGGCGGGAATTCTGTGCGCCGCGAAACATTTTCCGGGTCACGGAGACACCGACGCGGACTCTCATCTGAATCTGCCCTGCGTGGGAAAGTCCTTGCCGGAGCTGCTCGAAACAGAGCTGGTCCCGTTTCGGCAGGCGATCCTGCACGGGCTCCCGGCAATGATGAGCACCCATATTCTTTTTCCGGCACTCGAACCCGAAAAAATTCCCGCGACGATGTCCCGCAGGATTCTGACCGGGCTGCTGAAAGAAAAACTGGGATTCGGCGGGCTTGTGATTACGGACTGTCTGGAGATGAAAGCCATTCAGGACTTTTACGGGACCATCAACGGCGCAGTAGCCGCGGCCGGAGCCGGAGCCGATATGGTTCTAATCTCTCACAGCAACGCTTTGGCGTCGGAAGCGGTTCTCGCAATAGAAGACGCACTGCGGTGCGGAAAGCTGGATTTGAGTGAATCAGACGCTTCCGTTGAAAAAATCTTAAAGCTGAAAGAGATTTATGCGCAAGCTCCGCAGGGAACGCTTGAAGCGATCCGCATATCGGACCGGGAGACAATTCGGGAGATGACTGCCAAGTCCGTTACGCCGGTCGGCAGACCGGGCCAAACGCTGCCCCCGCTTGGCAAAAATCCATGCTTTGTCGGAAGCTCTATCCACCAGACCACAGTCGTTGCGGAAACTGCGAACGGGTCTCTGTCTTTTCCGAGCCGAATGGCGGAGAGATTCGGCGGCCACGCTCTCGTCACACCGGTGGACCCGGTCCCAGCGGACCTTGAACCTGTTCTTGCAAATGCCGGCCGCTTCAGCTGTTTTGTGTTTGGACTCAACTATGGCCTAAAACATCCGGGGCAGTTGAAAGCGGCAAATCTTCTGGCCGAAACCGGCGTTCCAACCATTGCGGTATCACTGCGCGAACCGTACGAACTGAAAAAACTGTCTGCGGATATTTATTCTCTCGCGGCTTATGAATACAGCGCGGCCGCGTGCGACGCTGTCGCCAAGGTTCTTTCCGGGGAACTTTCCGCGGCGGGGCGTCTTCCGGTAACCCTGTGAAAGAAAAGCCAACATAAAGCTGATCGAAGCCCCGGATTCACTTTATCCCCGACAAGAATGCGGAGAACGGCACTCAGCGTGATCCGCGAAAAACATCCAGAATAAAACGTTCAATCTGATTCCGGGTTTTCAATATTACGGTTTTGGAAGGATACCGCGAAGCTATCCGGCGATAATGGTCCCGCCTGCTTCTGGTTCTCCCCCGATAAAGAATCCACCAGATAAATTCCGGATCAAGCTTTTCAATACATCCATCCGCCATACTTTCACGGGTTCGGTTTTTATTTTGCAGATACCTTCTGACGGCTCTGCAGAAACAAACTGCCCGGGGGAAATTTAAAATAATTATTTGGTCCGCCCGCTGCAATCGCTCGTTTTGCAGAAATTCTTTGTAATTACCGTCAATGATCCAGGACTCATTGCTCATAAAATTCCGGACAATGGAGCAGCTCTCTACCCGGTCCCTTTCCACCCAGTTGGGTAAATATTGGACGGTATCGAGAAACAGTACGGGAATCCCATAAAATTCGGCTAATCGTTTCGCAAGAGTCGATTTGCCGCTGCCGCTATACCCTAAAATTGCGATTTTCATATTTCACCGCCCACTGCCATGGTTAAAGCTGCGTTTTGTCCGGCGCGCATTCTTTAACCTCAACCCTTTGAGTTGCGTAAAACCCGATTGCGGCGCCCAGCGCGGCGGCAATTACCCCCACCAGCAGCATGGTTCCGACTCCTTCGCTGTCTAAAAGAAGTCCGCCGAACAAGCTGGCCGTAACTCCGCCGAAGGTGGTTGCGGCCGTCATGAAGGCCTGGCCCTTGGCCAGGTCTTCTTCTTTGATCACTTCATTCACATAATAGATGGAAGCCGGAATGAACAGCGCATAAGAGCAGAACTGCAGCACCTGCGCGGCATAGAGCATCCGGACACTGGTCGCCATCAAAGTGATCACTGTTTTCACCGTAAAGAAAACGAGAGAAAATTTTAAAATTGAGCTGCAGCGGATCTTTCTGACAAGGAAATCGCAGAGCATCATCGCGGGCAATTCAATCGCCGCCGCAATCCCGGTTGCGATCCCCATTTCTTTCGAGGTGCCGCCCACATGTTCCGTAATCTGTATAAAGTAGTTATTGATCATGGAGTGAGAGCAAAATGTAAGAGAAACCGCGACCATCAATGCCGCAAATCGTTTGTTATGGGACAAAAATGATAGCACAGACTCCGGATTCGCGCTCTTAGAATCCAATTGTCCCTGGAAAGATTCTGCTTGGACTGTTCCGGATTTCAAAGCAAATTGGCGCTTTGAAAAAAAGAAAATCACAAAACAAAGCGCCGAATAAAGACCAACCGAAATTACGGAAAGCGAATCCGTGCCGAATTGTTGAACCAGAATTCCCAAAAGAACGGAAAGCACGGCATACGACAGGGATCCGAATCCTCTTGAAAAGCCGAAGTTGATTTCAATGCCCTGATTAATGATCCTCATTCCCAAGGAGTTCAGAAAGGGCTGCAAACTAAAAAGAACGGTAAGCTCAAGGATAAAAAGAGCCGCCAGGACGGGGGAAACATGTGAAAGAAAGCACCGAGCCGCAGCGAAGGCGCCCGCTGTTCCCGCCATCGCAATAATGATGCCGTTTATCGTAATTTTCTCCGATCTGTCGGCCAGTCCGGCAATCAAAGGCTGCAAAAATACCGCCAGAATATTCGCGACAGCAAGCACAATGCCAATCTGGCTGTTTCTGAACGATTTAGACAGCAGAAACACCGACGCGAAATTCAGGCTGCTGCAAAACGCAGACCAGTAAAAGCCCTGCGCCGCGGAATACCAAACGGTAAATCTCAAGTTCAGGTCTTTGCGGATATTGATAGGACCAGCCACCTTTTCACGGAAGTAAAAGCGAACGAAAAGCCAATGATTTCGTCTGAAAAAAAGGTATTTTATTCAGAAATCACAATTAATTATACTTCAGAAAAACCGGCAGTTCAACAAGGGACGGTTTAATTTTTTTCAATTCCCGGAGAACAAGGCGAATCGCGCGGAACACTCTCTTCCCAAATATGCGCTTCTGTCACAGGAGAATAAAAACAAAGTTTGACATTCGATGATTGACCCAGACATTTTTCGAAAGTAACAGGGCCAGCCGGATATTTGAGAAAAACGATTCCACATTGCCGCATTTGTGAAGAAACGGCGATTTTTCAAGATTTTCTTTTACATCCATTTTGCTATAATGAAGCAAGCAAAAATAAACGGTGGTTCTCTCAAAATTTATAAAGAAAACGAGAGTGTTTTGAATGGAAAATGACAGCTTTCCTCCCCCGTTAAAAATCGGAATTGCTTATAATCTGCAAAAGGGTTCTTCATCTGGGGCCGAAGACATGGAGGCGGAATACGACTCTTTCGAAACGATCAAAGCCATACGGGAAGCGCTGGAATCTGCGGGACTTCGCGCAGAGCTTTTAGAAGCCGACTCTGAATTTATTGAAAAAGTAAAAAGCGCCGGGGTCGATCTTGTTTTCAACATCGCCGAAGGCACCCAGGGCAGAGGCAGGGAATCGCAGATCCCTGCCATTTTGAGTTTTTTGGGCATTCCCTTCTCCGGCTCGGATGAAACGACGCTTGCCGTATCGCTGGACAAAGCGCTTGCCAAGCGATATCTTTCGACCTATCAGATTACAACCCCCCATTATCAGTATCTGAAAAACCCGCAGGCTCGGCGAAACGCTTCCCTCCGGTTTCCGCTGATCGTCAAGCCGGATTCCGAAGGCTCCGGCAAGGGAATCACCGAGCTTGCCGTGGTGGAAAACGAGGAACAATTAGACGGAGTCCTTGCAAGGAATTTCAGCCTTTACGATGAACCCATGCTTTTGGAGGAGTACATCCCCGGGCGTGAATTCACGGTTGGCATTTTAGGCAACGAAGACCGGCTGACCGTGTTTGAACCGATGGAAATCTGCTATCTTCAGCAAGGGATTGGGAACCGGATTTACAGTTACAGGATCAAAAAAAACTATCGGCATTATGTCAAATACCAATGCCCGGCCAGTCTTGACCCGGAATTATGCGAGTTCATGAAAAAAACGGCAAAAGAAATCTATCAAGCGCTGGAATGCAGGGATTTTTCACGGATCGATTTCCGCCTTTCAGAGGATGAAACTCTCTATTTTATCGAAATCAACCCCTCTGCCCGGTCTGGCCCCCAATTACAGCGACTACCCCATGCTGGCGGAGTTTTGCGGCATGGATTACAGGACCTTGATTTTGAGCGTTCTGAACAGCGCGCTTGTGCGATACGGGATGAACCCGGTCGCTCTGAATCGAGGGGATCTTCCATAAACAGTTATCATAACGCCGGGCCCTGGTCGGGGGTTGCGGCTGAACAGTGGAACGACTGGAAATGGCAGATGCACAACAGAATCACAACCGCGGAACAGCTTGCAAAGGTCGTTCCCCTTCCCGACAAAGAACAGGCTGAAATCGAACAATGCCTTCGGCGCTTCCGTATGGCGATCACACCTTATTACGCCTCCCTGATTGATCCGAACCAGCCGGACAGTCCGATTCGAAAGCAGGCGGTTCCGTCCATCCGCGAGCTTCAGGTTGATCCCTGCGACCAGACGGATCCCCTGTGTGAAGACCGCTATTCCCCCGAAAACGGGCTGGTGCACCGCTATCCGGACAGAGTTCTGTTCCTTCTGACCCATCAATGCTCCATGTACTGCCGGCACTGCACCCGGCGCAGAATGGTCGGATGCGAAGATTTTTCTCTGGGCGCCGATGATCTCGACAAGGCGTTCGGCTACATAGAGCGGCATCAGGAGGTTCGGGATGTTCTTCTTTCCGGCGGCGATCCGTTTGTATTATCGGATGAGTGGCTGGAAAAAGTCATTCAGAGGCTTCGTTCCATTCCTCATGTGGAAATCATCCGCATCGGAACCAGGACTCCCGTGGTACTGCCGATGCGGATTACCGACCATCTGCTTTCCATGCTGAAGAAGTACCAGCCGATCTGGATCAATACTCACTTCAACCATCCGGACGAAATTACGCCCGATTCCGCGCGGGCCTGCGAAAAAATTGTGGACGCCGGCATTCCCCTGGGAAACCAGAGCGTTCTGCTTCGCGGCGTTAACGACCGGCGGGACACCCTGATCAGGCTGTTTACCGGGCTGGTTCAAATCCGCGTTCGCCCCTACTACCTGTATCAGTGCGACCTTTCCAGCGGCATCGGCCATTTTCGAACTCCGGTTGCGGAAGGCATTGAGATAATGAAGCAAATCCGCGGTAATATTTCCGGTTTCGCCGTACCGGAGTTTGTGATCGATCTGCCCGGGGGCGGAGGAAAAACCCCCGTTTCCATGGACTACATCCTTCATATGGACAACCGGGAAACCGTCATGGAAAATTTTGAAGGGAAGCAATACCGCTATCCGAATCCTCTTCTCTAAGACCGGTTCCAGAGCGCAGTATAATCATCTGCGCACCGAGGTACGATTTTTGTCGCTGCCTGCGTCATCTCCCGGAAACAATCTCTTGCCGGACCTGATACAGCAGGGAACCGATCACAGCGAATTTGACATATGGATAAAAATCCGTTATAATAACAGACAACTTTACAGAATATGTAAGTTGCCTGTTATTATTTTCCAATTAGTTCTTAAAGAATGAATTGGAACTATATTTTTAATAGATGCTACAACTCACAACAAAATTAAAAATTGTAAGTTGCTATTTGAAAGGAGACCAAAATGATTATGAAAAGAATTGGCCGGATGATCGCAGCTGCTCTTTCGGTATGCATGCTGTTGTCCGCATGTTCTCCCTCTAGCGGAATGCAGGACGGCCAGTCGGCCGTCAACACATCCGGAAGCCAGGCCAGTGCGCCGAAAAGCGGCGACACCAGTCTTCAGCGCGTATTAGACGCAGGCAAGCTAACGGTGGTCGGCAGCGGCGGTTACCCGCCCTTTAATTACATAGATGACAGCGGCAATGTCATCGGCTTTGATGTGGACGTTGGGCAAGAAATCGCCAAGAGGATGGGCGTCAAACTGAATTACGTTACCAGTGAGTGGTCCGGTCTGATCGAAGGGCTGCGCAACAGTCGATACGATGCGATCCTTGGAAGCATGGCGATCACGGAGGAGCGGCTCCAGTCCGTCAATTTTACGACTCCGTACTATTATTCGGGGGCTCAATTAGTGGTAAGAAGCGATTCAGGCTTCACCGATCCCAATCAACTGAAAGGTAAGAAAATCGCCGTCGCGACCGGCACAAATTTCGAGCAGGATGTAAACGCCCTGGGCGCGGAGAGTGCTCTTTACGATGACGACAATTCGACGATGCTGGAGCTAATCAGCGGTCGGGTTGACGGAGTCATTACCGACCGGCTGGTGGCGCTGGAAGCCAAACGCAAAATGAAGGAAGGCGACCGGTTTCAACTGCTTGGCAAAGTTATGCGCGTTGAAAAAATGGGAATCGCAGTGAATCAAAACGACACGTCCCTGTTAAACAAGCTGAACGAAATCGTTCAGGCCATGCACGACGACGGAACACTGACGCAAATCAGCAAAAAATGGCAGGGCGGCGCGGACATTACGGTTCAGTAGGTCCAAAAACGAGAGAGACACGACAGGGTCCGTGAACGGGCCCTATCGCCGTGGAAGGTGAGTTTTATTTGAACGAATGGATTACATATATTACGAAATATTTCAGAGTCTTTGTCCCGGCCTCTGTGATGACATTAAAGGTTACAACATTCGGAATCCTCATCGGGATTCTGCTCGGGCTGTTTTTTGCCCTGATGCGTATTTCAAAATACCGGGCGCTGACCATCCCGGCAAAAGCCTATATCTGGGTGATCCGAGGCACTCCCCTGCTTTTGCAGCTCCTGCTGATTTATTACGGTCTTGTCGGCGTTGTGAAAATGGATAACCTCCCCGCCGCTTTTGTCGCACTGGGTGTTCACAACGGCGCGTACATCGCGGAAATTTTCCGCGGGGCGATCCAGTCGGTGGACCGCGGCCAGACGGAAGCCGGGGTTTCGCTTGGGATGACCAGACGGAAGGTCATGCGGCGCATTATTTTCCCCCAGGCCTTTAAACGAGCTCTGCCTTCCCTGAGCAATCAGTTCATCATCGCGCTGAAGGATTCCTCCCTCGCCAGTTCCATCGCCGTCCCGGAGCTGCTGCTGAAAGCGAAGCAAATCGGGTCCGCGAACTTCAAGCTGATGGAATCGCTTTCGGTCGCGGCCGTTTTCTATCTGGTAATGACCTCCGTCTTAACGATTATTACCGGCCTGATCGAACACGCTTTAAAAACCAGCAGCCGTCAGGCGTAAGGAGGGTTCCATATGATAAAAATTGAAAATCTGAGCAAATGGTTCGGAAAAAATCAGGTTCTGGACAATATCAGCCTGAATGTGGACCCGAGCGAAGTGGTGGTCATCATCGGCCCCAGCGGCTCCGGAAAAAGCACCCTCCTCCGCTGCGTCAATTTTCTGGAAAAAGCACAGCGGGGCACCATTTCGATCGACGGAAAAGTCTATACGCAGAAAAGCAAAAAGCTGAATTTGATGCGCCAGGAGGTTGGAATGGTATTTCAGCATTTTAATCTGTTCCCGCACATGACGGTCATGAATAACGTGATCGAAGGACTGACACAGGTAAAAAAAATACCGAAGAGCAGGGCGGTTGAATTGGGAAAAAGCATGCTGGACAAGGTTGGCCTGCTGGACAAAGCGGACACTTACCCCGCGATGATTTCCGGCGGGCAGAAGCAAAGGGTCGCCATCGCCCGCGCGCTTGTCATGCAGCCTAAAATCATGCTGTTTGACGAGCCCACGTCCGCGCTGGACCCGGAGCTTGTCGTCGATGTTCTCGAGGTGATGAAAAACCTGGCCGGCGACGGCATGACGATGATGGTCGTCACGCACGAAATGCGCTTTGCCCGCGAGGTTGCCGACAAAGTTGTTTATATGGACCGGGGACGTCTGATTGAATCCGGCACCCCCGATGAGATTTTTGACCACCCGCAGGAACAGATGACGCAGGAATTTCTCAGCAGAATCCTGTGATGAGGTCTTTATAGGTATGCGGCGCTCGATTGAGGAAAGGATAATAGCAATATCGTCTGGGAGGTTTCTCACGTGGTGGCTGTTCTTTTCAGCATCCTTGCGGGCGCCGCAATGAGCGTTCAGGGGGTTATGAATACTCGCCTGAGCGACCGTATCGGCCTTTATGAATCAAATGTTCTGGTACAGGGAATTGCGTTTCTGCTGTCCCTTCTTGTCCTGCTGTTCCTTGGAAAAGGGAATTTTGCGGAACTGGGCGGCATTAACAAAATCTACCTGCTCGGCGGTTTTCTCGGGATTGTCATAACGATTACCGTGATGCTCTCAATCAAAGGACTGGGACCGACCGTTGCAATTTCCATTATTCTGATTTCGCAGCTTGTTGTAGCCGCGCTCATCGACGGCTGCGGCTGGTTCGACACGGACCGCATTGCTTTTTGCTGGCAGAAATTCGCGGGAGTCGTGCTGATGATCGGCGGCGTTCTGCTTTTTAAGTGGAAAAATTAATGCAGCCTTGTGATCGAATGCTGTTTTCCCCCGGCCGATATGAATTTTTCCGGATAATTGGAGAGGATTGGTTTCGATATGTATTCCTATATAAAGACGGAGCCCGGACAATGGTCCGTCGGAGATTTTACAGAAGAGGGAGAATGGCGGGCCGAAAGCGTATGGTATACGCCCGAGGAGGCCGCGGAACGCGCTCACTGGCTGAATGGAGGAAAGACGCCGGTGACGGACGATGATGAAGCAACCTCCAACGGACAGAGATAAAACAGCACCGCGCGGTTCGGAACGCCGCGCGGTGCTGTTTTATCTCTGTCCTGTCAATGTAAAAACATGCGAATCAGTCTCGCCTTAAACGCTGTGTGCGGAGGATACCGAAACGGCAGATCGATCCAGTATGATTTTTTGACGATACTTTTATAGTGGCTGAACGTATCGAAGCTCGCCTTTCCGTGGTAGCTTCCCATCCCGCTGTTTCCGACTCCGCCGAATCCCATATGGGAGGTTGCCAAATGAATGATGGTATCGTTTACACAGCCGCCGCCGAAAGAGAGAGAACCGAGCACCCGGTTCTGCGTTTTTCTGTCTTTTGTAAAAAGATAAAGTGCAAGGGGCTTTTCCCTCTGTCTGATAAAATCGATTGCTTCCGTTATATCGTCGTAGACGAGCACCGGCAGAACCGGCCCGAAAATTTCTTCCCGCATCACGGGCGACTGCGCGGTGACTCCGTCCAGAATGGTGGGCGCAATTTGTCCTTTATCGTTTGTCCGCCCCCCGGTGACAACACTCTCTCCCTCCATCAGGTTTTTCAGCCGGGTAAAGTGCTTCTCATTGATAATTTTGGGATAGCTGTCGTTGTCCAGCGGAGAGTCACCGTAAAAGCCCTTGATTTCGTCAATCAGATCGTGCAGGAACTCGTCTTTCACCGCCCGCTGAATCAGGAGATAATCCGGCGCCACGCAGGTCTGCCCCGCGTTCAGGAACTTTCCGAACGCGACCCTTCTCGCGGCAATTTTCAGGTTCGCGGTCGGGTCGACGATGCAGGGGCTTTTCCCGCCGAGCTCCAGGCTGACCGGGGTCAGGAAGCGCGACGCGCTTTCCATTACCTGTTTTCCGACCGCGACGCTCCCGGTAAAGAAAATATAGTCGAATCTCTGCTTTAAAAGGTCCTGATTCTCTTGACGGCCTCCCTGCACAACGGAAACATATTCCGGGGAAAAGCAGTCGGCGATCAGCTCCGCAATCACCTGCGAAGTGCGGGGAGCATACGCCGACGGCTTGACAATCGCGCAGTTCCCCGCGGCGATCGCCCCGATCAGCGGCTCCAGACTGAGCTGGAACGGATAATTCCACGGGGACATGATCAGCACGACACCGTAGGGCTCCGGAATCTGAAAACTTCTGGAATGGAACTGTGCCAGCGGCGTCGGCACCCTCCTGGGGCGCGCCCAGCCGCGCAAATGTTTTGTGATGAAACGCAGCTCATCCAGGACCATGCCGACTTCCGTCATATAGCTTTCAAATTCCGACTTGTTCAAATCGGCTTTCAGCGCAGCGTAAATGTCTTTTTCTCTTTTTAGAATTCCGGATTTCAGAATGTTCAGCATCTCCATCCGGCGCTCAACAGGCTTTGTCTCGTCCGTTAAAAAATAAGATCTCTGCGCCTGCGTTAATGTAACAAGGTCCGTAATTACCACCTCCCTTAGAATGCTTTTTCCAGAATTTCCAGTATCTCCTGTTCTCCGACATACTTCGGATTGACGATCATGGCCCCGTCGTTCAAGGCGGTTTTCGCGACCGAAACAAAATCCTCCCTTTTGGCCGGTGTTTCCCGCAGCGACATGGGAAGTCCGCATAAATCATGATATTCCGCCGTCATACGGCGAATCACGGAAATGGTTTCGCGCCCTCTCTTCCCCTGCGGCGTTCCTGCAAAAGCCTCCGGCCCCGCAAGCGGAAGAAGAAGCTCCCCGTAAAGATCCCCGATTTTATCAAAATTATATTCCATGCAGATCGGCATCAGAATGGTCATGGCTTCCCCATGGGGTACGTGACAGACGCCCCCCAGCGCGTGACCGATTGCGTGGATCATGCCGACCATGGAATTCGAAAAGGCCGCGCCCGCCATAAACGCCGCGTTTGCCATTGCGTAGCGCGCCTTTTGGTCTTTCCCGTTCCTGACGGAAACGGACAGGCTGTCCCTGATCAATGTGATTGCCGAAACCGCAAACGTGTCGCTCAGCGGGTTTTTCTGAAGGCAGGTATAGGCCTCCACCGCATGGCACAGCGCGTCCATTCCGGTGGAAGCGGTGATCCGCGCGGGCAGAGTCAGCGTCATTCTCGGGTCCAGAACCGCCGCGTCCGGCAGAAGATGGCTGGAGATAAATTCCATTTTGATCTGTTTTTCCGGATCGAGAATCACTGCGACCATAGTGGCCTCCGATCCCGTTCCCGCGGTGGTCGGCACGGCAATAAACGGGATACGGGCGCCGCAGTCTATGTTTTCACACCCCATTGCAGAAAGAATATCGTCGATTCCCTGGGAAATCAGAAGCTTAACCCCTTTTGCCGTGTCCAGAACGGAACCGCCGCCCACCGCAATCAAACTGTCGCAGCCAAGACTTCTGTAAAGCGCCGCGGCACGGTTGACAACGGCGGAGGAGGAGTCTGGCGGAATTTCCGTAAAACATCCGCGCGGAGGTATTCCGCCGGAAAGGAGCGCGTCGCTGACCGTCCGGAGAACTCCGATCTTTTCCAGCATGGAATCGGATAACAAAAGGGGGTTTTCCGCCCTCAGATCCGTCAGAACGCTCGGGATATTTTCCAATGCAAATTGACCGGACAGCAATTTAGGCGGATTGCAGAATTCAAAATAATCCGGCAGCATTTACTATCAGCCTCCTAACAGGGCTTGGCAATAGACAAAAACGGTGGAACATTCCTTCTGTGGAAACCTCTTAAGAATCTTGCCGGCGATAAATCTGGGAAAAAGATACCCTTCGATCACATCCACGCAGTGGACCAGCGTCATACAGTCAAAGATACTGCCGCTGAGTAAAAACCTGTGCTGAGCATAAGCCTGGGCGACTCCGATTCTGCCGCTCAGGACAAGGAACGCCGCGTCAATGCTGCGGAACGTGACGGTCATATCGGCCCGCGGCCTGCCGGAGGATTTTATCATACGGATCCCATCGTCCCCGCGGGCAAGTGTCACGGACGGTCCGTTGAAAGAAGCCTTCATGCAAAGTACAAAACCCGGCTCCCAGCTTTTAATTTCCCCGCGCACTGTTTTGTCGCGGCGGGATAGCACCTGAAAAGCACGTCCCAAAAAGAAAAGGACTACGCGTGCGGCCAGGCGTTTGGCGGCAAGTTTTAATTTTTGCCGAACTCTGATTGAAGTCGTGTTAAAACACCCTCCTTTGTCCGCCGGATTACAATTCGCGGATAAATCTCGTTTTACGAATTGGTACACGTCGTTTCAGAAATTATATGGCAGATTTTGTAACTATTATAGTGCCGATATCAGGTAATTACAAGAGTGAATTCATTTCGGCATGCAAAAACCGCTTTCTTAACGAAAACGGTTTCATTCCATGCATATCGTTTGTTTTCCTATGGGTCCGGATTACCCCCCCAGATAAGCCTGCTTTACAGAATCATCCTGCAATAGGTCGGAAGCCTTGCCTTCCAGAACGATGTTGCCCGTCTCAATCACGTAGGCGCGGTTTGCGATGGAAAGCGCCATGTTCGCGTTCTGCTCGACCAGCAGGATGGTAGTTCCTGAACCGTTGATTTCTTTGATAATATGAAAGATCTCCTGAACGATAATCGGAGCGAGACCCATGGAAGGTTCGTCCAGCAGAAGAATTTTCGGCCTTGCCATCAGCGCCCGTCCCATGGCGAGCATCTGCTGCTCTCCGCCGCTCAAAGTCCCGCCGCGCTGCTTCATGCGTTCTTTCAGCCTTGGAAATTTGGCGTAAACCATTTCAAAATCTTTTTTGATTCCGGCATCGTCTTTCCGGCAGTAGGCCCCCAGCTGCAGGTTTTCCATCACCGTGAGGTTCGAGAAAATACGGCGGCCCTCCGGCACATGAGAAATTCCGAGATAAGGTATTTTGTACGCGGGATACCCGTTCAGTTTTTTATCTTCAAAGGTAATCGTTCCGCTTTTCGCCGGAACAAGACCGGAAATCGCCCGAAGCGTCGAGGTTTTTCCAGCGCCGTTCGCACCGATCAATGTGACGATTTCGCCCTCTTTTACTTCAATATTAATATCCGTCAGCGCGTGAATCGCATCGTAATAGACGTTCAGGTTCTGAATTTTAAGCATCGGCGGCCTCCTCTCCCAGATACGCCTCAATGACTTTTTTGTTGGTCTTAATTTCATCCGGAGGCCCCTGAGCGATGATTTTTCCGTAATCCAGCACAACGATGTTTTCGCATACTCCCATAACCAGTTTCATATCATGCTCAATCAGCAGAATTGCAATTTTGAATTCCCGGCGGATCCACTGGATCAGATCCATCAGGTTCTGCGTCTCCTGCGGATTCATTCCGGCCGCCGGTTCATCCAGCAGCAGCAGCTTCGGCTGAGTCGCAAGCGCGCGGGCAATCTCCAGACGTCTTTGCTGCCCGTAAGGCAGGTTGCAGGCTTTTTCATTCTTCAATTCCAGCAGGCCGAATATTTTCAGCAGATCCAGCGATTTTTTTTCGATCTCTTCTTCCTGCCTGAAATAAGAAGGCAGGCGAAAGATGGAGGAAACCAGTGAATAATGTGCCTGATACGCATAAGAAACCTTGATATTATCCATCACGCTCAGGTTCTTCATCAGGCGGATGTTCTGGAAGGTCCTGGATATTTTCTTTTTTGTAATCTGATGAGGCTGTATTCCCTGAATGCTTTCCCCATTAAAGACAATTTTTCCGCTTGTAGGCGCGTAAACCCCGGTCAGCATATTAAAAACGGTTGTTTTACCCGCGCCGTTTGGCCCGATTAAACCGAAAAGATCGTTTTCCTCCATGGAAATGGAAAAATCCGAAACCGCCGTTAAACCGCCGAATTTGATGGTAATATTTTCTATATCAAGCAGCGGCATGGTCTTCACCCCTCTCTTTCGGTTTCGCCGCACCGGATTTTCTGCGCAGAAAACTGGTCACACGGATATTCTTGACTCTGAGAATCATAATGACAATCAACAGCAGCGGATAAATTACCATTCTCAGATCGCCCAGGAACCGAAGCACTTCCGGCAGCAGCGTCAGGATGCTGGTGGAAGCAATGCACCCGACGAAACCGCCCGTGCCGCCAAGAACAACATAGATGACAAAGTCGATGGACTTCAGAAAATTAAAGCTGTTCGGGTCGATAAACATCATCAGGAACGCGTAGAGCCCGCCCGCGTACCCGGCAAAAAAAGCTCCGGTTGTAAACGACATGATTTTATATCTGGTTGTATCGATGCCCATTGCCTCCGCGGCAATTTCATCCTCCCGTACGGAGATCATCGCGCGGCCCTGATTGGCATGAACAATATTATAGAGAATCGCAATGGTGGCGATCATGGAAAAAAACACCCAGGCAAACGTCGTCTTCGGCGGAATCCCCGCAAGGCCCTGCGCCCCTCCGAGCGCGTCGATGTTCTGGATGGCCACAACAACGATCTGGCAGAAGCCCAGCGTTGTAATGGCAAGGTAATCCCCTTTCAGCCTCAAGGTGGGAAGACCGATCAGAAAGCCGAAAACAGCCGCGACGACGCTTCCGCAGAGCAGCGACAAAAAGAACGGCAGCCCTGTATTCATCTGGATAAAAGCCGACGCGTAAGCGCCGATGGCCATAAAGGCCGAATGGCCAAGCGTCAGCTGCCCGGTATAGTTAATGATGAGGTTGGTGCTCAGCGCAAGAATGATATTGATACAGATGACCATCAGGATCTGCGAATAATAGGCATTGATAACATCCGTTTGAATCAGGACGAACAACACGCAGAATACAACCAGAGAAGCGGCCAGAAAAATCACACCGCGTTTTATATAAGATTTCAAACCGGCCACCTACACTTTCTCTTTTACCGCCTTGCCCAAAAGGCCGGTCGGCTTGATGATCAGAATGACGATCAGAATCACAAACGCAACGGCGCCGGCAATTTTGGAATTGATGGCCGCCATGAACGTTTCCACAACACCAAGAATAATTCCGCCGACAAACGCGCCGGGGATTAATCCGATTCCGCCGAGAACCGCAGCGACAAACGATTTAATTCCCGGCATCATGCCCATGTAAGGGTCCAGGCTGGAATACAAGATGGCAACCAGCATTCCGGCCGCGCCTGCCAGCGCCGACCCAATCGCGAAGGTCATTGAAATGGTGGTGTTTACATTGATTCCCATGAGAGCCGCGGCGTCCTTATCCAGCGAAGTGGCCCGCATGGCTCTTCCCATTTTTGTGTGATTTACAAAAAGATTCAAAAGGACCAGCAAAAGCAGGGAAATCCCCAGAATGATCAGATGCAGAGCGTCCGAGCGGATCGGGCCGAACATGACCGTCTGCTGCTTCAAGATATCGCCCGGATAAGTTCTGGGGTTGCCGCCGAACATGGCGTTAAACCCGTTTTCCAGCAAAAGCGAAACGCCGATCGCCGTGATCAGCAAATTGATATTAGTGGTTCTGCGCAGCGGCTTATACGCCACTCTCTCAATCACAACGCCCAGCAAAGCCGAGCCGAGCATTGCAATCAGCAGCGCCGGAATAAACGGCAGACGCGCGTAGGTCGCGACAAAAAAGCCAATGTATGCCCCCACCATATAAATATCGCAGTGTGCAAAGTTAATCAGTCCGATAATTCCGTAAACCATTGTGTATCCCAACGCAATCAAAGCATAGACGCTTCCCAGGGACACGCCGTTGATCAGCTGCTGCAGGAATTCGATCAGAGACAATTTGTTTTCCCCCTTAGCTTTATGAATCAGGAGCATACTCCCCCGGGCGGGGAAGTATGCTCTGTCCGACTCATCAAAAGCCCAGTTAATGAAGCTTACGGTTCAACCTTGGTGTAGAAGGTCTCCTTCCCGCCGTCCGTCTTGATGATAACAGCGGACTTGATCGCGTCGCGGTTTTCGTCAAATTTGATATGGCCGGAAACAACGGTGCCGTCATATGCTTTCAGAGCTGACTGAATGGCAGCGGAGTCGGTGGATCCTGCTTTTTGAATTGACTGAACGAGGACTTTCCCCGCGTCGTAATTCAACGCCGCCATCGCGTCCGGAGCATCCGTGGTATTATATTTCGATTTGAAATCCTTGATGAACTGCACAACCTCCGCAGAGGTATCGTCCGGAGAATAATGGTTGGAGAAATACGCGCCGTTGACCGCGTCTCCGCCGATTTTGAACAGATCCGCCGAATCCCAGCCGTCGCCGCCCAGGAAAGTCGCCTTGATGCCGGCACTGCGCGCCTGCTTCGCGATCACGGCAACTGTGGAATAGTAATCCGGCAGGAACAGGACATCCGGATTCGTCGCGGCAATTTTGGTCAGCTGAGCGTTAAAATCTTTGTCGCCCGTCAGATACGTCTCGGAAGAAACGACTTTTCCTCCGTTCGCTTCAAAGCTCTTTTGGAAATTCTGTGCCAGGCCCTTGGAATAGTCGTTACCGTTGTCATACAGCATGGCGGCGGTTTGGGCTTTCAGATCGCTGCTTGCGAGCTTCGCGACCACCTTGCCCTGGAACGGATCGATAAAGCAGGTGCGGAAAATAAAATCGCCGACTTTTGTCACTTTTTCGTTTGTGCCGGTACCGGTCACCATTGGAATTTTGTACTGCTGAGCAATCGGCGCCAGAGAAAGCGCGCAGTTGCTGGTCAAGGGTCCTACAATCGCCACTACCTTGTCGTTGTCGATCAGCTTTTTACCGACGGTTGCCGCGGTGGCGGGTTTCCCCTCGTCGTCGACAAAAACGAACGTGAGCTTCTGCCCATTGATCCCGCCGTCCGCGTTCACCTGGTCTTCGAGAAGCTGCAGAGCTTTCTGTCCGGACTGGCCGAACGCCGCAACGGAACCTGTCAGCGGCATGACGGCACCGATTTTCACCTCGCCGGAAAGAGCCGCGCCGGATGAGCCGGATGATGCGGAACCGCTTGCTGCGGATGACGCCGCTGCCGATGTCGCCGCGGAAGAACTGCCCGATGCGTTCTGGCAGCCGGTAAACGATGCTACCATTGCAGCGCTTAATGCAAGTGCAACCAACTTCTTGTGCATAACGAAACCTCCTGAAAATAAAATATAATAAAAACAGGGCGTTGAAACCAGCTTTGCTGCCGCTGGCTCAAACACCCTTGTTAAAGCGATGATATTAATTTTTTAATGATTGAAACAGCTAAAGTATTTATGATTCATTATCATACACAGCTTTTTTTAATTTGTCAATCCTGTAAGATAATATTTTTTAAGTTTCAAAATAATTCCATCATGTACATTAAAAAGTTAAGTCCGGCATATTTCTTTCTAGTCATTGCATGATATTTTTTTTAACTTTCATAAGTCGGCGATGGAGCGGCCTTTAGGGAGAAGCTTTCCGCATAAAAAATGAGACCCCTGTCTGAGGAATCTCATTTCTCCGATTAGTAAAATATAGTTACAAATTTAATATTGAAAAAGTCGCATGTCAAAATATCATCGGATTCTGCTTCTCGAAGCAGGATGTAGTTTGCTCCGACTCCGACCAATAAGCCGGCCTTATCGGTAAAAGTATTGGTTCCGATTAAAAATTCGACCCGAACTCTTCTCCCAATCTGAGTCCTTAAAAAGCCGTTTAAAAATTCAATGCTTTCTGCCGTCATCGGCGCCGATTGGGTCATATCCGTAATAGGCATCAGCTGAGCGGTGGCCGGTGTTGACGCTTGACCGACACCTGCGGTTCCCATTACGGCGCCCTGAATCGCAGGCTGCTGCATTGCCGAAGGAATCACGGCCGTCTGCATGGAACCGCCTGCGCCTGCTCCCTGCATGGAGGTATCCATGGATGAAGAAGGATCGGCTTTCGTTTTTCCGGGCATTTGTATTGTCATCGCGTTATTGTACGCGCCCATTCCGGTCTGCTGGCAATTGGAACACACACCCGGATTCGCATACACTGCGCTGTAACCGGGAATTTGTGGATTCATCATATTTCACCTCTTTATGTCTTTGCATATTTTTGGGTTGGAGCGTAATAGCAATGATGATTAATTCTGGTGTAGATAATACCAACTCCGCCCGCCGGAAAATAGCTGGTGCAATTTGGGTTGTACGGGTTATAATAAAAAAGAGAATTTCCGACGGCATTAAAGGTATTGTTGGCAAGCGCCCAGTCAGCTATTTCATAGTGGATTTCTTCCGGATCCATATTGTAAACATTTTGCGGGTTATAAGCGCCGCCAACGCTTGTTTTCATACAGGTAAACTGCCCCGGCTGTTCGATGATGGCCCTGATGTTTCCTCCGTTGCTCACACGAAAAAATTCCCCGTAAGGGACGTTCCTCCTGTTTACAAGAACAGAAGCAACACCGTACATACCGTTGTCGCCTTCACCGCCCGCTTCGCATTGAATCAGCCTTGCGAGTAATTCCTTATCATTATATGGCATGGTAATCCCCATTTCTATTTCTGTATTGACAATACTATAATATGTTTGGAGATTTCTTCGGACACAATAAATTTCGACGATCCTGTTTTTGCGTCCAGATCAAACCGCACGTTGAACGCCGCCATGCCTAAGCCCGAACCGTGTTCAACGGTTATCTTGCCGAAAAGAAAGCCGAAATCACGCGGTACCGGGCGGCATATGCAAACATGCGGATTTTTCAGATGATGAAAAGAATCGCATACCGGAAAAACACCCGAGTTTATTCTGAACTCCACGGCATAGCCGGTAGTATCTTTTCCACAGCAACGGCGCAGAGCGGCGGCATTTCTGCCGCCGCTCTGCGTTATAAAATATGGGAAAGGCTTCATTTGCGGGTGCCATTTGAAAGCCATCGCAAACAAAAGACGGCTGAAGCGGTTTACTTGAGAAAAATTTGAGATTTTCTTTGTAAACTTTTAAATTCAGCCATTAAATGAAAGGGGTAACCTTATGAATAAAAAAATTTTATTGGTGGACGATGAAAAAGGCATTGTCGCTATGATGAAAAGTTGTTTTGAAATGTCCGACTATAAAGTTTACACTGCCTTTAGCGGGAAAGAGGCGCTGCAAAAAGTAGTTTGCAAGCCTGACATCATTCTGCTTGATATCAATATGCCTGAAATGGACGGCCTTTCTGTATGCCAGCGTATCCGCGAGCATTTGTCATGCCCTATTTTATTTTTGACTGCTCGTATTGAAACAAGTGATAAAATTAAAGGATTTGGTGTTGGTGGGGATGATTATATTGTAAAACCTTTCGATCTTGATGAATTAGGGGCAAGAGTGACCGCCCATCTGAGGCGCGAAAACCGGAAACAAGGGCAATCTGAATTGCGATTTTTCGATGATATGACAATAGATTACTCAAAACGTGAAATCGAAATTGCCAGAGTACAAGTGCCCTTTCCAAGAAAGAATTTGATATTGTGGAATTGCTCTCCACAAATGCCGGTCAAGTGTTTGATCATGAACGGATTTATGACGCGGTATGGGGCTTAGAATTTGTCACCGTCCCAGTTCTGTCTATTTTAGAGGCGGCGGTACTTTCGATTGCAGCTTGTTTAGCTGTAACTTGCTTTCCACTGGAAAAAATCGCAAAAATGAATATTGTGGATTCAATAGAAGCGGTTGAATGATTTTTGCCTTAAACAGCCACTGCATGACTTATGACAGGCTGTGCATCATCTCTTTTGTCGTTTGATACAGCTCGTCAAATATTTTCCGGTTTTTCCGGTAAACGGCATGGTTTTCCATGTTGGGTTCAATGAGCAGTTCCGGCTGAATCACATGTTCCATTTCACTCCAACTGCGGTAAGCCCCTCCGGCTAAGGCGGCCATAATCGCATCTCCGTAGGAAGCCCCAAACGAAACCCTGGCAGTGCAAACGGTTCGCCCCAGAATGTCGGCAATGATGTGAAGCCACGGCTCATTTTTTGTTCCGCCGCCCACAGCCATTATCTTTTTAATGGGTAAATTATTTTCTTCCAGAATGTCAAAATGCTGGGCTATGGAATACCCAATTCCCTCCAAAGCCGATTTATAAAGATGTGCCCTCGTATGGCCGAGCTTAAGTCCAAAAAAGACTCCTTTTGCAAATGGATCGTTAAGGGGGGTCCTTTCCCCCGCAAAATAGGGCAGGGTTATTAAGCCGTCGCTTCCTGCCGGTATGGTTTCAACGCTTTCCGCCATGGAGTCGAAAGCATTCTTTCCATCTTTTTCCCGGGCAACCATATCAAAATAGAGTTCATCGCGAAACCACTTTGTCAAGGTCCCCGCCGTATTCGTTCCCGCACACACGCTGTACGTATCCGGAATGATAAACGTGCCGGGCCAGACTCTGCGGTCCTGGATCAGCCTGTCCGCCAAATAAATGAAATAGCAGGAAGAACCAAGCTGAATCATGATATCACCGGGTTCAAAAATACCGGTACTGATCGCTTCCGCGCCGGAATCGCCGGTGCCTACCAGAACTTTGGTGTTCTCATTCAGTCCCGTTTCAGCTGATGCCTTCGCAGTAACGGTACCGGCCGTTTCCGTTGCTCGCATGACCTCGGCCAATTGATTCGGCCCGCAGTAAAGGGAACAATTCTCTTCACTCACCGCGTCTGCTTTTAAATCGTACAGAGGTGCAAAATCCTCCGCCAGATATTTGTCAATGCAATAGCGCCCGGTCAATTTGGCAGTAATATAGGACGACGCCGTCAGAAATTTATATGTTCGGGAATAAACGTCGGGAAGATGATTTTTTATCCACAGTATTTTGGGGGCAATGTCAGAGGAACATATGGGATGGCCATATAGTCTCTGAGCCGCCTCTTCTCCATAATATCGATTCAGATATTCAATCTCCCGGTAGCTTCTCGAATCGATCCCATACAAGATTGCATTGCATAAAGGAGTGCAGTTCTGATCAACAGGCAGACAGTCACATCCAAGGGCACTGACCCCCATGCAGATAATTTGAGACGGGCTGACGCCGGATTCCCGGATAAGGGCTTTGCTGACGGAACAGACATCCCCCCACCATATCTTCTCTGCATCCTGCTCAAAAAAATTCGGCTGAGGATTTTCCACTTCGTGTTTTTTTGCGGAATATGCGACCACATTGCAGCCAGAATCAATTAGGACTCCCTTTGTTTCATTTGTGCCTACATCGATCCCCATAAAATAGCGTGATTCCATGTTATCCCTCTTTTCATGCGTGCTTTTTCCGGAATTCATCGACTTTTTTCATAAATTCGGAAACCCGGTCCGTACTGATTCTCCCTGTAATTTTTCCCCCTTCCTTAAACGTCGTCCCGACATAGGCCCCGTCCGCGACGCCAAGTATGGATTCTACATTTTCAAGATTGCAGCCCGTTCCGCAAAAAACCGGAGTATCGCCGGCGGTCGCCTTGATCTGCGACATCTGGGACAAGGACGGCTTACTTCCGGCCATTCCTCCCGCAACCACCAGGCAGTCCGGCCGGCAGTTAAAAAGCAGTGTCCTCGCAATGTCGGAAAGCTCCCGGTTTCCCAGGCACGCTTCCCCCTCCCCGTTAATAAAATAAGTCAGCTTCAGATTGTCCAGCCGAAGCGCACTTTTTAACCGGATCGTCTTTCCAATGTCCCTGTCAATCAAACCGAGATCCCCCGCCCATACTCCTGCAAACATGCATCGGGTGAACTGCGCAGCCGTAGCCGCACAGATTTCGATTGTGGCGTCAGGGTCATAAATTGCCTCCACGCCGAAAGGAACCGTAAAATCTTCCGATAATGCTCCCACCACATAGGCCATGGCAGCCAGAGTCTCGGGAGAAACTTTTTTCTGATATGGAAGGCTGAATTCATTGGTAACCAGCACTCCGTCGACTCCCCCGGCCTGCAAGGACTCAAGGTCGGATTTCGCCCGATTAAGAACCTCTTTCAAGGTACTTCCATCCTTATAAAACAACGGATCGCCGGGCAGTGCTTTTAAATGCAGCAAACCAATAATGGGTTTTTCCGTATGAAACATATCATAAAGCCAGGACATGCGTTTTCCTCCCTTGATATATAATGTTATATAACGATATATATCATAACAAAAGTGTTATATAAAGTCAATGACATAAATAAATTTATGTGAAAATACTCTAAACAGAAACCGCATGCAAAGAAAAAACGTCCTTAAAGTAAGAGGGGGATACTCAGCTTTGTGATAGCAAATCGCCCCAAGCAACGACGCCAAAGGCATAAAGCACGTCCTTGAATGGCTCTATAGCCAAATCACGGCGTATCTGGTGTTTTGTTATAGAGAAAGGCATTTTGATTTTTGCAGGAAAGGAGGGGCGCATGGCGACCGCGCGCCATATTATCAAGGGGATAGCATCGCATTCTACAGTAAATTATTTCCATTTCACGCGGCCTTAAAAACACCTACGGATAGCCCGGTGTTATTACAGGGAAAAATAATAAGGATATTGATTTTAAAACAGTATTATCCACATTACGAAGGCCAATAATTCACGAAGTATATTTTTCGCTGAGAGCTAAAATGGCACTCGATATAGGAACCAATTTCAAAAATTTGCCAAATTCGGTCCACACTTAGTCCACAAGCGCCGGGATGTGCGCGGTCACAAGAAGCAATCGGTTGAATAACTTTGCGTTTCCACATTCAGTCTCCAACTTGCGCTATGAAACGGTGGCGTCGTCGGAATGCGCTCTTAATAAGATTTCAGCCAATGATTGCCTATTGTCAAAATAAGTATTATGATATAAATGATAAAAGTTGAATCAACTTTGCCACAGGCTTCACAACGGGTAATAAATTGTTTTTGAAGGTGAATTAATGAGCAAGGCGATATGCCAAATAGTAGACTCCTCGGGTAATCTGCCACGAAGTTTTATTAACCAGCAAAACATCAGTGAGGTTCCATTCTATTTTAAATTTAACAACCCCGATTACTGCCGCGAAAATATCGATTATAACATTACTGATTTTTATAAGCATATGGAAGAATATCCCCATCAGGTCCCCAAAACAGCTTGTCCCAATATTTATGATTGGTTAACCATATTTGAGCAGCAGTATGCGAGGGGCGCGAAACAATATATTGTGACGACAATTTCTTCCAAACTGTCTTCAAGCTTTCAAACGGCCATATCTGCAAAAAAACTATTTGAAGAAGAAAATAGCGATATCCAAATAGAGGTGATCGATTCAAACATCTGCGCTTGTGGACAGGCTTCATTGGAAATTGGGATCGCTAAAATGATCGAAAGCGGTAAGAGCTTTGAGGATATTGTTGAGACGGCCAATAAAATGGTTTTAAATACAACCACGCTTTTTGCGGTGGACAGCTTAAAATATATGAAATCCGGTGGCAGAATCGGAGGCGCGGCCGCTTTCCTTGGAAAACTAACCAACGTTAAACCGATCTGTGAATTTGTGGATGGCGTCGTTCACCCGGTCAAAGCTGTAAGAGGAAGAAAAAACTCACTTAAAACGATGATCGATATCGCGGTTTCAAGGATAAGTGATATCAATAAAATGATTGTTATAATACAAAACGCTGAATATCAGGAAGATGCGGACTATATCATCAATTATTTAAGAGAAATAAGCAATTTTGCCGGCCAAATTTATAAAAGTGACCTGGGGATTACCGTAGGAGCGCATTCAGGTCCTGGAGCAATAGGAATCGGCTTTGTGGAAAATCCTCTGATATAATTAGTGCCCCGCAAACCAAGTAACAAGTAATAAGAATAGCAACTCAGCAAATCCAAGTAAAGTCAACAGTCGCTACAGGCTTGGGAGTGATCAAAATCAAATACCGCATCAGCGATGTCGCGCGGATCCTTGGAATGACGCCGGGCGCTCTGCACTTTTTTGAAAGTGAAGATATTATAAATATCAGGTTCCTTGACTCAGTAGTGGCTATTGGCATTATAGTGGCATTGATTAAATAAATAACGATAGAAACAGAGTTTCAGGTTAAACAAAATTGAAAACGAGGTGGCTTAAATGAACAAAGAGTATCAAGTCCTATTTGAGCCGGTCAAAATCGGCGGAGTCGAATTGAAAAACAGATTTTGTCTGGCACCCATGGGTCCGCTCGGACTTTCCGACACGGAGGGCGGCTTCAACCAGCGCGGGATCGATTATTATGTGGAAAGAGCGAAAGGCGGTACGGGCCTCATCCTCACAGGCGTCACCTTTTCGGACTGTGAAGTTGAGAAACAAAGCATGCCGAACTGCCCGAATTCCACATACAACCCGGTCCATTTCGTGAGAACCGGCAGAGAAATGACCGAACGAATTCATGCTTACGGAAGCAAAATTTTTCTTCAGATGTCGGCGGGATTCGGTCGTGTGACGATTCCTACGAACCTGGGGGAATTTCCGCCCGTCGCGCCTTCTCCGATTCAACACCGGTGGCTGAACAAAACCTGCCGCCCACTTGAAGTGAAAGAGATAAAAAGCATCGTCAAATCGTTCGGCGACGGAGCCTTCAACGCGAAACGCGCGGGATTTGACGGCGTTCAGATTCACGCCGTTCATGAAGGTTATCTGCTCGATCAGTTTGCTATTTCAATGTTCAACCAGAGAACGGACGAATACGGTGGGTCACTGGAGAACAGGCTTCGCTTTGCGAGAGAGATCGTTGAGGAAATCAAATCGCGCTGCGGCGAAAACTTTCCTGTATCAATGCGCTTTAGCCTGAAGAGCATGATTAAGGACTGGCGCGAGGGCGCTCTGCCGGGTGAAAAATTCGATGAAAAGGGCCGCGATATCGAGGAAGGATTGGAAGCTGCGAAACTTTTGGTTCAGTATGGCTATGATGCGCTGGATGTCGATGTCGGGACCTACGATGCTTGGTGGTGGAACCATCCGCCTATGTATCAGAAAAAGGGTCTCTATATGCCGTATGCAAAGCTGGTAAAAAAGGCGGTCAACGTCCCGGTATCCTGTGCTGGCAGAATGGATGACCCGGATATGGCGCTGGAAGCAATCAAAGAAGGCGTCTGCGATATCATCAGCCTTGGCAGGCCGCTTCTGGCCGATCCTTGTTACGTCAACAAATTAAGAGCAAACAAGGTGGACGAGATCCGCCCCTGCATTTCCTGCCAGGAAGGCTGCATGGGGCGCATTCAGGAATATTCGGCAATCAACTGCGCGGTGAATCCCCAGGCAGCCCGTGAACGCTTCACAGCCTATAACCCGGTAGTGAAACCGAAAAAAGTGCTTATCGTCGGCGGCGGTGTGGCAGGATGCGAGGCGGCCCGTGTTCTCGCCCTGCGCGGCCATATGCCGGAGGTGTTCGAGCAAACCGATAAGCTGGGAGGAAACCTGATTCCCGGCGGCGCCCCGGACTTTAAGGAAGACGACCGGAAATTAGCGGAATGGTATCGGAATCAGCTGAAACTGCTGAATGTTCCGGTAAACTTTCTTCGCAAGGTCACAAAGAAATTCGTCCTTTCGAGCGATTATGACGCTGTCATTGTCGCGACGGGCTCAACCCCGAAGGTCTTTTCTCTGGGAGACGATGCCCACGTTTATACGGCGGCGGACGTTCTAAACGGAGAAAAAGATCCCGGCGAGTCGACGGTCGTCATCGGCGGCGGACTGGTTGGATGCGAGACCGCACTGTGGCTGGCACGGCAGGGCAAGAAAGTCAAAATTGTGGAAGCTCTTGACAAACTTCTAGCTGTAAACGCGCCTCTTTGCCACGCAAATAGAGAAATGCTCGAACGTCTGATTCCCTATAACAACATTGAAACAATTACCTCCGCAAAGGTCACAGGTTACGGCGGCGGAAAACTTTCAGTGGTCCTGAGCGGAGAAACAAAAGAGCTGGAATGTGACAGTGTAATTCTGTCGGTCGGCTACAAGCCTGAAAATTCGCTGTACCGGCAGCTCGAATTTGATGTATCTGAAATCTATCTGCTGGGAGACGCAAAGAATGTGGCAAATATCATGTATGCCATCTGGGATGCTTTTGAAGTTGCTAATAACATCTGAATTCTGCACGGAAAAGGCCGTCGACTTTTTTTTCGACGGCCTTTTGCTATGCCTGAATTTATTCGGCTTGGATAATATAAAGTCCTATCCCGGCATTACATAAGATCTTTTTTACTCGGGGACATTTGACCTTTTTCCTTCTGACCGATTGCCATTAAAATAGCGGAGACCCAATAGAAAATGAAATCCCTATGGCGATGATTTGAATATGACTTGTACCAGGATTTATGATTTGAGGCTCATTGGTCATTGCCGTAAAAAAGGGATTGAGGAGATCGGCAGCAGTGGAACGAGAACACCCGCCAGATCCGGAAAGGTCCAGAACCATAGGAAGGATGCTTCTTGGGCAAGTCTGTCACCTTCTCCAACCGCCCGGGAAAAACCCTAACTAATATTAAAACGTGCAAGCATGTTTTTAAGCTTTTTAGCGGGAAAAGGATTGCCGTGAGCAGGCAATATCGTTTGAGCTCCGGCAGAAATCAATTTTTGAATGCTTTGATAGGTTTGCTCAAGGTTACTGTAATAGATCGGACGATAATGAGTACCGGTGAATTTCAGAAAATTCATAGCCGCATCCCCCACAATAGCAACACCATCATCGCACAGAACGCTCATGGAGTCGGCAGAGTGCCCCGGCGTAAACAAAATATCAGCATGAATGCCAAGTGCCCGCAAGATTCTCTGATCATCACCGTCAACCAATATATCCCGATTATTGATGAGAACAGGCGGATATTTGAAATCCTTGTGGAATAATTCGAAAACGGAGAACAAAAGCCGCATACGGCGGGTTATGTAATGTCCTTCTTCTTCCTCACCGCTGTCCCCCTGAGCCAAAAGAGGGACAGATTTTTTTTGCACAATCAAGGGAATCCCAAATTCGTATTTGAGCTTATTTGCAAAACCGGAGTGGTCGTCGTGGTAATGGGTAAGCAGCAAATACTTGATCTGGTCAATTTCGATTCCGGCCTTTTCCAGCCTGTTTCTGAACTTTTTATAATCGGTTTCATAACCGGTATCAATTAGCAAATAACCATTCGTACACGGGAACAGATACACTTTCGTAATTCCTAAATTCAACCGGATGTAATTACTCATCATGAATCCCCCATTTCGCAAATAAGAGCTAGTGCTCTTATTGCAGAATAGCAGAAGCTATTCCTTTTGTCAACAAACAAGAGCGCAGACTCATGTTTGTTGACTTATGCACCCTTGCTATAGTAAAATAAAACAGGATTGGTGGTGGACTCAGCATGAGTGCTGATAAAGTTAGAATACCAAAGCAAAAGCGCAGTATTGAAATAAAGAAAAAAATAAAAGCAGCCGCGCAAGAGCTGTTCTCTGAAAAGGGATATTATAATACATCTTCAAATGAAATCGTAAAAGCTGCCGGATCATCCATTGGGGCCTTTTACTCGTATTTCAGCGACAAAAAGGCATTATTTATTGAAATCCTTCACGAATACAATCAACATGTTGTTGCCCAAGTTCAGGTGAAGCCCCTTCAGGATGACGATCCCAAAATTATCATTCGGCAGTATATCCTCGCAGTGCTTGACGCTCACAGTTATTCTCCCGAATTTCACAGAGAAATTCTAGCCATGACATATTCGGATGAAGAAATTCGGAATATCGTCAATCATTACGAGGCAGAAATGATTAACCATATTGCGCAGCTGTTAAATGAAAACCGAAGATTAATAAGAGTTACCGATACAAATAACGCTGCCTTTCTGATTTTTAAGAGTGTAGAAGAGGTCGTTCACAGCATACGGATATTTGGCCGTTCTTGTGATGAATCTGCCTTGATTCAGGAACTTACAGATATGATCTGTTTCTATGTGTTGAAATGAAAAGTGAAAGAGGAGATATTATATGCGGGTAGAAAATTACGACGCCTTCGCAAAAGGCAGCTTATTATCCGGCTCTAGGAAAACCGGTAATGTACCTTCGCCGAATTATAACGATTTTGACTTTAATACGAAGAAACCTCTTGCCATGAGCGATGAAAAATACAGGGAAGCTATCATAGAACAGGCAAAAAAAGACCAGTCTGCCGGAAAATTTCAGTCGGATTCCGCTGGGTTTAGAAGCCTGGTAAAAAGTTATGTTTCTGCTGTTTCTCCGGACAGAAAGAATATTATCTCCAGGGGATTCAAAGCAATATTCAAAAATAGCAATCCACAGCCTAAAACACTTAACCTGATCGACTATCTGCTTGGCAGCGTTAAGTATTGTAAGGAAGCAGCTGATGTGTCTTATGCTGAATTTTACGACAGCACTGGTGAAATGGTGGCCTCTTACTCAAACGGCAGGTGGATTTCCTATGGAACAACGGCGGAGAACGCCCGTGAATCCGAGCTTTTGGGTATCTATAATGAGGCTTGGAATAATGCTGCAAAATCAAATCAAAAAAACAGTTTTGTGGCAGACACTCATATAGGTTTGATTGATCAATCCGTTTAGTCCGATTTATACTCCGTACATTAGTGTGCTTATAAAACATACGGTAACATGCGATGCATTCGTTTGTGCAGAGAGAGGAAGCGAAAAACATGAATGAAAATGACGTTCTGGCGGTAAACAATCTGTCACTAGGCAAATCGGATTTCATTGAATTTGAGAAGGCAATCAGGAAAAATTCGGGTAAAGTAACTTTTATTATAGTCATTATTTGTGTGGCAGTTATCTATTCGGCTGCTATTGTATCAGCCCTGCTGAAAACCCACATCGTATCAGAAGGACTACTGATCTTGATGACTTTTTGTTTGATCATTTCCATTTTCGTGTACGCTGTGTTTCCGCATTGGCTTGGTGGAGTACGCTATAAGCAGTATTGTATGACTCACAACAGTACAGGGCGAATGATCTTTTATTGGGATCGTTTAGGGACAATGGTCGGTGAAGAAACGGTTCAAACTCTTTTTTATACAGAAATCAAGAGAATTGTTCAAACGGACAATCTTTTTATCATGGAATTCTCCAATAAAGTATATTCCTTCGTACGAAAAGACGGATTCACAGAAGGATGCTTGGAAGCCGTCCAAAATCGATTGCATAAAAAGTAAAAAGGCAGGGAAAATCACGCGGCCACATCAGTTGCCTTTCATCATTATTAAGAAATTCAAGGCAAATATTTCCAATATCCGAATAATCCGAAACAAAAATCGGGCCGATAAAAAGGGTTGAAAGTAGCAGTATGGTACAATAGTAAAAAGAACTCATGTATAAAAATACAGCGCCGACACCTTTCCATTATGGAGGCTATATGATGTATAAAATTTTGGTTGTTGAAGATGAAGATATTCTGCGCGAAGTGATAGTAGATTATTTGATCGCGGATGGATATCAGGTACTAGAGGCCGCCGATGGAGAGAAAGCTATAGAACAGTTTCACTCAAATCCCATTGATTTAGTAATCCTTGACATTGTCCTGCCGAAGCTTGACGGCTGGTCCGTGTGCCGCAGGATACGGAAAAGCTCCGGTATTCCCATAATCATTTTAACTGCCCGTTCCGATGAGGATGACTCTCTTCTGGGGTATGAGCTGGGCGCTGATGACTATTTGATCAAACCATACAGTCCCCGCGTTTTAATGGCAAAAGTAAAACGCTTTCTTGAAAAACACGCTGATACCATAGAACGAACGCCTTTATCATCCGACGGTATTGTCATAAATATGGAATCAAGACTTGTTTATGCAGATGGCATTACAATTAATTTGACACATACAGAATTTGAAATTTTAGCTTATTTAATGCAAAATAAAGGAATTGTAATTACCAGAGAGCAGCTGATTACAAAGGTATGGGGCTATGATTTTTATGGTGATGAAAAGACAGTGAACAGCCATATCAGAAATCTGCGTGCAAAGTTGGGCAGTAAAGGCAACTGCATTGTTACCGTGATCCGATCTGGATATAAATTCCAAGAGGAACCGCTATGAGAAAAAGTATCGTTTATAAATGGTTTCTATTACTGGCTTTTATTTTTTCCACGGTGCTTTTATTCATTGGCATCGCGCAAAATTACTTTTTTGAAAAGTATTACATCAATGAAAAATTAAATACTCTCAAGACGTACATGGACACATATTCTGATCTGGCTGCAAAAAAAGGATCGGAAGCGGCATCGGCCGATCTTTATCAGAATAACCACGTCTGGATAACCAAACTGGATAAATACGGACGGATCTGCGATGTAAAAAGTTACTATCTTGAAGTGAAACTAAAAGACGCATCCCAGAATATTTGGAGAATTCCAATGTACTCCTTTGAAGGAGAGTTTTCATCCGACGTGCATTCTTTACTAAAGGAAGGCGATGACGTAACGATCGACGCAGTTAATCTAGCGGATGAACAGATCCCTTATCAAATACAGACGGGTCCAATGGGTTTCGTAAATTTAAACATTGCAGACAAACTGAATGGGCCTCATGCCGATAAAGCGTACCGTAACCTTGAAACCGGTCTGTACAGGGGAACCATAACGAAAACCGTATTTCCAGAACAAACCGGGAATTTGCCGTTTCCTTATCAGGATCGTTATTTTTTGGAGCAGGTAAAAGAATTTCAGGCCGGTCTGTTCGCTGATGATGCCAAACTCCTTCAGGAGACGGAAGAGCTGAGTTCAACAGAAAATTTTGCCGAATATAGGATCATCATAGAACCGGTAAAGAAAAACGGGGTAACGGAGTATATTTTCGCAATGATTTCTCTTCAGCCCGTCGATGAGGCGATTGCGGTCATACGGCAATTCTATCCTTACTTCTTAGGATTTACCTTACTATGCGTTCTGTTTTTAGCATTTATTTTTTCCAAGTGGCTGGCGAAACCGCTGATATCCATCAATAAGATTACGGGAAAAATAGCAAACATGGATTTTTCCGAAAAGCTGCCCGTGCATTCCGAGGATGAAATCGGTCAGTTGTCCAGGAACATCAATTATCTGTCGAGCCAGATAGAAACGTATATTAATCAGCTGAAGCAGGATCTTGATAAAGAAAAGCAGTTGGAAAACACACGGAAGGAATTCATTGCCGGCGTGTCTCATGAGCTGAAAACACCTCTTGCTGTTATGAAAAGTTGTCTCTCTATTTTAAAAGACGGAATTGCGGCTGAAAAAAGAGACCATTACTTTCAGGCGATGGAAGACGAAATACAAAGGACGGACATGTTAGTCGTCAACATGCTGGATCTGGCTAAATTTGAATCCGGCACCTATAAGCCTGAAATGTCTCCTTTTAAGATTGATGAAGCGATAAACGACGTCACCGCTTCGCTGGCCGGGCAGATAGAGGAGAAAAATATCGCGCTCACCTTAGAGCTTTCTCCCCAAACGGTCTTCGGTCATAAAGGTCTAATAAGCCGCGTAATTTTCAATTTTCTCAGTAATGCGATCCGGCATACGGAAAATGGACATGCGATTGTAATCACCGTAAAAAGCAATGAACAAGCAGCAGAAATCAACATAGAAAACCAGGGAAATCCGATCTCAGAGGCAGATAGGTTAAAGATATGGAATCAATTCTATCGTGTTGAGGAAAGATCATCCAAATCAGGTACAGGTCTTGGGCTTTCCATATCCAAGGAAATACTGGAGCTTCATCATGTATCTTATGGTGTGGAAAATACAAAAGACGGCGTCCGATTTTTCTTTATACTGCCGGTACAGCCATAAAACAATAGTTGGCCTTAACTTGATATCGTAAAAAAAACGTGACTGCCGTGAAGGATGATATCCTTCGCGGCTGTTTTTTTAAGCAGGAAGGAAAAACAACATCTAAACTTCATCCCTTCTGCACCTGTTCTGCATTTTGTTGCTGTAACATCCAGGTATCAAAAGGAAAGAGGTATTTCTTATGAAAAAAATAATGATATGTTTCCTGATAGGCATTCTTCTAATTGGTACGGCTGCCTGCGGGAATAAACCTGCCGGAAATGAAGCAGCCGAAGATGATGATATTAAGGCTCAGTTTGAAAACAGTGTGTTTTTAGGAGATTCCATTACCGAAGGTTTTGCTTTTAATGAGATCCTGCCGAGCGAAAATATAATGGCTGGGGCGGGAGCTACGGCCGGATATGTCTATGAAGAGTACATGGATGATTTAGTCGATAAGAAACCGGATAACGTCTTTATCCTGTTAGGATCGGACGATATGCTCATGCCGGTAGATGATCCGAAAGCATTATTTGAAATTGATTTGACAAAGCTGATTGATCAAATAAAGGAGAAGGTGCCGGATATAAAAATATATCTCCAATCCATAATGCCCGTAACACAGGAGGCGATAAAGCAGTACCCGCGCTATAAAGAAATAGACGAATATAATCAGCTACTGAAAGAAATGGCGGGAAAGCTATCCGTTACTTATGTGGACATAGCGGCTATAGTAAATGAAAACCCCGATTTGTTTGCCGAAGATGGTGTTCATTTCAAAAAGGAATTTTATCAGCTGTGGCTGAAGAAGCTCTCCGAATCAATATAACGGTGGGCATATGGTATTCAGCAGCCTGTTTTTTACATTCGCTTTTTTGCCAGTCACGGTAATCTTATATTATTCTTTATGCGGGTCGCTCACTCCTCGAACGGTTCGCCCGTGGGCCAATGGACAGCATTTAAGGAATCTCATGCTGATTGCCGCAAGCCTGTTTTTCTATGCATGGGGAGATCCTGCCTATGTATTATTGATGTTCATCTCCATCATAATAAATTATTGCATAGGTTCTTTTTTAGACAAAGATACTACCGGCAAGCGAAGACGAAAGCTTTTATTAGCAATAAGTCTGGTGCTTAATTTAGGCTGTCTCGCATATTACAAATATTTCGGTATGCTAATCGGTACAATAGCAGCCATCGGCGGCGGGAATCTGAATACGGCAGCGCCGGCGCTTCCTATCGGGATTTCATTTTATACCTTTCAAGCGCTATCCTACGTAATTGATGTATATAGGGGGAAAATAAAGCCGCAGAAAAGTCTGATCCTGTTTGCACTTTATATTTCGATGTTCCCGCAGCTGGTCGCCGGGCCGATTGTGAACTATGCGGACATTGAATCACAGTTAGCCGAAAGACACACGACTCTCCGAAAATTCAGCACGGGGCTTCGATGCTTCCTGTGCGGTCTGGCCAAAAAGGTGCTGCTCGCCAATAATATAGGTCCGCTATGGTCTGAAGTAAAAGCCATGCCCGGTACAGAAATATCTGTACTTATGGCATGGGGCGGGATCATTGCCTTTACCTTGCAAATTTATTTCGATTTCAGCGGATACTCTGATATGGCCATCGGATTAGGAAAAATGTTCGGCTTTCATTTCAAAGAAAACTTTAAGTATCCATATATTTCGCAAAGCATCTCGGAGTTTTGGCGAAGGTGGCACATCTCCCTTGGAACATGGTTTAAGGAATATGTCTATATCCCTCTTGGCGGAAACCGTGAGGGCAAATGGAAGCTAATTCGGAACATACTCATCGTATGGTTGCTTACGGGACTCTGGCATGGCGCAAGCTGGAATTTCGTTTTATGGGGACTTTATTTTGGCATTTTAATAGTATTAGAGAGAATGTTTTTGCAAAAGCGGATGAAACGATGGCCTAAAGCTGTCCGTCTCACATACTCACTGCTGTTAATTGTGATAGGCTGGGTGTTTTTTGAATTTTCCAGCCTGACGGATGCGCTGAGTTATCTGGGAATTCTGTTAGGAGCGGGAGGCAATGTATTGATTGATGCCCAAACAATCGCTAAGCTTGAACCGTATACCGTCCTGTATCTTGTATGTATCATAGCGGCCACACCTTGGCCGAAGAAACTGGCGTTATCACTAAAAAGGGTTCCATGCAATCTTTATAAAATAGCGGCAAACGCGTATTATTGCGCACTCATATTTTTTTCAACGGCGTATATGGTTGGTTCCACCTACAACCCGTTTATTTATTTTCGATTTTAATCTGGAGGATTAGGATTACAATGCGAATAATTAGAAAAACCACTTCTGCTGCTTTACAGAGCATCCTACGTGTAATTCCGTTTATATTTATGCTTACCATGTTGATCTTGCATCTGATTTTACCGGATAAAACATTTTCAGAAGATGAAATGCGATATTTAACTCAATGGCCTGCCTTCCGCGTTGAAAGGATACTGGATGGCAATTATAAGACAAAAGTCGAAACATATTTTTCAGATCAGTTCCCTTTCCGCAATTTTTGGGTCCATATAAAGAAAGGTTGCAGCCGCAGCGCCAATTTTGCATGAGACCTGCCATGTTTTCACAGAAATAATCAAACTTAATTCATGCATACTAAACTGAAGGGAAGTGAAAAAGATGAAGAAATCAGTGATTCCATTGATATTTTGTATGTTGATTCTTTTGACATCATGCGGTAAAAATTCTACTGACGATAACAGTTCTTCTGCTGCATCGGAAAAAGAGTCATCAGCAGTGACAGCAAACGCAGATAAGAGCGCCGTAGCACAAGCAAAAAATGAAAGCTCAAGCTCCATTGGTCCCTTAACAGATTTAGGGAGTTTGGACAATACAAAACAAGGCTGGGGGCAAGGTACGCAGGTTGACTCTGATAAACGCCCCGTATCCTGTACGCAATTTCAAAATAAATATGGAAAATACAGCGCCGTTTTTATCGGGGACAATACGAAAAAAATATACCTGACTTTTGATGAAGGGTATGAAAACGGATATACTTCAAAAATACTGGATTCATTAAAAGAGAAACAAGTACCCGCCGTATTCTTTGTGACTTATGATTATGCAAAGAGGAACCAGGACCTGGTTCAACGCATGATTCAAGAAGGGCATATTGTTGGAAATCACAGTTATACCCATCCGTCTATGCCGACTCTGAGTCTTTCTAAAGCATCCGATGAAATCACGAAGATGCATAGCTATATCAAGGAAAATTTCAATTACACCATGACATTATTCCGCCCGCCAATGGGCGAATTCTCTGAAAGAACGCTTGCTTTAGCACAAAGTCTAAAGTACAAATCTGTTTTTTGGAGCTTTGCCTATGTCGACTGGAATCCTCAAAAACAGATGGGCGCTGATAAAGCGTATAAGAAAGTGGTGGACAGTCTTCATAACGGAGCAATTTACCTCCTTCATGCCGTTTCCAAAGATAATGCGGATATATTGGGTTCCTTTATCGACAAGGCGAAAGAAGAAGGCTATGAATTTGCGAGATTATCTTAATGGTTTTAATTTCGGGCTGTAATTCGCATAGGGAAAACAAGTCATTTTGTGACGTTATTACTATTCCTTCTTTCACGGTAAGCCGCCGTTCGAATGCTCAACTGCTCTGGGGTCCATTTTTATTCTGAAAGCGTGAAACGCCGCCTTTTGCTCCGCCTAACGGCGCTTGGCATGACAAAAAAATCCGAACAGGGGGCAGCCGCCTCCGTGTTCGGATTTTACCTGCGTATTGCACAGCAGATCCGAATGAACATTCTCCGGCGTAAGCAGAATATCCGCACCTGGATTGCGGCAATAAATAAAGGACCGGTCCCCTTTTTCGTCCAGCAGAACAAAAACCAGCGTGGTGTGCACCCGGTCGGTCCTGGCAAGATTTTGGGTGGAAATTCCGTTCAGGTCCAGGGTGGTTTTCAGGAATTCACCGATAACCAAACTCGAACAGCGGCTCAATTTTCCGGGCATCGTAATAGCGGTAACCCAAAAAATGTTTTCCCGGTACTGCGCCAAGAGCTCCCGTGTTCTATCCCTGCTTTCCTTCCGCCGCGTTATATCATGTTAAATTTTTCAATACAATCAAGCTTGCAATGAAAAAGGTTTCGTCCCTAAAATGGTCGGAGCCGTGCGTGATTGAAAAGCAAATCTTGCTATGCTATACTGAATAGGATTTGACTGGGAAAGGGTGTGACTTTTGTGCATAAGTGGAATAAAGCAATGACAGTGGACGGGTGGGTCGGGGCCGATGAGCTGGGCGTTACCTATGTCCATGAACATCTGATGGTAAAGCCCCAACTGGATGAACCCCGATTTGCCGATTATACGCTCCAGAATGAACGGGCTTCCACTCGGGAAGCCGAAAGCTTTCGGGAAGCGGGTGGTAAAACGATCGTCGAAATGACCCCGATCAATTACGGCCGGGATCCGGCAGCTTGTAAAAGAATCGCGCATGCTGCCGGCATCCAGGTGATTTGCTGCACCGGTTTTCATAAACAGGAATTCATGCCGCCCTGGTTTGGGGAGAAAAATGACGAGGAGCTGTACGGCCTGCTGCTGAACGACATGGAAAACGGTATGGACGGAACCGGGATCCATCCGGGAGTTATCAAATTCGGCACCAGTTTGAACGAGATTACGCCGAATGAGGAGCGGTCCATCCGATTGGCTGCCCGCGCGCACCTTGAGACGGGAATTCCGGTAAGCACCCACTGTGATAAGGGCACCATGGGGATGCAGCAGCTGGACCGGCTCGAAAAGCTCGGAGTGGATCCGTCCGATGTTTTGCTCTGCCATATCGACAGTAAGCTGGATGCCCGGTATGCAATCGATCTGTGCAGGAGAGGAGCCAATATCTGCTTCGACCATGTGGGCCGGGAGCTTGCGGATCACGACAGGGTTCGTGTGAAGATGATTCTGGAGCTGCTGGAGGCTGGCTGTATCGACCATATTACCCTGTCGGGAGATATGGGCAAGGTGAATTATCTTCCGGCTTACGGCGGCCGCCCGGGGCTTGCATATATCCTTACGGGGCTCAGGCGGGAGCTTATGCATTATCTTTCAGAAAACGAATTTGACCGGATGGTTGTGGAAAATCCAAGGCGCTTTTTTACGGGGCAATGAACGCCGGTGGGCCTGTTGTGGGATTTTGCAGAGGGAACGTGATATGCAGAATAAATTAATGGAATATCTGAAAAAGGAAAATCCGCGCCGACCGTATACCGACAGTCAGCTGGCATCTCTTCTGGGAATACGGCGGGAACGTGTGGTTACTCTCCGTCATGAGAGCGGGATACCGGATTCCAGAGAGCGAATCAAACCCGTACTCAGAAAGGACTGCACGGCCCTTCTTGAGAAGAATGGTTCCCTCTCCGACCGTGCGCTGACTATAGGTCTGAACGAAATGGGGTACGCTGTTTCACGGTATCTTGTCAATATGGTTCGGAAAGAACTGCCGGCGCCTTCCTTGGGGAAAACTGAAAAAAAGCAGTCTTCTTCACAGAATCAGACGGGAAAAGAAGAGGATTTTTCCGGTATCATAGGATGGGACAGCGGGTTGAAAACCCAGATTAACCAGGCGAAAGCGGCCGTGGCTTATCCTCCCAACGGGCTGAACACACTCATTATCGGCCCTTCCGGCACCGGTAAAACATTTCTGGCGGAGACGATGTACCAATACGCCGTCCATCAAGGATACCTTCCTCCGGACGCGCCGTTTATTGCTTTTAACTGTGCGGACTATGCGGATAATCCGCAGTTGCTGATCAGTCAGCTTTTCGGTTATGCGAAAGGGGCGTTCAGCGGCGCGAACGAGACGAGGGACGGTCTTGTGGGAAAAGCGGACGGAGGAATCCTATTTTTGGATGAGGTACACCGGCTTCCAAGCGAGGGGCAGGAGCAACTGTTTTATCTGATTGACAAGGGTGCCTACCGCAGGCTCGGCGATTCCGGTCCGGCCCGCAGGGTCAGCGTCCGACTGATCGCCGCGACCACCTCCGCACCGGAGTCCAGCCTTCTGCTGACGTTTCGCAGGCGTATCCCGATGCTGATTACGATGCCGGATCTTGAAAACAGATCGGTTCAGGAGCGGTATGCCATTCTGCGTTATTTTTTCGCCCAGGAGGCCGCCAAGCTGAAAAAGACTTTAATTGTCGACCCGCAGGCCGTCAATATTCTGCTGCAATACCCATGCCCCGGCAACGTCGGCCAACTTCACAGCGATATTCAGGTGTGCTGTGCGAACGCGTTTCTGGAAAGCATGTCCTCAAATCAAAATGAGGTTCGAATCGGTCCGGACTTGGTGGAATACCTGCTGCGGACCGATTCACAGCTTCGCAGTCACCGCAGACAGGACGGCGGGCGTTTCTGGCGCGAGCTTGTTTTGTCGGGGAACGAACTGGACGGCGGGGAAGTGCAGTTTCCCAAGGAAGGCATCTATCAGATGATCCGAGATACCCTGCTGGAACTGCAGAAAAACGGTATGAACGACGAGGAGGGCCTCCGCGTGGCAAGAGCCAGACTCTCCCGGCAGATTCGCCTGTTTTACCAGGACCAAAGGGAAAGCGGCGCCGGGCCGCAGGACGGCGAACAAATGCTGAGCAGCTTGGTGGACCCGACGGTGTGGTTTGCTGTGCAGCAGGCGGTGGAACCGTTGAAATCGGAATTTTCCCACCTGGACGAAAACCTGCAGAGCGTTCTTGCCATTCATCTGGATGCCGTTGTGCGGAATCTGGCGTCCGGCACGTACAGCCCGAAGGAAGACCCCGCGAATTTACGAAAAAAATACCCGAAGGAATACAGGGCATCCCGCGCGATGCTTGAGTCCTGCTCCAGACAGATCGGTCTGAACCTGCCGGAAGAAGAGACTGTAATTCTAACGATGTACCTGCATGCTTTTTCCTCCAGTCAGCCTGCCAGCAGGGTCCGAATTGTCGTGCTGACCCACGGAGAAGTTGGGCCGGCTATGGCGGATGTGGCAAACAGACTGCTTCGGGATGACAATGCCGTCGGTATTGCGATGGGACTCGATGAAAAGCGCGATCAGGCTCTGGAACACGCCGTCTGCAAGATACGGGAGATCGATGAGGGAAAGGGCTGCCTGCTTTTGGTGGATATGGGTTCTCCGGCGACTTTCGCGCCGGAAATTGAACTTCGCACCGGAATCCCGGTGCGTTGCGTTGCCCGTGTGGATACCCTGATGGTTCTGGATGCCGTAAGGCGCGCGGGGCTGAGCGAGGAATGCACACTGGACGAGATGGCCGACGCGCTGGAATCCGGGCGGCTGAACGCGGGTTATTTCCGCAGTGACAGACGCACCGGAAAACCGTCTGCGGTTCTGACCGTGTGTGCGACCGGCGAGGGAAACGCGCGCAAAATCCGCGGCTTTATGGAAGCCACGATTCCGGAATGCAGCAGCATTCATATTATTGAGCTCGGCATTATGGACCGACGCGCAATGCTCGAAAAATTGGCGCGGATCAGAAAAGAATATGATGTGCTTGTCGTCGTGGGCACTATGAATCCGGATCTGCCCGGAATCCCTTTCCTTTCCATGAATTATGTGTTTTCCGGTCATGGAACGATGACTCTGACCAACCTGCTTGCCGACTGCGGCCAGGTTCGAAGCGGTCTTTCGGGGCTACTTCGGCCGGAACTGATTTTCTGTGATGTCGACTTCACGGATAAAAACGAGGCGATTGACTTTTTGACGGAGAAGCTTTTCCGTTCGGGATGTGTCACTTCGGATTATCTGCTCAGCGTTTACAAAAGGGAAAATATGGGGGTAACCTGCCTCTCAGGTGGAATTGCCATTCCTCATGGGGACACGGCTTTTGTCACAAAACCTGCAATCTGTGTCGCAAAAACCCGCCGGCCCATCGAATGGGCGGAAGATTTTGTGCCTGACTTGGTGTTTTTGTTCGCTCTGGATGAAAGCTGCACGCAGGCCGTACAAATTTTTCACCGGATAATTCAGGATGAACAACGGCTCTACAGCCTGCGCCACGCCGAATCATCTGCAAAAATATATGAAATTATGACAAGCTGAACAAAAACAGCCAATAATCTGGCATAGTATTTGCTCTTTTATAGATAGATGTGAGCGATCCGCTTATGTCTATCTATTTTTTTACCCTTGAGAGGAGCGTGTCAATGAAGTCGAGTTTGGACCAGTTTCCGCGCGTCACCTGTATTCTGCGCGGATTTACCGCACAGGAGACGGATCGTATTCTTGTAATTCTTTGCAGGAGTAAAATACGTTCTGTCGAAATTGCTTATAACACGCCGGATGCCAGCAGAATTCTTAGGGATTCGATTCAAAAATACGGCGACCGTATTCTGTTCGGCGCGGGAACGGTTACCTGTCAGGAAGCCTTGGAAGATGTGGTGGACGCGGGTGTTGATTTTGTTCTTTCTCCCGTCACCTTCACGCGTGAAATGCTGCGGTATTGCAGGGAAAAGAACGTTATCAGTGTGCCGGGCGCTTTCTCCCCGAGCGAAGTCGCGGCACAGTTCGAGCGCGGCGCGGATATTGTAAAAATTTTTCCTGCGGTCACGGTGGGCCCTTCTTATTTCAAGCAGCTGTCCGGTCCGATGGGGCATCGGCGCCTGATGGCGGTGGGCGGTATCAGCGCTGATAACGCGGCGGAATTTATCGGCGCCGGCGCCGAATATCTCGGCATCGGGTCTGGAATGTTCCGCAGGGAAGACGTCGCCGCGGGAAATACGAGTGCCATGCGGGAATCCGTCCGTGCCTTTGAGACTGCCCTGAAACTGTAACTGTAAGGAGATGAGAGAATGACACTGAAAGACATGATTTTCCGTGACTGCATTTTGACGGATGTGCGGGCTGCCGATCAAGAAGACGCCCTCAGGCAGATCTTTGAAGCGCTCTATAAGGCCGGAAAAGTAAAAGAGTCCTTCTATAACGCCGTTTTAAAGCGCGAAACCGAATACCCCACCGGATTGGCTTTGCCGCACTGCAATGTTGCAATTCCGCATGTGGTTCCGGAGCATGTGAATTCTTCCGCTCTCGGCATAGCGGTTCTGCGCGAGCCGGTCTTATTCCGGCAGATGGATAACCACGACCTGACGACGGAAGTCCGGATTATCTTCAGCATCGCACTGGGCAGAGAGGGAAAGCAGATTGAAGTGCTGCAGAGCATCATGAAAATGGTGCTGGAAAAAGATATGATTCACGCAATTCTGAAGGCCGGTTCGCCGGAAGAGATTGAAATGATTCTTAGAAAGGTAGGTTAAGCGTTATGAAAAAGATTATGGTTTGCTGCGGATCGTCTATGATTACTTCGACCCTGGCGATTAACAAGCTCAAAAAGGTTGTAAGCGACGCGGGTATATCGGATGTGAAATTTATCCAATGCAAGTTTGCCGAAGTGCAGAGTCTTGTTAAAATGGAGCATCCTAATGTGATTGTACCCACCGGCGCCCTCAAGGATAGCCTGACAGACTCCGTTCCTGTGGTGCGGGGCACATGCTTTGTAACCGGTGTAGGTGAAAAGGAAGCGATTGACCGGATTCTGGAAATCCTGAAGAAATCCTGAATCGTTCAGATGGAAGCACAGGTGTTTTTTACTTAGCGGCGCTGCGGATTTTTCCCGCTGCCAAATAAAAATGGAGGAATTTGTATTATGAAGGTTGTCATTGATGGTTTAAACTGGATTGCAGGCCTTGGGCCCATGTGTATGATGCCGATTATCATGTTCGTGATCGGTCTGTGCATGAGGGTCAAACTCAGCACACTGCTAAAAAGCAGCATCACCACCGGCGTCGGTTTCTGCGGGGTTAATCTGATTATTAACACATTTATCAGCGAGGTCGGCCCGAGTGTGACCGAAATGGTAAAGCGCTTCGGACTGCACACGGATATCATGGATGTGGGCTGGCCCGCGCGCGCCGCCGCCACCTGGGCGTATCCTTTGGCCGCGGTTGTCGTTTTCGTTATTCTGGGCCTGAATATCCTGATGCTTGTTTTGAAACTGACGAACTGCGTCATGGTCGATTTCTGGAGCTACAACCACTTTATCTTCTGCGCCGCCATCTGTTATTATGCTTCCGGCAGCGCCATTGTGGGCCTTGTTGCCGGCGCGGTCTGCGCGGCAATCACCTTTAAACTTGCGGACTGGACCCAGCCGGTCGTTGAGAAAGCGTTCGGATTACCCGGCGTCTCGTTCCCAACATCCAACAGCATCAGCTGGGCGCCGTTGGCTTATCTGCTCAATAAGCTGTATGACCGTATCCCCGGCCTGAATAAGGTAAACGCCGACCCGGAGTCCATTCAGAAGAAATTCGGCGTTTTGGGTGAACCTCTGATGATCGGAACAATTCTTGGCGCGGCTTTCGGCATTTTGGGCGGCAACGATGTGGGCGGCGTTCTGAAAGTCGCCATGTATACCGCCGCGACCATGGTCCTGACACCGAAGATGATGCAGGTTCTGATGGAAGGCCTGATCCCTTTCGCGGACGCAATTAAAGAATTGCTGAACAGCAAATTTGCCGGCAATAACTTTCATATTGGAATCGACGCCGCTCTGACCATTGCGAATCCAAGCTGCATCGCGGTCGGTATCCTGATGGTTCCGACCACTATTCTTCTGGCGGCCGCCCTGCCCTTTAACCGTTTGCTGCCAATTTCGGATATCGCCTATCAGGCCATGTGGCTTTCCGCTTATCCGGTGGCTTTCAGCAAGGGCAACGTGGTGCGCAGCTACATCTCATGTGTAATTTTTACCTGCATAATGCTTTTTATCGCCACTGCTCTGGCCCCTGTTCACACGTCACTTGCGGTTGCGGGCGGCTACAACCTTGCGGGTGCATCGCTTGTATCGACAGAGGACGCCGGAACCCATTTGCTTTCTTACCTGCTGAACCTAATTGCCGGACTGTTCCATTAACAGCTTTTAAAACAACATATTTAAACCCGGACGGCGTAAAACTGCGCTGTCCGGCTTTCCTGTTAACCGGGAGGTAACTATGAAAATCACTGGAATTACCGTGTACAAAGTAAAACCACGCTGGATTTTTGTCAAACTCAGCACCGACGAGGGCATCGACGGTTGGGGCGAGATGATTTCCGGCACCAAAACAGAAACTGTTGTCGCAGGCGCCAAGGAGCTGGGGGAATATCTCGTAGGGCGGAATCCTTTTGAGATCGAGCGCCTGTGGCAGGAGCTGTATAAATCCTTTTTTCGCGGCGGCCCGATTAACGGCACGATTGTATCGGGGCTTGAAATGGCGCTGTGGGATATCAAGGGGAAATTCTGCAAACTGCCCGTTTACGAATTCCTCGGCGGAAAAGCGCGTGACCGCATTAAAGTGTATTCCTGGGTTGGCGGCGATCGCCCGGATGATGTGGCACGTGAAGCGATAGACCGCAAGAACCGAGGATTCGACGCGGTGAAAATGAATGCGACGGAAGAACTGCACTACATCGACTCCTTCGCAAAGGTGCAAGCCGTTGTGGACCGCGTGGCTTCCATTCGAGAAGCCTGCGGCTATGATTTCGGCATCGGCGTCGATTTTCACGGACGCGTCCACAAGCCGATGGCGAAGGTGCTGGCTCATGAACTGGAGCCTTATAAGCTGATGTTCCTGGAGGAAGTCGTTCTGCCGGAAAACGAAGAAGCCTTTCGCGAGGTTGCGCTGCACGTTTCCACACCGCTTGCCACCGGAGAGAGGCTAACCAGTCGCTGGCAGTACAAAAACTTGTTTCAAGAGGGCATAATCGACATTATTCAACCGGATGTGGCAATGGTGGGCGGCATTTTGGAAACCAAAAAAATTATTTCAATGGCGGAAGCCTTCGATATGGCGGCGGCTCCTCACGCACCCTACGGCCCGATTGCTCTTGCAGCCACGCTTCAGGTGGACGTCTGTTCTCCCAATGTGTTTATTCAGGAGCAAAGCCTTGGCATTCATTACAACAGGGGATTTGATCTGCTCGATTTTGTGAAAAACAAAGACATATTTCAATATAAAGACGGTTTTGTGGAAGTGCCGGAGAAGCCGGGCCTCGGCATAGAAATAGATGAGGAAACGGTCAAAAAAGTGGCCGCGGAAGGGTTGCGTTGGACAAACCCCAAGTGGCACAATTACGATGGTACTATGGCGGAATGGTAAAGTCACAAAGATCTGTTCCGGAAGGAGGAAAAACCATGTTTCTGGGAATCCCCGTTTCACCGGGCATCGCGATCGGTATGCCATTGCTCTATGAGCCTTTTGTTCCCGGGCCTTGGCAGAAAAAGGTAGAAAAAGGCCGCGTGGAAGATGAGTTGCGGCGGTTCGAGGACGGTCTTGCCGCCGCCGAAAAAGAACTGGAAAAAATCTGCTCCGGAATAAAAAAGAACGACCCGGAAAAGGCAAAGATTTTCGACGCTCACAAAGATATGTTATGCGACGCGGCAATCGGCGAAGAAATTCGGCAAAATATATCAAATTCCTTTTCGGCACAGGAAGCCGTTTATCAGGTTTTCGGTGCCTACGCCAAACAGGTGGCTCAGGCGCCCGATCCCGTCATCCGAGAAAGAAGCGCCGACCTTCTGGATGTGCGGATAAGGCTGCTTCGGTGCATGCAGGGAGTGCCGGAACGGGACCTTTCCGCGCTTGAGAAGCCCGTCATCCTTGTTGCACATGATTTGTTACCCTCCGACACGGCGTCGCTGGACCCCCAAAAAATTCTTGCGGTCCTTACCGAAGACGGCAACACAACCAGCCACAGCGCAATTATCGCGCGCAGCTACGGAATTCCGGCGGTACTCGGCATTGCCGGAATCACCGGGAAAGTTCAGCCGGGCAATTTGGTCGTTGTGGATGCGACGCAAGGCAAAATTTTGTTGGACCCGGACGAGACGCTGCTGCAAGCATACAGGGAAAAAGAAGCGCGGTTTAACCGGCGGCGGGAACTTACGCGCGCGTGGATAACGGCGGAACCCAGAATGAAAGACGGAGAGCGGGTCCATATTGAGCTGAATATAGGCCGGGCCACTCCTCAGGAACTGGCGCAGGCCGATAGCCTAGACGGCGTAGGGTTGTATCGCACGGAATTTCTCTATATGGGCCGAGACACGCTTCCAAGTGAAGAAGAGCAGACAGTGGCTTATTCGCGAGTGCTTCAGGCATTTCAGGGGAAGCCGGTTACCATTCGTACTCTCGATGTCGGCGGGGATAAAAAGCTGGATTGTCTGGAGCTGCCGGCTGAAGAAAATCCCTTTCTCGGCGTCCGCGCGCTCCGCCTGTGCTTCGAATATCCCGACCTTTTCATGACGCAACTGCGGGCCATGCTGCGCGCGAGCATCCATGGGGAACTATGGCTGATGTTCCCTATGGTGGGAGGCCTTTCCGATCTACGCCGCGCAAAAGAATTTCTCCAGAAGGCGAAAGAAGAGTTGGACCGTAGCCACATTCCTTATGCGGATAACATAAAAGTCGGCATCATGGTCGAAATTCCATCGATTGCACTCATGGCTGATAAGGCGGCGCGGGCGGCGGATTTTGCCAGCATAGGCACAAATGACCTGATGCAGTATACTATGGCGGCGGACCGGATGAATCCGAAGGTAGGCCAATACTGCCGGATGTATGACCCCGCGCTGTTTCGTCTGATACGTCTGGCGGCGGACGCGTTTCGCGCGGAGGGCAAACCCGTCGGTGTTTGCGGAGAGATGGGCGGAGACCCGCTCGCCTCCGTCGTTCTGCTAGGACTTGGCATACGCCGCCTCAGCATGGGGCTATCGAATGCAGCGCAGATCAAAAAGAACATTTGCGCCATGGACGCACGGCGCGCCGCCGAGTTGGCGCAATCGGTCTGTGAAATGGACACGGCGGAGGAAGCGCAGGTGTATTTAAAAAGACAGCTTGCAGATTTTCTGCCGGAATAATAAGGAAAAAGGAGCCTATCCATGTACGAGAAAACAACTAAAATTATTAATCCGACCGGGCTGCATGCCCGTCCGGCTTCCGATTTTGTAAAAGCAGCGGGAAAGTATAAGTCCGAAATTACTGTTTCCAACCTGGAAAGCGGCGTTTCATGCAGCGCCAAGTCGATCATCATGATTTTAACGCTTGGCCTTGCGAATGGTAACCGTGTAAAAATCAGCGCGGAAGGCGAGGACGAACGAAAGGCCGTCGAAGGTCTTGTCGCCCTGATCGATTCCGGCATAGGGGAATAAAGACAAAAAACAGTTTGGATGAAAAGCCTTTTTTGTCATACGAAAACTCCCGGTTATGAGAAAAGCTTTGGCATTGAATAATTCCAGCCTAAAATTTGAGGATGGTGGTGTGTTGCCCCTAAAATGCTGACATCATCCGCATTGATGAATTTTCCGTAGCAGCGGCTGTATGCCGCTGCTCACCTATTCCCGGATTTTGATGAATAAACGGTAGAAAAAGATACAGTGTCGCGGTAAAATATAGTAGAAGCTATTCGGGGCTTCTGTCCTATAAATCGGAATTTGAGAGGAAAAATGAATGGATAGAATCGTGGCTTCTCAATTGGCATCTGACTACTGCTGCACGTTTGGAGACGTATTGAACGGTACAAACATATTTACCGTTTTCCACGCTTCCGAAGGACAACGAAGATTTGATGATGACGGTAAATGTTTTCTAAAAATCGCCGCGGCAAACGGGAAAATCCTTTGCTGCGGACGTGAAGATATTATATCTGTCCTCTCCAAAGAATTAAAAAATGCTGACGGCCAATGGTTTATGGAAGCAAAAGCACTTGCAAAACTGAATAAAATGATTTCCGATTACGGTTTTCACATCAAACAAGCGCATCCGTTTTTCGTCGCGGCTGAAAAGACTATCGTTACAGCGAATGATTTCGATATAGTATGGTATACGCAAGATGAAATTTTACAATTTGCTGGCGACAGCAGATTTGATGAAGCTTTTGCCTTTAGTAAAACCGCACCGGATGTTCTCGGCGCTGCGGCATATCGGGATGGCCGCATAGTGGGAATGTCGGGAGCAAGCAGCGACAGTCCGAAAATGTATCAAATAGGCATCAATACCATACCGGAAGCCAGAGGAAACGGCATAGGCACTGCGCTTGTAGAAATACTGAAAAACGCAGTGCTTGATAAGGGAATATTGCCGTTTTACGGAACCGCGCTTTCGCATATCGCATCACAGCGTGTCGCTATAAAAGCGGGTTTCTTACCAGCATGGGCTGAGCTTATCACGGAACAGGACAGTAACTGACAAATTCCCGTTTCTCGGGTTGAACACATAATTGAATATTCCGTACATAGCCGATTGGTTTCTGCCAGTCGGCTTATTCTTTTTTGAGGAGGAAGGCTTATGCCGAGTAATATGCAGGCTCTGGCACAGATGGCGACCACGTGGCAACACAGGAAGCTGATACGGAACGGGTTTGTGCGGCGGCATCCTTAACACGGGCGGACGGAAGCGGGTTCCTATAAGTGTAAATACGCTTGTTTGACTGCCGGAAAGGAGGCTGCTTTGGAACAGTCAAACAACAAAAAGCACGCGATCAATACCGCCGCCCTGTATTGCGGATTGAGCCGCAACGATAATCTGGGCAGCGAGCCCACCAGCATCACCGATCAGAAAAACCTGCTGAAAAAGGTGGCAAGGGGAAGACTATGCCGATCCCTTGTTTTTCGTTGATGATGGGATCAGCGGTACGACGCTCGACTGTCCCGATTTTCATCAAATGATAAATTCAAGCAGATTACATTTCGGCTGTTCATGTGAAAGACCTCTCCCGCCTCGGGCGCGGTTATCTGAAAGCAGGCTATTATACCGAAGTATTTTTCCCCGCCCACGATATATGGCTGCTTGCCGTTTCGGACGGCATGGACAGCGACGAGGGCGACACGAATTTACTCCGTTCCGCAATATCATGAATGACAGAATGTTATGCCGTATGATTTAGATACCAACGCAGCCGTTCTTCCACATACTCCGCTACCATCTTGACCATGGGTGCCGCATTGTCGTCGCAATAAAAAGAATCAAAGCAATCATAGTACCGTCTGCGGTCCGCAAATTTTACATTAACAGGAGGATAACCGTTTTGCATCAGGAACAAATTCAGAATCAACCGCCCGGTACGGCCGTTGCCGTCAACAAAAGGATGAATCCCCTCAAATTTCAGATGAAACAGCGCTGCACTCTCAATGGGGTGCAGTTTTTTATTATCAAATTCCGCAGCGAGTTTCTCCATCAACTCCGGCACCATTACGGGATCGGGCAGCTCATGGAAAGCGCCCATAATCCGCACTGGAATACGCCGGTAAACGCCACGGTCTTCCGGTCTGTCCATCAGTACCAGCGTGTGAATCTGTTTAATAATGGATTCAGAGAAGGTTCCCTTATTCTGTACAAACTCCTGTACATAAAGGAACGCATCCCGGTGACCGACCGCTTCCATATGATCTTTCAACGGTTTTTTATTAATGGTGACACCTTCCAGAACAAGCGCGGTTTCCCGCAAAGTCAGGGTGTTGCCCTCAATCGCATTGGAGTTATAGGTGTATTCCACCATAAACTCGTCACGCAGACGCTGAAGTTCTCCAGAAGTCAGCGGACGGCGTTGATCCAACTGCTCTTTCAAACCGTCAATTCTGGCGAACGAAGGGGCATATTTCCTTGGAATATCTTTATGTCGCGTCCTGCGCCTGTCGGCAGGCTTCACCGCGTCCGCAGGAATCCGGTAAGACCTTCCCTCTCTCACTACACCGAGAATCTCCCCCTGCCCGCAAAGCACTCGAACACGACGGTCGGAAATTCCCCATTGTTCCGCTGCCTGCCCTACACTGATATAATTCAAAACAGATCACCTCCTGATTTTCAACAATTTCATTATACGCCGCTATCGGAATAATATGCAATATAAATCTGTAAATTTGCATGATATTGTTCCGAATAGTATGATGAAAATATGCAGTCTCATTTTATTGTAAGGGCGTTCCTTGAAAACTATCCTAAGAATCATTCCTGCGTGCGGTAAAATAAATTGCAAATAAAGCTGATGTCATAATAAGAACTGATAATAATGTCCATCTGAACTCTATTCTTTATCAAACAAACCCCTACATCCCGCGTCGTCGGTCACAAACCCGTATCCCTTCGCCTATTCCGGGAAAACAGATACTCACGGCTTTTATCTGGGTCGAGATAAATACGAAAGCTAAGGAACCTCTGAACAAATGGCGCAGGAAGAGGAATTCAGCGAAAAGGGATTCAAGAGGCGTTCCAACTGAATGATTACGTCGAATTTCGACGCTATACTCCTGAATTTATTTCCACTTTTGCGGAAATGGGCGCACTTCTCCCTTGTCAGGTCTCACTGAAACTTCGACCTGCCATTGCCAGCATATAGAGATTTGCGCACGCGAACATGGCATACAGCCGGTTCTCGTTTTTCATTAAGCCTCTGTACCGGGTTTTCGTGTAGCCAAATTGGCATTTGATGATGCGAAAAACGTGCTCCACTTTGCATCGCACAGAGGATTTGCGATGTTCGATGAGACGCTCCCAATCAATGGAATTGTCGGAAACCCTAGGCAAGCTGTGCGGACGGCGGTTGATACGGTAGTCGATCTTGGATAAATGCGCGTCATTCCGAACCTCCGGGCGCTTTTGAATACCAAGATAACCGGAATCACCATAGACCACCTCGTCATCCTTACGGATGAGTTTCGCCGCTGCGGTCACATCATGTTCGTTGGCGGCAGTTACCTCTATCGTGTGAACCAGCCCGCTGCCGGCGTCAACGCCGGCGTGACACTTCATGCCGAAACGCCATTCATTCCCCTTTTTTGTTTGATGCATCTCCGGGTCGCGTGCTTTCTCCGCATTTTTTGTAGAGCTGGGTGCGTTGATGATGGTAGCGTCTACAATTGTGCCGCCTTTCATCATGTGGCCGGTAGCTACCATGACGCGGTTAATGGCGTCAAAAAACAGCTTGTTTAGCCCGTCTTTTTCCAGCAGGTGCCGAAACTTGCAAAGCGTCGTCTCATCCGGGACATTCTCCGTCATGAAATCGATGCCGGTAAACTTACGCATGGCATAGCTGTCATAGATTGCGTCCTCGGTAGCCGGGTCGGAAAGGTTGAACCAGATCTGCAGCAGATACATCCGCAGCATCCGTTCTATGCCCATGGGTGGACGTCCCCGTTTGCCGTGGGGATAATACGGCGCAATGATACCGACCCACTCTTCCCACGGGATAATCTCGTCCATGGTTTCCAGAAACTCTTCCCGCCGTGTTTTCTTCTTTCTGCAGCTATATTCGATATCCGTAAAAGTTTGTTGCTTTTTCATTTCTCTGCACCGCCTGTGAATTGATAGTTCTATTTTACCAGAGTTCTCCTCTCTTCGGTAGAGGGGCGGATTAAATCAGAGGTTCCCTAATACACCCTCCGCAATTCAATTTTTAAAAAAGAACACGGCGGCTTTGAATGTTTATTTCAAAACCGCCGTTAGACATTGTTGTTCTAAAAGGCACAGCCATACCACCGCCAAAACAACAGCCTTATTACCGTTGGAGGGTACAAAATGTATATTATCGGAAAGTATTAGCTGCACAGTGATACATGCGATAGGATAGTGCGAATAGTGCTGTCATCCTCGATGATTCGGATTTTTCGTATATCTTTCATTGCTCACCACGTTTTGATACACTTTATTGTGCGTTGACAATATCTGTAACGCTCATTTTATTAAGTGTTTTTACCGGACGTATGACAGACAAAACCGTTGATAATATAGTAAGGCCGATTATAATTGCAAGCATCCCAAAGGGTATTTGCCAATTAAGCCCCCATTTTGAAGTTATCATCATTTGAAATATCAACCTGTGAACAGGCAGACCGATCATAAGTCCGGCCAGACAACCGCATGTCGCATAGGTTGCCGCTTCGACAATCACCATATGATGGAGTTGCTTTCCCGTCATCCCGATTGCTTTCATTACACCATATTTGTTTATTCTGTTAGAAATGCTGTTGTTCATACTGTTAATGATATTGAATACCGTAATGGACGCAATTATTACCAGAAAGCCATAAATAAACAATGCAAACGAGTAGTATGCCGCTTTGGCTCCTGTATTGGCTTCTCGCCGGTCTGAAAAAGTCTGTTCCGATGAAGTAAGCCCGCGTAGTTGTGTGACTGTATCCTCGTTTGCATTTCTTGCAAGCTGCATATCTATTACCGAATATCCTTGTTCTCCAGTTAAACCTTGAAATGTCTGCTCGGAACAAATAACGGTCTGTATCCCTGCTTCACTGACAAATGAACTGTTTGAAAGTACCCCGGCAACATGGGCGGTATTTTCGCCATGAGCCGTTTTTATTGTAAAAGTGTCACCAACTTGCAAGTTAAAGTTATCCGAATGCACGACTAAAACAGCATTGTTTTCATTTATCACGGTATCAATATCGCCGGAAACCAATTCCTGTTTCGCCCATTTAAATTGATTTTCTTCGTAAGAGATTAAGTTGACTTTAGCGTTACCATTGACGCTTGCTATAGATAAATCACCTTTAATCCTACGGCCAAAGGCGCGTTTTACACCGCTTATCTTTTGCGCCTGCTCCAAGACCTCTTTATCCAGTGAATTAGAATTGTCACTGCTTACAATCGAAATATCAGGCGTGTATGGTTTTAACGCTCGTATTCCTTGCCCCATAAAATCAACCATGACGCTAAAGGAAAGAAAAAGTATTATGCTGATGGCGAATGAGCCTGTCATTAATAAAATATTCTTTTTATCAGAAAGTGCATGGGAAATCCCAAGTGATGTTTCCGGCTTAATTCGTTTTATATTCAATGCCGCTTTCGTTGTAAACATAGTGTTTTTCTCTGCGTTGCCGGACACGGCGCATTGCGGGGATACCTTTGCCGCTTTTTTGGCAGGAGAAAGCGCGGCCAGCGTCACAGTTAAAAATCCAACCAACGTTCCACTTACAAGACTGATCAGGCTTAGGTCAAATATTGGCATGTCGCTGAAATATGCTGAATTAACGTATCTTAAAAATGCCGACGAAGCCATTGTTATGACCGTTCCTACAATAAGCCCGATCGGTATTCCAAACAGGCAAAGCCGAATACTTTCAAGCAGTACATATTTCTTGACCTGTGAAGTTGATGCTCCAAGGCAACGCATTAGTCCGAAAAATTGAACTCGCTCCCGGACAGACATGTTGATGCTGCTTGCAATCATCAATGTTCCGGCCGCAAGTACCAATATAAACAAAATAACTGCGGTGATATAGATACTTACCATATAACTATCGCGGCTTTGTCCAGTCAATCCGAGAAGCGCCGGATTTTCTGAAACCTGTTCGTCTGACAAATTGAAATCCGCTTTTATTGTATCTATGGCATTTCTCATATCAGCGCCGCTCTTAAACTGAACATAGTAAGTGTATCCGCTTGTGCCGTTGCCTATTTCCCGTATGCCATCATAGGACAGAAACAGACCATGCGTATCATCCTTTTTCTGTGACAGGGTATTGTTGTAAGTTCCGGTAATAACGAAGTCATGCGTGCTACCGTCCGACAACACTACTTTTACGGTGTCATTTAATGAAATGCCATGCTCATTTACAAATTGTTCGTCCAGCAGGGCTTCATTTGCCGACTGAGGGAAACGACCATGATGAACGGTAAGACCCATATTGCCGGATATTGCTTCATCGCCGCCCATGATGGCAACAGCTTCTGATCCAAGCGTTCCTTCTTGCGTACTTGAAAGCCAACCGGCAGCCTCTGTTTCAGGGCGATTCTGAATCAGCGATGCGGTTTCATTATCTATATTTTTGAAAGCAACATGCCAATATCCATTTGCCTTGATTTGACCAATAGTTTGAGCCTGTATCATTGCTTCGGCCAAGCCGAAAATAGCTGTAACAAGGCACACAGCGATTGCAATACAGATGATTGTTATTCGTGTCTTTTTCTTATGGGTTTTTCCATATTCCTTAATTAAACCAAGATAACTCTTCATTCGGCGTATCCCCCAAAATCTGTGAGAACACCGTCCGAAACCTGTAGTACCCGGTCAGCCGTGGAAGCGAGGCTCCGGTTATGCGTAATCATAATGATTGTCTGCTGGTAGCGTTTTGACGCGATTTTCAAAAGTGAAATGACTTCATTACTGTTTTGGCTGTCCAAATTTCCGGTCGGCTCGTCGGCCAGTATCAGCATAGGGCGGGTAATCAAGGCACGGCCAATCGCCACGCGCTGCTGCTGCCCGCCGGATAACTGCCGGGGCAGATGATTTCGTCTGTCTTTTAAGGACAGAACCGTAAGAATTTCCTCGACATACGCCTGATCCGGCTTCTTGTAATCGAGTAAGACAGGGAAAGTGATATTTTGCTCTACATTGAGTTCAGGGATCAGATTGAATGCCTGAAAGACAAACCCTATGTTCCTGCGTCGGAAAATGGTGAGCTTTTCATCATTCATGTTAAATATATCGTTACCGTCAATGAGCACCTTGCCGGTTGTAGGCGTATCAAGCGCCCCGATCATATTAAGCAGGGTACTTTTTCCTGAACCGGATTCCCCCACAACTGCGATAAATTCGCCTTTTGGAACCGAAAAGCTCACATTTTTTAATGCTTTGACTGCTGTTTCACCAGTTCCATACGTCTTGCAAATGTTAGTTACCTCTAATAAATTCATTTCATATCCTCCTCGTTTGAGCGGTCACGTTTTTTCGATAAATGAGATAAGCCGCCAATTCATATAAGCAGGCGAGTAACAGAGCGGTACCAGAAACCTTCGTAAGTCCGGGGATACCGCCGACTCCAAAGCCAAACGTAAAGACGAGGACAGCTGCGCCGCCCAAAAAGGCAATCACAGAAAGAAAAACCAGAAGTCCCCTTTGCGGGAATGTATTCGCGCAAAGGGCGATTACAAAATAAATGATGCCCTCCAGCAGCAGTAATCCGCCAAGGTAGACAGGCGTTATTTGAATCAGAAAATGTCTAAAAATAATGGAATGGGCTACTACCACAAGCAGTAACACAGCAATCACGAGGCTAAAATAACGGAGAGGCGAACCCGCTTTCTTATCGTGAATGTGATTCGCGGCACTCTCCCGGACAAATTTCACAATACGCCAAATACCGTCCGCAAGCATATATCCGACAATCGCATAGAACATCCCGTCAAGTAAAAAGTTCGGCAGGGCGAACAGAATAATCCCCATAATTCCCCAAAATGCTGCCCGAAGCATTGCACATTTTGTAAAATCTTCAAATAAGAATGCGTCCAAAATAAATCCCACCTTTCTATAAAGGTAGATTAACATCTGCTCCTTACTCTCACATGAATTCCGGCTTACATTTTAGTAAGGTTGAGAACTTTTTAGACACAAAAAAGGATACGGCGGCAATTCAACCGTCGTTTCCTTATAAGCGTCTATTTTATGAAGCCATTCCCACCAGCGGCTTTCCTTATATTGTCAGGACAAATGAAAGCAGAACATTCAAAATGGCACGGCAGACACGGTCGATACAGACAACCGATAAAATGATGGAAAGCGCCACGGCCTTGTCGTCACTCATTCCCTGTAAGGCTCTCGACAAGAGATTCCCTGCACATTGTTCGCATCGTGTATACCGTTAATAACATCTGAATAATAAGCAGGGTAACTGTAAAAACAACAACCGGTACTACGGGGAAGGTAAACACATAGGAGACGTTGTTGATTGCCTTGATGATCAGCCGTAATACCACCGGACCAAGAATCAGCATACATGCCAGCATCCCAACCATATAGTAAAGTCCTTCTGCAAAAAACATCTTTGCCAGTTGACTTTTTGTGGTGCCGACCGCCTGCAACATTCCTCTTTCACGCTTCTGCGTAAAGAAGTTGGTAATGGTAGTGTTCAGGTAGTTTATTAGACCAAACAAGACGATGAAGATGGAGAGAATTCTTAATCCGGTAAAAACAATACCTGGCATGGCGGCGGCAGCTTGAACTTTTGCTTCATAGCTGGAAAGTTCCACACCGTCGGTTTGATCGACAAAGTTCTGAAGAGCCGTTCCCGTCTCCTCCACTGCGGATGGATCAGTAACGACTTCTATGGAATCCAGCTTTTTCGAATCTGCAATTTTTGATTCCGTATCCATAGGGAAAAATAAAACCGGAGCATTTTCAGACCCGAAAGACGTAGTTCCGGCACCACTGACTACAGCAAAGACCTTGAAAGTATCCGTAACCGTTTTTCCGCTTTCATTAAATTGAACGTTGATCTGATCACCCGGATGACAATCTACTCCAAGATCCGTGTATTGCCGGTATCTCCTGAAAACAACGCCGTTTTCCCTAACCATTGCATCATAGTCAATAGTTCCTTCCAGAGTATGGGTCAAAAACTTAAAGTCGTTTTTTGTGCAAAACATGCTGTTCAGTTCTTGGTTCCAACCGTTTGCATCAGTGTGAACGTGAGCGATGTCATAGTAGGAATACGTTTTTTCAACCCCGGGTATTTTCTGAACTTTTTCCATCAGCTTCGATTCCTGTGACTGATTGATTTCATCGACAGAGATGCTGTAAGAACCGCCGTTCGGATAATAATGCTCTCGAACCTCGTTCTCCGGGTAGTATGATGCTGAGATCCCGGAAACTACCACAAACAGGATTCCTCCAATTGCCAGTGAAAGAAGGGTTGAGGCAACTTTTTTCCGATCCCTTATGAAATTCATTTTGGCAAGAGAGATTGGAGTAATACTCCGGTGTGTCTTTTGGGATACCTTCAAATTGGCGGATTCATATCCCGAATAGCGGACCGCCTCGATCGGCGTAATTTCTGCCGCCTTTGACGCCGGAGCGGAAACAGCAAGCAGAATACAGATTGCGCTCAGGCAAGCCACCACCACCGCCGCAATCCCTGTATTAGGCCAGTACCAGCCGTTGTTGTCCATCGCGTACCCGGCGAAGCCTCCTACTACAAGGCCGAGCGGAAGTCCAGTTTTCAAAAATGAAAATCCGATAGAGCGAACAAGCTTTTTAATTTGCTTTTTTGTGGTGCCGATTGCCCGAAGCTGACCATACTGTCGGGTTTTCTGCGAAACCGAAATATAAAAGAGGCTATAAATGACAATCGCTGCGGCAACAAAAATAAAAACAGTCAAGCCAAGCAGCACGCCGGTTTGTGAAAAACTGCTTTTAAGAGAATTGTTTTTCATGAAGACAGAATTATTTAAGCTAAGATTTTCCTTAGAAAGTTGGTAATTCTGCTGGACTTCCTCCATTTTCTGTTGCACTTCTTCTTCACGAAGTTGGCTGCCGTTCGGCAAATAAAGACCCGCATTATAAAGCACAGGTTTTGAACTTTGATTCAAAAATTCTTTTGATACAATCACCATATAGTTTCTGGAATCACTGCTGGTCTTTTTAACATCTCTCAGCAGACCGGTAACAGTAAATTCTTTTTCTTGTCCATTGACTTTTAAAGATACCGTGTCTCCGGTTTTCACATTCAAACGTTGGGCATAGTAAGAGTCCAGCAGAACTTCATTCGCAGCCTCCGGCATACGTCCTTCTGTTTCTTTTCCTTTGCCGTTCAAATAGGAATGATCCATATACATAATACTGACAGAATAGTCTATGTTGGTATAGCTGTCGATTTTGCTGTTGACTGAAATCTGTGAGAATTCCCGATCCTGACTCATTTTCTGGATCACATCATCCGATACCTGTAGGACGTTGATCTGTGGCATATTCTGTTTTACAAGGTCGTAATCGCGTTCCTGCGCAAGCATAAAAAGACACATTGCGAAGGAAAGAGCCACGGACAAAACAATCATTACAGTTGCTGTTACATTGAGCCGCTTCTCAGTTTTCCTTGTCGTTTTTGCTATGCGTTTAATAATTGCTGTGTTATTATTCTGAAACATTCAGCCGTCCCCCTCATGCCACAATCCGGCCGTCTTCAATCCGCACGATACGGTCCGCAAGCTGGGCGATCTCACTGTTATGGGTAATCATCACGATGGTCTGATGGAACTGCTGGCTCGTCATTTTAAGAAGTCCCAACACTTCCTGACTGGTTTTGCTGTCCAGATTTCCGGTTGGCTCGTCAGCAAGGATGATAGCAGGTTTGGTTGCCAATGCTCTTGCGATTGCCACACGCTGTTGCTGACCCCCGGAGAGGTTGTTCGGCAGATTGTTCAGCTTTTCCGTCAATCCAAGCATCTTTACAATTTTGTCAATGAAGGCTTTGTCCGGCTTCTCGCCGTCCAGTTCAATGGGCAGAACGATATTCTCATAAACGTTCAGAATCGGCACAAGGTTGTAGTTCTGAAAGATAAAGCCGATATTCCTGCGTCGAAAAATCGTGAGCTGATCGTCGTTCATTTTAGAAAGCTCTTTCCCGTCTACTTCCACACTGCCGGAGGTCGGGGTATCGAGGCCCCCAAGCATGTGCAGGAGAGTGGATTTTCCGCTGCCGGATGTGCCAACAATCGCCACAAATTCTCCCGGCTCCACGTTTAGAGCAACACCGTCTAAAGCTTTCACCAGATTTGCACCGGTTCCATAATACTTTTTTAGTTCACTTGTTTCTAATATGCTCATAGTAATCCCCCTGCTTTCGATTGGTTGCTCTCCATTGTAAAGGACAAATGTCACCAAAAAGTCTCAATCGAAAAATGAATTGTCACGATTTTGAGACATTTCATCAAGGAAAGAGAAAAGGCAGCCCTCAAAGCTGTCTTTTCATAAAGCCAAAGCCTATCCTTCCGTACCGGCCATGCTTTGGCTTGGAAGGAACACCGAGAAGGTGGAGCCTTTGCCGACTTTGGATTTCACTTGAATAGTGCCGCCCTGCTTTTGAATGATCTCGCGGCAAAGATAGAGGCCGATGCCGACGCCGCTGACATCATGTATTTCGTTCTCCCGGTAAAAGCGCCCGAAAATTTGCGCGTAGTGTTGTTCCGGGATGCCCCTGCCCGTGTCGGAGATGTCGATTTTAGTCGCCGCTTCCCATCGCTCCGCCTTCACGGAGATTTTGCCGCCCAGCGGCGTGTACTTCACCGCATTGTCCAGAAGATTGAACAGAGCCTCCGCCGTCCATTTTTTATCGTGCGGCACAGTCAGCGCGGGATCACAGGACACGGTGACTTCAATTTGTTTTTTCTCAGCCGAAAGTTCGATCTCTGCAAGAGCGGCACCGATTGTATCATAAATTGAGGCAGGAGATACGGAAAGGGTGATAATTCCCGTTTCCAGCCGGGACATTTTCACCATCGCTTGCATCAGAAAATTCAATTTATCAATCTGAGATTCCATCAGTTTCAAAAATTCCTGTTCCTTCTCCGGCGCGAGCCGTCGTTCCAGCAAGGTGGAATTATATATTTTCAGATTCGTCAATGGCGTTTTGACCTGATGGGAGATGTCGGAGATCGTCTCTTGGATGGACTGCTTTTCCTCCTGTATCTGCCTTTTTCCGTTCTGCATGATCTCATACAAGCGCTGAAGCTTATAATTAAATTTGCTGGTCAGGGTTTCCGATTCCAGATCGAACGAAACATCTTCTTTGCCATTCACGATGCTGTCGATACAGGCGCTCAGCGAATCTGAAAAGGCCAGCAGTTTACGACGAAGTAACAGGACGAAAAGGATTCCGAGCAGCAGAAGCAATAGGGAAAAGATGATGGCAGCCCAGCGAATTACCGGGTTTTCAGTGTTGAAAAACAGGGTGAGGTTCAGACTGACCGTGAGAAGGAGAAAGGAGACACCAGCTCCACAATAAATCCGATTCGTAGATAAACTTTTTTTCATCCTTTATCACCAACCCATACATAGCCCATGCCGTAAACCGTGTGGACGTATTTCCTGTCCCCGGTTTCAATTTTGCTTCTCAGTCGGTTGATGTTGACGGTCAGGGCGTGCTCGTCCACAAAGTCAGCATCCACGTCGTACAGCTTTTCGAGCAGAATCTGCCGCGTCAGGAGGATTCCCGGATTACCTGTAAAAATCTTTAGAATTTTGTATTCGTTAGGCGTGAGGATGATCGGTTTGCCTCCGACGAAAGCCGTCAGCTTGTCAAAGTCAATTACAAGGTCGCCGCAGGAATAAAGGCTTGGACTTTCCTGCTTTTCCGACCGCTTCAAAACAGCGGCCACTTTTTTCCTGAAAATGTTGATGCTGAACGGCTTTGTAACATAATCGTCCGCGCCCAAATCAAAGCCCTTCATTACGTCAGCTTCCAGATCGCGGGCAGTCAGGAAGATCACTGGAATATCCCGAATGGCCCTGATTTTTTTGCATACTTCGAAGCCGTCGCCGTCCGGCAGATTTACGTCGAGGATCGCCAAGTCAAAAGACTCACTTTGTATTTTTTCAAGAGCCGTCGCAGCGTTATAAGCGGGTACGGCCTGATAGCCGTCTAACTCAAGGTTGTAGCACAGACCGGAATTCAGCATTGTGTCATCTTCCACCACGAGAATATGTTTCATTCCATTGCTCCCCCCCCTTTTTACATTCACCCGATACCAACAGGATTTCGCAGGGCAGTATCAGATGTTTATCTTCTTAATTTTTATTTCAGTATAAGCGTAAAAACAAATATAGGCAAGTTCGGTATCCTGCTTTTATGTTCTGTCAGTTTCTATTATGGCCCAAAGTTTAATGCCTGAAAGTCCCGAGCCGAGAGGAGCCGGATCGAAGCCGCCGTCGCAAAGGCGCGGCAGACCGATAGCGGGAGAAACGGCCTCCCGCCCCGCCGAAAGGCCGTACTGACCATCTCCGGGACTGTTACCGTGACCTTATCATCACGCTGAAAACTGGAAATCCGGAGCAATAACGTTCCGGATTGCTTTGGGTGAACTTGTGTGCTAAGATGTTTTAAATGATTTGAATCACGGGATTATACGTTAAGGGGTAATTAAGGTGCTGATTTTGACGTCAAACGGTCTATCTTCCGAATTAATAATGAACAAAATTAAACCTCTTTTTTCCGGGTTATCAAAGGCAGCTATTGTTACAACAGCATCTGTAGGATACAAGGAAAACGACTGGCACATTCCGAAGCTAAGGGATGAATTACACTCGTTGGGCTTGGTTATTGACTATTTTGATTTTGACGCCGATGCTCCTTCAAAATTATTGCAATATGATGTTGTTGAAATAATAGGTGGAAATCCCTTTTATTTGTTAAAGTCAATGAAAAATTCAAACTGTGAAAGGGTATTGGCCGAACTGGTAAGACACAACATTCTCATTGGAATTAGCGCAGGCTCAATAGTTCTACAAAGCGACATTAACCTTATTGCCCAATATAGTCCCGAAATGAATCAGAATGTGGGTTTGTCTGATTTGACAGGCTTTCACTTGACGAACATTGAGATTCTTCCTCATTATAATAAATTCCTTTCACGCTTTGAACAATTTGAAGAACGTGCAAAAGAATATGAAAAAAGCCAAAACCGTAGAGTGATTCGGTTAAATGACGGACAATGCGTCCTGGTTGATGGAGATAATTATTCTGTCATTTAGTTACTCTGAAAGGCACTTCATTTCTCAAAATCTCAAAGCATTTTAGGGCAATCGAGAAATCGGTTGCTTACTTTCCCGTCCTTCACAAAGTCCGGTTTCCCAAAAAGGAAAAACGGCGCGGTATACGCATTGACTTTCATGGACTCATCCTTGATGAAATGGTTTTTGGGCAATATACAGCCTCATAATCCATGAAGCATGGCGTTGTCTGCAAAGCTGTCATAAGTCCCAACAGCCCATAACGGGAAGCAAAATTCACGACTCCCTGCCCTATCTTTTCTCCCCGGCGCGGTTCATGCACAACAGCCCCAAGTTTAGCGCGTCGAGCACCTGATCCTTCACAGCGATCGCGGCAGCCAGTTTACCAGCACCGCGTTTCGAGCCGCTTTGGCCAGGCATGGCGCTATTCAAAGCATGAGCGGAACCGGACGCTGTTATGACAATGCCAGAATGGAAAGCTTCTTCGCCACGCTAAAATAGTTCTCGGTGCCGTTTCCGAGGAAAAGCGACTCTGTAAGTCCCATCTGTCAAACGGGGCGTTATGCGATATGGATAAGCTCAGCAGATATGAAATGTTGTGTTTCGGTATCGTTTCAGGACGTTTCTTACTGTTCATCATTGCGTCCCCAGTCTCTGGATTTATCCGACTAGGCAAGTTCGGCAGCGTTCCTAGAATTTTCTTATGATTGTGTTAAATATTATGTTGAATCTTACGTTGAATTTTACGAACAATAAGAGTATATTATAGTTTAGGGGGTGTTTTGAATGCCAAATATCAAGCCTGTGTCCGATCTGCGGAACTACAACGAAGTTTTGCGTGGTATTGCGTTTGGTGAGCCGGTCTACCTGACAAAAAATGGCCGGGGACGTTATGCAATTGTGGACATTGATGAATACGAAAAGCTGAAAGCTTCGCTGAAACTCCTGTCCCAGCTTGCAAAAGGCGAACAGTCCGGCAAGGGAAAGGGCTGGCTGAACATGGAACAGGTGGAGGCACTTTTGGAGCAAGAAAATGGCTGAGCTGTGCGTTTCTCCGGAAGCAGCAAATGACCTGCGAAAAATCCAGCAGTATATCGCTGCCCATTTGGACGCGCCGGTCGCTGCCCAAAAGCTGGTTTCTCGCATTTTGAAATCCATGCGCGGGCTGGCAGACTTTCCTGAAAGTGGCCCAAACCTGTCCTCCGTACTGAATATCGAAACCGACTATCGCTTTCAGGTTTGTGGGAATTATCTGATCTTTTACAGGGTGGAGAAGCAAACCGTGTTTATCGTCCGCAGATGTGACCGTCCGATTACTAGAGCTTTCCCACGTTACATTGCCATTGGCATTCTTTTTTATGAATTTAAACTGGAACGTCGTATTAGCTGGCACGCTAACTGGCGAATACCATTCGGGATAATTTGGGCAAAGCATCGCTTCTGTGCTTTTGCTAGTGTCCCAGGAGCCTAGTTCTGGAATGCTGCCTACCACGTAAATGTTATCCCCGTAATTTGTGGAGGCCTTCACGTGGAAAATGACGTGGTTCTGGTCGCCGGACAGAACATTGTAAACAATTCCGTTGCTTGTCACTCTGTTATTTGTAACCGTTACGGAGTTATCGCCGTGTACTGCCCCAGAAGGAACTGTCGTTACAATCATTGTAGATGTAGAAGATAGTACCGTTGCAGCAGTATTTCCAAACTTAACGGTAGGTGTTGAACCAAAATTTCTGCCGTAGCCGTAAATATAAACTTTTGTTCCCGCGCTGCCTTGAGTCGACATGATGTCTCCAACTGGCCAATTGCGCGTATAATCTGTTGCTTGCAACGCATACAGTCCGGCTGCAAGCGTATATTTACCGGAACTGGTGATGAAGGTAACAGCAAATATATACTCGTTCCACACATAGATTAAAATCATAACCGCCGTGACGATGATGGAAGGGCGGGCAAGCGGCAAAACGTTCCACAAGCCAAAAATAGCCATCGTGCCAATATAAATTAGGATAAGGCCGGTGAACGAATTAATCAGACCCATCGGCTTTAAAATTCTGTAAACGGCAAACATGGACAGAATCGCAGGGAAAGCATTCAGCAGTATTAAAAGATTCAGAATCATTTTACGCCCGCGAAACCTCTTTCTCGACAGCGCATACGCACCTGGAACAGCCACCAAAATAGAAATAAGCACAGTGAAAGCGGATAGAATCAAACTGTTTTTGAACCACAGGAAAAATGGTTTTTCAAACAGCACACATCTGTAATTATCAAAAGTAACATTTTGGGGAATCAAAGAGAAATTAGAACTGAGCAGGTCGTTATGGCCGTTCAGAGAGATTCCTAGTGCATACAAAACGGGAATCAGACAGAGCAGACAAATCAGAATGAAAAAGATGTTAAGGAAGAAAAGACCGATTCGCTTTCTGTATTTCATCGGTAACCCTCCTTCAGTTCTTTGTTCGTAAACATCGAAAACAAAATCAACAGAAGAAATATGAGAACGGAAACGGCAGCGCTGTAGCCGTAGTTATTCGTAACAAAAGCTTTTTCGTATGTATATGTGATGACAGTATGAATATCCGCGCCGGTTTTCGAACCCTGCTGCTGTGTCAGCAGATAAACAATGTCGAACTGCTTGAATGTCGTGAATATCGTTATTACGACGGCCGGAGCGATAACCGGGCGTACAAGCGGAATCGTAATCTTTCCGAGTTTTGTAAAGAATCCCGCTCCGTCGAGCGTTGCACTTTCATAATAAGATTTGTCGACACTCTGGAGCGCGCCGTCGATAATCATGATCATGAACGGGAGCGCGAGCCAAAGATTGACCATAGTACAGGACAAAAAAGCAGATACGTTTCCGTCCAACCATCTTACTCCGTTTAATCCAAGCTTCCCGAGCCATTGATTCAATAAGCCGTATTCGTTGTTAAACATGCCCATCTTCCATAGCAGAATCGACACGTAACCTGGCATAGCCCATGGAAACATCAGAATTGTTTTGTAGAATTTATGCGCGCGAAGTCCTTCTGTATTGAGCAGAACAGCTATGATATAAGCAACAACCATCTGAAGAACCATATTGATGCCGGTCCAAAGAACCGTCCGAAGCAAGGCTGAAAGGAATCCGGAATCAAATACAAAAATAGCCTTCGCATAATTTTGAAGTCCGACAAATTCCGGATGAAACCAGTGGTAAATATTCATATTTGTGAGCGAAATATAGCCGGTGTAGAGAATAGGGAATATGACTATGAGCCCGATTACCGCAATTGATGGAGCCAAATACAAATAGGGCCGACAACTTTTTTTCTTCACAATGCACCTCAATTCTTATGCCAAAGGGCGATGCATATGCAACATCGCCCTCAAGGAAAACAATCATGCCATATTGCGTTATTTCATATCCGCGATTTGCGAAAGAGCATTTTTCTGAGCTTTTGCCGCTTCAGTTGTTGGGTCAGCACCCTTTTTGTTCACAGTTGAAAGCATATTTTCCGTGACCGACCACATGACGTCCATCGCCGGAACGTTCGACATCGGAACAACAGTGTCCGCGGAATTTTTCAAATTCATGACGATTTCGTTTGAAGAAACGGAGGCGTCGGAATACGCTTTGTTGTTTGCCGGCGCATCGTTTGTAATTTTTGACATTGCAACTCCGACTTCCGGTTTCATCAATGCCTTCAAAACAGATGTGATTGCTTCTTTCTTACCGCTTTCTGAGGATTTTAGAACATAAACGCCCTGATTTCCCGCATAGGGAGAAAGTTGTTTTCCTGTTGAGTTCACAGTCGGAAGCGGCGCAAAGCCAACATCAATACCGGACTTTTTCGCATCAACAGCCAGATTCGGCAGGTTAATGGTCGAAGCTGCCTTTCCCTCCTTGAACAGTGCGGTCATGGTGTTATAGTCGCCATCCGATGGTTGATACTTCACAAATTGCTTGTGGTATTTTAGAGAATCGACTGTACCCTGAAGATTCAGCCCGGGCTTTGCGTCCTTGTCTATAATATATCCGCCGAATGCATGAATCCAGCTGACTGCGTAGTAAGCGGTACTGTGCTGTTCAACAAATCCGTATGTACCGTTTTTGGTATTACTCTGCGCAAATTTCAGTAAATCGTCGGTCGTTTTCGGAGGGGTGCTCATTAACTTCATGTTGTACATAAACATTTGTGTTTCAAAGTAAATCGGCAGCTGGTAAAGCGTGTCTTTATAGGTTCCGGCACTCAGCGTCATGGGAATAAAATCAGAGAGAGAATCTTTCGAAATGAAGTCGGTGATCGGGGCGAGGATTCCCATTTCGGCGTATAATCCGGTTTTGTCATGCGCAAAAAAGAACATATCCGGGGCACTTTGAGGATCATTTCCAACCAGTTTCAGTGAATCTGTCATTTTATCTTTGCGCTGAACCGTAACCTTCACATCCGGCGAAAGGTCGTTAAGCTGCGCCTGCAGAGCATCGCCGATTTTCTGGCATTTTCATACCAGATGGTAAGATTGACCGCATTCTTTTTTGCTGCACTGCTTGCACCGCTTTCGGTGGGCTTTGCGGAAGGAGCCGCTTTCTTGTCCTGCTGACAGCCTGCTAAGTCTCCAAGCATAACAAGAACGGACAGGGCTCTCCCTATTCTGCATCGGGACCTCCTACGAGGCTTGGAAGCTCGCTTTTTCCAGCCTGACCGCTTTGTTCTGGGTCGGCACCGCCGCCCTGTTCCTGACCGGCGGGCACAACTGCTCCCTCTCTGTTTCCGCCCTGCTCGCGGCCTGGGTGATTGTCGGGATGCTGATGCTCCAGATTCCAGAATTCTACCAGTTTGCAGCGAGCCTGAACACCACCGCAGCCGCCGGGATCTCGGCGGTCAGCGCGGTCCCGTTTTTCTTCAAATTAAGCGTCCGTTCCGGAAACAATCATCCGGAATCGAAAGGAATCTGACGATGAAACTGACACTGAGCCATGTGACAAAAGAATTTGAAAAAAAATACGCGGTGGAGGATTTCTCCGCCCAACTTGAGCGAGGCGTGTACGGTCTGCTCGGTCCGAACGGCGCAGGAAAAACCACCCTGATGCGGATGATGGCCGATATACTGACGCCGTCCTCCGGCCGCATTCAACTCGACGGCGTGGACATCTCCGAGCTCGGTGCGGCCTACCGTGACAAGCTCGGCTACATGCCGCAGGAGATTGGTGTCTATCGGAATTTCAGCGCGCGGCGGTTCCTGAAATACCTGTCCGCACTGAAAGGGATTCCATCCGGCGAAGCCGACGAAACCATCGTTTCCCTGCTGGAGCTGGTCGGCCTCAAAGATGTCGCAGACAAAAAGCTCGGCGGTTTTTCCGGCGGCATGATCCGGCGAATCGGGATTGCGCAGGCGCTGCTCAACGACCCGAA